>NZ_CP104142.1:0-253084 GCF_025200775.1 Rhizobium sp. WSM1274 | reverse complement strand
GGTCAAAACTTTCGTCACGGAAAAATTTCAATTACGGCGTTTATTCCGTGACGATACGGAAACAAGCGATTCTTGCAAGGAGTTAATGGTTAACAGCCACTTAACGGCAGGCCCGGAACAAGGAACGAAGCCAGACCGGCACGAGATATTTCCTTAACGATTCCAGCAGGTTCCTAAATTGCACCAGCGACCGAAAGGAATCTGTGGGACTCGCAGATCTGCTGGTTAGCAAACCCGCCGGAAGGGCCGATTCTGAAGACCATTGGCCTTCAGCCGCCCGCTCCCCAGAGAATCACAGATCAAGAGATCTCGCAGATTTGCGACTGGCACACACACACACACACACACACACACACACACACACAATCAACGCGCAGCTTTCCCAAACCAGTATACACAGACCAGCCTAATTGCGGAGCGGTACAATGAGGCTGACAGCAACCAAGAGGCCGAAATCAACTAAGGACGCAACGCTTCTCGATCAAAAGTACCGCCTGCCATCGCTCGTCTTTGCAGACCAGCCCGCCTGGAAGGCCTCCAGATCCAACAGCCGCGAGCTCGATGAACTCGACGGGTAACCAACGTATATTCTCGCCTATCGGATGCTGGTGAGGCGATCGGCTGCGCGCGGCGCGCTTGCCGTCCGTCGGCGCTACCATGCAAGAACGCGTCTTCCCGCAACTTCTTTCGACGGGACGGCTCAACGCACATCCGTCCATGATCGAAACTTCGCGCCTCTGCGTCGATGCGGCGTGTCCCAGTGAAGCAGGGGAGGGCGCTTTGTACGACGTGACGTCCGGTATTTTGCAGTGCACCGGCTGGCGTTACCGCGCCTTGGCCACCGATCATGATCAACTAAACGGTAAGAGTGGGGGGTATACCGCAGACGATTTCGAGCGCGTCCGGCTGCAGGCTTACCATTCCGCATCAGCCCCCATCGACAGCATGCGGCATAGGCAGACTGCCACGGTGTTGTCCACCGCAGCAAGTCGGTCACGGGGAATGCGGCCACGGAAAGGCGCTCGGCAAGAAGAAGACCTGACCATCAGACCACGCCCTTCTTAAGGATGAAGTTCCCATAGGGGCGCGATTCAGCCGTCTGGATGACTGCAAACGATCGCATCGCGATGGGATAGTATGCAAACCTCTCGACAGGTTGGCTCGCTATCGAACGCCCCTCTACCTCACTGCAAACTGCGAGGACGTCTTTGTGTACGTCCAGCAACTCGCCCATCTGAAGGATCCCGCGGAATGCAGTCGGTGCATCGACACCCTGCAAGATGAGAAGCTTTCCGCTCGTGGTTTGAGTCGCCACACGAAAACCGGAGAAGTTTCGATCCACGATTGCCAGTTCGTCTCCGTGACCCATGGCGGCCATGACCCACAACACGTCGGCCGTAATAAACGGCGGCACACCCTTCAGCATGGCATCTCCCTCCCAAGAGATTTCACCGACAAGAACGATGAACGATTAGCAGAAAAAAACGATTGCGCAAACGTTTCGATGGCGCTAGCGTGACGACATAGCGGATCCTGGGAGAGCCTCTGGAGGTTGGAATTCCGCTTGGGAGGCTAGTTTGAAAAACGTGTTTGTTGCGCTGCTGGCGAGAGCTGGAGTGCGCTCATGACAACTATTTCCGAGGTGGCAAAGGCGGCTGGGGTCTCAGTCTCCACGGTTTCGCACGTTCTCAATAAGACGCGCTACGTCTCACCCGAGAAGGTCAAGCTCGTCATCGAGTCCGTGGAGGCAATCGGATACATCCCCAATACAGTCGCTCGCTCGCTCAAACTGTCATCGACAGGCACTGTCGGCCTCGCGATTTCGGCGATTTCGAACCCTTACTTCAGTGACATCATCTGCGCGATTGAGGCCGAGTGTTCCAAACGAGGCTTGATCGCGTTCCTCTGTGACACGCAGGATGATCCGGTCCGGGAGCTGGAACTGATCCGGCATCTGCATCAGCGTCGCGTCGACGGGATTATACTTGCGCCTTCGGGCGATCCTAAAAAAGCGCTGGACTATCTCATCCGGTCCGACCTTCCCTGTGTGCTTGTTGACAGGCTGTCGGACAACCGTTTCGACCAGGTCGGGACGGATAACGTCGCCGCAATACGAACGCTCGTCGATCATCTCGTCACGCTGCATCATCGACGGGTTGGGATCATTCTCGGTCAGCCTGGCTTTGCGACGACTGTGGAGCGCGCAAAGGCCTTCCGCGCAGCGATGACGGAGAAGGGAATAGAGGTAGAGGATAATTTGATCAGCGACGGCAATCGCAGCACCGCCGACGCCACTGCTTCGACGCACCGTTTGCTGGAGCTGAAGGAGCCGCCGACGGCGATTCTTGCTTCGAACAATCTGGCGATGATCGGAGCTATGAGGGCTATCCGAGAGCGGAAGCTGCGTGTTCCCAAGGACATTTCTGTTCTTGGGATCGATGATTTCGAATGGGCAGATTATTTCGAACCGCGCCTGACGCTGATGGCCCAGCCTTGCGATGAGATTGGCAGGAAGGCGGCGGACTTGCTGATCGAGCGGATCGGCAACAAGCGCCGCCCCCACGAGACCATTCGACTGTCGCCAGTTTTGCGAGTGCGTGAATCGTGTGGAGAAGCAGCATGAGCCACGTCGTTCTTTCAGCGAAAGGTGTCGTCAAGCGCTTCGGCGGGGTTCAGGCGCTTCGCGGCGTGGATTTCGACCTAAAGGTTGGCGAAATCCATGCGCTGCTTGGTGAAAATGGTGCAGGAAAATCGACGCTGATAAACCTGCTGTCCGGCGTGAATACGCCGGACGAGGGAGAGATCTTCATCGACGGCAAACCCGCGCGATTTCACAGCCCGCGTGATGCACAAGCAGCCGGGATCGCAACGATCTTCCAGGAACTGGACCTCGTTCCGAGCCTGACCGTGGCTGCCAATCTCTTCCTCGGGCGCGAACTTGTCCATCAGCACGGCATGCTGGATGGCAAGGCGATGCTGCAAGAGGCGCGTAAAAGACTAGAAGCGATCGACCGATCTATCGATCCAGCCCAGTTCGTGAGTGAACTTTCGATCGGCCAGCGCCAGGTCGTCGCCATCGTCAAGGCGCTTTCCTACGCATCGAGAGCCCTTATCATGGACGAGCCGACGGCTGCCTTGACCGTTGGCGAAGTGAATCGACTGTTCGACATCATGCGTGGCCTGGCAGCGTCGGGCGTCGGCATCGTCTATATCTCGCACCGTCTTGAGGAAGTGCCGCAGATCGCTCATCGCGTGACCGTCATGCGCGACGGCAAGGTGGCAGGCGTCACCAAACCAGATGCACCGCAGGCCGAACTGGTGCAGCTTCTCGTTGGACGTTCTTTGAACGAGCTTTATCCCCGCCGCGCGCACAGTGTTGGTGACGTGCTCCTGCGGATGCGACAGGCCTCCTTCCGCCCGTACCGCGTGTCACCCGGGTGGCAAGCGCCAATCAAAGTCGATCTGGATGTTCGGCGTGGCGAAATCGTCGGGCTCGCAGGCGTTATGGGGGCGGGTCGAACCGAGCTTTTGAGCGCTCTATACGGAACAGGCGTGCCGGGCCAATGGCACGGGGACATTACGATTGGTGGCAGGCCGACCAGGCTTAAATCGATCGCGGCTGCTCGCAGGGCAGGATTGGCATTTGTAACCGATGACCGGCGTGGGGCCGGTCTCATGCTGCGTATGTCTGTAGGTCTCAATCTGGTGATGTCGATCATCCGCTGGATATCACCAAAGGGCTTGCTGTCGGCGCGACGCCAGGAGGATGCGATCAAGAGCTCTTTCGGCCAATTCGACATTCGTCCAAAGAATCCCGGCATCGCGGTCGGGGCTCTCTCTGGGGGAAATCAGCAGAAGGTCGTCCTCGCAAAGGAAGTGCTAGGCAATCCGCGCTTGTTACTTCTCGACGAGCCGACACGTGGCGTCGACGTCGGCGCAAAGGGGGAAATCTACGCCCGCTTGCGCAAGCTGGCTTCAGAGGGATTGGGCATTCTTGTCGCTTCGAGCGAGATGCCCGAACTGATCGGCCTATGCGATCGAATCGTGGTTTTGCGCAACGGCAGCAGCGTTGCTGAGTTTTCTGGCGGTGTCGACGAACATGAAGTCCTGGCGGCCGCCAACGGGAGGGAGGCCTGATGTCCGAACAGCAAATCGCATCCAATCCAGCGGTTCAGCCGGCCAAGCGGATTGATCCGCTCGCGGTGTTGGTCCGCTTCCAGAGCTTGATCGGCCTTATACTCGTTTTCGCCGGCGGCATCATTTTCTCACCGCGTCGGCACGGTGTCATCTTGTTCATTCAACCCGACAACATCGCCAACATCGTCCGCGCGGTGTCCGAAACTGGAATCATCGCAATCGGAATGACGTTCGTGATCATCACCGCCGGGATTGATCTCTCGGTTGGGGCGACACTTGGCCTTGCGAGCGTCGTAACGGCAACATTGATGGTCTCAGGCGGTTTTGGGCTGGTAACCACGGTGCTGGCAGTGCTGCTGATGGGCACTTGTTTCGGATTGGTCCAGGGAGCGATCTCAAGCAAGTTTCGGCTTGAAGCGTTTATCGTCACTCTTGCCGGTTTACAGGCAGCCCGCGGGCTTGCACTCGTTGTGTCGGATAATCAGTACATCAATATTTCCTATGGTGATGGTCCTGGGCTCGCTCCACCGATCTTTGCCGTTCTGGGCGGTCGGCTATTCGGTAACGTCGTTCCCGTTGCCACGATCGTCTTCTTGATCTTTGCCTGCATCGCCACGCTCGTGCTGAATACGACGAGGTTCGGCCGTTACGTCTATGCCGTCGGCGGCAACGAGCGCGCCGCCCGCATCTCAGGCGTTCCGGTCTCGACAATCAAGATCGCCGTTTACGCCATTACCGGCTTTGCATCCGCGCTTGCTGGCATAGTCCATGCCGGGCAATTCAATTTTGGCAGTGCCAATGATGGGACCGGATATGAATTGACGGCCATCGCGGCTGTCGTCATCGGCGGAACCAGCCTGTTTGGCGGGTCAGGTTCAATGGTCGGAACAATCGCCGGTACGATCATGCTCGGCGCTTTGGCCAATATATTGCAGCTGAACAACATCACGCCAGCCATGCAGTTGCTTGCCACAGCGGCAATTATCGTTCTGGCAGCAGTCCTTCAATCCCTCGTTCGTCGCCGCGAAGGATTGGGCAGGTAGTGTGGCGGCATCACCTGGAGGGTGGATCCGGGATCAATGTGGAGGAGAAAGTAATGACACAGAATGCACTTCGAATGTCGAATGCCGGACGCATGGCACTCCTGGCCGGCTCATGCCTTGCTATTGCCAGCGTGGCTCACGCTGCCGGTCCGCTCGTGAAGGCTTGTGCCAAAGATGGCGAGTTCGTCATCGGCTTCTCGCAGGCCAACAATGCGGAGCCTTATCGCCAGCACGTCAACGATGAACTGGAGGCAGCCGCCAAGGCAGTCCCGCAGTTCACGCTGCAGATCGCTGACGGCGCGGGCAACGTCAACACTCAGACATCGCAGGTCGACAATTTCATCACCCAAAAGGTTGACCTTCTGTTGATCTCGCCTTTCGAGGCGGCTCCGCTTACGCCCGCCGTCAAGCGGGCGATGGATGCGGGTATCCCGGTCGTCGAACTTGACCGCAAGACGAACGGTGAGGCTGGCAAGGACTACACAGCCTTCATTGGAGGAGATAACTATAAAATCGCGTTGGCCGCCGGCGAATATACGAGCAAGACGCTTCTACCTGATGGCGGCGAGGCGGCCGTACTGCAGGGCCTGCCGAGTTCCACACCGGCCGTCGAACGGCTGAATGGCTTCAAGGATGGCGTGAAATCCAATTCCAAGATCCAGATCGTGGCAGAACAAGCGGCAGACTGGTTGCCGGATAAAGCACAGACCGCGTTCGCCGCGATGCTGCAGGCTCATCCCGATATCAAGATGGTCTATGCCAGCAACGACATGATGGCGGCGGGTGCGCTCCTAGCTGCGAAAGGTGCCGGCAAGAGCGTGAAGATCATCGGCACTGATGGCTTGCCAGGTCCGGCAGGCGGGATCGAGGCAGTCGCAAAGGGCAACTGGTCCGCGACCTTCACATATCCGACAGGAGCCAAAGAGGCGGTCGATATGGCTAAGTCGATATTGCTGGACTGCGCATCGTCGGTGCCGGCGACAGTAACGGTCGATACCACCGCCATTACAGCCGATAACGCGAAGCAGATGATGGGTAAGTAAAGCTCCAGACTCAACCCGGCCAGACGCGACCGTCCAGCCGGGTTGAACCATACCAATTGGCTGGCGTGCTCGATCTCTTTCGTCGAGCCGACATCTTACGCTTTTACGGCCATCGTCCGAATCCAAATGAGTTTGCGGCCTGGAGGTCCTATTGGTTCACCAGTTTCATCAAGACATCTCGCCCGCGGCTCAGATAGCGTCCATCCTTGTTCAAGCCACTGTTCAATAGCTCGCAGCGTGCCCGCCAGCTGGCTTTCTGACGAAGAAGGCTATGATAACCGATGCCACGGAGATGATTGCACCGCAAAGGAACGCGGCGCGAATTCCGTCAGTCGTCGCAGCAGCGGCATCGGCGCCAGCCAAAGAAGCATTTGAACCCGTCATTGTCATGATCGCGACGAAGAGTGCCGTGCCAGCCGCACCGGCGACCTGCTGGGTGGTGCCTATCATCGCGCTGCCATGCGAATAGAGGTTGGGTGGCAAGGAGCCAAGGCTCGCGGTGAACAGCGGTGTGAACATCAGTGCAAGGCCGATGCTGAGGATAATATGGGCCACGAGCAGCAGCCAGAATGATGTGTCCTGCTGAATGAGCGTCAGAGCCCACATCAGTGCACTGAACAGAATGGCACCCGGAACAACGAGCAGCACCGGTCCATATCGATCAAACAGGCTGCCAACCGTGGGGGCGCATAGACCCATGATCAGCCCTCCCGGCAGCAGGAGCAGACCAGTTTGCAGTGTGGTCAAACCCAACACGTTCTGAAGGTAGATCGGAAGCAGAATGAACACGCCGAACATCGACATCATCAGCACTGCCATCATCACCGCCGGGATGGTGAAGGCCTTGATCATCAGGGTGCGCATGTCGAGCAAAGCCCGGCCTTGCCGCTGGAGCTGCAATTGCCTGGCGACGAATGCCGCAATCACGACCGCACCAACGGCCAATGGGAGCCATGGCGAGATGATAGGCGGTTGGAGGGCTGCTTCGCCCAGCCCACTGAGGCCGTAGACAAAGCTGCCGAAGCCGATGGCGGAAAGTGGAATGGAAAGAATGTCGATCGGTGCTTCCGTCGGCTCCGTGACGTTTCGCATTTTCCAAGCGCCGAGTGCAAGAGCGGCCAGAGCGATCGGCAAGACGAGGAGGAACAGCCATCGCCAATCGAGCGCGCTGAGGATGAGGCCTGATATGGTGGGACCTATGGCGGGGGCAACGGAGATGACGATCGATATATTGCCCATCGTCTTCCCACGCGACTGAGGTGGCACGAGGTGCATGATCGTGGTCATCAGCAGAGGCATCATGATCGCCGTACCGGATGCCTGCACGATGCGTCCCAAGACCAGCACCACGAAACCCGGCGAGAGCGCGGAAATCAGCGTGCCGACGCTGAAAAGCGACATGGCCAGGATGAAGACGTGCCGCGTGTTGAGACGCTGTAGGAGGTAGCCGGTGACGGGGATAACGACCGCCATGGTAAGCATGAAAGCTGTGGTCAGCCATTGTGCCAAGCTTGCGGAGATCTTGAGATCGGCCATCAGGTGGGGCAAGGCTACGCCCATGATCGTTTCATTGAGAATGACGACAAAGGCCGAAACCAGGAGAAGGCCGATTACAAGTTTGTTGCGGGCGCTGTGCTCTTCCGCGATGGGAGAATCGTCAACAGCATTTATGATCTGGGAATCGATGCTCATACGGATACCTTAAATGAGGAAGACAGGGACGTCTTCAGCACGACGTATTGCGGCGAAGAGATCCGACAATGTCCATTACATTTTTTCGCGAAATGCGTTGCAAGGGTTCGGCGTGCCTGGGCGCTCTTGCGATCTGCGTGGCCAACATGAGCGGAAGTCGCGTTGATCAGTTGGTGTTTTGGGCTTCTCTGCGTAGGGACGTTCTTGGCAGAGCTCTCTCATATTCAACCTTGTCCTTTGGCCAACGAACCAGCCACCCGATTCGCTCCCCCGTCGGAAGGCTACGCCGATTATCGCCGGACATCGGTGCTTGTCTCAACGTAGCATCCCGATCGCCAGGGTCATAGGTTGCGACGCCAACTGCCCGGTGCAATGCCGACAATCGTCTGGCGGAAGATCAGCGTCGTGCGCCGTATCCTGATAGCCGCTCCAGGAAGCCGATTTCCAAAGATGAAGCATCCCACCGAACTGACCCCTGACGACTGCCTTGCATACAGCAGCGAGAGCAAGCGGGAGAGCTGGGCATTATCGGACGGCAGTGGCAGTGCCAACATCTCGGCAGGGCGCGCGTTTAGCGCCAACAGCGGCGAAGTTCTGGCGAGCATGACTGCCGATGGTATGGGTTCGCCATGCTGCCGAAGTTCTACGTAGGAGAATATCTGCGCACCGGAAGGCCCGTCCACGTCCTGCCGAACTGGTCGCCGCCGGAGTTATCGGCAAGGCTCCAGCGGCAGCCCGACGCCTTGTGATGCGTGCCTCGACGATTCGAGGCCCATCAACAAGCAAAGCAATGGCCGCCCAACACTGCAGAAGGAAGCCCGCCTGATCTAGACACGAAGTTCACGTTTCTGACGATCCTCGTTTAGATAAAACACCATGTCCTCCAGTTGACGCGAAACGCTTTTTGACGATACGGCAAGCGCTAGCGGCGAATGCCGGATGGTCGGTCGACGGGGCGGAAGAACTTCGGAATATGGATTTGAAACGGGCGATGGATTTCTTCTTGGCTTTGATTGCGTCGGTGATCCTGCTTGTGCCGATCCTTATCGTCGCTCTTTGTGTTCGCCTTACCTCGCCGGGACCGATCCTATACTGGTCAAAACGTGTCGGCCGTTTCAATCAAATCTTCCTGATGCCGAAATTTCGCAGCATGCGCGTCGACACACCAACAGTTGCCACACATCTGCTCGAAAACCCGGATCGGTTTTTGACACCCATCGGCTCGTTTCTGCGCAAATCCAGCCTCGACGAACTGCCGCAGCTCTGGTGCATTCTCGAGGGGAAGATGAGTTTCGTCGGCCCACGGCCGGCACTCTACAATCAATACGACCTTATTGAATTGCGGGCGGCCCACGGCGTCGACAAGCTCCTGCCGGGATTGACGGGATGGGCGCAGATCAATGGCCGGGACGAATTGCCGATTCCGGAGAAGGTAAAATTCGATATCGAATATCTCGAACGTCGCTCGTTCGGCCTCGACATAAGCATTCTGTTTATGACCGCCGGGAAGGTAATCCGCCGTAAGGGAATAAGGCATTAACTTACCTACTTCTGATAGATAAGCAGCGCGGAAGACCTTGGTTTCCGATTATTTCAGTTGCGCTCGTTGCAGAAAATGACAAGAAGGTGGTGTCGATCGATCTGCGAAACGCTGGTAAACTATGCCTGGAAATACCCCCACTGAGACATCGCGCTCAGGATGGTTCTTAATGCCGATGCAAGCGCTCGTCGCCCCTCTGCTGGCGATGCCGCGGGTTGCCAAACGCGCTCTCGCTTTGCTGGTGGATTCCAGCTTTTGTGTTCTGACGCTCTGGCTTGCCTATTGCTTCCGCCTGAACGAATGGACGGTGCTGACCGGCGTCCAGTGGTTGCCGGTCTTCGTTTCGCTCTGCATGGCACTTCCCATCTTCATCGTCATGGGCATGTATCGGGCGATCTTCCGTTATGCCAACATGGCTGCTTTCATTACTGTCCTAAAGGCGATTGCGATCTACGGCGTCGCCTTCATGACGATATTTACCGCCCTCAGCGTTCCGGGTGTTCCCAGAACCGTCGGCATCCTCCAGCCCTTCCTGCTGTTGATTGCGATCGGCCTGTCGCGGTTGGGTATCCGTTATTGGCTCGGGGATACCTACCAGCGCATCCTGCACAAGAATATGCTCGCCAAGGTGCTGATCTATGGGGCAGGGACGGCCGGGCGGCAACTGGCCGGTGCCTTGATCAACAGCGCCGAACTCAATGTCGTCGGCTATCTGGATGATGACCCGCGTCTCAAGGGCGGCGTCATGGGTGGTTTGCCGATCTATGACCCCTCGGATCTTCCCGTGCTCGCGGGAACCCTTGGCGTGCACAATGTGCTCCTTGCTCTTCCATCAGCAACGCGGCAGCGTCGCAACGAAATCCTGGAGCATATCCGCAAAGCCAGGGTCAATGTACGCACGTTGCCGGATCTCACGGCTCTGGCTCAGGGACGCATCGCCGTCTCCGACATCCGTGAGCTCGAGATCGAAGATCTGCTGGGCAGGGAAGCGGTCGCGCCGCGGCAGGAGCTGCTCGACACGGCGATGCGCAACAAGGTGGTGATGGTCACCGGTGCTGGTGGCTCGATCGGCGGAGAGTTATGCCGCCAGATACTCCGCAATGAGCCTTCTAGCCTGATCCTCCTCGATCAGAACGAGTTTGCGCTTTATAATATCCATGCCGAATTGCGGAAGCTGGCAGAACTGTACAGATACGAAAATCTGCAGATCGTCCCAATCCTCTGTTCCGTCCGCGACCAGGATCGCATGGAACATATCATGCAGAGCTGGCGACCGCAGACGCTCTATCATGCCGCCGCTTACAAGCATGTGCCGCTTGTCGAACACAATGCCGTAGAAGGCATCAAGAACAATGTCATGGGTACGCTGGTCACGGCGCGCGCAGCGATTAAATGCGGCGTTTCGAATTTCGTGCTGATCAGCACAGACAAGGCCGTGCGTCCGACAAATGTGATGGGCGCCAGCAAGAGGTTGGCGGAGATGCTTCTGCAGGCGCTCGCAGCAGAATCGACGACCGACAGAATGCGAACGAATTTTTCCATGGTCCGCTTCGGAAACGTCCTCGGCTCGTCTGGATCGGTCGTGCCGCTTTTCCGCCAGCAGATCAAGGAAGGCGGCCCCGTTACGCTGACACATCCCGATATAACCCGCTATTTCATGACCATTTCGGAAGCCTCGCAGCTCGTCATCCAGGCCGGCGCCATGGCCGACGGCGGCGATGTTTTCCTGCTCGACATGGGCGAGCCCGTTCGCATCGCAGATCTCGCCCGCAAGATGGTCGAGCTTTCCGGATTGACCGTCCGCGACGAGAACAATCTCGAAGGGGATATCGAGCTTTCCGTTACAGGTCTTAGGCCCGGCGAGAAGCTTTACGAAGAACTGTTGATCGGGGATAATCCTGAAACAACCGAACATCCTCGGATCATGAAGGCGCGTGAGGATTTCTTGTCCTGGCCGGAGCTGTCGAAAAGACTGAACTCGCTCAACGCCGCACTGGACCGGAACGATATGATCGCTGCACGCGCGACATTGGCGGAGCTTGTTTCCGGCTATTCGTCAACGGGTGAGGTCTCGGATATGGCTTTCGCCGGCGCCGAGCCAATACGTCTGCCTCAGACAATTCAAAGCACGCTGTAGGGTCTGCAGGCTCAAGGGGTGCCAGACGTCAGTCGCGAACGACGGGCGCAAAGCCTGTGCTGCCGCGATCCACACAAATAAGGGCGACCATGTAAGCGAAGATCGGATCCAAGGCTTTCTGATTGAACATGATGCCAAAGCTGCCGGTTATGACGTAGCTGCTGACAAGCAGAAGAGCGAGCGCGATCGCTAAATCCCGGCCCGGTCCCGCTTCTTTTCTCCACGCGCCTATCAGGGGCGTCAGTAGCATCAGCGAAAGCGCTGCAATGCCGAAGACGCCGGCGTCGATTCCCGCGGTGAGGAAACCGTTGTGGACATGCGAGTAGGGCAACTTCGGCCGTATGTTATCGGGCAACTCTGCCAAAACCGAAGCCATCCGGTTTTGCGGACCATAACCCGTCAACGGGTCCTTGCTGATTGCCGATAGTGCGCCTTTGTACAATGCGAACCGCGCGCTGAGCGACGTGATCTCGCCGTCGGTGCGTTCGAGCGTCGTCAGATTTTCCTGCAGCGCCTGGATGCGATGGAGGATCTGGCCGCTGCCCAGGGCGATAAGTCCCGCCAACAGCAAGGAGCTGGTAATAGCAAGGCTGCGCAAACTCAGATGGAAGCTGTGTTTGCGGAAGTACCAGAGAAAGATGACGATATGGACGGGAATGACCAGCCAGGCCGAACGTGTCCCCGAAAGCAGCACGCAGCCTAGCCCGGCGGCATATCCCAATATCGCAATTCGTTGCTCCACGCTTCTGGGAGATTGAACGTTGAGAAGCGCGATGCCGCCGAAAAGAATGCCTATGACGCCCAGGAGTGCAGCGTTCGAAGTTCCAGCCTCTGCCCTTTCCATCAGAAACATGATCTGCAGGAGACTGAAAACAAAGGTGACGATCATGCCAATGCCCGCGCCGAGGATAAAGAGCGGCACGAGACTGCCATCGGGAGATTGGCGCATCCGTGGCAATATCAGCCAGATTGAAAAAAAAGGCAGGAGCCGGAATATCCAGTCCAGTTCTTCGGAGTAAGGCGGATTGATGAAGATGCTGGCGATCATCACCAGCGGGTAGATCGACATGCCAATGGCAACCAGCCGGTCGGATCTCGACAGGTTCAAGGCGAGGCTGCCCGTGGCCAGACAGTAGGCGCCCCATACCATCGACGCGAGGAGGATGAAGGAGTTAAAGTTCGGCGAAAGCCCTGGAAGGATTGCAAAGGCAAAGACCGCAATGCGGTTGTTTCGGTCGAGCGCGCTTCCGGTCTCATCCCCGGGATGAAGCACTGCCATCTTGAGTTGCCTAAGATAATTCACTTTGCCGGTCCTGCCGCATCGATGCTGCCTCGCTAAGGATCGTGATCACGGCTGTCAAGCGGTGATGAGGATGCAATCTGTGGCTTTAAGGGACGTGGTATTCCAGCAACAGGCATCGGGACAGACTTGGTTCTCGTCGATGAAGAGCGGCAAATGGAAAATACGGTAAGAACGGCTTCAACGGAAAACACGTATAAGATGCGGGCTTGATTTGAAGTCTGCTCGTCCAGCGGCCGACGAAAGCGTATCGCGGGGAGAGAAGAAGGCAACATCCGGACCGTCAGAGCTACAGCGCCGCGCGTCTTTTCGAACGCACAAAGGACGACGTAGCAATTTGAATTATGCAGTAATCGAAGAACCGACGCAGGTTTTTTATCGAAGCGGCCGCCGTTATCGCCAAGATGGGCGTGTCGAACCTTCCGCCGATGATCGACCAAGGAGATAACCAAACCCGAATGCGATAACGCCGGTGGCGAGCAGCAATGCGCTTGCGGTGTGCGGGTGCTCTCTGGCGCCGGAGGCGACCGCATAAGCCTCACGCTTCATCTCTTTGGCGGCCGACTTCGCGACTTTGGTCAATCCCTGTGGCTGCTCAGCGGGTGTGCCGGTGAATCCGGCGCTCAAATTCTGTTTGTCGGCCATGTCGGGAACTTTCTGCAAGAGGTCTGAATTGGCGCGCGGAAAGTTCAATCCTGTTCGCGCGTACCGGGGGAGGCTTCGCGTTGATCCGCATCCTCGAGATCCGTCTTAACGAGGAATGCATCGGTATGTTCGCGCGAGGCCTCTCGCAGTGCTGCGAGATCTGGCGGGTTGTCGGCTTCGCCCTGCTGCGCATCGAGTTCATGCTCGGCGAGAGTCCAGTGACGCCCGTGCTTGCCTTCCGGTCTTCCTTCTTTCTCCCACAGGGAGTACGCCCTTTTTCGGATCTCCTCGTCGCGTCTGGCTGCTGGCGACCCGCTCTGCCTATCGATTTGGTTTGCGGCTCGCCGAGTCATTTTCCGTCCGCCTGCGTCCGCGGGTGGGGCTTCCGGTCGGCCGCCGTCGGCCTTCCCGTCGCTTGTCTTGCGTCGTGCTGGGTTTTTCATGAGCATCTCCTTGAGGATCTCAACCAACTCGTACGATCTAAGTTCCAAACAAAGAATGCTTCGGCGCAAAAGATCGGGCTTCCAGGCTTGTGCTGTTCGCCCGCGCATTCGCGAAGTGCCGCCCCTCCAGATGCAGTCATACTGCCACAGTCTGCCGGACGTCTTGGCAAGGTGATAAAGCCGATATACTAGTATGCCACTAAGTTTTAACGCTCCGGTATGTCATGCGCCAGGCATTAGAAACCAAAGGTTCGGCAGTCGCGACGTCGCAGGAAGTCGGGAGCAGCTGCGCCGCATCACCACTGCCGGCGTCATCTACGTTCGCCTCTATGCCGACATCGTGTCGCTGCGGATGCCGCCTGGCATGCTGCTGCAGGAAAAGCGGATCGCCGATGAATTCGGTGTCAGCCGCACGCCGGTGCGCGAGGCGCTGCTCCGGCTTTCCGAAGGCGGACTGGTCGATATCTACCCGCAGTCGGGCACCGTTGTATCGCGGGTGCCGGTCTCGGCGATCCCCGAGGCGGTCGTCGTGCGCAAGGCGCTCGAAGGCACGACCGTCGAGACCGCGGCTCTGACTGCGACTGCCGCCGATATCGCCCGTCTCGACGCCATCATTGCCCGCCAGCGGGGGCATGCTGCGACCGGCAATGCCTCGAGCTTCCATGAGGAGGATGAGGCTTTTCATGAGGCGATCGCACAGATCTCAGGTTATCCCGGCATCTGGGCGATCCTGAAAACGGTCAAGGTGCAGATCGACCGGGCTCGGCGGCTGACGTTGCCGGTGCTCGGGCGCATGGACAACGTCGTGCACGAACATATCATTATCCGCGATGCGCTCGCCGCTCACGATGCGGCGACTGCACGCAGCGCGATGATCCATCACCTAAGCGCCGTCATTCCCGATGTCGACGAACTGCGCGCGCGTTACCCCGACTATTTCTGCTGACGGCAGGCAACACGAAACGAAAGACTTAGGGAAGGAAGAAGATGCGACAGGGTTGGAGATGGTTCGGACCGGAAGCGCCGGTGACGCTGGATGAAGTCCGCCAAACGGGCGCGACGAATATCGTCTCTTCGCTGCATCAGGTGCCGATCGGCAGGGCCTGGACGGAAAGGGAAGTGCGCGAACGCCAGTCCCTGATCGAGACGACGCCCGGCGACCGTTCCCCGCTCGTCTGGTCGGTGGTCGAGAGCATCCCGATCCCCGACGCCGTCAAGCGCAAGGGCGGGGAGGCGAAGGCCGAGATCGAGGCGTGGATCGCCAGTCTCGAAGCGGTCGCCGCCTGCGGCATTCCGATCGTCTGCTATAATTTTATGCCTGTCGTGGACTGGACTCGCACCGACCTCGATTTCGTGACGCCGACAGGCGCTACCGCCATGCGCTTCGATCATGAACGCTTCGCAGCCTTCGATCTCTTCATCCTGGAGCGGCCGGATGCGGCGCAGCACTATTCACAGGAGGACCGCGAACGGGCGCGTGTCGTTTTCGAGGCTATGTCGGACGAGGAGATCGCCGACATCACCCGTATCATCACCTCGGCTCTGCCGGGGTCGACCACCGAACCGCTGACCATTCCGGCCTTCCGGGAAAAGCTGGTCGCCTATAGCGGTATCGATGCCGCAAGATTGCGTCGGCACCTGATCGAATTCCTGGAGGCGGTGACGCCGGCTGCCGAAGCGCGCGGTGTCAAGCTGACATTGCATCCCGATGATCCGCCGCGCTCGCTGTTCGGCTTGCCGCGCATCGCCTCGACGGCCGATGATTATGCCGCGCTCTTCGATGCCGTGCCATCGGCGGCAAACGGCATGTGTTATTGCACCGGCAGCCTCGGCGTGCGTGCCGAGAACGACCTGCCGGCGATCGCCCGGCGTTTTGCTTCGCGCATCCACTTCGCCCATCTGCGCGCCACGACGCGCGAGGGCGATGGCCGGACGTTCCATGAAAGTGCGCATCTGGAAGGCGACGTCGACATGGTCGCCGTTCTCCGCGAACTGGTTGCGGAGGATCGCCGCCGCGGCGCGCAAAACACCATCGTCTTCCGCTCGGATCATGGCCATCGTATGCTCGACGATCTCGACAAGGTCGTCACGCCAGGTTACCCCGCCATCGGCCGCATGCGCGGCCTCGCCGAACTGCGCGGCATCCTGCATGCGCTCGGCGCGCCGCCGAACTGAATGCCGCCCCGGTTCGCGGCGTTCGCCCTTCAGCGGAAATCATCGCGCTCTGAAGCCCGAGCGGTGCTTCAGAGCGCGCAACCTTTCAGGAAAAGATCGGCGCACATCTTCGCCCGAGCCGCAATCGTCTCGATCTTCGGCGGTGGCTCCTGGCGCAGCATCGCGGCACGCTGCGGCTCCATGATCATCATGCCGCGCAGCATGCCGCAGGCCGCATGCGGATCATCAAGCGCAATCAGTCCGCGATCGATCTGCTTGTGAAGCCAGTTCTCCATCAGTGTATTGGTTCTGACGACCGCCTTTTCATAGAAGGCGTTGGCGATCTCGGGGAATCGATCAGATTCGCTGATGACAAGCCGGGTCACGGTGATCGTATCGACTGACAGCGTCAGCATGCCATAGGCCATCAGCATGCGTTCCAACCCCTGCCTGAGATCGGCCACGGCGAGTGTGCCGGGGTCAAGCGCCAACAAAAAACGCTCCGTGCGCTCCGTGATCATCTCCGAAAAGAGATCTGCTTTCGTCGGAAACAGGCGGTAGAGCGTCTTGGTCGAAATCCCGGCCTCCTGCGCGATCGCAGCGATGCTCGCCGCGGCATAGCCGTTCTGGTGGAACTGCCTGTTCGCCGCCTCGATGATCAGGCTTCTCGTATCCTCGTCGCAGCGGACTTGCGGGCGTCCTCGCGGCTTCTTCTCGATTTCGTGATTTTGGACCATAACGATTTTCCAAATTCTCATTGACATCCAATTTCTAATACATATTTTGGAAAACATCAAGTTTCCTAAATAGGATTTCACTCGAATTCAGAGGCCGCAGCCCAAGAGACGGCGACCCGTCATCCGGAGAGAGACAATGACCATCAAGAAGCTGCATGCCTTGAACAACAATGATGTCGCCGAAACTGTTGTCGAAGCTGTCCCGGCAAGCCTTGACGCCGGCAAGACGCCGCGCATCGCCGAGGCCGCCGCCCCTGTTGCCGAGGAAAAGCCCGCCCGCAAGGGCGGCGGCCGCTCCCTGCTGTTCGGCGCCACCGCTCTCGTGCTGATCGCCGCCGGCGCCTATTACGGCCATGATTACTGGACGGTCGGCCGCTTCCATGTCTCGACCGACGACGCCTATGTGAAGGCCGACAGCAGCACCATCGCCCCCAAGGTAACAGGCTATCTCGCCGAGGTCCTCGTCATGGACAACGAGACCGTCAAGGCCGGCCAGCCGCTTGCCCGCATCGACGACCGCGATTTCAAGGCAGCACTCGATCAGGCCAAGGCCGACGTCGCCGCAGCCGAGGCCACCGTCAACGCCAAGCAGGCTTCGCTCGATATCCAGCAATCGACGATCGCCGCCGCCCGCGCGACGGTCGACGTCGACCGCGCCAACGAGACCTTTGCCGAGCAGAACAACAAGCGCTATTCGAACCTTGCCACTAGCGGCTATGCCCCGGTCCAGACGGCGCAACAGGCCGCCTCGCAAATCGCTGCCGCCCAGGCGTCGATCGTGCGCGACATCGCCTCGCTCGATGCCGCCGTCAAGCAGGTCGATCTTCTCAACGCCGAACTGGCCCAGGCAAAGGCGGCGCTTGCGCACAGCCAGGCCGTCCAGCACCAGGCTGAGCTCAACCTTTCCTATGCGACGATCACCGCGCCCGTCGACGGCACCGTGGGCAACCGGACGCTGCGCGTCGGCCAATATGTCCAGGCCGGCACCCAGCTCATGTCGGTCGTGCCGACGACGGCTGCCTATGTCATCGCCAACTACAAGGAAACCCAACTCACCGACGTCAAGGCCGGCCAGCCAGTCGATATCGAGGTCGATATGTTCCCCGGCCGCACCTATCACGGCCATGTCGACAGCCTCGCGCCGGCAAGCGGTCAGGAATTCGCCCTGCTGCCACCCGATAACGCTACCGGCAACTTCACCAAGGTCGTCCAGCGCATTCCCGTCAGGATCGTGCTCGACGGCAACGCCGCCGCCAACGGCGACCTGCGCCCCGGCATGTCGGTCCAGCCTAGCATCGACACCAAGAATGACCGCAGCTAGGCCGGGGACAAGGAGTTCGTGTCATGTCCACCATCGCAGCAACAACCATCGCTGTCCCGCAGCCGAAAACCGGCGCCAGCACCAGAGACTGGATCGCCGTTCTCGCCGGCATGATCGGTGCCTTCATGGCGATCCTCAATATCCAGATCACCAATGCCTCGCTGCTCGACATCGAGGGCGGCATCGGAACAGGCGTCGACAATGGCGCCTGGATCTCGACCTCCTACCTGATCGGCGAGATCGTCGTCATCCCGTTGACAGCCTATTTCAGCAGCGTCTTCTCGTTCCGCCGCTATATCCTCGTCAACTCAGTCCTCTTCCCGCTGTTTTCGATTGGCTGTGCCTTCGCCCATGATCTCGGCACGATGATCGTGCTGCGCGGCCTGCAGGGTTTTGCCGGCGGCGTGCTGATCCCCATGGCCTTCACCATGGTGCTGACCAAGCTGCCGAAGCACCAGCAGCCGCTCGGCCTTGCAGCCTTCGCGCTCTCGGTCACCTTTGCACCGGCGATCGGCCCGACCATCGGCGGCTATCTCACCGAAAATTACGGCTGGCAGACGATCTTCTTCATCAACGCCATCCCGAGCGCCATCATGGCGGTCGCCGTTGCCCTGACGCTCGACAAGCAGCCGATGCGGCTCGGCCTGCTGAGGGAAGGCGACTGGGCGGGGATCATCAGCATGGCGATCGGCCTCTCGGCGCTGCAGACGGTGCTCGAAGAAGGCAACAAGGAGGACTGGTTCTCCTCGCCCTTCATCGTCAAGCTGAGCATCCTCGCCTTCGTCTTCCTCGTCGCCTTCATCTGGATCGAGCTGACGGTGGAAAAGCCGCTGGTCAAGCTGCGCCTGCTGAAGCAGCGCAACTTCGGCATTGGCGTTGCCGTCAACGTGCTGGTCGGCGTCGCCCTCTTCGGTACCGTCTATATCCTGCCGCAATATCTCGGCCAGGTGCAGCGCTACAATGCCGAGCAGATCGGCAACGTGCTGGCCTGGACCGGCCTGCCGCAGCTGCTTCTGATCCCGCTCGTGCCGATGATGATGAAGCGCTTCGATGCGCGTTACATCGGCTTCCTCGGCATCTCGATCTTTGCGATCAGTTGCTTCATGAACATCACATTGTCGGCCGATACCGCAGGCGACCAGTTCTGGATTCCGAATATCATCCGCGCCATCGGCCAGGCCCTGGTGCTGACGCCGATCACCGCCATCACCACCGCCGGCATCGCCCCTTCTGATGCGGCCGCCGCCTCGGGCCTCACCAACATGCTGCGCAATCTCGGCGGCGCCGTCGGCACGGCAACGCTCGGAACGGTGCTGACCAAACGTGAGCAGTTCCACTCGAACATCATTGGCCAGTCGGTGACGCTCGGCCGTGACGAAGTTCGCACCCGTCTCGACCAATTGACAGGCTACTTCCTGCAGCATGGCGTTTCCGATCATGCCGTCGCCGCCCAGAAAGCCGTCGTGGCGCTTGGTCAGGTCGTCAAACGCCAGGCCCTCATCCTCGGCTTTGCCGATACCTTCGCCGTCATTGGCGTGGTTCTCGCCATTGCGGCCGTCGCCCTGCTGCTCACCCAAAAACCGCGGGCCGGCGGTGGCGCCGGCGCTCACTGAAACCAGCGCTCACCGGACTTCCCGGCGAGCGCCTTCTGCTGCCTTTTATTGCGGGATTTCGACCGTAAAGGCAAAGCGGGCCACGGCGCCCGGCGCCAGGATCGTGGTCGATGGCCTCTTCGATAGCTCGCCGGAGCCGCCGGCTTCCGCGGCCGTTCCATGCCAGGGCTCGATGCAGAGGAAGGGCGCTCCCGGCTTGGTCCACAGCGCAAGATTGGGCAGGTTTTCGAACTGGAAGTGCATGGTGGGGCCGCCTTCGACGCCATAGGTCAGGCCTTCGCCCGCACCATCAGGGAAAATCATCGCATCCTGCTCGAACATCGAATGATCGAGCACCAGCCGGCCGGTATCGAACGGCGAGGGCAGGGGCGCGGGATTGATGAGACCGCCTCCCAGCCGCACCAGCGCCGGCTCGCCTTTATTGTCGAGCATGACGATATGGTCGCGGCCGGCAGCATCGGGCAATGGCCAGGCGAAGGCCGAATGGAAGCCGAGGCCGAAGGGCATCGGCTTCGGGTCGCGATTGGTGACCTCCGCCGTGACAGTCAACGCGCGGCCCTCGACCGCATGCACCACGGCCAGCTGAAATTCGAACGGATAGACCGCCCGCGTCGCCTCCGAGGCGGCCAGTTCGAACCGGCACATCGTCTCAGTGGAGGCAGCAAGGGCGAATTCGCTGCGGCGGGCAAAGCCATGCTGGGCCATTGGATAGACCGCGCCATCAATCGCGATCTTGTCATCAGGCGCCTTGCCGACGATCGGAAACAGGATAGGCGACCGCCCGGTCCAGAAGGCTGCGTCGCCGGTCCATAACCACGAGCGTCCGTCGCTTGATGTCAGCGCCTGCATCTCGGCGCCGAGAGAGGAGACATCGATGGTGAGATCCTGATTCCCGATCCGGATGGAGATTGGCATCGCGCTTCCTTTCGCATTGGTGCGGCACCAAGCCATACCGTTCCGAACGGGGGATTTCCACCCAGTAGAGGGGCGGGACGGCAGCCACACCAGCCGCTGCCCTCGTCATTTCCTGATCGCGCCCAATCTCGCGATCACTTCGTTCGGGATGCCGTAGCGCTGGATGGCGTCGCGGTTGTTCCGCAAGCCGCAAATCTCACGCTGGATGAAGAACGCCCAGACGGCGTCGGAGGCTTCGTTGAGAAGCCTCTCGCGGTCTTCGGCGCTCTGGCGGTCGGCAGCCCAGGCCTTCAGGGCGGCAAGGGCTGCCTCCACCTTTAGCCCGTGCCGTCCGAGCGAATCCGCGCGCGCCGACATCAACTCGTATTCGAGGACGTTGAAGCCGTTTCTATCCTGCTCGGATTGTCTGAAGGATTGCGGCGGACGAACGCTCATTGGCACAGGTCTCCGTTGGCGCGAGCCACAATATTAGCCAATCCGGCCCAAAATTAAAGAAGGTGAGCATGATGTCGTCCGAAAACCGCTCACTGTTTCAGCATCATGCTCCCGACATCGAGAGGGTGGGAAACAGGCCTATCCTGCCGTGTCAACGCGTGGCATAAGGGCGCCAAAATCTCTTTCCAGGCTCCCGCGCAAACCATGATCCGTATCGAAAATATCAGCAAGCAGCTCAGCCACCGCATCCTCTTCATCGAGGCGTCCGCAGCGCTCAACAGAGGCGAGAAGATCGGTCTCGTCGGCCCGAACGGCGCCGGCAAGACGACCGTCTTCCGGATGATCAACGGCGAGGAGCAACCCGACGAGGGGCAGGTCTCCTGCGAGAAAGGCGTCACCATCGGCTATTTCAACCAGGATGTCGGTGAGATGGCAGGCCACAGCGCCGTTGCCGAGGTGATGAATGGCGCAGGTCCTGTCAGCATCGTTGCCGGGGAATTGCGTGAGCTCGAGGCGGCCATGGCCGATCCCGAGCAGGCCGACAACATGGAAGAGATCATCGATCGCTACGGCGAGGTGCAGGCGCGCTACGAGGAGCTGGATGGTTATGCGCTCGATGGACGCGCCCGCGAAGTGCTCGCGGGCCTAAGCTTCAGCCAGGAGATGATGGACGGCGATGTCGGTGCGCTGTCGGGCGGCTGGAAGATGCGCGTGGCGCTCGCCCGCATTCTGCTGATGCGTCCCGACGTCATGCTGCTCGACGAGCCGAGCAACCATCTGGATCTGGAAAGCCTGATCTGGCTGGAAGAATTCCTGAAAGGCTATGAAGGCGCGCTGCTGATGACCTCGCACGACCGCGAGTTCATGAACCGTATCGTCACCAAGATCATCGAGATCGACGGCGGCACGCTGACGGCCTATTCCGGCGACTATGAATTCTACGAGCAGCAGCGGGCGCAGAACGAGAAGCAGCAGCAGGCTCAGTTCGAACGCCAGCAGGCGATGCTCGCCAAGGAGATCAAGTTCATCGAGCGCTTCAAGGCACGCGCCTCGCATGCCTCCCAGGTGCAGAGCCGCGTGAAGAAACTCGAGAAGATCGACCGGGTGGAGCCGCCCAAGCGCCGTCAAATCGTTTCCTTCGAGTTCCAGCCGGCGCCGCGCTCCGGCGAGGACGTGGTCAACCTGAAGAATGTCCACAAGAAATATGGCAGCCGCAGCATCTATGACGGTTTGGATTTCGTCGTGCGCCGCCGGGAACGCTGGTGCATCATGGGCATCAACGGCGCCGGCAAGTCGACGCTGCTGAAGCTGGTGACCGGCTCCACCGCGCCTGATCAGGGCAGCGTTGCACTGGGCGCCAGCGTCAAGATGGGTTATTTCGCCCAGCACGCCATGGACATATTGGACGGCGAGCGCACCGTGTTCCAGATGCTGGAGGACCAGTTTCCCCAGGCAGGGCAGGGGCCCTTGCGCGCGCTGGCCGGCTGCTTCGGGTTCTCCGGCGACGATGTCGAGAAGCGGTGCCGGGTCCTATCCGGTGGCGAGAAGGCGCGGCTGGTCATGGCGATCATGCTGTTCGATCCGCCGAACCTGCTCGTGCTCGACGAGCCGACGAACCATCTCGACCTCGACACCAAGGAAATGCTGATCAAGGCGCTGTCGCAATATGAGGGCACGATGCTGTTCGTCTCGCACGACCGGCATTTCCTGGCCGCACTCTCCAACCGGGTACTGGAGCTGACGCCCGAGGGCATCCATCAATATGGCGGCGGCTATACCGAATATGTGGCGCGCACCGGCCACGAGGCGCCCGGACTGCGAAGCTGACGATTTTCTTTGCGCGGCATGTCTAAACCGTCAGCGTCGGAACGACAAGCGGAGAGCCGGCCAGCGATATCGGTTGGCCGCTCGAAGCAACTCGATGCAGCGCAGGCGCATCAACTGGTCGAGCCGGTCGCAGTGTCAGCGCTCGGTTCGGGCGTACGCTTGCTGCTGACGATCAAGGTCGATGACGTCGATGCGGTTTTTGCAGAACTGCGCAAACTCGGGGTCGCGCTGCTCAACGGCCCGACCGATCGCCCATGGGGCCGCCGCACCGCGGCTTTTGCCGATCCGTCGGGCCATGTCTGGGAGGTCGCGCGGAATTGCGCCAAAGCATGTCGCGCAAAAGTGTGCAGCGGTTTGCGATAACGACATGCGCAAAAATAAAGATTTAAAGCGACGCACTTTAGACGGCTGTTGCAGTACTCTGATGCCACCTTCGTATTTTGCCGTCATCGGCCGTACGGGCAGGCGGCTTCTTCCACGCAAAGAACGGATTCGGCGGCTGTTGCCACGATGATGACCAAATTCCGTGGTGTTCGGAGGCCTCTTCATGCAATCGGGGACGGGCGCATCGGCATGGACTGGATCAATCGCTACATCGATCAGCCGCTACTGCACGGCGCGGCGGGTTTGCTGCGGAGTTGGCATATCCGCACGCGGCAACCGCCGGAGCTGCTGGAGCCGACGTGGAATCTCGTTGTGCTCTCCTTTCTCCTGATCGCGAGCGGGCAGGTCATGGCCGGCGAGACTTTCACGCTCAGTGTTGCCGCGCTGGTCATGCTGGCGCTGCCGTCCGCTCGAAAGCTGCTTTCGGCTGTGAAGGCAGGGCAAGGCGGTTACGGCGCCCGGGAATACAAGTCGCTAAGAGCGCGCGCCATCGCTAAACGTGAGGCGGAGTGGTCGGTGCGGATCATCGTCCTCTTCGCATCCGCCTGCCTTCCGTTCATCGCCCGCATCGACGATCCGGTGGGAGCCTATTTCATGCTGGGAGCCAGCATCTGGTTCGTCCTAACCGGGCCGCTCAAGGCCTATCTCGACGCAGCCGAACCTCCCGAGCCGAATGAAGGCGACCGAATGTACAGCGGCGTCTTTCACGTCGGCTGAATGGAGCTGATGCGACGCTGCATGTCCCGGCCATCAGACGGACGGGAACCAAATGGGGCTGCCTTCGTTATCACCGCAGCAACGTACAAGGAGATTGCGATGCTTTATTACGCTCTCGTGTTTCTCGTCGTGGCCTTGATTGCCGGCGTCCTCGGATTTGGCGGCATCGCAGGGGCTTCAGCTTCCATTGCCCAGGTTCTGTTCTTCATTTTCCTGGTGCTGTTCGTCGTCTCGCTCGTTATGCAACTGATGAGAAGAACCTAGTGCGAACAAATCGAGCATAAAACCCGGCGAACATTGCCGGGTTTTTCTTCATTGCCACATCCGGTTTGACGCCTCCGTCACTGAAGGTTTCCGTCCCGGTCGTGGTCGGCTGTCGCGAAATCCGCCATCACCCGCTGCATGAATTCGCTGCGGCTGATGCGGCCGTCGTGGTTCGCGTCAGTCAAAGTGAATTGCGCGACCGTCAGAATCTGCACCGTCTCATCGGACTGCAGGCTGCCGTCGTTGTTTTTGTCGAGACTTCCGAAAGCCGTGCCCATGAAGGTCTCGTATTCTGATCGGTCGACGGTCTTGGTGGTATTCGTGTCAAGCCGATCCATCTGGCCCTGATACATCGATCCAGGCTGTTGCTGTTGTTGCGCCACTGCCCCAACGCATTGGCACAGTATGAATGTGGTCACCAAAGCCAAGGTCTTCATCGCTTGTTATCCCTCTCCAATTAGCGGCAAGCCAGACGGTTGCCGACGTAACCGCCGCCGCCGATGCCGGCGCCGATAGCAAGCACTTGCCCGGTTCCGGCGCCGATCGTGCTGCCGATCAAGCCGCCGACAATCGCCGCCGACGGTTCCCGCAATGCAGCCGAATTCGGAATTACGATCCGAGACGGCCTGCGACGTCGGCCCGGACTGGCAGGCGGAGACGGCAAGGCATCCCGCCAGTATGATATTTGTCCTGCTTATGCCCATCTTTCCCTCCCGATAGATTGCCCGCCATCTCCAATAGAGATCGGGGGGCGTACGATTGTCCGCCCCCCGAGAAAATATCGCCTGATTATATTTCTCAAATTCAAACTTAGTTTCTGTTCGAACAGAAGCATAATTCCGGAAAGCAAGCGGAAATTCTGCGGCAATGCCAAGACATCATGCCGTTTCCTCTCCAGTTACAGTGCCGCATGGAGAGTATCTTCAAATAGTACAGATATCTATATGGCATGGCAACCTACGCGATCATCGATCGTCTACGCAAATAGGGGTGCCTGCGATGTGCATAATACCGCTCGTTGAGAGTTGACAGCGCTCGGGATCGTGCCTTTCCGGCAACCATCGCTGATAACATCGTTAAATAACCGGATGACGCGAAAAGATGCCTTCGAAATGTCCCAAAGGGGGCTGAACCGTAAGCGTGTTTGTCGCTTGCGCCCTCCCACGCGCTTCGACATGCGATGCGTAAATGATGCCGGTTCGGGATCGTTTTGCGGTTCCGTCCGTTATCTGTTGCCGAATCTGGTGGCGAGTAGCCGGGTATGCTCCCGTCACGATTTGAGAAGGAGAGACTTATGAAGAAAATTGTTGCGACGGCGTTTGCCGCGGTATCGTTGACGCTTGTCGGCGCAGGGGCGGTCAATGCCGCTGACCTCGTCACGAGGACATATGAAGAGCCGGACCTGCGCAATGGCGTGAAAATCGGCTACCTCACCTGCGATATTGGTGGCGGCACGGGTTATGTGCTTGGTTCATCCAAGGAAGCTGATTGCATCTTCCAGTCGACCGTCGGCAACGAACTTTCGGATCGTTATACCGGCGAAGTGAGAAAGCTCGGCATCGACATTGGCTTCACCACGCGCAGCCGCCTGATCTGGGCGGTGTTCGCGCCGACGGCCGGCTATCACCGCGGATCGCTCGCCGGCCTCTATGTCGGCGCTACAGCCGAAGCGACGCTCGGCGCTGGTGTCGGCGCTAATCTCCTGGTTGGCGGCACCTCCGGTTCGATCCATCTGCAGACGGTCAGCCTGACCGGTCAGCTCGGCCTCAACGTTGCGGCCGGCAGTGCCTCGATGACGCTGACGGCAGCGAATTGATATGCCTTTTTGGCGCCTCCCGCCGCATGGCGGCAAGGGGGCGCCGCCACCTCTTCTGAGGAGCGATTTCGCGCCCTCGCATGCCCAAGCCGGATCACGACATCATGGATATTCGAATGGCAACGCCGGCGAGGACGAGATCCTGGTTGGGCACTATCTGAATATCTGGGAGAGCTACGGCACACCACCGGAACACTACAGGCCTGATGCGGCGGCGCGGATCTTGTCGTTCATCGGTCGCGAAGAGCGCCGGCTGACCTCGTTCCTTGCCATCATCGACAGGGCCATCGCCGGGTTCCGCATCCTGCCAGCTGCACCAATCGTCGTTTCCGGGGTCATCCGGCCGGAGCGGCGGCTGCACGGTTACATCTGGTCCGTCTATGTCGGAGACGCTTTCCGCCGGCGCGGAATCGCACTGGCGCTGACCAACAAGGCTGTCGACTATCTGAGGTCGATTGGCTGCACCGCCGCCGTCATTCATGCCCCGGATCCAGGCTTACCCATCTATGGGGCCGCTGGTTTCCAACTGGTGAAGGAAATGCCCCTGAAGTTTTCGCCGGAGTATGATCGCCGGAGCCGCGGCTGGGCTTCCTACGCTTTCACCCTACCAGGTGCGACAAAGGCGGCGATCGTTGCCTCATCATGGCCAGCCTCGCGCAGAAAGCGGCTGGCGAATTCGATGGCAGGGCTTCTAAGCGCATCGTCCGGTCTAATCAGGTGAAAAGCCACATGGTAATCGAGCGTCCGCTCCGAGACAGCGACAACGCGCCCGATGGCCAGCGCGGCATCCGACAGCGGCGGGCGCGCGAGCGCGATGCCGAGCCCCTGTGCACAGGCATCGATCACCAGATTGTAGTCCTCGAAGCGCCGGTCGTGGCCGCGCGGCGTGTAGTCGACACCCTCAGGGGAGAGCCAGCGGCGCCAGCCTTCAATATTCGAATCATGCAAGATCGGCATCTCGAGCAGCGAAAAGGCATCGGAGCGCTGCCCGAGCCGGTCCGCCAGCATCGGGGCGGCGATCGGAAACGATTTCTCCTGCCAGAGCGGCAGGGCACGCACGCCGGCCCACGGCCCCTTGCCGCAGCGAATGGCAAGATCCGTGCCTTCGCCGAAATCCGCCAGCCGGTGTTCGAGCGTCAGCTCGACATGCAGCTCGTTTCCTTCGAGCTTCGGCAGGCGCTGAAACAGCCATAGAGAGGCGACGGAGGGCGTCACCGAAAGGCGCACCACTGCCTTGTTGCGACGAGGCAGCCAGCGCTCGCCGCTGTTGCCGAGCAGCGCGAGCGCTTCCTCCGCCCGCGCGAAGAACCGCATACCTTCCGGCGTCAGGCGCACGCCCCGAGCTTCGCGCGCAAACAGCCGTACGCCCATCCAGCGCTCCAGGCGCGAGACCTGTCGCGACACCGCGCCGTGGGTGATGCCGCTTTCCTCGGCTGCAGCCGAAAACGATCCGAGCCGGGCGGCGCGGGCAAAGGTCTCGAGCGTATCGAGCGGCGGAAGCACTGGCGAGCTGTGAACCATACGCACATTTGATCATCGATTGCGATGCTTTTCAAGCACGCCTCGAAGACCTAATCACTGTCGCAGGAACATATGGAGGCGAAAATGAGCATGGCGGCAAGCGCACCGATTTCGACGAAACAGCAAGGCGGGTTTGATCTGGTGGCCTTTGTGGCGATCCTCGTCACCATCCTCTTCTGGGCGTCCTCCTTCGTGGTGATCCGTATCTGTCTCGGACCGCTGACGCCGATCGAACTGGCGACGGCCCGCTATGTGGCAGCCGGTGTCATCGCGCTCGTCTATCTCGTTATCTACCGGCCGATGCCGGAAAAACGCGATTTCGTTCGCCTCTCCGTTGCCGCCGTGCTTTTCATTGCTGCCTATGCGGTTCTGCTGAACACAGGCGAGCAGACCGTTGCGGCAGGACCGGCGAGCTTCATCATCAACACCATGCCGGTTTTCACCGCCCTCATTGCCACATTCGCGCTCGGCGAGCGCTTCGGCCGATGGGGCTGGGCGGGCACCGCGATTTCCTTCGGCGGCGTGGCGCTGATTGCAGTCGCCTCCGACGGAGGTTTCAAGCTCGATCCAAATGCCGTCCTCATCCTTGGCGCAGCGCTTTGCTCATCGATCGCCAGCGTGTTGCAGAAGCCGCTGCTCGGGCGGCTGCCGGCGCTTGCCGTCACTGCCTGGATCCTGATGATCGGTTCCGTGCCGCTGTTTCCAGCCGTTCCGGCGACGATCCAGGCGCTGGCCGCCGCACCGGCGGAGGTGAACTGGGGGGTTGCCTATCTCGTCATCTTCCCAACCGCGATCGGCTACTTCACCTGGGCGATCGCCCTGAAGCGGTTGACCGCCGCCCGCGCCTCGAATTTCCTCTATGGCGTTCCGCCGGTTGCCACGCTGATCGGGTTCGTCTGGCTGGGCGAAACGCCGACGGTGCTCGGCGCGGTCGGTGGCGTCATGGCAATCTTCGGCGTGCTGGTCGTCAACGTGATGCGGAAGCGGTAAGCGTCGAATTCGGGCGGGGAAGGCTGCCCGGTACCAGTTAGGCATTGCGTTGCGGTTCGCTTTCTTTAAAACGAAAGCAGATCGAAAGGCGCGCGCTGATGTTCTTGACCGACCGGCAAATTGAAATCGTGGCGATTGCGAAATCGAGCGGCAGGGTTCTAGTCGAGGAGCTCGCCTCCCGCTTTTCGGTGACGCCCCAGACGATCCGCAAGGACCTGAACGATCTCTGCGATGCGCAGCTGCTGACGCGCATCCATGGCGGCGCCACATTCCCGAGTGGGACGGAGAATGTCAAATACGAAGCGCGCCGCCAGATCGCCGCTTCCGAGAAACAGGCAATCGGCATTGCGACGGTCGAGCTCATCCCGAGCGGCGCCTCGCTCTTCATCAACATCGGAACGACGACAGAAGCGGTGGGCGAGGCGCTCGCCAACCATCACGAGCTGATGGTAATCACCAACAATATCAACGTTGCCAATAGGTTGCGCCTTTTCCCGGCGATCGAGGTGGTAATCGCAGGCGGGGTCGTGCGCGGTGCGGACGGCGGGATCGTCGGCGAGGCGGCCGTCGATTTCATCCGCCAGTTCAAGGTCGACTACGCCGTGATCGGCGCGTCTGCGATCGACATCGACGGTGCGCTTCTTGACTATGATTTTCGCGAAGTGAAGGTCGCTCAGGCAATCATCGCCAATGCCCGACATGTCATTCTCGTTGCCGATTCGACGAAGTTTGAACGCACCGCACCAGTCAGGATCGGCCAGCTTTCCCAGGTTCATACCTTCATCACCGATCACTGTCCGGTGCCGTCGATCCGCAATCTCTGCCTCGAAAACAATGTGAAGCTGATCGAAACCAACAGCAGATTTCGCTAGACGACCATCTCCCGCCAAACATTCGTTTGACATTCGGATCTCTTTCGTTTTAACTGATGTTGCTTTCGCAATTGCGCAAGTTTTGTGCGATGCGAAATTTGGAATGGGCTCGGAGGGGATATTGGGCCGGGAGATTTACGACATATTCGTCATCGGCGGCGGCATCAACGGCTGCGGCATCGCGCGCGATGCCGTCGGGCGCGGCTATTCGGTGGCGCTGGCGGAAATGAACGATTTCGCCTCGGGTACCTCGTCGGGCGCCACCAAGCTGATCCATGGCGGCTTGCGTTATCTCGAGCATTACGAGTTCCGCTTGGTGCGAGAATCGCTGATGGAGCGCGAGATCCTCTGGGCGATGGCGCCGCACATCATCTGGCCTCTGCGTTTCGTACTGCCTTACCACAAGGGCGGCATCCGGCCGGCCTGGCTAATCCGGCTCGGTCTCTTCCTTTACGACCATCTTGGCGGCCGCAAGCTGTTGCCACCGACATCGGTGCTTGACTTGCGCCGCGATCCGGCCGGCAAGCCGCTGAAGGCGCTGTTTTCCAAGGCCTTTGAATATTCCGACGGCTGGGTCGACGATGCCCGCATGGTGGTGCTGAACGCCCGCGATGCCGCCGACAAGGGCGCGACCATCATGCCGCGCACCAAGGTGGTGTCGGCAAGGCGCGAGAACGGTCTGTGGCATATCGAGACCACCGACACGGTCGCCAGCCGCAACGATAGCCATCAGGCTCGTATGCTGGTCAATGCCGCCGGTCCCTGGGTCGACCATGTCATACGTTCTGCTTTCGGCCAAAACGAAGCCCACCATGTCCGCCTCGTCCAGGGCAGCCATATCGTCGTGAAGAAGAAATTCGACGATCCGCGCGCCTATTTCTTCCAGAATCCCGACAACCGCATCATCTTCGCCATCCCCTATGAGGGCGACTTCACCCTGATCGGCACCACGGATCGCGACTACACCGCCGATCCCAAGGATGTCAGGATTTCGGAGGAGGAGACGGTCTATCTCTGCAATGCGGCGTCGGAATATTTCAAGGAGCCGGTCGGGCCGGAGGATATCGTCTGGACCTATTCGGCGGTCCGGCCGCTTTATGACGACGGCGCCTCGAAGGCGCAGGAGGCGACGCGCGACTACGTGTTGAAGCTGGAGGGCGAAGGAAATGCCGCGCCGCTGCTCAACGTCTTCGGTGGCAAGCTCACCACCTATCGCCGGCTTTCCGAACATGCGCTGGAGAAGATCGGCGCTGCGATCGGCGTCAAGGGCGCCCCGTGGACGGCGAAAAGCCATCTGCCCGGCGGCGACTTCCCGGTCCGGGGTTACGATGCCGAGGTCGCCGACCTGAAACGGCATTATCCGTTCCTCGCAGATCGGCATGCCCGCCGGCTGGTGCGCCGCTACGGCACCAGGACCAAGATGCTGCTCGGCGAAGCCCGCGGCCTCGACGATCTCGGACGGCTGTTCGGCGGCGATCTCTACGAGGCCGAGGTAACCTATCTGGTCAAACATGAATGGGCCCGGCACGCTGAAGACGTGCTGTGGAGGAGAACAAAGGATGGTCTGCGCCTTTCGAAGGAGCAGGCCCAGTCACTGGAGGAGTACATGGCTGCCATACCGGCGATGGTCGGATAGGCGGCGTGTGGTCCCCGCTGCGTGGAGGCACGGGAACAGGAATGCTGGAACTGCGGAAGGCCGCAAAGATGGTGGGAGGAGACTATCATATCCACCCAACCGATCTTGTTTTTGAAAGAGGAACGCTAAACGTTCTGCTTGGGCCGACCTTGTCGGGCAAGACCTCGTTGATGCGTCTGATGGCCGGCCTTGATCGGCCGACGACCGGTACGATCCATTTTGATGGCGCTGACGTGACGGGTATGCCTGTCCAGAAGCGCAACATCGCGATGGTCTACCAGCAGTTCATCAATTATCCGGCATTGACGGTCTACGAGAATATTGCCTCGCCGCTGCGGATTGCCGGCAAGGATGCCAAGACCATCGATCTGGAGGTGCGCAAGGCCGCCGAACTTCTGAAACTCGGGCCTTATCTCGATCGCACGCCGCTCAACCTCTCGGGTGGCCAGCAGCAGCGCACGGCGCTTGCCCGTGCACTCGTGAAGAATGCGAGCCTCGTTTTGATGGACGAGCCGCTTGCCAACCTCGATTACAAGCTGCGTGAGGAACTGCGGCAGGAATTGCCGCGCATCTTCGCGCAGTCCGGCGCAATCTTCGTTTATGCCACGACCGAACCCTCCGAAGCCTTGTTGCTGGGCGGTAATACGGCAGCGCTCAGCGAGGGCCGGATCACCCAGTTTGGCCCGACGGTCGAGGTCTATCGTCATCCGCTCGATCTGACGACGGCGAAAACCTTTGCCGATCCGCCGCTGAATTTCATTGATCTGGTCAAATCGGAAGGCAACTTCCTGCGCGATGGCGTTTTGCTTCTTGCAGTGCCGCCGCATCTTCGGAATGTGCCGGACGGGCCGGCAACGATCGCGTTTCACCCGCATCATCTTGCACCAACCGCCCAGACGGCTGGTTCAGCGCGGATGACGACAAGGACGCAGGTTTCGGAGATCACCGGGTCGGAAAGTTTCGTCCACCTGCAATTTGCCGACACCCGCTGGGTAATGCTTGCGCACGGCATCCACAATATCGACCCGGATACGGACATCTCCGTTTTCATCGATACGCGTCACCTGATGGCGTTCGGCGCGGACGGCCGGGCGATCACCACAGCCAGGCAAGGGGGCTAGGAGAAGATCATGGCACGTATCACCCTCGATCATATTCGCCATGCCTATGGGCCAAACCCGAAGAGCGAGAAGGATTACGCTCTCAAGGAAGTGCATCACGAGTGGAACGACGGCGGCGCCTATGCGCTGCTCGGGCCTTCGGGCTGCGGAAAGACCTCGCTGCTCAATATCATTTCCGGCCTCATTCAGCCTTCCGAAGGACGGATTCTCTTCGACGGGCAGGATGTTACCAACCTGCCGACGCAGCAGCGAAATATCGCGCAGGTATTCCAGTTTCCGGTCATCTACGACACGATGACGGTTTACGACAACCTCGCCTTTCCTCTGCGCAACCGCGGCGTGGCCGAGGCGGAAGTCGACCGGCGCGTCCGCGAGATCCTCGAGATGATTGATCTTGCCGGCTGGGCCAAGCGGCGGGCGCGCGGCTTGACTGCGGACCAAAAGCAGAAGATTTCGCTCGGCCGCGGACTCGTGCGCTCGGATGTGAACGCGATTCTCTTTGACGAGCCGCTCACTGTTATCGATCCGCATATGAAATGGGTGCTGCGATCGCAGCTGAAGCGGCTGCATAAGCAGTTCGGTTTTACCATGGTCTATGTCACGCATGACCAGACGGAGGCGCTGACCTTCGCCGACAAGGTCGTTGTGATGTACGACGGCGAGATCGTGCAGATCGGCACTCCGACCGAACTCTTCGAGCGTCCAAGCCATACCTTCGTCGGCTACTTCATCGGTTCGCCGGGCATGAACTTTATGCCGGCCAAGGTAGAGGGCAGTACGGTTCGGGTCGGCGAGCACGCGCTGTCGCTCGACTATGCGCCAAAGACTTCGTCGGCGTCCAAGGTAGAGCTTGGCATCCGGCCCGAATTTATCCGGGTCGGCCGCGAGGGTATGCCTGTGACGGTCAGCAAAGTGGAAGATATCGGCCGGCAGAAGATCGTCCGCGCGCAATTTGCCGGCCAGGCAATCGCAGTCATCGTTCCTGAGGACGAGGAAATTCCGGCTGATCCCCGGGTGACCTTCGAGCCATCGGGCATCAGTATCTATGCCGACTCCTGGCGTGCCGGACCGGAGGCTTAATCATGGAAAAAACCTGGAACAACAAAGCCTGGTTTCTGGTTCTGCCGGTCCTCGTGCTGGTGGCTTTCTCGGCTGTCATTCCCTTGATGACGGTTGTGAACTATTCCGTTCAGGACACTTTCGGAAACAACCAGTTCTTCTGGAACGGAACGGACTGGTTTACCGAAATCCTGCATTCCGACCGATTCTGGGCCGCCCTGCAGCGAAACTTGATTTTTTCGTTGATCATTCTCGCTCTTGAGATCCCGCTCGGTATCTTCATTGCGCTCAACATGCCGAAGTCAGGCATCGGCGTGCCGGTTTGCCTGGTTCTGATGGCGCTGCCGCTGTTGATCCCGTGGAACGTGGTCGGCACGATCTGGCAGGTGTTCGGCCGCAACGACATTGGTTTGTTCGGCTATTACGTCAATGCCATCGGCATCGATTACAACTATGTGCAGGATCCGCTCGACGCCTGGGTGACGGTCATCATAATGGATGTCTGGCACTGGACGAGCCTGGTCGTCTTGCTCTGCTATGCAGGCCTCGTTTCCATTCCGGATGCCTTCTATCAGGCAGCCAAGATCGACGGTGCCTCTCGTTGGGCTGTGTTCCGCTATATCCAGCTGCCAAAGATGAAGCGCGTTCTTCTGATCGCCGTGCTGCTGCGTTTCATGGATAGTTTCATGATCTACACCGAGCCTTTTGTCGTCACTGGTGGCGGTCCCGGCAACGCGACCACTTTCCTGTCGATCGATCTGGTCAAGACCGCCCTCGGACAGTTTGACCTCGGTCCGGCCGCTGCCATGTCGCTGGTCTATTTCCTGATCATCCTGCTGCTTTCGTGGGTGTTCTACACCGTCATGACAAGCCACGACGCGGAGAATTGAAATGAGCGCCTCCAACGAAACGACAGCGAGCCGAAAAATCTCTGGCGTTACCAGTGTCGCAAGCGGGCTCTCCGCCGATGAAGTCGGCCGTCTGATGCGCCGGCGCGGCGAGGAATCGCGCTGGTGGTGGCTGGTTCCAACGATCTATATCATTGTGCTCCTGCTGCCGATCTATTGGCTCGTCAACATGAGCTTCAAGACCAACGCGGAAATCGTCAATTCTCTGACGCTTTATCCTCATAACCCGACGATCGCCAATTACGTGACGATCTTCACGGAGAAGGCCTGGTATTCCGGCTACATCAATTCAATCACCTATGTCGTGATCAACATGGTGATCTCGGTGGCAGCCGCGCTGCCGGCGGCCTATGCCTTCTCCCGTTATCGGTTCCTTGGTGACAAGCATCTGTTCTTCTGGTTGCTGACGAACCGGATGGCGCCGCCGGCGGTCTTTGCCCTGCCGTTCTTCCAGCTCTACTCAGCCTTTGGGCTCATCGATACGCACATCGCCGTGGCATTGGCGCATTGCCTCTTCAACGTGCCGCTTGCGGTCTGGATCCTTGAAGGCTTCATGTCCGGCGTGCCGAAGGAAATCGACGAAACGGCCTATATCGATGGCTATTCGTTCCCGCGCTTTTTCCTGAAGATCTTCACGCCGCTGATTGCGAGCGGCATAGGTGTCGCCTGCTTCTTCTGCTTCATGTTCTCTTGGGTCGAGTTGCTGATCGCACGCACGCTGACGACGACCGACGCGAAGCCGATCGCTGCCACCATGACCCGTACCGTCTCTGCGTCCGGCATGGATTGGGGCCTGCTCGCCGCCGCCGGTGTTCTGACCTTGATCCCAGGGGCGCTGGTGATCTGGTTTGTGCGCAATTACATCGCCAAGGGCTTCGCCCTAGGGAGGGTTTGATGAGTTTTTCGCTTCCCGATTTTTCATGGATGGCATGGACCTGGCCGACGGCCACTTTCTTCGTCGTCATCGCATTGCTGCTGATCGGCATGGGGGTCTGGGAATACGCCGCTCCGGGCGGCAATCCCCGGATCGGAATCCTGCGCTTCGAGACGACGCGCGGTGACCGGCTTTTCCTTTCGCTGCTCGGCAGCGCCTTTATCCATCTTGCCTGGCTTGGTCTCGCTGGATCAAGCCTCTGGTGGGCTCTCGCTCTCTCCGTTATCTACGCCGTCGGCGTATTCCGTTACGTGTGAGGCAAACTGATGCAGATGGCCGGGGTTTTTCTGGCCGCCTGAGACGTGAAGACTGCAATCGCAAAACCCTGGGAGGATATCATGCGAAGGCATTTATTGACGACGACAGCAGCCGTGCTGCTGGCCATGACCGGGTCGGCCTATGCCGGCATGGACGAGGCAAAGACTTTTCTGGACAAAGAGATCGGCGACGTGTCGACGCTCTCTCGCGCCGACCAGGAAAAGGAAATGCAATGGTTCATCGATGCTGCGAAGCCTTTCCAGGGGATGGACATCAAGGTTGTTTCGGAAACCTTGACCACCCACAAGTATGAGTCCGAGGTTCTGGCTCCGGCCTTTACTGCGATTACCGGGATCAAGGTCACGCACGACGTCATTCAAGAGGGTGACGTTGTCGAGAAGATCCAGACGCAGATGCAGACCGGTCAGAACCTTTATGACGGCTGGGTCAACGACTCCGACTTGATCGGCACCCACTGGCGCTATCAGCAGGTGCGCAACCTGACCGACTGGATGGCCGGCGAAGGCAAGGACGTTACCAACCCCGGCCTCGATATCGACGACTTCATCGGCACCAAGTTTACGACGGCACCGGACAAGAAGCTTTATCAGCTTCCCGACCAGCAGTTCGCAAACCTTTACTGGTTCCGATATGACTGGTTCAACGACGAGAAGAACAAGGCCGATTTCAAGGCGAAGTATGGCTACGATCTTGGCGTTCCGGTCAACTGGTCCGCTTATGAGGACATCGCCGAATTCTTTACCGGCCGTGACGTCAACGGCAAGAAGGTCTTCGGCCATATGGATTACGGCAAGAAGGACCCGTCGCTCGGCTGGCGCTTCACCGACGCCTGGCTTTCGATGGCCGGCAATGGTGACAAGGGTCTGCCGAACGGTCTTCCGGTCGACGAATGGGGTATCAAAGTCGACGAAAAGTCGCGTCCCGTCGGTTCGTGCGTCGCGCGTGGCGGCGATACCAACGGCCCAGCTTCCGTCTATTCGATCCAGAAGTATCTCGATTGGTTAAAGGCCTATGCACCGCCGGAAGCTCAGGGCATGACCTTCTCGGAATCCGGTCCGGTGCCGGCACAGGGTAACGTCGCGCAGCAGATCTTTTGGTATACGGCGTTTACCGCAGACATGGTCAAGCCTGGCCTGCCTGTCATGAACGAAGACGGTACGCCGAAATGGCGCATGGCACCGAGTCCGCATGGCGTTTACTGGAAAGACGGCATGAAGCTTGGCTATCAGGACGTCGGTTCCTGGACGCTGATGAAATCGACCCCGACGGACCGTGCAAAGGCCGCGTGGCTCTATGCACAGTTCGTGACCTCGAAGACGATTGACGTGAAGAAGAGCCAGCTCGGTCTCACCTTCATCCGCGAATCCACCATTCGCGACAAGAGCTTCACGGAGCGCGCTCCGAAGCTTGGCGGTCTGATCGAGTTCTATCGTTCGCCTGCGCGTGTTCAGTGGTCGCCAACCGGCACCAACGTTCCCGACTATCCGAAGCTGGCTCAGCTTTGGTGGCAGGCTATCGGTGACGCCGCTGCCGGCGCCAAGACGCCACAGGAAGCCATGGATTCTCTTTGCGGCGAGCAAGAGAAGGTCATGGGCCGTATCGAGAAATCGGGCGTCCAGGGCGATATCGGCCCGAAACTCGCCAAAGAGCATGACCTCGCTTACTGGAACGCGGATGCGGTGAAGAAGGGCAATCTTGCGCCGCAGCTGAAGATCGAGAACGAGAAGGAAAAGCCGGTCACGGTCAACTACGACGAACTCGTCAAGAGCTGGCAGTCGAAGTAAGGCGGACCTCGGCCGGAGGCAACGAGGCTTCCGGCCATCACTTCCCGCCACCGGCCGCAAGCCGGTGGCACCCAAAATCTTTCTCTATGAAATCTCCGCATCCGCCCGCTTTGCCGGGCGGAGCGGTTTCGTGCGAGCCGGAGACGGATATGAGCGGCTATATTCTTTCGATCGACCAAGGCACAACGTCGTCGCGCGCGATCATCTTTGATGGCGACATGAAAATGGCCGGCTCGGCGCAGGCAGAGATCACCCAATATTATCCGCAGCCCGGATGGGTGGAGCACGACGCCGCCGAAATCTGGCAGTCCGTCGTCGATACTGTGCGCAGGGCGATCGCCGATGCCGGTATTGATGCCGCCGACATTGCCGCGATCGGCATTACCAATCAGCGCGAGACGGCGGTCATCTGGGACCGACGGTCAGGCGCGCCGCTTCACCGGGCGATCGTCTGGCAGGACAGGCGCACGGCGGAAATGTGCGAGAGCCTGAAGGCCGATGGATATGAGAAGCTGTTCAGCGCCAAGACCGGCCTGCTGCTCGACCCCTATTTCTCCGGAACGAAGCTCGGCTGGCTGCTCGACAACGTCGATGGTCTGCGTGAGAAGGCCGAGGCCGGTGGGGTCTGCTTCGGCACGATCGATAGCTGGCTGATCTACAATCTGACTGATGGACGCGTGCATGCCACCGATGCGACCAATGCGTCGCGAACGCTGCTCTATAATATCGATGACGATGCCTGGGATGAGGAGCTTCTCGGCATTCTCCGCATTCCGGCCGCCATGCTTCCTGACGTCATGGAATGCGCAGATGATTTCGGCCGCGTCGCCAAGGCGCTGTTCGGCGCGGAACTTCCGATCCTTGGTGTCGCCGGCGACCAGCAGGCAGCGGCGATGGGCAATGCCTGTTTCGAACCCGGCATGATGAAATCCACTTACGGCACCGGCTGCTTTGCCCTGTTGAACACCGGCCGGGATCGTGTTTCCTCCTCCAACCGGATGTTGACGACGATCGCCTGCAGGCTCGACGGCGAGACGACCTATGCGCTCGAAGGCTCGATCTTCATCGCCGGTGCCGCTGTGCAATGGCTGCGCGACGGCCTCGGCATCATCGGCCAGGCATCCGAGGCCGGGGTGCTTGCCGCCAAGGCCGATCCCGGACAGCAGGTCTACATCGTTCCGGCCTTCACCGGCCTCGGCGCTCCCTATTGGGATCCGGCTGCGCGCGGCGCGATCTTCGGTCTGACGCGAAACAGCGGGCCGGCGGAATTCGCCCGCGCCGTGCTCGAATCCGTCGCCTACCAGACGCTCGATCTGCTGGTGGCGATGAAGAAGGACTGGGGCGTCAACCACCTGGAAACGGTGCTGCGCGTCGATGGCGGTATGGCGGCGTCGGATTGGACGATGCAGTGCCTGGCCGACATGACCGGAAATCCTGTCGACCGCTCGGCGATCCGCGAGACGACGGCGCTTGGCGCTGCCTGGCTTGCCGGCTCGAAAGTCGGCATCTGGCCCGGCAAACGGGATTTTGCGCAGGCCTGGGCCTGCGACCGCCGCTTCAGCCCTTCGATGGACGAGACCGAGCGGCAGGGCAAGATCATCGGCTGGAAGAATGCCGTATCCAGAATGATTTCAGACGCCTCCGCGGGATAGGACCGCTTCCGGCTCTCTTACGCGCCGGCAGCCTTTCTGTTGATGAAGCTCAGCGCGAGCACGGCGAAGATCAGCGTTCCCGTGCCGACCTGCTGCCAATAGAAGTTCAGATCGGTCAGCAGAAGCCCATTGGCGACGATGCTGAGCAGCAGCGCGCCGAGAACGGTCCCGCCGACATTCGGCCGTCCGAGTGGGCTGAGCGTCGTGCCGATGAAAGTCGCGCCGATGGCATTGAGCAGGAAGGCATTGCCGGAGGAAGGGATGTAGGTGGTGACGGTTGCGGTCAGGATCAGGCCGGCGATTGCCGCGATCAACCCGACCAGGATGAATGTCACCGCGACATGGGCCGGCGCGGCGATGCCGGAATAGCGCACGACGCCCGGCTGGATTCCGATCGATAGGATGACGCGACCGAAACGCGTGCGGGCAAAAACAATGGCAGCAGCGGCGATGACGACGATGGCCGCGGCAAGCGGCATCGGGAAGCCGGCGATCGTGCCGTGGCCGAGGAAACGGAAGGCTTCCGGCACGCCGTTCGGCGGCAGATAGACCGGATTGCCGCCATTGGTCAGCAGTTGCTGAACGCTGCGGCCGATGAACAGCGTGCCGAGCGTGGCGAGGAACGGCGACACGCCGATCCCTGAAATCAGCAGCGCATTGAAGGCACCGACGAACGCTCCGGCGGCCATTCCCGCGAGTGCAGCGACTGCCACCGGCTGCCCGGCGAGGACGAGCGAGACGAAGGCAAAGCTGGCAAAATCCATCGCCGTTCCCACCGAAAGATCGATGCCGCCCGACGCGACGGCGAAGGTCATGGCGACGGAGACGATGGCAAGCAGCGTGAAATTGTTGACCAGGATGCTCTGCAGGTTGGCCGGCGACAGGAACGTCGGCGTTGCCACGGAAAAGGCGGCAAACACCGCAACCAGGGCGAGGATCAGCCCATAGCGCACCAGGCCGCCGGCGATGAGACGCGGCAAGTCGATGCTGGCGGGGGGAGGGATCTGGAGCGACATGGTCAGGCCTCCTGCCGGCGCAGCAGCGTGGTCGCGGAAACGACGATGAGAATGAGCACGCCCTGGACGCCGCTGACCAGCGTGCTCGAAATGTTCAGCAGCTGGAAACCATTGACCAGGAAGCCGACCAAAAGGGCCGAAAGCAGCGTCCCGGTGATCGTCGGAATCAGCCGGCGCGAAAAGACCGAGCCGAGCAGGGCCGTCACGACGACGGGCAACAGCATCTCGCCAGCACCGGTCGTGCTGCCGCTCAGATAGGAAACCGACAGGATGCCGGCGATGCCGCCGGAGACGCCGCTGGCGACGAAGGCGCCGGCCAGCAGCCGGCGAAGCGGCAGACCGGCGGCACGCGCCGCATCCGGAAACTCACCGACGGCATAGAGGCGCAGGCCAAGCGGCGTATATTGCGCGATCGCCGTGGTGATCGTCGTGAAGCCGAGGAGCACATAGGCAAGAACCGGGATGCCGAAAGGATCCGAGGCCGAGAGCGCCGACAGGAAAGGCGTCGAGGCCGGCAGGACCGTATTGCCGGTCAGCACCAATTCCAGGCCGGCGACGACGTTCATGACGGCCAGCGTGGCCAGCAGCGGCACGATGCCGGCATAGACGACGGCAATGGCATTGACCGTGCCGATCAGCCCGCCGGTGAGGATTGTCGCGGCGATCGCCGTCGCATCGCCGTAGCCGAGTTGCGTCAGGCTCGCATAGACGGCGGCGCTGAGGCCCATATTGGCCGCGAGCGACAGGTCGATGCCGCCGGTGACGACATTGGAGCCGCCGGCAATCAGCACGATCGTCAACCCGATGGCAAGCACACCGGAGATGGCCGATTGGCCAAGCACGTTGCCGATATTGCCGATGCTGAGGAAATAGGGTGCGGTCAGCGAGAAGATGAGCAGGATGGCGGCAAATGCGATCAGCGATCCGAAGCGCAATGCCGCAGCCGCAATATTGCCGGCCGGCCGGAGAGGCGGTTCCGCAGCGGAAAAAACGGAAGGCGCGAATTCCACTTCAGCCGACATGGCGTTGTCCCTCGGATGATCCGGTCGATTGAGCCAGCACCGCATCTGCCGTGGTCTGCGACGAGATGAATTCCCGCACCACGCGACCCCGGAAGAGCACCAGGATGCGATCGGTGATACCGACGAGTTCGGGCAGATCCGAAGACAGCACGATGACGCCGGCGCCACGCGACGCGAGTTCGCCGATCAGCGTATAGATCTCGACCTTGGAGCCGATATCGACCCCGACCGTTGGCTCGTCGAGCAGATAGACCTCGGAATGGCGGCTCAGCCACTTGGCGATGGCGATCTTCTGCTGGTTGCCGCCCGAAAGCGTGCGCAGCAGGGCATCGCGCCCATTGGTCTTCACCTGCAGCCGCGCAATCAAAGCGTCCACTTCTCTCTGTTCGCGTCTGCGATCGAGAAAGCCGAAACGGGTGAAGCGGCCAAGGCTCGAAAGGCTGATATTTTCCGCGACGCCGAGGTCGAGCGCGAACCGTGGCGACGCCGATCTTCCGGCACCAGGGCGATCTCGCGGCCGGCCGCCTGGGTGGGATTGGTGAAACGGGCCGCCTTGCCGCTGATTTCGATATGGCCGGAAGCCGGGGTCTCCAGACCGAAGAGCGTGCGGACCAGCTCCTTTGCGCCGGAGCCGAGCAGGCCGGTGAGGCCGAGCACCTCGCCGCGGCGAAGCGTGAAACTGATGTCGCTATATTTCCCTGGCGCCGACAGCTGCTCGACCTTGAGGATGTCTTCGCCCGGTGTCACCTGCGGCTTTGGAAACATCTTCTTGATATCACGTTCGACCATCAGCCGCGCAATCGCACCGGCCGAAGTCTCCCCGATCGGCACGGAGGCGACGTCGAGCCCATTGCGCAGCACAGTGACGTGATCGCAGAGCTCTTCGATTTCGTTCAGGTAATGCGAGATATAGATGATGGTGACGCCTTCGTCGCGCAGACGGCGGATCAACCGGAAGAGGATATCGGCCTCGCGGCGCACCAAGGCGGCCGTCGGCTCGTCGAAGACGAGCACCTTCGGCTGATTGAGGAGCGCGCGGGTGATTTGCACGATCTGCTTTTCGGCAGTCGACAATTCGCCGATCAAGGCGGCGTTTGGCAACCGGATACCGAAATAGTCGTTGAGAATGTCAGATGCCCGGCGCTGCATCAGTCGCCGGTCGAGGAACGGCGTGCCCGATATTCGCGGCTCCCGACCAAGGAACAGGGCTTCGCCAACGGTGAAGGTTGGCACCAGCAGCCGATCCTGGTGAATGAAATGGATGCCAAGCTCTTCGGCAAGATGCGGTGTCAGCCTGTCGAATGTTTGCCCTTCGATCTCGATCCGGCCGCCATCCGGTTGATGAAGACCGGCAAGCAGCTTGATCAGCGTCGACTTGCCGGCGCCGTTCTGGCCGACGAGACCGTGGATGGTGCCGCGCCTGACGATCAGCGACGCACCGGCAAGCGCCTGCGCACCGCCGAAATGCTTGACGATGCCTTCAAAGCGGATGATGTCGTCGCGTGCCGTCACCGGCTGCTTCAACGAAATGGCCGTCATGTCGATCTCTCCGGGCGGGCAGATTGCGAGCGATCCGGCGATGACCGGATCGCTCGTGTTCAGGGTCAGCCGATGCCGAGTTTCTTGGTGACTTCGCCGACATTGGTCTTGTTGGCGAGCAGGGCCGGAACATAGGTTTCGCGCGGCAGGGTCTGGCCGGCGAGCAGCTTGGCGACATTGCGGATGGCGGTGCGGCCGATTTCCGCCGGCTGCTGGGCGACATCGGCGCCGGCCGGCGAATTCGGATCGGCGATGAGCTGCAGCACTTCCGGGCTGCCATCGACGCCGTAGGTGCGGATCTCGGTCCGCCCGGCGGCTGCCAAAGCCTGGGTCGCGCCAAGCTGCGGAATGTCCCAAGCCGACCAGATCGCCTTGATCGAACCCTTTTCCGGATATTTGTTGAGGATGGCCGTGATCTGCGTGAAGGCATCCTGCACAGTATTCGGGATGACGTCGCGCAGTTCCGGCTGGAGGATTTTCACCTTCGGGAAATATTTGACGACATTGACCAGCTGGTCGTAGCGGATCGCGCAGGGCGTTACGCCGTAGAAGCCGTTGAAGACGACGATATTGCCTTCGCCGCCGATATCGGAGACGAGCTGCAGCGCCAGGTCCTTGCCGATGCCCCAGTTATCGGAAGTGGTGTTGTTGATCGAATTGGTCGAACCGACGTCGACGCTCAGAACCGGGATTCCGGCATCGCGCGCCTTCTTCAGCCAGGGATCGATGACGCTGAGCGTGCCGAGGATTTGAACGATCGCATCCGGCTTCTGGGCAATCAGTGTCTGCAGCTGCGAGACCAGCTTGCCGTCATTGCGACCGGCATCGACGGCGATCGGCTCGCCGCCGAGGCGCTTTACCTCTTCGATCTGGGCATTATAGGCCTGCAGATCGAAGAAGTGATCGGTGCCGGTTGCGCTGATGGCGATACGCTTGCCTTTCAGCTACAGTTCTTCTATAGATTAAATAGATTAATGCCGGTGGATAGGAACGAATTTCCAAAAGAACGATCTCCGGGGGAAAGAGTGGACGGAATTAAAGCTCATCCCTGGCCGCGGTTTCCCGCGACCAGGGATGATTTCGGAGGCCTCGGCGGTTTTCAGAGCGGTCGATGAGTCTGCAGCCACCGATCAAGAAGAACATGCACTGCATAATTCTTGCGCATGCGACCAAAGTTGCCGAAGGCGAACTCCTGCCAGGCCGCGGTGCCGTGCGGCGCGACAGCAGGCGTAAAATCACGATTTAATGGGTACCGTTGGGTTTTGGGCTGCGACGTTGATATCTAGCGCAACGCTTGGCTCCACTTGGCGCGCAACTTGCCTCTCTGCTGCCAGGGAGAATGAAACAATGCCCGATATCGACCCGCAGATTTTCTCAATAAGCCGGCCATCCCTCGGAGGCTACAAGGCCTTCGTTCAACGCGACATGATCGTTGAGACCTATCGCAGCGCCGCGGGGCAAATGGTTTCGAGGGGCTCCCTTCATAGAATTTCGATCAACCGCACGGCGCACGGCAAATATGCCTATCGGCTTGGAAGCGGGGCGTTCCGCAAAGTTGAGAGGCCGCCGTTCACCCTGGGATTTCAACCGGCCGCCACGGTCCTCGAAGTCGATGGCGATGCAGCGGATTATATCTCGATCTTCCAGTCACCTGCGCTCTACAGCGGCATAGGCGGCTCTCGCTTCGATCCCGAGCATTGGGATAGTGACGCGCTCAGCGCGACGACTGATCCGACAACGCTGCAGGTCGCGCTTTCCCTTGCATTTGCCGCCGAGAAGACCGGGTGCGACGACCCGCTTTTGATGCAGCATCTGGGGATGGCGCTCGCCTGTTGCGTCGTAAAACTGCTGGGCGCCAAACCTGAAGCCGGCGATCGTCCGCTGACATCGGACAATCTCCGGCGTGTGATCGATTACATCGAGAACCTGCTTGGCAAATCCGATCTGAGTGTCGAGGAGCTGGCCGGGGTGGCCCATATGAGCCCCTTTCACTTCAGCCGGGAATTCAAACGGGCAGCCGGCATGGCGCCGCATCGCTTCGTTCTCGAACGCAGGATCGAGCGGGCGCGACTTTACCTCGCCGATAGCAAGGAGACGCTCGCAAACATCGCTTATGCCACAGGCTTTTCCAGCCAGGCGCATTTCTCCAGCGTCTTTCGCCGTCTGATGGGGGCGACCCCGAAGGAATACCAGCGTTCGGTCCGTCTTTGAGACGGCTCTTGCCGATGACAGATCAGCAGCTTTGCGAAAGACAACCGCACGAATTTGAAATCTCTTGAGGCTGCGGTCTGCGAGGCTTTTCCCATCAGGAGGCCCATATGACCGCTTTTGCCCAAACCAATCCGATTACCGACATTTGCTTCCTGGTCGAGGATATCGACAAAGCATCGGCTTTCTATGTCGAGCGTCTTGGCTTCAAACCACGCCGCCGTGCTCCCGGCTTTGCCGATTTCAAAGGGGCGGGCGTGACGCTGGCGCTCTGGGAGATCGAGCATATTGCCGAGAATACCGGTGTCTCAAGCCGCCGTGCCCCTCCAGGTGCGCACAAGGCCTGCGCGGCCATCGAGCTCGCCTCGCCAGAGCAGGTCGATGCTGCCTATGCGGAGCTCAAAGCTGCGGGCGTGCTCTTCCACGCGCCGCCGCAGGACTATGTCTGGAACGCGCGATGCGTCTATTTCGCCGATCCTGACGACAATCTCTGGGAAATCTATGCGTGGTCCGCAGGTGGCCCGATCGGTGACATCGGCCCGCAATAGCGAAGCGCAATCGGCCGGTCGTCCAACAATCCAACAATGGGAAAGGCAAGCAAATGAACGGGGATGACAAGCAAATCGTGGTCGGCAGGCGTACCGTCCTGAAGGGCGGAGCCTTTGCCCTTGCTGCAGCGACGGCAGGGATCAGCGTGTTCGTGCCGCGTCACTCCAAAGCCGCCGCATCCAAGGTCGTCATCAAATATGACTGGCTGATGAGCAACGGACAGATCGGCGATATCGTCGCAGTCAAGCAGGGCCTGTTCCAGGCCGAGGGTCTCGAGGTCGAGTTTTCCCCCGGCGGTCCCAATTCGGCAACGGTGCCGCCCGTGATCACGGGTGATGCGCAACTCGGCCAATTCTCGGATTCGGCACAGCTTCTTCTGGCCAGGTCATCCGGCGTGCCGATCAAGATCTTCGCCTGCGGTTTCCGCATGGCGCCTTTCGCCTTCTATTCGCTGCCGAAGGCGCCGATCCGCACCGTCAAAGACATGATCGGCAAGCGCATCGGCATCCAGCCGACGGCCCGTTATGTGCTCGATGCCATCCTGCTGAAGAACAATATCGATCCTTCCAGCCTGACTATCACCAATATCGGCTTCGACATGACGCCGCTGATGACCGGCCAGGTCGATGCCGTGACCGGATGGATCACCAACACACAGGCCCTTTCCATCATCGGCCCCGACCGCATCGATCTGATGATGAAGGACACGGGCCTGCCCTCCTATGCCAATGTCTATTTCGCCACCGACGATGCCGTGAGCGGCCATGCCGAGACGCTGGCAAAGGTGCTGCGTGCCGTCGCCAAGGGCTGGGCCTGGACGCATGAACATCCTGAAGAGGCGGTCAAATTGACGGTGGAGGCCTATCCGCAGCTCGACCTTGCCGTGGAGCTGAAGACGGTGCCGCGCATATTGTCACTGAGCTTCGACGCAGCGACCGGCAAGGATGGTTGGGGCAGCTTTGATCCGGCCGCCCTTGGCGAGCAGATTTCCGTTTACGACAAGATCGGTCAGTTCAAGAGCGGCGCTCCGAAGCTGGAGGACTGCTATACGACTGAGATACTCGACATGACGGCGGGTGACCGCCCGAAGATTGCGTGAGAGCGAATTTGCCTGAAGCAGCGGCCATCGAAACCAAGGATCTGGCTGTCGGGTATGCTGGCACCGCCGAGACGACCCGCATTCTGTCCGGCGTCGACCTCAGCGTCGGCAGGGGCGAGTTTCTGACCATTCTCGGCCCTTCCGGCTGCGGCAAGTCGACCTTGCTGCGTGCGGTGGCGGAACTTCTTCCGCCGCTTGACGGGCGGCTGTCGGTGCTCGGCAGGACAGCGTCGGAGGCGCGCCGGCGGCGCGAGGTCGCCTTCGTCTTTCAGGACGCAACGCTGCTGCCGTGGCGAACTGTGAGGGAGAATGTCGCGCTGCCGCTGCAGGTGGGGAAGAAGAGCGTCTCGCGATCGGTCGATCCGCGGCCCGACCACTGGATCGAACTGGTCGGCCTGTCGCATCTGGCCGATCGCTATCCGCATCAATTGTCCGGGGGCCAGCGCCAACGCGTCGCCATAGCGCGCGCGCTTCAATGCGAGCCGGATATCCTGCTCATGGACGAACCCTTCGGTGCGCTCGACGAGATCACCCGTGAACGACTGAACGACGAGCTTCTGGACGTCTGGCGCCGGACCGGCACGACCATCCTGTTTGTCACCCACAGCGTCGTCGAGGCGATCTATCTCGGCGGACGCGTGCTGGTCCTGGCGGCCAATCCGGGCCGCGTTCAGGCGCTGATCGACCTTGCACCGCTGAAAGACGAGCGTGGGCTCTGTCGGCGCGAGAGCCTCGATGTCCAGGAGACCGCCGCCCATCTGCGCCAATTGCTGCAGCAGGGGAGTTCGGCTGCATGATGCATCGTCCGTTGTCATTCGCCGAGGCAATCGGCCTTCCTGTGATCGGCGCCCTCTCGCTGCTTTTCGCCTGGCAATGGCTGGTGCCAGCGCTCGGTATTCCGGCCTATATTGTTCCAACACCGCTGGCGATCCTGCGCACGCTCGGAACGGAATGGCGCTTCCTTCTGTCGAATGCGATCCCGACGTGGGGTGAGGCGGGCCTCGGCTTCCTCCTGGGCAACAGTCTCGCCGTGATCATTGCAATTGCCTTTGTCTATAATCCGCGCTTCCAGGCCGCCTATTTTCCCGTTGTCCTGCTCTTCAACACCATTCCCGTGCTGGCGCTCGCGCCGATCATCATCCTCATCTTCGGCCTCGGCATGCTGCCGAAGGTAATCATTGCCGCTCTGATCTGCTTCTTCCCAACCCTGGTGAATACCGCCCGGGGCCTCAATCTGGCTACTGCGAGCGAGCTTGACCTGATGCATGTGCTTTCGGCGAGCGGGTGGGAGACGTTCTGGCGCCTGCGCGCCCCACGGTCTGCCCCCTTGCTTTTTGCGTCGCTGCGCATTTCGGCAACCACCTGTGTGATCGGCGCGATCGTCGGGGAGTGGATCGGTTCGAACCAGGGGCTGGGCGCTGTCATCATCCAGTCGACATTCAACTATCAGGCGGAAAGGCTTTTTGCCGCCGTCGTGCTCGCCTCTTTCTCCGGCATCGTCTTTTTTGCCGCTGTTGCCCAGATCGAGCGGATTTTCCGTCGGCTGCAGCCGGGGCAGAGCTGAAAGCGTTCAATGCGGGCGCCGCAACGCTGACGCTTTCCAGAATATGACAAGGCCTCCCGGTGTTATCTGCGGGAAGCCTTGTCCGTTGCTACTCCTCCATGCTCTCACTGATGTCGAAGAGATCGATGCCATGGGTGTCGAACCACCAGTCGGGACTCATCTCGGAATGGCGTTCACGCAGACGCAGATATTTGGCGCGCAGCCGCTTCTGGCGCTCGACCTCTTCCTTGAAGAAGGGGTGATCGAGCGTGCCGCCCATCTTGTGGATGCGACGGAGCAGTTTTCGCAAGACATATCCCTGCTCCTTATTACTCGGCCGGTAGCCGCTTTCCACGATTGTCATGACTGTCTCGCACAGTGTCCCAAGCGCATCGTCTTGCGGCGTGCCGTTGACGATCATGTCGAGCCGTTCTGCGCCGAAGCCGACGTCGATGCAGGTTCCGAGCGGATTGACGATGTTTCCGATCTCGACGCCATCCTTGTAAAACTCGGTGCAGTATCCGCTGATGCTGCCATCGCTCCACATGCATTCCGGATCCGGCATGATGGGCACGCGCCCACCATAGAGCGGCGTCCATTCCACCAGGCGGTCCGGATGGATCGTTACATGATCCGGCACGAGCCCCAGCGTTCCCAGAAATTCGAGCCAGAAATCGATGGCGTTGCCGACGGTCATTTCCCTGAAGGAGAAAAGGCCGAGCATGGTGAAATGGAGAAGATGGGTTCCGTCGCCGATCTCGTCGAGGTCGCCCATGCGCAGGCAAGCCTGGCTGTTTGCGACGGTTCCACTATGGGAGGGATCGGAGAAGAGGGGCTTGTACTGCTGCATTCCAGCGCTGCAGAAGAGCGTGGTATCATCATGCGGCCGTACGGATTGGATGCGTATGAAATCGATGCCTTTGGAAAGGCAGAACTGTTGATATTGCTGGATCAGGCGTCCCGCGGTGACATAGGCAACCTCCTTCGTTGTTCGTGTGCCTTTGGAAAAGATAGTGGTCTCCGGCGTGCACGGCAACCTGCCGCTATCGAAGATAAGCCGAATGGCGCTCTTGAAGATTGGCTCAATTGAGACTAAATATAGCCTCAAGTGGGAAGGAGCTTTGCCATGATGGGATTTGCAGTCATCGCCGACGTTCTCGGATTGCCCGCCAGGGAACCCGCATCGCGCTCAGCCTTTGGCCTGCTCTCCAGCATTGAGGAAGGCTTGCCGGTCAAGGCGCTTGATCGCATGGCGCTGCTTCTGGCGCCTGATGATACCCAGTTCAAATATAGGCTCGTTCCAAAGGCCACCTATGAGCGGCGCAAGACCAAGCATCGGCTCTCCTCCGACGAGGGCATAAAGCTCGCCCGTCTGGCGCGCGTCTGGGGATCGGCGCTCGATGTCTGGCAGACCGAGACCGAGGCACGTGATTTCCTGTTTCGGCCGCATGCAATGCTGGAGGACAGGCGGCCAATCGACGTGGTCATCCAGAGCGAGATCGGCGGCGAGCTCGTGCTCGATATTCTCGGAAGCCTGAAATACGGCAGCGCTGCGTGAGCGCACAGGTTCTTGACCGCATACTGACATCCGTCCGCATCGGAGATCCCAACGGAAGCTATCCGATCTTCGACGCCACTGGCTCGACCATCGCGCCGGGACGGTGGAACATGTCGGGCAGCCCGATCATCTATACGAGCGAGCACTATTCGACGGCGCTGCTGGAAAAGCTCGTCCATGGCAGCGGGCGGCTGCCGCCCAACCAGCACTATGTCACGATCACCCTGCCGCGTGGGCTAAGCTACGAAGTCTTCTCCGAGCCCGCGCTGCCCGGCTGGGACAGCATGCCGGCTGTTGTCAGCAAGGCTTTCGGCGAAAAATGGTGCCAGGAAAAACGCAGCGCCATCCTGCTGGTCCCAAGCGTCGTCGCCCGAGTCGACCGCAACATATTGATCAATCCGGCCCATCCGGAATTCGCCTCGATCGCGGTAAGCCTCCACCAACCGGTCTTCTGGGATCGTCGCTTGTTCGGCATGTGATGGGGAGGGCCCTTCAGTCAGCGCTCCTGCATCCCCGATCGGGATCACGCTCTGGAGCTCCTTTGCGGGCTGGCCTTCAAGCTGCTGTGCATCGGGCTCCGGAATGGCATCGGTCGCGAGCCCCGGCAATCTTACCGTTGAGGATGCCAGGCACTTAGTAAATTGGGAATCATGGACCGAAAAGAACCCATCGTCCGTTGTAGCAGAATGTACATTGCGCCTTGGCTTGCCATCGCGAACCCTGAAATTCCCGGTTAGATAAAACGAAATTTACTGCGACAATATAATCGCCCCACACGCGGTCAGCAGTACTCCGAATCCGAAAATCATGAACGGAGTACCGAAACAAACCCTTGATTTGTTCGAAACTAGATCTTTTTCGTCGGTTGAATCGCCATTATACAACCTAATCCCGACGTTGCTGTCTAAATCAAAGCTCCAATTATTTCTTTTATAGAATATAACCTCTCGAACTTCCTGAATAACCAAAAATAAAACCACAATCGACAAGATTATCGTGCCGACAACAGCGCCACCGGTATCAAGATATTTCTCTGCTGAAAACATTTTCTTCCCTTTAGGTGCCGCCAGACTGGGTTTCTGCGGTGAGCGCTGCTTCGACTACTCACGCGTCCGTCTCCCATGGATTTATCACCGCTGCGCCGGTGTCATCGAAATCACCGACATTGCGAGTGACGACAATCAGATCATGAACGATCGCGGTTACGGCGATCAGCCCGTCGATATCGCCACGCGGCCGGATGCCGGCGATACGGCCCCATTCGACGGCGATCTCGTCGGTCACCGGCAGGATCCGGTCGCCATGATCATAACGCAGCTTGCGTAGCCACTCGGCGAGATGCGCCGCGGTCTTCGGATCCGATTTCTGTTTGAGGGCAATGCCGCGCATGATCTCGCCAAGCGTCAGCGCGCTCAGGTGGATGGTGAGCGGATCGACGGAGCGCAGCCAGGAGACCGCCTGCGGCGTGCCGCGTCGCGCCTCCGAGATGATGTTGGTGTCGACCAGATACATCAGAAGGCAACGTCGCGGCTTGGCGTCTTGTTGCGTGCTTCGACCGCATCGGCGAACTCATCGTCCCAGGCGGGGCCACCGAGAAGGTCGTCGACGAGCGTCGGCCTGCCGGCGCGCAAGGCGTCATAGTCGCGGGCGGACAAAACGACGGCCGTGCGCTCGCCACGCACGGTCACTACCTGCGGCCCTTCTTGTCGGGCCTTCTGCACGACCTTCGAAAATTGGTTTTTGGCGTCCTGCAGTTGCCATTCCATCGATTCCGCTCCTAGCTAGACTGTCTAGCTATGTAGGCAGCGGAATGCTTGTACGTCAACGGCGGGACGTTCCTGAACGACAGAGTCCGGTTCTGCTATGAGGTGTCATAACAAAGTTCGACATCGTTGTGTTGGTGATCGGCGCCTGTCGGTCTTACTGGAAGCCGCGATCACGCTCTCTGCCGCGGCGAGCGGGCCATCAGCCTAGCATAGGCGATGGCCGAGAGCATGTTGACGTGGTTTGCCTTGCCGGTGCCGGCAATGTCAAAGGCGGTGCCATGATCGACCGAGACGCGGTCGATCGGCAGGCCGAGCGAGACGTTGACCGCCGTGTCGAAGGCGACGAGCTTGATCGGGATATGACCCTGGTCGTGATACTGGGCGATGACCAGATCGAAGGCGCCGTTATACGCGCGGGCAAACACCGTATCGGCCGAGATCGGCCCGACGACGTCGATGCCCTTTGCCTGCGCCTGCTCGACGGCGGGCGCCAGGAATTCCGCGTCCTCGGTGCCGAACAGGCCGTTTTCGCCGCAATGGGGATTGAGGCCGGCGACGGCGATGCGCGCCTTGCGGCCGAGCCGCAGGAAATGCCGGTGGCCGGCTTCGATGGTTGCCAGCACCCGCTCGGTCTTGGCGCGCTCGATCGCACCCTTCAGCGAGATATGGGTGGAGACGTGGATGGTGTTCAACCGCTCGGAGGCGAGCAGCATGAAGGAGCTCTTCGAGCCGGTGAGATGCGCGAGCAGCCCGGTATGGCCGTCATGGTGATGGCCGGCGAGGTTCATCGCCTCTTTGTTGATCGGCGCGGTGACGATGACGTCGGCTTGACCCGACATGGCGAGATCGACGGCGCGGGTGATGTAGCGCACCGAGGCATCGCCGGCGACGGGGCTGACCTTGCCGATTTCGGGGAGGGCAGCGCCGAGCGCGACTTCGTCGACGGCGATCCTGCCGTCACCGAGTGCATCGGCAGGTCCGAACCGCAGTCCGGTGCCGCTGACGCGGTCGGCGCGCTCCAGCGCTTCGACATTGCCGACGATGACGAAATCGCGGCGCTCTTCTCTTGGAAGGGCTGCCAAGGCCTTGACGATCACCTCGGGGCCGACGCCGGCCGGATCGCCGAGCGTTACCGCGACTTTAGCATTCCTGTCCATCGATCGAATTCCTCCTGAAAACTTTGTGGCCTAGAACGCGGCTGCGTAAATCGAGCGAATGTCGGCGCGCGAGAGATCGCGCGGATTGTTATCGAGCAGACGGCGAATGGCAAAGGCGTCATCGGCCATGGCGTCGAGGTCGCTTTCCGGCACGCCGAGACCGGAGAGCTTCATCTCGATGCCGAGTTCGGCGCAGAAAGCGTAAGCCGCATCGAAGACGGAGGTGACGTTCCCGGAGGTTTCACGCCCAAGCGCTTCCATTACCGCCTTGGTTTTCTCAGGCGCGGACGGTGTATTGAAGGCGAGAACATGCGGAAAAATCAGCGCATTGGCTGCGCCATGGGCGACATGCCAGCGCGTGCCGAGGGGATAGGCGAGCGCATGGCCGCCGGCAGTGTTGACCGGGCCGAGGCAGAAGCCGCCGTAAAGCGAGGCGAGCGAGAGGCCGGCGCGCGCTTCGGCGTCATTGCCGTCCTTGACGGCGCGGGCGAGATATTTGCCGACGAGGCGGGTTCCCTCGATCGCATAGATGTCGACCATCGGATGGGCCTTGCGGTTGGTGAAGGCCTCGACGCAATGGGCCATGGCATCGACGCCGGTTGCCGCCGTCGTGCGGGCCGGGACGCTGAAGGTCAAAGCAGGATCGATGACGGCGATATCGGCCAGCATATGCAGGCTTTCCACGGCAAGCTTTGCCATCGTCGCCGGATCGGTGATGAGCGCGCGGATGCCGGCCTCGCTGCCGGTGCCCGATGTCGTCGGCACTTGGGCAAGCGCGACCTTGCGCGGCCCATGCACTTTGTTCGGACCGACGACCTCCCGCAGCGTCTGGGCGGAACCGGCAAGCACTGCGGCGAGTTTTGCCAGATCCATGGCGCTGCCGCCGCCGAAGCCGACGATCAGTTCGGCATCGGCGGCGTTTGCCGCCGCCAGGACCTTTTCGAGATTGGCCGTATCCGGTTCAGGCGTCACTTCGGCAAAGACCGTAACCTCGCCCTTCAGCTCCAGCACGTCGACGCGCGAAGCGTTGAAGGCATCGGAGATGACGAGCGTGCGCCGATAGCCCTTTTCATCAGCCCATTTGCCAAGCTTTCCCGCCGTGCCGACCCCGAATTCGATCAGATGCGGCCGAACTATCGTGATCGGCGAATCCCAGCTGGCCATGAACCAGTCCTCCCTGCAAGATCTTGCGGCACTATCGTCGCCCTCTTTAATGTAAAGTTGTAAGATCAATGTCAAGCCGACATTCCAGCGAGCGGAATTTTTTATCATCGGATGTGCGCTCGGCCGCGGGCTTTAAAGGCGGCGTTTCGCGCTCGTATCGATAAAGATATCAAAGTATTATTAAGTCTGTAGTGATGAAACGACATGTCAGACACCAACTAGCCATCAACTTTGCGGCGGCGGTGAATTGCCCAAACCTGTTGTCAATTTTTCTGTCAGCCAGCCCCACACCCGCTGTCATCCCGCATGCTTGCGCATGCGAGCGGATGCAGGACGACAATTTTCCGGCTGCCGCTTTGTTTACGGCAGGAATTGCCGGGCGAGGCGCACATATTTGATGGCGCGTCGGTAGTAGGTGTAGGCGATATGGAGCGTGCCGTCGCTGCCCTGGATGATCGAGGGATAGGAGAATTCGCGGTTCAGCGAATCCTTCGAATTGTTGCTGAGACAGAAGCCGTCGCCGGTATCGAGGTCGATGCGATGCGGAAAGCTCTTGCCGCCATCCCTTGATATCGCAAGGCTCAGCGGCGCGCGCGGAACACCCCAGACGGCCTTGCGTGAGCTGGTATCGGCAACGACGGCGGTCTCTCCAGCCTCGCCACTCTCTATTTCGTCGTAGAGAGACTGGCGCCGCGCGTCCGACATGGCGGCATTCGAATGGTTGTAAACCATTGCGATTGCTCCATCATTCAGGACAGTGGCCTGGATCGAGGAATTGTTGTTCGGCAATTCGGCAGGCTCGGGCGCGCTCCATGTCTCGCCGCCGTCGGATGATCGGCTGGACAGGATGTTTTCGGCGAAACGGTTGCGGTAGAAGGCGATCATCTCGTCGCCGCCAAGCGGCAAGATATTCATGTGCACCGCGCCGATACTGTCTGGAATATCGCGCATTTCCCAACTGGCGCCGCCATCACGCGACACCAGCACGGCTGCCGTATCGGCATCGCCGCTCCAGCGCTGGCCATTCAGGCCGACGCAGCGGAACACCGGAAGCAGCCAGTCGCCTTTGCCGTTGACGACGATCTGCTGGCGAATGAATGTGCCGGGGCTGTCGCAGAGGATACGAACCGGGCCGAAGGTCTGGCCGCCATCACCTGAAATCCGGCATTTGACAACCGAGCCGTCCTGATTGCCCGAGGTCTGCGAGGTATAGAGCAGCCATATTTTTCCGTCCGGAGCCTTGAAAATCAACGGGTTCTGTTCGGATTTCTCCGGATCGTCGCTCATCTTTTCCGGCACCGACCAGCGCTCGGAGCCCGGAGCCAGCCGCGACATGTAAATCGAGATATCACCCATGCCCTCCATCGTGCCACCGAACCAGACGCAGGTCAGCGTGCCGTCCCGCAGAAAGGCTAGATTTGCGGCATGGTTCTGGATGCAGGGGGAGGGCAGATAGGCATCCGCACGACCCTCGACCGTGGGGTGGGGGGCGATGACCCCGGTCATCAGGGCCGGAACGGCTTCCGAAGGCAGGCCGGTAAAACTCATGACGGATCTCCTCAAGGCAGCTTGGCGTAGCTTTCGGCGAGTGCGGCATAGTCGGCATCGCCGAGCGGCATCAACGGTGCGCGCGTGCGCTTCCAGGCGGGATTGCCGGTCTTCAGTCCCACCATCGCCTTGATTGTGGGGATCTGGACGTAGGAATTGGAAAGCGTGCGATAGGCGTTGATCCGGGCCTGTGCCGCCTCGACATCTGCGGCGCGCGCCTCGTCATGGACATGGTCGTAGACGGTGCGGAGCGAATTCGCGACGAGATTGGAGGTGGCCGTGATGCAGCCAGCACCGCCCGCCTTCAGCAACGGCAGCAGCAGCGGGTCGGCGCCCGCCAGCACCGAGAAGCCTGGATGGGCGGCGATGATCGCCTGCATGTTGTTGAAATCTCCGGCAGATTCCTTGATGCCGACGACCGTTTCCGGGAAGGCCGCAATCAGCCGCCCGATCAGCGGAATGGATAGCGGAACGCCTGAAACCTGCGGAATATGATAGAGGATGACCTGCAAGCGGGTGTCGGCGACTTTTTCCAGCACCTGCGAATAGGCGGCGAAGAGACCATCGTCGGAGACGCCCTTGTAGTAGAAGGGTGGCAGCATCACCACCTTGGTGACGCCAAGCGACAGCGCGTGCCGAGTCAATTCCACGGTCTCGGGAATGGCCACAACGCCGGTGCCCGGCAAAAGCCTGTCGGCGGGAATACCAGCCTCAAGTGCTGCTTCCAGAATGGCGCGGCGCTCGGCTCCGGAGAACGAATTGGCCTCGCCCGTCGTGCCAAGCAGCGCCACGCCATGGCATCCCTCGGCCAGCAGCTGTCGGCAATGATCGGTGAATAGTGCGAGATCGGGTGAATTGTCTGCAGTCAGCGGCGTTGCGGACGCGCTGAATACGCCTGTAATCCTGTGATGGCTCATTTTGCCCTCCTCGGCGCGTCCTGTCCGGGGATCCGTGTTCGAACGCCCGGCTGCGCATTCGATGTCATTCGTTTGTCGCCATGGAGAGCAAGAACTTTTCCATCGCCGCGCTTTTGTCAAGAAGACAAAACGCGGCGATGCAGCTGCTAAAACCTATCTGTCTGTTATAATTTGTATATTTTTAAGATAAAATATTGATTGGATGAAAATAGAGATTTTTTGTTGACATATTTACAATAACGAGAGAACGATACGGAACGGATTGTGCTGCGCCTGGCAGGTGCAGGGAGAGCGCTGCCGAATTCACTTTGGGAGGAATGCCATGTCTGATCAATCGGATAAAACCAATATATCACGTCGCAACGCGCTGAAGCTCGGCCTTGCAGCCGGCGTCGGCCTCACCGTATTCGGGATGAATGCCCGCATCGTCATGGCCGATGAAGGCCAGGTCCTGAAGGTCGCGCATCCGGCCTTCGACCAGGACTGGTCGCCGCTGCGCGGCGGCGGCAGGACGTTCCGCTGGAATTCGATCTGGTGGGCATCGCCGATGTATTTCGACAGCAAAGGCAATATCAAACCTTACGTCTTCACCAGCTGGGAATCGGCTGACAACACCGTTTGGACGTTCAAAATCGACCCCAAGGCCGTCTTCTCCGACGGCAGCAAGATCACCTCGGCGGACGTCAAGGGATCGTGGGAAGTCGCCTCGATGCCGAACACCAAGAGCCAGCGCGCCGACCAGGTGCTGAGCAAGGTCAAGGGTTATGCAGAAATCGCCTCCGGCTCCGGCAACGAGTTGACGGGTGTCGCGACGCCCGACGATGGAACGGTCGTCGTGACGCTGGCAGCCGCCGATCCGATCTTCTTCATGCGCCTGGCAAACCACATCGCGCCGATCACCAAGGCGTCGCAGTCGCGCGGCAGCGACGGCGAGGAGATTATCGACTGGTACAAGCCTGACAACAAGCCGGTCTTTTCGGGTCCGTTCAAACTCACCAGCATCGACATCGACGCCGGCAAGATCACGTTCGAGCCGAATGAGAACTTCTTCGGACCGAAGCCGAAGCTTGCGCGCATCGACATCACCTCGATCGAGGACAATGTCTCCGCGACGTCGCTGATCAAGTCGGGCGAGTTCAACGCTCATACCGAACTGATCACCTCGACCATCATCCAGGATCTCGGCCCGGAATTTTCCGCCGGCCCGCTGATCCCGACCAGCCAGCACTTCTGGTTCAACATCTCCCGTGCGCCGATGGACGATCCGAAGGTCCGCCAGGCACTGATCATGGCGGTCGATCGCGATGGCCTGTTCAAGGCGTCCTACCCCGACGGGCCGCACAAGAAGGCCGACCAGATCCTCAACGCGGTTCCGGGTGCGGAGAATTCCGGTTTCGAGCCATACCCTTACGATCCGGCGGCTGCCAAGAAGCTGCTTGCGGAATCGACCTATGGCGGCCCGGAGCGCTTGCCGAAGATCCTATTCGTCGGCATCTCGGGGCCGGCCATTCAGGCTGCCGCCCAGTTCATCGCCGAGCAGTGGCGCCAGAATCTCGGCATCACGGCCGTCGACATGAAGCCGCAGCAGGACGCCTATGCGGGTCCGGATCAGAATTCGATCCAGATCTTTCGCGACGACGTCGGCACCCGTGTGCCGGATGCCGTCTCCTATCTGGCGGGCAGCATCGCCTCGACCTCGTCGAATGCGCAAAACAAGCTTGGCGGATACAAAAACGACAAGGTCGACAGCGCTCTGGCCGAAGCCACGACCAAGGCTGCGGATGATCCGCAGCGTATCGCTCTCGCTCAGGCAGCCCAGAAGGCGTTCCGCGAGGATTGGGCCTTCATTCCATGGTATTCTCAGGCGATGTCGCGCTGGGCCACCAAGGACGTCAAGGGCCTGGAAAAGAACCTTGACTGGCAGGTCGTCGAACCCTGGAACATTTCCATCGGTTGATCCGGCGGAAATCGTTCCAATCGGCAATAACCCGCGCGAAGGCCGCAAGGCCTTCGCGCAAGTTTCAAGAAGAAGAGATGCGATCGCAGCCAAAAGCGGGAACGCATCGAACAACAGGTGGGAGGTGGCCTTGCTGCGCTACGTGCTAACCCGATTTGCCATCTGGATTCCGTCCGTTCTGGTGGTGATGCTGGCGGTTTACGCGCTGGCCTTCTATGGCGCCGGCGATCCGATCAAGCTGATCTTCCTGCGCGCGCCGGGCGACGTCGCCTATAATCCGCAGCGCATCGAAGCCATTCGCGAAAGTGCCGGCCTCAACAAACCCTTCATCATCCAGTTCGGCCTTTACATCTGGAACTTGCTGCACGGTCAGTTCGGCAATTCGTTGACCTCGGGCCGCTCTGTCTGGGCGATGGTCTCCGCCGCAGCACCCGTCTCCTTCCAGCTTGCCCTCTGTTCCATCATCCTGACCGCCGTCGTTGCGATCCCGCTCGGCATGATCGCCGCGCTCAACCAGAATTCGCGCATTGACTATGCCATTCTGGGCTCCGCGCTCTTCCTCTGGGCGATCCCGGCCTATGTCGCCGGTCCGCTGCTGATGGTCGGCCTGATCGTGCTGCTGCCGGGTGCGAGCGTGCCCTATGGCTGGGGCGGCATCCTCGATGTCCGTATCCTGCTGCCGCTGCTCGTCCTTTCCTTCCAGCCGATCGCGCTAATCGTGCGTCAGACGCGCGCCGCCGTCATCGAGGTTCTGTCGGAGGATTTCGTCCGCACCGCCCGCGCCAAGGGCGTGCCAGAGATCATCGTGGCGCTCCGCCACATCTTGCGGCCGGTGCTGACGCCCGTCGTCACGCAGCTCGGCCTGATCATGATCACCATCGTCAACGGCGCGATCTTCGTCGAACTTGTCTTCGGCCTGCCGGGCCTCGGCCGATTGACGGTGCAGGCGCTGATCAATTCCGATTATCCCGTCATTCTGGCGATCACACTGATCGGATCGTTCCTGGTGATGGTCTCGAACCTCCTGGTGGATGTGCTCTATCCGCTGCTCGATCCGCGCGCCAACGATTCAAGAAGGAGCCGCTGACCATGTCCGCCATCCCTCTTTCCACCATCGAAACCGTCGAAGAACCGGTCAGTCTGTGGCGCGACGCCTGGTATCGGCTGAAGCGCAACAGGCTTGCCATCTTCGGCCTCGTCATCGTCGTGATCCTCGCCTTCACGGCGATCTTCGGGCCTTACCTCACGCCCTATGATTATCTGAGCCAGGATCTCAACGCCCGCAACGTCCTGCCGTCGATGAGCCACCTCTTCGGAACCGATGATCTCGGCCGCGACGTCTTCAGCCGGGTGGTTTTCGGCACGCGCACCGCTTTCCTCGTCGCCGTCATTGTCACCGTCTTCGCCGTGCTGATCGGCCTGGTGCTCGGGGCAGTCGCCGGTTTCTTCGGCAATCCGTTCGATCGCGTCATCATGTGGCTGACCGACGTGACGATGTCGGTTCCCAACCTGTTGCTCGTCGTCGTCATCAACGCCTCGCTGAAATCGCCGATCAGCAAATGGATGGAGGCGCGTTACCTCGCGACCCTCAATCCCTTCTACCGCGAAACCATGTGGGTGGATTTCATCCTCGTCTTCGGCTCGATGGCGCTGATCTCCTGGCCGCCTTACGCCCGTCTCGTCCGCGCCCAGGTGCTGTCGATCCGCAGCCGGCCCTATATCACCGCGGCGCAGGCGCTCGGCCTGTCGAACTGGATCATCATCAAGCGCTATGTCATTCCGAATGCGCTGGGGCCTTTGATCGTCTCGGTCAGCGCCGGCCTCGGCACGGCGATGGTGCTGGAAAGCGCCTTCAGCTTCCTTGGCGTCGGGGTCAATCCGCCGACACCGAGCTGGGGCAACATGATCTCCGACGGCCTGCGTGTCTGGCAGCATTATCCCCACCTTCTCGCCGCTCCGGCGGCCGTGCTCGGCCTTGCTTCGGTTGCCTTCAGCTTCCTCGGCGATGGCCTTAACGACGCGCTCAATCCGCGGGGCAGCAAATGATGGATACGAAAGACACCGACCGCCTGCTCGATGTCAGGAACCTCACCGTCGAGATCGACGGCCGCAATGGCCCGGCCGTGGTCGTCGATGGTATTGATCTCCATGTCGACAGGGGTGAGACCCTTGGCGTGGTCGGCGAATCCGGCTGCGGCAAGAGCCTGACCATGCTGAGCCTGATGCGGCTGTTGCCGAACAAGATCAAAGTCACTAGGGGATCGGCGACATTCGATGGCCACGACCTGCAGACGATGTCAAATCGCGAGCTGCGCAAGGTGCGCGGCGGCGATGTCGGCTTCGTCTTTCAGGATCCGATGACCTCGCTCAATCCGGTCATGCGCGTCGGCGACCAGATCTGCGAACCGCTGATCTATCACCGCGGAATGAAAAAGGCCGAAGCTCGCACCCGCGCCGTCGAACTCTTGCGTCTCGTCGGCATTCCCGGTCCGGAAGAGCGTCTGCAGGCCTATCCGCACGAGCTTTCCGGTGGCATGCGCCAGCGCGTGATGATCGCGATCGGCCTTGCCTGCAATCCGAAGCTTTTGATTGCCGATGAGCCGACGACGGCGCTCGACGTCACCATCCAGGCCCAGATCGTCGATCTGGTGAAGGATCTCAGGGCCAAGCTCGGCATGTCGGTCGTCTGGATCACCCATGATCTGGCGCTTATCGCCGGCCTCGTCGATCGCGTCGCCGTGCTCTATGCCGGCACGGTCGTCGAGGATGCGCCGGTCGACGAGCTCTATGCCCGACCGAGCCATCCCTATACGCGCGGCCTGCTGTCTTCGATCCCGAAACTCTCGGATCCGCCGGCAAGCCGGCTGAGCTCGATCGGCGGCACGCCGCCGGAGCCTGGCCGCCGGCCGAAGGGTTGCCCATTTGCGCCGCGCTGCCCGCTTGCCGAAAACATCTGTCACGAGAAGGTGCCGCAGCTCGAACCGTTGAGCGGCAGCGCCAATCACCGCGCCGCCTGTTTCGTCGTCCAGAGAATGCAGGAGGCCGCGTGATGGGCGCTCAACCGCTGCTCAAGATCGAAAACCTGGTCAAGCATTTCCACGTCAAGCTCGGCGCCTTCGGCGAACGCTCGGCGACCGTCTATGCGCTCGACAATGTCAACCTCGACATCATGGAAGGCGAGACGCTGAGCCTCGTCGGCGAATCCGGCTGCGGCAAGTCGACGACAGGTTTCACCATCCTCAACCTCTACAAGGCGACCAGCGGCAAGGTCGTCTACAAGGGCCAGGACCTCGCGACGCTCGATGAAAAACAGATGCGGCCCTTCCGCCGGGACCTGCAGATCGTCTTCCAGGATCCGTATTCGACGCTCAATCCGCGCATGACGGTGGGTGAGGCGATCGGCGAACCCATCCTTTTTCATAGGCTCTGCACCAAGGCCGAGCTGAAGGACAGGGTGGCAACGCTGCTCACCGATGTCGGCCTGCCCAAGCGATTTGCCCAGCGTTACCCGCATGAGCTTTCCGGCGGCCAGCGACAGCGCGTCGTCATTGCCCGCGCGCTCGCCTGCCAGCCGAAATTTATCGTCTGTGACGAGGCGATCTCGGCGCTCGACGTGTCGATCCAGGCGCAGATCATCAACCTGCTGCTCGATCTGCAGGAAAAATACGGGCTGACCTATCTGTTCATCGCCCATGATCTCGCAGTCGTGCGCCATATCAGCACCCGCGTCGGCGTCATGTATCTCGGGCGGCTCGCCGAACTTGCCACCCGCGAGGAACTCTTCGACAATCCGCTGCACCCCTATACCAGGGCGTTGCTGTCGGCCGTCCCGGAAACCGATCCGGAGCATGAGCGCACGCGCCAGCGCCAGATCCTGCAGGGTGATGTGCCGAGCCCGCTGAACCCGCCGTCGGGCTGCCGTTTCCACACGCGTTGCCCGATCGCCATGGACGTCTGCAGCAAGATCATTCCCGCGTGGAAGGAGGCAAAGCCCGGCCATCTCGTCGCCTGCCACGCCGTCAACACCGGACAGACCGCATGACGCTGAAGGCGGCCATTATTGCCGATGATCTGACGGGCGCGCTCGATACCGGCACGCCCTTCGTCGAAGCCGGGCTTTCGGTTGCGGTCGCCGTCGATGTCGAGGCCGCAGAGGATGCGATCGCCACCGGCTGTGACGTTGTCGTCATCAACACCGCCTCCCGCGCGCTGGATGAGCGCGAAGCCGCCGAAAGAGTACGGTCGGCGGCAGCGGTGTTTCGTCGCGAGAAGCCGGCGGTCATCATGAAGAAGATCGATTCCCGGCTCAAGGGCAATGTCGCGGCCGAGAGCCTGGCGCTGGCGAAGGCATTCGATCTGAAGACCATCCTAGTAGCGCCCGCCATTCCCGATCAGGAGCGGTTGACCTACCGAGGGTGTGTCGTCGGCCGCGGCATCAACCAGCCGCTACCGATCGCTGAGCTGTTCGAAATCAGCGCGGACGGCGTCGTGATTGCCGATGCCGAGGACGATGGCGATCTCGACCAGATCGCGGAGGGGCATGACTGGCTGACGACACTTGCTGTCGGCGCAAGGGGCCTCGGGGCCGCGCTTGCCCGCCGGCTCGGCGAAATGGGGCGGCAGCCGCTGCCGGAATTTGCGGCGACCCGGCGCACCCTGTTCGCCTTTGGCTCGCGCGACCCGATTACTGCTATCCAGATGGACCGGCTCCAAGCCTCGGGTGTCCTACGCATGGTCGTGGACGCGCCGAAGGGGCAGGTCGAAGTCGGAGAGGGCATAGCGCTGCCGGCGCTGCTGCGTTGCACTGGCGATATGGCGGCCGATGCGGCACTGGTCGCTCGCCGTTTTGCGGCAGGCGTCAGAACGGTCATCGACGACACGAGGCCTGATATGCTGATGGTCGGCGGCGGCGATACGGCGCTTGCCGTTTTCCTGGCGCTCGGGGTCAGAGTTCTGGCGCCCCAGGGCGAAATAGAAGCCGGCGTGCCGTGGTTCGATGTCACGGCAGCCGACGGGCGGCATTTTCGGTGCGCCGTGAAGTCGGGGGGCTTCGGCAAGCCCGATAGTTTGTTAAGACTGGTTCTTTGGAATCGGGCGGCATAGCAAGATACCGCCGGGGAGAATGACGTGGCTGAAGTGAATGGCGAATCTTTGAACGCGGAAGCCGGCCCACCGGGCAAGCCCGAACGCGGCAAGGCCGTCAAGCTGGTCGATCGCGTCTTCGACCAGTTGCTCGAGCGTATCCGCGGCGGAAACTATCCGCCGGATTCACGCCTTCCCGGCGAGCATGAGCTTGCCTCGATTTTGGGTGTGTCGCGGCCGATCGTCCGTGATGCCTTAGCGCGCCTGCGCGATCAGGGTATGGTCTATGCCCGGCAGGGCGCCGGCACCTTCGTCAGCGCACATGGATCGCCGACGACGCAGCTTGCCTATTCGCCGGTGAAGACGATCGCCGACATTCAGCGCTGCTACGAATTCCGCCTGACGATCGAGCCGGCGGCCGCCTATTTTGCCGCCAAGCGCCGCAATGAGCAGGCGATCCAAAAGATCGCCAGCGCGCTTGCGGATCTGCGCGAAGCGACCAGCCATCAGCTTCACCGCACCGACGCCGATTTCCTCTTCCACCGCGCGGTCACGGAGGCTGCCAACAATCATTATTACACGGCCTCGATCGACGCGCTGAAGGCCCATATCGCCGTTGGCATGCATCTCCATGGCCTCTCTTTGCTTGGCCCCCGCCAAGGGCTAGAACAGGTCTACGAAGAGCATAACGCCATCTATAAGGCGATCGCCGATGGCCGGCCTGACGATGCACAGAGACTGATGAAGGCGCATCTCGAAGGCTCCCGGGACCGCTTGTTCGAGGGCAGGGTGCTCGACCTATCCTTCTGAAGCGCGTCCCACAGCTGGCAGCTCGAAATTGCCAGGGAGTTCCTGCCATACCGCGGGATGCTCCTTCGCTGGCAATTGTCAGCCGGATTTCTGCTTCTTGATGATGCTGATGTTGCCGCTCACTTCGAGGATGGCAAATTTTATCTCCGTAACACTCTCAATGCCTTCCTGGCTTCGAGCCGCTTGCATGACGTCTTCCTTCTGCAGTCGGGCGCCTTTGAGCGCGCGCTCATCGTAGACGCCATCCGTCACCAGAACGGTCGGAACGCCATCGATGATATGAGCTGCGCCAGGCCACCACCTCTTCACGTAAGACAGACCGATGTCGGTCGTAAACAGCGTGAGGATCAGGATAACGGCGTTGGTGATCGAGAAGTCATCGCCCAGCATCGCCTGCTGGGTAGTCTCGGAGATCACCAGCACGATGACTAGATCGAACGGGGTCATCTGGGCCAATGTCCGTCTTCCCGACAGACGGGTGATCACAAGCAGCGTGAAATAGATTGCCAATCCGCGTAATACTGCATCCACCGTGCCGCCCTCATGGAAAGATGAACGTGGATTGGCTGCGAGTCTCCCCGCCCATGCCGATAGTGGCGCGGCGAGGGCCGGCGAGTTGCGTTTGCAGACGGAAGACGATCTGTGTCGGTTCTGCCGGGTCGGCAGGAAACACATAGCCTATCCGGCCACCGCGCGCGAAGGTCGCCTTTTGAGGCGGATCGATGCCCTGGACCGAAAAGCCTTGAAGAAAGGCGGCATCGATCGTGAAGACCCTGTCTTCGGATGACGGCGCGAAGGTCACCGTCATGTCCTCGGGAGCATTCCATCGGGAGATGACCGGAAAATCCACGGATCCTTCGGGCAACAAAAGTGTTTGCCGTGAAAACGGACCGCCTCTTCCAAGCAAACCCAGCAAGCAGGTCAGCAGAAGAAGCGTGAACACGATCCAGGAAATACGTTGAACTTCCCAGAAGGTTCGCTGAAATTCGCTGTGGTCAACCACACCTTCCGGCAACGCGAGCAATGTCTGTGTCTTTCCCATGCCCCCTCCCTGTCCTTCATGCGGAGAAGCTCGTTCGGAGGCAACCGTTCCCGGCAATGAGGGGGCCGTTGCCGTGTACATCGGATGGGTTGCAGTCCAGGCGTCTTCGCCGATCAAGGGAACGAAGATCACCCCACCGAGATCTTCTTCTTCGAACGTGATGTCCCCGGTACGGGTGAGGCGTTTCAGGCGCTGCCCTTCACCGCGGCCGACCGGAATGATGAGCCGCCCTCCGAAGCCCAACTGTTCTTTCAAGGCGGTTGGCACCTCGGGCGCGCTCGCAGAAACGATAATGGCATCGAACGGAGCGGCTTCCACCCAGCCTTTGCTGCCGTCGCCGACGCGAACGTCGACGTTGCGGTATCCCAGCTTCTCGAACCGTTCCTTGGCTTGAAGCGCCAGCCCTTCATGGCGCTCGATGGAATAGACGTGCCTTGCTATCCGGCTCAGGAGGGCTGAAGCGTAGCCGGAGCCCGTTCCGACCTCGAGCACTGTGTCGCCGGTATCCAGATTGGCCTTTTCGAGCATCAGAGCGACGATGAACGGCTGCGAAATTGTCTGGCCTTCGCCGATCGGCAGCGGCGCATCCTGATAGGCGCATTCCTCGGAGCCTGGAGGAACGAATTTTTCGCGCGGCACCGTGCGCATCGCTTCGGTCACGCGTGGATCGCGAATGCCACGGCGCGTAACGTGGTACTCCACCATGCGATCTCGGATGCGCGTCATATCCATGGATCAGTCCCACTGTCGCCGATTGCGCCTTGGGCAAACTTCTGGGTGGTGCAGAATGTAAAACAAGTCAGCGGCTGGCGAGTTCCTGAGAGGAGCAGGTTTTCGGCAAGCGCCAAGGGTATAGCAAAGCGACACGCAAGATCACCAAGGCGAAACATTGTAAACATTGGCATGTCGCAGTTGGAAATAAAATGTCGGCTACACAAATTTGCGGCGTAACGCATGTTATGGAACTAGATACATCTATGTTATTACAAAGACTTAAGTTCCGCTCTATCCTTTGTAGCCGCATGGCCGCAAAGTTGACGTGTCTTGTTTCTGCAAAGTTGGAATGTCACACCCGCGCGTTGAATAGCACGGCCAGCGATCGAAGAACGAGCCCGGCGACTCGATAGCTCCGGGTCTTCAAATCATGCCGGAACCAGGTTAGATCAGCCTAGCCACGAAGCGCTTTCGCGGAAGTCTGGACATCAGCAAGCGTTGCACCAACCTTGGAAGCTTCGAAACCCACTAATGAACTGCACCAACATCAATGTCCCTTCTCCGATCCTCCTATCCAAGCATCAGAAACCTGATCAATCGTACCAGCGTCAATTCGATGCCCGGAACGTGTTTTTTCGATCTAGCTCCTGCTGCGGGCGGCCAGCCCTATCGCATATTCCTACGGGAGGATGGCCGCTTCTCGTCATGACCGACGGCAACGCCACTTTCCCTTCGCGGTCGCCAGCTTGGTCACCCAGGCACCTTATCCGACGGGGACGAATGTCGGTCGGGGGTGATCGCGGCGATCGGCTACCCGTCCGACGAGCCCTATGATCCGCTCCGCCGGTCTTGGGACCTGGGGCCTCCGCCGGTCAAATCCTATCCGCCGTTCGTTGAGGGCGGTCCGCCGGTGGTCATCGGAGGGACCGGCAAGCTGCTGGATTTCATCGAGAACGAGCTTATCCCGCGGATTACAGAGAGGGTGATCCTGGATCCGAGACGCCGATCGCTTTTCGGACATTCCTTCGGCGGCCTCTTTACTCTCTATGCCCTGTTCGAGCGTCCAGCTCTGTTTTCCAATTGGATTGCGGCCAGCCCAACCATCTATTGGGAGAACAGCGAAATCCTCAAGAACGAGGCGCAACGTCAAGAGGCGCCGGGGAATTCACCCTTTCTGCATTTGTCCGCCGGAGAATACGAAGGCGATGAGCTGGCGCCCTTCCAGTACGGAAACGAGGATGCCCCTGCGCGTCTGGAGAAGAGGAAGACGGAGCGGACCGTCCTCCTGGCGCGGGAGATGGCGGAGCGATTAGACGGCACTGCAGACGGAGTGCGTACGGAATTCGAGCTTTATGCCGGCGAGACCCACATGTCCGTTCTTGCGGCGGCCGTGAATCGTGCGGTTGGAATCGCATTCGCCGTCCAGGATTTGACCGACAGGTGACGCTCTATACAGGGGTTTCATCAGTGAATACGATCCGGCGGTTAGGCGATCGTACTTGAAGTCGGTTCCGGCTGGGGCCGAAATGGGGCACTCCATATTGACAGAATCAGAGCAATAACACATCGAAGAAATGGTAGAAATCTGGCAGGCCAATCATGGACAGGGTAATGGATAGTCTTAAAACGCTGATGACGGACCCTGCAACGCGGGCACGCGTGGACAATGAATGGGATAAGCTGGGGACAGATTTTGCCGCAGCTTATGCCGCGATGCCAGCCAAGTACATGTCGCGGACAGAATTGTCTTTTCATTCTTACGTCAAGCTTTTGGGATTTCTCAGTATCGACGTGGCCTCACTGGAGGCAGACATCGTTGAGATCGGAGTCTGGAAAGGCAAGTCTCTCGCCTTTATGCAAAGGCTTTCGTCACCTTCAACAAAACTCGTTGGAATTGATCCATTCGAACTGCAAGGGCAGCTTCAAGAAGTCGATTATTTGCGAAACATTCTTTATAGAACCTGCATTTTGATAAGAGGTTACTCGCAGAATGCAGTCGAGCGCACGCTGCAGGCTTCCCAACGGTTCAAGATTTTGCATATTGATGGCGGTCATGCGAGCGAGAATGTATGGGCAGATTTCCTTCTTTATGAGCGATTTGTCGTACCTGGTGGCTATATCGTCTTCGACGACTATGGCGATTTTGCCCATTCACCAGAAGTAGGACCCGCCGTAGATCGGATACGTGCAGCGGGCTTATTCGAAAGCTATGATATCTTGGGTCAATTGCCGGAGTACGAGCACAGCTACGTCCTGCGAAAGCGATAGGGCGAGTGAAATTCGCCGCTTCTCGAACGCCAGCGAGCATTCTGTCTTTACCCTCAGCCAGCTTTCGAGCCGCCTGAATTGCCTTAGAAAAGATCTATTGTCATTTTGGAAGAGACGATGAATTCTGTCTTGATGCCGAGATAATCGCAGATTTTCGTGATTGAATTGAATACGTAAGAATCTCGTGGAACGCACTTGCGAATGCCCGAGGGCGTGCCCCGTTTCTCCCAAAAATTATCTATGTATTGGGCGAGATCAAGGCCTTTTTTCCGCTTGTGCCTCTTCCTCTGCACAAGCCTCGCGTAACGTCCGCGCTCTATGATCATGGCAAGTAGTCTGCTTCGGTCGTTCGGAGCGCCGATCACCGCTCTCGCCGACGGAGGCTGGAGGGGGCGTCTCAAGGGGAGAAACATTTGCCGCGCGTATCGATCTGTATCCCGGCCTATAAGCCCGATTTCTTTGAACTCGCCCTGAAGAGCGCAATCGCGCAAAGTTTCGATGACACGGAAATCATAGTCTCTGACGATTGCCCGACCGATGCAATCGAGAAAATCTGCGAGAGATACTCAGGCGTTATCCAGTACAGCCGCAATCCGGATCCGGCCGAGTACAAGAACGTCATACGGCTCGCCGGGCTCGCCGGCGGCGAGTACATCAAGTATCTCTTCGACGACGACGTCCTTAATCCGTTCTGTATCCAGTACCTGCTCCAAGCGCTTGAAGCCACACAGAACAGAGGAACGAAACTCGCGTTTTCCCCGCGCTATTTCATCGACGAGCGGAACCAGGTTACAAATCTCGGCAACGGATTGATGGTCGAAGGCTCGCTGAAGGTGATCGAGGGCCGCGACTTCATACGCATCACTGCCGTCAAGCATCATAATCTGCTTGGCGAGTTCTCATCGGCGCTCTTGAGAACGGCCGATTGCTTTGATGAATCCGGCCGTTTCAGTCTTTTCAAGGTCGTGGACGGCATCATTTCCGGACCGCTCGATCTTTCATCCTGGGTTGGGCTCTCCCTCCGCGGAGCGATCGTCGGGCATCCCATGCCCCTCTCCTATTTCCGTCAGCATTCCAATTCGCAGTCCAATCCAGCGGCCAACCGCTATTTCATCTACTCGATCACCTACTACGAGGAAGTGCTCGATCTCGCGATCGAGAAGGGCTACCTGCAGCCCTCCGATCTGCCCATCGCCTATCGGAACCTCATCAATCACTATTCCTACTGGAGAGGATCGTTCCCGGAACTGGATGAACGGATCGCCCGCATCAGCACACGTCTCTAAGTCCCACGCAGGCGCAATAGAAATCGCAAAGGATTAAATCACGATGGACGGAATCACGGGATCAGAGATGCAGAAGCTCATTGAAAGTGCCGCGGCGTTGCGCCCGGCGCTTGCTGCGAAATCGGGAGTTTACGAACTGAAATTGCGAGCGCTTCTGGAACTCGCCGACGAATTGAAAATTGCGAACGAGTACACCGCCAGTCTGCCGCCGATTGATATCGGCAGCATCACGCTTGTCGACCAGGTTGTCCTGGTGTTGCTCGCCAAGATCGTGAAGCCCCGGAAGATCATCGAGATCGGCACGTACAAAGGTTTCACCACACGCCTTTTCATCGAAAACACGCCGGAAGACTGCGACGTGGTCTCCATCGACCTGCCGAAGGGCCTCACGGCGCATCTAGCCGAGACGGACGAGCGTAGCGCCTTGTCATCCGCCGAGCAGAATGACGACTATCTCCGCAAGCGCCAGGAAATCGATGGCGAGGCCTATCTGGCGTCGATCACCGAGACGCAAAGGAAGCGCCTCACACTCGTCAAGGAAGACTCAACGACGATCAATTTCAAGGAGGCCTTCCAGTCGGCCGAGATGATCTTCATCGATGGCGGACATGAGAACCAGATCGTCCGGGCGGATACGGAAAACGCATTCGGCATCGTCAAGCGCGGCGTCATCGTCTGGCATGACTACAATTCCAAGATCCACGGGGACGTCACCGAGTATTTGGCGGAGTTCTCGAAATCGCAGGTGGTCTTCCATGTCGCAAACAGCCTTGTGGCCTTTGCGTTGGTTAATATAGAGCTCTGATCATGGGTGCTAGCGAGATCAGAATGGGCAGCCTGTTGACGAAGGACGAGTTCCGGGACCTCACGGCATCGAACGACCGGATCGCTTATTCCCACCTTGCGCTCAGGATCGGCATCCATGCCGGCCTGCTTTTCGCGATGGTCCGCGCATGGGAAGGCGGCTATCCTGCGCTTGCTTTCGCAGCCTTTTATCTTAACGCCGTCCTATGGCAGTTCGCCGGCTATGCCGGCATCGGCCATGAGCTGTTTCACAAGAAGGTCTTCAGCAGGAAATGGCTGAACACTCTGTTCTTCAAGCTGTTTTCCTATGTGACCTGGAACAATCCGAGCTATTTCGAAAAAAGCCATCAGTTCCACCACGCTTCCACTTTCCATGAGGATGACAGCGAAATCTATCGCGATTTTCCGCTCGACTTGCTGGGCGCAGCGCGTCTCGTCCTGCTTGATTATCAAAGCCTTTGCAGGCGGATCCTCTATGCGCTCTGCAACGCCTTCGGCTACGAAGCGTATTTCGGCAAAGGCATCCGATTGAAACTGATGCCCGCCGAACGACGCGCTGCGCAATCCGATGCGATCTTTATGCTTGCGCTCAACGCCATCTGGCTGGCGCTGTTTTTCCTTGCGACGCGATCGCCTGCCCTGACGTTCATGTTTTTCATCACACCGTTCGTCGGATCGCTCCCAAATCGTGTTCTGGCGCTAGCGCAGCACGTCGGCCTCGAAGATCACAAGGACGAAAGCGCGCTTCTTTTTTCAAGAACGGTCAATCTGCCGACACCGATTGCATTCTTCTATGCCAACATGAATTATCACGCCGAGCACCACCTGCTGCCGTCGGTTCCCTATTACAATTTGCCGAAGCTGCACGATATCTTGAATGCCAAGCTCAAAGTAGAGCGCGAGGAAAAGGAATTCGGCTACCTCTTCACCCGGGACTTCTGGAGCTCGGTGGGAATATCGGCAAGATTGGAAGGCAATGCCGTGCCTGAATGACAGGCTGGAGCGCTTGTGTGCGCACCAACCTGTCGACGCAATCAGCCTTTGGGCGTCAAGAGCATGAAGCGCATAATATTTGGCCGCCCCTCGGAGCAAATGAGGTAGCGGTTGTCGTCGGTGAAATCGTTCAATTCCGGAAATTGCGTCAGATCTCTGATGGCGGGCGCAATGAATTCGACATTGAATAACGCTGAAGCCGATGTGAGGAGACGGGTGTACTTCTCCCAGAAACCCTCGACCCAGTTGTGAATCTCGATGACAATCGTCGCCTGTTTCAATGCCGATAAGGAGTCATCGTCCAGGATTTCGAACTCCGCACCCTCGGCGTCAACGAGGACGACTGTTTTCGCCAGATCAAGATGGCTGAGCTTTTCATGAAATAGCCTGTCTGCGGCGCCGAATATTTCGATCCTGTCCGACGTCGAATTCGCCTCGGCGTTCGATGCAATGGTGCGCTGCCCTTCCTCGCTCAGTTCAAAGCAAACGGCGTTTTTCGCCCGACCCGACCGAACCATGCCGATCGCGTAATATCCGTCGGCGGCGCCGACATCGACGAAGCTCTCAACGGCATCCAATCTTTCGGAGAACAGGAAATCCAGTACTTCCTTCTCATAAAGGCCCAAGAGCATCGACCCGAAGTCGCCACCGCCCCACCAGTTGTTCTTCGCAAGCGACAGCCCCTTGAACGGACCGTATTTCACCACCCCACCAAGTAGATCGTAGATCTCAGACGACACGCGTCTTCTACGCTGAAGAATCGTTTCCGCGCGCCATCGCTCCCGCATCTCCATTGTCGCGCGGGACTGCCGTTCGAACACCTTTTGGAAGAAAATACGCTCGCCTTCAATCAGATCAGGCAGTTTCTCGTTCATTGCGCGGTGTCTCTTTTCGCAGCTGCAGTCTGCATCTTTGTCCGATGCCGACGTTGGAATCACAGCCGAAAGCGTATGAGATGGTACTCGGCTTAACAAGGCGGCCCGTCTGCTTCCCACAAGCAAGGCAACGACGCCGGGGTGAACACAGACGCCGCCCAGACCTCCAGGCGGCAAGCCTCGGGTAACGCCCGCATCCTATGACTCTCGCTATCGCGGCCGTTTTAGTCTTTCGCATATCGAAAACGGACGAAGTGGGACTGCACACCCTGTTTCGGCTGTGCCGTTTCAACAGGCCAGCCGGGTGCGTGGAATGGATTTGAAAATGACCAAGAGAGCATTGCTCGTCGGCAGTAACTTCAGCGCAGTTCCTCTTCTATTCGCTTTGAGAAGGCGCGGCCTCCATATTTCCGTTTGCGGAAATCGGCCGGACGAGCCCTGCCATGCGCATGCGCATCAATCGCATTTCATCGACTACAGCAATCCGAACGCGCTGCTCGCCCTCGTCGAGAACGGTGATTTCGATTTCATCGTGCCGACGGGCAATGATGTTGCATATATGTCGACCAGCTTCGTTGCCGAAAAACTCGGATTCCCACGCTTCGATTCGATGGAAACTGCGACCATCATTCACACGAAGCAGGCATTCCGTAGCTTTACTGAGCAGCACGATATCCCTGCCCCGCGCTCGGTGCGCCTGCAGGGCGATTCGCCAATCGAGACCGAGGCGCTGCGTTATCCGCTGCTGGTGAAGCCGAGCGATAGTTTCAGCGGCCGCGGCGTCACAAAGGTTTTCGACCGGACTGAACTTGCCGCCGCCATCGCCGATGCCCGGCGAAACTCGCGCGCGGCGGAGATCGTTATCGAGGAATTCATCGAAGGCAGCCTGCACAGCCATTCCGCCTTCATCAAGGACCAGGAGATCGTCTTCGACGTCTTCGTCGACGAATATTGCACGGTCTATCCATACCAGGTCGATTCATCGAACCATCCCTCGCGCCTTTCCGAAACCGTCCGCTCGAAGACGCGGGCCATTATGGCGCGCGTCGTCAAGCTGCTCGGACTGCAGGACGGCCTCATTCACACGCAGTTCCTGTCGAATGGCGACGATGTCTGGATCGTCGAATGCATGCGGCGCTGCCCGGGCGATCTTTACGGCTCACTTGTCGATCAGTCTCTCGGCATCGATTACGCCGATCTCGTCATAACGCTGCTGCTGGGTGAGGAATTTTCGGCCGAACCGCGCTTCGATCCACCGCTGTTCTTCGGGCGCCACACCATCACCTCCGACACGCCCTCGACGCCGTTTTCCTTCTCGCATTCCATTCCATCATCCGATGTCCGCATCACGCAGCTCAAGACCACCGGCAAACCAATGAATGCGGCACCGCTCGACAAGCTCGCCATCCTATACGCCCGTTTCGAGTCGCGGGACGAGATGCTGAAGGTGGCGCCGGATTTCAAAACGTTCATTTCGCTCCAAACGATGCAAGGAGATCTCGCATGATCCGCTCAAATCAGGGAGTACCGGAGAAGCTGCGCCTCGCCTTTCTAGGCGGTGCCGTCAATTCCGCTGTGGGTCGCGCTCATCGCGATGCGATCGAGCTTGATCAGAAATTCGATCTTGTCGCCGGCTGCTTCAGCCGCCATGGCGACATCAATCGCGAAACGGCGGGGCAGTACCGCATTTCGCCGGAGCGCTGCCACGCCGACTTCGATACTTTGCTCTCGAAAGAGGCCGACAACATCGATGCTCTCGTCGTGCTAACGCCGACGCAGCAGCATACGAAGCAGGTTGTCGCCGCACTTGAGGCAGGTGTTTCGGTGATCTCGGAAAAGGCCCTTGCCGGTTCGAGCGCCGAGACGCGCATGATCGGCAATGCTCGCAGTAACGGGGCCTTTTTGGCCGTAACCTACAACTACACGGGATATCCCATGCTCCGTGAAATCCGCGGCATGGTCGAGCATGGTGTTTTCGGCGAATTGCAGCAGATCCATATTGAGATGCCGCAGGAGAGTTTTCTCCGGCTCCGCCGTGACGGCACGCCGATGACACCGCAGGATTGGCGCCTGCGCGACGGCGCCGTGCCGACGGTTTCGCTCGATCTCGGCGTTCATGTGCACTCGCTGCTTCATTTCCTCACGCAGCGGGAGTCGGAAGAAGTCTGCGCAACCAGCCACAGTTTCGGTCACTTTCCGCAGGTGCTCGACAATGTGCAGGCGCTCGTGCGCTGCGCCGGCGGCCTGCATTGCAGCATGTGGTACGGCAAGACCGCGCTCGGGCAACGCAATGGACTGCGTGTGCGGCTCTATGGCTCCAAGGCATCGATCGAATGGCTTCAGGAAACCCCCGAGCTTGCCTATTTCTATGACTGCAACGGCCGCAAGCAGATCCTCGATCGCGCCAGCCCGGATATCATGATCGCTAACAATATCCGCTACGAGCGGTTCAAGCCAGGCCATCCGTCGGGATTCATCGAAGCCTTCGCGAATTATTATGTCGACCTTGCCGACGCCCTGCTGCAACGCAAGATCAATACCGCACGCCTGCCCCATCCCTACGTGCTTGGGCTAGAGGAGGCGGAGGAAGGATTACGGCTGCTGGAAGCGATCGAATGCTCGCGGCTTGAACACCGCTGGGTCGAGATTGAACCGCGAGGCGTACAGCGCCCGGCGACGGAGCGGCTCGAAATCCGACCTCCGCAACTGGCGCTTTAAATCTGGCGTCTATGAGATGACGAAAGCGGCGGATCGATGGTCACGCCGCTTTCGTATGAGCAGCCACCTGCAACGCGCCGGCTCGCGATTTTCTTATCTGGCAGGCAGAACTCGCGCTTCAAGTCTTTGCTGACAAGTGAGGCGGCTAGAACAGGATGTCGCCCGAAAACCGCTTATGCTTTTCGGCATCACGCTCTAACCGGCCTATTGGCGCACGATCTCGCACCGCAGATACTTTCGATCTGCGGTGCGATGACGGTCGAAACACCTTTTTTAAGCCGACTCGATCAGCGCGCAGACCTTGTCGACGATCTCCATCTCCATGTCCGGATAGATGGGAAGGCAGAGCACCTGTTGTGCGGCTTCGGTTGCGACCGGCAGATTCGACGGCTGCGAGGAAGGCAGGCTGCGGTACATCGAGAAGCTTGAAATCAGCGGATAAAAATAGCGGCGCGGATGAATGCTGTTTTCCTTCAACAGTTCATAGAGCCCATCGCGTGAAATGGGATAGCCGGGACGTACGAGGATCGGGAAATAAGAGAAGTTGGAGACGGTCTCGCCGGAACGCTCCAGGCATTCTATGCCTGCCACGCCGCGGAGCCGCTCACGGTATGCACTGTCGATGAGTCCACGCCTTTCAAGGACGAATTTGATATATTTCAGCTGCAACAGGCCGAGCGCAGCGTTGAACTCGCTCATCTTGCCGTTTGTGCCTGGTGCCACCACGGTCACTTCGTCGACGTAACCGAAGTTCTTCAGCTGGTCGATTCGGGTCTTTGTCTTGATATCAGGGCAGATGATGGCTCCGCCTTCGAATGTGTTAAAAACCTTCGTCGCGTGGAAGCTCAGGATCGAAAGGTCGCCGTGATTGAGAATGCTTCCCCGCTCGTCTTCCACGCCAAAGGCATGGGCAGCGTCATAGATGACCTTGAGATTGTAGAGATCGGCGATCTTCTGGATCGCATCGACGTCGCAAGGGTGGCCGTAGCAATGCACCGGCATGATCGCCGTTGTCTGCTGCGTGATCGCCGCCTCGATCTTCGCCGGATCGAGATTGAGCGTCACCGGGTCGACGTCGACGAAGACGGGCTTCAAGCCGTTCCACAGAAGCGAATGCGAAGTGGCCACGAAGGAATAAGGCGTGGTGATGACTTCGCCCGTGACGCGCAGCGCCTGAAGCGCCGTCAACAGCGCGACCGTGGCGTTGGAAAAGAGGCTGATGTGCTTCACGCCGAGATGGCCGCAGAGCTCCTGCTCCAGCTGCTGGTGGAATGGCCCGCCATTGGTCAGGATGCGGTTGTTCCAGATCGCTTCCAGCGACGGAATGAATTCTTCGAGCGGCGGCAGGCTGGGCTTCGTTACATAGATCTTTTCGTTTTTCATGACGCCGTCGAGGAGGTTGGGCATTATCGCGCAATGGGCCTGGTCCGAACATCACGGCTTAACCTGTTCCCAAGCTGACCAGAGCATGATGCCGAAAAGTGTGGGAGGTTTTCGGATGACATTATGCTCTAATTATATGCGGCACGATTGCCGTCGCGGGATCGCGGCCGAGATCGATCGCAGCCCGATGGAAAAGATCCTTGCTGATCTTCAGCCGCAGGATCATGCATTCGCGGTCGTCCTCCCAGACTCCATCAAGGCCGGCTGGCACCACGTCGGTATCGCCATGCTTCTGCAGTCGGCGATGCTCCCGCCCGTCACAGCGGCATTGCGCCCGCACCGGCCGGCCGACATGGATTCCGAGGCGATGATAGGGCGTGCCTGAAATATGCGTGCGGCCAGGCGGGATGCGCACCAGATCGGCCTCCAGACCGCGCCAGCCGCGTCCCGCGCTTGATGCGAGGATTGTCGCGCTCCCTGCCTGCGGATGATCGTTCATCGGTCCGTTCCGTCGTTCTCGAATGGGACCAAGACTATCCCAAGCGTCGCCTTCGCGGCAAGAAACGGTGTTGCGGCGTGGGCGGGTTTTCTCAGTCGTGCCGGGACAGGAAACCGGAAACGGTCGCCAGGCAAAGCTGCTTTTCCTCGACATGCGGCATGTGGCTGGAATTTTCGAAGAGCACCCATTCGCAGCCCGGAACGCGTTCGAGATAGGGCCTGACCACCAAGGGTGTCGCCTCGTCGTATTTTCCCGAGATCAGCAGCGTCGGGGCTTCGATGCGGTCGAGCCTGTTCTCGATCGTCCAGTCCTTCATCGTGCCGATGACGTGAAATTCCGTCGGGCCATTCATGTTGCGGTAGACGGTGTTGTCCTCGTCCATGATCGCAAAGGTCCGCGCCACTTCAGGCGGCCACGGCACCACCCGGCAGACATGGCGGTCATAGAAGACACGCGAGGCGGCGATATATTCCGGGTCGGCGAGGCTTCCTGCCAGTTCATGCTTCAGCAGCGTGTCCTGCACCTCTTTCGGCAGTTCCTGCCTCAGCCGGTTCGCCTCCGAAACCCAGGTATGCATGTTGGCCGGCGAGTTGGCGATGACAAGCGCCTTCAGGCCTTGCGGCCGGCGCACTGCGTGTTCCGCACCCAGCATGCCGCCCCAGGACTGGCCGATGAAGGCATAACGATCCCGAATGCCGAGATGGGAAAGCAGGGCATCCAGCTCCTCGAGGAACAGTTCGACGGTCCAGAAATCCGGGCCCTTTTCCGGAAGTCGGGTGGAATTGCCATTGCCGAGTTGGTCGTAATGGATGACGGGACGGCCGTCGAGGGTGGCGATATCCTTGAAGGAATCGACATAATCATGGGTGCAGCCGGGCCCGCCATGGGCGACGACGAGGGGCAGCTTGCCGCTCTCCAGCGAACCGGTAACGCGATACCAGGTGCGATAATCGCGAAAGGGCAGATAGGCTTCGTTGGTTGTGACTTCGCCCACGGGCGTCTCCATCTCTTGGCGTCATGAAAAAAATCATAACGCGGCGGCGACGGCCAAGGCAGCTATCACAAGTTATAGGGTGGCCAATTATGGGTCGGCCGGTCTTCGAGCAGGCGGTAATGGGTGGCACGCACCACCGCCTGGGTGCGGTTGCGGGCGCCAAGTTTCTTTGCCGCGGCGTTCAGATGCATCACGACCGTCGGTACGGAACGGTCGATGATGCGGGAAATTTCCTTGGCGGAATAACCTTCCGCCGAATGGCGCAGGCATTCGCGTTCCCGCTCGGTCAGGCGGATCGTGCCGACGCTTTTCGCCCGCGTGTCGAAAAGCGAATAGGCGGTCTCATGGAAAACATGGGCAAGCAGGTTGAAGTCGGCGATATATCGCAACGCGTGCCGTTCGAACTCTTTGTTCCGGCCGAAGCGGATGCCGGTGACGGTCGCATAGTCGCCGCGTGGCATATGAACCGGCACGGTGACGCCGGTCGACATATCGCGTTCGCTCAGATAGCGCGTCACCGGCGCGGTGTCGTCGTTCATGAAGCGGTTGATCAGCGTGTCGGCGTCCGGGTCATAGTTCCAGAAGAAGGGTGCGGAGGTGCGCAGCGCCACCTGCTGCACCGGATCGATACGGAAATAGCCGCGATTGAACCAGTAGTCGTGCATGTCGTCCGAGATATTCCGCAGCTTCAGCAGCGACGGTATCATGATCGCGCCATCGAGATCGTAGGGCACCGGGGTATAGTCGTAGATCAGCGCCTCGAAGCCGATCTGCTTCATCGCCTCGAAGGCCTGGTCGATCCTGCCGTCCAGCGTTTCATGTACTGTAAACTGCCGTCTGATCGTTCCGATCTCGTCAAGAATAGGGTCGTCACGAATGGGGTCGTCAAGCATGGGCTGCTCCCAGGTTCGGCATGGCGCCCACCCTATCACTTCTTATAGCTGGCACAGAATGGGATTTGAGGTAAAAATTTAGCCATGCCCAAATATTGAGCAAGCGAAATCTTCTGCCGGAGCGATCAATGTGGCGTGAAATACGGCCGGACCAGCGATTCGAGATCGATGTCGATGGCTATCGCGTCGTTGCCTATAGTTTCGGAACCGGCAGCGAGACGGTTTTTTGCCTGAACGGCGGGCCGGGTCTGCCCTGCGATTACCTGCGCGAGGCGCATTCCTGTCTGACCGACAAGCGCTATCGTGTCGTCGCCTTCGATCAACTCGGCACTGGCGCTTCCGATCGTCCGGACGATCTCTCGCTCTGGACGATCGGCCGTTACGTCGAGGAGACGGAGACCGTGCGCAAGGCGCTGGGGCTCGGCAAGGTCCACATGCTCGGCCATTCCTGGGGCGGCTGGCTGGCGATTGAATATGCGCTGACCTATCCCGAGAACCTGAAGACGCTGATCCTCGAGGATACCGTCGCCGACATGCCGCATCTGATTTCGGAACTGGAACGGCTGCGCGCGGCACTCGGTCCCGAAACCGTGTCGATGATGCAGAAGCACGAGGCGCAGGGCACCTACAATCATCCGGAATATCTCGCTGCCGTCACCATCCTCAACTATCGCCATGTCTGCCGTCTGCCGGAATGGCCGGCGCCGGTGCGCCGCTCGCTCGACGATTGGAACATGGCGCCTTATCAGACGATGCAGGGGCCGAACGAGTTTCTCTATATCGGCAACCTCAAGGACTGGAACCGCATTCCCGATCTGCCGCGACTGACGCTGCCGGTGCTCATCACGACGGGAGAGCATGACGAGCTGACGCCAGCCTGTGCGCTCAGGATGAAGCTTGCGCTGCCGAATGCCGAACTCAAGGTATTTGCCAATGCCAGCCATATGCCGTTCTATGAGAACCCGCAGGATTATTATCCGGCGCTTCTCGATTTTCTCGACCGGCACAAGGCAGGCTGATGCAAGAGGGAGCGGACCGAACCCGACGAAGACAAGGGGGCGATCGCCGTCATGCATCGCTATAAATTCGTTCTGATGCGACCGCTGCAGTTCCTGCCCGTCATCTTCGGCATCAGCGTCATCACTTTCATTCTGGTCCGGCTGATCCCCGGCGATCCGGCGCGCAACATCCTCGGCACGCGCGCGACTCCGGCAGCAATTGCCAGCATCCGCGCCCAGTACGGCCTCGACCAGCCGATGTGGCTGCAATATGTCTATTTCCTCAAGAACCTCGCCAGCGGCGAGATGGGCAAGTCGATCCTTTACAAGATCGACGTGCTGAAGCTGATCGTCACCCGTATCGAGCCGACGCTTGCGCTCGTGGTCTCCAGCGTCGTGCTTTCGGTCCTGATCGCCGTGCCGATGGCGGCGATTGCCGCACGCAATGCCGGCTGGGCGCCGGATCATGCAGTGCGCGTCGTCTCGACCTTCGGCATCGGTTTTCCGCCCTTCTGGCTGGGGTTGATGCTGATCATCCTCTTCAGCGTCGAACTCGGTGTGCTGCCGGTTTCGGGCTATGGTGCAACGATCGGCGAAAAGCTGTCGCATCTCGTGCTGCCGAGCCTGACGGTCGCGCTGTCGCTCTCGACCGTGCTGACGCGCAGCCTGCGGGCGGCGATGATCGAGCAGCTGAAATCGGATGTTGCGACCGCGGCGCGCGCCCGCGGCATGCCGGAAGGGATCGTCTTCTGGCGGCATGTTCTGCCGAATTCGCTGGTGCCGACGATCAATCTGCTGGCCGTCAATATCGGCTGGCTGATCGGCGGCACGGTGGTGGTCGAGAGCGTCTTTGCGTTGCCCGGCATGGGACAGCTGCTCGTCAGGGCGATCTTCTCGCGCGACTACATGGTGGTCCAGGGTGTCGCCATGGTCTTTGCCTGCGCCACCGTGCTCATCAACTTCATCGCCGACATCGTCACTGTCGCCGTCGATCCGAGGGTGAAGCTATGAGCATCGAGGCGATCGCCCCGGCATCTCTTGGCTGGCGCCGGTTCTTCGGCCGGCGGCCGATGCTTGTTCTCAGTGCCGGATTGTTGCTGTTCTTCGCCCTGCTGGCGATCGGCGCACCCATTGTCGCGCCTTACGACCCGATCATGCAGAACGCCGAGGTGCGCCTGCAGGCGCCTTCGCTGTTGCATCCCTTCGGCACCGACAATTTCGGCCGCGATATCATTTCCCGCGTCATCTGGGGCGCGCGCCTCGACCTGCAGATGGCGCTGATCGGCGTCATCTTCCCCTTCGTGATCGGCACGACGGTCGGCACCATCGCCGGCTTTTTCGGCGGCATCGTCGATGCGCTGTTCATGCGCCTCGTCGATATCATCCTCGCCTTCCCCTTCCTCGTGCTGATGCTGTCGATCATCGCGATCCTCGGCCCGGGCCTCGGCAGCTTCTACATTGCCATGGCGCTGGTCGGCTGGGTCTCCTATGCGCGGCTGATCCGGGCGCAGATGCTGGTGCTGAAGGGCAGCGACTATGCCGTTGCCGCCGTCAGCCTCGGCTTCAGCCGCCCGCGCATCATGTTCCGCCACCTGCTGCCGAACGCGATCGCCGGCTCGGTCGTCTTTTCGATGTCCGACGCGACGCTGGTGCTGCTCAGCGGCGCTGCCGTCAGCTATCTCGGCCTCGGCGTCCAGCCGCCGATCGCCGAATGGGGCGTCATGGTCGCGGAAGGACAGAGCTTCATCACCACGGCATGGTGGATCACGTTGTTTCCCGGCCTCTCCATCGTCTGCCTCGCCTTCGGCTTCAGCATGCTGGGCGACGCGCTCGGCGAACTGCTGGGGGTGCATGAATGAGCGGCTCGGTGCTGTCCGTCCGTGATCTCACCGTCAGGGCACATGTCGATTCCGGCCCGCGCACGCTGCTCGATGCGGTCTCGCTCGACCTCGGCAAGGGCGAGATTCTCGGTCTCGTCGGCGAGAGCGGCTCGGGCAAGAGCCTGTTTTGCCGTTCCCTGGTGCGCCTGCTGCCCTCCTCGCTGCTGAAGATCGAAGGCGGTAGCGTGCTGCTCGAAGGGCGTGACCTCATGCGGATCGACGATAGCGAGATGCTGAAGGTGCGCGGCGGCGAGATCGGCATGGTCTTCCAGAACCCGACCAGCCATCTTGACCCGGTGATGCGGATCGGCGATCAGATCGCCGAGGGCATCCGCTATCACCAGGGCCTCGGCGCCCGCGAGGCCCGCACTGCGGCGACGGAAATCCTGGCGCAGGTCGGCTTCCCCGATCCGAAGCGCCAGTACGACAATTATCCGCACGAATTTTCCGGCGGCATGCGGCAGCGGGCAATGATCGGCGTGGCGCTGTCCTGCAATCCGAAGATCCTGATCGCCGACGAGCCGACCACGGCGCTCGACGTGACTATCCAGGCGCAGATCCTGCGGCTGTTGATTGACATTCGCGATCGGCGCGGCCTGTCGATCATTCTGATCACCCACGATCTCGGTATCGTCGCCCAGACCTGCGACCGCATCGCCGTGCTGCGCGGCGGCAAACTGCTCGAAGAGGGGCCGAAGCGGACGATCCTGGCGCGGCCGCAGCATCCCTATACGATCAACCTGATCAACAGCCACCCTTCCCTGCCGGGCGCAATATCAGCGCTGTTGCCCGAGATTGCCGAAGCCAGCAACCCGGCGAGACCGTTGCTCGAAATCGACGATCTCCATGTGCGCTTCAGAGCCGGCGGCGCCCTGCTTAGGGGCGGTGCCAAGACGGTCAGCGCCGTTGCCGGCGTCAGCCTGCAGATCATGGCGGGCGAGACGGTCGGCATCGTCGGCGAATCCGGCAGCGGCAAGAGCACGCTTGCCCGCGCCGTGCTCGGCCTCACGCCGCTTTCCTCGGGCCACGTCACCTTCGACGGCGTCGATCTGGCGCTGCAGAAAAGCGCTGGCCTGGCAAAGCTCAGGCGCGAGACGGCGATGGTGTTTCAAGACCCCTATAATGCGCTCAATCCACGGCTGACGGTCGGGCAGATGCTGGCCGAGGTGCTGAAGGTGCAGGGCAAGGTCGCCAGGGCCGATATCCCGACTCGGATCGGCGAACTGCTCGATCTCGTCGGTCTCGAACGCGAATTCGCCGGCCGCAAACCGCGCAGCATGAGTGGCGGCCAGTGCCAGCGCGCCGGCATTGCCCGGGCGCTGGCCGTCGATCCGAAGATGATCATCGCCGACGAATGCGTGGCGGCCCTCGATGTCACTATCCAGGCGCAGATCATCGAGCTTTTCCGCGAGCTCACGGCGAAGATGAACCTCACGCTGATCTTCATCGCCCATGATCTCGCAATCGTCCGCAATCTTTGCGAACGCGTCGTCGTGATGTATCGCGGCGAGATCGTCGAGGAAGGCCATTCCGAAGAAGTCTTCGCGCGCCCGAAGCACCCCTATACGGCGGCGCTGATCGCCGCCATTCCCGACATCGATCCTGACAAGCGGCTGCTTCAAGACGCCGTCGGCAAGGACGATCCGCATTCGATGCCGATTCAATCAATCAAACGCATGCCATAACAACGAAGGGAACGAACTCATGACAAACAGGTGGAAATCAATCGGGCTTGCAGCCTTGCTCGCCGGTCTGACGCTCAGCGCAAGCTATGCCGAGGCCGCCGGTGTGCTCACCATCGGCCGCCGCGAGGATTCGACGACATTCGATCCGATCAAGACCGCGCAGAACATCGACAACTGGGTGTTCTCCAACGTCTACGACGTGCTGATCCGCGTCGACAAGACAGGCACGAAACTGGAGCCGGGCCTTGCCGAAAGCTGGACCGTCTCGGATGACGGACTGACCTACACGTTCAAGATCCGCGACGCAAAATTCTCGGACGGTTCGCCACTGACGGCGGAAGACGCGGCCTACAGCCTGCTGCGCATCCGCGATGACGCTGCCTCGCTCTGGAGCGATTCCTATAAGGTGATCGACACGGCCGTGGCGACCGACGCGCACACGCTGACGATCAAGCTCAAGAACCAGTCCGCGCCGTTCCTGTCGACGCTGGCGCTGCCGAATGCCTCGGTCATCTCCAAGAAAGGCATGGAATCGCTGGGCGCCGATGCCTATGGCGAAAAGCCGATCGCATCCGGCGCCTTCGTGGTCGAGGAATGGCGGCGCGGCGACCGCGTCATTCTCAAGAAGAACCCGAACTTCTGGCAGGCCGACCGCGTCAAGCTCGACGGTGTCGAGTGGATCTCGGTGCCTGACGACAACACCCGCATGCTGAACGTTCAGGCCGGCGAGCTGGATACGGCGATCTTCGTTCCCTTTTCTCGCGTCGAGGAGTTGAAGAAGGATCCGAACCTCAACGTCGATATCGACGCTTCGACCCGCGAGGATCATCTTCTGATCAACCATGCTCATGGCGCGCTCGGCAAGAAGGAAGTCCGCCAGGCGCTGGATCTCGCAATCGACAAGAAGGCGATCGTCGATACCGTCACCTTCGGCCAGGGCACGGTCGCCAATTCCTATATTCCGAAGGGCGCGCTCTATTATTATGCCGACAATCTGCAGCGGCCTTATAATCCCGAAAAAGCGAAGGAGTTGCTGGCGGCCGCCGGCGCCTCCGACCTGACGCTGAACTATCTGGTGCGCGCCGGCGACGAAGTCGACGAACAGACGGCGGTGCTCGTCCAGCAGCAGCTGCAGAAGGCCGGCATCACCGCCAACTTGCAGAAGGTCGATCCGAGCCAGGAATGGGACATGACGGTCGCCGGCGACTACGATATCTCGGTCAATTACTGGACCAACGACATTCTCGATCCGGATCAGAAGACCACCTTTGTCCTCGGCCACGATTCCAACAATAACTACTCGACCAATTACAAGAACGAGGCGGTGAAGGAACTGGTGGCCAAGGCGCGCCTCGAGCTCGACCCGAAGAAGCGCGAAGCGATGTATGTCGATCTGCAGAAGATGGCCAAGGACGACGTCAACTGGATCGACCTCTATTACAGCCCCTACATCAACGTCTCGCGTAAAAATATCGAGAACTTCTATCAGAACCCGCTCGGCCGCTTCTTCCTGGAAGACACGGTCAAGAACTGAGTTCGGGCAGCTCGCAAACGTTCCGCCGCCGTAAAGGCGGCGGAGCTTCATTTATTGCTGCGGCACGTAGCCGGGGCCGCTTGCTTACTCGGCGGCCGCGAGCTTGTCCTGCGTCCTGGTGTCGAAGTCGCTGGCGTCATGGCGCTCGTGCAACTGGCTCGAGGGGTCGCCGGAGAGGCGGTTGACCATCCGGCCGCGTTGCACGGCCGGCCTGCTGTGGATGATGTCGGCCCAGCGCAGCACGTTCTTATAATCTTCGACCTGCAGGAATTCGGCTGCCCCGTAGGTCCAGCCCTTCACGAGGCCGCCGTACCAGGGCCAGATGGCAATATCGGCGATCGTATATTGACTGCCTGCCACATATTCGCTTTCGGCGAGGCGGCGATCGAGCACGTCGAGCTGACGCTTCACTTCCATGGCGAAGCGGTCGATCGCATATTCGATCTTCGTCGGCGCATAGGCGTAGAAATGACCGAAGCCGCCGCCGAGATAAGGCGCGCTTCCCATTTGCCAGAACAGCCATGACAGGCATTCGGCACGCTCGCTCGGTTCGGTCGGAAGAAAGGCGCCGAACTTTTCGGCGAGATAGGTCAGGATGGCGCCGGACTCGAAGACGCGGATCGGCCTTGGCCCGCTGCGGTCCATCAGCGCCGGGATCTTGGAGTTGGGATTGACCGCGACGAAGCCGCTGCCGAACTGGTCGCCATCGCCGATCCTGATCAGCCAGGCGTCATACTCCGCACCTTCATGGCCAAGGGCCAGCAGCTCCTCGAGCATGATGGTGACCTTCTGGCCGTTCGGCGTTCCGAGCGAATAGAGCTGCAGCGGATGCCGGCCGACCGGAAGCTCCTTGTCATGCGTCGGTCCCGCGATCGGGCGATTGATGCTGGCGAACTGGCCACCATTTGCCTTGTTCCAGGTCCAGACTTTCGGGGGTGTATATTCGGAAGAACCGCTCATCTTTCAAACTCCTGGCATTGGTCGGACAGAGCGCGACGCCGGTTGGGTCGCCGCATTATTCCTCACATAGCAGAGGCGATGAGGTTTTGTCACAGGTGTCGAAGCAGGTTCACACAATCGTCAAAGCGCCGGCCAGATATCAAAGTTACCCAGTGAAGCCAGGATTTTTGTTATGTACCAAAAATTGGTATATTGGCTTAAAGGAGATTTAGCATGGCTAGAAATACGTCCATATCGCTCGGCGACCATTTCACCAGCTTCATCGATACGCAGGTTCAGGCTGGCCGCTATGCTTCAGCCACTGACGTTGTTCGGGCCGGCCTTCGCCTACTTGAAGAACACGAAGCCAAAGTGAAGGCATTACAGGATGCCTTGATTGAAGGCGAAGAATCCGGCCCTGCCACGCCCTTTGATTTCGATGCGTTCAACGCTCGCAAACGTGCGGCGTTCGAGGCGAAATGACAGGCATCATATTTTCTCCTGCTGCCCAAACCGATATTGACAAGATTTGGGATTACACGGCGACGAGTTGGAATGTCGATCAGGCGGAGCGTTACATCCAGGACATAAGAGACGCCTGCCACGAACTGGCGGAGGGAAGGCGGATGAGCCGTCCCTCAGATATTCGGGAAGGGTACAGAAAGGTCTCCGTTGGCTCTCATTTTCTGTATTTCAAAGCAATGATGCGGGCCAGATCATCATCGTGCGCATCCTTCATCGAAGAATGGACGTAGCCAAGCACCTGTAAGGCTGTTGCGGGGATTGCTTGACCATTGCGGTCAGCTACCGGGGCGGCCGATGATCTCGTCCAGTTGCTCGACGAGCACGCGGCTGCCCTCCACGTCTCCGGCCATCCTGGAGAAGACGTCCGCCATGCCGCGGAAGATGGTCGCGGCCGGATCATCCTCGCCGAGAAAATCGGCGATCTCCTGCATTTCGGCAACCCACCGATAGGCCTTCGGATACATGTCGGGTATGGATCTCGACAGCTTGCGATCGACGTCGGGAAGGCTTTCGGAGAGCTCGGCTTTCAGGCTTTCGGCAGCACCCGAACGCGATGCGGCGAGCAGCATGGCGGTGCCAAGGCCGATAAATCCCTTGTTGATGCCGGCATAACACATCTTCAGTGCCGAGGCGGCGCCGAGCGGTCCGTCGAGCCTGCGGATCCTGAGGCCGCAATCCTCGAGCGGCTGGCTTCGCCCCGCGGTATCGCCGCTGATATAGATGGTCGGACCTGATTTGCCGGGGACCGGCGGCCCGCCGATGATCGCACCGTCAAGCACTTCCACGCCGCTGCCTTCGAAGCGTGCTGCCAACGCCCGCATCGTTTTCGGCGCAATCGCGTTGAGGTCGACGAATGGCGGCGGCGCCGACATGGCGGATGATATGTCCGCGACGAATTCGGCGACCTTGATCGCCTCCGCCGGTGGAACGATCGACAGGATCAGCTCGGCCTTCGTCAGCTCCTGGCGGCCGACAGGCACCATGCCGGCTGCCTTTGCCCGCGCTATCGTCCGCTCGCTTCTGCCCTCGAGGTAAGTCAGCACCGTGGCGTCGTGGTCGATCAGTCGTTTGGCAACGGCACTTCCCATCGCACCCGATCCGATAATCGCAAAATTCGGCATGTGAACCTCAATCAGTGACGACATCAGGTGAAAAATGTTGCTGAGGGCCCTGCCGTCAACTGCGACGATTCAGCCGGAGGTCCGTTCCGAAGCAGCTGGCCGTTTCATGCCGTTGCGGCACTTTTGCTTGATATTCGTCAATGTCGGGACGGTCGACACCGGTATGATCGGTGCTATCATTCGCATTCAAGGGTATGGATTTCAATGTATCGGACGATCATCTGCGGCATCGGCATGGGTTCCAGGGAAACGGCAAGCCGCCTTCTGCGCCGGGCTGCTGCGCTGGTGGACGAAAGTGGAAGCATCGTCGTCATGCACGTCATCGAGAATATCCCGCGCCGTCACCTGACGGAGCTTCCCGAGGAATTCGAAACGACCGCCATCGTCGACGCAGAAAAGAAACTTGCATCGCTCTGCAAGGAGATGGGTATTCAGGCGACGATCGAGGTGCGCGTCGGCATTGCCGCCTCCCTGCTCGTCTCCGTCGCAAGGGAGAAGTCGGCTGATCTCATCCTGCTTTCATCCCATATGACGGATATTACCGACTACGTCTTCTCCTCGATCGTCGACAAGGTCATGCGCCACGCCGGGTGCTCGGTTCTCATCGACCGGCGACCCGATCCCACGCATCAAGGCTCGGCGCCTCAAGTGGAAGACGCGGCGTTGCTCTAGCTCCGCTGCGGATTGATGAAGTCGATCACGAACGACCTCCCCTCCCCGGGGCCGGCCCGACAACCTATATCATCCCCAAGCCAACCAGCAGTATTCGCTGCCTGACCGGAGAGATGCATGAGCCAGGATCCATATGAGCTTCTGGGCGTAAAGCGGGATGCGACGCAAAAGGACATTCAAAGCGCGTTCCGCAAGCTCGCCAAGAAACTTCACCCCGACCTCAACCCCGGCGACAAAAAAGCCGAGGCACAGTTCAAGGAAATTTCAACCGCCTACGAGATCTTGAGCGACGAGGAAAAACGCGGACGCTTCGATCGCGGCGAGATCGATATAACAGGTGCCGAGCGGGCGCAGCGCAATTATTACCGTGACTATGCCTCGAAGAGTGGCCCTGGCGACCCCTATCACAACAGCGCAGGCTTTGCCGATTTCGGTGATGCCGACGATATCTTTGCCAATTTCTTTTCGCGACGTACCGGCGGCGGCCAGGTCCGCAGTCGTGGCCGGGACAGCCATTTCTCGATGGAAGTCGGCTTTCTCGACGCCGTCAACGGCACCAGGACTGAGATCAAGCTGCCAGAGGGCCCAGCGCTCGATGTACAGATCCCGCCGGGAACGCGCGACGGCCAGACTTTGCGGCTGCGCGGCAAGGGCGAGCCGGGCTTCGGCGGCGGGCCGGCGGGCGATGCCCTCATCGACATCCGTGTGCGGCCGCACCGCTTCTTCACGCGCGACGGCGACGACATCCGGCTCGAACTGCCGATCTCGCTCGGCGAGGCCGTGCTCGGCGGCAAGGTTCGTGTGCCAACGCCGTCAGGACCTGTCAATCTGACGCTGCCGCCTCATTCCAACACCGGCAAGGTCCTGCGTCTCAAGGGCAAGGGTGTTGCAAAACGCGGCGGTGAACATGGCGACGTCTATATCTCCCTGAAGATCGTGCTGCCCGATGCCCCGGATGAACGACTGACGGCCTTCGTCCAGGAATGGGCGACGGCAAACCCATACGATCCGAGAAAGAACATGGAGGCCTGATCATGGATGATCTCGAATTCCGTCTTTACTTGAAAATCGACATCGTCCAGCTCGACCTCTGGGTCGAAGAGGGTTGGCTGATCCCGGAGACGTCAGGCGGCCAACGGCAATTTCGTGACGCCGATGTCGCGCGCGCCCGGTTGATCCTGGATCTCATGGGAAACATGGGTGTCAACGAAGCCGGCGTCGATGTCATCATGGACCTGGTCGACCAGTTGCACGGCCTGCGGGGCACGATGGGCAAGCTGATGACCGCCATCAGCATGCAGGAGCGGGATGTTCAGCGCCGGCTGTTCGATAGCCTCGAGGAGATCGACCGGTTTTAGCCAGAACCAATTTTCTACACGGTGAACCAATAGCGGATGATATGAAAGAACAGCGGCGCTGCGAAGGTGATGGAATCCAGACGGTCGAGCACGCCGCCGTGACCCTCGATCACATAGCCCCAGTCCTTGGCATTGAGATCGCGCTTGATGGCCGAGAGCACGAAACCGCCGAAGAAGCCGGCGACGACGATGACCGTGCTGATGGTAGCTGCCTGCAGCGGCGAGAACGGCGTCAGGCGATATAGCAGTGTTCCCACGAGGATGGCCGAGGCGCCGCCTCCAACCAGCCCTTCGATCGTCTTCGACGGGCTGATGTTCGGCGAGAACCGGTGCTTTCCGAGGAGCTTGCCCCAGACATACTGGAAGACGTCACTGAGTTGCACGACCACGACCAGATAGACGAGAAGAAGTGCCGACGGCGTGCCGGTGTCCAGCATGAGGAGGGCGGGAGCATGGCTGATCGAATAGACCGTCAGCATCAATCCCCATTGCACCCTTGCACTGCGGGCGAGAAATTCGTTGACGTCGCCGGTCAGGGTCGCCACCGCCGGCAGGATCAGGAAGGCATAGACCGGGATGAAGATGGAAAAGAGGCCGTACCACTCGGTTCCGAGCAGCACGTAATGGATCGGCAGGACCACGAAGAACGACAGGAAAAGCGCCAGATGATCGCCGCGTCGCGATGGCGTCAGCGTCCAGAATTCGCGAAGCGCCATGAAGGATAGAAATGCGAACAGGATGACCGTTGACGTTTCGCCGAGCAGGATCGCGCCGCCAAAGACTGCGACCATGATCCACCAGGAGCGGATGCGGGCGTTCAGATTATGGACGGTGGCGACGGAGCCGGGCTCCGTCGCGCGTCGCTGAAGAATGAAGCCGATGGCAGAGGCGACCGCAAGCAGGCCGAGGATGGCGGCTAGCACGAGAGAGAACATACTGGTCATGCCGTGTGCCCTCCGTCCGCAAGTTCGATGACGGCGGCACGGGCGCGCGCCAGGAATTCAGCCTTTTCCTCGCCCGCTTCGACGCGCAGCGGTTTGCCGAAGCGCGCCGTGCAGGTGATCGGCACAATCAGCATGCTTCCCTTCGGCAGGATGCGCTGGAGGTTGTCGAGATGGATCGGCACCAGATCGACATCGGGGAAACGGCAGGCAAGGCGAAAGATGCCGCTGCGGAACGGGGCGATCTCATCGGTGGTGCTTCTCGTTCCTTCCGGGAAAATCAGGACTGAGCGCCCCTCCTCAAGCAGGCGCTCTATCGGAGCCAGGGGGTCGGTATCGGGCAGAGGCTTGCGGTCTATCAAGACGGCGCGCAGGCCTTTCTCCGCGATGAAACGGCGAAAGGCGCTCGTTCCCCAATAATCGCGCGCCGCAACCGGATGGGTCATCCGGCGCACCGACCAGGGCAAGGCGGCCATGACGGCGACGGTATCGATATGGCTGTTGTGATTGGCGAAATAGATGCGGCGGCTGGGATCGGGCGCGCAGCCCCGCCACTCGCTTCGGGCGCCGACCAGGATACGGACGAGCAGCACCAGAAACCGACGGATAATCGCGATCATAGTCTCTCCAGGGAATGTTTCAGCCTCAACGTGCGGGTGATGCAGGTGACGAGGCTGCCAGCGGCGATGATCGCGGATGCAAGGATCAGCGACCAATGGCTGGGGGATATCAGCGTCTCAACGCTCTGGGCAAGGAGACCCGCTGTCAGCACGGCCATGCGGCGTTGCTTGGCCATGATGCCGCTGAAATCCTGCGGCAGACCCACCGATCCGCCGAACACCCTGATATAGGCAGTAACGGCTGCGAGCAGCGCAGACAACCAGCCAAGCCAGCCAAAACCGCAGCCATAACCAGCCGCGATCAGAAACAGACTGTCGGCGACCCGGTCGGGGAATTCGTTGTAGAGCGGCCCGCTCTTGGTTTTCTTTCCGCCCTCGATCGCGACCATTCCATCCAGCAGATTGCAGACGAGCCGCAGTTGTACCGAGATCGCGGCACAAACCATGGCAATCGGATGTGTTGTGAAAACAATGAGCGCTGCGCCTATACCCGCGAATACGACCGATAAAAGCGAAATGCCGTTCGGTGTCGCGCCGCTCCGCGCCAGCCACGCGCTGAGGCCGATGGCCCAGGACGACGACCGGCTCGCGATCGGTCGCCGCGAGGCGTCCTCTTCTTCCCCCATTTCATGTCCCCCAACCCCAATGATGCTTGCATATCCTGCCGATGTCCTCACGCCAAGATATAACACCTTGTAAATCCAGCCCATCGCCTCAGCGCTTCGGCGAGCATGGGTCGAACAGCCTGATTTTTAAGCCCGTTTACCGCTTGACACATTTTTGGGCGCTACTATGATTTTTGAACCAAATGGTAAAAAAAGGGGAGCAAAACAATGACCAAAGACATGCTGATCTCACGCCGGGCAGTGATTGCGTCGGGCATTGCGCTCGGCGTCAGCGGCTTCGCCCCGCTGGCAAGGGCGGCTGCGCCACTGAAGGTTGCCGGCATTCATGCGTCGCCGGTGGAAAATGCTTGGAATTCCTGTCTGCACAAAGCCCTGCAGGACGCGGCCAAGGAGGGCATGATCGAATATGTCTTCTCCGAAGGCGTCTCCGGCACCGATTATCCGCGCGCCATGCGCGAATATGCCGAACAGGGCAACAAGCTGATCATCGGCGAGGCCTATGCGGTGGAAAAAGAGGCCCGGCAGGTCGCAGCCGACTATCCCGATACCGCTTTCGTGCTGGGTTCGAGCGGTGAGCAGGCCGGCGACAATTTCGGTGTCTTCGGCACCTGGAACCATGACGGCGCCTATCTTGCCGGCATGCTGGCGGGCAAGATGACCAAGTCCAATGTCGTCGGTTCGGTCGGCGCCATTCCGATCCCCGAGGTCAACATGCTGATTAATGCGTTCGCGGCGGGCGTCAAGGCGGTCAATCCCGATGCCAAGCACCTCGTCTCGTTCATCGGCACATTCTTCGATCCGCCGAAGGCCCGCGAAGCCGGTCTTGCCCAGATCGATGCCGGCGCCGACATCCTGTTCGGCGAGCGCATCGGTACTGCCGATGCCGCCAAGGAGCGCGGCATCAAGTCGGTCGGCTCGCTGATCGACTATACGCCACGTTATCCCGATACGGTGTTTGCCAACGCCATGTGGTATTTCCGCCCGATCCTGGACGCTGCGATCGCCGATGTCACTGCCGGAAAGCCGGTCGGCAGGAACTACACGTCCTACGGCCTGATGAAGGAAGGCGGCAGCGATATCGTCTTCGTGAAGGGCGTGGCGCCTGCCGAGGCAGAGGCTGCGATGGAGGCCAAGCGGGCGGAGATCAAGGCCGGCACCTTCGAAGTTCCGAAGATGATGGACGAGCCGAAGTAATTCGGATCATGCAGGGCGATGCGACGGATCTGGCCGCGGCGATCAGGCGTGGTAGCCTGAGCGCTGCGGAGGCGATGCAGGCTTCTCTTGCCGCAGCCGTGCTGAAGGAGCCACTCGGCGCGGTCGCCTATCTCGATGCCGCCATGGGCCTCGCCTCGGCCGATGACCGCGACAGTGAGCGGCAAAGCGCGCCCGATCGCTTTGCCGCCAAGCCCTTTGCCGGCGTGCCGACCTTGGCAAAGGATCTTGGCGGCCCCTTCGCCGGGCTACCGGTCACGGCCGGTTCCTACCTCTTCGAAAGAAAGGGCAGCGAAGCGGATTCCGATCTCGCTGCTCGTTTCCGCGACGCCGGCTTCTGCCTATTCGGCCTGACGACCAGCCCAGAATTCGGCCTGTCGCTCGCCAGCGAACCGGCGATCGGGCCGATCTGCCGCAATCCGCTCGATCCGGCACGGACCGCGGGCGGCTCTTCCGGCGGTGCGGCGGCAGCCGTTGCCGCCGGAATCGTCGCCATCGCGCATGCCACCGATGCCGGCGGCTCGATCCGTGTGCCCGCCGCCTGCTGCGGCCTCGTCGGAATGAAGCCGACGCGCGGCGCCATTCCAGGCGGGCCATCCTTCGGCAACCACTTGGCCGGTATCGCGAGCGAACTCGCGGTCTGCCGTTCGGTGCGCGATACGGCGCTGATTTTCGACAGGCTGAGCGGCAAATCGCGAGGACCTTTTCCCGACCCCTCCCCTGTCGATAGCGATAACGGCCGTTTGCGGATCGGCCTGCTTGCCGATACCGGCTCGGCCTATCCGACCGACGGTGATCGGCTCGCAGTCGTCGAGGCTGCGGCCCGTGCGCTGGAGAGCGACGGACATGAGGTCGTTCCGCTCGCCTGGGCCGAGTTCGAATGGAGCGTCGCCGCCGGCGGCCGCGCCTTCGCCGATATCGTCTCCGTCAATCTGGCTGCACTTATGAAGGCGACAGCACTCGATGAAAGCAGGGCCGAGCCGCTGACGCAGGCCTTTGCGGCGCGCGGACGGGCGCTTCCGGCGACATCACTCTGGAACAGTCTGAACGATGCCGTTCTGGTGAGCCGTAACCTCTGGGCGCTGTTCGACAGGGTCGATTGCATCCTCATGCCGATGCTATCTTCCGCACCTCTTGTGATCGGCTCCTTTCCATCCGATCATGCCGACACGGATCTGCATCTCGAGCGGATGACGGCATTTGCGCCGCTTGCCTGCCTCGCCAATATTTCGGGTTTTCCTGCTTTGACACTGCCTTTCGGACAGGATGAGCATGCTATGCCGCTGCCGGTGCAAATCATGGCGCCGATGGGTCACGAGCCGCGTCTGCTGTCGCTTGCCGCACGCCTGGAGGCCGAGGGGCGATGGCAGCACCGTTTTCCCGTTGCGGGATTGCCGTCATGACCGGGCCTGTGCTGGAAATTATCGGCGTCAGCAAGCGCTTCGGCGACAATCTGGCGAATGACGATATTTCCATGACGCTTGCCAAGGGCGAGGTCGTGGCCCTGCTTGGCGAGAATGGTGCCGGCAAGACCACGCTGATGAGCATCCTTTTCGGCCATTACATGCCGGATGCCGGGCGAATTCTGATCGAGGGTGCGGAGGTTCCGCAGGGCAAGCCGCGCGCAGCGATCCGCGCCGGCGTCGGCATGGTGCATCAGCATTTTTCGCTGGCGCCCAATCTGACCGTTCTCGAAAACGTCATGACCGGCACGGAAAGACTGTGGTCCTGGCGCTCGGGAACAACAGCGGCGCGGAAGAAGCTGCTCACAATTTCCGAGCGCTTCGGCCTCAAGGTTGATCCGGATGCCCGCCTTGGCGACTTGTCGGTCGGCGAGCAGCAGCGCGTTGAGATCCTCAAGGCGCTCTACAACGATGCCCGCATCCTGATCCTCGACGAGCCGACGGCGGTGCTGACCAACATCGAGGCCGAGCGGCTGTTCACGACGCTGAAGGAAATGGCCCGCCAGGGGCTGTCGCTGATCTTCATCTCGCATAAGCTCGACGAGGTCATGGCAGCGGCCGACCGCATCGTGGTCTTACGCGGCGGCAAGATGGTCGCCGAGCGCAGGGCATCGGAAACCAGCAAGGCGGAACTTGCCGAACTGATGGTCGGACGCCGCGTGACGCGGCCGGTGCGCGAGCCGTCGACACCGGGCGCCGTTGCCCTCGAAGCCGCCGATGTGACGGTGCGCATCGGCGGCATCGATCGGCTGAAGTCGATCAGCTTCCGGCTGCACCAGGGCGAGATCCTCGGCATCATCGGCGTTTCGGGCAATGGCCAGGCGACATTGGCGCATCTTCTCTCCGGGATGCTGGCGCGTAGCGGCGGCGACCTCATGTTGTTCGGGGAAGCCATCGGCAATCTTGGTGTTTCCGATGTCGTCGACGCCGGCATCGGCCGCATTCCCGAGGATCGTAACGAGGAGGGCGTGATCGGTGAAATGGCGATCTGGGAAAACGCCGTGCTGGAGCGCATCGCCTCACCGGGTTTTTCGCGCCGTGGCCTCGTCAACCGCAAGGCGGGCATGGCCTTTGCCAGGGAAATTATCGACGGATTCGATGTCCGCGGCGGCGGCCCGGCCATGCGCACCCGGCTGCTCTCGGGCGGCAATATGCAAAAGCTTATTCTCGGCCGGAACCTGCATCGGCGGCCGCGCATCCTGATTGCCGCGCAGCCGGCGCGCGGTCTCGACGAAGGGGCCGTGGCGGCTGTCCACGCCCGCCTGCTCGAAGCCCGCCGCCAGGGTACCGCCGTGCTGCTGATCTCGGAAGACCTCGACGAGGTGATCGCGCTTGCCGATCGCATCCAGGCGATCGTCGGGGGGCGCCTGTCTCCGCCCGTCGAGGCCGAAAGCGCCGATGCCCGCAAGCTGGGGCTGATGATGGCCGGCGAATGGCAGGAAACCCCAGAGGCCGGCCATGCGATTTGAGCGCCGCGAGTACCGTCCGCTTTACCTGCTGATCGTCACGCCTGTGATCGCGGTGATTGCCGCGCTGGCGCTGGCCGGCATCCTGATCGCTATTGCCGGCGCACCTGTTCTCGATGCCTATTGGCGCATCCTGACCGGTGCTTTCGGCTCGCGCCTCTCGGCAACCGAAACGCTGACGCGGGCAACGCCGCTGATGCTGACAGGACTTGCCGCCGCCGTCGCCTTCCGGGCGCGGCTCTGGAATATCGGTGCCGAGGGTCAGTTCTATCTCGGCGCCATCGCCGTTGCCGCGGCAAGCTCGAAGCTGTTCGGCGATCTTCCCGCCCCCATCCTCATTCCGCTGCTGCTGCTGGTCGGCGCCATTGCCGGCATGGTGCTGATCCTGATCCCGCTCTGGCTCAGGCTGCGCTTCTCGGTCGATGAAGTCGTCACCAGCCTGCTCCTGAACTTCATCGCCGTGCTGTTCGTCTCGATGCTGATCGATGGCGTTCTCAAGGATCCGCTGGCCTTCGGCTGGCCGCAGTCGCAATCCGTCAGCGATCACGCCATGCTGCCGAAGCTGATCGCCCGCTCGCGCCTGCATATCGGCTTTGCGATTGCAATCGCGCTGGCTGTTGTCGTCCATTTCATCCAGTCGCGCACCGTGTTTGGCATGCAGTCGCGCGCCGCAGGCCTCAATCCCGGCGGGGCCGTCTTTGCCAGCGTCCCGCTCGGCAGAACTCTGGTGAAGGTCGCCTGTCTCTCCGGCGGGCTTGCGGGGCTCGCTGGAGCGATCGAGGTCATGGGCGTCAAGGGTTATGTGACGACCGACCTGTCGCCGGGCTTCGGCTATGCCGGTATCGTCGTCGCCATGCTCGCCAACCTCAATCCACTCGGCGTTGTCTTCGCCGCCATTTTCACCGCCACCATGTTCGTGGGTGCGGATGGCATGAGCCGCGGCCTCGGCATACCGACCTATATCGCCGATGTCACGGTGGCGCTGTCGCTGCTGACGATGCTGATCGCACTGTTCTTCACCCAATACAGGATCCGGCGATGATGCAGCTGTTCGACATCATCGCCTCCGCCGGGCTCTGGGCGGCAATCCTGCGGATCGCCACGCCGCTGATTTTCGGCACGCTCGGCGCCCTGCTTTGCGAACGGGCAGGTGTGCTCAATCTCGGCATCGAAGGCATCATGACCTTCGGCGCGATGATCGGCTGGCTTTCCGTCTACCACGGCGCCGATCTCTGGACCGGCCTGCTGATTGCAGCCGTGGCCGGCGGCGTCTTCGGCCTGCTGCATGCGGGGCTGACAGTGACGCTCGGCCTCTCCCAGCATGTCTCCGGTCTCGGCGTCACGCTGTTTGCCTCCAGCTTCAGCTATTATGTCTTCCGGCTGATCGTACCACTTGCCAGTACGCCGCCCACCATCATGCCGTTCCAGCCAATCGCCATTCCGGGTCTCTCGACATTGCCCTTCATCGGGCCGGCCTTCTTCACGCAGACGGCGCCGACCTATCTGGCGATCGGCATCGCCCTGCTGATGGCCTACATCATCTTCCGCACGCCCGTGGGGCTTGCAATCCGCATGACCGGCGAGAACCCGCATGCAGCCGAAGCCCAGGGCGTCAATCCGATGAAGGTGCGCTATGGCGCGGTTATCATGGGAAGCGCGCTGATGGGAATGGGTGGCGCTTTCCTGACACTGTCGGCCTTCAACAGCTTCTTTCCCACAATGGTGCAGGGACGCGGCTGGATCTGCATCGCGCTCGTCGTCTTCGCCTCCTGGCGGCCGGGCCGCGCGCTGTTCGGCGCCCTGCTCTTTGCCTTCTTCGATGCCTTCCAGCTTCGGCTGCAAACCGCACTCAGCGGGCTCGTGCCCTATCAGCTGTTCCTGATGACGCCCTATATCCTTTCCATTGCCGCCCTTGCCGTCATGGCCCGCCGCGCCCGCGTTCCACAGGCGCTGATGCAGCCCTATCGGCGCGGCGAACGCTGAACCACTTCTGTCCAATGAGGCTCCGATGCTCGATCTGATCGTCAGAAATGCAAATCTCCCCGATGGCCGAAAGGGTATCGATATCGGCATCCAGGGCGGCAAGATCATCGCTCTCGAGCCCAATCTCCAGGCGCAGGCGCAAGAAGAGATCGACGCGACCGGCCGGCTGGTCAGCCCGCCCTTCGTCGATCCGCATTTCCACATGGACGCCACCCTGTCGCTCGGCCTGCCGCGCATGAACGTATCCGGCACCCTGCTCGAGGGCATCGCGCTCTGGGGGGAGTTGCGCCCGATCGTGACGAAGGAGGAACTGGTCGATCGTGCGTTGCGCTACTGCGATCTGGCGGTGACGCAGGGGCTGCTCTTCATCCGGAGCCATGTCGATACCAGCGATCCGAGGCTGGTGACCGTCGAGGCGATGATCGAGGTTCGCGAGAAGGTCGCGCCCTATATCGATCTGCAGCTGGTCGCCTTTCCGCAGGACGGTTATTACCGCTCGCCGGGCGCAATCGATGCGCTCAACCGCGCCCTCGACATGGGCGTCGATATCGTCGGCGGCATTCCGCACTTCGAGCGAACGATGGGCGAAGGTATGGCGTCGGTCGAGGCGCTCTGCCGCATCGCCGCCGATCGCGGCCTGCCGGTCGACATCCATTGCGACGAAACCGACGATCCGCTCTCTCGCCATATCGAGACGCTGGCTGCGGAAACCATCCGCTTCGGCCTGCAGGGACGTGTCGCCGGCTCGCATCTGACCTCGATGCACTCGATGGACAATTATTACGTCTCCAAGCTCATTCCGCTGATGGCGGAGGCTGCGATCAACGTCATCCCCAATCCGCTGATCAACATCATGCTGCAGGGCCGGCACGACACCTATCCGAAACGCCGCGGCATGACCCGCGTGCGGGAGCTGATGGATGCCGGGCTCAACGTTTCCTTCGGGCACGACTGCGTCATGGACCCCTGGTATTCGATGGGATCGGGCGACATGCTGGAGGTTGGACATATGGCAATCCATGTCGCGCAGATGGCCGGCATCGACGACAAGAAGAGGATCTTCGACGCGCTGACCGTCAATTCGGCGAAGACGATGGGACTTGCAGGCTACGGCCTGGAAAAGGGATGCAACGCCGACCTCGTCATCCTTCAGGCCAGCGACACGCTGGAAGCGTTACGGCTGAAGCCGAACCGACTGGCGGTGATCCGCCGTGGCGAGGTCATCGCCCGCTCGGCGCCGCGCATTGGCGAGCTCTTCCTCACCGGGCGCCCGGCACGGATCGACGGCGGCCTGGATTACGCACCTCGTTATTGAAAGGCGGCGGAAAGAAGGGGGCTGGAAGTCGCGACCTCCTCAATCCGTCTTGCCCGGAGCCTATTTCTTCGAAGCCTCATAGAGCGCCTTGGTTTCGGCGCTCATCGGATAGAGGCCGGGCAGCGACACGCCGTCATCGATCCTGGTCATGATCCAGGCTTCCATGCGCTCCTGTTCCGGCGCTTCCGCCAACACCGCGTCGAGCAGATCGGCCGGGATCAGCACGGCGCCATCCTGGTCGACGACGATAATGTCGTCTGGGAAAACAGCCACGCCGCCGCAGCCGATCGGCTGCTGCCAGGCAACGAAGGTGAGGCCGGCTACCGAGGGGGGTGCTGCGACGCCGCGGCACCAGACCGGCAGGTTGGTGTCGAGCACACCGGCAAGGTCGCGCACGACGCCGTCTGTGACGAGGGCGGCAACGCCTCGCTTCTGCATGCGGGCGCAGAGGATATCGCCGAAGATGCCGGCATCGGTGACGCCCATCGCGTCGACGACGGCGACACAGCCTTCCGGCATCGCCTCGATCGCGGCGCGGGTCGAGATCGGCGAGGCCCAGGATGCCGGTGTCGCCAGATCCTCGCGGGCCGGCACGAAGCGCAGGGTGAAGGCCGGACCGATGATGCGCGGCTGGCCGGGCTTCAGGGGAACGGCGCCGCGGACCCAGACGTTCCGCAGGCCCTTCTTCAGAAGGACGGTCGTCAGTGTCGCCGTCGAGACGGTCTTGAGGGTTGCTATCGCTTCAGCGCTGAGGGCCATCGGTTATCGGTTCCAATTCGGTTTCTGTCAGATGCTCTGGATCATGCCGCCATCGACGCGGATCACCGAGCCGGTGAGATAGGAGGCAGGTTCGCTCGCCAGGAAGGTGACGACATTGCCATATTCTTCGGGCCGGCCATAGCGGCCGAGCGGAATGCTGCCGGTGCTTTCTGCGACGACGTCATCGATGGAGCGGTTTTCGCGTTTGGCCTTCTGCTCGTCGAGGAAGGTGATGCGGCCGGTGGCGATCCGGCCCGGCAGGACGATGTTGACGGTGATGCCGTCGCGCCCGACCTCGCGCGCCAGTGTTTTCGACCAGCCGACCAATGACAGGCGCAGTGCATTCGAGATGCCGAGATTGGGGATCGGCGCGACCACGCCCGACGAGGTCGAGGTGACGATGCGCCCCCATTTGCGCGCCCGCATCTCAGGCAGCACACGATCGGTAATGGCGATGACGGAGAGCACCATGCTCTGGAAATACTGGTTCCAGAGCGTCGGATCCTGGCCGGAGACGGTGGTCGGTGGTGGGCCGCCGGTATTGTTGACAAGGATGTCGACCGGTCCGAACTGCCGTTCGATTGCAGCGACATGCGCATCGATTGAATCGAGATCGGAAAGATCCCATTGTAGTGCCAGCGCCTTGCCACCTTCGGATTCGATCGCAGCCGCGGTCTTCTCAGCGGCGGCGAGGTCGATATCCGCTGCGGCAATTCTGGCGCCTTCGCGCGCAAGTTTGACGGCAATCGCGCTGCCCAGTCCGCCGCCGGCGCCAAGCACCAGGGCGGTCTTGTCCTTCAGGCCGAAATCCATTCCATCCGTCTCCTCAATGATCGGCCATCCTTCGGAGCAATGGACTATAAATAAAATATCGCTTCTGCTTCGTTCAAGAGATAGAAAAACTATCGATGGACACGCGTTTTCTCGAAACCTTCATTGTCGTTGCCGAGCGGCACTCGCTGGCGGAAGCCGCCCAGCGGCTGAACCTCACGCCTGCGGCCGTCGCCCAGCGCATCCGCGCGTTGGAGGCTGAGCTCGGGGTGCGGCTGCTGGTGCGCTCCGGCCGCGTCATGCGGCCGACGGAGGCGGGTTTTGCCATTCTCGAACGCTGCAGGGATCTGGTGCGCGATACACGCGACCTGAAGGCGATGGCCGGCACCGCGACGATTTCGGGCGAGATGCGGATCGGGGCGATCAATACGGCGCTGACCGGTCTTGTTCCCGACATTCTCCACCGTCTCGCCCAGGACTATCCGCTGATCGAGATCTTCCTCAAGCCGGGCGCTTCGATGGACCTCTATGCCGAGGTTTTGAACGGCGGGCTGGATGCGGCCTTCATCATCGAACCGCGATTTCCGATGCAAAAGACGCTGACTTTCAACAAGCTGCGCCAGGAACCCCTGGTGCTGATCGCTCCGCGGGACTGCGAAGGCGCGGATCCGCTCGAACTCCTGCAGACCCTGCCCTTCATCCGTTACGACCGCAACCAGTGGGGCGGCCACATCGCCGAGGAATATCTGCGCGAGATCGGCATCCATCCGGTCGAGCGTTATGAGCTTGACGCGCTGGAGGCGATCGCGGTGATGGTAGACCGTGGTCTCGGGATATCGATCGTGCCGGATTGGGCGCCGCCCTGGCCGGCTGGGCTTAATATCCTCAAGCTGCCCCTGCCCCGCTCGTCCGCCGTGCGCACCGTCGGCATCGTGGTGACGCGATCCTCGCCGAGGACAAATCTCGTCGCCGCGCTTCTGGAAACCAGCCGCGCGGCGATGGGAGCCTGATCAATTTCAGGCGATCTTCTGGCGGACCGGCAGCTTCCAGCCGGGCCGGACGAAATGGCAGGTATAGCCATTCGGAATCCGCTCCAGATAATCCTGGTGCTCGGGTTCGGCTTCCCAGAAATCGCTGACCGGCACAACTTCGGTGACGACCTTGCCAGGCCACAGGCCTGATGCATCGACGTCGGCGATCGTATCCCTGGCGACGCGCTCCTGCTCAGGAGTGACGTAGAAGATCGCCGAGCGGTAACTCAAGCCAACATCGTTGCCCTGGCGGTTGCGCGTGCTCGGGTCGTGGATCTGGAAGAAGAATTCGAGGATTTCCCGATAGCTGATCATTGCGGGGTCGAAGATGATCTCGATCGCCTCGGCATGGGTTCCGTGGTTGCGGTAGGTGGCATTTGGCACATCGCCGCCGGTATAGCCGACGCGGGTCGAAATCACGCCCTTGTATCGGCGGATAAGGTCCTGCATACCCCAGAAGCAACCACCGGCGAGGACTGCACGTTCTTCGGTCATTGGATATCTCCTTTTCCGCAAGAGATAGTATCTCCTGCCGCCGATTTCCACTCGGGGCAATCAGCACAGCTGTGCAATTTCCCTGCCGATACGCCCGATCCTGTCATGTCGATGTTACGCGCCGGCGCTAGCAAAGCCTTGGACAATCCTGCGGAGGCTGAGCCTCGACACCTGATGGAGACGGTTATGAATAGACGCGAATTTCTGATCACATCGTCAGCTGCAGCCGGTCTGCTGGCTCTTCCGCATTTCGCATCGGCTGCGGCCGGCACGATCGATCTCTACAGCGGTTCGGACGCCAACATCGTCGACCTCTGGAACAACGTCATCCGCCCGGCCTTCGAAAAGGCGCATCCGGGTGTTGCGCTGAAGGTGACCGATGCCGGCGACAATAATGGTCTGCGCGCCATCGCCGACCGTGCGCTCGCCGCACTGAAGACGAAGACCAATCCGCAGGCTGACGTTTTCGAGCAATTCGATCCGCGCCTGCCGTCCGGCGGCATCGATGCCGGGCTCTGGGTCAAATTCTCCGCCGAAAACATCGAAGGCTACGACCATATCAACCCGCTTGCCTTCGATACCCCCTACTCCCTTCCCTATCGCGGTTCGCAGGTGCTTCTCGCCTACGACACGACCAAGCTCGATCCGAAGGATGCGCCAAAGAGCTGGGATCAGCTCACCGCATGGATCAAGGCCAATCCGGGCCAGTTCATCTACAACAGACCCGACAAGGGCGGTTCAGGCGGAAATTTCGTCCGCCGCGCGATCCATGAGGCCAATGGCCGCGATCCGAAGAAGTTCAAGATCGATAATTTCACAGCCGACTTCGCCACTGAGACGCTGACGCCGGCCTGGAAGATCCTCAACGACCTCGCGCCCGCGCTCTACGACAAGGGCGCCTATACATCAGGCAACACCCAGTCGATCCAGCTGCTCGCCCAGGGCGTCGTTACCATGGTGCCGGTCTGGTCGGACCAGGTGCTGCAGGCAATCTCGCAGGGCGTGCTGCCTGATACAACCGGCCACGTGCAGCTTACCGATCTTGCCCTTTGCGGCGGCTTCTCCAGCATCATTGTGTTCTCGAACGGCGCCAACAAGGATGCGGCGTTGAAGCTGGCCGCATTCATGCTGACGAAGGAAATGCAAGAAGCGATCATCACCGAGATCGGCGGCTTCCCCGCCATCTCGTGGGACCACATTTCCGACGACCTCCGCAAGAAATATGCCGACGTCATTCCGTCGACCATCCCGACCTTCCCGGGCGGCGATTGGGAAAAGGCGATCGCCGACGGCTGGTACCGCAATGTCGCTCCGGGCATCAGCCGCACCTGATGTCCACTGACACTGCGCCGGCGGTTCTGCGCCGTCACCCGTTCATCAACAGGGGGAGCTCGATCGGGCTCCTCCTCGTCGCGCTGCCGGTCTTCCTGCTGGCATGGCTGATCGTCTTCCCGATCTTTTCGGCGGTCTTCGGCACGATCTTCGTTCGAGGCCCCGACGGCGCGACGCAGTTTTCGCTTGCCTCCTATCGCTTCTTCTTCACCGACGGCTACAGCCTCGGCAATCTGTGGCTGACGCTCTGGACCACTGCCGTCTGCGGCATTCTGCTTCTGGCGATCGGTCTTCCGATCGCGCTTTACCTCCGGTTCTCGCAAGGACGCCTTGCCGCCTATGTGCAGGCTCTCGCGATCTTCCCGATGTTCGTGCCGTCGATCATTCTGGCCTATGCGCTTATCCGCACCATCGGTCCGAACGGCACCGTCGACCTGCTGCTGAATGCCATCGGCCTGCCCAAGCTGCGTACGCCCTACCTGACGCCGTGGGGGCCGGTCATCGGCCTCGTCTGGGACAATCTTCCCTTGACGGTGCTGATGCTGACATCAGGGCTCTCCTCCGTCTCGAACAGCGCCATCGAAGCCGCCCGCGATGTCGGTGCAAGGCCGCTCCGGGTGTTCATCTCGATCATCCTGCCGCGCATGGGCAATTCCCTGCTGGTGACCGCGTCCTTCGCCGTGCTCGGCATCTTCTCTGCCTTCACCCTGCCCTATGTGCTCGGCTCGGCATCGCCGGAGATGATGGGACCGTTCATGCAGCGCACCTTTGCCGACATGAACGACCCGCTGAACGCCATGACCCAGGCCGTCATCACCTTCGGCTTCTGCCTGATCTTCGGCATCCTCTACATCAGGTCGATCGCCCGCAACCGCGAGGCCCAGCCGTGAGTGCCGGCAGATCGAGCTTCGGCCTGCGCTTCGACTGGATCGGCTTGCTCTTCGCCGGCCTGCTGACGCTGTTCATCGCGCTGCCGCTGATCGTCGTCGGGACATGGGCCTTCACCGAGATCTGGCGTTACCCCTCGGTGATCCCGCAGCAGTTCGGCCTGCGCTTCTGGGGCCAGACGCTGGCGCGTCCGGATGTCTGGGACGCGCTCTTCCTCAGCCTGCGGTTGACGACGACGGTAACCGTTCTTTCCGCCGTCATCTGCCTTCCCGCGGCTTACGCCTTCGCGCGCCTGCGCTTTCCCGGCAGGAACATCCTGTTCCTGTCGTTCCTCTCATCGCATGCCTTTCCGAAATTCGGCCTGCTCGTCGCCATTGCCGGCATCTTCCTGCAGCTCGGCCTGATCAGCACCTTCTGGGGCGTTGTGTTGATCCAGCTTGTCGGCACGCTGATGCTGATGATCTGGATTCCGGTCGCAGCCTTCCAGAATGTCGACCGGCGCATGGAAGAGGCGGCGCGCGATGCGGGTGCCACGCCGCTGCGCGCCTTCTGGTCGATCGCGCTGCCGCAGGCCGCACCGACGATCGCAGCTGCACTGCTTTTGACCTTCGTCGGCACATTCTACGAGACCGAAGGCGCCTGGCTAATCGGCGCGCCTCAAGTCCGCACCATGCCGGTGCTGATGATCAGCTTCATCAACAATCAGATCGTCGTGCAATACGGTGCCGTACTGTCAGTCATGCTGTGGGTGCCGTCCTTCATCGCGTTGATGTTTGCCCGCCGGGTGATCGGCACCGGCGCCTTTGCGAGAGGCTTCGGCGCCTAAGGCATCGCTTATCAGGAAAGGGTTTGAGAATGGCACATCTTTCGATCGAGGGCGTTTCGAAGCTGTTCGGGACCACCTTTGCCGTTCGCGACTTCTCGCTCGAAGTGAGCGATGGCGAGCTCGTCTGCCTGCTCGGCCCATCCGGTTCCGGCAAGTCGACGCTTCTCAGAATGATCGGCGGTTTCGAGCGCCCGAGCGGCGGAACGATCCGCATCGATGCGAAGGATGTGACGGCGCTGCCGCCCGAGCGGCGCCCGACCGGCATGGTGTTTCAGAGCCATGCGCTCTGGACGCACATGGATGTCTTCAACAACATCGCCTTCGGCCTGAAGCTCCGCCGGCTGCCGAAAGCGGAGATTCGCCAGCGTGTCGAGGATGCTCTGGCCCTGGTCGGTCTCGCCGATTACGGACGGCGGATGACGACTCAGCTCTCCGGCGGTCAGCAGCAGCGCGTCGCGCTTGCCCGCTCGCTCGTGCTCGAGCCGAAGATCCTTCTGCTCGACGAGCCCTTCGCCAGCCTTGACCAGCATCTGCGCGAAAGGCTGCGGGAGGAAGTGCGCGATATCCAGCAGCGCCTCGGCATCACCACGCTCTTCGTCACCCATGGCCAGGACGAGGCCTTAGCGCTCGCCGACCGCATCGTCGTCATGCGCGACGGACGCACCGAACAGATCGCGCCGCCAAGCACTATCTACCGGCAGCCGCAGACAGCTTTCGTCGCCGGTTTCATCGGCTCGATGAATTTTGTCCAGAGCCGCGTTAGAAACGGTGTCTGCGAGCATCCGCTGTTCCCGCTTGCGGTTCCCGTCGAGGATGGGCCGGTGACGCTGGCCGCCCGGCCGGAAGCGCTGACGATCCGTTCCTCGGAGCGCGTCGATGCCGCGACAGTCCATCGCATCGTCGATTTCGGCACCCACAAGATGGTCGATGTCGATCTTGCCGACGGCACCCGTCTGAAGGCGATGATGGCCCCGGACGATCGGATCCGGGCCGGGATGAGGGTCGAGCCGTGCTTCTCCCGCTTTTTTATCTTCCGTCACAACGAGCTTGTCCATTCCGAGTTGCAGATCCTGCCGCAGTATGTCGGTGAGTGCATCAAGTCGAATACGTGCCTTTGATTCGGCATGAGCGGCTCTTCAAGCTGGTGACTGCGCCGGCTCGCGCCGTGGATCTGATGCCAGGTCCGGTGTTTCGAACTAAAGTTAAAGTTTATTCTGCGTTTTCCATAGGCTTTTTATGTATCCGTGGTTGTGCGGAGCGCACCGCCATTTTGATTATCTGAAACAATTCAAATAGAAATGCGCGAATCTTACACGAATGCATTCGGACATTTACATATTATAAATGTCTTCATTTAAGAATTGGCCCTATCAAAAGTGATGGTATTTGATGGCTTCCCGCCTGCGATAATTGGCCATTGTGAAACTATGGAGGAATGAATGTTGGGATTTGGCGCAGGCGCCGACGCAAGGGCCGTTCTCGAAGCGATGAGCAAGTCTCAGGCGATCATCGAGTTCAAGCTGGATGGTACAATCATCACCGCGAACGAAAACTTTTGCCGGGCGCTCGGTTATCAGCTTTCCGAAATCGTCGGTCAACATCATCGCCTCTTTGTCGATCCGGCTGAGGCAGCCAGCTCCGACTATAAAGACTTCTGGGCAAAACTAGCGCGCGGCCAGTTCGATCAACGGCAATATAAGCGCATCGGCAAGGGCGGCACGGAGGTCTGGATCGAGGCCTCCTACAACCCGGTCATTCGCGGGGGCAAGCCGTATAAGGTCGTCAAATTCGCGACCGATATCACCGCGCAGAAGCTCAAGGCGGCCGAAGATAGCGGTAAGCTGAACGCCATCTCGCGCGCCCAGGCAGTCATCGAGTTCACTCCGAAAGGCGATATTCTCACCGCAAATGAGAATTTCCTGACGACACTCGGCTACGAGCTGGCGGAAATCCAGGGCAAACATCACTCGATGTTCTGTGAGCCAAGCTATAGCAACAGTGAAGATTATCGTCGGTTCTGGACGAAGCTTGCCGCGGGAGAATTTGTTGCGGATGAGTTCTTGCGCATCGGCAAGGGCGGCAAGAAGGTCCATATCCAGGCATCATACAATCCGATCTTCGACATGAACGGCAAAGTTTTCAAGGTCGTCAAATTTGCGACCGATGTCACCACGCGCGTCGGAAATGTCGACCAGCTCGCGGGAGCGCTAAAGGCTTTGTCGGAGGGCGATCTGATGCAGACCATCGCCATGCCCTTCCTGCCCGCCTTGGAGAAACTGCGCGCCGATTTTAACGACGCTTCATCGAAGCTTCGCGTTACATTGCAGACAATCTCGCAGAACGCTGGCGCCATCGCTGCGGCATCGCAACAAATACAATCCGCCTCGAACGATCTGTCCAAGCGTACCGAGCAGCAGGCTGCTTCCGTCGAGGAGACGGCCGCAGCGCTGGAGGAGATCACAACCACCGTCGCTGATTCCAGTTCCCGCGCCCAAGAAGCAGGGCAGCTTGTTCGCAAGACCAAGGAGAATGCGGAGAATTCCGGCAACATTGTCAGTCAAGCCGTGGACGCGATGGGCAAGATCGAAAAGTCCGCCGGCGAGATCGCCAACATTATCGGCGTGATCGACGAAATCGCCTTCCAGACGAATCTTCTGGCGCTCAATGCCGGTGTTGAAGCGGCCCGGGCCGGCGACGCTGGCAAGGGCTTCGCCGTCGTCGCTCAGGAAGTTCGCGAACTCGCCCAGCGATCGGCCAAGGCAGCAAAGGAGATCAAGGAGCTGATCAACGCCTCGAACGAACACGTCAAAAGCGGTGTCACATTGGTTGGTAACACCGGCAAGGCATTGCAGGAAATCGTGACCCAGGTCGTCCAGGTGAACGGTAATGTCGGCGCCATCGTCGAAGCCTCCAAAGAGCAGGCAACGGGTCTCAAGGAAATCAACACTGCCGTCAATACGATGGACCAGGGCACACAGCAAAATGCCGCCATGGTCGAGGAGACGACGGCCGCGGCGCATAGCCTTGCCAAGGAAGCAGATCAACTCTTCGATCTCCTCGGTCAGTTCAACATCGGGACAGGTGCCGGTGCACCTCGCGCCGTCCCGGTTGCAGCCGACCGGCATTTGCGGGCTATGCCGTCGCCAGCCCGTCAGATGACGGCGAAGGTTGCCCGAGCATTCAGCGGCAATGTGGCGCTCAAAGGCGGCGACAGCTGGGAGGAGTTTTGATGGCGTCGATATCCAAAAATCGCGATGGACGCACGTCTCTCGAAATCATTGCATTCCAATTACATGGTCAGAGCTTCTGTATCGAAACCACCTCCATTCGAGAGATCCGTGGATGGGCAGCTTCGACGCCGATCCCGCACGCGCCGCCGGAAATGGTCGGCATCATTAACTTGCGAGGCGTCGTCATTCCCACCATCGACTTATGTCGCAAGCTGGGGATGCCTTCGTCGGAAGCGACCGAACGCAGCGCAATCGTGGTCGCCGAAGTTCACGGCAAACCGATCGGCCTTATGGTGGATCAGGTCACCGATATGCTTTCGATCAACGCCGATGATCTGCAACAGGCTCCAGAGATTGTCAGTTCGCCGGACCGCTCATACTGTGAAGGAATTATCACTCACCAGTCTGGGATGATTTGCTTCCTGAGCTTGACCCGGATGTTCGCTGACGATGACGAAGCATTGGCTGCTTAGATGCTGATGATTTTAGGCCGGCTCGGCTTAAAATCTGAATCAGCATCTAAATCAAATAAATAGAGCATGATGTCGTGCGAAAACCGCGCGCACTTTTCGGCATCATGCTCGAGTCGTCCGGGTTCAGCGTTGAAATCAAAGGGTACAGCATGATGTCATCCGAAATCCGCCCATAGGCATCGTCCTCTAGTACCGCGCCAACACAGTTGTTGGCGCGGCATTCGCCTATGCGAAACCGGGATAATTGCGCCGGAATGCATCGGTTCACGTCCTGATCTGGAAGCCTTCCAGCAGCCAGGGATGCAGCGCCTTGCTGGCAGCCAGGATGTCGCTCTTTCCGACAACCTTAGCGCCGGAAAAACGGGTGACGATGCCGCCCGCCTCTTCGACCATCAGAGCCGAGGCGCCGAAATCATGGATCGCGAGCCCGTCCTCGAAGAATCCGTCCAGCCGGCCGCAGGCGACATAGGCGATCGACAGGGCCGCCGAGCCGAGGCGGCGCACACCCGCCGTATTCGCCATCAGGCGTTTGATGGCCTCGAAATAGGTCTCTTCCGCAACCGCCGTGACCTGGCCGGGGATCGGCAGCCCGGCGCCGACAAGCACGTTCTCGACGTCGCCGACATCGGCGCAGTGGATACGCTCGCCGTTCAGATAGGCGCCGCCACCGATCTCGGCGCTGAACAGCTCGTCCTGCATGGCGTCATAGACGACGCCCATGACGAGCCTGCCGCTTTCGACGATCGAGATCGTCATGCCAAAATGCGGAACGCCCCAGGCGTAATTGGTCGTGCCGTCGATCGGGTCAATATAGATGATCGGCGTTTCCGGACCCGCCGTGCGGTTGCCGACGGCTTCCTCGCCCTGGATGGCGTAGTCCGGGAAGGCCTTCGTCATCTCGTCGACGATGATCCGCTCGACGGCGAGATCAATTTCGGTCTGATAGTCGCGCGGCGCCTTGGCGAGCATTTCCTGGGATGTGCGCCGCCGCAGCGAGCCGCGGGCGGTTTCGCCGGCCTTCAATACCGCTTCGGCAAGCACAACGAGGCGGGACGAGGCGGTCGGGGAGAGACGCGCGGAAATCGGGGAAGATGTCATGATAAAAGTCCGGATGCTGCTGATATGACGGAGTGAATCGCGAGGAGCCCATCCCTTCGCAGAGGCCGATGATGGTTTTATGAAGCTCGCCCACGCCGAGCGGATGATCTCAGGATCGCTTCAAGCTCGGAAATGGTCGGAAACGCCTTTCTTGTTCCATGTCTTGAGACGGTGATGGCCGCGGCTGCAACTGCGTGTTCGATGGCTAGCCTGTCCAGCCGCTGCCCGCGCAGCGCGCAGGATGCAAGTGCCGCGGCCATGAAGGTATCGCCTGCGCCCGTTGTATCCACAACATCGCAGACCTGGGCGGGCACTTCGATGCTATCGTGCCTGTTCACCAGCGTCGCGCCGTCGCCGCCCAGCGTCAGGACGATTTCACGCAGGCCGCGGCTCAGGAGATATTCGGCAGCGTCCCTACCCGTCGTTCCCGTCAGGGCCTGCGCCTCGCCCTTGTTGAGGAAGGCGATGTCGATCAGATCCCAGAGATCGGAGAAATAGGAGCGCACCGGCGAGGGATTGAAAGCGGTGACCATGCCGATCGCTCTTGCATGCTCGAGAATGTCGCGGGTCGTCCGGTCGGACAGATTGCCCTGCAGCATCATGAAATCGCCGCTACCGGCCGCCGACAGCGTCCGCCTGACATGGGAGAGGGACAGGCTTTGCGCCGATTCCGTCGTCGTGACGATGGCATTCTCGCCGCCCGGCAGCCGGAAGATGATCGAGACGTCGCTCGATGCATTTTCCATTTCGATCAGTTCGCTTTGAAGCGGTTCGTCCGCGAGGTAATGGCGAATGGTATCGGCCCTCGCATCCCTGCCGACCGGCGCCACCAGCGTTGTCGGAACGCCGCAGCGGGCCATGACGACCGCCTGGTTCGTGCCCTTGCCGCCGAGATCGCTCCCCCCGGCATTGCCGAGGATGGAGGCGCCGATGACGGGAAGTTCGGAGACGGCGATGGTTTCGTCGATGGCGACGTTACCGATTATGTAGGCGCGCATGCATCCGCTTTCGCAAGGTGAGGCTTAGAGCGGTTCAGCTTTTCATGAAAGCGCAGAATCGTTCTAACCTTTTGTTTTTACGCAATTCCGGCAAAGCCGCTTCGCACTTTTCCTGGAATTGCTCTAGAGGTAAGGCGCATCGTGAAAATCGATCTCGAGCTGCATCGCCCGGCCGAAGATCGCGCTGAGCCGCGCTTTTTCATTCTCTTCCAGCGTTTCTCCTGTCATGTCGAGTTCATTTTTCAGCCATTGCGCCTGGGCGGCGAAATTCGGATCGACATGCAGGTCGACCCATTCCTTTAGCAGCGGATCGCTGATTGGACGGGTCGCCGCTTCCTTCGACCAGGTCCAATACATCCACTCGGCCGCAAACATGGCCGCGACCGTGTCGAGGAAGTCGCCTTGGCGGGCGATCTCCAACATGCCGGTGCGAAAGGCCTCGACTTCGGCGATGCCGATGTCGAAGGACGAGGGATTGATGCCGCGGCTGGCGAAGGTGCGCTCGAAATAGGCGATTTGCTCGTTGGCGAGCGCATCGAGAACCGCGATCAGCCAACGCTTCTGCGCTATCGTTCCGGCTGTCGCCGCCGCATAGGCGAAGATCGAGATGGCGCTGTCGACGAAGGCGCCTTCATAGACGAGATAACGCTCGAAAGCCGCCTTGCTCAGCCTGTCGTTCTTGACGTCCTCGACGAAGCGGTGGCTGAGCATCGTGCCGAAGACGGCGTTGTTCTCGCGCAGGATGCGGTCTGAAAGGCTTTCTGCCGCCATGCTCAGCCCTCCAGTCCCGGTTCGGCCGCCGCCCGGAAGGCGCGCACCCGCTCGATGTCGACAGGGTTCCACCAGACGCCGCCTTGCTTCAACGAAGAGGCGACAATGACCCCGTTGGTGCGGCTCAGAATATCGACGATATTGTCCTTGTTGACGCCGGAGCCGACGAGCAGCGGCAGGTGCGTCGCCGCACCGATCTCCTCGATCTCCTCCATCGTTGCCGAATTGCCGGTCCGCTGGCCGGTGGCGATGACGCCGTCGGCATCGAAGAAGGCGAGATCGCGCGTCAGTTCCTGGATCGAGCGGTCGGCAACGATGGCGTGGCTGCCATGCTTGACGTGGCTGTCGGCAAAGACCTTGATGTGCTCGGCTCTCAGCAGCGAGCGGTAGCGCATGGCTTCGGCAGCCCTGCCCTCCATGAAGCCTTCATTGGCGACATAGGCATTGGCCCATTGGTTGACGCGGATGAATTGGGCGCCACCGGCCATGGCAATGGCGAAAGCCGGGATAGGCGCGTTGGCCAGCACGTTGACGCCGAGCGGAATGCCGGCGGCACGCGCGATCCGGTCGGTGACGACGGACATGAAACCCGTCGTCTCGGGGCCGATATCCTCGGGCTTCGAGAACGGCACGTCGCCGTGATTTTCGATGATCAGCCCATGCAGTCCGCCTTCCACGCAGGCTTCGGCGTCGCGCATGCAGGCGTCGTAGATCGCATCCATCGCAGCCTCCCGGTAGCGCGGCGCGCCCGGAAAGGCCGGGCAATGGATCATGCCGATCAGAACCTTGTCCCTGCCGAAGATATCCCTGATGGCGTTGGACGGCCTGTCCGAAATTTCCTGCATGTCATTCCCTTTCCAATTCCTGCCCGGCGCTGACATCACGCCTGCTTTTCGGTGAGCCAGCCGAGAATGTTCTTCCAGAGCCGGCCATAACCTTCCCATTCGCAGAAAGCGGGCGAGAGCCAGTGCGGGCCGATATCCGACGTCCAGGCCGCCGTCCGCCCGGTGCCGTGCGTGCCGACGACGAGCAGAGGATGGCCGCCCTGATTCTGAGGCAGGCGCGCAACGATCTCGACATCGGCACGGTCTCGCACTTCGACCTCGTTAACGCCGAGAAGCACCGGCCAGGCGACTTCGAGGCCCCGCATCGTCGGATGCTTCGGCTTTACTACCTCGGCAACGGTTCCTTCGGGAATTTCGACGCGGTCGTCATAAGGCAGGCAGGTGACGGGCAGCGTGTCTTCGACAGGCGTGCGCCGCCAGCGTGCCTTGCCGTCGATGCCCTGGAAGGAGAAGTATCCACCGACCATCAGCAGGCCGCCGCCCTTCTCCACCCACGCCTTCAGAAGCTTCAGCCGGTTCGGCACCGTGCGCGAATGCAGCCACACATCCGGCGGCAGCAGCAGCGAATTGGCGCCGATATCGGAGAGAATGATGGCGTCGTAGGCATCGAGCCCAGCTATATCGAAAGGGAATTTCTCCACTGCCTCATGCGCCGGCATATAGGTGAGCTCGAAGACGCTGCCGGCGAGCGCCTTGACCAGCGGTTCGGCGCCGAGATGAAAGGTGACGCTGCCGAACTGGTCGAAGCCTTTGTAGTGGGTGGCGGAGCTGACCCAACTTTCGCCGACAAGGAGGATTTTCTTGGTCATGGTCTGCGTTTACCTGTGATCGATTGAATGGATGGAGCTAAAGCATGTCGCGCAAAAGTGTGCAGCGGTTTTGCGATAACGACATGCGTAAAACGAAGACCTAAAGCGCGACGCGCTTTAGGTCCCGGCACAAAAGACGCGGCGCGGATTGCTGCGCATCATCTCGTCGAGAACCGTCCTGTCGAGGCCGTGCCGCTGGAGACGGGGAAGGAAGTGGCGAAGGATATAGGCGTAGCCGTTACCGCCGTAATGCGTCAGCATCATTTTCAGAAACACGTCGTGCGACAGAAGAATACGGTCGAGATAACCGGCCTCGACGAGACGGACGATGGCGCGCGCTGCCTCCTCGTCGCTCGGGCACTGCACCTGCTGATCGGCATAGAAGAAATCCATGCCGATCATATCGTATTCGATGAAGGCGCCACGCTCCGCCAACTCGCTCTGATAGGCAATGTCGTCATGCGACGGGTTCATGTGGCAAAGCACGGTGTGGCGGAGATCCGCCCCCTCCTCCGCCACCACGTCGAGCACGCGGTGGCCGAGACGGAGCCAGCCCGGCAGATGCACCATCAGCGGAAGCCCGGTCAGCACCTGTGCGCGTGCCGCACCGCGCAGCGACTTCTCCTCCTCGGCGGTGAAATCCGCGGAGACGCCGATCTCGCCGATCAGGCCGATCCTGACGCCGGTGTCGTCGACGCCGTCCCTCGCCTCGCGGATAATTTCGCGTGCGATGTCATCGACGCTCATTGCCGCGACGCCTTCCGGATGTGAGGAGCCGAGGTAATAACCCGCCCCCATCACGATGTTGAGACCGGATGCTTTTGCGATGCGCTGGAGCGCTTGGGGATCGCGGCCGATGCCCTTGCAGGTCGGCTCCACCACCGTGCGGCCACCTTCTGTTACGAAGTCCTTGAGCTCGGCGATCGCCAGATGTTCGTCGTCGAGCGTGATATTATGCTTGTTGACAAAAGGGTCCTGCCGGAGTTCGCCGAGGATCTCCATGCAGACGAAGCTTTCGGCAAGATATTGCCGCTCCGGCGTCTTCGGCGCATGCCACCAGCAGCGGCAGTCGTTGAGGATATGCTCGTGCATCAGCGTCACGCCGAGCGCGTCCGCCGAAATTGGACCGGTGACCGTCATCACCTTGCCCGACCGGACATGCGCTTCGGACAGGCTTTCTGTTGTCGGCTCGTTCATTGCTTCATCCTTTCCTGCCCAGCCGGAAATGGAAATTGGCCGTGAAGATGCGCGTGTTCAGCCAGATGGCGACGAGGATGATGGCGCCGGTGACGATCTGGGTGAAGAAAGGCGATATGTGCATCAGGATCAGGCCGTTGCCGATGACGGCGATCGTCAGCGTGCCGAGCACGGTGCCGAGGATGGTGCCGCGTCCGCCCATCAGCGACGTTCCGCCGAGCACCACGGCCGCAATCACCTGCAGCTCGAAACCGACGGCGGCATTGGAAGAGCCGGAGCCGAGACGAGCGGCGATCAGCAGGCCGGCGACGGCGCAGGCGATGCCGGAGATGATATAGACTGAGGCGATGATCCATTTGGCCGGCATGCCGACACGCCGCGCGGCTTCCGCATTGGAGCCGACCGCCACGACCTGCCGGCCATATTTGGTCGCGGTGATGACGACGTAGCCGAGAATGGCGATGGCGATGGCGATGACCGCCGGGATCGGGAAGCTCAGAATTTCGCCCCGGCCGAGCGCGAAGAAGCCCGGCGCATCCTTGATCGGAATGGAATAGCCCTGGGTCAGATAGAGCGCCAGACCGCGCAGGATTGAGAGGCCGGCAAGCGTGACGATGAAGGCCGGGATGCCCTGATAGGCGGTAAACCAGCCCTGGACCAGCCCCATGAAGCCGCCGAGCACGATCATGCCGATGACGACCGACGGCCAGGGAATACCCATCGCCATGACGATCGCCGCGACTGCATTGACGAGGGCGACCTGCGAGCCGACCGACAGATCGATGCCGCCGGTGATGATGACGAAGGTCATGGCGATGGCGACAATCAGGATGGGGGCTGCCTGGCGCACGATGTTCAGGATGTTGCCGAGCGTGAAGAAGGTTTCGCTGCCGATCGAGAAGAAGATCATGCAGGCCAGGAAGAAGATGGCGATCGACAGGACCTGTGCGTGTTCACCGAAGAAATCGGCGACGCGCGAGCCGTGGCCGCGTTCCGTATAAGCCGTCATTGTCTGGCTCCTTCACCGACGATCAGCCTGACGAGATCCTCGAGGTTGGTGCTGCCGATCTGCCGTTCGGCCACCTTCGTGCCCTCATACATCACCGCGATACGGTCGCAGACCCGGAAGAGGTCCTGCAGCCGGTGGGTAATGAGGATCACCGAAACCCCATTTGCCTTGACGCGGTTGATCAGGGCCAGAACCGCCTCGACCTCGGCCACGGCAAGCGCCGACGTCGGCTCGTCCATGATCAGCACCTTCGGCTTGAAGGAGGCAGCGCGTGCAATGGCGATCGCCTGACGCTGCCCGCCGGAGAGCTGGGCGACCTTGCCGGTCAGCCTCGGGATGCGGATCTCAAGCGAATCCAGCATCTTGCGGGCCTCGGACAGCATCGTCCTGGTGTCGAGAAACGGCCCGCGGCTGAGTTCGCGGCCGAGGAAGAGATTGCCGACGACATCGATATGATCGCAGAGGCTGAGGTCCTGGAACACCATTTCGATGTTACGCCCACGCGCATCCGCGGGGCCGGAGAAGCGAACCTCTTCGCCCTCCATGGTGATCGTGCCGGCATCCGGAATGTAGGTTCCCGAGATGATTTTCGTCAGCGTCGATTTGCCGGCGGCGTTGTCGCCGACGAGCCCCAGGCATTCGCCAGGGAAGATGTCGAGATCGACGCCGCGCAGGGCCTGGTGCGAGCCGAACGACTTGCGGATACCGCGCAGCGAGATGCGCGGGTCGGATCGGGTGCCGCCGGATGTTCCGGTTCCGGAGGATGCGACCCCTCCGGAACCGGCGGCAGCGATGTCGCGCTGTCCGCTCGCGATCATTTGAAGACAGCCCGGTACGGCTCGACATTCTCCTTAGTCACGATGGTGATCGGCACCGAGATCGTCTTGGTGACGGCTTCGCCGGCCGAGGCCTTGACCAGCGCGTCGACGGCGGCGGCGCCCATTGCGGCGGGATCCTGCTGGACGACGGCGACGACGAAGCCGGCATCGATGCCGGCAATGGCTTCGGCCGTCAGATCCCAGCCGAACACCTTGATCTTATCCTGCTTGCCCTGGCTCTGGACGGCGGCGATCGCCCCCATCAGGGCCGGCTCGCCGGTGGCGTAGATCGCGGTCAGATCAGGATTGGCGGTGATCAGGTTTTCAGCCGCCGCAAGAGCGTTGTCCTGGATGTTCTGCCCGTCGACGACGCCGGCCATTTCAATGCCGTCGACGCCTTTCAGGGTCTTCTCGAAGCCATCCTGGCGGATGTTCTGGATGAACGAGTTGAGTGCGCCGACAACGCCGAGCTTGGCCTTGCCGCCCATGTTCGCCTTGACGTAGTCGAGGAAGTATTTGCCCATATCGGCGCCGGCCGCGGCATTGTCCACGCCAATCTGCGCCTTCTGCGGACCGTCCGGCAGGATGGCGTCGATGGCGACGACGGGAATGCCGGCATCGGCCGCCTGCTTGACCGCCGGCATGATGCCGTTGACGTCGATTGCCACGACGGCAAGGCCGGAGACCTTTTCCTGGACGTAGGTTTCGATCGCGCTGTTTTGCGCCGTCGTCTCGTTGTTGGCGTTGAAGATCACCAGCTTGACGCCGGCGGCATCGGCCGCCTTCTGGGCGCCCTCATTCATCTGATTGAAAAAAAGCGCCTGCTGGTTGATCTGCACCAGTGCGACCGTCTTCTTTTCCTGTGCCGCAGCGCTGGCCAGGCCGATGAAGGTCAATGCCGTGAAGCCGGCGGCTGCGATCATCGTTCGTCTTGTCAAATTCAGTGTCATGTTCTCATCCTCTTTTGGTTTTTTGACGTTGCTGATTGTTATTTCGCAGGCGGCGCAACGGAGTTCCGCACCACGATTTCGACGGGCACCAGTTCCTCCGAAGCGGATGGTTTCCACTCGTGCCAATTGGTTTCCAGAAGCAGCTCCAACGATCGCCTTCCGATCTGGCGCACCGGCTGACGGATGGCCGTCAGCGGCGGTGCAAAAAGATGAAGCGGACCGACGTCGTCGAAGCCGATGACCGAGATGTCATCAGGAATCGAGACGCCTCGGCTTCTGAAGACCTCGACCAGCCCGATGGCGATCTCGTCGGAGCTGGCGAAGATCGCCGTCGCCTTTCGGTCCCCGGAGAGATAGTCGAGTGCCGCCGCGCGGCCGTATTCGATCGTGTATTCGCCGGCATAACGATCGGCCCGGGCTTCGTCGCCATATTGTTCTCTGAGCGCCTTCAGCAGGCCGTCATAACGCCTGCGGGCGCTGATCATGCGCTCGTCGCCGCCGATGAAGAGGACATGGCGATGGCCTTGCTCGGCCAGATGCTGGCCGGCGAGATAACCGCCCTGCTCATTGTCGCAGAACAGCTTCGGCGCCTTCGAATCGGGAATGTCCTCGTCGACGATGATGACCTTGCCGGTGCCGTTGATCAGCGCGGCAAGCGCGCCATCATCGGGGTGGTTGGTGACGAAGATCAGGCCGTCGACGTGATTGCGTTCGATCAGCTGCAGATATTCGATCTCGCGCCCCGGCCGGTTGAGCGTCGCGTGCAATGAGACCGCGAGCTTCTTTTCATCGGCCGCCTGTTCGACGGCGGCGACCAGGGTCGCGAAGAAGGGATTGGCGATATCGGGCACGACGAGGCCGATCGTGTCCGAGCGCCCCCTGCTTAACCGGCGGGCATGCGGGTTCGGCCGGTAGTTCAGCGTCTTGATCGCATCCTCGATGCGCTTCTTGGTCTGAAAGGGAAGGTCGAGGCTTCCGTTGACGAAACGAGACACTGTCGTGACCGACACCCCGGCAGCCGCCGCAACATCCTTCAAGCTTGGTGTCGTTCCCTTGGCCATTGACTGGACCTGTTGTAAAGCGGTTTAGTAAAGCGCTTTACAAGACAATATCGATTGCTCGCCATTGTCAACATCGATGAATGTGCAGGATCTGTTTTTCTTGCGAGCCGATCGAAGCTCGACCGGGAGGCCGCCAGCCGATCCTCGGCTCGAGCGCAGCCAGTCGCCGGTGATGGCTTCGAGATCTGGCTCGACGGCGTCACTGCGTTCGATTTATGACATTGCCAAGCCGGCGCGCTGGTGTCGTTAGATGACGTGGTCCGTCGACGCGTCGAAGAGATGGATCTGGTCCGGATCGACCGAAAGTCCGATCATCTCTCCCGCCTTGACCCTGTCGCGGCGCGTCTCGACGATCGTCAATTCCGGCTGGGTCTCCGCGACGATGAAAGTCGACGAGCCGGTCGATTCGACGAAGGCGATCGGCACGTCGAAGCTGCCATGCCCGGGCTCGACGACGCCGATATGTTCCGGCCGGATGCCGGCGATGAGCTTACGCCCAGGCTCGATGGTGCGGTTGATTGCAAGCGTCTGCTTCACCGCGCCGAAATCCAGGATAAGGCTCTTGCTGTCTTCCGCGGCAATCGCGGGAATGAAATTCATCGCTGGCGAACCGATGAAACCGGCGACGAACCGGTTCGCCGGCCGGTCATAGAGATCAAGCGGCGCGCCTTGCTGTTCGATGATGCCGTCGCGCATCACCACCACATGGTCGGCCATCGTCATCGCTTCGATCTGGTCATGGGTAACATACACCGAGGTGGCGCCCAGCCGGTCGTGCAGGGCGCGGATTTCCTTGCGCATCGAGACGCGTAGCGCTGCATCAAGATTGGAAAGCGGCTCGTCGAACAGGAAGGCCTGGGGGTTGCGGATAATGGCGCGGCCCATGGCTACACGCTGCCGTTGGCCTCCCGAAAGCTGGCGCGGATAACGGTCGAGCAGCCGGGAAAGACCGGTGATGACCGCGACTTCCTCGGCTTTCCGCTTTGCCTCAGCCTTGGGGACGCCGTGCATTTTCAGCGAATAGGTCAGGTTCTGTTCCACCGTCATATGCGGATACAGCGCGTAACTCTGAAAAACCATGGCGATATTGCGCTCCCGCGGCGGGACGTCGTTCATCACCTCGCCGGCAATCTTCAGCGTGCCGCCGGTAATTTTTTCCAGCCCGGCAAGCGAGCGGAGCAACGTGGACTTGCCGCATCCGGACGGGCCGACCAGCGCGACGAACGTGCCCTTGGGAATTGAAAGGTTGACATTCTTAAGCGCATGAAAGGCGCCGTAGTGCTTCTCGATGCCCGAGAGTTCGATCTGGATGTCCTGGCTCATGCCGAAAACCTTGCTGGTCCCCAAGTGGGGCCGATGAGATGGCCAAGGGTGAAAAACGTTGTCATTTGACTGCTCCGGCGGCGATGCCGCGCGTTAACGTGCGCTGGAAGATCAAGAAGAAGATCACGGTTGGTATGATACCCAGGAAAGCCGCCGAGGCCTGCAGCACCGGGTCCGACATATTCTGACCGCGGGTGAGGCCCATGGCGACCGAGACCGTCTGGTTGTTGTTGGACACCAGCATGACGAGCGGGATCAAGAATTCGTTCCAAGTCCAGATGAAAAAGAAGGTGCCCAGGACCATGAGCGTCGGCCGCAGTACTGGGACGATGACGAACCACAGCGTTTTCCAGTGGGTCGAACCATCCATCTCGGCCGCTTCGAGGATTTCCTTGGGAAAGGTACTCAGCACGGTCGAGAGCAGGTAAGTCCCGAACGCGCTTTGCAGGACCGCGAAAATAATGATCACGGAAAGCTGCGTATCGTAGAGACCGCTCGCTTTCGCCATGTAGTAAAGTGGGTAGATGATAGATTCCTGCGGCACCATAATGCCCAGAAGAAAGACCACCAAAATCACGCGCGAACCCGGCACCTTGCCGACCCCAATCGCATAGGCGTTGAACAGGCTTATCAGTACCCCTAACACCGACACAGCGAGACTGATCACCACGCTATTGAGCAGCTTGCGGCTGAAATCAGACACGGTCCAGAATTTCTCGATCGCCGTGAGATCGATCGACCGGGGAATCGAAAGCGGTCCGCCTACCGCGTATTCGGCACTCGCCTTGACGGCGTTGAGCAGAGCAAGGAAAAAGGGAAAGAGCGTAAAGGCGAGGAGTAGAATAAGGATGGCCAGCACCACCCACCGCATGGGATCGCGTCGCGCGCGATCGGCTGCCACTGCCTTTGCCTTGGTCGTATCATCGCTGAGAACTGAGTAAGCCATGATCTACTCCTTCGACTCCTGCTGGCTCTGGAAGCGTAGGAAAATGACAGCCAAAGCGATCGTCAGAGTCGTTTGCACGACCGCGATGGCTGCGGCATAGCCGACGCGCTGTGTTGTGAAGAAGTGGTAGTAAGTCAGATAGGATGGCACGAGGGTGGCATTATCGGGGCCGCCGGCGGTGATGACAAAGATTGGCGCAAAGACTTTAAGCGCTGCGATCAGCGTGGTCAGCACAACGACGAAAATCTCCGGCGCCAGAAGTGGAATAGTGATCGTCACCAGCCGGCTCCACCAGTTTGCCCCATCGAGCTCGGCAGCCTCGTAGAGCGAAGGGTCGATGCGCGAAAGACCGGCCATGAAAACCACCAGACAGTAGCCGAGCTGTATCCAGACAATAACGAGCGAGACGGCAGCAAGTGCGTATGTCGCATCGCCGATCCAGTTCTGAGCGAGATTATCAAGGCCGATGGCCTTTAGCGTAATGTTGATGACACCGACGGGATTGAGGATCCAGCCCCAGAGGACGCCCGCGACCGTTACGGGCAGAATCTGCGGTAGGTAAAAGCCGGCCCTGAAAAAGCTCGAGACCCATTCACCGAATTGGTCCCTGACATAGTCGAATAGCAGAGCGGCCAGGACCAGGCCGATGCACACCGGTATCACGGTCATCGAAACGATGAACAGCAGCGTGTGATACATCGATCCCCAAAATTGATCATCCGTCAGCAAGCGATGATAGTTCTGCAGGCCGACTGGTCGTGGCGTGCCGACGCCTTTCCATGCCGTGAAGCTCAGCCCGAGATTCGCAAGTTGCGGTATGAGTACGATCAGAATGAAGCCGATCGTCCCCGGAATGAGATAGAGGCTATAGCTTCGTGAACCGTCGCTCGATCGCTGGCTGGATATGGCCATATCATTCATCCTTCAGCCTCGCCCGCTGGGTCGCGCCTTAGGCGCAGCCCAGCGTTCAAGGTCGCGCTACTGATTTTCCTGCGTGTCGTCGTAAACCTGCTTGATCTGTTCGACGAACTGCTCCGCAGTAAGACTGCCCTGGAAGAGACCGGTGTCCTTCTGGTTGAGCACGTCGTAGTAGCCGGGAACCGGCCAGTCAGGATAGAAACCCAGGCCGTTTTTGTCAGAGATCTGCTTGAAAACCGCTGCGGCGTTCTTACCAATGGGGTTGGTGATGACCGAAAGATCAGCGGCGATCGGCACGCCGCCGGCATTGCCGAGTTCAGCTTGATATTTCGGCGACAAGGTCAGGCTGATCCACTCGGCGGCGAGATCGGGATTCTTGCTACCCTTGGGAACGACCCAGAGATTGCCTGTCGAGCCGACCGAATATTTCGGCGTCGGAATGACGAACTGACCCCACTTGAAGTCCTTGATGGTCGAGGCGAAGGTGCCGAGATTCCAAGTGCCCGAGACGTACATCGGCGCCTTGCCGGAGGTGAAGAGCAGAGCCGCGTCCGGGTCCTTCATGCCCGTGGAGTCCTTGTTGATGTAGCCCTTTTTGACCCAGTCGAGCAATGTTTGCGCCGCATAGAGGTAGGGCGCGCCGTCGAGGGGAGCCTTCAAGCCCTGATAATTCTGCACCCAGGCGTCATCGGCCTTGGTATAGGCTAGAGAGGCTAGCAAGTGCTGGCCACTGGTGTCGATCGCCCCGAGCGCGAGAGGCGTGAGACCCTTCTGCTTGAAGGCTTCCATGTCAGCGACCCACTCTTCGAGCGTCGTCGGCGGCTTGAGACCTGCCTTTTCGAACATGTCGATATTGTAGAAACACGAGACATATTCGCCGAAGACCGAAACGCCCCAAACAGGGCCGGAGCCATAGATGCCCTTTTCGTCATAACGGCTAAGGACAAAATCTCCTTCGTTAAGGATCTTGTCCCAGCCTTCCTTCTTCACATAGTCATCCAGATTGGTCAGCAATCCCTGGCTTGCAACCAAGCCAGCGGTCGCATTGCCCTTGTTGTACTCGAGCACGTCGGGGGCCTGATCGGAATTGAGGATCATGCCGCCTGAGGCCTGCAACTGCTGAAAGGTCTTCTGCTCGAAGCTGACGTTGATGTCTGGATGTTTCGTCTTGAACTCCTCGAGCGCTTTCTTCCAGACAATGCCCTGAGCCGTGGTCGGCTCCTCGAACCACCAGATCTTGAAGGTCTTCTGTTCGGCATGGCCGACCGATGTCATCAGCATCGCCGTGCCGAGTGCCAGCGCAAGTCTTGCAATTCTTTTCATGCTTTCCTCCCAAAAAAGCGGCTGCGCCGCGAAAAAACCAAGTTAGTCAGGCGTGGCGCCGCCGGGCCTCCCAGCCCGATGGCCCTAGCTTAGGCGGTCGATCAGGGATCAACAACGAAATCTCCGCCCCGGCACTTCTTCAGATAGTTGAGACCGTGAACCTGACCAGTCATTTCAAGCGCGTCGCGATAGACCGGGTCGTGCCAGCCTTCGATGTCGATCGAGCCAGACCAGCCGGCAAGGCGCAGTTCTGAAATAATGTCGGTCCAGTTGCTGTCGCCGAAGCCCGGCGTGCGCATGAAGACGAACTTCTCCTTGCCGAAGATGCCGTGTTCCTTGATGACCTCCCAGCGGATGGTCGCATCCTTGCCGTGGACGTGGAAGAATTTGTGCGCCCATTTGCGGATCTGCGGCAAAGGATCGATCAGATAGACCATCTGATGGCACGGCTCCCATTCCAGACCAATATTATCATCCGGGGTCTCGTTGAACATCAGTTCCCAGGCATCTGGATTGTGCGCGATGTTCCAGTCGCCGCTTGCCCAATTGCCGTCCATAGCGCAATTCTCGAAGGCGATCTTGATGCCCTTGTCGACCGCCCGCTTGGCAAGCTCGCTCCAGACCTGCTTGTAGCGCGGCAGGCTGTCGGTCAGCGGCTTGCCGCGGATGCGGCCGGTGAAGCCGGCAACGCAGGTGGCGCCGAAGTGATGGGCATTGTCGATGCAGTGCTTCCAGCCCTCCAGCGTTTCGAGGTCGATTGCGGTTTCTTCCAACGGGTTGCCGAACATGCCGAGCGTCGAGATGGTGATGTCGCGGTCGCCGATCGCATCGAGGCAGCGCTTGCCGAGCTCGGCAAGGTCCTGGCCCTTGGTCGTTTGCCAGAAGAAGGGCTCAAAGCTTTCGAAGCCCATATCGGCGATCTCGCCGATGCGGGTAGCGGCATCGCCGTTGTTGCCGCTGACCATGGTGCCGATGCGAATGGATTTTGCAGGGTTGCTCACGTCACTTGATCCTATGCTGAAATTTCGACTCGCTTGCCCGTCTTGGCGCTTTCGATTGCGCCGAAGACCATGGCAAGGCTTCTGATATTGTCGGAATTGACCGTCTCGGGCCGTCTGCCGGTGCCGATCGCCGCGATGAAGTCGGCGATGACGCTGGCGTGGCCATGGGTCTCCTCGTCATGTTCCGGACCGGGAACGTTTATGGCAGCAGAGCCATGCAAAAGGCCGGGCTCTTCGCCGGCGACAGCCGCCTTGAAACTCTCCTCGCCATCCCAGGTGAGCATTCCCTTCGAGCCGACGAGACGCCATTGGCTTTCCCAGCTGGTGCGCTCGCCCTCGGCGCACCAGGAGCCGCGGTAGGTGAAGACGATGTCGTCGGAAAATTCGAAAATGGCATTGGCTGCGGCGCCGTGCCGGTACCACGAACCCTTCGGATTGCGCTCGACGCAATAGACGGCGAGCGGCTTTCTGTCGGCGACGTAGCGCGCCGCATCGAAGGTGTGGATCGCCATGTCGAGAAGCAGGACGTTGTCCATCTCTTCGCGGAAGCCGCCGAAGTGCGGCGCCAGGAAGAAGTCGCAATGGATGCCGGTGAGTTCGCCGATCGCGCCGCTGTCGACGAAGCGGCGCAGGCGCCTGACGCCCGATATGAAGCGACGGTTCTGGATGACAGCATGGATGCGGCCGGTCTCGGCGGCAAGATCGATCAGTGCGGCGCCCTCGGCAAGCGAGGCCGCCATCGGCTTTTCGCTGAGCACATGGCAGCCGGCCTTGAGTGCCGTCGAAACGACGTCATAGCGCGCAGCCGGAATGACGATGTCGAAGACCAGGTCGGCCTTCGTGGCCGCGATCACGTCGGACAGGTCCGAACCGATGACGGCGCCTTCAAGACTGAACTCCCCGGCAAGCTTTTCCGCCGTCTCCCGGTTCAGGTCGACGAGGCCGACAATGGTGATGGAGTCGGCCAGCAGAGGGTTGGAAGCGATGGCTCGCAACCAACCTTTGGACATAGCTCCGCACCCGCACAGAATGGCACTGAATTTCACGATTTCCTCCAGGGGAATGGTGTCAACTCTCCTCGTGACACGCACTCCGTAAACGTTTACGAATGTATGCGGAAACATTTTGCGGTGTCAATAGACGCCAACTGGGAAATTACGGGCCCCCGATCCGGACAGATCTGAATTAAAGAAAGGGAGCATGATGTCGTACGAAAACCGCGCATACTTTTCGGCATCATGCTCCGGGGAAAATCGTCAGCGATGAAGGGGATTCGCCAGCTTGCCGAACACTTGAATATCTCGATCGGCACGGTCTCCCGCGCGCTGAACGGCAAGCCTGATGTCAATCAGGAAACCCGCCGGCGGGTGCTGGCGGCGGCCGAGGAACTCGGCTACGTCGCCAACCAGTCTGGGCGGAGCCTGAGGCAGGGGCAGACGAAGGTCATCGGATTGATGATCGAATCCAGCAAGGAGACGGTCGAGAATGCCGACAACTTCTTCCTCGGCGTCACCAGCGGTCTGCAGAGCGTCTTTGCTCGTCACAAGCTCGACCTCATCATGTTGCCCTGTCCGAGCGATGAGGATCCGCACGAATATCTGAAGCGGATGGTGGCGCGGCGCATCGTCGATGCGATGATCATCTCGGACACGCAGCGCGTCGACCGACGCATCGACTTTCTGTCGCGGGCGAAGATCCCCTTCGTCGCGCTCGGCCGCAGCCTTTCGGCCAGCAATTTCCCCTGGATTGATCTCGATTTCGAGGGCGTGGCCGAGCGTGCCGTCGAGCGGCTGATCGCGCTGGGACATCGCCGGATCGCAATCACCGCGCCATCGAGCGAGGCCAACCTCGGCTATCTCTTTATCGACAGCTATCGCCGGGCGCTCGAGCGGCACGATATTGCCTTCGACCCCTCACTCGTCATCCGCGTCAGGTCGAGCGAACAGGGCGGCTATCAGGCGGCCCATGAGCTGCTGCTGCTCGAAGAGCGGCCGACGGCGGTGATCCTGATCTACGAGCTGATGGCGATCGGCCTTTACCGCCGCCTGATGGAATCGGGCGTCATGCCCGGCCGCGACCTTGCGGTGATCGGCTTCCGCGACGCTCCGCGCGCACGGTTCCTGCAGCCGTCGCTGAGCTGCTTCCGCATCTCGCTCTACGATCTCGGTGTTGCGCTCGGCCAAATGCTTCTCGCCAACATGCCGGTCTATCGAGATTTCTATCCGGGAGGCGAGCGCAACATCATCTGGCCGCTCGAACTGATGCCGGGCGAAAGCGATGCGTTTCGGGTTGGGGTCATGGCCTGAGCACTATCGGCTTGCTTCCGGAAAGCAGAAGCGAGCCCCCTCATGTACCTGATGCAAAGAACCGGTTCTCCGGTCGCGGCAATCCGAGATGTTCGCGCAGCGTCGTGCCCTCGTATTCGCTGCGGAACAGGCCGCGGCGCTGCAGTTCCGGTACCAGCCGTTCGGTGACATCGAGGAGACCCTGCGGCAGATAGGGGAAGACGACGTTGAAACCGTCCGAACCCTCCTCGTCAAGCCAGCGCTCCATCTCGTCGGCGATGCTGGCCGGCGTGCCGACGAAGGCAAGGCCGGCATAACCGCCATAACGTTGCGCCAACTGACGCACCGTCAGATTTTCTTCGGCGGCAAGCTTCAACACCTGTGCCCGGCCAGTCTTGCTGGCATTGGTATCGGGAATATCTGATGGCAGCGGTGCGTCGGGATCGAAGCCGGAAGCGTCATGGCCGAGCGCGATCGAAAGCGAAGCGATGGCGCTGTCGTAATGCACCAGACTGTCGAGCGTAGCGCGTTTGGCGCGGGCCTCCTCGATGCTGTCGCCGACGATAATGAAGGCGGCAGGCAGGATCTTCAGATGGTCGCGGTTGCGGCCGATCGCTTCCATGCGACCCTTTATATCGGCATAAAGCGCCTTGCCTGCGGCAAGATCGCGCGGCGAACAGAAGACCATCTCGGCGGTCTCCGCGGCAAGCTGGCGGCCGGGGTCCGACTGGCCGGCCTGGACGATGACGGGCCAGCCCTGCGGCGGCCGGGCGATGTTGAGCGGCCCGCGGACGCTCAGTTCCTCGCCCTTGTGGCCGAGCACATGCATCTTTTCCGGATCGAAGAACAGGCCGCTCTCACGGTCGCGGATGAAGGCATCGTCGGCGAAACTATCCCAGAGCCCGGTTACCACGTCGTAGAATTCCCGGGCGCGATGATAGCGCTCGCCATGCTCCACATGTTCGTCGAGGCCGAAATTGAGCGAGGCATCGGGGTTAGACGTCGTGACGATGTTCCAGCCGGCGCGGCCGCCGCTGATATGGTCGAGCGAGGCGAAACGACGGGCGATGTGATAGGGCTCGTCGAAGGTGGTGGAGGCGGTGGCGACGAGGCCAATGCGCTCCGTCACCGCCGCCAGCGCCGAGAGCAGCGTGAGGGGCTCGAAGGAGGTGACCGTGTGGCTGCGCCTGAGCGCCTCGACCGGCATATTGAGCACGGCAAGGTGATCGGCCATGAAGAAGGCGTCGAATTTCGCCCGTTCCAGCGCCTGCGCAAAGGACTTCAGATGGGCGAAATTGAAATTGGCGTCGGGATAGGAGCCGGGATAGCGCCACGCGCCGGTATGCAGGCTGACGGGACGCATGAAGGCGCCGAGGCGCAACTGCCGTGGGGTCATGACTTTCCTCATGGATCGGGCAAGGCGGCCGCCTGCCCCACATTGGGTGTTCTATCTGGAGCCGCTGCGGCGACGCATCGGATATCGGTTACGTAGGAGGTCGGTGAAACCAAATCGAGGCCGGCGGTGGCAATTTCCGGCAGGAATCTCATTGCTTCTCCGACCTGCGTTTTCGCGCAAACGCCAGACCGGAAGCCTAATCGCGGCGGTCGGAGCCTGATAAGCAAACACTTTTCATTTTCGATGGCATCTATAGAATTTGTGCTCTTATCTCGACGCTCGATTTATTTCACCGATAGCATCGTCAGAAATGGAGACATCGATGAACACCGTGCTGAGGCAAGCAGACCAGATCCGGCCGGTGGCCGCCCGTATCGGCAGCGACGAGGAAGCGATCGCCACCGCCCACAGACTGGCGGCGCAATTTGCCGCGCGCGCCGCCGAGCGTGACGCCGACCGCATCCTGCCCTTCGCCGAACTCGATCTTCTCGCCCAGTCCGGCCTTCTGGCGATCACCGTGCCAGCGCAATATGGCGGGCTCGACGTCTCCAACGCCGTGCTTGCCGAGATCACCGCGATCCTGTCTGAGGCGGACGGCTCGATCGGCCAGATCCCGCAAAACCATTTCTATATTCTCGAGGCACTCAGAACCGACGGCGGCGAGGAGCAGCAGCGCTATTTCTTCAGCCGCGTGCTGGCCGGCGTTCGTTTCGGCAATGCGCTGTCCGAGCGCGGCACCAAGACGGTCGGCCACTATAATACGCGCATCACCCGCGACGGTCCGGGTTACCGGATCAACGGCCGCAAATTCTATTCGACCGGCGTCCTCTTCGCCGACTGGATCACCATCTTCGCGCTCGATCCGGAGGATCGGCTGACCATGGCCTTCGTGCCGAAGGGCACTGAAGGTGTCGAGATCGTCGACGACTGGGACGGTTTTGGCCAGCGAGCCACCGGTAGCGGCACGACGATCCTCGACAATGTCTATGTCAGCGCCGATTCCGTGGTCTTCCATCACAAGGGCTTCGAGCGGCCGACGACGATCGGTTCCGTTGGTCAGATCATCCATGCCGGCGTCGATCTCGGCATCGCACGGGCGGCCTTTGCCGAAACGCTGGAGTTCGTCAGGACGAAATCGCGCCCCTGGATGGATAGCGGCCTTGAGCGTGCCTCAGACGATCCGCTGACGATCGCCAAAGTCGGCCAGATCGCCATCCGGCTGGAAGCTGCTACGGCTCTGGTGGAGCGCGCCGGCCACAAGGTCGATGCCGCACAGGTCGAGACGACCGAGGAAAAGGTGATCGCGGCGACGCTGGCAGTCGCTGCGGCGAAGGTGCTGACGACCGAAGTGGCGCTTGAGGCCTCGAACACGCTTTTTGAGCTAGCCGGAACTTCGTCGGTGCAGGCTGGCCTCAACCTCGACCGCCACTGGCGCAATGCCCGCACCCATACGCTGCACGATCCCGTGCGTTGGAAATATCACGTTGTCGGCAATTACCATTTGAACGGCGTAACGCCGCCGAAGAACGGCGCGCTCTGAAATCTCCCCGTCTTCCAACCGAAAACCCCACCGCCGGTGCTGGCAGCGGGGTTTTCTGCTTTCGATGAAAGATGGCCGCCTCAGCTATAGAGGCTGACCTCGGGTATCTTGTCGTTCAGCACGAATTCACCGACTTCCCTGGCCTTGTAGAAGACAGGATCGTGCAGCGTGTGAGTGCGGACATTGCGCCAGAACCGGTCGAAACGGTATTTGTCGGCCGTCGAGCGCGCGCCCGTCAACTCGAAGACCCGCGAGGTGATGTCGAGCGAGACATGGGTGGCGTGGACCTTGGCGGCATAGGCTTCCGCCGCCGCCGCGCCGCGCTCACGCGCGGTGACGTCGCGGCCGCGGGCAAGGCCCGCCTGCACGGCGGCTGCGGCGTTGTCGGCAAGGGCCGCCGAGGCCTTAAGCGCGGCGGTGAATTCGCCAACGCGTTCGAGGATATAAGGATCATCCGCCGCCCGCTCGACACCGGAGGTGATCCACGGCCGGGTCGTGGTGCGGATGTAATCGACGGCAGCCTGCACCGCGCCTTCCGCGGTGCCGAGATAAAAGTTGACGAAGACCAGCTGGATGAACGGCGTATTGAAGGTCGACAGTACCGGCGGCGCCACGTCGGGTGCAGCCGGCGCGCCGACGAAATCCTCCTCGTAAACGGGGAAGTCATGAAATTCGACGCTGCCGCTGTCGGACAGGCGCTGGCCGATATTGTCCCAGTCGTCATTGGCGACGTAACCTTGACGATTGGTCGGCACGGCGAAGCCGGCGATCTTGTCGTCGAGCGTCGCATTGGCATTGATATAGTCGGAGACCCGAGCCGCCGTGGAAAAGGACTTACGTCCGTTCAGCACATAGCCATTGCCGCGACGGGTGAGCACCAGCCCGGGATCGCGCGGATTGACGGCGGCCCCCCAATAGAGGTTCCTGGCGACCGTATCGCTGCCCAGCGCATGGGCCCGCGCCGGATCAAGCGCCCAATAAATGTACTGGCTGTTGACATAGTGGTAGCCGAGCAGCTGGCCGATTGAACTCTCGCCACGGGCGAGAATGCGCACCAGCTTCAGCCCGTCGACCCAATCGAGGCCACCGCCGCCGATTTGCGTGGGATGCAGCACATTGAGCAGCCCGGCATTCTTCAATTTGACGATCTCGGCGAGCGGCGGACGGCCTTCGCGGTCGAGGTCTGCGGCGCGCCGCGACAGGTCGGCAGAGATCTCCTCGGCACGGGCAAAGAGGGCTTCGCGCGTTGGATTGCGGCTGGCCGCGAAGATGACATTGGATTGGCTCATGGGCGGAACTCCAATTCTCCAAAAAGATGATCCGGCGGAAGCCGCACGCTTCCGCCGGAAGGATCGAAGTGGGAGGTCTCAGAACAGCTTGTCCGGGATCCAGTTGGCGGTCGCCGCATCGCTGGTGCTAAAGGCGGGGATCTTTTCGGCCAGTTCCTCGATCGTCTTGACGCTGGCTGCACGCAGGCTTTCCTGCGTCAGAAGCGTCGGCTTCACGGTGATTTGGTGGGGAACCGTCTGCCCGGCGATTTCGAGGGCTGCAGTGCGAATGGAGACGGCGCCGACGACGGCAGGATTGGTCGCGACGGTCGCGACCCAGGGGCTGCCTTCCTCGGTGATTTCCTGGATATCGGCCGTCGACACGTCGGCCGAATAGATCTTCAGTTTCTTGCCGATGCCGAGATCGTTGGCGGCGAGCTTCACGCCGCGGGCGAACTCGTCATAGGGGGCGAAGACCACCGATATATCGGGATTGGCGGTGAGCACGGCCCTCGCCTGATCGGCGGTTGAAGTCGCAGTCGTGTCGCTGACATTGCCGAAACGGGCCTTTTCGACCACGCCTTTATTGTCCGACTTGAACTTGTCCCAGACTTCGTTGCGGCGGTCGAGTGGCGCAAAGCCCGCGACATAGACGTAGCCGGCGCTGAAGCTGTTGCCGTTGTCCTTCACCACCTGCTCGAGCGCCAGTGAGGCGAGTTCGTGATCGCTCTGCTCCACCTGCGGAATCTTGGGATTGTTGAGGTTGACGTCGAAGGCCACGATCTTGATGCCCTTGTCGAGCGCCTGCTGCACGACGTCGCCGAGCGATTCAGGCAGACCGTGGTCGATGACGATGCCCGAGACGCCGAGATTGATCGCCTGGAGGATCTGTTCGCGCTGCTCGGCGGCATCCTGCCGGCCGGGGAAGATGCGTAGGTCGATAGCCAGCGCCTTGGCCTGGGCTTCAGCCCCTGCCTGATAGGCCTGGAAGAAATCGCCGGCCGAGATGTAGCTGATCAGCGCGACCTTGACGCCGCCTTTGTCGAAAGGGGCAGGAGCGCCGGACAGACCGTCGGCTTTTGCGCTTTGAATGAAAATGAACGGAATGACGGCGGCAGACAGTGCGAGCCGTGCGAGGGATTTCATCGTCGCGTTCCTTCTAGCAATCGGAGGCGTCGTCTGACAGGTCTGGAAGCCCTCGCGACGCGTCGGATTATTAGATATAATCTCTATGTTTTTAGTAGAGTAAATGATCCGATTTTATGGGCTGTGGGAGATTCTTTGTTTCCCGAGGGCAGTTCGCGGGGGAAAGGCGTGCCTGGAATTCGACCGCCCGGACAGGGCACACTCCGGCTTCGATTGCAGTCCCGGACCTTTGTCGATGCCGCTTCTTCACATTGAAAATATCACCCGCAGTTTCGGGTCGACGCGGGCGCTTGCCGGCGCTGATTTTTCTATGGAACGCGGCGAGATCGTGGCGCTGATGGGCGCAAACGGCGCGGGCAAATCGACGCTGGTCAAGATCCTCTCCGGCGTGCTTCCGGCTGATGGCGGCATGGTCAGACTGGATGGCCGTCCCTTTGCGCCGCGTAGCCCGGCCGAAGCGGCAAGGGCCGGCGTCGTCACGGTGCATCAGTCGACGGATCTCGTCGGCGCGGCCGGTCTGAGCGTTGCCGATGCCCTGCTGCTCAACCGGTACGCCGATCGCAGCACACCCTTCTTCGTCTCGCGCGCCGGCATCCGCCGCGCCGCGCAGGCGATGCTCGATGCCGCCGGCTTCACCCTGCCGTTGGACCGTGATTTCGGTGACCTCGCCAGCGCCGACCGGCAACTGGTGGCGATCGCGCGTGCGCTCGCCAACCGCGCCGACCTGCTCATCCTCGACGAGCCGACGGCAAGCCTTTCCGGAGAGGAAAGCCGCCGCCTCTTCGATATTCTGCTTGGGCTTCGCCAGAAAGGCCTGGCGATCCTCTATATCTCGCACCGCACCGCCGATCTCGAAGCGATTGCCGACCGCGCGCTCGTCATGCGCGGCGGCCGCGTCGTCGGCACCTTCGCGCGGCCGATCGATTTTTCGAGCGCCATCGAAACGATGATCGGCCGCAGACTGGATGCGGCGCGGCCGGATGCGCGTTCCGCGACCGGCTCGGCGATCTTCGAGATGCGTGGTGCCCGCCTGTTGCCGACGGGCGAACCCTTCGACCTGTCTTTGCATGAAGGCGAGGTGGTCGCGGTAACAGGCGTGCTCGGCGCCGGTAAAAGCCGGTTGCTCCAGGCGATCTTCGGCGTGACGGCGCTTGCCGGCGGCCAGATGTTCCTCGATGGCCGGCTTTATCGGCCGAAAAGCCCGGCTGAGGCAATTGCGGCGGGTGTCGCCATGGCCGCCGAAGACCGTCACCGTTCCTCGCTAATGCCGCCGGAATGGCCGGGCAATTCACTGTCGGCGACGATCAGCCTGCCCCATCTTGCCAAGTGGTATCCACACGGTTTCCTCGTCGGCGGCCGCGAGCGCCGCGAGGCCGAGCAGGCGATCGCCCGTCTTGGCATCAAGGCCGCGGGGCCCCTCGCTTCGATCTGGTCGCTCTCCGGCGGCAACCAGCAGAAGGCGGTGATTGCCCGCTGGGAGGCGGAACCGAGCCGGCTGCTGCTGCTCGACGAACCTTTCCAGGGTGTCGACGTCGGCGCCCGTCATGACATCATCCGGGCAATCCGCGCCCGCAGCGACCGGGCGACGCTGATTGCGACCTCCGACCCGGAGGAGGCCTATGAGGTGGCAGATCGCATCCTCGTCATCGACCGCCACGTGTTGATGCCCGCTGCAGGCGGAATTGCCGCTCCTTCCGCCATCCAGGGAATATCCGCATGACGACGATCGATGACGACACTCTTCCACAGGCAAACACCCGGCCAAGGCCATCGCCGCAAGCCGATCGCGGTCGTCTTGCGGCACTCGGGGCGTTCCTCCGGGCGGGCGCAGTGTTCATCCTGCTGGCACTGCTCGTCGTCGGCTTCACCATCGCCGAGCCCGCCTTCATCAATATCGCCAATCTGATGAGCATCCTGCAGGCGGTGTCCGTCGTCGCCATTCTCGGCGCTGGCGTTACCGTCACGCTGGCCGTTGGCGGTTTCGACCTGTCGATCGGCGCGGTCGCCGCATCGAGCGTGATGGCGGCGAGTTACGCGATGATCGTCTGGCATCTTGATGCCTATGCGGCGGTGCCGCTGGTCCTCGCCTTCGGCGCCCTGGTCGGTCTCGTCAATGCCTTCCTCATCGTGCGCCTGAAGGTGCCGGATCTGCTCGCGACACTGGCGATGATGTTCCTGCTTTCCGGGCTGCAGCTGATCCCGACCGCCGGCCGGTCGATTTCATCAGGCCTCATCTTGCCCGACGGATCGAAGGCGACCGGCGCTTACGATCCCGCCTTTTTGTTGATCGGCCGCTACAGCATCCTCGGCACCCTGCCCGTTTCCGTGGTGCTGATGGCGGTGGTCGCCATCGCACTCTTCATCCTCACCGAACGCACCCGCATCGGCCGGCTGCTGTTTGCGACCGGCGGCAACGAGGTTGCGACCCGGCTTGCCGGCGCCTCGACCGTGCGGCTGAAGACGCTTGCCTATGTCCTATCGGGCACGCTGGCATCGCTCGGCGGCATTGTCATCGCCGCCCGCGTCGGGCGTGGTGAGATCTCGTCCGGCGGCTCGCTGCTGATGGATTCGGTCGCCGCCGCGTTGATCGGCTTTGCCGTCTTCAATCTCAGGCGCCCTAACGTGCTCGGCACCATTGCCGGCGCGGTCTTCGTCGGCGTTCTGCTGAACGGCCTCACCATGCTGAACGCCCCCTACTACACCCAGGATTTCGTCAAGGGCGCCGTGCTCGTCGGCGCGTTGGCGCTGACCTACGGCCTCGGCCGCAGCAATCCCTAATTCCAAGGAAGAGAACCATGACCCGCGAAATCAGGCTGAACGCCTTCGATATGAATTGCGTCGGACACCAGTCGCCGGGGCTCTGGCGCCATCCGCGCGACAAGTCCTCAACCTACAAGGATCTCGACTACTGGGTGCATCTGGCAAAGACGCTGGAGCGCGGCAGGTTCGACGGGCTGTTCATCGCCGACGTGCTTGGCGTCTACGATGTGCTGAACGGCAATGTCGATGCCGCACTTCGCCATTCGGCGCAGGTGCCGGTCAACGATCCGCTGCAGCTCATTCCAACCATGGCCTACGCGACCGAGCATCTCGGCTTCGGCCTGACGGCGTCGCTCTCCTTCGAGCATCCTTATACCTTCGCCCGCCGCATCTCGACACTCGACCACCTGACCAAGGGGCGTGTCGGCTGGAATATCGTTACCTCCTACCTCAACAGCGGCGCGCTCAATATCGGCCAGCCGGCGCAGACGAAGCATGATGACCGCTACGACCTTGCTGAGGAATATCTCGAGGTCTGCTACAAGCTCTGGGAGGGAAGCTGGGAGGACGGCGCCGTCGTCCGCGACCGGGAAAGCGGTATCTTCACCCATCCTGACAAGGTCCACCCGATCCGCCATTCCGGCAGGCATTTCAACGTGCCCGGCATTCACTTGAGCGAACCCTCGCCGCAACGTACACCGGTGCTCTACCAGGCCGGCGCCTCCAGCCGCGGCAAGGATTTCGCCGGCGCCCATGCCGAATGCATTTTCGTCGCCTCCCCGTCGAAACCCGTGCTGAAGCGCTACGTCGCCAATGTCCGCGAGGCGGCCGAACGGGTCGGCCGCAACCCGCGCGAAATCCTTGCCTTCAACCTGCAGACCATCATCCTCGGCGAGACCGATGCGGAAGCACAGCGGAAGTTCAACGAATACCGCAAATACGCCTCCTTCGAGGGCGCGCTGACGCTGATCTCCGGCTGGACCGGCATCGATTTCGGCCAGTTCGGGCCGGACGAGGTGCTGCGGCACCGCCATACCAATGCGGTGCAATCGGCCGTCGAGACCTTCACGACAATCGATCCCACGAAGGAATGGACCGTGCGCGAAATGGCCGACTGGGTCGGCATCGGCGGTTTCGGCCCTGTTTTCGTCGGCTCCCCGCAAACGGTCGCCGACCTGGTGCAGGAATGGATCGAGGATACCGATGTCGACGGCTTCAATCTTGCCTATGCCGTGACGCCCGAGAGTTTCGAGGATACCGTCGATCTGCTGGTGCCGGAACTGCAGAAGCGCGGCGTCTACAAGACCGACTACGCCAAGGGAACGCTGCGGGAAAAACTGGGCGGCAAGGGGCCGCGTCTCGTCGCGCCGCATCCGGGTGCCGCTTATCGCAATCTCTTCGGCGAGCCGGCACGTGTCGCGGTCAACGGCTGAGCCAATAATGGCTGGGTGACAAAAAATATCTCGCCCAGTCCAACCATTCGAATCTAACCTCTGTGACAATTTGCATTTCGCCCCGAATATAGGCACCCGAATTTCACCGATCAGGAGGGGTCATGACCGTATCATCTATCTCGCGGCGCACGCTGATGAAGGGCACCGCCCTGCTGCTTGCCTCGACGGCGCTCGCCCGGCAGGCGCTCGGGCAGACAGCGCAGACCAACCCGGGCGGCGGCCGGCTGATCGTTGCCGCCGATTCCGAGCCGAAGAACCTCAATCCTGCAATCGTCGCCTCGAACGGCGTTTTCTTCATCGCAAGCAAGGTGATCGAGCCGCTGGCCGAAGCGTCGTTCGACGGCAAGGACGGGCTCTCGCCGCGCCTCGCCACCTCCTGGGAGGGCTCGGCCGACGGCCTCTCCGTCATCTTCAAGCTACGCGACGGCGTGACCTGGCACGACGGCAAGCCGTTCACCTCGGTCGATGTCGCCTTTTCCGCGCTCAATATCTGGAAACCGCTGCAGAATCTCGGCCGCCTGGTCTTCGCCAATCTCGAAGCCGTCGACACGCCTGACGATTACACCGCCATTTTCCGCTTCTCCAAGCCGACGCCGTTCCAGCTGATCCGCAACGCGCTGCCTGTCGTGACCAGCGTCGTCGCCAAGCACATCTTCGACGGGACCGACATCGCCACCAACCCAGCCAACAACACGCTCGTCGGCACCGGTCCCTTCAAGTTCGCCGAACACAAGGCCGGCGAATATTACCGGCTGGCGCGCAACGAGAATTACTGGGACAAGGACCAGCCGAAACTCGACGAGATCATCTTCCGCGTGCTGCCCGATCGTGAAGCGGCAGGTTCGGCGCTCGAAGCCGACGAAATCCAGCTTGCCGCCTTCTCGGCTGTGCCGCTGGCCGATCTCGATCGTATCTCGAAGGTCGCCGGCATCAAGGTGATCTCGAAGGGCTATGAGGCCCTGACCTACCAGCTCGTCGTCGAGATCAATCACCGCCGCAAGGAGCTGGCAGATCTCAGGGTACGCCAAGCAATCGCCCAGGCGATCGACAAGAAATTCGTGGTCGACACGATCTTCCTCGGCTACGCCGCCGCCTCCACCGGTCCCGTGCCGAAGAATGCGCCGCAGTTCTACACGCCGGATGTCGCGGCCTATGATTTCAACCCTGCCGCCGCCAACGACATCCTCGACAAGGCAGGATACAAGCAAGGGGCGGACGGCAACCGATTCACGCTGAAGCTTCGCCCCGCGCCCTATTTCAACGAAACTCGCCAGTTCGGCGATTACCTTCGCCAGGCGCTGGCCGTGATCGGCATCAATGCCGAGATTGTCAATGCCGATGCGGCCGCGCACCAGAAAGCTGTTTATACCGATCACGACTTCGATCTCGCCGTCGGCCCGCCGGTCTTCCGCGGCGATCCGGCGATCTCCACCACCATTCTCGTCCAGTCCGGGACGCCAGCCGGCGTTCCCTTCTCCAATCAGGGCGGCTACGTCAATCCGGAACTCGACAAGATCATCCAGCAGGCATCCGAAACCATCGACACGGCGGCGCGCACCGATCTCTACCGCAAGTTCCAGCAGTTGGTCGTCGCCGACCTCCCGCTGATCAACGTTGCGGAATGGGGCTTCATCACCGTCGCGCGCGACACCGTGCTCAACGTCTCGAACAACCCGCGCTGGGCCGTCTCGAACTGGGGCGATACCGCGCTGCAATCGTGATAGGATCGGCGGCAATTCTCTTTCAGAGGCCCTGTCCGGCGTGAGACGTGCAATCATCCTCCTGAGGCGCAGGGCGATCAGCAGCATTCCAGTGCTGCTGATCGTGGTGATCTTCACCTTTTTCTTGCTTGAATCCGCCTCGGGCGATGCCGTCGACGCCTATCTCGGTTCCATCGGCGGCGGCGACGCCGCACTGAGGCAGTCACTGCGCGAGAGCTACGGCCTCGACCGGTCCGTTCTTGCGCGCCTCTGGCTCTATCTTTCCTCGCTGGCGCGGCTCGATCTCGGCTGGTCGGTCGCCTTCGGCCGGCCAGTCGGTACGCTTATTGCCGAACGCCTGCCCAATACGCTGCTCCTGATGGGCAGTGCGACGGCACTCTCCTTCGGCCTCGGCTCGGCGCTCGGCATCCTTGCCGGGGCGCGGCCGGGCAGCCTGCGGGACCGATTGCTGTCGATCGGCTCGCTGATCGTCTATGCCATTCCGAGCTTCTGGCTCGGTCTGGTCCTGAGCATTGCTTTCTCGGTGAAGCTGCGCTGGTTTCCCATCGCCGGCGTCGAGACGATCGCTTCCGGCAAGGCAGGATTTTCGCGCGCGCTCGATATATCAGATCACCTGGTTCTGCCGGTGAGCGCACTCGCCCTGATCTATCTCGCCTTGTTCCTGCGGGTGATGCGCAGCGGCATGGCCGAGGCCTGGAAGCTCGATTTCGTGCTCTTCGCCCGGACCAAGGGTCTATCGCGGAGCCGCATCACGCTGCGCCACGTGGCGCGCAATGCGCTGCTGCCGCTCGTCACCATGCTCGGGCTGCAATCGGCCGCCATGCTCGGCGGCAGCGTGGTGATCGAGAGCATCTTTGCAATCCCGGGCTTCGGGCGGCTGGCGCAGGAGGCGGTCAACGGCCGTGACGCGCCGCTGCTGATGGGCATCATCGTCATCAGCGCCGTCTTGGTCATCTCGGTCAATTTCCTCGTCGATCTCGTCTATGCCGCACTCGACCCGCGCATCGGCGCATCGGAGGGCGGCGCATGAACTGGCTGTGGCGACTGCTGCGCACGCCGGAAGGTGCGGCAGGATTTGCAATCCTTTTCGTCCTGCTTTCGGCCGGGCTGCTCGCTCCCATCCTTTCACCGGGCGATCCGTTGAGGATCGCCGGCCGCGCACTGCTGGCGCCGTTCGCCGATCGGGGTTTTCTGCTCGGCACCGACCGGCTCGGTCGCGACGTGCTGGCGGGCCTGCTCTATGGTGCCAGAACCTCGCTTGCCGTTGGCCTTGCGGCGGCGTTCTCGGCCATGGTGCTGGGGCTCTGCGTCGGCCTTGCGGCCGGTTTTGCCGGCGGGCTCATTGACGAGGCGCTGATGCGGGTGGTCGACGCCTTCCAGATCGTGCCGGCTTTCCTGCTCGCTCTTGCTTTCGTCAGCACCATCGGGGTCTCGACGCCCGTTGTCGTTTTTGCCATCGCACTCGGCACCTGGGCCGATCCGGCGCGGCTGACGAGGGCGCAGGTGCTTGCGATCCGTGAGCAGGATTATGTCGCCTCGGCAAGGGTGATCGGCATGCATCCGGCCGAGATCGCCTTCCGGGAAATCCTGCCGAACGCGCTGCCGCCGGTGCTGGCGCTTTCGGCCACCATCGTCGCCGGCGCGATCCTCACCGAAGCAGCGTTGTCCTTCCTGGGCCTGGGCAATCCCAATATCGCAACCTGGGGTTCGATGATTGCCGAGGGCCGCAGCGTGTTGCGTTCGGCGTCCTATCTCTCCGTCATACCGGGTGCGGCACTCGCCATCACCGTGCTCGGCGTCCATCTCTTCAGCGAAGGCCTCGGCAAGGTGCTCGGCGATGACGATGCGAGGGCGGCATGAGCATTTTCTGCAGCCTGCGACAGCTTTCGGTCACCTACGGGCGCGAGAGAAGCGGCGCGGCCGCGCTCGACGGTATCGATCTCGATATCGCCGCCGGCGAAAGGCTGGCGATCATTGGCGAAAGCGGCTCCGGCAAGAGCACGCTCGCCCGTGCCCTTGCCGGTCTGCTGCCGGAGGAAGCGAAGGTCGGCGGCGAGATAGTCTGGCCGGAGCTTGGGCGTCCGCCCCGCCCCGGCCGCGATTTCGGCTTTGTCTTCCAGGATCCGGGCTCCAGTCTCAATCCCGTCCTGACGATCGGCGAGCAGATCGCCGAGGGCGCCAGGCGCCATCTCGGCCTCAGCTGGAAACAGGCCTATGTCAGGGCCGAGGAGCTGCTTGGGCGGATGCGGATACCGCAGCCTGACAAGACGATGCGGGCCTTTCCGCATCAGCTCTCCGGCGGCCAGCGCCAGCGTGTGGCGATTGCCGCTGCCATCGCCGCGAGACCTGCCCTGCTGATCGCCGACGAGGCGACCAGCGCGCTCGACGTCGTCGTTCAGGCCGAGATCGTCCGCCTGCTCGACGGGCTGGTACGCGAAGACGGCATGACGCTTGTCTTCATCACCCACGACATCGCGCTTGCCTCCGGCTTCGTCGACCGCATGGCCGTTTTCCGCAATGCGAGACTGGTCGAGGCAGGTCCGGTCCGCTCGGTGCTTTCGGCGCCTGAGAGCGACTATACAGCCGCCCTTATCGCCAGCCATCGCGACCTCGCGACGCCGCCGCTGATCGCGGAGGTGCCGTCATGAACGACAGGCTGCTTTCCATCGAGAACCTGTCGAAAGGGTATTCTTCTGCGGGACGCCGGATTGCTGCCCTCGATAATGTGTCGCTCACCATTGCGGCCGGGGAAACGCTCGGTCTCGTCGGCGCCTCCGGCAGTGGAAAATCGACGCTGTCGCGCATCCTGCTGCGGCTTCTGAGCGCCGATGCCGGCTCGATCCGTTTTGAAGGAGAGGATTGGCTCGCGCTGAATGGCGCGTCTTTGCGCCGCCGGCGGGCGCGTATGCAGATGGTGTTCCAGGATCCGCTCGCCGCCTTCAATTCCCTGGCGAGCGTCGATACAGTGCTCGATGATCCGCTTCGCATCCACGGCGTTGTCGCGAAAGATCGACGTCCTCGCGAGATCGCCAAGCTGCTCGAGCGAGTCGGCCTTACCCCAAGTCATGCCGCCCGGCCGGTGCGTTCGCTCTCCGGCGGCCAGCGCCAGCGCGTGGCGATTGCGCGGGCGATTGCGACGCGGCCGTCGCTGCTGGTGCTCGACGAGGCGGTCTCGGCGCTCGATGTGACCGTGCGCGGCCGGATCCTCGAACTCCTGGTCGATCTGCAGAAAGAACAGGGCATTGCCTGCCTGTTCATTTCGCACGATCTTGCCGTGGTCCGGGCCGTCTCCCACCGCATCGCGGTCATGGATGGCGGACGGATCGTCGAGACCGGCGCGGTAACGACGGTCGTTGCCGCGCCGCAATCCGATGCCGCCCGCGCGCTTATTGCCGCCGTCCCTCGTCTCGTGACCGATCCTTGCTGAAGGAAGTATCCATGTCCGATCTTGGTTGGAATCCCCTGCATGGCGTGCCCTCCTATCCCGCGGAGCGCTACGCCGTTCTCGCCGACAGAATCGGCGGCATATTGCGCAGCCGCAACGATATATTGCTGGTGCAGGCCGAGGCGGTGGTGGCGCTGGAGGCGGCGGCGGTCAGCCTTGCGCGCCCCGGCCTTTCAGCCCTCAACATCATCACCAGCCCCTATGGCGGCTGGTTCGGTCAATGGCTGCGGCGGGGTGGCGCGGCGGTCGCCGATATCATCGCCGAACCGGGCCTGCCGATCGAGATCGAAGCAGTCGCAAAAGCGCTCGACGCCGGTCCTCACATCGATGTGCTCGCGCTGGTTCATGCCGAATCCGCGAGCGGCATTCTCAACCCCCTGCCCGAGATACTGGCGCTTGCCCGGGCTCGCGGCATCGTCACCGTCGTCGATGCGGTCGCCTCGATCGGCGGCCATCAGCTCGATGTCGACGGTCTCGGCATCGACATCGCCGTGATCGGCCCGCAGAAGGCGCTAGGCGGTCCGGCTGGCCTGTCCGCGCTTTCGGTCAGCGGCAGGGCCTGGGATCTGATGCTCAGTGACGGCGCACCGCGCGATTCGATCTTGTCGTTGGCGGATCAGAAGTCATGGGTCGACGGCGGACGGCGTGGCCTGCCGGGAACACCGGCGCCGCTGGAATTCTTCGCGCTGGAGACGGCGCTCGACCGCATCGAGGCCGAAGGCCTGGAGAATGTCGTCGCTCGCCATGCACTGGCGGCATCGGCGACACGAGCGGGGCTTGCCGCACTCGGAGCCCCGGCTTGGGTGCCGGCCGCAAAAGCGTCGAACCTGGTGACGGCGGTGCCGCTGCCGGAGGCGCTCGTGCCTGCCGCGCTGATCGCAGCTGCCGGTCAGCTCGGGGTCGAGCTGAGCGAAGGCGTCGGAACCGCGCCGGCCCGTCTCGTGCGCCTGCACCACACGGGTTGGCGCGCCGCATTCCAGACGGTGCTGTCGAATGTCGTGGCATATGGCGCCGCCCTCAGGCAAGCAGGCCATCCCTCGGATATATCAGCCGCTTCGGAGGCAATATCCGCAGCCTACAGTCGATGAAAGCCATATTCTGCCCTTGATAATCATGGTTCATCAAGGCAGGAGAGTAGCAATCGTGGAGACTTGGTGCAGATGACAAGATTGCTGGATGCGCAGGGCCTGGAGATCTCACATGAGGGGCACCGCACCCGCTTGAAATGGCACCGGTTGCGCAAGCGGTTTGCCGATCCGTTGTTCTCAGCCGAGGTGATGGCGGAGGGATTTGCAGCAGGCGCCTCGATGGAGCTCGATCTGCGCGTGCGTGCCGACGGCGGTTTCGTCGTGCTGCACGATGAGGATCTCGAAGGCGAGACGACAGGACATGGGTCGGTCGCCGAAAAGAGCATCGGCGACCTCGGCGATATCAGGATGCAAGAGGGCGACCGGCCGCTGATCTTCAGCGAGGATCTCGCCGCCATGATGCAATCGACGCACCCAACCGCATTGCTGCAATTCGACATGAAGGATGACTTTAAAGCAATCGGCGCCAGGGGCATCGCGCATCTGGCAACGCATTTTAGGGATATCGCCGCCTCGGTGATCGTCAGCGGCGGCAGTCTCGATCTCATCGTCGCGGTCAAGGAGAAGCTTCCCCACCTCCTGCGCGGCATCGATCCCACCGACAAGCTCTACGATATCAGCAAGGCCAGTGGCTGGAAGGCGGTCGAGACGGAATTGCGCGCCGACCTCAGCGGCCCGTCCGAACCGGACACGATCTATCTCCACTGGCCGTTGATCCTGGATGCCGCCAATCAAGGTCTCGACTTGATCGCGCTCTGCCAGGACGAAGGCAAGCGCGTCGATGCCTGGACCTTCACCCTGAAGGATCCGGAAGCCGGTTTCAGCGAACAGGAATGGCAAAGCTTTTCGGCACTGATGGCTCTGAAGCCGGATCAGATCACCACCGACGAGGCGCCGGCGACAGAACGCGACTGGCACCGGCGGATGACGGCTTAACCGGCGGATTATGCGGCGTCATGTCGAAGGTGTGGAGATATTCGATAGCCTATTTCCGGGCTTGTCGCGGGCTTTTTGGAATTTTGCATCATTTTAAACTTCTAATGCTATCCATATCAGCAGACAAATGTTGGTGTTCGATAATATGCAAGGCGTTGATACCGAAGCAATTACTCAGCAAACAAATCCCAACTTGCAAGAAGCGTGGCATCTTGGGTGTACAGGCCGTTCGCTTGAGGCACTCACACTGGCCGGCGAAATCCTTGTTGATGCCGAGGCTCGGGGCGACGATCGCCTCGCCGCGCAATGCGACACCGACATTGCCTGGTACTGTTTTCAAATCGGCAAGGCCGAACTTGGACTGACGCATATCCGGCGGGCGGTAGACTTTTGGAAATTGAGCGGGGAACCCAAACAGGAATCCTATGCCCGGGCCTATTTTGGGTGGTTGCTCTTGGAACTGGGATTGCCGGAGGAAGCGATCGAAGAAGCGACCCGCGCGTTGGATCTGGCAGACAAGACCGCAGACCCGAAAGCGCAAAGCCTGGCGACCAACGTCATCGGAATTATCTTCTGGTACAACAAGCAGCCCGACCGGGCCATCTTGATGAGCGAGAGGTCCGTCGCACTCGCCAGATCGATCGGCAACAAGACCTATGAAGGCTGGTGGCTCATCAATCTCGGCGGCGCTCATTCGGAAGCCGGATATATCGCGGAGGCGCTCGGTCGGCCTGAGGAAGGACGCCAGGTGCTGGTGAGAGCGCTGGAACTGACCAAACTGGCACTCGACATGGCAATCGAGACCGGCGACAGCTGGGCGGCTCGCATCTGTCTCGGCAATAAAGCCGAGTTCCACAGTCACCTGGGCGAACATGACGAGGCGCTCCAGTGTATGGTCCGCTACCGGCTATTCCAAGAGAACAGCTATATCAGGGACAGGCAGCAATATCTCTACACCCTGGGCCAGATCTACAACAATTCCGGAAAATTCGAAGAAGCCCTGTCGCCGCTGCTCGAGGCGATGGAGCTGATCGACGCAGGCGGCAGTTTCGATTCCTGTATCCTGATCTATCTCTATCTGTCGCAGGCCTATGAGGGGCTGGGACAGTTCGATCCGGCGCTGGCGGCGCATAAAAAATACCACCAAGCCTATTTGCGCAATAGTGCCGAAAAAACCCAGCAGCGCGCACGTCTCGCCGAAATCTACTATGAAACCAGGCGGTTTAAAGAAGTTGCCGAAACGGAGTCGAAGCGCGCAGAAACTCTGGAGGCCTCCTATCAGAAATTGCAGGAGCAAACCGATATCCTTGCCAGTGCCGTCTATCTGGACGTACTGACCGGGCTCTATAACCGCAAATATCTCGACAGCCGCTTCAAAGAGTTGACATCTGAGAAGCGCCCATATTCCATCGCGATGCTGGATGTCGACCACTTCAAGTCGATCAACGACAACTTCTCTCACATGATCGGCGACCGGGTCCTGGGTGCCATTGGAACTATATTGCGCAGCCAGTTGCGCATTACCGATCAGGCAATTCGCTTTGGCGGCGAGGAGTTCGTCGTCCTGTTCGCCGGCGCTCCCCGAGGCGCCGCAGATCTCTGTGAGAGGCTGCGTTCAGCCATTGAACGATGGGAATGGTCTGAGATCTGCAACGGGCTGCACGTCACGATCAGCATAGGTCTCGCCAGTACCCTGTCTGCCAAGTCTCCGAACGAGGTTTTGGCGATCGCCGATCATAATCTTTATGCGGCGAAAAAGACCGGTCGCAATCGCGTTGTTTGGTAGCGCTCGCAGTTCTCCAATCAGGTGTCGCGTCTGTGGTAATGGTGTATCTATAACCCCTCGATGTCGAGGATAAAGGCGAATTCGCCGGCAAGCCCCGGCGAGTGGGCGATGACAGGACCGCCCTGCGCAAGCAGCCTGTCGACCGACGGCATCGCCACAATCGCGCCGGCCTCTTCGGCGATCAGCGCGCCGGCGAGCATGTCCCAGGCATTGAGGTGGCGTTCATAGTAGAGATCGGCGGCACCCTCGGCGACGCGAACGAGGTCGATGGCGGCAGCACCCATGCGGCGATAATCCATGCCCCGTTCATGGAGCCGCCGCGAGAGCGCGAGATGGTCGTCGAAGCTCGTCTTGCGGGAATGGCCGAGAATGACAAGGGCATTGGCCGGATCGACGGTCGCAGCCGCATGGACCGGAATCCCGTCCTTGAAGGCGCCACCGCCGCGCACGGCGTGAAAGACCTTGTCTCCGGCGGCGTCGTAAACCACGCCGATCTCCACCTTTCCGCCGACGACGAAGGCGATCGAGACGCCCCAGTGCCGGAAGCCCCGGATATAGTTGGTCGTGCCGTCGATCGGATCGACGACCCAGGTGCCGCCCTTACCCGATCGCCCGCCGCTCTCTTCGCCCATGAACGTATCATCGGGAAAGCGCGAGAGCAGGCCGTCGCGGATTGCCTGCTCGGCCCTCCTGTCGGCGATGGTGACGAAATCCTGCAATCCCTTGTTCTCGACGGTGAGCGAGCCGGAGTCGGAATCGTGCCGAAACCGGGCGGTTTCCCGCCCGACTTCGAGAGCAACGGTGATCGCGACCTCCGCCCGTGCGCGGATGGCGGCGGGATCGAATGCGGCATTCATCAGGCAGTCCTTCTTCTGATCAGTGTCACTGGCGTAAATTCGACACGCGCCGTCAGGTCCGGCTCGACAATCCGGCTCATCAGCAGGTCGACCGTCTTTTCGGCCTGGACGTCGCAGGGTTGGCGGATGGTCGTGAGATCGTAGGCGGTCCAGCTCGCCTGAGGAATGTCGTCATGGCCGATGATGGAGAGCGGCGGCGCATCATCGCGGCCGCGGCCCTGCATGATCCGGTCGATGACGCCGCAGGCCATGTAATCATTGGCGCAAAACAGTCCGTCGATGCCGGATGCGGCAAGTTCAGCAGCCGCATCGTAGCCGCTCCGGTAGTCGTTGATCCTGACCTGCACGAACTCGGCCTCGACGCCGAGCTGCTTGCATCGCGCGATGAAGGCCTCGCTGCGTCGCCGCGCCGTATAGGATATGGCAGGTGCGGCCATCACGGCGGGCCTTTGCACGCCGCTGCCGATCAGGTGGGTTGCGGCGAGATGGCCGGCCATACAATCATCGGAGATGATGCGGTCTACGAAGGGGATGTCGTTGCCCTTGTTAATCAGCACGATCGGCACGCCCTCGGCCGCGCATTGCTCGCAGATCTCGGTCGGCGGGGCATCCGAGGTGACGATAACGCCTGATACGGCGTAATGCAGCAGTTGGCCGATGACCGTCGAAGTATCGGCCTCCGGCGAGGTTGGCAGCAGGATGGGGCGGAAATTGCGGGCGAGCAGCACTCTTGCCAGATTCTCGATCTGCAGCGTGCGGAACGGATTGTCGAGGCCGGCCGCGACGAGGCCGACGAGATCGGAGCGTTTGTTGGTCAGGCTTCGGGCAAGATAGTTCACCCGGTAGCCGAGTTCCTTGGCGGCTTGGTAGACCTTTTCGCGCGTCTTCGGCGAGACGCTGGCATCCGGCGTGAAGGCACGCGACACGGCAGCGCGCGAGACGCCGGCCACGCGCGCCACGTCGAAGGAGGTTACCTTGCGCGGTCCCTTATCCTTGTCTGCCAACTGCTTTTTCCCTCCCTGCCGGTGGCCGCATCAGATCGGGCAGATCCGTGCAGATGCCGAGAACCGGAAGTTTCATGATATCAGCGAGGATGGCCGGCCGTTCCTCGTGCCAAAGCACGATCTCGCGGCCTTCCTCGAAGGCGCGACGCATCAACGCGTCGGTCACCAGATCCTGCGGACGCTCGCCTGCCCTCTCCCAGCAAAGATGCAGGATATCGGCGCCGGCCTCGTCGCCGAGCGCATGCGGATCGTGGCCGACACGGATCAGCACGGAAAGCGGAAAATCGCAGGCGGCGTCGCGGAGTTCGCGCACCTGAGCCGTATCGAAGGAACCGAGACAGGCGAAACGCTGGTTCATCTCGGCAAGGTGCCGCCAGCAAAGCAAGCCGGTTCCGGGCGCTTTGAGTTCGACGTAGAGACCGGTTCCGGTCTCGTTGGCGAGAGTGGCCACCTCCGAAAAACTCGGCACGTCAACGCCGTCGAGCCCTGCAAGCTCCGTAACCGTCATCTCGGAAATGCGGCGGTCGATGCCGAAGACGCGCTCGAGGTGGTCATCATGCGAGACGACGACCACGCCGTCCTTGGTCAACTGCGTGTCGAGCTCCCACATCTCAGCCCCGAGTTCGGCGGCGCGGCGGAAGGCGGTGATGGTGTTTTCACGTTCATGGCCGCTGGCGCCGCGATGGCCGATGCAGAAGGGAAGCTGGCCCTTGCCCGACGGCCAGCCGTAACGCTCGAAAAATGCCGAGAAATCGCGGGGCATCAGAGCCTCCTGCCGTTTTCGTCGAAGACGAAGACGCCGCGGCTGTCGATCGCCCAGCGGACGTCGTCGCCGACGTGAATATCGCTACGCACCGGCTGGATCGAGCGTAGCAGCGGCCCGCCGGCAAGAGCCACGTCGTAGAGGTTCTCGCGACCCTGTGTCTCGGCAAAGGTGACCTTGCCCGCCACGGCGATGTCGCCTGCCGGCGTAAAATGCTCCGGCCGGACGCCGAGCATCAGCTTGGTGCCCTCGGCGGCGCCGATGGTATCCGGCAGCGGCACGCGGATCTCGCTTTGCGGGATTGTGAAGGCGCCCTTGTCCACGACGCCGCGCAGGAAGGTGATCGGCGGATTGCCGAGAAAGCCGGCGACGAAAGCCGTCTTCGGATCGTTGTACATTTCGGCCGGCGTGGCGATCTGGACGATCTCGCCTTCCTTCATGATGGCGATGCGGTCACACATGCTCATCGCCTCCACCTGGTCGTGGGTGACGAGAATGGCGGTGATGCCGGTTTCGCGCTGCAGGCGGCGGATTTCCGATCGCATTTCGAGGCGCAGCTTGGCGTCGAGATTGGCGAGCGGCTCGTCGAGCAGCAGCACATCCGGCTTGCGGATCAGCGCCCGCGCCAGGGCCACGCGCTGCTGCTGGCCGCCGGAAAGCTCGGCTGGCCGGCGGCCCATCAGGTTGCCGATGTGAACGAGAGTGGCGATGCGGTCGACTTCCTTGCGGATTTCGGCGGCCGCTATGCCCTTCACCTTCAGCGGAAAGCCGATGTTCTCGGCAACCGTCATGTGCGGATAGAGCGCATAGGATTGGAAGACGACGCCGACATTGCGGACCTGGCTGGGCAGGTCCGTGACGTCGCGGTCGCCGAAGAGGATGCGCCCGCCGCTTGGCCGATGGATGCCGCAGACGGAAAACAGCGTCGTCGATTTGCCGCAGCCGGAAGGGCCGAGCAGCGCCAGCATTTCGCCGTTGCCCACTTCAAGCGTCATGTTCTCGATGACTTTGGTGGAGCCGAAGCTCTTCGAAAAATTGTCGAGGAGGATGCGCATCAGCCTTTGCTCCCGCCGCCGTAGATGTTCATGAGATATTTGTTGAAGAGCGCGTAAACGATCAGCACCGGAACGAGGTAGAAGACGCCGACCGCTTTGAACATGTTGAAGTCATAGTTGTTATCGTCGGCGAGGAAGGCCGCGAGATAGACCGAAAGCACCTGCACCTGGTTACCAGGCGCCAGCACCTGCGGCAGGATGAATTCACCCCAGCCGGAGAGGAAAGAAAACAGGCCGAGCGCCATGATGCCGGGCTTGACCTGCGGCAGCACGAGGCTGCGCCAGACCCGGAAGCGCGAGGCGCCGTCGACGACGCCGGCCATCTCGATTTCCCAGGGCACGGTGTCGTAAAAGCCCTTCATCAACCAGATGCCGAGCGGCAGGTCGATCGCCGCCTTTACCAGGATAACGCCGATCAGTGAATTGTAGAGGCCGATCATCTGCAGCACGATGAAGATGGCGATGATCAGCGTCACTGAGGGGAAGGCATGCAGCACCATGACGCCGGCAAGGAAGAAGCCACGCGCCGGCACATTCAGCCGTGACAGCACGTAGCCCGCCATCGACGAGACGATAAGCACGAGGCTGGTCGTGCAGGCCGCAAAGAGCAGCGTATTCACAGTCACCTGCCAGATGTTCGCCTTGCCCTCTGTCGTCTGCCACAGGAAGCGCCAGTGCTGGAGCGTCAAGCCCGAAGGCAGCAGCGCATCCGCCTGCTTGACCGTCACGGTGTCGAGGAAGAGATAAACATACATCAGGAGCAGCGGCAGGCTGACGATGGTCAGCGCCGATATGACAGGCCAGCTGCGGTAATTTGCCGAGGGCTGCGATCGTTCGGCCATGGTCAATCCTCGATCAAGGGCTTGGCGACAAGAGTGCCGTAGTTGAAGACGCGCAGATAGAGCAGCGACAGCATCACGCCGATGACGACGAGCACCAATGCCATGGCCGCACCCAACCCGTATTCGAGATTGCCGGCATAGTTTCTGAGCGCCGTGTGATAGGCGGAGAGCGCCCAGACCTCGGTTGCATTGCCCGGTCCGCCATTGGTGGCAAGCAAGATTTCATTGAAGGAGGCAAGCAGCGACAAGGTCTGGTAGCAGGTGACAAACAGGATCGGCCAACGCATCTGCGGCAGGACAATGTAGCGGATCTGCTGCCAGCGCGAGGCGCCATCGACCTCGCTCGCATAGAATTGGCTCTTCGGAATGGCCTTCATCGCCGAGGAGAAGACCAGCATGCCCATCGAGGCGCCGATGAAGCCGTTGATCAGCACGACGAAGAACCAGGCGTTATAGGCGTTGTCGAGCAGATAGTTCTTCGGCGGATAGCCGAACTTGCCCATCAGGATCGAAATGAAGCCCGTGTCCCAGGCAAGCCACTTCCATAGCATGACGTAGATGACGACGGGGGTGATGCGCGGCAGGAGCCAAATGCCGCGGAAGATCGAGGCAGGCGTCGGCCGCATGTAATGCGTCAGGATGGCGAGCAGCAGCGCATAGCCGACATTGAACAGCATTAGCACCAGCGCGACGTAGAGCACGGTATTGAAGAGCACGCGCGCCATGTCGGGTGAGGTGGTCATGCGCGAGAAATTGTCGGTGGTCCAGGTCCAGCCGGTATAGGTGACCCTGGCGACGGTTTCCTTCTGTTCCGGTGTCAGCTTGAATCCCAGACTGTCCAGTGCCGAAAAGAGCTGCTCCTTGCTGTCGAAGCGGGTGTTGAGGACGGAGCGGTTGAACTGTTCGGAGATCTGCTTGACCTCGCGTGTCGAAGGTCTCTCGGCAAGATCCTTGATCATGCGCTCGACGTCGCGGCGCACCGTGAACACCTCACCTGCATGTTTGGCGCGCAACTCCGTGGCAATCCCAGGCGCAAGTCCGAGAGCCTCGACGGCTTTGAGGCCCGTTTCATCGATCGTGTAGCGCGGTTCGGCCATTTCGGCGGCAATGTCTGGTAATGCCGATTTCAGCGCGATCAGGGAGTTGGGCGCGATCTGGTAGACACCGCCGGAAATACCCGTCGCCGTCGTCATGCTGGTCATCGAAAAGACCGCCGTCAGAACGACCGGCATCAGGAAGAAGAGGATGATCATGATCGCGGCAGGCGCGATCATCACCAGTCCGAGCGTTCTGGACGATTTCATGGAAGCCCCCTCATCGCGGACCGACCGGGCGGCAGTGTTGCCGCCGCCCGACAGAGTGCTTCGATCTTAGCGGATGACGATCTTGTCGCCGAGTGTACTCTTCAGCTCGCTCTCTGCATCACTGACCGCGGCGTCTACGGTCTTGGCGCCGGTCCAGGATGCTTCGAGGTTCTTCCACATGATGTTCCAATATTTGCCGAAATCGGAATTGTTGGGCATCGCATTGGCATGCGGCAGCAGGCGCTCGGTGGCTTCACGTGTCCAGCGGTCGGCCGAGTAGAAGTCGACCGTCGATTCCGACTTGGAGATGCCGAGATGGGCTGATTTGACTGCATGCAGCGCGTTGGTGCGCGGCTCGGAGGCAATCTTGATCAGCTGGGCGGCAATCTCGGTATCTTCCTGGTCGTGACCTGCGGTCAGCAGGTAGACGAGCGGATGAGTCAGCGTATTGGCCTTGCCGCCTTCGCCGGCGGGGATCAGCGTGAAGATCACGTTGCCGAAGAAGTCCTTCAGGCCTTCCTGGTTCACGAGGCGGGCATAGTGCCATGTGCCGCCGTCCCAAATGCCGGCCTTGCCGGTGGCGACTTCCTTCCACCACTGGTCGCCCGGCATGCCGATGTGGTTCTTCTTGGTGACGCCTGCCTTCACGGCATCGGCAAAGAACTGATAGGTGCGGGTCATCGCCGCCTTATCGAAAACGAGCTTGCCGCCTTCTTCCATCGTGCCGCCGAAGCTGGTGTAGAACTGCCAGTAATCAGGGCCGTTGCTGGTACGCGGATAAAAACCGTAGCCGGCCTGGACGAGGCCCTTGTCCTGCATCTTCTTGGCGTCTTCGAGCAGGTTCTTCATGGTGTACTTGCCGTCCTGGACGTTCTGCGGCAGCGCATCCAGATCGGCATCGCTGTAACCGATCGCCTTCATGTAAGGCTTCCAGAAGAACATCGGGCGGGATTCAGCATCCTGCGGGATGCCGTAGACGGTGCCGTTATAGGACGCGATCTTCAACAGGTTTTCATAGATGTCGCTGAGCGGCCATGAGTCGAGATCGACATAATCTTCGATCGGAACGATGAGGCCCGCCTGCGACCAGGGCGCGATGTCTTCATGGCCGCTGACGACGATATTCGGGGCGGTCTTGGCTTCGGCGGCAAGGGTCAGCGCCTGCTTGAAGTCCTCCCAGGCCGAATAGGGCTTCTTCTCGACGGTGATCTTCAGGTCTTCGCCCTTGAGAGCAGCTTCGCGCTGCAGCTGCTGGGCTGCGATCTCGATGGCGTCGAGGCGATAGACGTCGTTCGGGCCGGTGCCGCCGGCCCAGACGCTAATGTGAACGTCCTTGGCGAGTGCAATTGCGGAGGTCGAGGCCAGGATGGCGGCTGCGACGGCAAGCGATTTCAGTGTCGGCAAAATGGTCATCTTCTTCGTCTCCCTAGAAGAGCAGTGTGAGGCCTCTTGACGGGTCAGCACTGCTGATGATGACCGCTCCGAAAACCCCACGAAAACGTGGCGTATCCCGCTCTAGGGGTTGAACGTAACGGCCGAATGACAAAATTGAGCACGTGTGCAAAATTATTATGACGATGTCCGCGCGAGTTGCAAGCGGCGGTTTTCGACAGGCGTCTTTTATGCTTCAAATTGCGTGTTTCCTGGTCTAGCATCCGAACTATGAGCCTTGAATCCGTCCGCGCCTTCCTCGGCGCCCATGCACCCGATCTCGAAATCATCGAAACCCCCGGAAGCTCCTCGACGGTGGCGCTTGCCGCCGAAGCCCATGGCGTCGAACCCGCGCAGATCGCCAAGACGATTTGCCTGCGCGTCGGCGAGCAGATGATGCTGGTCGTAGCCGGCGGTACGGCAAGGCTCGACAATCGCAAATTCAAGGACACCTTTGGCGCCAAGGGGCGCATGCTCGGCGCCGAAGAGGTCGTGGCGATCACCAGCCATCCGGTCGGCGGCGTCTGCCCCTTCGGCCTGCCTTCGCCGCTGCCCATCTATTGCGACATCTCGCTGAAACGCTTCGATGAAGTCGTGCCGGCGGCCGGCTCGACGAACTCGGCCGTGCGGATCAAAACTGGGCGGTTGGCCGAGCTGACCGGCGCCAGTTGGGTCGACGTCTGCCAGTAACGCAGCCGAAGAACTTCACACGGGGGAAAGACTACCTATATTAGGTCCCGACATGCCGTGATTGTGCATGACAGGAGATCAGGAATGCCGAGTGCCGTTTCGCGTTTTGCCAAGATCGCGGCAATTGCCGCACTGACGAGCGCCACCGTTTTTGCTTCCCTCGACGATGCCGAGGCGCGCCGCGCCGGCAGCTTCGGTTTCGGAAGCCGCGGCACGCGCACCTTTCAGGCGCCGCCTGTCACCCGCACCGCACCTGCCCCCACAGCGCCGATCGAAAGGTCGATGACGCCGCGTCCGCAGACGACGGCACCTGCTACCGCTCAGCAGCCTTTCGGCGCTCAGCGCCCCGGTTTCTTCGGCGGCTTCGGCCGCTCGATGATCGGCGGCCTGATTGCCGGTGGCCTTCTCGGCATGCTGCTCGGCCACGGTTTCGGCGGCGGCTTCGGCTTCCTCGGCATGTTGCTGCAGATCGCATTGATCGGCGGCGCCGTCATGCTCGCCATGCGTTATTTCGCCAACCGCCGCCAGCCTTCCTACGGCGTTGGCGGCCAGAGCCAGTCCTATAGCATGTCGCCCGCCAACAATTCGTCTTTCCAGATCCCGGCGATCGGTTCGGGTGCTGGTTCCCTCCAGTCCTCGCGCGGCAACCGCTCTAGCGACGAGATCGGATTGGCGAAGACCGATCTCGACAAGTTCGAGGAACTGCTGACCCAAGTGCAGACCGCTTACGGCGCCGAGGATTACGGCACGCTGCGCAGGCTGACGACGCCCGAAGCGATGTCCTATCTTGCCGAGGAACTCGGCGAAAACGCCACCAACGGAGTGCGCAACCGCGTCTCCGACGTCAAGCTGCTGCAGGGCGATATTGCCGAAGCTTGGCGCGAAGATGGCCAGGAATATGCAACCCTTGCCATGCGTTATTCCTCGATCGATGCCATGGTCGAACGCGAAAGCGGCCGAGTCGTTTCAGGCGACGACCGCCGCCCGAGCGAAAGCACCGAGGTGTGGACCTTTGTGCGCAAGCCGGGCGCCGACTGGAAGCTCGCCGCCATCCAGGGCACCGAGCAGCGCGCCGCCTAGCGCGGTGCGCCAAATTGGCCTTCCCTTAATTCACCACGACCGGCTTGGAGCGCATGCGGGAAACCGTTTCGCGCTCCGCCCGCTTGCAGCGCATTGGCGGCAGGCCGCGGTCCATCAGGTCCATATCTTCGAGCACCATGTCGCCCATCTTCTTGAAGGCGCTGTCGAGCGCACCGGCCCGATGCGCCGAGCGGAGGAAGCCCTTCAGATTGCGCACCGGATGGCCGGGCGGCAACGGTTCTTCAGGGTAGACATCGCTCGCCGCCACGATATGGCCTGACGAGACGGCCGCCATCAGCGCATCAAAATCGACGACATCGGCGCGGCTGAGCAGGATGAAGGCGGCGCCCCGGCGCATGCTGGCGAAGGCCTCGGTGCCGAGAAATTTGCTGTTTTCGCTGGTGACGGCGGCGGCGACGAAGACGAAATCGCTCTTCGTCAGGACGTCCTGAAGGCTTGCCGACTCGACGCCGTTTTCCTCGATGATCGAGCGCGGCAGCCAGGGATCGAACACCCGGATGCGCGCCCTGAAGCCGGACAGAACCCGGCGCAGCGCTTTGCCGAGATCGCCGAAGCCGACGATGCCGATCTCGGAGCCGGCGATCAGCCGCGCGCTTGCATTCCCCTCGCCGCCCCAGAGTTCCGTGCCATGGCGGAAAGCGACATCCGCGTCGACGATGCCGCGCGCTAGAGCCAGCGCGAAACCGAGGCCGATTTCGGCGACCGGCTCGGCAAAGACCTGCCCTGTGGTAACGACATGGATGCCGCGCTGGAAGAGCACCTCGTAAGGCATGTTGTTGAGAAGATTGCTTTCGACGTTGAGGATCGAGCGCAAGGCCGGCATTCTGGCCAGCGTTTCGGCCGAAAGCGGCGGCTGGCCGATGATGTAGCGCGCGCTTCCGAGGATCTCGTCGCCGAGTCCGGCGACATTCTCGGGATCGGCCTCGACGATCTCGTATTTCGCATGCAGTTCGGCGCGCGCCTTGTCGCTGAAAATCAGATCGAGCGTGCGCGGCTCGGGCGCGCTGATCGCCAGCGGCCGTTCGGTCTTCGTCATGGGTGTCTCCTCCATCGCAGCGATTTGCACCGTCTCCGCTGGACGACTGATAAACCCTGTGGAGAACGGTTTCCAGTTCGATCTTGAGTCGCTGGGCGCTGAGAGGAGCTATCGAAAGCGGCATCTGCCCATCAGATAAGCACTTGAATTGGCTTGGTATTCCATGGAGTTTTCGTTGACGGCGCCAATTCTTTGAACTAGCGTGATCTGTGCGACCTGGAACCATGTCTGTGTTCGGCGGCCGCGGGATATTCGAAAATTCACGAGGGGAATGAGCAATGAAATCAGCAATCAAGAGCGGCCTGCTTGCCTTGGCTGCCGCAGCGCTTCCAGCGGTCGCCTCCGCCCACCCCGCGATCGGCGAGGCTGCCGGCTTCAGCCATGGCTTTGCCCATCCGATGTCTGGCCTCGATCACGTCCTTGCCATGGTGATGGTCGGTGTTTTCGCATTTCAGCACGGTGGCCGCGCCACATGGCTCGTGCCGACGACCTTCGTCCTAGTGATGGCGCTCGGCGGTGCCCTCGGCGTTGCCGGCATTGCTGTTCCCTTCGTTGAAATCGGCATCGCGTTTTCCGTCGTCGTCCTCGGCGCCGTCGTCGCGCTCAACGTCAAGGCGCCGCTGGCCGCAGCACTTGGTGTCATCGGCGTCTTCGCCATCTTCCACGGTCACGCACATGGCGCCGAAATGCCGGAAAATGCCGCCGGCGCCGCCTATGCCGCCGGCTTTATGATCGCAACCGCACTGCTGCACCTCGCCGGCCTTGCGCTTGGTTACGTCATCGGCCGCGCCGGTGAACGTCAGGGCGTTTTCGTGACGCGCACGGCCGGTAGCATTGCCACCATATCAGGTATCGGCCTTCTGGCCGGCTTGATCTGAGCCTGACGGCATTTCTGAACAAAAACCAGGCGGCGGCCTAGATATCTCAATCCGACAGAACGCCCGGCATGCGTAACGCATCGCCGGGCGTTTTTGCGTCGTCGCTGCAAAGCGCTACGGATTTGATCCAAGTCAAATTCAGCCACGTCGCGTCCGGCTACATCTAGCCAAGGATCAACGAAGGAACATCCAAATTGACGCAGGCCAGCCTTGCCGATTGCCGGAGGAACACGAAGGTCAGTATAGTGATTTCAGAAATTTCTGAAATCACAGACGCAACGGAAACGACCATGAACCTTCCGCCTCTCGTCCAGTCCTTCGTTCTCCATTTCGGCGAAATGGGATCGCGCTGGGGAATCAACCGCACGGTCGGTCAGATCTATGCCCTGCTCTTCGTTTCGCCAGCACCCGTCTGTGCCGAGGAGATCGCCGATTCTCTCGGCATCTCACGCTCGAATGTGTCGATGAGCCTGCGCGAGTTGCAGGCCTGGAACCTCGTCATCCTGAAACACAAGCCTGACGATCGCCGCGATTTCTTCACCACGCCTGATGATGTTTGGCACATTTTGCGGACGCTCGCAGAGGAACGGAAGAAGCGCGAAGTCGATCCGACGCTGTCTGTCTTACGCGAAATCCTGATGCAGCGGCCGGCCAGCGACGCCGAGCGCTATGCGCAGGAGCGCATGGGTGAGATGCACACGCTGATCGAGCAGCTGACGCATTGGTATGAAGATGTAAAACAACTTGAAACAGAAAGGCTTGCAACGCTACTCTCTTTGGGCGCGAAAGTGACGAAGCTTCTGGAGGCCAAGGACCGGGTGGTTTCACTCGGCCGCAGCCGCCGGCCGAATCCTGCGAACAAGAGTTAGCGCCATGGGCACTGCTTTTTTCGACGCAAGAGACAGATCAGAGGCTCGGCCCCGGGATGGTGGTGCCGTTTCGCCCGGCCGTGACACAGCGAAAAGCGGGCTGCGCAGGGCGGCGATGCTGCAGGCGCTGGCCGCCGCCTTCTGGATTCCGCAAGCCGGCTTGCTGGCCGTCTCGCTCGGCCGCATCGCCGATGGCGGCGGATTGCATGACGTTCTCTGGCCCGCCCTCGGTATCCTCGCCCTCGGATTTGCAAGAAGCTGCCTCGATGCGGCTGGCGGCCGCCTGGCTTTTCAAGCCGCCCGCACCGAACTCAGCCGCAGGCGGCAGATCGCCGCCATGGCGCTTTCCGTGTCGTCGCCGGTCGATCGCGACCGATCTGCCTCCGGCAAAGCCGCAAGCGTGCTTGGCGAACAGGCCGAACTGATCGTGCCTTACCTCGCCCGTTTCCAGCCGGCACGCATGAAGGCGAGCCTCGTGCCGCTCATCATCCTTGCCTTCATCCTGCCGGTCTCCTGGATCGCCGCGCTGGTTCTGCTGTTTGCCGCGCCGCTGATCCCCATCTTCATGGCGCTGATCGGCTGGCGCGCGCAGGCGGCCAGCGAAAGGCAACTCGTCGCGACCGGCGGCCTCAACGGCTTCCTGCTCGATCGGCTGCGCGGACTGGCGACAATCCGTGCGCTCGACGCGGTGGATGGAACGGCACTGCGCCTGCGGTCGGAGGCGGAGTCGCTGCGTGTGCGCACCATGGCGGTGCTGAAGATCGCCTTTCTGTCCTCGGCGGTGCTTGAGCTTTTCGCCGCGCTCGGCGTGGCGATGATTGCCGTCTATGTCGGCTTCAGCCTGCTCGGCGAGATCCGCTTCGGCACTTGGGTAGGTCGGCTCGACCTGACCGAGGGACTGTTCATCCTGCTGCTCGCACCGGCCTTCTTCGAGCCCCTGCGCGAACTCTCGGCTGTCTGGCACGATCGGGCGGCCGGCGAAGCGGCGCTGAAGGCCCTGGACACCCTCGCTGCCGGCGGCCTGTCCATTCGAGGAGCAGTCGACATCGCGCCAGCGGTCTCTGCCGTCGAAGCGCCGGCCATCCGTCTTGAGAATGTCGATTTCCGCTACGCCGCCACTGAGCCGTTGATCCTCGACGATTTCAACCTCGATATCGCGGCCGGCGAACATCTGGCACTTCTTGGCACCAGCGGTTCCGGCAAGTCGACGCTTCTTTCGCTGATTTCAGGACTGGCGCCCTGCACCGCTGGCCGCATCGTCATCGGCGACATCGAACTTGCGGATGACAGCGCCCACGCCCTGCGCGCCAGCATGGCATGGGTCGGCCAAAGGCCGTATATTTTTGCTGGCACCATCGGCGGCAATATCGCGCTAGGCAGGCCCGGTCTCCTGCGCAGCGGCGTGACGGATGCGCTCGACGCCGCCAGGCTCGGAAAAGTCGCCGCCGCCTATGGCAACCGGCCGATCGGCGAAGGCGGGATCGGGCTTTCCGGCGGCGAGGCGCTGCGGCTTGCGATCGCGCGGGCGGCCTGCAATCCGCATCTCCGAATTATCCTGGCCGACGAGCCGACTGCGCATCTCGACGCAGCCACCGCCGCCGAGGTGACCGACAGTCTGCTTTCGCTCGCCAGGGGCCGCACTTTGCTCGTTGCGACCCACGATCCGCTGCTTGCTGCCCGCATGCATCGCGCCATGCGCATCGATGCCGACATCTTTATGAGGGAGGCCGCCGAATGAGCGGATTTGCCGCAGATCTCAAGCCGATCCTGCGTCTGTTCCTTGCCGAGCGCCGGCGTGCGCTGCTGCTCGGCGCAGCACTTTCGGCAGCGACGGTAACCGCCGGCATCGCCCTGCTTGGCCTGTCCGGCTGGTTCATCACAGCCACCTCGCTCGCCGGCCTTTCGGCCGCTGCGGCCATTACCTTCGACGTCTTTGCGCCCTCAGCCGGCATTCGCCTGCTCGCCATCATCCGTACGGCCGCGCGCTACGGCGAAAGGCTTGCGACCCATGACGCAACGCTCAGCGTGCTCGCCGCCCTGCGCGAACGGCTGTTTCGCGGCTTTGCCGAACCGGGTGCGGCTCGCACCCTGTTGCATCGTCCCGCAAAGCTGCTTTTTCGGCTGACGGCCGATATCGATGCGCTCGATTCCCTCTACCTGCGCATCCTCGTGCCGGCTGCGGTGGCGATCGGTGCAGCCCTGGCGGCAAGCGTCGTGCTGGGGCTGATGCATCCCCTGTTCGGCCTGTGCTTCGGCCTTTTTCTCGCCGGTGCCGGCCTCGGCCTGCCTATCATCGCCGGGCGGGCGGCGCGCAAACATGCCCGCCGACGTGCCCATGGCATTGAGGCGCTGCGGTCGCGGACGATCGATCTCGTTGCCGGCCAGACCGATCTGCTGATGGCCGGTCGCCTTGCCGCGCAGACAAGCACCATCGCTGCGGCTGACGCCTACTCTGGCCGTGCCGACGACCGGCTGAACCGTGTCGAAACCGGCCTGACATTCGGCTTCGGCCTTGTCTCGACCCTGCTGCTGACGGCATCGCTGCTTGCCGTTGCGGCACTTGCGGAAACGAAGGTGATTACCGCTCCTGTCGCCGCACTCGGCTTGCTCGTCGCCTTTGCGGCAGTCGAACCCTTCGCGGCGCTCCGCCGTGGTGCCCTGGAACTCGGCAGGACGTTGCTTGCGGCAAAGCGCATCGCGCCGCGGCTTGCCACCGCGGCAGCACCCGAACCATTGGCGGTGCCGGTGCCGGGATGCGTTTTTTCGCTGGCGAAGGTGTCAGCCTTCCATGAAAACTCCGCTGTGCCGGCGCTCGAGGATATCGAACTCACCCTTCAACCGGGCCAATGCCTCGCCGTCATCGGTAGCAGCGGCGCCGGCAAGTCGAGCCTGCTTACCCTCCTTTCCGGTGAATTGCCGGCAAGGACGGGAAGTGTTGCCGCGATGGCGGCGACGCTGCTGACACAACGAACGGAACTCTTCGAGGACAGCCTGCGCGGCAACCTGCTCCTTGCGAACCCGGATGCGAACGAGGTCCGTCTTCGCGAAGCGCTCACTGCCGCCGGCCTGCTTGCCGATATCGAGGCCATGCCGCGGGGGATCGATACCCCGCTCGGCGAAGGTGGTCTTGGCCTTTCCGGTGGCCAGTCGCGCCGGCTGGCGCTTGCCCGGCTCTTCTTGCGCGACACGCCGCTCTGGCTGCTCGATGAGCCGACCGAGGGCCTCGATTGCGCCACTGCCCGTGACGTGCTCATCCGGCTGTCGGCAATGGCGGCGGGCCGCTCGCTGGTGATCGCCACGCATATCCGCCGGGAGGCCGCGATCGCCGACCGCATCGCCGTCATCGAAGGCGGTCGCATCACAGAAATTTCGCGCCGCGGAGAGGCGGCGTTCGAAAAGGCGCTCGACCGGCTTCGGCCGGACTGAGCGAGACCGCATGCCCTCACGCGCCGTCGGCGCTGAGGAACGCTTGTATCCCGTGGGACCGTGGGAGAAAGACAATGGAACTAGATATCGTAGCGCTTTCGCGCTTCCAATTTGCGCTGACGGCGCTCTACCACTTTCTGTTCGTGCCCTTGACGCTCGGCCTGTCCGTGCTCCTGGCGATCATGGAAACCGTTTATGTCATGACCGGCCGCCAGATCTGGCGGCAGATGACGAAATTCTGGGGCACGCTGTTCGGCATCAATTTCGTGATCGGTGTCGCCACCGGCATCGTCATGGAATTCCAGTTCGGCATGAACTGGAGCTATTACAGCTATTATGTCGGCGACATCTTTGGCGCGCCGCTGGCGATCGAAGGCCTGATGGCCTTCTTCCTCGAGGCGACCTTCGTCGGGCTGTTCTTCTTCGGCTGGAACAAACTGTCGAAGGTCGGGCACCTGGTCGCCACCTGGGCGGTGGCGCTCGGCTCGAACTTTTCCGCGCTCTGGATCCTGATCGCCAATGGCTGGATGCAGAATCCCGTCGGCTCGGCGCTCAATCCGCAGACGATGCGCATGGAGATCACAAGCTTCTTCGACGTGGTCTTCAACCCGGTTGCCCAGGCGAAATTCGTCCATACGGTATCGGCAGGTTACGTCTGCGCCTCGATCTTCGTGCTCGGCGTTTCTGCCTGGTATATCCTCAAAGGCCGGCATATCGAACTTGCCAAGCGCTCGATGACGGTCGCCGCCTCCTTCGGTCTCGCATCGGCACTATCAGTTGTCGTGCTTGGCGACGAGAGCGGTTATCTCGCGACCGAGAACCAGAAGATGAAGCTCGCGGCAATCGAGGGCATGTGGAAGACGGAACCGGCGCCGGCGGCCTTCACCGCCTTTGGCTTCCCCGACCAGGAGGCGCGCGAAACGCATTTTGCCGTGCACATTCCCTGGGTCATGGGCCTGATCGGCACGCGCTCGCTGACGACCGAAATCCCCGGCATCGACAAGCTCGAACAGCAGGCAGAAACCCGCATTCGGGACGGCATCAAGGCTTACGACGCGCTGCTGCAGATCCGTTCGGCACCGGCACAGGACCAGGTTGCGCAGGAAGTGCGCAGCTCCTTCGAGGATCTCGGCCACGATCTCGGTTACGCTCTTTTGCTGAAGCGTTACGTCGACGATCCGCGCCAGGCGACCGACGAGCAGATCGTTCAAGCCGCACGTGATACCATCCCGCACGTGCCGACGCTCTTCTGGTCCTTCCGCATCATGGTTGGCCTCGGTATCTTCTTCATCCTCTTGACCGCCACCTTCTTCTGGCTGTCGGCGCGCCGCCATCTCGACAAATATCCGCTGCTTCTGAGGATTGCCGTGCTGGCGATCCCCCTGCCCTGGGTCGCCATCGAACTCGGCTGGGTCGTCGCCGAGTTTGGCCGCCAGCCCTGGGTGATCGAAGGCGTTCTGCCGACAGCCGCCGCCGTCTCCAGCCTCGGCGCCGGCACCGTGCTTCTGACCATCATCGGTTTTGCGGCACTCTATACGACGCTGATCGTCATCGAGATGGGCCTGATGATCAAGGCGATCAAGCAAGGGCCGGAGCCGGACGACGAGCCGGAAGCGGTTCTGATTTCCGAAACCCTCGTCCCGGCCGCGGAGTGACCTGCCATGATCCTTCACGAACTCATCGACTATGAAACCCTGCGTCTCATCTGGTGGCTGCTGCTCGGCGTATTGCTGATCGCCTTTGCGACGACAGGCGGTTTCGATCTCGGCGTCGGCACGCTGCTGCCTTTCGTTGCCCGGACCGATCCGGAACGGCGCGTGGCGATCAACACCATCGGCGCCACCTGGGAAGGCAACCAGGTCTGGCTGATCCTCGGCGGCGGCGCCATCTTCGCCGCCTGGCCGCCGCTTTATGCGATCTCCTTCTCGGGCTTCTATCTGGCGATGTTCGCGATCCTGTTCGCGCTCATCCTGCGCCCGGTCGGTTTCAAATATCGGTCTAAGCGGGAAAGCGCCAATTGGCGTAATGGCTGGGACTGGGCACTCTTCGTCGGCGGCTTCGTGCCGTCGCTGATCTTCGGCGTTGCCGTCGGCAATGTGCTGCAGGGCGTGCCTTTCCGCTTTGCCGACGATATGCGGATCTTCTACGAAGGTTCGTTTTTCGCCCTGCTCAACCCTTATGCGCTCCTCTGTGGACTGCTTTCCCTGGCCATGCTGACGATGCATGGTGCGGCCTGGCTGGTGCTGAAGTCGAGTGGCCCGGTCGCCGAGCGTGCCAGAAGCTATGGCAGCATCGCCGCCCTTGCCGTTATCGTGCTTTTCGCACTCGGCGGCCTCTTCCTGTGGATCGGCGTCGGTGGCTATCGCATCACCAGCGATATCAGTCCGATCGGCCCGTCCAATCCGCTGCTGAAGACTGTGGCGCTGGAGAAAGGCGCATGGCTTACCAATTATGCCACCCATGCGTGGATGATCGTCGCGCCCGTCCTCGGCTTCGTCGGCGCGGCACTGGCCTTCACTGCCTTGCGTGCAAGGCGCGAGATCATGACGCTGCTCTTCAGCAAACTGGCGATCTTTGGGATCATTTCGACGGTCGGGCTGTCGATGTTCCCATTCATCCTGCCCTCCTCGCTCGATCCGCGATCGAGCCTGACGGTCTGGGATGCATCCTCCAGCCACATGACGCTGTTCATCATGCTTGTAGTGACGGTGATCTTCCTGCCGATTATCTTCGCCTACACAGCCTGGGTCTACAAGGTTCTGTGGGGCAAGGTCGATGAGAAGTCCGTCACCGATAAAAATAGCCACGCATACTAGCGCGGTTCGGCAGAACCGCTCTAACCTTTGTTTTTACGCAATTCCGGACGGAAAACCGCTTCGCAGTTTTCCTGGAATTGCTCTGAGGGAGATGAAACGATGTGGTATTTCGCATGGATCCTCGGCCTGCCGCTGGCCGCCGCCTTCGCCGTCCTCAACGCCATGTGGTATGAGCTGATGGACGACGCGTCCAGGAAGAAAGCTTCCGAGCTGCGCAAGTAGAATCCAGGGGCGCGGCTCAAACCGCGCCCTTTCGTGTTGCGTCAGCCTTCCAGCCACTTCACCTGATCGGGCGTCAGCTTGATGTCGAGCGCCGATAGACTGTCTTCCAGTTCGGCGACGGTACGTGGGCCGATCAGCGGAATGACTGGGAAAGGCTGGGCAATCACATAGGCGAGCGCGATATGGATCGGATTGCGGCCGAGCTTGTTGGCAAGCTCGATGGCGCGGTCGCGGCGTCCGAAGTTGCGCTCGGAATACCAGACCCGGACGATCTCCTCGTCATCTCGCTTGTCGCGGCCGGCGCGGTCGGTAAAGAAGCCGCGGCCCTGGCTCGACCAGGCAAAGTTAGGGATCTGCTTCTCGTTCAGCCATTTCTTCCAGTCGTCATCAGAAGCGGCAACGCAGCCGGCCCAGATCGGATCGAGCATCTCGGCGAGCGAGAAGTTGTTAGAAAGCGCTGCCGGCGCCGCCTTGCCAGTCTTTTCGGCATAGGCGATCGCTTCGTCGAAGCGGGCCCGCGTCCAGTTCGAGCCGCCGAATATGCCGCGGATGCGTCCGCGCTTGACCTCGGCATCCATGGCATCGACGAACTCGCCGACGGGAACGTCGGTATTGTCGCGATGCATGAAATAGATGTCGACATAGTCGGTCTTCAGCCGGGAAAGCGACTGGTCGAGCTGCTTTGCGATCATATCGGGATAGCAGAGCGGCGAATGCGCGCCCTTGCCGATCAGCACGATCTCCTCGCGCGGCACCTTGCGGCTTGTGTGCCAGTCGCCGAAGATCGCCTCCGTCTTGCCGCCGCCATAGACATAGGCCGTGTCGAAAGCATTGCCGCCGGCCTCATAGAAGGCGTCGAGCGTCAGCGAGGCGGAGGCAAAATTCGGGAAGAACTCGAAGCCGAGCGTCACGACCGAGGCCGGCTTGGAAATGCCAGGAATTTGACGCTGCGGAATGCTGTTGCCGCGCGCGACCGTGCCGCCGGCAATGTTTGCCGTGCGCTTGCTGGCTTTTTCCACGCCGTATTCGAGGCCGACCGAGGCTCGCCACTGGTCGAGTACACGCAAGTTTCCGATCGAATCTGCCCAGCTCATGCCAGGAGAGCTGAATTCTGTCTTGCCGGCACGGATGGCGTCGCCGGCCGCGTCCGCCTCGAAGGAATAGAGCCAGCGATCCTCCCTCAGTTCGACGGTTTCTCGGCTGCCGCCCTTGAAGATCTCGATCTTGCCGACGCCGCCCTTGTGGCCGGAGGCGAACCAGAAGTCCTGGACCTCGATCCGGCCTTCCGAGCCGATGATGCGCAGAACATTGTCCTGCTGCGCCATGATCGAGCAGGAGACTTCGGCGATGATCTCGTTCGGGAATTTGAGCACGGCAGATGCCCATTCATCGACGCCGCTCTCTCCGAGATGGGCGACGCCCGAAACTTTCTCCGGTTCCAGGAAGGCCTTGCCCTCTGCGGCGCCTGATATCAGTCTGGCCATCGAGACCGGATAACCGCCGACATCGAGAATACCGCCGCCGGCGGTATCGTTGGCGAAAAGCCGGTGTTCCGGCTTGTAGCTGCCCATATTGAAGCCGAAGCTCGAGCGGATGATCCGAATGGTGCCGACGACGCCGCTTTTGACGAGTTCGACCAGCTTTTGCGTCTGCGGATGCACGCGGTACATGAAGGCCTCGCCGGCAAAGACGCCGGCTTTTTTTGCCTCGTAGTAAACGGCTTCGGCATCATAAGCCGAGAGCGCGATCGGCTTTTCCACCAGTATGTGCTTGCCGGCGCGTGCCGCCTTGATCGCCCATTCGGCGTGGCCGGTGTGAGGGACGGCGATATAGATCGCATCGATCTCCTTATCGGAGAGCAGCGCCTCATAACCATCGACGATGCGGGCGCCGGGGAAACCTTCGGCAAGGCCCGGCTTTGCCGGATTTCGGGTAGCGATCGCTACCAGCTTCCCCGTACGAGAATGGGCGACGCCGTCGGCAAAGGTGCGGGCGATGGTGCCGGGGCCGATAATGCCCCAGCGGATCGGTTGATCTGAAGTCATGCAAAATCCTCTTTCGTCTTTCTGTCCTGGGATTTCAGTTTAGCGAAGCCGCTTGCCGGCGCCGTCGAAAAGGAATGTGCGGCTTGCGGGAAGGCCGACTGTCAGCGTTTCGCGATTGCCGGCGACGCGCGATTCCGGCCGCTCGATGATCAGTTGCTCGGGGCCGATGGTGGCGTAGATGTAGCTGGTATTGCCAAGATGTTCGGCGACGTCGATGGTGACGGTGAGGTCGGTATCGCCGGCGCCCGCATCGACGAAATGTTCGGGACGGATGCCGAGCGTCACCTTTGCGCCGGCTTCGATGGGATCGGCGACCGGCAGCGTCAGGCGCGTATTGGCATCGCTTTCCAACGCAATCACCGCCCGGCCAGGCTGCGTCTCAACCACCACGGCCTTGAGGAAATTCATCTTCGGCGAGCCGACGAAGCCGGCGACGAACTGATTGGCGGGATCGTCATAGAGGTCGAGCGGCGCGCCGATCTGCTCGATATTGCCGGCGCGCAGCACGACGATCCTGTCGGCGAGCGTCATCGCTTCCGTCTGGTCGTGGGTGACGTAGATCATCGTCGTCCCGAGCTTCTTGTGCAGCCTGGAGATTTCGACGCGCATCTGCACACGCAGTTCCGCATCGAGGTTCGACAAAGGTTCGTCGAACAGAAAGACCTGGGGTTCGCGGACGATGGCGCGACCGATCGCGACACGCTGGCGCTGACCGCCCGAAAGCTGCTTCGGCCGCCGCTTCATCAGTTCGGTGATCTGCAGGATCTCGGCGACGTGGCGCACGCGCCGCTCGGTGTCGGCTTTCGGATTGCCGTTCATACGCAGGCCGAAGCTCAAATTTTCCTCGACCGTCAGGTGCGGATAGAGCGCATAGGACTGGAAGACCATGGCGATGCCGCGGTCGGCCGGCTCGACGTCGTTGACGACCCTGCCGCCGATCTGAAGCTCGCCTGATGTAATGTCCTCGAGGCCGGCGATCATCCTGAGCAGCGTGGACTTGCCGCAGCCGGAGGGGCCGACGAAGACGACGAATTCGCCGTCCTTCACCTCCAGATTGGCGCCGTGAATGATCTCAAAGCCGCCGAAGCGCTTGACGATGTTGGTAAGTGAAAGCTCTGCCATGCGGCCTCCCCGATTATTTAATTGCGCCGGCCGCGATGCCGGCGATGAAATGGCGCTGAAGAGCCACGAAGATGACGAGGATGGGCGCCGTCAGCAGTACCGCGCCAGCCATGATGCCGCCCCAGGAGACCTTGGTGAGGCCGATCAGCGTTCCCAACGCCACCGGCGCCGTCATCATTCCCGGTCTGGAATTGATCAGCAGCGGCCAGAGGTAATTGTTCCACGAATGCAGAAAGAGAATGATCGCCAATGCGGCCATGGTCGGACGCGCTAAGGGCAGGGCGATGCGCAGGAAGATCTGCCATTCCTTGACGCCCTCAACCCGGGCCGCATCGAAGAGCTCGCCCGGCATCATCGAGAAGGATTGCCGCATGAACAGCACGCCGAGCGAATTGAACAGCGGTGGCACGATCAGCGCCACCCAGGTGTTTGCCAGCTTGAATTCGCGCGCCACCATGATGAATTGTGGGATGACGACCACCGAAAACGGAAGCGTGATTGTGCCGAGGATGATGGCGATCACGACGGAGCGGCCGACGAAACGGTAACGCGCCAGCGCCCAGCCCGCCATCGAGGTCAGCAGCACCGAGAGCACTGTATAGATGAGCGCCACGCCGATGGAGATCACCATCGCGCCGATGAAATCGGTATCGGCCTGCAGGTTTTTGAAATTCTCGACGAAGTTGGTCGACGGCCAGAGCACGATGTCAGGACTGAAGATGCCGTTGTCGGGCATGGTCGAAAACACGAACATCATCCAGAGCGGAAACAGCCAGATCAGCGCCAGCGGCGCCAGTGCGGCATGCAACGCGATCTGGCGCAGCAGAAGGGATTGCGATTTGGATTTCATTTCGGATCCCTCCCGACCCAGAGATTGAAAAGCGAGATCGCCACGGCAAGGGCGGCCATCGTATAGGCGATCGCCGAGGCATAGCCGAAGTTCAGCGAGGTGAAGCCCTGGCGATAAAGCAGCAGCCCGAGCGTCTCGGTGCCGCCGCCAGGACCGCCGCGATTGGTGATCAGGAAGGGCTCGGCGAACAGCTGCATGGTGCCGATCACCGAGAGCACCACGCAGAAGAGGATGATCGGTTTGAGGAGCGGCAGGGTGATGTGGAAGAACTGCTGGACCTTGCTCACCCGGTCGAGCGTCGCCGCCTCATAGACATCGTCGGGAATCGACTGCAGACCGGCGAGGATGATGATGGCGTTGTAGCCGGCCCAGCGCCATGTGACGGCGAGGATGATCAGGGCCATGGCGGCATTTGCATTGTCGAACCAGGAGATCGGGCTGAGACCGACAGCCGAGATCAGCTTGTTGATGATGCCGAAATCGAGGCTGAACATCAGCCGGAAGACGGCAGCATAGGCGACCTCGCCGACCACGACAGGCGCAAAGAAGGCGAAGCGGAAGAGCGGCCGCGCTTTCAGCAGCGGCGAATTGAGCAGCACGGCCATGACTGTCGCAAGCGCGATCATCACAGGCACCTGGATCACCAGGATGATCAGCGTATTGTAGAGAGCGTTGTAGAAAGCCGGGTCATAGAAGAGCCGGCCCCAATTGGCCTGGAAACTGAATTTCCACGGATTGATTCGCGTGTTCTGAAACGAAATCAGGAACGAATTGATAATCGGCCAGACCCAGAAGGTGGCAAAGACCAGCAGATAGGGGGCGAGGAACGCATAGGCGCTCCGGGTTCTGAACGGCATCAAGCCTCCTCCTCACGAACGAATGACCGGCCGCTTTGCAAACCGGGGGGAAACCGGACGCCTGAAGCGCCCGGCATCGTCATTCATTGCGCGATCGGAAGACCGGTCGCCGAAGCAATCTGCTTGGCGGCATCGTCGAGAGCCGCCTTCGCATCGGGATAGCCGCCAGCGAAGAACTTCGTCTGCGTTGCCTTGAAGATGGCTTCGGCATCGCTCTGGAAGGCGGTGCCGCGGCTCGGCACGATCTTTGGCAGTGTCGCCAGAATATCCGCCCAGACCTTCTGGCCGCCCCAATAGGGCTGCGGCTCGTTGACGAATGGATCCTTCTCAGCCGATAGCAGTGACGGGACCAGACCGAATTCCTTCAGCATGGTGATCTGGCCCTCATCTGTGCCGAGGGCGTAGTTGACGAATTTCCAGGCGGCTTCCTTATTCGCGGAGGTCGCCGAAATGGCGAGCGACGAACCGCCGAGATTGGCCGCATGCGGGCCATCGGCCGTCAGGCTCGGCATTCTGTAGACGCCCCACTTGCCCTTAAGATCGGGAGAGGTCGAGCGCACGGTGCCCTCATACCAGCCGCCATACAGCTGGCTTGCGGCCTTGCCGGCGGTATTGGCCTGGATCTTTTCGTCCCAGTTTGCTGCCGTCAGCGTGCCGGCATCCTTCATTTCCTTCACCTTTTGCAGCGAGGCGACGCAGGCCGGCTGGTTGATGGTGATATTCTGGCCGTCGGTCGAGTAATAGCCGCAGCCCTGTTCATTGGCGATCATGCGGAACCATTCGCTGTCGCCGTTGAAGTCGGCCTGGGCCATGACGACGCCGGGATTGGCGGCGGAAATCTTCTTGCCGGCAGCGATGAAATCGTCCCAGGTGCTGATCGTGCTCGGATCGACGCCGGCCTTTTCATAGAGATCGCGGCGGTAGAAGACGGCGACGGGGCCGGAATCCCACGGCATGGCGTAAGCGACATCGCCGACCTCGAGCTCGGTGCGCTTGAAGTCAGGGAACTTCGCCTGGATATCGGCCGTGTAGCCGAGTTCCTTCAGATTGGCGAAGCAATCCGGGAAACGGCTCCAGAAGATTTCAGCCTCGAAATTCTCGATGCTGACGATGTCGGGCAAGCCGTCGCCGCCGGCAGCACACGCTGCCAGCGTCTTGTCGAAGACCTGGCTGTTGCCGAGGTCCTCGACGCTGATCTTGATATCGGGAAACTGCTTGTTGAAGCCTGGAAGCGTGGACTTCAATGCCGATGCAGCGACATTCCAGCTCCAGATGGTGAGATTGGCCGACTGCGCGAATGCGGAGCCGGAAGCAAGCACTGCGACCGCTGCGGTCGCAGCGAGAAGTTTGAAGCGCATTGAAAATCCTCCCTTTTCAATTGCCGATCTTACGAACGCGGTTAAACTATCTGCAAGGGAGCGGCTGTCTCCTAAAAAGGGAACATGGATTTGGCGGAAAGTAAGATCGGTACGCGTGCAATCTATCAGCCCGGCGCAAGCAGCATCGAGGGATTGCCGACGGCGCTGCAAATATTTCACGCTCATCCGCCTGTTATGGCCATGCCGCACTGGCACGCGCAGGTCGAGGTCAACTACGTGATTCGCGGCACCGTTCATTACCGCATGAGCGACCATGAATTCCGGTTGAACGCCGGCGAAATGTGCCTTTTCTGGGGTGGCCAGCCGCATCAGATGGATGAATCCTCAGACGATTCGCTCTATGCCGGCGCCCATCTGCCGCTCGTCTATTTCTTCCGGCTGCGCCTGCCGATCAGCGTTTCCAGCCGGCTGATGAAGGGCGAGACGCTGCTGACATCGGCAACAGACGCCGCCGACAACGAGAACTTCACCCGCTGGTTCCGCTATGCCAACTCAGGCGACCCCGCCAAGGCCCAGCACGCCGTCGACGAGCTGCTGCTGCGCATCGAGCGCATCGCGCTCGAACCCTATTCGATGACGTCGCAGGCAACCGTCAATCTCGAAGGGGATCACCCGCATCCGCATTCCTCGCGCAGCGTGGCTCGCATGTGCGATTTTATCGCCGCCAATTTCCTGCACGACATCGATTCCGTCGACATCGCGCGTGCCGCCGACTTGCATCCGAAATATGCGATGAACCTGTTCAAACGATCGACCGGCATGACGCTCAGCAAATATGTGACACTGCTGCGGCTGTCGCGCGCCCAGGCGATGCTGATGAGCGAGGGCGCAAATGTGCTGCAGGTGGCGATGGACAGCGGCTTCGGCTCGATCAGCGCCTTCAATAAGTCCTTCCGCCACATCGCCGGCATGTCGCCGTCGAATTTCCGCCGCGATATCCGGCTGGTGACGACGATGCCCGCCGGCGCCTTCCGCAACTAGCTCAGGGCCAGCCGCAATTCGGCGTTCTGTGCGTCTGCCTGCGACTTGTTTTTCACTTGGGCAAAAAAGAACCAACGCCTAAGCTGGCGGCAGAATGCGCACATTTTATGTGCAAGTGCATGCACTATGCATCTCCGAGAGAATTGATGCCATCGCATTCCCAATGAAATCAATGCTTTATAATACTGGCACACCCTTTGCTTCGACATTTGCAGAGTTGGTGGCTAGGGTTCCGGCGTCGCAAGGCGTGGCTGGTCCGAGAGCTGCCACCGGCAGGGGAGACATCCCGCCGGGTGCACGGCGGGACAAAAGCCCGGGAGACCTCGTAAGCCAAGGGATTGGCGGCACGATGGTCATTGCCGATCCCTTTTTGAAGAAAAGCAAAAGGGGAATTTCAATGCAGACTTTTTCGAAGATTCTATCGATTACCGCACTGACGGCTTCCCTGGCGCTGGGACTCGGCTCCATCGCCAAGGCCGAACAGAAAACCGATTTCAAGGTCGCCTGGTCGATCTATGTCGGCTGGATGCCCTGGGGCTACGCCGCCGATCACGGCATCGTCAAGAAATGGGCCGACAAATACGGCATCAAGATCGAAGTCACCCAGTTCAACGACTATGTCGAATCGATGAACCAGTATACGGCCGGCGTCTTCGACGCCGTGACCCTCACCAACATGGACGGCCTGTCAATCCCGGCTGCTGGCGGCGTCGATACGACAGCTGTTATTGTCGGCGACTTCTCGAACGGCAACGATGCCGTCATCCTCAAGGACAAGACGAGCCTTGCCGACATCAAGGGCCAGAACGTCAATCTCGTCGAATTTTCCGTCTCGCATTATCTGCTTGCCCGCGCGCTCGAAAGCATCAAGCTGACCGAGCGTGACGTCAAGGTGGTCAACACGTCCGACGCCGATATGGTCGCCGCCTACAAAACGGCTGACGTGACCGCTGTCGTCACCTGGAACCCGCTGGTCTCGACCATTCTCGAGGATCCCACGGCCAAGAAGGTCTTCGACAGCTCGCAGGTGCCGGGCGAAATCATCGACCTGATGGTCGCCAATTCAGGCGTGCTGAAGGACAATCCGAATTTCGGCAAGGCGCTCGCCGGCATCTGGTATGAAACCGCGGCACTGCTGACCGCCGACAGCGCCGACGGCAAGGCCGCACGCGAGGCGATGGGCCAGGCATCGGGCACCGATCTCAAGGGCTTCGAATCCCAGCTCGCCGCCACCAAGCTGTTTGCCAAGCCGGCCGATGCAGTCGCTTTTACAGCCTCGGGCAGCCTGCCGAAGACCATGGATCTCGTTCGTAACTTCCTGTTCGAGAAGGGCTTGCTGGGTAACGGCGCGCCGTCGGCCGACGTCATCGGCATCGAAATGCCGGATGGCAAGATCCTCGGCGACAGCGGCAACGTCAAACTGCGTTTCACCGCGACCTACATGAAGGCAGCCGCCGGCGGTTCGCTCTGAGCGATCTCAAAGCAGCGGCGCAGCTTTGACCGCGCCGCCCAACCTTCATCAGCGGAGCTTTCCTCATGCGCTGGATCAACACGAGGCCGAGCCGGGGCGCGCAGCTTGCCTTGACGCTGCTGCCCTTCGTGCTGCTGATCGTTGCCTACACGGTCGGCTCGGCCGCACGGCTGGCGGAAAACGCCAACGACAAGCTGCTACCCGGTCTTGCCGGTTTTGCCGATGCGATCGACCGCCTGGCCTTCATCGCCGATCCGCGCACCGGACAATATCTGCTCTGGTCCGATACGGGGGCGAGCCTGATCCGGCTGTTGGCCGGCCTCGGTATCTCGACCCTTGCGGCACTGATCATTGGCATGCTGATCGGCATGCTCCCCTACCTCAGAGCCCTGCTCTCCCCCTTCGTCGCCGTCATCTCGATGGTGCCGCCGCTGGCGCTGCTGCCGATCCTCTTCATCGCCATGGGGCTCGGAGAAGCCTCGAAGATCGCGCTGATCGTCATCGGCGTTGCGCCGACGATGATCCGCGACCTCGCGCTGAAGGCGCTGGAACTGCCGCGCGAACAGATCGTCAAGGCTGAAACGCTCGGCGGCTCCTCCTGGCAGATCGGCCTTCGTGTCGTGCTGCCGCAGATCCTGCCACGGCTGATCACCTGCCTCCGGCTTCAGCTCGGTCCGGCCTGGCTATTCCTGATTGCAGCCGAGGCGATCTCGTCGGATTCCGGTCTCGGCTACCGCATCTTCCTCGTCCGCCGCTATCTCTCGATGGACATCATCTTTCCCTATGTCGTCTGGATCACGCTGCTCGCCGTAGTCATGAATTATATCTTCGATCGTATCCGTATCGCCGTCTTTCCCTGGTCTGAGCTGGAGAAGCAGGCATGAGCGAGTTGGTGATCGAAAAGGTCTGGAAAGAATATGGCGACCAGATCGTCCTCGAAGAGGTGTCGCTGACCGTCGCCGCCCGCGCCTTCGTCGCCCTTGTCGGCCCGTCCGGCTGCGGCAAGTCGACGTTCCTGCGCATGCTGCTCGGCCAGGAGCGGCCGACGCGAGGGACAATCCTGCTTGACGGCGAAGCCCTGCCGCAGGAGCCGGGGCCGGATCGCGGCGTCGTCTTCCAGCGCTATTCCGTCTTCCCGCATCTGACTGTCCTCGGCAATGTGCTGCTTGGGCGGGAACTCTCGGCGTCCCGCTACAAGGCCAAGCTTTTCGGCGCTGCCCGTCGAAACGCCATCGACGAAGCCCGGCGGCTGATTGCAGAAGTCGGCCTTTCCGGCGCCGAGGACAAATATCCGGCGCAACTATCAGGCGGCATGCAGCAGCGCCTGGCGCTGGCACAGGCCCTGATCATGAAGCCGAAGGTGCTGTTGCTCGATGAGCCCTTCGGCGCGCTCGACCCCGGCATTCGCGCCGAAATCCACACGTTGATGAAGCGCCTCTGGCACGAAACACAGATGACCGTCGTCATGGTGACGCACGACATGCGCGAGGCCTTCACGCTGGCGACGCGCGTCGTCGCCTTCGAGCGCAAGCGTGACCGCCCCGAGGAAAAGGAGCGCTACGGCGCGACGATCACCAAGGACATTTCGATTTGGCCGCCCAGGCTTGCCGGCGCGCCCTCCATCTTCAGCCCCGACCGGGACGGCCCGGTCGTTTCTCTGGGCCTTCGCCGGGACGACCCGGCTTCCAGTCCGTCAGGAGAAAAACCATGATGCATGTCAGGCGTTCGCCCGAAGAGATCGCAGCCAACCGGAAGCGTTACGAGGAACATCAGAAGAAGGGGCTGGAATTTGCCCCGAAGGCCCTGCCGGCGCCGAGCCCCCTGCCCGCTCCCGCGATCGACGCGGCTACGATCATCCATCAGGAAACCATCCCCGGCGGCTGGTACTGGTCGACTGCGGTCAAGCGCGGCGAGGCGCTCCGCATTGACCAGAATGAAGGCGGATCGACTGTGGCGCTCGTTGCCTGGAACGCCACTGATACCAGCGAACGGCTCAATCTCGTCGATACGGTCAAGGTGCAGTGGACGACCGCCCTCGGCAAGGGCCGCGTCATCTTCTCGGATATGGGCCGGGTGATGTTTTCGCTGATCGAGGATAGTTCCGGCGCGCATGACTGCCTGATGGGCGGCTCGACGGCAGCGTCGAACGCTGCAAGATATCCCGGCATCAAGACCCGCAATACCCGCGACAATCTCGTGCTCGTCGCCGGCAAGCTTGGTCTCACCAGGCGCGACATCCCGGCGATTCTCAATCTTTTCGCGCCCGTCCGCGTCGATGATGACGGCGGTTTCCACTGGCGCGGCAAGCTTTCCAACAGCGGCGATTATGCCGAACTGCGCGCCGAAATGGACATGATCGTCGGCTTCTCGAATTGCCCGCATCCACTCGATCCCGATCCGGTCTATGCGCCGAAGCCGGTCATCGTCACGCGCTTTCGCGCGCCCGCACCCGCAGCCGACGACCTCTCGCGCACGGCGAGTGCCGAAGCCCTGCGCGGCTTTGAGAACAACGCCTCGATGCTGGCTTGAGGGAGAATACGATGACCGACTTCATTAAGACTTCAGCTTCGCGCAGCCTCGAAAACGCCGTGCAGGATCATTTCATTCCGGCCGAAGCGCCATGGTCCGGCATCGTCCGCAAGGGCCAGACGATCCGCATCGAGGATAGCTACGGCCAGCAGGCGATCGACACGCTGTTTTATCGCGCCGATGATTTTGCCGAGCGTTATTCCAACCAGGATACAATGCGGGCGCAGGGTGGCGCCTATGTCGGCACCGGCACGAAGATCATCTCGAACGAAGGCAACGTCATGCTTGTCATGACGGCCGACAGCTGCGGCCGCCACGATACATCGGCAGGCGCCTGCTCCTGCGAGAGCAATACCGTGCGCTTCGGCCACGGCACGAAATACCTGCATGCCTGTCGCGACAATTTCGTGATCGAGGTGACCAAACATGGCATGGGCAAGCGCGACATCGTGCCGAACATCAATTTCTTCATGAATGTGCCAATCAAGCCGAACGGCGAGATGACCATCGTCGACGGCATATCCGCGCCCCGCGACTATGTCGAGCTGGTGGCTGACATGGACGTGCTCTGCGTCATCTCCAACTGCCCGCAGATCAACAATCCCTGCAACGGTTTCGATCCGACGCCGATTCGGGTGCTTATCTGGGACGGCGAGGACTGATCGATGTTCACCAAGGTCCTGATCGCCAATCGCGGCGAAATCGCCGTCCGAGTCATCCGCACATTGAAGAGGATAGGCATCGCCTCGGTCGCCGTCTATTCCGATGCCGATCGGTTCTCGAAACCGGCGCTGACCGCCGACGAGGCCGTGCGCCTCGGCCCGGCGCCGGCCGCCGAGAGTTATCTCAACGTCGATGCCGTCATCGCTGCCTGCAAGGCGACGGGAGCCCAGGCCGTGCATCCGGGCTATGGCTTCCTGTCGGAGAATATCGGCTTTGCCGAGCGGCTCGCCGCCGAAGGTATCGCGTTCATCGGCCCGCGGCCGGAACATCTGTCGGCCTTCGGCCTGAAGCATACGGCCCGCGAGCTGGCGAAAGCCAGCGGCGTGCCGCTGCTGCCCGGCACCGATCTCTTGCAGAGCCTCGAAGAGGCGCTTTCAGCCGCAGAAACCGTCGGCTATCCCGTCATGCTGAAGAGCACGGCTGGCGGCGGCGGCATCGGCATGCAGCTCTGCGCCGATACAGCAGGCCTCAAGGCCTCTTTCGAAAGCGTGCAGCGGACGGCGCGGGCCAGCTTCGGCGATGCGCGTGTCTATATCGAGCGCTTCGTTGCCGAAGCCCGCCATGTCGAGGTGCAGATCTTCGGCGACGGCAAGGGTCGCGTGATTGCGCTCGGCGAACGCGACTGCTCGCTGCAGCGGCGGAACCAGAAGGTCGTCGAGGAAACCCCTGCACCTGGCCTTTCCGCGGAGATACGGGCGCGGCTGCACAAGGCGGCGATCGATTTGGGGAGCTCGGTCTCCTATGAATCGGCGGGCACCGTCGAATTCATCTATGATCCCCAGCGTGAGGAATTCTATTTCCTTGAGGTCAATACCCGCCTGCAGGTCGAACACCCCGTCACGGAAGCCGTCTTCGGCATCGACCTCGTCGAATGGATGATCCGGCAGGCGGCCGGCGAAGACGTGCTCTCGGGTGCTAAGACCCTGACGCCGAAAGGTGCGGCGATCGAGATGCGGATTTATGCCGAGATGCCGCACGCCGATTTCCGCCCGAGTGCCGGCCTTTTGACCGAAGTCATTTTTCCGGAAAGCGCCCGCGTCGACGGCTGGATCGAGACGGGAACCGAGGTCACGCCCTTCTATGATCCGATGCTTGCCAAGCTGATCGTGGCGGCGGAAGACCGCCCCGCGGCGATCGAAAAACTGAAGGCAGCACTCGCCGAAACGGCGATATCAGGCATCGAGACCAATCTTGATTATTTGAGAACGATCGCCGCTTCCGAATTGCTGGCGGGCGCCAAGGTTAAGACGACGGCGCTACGCGACATCGCCTTCGTTCCCGATGTCGTCGAGGTTCTCGCGCCCGGCGCGCAGTCAAGCATTCAGGAACTACCGGGCCGGCTCGGCCTCTGGCATGTCGGCGTGCCGCCAAGCGGTCCGATGGACGAACGCTCCTTCCGCCATGCCAACCGACTCGTCGGCAATGCCGACGGGACGGCTGCACTCGAACTGACGGTTTCCGGCCCGACATTGCGGTTTTATGCCGACCAGACGATCGCGCTTGCTGGCGCCCGGATGGCGATGACATGCGACGGCATAAAGTTGCCGCATGATGCGCCAGTACTGATCCGTGCCGGTCAGGTTCTGTCGATTGGTACGATCGAAGGACCAGGACAGCGCGCCTATCTCGCCGTCGCCGGCGGTTTTGCAGCACCCGTCGTGCTCGGCTCGCGGGCGACTTTCGGTCTTGGTCAGTTCGGCGGCAACGCTACCGGTACGCTGAAAACAGGGCACGTGCTGCATTTTGCCCGCCAAGTGCCGGCCGAACCGGTGATACCCGCGACGGAGCCGGCCGCCTTGACGCGCGAATGGGATGTCGGCGTGCTCTACGGCCCGCACGGCGCGCCCGATTTCTTCGTGGACAGCGATATCGAGACGCTGTTTTCGACGGCCTACGAGGTGCATTTCAACAGCGCCCGCACCGGCGTTCGCCTCATCGGCCCTGCCCCGGTCTGGGCGCGCCACGATGGCGGCGAGGCGGGGCTGCACCCCTCCAACCTGCACGATAATGCCTATGCGATCGGGGCGATCGATTTCACCGGCGACATGCCAATCATTCTCGGTCCCGACGGTCCAAGCCTTGGCGGCTTCGTCTGCCCGGCGGTGATCGCCCGCGACGAGCAGTGGAAGATGGGCCAGTTCAAGCCCGGCGACCGCATCCGTTTTCATGCAGTCGTGCGGCCGGAAGACCCGATCGCCGGCCCGGCGGTGCGGCGGGTCGCGGAAGAAACAGGCTCGCCGGTCCTCGGCATCAGCGAGGATGGCCCGGTTTCAGTCGTCTATCGCCGCCAGGGCGACGACAACCTGCTCGTCGAATATGGGCCGATGACGCTTGATATCGCGCTCCGACTGCGGGTGCATCTGCTGATGCAGGCGGTCGTGGAGGCCCGCCTCCCCGGCGTCGTCGACCTCACCCCCGGTATTCGCTCGCTGCAGATCCATTATGATGGCACGCAGCTGACGCGCCGGCGCCTGCTGGGGCTGCTCTGCGAGATCGAGGCGACGCTTCCGGCAGCCCAGGAGGTCACGGTGCCGAGCCGCATCGTGCATCTGCCGCTTTCCTGGAACGATCCGGATGCGGAGCTTGCCATGCGCAAATATCAGGAGCTCGTGCGCCCCAACGCGCCCTGGTGCCCATCGAATATCGAGTTCATCCGCCGCATCAACGGTCTTCCCGACGAACAGGCTGTCCGCGATATCGTCTTCGATGCCAGCTACCTCGTGCTCGGTCTCGGCGATGTTTATCTCGGTGCGCCGGTTGCGACCCCGACCGATCCGCGCCACCGTCTCGTCACGACGAAGTATAATCCCGCCCGCACCTGGACGCCTGAGAACGCCGTCGGCATCGGCGGCGCCTATATGTGCATTTACGGCATGGAAGGACCGGGTGGCTACCAGCTCTTTGGCCGCACCATCCAGGTCTGGAACACTTGGCGGGAGACGCCGGTCTTTGCCAAGGGAAAACCTTGGCTGCTGAATTTCTTCGACCAGATCCGCTTCTTCCCGGTCAGCAATCAGGAGTTGACGGAGGCGCGCGCCGCCTTCCCGCATGGCGGTTATCCGATCCGGATCGAGGAGACGGAATTCTCCTACGCCGCCTATGAGAAGGAGTTGCAGGCGAATTCGGCGTCGATCGGCCGCTTCAAGGCAACCCAGCAGGCCGCCTTCGATACTGAGCGCCAGCGCTGGAAGGAAGCCGGGCTCGACAGCTTCGTCACCGACGAAGGCACGGGCGAAAGTCCCGATGGGGATATTCCCGACGGTTGCTTCGGGGTTGCCAGCGCCGTGCCCGGCAATATCTGGAAACTTCTGGTCGAGCCGGGCTCCCCGGTTGCGGCCGGCGATACACTTGCCATCATCGAATCGATGAAAATGGAAATCAACGTCACCGCCCATGCGGCAGGCCGCGTCCGCGACCTGCGCGCCGGGCCGGGGAGAAACGTCAAAGCCGGCGATATCATCGTCGTTCTGGAGGAATGCTGACATGCTGCCGACCATCCTCGATCTCTCAAGCCTTCGCGCCGCCTATCAATCCGGCCTGACGCCGCTCGACGCCATCGAAGAGGTGATCGCGCGGCGTGCCGCCTCGAGAGATCCGGCAATCTTCATCACCCCTGTGCCGGATGACGACCTGCGGGCCGCCGCGAAAGCCTTAATGGCACGCGCGCCTGAGGCAAACAGCCTGCCGCTCTGGGGCATTCCCTTTGCCGTGAAAGACAATATCGATGCCGCCGGCCTGCCGACGACTGCTGCCTGCCCGGCCTATGCGTATCGGCCGGAAGCGGACTCCACCGTCGTTGCCCGCTTGAAGGCGGCCGGCGCCATCATCATCGGCAAGACCAATCTCGACCAGTTCGCGACCGGCCTCAACGGCACGCGCTCGCCCTATGGCGCGCCGCGTTCGGTCTTCGATGCGGCCTATGTCTCCGGCGGCTCGAGCTCTGGATCGGCGGTCACGGTGGCTTCCGGCCTCGCCGCCTTCGCGCTCGGCACCGATACGGCGGGCTCCGGCCGCGTGCCGGCCGCCTTCAACAATCTGGTCGGCATCAAGCCGACGCCGGGTCTCTTGCCGAATACCGGCGCCATACCGGCCTGCAAGAGCGTCGACTGCATTACGATCTTCGCCGCGACCGTCGGCGACGGCGTTACGATCCGCAAGGTCGCCGAAGGGTTCGATGCCGCCGATGCTTTCTCGCGTCGCGCCATGCCGGCGAACCTGCCGGTATCGGGCTTGCGCATCGGCGTTCTCACCGATGCCGAGCGGGAATTCTTCGGCGACAAGGAGGTGGAGGCGCTCTACGACCAGGCAATCGACCGAGCCAGAGGGCTCGGAGCGACCATCGTGCCTTTCGATTACGCGCCATTCCGCGAGGCGGCGGCCCTTCTCTATGACGGGCCGTGGGTCGCCGAACGTCTGGCGGCGGTCGAGACCTTCCTCGCCACGAACGCAGCCGATTTCGACCCGACGGTCAGGGGGATTATCGAAGGCGCCAAGGGCAAGACCGCGGTCGAGGCTTTCAACGGCCGATACCGGCTGGAAGAATTGCGTCGCAAGACCGAGGCCGAATGGGAAAAGGCCGACGTGCTTCTGCTTCCGACCGCACCGACCAGCTACACCGTAGCAGACATGCTGGCCAATCCCGTCGTGCTCAACGGCCGCCTCGGCCGCTACACCAATTTCGTCAACCTGCTCGATTGCGCAGCGATCGCCGTTCCGGCCGGCTTCGGCAAAGGTGGGCTGCCGGGCGGTGTCACCGTCATCGCACCTGCCTTCACCGACGATGCGCTGGCGCCGCTTGCCGATGCGCTGCACCGCGCAGCAGGTTCCGGCATGGGGATCGACCGGCAGGCGGGGATACCCGAGGCGAGCCGTGTTGCACCTGGCGATAACGGTTTCATCGAAATCGCAGTCGTCGGTGCGCATCTGACCGGCATGCCGCTCAATCACGAACTGGCAGGCGCCGGCGGGCGTCTGGTCAAGACCTGCCGCACATCAGGCGACTATCGCCTGTTCGTTCTGCCCAATACCACACCAGCGAAACCGGGGCTGCTGCGCGAACCCGGCCATAAGGGTCAGGGGCTGGAGGTCGAGGTCTGGGCACTGCCGGCCGATGCTTTCGGCAGGTTCGTCCAGAAAATTCCGGCACCCCTCGGCATCGGTAAGCTGACGCTCGAAGACGGTTCCAGCGTCTCCGGCTTCGTCTGCGAGGCCCATGCAGTGAAAGGTGCCGAGGAAATCACCGCATTTGGCGGCTGGCGCAACTATATCAGCGCCAAGCTGGCGAGCTGAGGGAAGCCTTGCATGGCACCAAAGCTCATCCGGCGCCTGATCGATCTGCTGCGGGACGGTCTGACCGCCCGCAGCGAAGCGATCGGCAGCACCTGTGTCAGCCTTGGCGGCTCTGAGAGCGTTCGGCAAGTTCGACGATGATGCCGTCAGGATCGCGAACGAAAGCGATCTTGTTCAGCATCTCGGAGTGGACGGCAAAGCGCGGCCGCTCCTTGATCTCGACGCCAGCCTGTTCAAGGCGGGCGAAGGTCTCTTCGACATCGTCGAAATGGAAGGTGAGGTGCCGGATGCCGGCCGTATCTTCAGGCACATCGACCGCCCTCGACGCGCCGCCGGGCGGCGCAAAGACCTCGAGCATGCCGCCGCCTGCATCGAGGAACGCGACCTGCACGCCATTCGCCATCGTCTTGCGCAGCACGAGGCTGAGGCCGAGCAGGCCACAGTAGAAATCGACGGTGCGGTCCATGTCGCTGACGGTCATGCCGACATGCTCGAAGGATTTCAGCATGCGAGAGCCCTTCCCGATTCAGACGGTGGCCGCAGCACGCCATTCCCCTGCCGGAAGCCAGGAGCGATAGAGCGGATGATCGGCGGCGATCGGCATCGGCGTCGGTTGTCCGGTTCGCTGCGAGAAATAGGCGGCCGTTACCAGTTCCAAAGAATTGCGGGCATCCTGTAATGTCACCGGTGGGTCGGTGTCCTCGACGATCGCCTTGTGGAAGAGCTCGAACTGACGGGTGTAGCCATCCTCGCCAGGCACGTAGGCGGCGAGCGCTTCATCGATCCGCGCCTGATGTTCCTCGGTCCCGGCGACGAACGTCCACGGGTCACGGCCCATCGTATAGGGTTCGATGATGCTTTCGGCGACGAGGTCGTTGAAGCAGAAGCGCAGCCGCGAGATCTCCTTGCGCGAACCCAGCGTCATCGACAGCGTCGCCAGCGAGCCATTCTGCATCTTCACCGAAAGGGCTGCCGTATCCTCGACCTCGATCGGATTGACCAGCGTCGCCCCATAGGAAAACACCTCGGCGCAGGGACCGTGCACATAGTTCAGCATGTCATGGGCGTGGATGGCGTGGCCGAGAAGGCCACCGCCGAGTTCGCTCGCCCATTTGCCGCGCCACGGCACGGCGTAATAATCCGGGCCGCGCCACCAATGTGTCTCGATCGTCGTCAGGAACGGCTTGCCGGCAAGGCCGCGCTCGATCAGCAGCTTCAGTTTCTGCAGGCCGGAGCCGTAGCGGTACTGGAAGATCGGCATCAGCTTTCTGCCGGGGTAACGGGCAAGAATGCGGCCCATCTCGTCGACCTCGGCGATCGAGCCGAACAGCGGCTTCTCGCAGATCACATGCTTGCCGGATTCGATGCCCTTGCGGCAGAGTTCGAAATGCGAGCTCGGCGGCGTCGAAATGTCGATGATGTCGAGATCGTCACGGGCAAACAGCGAATCCGCATCCTGCGCATATTCGCCAATGCCGTATTCCTCGCACAGCGCCTTGCCGCGTTCCTCGTCGAGCGAGCAGAGCACAGGAACCTCGAAAAGCTCCTTGTTCCAGCCGAAGCCGGCCAGATGCCGCGCAGCGATGCCTGCGCCGATGACGCCGACGCGCAATTTCCTGGTCATGATATCCTCCTCAGCGAGCGCCGATGCGCGCGGCTTTCGTCTGGGCTTCCAGCGAAAGACGGCAGACTTCAAAAACATGATCCTGGGTCATCGCCGTCTGCGTGCGGTTGCCGACGTCGGCGGTGAAGGCGTCGAAATAGTCGAGCTTTTCGCCGCTGCAATCGATATGGGTCATTTCCTTGCCGTTGACCAGGAAGAGATGATCCTTGCCCGGCCGGCCGGTAATGTCGATATATTTGCGCAGTTCGATATAGCCTTCGGTGCCGAGAATGGTCAGGCGCCCGTCGCCCCAGGTCGGCAGCGCCTCCGGCGTGAACCAGTCGACACGGACATAACCCGCCGCCTTGTCGGAGCGCAGAAGCACCTCGCCGAAATCCTCGAAGGCGGGCTTGTCGGGCATGCCGAAATTGCCGATCGAGCTCGCGATGACCTCGCCTGTGGTCGAGCCGGTATAAAACAGGAACTGGTCGACCTGGTGTGAAGCGATATCGACGATAATGCCACCGAAGGCTTCCGGGTCGAAGAACCAGTCCGGTCGGGTCGGCAGCTGCAGCCGGTGTGGACCGACACCGAGCGTCTGGATTACCTTGCCGATCGCGCCTTCGGCAACGAGCTTGCCGGCCTTGACGGCGGAGCGCACGCAGTGGCGTTCGGAAAAGCAGATCGAGAAGATCTTGCCGGTCTCGGCAACGGTGCGCCTGACCTCCTCGAGTTGGGCGAAGGTCGTCACGCCGGGCTTGTCGGTCATCACGTCCTTGCCCGATCTCATCGCGCGGATGGCAAGCCCGGCACGGTCACGGGGGATTGCGGAAATGCAGATGACATCGATTGACAGATCGTCGAACAGCTTTCCCCGGTCGATCTGCGGCGCGTCAGGATAGGTCTTCTCAAAGGCCTCGCGCAATGCCGGCACCGAGGTCTGAGGGCAATAGCCGACGAACTCGCCGCCTGCGGCCAGCAATCCCTTCACGTGATCGAACGTGTGCCCATGGTCGATTCCGACGACGGCAAATCTCAACATCGCTGCAATATCCTCCTGGGATTTTCGTGTGGCCGGGTAATGCCAGCCTCCTCCATGTTGGGCAAAACAGATAACGAAAGCCGGCTCCTGTCAAGGCGAGATGGAGGGCAAAATCGTCACAGCCTGCATTTAAATATTTGACATTTAACAGTTATTTTGTATCTAAATAGTTATTTTGAGGGCTTTTGCGATTGGATTCCCGAGGAAGCCCGCCGCTTGAGCCGATCGAGAAAAAGTCCCCAACGCATCTTGCCCCGTCTTCATGAATGTGATCGATTTTGGTCGCCGCCGGGTTGGAGGGCGGCAACACCCCGCAATTTTCAAAAGAGCGCTTCTCGCTCGTCTTGACGGAAGATCACCATGTCTCAAGCTCTTCTCGATGTCGCCGCTTCCGATGGTCTTTTCGTTGGCCGCGTCTGGAATCCCGAGGTTGCCGGACCGAGCATTGTGACATCACGCGAGGGCGTGCTGGTCGACATCACGTCGCGCGAGGCGCCGACGCTGAGCGCCCTGCTCGAGCGGCCGGATGCCGCCGGCTTCGTCCGCGCCGCAAGTGGCAAGGCGGTCGGTTCACTGGAGCAGATTGCCGCCAACAGTACGGGAACGCCGGATGAAGCGCGTCCCTATCTCCTTGCACCCGTCGACCTGCAGGCAGTCAAGGCCTGCGGCGTCACTTTCGCCCAGTCGATGATCGAGCGAGTCATCGAGGAGAAGGCTGCCGGCAGTCCGGAACGAGCCGCCTCGATCCGCGAGCGCGTCAGCACGCTGATCGGCGGCAGCCTCACCAATCTGAAGGCCGGTTCGCCGGAGGCCGCCAAGGTCAAGCAGGCGCTGATCGACGAGGGCATGTGGTCGCAATATCTCGAGGTCGGCATCGGGCCGGACGCCGAAGTCTTCACCAAGGCGCCGGTGCTCTCCTCGGTCGGTTGGGGTGCCGATGTCGGCCTGCATCCGATCTCGACCTGGAACAACCCCGAGCCGGAAATCGTGCTCGCGGTCAACAGCCGCGGCGAAATCAAGGGGGCGACGCTCGGCAACGACGTCAATCTGCGCGACGTCGAGGGCCGCTCGGCACTGCTGCTCGGCAAGGCCAAGGACAACAACGCCTCCTGCTCGATCGGTCCTTTCATCCGCCTGTTCGATGCCGGCTACAGCCTGGATGACGTCCGCAATGCCGAGCTTGACCTGAAAGTGTCAGGCCAGGACGGTTTCGTGCTGCACGGCAAGAGTTCGATGTCAAAGATCAGCCGCGACCCGACCGATCTCGTCAAGCAGACGGTCGGCGCCCATCACCAATATCCCGATGGTTTCATGCTCTTTCTCGGCACGCTGTTTGCGCCGACGCAGGACCGCGACACGCCAAAGCAAGGCTTCACCCACAAGATCGGTGATGTCGTCGAGATTTCCTCGGTAGGGCTCGGCGTGCTCGTCAACACCGTTCGGCTCTCCACCGAATGCCCGCCCTGGACCTTCGGTATTTCGGCGCTGATGAGCAACCTCGCAAAGCGCGGTCTGCTCTAAACTACTGGTTTCGCCGCCTGCCTTGCAGCAAGTCGAGAACGGAGTTTGCCGCCTCGAGAACGTTTGTCCCCGGGCCAAACACGGCTGCAACGCCGTGTTCGTGCAGGAATTCATAGTCCTGACGCGGGATGACGCCGCCGCAGACGACGATGATATCACCACCGCCCTGTTCTCTCAGCCTGTCGATCAGCTGCGGTAGCAGCGTCCTGTGACCGGCCGCCAGCGACGAGACGCCGATGACATTGACCTTTTCGCTGAGCGCGACGCCGGCAGCTTCCTCCGGTGTCTGGAAGAGGGGACCGGCGAGCACATCGAAGCCGATATCGCCGAAGGCCGAAGCGATCACTTTGGCGCCTCGGTCGTGTCCGTCCTGACCGAGCTTGGCGACCATGATTTTCGGCCGGTGACCCATCGCTTCCGTCACTTCGGTCATGCGGGTCCTCAACACAGCGAGCTCCGGCTCGTTTTCATATGCTTCGCCGTAGACGCCTTTGATGACTTCAGGAATGGCGGCATGATCGCCGAAGGCAGTGCGCATCGCATCCGATATCTCGCCGACCGTGGCGCGGGCTCGCGCCGCCGCGATCGCGGCTTCCAGCAGGTTGCCCTTGCCGCTCTGTGCGATCTCTGCCAGGGCCGCCAGCGCCTCGCGCACGGCTCCGCCATCGCGCCGCCGCTTGGTTTCCTCGATCCTTCTTATTTGCGCTTTGCGTACTGCGCTATTGTCGATCTCCAGAATGTCGATCGGCTGCTCGTTGTCGAGCCTGTAGCGGTTGACGCCGACGATGACCTCCTCGCCCTTGTCGACAGCTGCCTGGCGGCGCGCGGCCGCTTCCTCGATCAGCCGTTTCGGCAGGCCATCGGCCACGGCCTTGGTCATGCCGCCCAGTGCCTCGACCTCCTCCATCAAGGCCCAGGCCTTGTCGGCAAGCTCGGCCGTCAGGCTTTCGACATAGTAGGAGCCCGCCAGGGGATCGACCACTTTTGTCACGCCCGTTTCGTGGCTCAGGATCAACTGAGTATTGCGGGCAATGCGCGAGGAGAATTCCGTCGGCAGCGCGATCGCCTCGTCGAAGGAGTTGGTGTGCAGCGACTGCGTACCGCCGAGCACGGCCGACATCGCCTCGAAAGCGGTGCGGATGATGTTGTTATAGGGGTCCTGTTCCTGCAGCGAGACGCCGGAGGTCTGGCAATGGGTGCGCAGCATCAGCGAGGACTGTTTCTTCGGATGAAACCCTTCCATGATCCGCGTCCAGAGCAGGCGGGCGGCGCGCAGCTTGGCGGCTTCCATGAAGAAGTTCATGCCGATGGCGAAGAAGAAGGACACGCGGCCGGCGAACTCGTCGACGCTCAAGCCTTTGGCGATGGCGGCGCGGACATATTCGCGGCCGTCGGCCAGCGTGAAGGCCAGTTCCTGTACCAGCGTCGCGCCGGCTTCCTGCATGTGGTAGCCGGAGATCGAGATGGAGTTGAACTTCGGCATCTCGCGAGCGGTATAGTCGATGATATCGGCAACGATCCGCATCGAGGGTTCGGGCGGATAGATATAGGTGTTGCGGACCATGAACTCCTTGAGGATGTCGTTCTGAATGGTCCCCGAGAGCTCGGCCCGTGGAATGCCCTGCTCCTCGCCGGCGACGATGAAGGCGGCAAGGATCGGGATGACGGCACCGTTCATGGTCATCGACACCGACATTTCGCCGAGCGGAATGCCATCGAACAGGATCTTCATGTCCTCGACGCTGTCGATTGCCACACCTGCCTTGCCGACATCGCCCTCGACGCGGGGATGGTCGCTGTCATAGCCGCGGTGGGTGGCAAGATCGAAGGCGACCGACAGGCCCTTCTGGCCGGCCGCCAGATTGCGGCGATAAAAGGCGTTCGATTCCTCTGCCGTCGAGAAGCCGGCATATTGGCGGATCGTCCAAGGCCGGCCGGCATACATCGTCGCCCGTGGGCCGCGGGTGAAGGGGGCAAAACCGGGAAGCGAACCAAGGTGCCCGGCGCCGTCGAGATCCTCGGCCGTATAGAGCGGCTTGACGGCAATGCCTTCCGGCGTCTGCCAGGTCAGCGTTTCGGGCGAGGTGCGCAGTTCCTTTTGCGCAAGCTCCGCCCAATCCGACAGCGTCTTCTTCGTCATGCGGTTCCTCCGGCTCTTTCATCCGCACCCTACCATTTCACAGGCTCTTCGTGCGATACAGCTTGGGATAATAACGCGGCAAATCCTTGATTTCTATTGCCGGCTTTGGGACCCGCCTCATGAAGACCATGCAGATCTATGCCTTCGACATGAACTGCGTCGGCCATATCAACCACGGCCTGTGGACGCATCCGGGCGACCGCTCAGCGCAGTATACCGATCTCGACTACTGGACCGAGTTTGCCAAGACCGCCGAACGCGGCAAGCTGGACGGCATCTTCCTGGCCGATATCGTCGGTGTCTATGATGTCTACAAGGGCAGTCCGGCACCGGTGATCGAAACGGCGGCGCAGTTTCCTGTCAATGATCCGCTGATCCCGATTTCGGCGATGGCCTATGTCACCAAACATCTGGGTTTCGGCGTGACCGTCAACACCACCTACGAGCCACCTTTCCTGCTGGCGCGGCGCATGTCGACGCTCGACCACCTGACCAAGGGACGGATCGGCTGGAACATCGTCACCGGCTATCTCGACAGTGCCGCCCGCTGCATGGGCTTCGACAAGCTGCCCGAACATGATGCGCGCTACGATGCGGCCGAGGAATATCTCGAGATCCTCTACAAGCTCTGGGAAGGGAGCTGGGATGACGATGCGGTGGTGCGCGACAAAGCAGCCGGCGTCTATGCCGATCCCTCCAAAGTGCGCTCTGTTCGTCACGACGGCAAATATTACCGGATGGAAGGCATCCATCTTTCCGAGCCATCGCCGCAGCGCACGCCCCTGCTCTTCCAAGCCGGCGCCTCTGCCCGCGGGCAGGATTTCGCCGCCCGCCACGCCGAATGCGTCTTCATTGCCGGGCCGAATCCCAAGGTGGCCAGGCCGACCGTCGATGCGCTGCGGGCGAAGGCGAAGGAGTTCGGCCGTGGCGCCGACGCATTGAAGATCCTCAGCCTGATCACCGTCGTTGTCGGGCGGACGGAGAAGGAAGCCCAGGACAAGCTAGAGGAGTACCGCCGCCATGCGAGCGTCGAGGCCTCGCTTGCGCATTATTCCGCTTCGACAGGCGTCGATTTTTCGAAGTATGGATTGGACGACGTCATCGACCAGAGCTCGACCAACGCCAATCAGTCTGCACTTGCGGCCATCACAAAACAGGCAGCGAAGCCGGTGACGCTGCGTGACATCATCGACCAGATGATACTCGGCAGCCGGATGAAACCGGTGGTCGGCTCACCTGAGCAGATCGCCGATCATCTCACGACATGGATCGAAGAGGGCGGCATCGACGGCTTCAATCTGGCGCGGACGGTGGCGCCGGAAAGCCTGCGCGATTTCGTCGATCTGGTCGTGCCGGTGCTGCAGGAGCGCGGCATCTTCAAGGCGGACTATGCTGCCGGACCTTTGCGGCAGAAGCTTTTCGGCGGCGGGAACGGCAGGTTGCCCGCTGCTCATCCCGCCGCCCAGTTCCGGCGCTGATTTATCGATGGTCCAGCCCGGCAACCAGCCGGTCGCCAAGCCACTGAATGCCGCAGACGAGCACGATGAGGACGGCCACGACCGCGATCATCACACTGGTTTCGAAACGCTGATAGCCGTAGCGGATGGCGAGATCGCCGAGGCCGCCGGCGCCGATCGCGCCCGCCATGGCCGAGGCGCCGATCAGCGTCACCAGCGTGACGGTGAAACCGGCGACGATGCCCGGCAGCGCTTCAGGCACCAGCACCTCGCGAATGATCGTCCAGCGATTTCCACCCATGGCGCGCACGGCATCGATCAGCCCGCGGTCGACTTCGCGCAGCGACACTTCGGCGATCCGGGCGTAATAGGGCGTTGCAGCGATGGCGAGCGGCACGATGGCCGCCCAGGTGCCGAGCGCGGTGCCGACGATCAGCCGCGTCAGCGGGATCAGCGCCACCAGCAGGATGATGAAAGGCACCGAGCGAAAGCCGTTGATGACTGCGCCGAGCACGCGATTGATCCAGAGGTTTTCGGCGATGCCGCCGCGCGCCGTCGCAACCAGGGCCAGGCCGAGCGGCAGGCCGGCGACGAGCGAGATCACCCCCGAGGCGAGGGTCATCAGGACCGTCTCCCAAAGGGAGCGAATAAGTAGTTCAAACATGATCGGCGTCATAACCAAGCACCTTCACCCGGGCGGACCGGGCCGTCAGGAATTGTTCGACCTTTCCGACAAGCGCGGGGTCGCGTGCGGGAACGGCGATGAAGAACCGTGCCACCGGCTGGTTCTGGATATGATCGATACCGCCATGGACGAGGCGGAAGGAATGCGGCAATACTGCCAAGAGTTCGGCAAACAGCACGCCCTGTGCCTGTGGCCCGGCGAGATCGACGCTGAGGATCGCTTCGCTGCCCGCCGTCGCCGACAGCCGGCCGGCGATATGCGCAGGAAGCTGCGGGCGGATGCCGCCGAGCAGGCTCCCGGTGATTTCAGTCTGCGGATTGGCGAAGACCGACCAGACCTGCCCTTCCTCGACGATCCGTCCGGCATCGATGACCGCGACGCGATCGGCAATGCCGCGGACCACTTCCATCTCATGCGTGATCAGCAGAATGGTCAGCCCGAGCTTACGGTTGATATCCTTGAGCAGCGCCAGGATCGACCGGGTCGTTTCCGGATCGAGCGCCGATGTCGCCTCGTCGGACAACAGCAGTGCCGGCCGTGCCGCCAGCGCCCGGGCGATGCCGACCCGTTGTTTCTGGCCGCCGGACAGCGATACGGGATAGGTCTTCGCCTTGTCTGCAAGGCCGACGAGCTCGAGGAGCTCATGGGCTCGTTTCAGGCGCTCGCCCTTTGCAAGACCCTCGATCTTCAGCGGCAGCGCGACGTTTTCCTCGACGGTTTTGGCGGAAAGCAGATTGAAATGCTGGAAGATCATGCCGATGCGGCGGCGCAGCGGCTGCAGGTCCTGTTCTGAAAGTCCGGTGATGTCTCGGCCTTCGATGAGGATCTCGCCGCCATCGGCGCGCTCCAGGCCATTCAGGCAGCGGATCAGCGTCGATTTGCCGGCGCCGCTGCGGCCGATGATGCCGAGGATCTCGCCTCTCTTCACTGTCAGCGAAATGCCGTCGAGGGCTGCAGTGGTTCCGAACCGTCGCTTCACGTCGGTCAGCCTCACCACCTCTTCGGAAGCCGGCGCTTGAGACTGCGCCTCGATCACCGTGGTGGAAACAAGGGAGTTCATATCGTTTTCCTTACAAATACTGAAGGCGGTCCGGGCAGAGAACGCCCAGACCGCCTCTCGGCAGGCCTTAGAGCCTTTCCGGGTTAGATTGAAGCATTCTGCCGGAGCAGGTTTTCGTCAGGGCAAAGGCGATTAGCGACGGGCATATCCCTTGGTACGTCCGAGCCGATCGCCTTTGCCCTGGCGGAAAGATGCCCGGCCCTTCGGGTTGGCTGAAACGGGCCGGCTGATCGACCGGCCGGCTTGGCCGTAGAACCGGGCTACGACGCGCGCCGGCCGGTCGACCATCCGACTCCGTTTGAGCCAACAGAATGCTTCAATCTAACCCGGAAAGGCTCTAACCCCAGCCCTGCCTTTGATCAATAGGCGCTGAGACCGGTGCCCTTGTAGACCTTATCGAATTCGGCCTTCACGGTGTCGTTCTGATAAGAAGACACAAGCGTCTTGACCCAGTCGGCATCCTTGTTGTCGTCCTTGACGGCGATGAAGTTGCGGTATGGATTATCAGTGATCGGCTCCTGGGCGATGCGTTCGGCCGGAGAAAGACCGCTTTTCAACGCCCAGTCGGTGTTGACGATACCGGCATCCAGATCGTCGATCGAGCGGCCGACGATGCCGGCGTCGAGCTCTTTGATCTCGATCTTCTTCGGATTGTCGGTGACGTCGGCGACGGTCGCGAGAATACCGGTGCCCTCCTTCAGTTTGATCAGGCCTTCGCTCTGGAGAACGCGCAGCGCACGGCCTTCGTTCGAAGGATCGTTCGGCACGCCGATGACGGCACCTTTCGGGATCTCGGCGACGGACTTGTATTTCTTGGTGTAAAGGCCGATCGGCCAGACCCCGGTATAACCGACGCGAATGATGTGATAGCCGTGCTGCTGGATCTGGTTGTCGAGATAGGGCTGGTGTTGGAAGGCGTTGGCATCGATTTCGCCGCGTTCCAGCGCTTCATTCGGCTGGGTGTAGTCGTTAAAGATGACGGTCTCGATCTTGAGACCCTTCTTGCCCGCCTCGCTTGCGACAACGCGCCAAATGTCCTCCTCCTCGCCGGCCATGATGCCGACCTTGATCGACTTGTCCTCGGCAAAGGAAGGAGCGGGTGCTGCAAAGAGTGCGGCAGCGGAAACGGCCACGGCGGCAAGAGCCGCCCGGCGCGAAAGGTGGAGGCCGTGAAGATTTTTGTTCTTGGTCATTTTATATCCCGTCTGACTGAATGAGGCCGACGCCCCGAGCAGGCCAATCATGGCAAATGCGCGCATCGGGAGCGAAGTACGAATGTCTGATGTGGAAGAAGGGCCGGAAAAACTCTTGCCCTGCCATCGATATCGGCAGGATAAATTTCCATTAAATTAGTGGATTATACTTGGCCGCGAGGATGGCGCGAAAGCGAAAACGACGCCTTAGCGGCGCCGTTTCAAGTCTATCCCGCACGCTTCACTCGGCGGCGATAAGCGCTTGAGTCCGGTTGGGAAAGAAGGCCGCGAGCTCGCCGATGACCTCTCCGATCCGATTGCAAAGCGGGTCGGATGAGACACGGTAATCGGTGAAGTCGCGGTCGGACGCATAAACGGCGGTCGGCAGCGTGTAAGACATGAAAAAACCGAAAAGCGGGCGGAGCTGGTGCTCGACCATCAGCGCATGCCGGTCGCCTCCGCCGGTTGCGGTGATGACGATGGGCTTGGCGCGAAGCTCATGCGGGTCGATCAGGTCGATCAGATGCTTGAAGAGGCCGGGATAGCTGCCCTTGTAGGTCGGCGCTCCGATGACCAGCACATCGGCATTGACGATGTCGTCGATGATTTCCTTGGCGCGATTGTCGAGATCGTCACGGCGCAGCGCCAAACCAAGCGAGGGGCCGACATCGGTCAGGTCGTAGACAGTGTTGTCGAAGCCGTATTTCTCGCTGGCGAGACCGGCAATATTTTCGACAAGCGCAAAGGTCTTCGACGGGCGGTTGAAACTACCCGCTAGGCCGACCAGTTTGGGAGCAGACATGCCATTTCCTTCCAATATCGTGCCGAAACCGACGTCATTGTTGGACGAATATTATCTATAAAAATAGTGGATTAAAGGAATGATGATCCCTCTTCCTCAAAGGAGGAGAAAAATACGTTCGGGCCTTTGGGCGACGGCGACGTGCGAAACTGGATGCATCGAGTCGGCGTGTCGGTGACATTCCGGCTCGATCGATTGTCCGTAAGCGATGTCGCCTCAGACTGGTTTCTGCTTGGGAATGCGCGGCAGGAAGACTGTCAGGAGACCGAGTAGCGGCAGGTACGAGCAGATACGGTAGACGAAATCGATGCCGTGGGTATCGGCGAATTCGCCGAGCAGCGCCGCCCCAAGCCCCCCTGCCCCGAAGGCGAACCCGAAGAAGACGCCGGCAATCAGCCCGACGCGCCCGGGCACCAGTTCCTGTGCGAAGACGACGATTGCCGAGAAAGCCGAAGCGAAGATCAGGCCGATGACGATGCTGAGCACGCCCGTCCAGAAAAGGTTCGCATAGGGGAGCAGGAGCGCGAAGGGAATGACGCCGAGGATCGAGAACCAGATGACGAAACGCGCGCCGAAGCGGTCACCGATCGGCCCGCCGAGGAAGGTGCCGACGGCGACCGAGCCGAGGAACAGAAAGAGCATCAGCTGTGCCTGCTGTACGCTAAGCTCGAACTTGTCGATGACGTAGAAGGTGAAGTAGCTCGACACGCTGGCCATGTAGACATTCTTCGTCGCCGTCAACAGCACGAGAATGAGCAGCGCCCAGATGACCCGGTTCTGCGGCAGCGGCAGGCTCCGGCTGATTGGCGGCTTGCTGGCATTCTGGCGCCTGTGGCTCATGTACCAGTTGCCGACCCAGCTTAGCACGACCATGCCGACCATGGCGATGGCGGCGAACCAGGAGACGCTGTGCTGGCCGAGCGGCAGCACGATGAAGGCGGCAAGCAGCGGACCGATCGCCTGGCCGGCATTGCCACCGACCTGGAAAAAGGATTGCGCGAAACCATGGCGACCGCCGGAGGCAAGACGGGCGACGCGCGACGATTCCGGATGGAAGACCGCCGAGCCGAAGCCGATCAGGCTGGCGGCAACCAGCAGCAGTTCGAAGCTGCCGGCATTGCCGAGCAGAATGAGGCCGCAAAAGGTGCTCGCCATGCCCACAGGCAGCGAATAGGGCATCGGCCAGCGGTCGGTGACGATACCGACCAGCGGCTGCAGCAGCGAAGCCGTGACCTGGAAAGTCATGGTGAGGAGGCCGATCTGCACAAAATCGAGATCGTAGTTCGCCTTGAACAGCGGATAGAGCGAGGCGAGCAACGACTGCATGATGTCGTTCAGCATATGGCAGAAGCTGACCGCCATGAGGATGGACATCGTTGTTTTTTCGAAACGGGGCGCGCTCTCGGCAACGGTTGCCATCAATACTTCTCCTGCACAGGCACGGCCGGTGCCGTGCCACGTCGCTTTTGTTCGATGGATTTTCGGGCGATCGGGGCTGGGAAGACTCTCGTGCGACGGTCGCTGAAGTGCATTTAGCGTAAGCGGAGACGCAACTACAGCCCGGTTTTATCGGTATTGGTACGGCTTTTGTTCGATTTTCTCTCCGGACCAGTGATTTCTGCCTAGTTTAACGTCTTTTCAAACGGGTTTTCATATCACAGTCGGTCGCGATCATCGCATATCCAGTGGGCTAGGTGAAAACAACCGTGGAAAAGCGATGCGGGGGATACTACAGCTTCCCCGATTTAAAATGCGATCGAGGCTGAAAACACGCGATGAATGTCAAGACAGCGAATGCAATAGACAGCTATGTCGGAGCGCGCATAAGAATGCGCCGCCAGTTGCTCGGGATGAGCCAGGAACGGCTTGCCGAGCAGATCGGCGTGACCTTTCAGCAGGTTCAGAAATACGAGAAAGGCATCAATCGCATCGGCGCGAGCCGTCTGCAGCGGATCGCCGAGGTGCTTCATACGTCGGTGAGCTTCTTCTTCGAACAGGAGAATTCCGAGCCGTTAACGCTGCAAGGGCTGGATCTGTCGGCGAATACCGACCCGGTCGCTGAATTCCTGCGAACAAAAGAGGGATTGGTGCTCAATCGCGCCTTTCTTAAAATTGCCGACCGCAATATCCGCGATACGATCATCGCGCTGGTAAAGGCGATGGCGCAGGCGGAAAGTCCCGGCGTAGCATTGGGAGCCTCCGTAGCGGATATCACTCTTCCGCTCGGAGAATAGTCAGGGATATCGGCAGGCAGTATCCGCATGAAACTCAGGCTCGAGTCATTTGGTGAGTAGAGGCTGATCGATCTGACCGGGCAACCCGTGGCGTTCCCGGAAAAGGTCTGCTTGCGATTGCTATCTGGTGGATCGGTATCTGCAGGACGGGGCCGGGAGCTAATATCCGCGCTCCGCGTTGGCGCGGTTCCTATGGGACAGCCATGACAATCCTGACATCATGGCCAACCTCGCGATGAGGTCATCTGGGCCAAGCGTTTCAGCCCGAGAAATATGATTTGGTAAGTCACCGGCGCGACATCGCGCGGCGGACCGCCAGGGAGCTTGCCGGCCAGGTTCGCCGGCATGAAACCATGCGCCACTCCTTCGAGGCAATTCGGCCGCCTATCACAGCTACCTTGTTGGCCTGCGGGATGTGATGCGACTTTCTCTCCCCGATATTCGCCGTGGGAACAGCCGCACTCGATCTCGATCTGTAGCAGGGAAGGTTCGAGATACGAAAAAGCCTGCCGCGGGAGGAGGTGCGGCAGGCTTTCTGAAAACCGAACAGCGACTGGGAGGAGGAGTGCCGCTGTTCCGACAGACGTCCCTTGGGAGGAGGAGTGGGCCGTCTGAGATTCGAAGCTTTGCGGGAGGAGGTGCATTGCTTCGATAGCCTTGATCATACACCGACCAGGGATGGTGCCAATGTCTTATGCTGCACTGCAGCTATGCAAGAACTACAAGGCCTGCAATACGAACGAGGATCCCAACGAGCTCAGCCACGGAGCTCGACGCAAAAACGCCCGCATCAGGAGCGGGCGTCAAGCGGTGATAGATATCAAGTGCTGTGCGGTTAGCGCGCGATCGATGCGCGGGCAACGCTGCGGATATCAGCGCGGTCGATGCCGAGGTCCTGGAGTTCACGGCTGGACATACGGCCGAGTTCGGTGACGGTCTGACGGAACTTGCGCCAGTTGTTGAAAGAGCGTGCTACGTTCATGATAATCCCCTTTCCTGAGGGCTGTCTGACGTCAGCAACCTTTTTGGCTCCGGCGTCGTTTCGATGGCTGGAATATAGGCGGTTCAATCGGTTTAAAACAGCGACAATCTCTCATCTCAGCTATGCGATGGACGCATGGGGTGTTTCTTTTTTGGGCGAAATTCTGTCTTTTTAAGCCGCGGAGGTGAAAGCCATCGGATCGTCGGGTTCGTGTCTCGCGTCACAGAGTGAATCCGATGCTGCGAACAGTACTTAGTGACACGTGTTGAGTTCCGAGCGCCCGAAGTATCCGCATATCCGGACGGAAGCGCTTAGCGGCATATCCCAACGCCACGGCGTGACGATATCGGGCCCAAATTCGTCGGATCCGCGGGAAGGATCTCGAGCCCGGCCGGCGCCGAAAACAGCACGCCGTTCGTGGCGATGCAATTCACTTTTCCCTTCCTCAGGCATTTTGCCACTATGGCTCGAAACGCATTATATGGCCGAAGCCTCCGGTGAACTCGAGTGCCGGCAATATCGGCGGCCGGCGTCGCAGCCTCGACAGTCCGCCGGCTGCCCATGCTAGATGATCATCGTGTCGAACAGGCGTGACCGCGATAGCCAACAGAGGCCGATCATCATGACTAGCGTGCGTCTCCCAGGTAACGTTCTCGTCGCCGTCATGATCGCCTGCGTCGCCACGTGTTACGGCTTCGGCCTCAGTCTGTTTCCCCAGATCATCCCCGACATGCGGAAAGATCTTGCCTTCGACTATGCGTTCGTCGGCACCGTCACCGGCTTGGTCCAGTTTTCCACGGTGGCATTCGCAGTGGTCGGTACCTGGCTCGTCCATCGCATCGGTGCCGCACGGACAGTGGTGGCGTCCGTGTCGCTCTGTGGGCTTTGCCTGTCGGGCATCCCCATCATCGACAATCTCTATGTTGTTGCCGGCCTGCTGATGGTCGCCGGCGCGACCGGCGCATCGACCTTCGTGCCGATGATTAACCTCGCCTCGCGGGTGGTGAGAGCAGAACAACGCGGCTTTGCCATGAGCCTGATCTCCAGCGCCCCGGCCTTTGGTGTCCTCATCAACAGCGCACTCGTGGCGGCATACGCGGGAAGCGGTCACTGGCAGACGGTGTGGTATCTCACAGGCGCGGCCACGATCACACTGGCCATTGTCACCCACATCCTCTTCGGCCGGGCCGGCCTCTTCGATAGCGGGGCAAGTCACGAAACGCTCGCGTCAACTGCCGGCGCTTCAGCAAGCCTGCGCTCCATCATGCCATGGGTGGTGCTGATCTTCGCACTCGGCTTCATCAACGGCCTGATGCCCTATCCCTATCTCACCTATCTGTCGCCGTTCCTGCGCGAGGAACTCGGCTATTCCGTCGGCTTTGCCTCATGGCTCTGGGCAACGATCGGGGTGGTGGGGATCAGCGCAGGCTTCGCCATTGGCACAATATCGTCGCGCCTCGGATCGCGCTATGCCATGCTCGCCTGTTACTCAAGCTTCCTCGCCGCCGGCGCCCTCGTCGTCCTCGATCCCTCGATGCAACTCTCGATCCTGTCAGGCATCTTCTTTTCGCTCGGCTTTTATCCGATCTATGGCCTGCTGCCGGCCTACGTTTCACATCGCGCCACGCCACGCCTTGCGGTGACCGTCCTAGGCATCTGCACCGTGTTCCAAGGCATCGGCGGCACTACTGGGAACTTCTTTGGCGGCGTGATCAAGACAACGACCCAGAGTTTCAGCGGCATCTATCTCGCCGTTGCAGTTACGGCCGCCATCGCGGCGGCGATGACGATTTTGCTGCCGAAGGATCAAAGGGTGCAGGCCGAGTAACGTCTGCCGATGCTGCCTTTGGCGCAAACGCTATTATATGTTGGCATCCTCGCCGCACACGCCGACTGTTTTTTGCCGGTCAGACCTTTTCGAAGAGTGGCGAGATGACCATTTCCGGCACGAGCACCAGGCCCTTGTCGGTTATCCGGATTTCCGGGATGACCGAGAGCGGGATGAGATTGAAGCCCATATAGGCGATGGTGCAGCCTGCCTTTTCCCATTCGAGCTTCAAGGCCTTTACCTCGTCGGCGACCTGGTGCACGCGCTTGTCCGACAAAAGCCCGGCGATCGGCAGCGCCACCATGGCCGTCACCTTGCCATCCATGACGACACAGACGCCACCCTGCCTTTCCGCGATCGCATCGAGCGCCACCTGCATGTCCGCTGCATTGGTGCCGGCGACGATGATGTTATGGCTGTCATGGCCGACCGACGATGCGACCGCGCCTTGTCTGAGGCCGAAGCCGTTGAGCAGTCCGTGGGCGACATTGCCGGCAGACTTGCCGTGGCGCTCCACCACTGTCACGAAGCAGAGATCGTGCTTGTCGAAATGCGCCTGCCAGTCATTGGCCGGCTCCAGCGTGACGGTGACATGGCCGAGGGTGATGCCAGGCAGCTCCGTCTTGATCGTATGGGCGACGACCGTCTCCGTCGGCAGGTCCGGCGTCAGTTTGAGGTTCTTTGGCAGCCTGACCGTGTGGAAGGCGGCATCCGGATAACGGTATGGTTTCGACAGGGCTTCATCGAGGATAGACGTGATCTTCTTGCCGTCGACGACGAGTTCGCCACCATACCAGGTGCTGACCGGCGCAAGATCGTCGCTGAGAAGCACCAGGTCGGCGCGGCGTCCGCCGCCCAGACCGCCGATTTCGCCTTCCATGCCGAACCGGGCTGCGCCGTGCAGCGAACCCATCGCCCAGGCCTGTTCCGGCCTCATGCCGTATTTCACGGCTTCGCGCGTTACCCAGTCCAGGCCGAAGGCGAGCAGATCTTCCGCATCACGGTCGTCGGTGCAGACGGCAACGCGCTTGTGGGAAGCGCCGAGCTCGGTGATCGTCTTGATCGCTTGCGGCAGCGAATGCCAGGGTGTCGTCGGCGGGCCGCCGCGCAGGAAGATCCACACGCCGGCTTCCAGCAGGTCGTCGGCAATGTCGCGGTCTATGGCTTCGTGCGTGTCGGTAACGCCGGATGCGGCATAGGCGGCAACGAACTCTCGTCCGTAGACGTGGCCCGATACCGGCCTGCCGCGCTCGAGCGCCGCAGCCAGGATCGCATGGCTGCGCTCGTCGCCCATCGCAACGGGGACGAAATCCATCTTCTCACCGAGAGCCACGGCTTCCGGCCATTTGTCGAACAGGGCGGCGATCTTGTCCGGCGTCAGGTCGCCGCCGGCTGTCTCCAAATCCGGCGTCGTCGCCGGCACGGTGCTCGGTACGGTCAGGAAGATCGACAGCGGCGCCTGCCGTGCGTCCTCGAGCATGGCCTCGACGCCGGCGACGTCCATCACGTTGCCGATCTCGTGGCTGTCGCAAAAGATCGTCGTCGTGCCGTTGAGGAGCGCCGCTTCGGCATAGGCGCAGGCCGTCACCATCGAGGATTCGATATGGATATGCGGATCGACCAGACCGGGCGCGATGATGCCGCCCCTGGCGTCGTAGAGTTTAGCGCTTGCGCCCCTGTAGCTGCCGGCCGGCTTGACGGCGGCAATGCGGCCCCCCGAAATCCAGACTTCCCGCCCGTCGAGAAAGCGCTCCGAATAGGTGGACAAGAGGCGCGCGCCCTGGATGACCAGGTCTGGTTCGCGACGAGCGGAAGCGACATCGGCAAGACGGCGGGTCATGGTCGAGAGCGGCTGAACGGAGAAGCGGGTAAGCGTGCTCATGAAAACCTCATTTCCAGGGCGGGGAGAACAGGCAAGGTTGTAAGGAACGCCGTCGAGGGAAGGAAGCGCCAATAGTTCTTGTCATAGGGAGGGATGCTCTACCGCTCAGGGCAACCTTGACCGGCATCGTTCATTGCGGCTTCGAGAAATCTTGTCTTGAACGTCATCGGGTTTCCCTCACGGCCTCGTCTAGCCGGCGGAAAAGCACCTGTCGGCAATATCCCGGCCGATCGGGATCGACGACGTGGCCGCGGGCGACGGCGCATTGCAGACGTGCAGCATGCGACCCGTCCTTAGGAACAGGAAGTCATGCTCGAGGCGCCCGTCCCGCATCACGGCCTGGGCTCGGATGCCCGCTTCCATCGGCTGAAGGTCTTCAAGTGTCAACGATGGGCAGTATTTGCGGCACGCTTCCAGATAGTTTTTCCGCCACAGCGAGTCCCTGAATTCGTTCACGGCGCCCCCTGCGTTCTTCCAGAGTAGCCGCCATAGACCCGGAAACGAGAGACACTCGCTGAGATCCCGGACGTTTATGCTGAATTTCGGATACCCCTCGCGCGCCATTCCCAGAACCGCATTGGGTCCGACGGTAAGACTGCCATCGATCATCTTGGTGACATGAATGCCAAGGAATGGAAGCGACGGATCGGGCACCGGATAGATCAGGTGCCTGACCAGCCCATTCCGCGACGGCGGCAGACGGAAATATTCGCCTCTGAACGGTATGATCTGATGATCGATCTTGAGGCCCGCAAGTTTGGCGATGCGGTCGGACTGCAGGCCGGCGCACGCGATCAGCTGTCTGGCCCGCCATTGGCGCTCACCGGCTGCAATCTCCACGAGATCAGAGGTTTCGCGGATCGCGGAAACCTGCGTATTCAATTCGATTTCCACGCCCTGAGCGGTCAGATGAGCGCCCATGGCGACGCACACAGCCTTGTAGTCGACGATACCCGTCGCCCGAACGAAAATTGCCGCGACGCCTTCGACCATGGGCTCCCGCTGTTTCAGCGTATTCCGATCAAGCCATTCGATATCGATGCTGTTGATCCTTGCCCGTTCGGCCAGGTCCTTCAGGCGGCGATGTTCAAGCTCGTTGGTGGCAACCACCAGTTTTCCGCATTGTTCATAGGGTACAGCCTTCTTCCTGCAGAACGCCTTGATGGCATCGGCCCCCTCCCGACAGAGGCGCGCTTTCAAGCTGCCTGGCGCATAGTAGATTCCCGCGTGGATGACGCCGCTGTTATGCCCCGTCTGGTGGACGGCCAAGCCAGGCTCCTTTTCAAGGAGAACGGCGCTTGCGCCGGGGCGCTTTTCCAGAACGGCCATGGCGGTAGCAAGGCCAACTATGCCGCCGCCTATGATGCAGACGTCGTGAATCATTGCGACACTCATTCCAATCGATCGAAGTTAACGCCGAACGACGGCTTGCCGCTGAGCGAAAGCTCGACGGTTCGTTGAGTGCGAGCCGCCGAAATCCGGGCAAATCCGCCTTTCACGAACATGCGGGCTGGCCGCAGCTATGGGACGCGAAATATCTGCCTTGAACCTCGCTCGGGATCTCGTGCGGGGCGAACTGATCTATCACGTCCTACGGTTCGCGTATTGCGTTGTCGAGGCCACGCAGTAGCGGATACAGGAAATAGGAGATCACCGTACGGTTGCCGACCTTGATTTCCGTGGTCACAGTCATGCCGGGAAGCAGCCGCACCGGCACATCTGTGGCATTCAGCCGGGTATCGGCGAGCAGGATCCGCGCCTTGAAGAAGGGAGCGGCCGGCTGGTTGGTCGGGGCCTCCTGCTGGCCCGTGAGGAAGGTGTCCTGGCTGATGGTCCTCACCTCGCCTGTCGCGGTTCCGTATTTCTGGAATGGATAGGCATCGAGCTTGATACGGGCTTCCTTGCCGACCGCCACCCGGCCGATATCGCGTGTGTTGATCGAGACTTCCGCTTCCAGCGGCACGTTGATGGGCACGAGTGTGACCACCGGCTCCGCCTCCCGCACCACCGACCCGACCGAGCGCTGCGCCAGGTCGAGCACAACGGAATCGGCCGGCGCCGTCAGCGCGACCATGTTGCGGCGCAGTGCCATCTTCTTCAGTTCCTCGTCCGCCATGTCACGCTGGCCGCGCAGTTCCACCAGTTGCTCCATCGCCGCCCGGCGGAAATCCTCGATGAAGGCCTGCCGGTCGGCCGTCAGCTTGGCATAGGCGTGCGCGGCCTCGTCGGCCCGGCCGCGAACGGCCGTCAGATCGGACTCGACGTCGAGGCGGGCGTCGCGCGAGCCGAGCAGCGTGATCAGCGAGCCGCTCTGCTTGTTATAGAGCCGCTCCCGCGCAGCCTCGATCTGCGACAGCCCATCACGCCTGTCGTTGAGCACGGCCTCCTGGTTCTTGCTCGCCAGAAGAGCGGCCGACTGGCCGGCTATCTGCTGCTCGAAATTCTGCAACTGCGCCACGTAGAAGGCCCGTCGCTGGCCGAAGAGCTGCGCCTGCAGCATCTGGTCGGGCGTATCTCCCGCCATCTTCGTGTAGTCGTCGCCGGCAAGCTCGGCCTCGATGCGCCGCACCTGGGCATCGAGCGCGGAGAATTTCGCCCGCTGCTGGTCGACATCGGCCTGGCTGAAAGTAGCGTCGAGGGTCGCGAGCGTCTGGCCGGCATGCACCACTTCACCGGCCTTCACCTCGATCGTGCGGATGATCGAGGTTTCGAGCGGCTGGACGACGATGGTCGGCTGGGTGGTGACGAGCTTGCCCGGCGCGATCACCACCTCGTCGATTGACGAGACCGAGGCCCAGATGATTGCCGCAGCAATCAGCGCCGTCACGCAATAGAGCGTCATGCGCGCAACTCTGGGCGGCGCGCGTTCTTCGAGCTCGACCGCATCGGATTGGAATTCTGCGATGGCCGGCGGCAGCGGCAGGCGGGCGGTCAGTTCCCTTCCCTTATCTGAGGGCGCCTTGCCTGAGGGCGCCTTGTCTGAAGGGCCTTCGCCTGAAGGGACCGGCAGGTTCTCGCTGGGTTTTCTGCTGTGCGCATTCATGCGACCTGCCTCATCTGCTGGGCCCACAGGTGGCGATAGGTCATGCAGCGCGATACAAGCTGATCGTGCCGGCCGATATCGGCGACCTTGCCACGCTCGATGACGAGAATGGCATCGGCATCGACAAGCGTCGAAAGCCGGTGCGAGACGATGATGACGGTGCGGCCGGCGGCGATGCGGCTCAGATTCTCGCGGATGATCGCCTCACTGTCGGGGTCGAGCGCGCTCGTTGCCTCGTCGAAGATCAACAGCTTCGGATCGGTGATCAGCGCGCGGGCAATGGCAAGCCGCTGCTTCTGGCCGCCTGACAGGTTGGAAGCGTTTTCCTCCAGCATCGTGTCAAAGCCGCGCGGCAGGCGCTCGATGAACTCCTCGGCGCCGGCGATGCGGGCGACTTCCATGATCTCCTCGATGCTGGCATCGGGCTTGGCGGCGGCAATATTCTCGCGCACCGAGCCGCGAAACAGGAAACTATCCTGCAACACGACGCCGATGCTCGTTCTCAGATGCACGAGGTCGATTTCGCGGCTGTCATAGCCATCCATGCGCACGAGGCCTTCTTGGCTCTGATAGAGCCCCTGGATGAGCCTTGTGATCGTCGTCTTGCCCGAGCCGCTCTTGCCAACCACGCCGAAGAGGCAGCCCGCCGGGATGGCGAAGGAGACATTGTCGAGCGCCGGTGCGCTATCCGGGCCGTAGCGGAAGCTGACCCTGTCGAATTCGATGCGGCCCTGCAGATGCGGCCGAACACCTCGCCCGCGGCCCGCCTGCTCCGGCCGCTGGTTCATGATCTCGCCGAGCATGCGCACGGAGAGCGCGACTTCCTGATATTCGTGCACCATGGTGACGATCTGCACCAGCGGTCCCGAGACCCGGCCGGCGAGCATGTTGAAGGCGACCAGCGCGCCGATCGTCATCGCGCCGCTGAAAACATCGAGCGCGCCGAGGCCGATGATCGCGACGCTCATCAGCTTCTCCAGCAGTCCGGTCATCGCCTGGGCGATGGTCGAGATCTTGTCGACCCGGAAACGCACGGAGATCGACTGGGCCGAATAATCGTCCCACACCTTGCGTTGGCGCGGCTCCAGCGCCAGCGATTTGACGGTGCGCATGCCGTGCACGGTTTCCACCAGCAACGCCTGCCGGTCGCCTTCGGCCTGGTAGAGCGCCTGCAACCGGCGCTGGAACGGCCCAACGAGCATCATCACCACGAGCCCGACGAGGGCGGCAAAACCGAGCACGACAAGCGTTAGCTTGACGCTGTAGAGAAGCAGGATCGGCACGAAGACCAGGAGCGAAACGCCGTCCAACAGTGTGAGAAACAGTCGGCCGGTCAGGAATTCGCGGATGCGCCCCGTCTGCTGCATATGCTTGACGAGAACGCCGGCCGAGGCCTGCTCGAAGAGCGCGATCGGCAGGTTGAGCAGATGGCCGAAGGTGCGGGTCGCGACGCGGATGTCGATCCTGTTCGTCGCATAGAGCAGCAGATAGCGGCGCAGGAAGGTGAAGGTCGCGTCGAAGACGAGCGCGATCGCAATGCCCACTGTCAGAACCGTGAGCGTCGCATAGCTCTGATGCACCAGCACCTTGTCGATGACGAGCTGAAAGAAGATCGGCGTCGTCAGCCCCAGCCCGTAGAGCACGAAGGCGGCGAGCGCGACATCGCGGAAGAAGCTGCGCTGCTTGATGATCTCGGGGACGAACCAGCGGAAGCCGAAGGGCCGATCCTCATCGGACATGCGATAGTTGCGCTTCAGCAGGACCACCGATCCGAGCCAAGCCTTGGCGAACTGCTCTTCGCTGAGCATCATCACTTCGGCGCGTGATGCCAGCGGGTCGAGAACGCGGATTCTCTCATCCTCTCCGCTCCCGACAGCGCCGGCGATGACCACCCAGTTGCCGTTCGTCAGCTCGGCGAGCACCGGGAATGCCTCGCCAAGTTGGAACAGGGATCGCCAGTCGAGCGTCAGATGCCTGGCCCTGAGGCCGGCATCCTTGGCCATGCGCAGCAGCTGCCGCAAGGCAACAGGATCGTTGCCGACGGCATAATCGTGCTGCAATCGTTCAGGAGCAAGATCGACGCCGTGATGACGCGCGACCAGTGCAAGACAGTGCAGGTTGGTATGCAGAAAACCACTCATGGCCCACCCGAAACAATACGAGACCGAGGCATATTTGTTTTAGTTGAAGTTCGGCGAGGCATTCGAAGCGCCCGCCTGCACCGATTGGACATCGGCAGCCGCCGCGGCTGGCATATCGCCCATGCGGCGGACCGCACCCGCCTCCACCAACCCGCCAAGCGCCTTCTGCATGAGATCGACCGCGTTGGCGAACGCATCGACCGGCATGATGATGCGCTGGCGGAAAACCGGCTTCGGATTGTTGTTGGCGTCACGATCGGTGGCCGAGAGCGACATCAGGTCGATGCGCACGATCGTTCCCGTGATGGTGATTTCGCCGATGCCATCTGCATAAAGTTCGTTGCTCATTGTTCTCTCCTTCGGTTGATAATCAAAACGTCTTCATCTTATGGCACCCTACGTCCATTAGGATGCTCTAACTATCTGGATGTGCGTGCTGCCAAGCCGGAAACGGGTCCTGAAGCCCGGCGGCGGTCTGCGGATCGAAGCCCGCCTCCTCACCGGTCAGGCAGTCGTCGAGCGCAGTGCGGATTGCGTCTTCGTCGAAGCCGGCGCCGATGAAAACGAGTTCCTGGCGGCGGTCGCCCCAGACCTCGTCCCAATGCCGGTCGATGAGCTGGCGAAACTGCGGATAACGCGGCCATTGCGCCTTCGGCACGGACGCCCACCAGAAGCCCTTGGTGTCGATGCGGCACTGCGTGCCGGTGATCGACAGCAGGCCGATCTCGTCGGGCCTTGTCGCCAGCCAGAAATGGCCCTTTGCGCGGATGAGGCCCGGCCATTTCCTGTCGAGAAAATCCCGCAGCCTGGAGGGATCGAACGGCCGGCGGCTGCGATAGACGAAGCTCGAAATGCCGTATTCCTCCGTCTCCGGCGCATGGTCGCCCCAACCGAAGAGTTCCTTGTGCCACAGCGGATGGCGGGCAGCTCTCGCTTCGCTGAAGAGGCCGGTATTCAGGATGGCGTCGAGCTGCAACCTGCCGAAGCCGGTCTCGATGACGCGGGCATCGGGGTTGAGTGCGGCAACGATGCGGCGAACCTCGGCAAGCGCTGCAGGCGGCACGTCCTGCGCCTTGTTGATGACCACGACATCGGCAAATTCGATCTGCTCGACGAGCAGTTCCACCAGCTTGCGCTCATCGTCTCCGTCGCGGCTCTCGCCGCGATCCCTCAGGAACTCCGCGCTCGCATAATCGGCCAGAAGATTGACCGCATCGACGACGGAAACCATCGTGTCGAGCCGCGCGACGTCGCAGAGGGCAGCCCCGCTCTCGTCGCGGAAGGAGAAGGTCGCTGCGACCGGCAGCGGCTCGGCAATGCCGGTGCCCTCGATCAGCAGATAGTCGAAACGGTCGGCAGCGGCGAGGCGGCGCACTTCGCTCAGGAGATCGTCGCGCAATGTGCAGCAGATGCAGCCATTGGTGAGCTCCACCAGTGTCTCGTCCGTCCGCGACAGGTTTGCTCCCCCGTCGCGCACGAGATCGGCATCGATATTCACCTCGCTCATGTCGTTGACGATGACGGCAACCCGGCGCCCCTCGCGGTTGCGCAGGACATGGTTGAGGATCGTCGTCTTGCCGGCGCCGAGAAAACCGGCAAGGACCGTCACCGGAAGTCTGTTGTCTGCACTCGTCATCGGTACTCCCCGCTCGCTTTCTTTACGCCGCGAGCTGCGGCCTGAATGCTACGTCCACATAGTAGTTTGTGCTGTTATAGCTGGCACTCGGGAACAACCCGCTCGACCCATAGGCATAGACGCCGTTGGTGCCGCCGAGCGCCCTCAAGTCGCCGTTCGTCACATCGGTGCTGAAGTAGTTGCCGGTCGCCGAATAATTGCCGTTGGTGCTGTAGGAAACGACATAGGTCGTATCCGCGGCGACCGCGACCTGCTGGGTGAGCGTCGCGGTCTGCCAGCCGCTTGCCGTTTCGTTGCCGAAGCTGACACTGCCGAGCAATGTGCCCGAGGCGGTCCAGAGATAGCCGTTGTGCGGGCCAGTGTTGTCCGCCCCCTTGTAGAAGCGGATGCCGGTGACCCAGCCTGCCGTATCGGCCTGGAATTTCATGCCGAGATTGACCGGCTGGTTGTCGTTGACGGAGACGATTGAAGGCGTTGCATCGCCGGCAAAGAGGTTCTGCTCCGGCCCTGCCGTCTGGCCGCCATTGATGGTGAGCGCAACCTGAGCCGACGCCGCGCCGCCCTTGCCGTCTGCAATTGCGTAGCTGAAGCTCGCCGGTCCCGAATAGCCTGCCGTCGGCGTGAAGGTCACCGTCTGGGTCTGGGCATCGTAGGCGACCGAGCCGTTGACCGCGCCGCTGACGCCGGTAATGACAAGCGGGTCGCCATCCGCATCAGTGTCGTTGGCCAGGAGCACTGAGGCCTGGATGGTGATCGGCGTGCCGGTAGTGGTCGACAAGCCGCTGTCATTGACGGCGATCGGAACCGCATTCTGCGCGCCGCCCTGCTGATAGAGCACGTCGACCCAGTAATTGCTCGCATTGTAGGAAGCGGTCGGGAACAGGCTGCCCGAGCCATAGGCATAAAGGCCGTTACCGCCGCTCGCAGCACTCGACGGTGCCGTCAGCGCGCCGTTCGTATGGTCCGTCGTGAAGTAGTTCGCCGTTGCGGAATAGAAGCCGTTCGAATGGTAGCTCGCCACATAGGTGGCGCCGGCCGTAACATTGGTAGGCTGGGTGAAGGAAACCGTCTGCCATCCGCTCGCCGTCTCGTTGATGAAGGTCGCCTGGGCCAGAACCTGGCCGCTCGCCGTCCAGAGCGAGCCGACATGCGTGCCGGTATCCTGGGCGCTCCTGTAATAGGTGAGCCCGGTGATCTGGCCGCTGGCGGAAGCGATGAACTTGACGCCGAGTTCGACCGAGTTGGCGTCATTGGCGGCGGTAACGCCCGAGGTGTCGGCGCCGGTGAACAGACTCGACGTCGTGCCTCCCGGCGTGCCGACAGTGAGGCTGACCATGGCCGAGGCGGTTCCGCCATACCCATCCGAGATCGAATAGGAGAAGCTTGCCGCACCCGTATAACCCGCCGTTGGTGTGAAAATGACAGACTTGGTCTGGCTGTTGAAGGTCACCGTTCCGTTAACCGCACCATTGACGCCGGTGATGCTGAGCGGGTCGCCATCGGCATCGGTGTCGTTTGCAAGCAGGCTGGCTGCGGCAATCGACAACGCCGTGTTGGAATAGGTCGTGTAGCCGTTGTCATTGGCGGCGAACGGCACCGCATTACTTGTCTGGTTGTAGACGACATCCACCCAGTAGTTCGACGACTGGTAGCTGGAGGTCGGGAAATTCGTGCCATTGCCGAAGACGCCGTTACTGCCGGCGAGCGCCGTCAGCGCGCCGTTGGTATGGGCTGTCGTGAAATAGCCTGATGTCGCCACATAGGAGCTTGTCGTGCTGTAGGAGGCGACATAGGTCGTGCCGGCCGCGATATGCACCGAGTTGGCGAATGTCGCGGTCTGCCAGCCGTTCACCGGCCCACTGTCGGCGAAGCTGACGGTCGCGACCAGCGTGCCGTCGGCCGTCCACAGGGAGCCGGTATGGGCGCCGGTATCGCCGGCCGCCTTGTAGTAGCGGATGCCGGTAATCATGCCGCTGGACGAAGCGACGAACCTCATCCCGAGTTCCAGCGACTGACCTTCGTTGAAGCTTGCGCCCGTCGGCCCTTCGCTTGATGTAAACAGCGTTTCCCCGGCAGGGCCCTGGTTTACGGTGAGGCTGACGTTGCCCTGATCCGTGCCGCCGCGCCCGTCCGACAGCGTATAGGTGAAGCTTGCCGACCCCGAATAATTGTTGGTCGGCGTGAAGATGACGGTGCGGTTCTGCTTGTTGAGCGTCACCGTGCCGTTGACGGCGTTGCCGACGGCCGAAATCGTCATCGCATCGCCATTGGGATCCGTATCGTTTCCGATGAGCGAGGCGATCGAGATGACGACGCTGTCGTTGCGGGTGATGGTCAGCCCCGTATCGTCGGTCGCAACCGGCGCGCTGTTAGGCCCCGCATCGAAGACCACGTCGACCCAGTAGTTGGTGCCGGTGCCGAGGCTCTGGCCGGGGAATGTGCCGGCATTGGAGCCATAGGCATAGACACCGCCGCCATCGACGGCCTTCAGCGCACCGCTGGCATAGGGACTGCCGAAATAATTCTGGCTGGCGGAGTAGAAGCCGCTGCTGTGATAGGAGGCCACATAGGTCGTGCCGGCGGCAATCTGGATCGGTGAGGAGAACATCACTGTCTGCCAACCGGAGAGCGACTCGCCGATCGACACGCCGGTCGCCAGCAGCGTTCCGTTGGCGCTCCAGAGGCTGACGACATGGTCGCCGATATTGTAGAAGCCCTTGTAGAAGCGGATGCCCTCCACGGAGCCTGCCGTCGTCGCCTGGAAGCGCAGGCCGAGCTCGACGGAATCGCGGTCGATCGCCGTTTCGACCGCGGGCTTGTCCGCCAACGTCCAGAGGCCCTGCGTGCCCGGCAGGGTGACAGTCACCTGCTTGCCCGCCGATGGCGCCTCCATATTGACGCTGTCGTCGACGGCCCGTGACGTGATCGTGTAGGTTCCGCTCGCCTGGACGACCCAGTTATAACTCCAGCTCTCGCGGCCGGTGGCCTTGAACCAGTGCTGGCCGCCATCGGTCGAGACCTCCACGCCGGCAATGATGCCGCCGCCGAAATCCTGCGCCGTGCCCGTGATCGTCACATGTTGCCCTTCGAGAAAGCTTGCACCGATGATCGGCGACGTGACCGACGAGGTGGGCTTCAGCGTATCGGTCGATTGTGTCGCAAGGATCAGGCTGGCATCAAGCGTGGTCGGCTGAATGCCCATGTCCGCGAACATGTTGACCATCGCCTGCTGCACGTTGCGATCGGTTGACGTGGCCGGGCCCTGATGGTCGTCACTCAGCCCCCAGGACCAGAAGACTGTGCCGGCGCCGAAGACCAGCGCGCCGCTTGCCGCCCGGTACATGGTCAGGCTGTGGGTCGCCACTGCATCGCCGACCGTCGCGCCGTAGTCGCGCAGATACGTGCTCACCGAGACCGAGGAGAGCGACAGGTCGATCAGTCCAGCCGGACGGAATCCGTTCTCGACATCGGAATCCCATTCGTAGCCGAGCAGGTTTTGCACGAGGCTGTAGGTCTCGCCCTCCTGCAGCTCCGACACGTCGGTATTGCGCCAGAAGCGCAGGTTCGAATAGTCATAGGGGATGGAGATCGTATCCTGACGGTAGCCGTCCACCTGGAACATCGTGCCTGTCAGCGCATTCTCCGGCTGCTGCCCCGGATCGGAATAACGCGGATCGCGCCAGGTGCCGGTGCCGACATTGCTCGGATCCGTGCTCTTGCCCCAGGTTTCCTTGTAGCAGACCATGGTCCGGTAGGCCTGGCCGCTGCCGTCGATGCTGCTTTGCCAGCGAACCTTCCAGTAGCATTCGTTGCCGCTCCAGAAGGCGAGGTTGACGCCGGCATCGCGCGCCGCCTCGACATTGGCGCGCTGTTCGGCAGACCAGTATTCGTCATGGCCGACGGAGAGATAGGCATCGTGGTTGAGCAGCAGCGCACCGTTGCGCGTCGCATCGACGCCGGAAATATAGGAAACGTCGTAGCCGTTTTGCTCCAGCCACGAGATGGCGGAGGATTCGACGCCGAAGATGTAGTCGTGCGAGCCGCCGATCGGGCTTGTATTGGTAATGATCGGCCTGTTGTAGCTGACCGCCGAAGCCCGGCCGATGGCCTGCAGGCCGCAGCTGCAGTTTGGCGGCAGGTAGCCGATCATGTTTGCGGGATCGACCGGCACTTCGCCGTAATAGAGGCTGGCGCCGCCCCAGGCATTATAGGCCTGCCATGTCGTGTCCGACGTCTGGAAGACGATATTGCTGGTCGAGGCGTCGTCGCGCACGACGAAAGGAATGATGCTGGCGTCTTCGACGCCGTCCTCGCGCACCAGCTTGGCGAAATAAACGCCGGAGACCGCATCCGTCGGAATCTGCCAGCTCGCCGAGACCGACCAGTTGCCGCAGTCGATGAGACCGAGCGACATATCGACGATCGGGTGCGGCTGGATCTGCGCCGTGGTCAGCGATTGTTCGATGGAGCCGACCTTGCGCGCGCCGTTCCCGCCATAATAGCCCATGCGGTAGATATCGATGCGGTAATGGGTGGAATCGGTGGCGATCTTGAAATCGACGGTCTGGCCGATATTCGTGCTGATTTCGGTAGCGAAGCCCTGGATGGTGCCGCCGCCGTCGCCCTGGAGGCCCCACTCGCTGATCGGGTTGCCCTGCTTCAGGTTTTCGAGCGCTATCTTGTTGGGCGTCGCCGCAGCCGCGGCCGCCGTAAGCGGTGCCGCCAGGGCTGTCGGGGCCGCAGTCGTCGCGGCAGAACCGTCCTGGCTCGGCTCCACCGAGATGGATGCTATCGATGCCTGAAGGCGCAACGAAGCCGTATCGAGACTGCTGGAAGAGCTGGCCGCCGCCGCCGTCTTGGCGCTGCCGGTATCGGCGTCGCTGGTAACACCCGTAAGCTTGGGAGCGGCAGGCAGTGTCGCAGCCTCCTCGGACGGATCCGGACCAAGCACGGTGCGTTGCGATGTCGATGAAGGTGTCTGCAAAACCGTCGCAGCCGACGCCGTCTTCGTGGACGTGTCCTGCGCGCCGCCATCGGCCGCAGGCGCCGGCATCGCGGTTGACGATGCAGGGGACGATTGCATGTCGCCTGATGATATCAAGGAAGATGTGACCGTGCCGGTAAAGGAGGATTGGACGGTTGCGCTGCTCTGATTGGCAAAGCTTGGGGAACCATCGGTACTCGTCGAAGATGCGACGGTCGCGGATCCAAGGACTGCGCTCCAGGCAGAGGATACTCGACAGATACTCAACGCTCCACCAAATGTACTCAGGTACTCACGATTACTGACATGAATTCTCCGCATCAGCGGCGCCCCCTTCCCATCGGCCGGCCCTCGACCGCACTAGCAAGAGGTTCATTCTGGCACCTTTGCTACGCGAACGTACGTCAGCAATCCGGGGTATATGGGTGGTACCCTCATACGCCGATATGATGACCCTAAGCGCAACCGCCCAAGGAGCCCCAAAGCTGCCTATGGCTACTGCCAGCGCATAGTGTTGGAGCGTCCTTAACGTCTGAAAAGCGCGCGGCGCTCTAAGTGGCTGACGCTGGTAGAAAAGGAATTTAGGTCCGGCCCGGCTGGTCGAGCCGGTTGGATCGAGCGTTGTCCTGCGCAGCCCTGTGCTACCAGGCCGGAAACGGATCTTCGAGGATGGCCCAGTCGCGCGGATCGGCGCTGGCGAGGCATCCGTCCAGTGCAGTCCGCACACCTGTCTCGTCCATGCCCACGCCGATAAAGACCAATTCCTGCCGACGGTCGCCCCAGGCGCTGTGCCACCGGCTCTCGAGCTGCTGACGAAACTGCTGATGGCTCGGCCAGTCTTGTCGAGGAACGGCCGCCCACCAAAGCCCCATGGGCTCACAGCGCCGTTGCACCCCGGCAGCCGACATCAGGCCGACATGACGCGGGCGCGTGGCAAGCCAGAAGTGGCCTTTGGCACGCATCACCCCCGGCCAGGGCTCGTCCAGGAATGCGCGAAACAGCATGGGGTCGAAGGGACGCCTGGTGCGATAGACAAAGCTCGAGACCCCGTATTCCTCCGTTTCCGGCACATGGTCGCCCGGGCTGTACAGTTCTTTGTGCCACAGCGGGTGCGCGGCGGCCTTTGCTTCATCGAAGAGGCCTGTATTGAGGATGGTTGACAGAGAAACCTTGCCGAAATCCGTCTCCACTTGGCGCGCATCCGGGTTGAGCGCGGCAACTATCTTGCGGACATCAGCGCGGATCTCTTCGGCCGCGTCCGAGATCTTGTTGATCACGACAACATCGGCAAACTCGATCTGATCCACCAGCAGGTCGATGAGTGTGCGCCGGTCCTCACCGTCGCGCTGCAGGCCGCGGTCGGCAAGCAGATCGGCACTGCTGTAGTCGGCCAACAGGTTTGCAGCGTCGACCACGGTGACCATCGTGTCGAGTTTCGCAAAATCAGAGAGCGAAACACCATTCTCGTCGCGGAAGGAAAAAGTTGCCGCGATCGGGCATGGCTCGGCAATGCCGGTGCCCTCGATCAACAGATAATCGTATCGCCCCTCTTCAGCCAGTCGCCGCACTTCCGCCAGGAGGTCGTTGCGCAGGGTACAGCATATGCAGCCATTGCTGAGCTCAATCAATGTCTCCGTCGTGTGCGACAGGTTGCAGCCGCCGTCTCGAATGAGACTGGCGTCTATGTTCACTTCGCTCATATCGTTGACAATGACGGCGACCCGCAGGCCCTGACGGTTATTCAGGACGTGGCTGAGGAGCGTCGTCTTGCCAGCGCCGAGGAAGCCAGCCAGCACGGTTACCGGCAGCCGCTCGATCCCGTTCATCGGCATTCCTTGAATGCGGGCGGTCGAAGCGCCCTTCGCCGCGACCAGCATTTGCGTGGTATGAGCCTCATTCGAACCGATCCCTAACCTTATACTTTGCGTCACGCGACGAGCTGCGGCCGGAAGACGACGTCGGCGTAGTAATTGGTTGAATTGAAGCTGTTGGTCGGGAAAAGACCTGTGGTAGCGGAGCCGCCATAGGCAAAGACGCCGTTGCCGGTGGCTGGTGCCGTCAGCGGACCGTTGGTGACAGCAGCTGTAAAGAAATTGCTGGTCGCCACATAGGCTCCGGTCGTGTGATAGGAGGCGACATAGGTGGTATTGGCGGCGATTGTGACCGGAGTTGCGAAGTTTACCGTCTGCCAGCCGCTCGCGGTGGTGGTGGTGAAGGTGGCGGTGCCGAGCTTGGTGCCCGTCGCGGTCCAAAGGTCGACGACGTCCTGGCCGTTGTCGTTGGCGCTGCGATAGAACTTGATTCCCGTGACATCCCCGGCAACGTTCGACGTGAACTTGACGCCAAGCTCGAGCTGCTGACCGTCATTGAGGTTCGTCTGGGCCGGCGTGCTGGAGGCGGAGAACAGGCTATAGGTCGTCGGCGCCGTCGACACGGCGATGTTGAAGGTCTCGTTGGCGGCAAGGCCGCCGAGATCGGTTGCCGTCACCTTGACACCGTAGGTGCCGCCTGTCGTAGGCGTGCCGGAGAAGGTCCTCGTCGAGGCGTTGAAGCTCAGCCAGGAAGGCAGTGCCGTGCCATCGGCAGCGGTTGCCGCGTAGGTCAGCGTCTCGCCGCTGTCGACATCGGTAAAGGTCGTCGTCGGCAGCACGAAGGAGAAGGCGGAGCCGGTGGTGGCGTTCTGGGTCGTCGTCTGGACGGCGAGCACCGGCGCATCGTTGGCGCCGTGGATGGTGACCGTCAGGTTTGCCGTGGCCGTCGCGCCGGCCCTATCGCGCATCGTATAGCTGAAGACATCGCTCAGCGTATTGGTCGACTGCCGCAGTCCCTGGACGGCGGTATTGCTCTCGTTGATCGCATAGCTATAGGCGCCAGATGCATTGAGAACGAGACTGCCATAGGTGCCGTTCAGCGCCGAGCCGAGCGTTCCTGATGTCGCACCGAAGACCACTGCCGTGACGGTCTTGGTGTCACCGGCATCCGGATCGGTGTCGTTGGTCAGCACGTTGCCGCTGGCAACCACGCCGCCCGAACCATTGGCAACCCCGCCCTTCTCCGTCGCATCCCCCGTATCGGCAACTGCCGTCGGCGTCGTGTTTCCGGGAACCGACACGGCGATGTTGAAGGTCTCGTTGGCGGCAAGGCCGCCGAGATCGGTTGCCGTCACCTTGACACCGTAGGTGCCGCCTGTCGTAGGCGTGCCGGAGAAGGTCCTCGTCGAGGCGTTGAAGCTCAGCCAGGAAGGCAGCGCCGTGCCATCGGCAGCGGTTGCCGAATAGGCCAGCGTCTCGCCGCTGTCGACATCGGTAAAGGTCGTCGTCGGCAGCACGAAGGAGAAGGCGGAGCCGGTGGTGGCGTTCTGGGTCGTCGTCTGGACGGCGAGCACCGGCGCATCGTTGGCGCCGTGGATGGTGACCGTCAGGTTTGCCGTGGCCGTCGCGCCGGCGCTATCGCGCATCGTATAGCTGAAGACATCGCTCAGCGTATTGGTCGACTGCCGCAGTCCCTGGACGGCGGTATTGCTCTCGTTGATCGCATAGCTATAGGCGCCAGATGCATTGAGAACGAGACTGCCATAGGTGCCGTTCAGCGCCGAGCCGAGCGTTCCTGATGTCGCACCGAAGACCACTGCCGTGACGGTCTTGGTGTCACCGGCATCCGGATCGGTGTCGTTGGTCAGCACGTTGCCGCTGGCAACCACGCCACCCGAACCATTGGCAACCCCGCCCTTCTCCGTCGCATCCCCCGTATCGGCAACTGCCGTCGGCGTCGTGTTGTTCGCATTCGAGGGACGGAAGACCACATCGGCCCAATAATTGGCAGCACCGAAAGTGGCATTTGGGAAAATGCCGGCGGTGGCAGAGCCCCCATAGCGGTAGACCCCGTTGCCGGTGGCTGGTGCCGTCAGCGGACCGTTGGTGACAGCAGCTGTAAAGAAATTGCTGGTCGCCACATAGGCTCCGGTCGTGTGATAGGAGGCGACATAGGTGGTATTGGCGGCGATTGTGACCGGAGTTGCGAAGTTTACCGTCTGCCAGCCGCTCGCGGTGGTGGTGGTGAAGGTGGCGGTGCCGAGCTTGGTGCCCGTCGCGGTCCAAAGGTCGACGACGTCCTGGCCGTTGTCGTTGGCGCTGCGATAGAACTTGATTCCCGTGACATCCCCGGCAACGTTCGACGTGAACTTGACGCCAAGCTCGAGCTGCTGACCGTCATTGAGGTTCGTCTGGGCCGGCGTGCTGGAGGCGGAGAACAGGCTATAGGTCGTCGGCGCCGTCGACACGGCGATGTTGAAGGTCTCGTTGGCGGCAAGGCCGCCGAGATCGGTCGCCGTCACCTTGACGCCGTAGGTTCCTGATGTCGTCGGCGTGCCGGAGAATGTGCGTGTCGAGGCGTTGAAGCTCAGCCAGGAAGGCAGCGCCGTGCCATCGGCAGCGGTTGCCGCGTAGGTCAGCGTCTCGCCGCTGTCGACATCGGTAAAGGTCGTCGTCGGCAGCACGAAGGAGAAGGCGGAGCCGGTGGTGGCGTTCTGGGTCGTCGTCTGGACGGCGAGCACCGGCGCATCGTTGGCGCCGTGGATGGTGACCGTCAGGTTTGCCGTGGCCGTCGCGCCGGCGCTATCGCGCATCGTATAGCTGAAGACATCGCTCAGCGTATTGGTCGACTGCCGCAGTCCCTGGACGGCGGTATTGCTCTCGTTGATGGCATAGCTATAGGCGCCAGATGCATTGAGAACGAGACTGCCATAGGTGCCGTTCAGCGCCGAGCCGAGCGTTCCTGATGTCGCACCGAAGACCACTGCCGTGACGGTCTTGGTGTCACCGGCATCCGGATCGGTGTCGTTGGTCAGCACGTTGCCGCTGGCAACCACGCCGCCCGAACCATTGGCAACCCCGCCCTTCTCCGTCGCATCCCCCGTATCGGCAACTGCCGTCGGCGTCGTGTTTCCGGGAACCGACACGGCGATGTTGAAGGTCTCGTTGGCGGCAAGGCCGCCGAGATCGGTTGCCGTCACCTTGACACCGTAGGTGCCGCCTGTCGTAGGCGTGCCGGAGAAGGTCCTCGTCGAGGCGTTGAAGCTCAGCCAGGAAGGCAGTGCCGTGCCATCGGCAGCGGTTGCCGCGTAGGTCAGCGTCTCGCCGCTGTCGACATCGGTAAAGGTCGTCGTCGGCAGCACGAAGGAGAAGGCGGAGCCGGTGGTGGCGTTCTGGGTCGTCGTCTGGACGGCGAGCACCGGCGCATCGTTGGCGCCGTGGATGGTGACCGTCAGGTTTGCCGTGGCCGTCGCGCCGGCGCTATCGCGCATCGTATAGCTGAAGACATCGCTCAGCGTATTGGTCGACTGCCGCAGTCCCTGGACGGCGGTATTGCTCTCGTTGATCGCATAGCTATAGGCGCCAGATGCATTGAGAACGAGACTGCCATAGGTGCCGTTCAGCGCCGAGCCGAGCGTTCCTGATGTCGCACCGAAGACCACTGCCGTGACGGTCTTGGTGTCACCGGCGTCCGGATCGGTGTCGTTGGTCAGCACGTTGCCGCTGGCAACCACGCCGCCCGAACCATTGGCAACCCCGCCCTTCTCCGTCGCATCCCCCGTATCGGCAACTGCCGTCGGCGTCGTGTTCGAGCTCGGCGTGGTAAACATCACATCGACCCAATAATTCGTCGACTGGTAGGTGCTTGTGGGGTACAGGCTGGCGCTCCCATAAGTGTACACGCCGTTGCCGCTGGCCGGCGCCGTGAGCGGGCCGCTCGTCACGTTCGAGGTGAAGTAGCTAGTGGTCGTGGAATAATGACCGCTACTCGTGTGATAAGACGCGGTGTAGGTTTGTCCAACGGTCAGCGATACCGGGCTGGTAAAATAGGCAGTCTGCCAGCCGCTGGCAGTCTCGTTCGTGAAGGTGAGGGTCGCAAGCTTCGTGCCGGTGCTCGACCATAAAGAACCCGTATGTGTACCCGTATCGAGGTCGCCCTTGTAGAAACGAATGCCGGTGATCGTGCCGGCCACGGAAGTCAGGAATTTGACGCCGAGTTCAACGGCTGAGGTATCGTTGGTGTTGACGACCGCTGGCGTCGCCGAACCGAAGAGAGAGGTGTAACTCGGCCCGCTGACGGTGACAGTGCGTCCCGCGGAGGGTGTTTCCAGATTGACGTTATCGTCGACTGCGCGTGACCGGATGGTGTATGTGCCCGCGGTCTGCGGCGACCAGGTATAAGTCCAGTTCTCATCGCCCGTCGCCGGATGCCAGCTCGCCCCGTTGTCGGTCGAGACTTCGACCGCTGCGATAACCCCGCCTCCCGTATCGGTAGCGGTGCCGGTAATCGTCACGGCGGATCCAACGGTCGCCGTGGCGGGTACCGTGATGACCGAGGTCGGTGCAGTATGGTCTGACGAAGCTGTCCCGGCAGTAAGCCCGGATTGCAATGTCCCCGGCTGAATGCCCATGTCGGCAAGCAGATTGACCATTGCCTGCTGCACGCGAGGATCGGTCGGAGTCGCCTGGTTGTCATGATTGTCGCTCAGGCCCCATGTCCAATAGACCGTACCGGCGCCGAACACCAGCGCACCGCTCGGCGCACGATAGAGCGTCAGATTGTGGGTCGCGGTCGCATCGCCGGTCGTATTTCCATAATCGAGCAAATAGGTGCTGACCGGAAGCGTCGTCGATGACAGCTTGACGAGACCAGCCGGATCGAAGCCATTATCGGACGCTTCGTCCCATTCGTAACCAAGATAGTTCTTGGTGAGCGTTGCCGTCTGGCCAGGCTGAAGATTGGCGACGCTCGTATTGCGCCAGAAGCGCAGATTGGCGTCGTCATATCCGACCGTGATCGCGCCGAGATTGCTGCCGACATCGTCGACCTTGAACAGCTGTCCGGTCAGTGAGTTTTCGGGGTTGCCGCCGCCGATAGCGGGTGGGCTGAAGCGTGGATCGCGGAAGGTGCCGGTCCATTCACTGGAAGGATCGATGCCGCTGTTGGCCCAGGTCTCCTTGTAGGTGATCAGGGTGCGATAGGGCGTGCCATCGGCGCTATACGCATTGCCCCAACGGGTACGCCAATAGACCTCGTTGCCGCTCCAGAACATGAGGTTGACGCCGGCATCGCGCGCGGCTTCCACATTGGTCCGCTGTTGACCGGACCAGTATTCGTCGTGCCCCGCATCGATATATGTCTTGTGATTGAGCAACAGGCTGCCATAGCGGTCGGCGTCGACACCCGACATGTAGGAAACATCATAGCCGTTCTGTTCCAGCCAGGAGATGCCTGCATATTCGGCGCCGAACAGATAGTCCTGTGGGCCGGCATAGGTGCCGACCCCGCCGCGGGTCGCGATCGGTCTGTTGTAACTGACCGCATAGGCGCGACCGGCACCCTGCCCCGTCGCCGGGCCGTTGCCGCCATAAAGGTTTGCGCCACCCCAGCCGTTGTAAGCCTGCCAGGTCTCGTCTGCCGTCTGGAAAACGATGTCGCTATGGCTGGTGTCGTCGCGCACGATGAAGGGGATATGGTTTTCGCCGGAAGTGCCATCCTGGCGCACGAGCTTGGCGATATAGACGCCTGAGACGGCATCATCGGGTACGGTCCACGATGCGGAGACGGCCCAGTTGCCGGCATCGACCGTGCCGGTCGTGGCATTACGCAGCGGACTGGGCTGCGTCTGCAACCCAGTATGCTGCATGGTCGCGACCTTGCGGGCGCCCATGCCGCCATAATAGCCGAGCCGATAGATGTCGATCCGGTAGTTGGTGGAATTCGTGTTTATCTTGAAGCTGACCGTCTTGCCGTTGTCGACGCTGATGTCGGTCGCAAACCCTTCGATGTTGGTGCTGCCCGCACCGTCGATACCCCACTCGCTCTCCGGATTGCCCTGCTTCTGGTTTTCCAGCACGATCGCGTTGCTGGCCGTCACCGCGGCCGCCGCCAGATTTTGCGTTGTCAGCGAGCGCTGCGCGGAAGGTTGAGGCGGCGTCGTCACCGAGCCGGAAAGGATGCCGACACCCTTCGTGGTGGTGCCCTTTCCGGTCTCTCCGCCACCGGGCAACGATCCGTTCAAGATCGTCGAATCCGTCCACGTTGCGGTCCCGCGCCAGCCCGAGAGCGGGGACAAGTTCCGATCGAGAAGCGGATCGCTGACCGAGGCGCCGATGGCCTTCTTGATCGTCGCCACGTAGTCCGGCCCTTCGGTCAGCCTGGTTCCCGGCAACTGGCCATCTTGCTGAAGCAAGGCGCCACCATGGGCCCAATCGAGAATCCGCGTGGGGGACGTATAGTAGCCGCACCCGCACACACCAAAGGGCATGCCAAACGCCAGCGCATTTGCCCCAGCATGCTGCCCGGTCGACTGCGCCGACGGCGTCGACTCGAGAATGACGACCTTGCCGGAGTGCGCACGCTCGCCCGTCACAGCAGCAGAACCTTGGCCCGAAGCTGTTGGTGCAGGGCCTTGCGGAATATACGGAGCCAAAGGATCATCGCCAATGAGGCTCATTCCAGCGTAGGTGCGATAAAGAGATGATTGGGCCCCGAACGCAACTCCGTTCGCGTTCCGCCCGAAACCTGCAATACTAGGCGTGTGGGCGGGCAACACAGACGCGGCAGTATCACCGCTTCGCACCCCCATCTCGCGATTTGTTGCGACAGCGTCGGGCAAGGCCGGCGATTCGCGGGTGATATTGGCCCGACCGTCCGGGTCGTCGATCACGTTCACTCTATGTTGCGAGTCATGCTCGTTGAGCGCCGCGTTGTTGTAGGGATTGTCGACAAGGCTACCATACTTGTTTCCATCCGCAGTTTGCACGGATGCCGCAAGTTGAGCACTGTCCTCGTGCCTTTCTGCAGGCTTGCGCGGCCTTCCCTTGCCGCCGACGGTCAGCCATGCGGGAATCAACGAATCCACCAGGAGTGAGCGCGAGATCCACCGACGAGCGTTGCGATACATGGCAGGCACCTTCCGCGAGATTGTGAGGATCGAATCTATGAGGACCGCTCGATACGCGGCCCTGAAGTGTAGTCGAAAAATGAGAGAGTATATGCTACGCCTTTCGCTCTACAGGCGGCATCCTTTGGGCAACCGGCCGTGTTGCGCGCCCACGTGATCGATGAGACACGCGGAGATCTGCCGCTTGCTGTGCAAAGCTTGCAGCCGCATAGGCCGTTGAGATGGCGGCGTCTTCGGTCGTCAAGATCTGGCACGAGAACGGCCTTGTGCCGCACCGCTGGCGCTGCTTCGAGTTGTCGAACGAAAGGCGGCGACGCAGGTCAATATCGTCGTCCGGCAAAATTGGCGATGCGAGCATAAAGGCTCTGCCGCGGGGGATTACGGTTCTTCGAGGCTAGCGCGCCCGAGGCGATGCCTCTGCGTCGCGCCGAAGATATGTGTTTCTGCTCGATTTAGGCTTAAGCATCCTCCCCACCTCATCAATTGTGATTAGGCAAAGTAAACGACCTCCACCTTCCTCAAGGCTTCGACAGACTGCACACTAGCGATCTGGTTTCGGGCTTGGCGTCCGGCGTTTGAACAGCGCCTAAGGCATTGGACCAGCGTCCGTTGAAGGATGTTTTGAAGGCGAGACATGTAATGAATCTATCGCACCGTGCCCCTCACCCGTTCTTTCGCGCCACGTTTGTCATCAGCGCACTCGTCTTTCTTGCCGGGGCCGTGTCGCCGGCTCTCGCCGATAGCGCCCCTTTGGCTCCGCAAACGAAAATCCGCCTGACGGTCGTCCAATGGATGCCGTCCAAGGGCCAGTTTGAGCGATGGGATGCGATTGGCGGCGAATATACGGTTTCAGATGCAGGTGAAGTCTCCCTGCCCTTTCTGGGGCCGCAGCCGGTTGGACTGGACAATACGAGCCTCACCAACGAGATTGCCAAGCGCCTTCAGGCAAAGATGGGTTTGGCCCAGGCACCTGCTGTGACGATCGACGTTCTCGACTATCCGTCCATTTACGTCGTCGGAGACGTGACAGCGCCGGGACAATATAAATTTCACTCCGGCCTCAGCGTCCTGCAATCCCTGGCCATGAGCGGCGGCCCGTTGCGGGCTGCGGCACAGCAGCAATCGGAGACGATCAAGCTTGCCGGCGAGTTGCAAGAAATCGACCATTCGCTGCTACGCAGTTCGGCGAAGCTCGCGCGGCTGCAAGCGGAGATGGCCGGCTCGAAGGAGATCGTCTTCGATCAGCCGCCCGCTACCGATCAGCAATATGCCGAGAGTATCTACCAGGAGGAGCGGGTCATTTTTCAGGCGCGTGCAAACGCGCTGGACAAGCAGTCGGTGGCCCTCGTCGAATTGCGCAATCTCTTGACGGCAGAAATCGACACGCTGGAAGAAAAGCTAAAAGGCTCGGATGACAATATCCAATCGGTCGAAGAGCAACTGACGAGCGTGAAGACGCTGGTCCAGAAGGGCCTCACGATCACCTCACGCCAGATGGATCTGGAACGATTGCTCACCACCTATCGCTCCGACCGGCTCGACCTGGTCACCGCCATCATGCGGGGCCGCCAGGCGATCAACGAGACGACGCGAAATCTCGAGGGACTTTCCGACACTCGCCGCAGCGAGGTGGCTTCAGAGGTGCAGGCGGAAAAGGCCACTCTCGATCAGCTCAAGTTGAAGCGCGACACCACGCAACAACTGCTTCTCGAAGAACTGTCGAACGGCGCTAGGGCGAATAACCGTGGTGAGGACCTGCCGCTGACGTTCATTGTGAGCCGGCGGGACAAGGGACAGGTCAATCAATTCCAGGCCGCCGAAACGACCGAGTTGGTGCCGGGCGACGTGGTCAGGGTAACGCGGGCTCGCAGCGCCGATGCGCTGTCCGAGGACGCCGCTGCGCTGCCTGTTCAGACAGAGGCGCATGTCAGTCAGGTAAGCCGGTGATCCGCAAAATGCATGTGCTGCAATCGAGCCCGCGGCGGGCGATTGAACGCTGGCCCGGGATAAACGGCCAGGGTTTCCGATGACTTTGAGGATGACCCCACCCAGCAGTTCGACCTACACCCAGATCCTCAAATCGACGATGTTGATGGGCGGGTCTTCGCTCGTCAACGTCGCACTCAGCATTGTCAGAAACAAAGCCATGGCTGTTCTGCTTGGGCCGGAAGGCGTGGGGCTGATGGGCCTTTACGGGTCGATCCTCGATATCGCGCAGGCGATTGCCGGGCTTGGTGTGGGCAGCAGTGGCGTGCGCCAGATTGCCGAAGCTGCTGGCACCGAGGACGCAGAAACGATCGCACGATCGGCAACAGTGCTGCGACGCATATCGGTGGTGCTCGGGTTGCTTGGTGCGCTCCTTCTCGCCGCGTTGGCATTCCCGGTCTCAAATTTCACTTTCGGCGGCTACCAGCATGCCGGTGCGATTGCATTGCTGTCGCTGGCAATCTTCTTTCGACTGGTCTCTGCAGGGCAGACTGCATTGATCCAGGGCCTGCGCGGCATTGCCGATCTTGCCCGTATCAACGTGCTTGCCGGGCTTATCGGCACGGCTGTCAGCATCCCGCTGATCTATCTGTTCGGCCTGCAGGCGATCGCACCGTCCCTCGTGGTGATTGCGGCTGCTTCAATCCTTCCGACCTGGTGGTACAGCCGGCGGATCTGCCCGCATCCCTCGCCAATGCCCACGCGCCAGTTCGGTCGGGAAGTGTCGGCACTGCTCAGGCTCGGCTTCGTCTTCATGGCAAGCGGGCTTCTGACCTTCGGCGCAGCTTATGCCATCCGCCTCATCGTGCTGAAGGAGGGCGGCGTCATGGCGGCTGGATTATACCAGGCGGCCTGGGGCCTTGGCGGTCTCTATGCCAGCTTCATCCTGCAGGCGATGGGGACGGATTTTTATCCGCGCCTGACTGCGGCAGCCGAGAACAATGCCGAATGCAATCGGCTGGTCAATGAACAGGCGGAAATCAGCATGCTGCTCGCTGGCCCCGGCCTGCTCGGCACCTTGACGCTTGCGCCGCTGATGATGAGTCTGTTCTATTCGGCGGAATTTCAAGGGGCAGTCGATCTTCTGCGCTGGATCTGCCTTGGAATGATGCTGCGGATTATTTCCTGGCCGATGGGTTTCATCGTCGTGGCGAAGCGTACCCAGGCGATTTTCTTCTGGACGGAGGTTGCGGCGGCAATCGTGCATGTGGGGCTTGCCTGGCTCTTCGTATCGCTGCTCGGTACGCAAGGAGCCGGCAGGGCGTTTTTTGGCCTCTATGTCTGGCACAGCATCCTGATCTATGTGATCGTGCGGAAGCTGACCGGTTTTCGCTGGTCCGCCGCCAATCGCAGACACGCCCTGCTTTTCTTGCCCGCATCGGGACTGGTATTCCTGATGTTCTCGATTTTGCCGCTATGGCCGGCGACGGTGATTGGCTTCGTCGCCGTCGCTCTCTGCGGGCTCTATTCGCTGCGCATGCTGATCGACCTGCTTCCGCCAGAGTCCGTGCCAGCACCCATCCGCGGATGGATCACCAAATCAGCATAACGAAACAATGCGCGCATCCCGCGATACGCGCATTGTTTTGCTATGCAAATTGCTACGTCAGGCAAATGCGGGTTCAGGCGACAGCGACATCCATGGCACGTTGCACGCTGGCGGCTCCGACGGTCGCTTCCGCAAGGGCTGCGCGAAGGGCCTCCACGACCCGGTCCAGGTCAGACACGGTCATCTGGGCATAAAGCGGCAGGATTATCGTTTGCTGTTGCGCAGATACGCTTCGCATCAGGCTGGTGGCAGCGCGGTGGGAGCTCTCACCAGAATAGGCTTTCTCCAGATGAATGTTCATCACCCCGCGCCTGGTCGAGATCCCCTGATCGAGCAGGGCCTGCATGACGGCCCGCTGGTCGATCGTATCGGATAATCTCACACAGAAGCTCTGCCAGTTGCTGCGAGCCCAGCGCGGCTCGGCCGGCAGAGAAAGCCCGGCAATCGTCGACAGACGTTCGCAATATTGCTCGGCAAGCAGCCGGCGCTGGGCAACCAACTCCGGCAGCCGCCGCAACTGCTCGCGTCCGACGGCCGCCTGAAGATCGGTCATCCGGTAATTGTAACCCAACTCGTCATAGTCTTCGAAGATGACCTGTTTCGAGCCGTGACGAACGGCATCGGTGACGCTCATGCCATGCTGGCGCCAGAGCCGGAATTTCCGATCATATTCGGGATTGGCCGTCGTCAACATGCCGCCATCGCCTGTCGTGACGACCTTCCTGGGGTGGAAGGAGAAGCAGGCAATATCGCCATGCGCTTTGCCGATCTTTTCCCAACGGCCGTCCCAGAGGATTTCGCTTCCCGTCGCACAGGCTGCATCCTCGATGACCGGTATCTGGTGGCGCTTGCCGATCTCAACGATGGCGCGGAGATCGCAAGGCATGCCGAGTTGATGCACGCAAAGAATTGCCTTGGTGCGAGGCGTGATTGCCCTTTCGATCAGACTGGCTTCGATGTTGTAACCATCTTCTTCAATATCGACGAAAACAGGCACCGCATCGCAGTAGCGAACCGCGTTTGCGGTCGCGATGAAAGAATGGCTGACCGTGACGACTTCATCACCGGCGGATATGCCGACCGCCTTCAGGGCCAGATGCAACGCGGTCGTGCAATTGGACATGGCGCAAGCATGCGCGGCGCCCACAAAGGCGGCGAATTCACGCTCGAAAGCCGCGACTTCCGGCCCTTGCGTCACCCATCCCGACAGAATAACGCGGCGCGCAGCCTCAGCCTCCTCCTCCCCGAGGACGGGTTTGGCGACCGGAATTGTGGATTGATATGAGCTCATGCAGCCGCCCCCCCTGCATTGGTCTGCATTTGCCACCAGGCGACGAGATCACGAAGCCCTTGCTCCATGGAGATCTCCGCCTTGAAGCCGAGGAGCCGTTCGGCCTTGCTGATATCGGCAAGGCGACGGGTCACACCGTTGACCGTGCGGGCCTCTTTGTGCTGCGGTTCGAGTGAGGAACCCATAATGTCGCTCAGCATCTTCGCGAGTTCCAGCAGGCTTATTTCCTTGCCGCTCGCGACGTTGAACACTTCGTCCGTGACATCGCTTTTGGCCGCCAGAATGTTTGCGCGGGCGATGTCGCGTGCATCGACGAAGTCCATCGTCTGGCTACCATCCCCATAGATGAGGGGCGGCATCCCGGCCATCAGGCGTTCCATCCAACGGATCAGAACTTCCGTATAGGCACCGTAAACGTCCATGCGCGGCCCATAGACGTTGAAATAACGCAGCGCGACGTAGCGCAGGCCGTACATCTCCGCAAAGCTACGCATCAGCCCCTCGTTGAATGTTTTCGCCGCGCCGTAGATCGTCCGGTTATTGTACGGATGATGCTCTTCGGTCGTTGGAAAATTCTCGGCAAGCCCCAGAACGGAGGCGGAAGAGGCAGCAACGACCTTCGATACGCCCGCCGTGACGGCGGCTTCGAGAACGTTGAACGTGCCCTCCGCAAGGACATCGAAAGCCAGCCGTGGCTCTTCGGCGCATTGCGTGATGCGGATCGCGGCCTGATGAAAGACGATGTCGACGCCTTCGAAGACTTTTGCCAGAAGCGCTCTGTCGCGGATATCTCCGTCGATGATCTTTAGAGGCGCGCTTGATATCGCCGAGCTGAGATTGTCCCGGCGCCCGCGCACGAAATTGTCGAGGACAATGATCTCGCGAGGTTTTTCCAATGCGACAAGATCGGCAATATGCGAGCCGATCAGACCGGCACCGCCGGTAATGAGCACCCGTTTGTCTCTCATGATCTTCCCTCACGCGACATGTTCGTCATCGGATCATTATCCGAACGCCAACGTATGAATTTCGCAGGGACACCTGCGGCGACCGAGAACGGCTCGACGTCGGAAACGACAACTGCCCCGGCTCCAACGATCGCCCCCTTCCCGATGGTCACGCCGGGAAGAATGGTTGCATTCGTTCCGATATCGGCCTCTGCACAGATTCGTACCGGCTTGATTTCAAGATCCGTGCGAATGATCGGCACATCCAAGGGCAGTGCCGTGTGGGCCGAGCCAAGCACCTTGGCGCCGGGTCCCCACCCGACAGAATCCTCGATCACCAGATCGCGAGCGTCGAAATAGGCCATCGGCCCGATCCAGACATTATCGCCGATCTTGCATCGGCCGTCGAAGCGACCCTGGATATAGGCCTGAGCCCCGATGAAGACGCCATTGCCGATGTCGAACGTCTCGGGATGTTTGAAACCGGCACCGCCTGCAACCTGCAATCCTGTGCCACAACTCCGCGTGATGGCTTGCCAGATGGCTTTTCGCATCAGAGTATCGATGACACCGTCACCGGTCGCGAAACGACCGTAGAGCTCGATCAGGCCAGCGCGCCCGTATGACTGCCTGAGTTCTTTGGCCAGCCCGGCCTGGTAGGCAGGGTCCGCCGGCCTTTCATGACGGCCATGGACCGCTTGCACGATCCGGGCCTCGCCCGCACGATTAGCTGACATAGGTGTTCTCCAGCGCGGCGGCCACCTGGTCGACGTGCCACGCCGGCATCTCGGGATAGATCGGCAGCGAGAGGACCTCCCGTGCGGCAGCTTCCGATATAGGGAAATCGCCGGCCTTGTAACCAAGGTCGGCATGGGCCTTCTGCAGATGAACCGGGATCGGATAGTGCAGCCCGGACTGAATGCCCTCTTCGCTCAGTACGCGCTGAAGCTGATCGCGATCGCGGCTTCTGACGGCATAGACGTGATAGACGTGGCGCCGGTCGGCGATTTCGACAGGCGTCCTGAGATTCGCCGAACCGCCAAGCAGCAACGAGTAGCGGCGTCCATGGGCGCGCCGCGCTTCGGTCCAGGCTTCGAGATGCCGGAGCTTGATGCGCAGGATCGCACCCTGTATGGCATCCATGCGGTAGTTGAAGCCCTTCAGCAGATGGTGATAGCGCTGTTCCTGACCCCAGTCGCGCAGCATGCGCATCGTCTTGGCCTGATCGTCGCTGTTCGTGACCACGATACCCCCCTCGCCGCAGGCGCCGAGATTTTTGCCGGGGTAGAAGCTGAAGCAGCCGGATGTGCCGATGCTGCCGGCGCGCGCGCCTTTATATTGCGCTCCGTGCGCCTGGCAGGCGTCCTCGATGACCGGTATCCGGCAGTGGTCAGCAATCGCTTTGATCGCGTCCATATCGGCCATCTGACCGTAGAGATGGACGGGAACAATGGCCTTGGTTCGCGGTGTAATCTTTGCCTCGAGCTGAGCCGGATCCATCGTGAGCGTCACCGGCTCGACATCGACGAACACCGGTCGTGCACCTGCGTAGCAGATCGCCGATACGGTCGCGACGAAGGTAAATGGCACGGTGATGACTTCATCGCCGGGGCCGACGCCTGCCGCGAGAAGCGACAGATGCAGGGCACTCGTCCCGGTGTTGACGGCTATCGCATGTGTGACGTTGCAATAGTCCGCGAATTCCTGCTCGAGGCGAGCGACCTCCTCGCCCAGTATATATTGCCCCGAGGCCAGGACACCGAGCACGGCGGCGTCGATTTCGCTCTTGATGGATTGATATTGTGCCTTGAGGTCCAGGAACGGGATCATGCAATGCGCCTCGCCTCTTCAAGCTCGATGATACGACCGCGCTGGGCGAGCGATCGGCTTGCGGCTTCAAGGATGCGAACGACCCGCAGCCCGGCTTGGCCATCCGTAATCGGCCGCAAGTTTTGCTCGATGCAATCGACGAACTGATCCAGTTCGCGCTTCAACGCCTCGGTCATGTCGAGCTTGGGCGCCCACATGTCGCCGCTGCGGTAGCCCACCAGCATCTGATGCACCTTCTCGCCGTAGGCTTGAGAATTGGGGTTCATCGTGATGCCCTTGTCGTAGACCTTGATCTTTTCGCTGGGCTCCAGATCGTCATAGACGATCATCTTGTTGCTGCCGCCGATCAGCGTTCGGCGCACCTTGACCGGCGCCAGCCAATTGACGTGGATGTGGGCAATGAGCTTGCTCTCGAAGAAGAGCGTCAGATAGGCGATGTTCTCCGGCTCGCCGAGTACATGGCTCATGCCCGTCGCAGAAACAGCCACCGGCCTTTCCTGCAGGACATGGTCCAGGATGGAGAGGTCGTGCACGGCGAGATCCCAGATGACGCTGACATCGTGCTGGAAGAGCCCCAGATTGACCCGCACAGAGTCGTAATAATACATGTCGCCCAGGCCGCTTTCGACCAGTTCGCGCATCTTGCGGACGGCGCCGGTATGGACGAACGTATGATCCACGGCCAGCACGAGGCGTCGGCGCGCGGCTTCCTCGACCATCCGCGCGGCCTCCTCCGTCGTCGATGCCATCGGCTTTTCGACGAAGACATGCTTTCCGGCCATCATCGCCTGCATTGCGAGCTTGAAATGGGCCGAGACCGGCGTTGCGATGGCGATTGCATCTACGCGTGGATCGCGCAGGACTTCCTCGAACTTGTCGGTGATCGTTACCGCGGGATACCGGCTTTTAACAGCCGCCAACCGTTCGACATTCAGATCACAAACTGAAACGAGGTGCGCGCCGGCCGCTTCCGAGATGTTGCGAACCAGATTCGGACCCCAATACCCATACCCGACAACAGCGATTCCGATCATTTCATTCCTCCCAACGCATACATGTCGACTGGCCCGTCATTGACGCGACCGATCACCCTGGCTGGAACGCCCGCGACAATGGCGCCATCAGGCACGTCCTTTGTTACAACCGCTCCGGCGCCGACCTGGGCAGCCTCTCCGATGGTCACGCCAGGCAGAATGGTGGCGTTGCTGCCGATCGATGCGTGGCGCTTGACCAGTGTAGGGATGAGGATCCAGTCGGCTTCCGTCTGTAGGCTGCCATCCGGATTGACGGCGCGCGGGTACATGTCGTTCGTAAACATGACCCCGTGGCCTATGAACACGCCATCTTCCAGCGTCACGCCCTCGCAGAGGAAGGAATGGCTGGAGATCTTACAGTCTTTTCCGACGATGACGTTCTTCTGAATCTCGACGAAGGTGCCGATGCGGGTTCCTGCTCCGATCGTGCAGCCGTAGAGATTCACAAGATCTCGATGGTGAATGACGCTGCCGTCACCCAGCTTGACGTTTGATGCAATCATCCCTGCAAACCCCTACTCATAACAGGCCCGATTTTCAGTTAAACAAAGGTCGATTGCGTCCAAGGTTATCCAGGACAAATACTTCTCTCCGTTCCAAAGAGAATTGTTTTCTTCATCTGAGTAAAGAAACAAATCGTTTAAGCTTATCCGCCGAAAGGCGTATCTACTTATGATGACTTACGTCCTGGTTTATGGCCCTGTCCAACATTGGTGGCGGGTACCTCTCGCACTCGTCGGCTCGCCTACGCCGGAGACAGCGATTGTTTCCATGCATTTAGGGGTTCATTGCCAAACGGTGGGGTAACAAGCGAGATTATCCAGCAATCGGCCCAGTAAGACCTAAGTCTATACTCAGGCTTATCTTCATTTTCTTATCCAATTATAGAAGTTGTGTAGTACTTAACCTATATTAGCTACTGCAACGCCCGTCGAATTGTGGTAATCGATTCCTACTTTAGAGTTTCATAAACCCCCGTATTGAGAGGGGTTGGTACTCGGGCCGTAGTGGCGTAACGTGTTAGAGGGAGGGTGAAGCTGTGAATTCAGCACTTATACCGAATCTAGACCGCAGGCAGGAAAACATCTCTCTTCCCCTTAAGATAGAAAATAACGCGCACCTGTCGGCAAGGCACACGCATTCGCTTGTCATTCTCGATAATCGTGAACTTGATAGGCAATGCTTGGCGCAATGCATGGCTGCCGAAAAGGCGGATTTGGAGATTCTGGCATTTGGATCAATTGAGGAGTGGAAGCAGAAGCGCGACGAACATCCTCCGCTTTCGGCAATCCTCTTGAACGTCGGCGGCAAAAAGATCGATGAACCGGCCGTTTCGGAGCAAATCCGCAAGCTTGCGTCAGAATTTACATCGACTCCACTCATCGTATTGGCTGATAGCGACGATTTCGGCCAAATCGTCAGGGCCCTTGAGTACGGAGCCAAAGGGTTCATACCCGCCTCAGTCAGCGTCAGTGTCTGTATGGAGCTGATCGCGCTGTCAGTGGCAGGAGGAATTTTTGTGCCTGCAAGCGCCCTGTTCGCCATGCGTCACTTGCTGGACTCGAGCAATTCGACCGCCCGCCCGCTCTCCGGCATATTCACGGATCGTCAGGTCGAAGTCGTGGAGGCGCTCCGACGCGGAAAGGCGAACAAAATTATCGCTTATGAGCTCAATCTGCGAGAAAGCACGGTAAAGGTGCACGTTCGCAATATTATGAAGAAGGTCAAAGCGACGAATAGGACGGAAGTTGTGTTCAAGCTCAACGACCTGTTCCAGACCAGTATTCCGGCATGAGCGTGAGTAAGGTGTTGTACTGATCGTTGTTGGGGTAACTTTTCGTATCTTGTAACCATGTCTTGCTCAAATCACCCGGTGGCGCGAATGCGTCACCGGGTCTTTTGATACCGGGGGGCCTTCCATCGCGTCCCCCGCGATCTTGGCGCGATCTTGGCATGAGTAGCGATCGAGCGCTCAACCACCCGACTGTCGTTTGCGTACTTGCGGATGACCTGGGTCGGACCTCCCTATTCATCCTGCAACTCGTCGCCCGATAGAATTCAAGGCGCACCAGTACTTTGGGCCGATTGTTTGCTTGCAGACCAACTTGATCCAGGGCAATGAATTTCGCACCTCGGGAGAAACCTCGAGAGCAAAACGCTGAATAGCCGCGGCTGTGGGAACATCGAAATTATTAAATGCCATGCCCGCCAGCCGAAGCGCCTCTTTGCCGAGATCCCTGGTAAGAAAACGTCTTAATTTCTCATCTTTCCTGAGGCTTTCAGCGCCTTGGCGAAATAGAATATCGAAAGCCTGTTTTCGTTGCCGGAGGTCGGGAAGGATACTTTGGCCATAGTATTGTAGCGACATGTTCGAAGCATGTCTGCGGTATACTGCCTGGTCTTCGTTGATGTAGCCCACTCCGGCATGTGATGCGAGCCGCAGCCACATCTCCATATCGCCGGCATGCGGCAGTTCCATATGATAGCCGCCGACCTGTTTTTGCAGTGTCGTTCTCACGACGGCCGTCGGTGTCGGAACCAGGTTGTTTGCTCCACTCAACCGTATGAACTGCGGACCGGACAGGACCTGCATAGGAGGCACACAATTGTCGCCGAGAGGATCGACGCGCTTACTGACGCCACTCGGTTCAGCTATGAGCGCGTTCCCGAACGTAAATCCCACATGCGGATGATTGCGCATCAGCTCGGAAGCGCGCCCTAGCGCGCCAGGCAAGAGATAATCATCCGCAGAGAGAAGCAGGAATAGGTCGCCGCCCGCCCACTCGATTCCCCCATTATAGGTGGCGATGTGGCCCTTGTTTGCCGCGTGCCGCCGATAGGTGACCCGTTTGTCCCTGGATGCCAGGGCCGTTCCGACTTCCGGCGTATTGTCTGGCGAGCAGTCATCCAGAATAAGCACGCGCACATCGACGCCTGCTTGTGAAAGAACACTACCAACGCATTCCTCGAGGAAATGAGCGTAGTTGTAGCAGGGAATGACGACATCAACGCGTTGCAACCTTGTTCCTCCGCAGGCAATCGTTTCGTTCGGAGCATTTCATGGAACCCGAACTCGGCTTCGTTTCGCTCTTAAGCGTTCCTCGCTCCGCGATTCACTGGCGCGGCGTCGATGCATGCGCTCGCATAGCCGATTTCGCGCAGGACCATGCCGCTCTCAACAAGGCGGATCGGGCAAGCAGCCGCGAGCCTGCACGCTTAAGGCCACTCTGAACGCGCGCCCAACGGCTAAGCGCAAAACGGGTCCGGGACCGAAACGTATCGTAAAAGGCGACGTTAGGGCTCAAGCTTCCTGATTTCCAGGGCTTCACGTTGGTCACGAAATGAACGATCGCGAGCTTCTGGTCGAGCGCGATGCGGGTGATCGCCTGCGTTGGTTCGAACTGAAAATTCCAGGCACGGTCCAGGATCTTCCACTTTCCGTCGCAAGCAAAGTTAAGAGCGTCCTGATCCGAATATTCCGACGTCGGAAAGCGGTCGAGATAGTCCAGAGATCGTTCCGATATTCGCTCGTTTCGCCATTTTTCAAGGTCGATAAGGAGAATGCCGGCGTTGAAATAACGTTCGACCCGAGGGCCGCCGGTTGCACCTGGTCCGTTGCGCATGACATTGTCCAGCCAGTAATCCGGCACGGCGCCGATCACTGCCTCGCCGAGATCGATATTCCACAGCTGTTCAAGCGCAGTCAGGACCAGGATGTCGCCATCCAGATACAGAGCCCGATTGCAGGTCTGCGGAAGGAACTGCGGCAAAAGGAGTCTCGCGAAGGTCATCCTCGAAACGCCGGGGCGAGTGGAAAATCCGCTTGCGAAGGACAATGTGGCGATGGGATGCCACTGGATGACCGCAGAATTTGCGGGCAGAGAATCAAAGATCAGTCGCTTTGTTTCTTCGCCTATTCCCTCGTGAACGACATGGATGTTCAAGGGCCATGCGCTTCGGTTATTCTCGGCGACCGATCTAAGAGCGGTCGCCAAGGGAACGGCGTAGGCCGCATCGACCGCAAAGACGATGGGCCCCAACCGCTGTGTTGCACCCGCAAGGGCGGCTCCTGTTCGTATGCTATGCACATTCATGTTTCCCGGCACCATCCCATCGAAAGACATCAGCTTCGACTTGCAATGATCGACGTTGCAGTTCACGGCCCGATTGATACGGCTTCCTGAGCGGGAAGGCCGACGGCCGGGCTAGGCAGATAGGTGTAGGCCGTTCGCGAGGACTGGACACCAAGCGTGCTCTTGACTCCGCCAGAAAGCTTCCACTCGAAATACGCGATCGTTTTCTCGAGCCCCTGTCGCAGGTTCACTGTCGGCTGCCAGCCCAGGTCCTGCTTTGCGCGGCTGATGTCTGGCTTGCGCTGCGTCGGATCGTCAATCGGCAGAGGCTTGTAAACGATGCTTGATTTCGATCCCGTCATCTCGATGACCATTTCGGCCAGTTCCCGGACCTGGAATTCTCCCGGGTTACCGAGATTAATCGGACCCGTAACGCCAGCCGGCGCCCCCATCAGGCGGATGAAGCCCTCAATCAGATCGTCTACATAGCAGAAGGAGCGCGTTTGGGTGCCGTTGCCGAAGATGGTGATCGGCTCGTTTTGAAGCGCCTGAACGATGAAATTGGAGACGACGCGGCCGTCATTGGTCTGCATGCGCGGCCCGTAAGTATTGAAGATGCGGGCTACGCGGATTTCCACGCCATATTGACGATGGTAATCGAAGAACAATGTTTCGGCACACCGCTTGCCTTCGTCATAACATGCCCGCGGCCCTATGGGATTGACGCTGCCTCGATATTCCTCGGGCTGAGGGTGGACTGCCGGATCGCCATAAACTTCGCTCGTGGATGCCTGGAAGATCTTCGCCCTGGTGCGTTTTGCCAAGCCGAGCATATTGATGGCCCCGTGCACATTGGTCTTCACGGTCTGTACGGGGTCGTGCTGATAGTGGACCGGAGACGCCGGACAGGCGAGGTTGTAGATCTCGTCGACCTCCACATAGAGCGGGAAGGTAATGTCATGGCGGAGCACCTCAAAGCGAGGATCGTCAAGAAGATGCAGCACATTGTCGCGCGAACCGGTGTAGTAATTGTCCACGCAGAGGACGTCATTGCCCTCTCGCAAAAGCCTTTCGCATAGGAATGATCCTAGAAAGCCGGTACCGCCGGTTACCATAATTCGCTTTTGTCCGTGCATTTGGTGTGCTCCGTTGTTGACGGTTGCCTCGCGAAAGCGAGGATGGTCAGTAGGCTCCCCTGCGCTTGAAGACCGCAGGGATTGTGCTGAGGAGAATCTGGCAGTCAAACCACAGCGACCGGTTGTCGATGTAGAACTCGTCGAGTTGCTGCTGCAGCTCGATATCCGCATTGCTTCGTTCGGATATTTGCCAAAGGCCCGTGAGCCCCGGCGTGACGGAACGGCGCTTGTTTCGAAATTCGCCGTCCATAGCCAGGAGGTGATATTCCGGGAACGGACGCGGCCCGACGATGGCCATCTGGCCGGCAATGATGTTTGCCAATTGCGGGAGCTCGTCGATGCTCGAAGAGCGCAGCATATGTCCTATAACCGGAAGGATGCGCGGATCGTCCTTGAGCTTGAAGTGGCTCAACCACTCGGCGCGCATCGTAGGATTGTCTCGGAACAGTGCTTCTAGGCGCTGTTCTGCATCTTGGTACATCGTCCTCAATTTCAGGACGTGCACCGGCTTGCCGGATCGCCCTTCCCTAGTATGCCGGAAAAAGACGGGACCTGGATCGATGGCATAGATTGCGGCCGCTGCAAACGCGATAAATGGCGCGACCACGATCATTGCAGGGATGGCGATTGCGAGATCGAGGATTCGGCGAACCGGATCCGAGTTGACCCAACTCCCACCGGTGGTGAGGCGAATACCGATCTCTCCGCCGACGTCCGCAGGTCGCAATCCGCTTACCTTGAGGCTCGGCGTGTCGGACAGCAAAATGACTTCGGCAAACTTCCGACGCAGCGCCGCCAAGTCGGGTACAAGCGAGCCTGTGTCACCCGCAATCACGGCAATGGATGGCACGCAATCGGGCAATGCCTCCAAAGTATCGGGGGAAAAGGGCTCCGGCCTGATGCCATACTGCCAGTGGTTCTTGAAATGGGCCACGAGAGCGGGAGTAAGGTTGCACCCCCCTATGACAACCGCACGCTCGCCCCACATTCCAAGTTTCCAGCACAGGCCTCGCGCCAGCCAATGCACAAATGGCTGAACAATCAGCCCGAGAGCGAGGAACCCAATAACGGCAAGCAGCAGTCGTTCCCCCTCGGGCAGGATAATTGCTCCGAATGCCGCCAGGACAGCCACCTTGGCGGCAGCTATGGTGCGCCGCCGTAGGTGTTCGTGGTCATGTAACCGATATCCAGGATAGAGGCCGGCCGATGCGTAGAGAACGATCGCAGCAAGCGCTGCGATCGAGAAGGTGCGCTCCACTATCGCGCCGTCCGAACCATTGGGGAGAAAGGACAGGAGTGCAAAATAGGCAATCAAATAGCTTGCGATGTCGCCGCCGATCAGGAAGGACGAGGTTGCAAACCGAGGAAGCCCACGCCGTAGTGCGACGGGCATATTCGGTCCTGCCCATACAAAGGCATCGGTGGGCTTAGCTGCTATGGGTGGCACGGAACCTGCCGGAATCGCCCGCGCCGTCATGTCATTCGATGTGGCTGCCTTCGACGGGCCCGGTGTCATTGCTGGCGACGCAAATAAGGACATGATGGCTTTACACCTTTGCAGCTGCTGCTTTTGGCGCGCTTGATCCAAAAACCGCGTCTTCGATCGGAAACTTCCGAAGCCCCAGTCTCTGGAATGCCGTCAGCGAGATGAAGGTCGGCACGACGAGCGCATAGCGCCGCCATAGCCGTCGCGGCTCGCATAAAAGACGAAACGCCCATTCGAAGCCGCTTCTTTGAATGAACCTTGGAGCCTGCCGCTTGAGGCCGGCGTGGAAATCGAATGCGGCTCCGACACCGATAAGCATCGATGCTTCCAGACTATCGCGCATGCGCGCCATCCAGAGCTCCTGCTTGGGACTGCTCAGCCCGACCCAGATGACATCGGCGCCCGACCGATTAAGCCGGTCAGCAATCTCCGTTTCCTCCTGCGTCGACAGTTTGCGAAAGGGCGGCGCATAGGAGCCGACGATCCGTGCTTGCGGAAATTTTGCCAGAAGGCGCGCCTGCAGTTGTTCGAGCGTTTCGGCCGTTGCGCCATAAAGGAAGTGGCATAAGCCCTTAGAACTGCCGGCATCGAAAACGGATAGCATGAGATCCGGTCCGTAGACCCTGTCGCTTTCGGCATGACCAGCACGCTTCAATGCCCAAACGAGCGGCATGCCGTCGGGAGTTACGAGGAAAGCCCGGTTATGTATCGACCGAAGCTCGGGATCATCTTGACAGCGGACGATGCCGTGTGCGTCGCGAACGCAAACATATTCCTTCCTGCCGTCTTCGATCGCCTTTTGAATAAATCCAGTCGCGCTTTTGAGATTGACTGCCGAAACGCGAACACCCAGGACATTCGTCCATTCAAAGGAACCCTTTGGATGAAGAACTGAAGTTTGGCTGCTGCCTGCTGGTTGCTTTCCCATGACCTACGCTTTCGCGATCGAAACTATCATCAGAATATCCCGGCAGGCCGATTGCCTCCATACTTGCAGCTCCAGCTATTGGACGTAGGCGAGATTTCATATTTACGTCTTATGCCACGATGACGTACAATATTCGAAGTAAGTCTATGTACCCTACAGCTTACCCTGTTGCTCTTTTTTGATGACCGTTGCCGCGAAATGGCGCTTCGACCCGCGCAGGAGCCGCAGAAGCTATTCACTCTAGTGCGATCAAAGCTGATGAGGTTTGAGCGCGAACAAAGCCGGGGAGAGAGACATGGTCAACCCAATAAGCGAGATGAAGGCCCCGGCTGGCGAGCGTTCAGAGATGTCCGACAGAACCAACCAGCTGCGGAAAGATCTAAGTTCCAACGGCTATGTGTCGTAAGGTCATCAGGGAATTCCTGACAGCTGAGCAAGTGAAACGCTTGAGCTTGGCAGTATCTTCGAACGGATCTGGCCGCGACTTCGCCTGGCTCAAAAGGCCTTCACCTTGACGCGATCGATCATCCGACGGCTCGGCAGAAGCCTCGCGCAGGATGCGAGTTGGGCAAGGGTTGGAATTTCGCTTTGAAATCGGCGCCACTCAGATGTGGTCACCGTTCCTGCCTGCGGCAGTTAGCAGCAGCGAGTGCATGCCATGATTGAAGGGATAAGTCGCCATAGCTGAGGACTTTATCGCAGCAGAACACCCTCGTCGCGACGCCTTTTGTTATTCGGGCGGCGTGACTACGCTTCCGGTGTCCTCCCCAGCCTTCTGAAGATCTCCTAAACTGCCAAATTCTCCCGGCCGCATGATCTCCGGATGTACCCTGAAGCTCTTGTCGTTCAAGTTGCCGCTGTAGCGGTTGCGCGCGAATTGCACAAATCCAAGCCCAAGGTCGGGAGCGTTGACATACGCTACAACGCCGCTGTCACTGTCAACCGATACAACATTCTCCTCAATACGATTAGGGCGTGCCCATGGCGGACGCCAACCCCTGCCGGTACCGTCATCAACGCGAAAAGCCGCGCCCGATCCGTGTGTGATGACGTTTCCTGCCACCAGGTTGCTCCAACCGCCGTTGATACCGATCGCCGCGACATTGCCCGAGAGCGTATTTCCCTCGATACTCAGCCCGCTCGCCTTCCCATCCGTATAGATCGCCCAGCTGATAGGGGACGGCCATTCGCTGGTATTCTCATATCCGGGAGGCCAGAACGTCCCATCGACCCTGTTCATAAGATGACCGGTCCCGGTCACCAGATTGGAGCGGATGGTGCTGTTGAGAGGATCTGCCTGCTCGCCCATCATCTTGATGGCGCCGCCATCTGCGGTCTGCTGATTGGCGTTACGGATCTCGTTATGCTCGATGACAGCGTTATAGACGGCGTCGTTAGAACCCCATAGCGAACCGCCGGCGATTCCGAACTGCGCCGTGTTTTCGATCAGGTTGTCGGCGATCCTGACATTGTCAGCCGCCTGGAACCATATTCCTGCGGTTTCAATGTAAACCTTTCCGATGTCATGGATATGGTTTGAAAGGATCCTGGAGCCGCTCGACTTGCCGAACGTGCCATAATTTGTGCCGACGTAAATCCCGTTGCCAGCGACGTCCGCAACCACATTGCCGACAATCAACGCATCCTTGCTTTCCGTCACATGGACCCCGACGCCGACATTTTCGATGCTGTTGCCGAGAATCTTGACGCCATCAGCGTGTTCGATCCGTATGGCGCCAAAACCTCTGGTTTCCGTATAGAACTTGCCGCTGCCTTCAGGAGCTCCGTCTCTAAACTCGAGCCCTGATATGACCATCCTATCGGCCCCATCCAATTTGAAGAATGTCGGCAGAATGCCAGCAACGACGACGGAATTGGGTAACGACTGATCGACAGGGATATACTGAAGCTGGCCCGCGATAAGGTCATACCACCACTCTCCGGGAGCATCGAGCAAGCCCCTGGCTCCGGTTAGGAAATAGCGGCTGCCTTCTGCGGTAAAGAAATAGCCTGTGCCTTTCGTATGCACAGTCCGGCCTGCGCCATCGATGGATACAACTGGGAGCGTGTCATTGCCCCACTGGCTTCCCGGTTGAAACCCCCCGACGATGTCCACGACCAGCCCACTTGTATCAGCCATTGCCGGAAGATCGCCGGCATGGAAACAAAAGCGCGTGTTTCCTTCCCACAGGTCGATGGCAGGCTCGCACTTTGCGGCAAACAACCATCCCTTGCGTGGATCGCCATCAGCGGGAGCATTGGGATATCGTGCCCGAGTTTGGCGTTTCCCATTGACGAAAAGGTCACCGACCCCTTCATCCGGTGGCAATTTCAGCGGCGCCGTCCAGCGACCATCGGCCTGCTGCGCCCAGTTACGCACGCGCAGCCCCCCATGCAAAATCGGCGCTTCATTGCACCTTGCCGTGAGCATCAAGCCCGTATCGCGGGAGTCAAAGACGATCGGCTGAGTAAGGTAGTAATCGCCTTTACCCAGCGCGATTGTGTTGGTGCCGCCCTTCTCACGGGCAGCATCACGGGCTCTTTCAATGCTGGCGAAAGGACCGTCGCCGCCCTGCTGATTTGCTGTCGGAAGGAGGCCACTCCAGGTGTCTTCGCCATCGGGAGAAACGTAGAATATCGTCCGCGCCCCAGCGCTGCTGCTCAATATGTCGCTTAAAGAAGTCGCATTCAACTTGGCTGAGAAAGTCGCGGGAGCTTCCGCACAAGTCGCCTCCCTGACGAGCATCTGCAAGCGCTCAGGCGCATCTATCTCTGTCCCGACTGGAGCCGGATTGCCGGACTGCGGATAGAGCATGACAGGCAAAATGCTCAGGATCAGTCCAAAATGCCGCCTCATGATATCTGCAACCCGCTCGCAAGGCCACGCGAGGGCGCCTGCCAAGGTGGCGAACGGCTGAGCGAAACGACGGGCGCGTACAGCGAAAACATGATGATGGCTGCTGTAAACAGGATGAAGATGGCGTCATTCTGAACGAAAAAAATACTCTCGGTCAGATTCATCACCAGAATCATGATCGTAAGGACGTTAAGCCAGAGCCACCCGTACTGCGTATCGTGACAGTGAAGGACCGCACCCCGGCGGATTGCCTGGGGAAGCATCAGAACAAACGGAATCATTCCCATTATTCCAAAGCTTAACAAGATATCGCGATATCCATTATGCGCATGGGGCGCCGGCCATCCGAGCTTTAACCACATGTGCGTCGCTTCTGGGTTCGCGGTTGTCCAGAAAGCCTGGTAGCCATAACCAAGAAACCAACGATCGGATATTTCGCGATCAACCAGTTCCCACAATGGCACCCGACCGGTCAGAGTCGCGTCCTTGCCGAGCGCTTCAAGGGCCGGAACCAGGAATTCGTGAAGCGAAATCAGAATGCCGAGAGCTAGCTGAATAAAAAACAGGACGATGACGACGCGGCCAATGCTGCTGCTTCTTTGCAGGAGGGAATAAAAGCCGATCAGGCAATACGCCACTGACGTTGCAATGATCGCGGTCATTGATCCAGAGCTTGCAAGACAGACCATACCCGCGGCCAATACGACGAACGCGGTTCGCCGCAGGCCAAGCCTCCCGTCTATCAGCACGGCCGTCGCGACCAGGATCGTCAGAGCCGCATACCAGCCCAGGACGTTCTTGTGAATGAAGACGCCCCGCATAGCACCATCCGGCATACTGGCGAGGGCTGGTGACACCAAGGAGATAGCCACACTGAGGACGCTGCAGGTTCCCAGGGTCACGAATAACAGGAACAGCAGCTGCCTTGGCGTGAACCGTATCGCCAGAACGTAGGAAAGAAGTACGCAAAACAAGAGGCCGATTGCGCGCCTCAAGGTCGTTTGAGGTGCTATTGACCACAGGGTAGACAAAAACGGCAAAACAAGGATCAGGGGAACAAGCAGATTTCGCCTGAGCGCCGTTAGAAATTGCGGAAAATTGCGTATCAGGATCACGATTGTAAATGCATACACAGGAAAGCAAGGAAGACGCAGTATGGACTTGGCAGATTCGCTGAGCGTTCCGTCCGCATCTGACAGGATGAGGGGCAGAAAGGCGCCTGCCTGAAAGAATAGGGATATACCGGCGCCCCAGCATTCTATGGCCCGCCAACTGATAGTAGGTCCGCTGGCAGTTCCGAGGCTATATACTCTCATTATCCGTCCCGACTGACTTGAAAAGACGAGCGATTGTTGATCGCCGCAGATCAAAAAAACAGGTGTCGGCCTTCGTGCTGCACTGCTCTCAAGCAATCATCCAGCCACATCCGCAGTCAACCTGTCCTAGCGAAGGGCGGGCTACGCCTAATGCACCTTCGCTCCACCCAAAGACGGTGTTGTGCGTAAGCTTTCAGCCGGCATTTACCCAAAAGGCGGGTCTTCATGTCCGCCGATTGCCCATAAGAGCAGATGTTGCGCATGTCCGTTCACCGCTACCGTGGCGATGAGTGTCTTGTAAGCGTGGTGGGTAAGCCGCGGTTCCACTGGAATGAGGCAACAATTCTGACAGAGGCTCTCTCTGCAGTCGAAGCCTGGAAGGTTTAGGATTACTATGTTTCTGCGTCACGATCCTAGTTCTCTATGCAAGACGACGGGCGCTCTCCTCGTCGTGGCGATCTTATCGGCTCTGCGCGAGATGCTGTTCGGCCGACAAGGTCTTTTGGATATCACCGTCACCGAGGCTCCGAACCTCGATGGCTGCGTAGAGGTCGACGTCCTAAGCAACTTTGCGCTGCTGTACAGCGGTGCATCGCCGCAACTCGCCTGAGAGCGCGTCATGGAGCGGCCGGCCCTCAGTGTCCTCATCAATAATTACAACTACGCTCGCTTCGTTGGGCGGGCGATAGACAGCGTGTTGAGCCAAGACGCGCGCAACGTCGAGATAATCGTCGTCGATGACGGCTCCACCGACCAATCGCGGTCCGTTCTGCAAGCGTATGACAGCCGAGTGAAGGTGATCTTTCAGGAGAACGCAGGACAGGCCGATGCGATCAATACCGCTGTGGGATTAAGCATGGGCGAGATCCTCTGTTTTCTGGATGCCGACGACTGGTGGGCGCCGGGCAAGCTGTCGGCGACGGCTGCAGCGTTCCGCGCAAACCCTCAAGCATCGCTCGTCTATCACCGACTGCAGCCAACGCTTGTCGATGGCACGCCGACTTCCAAGCCGATCCCTCGAAGCCTGTGTTCGGGCGCTTTGTCGCCGCTACTCACCAGATCGGCGGGTTGGTGGCCTTTTCCGATGACGTCAGCCATCGCGGTACGACGTAGCGCGTGGAATGCTGCGGGCAGCATTCCCGAACAATTCCGCATATCAGCCGACGCCTGGCTCGTGGGGATCTATCCGTTTCTGGGGGACGTCATTGCCATGCCGGATGCGCTTGGATTCTACCGCATCCACAATAACAACTGGTATCGCGCGACCGAGGATGCGACCACGCTAAGGAGGCGGATGACGCACTGGCAGCATACCGTCGAAGCAACGAACCTGTTTCTCTCAGCCCATAAGCTACCGGCAAGACTACATCTGACGGATCACTATCCCTATCGCATCGCGTCGGCAAAGCTGCAGGGAGCTGATGCACGCACCCGGTTCAAGCTTGCCCTCGAAGGTCTCTTCTTTGCCGGCGAACCGAACCTGCTCAGGCGGACGCGCGATAGTTTGCGCTCGGCGCGCGGCCTGTCACGGCTCGGTCTGGACGTCGGCTTGTCGGAGGCGGCGAAATGAAGGCGCTGCTACTGGTTTCCGAACTGGAAGACTATACCATCTCATTTGCCAGCGGCGTTGCCCAACACCTGAACGTTGTGCTTGCCGTACCGCGCCGGCGCTATGCACATCTTGCCTCTTCCATCGATCCGGCTGTCGATCTGCACCTTCTGGACTGGCCGAGACACCGTTCTCTCTCCAATCCCTGGTTTCTGTACCAGCTTACGCGTCTGATCCGGCGGGAACGGCCGAACCTCATTCATCTCCTCAGCAATTCTACACTTTGGCTGAACCTCGCCGTGCCGTTCTGGCGCCCGATCCCGCTTGTGACGACCATTCATGACGTGGAAATCCATCCCGGCGATTCCGATACGCGTACGCTGCCCGGCTGGGCCCCCGAATTGATGGTGAAGCAATCCGGACATCTTGTCGTCCATGGCGAGGGACTGAAGCGGCTGGTCCTTAATCGATATGCAAAATCGGCGGACTGTGTCCATGTCCTGTCGCATCCCTCCATCCTTCGCTATGCGGAGCTCGCCCGGCGACAGAAGATGACGCCGCGCGAAGCGGATGGAACTATACGCGTCCTGCTCTTCGGACGGATTTTTGCCTATAAGGGCCTCGAACATCTGGTCCGGGCCGAGGCGATGCTCAAGGACGTACTTCCCAACCTGCGCATCACGGTCGCAGGCCGTGGCGACGATCCGCTGATCTTCCAGCCGCTCATGGGGGATGCCGGCCGCTACGACATTCGCAATCGTTTTATCGAGGATGCAGAGGTCGCCCAGCTTTTCCTGGACACCGACATCGTCGTGCTTCCTTATACGGAAGCATCCCAAAGCGGTGTGCTCAACCTTGCCGCCGCATTTGGCAAACCGGTCATCGTTACGGATGTCGGCGAGTTGCGGGGCACCGTTCAGCCCAACGGGTTGGGAATGGTGGTCCCTCCCGGAGATGCCAACGAGCTCGCGGCAGCAATCAGGACATTGGCAGACAGCGGCGAGCTTAGAAACAATTTCGGTGCCAATGCGCTCGAATGGGCCAAAGGACCCAATTCGCCTGAACGGGTCGGCGCCCAGGCCGCGGCCGTTTATCGGGAGGTGGTCGGGTCATGCTGACGGAGGCCCTCACGGACAGAAGTCGAATGGCAGCACGGAGCGCGGCTAGCGTCCGCCACTATGTTCCGGGCGGCTGCGAGAACGGCGGCGGCATTGGCAGGCTGGTCGGCTATATAACAGAGACAGCGAAAGAGACCGGCACGAAACACTTCGTCACCGATACCAGAGGTGCTCGATGGTCTAAGGTGACGTCACCCGCACGCCTGCTCGGCGCCATCCTGACGATGGCAAAGGACCGGTTTGTCGCGCCAGCCCGCATTCACCATTTCCATATCGCTGGCCGCGGCAGCACCTACCGAAAACTGATCCTGAGCGAGGCTGCCCGTTTGTTCGGGTGCTGCCACATATTGCACCTGCACGACTACGACTACGCCGGCGACTTTGCGAAACGCTCGCCGCGCCAACAACGGCTCATACGTCGGATGTTTCAGAATGCCGATCGCGTTGTGGCGCTCGGCCGGCGTGATTGCATGACGCTGACGACACTTTTGGGCGTAGACGAGCGCCGCACGGTCGTTGCCCATAATTGCGTCCCCGATCCTGGGGCGCACAATATTCGTGTCGGTCAGGCCCCGTTGATTGTATTCCTTGGCCGGTTGAGCGAACGCAAGGGGGTCACGGAGCTTCTGTTGGCCCTGAGCCACCCAGTCATGAAAGAACTCCGGTGGCGGGCCGTACTGGCAGGCGACGGACCTGTCGAGGATTATCGCCGTCAGGCTGACGCCATGGCGCTTTCAAATCTGGTAGAGATGCCCGGCTGGCTTGACGCCGGTGAGGCGCGAGCCCTGTGTGCGCGTGCAGATATCCTGGTCTTGCCTTCGCACGCCGAAGGTCTGGCAATGGCCGTGCTCGAAGGGCTGTCCCACGGCCTCGCCGTCGTCACCACGCGTGTCGGGGCGCATGACGAAGTCATTACCGATGGCGAAACCGGGCTCTTCGTCCCAGTCGGAGATCAGGATGCCTTGGCTGCAGCCCTGGCGAAGCTGGTGTCCGATCCAGAGATCTGCATCCGCCTTTCGGTCCAGGGGCGCGCACATTATCTAAACCACTTCAGCATGACGGCCTATATGCGGTCGCTCGAGAAACTTTACGAAGCCGTTTCCGCGAAACCTCAAGCAATGGTTGGCGCACGATGACGATTTCCACTGTTCCGCCGGACCGCAACCTTCCGATCTCACAGATGCGCTACGATCCTCGCTTTCAGGTGGAGACCAAGGCGGACAACTTCGATCTGGCAGCCGCCTTCCGTCTCATCCGGCGAAGAGCGATCATGATCATCGCGATAACCGCGCTTCTGATGGCGCCCACGGTGATTATTATCTCTGGGTTGAAGCCCGCCTATCAGGCCTGGGCCCGATTAATTATCCACCAGCCTCTCGCAACATCACTTGGTGCCGACGATAGCCACAGTGATCTACTTGACGCGAAATCGGAGACTGAGCGGCTTCTATCCAGAAGCATCGCAGAGCGGGTCGTCCACGAACTGCGGTTCAACCTGCGGCCGGAATTCAATCCAGCGCTGCGCGAGATCTCGTTCATTGACAGGATCCGGGCAATATTGCGCGGCCTGTTCGACACGGAAAAACCCACCTCGCCTGTACGCGACAACATCGACGCCATCATCCCGGAATATTTTAGGGCGCTCGGCGTCTGGCACGAAGACAAGAGTGACGTGATCCAGATCAGCTTCACGTCGAATGATCCTGAACTCGCGGCCGCGGTCCCGAACCGGATCATCAGCATTTACCTCGATGAACGGAAGGACAATCTCGGTGGCCGTCTGGATTCAGCGCAAAAATGGATCCGACAGCGCATCACCGAACAGCAGGCTCGCGCGGATATTGCCCGTGACGCTGCTCGCAACTACCAAGAATCGATGGACGTCGTCTCGAAAGAGGATGCTCAGGATGAACGGATCAAGTCAATCATAGAAGTCACTGGCCGTGAAGGGAAAATCGAAGAAAGTCGGCTTGAAGTCAAGGCGACGATATCCACGTTGGAAGCAACGGATAACGCTTCGGTCGCTGCGGAGAATATTGCCGTCCCCGACAACATTGCCACAAAGCAACGCGATCTTCGTGCACAGGAGCAAGATCTCGGCCGCCTTCTTCAGACATATGACGGCAATGCCGAGGCCGTGGTGGACTTACGTGGGAAGATCAAGGAATCCCGTGCCGATCTCAACCTTGCGACCAAGCAATATCTCCAAACGATGCGCGCCAAGCTCGCCGCACTTGATCACGAAGCTCAGTCAATACAATCCATCTTGGCTGAAGCTCACGAAAAACGCACACGCGATGCCATGGTGCAGACGGAATTGACGCGACTGCAACATATCGCCGACTTGGAACAAACGGCACTCGACAAACTTGAGGATCAGCGCCGTGACCTTGCCGCGAAGGCCATGCTGCCGGGGGCGGAATTGGAAGTTTTATCGCCGGCTTCAGTACCGATCGCGTCACAGGGACGTGGACGGCTTTTCTATCTGGTGGGTGCGCTCCTGGCTGCAATCTCGGGAGCCGTAACGGCTGCTTTCGTGATCGAAATGTCGGACCGGACGGTCCGGAGTTTCGACCAAATGGCTGCAATGGCGCGCACGATCCCGGCTGGACTTATCCCGCGTCTAGCGCGGTGGGAAAATTCGAAAACGATGTTCGAACATATGCCGGTCCCGATGTTTGACGAAGCAATCCGTACCGTGGTGCTTTCACTCAAACAGTCCAATGGCGGCAAATTACCGAACAGTATCGTCGTTACCTCGGCCCACAGCGGGGAAGGCAAGTCGCTTGTCGCGAGATCGCTGGCTATCGAACTTGCCGCCGCCGCAATTCCGGTGCTGCTGGTCGATGGCGATCTTCGGCGGGGAAGACTCAATTCGTTTTTCAGGTCGGGGTTAATATACGGACTGAACGAATTCCTGAATGGTCACGCCGATCTCCGCGACATCGTCTACCGCCATCCAAGCGGTATCGACTTCATTCCATCTGGAAAATTCAGTCTCCAGCGGCGCACCCGTTCGAACGGCCTGGCAGAAATCATCGAGATGGCGAGCGCGGGCGGCCAGATTGTCATCTTCGACAGCGCGCCGGTGCTCGCCTCGACGGATACCGTACATTTGACTGCCCTGGCGGAAAGAACACTGGCAGTTGTCAGGTGGGGAAAGACGAGCCGCCGCGCGGTCGAGTTCAGCCTGCAGCAAATGAAAAGCTCGCGAAATTCGGAGGTTGTTGTCGCGATCAACAATGTAAATCCGGAAAGGCATGCGTTGTATAATTTCAGTGACTCGGAGCTGTTTTCGAAATCCCTGATGAAATACTATAAGTTAAAATCATAAATACTTCCTAAATAAACCATAATAGCTCACATTTACGCAAATATACGCACTAAACATGAAAATATGCTTCTGCATTGGTATTCGAGTTAGAGGGCAATCATGGATGCGGGAATGACAAAGAACCGAAAAGTCGCGCTAATTACGGGTATAACTGGTCAGGACGGTGCGTATTTGGCCGAATTGCTCCTGGAGAAAGGCTATATTGTTCACGGCCTCAAGCGACGCTCATCATCCTTCAACACCAGCCGCATCGAACATCTATACGAGGATCCCCATGTCGAGAATCCTCGCTTTATTTTGCATTTCGGGGACATGACAGATTCGACGAATCTCATCCGTGTCGTTCAAGAAACGCAGCCGGACGAGATCTACAATCTCGCCGCACAGAGCCACGTTCAAGTCTCTTTCGAAACGCCGGAATATACAGCCAACGCAGATGGAACCGGCACCCTTCGGCTGCTTGAAGCAATTCGCCTGCTGGGGCTGACCAAGAAGACCCGCTTCTATCAAGCGTCCACCTCAGAACTCTACGGCAAAGTCCAGGAAGTCCCGCAGAGCGAGACGACGCCGTTCTACCCTCGATCACCCTACGCGGTGGCCAAGCTCTATGCCTACTGGATAGTGGTCAATTATCGCGAGGCATATGGCATGCACGCCTCGAACGGCATTTTGTTCAATCATGAAAGCCCGATCCGCGGCGAAACATTCGTTACGCGCAAAATCACCCGAGCGGCGGCTGCGATCCATCTTGGGCTGCAGGAAAGGCTCTATCTCGGCAATTTGGATGCCAAGCGCGACTGGGGACATGCACGAGAATATGTCCGCGGCATGTGGCTGATGCTGCAACAGGACCAACCGGAGGACTATGTGCTTGCGACCGGCGAAACGCACTCGGTTCGTTCCTTTGTTGACAAGGCCTTCGCCAAGGTGGGCATGCCGATTGATTGGCGCGGGAACGGGGTTGAGGAAAAGGGATACGATAAGATATCCGGTCAGTGTGTGGTGGAAATCGATCCAGCTTACTTCCGTCCGACTGAAGTTGATCTCCTGATTGGCGATCCGGCGAAGGCGCACACGAAGCTTGGCTGGAAACATGAGACCAGTCTTGATCAGCTGGTTACGGAGATGGTTCGCGAGGATCTGAAAGTCATGGCACGAAATGTTCCGTCGGTCGGTGTAACCAAAGGTTTTGCCCATGCCTGAGGTGATCTACAGCCTTGCCGGAAAAAGGGTCTATGTCGCGGGCCACCGCGGCATGGTGGGCTCTGCGATTGTGCGGCGTCTCGCTTCCGAGGGCTGCGAGATTTTGACGGCCACTCGCGCCGAGGTTGATCTCAGACGGCAGGACCAGGTTGAGGCCTGGATGAGTAAGAATCGTCCCGACGCTGTCTTCCTAGCTGCTGCGAGGGTCGGCGGTATTCTCGCGAACGCTACCTATCCGGCCGACTTCCTTTACGACAACTTGATTCTGCAAGCGAACGTCATCCACGCAGCCGATAGAGCTCACGTCGAAAAACTGATGTTTCTGGGCTCGTCCTGCATCTATCCGAAATTGGCCGATCAGCCGATCGTCGAGGACTCACTTCTGACTGGATCGCTTGAACCCACGAATGAATGGTATGCGATTGCCAAAATTGCCGGATTAAAGCTCTGCCATGCCTATCGCAAACAGCACGGTAGAGATTTCATCTCGGCCATGCCTACCAATCTTTATGGTCCAGGGGACAATTTTGACCTCGGGTCGAGCCATGTCATGCCGGCGCTCATACGCAAGGCGCATGAGGCCAAGATCAACCAGCAGCAAGAGATATGCATCTGGGGAACTGGCACGCCGCGGCGCGAATTCCTGCATGTTGACGACTGCGCCGACGCCTGCCTCCATCTCATGAAGACCTATTCCGCCGAAAGTCATGTGAACGTAGGTTCAGGCGAAGACATTACCATCCTGGATTTGGGATACCTCGTCTCCAGGGTCGTAGGTTTCGAAGGCAAGATCACGCGCGACCTTACCAAGCCAGATGGCACGCCACGTAAACTCTTGAGCGTCGACAAGCTTCGCACTCTCGGCTGGTCGCCTAAGATAGGTCTGAAGGACGGTATCGCGGACGCCTACCGCTCCTTCCTTGATGGGCATTATCTCGAACGCAGCAACAGGGCTTTGCCGGGCGACTTGATCGGTCAAAGCGATATCGGTTTTGAGAGAGCCAAAACTTCGGAGCTGCAGACGCCCACACTCTCTACGGTCGCACATCATCCCTTGCGCACAGCGAATTTGCACGAGGGATAATGAGGTTTTGTCTCGGGGGGGGCGCATATGCTGGGGGGAGCAAATAATGCAACCAGTAGAAATCAGGATTGCAGCATTAATTTTCCTGATAACCGTGTGGGTGATGATTATTAGAGCGGCAATCGATTTTTTCGCAGTTCAGATGCCGATATCGCTTGTCGCGTTCTTACACGGATAGTCCATGTCGGATGGCTCCGAGAGATTAGCTTCGAACCGCGGTGGGCACCCTTTCCTGAAGCGGGCGCTCAGTTTCTCCTCGCCGATCTGTCGGCCGGTAAAGCCGCAAGAACGCGGTATCACCGAATTGACGGTAAGCGCGGAAAGCAAGATGCCTGTGCTCGAGCCAATCTTGCCGACGGTCGAGGGGTCACGTCTCCTTGAGACGCCTCAGCGCTACACCCCGTCTAAAGCGGCCAAAGCGGTGACACCAGGTAATGGTCTTCCGCAGATCATAACTCTTTGAATATATGGTAAACGCCTCGTTAACCAGAAGTGATATCCCTCATAGCTTCCGCCATTCATAGCGTTTTGGGGAGTCTCTTCTCACTTTCGCTAAGCCAGAACCGTTTCAGTGACGCCCTACGGAATCATGCGAACCTGATCAGGTTTTTCGCGCATGCTTTTGCAGCTTCTTCCTCGCGGCTGTGCGGCGGATGTGAAGTCTCGAGCGAATTGAGCAGTTCGCGCGCGCATGCCGCGATCGAAACGATTGCGTGTTCGAACGCTGTCTCATTGCGTTTCGAGGGTTTGGTCGTTCCACTCACCTTTCGTACGAACTGCAATGCGGCATCATGGATTTCCTGATCGGTCGCCGGCGGATCGAAATTGAACAGCGTCTTTATCTTTCGGCATATGACTTGCTCCTAGTCATCTTCATCTCCTTTCGGCCTTAAGACGGGCTGCCCACTCACCGGGCAGCGCAGGTGCTGCGGTCCTTTGCCCGTTCGCAAGGATCTTCTGGCCATCCATCAGACCGTGCATCCTAGGCCGCTCCACCGCGGTTGTGAACCAAGATACCGTCACCGCCGTCGTCGGATCGGATGAAGCCAACCCTTTGTTGCATTAAACCACGTCACGGTACCCGTCGCCATAGCGACTAACCTTGATCATTTCATTCTGCCGCACCTTGATCGGGTGATCACATTTGACGACAAGAAAGATAGATCCTTCTGAATATCAAGCCGAAGCAATCCCACGGGCACCGTCACGCTTCCGCTGCCCGTTGCGAGCGTGCAGAGGCCAGGAATTTGGCTGCGTCTGCCGACCGCGCCTCTTCCCTCCACGATCGTGCTCATGACGCCGTTTTCCTCCCGACACCGCCATTAAGGCGCATCAACGCCATCAACATCGGGCCCAGAGAAAACTCCCCTTGTCGCGCTTTTGCCGTCAGGTCCCGCAAATAGCCGCCGGCCGAATTGATATGCCCTGCCCTTTCGAGGATGCAGGCCATAGCGACCGCGGCATTTTCAGGGCCCATGACTTCGCAGGCATCCTGATAGGCCGATGGGCTGACGCCGAGCGTCGATCGAACGACGACCGCCGCCGACATCAGGTCCCGCCAACCAGTGACACCGCCTCCCGGCCCGTAGTCTACGATATCCGGGCACGCTTGCAGCACCATGCCCAAGGGAAACGCCTTTATCGGCTCCCTCGACGGTCGACCGGCTTGGCTCGTTTTCGCCCCCTGCTCTTGTTCAGAGCATGGTTCAAGTTCATTGTTGGAATCGGTATTTGAATTCTGTATGTGGCGTTCAAAACCGACATCATTGGTGTCTGTTTTTTCAGATTTCATCTGCGTTTCCAGCACGCTGACGATCTCGTCTCGCAGCATCTCCATCTCTGTGAGAACATGCTCCAGGTTTGCTCTCGTCGGTGAACGCGGGATCTGAGCCACCACGCTCAGGAAATGGTTCTCGATTGCCGCCCAGTCTCCAGCTGCGCCCTCCTCTACGGCGGCGGAGATCAGCTTGCGGACATCCCGCCGGCAGATCGAGAGCGCCTCCTTCGTCAGAAGAAACCGCCTACGCTCGGCTGCGACCTCTTGTGCCATCTGCGCGAGTTCTTCCGCGCGGGCAAGCATCGGCGCCAGGCTGAAACCGAAAGCTTGCTCGATGTCTCCGGCGCTGCCCTTGTGGGCATACCGCTTTCCATTGGGGCTGTCCTTGCGCACGATGAGCCCGGCATCGACGAGCGCAGCGAGGTGCCGGCGAAGGGTCGTGCCCGTGATGCCATGGGCACGGATCGACAATTGTGCATTTGACGGGAACACGACCAGCCCGCGTTGCTCCGACAACTCTGCATGCGGATAGAATGTCAGCAGCGCATCTAGCACTGCCAGAGCCCGGTCCTGGACCCCGAGGGTTGCGCGCGCCGCGCACGCGTCGCGAAAGATTCTCCATTTGTCGGCCGTCTTTCCAGACTTGATTTCTGCGGTCTCGAGCTGCCTCTTCACCAAGGCAAGAGTCATCGGCCGCCGCCCGACGGGCGTCGTTACACTTCCTGACTGCATGTCATTTCACCTTTCAAAAAGGCAAAGCTCATCGTCCCGCCGAATTGGCGTCCAACAACTCTTGACAGTGATTCCGGGAAGTGCGATTCTCTGGGTGCTAAACGAGAGAAATGGGCTTCCGGATGGACATTCGGGGGCCTTTTTCTTTACCTGATTTCTTCTTCCTTCTCAGTTTCTGTCATTACGACGTCCGCCCATCGGACGCCGTTACCTGTCTCGGCGAAGTTCTTCGAACTCCGCGTGCAGTGCTTCCAGCTTGTCGGTCAAAAAAGCTGCGAACTCGGGAACCACTCGCTCATCAAAGCTGATGCGCGTCGTTTTGCCGATCCGCTCGATGCGCGCTGCCTTCTGCCCTTTTGCATTTCGCCAATGCTCGCCGCCGCTCGCCTTCTTCTTTGGTGTCGCTGCTACCGCCAACGCCTTTGCGAAGCGCTCATCCGATGGAAGTTGCAGAAACGCCGGCTCGGCGATCAAGGCTTCGATCTTCTTGCCTGAGGCCGACATGGTCTCCGCAAGTGCCATCCATCTCGAACGACCGGCCTTCGGGGCAGGTCCGATCGCTTGAACGATTGACTGTGGCAAAGTGCGAGCGATCGAGATGTAGCGGCTGAGATCGGCCTTGTCGGTCGAAAGCGCCGAAAGGATCGTTTCCCGCTTGTAGCCAGCCTCTTCCAAGCGCAAGGCAAAGAGCGCCTTCTCGATAAATGACAGGTCCTGTCGATCGAGGTTCTCCTTGCCCTGCGCGATGACCAGCTCGTCGTCACTCAGGTTCCGGACGATCGCCCTCACCTTCACGCCCAGCCTTGATGCCGCCCGCAACCGCCTGCGGCCGTATGCGATCTGATACCAGTCTGTACGGCCGGTCACCGGCCGAACCAGGATCGGCACCTGCTGCCCGTGTTGCCCAATGCTGGATACCAGTTCTTCGAACCCAGGATCGACCTCGATGGAAATCCGGTCTCCGACGGAGGAGTCAGAGACCATGGCAGGATCAATTTCGATGACCGCATGCCCCGCAGAGAGCTGTTCTTGAAGCCGCGCGGCCGCACGTGCGCCTTCGCTCATTTCCTGGAGGGATGTGCCCATCGCCGATATCGCGCCGGAGCGAACGCGCTCGGGGCTCTTGCTGGCGGAGGCGCCGGCGGCTGGCGGTTCGGTTTTTCGCATAAAGAGCGAGTTGACGGTGTCTTTCCTGCTCATTTGCCATCTCCCAAGTCTACAGCTGCGCTGACCAGATGCCGGCCGGATGCATTGGGCGCACCGGTTAGCGCAGCAAAGCTGCAAGCTCGCGGCGACGCGGAGGTGTAATTCCTCCGCTGGAATAGGCGGGGATGATACCGACGCTCGCGATCGATTCCGTTGCCTGAAGAGGGCAGGGGCCTTTTTGTGAAAGTTGGGAGCTCCCAACTTCTTCCTGACAACACTTCGAACGACTGTCCCAGACGAGTGAGAATTGCCCCGCGTCCAGCGCGACTTTTGCGCCTCGATTGAAAGTTGGGAGCTCCCAACTTTAGGCAACCTGTCGGCCCGAAGTGGATCTGGTCTGCTCCGCAGATCATCGCTTACTCCGTCCCCAGCCGGCGCGGATCAGGTTCTCGATCTCGCAATTGACAGCGTCGAGCGACTCCATGGCGCGATCGTAGGTCGAGCGCGTCAGGTTCTCGCGGCCGATTTCATAGAGCGTCTGTTTTGTCAGACCCGCGTCGGAAACAGCCGCCGACTTCACCATCGGGTTCGTCAGCACGCTGTCGTCGAAGAGGTTTCGCAAAAGAGCCGCGACCTTCGTCTGCGGCGCATCCTGAGGTTCGAACCGCGTCAAAAGGTACTTGATGAAGTCGTAGCGAAGCTCGCCTCCGGCATCCCGGACGACTCCAAGAAGATCGTGGGTCATCAGCAGGAACTGGCTCATCGACGCGATGTCGAGCATCTGAGGGTGCACGGTCACGACCATCGAGGTCGCAGCGCAAAGTCCGCTGAGCGTCAGATAGCCAAGCTGTGGCGGGCAATCGAAGACGATCACATCATAATTGTCGGCGACATCATCGAGTGCGCGTGCAATGCGCAAGAAGAAAATCTCGTCGGCGCCTTTCGCGCCATTCGTCAGCGCTCTTGGCGTCGTATGCTCGAACTCCATGAGCTCCAGGTTGCCTGGCACGAGGTCGAGCCCGTCGAAGTAGGTTTGGCGGACAACGTCGCTCAACGGACGCCGCTCTTCGTCATAGCGGATTGCCGCATAAAGTGTTTCATTGCTGCCGACGTGGGTTTCGGGCAATATGCCGAGAAGGGCGGACAGGCTGGCTTGCGGGTCAAGGTCGAGCGCAAGCACACGGTAGCCCTGAAGCGCCAGATATTGTGCGAGGTGGACGGACGTCGTGGTCTTGCCCGATCCGCCCTTGAAGTTCGTGACCGCGATGACTTGGAGATGATCGTCGGGTCCACGGCGGGGGAGAAAATCGTAAGCGTCGCGTCCACGTGACGTCGAGGCGAGCCTTGCGCGGAGCTCATTGAGCTGAGCCAGGGAGTAAAGGCGCCGGCCGTTTGTGGTCAACTCCGGTTGCGGACCATCGCCGGCGAGGCTCATCTTGCGCAACGTGGAATCGGATATGCCGATGAGCTTGGCTGCTTCACCGGAGGTAAAACGCCGCAGTGTCTTGCTTGCAGTCGGCGGGAAAATCGCCTCGCTGATCGATTGGAGCTGTGAACTGAGCAGCGACGCATGCTCACCAATGGTCTCATCCACGGTTTTCTGCGATGCCAATCGAGTAGAACGAAGCGGCTTGCTCAC
>NZ_CP104141.1:0-307811 GCF_025200775.1 Rhizobium sp. WSM1274 | reverse complement strand
TCACGCAAATCCTGATAAATCGGGTCATTTTGCGCAAATGATCGTGAGTCTGCCGATTCCGTCAAGCGATTTCTTGGTTAGCCAATGGATAACAAACCGGATTCGACAAAAAAATCATCTGGAATTTCGGAATCTTAGCTGAGTTGTCAGCTGACAATGGCGGTCGTGTCCGAATCCATCAAAGCCAATAATAAAGTATCGCAGCACATCTTCGATGCGACTCAGCGTCGTTACCGGATCATCATTTATAAGCGGACGAATGGTGCAAGTTTTCGGTTTCCAGCCCATGGACGGGTTCATTGCCGGAAGACTTGTCATTTCCGTCCTGTGTTTCAGGATCGCGGCGTGACTGGGCAAGGCCGAGCATCTGTTCGAGACGACCAGCATTGAGCGGAGCGCTTATTCCCTTGAAGTTCATGATCCATCTTTCGTCTGCGCATCGATTGCGTGAAGGCGCAAAGGTTAAGCGCAATTTGGATCTGCCGAGAACCATCCGTCGACGTTATCACCATCTTTTCCGATGCGAGGCGAGAAAGGGGAGGAGACCTCCATCTTTCAAGCGCCGCTCTGAAATGCAGTCTTCGGCGGCGGCGCTCGCCGTCTCGGATCTCTTCTGCGCGCAAAGATCGAAGAGCGCCGCGCAGGTGCCGCCTGCCATGCGAAAGGCCACATCTTTGCCGACACCGGCGAACCGGCGCTGTCTCCGATCATGCGGCATCGGAGTTCCGAGCTGCCGGTGTGGGTGTTACTCCAGGACAGCGCTGTTGCTGCGCGCCATCGGGGAGGGGGCGTGCAGCCTGAATGTTCTTGCCGATCTAAGTCGGCGGAATGCTGAGGGGGCAGGTGCCGTTAAGGAAGTTGGGGGTCGTATGTCCGAGATCCGATCAATCGTCAGGCCAAGCCGCTGCCACCGGTCCAATCACATGCCGGCAGTTGAGCACGAACAGGGTTGACGACATCCCGATGCGTCATCAACCGCAAAGATCACAACAGCGCATGCTAGGCGAATCAGGTCTCGGCGGGTATGATCGGCAGGTGCCGTTGTCGCACACGTTCTGCCGCTAGCCCGATTGATCAGATCCCACTCCATGTCTCGCAAAGCGGCAATCTTTCCTAACGGAACTTATCGACCAGTTCGCTTCCGCCTAGGGAATTCCTTCTTGTTTACCTGCTATTTACCATAATCCTCCACGGCGCCGGCCGAGCCCGCATCGCGGTCGCTCGTGCGTTCCTTGACAGCAGGGTTGCGCGGCGCAAGGATTCCACTAACGCGCCTTCGTTCCCTCGCGATTGGTAAAATGCGCGTTGCCCAATCCCGTGCCGATGGTAAGCACTGCCCATCTCGACACGTCGTTCATAAAAGGGATCTGCGACAATCCCTGCACGACGGCGTCGTTGTGCATCATCACGAATGTGCTGTCGTCGCCGATCTCAGGAATAGCCTTCATCAGTGCGGCGGGAAGGTTGAAGCTGTCGCTCTCCCAGTTTCCGCCGGGCAGGTTCTGTCCGCCGCGTTCGATCGAGCCGTCGGCTTTGATGATGCCGGGACATGCTATGCCGATGATTGGCGCAGGCTTCAGATTGGCTTTCTCGGCCTTGCCGATTTGATCCTCTAACATTGCGGCCAGCTTCTCGACGGTCGCGGTGCGGCTCGGCTCGTCGTCGGCATGACGCCAGATGGCGGATTCCCAGACGCTTGCATCCCCAAAATTTGGCACGTCGTCCTTTCCGAATTTAACAACGCCAGCGCGAACATTCGTGCCGCCGATATCGACGGCGAGGATCGCCTCGTGACCTTTGAACATCCAGCGCGGCATCAGGTGGACCGCGCCGATCAGTCCGGCCTCATCGGGGTGGTGAACGATCGGCACGACTTCGACGTCGACCCCGGCCGCTTTGAGAATGACCATCGTCCTGGCGATAGTTAGTTCGCCAAAGTGGCTCCGACGGAAGCCGCCGCCAACGACGATGCGTTCTGTCTTTCCCCAACGTTTATCCTTCAGAAACTTGCCGATCACATCGGCAAAGTCTTGCGCAAAATCCTCCACTGCTCCCATGACCAACGCCGCCGCCGCCAAATCATCGCCCTTCAAAAGGGCGTCGATTTTTTTCTTGGAGAGTTTCTCCGTCGCGGTCTTGCCTATTGGGTCGTCTCCGACCTTGCGGATGCGTTTTCTCCAATCGTCGAGCTTCTGTTGGAACGTCTTTTTATTTGCGTTGTCGCCAACGAAACCATCCTTGTCACGCAGTTCGTTGTTGTAGTCGTCGATCGTCACCAATGGCAGATTTAAAGCGCCATGTGCCAGCGGGGCATTGACCTGATCACGGGGATCGGAACTGCTTTTGGCCATCAATGTACCTTCTACGGCGCGAGTGCTCGAACGGGCGGCGAGATACAACGCGGACCAGCCTTGTATGTTCCGGAGTCTGAAAGGCCACCTTGTCCCCGTCGACTAGCGACCTAGCTTCAATAATTGCAGAGTTTGGAGAATGCCGTGCAGGACGACACCGCTACTCAGGAAATGCTTTCAATGGTCTTGGAGGAACCGGACCACTGGGCGATGTTTCTCGATATCGACGGGACGCTGCTCAACCTTGCGCCTACACCGGATGCGATCGAGGTGCCGGAGGAGCTTCCTGGACAACTTCATAGGCTGTCGAACAAGCTCGGCGGTGCCTTGGCATTGGTCACCGGACGATCGCTTGCCTATGCAGACGCGCTGTTCAAACCCTTTGCATTTCCGACAGCAGGCCTGCACGGCGCAGAAATCAGGAACGCCGCCGGCATGCAGACGATCGAGGCGACAGCTGAGTTTCAGGCGCTGAAGCGTGCCCTGACCGCGGAAGCCGAGCACTATCCTGGCGTCTTGATCGAGGACAAGGGCGCGGCCGTTGCCGCCCATTACCGGCTCGCGCCTGAATATGAAAAGGTGCTCGAAGACCGGATGCATCATTATGCGGAGCTCGCCGGCCCGAACTGGGCATTGCAACTCGGTAAGATGGTATTCGAGCTGCGTCCGGCACGATCAAGCAAGGGCGATGCGCTGGAGCGGTTTTTTCAGTCCGACCCGTTCAAGAACCGCTCCCCGATTACTATCGGCGATGATCTGACCGACGAGTCGATGTTTGCGATCGCCAATGCGCGTGGCGGCGTTTCCGTGCGTGTTGGCGCAATCGGTGCCCCGAGCTGCGCCACGAGCCGGCTGTCCTCTTCTGCGCTGGTCAGAAACGTCATTGCAGCCTTGGCCGCTTGAGGCCGGCCCCGGGCAATGTGCAAATGCGGATTGCTGTCGTCTTTACGACGGCTGCGCAGCGTCAATTGTCAAAAAAGTATCGGTTTTGACCGGGAATCGTGGTGGCGGGCGTGACACGAGCCCATTACACTCCGCTTCAACAATAAAGCCAAAAAGGGAATTTGGCTGGCGGGCTTCGAACCGTCCTCGGAGGAGGAAACAATGGAACCTGACTTGGAAGTCATTCAGATCAGGCCAGGCGAATCTTTCGCAACGAAGGCGCATGGCTATCCCTATCATACGGTTCGTTGGCATTTTCACCCGGAATACGAACTGCATCTCGTCGTGGCGACAACGGGACGCTATTTCGTCGGCGACTTCATCGGCGAGTTCGAGCCTGGCAACCTTGTGCTTGCCGGGCCTAATCTTCCCCATAACTGGATCAGCGATGTCCCGAAAGGATCGAGCATTCCGCTTCGATGTCAGCTCATCCAGTTCAGCGAGAATTTTATCAGCGACACGATGAAGGTGCTGGCCGAACTTGGCCCGTTCGATCCAGTTCTTGAAGCCTGCCGCCGCGGCGTGCTCTTCGGCGCCGACACGAGCCGGCAGGTTGCGCCTCTGATGAACGAGGTGCAGCAGGCCCATGGTGTGCGTCGCATCGAGCTCTTCATGATGATCGTCGGCCTGCTCAGCCGGGCGCAGGATTCCCAGCTTCTCGCCAGCCCGAACTATCTGCCGGATCCATCGGGCTACATGTCGGCCGGCATCAACAAGGCGCTCGCCTATATCAGGGAGAACCTGACGAAATCCTTCGACGAAGCGGATCTCGCGGCGATCGCCGAACAGTCGACCGGCGCCTTTTCGCGCGCGTTTCGCCGCCATACCGGCATGTCGCTGGTACAGTATGTGAAACGCCTGCGCATCAATCTCGCCTGCCAGATCCTGATGAGCGATGACCACGCATCGATCACCGATATCTGCTTCGAGGTCGGCTTCAACAATCTGTCCAACTTCAACCGGCAGTTTCTCGCGGAAAAAGGCATGACGCCTTCCCGTTTCCGGCGGTTGTTGGGTGACAATATCAACGTGGCAAAGGCGGCCTAGAGGAGCCGAACGAGCACGTCCAAAGGACGAGGGAGGACGAGGAGGAGGAGGAACGAAAACTGACACTGACTTGAACGCGGGCACGCGATGAGCGGCTCGCGACCGGAGATGCTTGTCCTCAAAAACGTCAAACCACCGGGACAGGCGCGACCGTTCATCCAGCCGAACGGCCACAGCGAAAACAGTGCAATCACGAACCTACACAATTATTTCAACGGGAGGAGATGGAAATGATGAAATTCTCAACACAGGCGGCAGGCGCCGCGGTATTTGTCCTGTCTTTGCTGGGCGGTACTTCCGCCTTTGCGCAAACGGCCGTTTCGGATGCGACAGTGGCATTCCTCATGCCCGACCAGGGCTCGACCCGCTACGAGGAGCACGATCACCCGGGCTTCGTCGCGGAAATGAAGAAGCTTTGCGCGTCGTGCAAGGTTCTCTATCAAAACGCCGATGCCGATATTGCAAAACAGCAGCAACAGTTCAATTCGGCCATCACGCAAGGCGCCAAGGTCATCGTGCTGGACCCGGTGGATTCGGCGGCCGCCGCATCGCTCGTCCAGCTCGCACAGAGCCAGGGCGTCAAGGTCATTGCCTATGACCGTCCTATCCCGAAGGGCAAGGCCGATTTCTACGTGTCCTTCGATAACAAGGCGATCGGCAAGGCAATCGCGGAATCGCTCGTCCAGCATCTGAAGGCTGAGAACGTGCCGACCGACGGCGGGGGCATCCTGCAGATCAACGGCTCGCCGACCGATGCGGCTGCCGGGTTGATCAAGGACGGTATTCACGAGGGTCTGGCGAGCGGTGGATACAAGACGCTTGCCGAATTCGACACGCCCAACTGGCAGCCCGCCAACGCCCAGCAATGGGCCGGCGGCCAGATCACCCGTTTCGGCAAACAGATCGTCGGCGTGGTCGCCGCCAATGACGGCACCGGTGGCGGCGCCATCGCAGCCTTCAAGGCCGCGGGTGTCGATCCCGTGCCGCCGGTGACCGGCAATGATGCGACGATCGCCGCGCTGCAGCTGATCATAGCAGGGGATCAGTACAATACGATCTCCAAGCCGAGCGAAATCGTCGCCGCCGCCGCTGCCGACGTCGCCGTGAAGCTCCTGGCCGGAGAAACGCCGAAGGCAGAAATGACGCTTTACGACACGCCCGCACAGCTCTTCGTACCGGCTGTCGTGACCGCCGAAAACCTAAAGGCGGAGATCATCGACAAGAAGATCAACACTGCCGAGGAGCTGTGCACCGGCCGCTATGCCGACGGTTGCAAGAAGCTCGGCATCACGAAGTAATCGAGCCAAGGGAAAGCGCGGCCGGGCCACCGGTCGCGCTTCCGATTTTCGCTTTTTCGAAAGGCCAGGCGATGTCTGAAACCTCTCATATTCCTGACCCTACCCGTCGGCCTGTCCTCAGTCTGCGGAGAATATCGAAGAATTTCGGGGCGGTGTCGGCGCTCACCGATATCGAACTCGACGTGTATGCCGGCGAGGTCGTGGCGCTGGTGGGTGACAACGGCGCCGGCAAATCGACGCTGGTCAAGATCCTGGCCGGCGTGCACCAGCCAAGCTCGGGTGCGATCTTCTTCGAAGACAAACCGGTCAACCTGTCGAGCCCGAGCGCGGCTCTCGACCTCGGCATCGCCACCGTCTTCCAGGATTTGGCGCTTTGCGAAAATCTTGACGTCGTCGCGAATATCTTTCTCGGCAAGGAGCTCAGTCCGTTTCAGCTCGATGAGGTCGCGATGGAGATCGCCGCCTGGAAGCTCTTGACCGAGCTTTCCGCCCGCATTCCGAGCGTGCGCGAACCCGTCGCCTCACTCTCCGGCGGACAGCGCCAGACGGTCGCGATCGCTCGATCGCTGCTGCTCGAGCCGAAACTGATCATGCTCGACGAACCCACAGCTGCACTTGGCGTTGCCCAGACCGCCGAGGTGCTTGACCTCATCGAGCGCGTTCGGGAGCGCGGCCTCGCCGTCATCATGATCAGCCACAATATGGAGGACGTTCGTGCCGTCGCGGACCGTATTGTCGTCCTTCGGCTCGGCCGCAACAACGGCACCATGCCGCCTGACGCATCCAACGAACAGCTTGTCAGCGCCATCACCGGCGCTTCCAACAATTCCGTCTCCCGCCGCGCGATGCGCCGCAAGGCGCAAAGCCAACAGAACGAGGAGGGCAGGCCATGATGAAGACCATCCAGAATGAACCGGCAGCACCGGCACTCCTCGACCGAAGTGACGAAAGAGTGCACCATGACGATAGCCTTGCCGGCTCGATCCGCGCCTTTGGGGATCGCATCCGCTCTGGCGATCTCGGTTCGCTGCCGGTCATTGTCGGCCTGGCGATCATCTGGACGGTGTTCCAGGCGCTCAATCCGGTGTTTCTCTCCAGCAGCAACCTCGTCAACATGCTGTTCGACTGCTCGACGGTCGGCGTCATCTCGCTTGGTATCGTCTGCATCCTGATGGTGGGTGAGATCGATCTGTCCGTCGGCTCCGTCAGCGGCTTCGCCTCGGCACTGGTCGGCGTCTTCTGGGTCAACCAGGGCTGGCCGGTGGTCTTGGCTATTCTCGCCGCGATGATAGTCGGCGCCCTGATCGGCTCGCTCTACGCGTTTCTCTTCAACCGCTTCGGCATGCCGAGCTTCGTGTCGACGCTATCGGGGCTGCTCGCTGTTCTCGGCCTGCAGCTTTATATCCTCGGAGCGACCGGCTCGATCAATCTTCCCTATGGTTCCTGGCTGGTGAGTTTCGGCCAGATCATGGTCATGCCGGACCCGGTCGCCTATCTGCTGGTGGCACTTGCCGGAATTGCCTACTTCTTCGCCAGCTACCGCACCTCGGCGCGCCGGCGGGCCGCCGGCCTGTCGGCGAAATCGGCTCGCGGGCTGCTTCTGCGCGCCGTCATCATCACACTGGCTCTTGAAGCTGTCGCGTTTTATCTCAACCAGTCGCGCGGCATTCCGTGGATGTTTGGGCTTTTCGTCGGGCTCACCGCCGCGATGAATTATGCGCTGACACGCACCAAATGGGGACGCTCGATGCATGCCGTCGGCGGCAACAGGGAGGCCGCCCGTCGTTCCGGCATCAACGTCTCTCGCATCTATACGAGCGCTTTCGTCATGTGCGCCCTGCTTGCGGCAACCGGCGGCGTGCTCTCCGCAGCGCGGCTGGCGACGGCAAGTCAGCAGGCCGGCACGGGCGACGTCAATCTCAATGCCATCGCCGCAGCAGTTATCGGCGGCACGAGCCTGTTTGGCGGGCGCGGCAGTGCCTATTCAGCCCTTCTCGGCATCATCGTCATTCAGTCGATCGCAAGCGGGCTGACGCTTCTCGATCTGTCATCGTCACTTCGATACATGATCACCGGCGCTGTCCTTGCCGTCGCCGTCATCGTCGACTCGCTGGCACGCCGATCGCGAATTTCGCACGGCCGAGCCTAAAGCAACCGAGAAAACAGAGGAAGAAAATGGGACAGGATCTGTCTGGAAAAGTCGCGGCCGTCACCGGAGCAGCGTCGGGTATCGGCCTGGAATGCGCCAAGGCTTTGCTTGCCGCGGGCGTTCGGGTGGTGCTGGTCGACCGTAACGAGGAAGCGTTGCGGGAAATCTGCTCGAAACTCGACGCCAACGCCATCCCCTTGGTCATCGATCTCATCGATCCAAAAAGCGTCGCAGGAATGATGCCTGAGATTCTGGAGAAAGCCGGCCAGCTGGACATCTTCCACGCCAATGCCGGCTCGTATATCGGCGGCGAGGTGCTGGGCGGCGATCCGGATGCCTGGGACCGGATGCTCAATCTGAACATCAACGCCGCATTCCGTTCGGTGCATGCCGTTCTGCCGCACATGGTCGAGCGCAAGACCGGGGATATCATCCTGACAAGTTCCGTTGCCGGCATGATCCCAGTCGTCTGGGAGCCGATCTACACGGCCTCGAAACATGCCGTCCAGGCATTCGTCCATACGCTGAGGCGGCAGGTGGCCAAGCATGGCTTGCGCGTCGGCGCCGTCGCTCCAGGCCCCGTGGTCACCGCCCTTCTCAGCGACTGGCCGCAGGAGAAGCTGGATGAGGCGCTCGCCGCGGGCGGCCTGATGGAGGCGAACGAAGTGGCCGAAGCCGTGCTCTTCATGCTGACGCGCCCACGCAACATCACAATCCGCGATCTTGTCATTCTGCCGCAAAGCGCCGACATCTGACGAAAGTGCGATCGCCTTCAACAATCGCGGAACGCCTACTCAAGAGGAAACGGCCATGATCTTCGACAGATTTCGCCTGAACGGACAGGTGGCATTGGTGACCGGCGGCACGCGCGGCATCGGGCTTGCGATCGCCGAGGCGCTCGGCGAGGCGGGCGCCAAAGTCCTCATCACGGGACGAACCCGCAATACAGCGGCGGAAGGCCAGCTCTCCAAGGCAGGCGTCGATTGCGATTTCATCGCCGCCGACCTCATGAAGGAAAGTGCTGCCGACGAACTCGTCGCTGAAACCCTTTCACGAACAGGACGGCTCGACATCCTCGTCAACAATGCCGGCATCGCCATTCATGGCGACAGCGGCGAGTTTTCCGATGCCATCTGGCGCGAGATCATGACCGTCAATGTCGACGCCGTCTTCCGCGCCTGCCGTGCCGCACTCGCACCCATGCGGCGCCAGGGCGGCGGCGTCATTCTCAATATCGGCTCGATGTCGGGCATCGTGTCCAATATCCCGCAGAACCAGGTCGCCTACAACACCTCCAAGGCAGCGGTCCACATGATGACCAAGAGCCTGGCCAGCGAGGTTGCCGCTGAAAACATCCGCGTCAACGCCATCGCCCCCGGCTATATCGAGACCGATTTGTCGCGCGGCGGCATCGACAATCCCGACTGGTTCCCGACCTGGCGCAACATGACCCCGATGGGACGCGTCGGGCAGCCGGAGGAGGTGGCGGGTGCCGCATTGTTCCTCTGCTCGGCGGCGGCAAGTTATGTCACCGGCGAAGTGCTGGTTATCGACGGCGGTTATACGACGCGCTGAGACGCGGACGCGAGATTGGGGGAGGGTGCTCGCGGCCGCTTGGTCGGGGCGAGGCTTAGAGCAGGATGGCGTCCGAAAACCGCTCACGCTTTTCGGCATCATGCTCTAGGCAATCGAGCATCCACTGGACGCCAAAACGATCGGTGAGCTTGCCGTAGTAGCTCCCCCATGGCTGGACGGCCAGTGGCGTCGTGATTTTGCCGCCTTGGACTAGCCGAGCGAAGAGCCTGTCGGTACTGTCGCGGTCGTCCGTGATCACGATATGGGCGGAGCCTCGCATCGGCTCGGCATCGTGATTGTCTGAGGCGAAGAACAGAATACCAGGTCCTTCGAAACGAGCGTGCATCACCTTGCCCCGCATGGCTTCGCTGGCAACGGACATCCCGTCAGCGCCGTGGCGCTTCAATTGCGTGATCCGGCCAAGCCCGCATTCGGCATAGAAGGCGAGCGCCTCTTCGCAACCGGTGGAAAAGAACAGATAGTTGGCAAGCTGCATGGCTGGCTCCGTCAAGGCGCCGGACCGCGACGCCTTGGTGTCGCCGGCCCGGCATTGCGTCAAGTCTGAGATTTCCGAGCGTACGCAGCGATCGTTACGAGGCGGCAACCGCACCCTGGACGGCGCCGACGAGATCGGCGTTGTTGTAGCTGCGGCCGGCGATACCCCAGGCCCCTTCAGGTGCGTAGACGATGTTCGACCATATGTGTTCGCGCTTGAGCCGGCCCTCGGCGGCCCGTTCGATGACATCGGCCGCTTTTTCGAAGAAGGACTGTCTTGCTTCAGCGCTCACCAGCGCTATCTCGGGCAGCTTGAGCTCGACGAATGCTGCAGCGACCGGCTCTCCCGCCGCAAGCACATGCTCCCGCGGCAGCACGTTGATCGTACCGATAATATTGGCTGTCATGAAGTCATTGCCGGTCAAGCCGGCGGCATCGAGCACTGCCTCCGTCAATCCGGCAAAGGCTTGGGCCTGAGCCTCCTGCGAAAGCAGGCCTTCAGGCACGGTGAGTGTGATAGGCATCGTATATCTCCCTGTTTGAACCGTGACCGCTTTTGATATATACCGATCACTCTTTATACGTACACATCGATCACTCTCTTAGCAAGGCATAAAGAGTGATCACTCTTACAAAGGATATTCATGCGATACAGTGCCGAACACAAGCAGGAGACCCGAACGCGCGTCATTGCGGCGGCTGGACAGGTTTTCAGAAAGGAAGGCTATGGCGGTGCGGGTATCGATGCATTGACCAAGGCGGCTGGCGTGACCAACGGTGCCTTCTATGGACATTTCAAGTCCAAGGGCGAAGCCTTTCGCACCGCCGTGCTGACGGGCCTCGAAGAGCTGCGGCAAGGAATTGCGGCGCTAAAGGCCAGTGAACCGAAAGACTGGCTAACGACATTCGTCGGCTACTATCTCGGCTATAAAAGAACCTGCGATCTGGGCGAGAGCTGCGCTCTGCCGAGCCTTTCCCCCGACGTCATGCGCGCAGACGATGAAACACGAAGCGCCTATACGACAGAGCTCAAACGTCTCATCGATGAAGTTGCTGTCGGCTTGCCGGAGGGTGAGATACCGGGTCAATCCAAAAGGCGCCGGGAAGATCAGGCGATCTTGCTGCTCGCCATGCTCAGTGGCGGTGTGACCCTCGCCCGCGCGGCTTCCGACCCGGCGCTATCCAAACGCATTGCCGATGTCATCGCGCAGGCTGCATTGACGGCGATAGAGCCTGGAAACTGATCCCTCAGGGCAGCGCGGGGCCTGATATTCCGTGAAGTGGCCTCGAAGACAAGTTGCGGCTCCCCGTCAAGAAGCGCAGTCAGTTCCGCCGCACATCGCTTCGGCGCGACCTCAGCCAGATATAATTTGCACGGGTATGGTGATCTCGAACTCGGCACCGGCGCCGGTCATCTGCAGCAGGCGGATCGTACCGCCATGGGAGCTCAGCATGGCGCGGACGATACCGAGGCCCATGCCGGTACCGCCCTGCTCGCGGCGGGTTGAGAAGAACGGCTGAAAGATCCTTTGACGATTTGCGTCGGAAATACCGGTGCCGTCGTCACGGACGAGAATGATGACTGTTCGGGCGTCGGCCGATACTCTGAGTTCCAAGAGCGTGGCGCCGTGCTGAAGAGCGTTTTCGGCAAGATTGGCAAAGACGATGCCGGCGGCTTCCTGAGGAAGGGCAACCGATATTTCTGTATCGCCTGCGCTGGAAATATCGAGAGCGGGAAATCGCCCGCGCAGCGAGGATAAGATGTCCGTCACGCTGCTTTTGCCCTCGGCCACGGGCGTTTCCGCCTGCGCAAGTTCCCGCAACCGCTGCAACAATGCATCGAGCCGGTCGGCGTCGGCGACGATGTTGTCGAGAAAGCGCAAACGCTGCACCTTCGTCATGGGCCTCTCTACGTCATCGTCACGCAAAAGTTCGGCGGCACCCCGGATGGCCGTCAGCGGCGATCTCAGCTCGTGGGAGATATGGGCGGCAAAGGAGCGGACATATTCGGTGCGATCGACCATTTTTCCGGCGAGATCGAGGAAGCTTTGCGACAGGACGGCGATCTCGCGCGTTCCATAGCTTTCCAGCGGCCGGATTGCTCCCTTGCCGCCGCGGGCGATCTCTTCGGTCCGAGCGATCAAAGCGTCGATAGGCCCAGTGATGGTGCGCGTCAGCACATAGGCAACGCCAAGCGTCAGGATGAAGACGACGGCGAGGGCGCCGATTTCCGCCGGCGCCATCCGGTTCGAACTCGCCTCCACGGCACGAAACCAGATGACGATCAGGATCGGCAATGCCATAACCGCGAGAAGCACGACATAGACGATCAGCGCCAGCGTCGGCCGCCATTTCGTCCTGACTTTCGGCGCCGGCATCAGGCCTTCCTCCCGCTTTCGATGCCGAGCTTGAAGCCGATACCGTGAACGGTTGCGATGATCCCCTGGCCGCCGGCCGCCAGGAACTTGGCCCGGATATTGCGGATATGGCTGTCGATCGTCCGGTCAGCAACATAGGTACCGGCGCCATAGGCCGCTTCCATCAGTTGCTCGCGACTGAAAACCATATCAGGGCGTGACAACAATGCGTCCAGGATTGCGAATTCGAGCGCTGTCATTGCGATGGTGCTCTCGCCAAACATGACCGTCCTGCCGCGCCGATCCAGGCTGAGCTCACCGGCGACGAGGGTGGCGTGGCGTCTTTCAGGCCCCGCTTCATTGCCGCTACGCTTCAAAATCGCCTTGATCCTCGCCACGAGTTCGCGCGGGCTGAACGGTTTGGTGACATAATCGTCTCCGCCGATTTCGAGACCCAGTACCCTGTCGATCTCCTCGTCACGCGCCGAAAGGAACAGGATCGGCAATGCCGACGTCCTGCGGATCTGACGGCAGACTTCCAGACCATCCATGTCGGGCATGCCGATATCGAGGATGATGAGATCGATGCCGCCGCGGCGGAAGGCGGTCATTGCTTCAGTGCCGCTGCTGGCGGCCAACCACGCGAGGCCGGCGCGCTCGAGCGCGAAGCAGATCACGTCACGGATGTGAGGTTCGTCATCGACGACGAGAATGCGAGGTGCCATCCACCAGTCCTGCGTTTGGTTGTCGTGCCTGTTGTTATCGTTCTCGTTCTATCTTGCAATGGAAGACCGGAGATAGTTATCCAGTCGTGCAGACCGGAAAGTCCAGCTCCGCCAGTCGCTCGGGCGCCGCTCGAAATCCACGGCGAGGGAATACCGTGCTCTTTGCGCTTCGTACATCTGGTCGATCAGCTGATCCGGAAGCTTGAGGAGATAGAGATCGAGGGCCGGAATGACGGAAGGACCGAGCGAGGAGAGATAATTGAGGTCGAGCGGCAGACCTTCCTGGCTAATTTCCTGGCTGTGGGCGACATTGAAGCGGGCGATCACAGCCGGGAAATCGATGAAGGCGCTGATGTAGAGGACCGCGATCAGGGAGGCGAGGTTGGTGGCGATCAGCCACTCGTTGGACCGGTTGAGCACGATACGCAGCAGGATCAAGGCAAGGCCGATGGCGACGATGCCCATCCAGAGACCGGCGGCGACACGCAATTCGGTCAGCGAATAGGCCTCGACGTAAAGCTCGAGCCGCAGCATCGAAGACAGGCAGAGAAGGATGTTCTGGCCGATCCAGGCATAGACGAAGCGGCGGATCAGCGAGCTTTTATCGCCGGGGCCGTCGGGTCGCATGGCAAGCAGCACGAAACCGGCAGCGAGAAGCGCTGTCGCAATCAGCGGATACGCGCCGCGATGAGCATATTCGGCGTGGCTCATGTGATCGGGCAAATCCGCGCCGCCCCAGAGATAGACGAGATCGAGAACCGTCTGCACGGCAAAGAGCGCATTGAAGAGAAGCAGCGAGCGCAACAGCGAGGCATGGCCGAGCGGCGAATTTTTGGTCGGCACGATCATGAACGCCCTTTCGGCTTGCAGCCTCGCAAATCGACGCTTCAGGCGTGGCCGCAGCAAAGCCCAGACCACAGCGGCTGTCATTATCCAGAAGCCGATCCGCCAGGGATCGAGGAACTGCAGCAGAACGTCGAAGCGGATGCTGCGCAGCGTGACCTCGATGACGGGATTTGCCGCTGCAAAGAGGAGCAAGAACACCGATGCGAGAATGAGCGGCATGACCCAGAGGCCGGCGCTCCGCCGGACTTCGGTGAGGGAGGAACGTTTCGCCGGTGTCGCAAGATATTTCCCGACATCCTCGGCAAGCCGCAAGGGAATGACGAGCGCGAAACGGGAAAACACCAAAGGCAGGCCGTTGAGGCTGCGAGGCATGAGCTTGCCGCTGACGAGAGCCACAGACATCAGCGCGCTGAGGCAAAGGGCAAAGCCCATTACTGACGGTGTTTCGAGCAGAGGTGCCGAAGCCAGGAGCGACAAGCCCAGCAAGAGAGCCGCCGTCGAAGGCGATAGCCCCTTCATGGCCGGGAGCAGAATGCCGGCGCAGATGGCGAGCGCAAAAAAGAAAAGGTTTATCCCGGGCATCTCACCAAAGATCAGAAAATCTGCCAGCGCCACGAGGCCAAGCAGTACGGCTATTCGGCCGGGATAGCGCCTGATGGGCATCGGTGCTGTCAGAATGTTGGTAGTGTCCATTGCTGGTCCTCTCGTAAATGCCGCCCTTCGGTCACGATGAGCATGCTTACGGAGATCTCCTCGAAAGGAGTCCCTCGAGGCCGACCCGTCTCTGTCAGCCACCATCCGTCATTGCGGAGGCGGTCCGGCACAGCGGGCGGTGTGATGCGGGGCGGAATGTCGTTCTTGCTCATGGCATGGAGATGCCCGACCGGATTGCAGATTTTGTGCAAACAGTGAGGAGCAATTCAGGAATATTGCCTTGACCTGCGAGGTCATTGAGGGGCTCGACACGATCAGGTCCCGGAAATCGGTCTTTCCTTGCGCGGTTGGTATCCACAACTGGAAACTCCGCACTAGGTTCAACTGGACCCATCAAATTCGCCGTGGCGAGCTCTCAGCACCACGGTGAACGAGATAACGAGGCAGACGGTCTCTGCCTTCACAATCTACGTATCGCGAGGAGTTTCTCCCAATGCCGGACACCCCACAAGCTCCGAAGACATTCCCAGCTCCCAAGGATCAGCGCCTCCGGGATCTCGCCGACTGCATTCGTTTCCTCTCCATGGACGCGGTTCAACAGGCAAAGAGCGGTCATCCCGGCATGCCGATGGGCATGGCCGATATCGCTGCGGTGCTTTTCTCCGAGTTTCTGAAGTTCGATGCAGCCGATCCATATTGGTTCGATCGCGATCGCTTCGTCATTTCCAACGGTCACGGCTCGATGCTGCTCTACAGCCTGCTTTACCTGACGGGCTACAAGGACATGACCATCGAAGAGATCAAACGCTTCCGGCAGATCGACAGCCGCACCGCGGGTCACCCCGAATATCGCCATGCCGCCGGCATCGAAACGACGACCGGTCCGTTGGGGCAGGGGATTGCAAATTCTGTCGGTCTCGCACTCGGCGAGCGGATTATGAACGCCTCGTTCGGCGACAACCTGGTCAATCACCACACCTACGTCTTTCTGGGTGACGGCTGCCTGATGGAAGGCATCAGCCACGAGGCGATATCGCTTGCCGGACATCTGAAACTCGGAAAACTCATCGCCTTCTGGGACGACAACTCGATCTCGATCGACGGTGCGACCAGCCTTGCTGAATCCGACGACCACCCGGCGCGTTTCCGCGCGGCGAACTGGCACGTCCAGCAAATCGACGGTCACGATACCGATGCGATCCGCGCCGCAATCATCGAAGCGCAGAAGGTGACCGATCGGCCGTCTATGATTGCCTGCAAAACCATCATCGGCTTCGGTTTCCCGACCAGGGCGGGAACGCAGAAGGCCCATAGCGACGCACCCGGCGAAGACGAGATCGCCGGCGCCCGCAAGATCCTCGGCTGGACGTCGCCGCCCTTCGAAATACCGGAAACGCTTCTGAGCGACTGGCGAAAGATCGGCGCGAAAGGGCAGTCGGCGCGGATGGCCTGGGCGGTCCGCGTCCAGACTGCTTCGCCGGGTAAGCGAGACGATTTCGAGCGGCGGATAAAAGGAGAGCTTCCATCCGGCTGGCGCGCCGCCATTGCTGCGGCAAAGCGGGAACTGTCGGACTCCGAAAAGGATCTCGCCACCCGCCAGGCGAGTGGCATCGTGCTCAACCATCTCTTCGATGCGATCCCCGAGCTTCTTGGCGGCTCGGCGGATCTGACGCCTTCGAACAACACCAAGGCCAAGAGCCAGGTCGAGATCAAGCCCGGCGAATATGGCGGATCCTATCTCCACTATGGTGTCCGCGAGCACGGCATGGCGGCAGCGATGAACGGCTTGGCGCTGCATGGGGGGCTTATTCCCTATGGCGGCACGTTCCTGACATTTTCCGACTATTGCCGCCCGGCGATCCGGCTCGCGGCGATAATGGAGGTGCGTTCGATCTTCGTGATGACACATGACTCGATCGGATTGGGCGAGGACGGGCCGACACATCAGCCGATCGAACATCTGAGCGCATTGCGCGCCATTCCTCGGCTCGCCGTCTATCGCCCGGGCGATCCGATCGAAACGGCCGAGTGCTGGGAGGCGGTCATGGATGCGCCGCGGCAGGCAGCACTGATTGCTCTGTCCCGCCAGCCAATGCCGCTTTTACGCCGCGACCCGTCCGACGAGAACCGCTCGGCAAGGGGAGCCTACGTTCTCCAGGAAGCTGAAGGCGGCGAGCGGCAACTGACGATCCTTGCCTCCGGCTCGGAACTGCATCTGGCGGTCGAAGCCCGCTCGGTGCTGCAGGACGAGGGTATTCGCACGGCCGTGGTTTCGATGCCGTGCAGGCTGCTGTTCGAGAAGCAGGATGCCGCCTATAAGAAATCGGTGCTGGGCGACAGCCGAGCCAGGGTCGCCGTCGAAGCAGCCGTGCAGGATTCCTGGGATCGCTATCTCGGCTTGGACGGCGTATTCGTCGGCATGCATGAATTCGGATCATCCGGCAAAATCGATGACGTTTACAAGAAGTTCGATATCACCACAGGCGCAGTGATACGTGCCGGACGTGAGGTGGCCGGAAAGCAAGCCTAGCGTCGCGAGTCGGAGCCCACAGGCGTCCCAAGCAGGCCACTAGGTCGAGCGCCCCCTATCTAAATCTTGGGGCGCGCTTGGCATTGTGGATCAGCTCGGAGGCGGTCGCGAACGGCCCGAAAAGTTTGAGCAGCAGCGCTTGTTCCTCGGCATCTATATGGTGACGCCCACAAAACTCCGTCACGGACCAGACTTTCGTCAGATCGTCTGTTTCGATCTGCCTGGGTTCGATGTGTTCGGTCAACGTCGTGTCCTCCGAACATCGAGACTACGCCACGCCGGCATTTATAAGAACTAGCTAAAAAGTATTATGCCGCATTGCAGACCGGCTGATGTGACAAGCGGATACACGAAGACGCCCGCCGATTGCGCGGCGGGCGTTGTGTTTCACCGATTTATTGCTGCTGATCAAGCAAGATGAGCGTCGGTGCCCGTGATGTTGAGCGTCAGAACGCCAGCATCCGTGTGGCCTTGGCCATCGGAGATCTTGTAGTACTGGACGGTTTCCGTGACGTTCTGGCCGGCAGCCAGGTCTTCCGTCAGCGTGTAGGTGAATTCGCCATTCGGCTTGACGTGGAAAACGCCATGGTCGCCGACGATGTCGGTAACAGCGTCGAGGCCGCTCTTGGCGCTGACGTTCGTGCCGTCGAACTGACGAAGGAAGAGCTTGCCGTTGTCGCCGGCAATGTCGTTGTCCAGAACGTTGCCGCCGATGGCGTCGCCCTCGGTGAAGCTGTAGTGGTCGTCGACAGCAATAGGCTTTACCTGGGTTACGCCCTGGATGTTCAGCGTGAACAGGCCGACATCGGTATGACCGCTGCCGTCGGAGATCTTGTAGGAAACCTTCTCCTGAAGCAGTTCACCATTGGTGAAGCCGATCTTGGCAGCGTCGCTCAGGACATAGGTGTAGCTGCCATCGGGCTTGACGAAGAAGGTGCCGTAGTCGCCCTGGATCTCGGTGACCTGGCTGTTGCCGGCCTTGGCGCCAACGCTCGCGCCATCGAAGGCGCGCAGGAACAGGTGGCCGTTGTCGGAGGAATCGTTGGAAAGCAGATTTCCGGAAATAACGTCGGTTTCTTTAAATGTTGCACTATCATCAGTTGCATGTATCGGCGAAGCCATAGCTCTCTCCTCAAATTGTTTATTGGCGGGTCAATTTTGACCTCAGCGAGCGGCTCCTTTAACAACCCATTAATACTACAAGTCAATGGCCTACTTAACAGAAGGTTAATTTCGAAACCAATCTCCCCCGTTGCTTCCATTTCGGCGGATCAATGTCACTTTCAAGCCAAATTGAAGAAAATTTGACAAAATCTATACCCGATTAACTTGAATAAAACGGCACTGAGTATATCTAAAGGCGATTAGCGATGCCTGCGCCATGCCACCCGGGCCATCCGTTGCAATTTTACCCGCCGATACCTATGTTGCGGAAATACCCGATCAAGCGGAAATCTAAGCCGTTGCTGGCCCATGATTGAAACGCTTGTACATCCGTACGCGCCGTTATGGCTGCGTGACGGGCAATCCCACAAACAATCGATGACGCCGGCCTAGATCGGCAAAGGATTTCTTTTTGAACCACATAAATACAGCCACCGCGGTTGCGGCGGCGAGACCGCGTGAGAATGACGAGGCTGTCCGCCGCGTTGCTGGGAGCTGGAAGCCGTTTCCCTGCCTTCTCACCCGCCGCGAATTGCGGGCTCTGATCGCCGAGCAGCTCGGCTGAGCGGCGATCGTCGCACCACCCAAACAAGGAGAACTTGAAATGCAGGTACTCGTCAGAGACAATAATGTCGATCAAGCGCTCAGGGTCTTGAAAAAGAAAATGCAGCGCGAAGGACTGTTCCGTGAAATGAAGGAACGGCGCACTTATGAAAAGCCGTCCGAACGGCGCGTCAGGGAAAAGGCGCAGGCGATCAGCCGTCAGCGCAAGGCTGCACGAAAGAAGATGCAGCGTGAAGGCCTGCTTGCCGGGCCGAAGCGGGTCGCCACTTCCCGCTAGCAACCCATTCCCAACCGGCTTTTGCCGGACTTCAGTGGGTACATTCCCCGAAAGGACAGACAATGGACGAACTCAATAGCCTCACCGTTTCCGAGGAACGCCTCGAGGATTGCCGCGATGTGGTGGACCCGGATCTGCAGGATCTGATCCAGCGCGCTCTGACATCGGGCTTTTCCCGGGAGGAAATCCTCATCGCCGTCAGCGAACTGGTCGCCGAAGACTTCGCGATGGTCATGAAAACCCCAAGCGTCCATTGAGGCACGAGCGCAGTGAGCATCATCGTGCAGGAGGATCTCTTTCGTGCGGCCGACGGGGCGCTCCCTGAGGGGTTCCGATATTCTGCTGACATCGTTCGTCCGGATCTTCAGCGCACGGTTCTGGAGGCAATGCCGACCCTTGCCTTCAAAGCCTTCGACTTTCATGGGTTTGAGGGCAAGCGCAGGACGGTTTCCTTCGGCTGGAAATACGACTTCGACAGCCAGCGTGTCAGAAGAGCCGATGCGATGCCGTCGGTGCTGCTTCCCACTCGCGAAGTGGTGGCGCGCTTCGCCGGCATCGAGCCCGATGCGCTCGTGCAAGCGCTGGTCACCGAGTATGGCCCGGGTGCTCCGATCGGCTGGCACAAGGACAAATCGGTCTTCGGCCGGGTCGTCGGTGTCTCCTTGCTCTCGTCTTGCACCTTCAGACTCAGGCGGCGTGACGGTGCCAAATGGCAGCGGCGATCGCTCGTCCTTGAACCCGGCTCGGCCTATCTCATGGCTGGCGCTTCAAGAACGCTCTGGGAACATTCCATCCCGCCCGTCGATCGCCTGCGTTATTCTATCACCTTCAGGGAATTGGCTGAATAGACCGCCCATTCGGAACATCGGCCTCGGCAGATGGTTCCTTCGTCTTTTGCACAGATGGAGATGACGATGACAGAGCATGACGATGCGACGCGGGTATGGGAGTTGATCGACAAGATCGGGTTTTGCATGCTGACGACCCGCAGCGGCGACGATCTCAAAGCGCGCCCGATGTCCGCCTATACCGCGCAGATCGAGAATGCGATCTATTTTCTGACGGATGTCAGCAGTCACAAGGACGATGAGATCGCCCGCTGGCCAAACGTGTGCCTGGCCTTTGCCGACACCAAGGGACAGAAATATGTTTCCGTATCGGGGACGGCCGAGGTGCAGAACGACCGGGAGAAGATCAGGGAATTGTGGGCGACGCCGGCAAAGGCCTGGTGGGATAATCCCGACGATCCTTCCATCCGCATCCTCAAGATGACCCCGTCTTCGGCCGAATATTGGGACAGCCCGGGCACGATCATCAGTTATATCAAGATGGCCGCCGCCGCGGTCTCGAACAGCAAACCTGACATGGGCGACAATGCCGAGGTCACACTCTAACGCATAGAAGCGCTCAACGACGTTCCCTCTGGCCGAAAAACATCAAGCCTGATTGGCTGATGCCTTGACGAAATCGATGAACGCACGGAGCGGCGCCGGCACCAGACGCCGTCCGGGATAGTAGAGGAATGGCCCCGAGAAGCGCTGCCACCACGGTTCGAGGATGGGCTCGAGCACGCCGCTGTCGAGATGCGGGCGCAACCAGTCCTCGAAGAGGCAGACGATCCCTGTTCCCGATATCGCTGCATCGACGGCCAAGTCGGTCGCTCCGCCGACCCGCACGATCAGCGGGCCCGTCGGATCGACCCGCACGATCTCACCATCGCGCTCAAACTCCCACGGAGCCGTCATCGCACCACTGGAAAAGCGACCCAACAGACAGGCATGGCCAAGCAGCTCGCTCGGATGTTGCGGCCGGCCACGGCGATCGAGGTAATTGGGGGAGGCTGCAATGGCAAAGCGCTGGACGCGTGGCCCGATCGGTATCGCGATCATGTCCTGCTCCAGCCGCTCATCATAGCGGATGCCGGCGTCGCAGCCGGCCGCGATCACGTCGACAAAGCTCTCGTCGGTTATCACCTCCAGCCGAATATCGGGATAGGCGGCGAGGAACGGTGGAACGATGGCGGGCAGCACCAGCCGCGCCGCGCTGACCGGCACATTGAGGCGCAACGCACCGGCCGGCCTGTCGCGAAATCCGTTGACGACGTCGAGGGCAGACTCCACCTCGCTCAAAGCAGGGCCGAGCCGCTCCAGCAAGCCCTTGCCCGCTTCGGTCGGGACAACGCTGCGTGTCGTCCGGTTGAGGAGCCTGACGCCGAGCTGGGCCTCGAGGCGACGCACCGCTTCGCTGAGGAAGGAGGCGCTGCTGCCGCTGATGCGCGCGCCCTCGCGAAAACCCCCGGCACGCGCCACGGCAACGAAGGCATTGAGATCACCCAGATCTGCTTTCACTGTTCGCCACTCCGCACAGCCTGTGCTGATTATAGCCAATTTTCACACGCGCCAACCATGCTTATCTTGGGCTTATCTTGGGGCCTATCTTGGCGTCATCTCTTGAAAGGAATTAGATCATGTCCATTACCGATCAGTCCGGCACGTTCAACCTCGGCGGCCGCAGCGTGAAGCGGCTCGGCTATGGCGCCATGCAGCTTGCCGGACCTGGCGTGTTTGGCCCGCCCAGAGATCATGGCGCGGCCTTGGCTGTGCTGCGAGAGGCGATCGCGAGCGGCGTAAACCACATCGATACCAGCGACTTCTATGGCCCGCACGTCACCAACCAGATCATCCGCGAGGCGCTGCATCCCTATCGCGACGATCTCGTTATCGTCACCAAGATCGGCGCCCGACGCGGCGCGGATGGATCGTGGATTCCGGCCTTCTCGCGCGAAGAGCTGACGGAGGCAGTACACGACAACCTCCGCAATCTCGGCCTCGATGTGCTTGATGTCGTCAATCTGAGGATCATGTTCAACGTGCACGGCCCGGCCGAAGGGTCGATCGAAGCACCGCTGACGGTGCTGGCCGATCTTCAGCGGCAAGGCCTGGTGCGTCACGTCGGGCTGAGCAACGTCACATCCAAGCAGATCACCGAAGGGCGTGGGATCACCGAGATCGTCTGCGTGCAGAACCAGTACAATCTGGCGCATCGGGCCGACGACGCCCTGATCGACAACCTCGCGCGCGACGGCATTGCCTATGTACCATTCTTCCCGCTCGGCGGGTTCAGTCCGCTCCAATCTTCCACCCTGTCCGATGTCGCCGCACGACTCAATGCCACGCCTATGCAGGTGGCGCTCGCCTGGCTGCTGCGTCGCGCGGAAAACATCCTGCTGATCCCAGGCACGTCGTCCGTCGGCCATCTCAGGGAGAACCTCGCCGCCGCCGGACTCGTGCTGCCGGATGACGCCGTCTCGGAATTGAACCGCATCGCTGACGTCGCCGCCTGAAGGTCGCCGGCGATCCGACGCTATGCCACGCTCTTCCGTGGCGTAGCGTAGCAACCCCTAAATCGATTCCGAGTTAGGGCCGCCTTTGCGGCTACGCCGTCAATAGCGCTCCGGCACGAGCATTTCAGTCGGAACTGGCGCCCTGTTGTAATCAGCGTGACGGATGCGGTCCGGCAACTGGATCTCCGGTTTCGGAACGTCCTCATAAGGGATCTGATCGAGAAGATGGGCAATGCAGTTCAAACGCGCGCGTTTCTTGTCCACCGCCTGTACCACCCACCAGGGTGCGTCCTCCGTGTGTGTCCGTACCAGCATTTCTTCTTTGGCTTTGGTGTATTCCTCCCAATGGACACGGCTTTCCATATCCATCGGTGAGAGCTTCCATTGCTTCAGCGGATCGTGGATGCGCATCTTGAAGCGGAATTCCTGCTCCTCGTCGGTGATCGAAAACCAGTACTTGATCAGCACGATGCCGGAACGGACGAGCATCCGTTCGAATTCAGGCACCGAGCGGAAAAACTCCTCGAGTTCATCAGGGGTGCAGAACCCCATGACGCGCTCGACACCGGCGCGATTGTACCAGCTTCGGTCGAAGAGCACCATTTCGCCGGCGGTCGGAAGATGCGGGACATAACGCTGGAAATACCATTGATGACGTTCCCGCTCGGTGGGCGCGGGCAGCGCGACCGTCCGGCAAACGCGCGGATTGAGCCGCTGGGTTACGCGCTTGATCGCGCCTCCCTTGCCAGCCGAATCCCGGCCTTCAAACAGCACCACCACCTTCAGCTTCTTATGCTGAACCCAATCCTGCAATCGCACCAGTTCATGCTGCAGCCGGAAAAGTTCGCGGAAGTAGGTCTTTCGCTCGATCGTCTGCTCGGCCGGTTCCGACATTCCTTCGGCGACCAGATCATCCAGCCGGTCTTCCTCCATCTGCATTTCCAGCTCTTCATCGAAGCTGTCGGCAATCTCGGCCTTTATGCGGTTGAGCTGGTCCTGATGTGTTTGCGACATGGGTTTCCCTTCCTGCTTTTGTTGACAGGAGCACGTCAGTGCGAAGTTTATATGACGACCACTGATCGAAGGCTGAAACGGTTTACCCGGGTCCCTCGTTCCAAGCGCGGCTACAGCCGTCCTGTCCGGTACTGGTCGACAAGATTTCGGCAGGCGCGGATCGTCAGGGCCATGACGGTGAGCGTGGTGCCGGCGATGCCGCTGCCGGGGAAGGCGCTGGCGTCGGTGACGATGAGGTTCGGGGAATCCCAGACCTGGTTGTAGGGATTGAGCACAGAAGCTTGCCGGTTTTCGCCCATACGCGCGCCGCCCGTCTCATGGATTGCAGCGCCCATGCACATGGTCTTGCGGAACCATTTGCGGAACATGAAGCGGCTGAAGGCGTCGGCTTCGGGAAAGGCGCCCTTGCCCATTTCCTTGAGGCCGGTGGGCGAGCCGATGAATTCGAGGTCGCCGCCGACCTCCTTGATCATGGCGATCAGCGTTTCTTCCTGCTTTCTGAGCAGCGCCTGCTCCTCCTCCTGCATGACGCAGCGGATATGCGGCACGGGGATGTTCCAGGCATCCCTACGCCTGACATCGAGCGTGATGCGGTTGTCGGCATAGGGCAGCATGCGGCCGAAACCGAAGAATGCGAGACGCGCATCTCTGTCCCCGAAGACCGGCGCGCGCCCGACGCTTCCCTGGTAGTCGAAATCGCCGCGGGCGGCATCGCCCTCTTCGAAGCGGGGAATGAAGATCCCGCCGGACGGATTGTAGAACGGGTCGGTCGGCGCGGAGTCGTCGGGCGCCCAACCCTTCGCCTTCGAAAAGGAGCCGAAGGCGAGGCACGGCAGTTGGTCCATGAAATAGCGACCGAGGGCCCCCGAGCTGTTGCCGAGCCCATCCGGATGTTTCGCCGAAGCCGAATTCAACAGCAGCCGCACGCTCTCGATCGGCGAGGCCGAAAGCACCACCGTCGCGGCGCGCGCCGTCAATACCGCGCCCGTGTTGCGATCGATGTATTCCGCGCCGGTGGCGCGGCCGGTCTTCTCATCCGTGGTGATGCGGCGAACGACGGCGTCGTAGCGGACGGTCAACTGGCCGGTCGCCTTTGCTTCTCGCAGCGGTCGCGGCATCCGGTCGGCGTCGGGCGCAATGTAGCGCCAGGAGACGACGTGCCTTTCCGGCCAGCGGTTTTCGACCGCCTGCTTGAAGATCTGTTCGGCGGGCGTCAGGCTTGCCGGCTTCGCATAGATGCCGTCCGGCAGCGTGGCCACGTTGTCCTTGTTGCCGTAGAGCCCGAGATAGGCCTCTACCTCGTCGTAAAAAGGAACCAGCTCGTCATAGGAGACCGGCCAGTCCACGCCCTTTCCGGCGCGCGAGCGGATCTTGAAATCGTCGTCGGTCCAGCGCAGCAGCACCCGGCCGAAACTGTGGAGCCGCCCGCCGCCCTGGCGGCCGCGGATCCAAAGAAAGGGTTCGCCCTTCGGCGTCGTATAGGGATTCTTGCGGTCGTTGACGAAGAAGTGGCTGAAGCGCTCGGTGAAAAAGGCTGCGCGCGCCTGGATCGGCTGGCCCTTGAGGGTGGCCCGCGCGCGCTCCCAGATATTGATGCTGCTTGCCGGCGCCTTCTTGCGCGCGGGATCGAAATCCTTCGGCCCGACGGCCGGGCCGGCCTCGAGCAGCAGCACCTGCAGTCCCTGTGCCGTCAGTTCCTTTACCGCAAAGGAACCCGCCGCGCCGGAGCCGATCACCAGCGCATCATAGACGATCTCAGACATGTCTTTTCAAATCCTGTCCTGAAGCAATCCTCAAAACGGCGCGAAAGGCGTCCGGAATTGCGGGAAAACAAAGGGATGGCGCGTCACAGCCGCGATCCGTCAGCGCCGAAGAGGGATGCCTTGGCGATATCGAGCCCGGGAGCCACGGCATCGCCGGACTCAAGGGTGACATCGCCCATCAGCCGGAGCGACAGGCTCTGGTCTGCCCAGTCGAACCAGACGACGGCGTCCGAACCCATCGGCTCGACGACGGACACACGGCCCGGAATGGTGGGCAGGCCGCTCGTGGCGCCATCGAGCACAAGGTGTTCCGGGCGAAAGCCGAGCGTTGCCGGTCCTTCCGCTGCGTCCGCTCGAAAGGAATAAGCGGATAGATCGACAGTGAGCTCCTTGCTCTGGAAGACCAGCGCGCCGTTGCCGCGCTCGATCCGGCCCTCGGCGAAATTCATTGCCGGAGCGCCGATGAAGCCGGCGACGAAGAGATTGGCCGGACGGCGGTAGATCTCGGCCGGCGAGGCGAGCTGCTGAATGACGCCGTCGCGCATGATGGCGATGCGGTCGGCCAGGGTCAGGGCCTCGACCTGGTCGTGGGTGACGTAGATCATCGTGTTGCCGAGGCGCTGGTGCAGCTTCTTGATCTCGACGCGCAATTCGTTGCGCAGCTTGGCATCGAGGTTCGACAGTGGTTCGTCGAACAGGAAGACATCCACTTCACGCACCAGCGCCCGGCCGATGGCGACACGCTGGCGCTGGCCGCCGGAAAGCTCGGCCGGACGCCGGTCGAGCAGCTTGTCGAGCTGAAGAAGCGCTGCGGTACGGGAAACACGAGCCTCGATTTCGGCCTTCGGCAGGCCGGCGACGCGAAGTCCGAAGGAGAGGTTCTTGCGGACCGACATACGCGGATAGAGCGCGTAGGACTGGAAGACCATGCCGATGCCGCGGTCCTTCGGCTCCTCCCAGCTGACGTTCTTGCCTGAAATCCAGACCTCGCCTGATGTGATGTCCTGGAGACCGGCAATGGCGTTCAGAAGCGTGGACTTGCCACAGCCGGAGGGGCCGAGCAGCACCAGGAACTCCCGCGGCGCGATATCGATCGACATCTTCTCGATCACCGTATGGTCGCCATAAGCGATCTTCAGATCCTTGACGGAGACGGCAGATTGCATGGAAGCGTTACCCCTTGACTGCGCCGGCCGCGATGCCGCGCACGAACCAGCGGCCGGACAGGAAATAGATGGCAAGCGGAACGATGGCGGTGAGGATCGTCGCCGCCATGTTCACGTTGTAGGTCCGCTCGCCCATGGTGGTGTTGACGATATTGTTGAGCTGCACGGTCATCGGCAGGTTGTCGCGCGCGGCAAAGACGAGACCGAGCAGGAAGTCGTTCCAGATGCCGGTGAACTGCAGCATGGACACCACCACGACCATCGGCACGGCAATGGGCAGCATGATCTCGAAAAAGATGCGCCAGAAGCCCGCGCCGTCGACGCGCGCCGCTTTGCACAGTTCCTCCGGCACGCTGACGAAATAGTTGCGGAAGAGCAGCGTCACCAGCGGCAGGCCGAAGATGATATGCACGAGAATGATACCGGCGAGCGAATTATAGAGGTCGATATTCGCCATCGCTCGGACCATCGGATAGAGGAAAATCTGGTAGGGGATGAGGCCACCGGCCATCAGCAGGCCAAAAAGCAGGTTTGCCCCGCGCGGCCGCCAAAGCGACAGCGCATAGCCGTTGACGGCGCCGATGAAGACCGAGAGCGCGACCGAGGGAAGGGTGATCGCCACCGAATTCCAGAAGCCGCTGCGAATGCCGACGCAGACGGTTCCCATGCAGGCGCCCGACCAGGCAGTTGCCCAGGCGGAGAAATCGAGCGTGCCTGGCAGGGCAAAGATCTGCCCGAGCCGGATTTCGTCCATGGACTTCAGCGAGGTGACGACCATGGTGTAGAGAGGCAGAAGGAAGAAAAGCGCTGCGACGACAAGGAAGGCATAGAGGCCGATGCGCCCGGCGGTGATCTGTGCCGGCTTCGGGCCATTCGGGTGAGAGCGGGCCATCACGAAGCCCCCTTTGCTTTGCCACGTATGTGCATCGCATAGCGGAACGGGACGACTGCGATGATCACGCCGAGGACAAGCACCGTCGCGCCAGCCGTGGCGAGGCCGAGGTTCTGGCGCCCGAACAGATTGTCCATGATGAATTTCGCCGGCACCTCCGTCGCATTGCCGGGGCCGCCATTGGTCATGGCGACGACAATGTCATAGGTCTTGATCACGCCCATGGCGAGCAGCATGCCGGCCGCGGCCAGCGCAGGCCCGAGCTGGGGCAGGATGATCGAGACATAGATCCGCCAGACGGGAATGCCGTCGATCCGCGCCGCCTTCCATTGCTCGCCTTCGATGCCGCGCATGCCGGCGAGCGCAATGACCATGACGAGCCCCGCACCCTGCCATACGCCGGCAAGCACCAGCGCATAGATCGCCATGTCGCGATTGACCACCCAGTCGAGGACGAAGCTTTCCCAGCCGAGCGAGCGCACACTCGCCTGGATGCCAAGCGTCGGATTGAGCATCCATTGCCAGATCAGCCCGGTCACCACGAAGGACATGGCGTAGGGATAGAGGAATATGGTCCTGAAGGCGCTTTCGAAGCGGATCTTGCGGTCCAGCGCCGCGGCCAGCAGGAAGCCGAGCAGCAAACAGCCTGCGACGTAAAGGACGCCGAAGATCAACACGTTTTGCAGCGAGGCCAGCCACTTGGCGGAAGAGAAGAGCTTCGAATACTGCGCCAAGCCGACATAAGTCGAGGACGGAAAAAGCGTCGAATTGGTGAAGGACAGCCGGATCGACCAGGCCATGGTGCCGATGAAGACCACGACCGCAACAAACCATGTCGGTAGCAGGGCGATGGTCGCGGAAAGATTGGGCTTGCGTTTGATGGACATCGGCCAGCTCGTTGACAGGTAGAAAGCAGGGCTCGCACCGCCCGCGCGAGGCGGCGGCCGGCAGCTGTGGCGTCGACATCAGGCCGACGCCACAGGCGCTATCCTACTCGAAGATGGCGAAGAAATTGTCGGCCGCGGCGGCCGTATCCTTCGAGCCGCCACTCCAGTACTCGTCGACGAAGTCGTCGAGCGCGCCAACCTGCTGGGGCGTCAGCACGATTGCCTGATCCGGCACGATCGCACCCGCGGCCATCAGCTCGACACCCTTCTGGGCGCAGACGTCCAGTTTCGACTTGTCGACGTCGGAGCGCATCGGAACCGAACCCTTCTTGAGGGCGAATTCGACCTGGATAGCCGGGTCCATGACGACTTCGGCGAGAAGTTTCTGTGCTTTATCGGTCTCAGCCTTGCCGGTCTTCGGGAACCAGAGGGCGTCGGCGATGTAGACCATGCCCTTCGACTCCGGCACGATCATGCAGCCATAGTCTTTGCCCGGCTCCTTGCCGGCAACGGTGAATTCGCCCTTGGCCCAGTCGCCCATGAACTGCACGCCAGCCTTGGCGGTGATCAGCATGGCGGTCGCGTCGTTCCAGTTGCGGCCGGCTGCACCCGCATCGACATAGCCACGCAGCTTGCCGAGGATCTCAAGGGTCTTCTTCACGCCTTCGACGGATGCCGGGCTCTTGTCCTTATCGACATAAATCTTCAGGAAGCTGTCGATCCCCACCTGCGAGAGCAGGATCATGTTGAAGACCTTGGTTTGCTGCCAGGGCTGGCCGCCCCAGGCGACCGGAACGATGCCGGCAGCCTTCATCTTGTCGAGATCGGCGAAGAGCTCGTCCCAGGTCTTGGGTTCTTGCGATATGCCGGCCTTCTCAAAGGCTTCCTTCGAATAGAAGATCCAGCTTTCGCCATGGGCGCCGGTCGGCGCAAGATAGACCTTGCCGTCATAGGTGATGAGATCATGGATCGATTTCGGCAGGGCGTCGGCCCATTTGCCGGCGGCGGCCACGTCGTCGATCGGATTGAACAGGCCCTGGTTGATGAAATCGGCGGCAGCGAGACCGATGACGCCCTGCTTGGCGCCCGGCGCGTCACCGGCGACGAGACGGTTCTGGAAGGCGGCATCGGCCGCGCCGAAGCCGGCGATCGAGGAATCCTTCCAGACGCCGCCGCGCTTTTCGAACTCGGTCTTGATAACGTTGAGGGCAGCCGCTTCGCCGCCCGACGTCCAGGATGACATGATCTCGATCGTCGGCTTGTCCTCGGCATGAGCCGAGGCAGATAGGCCGGCGAATGCCACGCCGGCTAGAAAAAGCTTCATCATGTTCTTCATTGTTCCACCTCTTGAAAATGCCCTCTTTGCGGGGCGTTTTGTTGTCTCGGGAATGACTGTCAGCGATAGATCGGCAGGAGCGCCTGCCGGACGAGCGTGAGCCCGTTGGCGATGTCGCGGACGGGATCGGGCGCGGCATCGAGTTCGAGGATCGCCCAGCCTTCATAGGCCCGGTCGCGCAGCAGCCGAATCCAGGCCGGCCAATCGACCCGTCCGAGGCCGAAGCTGCAGAAATAGGGCTGGTGGCGTTCATGGATATGTTTGTCGATCGGTGTGTCGGCGGGCATAGGACCGATCGCATCCTTCCAATGGGCGATGATCATGCGCTCGTGATGACGATCGACGAGCTGGATTGGATCGGAGCCGGCAACGATGATATGGGCCGTGTCCGGGCACATGTGCACATAGGCCGGATCGGTGAGCAGCATCATCAGATCGACGTCGCGCGCGGCGGCAAAGATCGAGTGCGCCTCGGTGTGCAGCGCAAGCCGCACGCCCCTCGCATAGAGGGTCGCGCCGAGCCGGTTCAGGAAATCGGCGATCACCTTGGCGCGGTCGAAATCGTGGAATTGCACCGGCTGGGCGCCGAGCGTCTGGCGCAAGGGGGCGCCGATCACCATGATGTCGCTGCCGCAGGCTTTCAGGAAATCGGCATATCGTTCCGCCTTGTCGATCAGCGCGCGCTGCGCCTCGGGCTCAGCGAAGTCACCGGCCGCCTCCAGTTCCGCGAAGAAGCCGCTGCACAGCGTCAGGCCCCGTTTTGCCAGCTCGGCTGCGAAGGCGTCGACGGAACCGTAGGTCTTGATCGCGTCCTGCCAGTTGAAGGGAGAGAAGGTCAGCTCGACACCGGTGACGCCGGAGGCTTGGACGCTGTCGAGAATCTTGTCCCAGAAGGCACACGGCTCGGCGCGGGCATAGCCGACGATCGCATCATGGCTGTCGACGCCCCAGAAGCCCGGATGGAAGAATGTCACGAGATCGACGCCGAAGCGCAGCCTGTCAGTAGCCATAACCTGTCCATTTATCGAGGCACGACCTACCCGCGTGCGGAAGAGCCCTTCCGCATCCAATAAGCCATGATTTTCAAGCATTAAGTGATGGCAATCGTTTGCCATGACTAGATAATAGCCAAGCCGGTTTTTTAAGCAAGCGGTTTTTGGCAAACGTTTGCTATAAATCGCCGCCTGCCTTAGAGTTGCAAATCGAAGCATCCGGGAGACCGAAATAAACATGAACAAAAACAAGGATGTGGTGGGAGAGGAGTCATCGGGTGCATTGATGGCCGATGTCGCGCGGCTCGCCGGCGTTGCGATATCGACAGTCAGCCGAGCGCTCGCCAATCCCGGACGGGTCAACGAGAAGACGCGCGCCAAGATCAATGCTGCAGCCAGGCAACTGGGCTACACGCCGAACGCCATGGCGCGCGGCCTCAGGGTCGGCAAATCCAATATCATTATGATCATCCTGCCGGGATCGCTCTACTACGGCGCTTCCCAGATCATTCCGCAGGTGCTGCAGAGCATCAACAAATCGCTGATCCAGGGCGGCTACAACCTGATGATCGCCAACCTCGATCGCGACGAGATTTCCGAACGGCATATTCTCGACCTCGCTTTTGGCGGGAGCGTGCGCGGCGCCATCATCCTGTCGTCGAAGCTCCCGGAGGTCGACGGGCGCTCGCTGGCAAATTCCGGCCTGCCGATCGTGTCGATGCTGCTCGACATGAGCGATGCCGGCCTGCAGAGCGTGATTACAAACGACCGCGAGGCCGTGCGCGACGTCACGGCCGAACTGATCCGATTGGGTCATAGACGGTTCTTCTATCTTGCGGGGCCTGAAGGCAACTATCACGATGTCGAGCGTTATGGCGGCGTGCTCGAGGCGCTCGTGGCGGCAGGATTGTCGGAGGGCTCGGTGCGTCGCTCGGGCGGCCATCTCGATTACCAGCACGGCTTCGACATCGGCGTCCAGGCAGCGGACGATTTCGCCGAGTTGACCGAAAGGCCGACGGCAGTCATCGCAACCAGCGACGACATGGCCATTTCATTTGTCAGCCGTGTCCAGCGGAGAGGCGTGAGAATTCCCGGTGATCTGTCCGTCGTCTCCTTCGACGGCTCCCCGGTCTGCGAATTCTGCTCTCCGCCGCTCTCGACGATCAAGCAGCCGGTGGAAGAGATGGGGCGCGCGGCGGTGGATCTCCTGCTCGGCGCCATTGGCCAGAGAGAGAATGCGCCGGCGGTGCGTACCGTCATCCGCAGCAGCCTTATCCCGAGGGAGAGCATCGCCGCTCCGAAGAACTGACGGAGCCGGCTTCGGCGATGCGAGGGGAGTCCCGGTAGTCGAAGGCGCCGATGTCAGACGGCCAAATCTGGAGGATATAACTGTCGGTTCGGCGTCTACACCCCAGCGCGTAGTCAGATCTTCTTCGGAGGTATTGAGCCTGCTCTTGCGCGACCGACGTCGTGAAGTTGGTGGATTGATCCGGTATCGAACAGCCACAAGCACCGTTATTGTCGCGGCGACGAACCGAGCACCTATTGCAATAAGCCCAGCTTGGAAAAGTCGAACCAATGGAGATTGCCATCACGAAGCGCGGGTTCCCATAGTCACATGTTCGAGCAGCGCGAGCAAACCTTTGAGGATGTCTGTCGGTGATGGCGGACAGCCTGGAAGATGGAGATCTACCGGTATGACTGCCGAAACCCCGCCTACAACGGCATAGCTATCGGCAAAGCAGCCGCCGTCGCGCGCGCAGCTACCCAAAGCGACAACCCATTTTGGATCAGGCGTGGCGTTATATGTCCGCTCCAAGGCCTCGCGCATGCTCCCGGTTACCGGCCCGGTGACCAGCAGCACATCGGCATGTCGCGGCGAGGCGACGAAGCGAATCCCGAAGCGCTCGATGTCGTAGAAAGCATTGCTAAGAGCGTGCATCTCCAGTTCGCAGCCATTGCAGGAGCCGGCGTCGACAGCGCGGATCGATAGGCTGCGGCCGAGATGCCGGCGAGCAGCCTTGTCGATGGCGGACGCAAGCTCTTCCATAGCAGCGTCCGAGCGGGAAGGAGCGCGTTCGGTCAAGGGCGCGCGGATCAGGCTTTCGAAGAGGAGTTTGCGCATGAGTGCCTGCCTTCAGAGATCATGACCGGAATAGGAACAGTTGAACGATTTGTTGCAGAGTGGAAAATCGGCGACGATATTGTCCTCGATCGCAGCTTCCAAAAGCGGCCATTGGAACCAGGACGGGTCGCGCAGATGGCATCGGTCGATCCTGCCGTTTTCGGCGAGGCGGAGCCAGACCAGCACATCGCCGCGAAAACCTTCAACAAGGGCCTGACCTTCGCGTGTTTCAGCAATGTCCGGAATATCGATGCATACCGGACCAGCCGGCAGTTGATCCAGGATCTGCGCGATCAGCGACAGGCACTGTTCCACCTCGCGAATGCGGATCCAGACCCGGGCATTGACATCGCCCTCGCCCAGGACCGGGACCTCAAAGAGGAGGCTGTTATAGGGCGGGTAGCCAAGCGCGCGCCGGGCGTCGAATCCGCGCCCGGAGGCCCGCCCGATATAGCCGCCGGCACCGTACTGGTGGGCAAGTTCCGGACTGAGGATACCGGTGCCAACCGTTCGGTCCTGAAGCGAGGCGGTATTGTCGTAGAGTTCGACCAGTGCCGGGAAGGTCTGCCCGATCTCGGTGGCCACAGCCCGCAGAGCAGCCGCTCCCTTGTGCTCCAGATCGGCGGTAGCGCCGCCGGGCGTGATGCGGTCCCGCATCAGGCGATGGCCAAATGCGATGTCGGCCGCGCGCAGCAAGCGCTCGCGCAGCACACCGCAATGCGTGTGCATGAGTGGAAAGGCAGCGTCGTTGCAGATGGCGCCAATATCGCCGAGATGATTGGCCAGCCGTTCGACCTCGGCCATCAGCGCGCGCAGCCAGATGGCGCGCGGTGGCACCTCAAGCTGCACGGCGGCCTCGACCGCCCGCGAAAACGCGTAGGCATAGGCGACCGTGCTGTCTCCTGACGTTCGTCCAGCAAGTTGCACCGCTCGGTCGAGGCTTGCGCCCGTCATGAGCGCCTCGATTCCCTTATGGACATATCCGAGGCGCTCTTCGAGACGGACGATCGTCTCGCCGTTAGCCGTGAAGCGGAAATGCCCCGGCTCGATGATGCCGGCATGCACCGGCCCGACCGGGATCTGGTGCAGGCTGTCACCCTCTGCGCGGAGGAACGCATAAGGAGCGGTTTCGGGTGGAGGGGGAAGTCGGTCGCCCAGGGGAAACTGCAGGCCCCAGCGGCCGTGATCGAGCCATGGGCGCGGATCGGGCAAACCCTGCGGGACCAACCCAACCAAATCGTGGATGGCGCGCTCTAGCCGGAGGGCCGGCGGATGGTATTGCGCGACAGAGGGATAGCCGCCTTCCAATCCTTCCAGAGTGATGAAGCCGATCATGCCCGTTGGCTCTTCCAGCAGCGCCATGTGGACTGCGGCGGTTTCGCCCCAAAGCCCAAGCAAGGTCCAGCGCCCTTGCGCGAGTGCCGCCGTTGCCGATGCCCAGACCTTTGGATCGACGGTCGCGCGTTGCCAGGGGCGATGGTGTTGAACCGGATGGCCTTCCAGAATGAGATCGGTCAGCGCTGGCATCGAACGGCTCTCCCTATCATCGAAGAAGGTTGGCTATATGCTGGAACCAGGCGACCAGCGGCGGCGGCAGGTAAATGCCTGCGCCCAGCACGAGCGCCAGATGGGAATACATCGGTATGTAGGAAGCCTCGGCCGGCGCGGTGCTGCCGCGCGGCTGTCCGAAGGCAACGCCGGTGAGCCGCAGCAACAAAGCACCGAAGGCGATCAGAAGGCCGAAGACGAGCGGAAGGGCGAGCAGGGGCTGACGGGCAAAGGTGGAGCTCACGACGAGGAACTCGCTCATGAAAATTCCCAGCGGCGGCAGGCCGGCAATGGCAACGACGCCGATCACCAGCCCCCAGCCGAGTCCCGGATGCGTTTCGGTGAGGCCGCGAATGCTGGAAAGCCTTTGCGTTCCCTTGATCTGTGCGATGTGGCCGACGGCAAAGAAGATCGCCGATTTGGTGAGCGAGTGCATGACCATGTGCAGCAGCCCGGCGAAATTGGCGATCGGCCCGCCCAAGCCGAAGGCAAAGACGATGATGCCCATATGCTCAATGGAGGAATAGGCGAACAGGCGTTTGATGTCGCGGCGGCGATAGAGCATGAACGCGGCGAAGACGAGCGATATAAGCCCCATCGTCATCATCAACGGCCCGGGGGCGATCGCCTCGGGACTGGCGGCAAGCAGTATCTTGAAGCGCAGAACGGCATAGAGCGCGACATTCAGAAGGAGGCCGGAGAGCACCGCCGAGATCGGCGTCGGCCCCTCGGCGTGCGCGTCGGGCAGCCAGGCATGCAGCGGCGCAAGACCGACCTTGGTGCCATAGCCGAGCAGCAGAAATACGAAGGCGACATTGAGGAGAGCAGGGTCGAAGGCGGCAGCGTGCTCGATCAGGAAGGTCCAGACCATGGCGTCATAGCCTTCGCCGACGACTGGCTGTGCCGCCATATAGACGAGAATGGTGCCGAACAGCGCAAAGGCGATGCCGACGCTTCCCAGAATGAAATATTTCCACGCGGCCTCAAGCGCTTCGTGCGTGCGGTAGATGCCAACCATCAGCACGGTCGTCAGCGTCGCAAGCTCGACGGCGACCCACATCAGACCGATATTGTTCGACACGAAGGCGAGGTTCATGCCGAACATCATGGTCTGATACATGGCGTGATAGAAGCGAAGGTTCGCGGGCGTTAGCCGGCCGGTTTCCAGTTCATGTGCGATGTAGCTGGCGCTGAAGATACTGGTGGTGAAACCGACGAAGGCGTTGAGGACGATGAAGACGATATTGAGATCGTCGACGAGGAGATACAGTCCCGGTATCGGCCTTGTGGTCACGAGCAGCGAAAGAGCAGCAAGCAGGGTCAGCAGGCTCGCGACGACGTTCAGCCGGGCCGTCAGCCGATAGCCGGGCAGGAGCGCCAGCATGGCCGCCGCAACGACCGGTATCAGAAGAACGGCCGTGACAGCATCGAAGGCCAGAACGGGGAAGAAAGCGTTCATTTCCGCCTTCTTCCCTTGAAATCATCGAGCGCACGGACATCGACGGTGTCGAACCGTTCGCGGATGCGAAACAGGAAGACGCCGATGACGATGAAGGCGATCAGGATCGAGAAGGCGACGCTGATCTCGACGACCAGCGGCATGCCCTTTGCGCCGGTCGCAGCGAGCACCAGCCCGTTCTCGAGCGACATGAACCCGACGACCTGGCTGACGGCATTGCGGCGCGTGACCATCACCAGCAGCCCGAGCAGCAGGACTGACAACGCGAAGGCAAGATCTTCGCGCGCCAAAGGATTGGCTTCAGGCGTGACGCGCAGCATGACCACCATCGCCAGTGCGACAAGTCCGATACCGGCCAGCATTGTCGGGCCGATGCCGACGACGGTCTCGATCTCACGGTGGATGCCGAGTTGCCGGATCATGCGGTGGAGCGCCACGGGGATGATGACGGCCTTGAAGACAAGCGCAATCGCCGCCGTCAGGTAGAGATGTGGAGCATCCTGGACGAAAGCTTGCCAGGCCACCGACAGCGTCAGCACAAGCGAATGCAGCGCAAAGACGTTGAGCAGCGCATAAAGGCGATCCTGATACAGCATCATCATGCTGACCAGCACCAGACCACCGGCAAGCATGTGGGCAATATCGAAAACAAGACCGCTCATCACAGGCTCCTCGAGACAAACAGCAGGAGGGTGGCGAGCAGGCCAAGCATGAGTGCCGCACCCAGAAACTCCGGCACCCGGAAGATCCTCATCTTGGCGGTGGCGGTTTCGAACAGGGCAAGCAGCATGCCGCCGACCGCAAGCTTGGCGAGGTAGGCGAGCAGGCCGACCGGATATGCGGCGAGGCCCGCCCCTGGGACCGCGAGTTTCCAGGGGACAAACATGCAGGCGATCAGGGAGATGTAGAGCAGCAGCTTGAGAGAGGCGGCCAGTTCGATCATCGCGAGATGACGGCCGGAGTATTCTAGCACCATGGCCTCATGCACCATGGTGAGTTCAAGGTGTGTTGCCGGGTTGTCGACTGGGATGCGGGCATTTTCGGCAATCGCCACCATGATCAGAGCGATCAGCGCGATGCCAAGCGAAACCCGTAACCCCACTTGTGGAGAGGTCATGAAGGCGGCGATGGTAGAAAGCTGGCTCGAGCCGGCGACAAGCGCAAGCGTAAAGATGATGAGCAGCATCGCCGGCTCGGCAAGCGTCGCGATCATAACCTCGCGGCTCGATCCGAGGCCGCCGAAGCTGGTGCCGACATCCATGCCGGCAAGTGCCAGCAAGAAGCGCCCGCTGCCAAGCAGGGAAATGATGGCGACCAGGTCTGCGGTCCAGCTGAACATGAGCCCCGTCGCGAAGGTCGGAATGATCGCCGCAGCAACCCAGGTGACAGCGAAAATCAGATAAGGGGCTACCCGGAACAGCCAGGACGCATTCTCTGCCAGTACCACTTCCTTGCGCAGAAGCCGCAGGACGTCGCGGTAGGGCTGGACAACGGATGGCCCCTGCCGGCGCAGCAATCGCGCCTTGACCTTGCGGATGAAGCCAGTCAGCAGCGGTGCCAGCAACACGACCGCTGCCATCTGGACTGCCTGGACGAGGAGGGCGGAGATCACGACCATAGCGCCAGCACAAGGAGCAGGAAGACGAGCGCCAGGAAGACCAGGCTCAGATAGCGCCTGATGGTGAGGAATTGCAGGTGATTGAGCTTTTCTGCGATAGACGCAACGGCGCCTACGATAGGCACGTAAAGCCCATCCCAAATCAGATCACGCGATACGACGGTAAGACGCGCCGGCCGCAGATCGCCCGGCGCTGGCATATCAACCTGTTCGCGCGCCCGGAAGGCGAGCGTCCCGAAAACCCGCCGGATGGGCTGGGCGAAGCTGCCGGCAGTATATTGCGTTGCAGGATCGGCCTCGGGAAAGCCGCAGTCCCAGGCGGGTGCCCGCCGCAGAGCCCGCGAGGCGAAGCGGTGGACGAGATAGGCCGTAAGCGACGCCGAGAACGCGGTGAACAGGAAGACGAGCAGGCCATTATAGGAACTGCGGGTCTCAGTGATCGGTACGATCGACAACCATGGGACCCCCATCTGTACCGGCATGCTGGTGCCGATCAGGGCGAGCGTCACGGGGGCGAGACTGTCCATGACGACCCCAGGCAGAATGCCGGCGAGAAGGCACAATGCGGCCGGCACGAACATGGCGGCAAGCGACAAGCGGTCGACCTCCCGTGCTTGCCCGACGACCAGCGTTCTTGGACGTCCAAGGAAGGTCACGCCGAATGCCTTGACGAAACAGGCAGCTGCGAGTGCTGCCGAAAATGCCAGCAAGCCACCGATAGCCGGGATGATGATCTTCAGCCCCCATTGCGGCAGCTCGGGGCTTTGAAGAACGGCCTGGAAGGCCAGCCATTCCGAGACAAAGCCGTTAAATGGCGGCAGCGCTGAGATTGCCATACAGCCGACAAGAAACGCAAAACTGGTAAACGGCATCCGATGGATGAGCCCGCCCAGTTTCTCCATGTCCGATTCGGCCGTCGCCACCAGCACGGCGCCGGCGCCGAAGAAGAGTAGGCTCTTGAAGAATGAGTGGTTGAGAACGTGAAACAGGGCGGCGGTGAGCGCCAATGCCGCCGCCAATCCCATGCCATTCGCCTCAAAGGCGAGTGCAAGCCCGAGGCTGACAAAGATAACGCCGATATTCTCGATTGTGCTGTAGGCAAGAAGGCGCTTGAGGTCCTTCTCCATCAGTGCGTGCAGGATGCCCAGCACCGCGGTCCCGCCGCCGAGAACCAGCACGACAACGCTTGACCACGCCGTCGGTGTGCCGAGCAGGTCGAAGACAACCCGGATGAAGCCGTAGACTGCGACCTTGGTCATGACACCGCTCATGAGTGCCGAAACATGGCTCGGCGCGGCCGGGTGTGCCAGCGGTAGCCAGACATGCAATGGCACGAGCCCTGCCTTCGAGCCGGCGCCGAGCAACAGGAGAATGAGCACAATGCCGGCTGTAGATGACGTGTGCTCGGCAGCGCGCATAGCGTCGAAATCGTAACTGCCTTCGGGGCCGGCGAGCAGGCCGAAAGCGAGGAGCAGGGCCAAGGTACCGAAGCTCGCCATGACGATATAGAGGTAACCTGCCTTCCGGTTGCCGGCGTCGCGATGGTACGCCATCACCAGTGCCCAGGAGGCCAACGACATAAATTCCCAGGAGAGCAGGAAGGTAAAGGCGTCGTCCGCCAGAACTACGAGGTTCATGCCAGCGAGAAAGGCCGGGAAAAACGGCAGTACCCGTTGCGGCGCACGTTCGTGACGGCCGTAGCCGAGCCCGTAGAGACTGGCGAGGGCGCCCCCGAGATTGACGACCACAAGGAAGAAGGCGGCAATCGCGTCGAGCCGGAAATGGGCTCCCAGCCACGGCAAGCCAATGGGGAGGGTGAGCGTTGACGTCGAGGTGGGAGAGATCGCCGCAGCAAGTTGGACGAGCGCGGTCGCAAAGGCGATACTCGAAACAACAAGGCTTGCGCCATAGATCACCTGTGTCGCGCGGCCGGACCGCGCAGCCAAGATCGCCAGGATCGCCGTTCCCAAAAAAGCCGTCGCACATAACAGCATGACGACCGCCGGCGTCATGGGTGGGGCCTCGGTGCGCGCACGGTTCCCGGTATTTTGGAGGATTTCCGCTGCATGGGCTCGACGCTGGCGGTTGCCTTCAGCCGGACCCCGCGCCCACCACCTTCGCTGACCGCGCCCTCGTTGATTACCTCGATGCCAGCGGTATCCAAGGCTTCGAGCAGCCGCATGAGCGAGTCCACATTGCCGCGAACCACATGGGCGCTTGACTCCATGCGCTGGATGGTCGGCACCGAAATCCCGGCCAGTCCGGCCAACTGCCGCTGGTCGATACCGAGAAGGGCCCTGGCGGCCCGCAGCTGAGCGGCAGTAATCACGATTCAACCATCGCTTTTATTACTCAGGCTCTGATATTCGAAGTCTACGGCCTCCTTATTGATGTTTCAAATCAATATTGCGAAGACATGAAGATCACGCTGAGGTCTCGAGACGCGCGTCAGACTTTGGTGGCGACCGACGGGCCTCCAAAGTCTCATGCGCGCGTTGCGATAGCCGCGGGTGGCCAAGACGCTTCCGCTTATCTTTTGGTGATTCTGGCGTATACTTGAAACTATGAATAGTTATCGCGCGATGGTGCGATCCTGGAGGTTTTGCCGACAAGCAATTCGAATCTTCGCTCTGGCACTCATTTTGGGTTCGGCATCCCTATTTTCCGCCGCACCGACAGCGGGTTCGGAGCGCGTCGCCCTGTTATTGCGGTTGAATGGCGCCGTCAGCCCGGCGTCGGCCGACTATGTGAAACGCAGCCTTGAGCTTGCCAACGAACGCGGAGTGACGCTGGTCGTTCTGCAAATGGACACACCCGGCGGCCTCGATACGTCAATGCGGGAAATCATTCGCGCAATCCTTGCCTCGTCCGTGCCTGTCGCGAGTTTCGTAGCCCCGAGTGGCGCACGTGCGGCCAGCGCTGGCACTTACATTTTATATGCCAGCCATATCGCTGCCATGGCGCCAGGCACCAATTTGGGTGCGGCAACGCCCATTGCCTTCGGTGGGAGCGGGTTCGACGGTGACGACGACCGTGACCGCAAGCAGCAACAGCCGCGCAACGCCCCAGAGGCAAAAGCAGTGAACGACGCGGCTGCCTATCTTCGAGGGCTGGCTGAGCTTCGCAATCGCAATGCCGACTGGGCAGAACGGGCGGTGCGCGACGCCGCAAGCCTTTCATCGATCGCTGCCCAACGTGCAAAAGTCATCGATTTCACCGCAACCACAGTTGATGATCTGTTGGCGCAAGCCAATGGTTATACGGTGCGCGTGGGAGAGGCGGACATACAGCTCGATACAACCGGTCTCATCGTCCAAAACGTCGAGCCCGATTGGAGGACGCGCCTGCTCTCGGTCATTGCCGATCCGAACGTGGCACTCATCCTGATGATCATTGGTATCTACGGCCTGATCTTCGAGTTTCTTACGCCCGGTGCGGTGATCCCTGGAACAGTCGGCGGCATCTGTCTTTTACTCGGTCTTTATGCTTTGGCCATGCTGCCAGTAAGTTACGCAGGAGTCGGCCTCGTCGTTCTTGCTGTCGCGCTGTTCGTTGCGGAAGCGCATACGCCGACGTTCGGCATCCTCGGCCTCGGCGGTGCGGTCGCGCTCGTTCTTGGCGCAACAATTCTCTTCGATACGGATGCGCCGGATTTGGAAGTGAGCTGGCCAGTCCTGGTTGGCGTCGGCATTTCAGGCCTTGCGTTCAGCTTCATTGTCGCTCGGCTTGCGTTCACCGCCCGCCGGCACGCCGTCGTGACGGGTGCGGAGCAGATGATCGGCATTTCCGGCAAAGTTTCCGATTGGACGGACACCACTGGCTACATCGTCGCCCATGGAGAGCGCTGGAGGGCGGTCTCCGCCGAACGGCTCACAGTTGGAGTGGATGTGACGGTCATCGCTCGAGAGGGGCTAACGCTGGAGGTTGCCCGCAAGCCGCTCGGAGATCAACGGCCGCTGGAAGGCAGGGAGAAAAGCGCATGACCATGTTTGGAGATTTTATCTTCTATGTCGTCGGGATCATCCTGTTGCTGGTTATCATCGCGAGTGCGGTCAAGATCCTGCGCGAGTATGAGCGTGCCGTTGTTTTCACACTTGGCCGATTCACCGGCGTAAAGGGCCCCGGATTGATCCTGCTCGTTCCCTACGTGCAGCAGATGGTGCGGGTCGATTTGCGGACACGCGTGCTCGATGTACCCAGCCAGGACGTCATCTCTCATGACAACGTCTCTGTCCGCGTCAGTGCGGTGATTTATTTCAGGGTCATCGATCCTGAAAAGTCGGCGATTCAGGTCGAGGATTTCATGACAGCCACGAGCCAGCTTGCCCAGACGACGTTGCGCTCGGTGCTCGGCAAGCACGATCTCGATGAGATGCTCGCGGAGCGCGACAAGCTCAACGAAGATATCCAGAGAATGCTCGACACTCAAACTGACGCGTGGGGTATCAAAGTCGCCAACGTCGAGATCAAACATGTCGACATCAACGAGTCCATGATCCGTGCGATTGCCCGCCAGGCAGAGGCCGAACGCGAGCGGCGTGCGAAAGTCATAAATGCCGAGGGCGAGCAGCAGGCCGCGGCGAAGCTGGTGGAAGCGGCCGAAATCCTGGCCCGGCAGCCTCTGGCCATGCAGTTGCGCTATTTAAGCGCATTGAACGTCATTGCCGCAGAAGGGAACTCAACGATTATATTCCCCTTCCCGATGGAACTAGCTCATCTCCTGGCCGCCAGGGCGGACACACCAACTAGAGCATCGGGCGATTAACAAGCAACGCACCCTGCTTCTTTGAAATAGATCCAGCAGTCGTTCCGTGTGAACAGGTCCGCAGACTTCCGACGGCTTTCCACAAGTCGTCGTAAGTTCTGGCCTTTTTCTTTCGCAGCAGCGTCTTGAGTTTGGAGAAGGCCATCTCGATGGGATTAAGGTCCGGAGAGGGGGCCACGCGGCTATCGCATGTGCGAGGCGCCAGATAGCGATGGCCAGTATTTCCATTATCTCTCCATGTGGCTGTTTTCGCTGGCCAGACTGGGCATGCCTGACTGTCGTATATGTCCTTCATGCGGAACTTCAACTGCCGCTGCGTGTTTCCTGCAGATGTCTGACAACGACTTTCGTATACATTGCGATATCTCGGCGCTTGCATCGCTGCGGACGCGTATTCGCGGCTTTGAATGGCCGCGCGAGGCTGCCGGCAGCGGGTGAGAACGGAAGGAAGTGCCTGATGGGTTGGTCCTTCAAGATCGGGACGGTCGGCGGCACGATGATACGCGTTCATATCACCTTCGCGCTCCTGCTCGTCTGGATATGGCTTGCGCATTATCGGGTCGGCGGCGCGCCGGCGGCGTGGGAGGGCATTGCCTTTATCCTATCCGTCTTTGCCTGCGTCGTATTACATGAGTTCGGCCATATTGTCGCTGCACGCTACTTCGGGATCAAAACGCCGGATATTACCTTGCTGCCAATAGGAGGTGTCGCCCGTCTTGAGCGCATGCCCGAAGAACCACATCAGGAACTGCTGATTGCCATCGCCGGTCCGCTGGTCAATCTGGCGATTGCCGGGCTGATCGTTCTCGTGCTCGGCGCATCGGTGGGCGTGGAGCAGATCATCGAAGTCGACGACCCGAAGATCGGCTTCTTCACGAGGCTCGCCGGCGTCAACATCTTTCTGGTATTCTTCAACATGATCCCCGCCTTTCCGATGGACGGGGGACGGGTGCTGCGTGCCGCTCTCGCTTCGCATCTTACCTGGTCGCGTGCGACGCAGATTGCCGCTGTGATCGGCCAGGGGCTTGCGTTCGTCTTTGGTTTCATCGGTCTCTATTATAACCCGCTGCTGATCTTTATCGGTATTTTCGTCTATCTCGCCGCGGCGGCAGAGGCGCAGAATGCGCAGATCCGCGAGATCTCCGGCAGCGTTCTGATCAGCGATGTCATGGTCACCAAATTCGCAAGGCTCGATCGTTCGGCGAGTATCGACGAGGCAATCGAGATGCTGCTTGCGACAACGCAACGCGAATTTCCAGTGGTTGATTCTGCCGGCCATTTTGAAGGTCTCCTGACGCGTGACGACATGATCCGTGGCTTGAAGGACAAAGGCCCCAACATGCCGGTCGCAAGCGCGATGCGCGTCGATATTCCAAAAATCCATCATCGCAAGAGCCTGGAAGAGAGCCTACGATTGATGCAGCAGGGAAATGTGCCAGCCATCGCCGTTGTAGACGGTGCTGATCATCTCATCGGCCTCATCACGCATGAGACGATCGGAGAAATGATGATGGTCCGCGCCGCGGTATCAGACGGTTTTCGATTTGGCCGCCTGCGGAGACACCAGTGAGATTAGCCGTGGGCTCACGGCCTTGTTCAAAGAGCCTTTGATAAGGAATCAGGCAGCGGATCGTGGCGGGACATGACAAAAACTTCGTCAACCTGCCGCCCAACGAAAACGAGAAGTACCTGTCCGCCTGAGTCGGGCGCGGGTCCTGCCTGCCCGCTAGCGGCCTGCGATGCCGGGTTAGAAAGACCGCAGCGCGGGCAGGCCGTCGATCAGCTTGGCGGTCAGTCCGGGATCAGCTCCTTCCAGGTTGAAACGGCTATAATGCAGTTTTATATAAAATGCATTCGAGGGTTGAGGCGTCGTGTGCCAGAAGAGGCACATGTTTGCTGTGTGGCTTTTATTCATCGCCATTCTCCGGGCCGCTGACCATTTCAGTCCGAAACAAAGCAGCCAAGTTTGGTCTTGTCGCTTGTGGGCATATGCAAGGTTTCTGAACTGAAACGGTAATTGCACTAAAGCGGGATTGTTTTATGTCCGTTCATATCCGGCTTCCTTGAAGTAGTTTTGGCACTCTTTCGGCGAGACGGTTTGAAGGGTGGCTGCCAGCGCGTCGTCGATGGCCTGTCGGGTTCGAGCCTGCGCCTTGCGCAGCTCGTGCTTGATCTTGGCGAAGAGTTTTTCGATCGGATTGAGATCGGGGGAATACTGCGGCAGGAAGAACAATCTGGCGCCGGCCTTGCGGATGGCGGCACGGATAGCGCCGGCCTTGTGCGAGCCGAGATTGTCCATGACGACGATGTCGCCGGGTTTGAGCTCCGGTACCAGCACCCTCTCGACATAGATGCGAAAGCGTTCGCCATTGATCGGGCCGTCGATGATCCACGGTGCGCTGACGCGGTCGGCCCTGAGGGCTGCGACAAAAGTCATGGTATTCCAGTGGCCGAAGGGCGCATGGCCCAACAGCCGTTCGCCGCGCGGCGCCCAGCCCCTGAGCGGCGTCATATTCGTCTTCGTCCAGGTTTCGTCGATAAAGACAAGGCGAGATGGATCGATGCGATGGCGATGCTTCAGCCAGCGCGCCCGCCGGGCGGCAACATCGGGCCGCTCGCGCTCGCTGGCGACCAACGTCTTTTTTATAACTCAGCCCTTCCTCATGCACGAAGGTCCGGACGGCGCTGTAATCCACTTTCAGGCCGCGCTCTCCGAGTTCCGCCACCAACCCGCGCAAGGTGAACGCCTGCATGTGGCAGCGATCGATCAACCAGACCCGATGTTTACCTGAGATCGCCCGTGGCTTGTGCCCGCCCATCTGGCCGGGAGCCGCGCTGCCCGTCTCACGCAAGCGCCGGACCCAGTCGATCGCGGTGCTGATGCCAATGCCGAAGCGCTTTGCCGCCGCTCGACACGACAGGCCCTCGCGCGTTACTGCGCCAACAACGCGTTCCCGAAGATCATCCGAAAAAGGTTTCGCCATCCAGACCGGCCTCCTGCACCGGCCAGAATGGTGAATCTGATTTGCACCAGAAAGGGAATCCCTGTTCCGATTCCGACTAAAACAATCCCGCTCTAAGATGCTTCCTGATCATCGGCCGAACCAGGCGCTTTCCGGCTCGAGCTTTTAGGGAAACTGATCATCATCGGTTTCAGCCGCGAAAAGTCGCGGGATTGTCGCAGCCAACGGCCGCGCTCTCAACGTTTTCTACTGTCTCGCCCATATCCACAACCAAGGAGCAAGCCACGTCGCTGGCTTGAAAACACACAATGAACAGACCGCAATCGCCTAACATTGGCTTGAAAAAGATATCTGCAAACACCGGCTCTCGAAGATCTTCCCGTATGGCCGGAAACGCAAAACAGCGTCATGAGCATTATCTCGCTCTTGCCCGCGAAAAAGCTTTATCCGGTGATCGGATCGAAGCCGAAAACTACTATCAGCATGCAGAGCATTATTTCCGCAGCGCCGCGGCCATTGAGCCAGCCGCACAGGAAACAAATCTGTAGTGGCGAGCGCCAGGCCCGCTTTTGCCCGATGCGACCGGCTCCGGCGGAAGCCAGCCTGAACAGCGCGTCCATCAGGGTCAAACTCCGCTTTCCTCTTGCCGAACGGGCGCCGTATGGCGGCGAAAGCACGCATATTGCTGAGCTTTTGGAACGGTCGCGTGTTTGCGGAGTTTCGACCTAAGCTGCCGCGGCGCTAAGGCTACCGTAGCCAGCGAACAATAACCTGTGAGAAGCCGTGCCGCGGTGCCTACGTGGGCTAGCACGGCGATAGACGACCAACGAGCGGCCTCGTTGGAACCGAAAGGGAGAATGATGATGGCCAGGAATGCAAAACAGGAACTGGTGAATTTCGTTGTCAGGCGTGCGCTCGATCCGGTCATGAAGGCAAAGCCGGACGGTCGACCGGAGGCTGAGAAACGCACGTTGGAACATGTCCAGGACGCGACCCGATCGGAGATCGAGCGCTATCGCGGCTACGGTTCTGCGCAGGAGGTCGTCGTCAACTTTCGGCGCGACCTTAATTCACCTGCCGCCGAGAAAGTTCATGCAGATCTCAAGGCACTGCACCTGCCGACCATCAACGACATCGAGAATGAGTTCGATGCAAAGGTGGAAGACCTTGGGGTTCAGGTTTCCTCCTAGCCTGCGGCCGGGTCGGAACATGCCGTCTCGCTCGTGTCGCAGGCCGCCTTCTGCGTCGTATGAAGTTTGATGTGCGGCTGGAAAAGTCGCGGCCCGGCAAGTTCGACTGCGCTGTAGTAGGTCCCGATATAGTGTGCATTTCTCGGAGATGGCTCTGAGCGCGCGGAGAATTATGGCGTCGCTTACTTGAGGATGCGGGAACCTTCTTGGTTCTCAGCAGCGATCGTGTGAAGGACGAGATATACCATGTCTTCGAAGCGATCGTCCGGATCGGCACCACTTGCTGCAGCGGCAGCCGCGATTCGCAAACCAGCGTGGCAATAATCTCGTCCTGCTTCGGCAATCGCCCGTTCTGGATCGGGCGTGGCGGGTGATAACTCCTCGCCGACTCTATCCGCTGAGCGTGCTTACTTCTCCAATGAATGCGGACCAAAAATGAACGACCCGATTTGGACCAATGTATTCAATTCGATAGCCGTGGCCATGCGCTTTTCCCATGAAGCTGTTTGTGCCCATCAGGTCTGTTGTGAAGGCATCCTCATCTGCGTTTGTCGTTTCGGCAAAATTCGCCTTTAGCCAATTCATGCCGCGCTCCGAAGTAGCAACGACCTGCCAGATGCGCTCGGCGGTCTTTTCCACCCGTAAATGCATTTGCCGAAATCATTTGCCGAAATTGTTGCGCTGCTAAGAGATCGGGACTTACGGCGCGCCGGCCCGTTCGCCCATGAACTGAGCTGAATGGTAGATGTCTTCTCCCTCCGTTTGCCAATATTCTCACGATAACGCCTTCGGCGGCCAGACGCCGTTCACTGAAAGTGATTGCCGTGAAGTGGCCGTCTCCATGACGCTCGACCACATCGGCTTCTGGCGCGCCATTCTCTCAACAATCGTCGGGCTGGCCGATGTAAACCCAAACCGGCCTCCAACGTCTGCCTTGGTGTCGTCGCTTATTTCAACGGCGCTTCGCACAAATGGACCTATCGCACGAAAAAGTTTCGCAGCCTGGCCAAAATGCTTTGCCGATCGCCTGCGGCGATCACTGCACGGACATGACGAGCGGCCGTCGCGGAGCTGACCGTCGCCCCGAAGTGGCAATAGCAGACAAGTCTATGCAGCTGGTTGTCACTCAGTTCGAAGAACCTCTGGGCTTCGCCGTAGCTGTCGTTCTCCAGACCGGCTGCTCGCATCACCGGGTCGGCAAACGCCACCGAGATCGGCGAATGGTGGGCGCGCATGATCGCACGCTCCCCGGCCGGCTGATATTCCGTCTGATGCAGGGTTGAAAGTGCATGATGCTCACTGCGCTCCAGAAGTTCCGCCCAGCGTTCAAGGCGTTCGCGGCGCGACATTGCCGGTGCCGGACGCGGGTAGTCGAGATTGATGCTGGCGACGGTCTGCAGTTGTTCAAGGGCATGGTGCTTCATCGAAGCCTCCTTTTCGGACGATAGCTGGTCCAAGCATCTGGGACATATTCCCAAATTGAGCGTGACTTCGACGCGCGATCAAGTGACGGAGATTTTTTGTCGCGCTTCGATTTCCTCTCCGGACGAGAGCTGGAACTCGCTCCTGCCCGTTTGCGCCCGCCAACGGGCGAACTTAGGATGCGTTCAGGCTGCCGACTGCGTCGGGAATGTTTTGAGCTACCAAACCCAATTGTCGACGGAAGGTTCCGATAAAATTCCAGGTTGATGCGAGCACTTCAACATTGCCCCGTCGGATTCCACAGGGCTCCCTGTTCAACCATTGCTTCGATGCATGCCTGCAATCTCATCAGGAAGCTTTTCTTAAGAGATTTGGTTTGAAACCGCGTTGTCGCGCAAATTGACCTCGATTTCTTTCTCCTCGAGGCCGGGCAATTCAGCGGTGATGTCATATGCTTGATCGGTTTCGTGCAGGTCAAAGCTCGGCCATAAACTCCCAGCGGTATTTGCGGTGGCGGCATCGACCGTCGGGGAAAAAGCGGTTGATTTCTCAACGGAACGACATGAACGGATCGAGCCCCGGCGGATGGAGGCCCCGAGAGGGTGTCGAAGTCGTTATGTTACGGTTTGTCATGGCTTTTCTCCTGCTTCGTTGCTGGCTGTCGCCCAACAGGTGGCAATTTAAGGAAACCACCGGTCCGCAAAGATATTCCGCGGGCAAACGAGAAAGATGCATGCTGCAAATAGCCGCAAATTAAAGACCATCGGCAAAGCTGTTACGGGCCGCCGCTCCGGTGACAAAAGCCGAATTCCTACGGCATGAGAATCCGGGAGTGCCCCACAGAAACTTAAGCACCATTCTTCCAAATCCAAGGGAACAATGAGAACGCCGGTGGGTTCGACTATGCGATTAGAAAAGTCGGGCCGTCCACAGCGATCGGCCGCGGGCAAATTCACCGAATTGCAAGGCATGCGCCTGCTAAGGAAGGAAAAATGTCATGACGGGCAGAAAGACTCATGAGCAACAACTTCGCGTTATCGAAAAACGCGAGAAAACCGCAAATGCCGACGAGGCGTTCGACGCGGCGGCAGATCTGCATCGAAATGAACAGGCAAGGGAAGCCTATCGAAAAGGAACCGACCTGAAGGCCGACCCAGATCTTCGCAGTGAAGATCGGAACATGGTCCGGGGCCTCAATCAGGAAAGCGGGCACAAAAAAGGAAGCGGCTCTTCCTGACAAGGAAAGGAAATTGTCATGGCTTTGACATTGATCAGCAAGGCCTTTGCGCAAGATCAACCAATCCCCAGCAAATATGCGCGGGCGGGCGAGAATCTTTTTCCGCCGCTCGCCTGGAGCGGCGCTCCCGATGAAACCAGAAGCTTTGCTCTGGTCGTCGAGGATCCGGACGCTCCAAACGGCACTTTCCGTCACTGCGGTATTGCCAATATCCCAGCGCAATGGACTGCGCTTGCGGAAAGCGCCGACACAGCGCCGGAGCGAGCGCCGCGGTTTTATAAGAACGATTTCGGCAATGCCCGTTACGATGGCCCGCAACCGCCGCCCGGCGATCGCCCTCATCGCTACATCTTCCGCCTTGCCGCCCTCGATGTGGCGAAGCTCTCGATTCCGGATGCCGCCGGCATAGGCACGATGTGGGCAGAGGCAAAGAAACACGCACTGGAGGAGGCAAGCGTCACAGGTACGTACCAAACACAATAGCCAAAGGAGATAACAATCCATTTGGACAGCGAGACGCAGCAATGCGTCGACAACTGCCTGCGCTGCCAGAGCATCTGAATGGGGCGTCAAATAGGTCTTCGGCTATTCTGTGACGGGATTAACCATGTTTTCCGAGCGCTCAATCGCGCAGGCGTCTGTATCGCGACGTCTGGTCCCGGCGCCTCCTAGATGGCGTCCCGAGGGTGGTGCCGACGCACATTAGTTTCGAGCAGATGCGCAAACATCTCCTTGGCCGCCGATGAAGGAGGATTCGCATAAGCGGCGTGAGCCGCGGCACGGTGCACCAGGTCGTCAGCGCTCTGATACCAGGGAAAACCTGAAGTGCTGTTGTTGATCCAGTGGTGTCGTCATCGGAACATTCCGAAGGCAATCCGGCTCAATAGGAGAAAAGGAGCATAAGATGCGTACGTTTCGACGATATCGGAAAGGCGAGGCGAGTGTCGGCTCAATTGTCATCAAGTTCTATCACTCGGGTGACCAAATCAGAGGATATATCAGGAAGGTCACCGACCCCAAGCAGGAGAAGGATACCGTTTTCCCGAGCGAGGAACTGCAGGTGGACGATGCGTTTCTGATGGCCGAGAACAAGCACCGGGAAGCGCCCGACACGCCCATGTTCGTCGAGCTTGCGGAAGGTATACGCTGGAATCCCACCTGGGGCAGATTGATTTGATGCGAGGGAATTGACGGCAAGATGGATTTGCCTCCAGCGCTGAATTTGATCCTGACTCAGGCGTTGAAACCATTGTCGAGGCGATCGAGCCGCTGATGTTGCGGGCTGGCGAGAAACGCAACAAGCAAGTGCCCCGACATCGGGGGTCGGCCTGTTGCATAGCCATAAATTACTAAGGAAACGGCCGCAAAAGGAAGGAGGCCGGGATGGTCGACTACCAGCGCATGCGCGATCACATGGTCGACGTCTACATAAGACGGCGGGGGATACGGGATGAGCATGTCCTGAAGGCGATGCGCACCGTGCCGAGAGAGCGTTTCGTTGCCGAAGGCATGGCAGAGTTCGCCTATGAGGATGCGCCGCTCCCGATAGAGGAGGGGCAGACCATTTCGCAGCCCTATATCGTCGCCGCGATGATCGAGGCGGCGGAGGTGCGCCCGGGCGATCGTATTCTCGAGGTCGGAGCCGGTTCCGGCTACGCGGCCGCGGTGATCGGCCAGATCGCGGCGCATGTCTATGCGATCGAGCGCCACGGGGCCTTGGCTAGGTCGGCAAAGCGGCGGATGGCTGATCTCGGCTATGGCAATGTGGAGGTTCTTGCCGGCGACGGCACCCGCGGACTTCCTGAACAAGCGCCGTTCGACGCCATTTTGGTGGCCGCGGGTGGTCCTGTCGTGCCGGAGGCGCTGAAGGAACAACTCGCAATCGGCGGGCGGCTCGTGATTCCTGTCGGTGAAGAGTTCAGCCAGACACTCTGCAAGGTCATCCGGCGCACCGAGACCAGCTACGAGGAAACGAATCTTGGGGCTGTGATGTTCGTGCCGCTGATCGGGGAGCAGGGATGGTCCGAGGATGGCCGCCGCACCGCGAGCAATCACAAGCCCGGCGCCTCACGAAAGCAGAGCCTGCCGGAGATGATTGCCGAAGCGGCCGAAGACCTGCCCGGTTTCGACGACCCCGCCTTCGGCCGCTTGTTCAACCGCTTTGTTGATCGGCGCGTGGTCTTGCTTGGGGAAGCGAGCCATGGGACGCTCGAATTTTACCAGGCCCGAGCCGCGATCACACGTCATTTGATCGCCAATCACGGCTATAGGATCATTGCTGTCGAGGCAGATTGGCCGGACGCGGCGAAAGTTGATCGATACGTCCGACATCGATCCGCGTCCGACCGTAAAGAGTCTCCGTTTCAACGATTTCCGACCTGGATGTGGCGCAACACGGAAGTTCGGGCACTGACGGAGTGGATGCGGGAGCACAATGCGGGTCTCGACGCCATGGAGGATCGGGCTGGCTTCTACGGGCTCGACATCTACAACATGTCCGATTCGATCGGCGCCGTGCTTGACTATCTGGATCGGGTCGACCCGCAGGCGGCAGCGGTCGCGCGCGAGCGCTACGGCTGCCTGACGCCCTGGCAGAAGAATCCCGCGACTTATGGCCGGGCGACACTCAGCCGCGGTTATGCAGAATGCGAGCAGGCGGTGATCGACCAATGCCAGGAGCTCTTCCGCCGGCGGTTGGACTATGCCGACAACGACGGCGATGCCTTCCTCGATGCCACCCAGAATGCCCGGCTGATTGCATCTGCGGAACGCTACTATCGCATCATGTACTATGGCGGAGCGGAAAGCTGGAACCTGCGTGACAAGCATATGTTCGAAACGCTGCAGCATCTGCTTGACGCGAAGGGACCGGATGCCAAGGCGATCGTCTGGGCCCACAACAGTCATATCGGTGACGCGCGCTTTACCGATATGGGCGCAACGCGTGATGAGTTCAACATCGGCCAGCTTTGCCGAGAGGCTTTCGGAGACGACGCGGCTCTCATCGGTTTTGGCACCCATAGCGGTACGGTGGCGGCCGCCAATGACTGGGATGGAGATATGGAGGTCATGCGCGTAAACCCCTCCCGAGCCGACAGCTATGAAAGGATGTGCCATGATGCGGGCAAGCGCCGCTTCCTCCTCGACTTGTTGCCTGGCAGGCACGAGCCGCTCAGGCGCCGCCTCTCGGAGCCGCGGCTCGAGCGTTTCATCGGCGTTGTCTACCGGCCAGACACAGAGCTGTGGAGCCACTACAGCCAAGCGATCCTTCCCGAGCAATTCGATGCCTACGTCTGGTTCGATGAGACCCAGGCAGTGACGCCGCTCGGGCCGGAGCACCATCGCGGCATGCCAGAAACCTATCCCTTCGGTGAATAGACGATGCTTCGCGACATGGATTATGTCCTGGCCAAGCTCGACTGGATGCGCAGCGAACGCATCTGGCCCAATGGGTTGCGCTATCTCTGGACCGACGCGTTCGGTGTCGTGCTCTATCTGTCGCTTTACCGACAGACTGGTGAAGAGCGCTGGCTGGATGCGGCGGAGGAACTGGTCGGCGAGGTCGGGCGCGTCCTGGGGCGGCCACGTGGCTATCGCATCGGCGAGGCGTCAGACCGAGATGGCCAGTACTTCCATTATCTTGCCATGTGGCTGTTTGCGCTGGCCAGACTGGGCGATGTGAAGCCGGAGTACCGCGCGAAGGGCATCGCAGTCGCCAAGGCGATCCACCCGGCTTTCGTCCTGCCCGGGCGCGGCGTGATCTGGAAGATGCAGGAGGATCTGAGTGCGCCGTATCCCGGCTATGGCCTGGGGGCGATGGACGCGTTCGATGGGTATGTTTCCTACTCTCTTCTCGATCGGAACGCGCTAGCCGCCGAAATCGCCGAAATGCGAACGCTGATCGAGCGGCAGTACCGCACGCTGGACATCGACCAGGATCTCGGTCTTGGCATGATGCTGTGGCTCTGCCATTTCTTCCCGACAGAGGATTGGGCACGCGTCCAGACGGAACGGAGCCTGGCGGCGCTCGATCGATTGTGGATTGACCCGCCGGGTTATTACGGGCGTGCCAGCTACGCACCGCATGTCCGTATTGCCTTCGCCAATTATGGCGTATCGCTGGGATTGCAGGCAATCGATCGATGGCCGGAGCGGGTCGACCGGCTGAACACCTATTTCGATGTCTACCGCTCAAATGACGAATATGACAGGGAAGCGATCACCCATGTCATGGCCTGCGCCTCGCATCTTCCCGGCCTCTTTCTGAACGCTGACAACCGAGACAGGGGCGGGTAAGGCGAAGTGCTTCACTGGAACAAATCTTTCAGGTTGTCGTTCGCCGATCAGTGAAGGATTACCTCAATGAACGACATGGCAGACGAAACGGAAGCGCGGTTGAACGCCCACCGCCGGCTCTTTGTGTCACTGCTCACAATCATCGCCGGCGATCCAAAGTTTCATCAGGCGTTGGAATCGCTGGCGCACGAAAATGAAACCGTCGGCGATCAGGAAGAAGATCCCGGTGCCGAACCGAGCAGGGCTTTCGCCATTCAGGGCCTGGCGAACGACGAAATCCGTGCAATTCTCAAAGATGCCCTCGCACGGGCGCTCGCCCGAAAGCGAAGCCGGTGACTGCAAGAGATACAAATTTGAATCCGACATGCGGCAGCGGTCGAATTGAACGGCCATAGGCAAACCTACATCGCCGGCACGAACTTCGGTCCATCCGATGCTGCGCGCCGATCTGTTCGAGGCGCTGGTCGTGTTGATCCGCGAGCCGACGCGACCGATGGGTCTTAGCCGGCGTGGCGCTGGTCAAGGCCGACGCGCTCGACGGTCATGCGTCCGTCGAGCTGCCCAAAATTCTACGGGCTGCGAATCCGACAAGCCATGAGCCGCTTGCGTCCCTGACCGGGAAGAGGTGAATGCCCTCCAGGACTATGCAGCCAAACACGGCGGCGCTGGAAAAGCATCCTGAGTCGGGTGTGAATGGGCGAAGCGCCCTATGACGACGGTGGCACCCTGCGCCGGCTGCGCAACACCCACGGTCCGACCTGCCTCGATCGCTATCGCCTGCCGAAACGCCAGGCAGATCGCCGATCAGCGCTTGCGCACAAACTCCGTGCGCAGGACCAGCCCCTTGATCGCATCGTGGCGGCAGTCGATCTCTTCCGGGTTGTCGGTGAGCCGGATCGACCGGATGACGGTGCCCTGCTTCAGGGTCTGGCCCGCGCCCTTGACCTTCAGGTCCTTGATCAGCACGACGGAATCGCCGTCGGCAAGAAGATTGCCGGATGCGTCGTGGACTTGCGCGGCTTTGGCCTTGTCCGCAGCAATTTCGGAAGCGGGCCTCCACTCGCCGGTTGCTTCGTCATAGATGTAATCGTCGTCATTCTGGTCGCTCATTGCATTGCCCTTTCTCGGGAGAGTCCTTTTTGACCGTCCCTCATGTCATGCGCGTCTATCGTGGAACGGCGTCGAGATCAAACGGCGGGCGTTTTACGTCGGTTGCACTGAGCGGATCAGCGAGCCTCGCGGAATGTCGGAGCATCCGGCCGCGCTGGCGCAGAAGGCTGCTGGCGGATTAATTCAGATCTGGCGCGGGGCCGCTTGCGCGCCGCGTGGCGGCCGGTCAAGCCGTTTGTGGCAGCAGGCACGCGGGCTTCGCAGGTCCGGGGACCCGCTTGCCCGCTCACCGGCTCCGCTCGACCTGGCCAACCCGGACCCTGAAACGCGCGGCTTGCGCCGGTTCCTTTCGACCGCACCGGAGGGCAGACCGGCCAAGGGGCCGGAACCGCTTCGGAAAACCGAGAAGGAAACCATCACGGCAAAGCCCGCAAGCCGCTCCCGTCAAGCCGCCCAGTGCCAGCTGACCATCCGACCACACGAGGGTTAGGCATTGACGTCGACGACCGTGCGACCCTGAACCTGTCCTGCAAGGAGCCGTCGCGCAACGTCGGTCACGTCGGCCAGCCCGATAACTTTCGTCGTGCGAGCGAGCTTGTTGAGATCGAGATCGCGGGCCAGACGCGACCAGGCTTTGAGGCGAACCGATTGCGGCGCGTTGACGGAATCAATGCCGGCGAGCGTGACGTTGCGCAGGATGAAGGGCAGGACGGTCGCGGGAAGATCGAGGCCCTGGGCGAGGCCGCAAGCGGTCACCACACCGCGATACTGGGTCTGGGCCAGCACGTTCGCCAGCGTATGGCTACCAACGGAGTCTATCGCACCGGCCCATCGTTCGCTGGTAACAGGCGTGCCCGGTTCGGAAAGGGTTCGGCGATCGATGACATCGGCTGCGCCAAGCTCGCGCAGATAGTTGGCCTCTTCGAGACGCCCGGTTGATGCGACCACACGATAGCCGAGGTCGGCGAGAAGGGCGATCGCGATCGATCCGACGCCGCCGTTGGCACCCGTGACAAGGATGTCGCCCCGGTCGGGCGTAATGCCGCCATGTTCGAGCGCCAGCACCGACAGCATTGCCGTGTAGCCCGCTGTTCCGACGGCCATGGCATCCAAGGTAGACAGGGGGGCCGGAATCTTGACGAGCCAGTCGCCGCTCAGCCGGGCCTTTTGCGCGTAGCCGCCATGATGGGTCTGGCTCAGTCCCCAGCCATTGGCAACGACGCGGTCACCGACTTCGATGCCTGGATAGGAGGACCCCTCGACCGTTCCCGCAAGATCAATGCCAGGAATGAGCGGGAATCTCTGGATGATCGGAGCACGACCCGCAAGCGCCATGCCGTCCTTGTAGTTCACAGTCGAGTAATCGACGGTGATCGTGACATCGCCCGGCATGAGGTCTTGTTCTTCCAATTCGACCAAATCCGTCGATATCGTATCGCCGCTTTTGCTGGCCATAAGTCCTTTGAATGTCATTGATCTATCCTCTGATTGTTGTTTTCGGTGGCTCCCAGGGGTATCGGCCCGCCGTCCGATAGCGCTCGGCGGGATGCTCCTGCCTGGTGTTCGGAAGGATGGCCAGGCGAGCCGCCTGATAGGTATCTGCAAACCGCGTCAGTTTCACCGGTCGCCAATCCGGTGAGGCCGGACGGATTCTAGCCTGCGACCGCTATGACGACTTTGCCCTTCGCGCGCCCTGTCTCGACGTAAGCTAAGGCATCGCCGGTCTTCTCGAACGGGAAAACCTTGTCGACCACCGGGCGGATCACGCCCGATTCGATCAGGGAGGCGATCTCGCCTAACTGTTGACCTTGCGCTCGCATGAACAGGAACGAGTAGCGCATGCCAAGGCGCTTGGCTTTTTTCCGGACCCCTCGGCTCAACAAGTGCAAGACCAGTTTCAGGAAAAGGTTCAGACCGCGTTCCTTGGCAAAAGCCGGATCGGGCGGACCGGAGATGGAAATCAGCTGGCCGCCCGGCTTGAGCACGCCGAACGATTTGTCGAGGGTCTTCGCATCCTGGCTGTTCAACACGAGGTCGTAGCCCGACAGGACCTTCTCGAAATCCTCCGTCTTGTAGTCGATCACCACATCCGCCCCGAGACTTTTGACCAGATCGACATTCTTCGTGCTCGTCGTCGTCGCAACCATTGCCCCGAGGTGCTTGGCGAGCTGGATGGCAAAAGTCCCGACACCGCTGGAGCCGGCCTGGATGAAGACCTTCTGGCCGGGCTTCACCTTGGCTAGCTCGACCAGCGCCTGCCACGCGGTCAGCCCGACCAGTGGGATGGACGCCGCTTCGGCCATGCTGAGGTTCTTGGGCTTCAACGCAACGTCCGCTTCATCGATGGCGATGAATTCGGCGAATGTTCCGATCCGATGATCCCGCGGACGGGCATAGATCTCGTCACCCACCTTTAGACGCCTGACGGCGGCTCCCACCCTGACAACCGTCCCGGCGACGTCGTGTCCGAGCACGAAGGGCGGCCGATAGGGAAGGATAAGTTTGAACTCTCCATCGCGGAGTTTGGAATCAAGCGGGTTCACTGCGGTAGCTTGAATCCGGACGAGGACGTCATTGGCCTGCAACGCCGGCTCCGGCATGGCGACCAGGCGCAGAGCGCCTTTCTTTTTGTACTTATCGACGACGAATGCCTTCACGGCGTTTTCTCCAATGTTAAATTTTGCGGGTGGTCCCAGGCATTGAGGAAGGAAAATGCCTTCGGCTGTGGGTTGAAGGTCTGCTCGGTCATCGTCTTTTCCTGTCTGATGGAGGACGACGCGCCGGGTGTGCCGGGCTTGTCGCAGAAACGAGGGTCATGGTCGGAGCTCGGCGTCCACCAGCGCCAGGGCGTTGCGGAGCCCCTGCGCGAGGAGGTCGTCGGAGAGCTGGCGGTCGGTCAGGGCGCGGCAGAGTTGTAGCGTCCCGGCCATCAGGCCGAGGAGACTGAGCGCCTTCACGCGGGCCGAGAGCGGATCTTCGGGTGCCAATCGGGCGGCGAGGCCGTCGATGACGACCAGCACGCCGTCGGTGTATGCCTGCCTGATTGCGTCCGCGCTGCGCCCGATCTCGTCGAGCAGGGCGGCGTTGGGGCAGCCGTCGCCGGGGTTGTCCCGGTGGTGGGCCGACAGGTACCAGCGCATGAGCTGTTCGAGGCCGGCCGGGCCGGGCTCCGCCAGCTCGACGATGTTCGCGTGCAATGTGTGCAGTTGGTCAGTGACCGCCTCCGCGACGAGGCTGTCCTTGGATTCGAAATGGGCGTAGAAGGCGCCGTTGGTGAGGTCCGCGTCCTTCATGAGCGTCGCGACTCCGGAGCCGTCGATACCGTCCCGCTTGAGCCGGCGACCGGCCGTCGCAATGATCCTCTGCCGCGTCTCCTGCTTGTGTTCTTTCGTGTAACGCACCATGCCTTCCTCCTTTTAAGCCGGGTTTGCGCTCCGGATACCGCTGTGGCCAGGTCAGTTCGGCATCCGGTTGAATCTGCGGATGACGCGGTCGAAGATCCGGGCCGGGGCGACGTTGTATACCGCCTTGATGATCCGGGCGGTCGTACCGGCGGTGCGCCGTAGTTTCGGGTTCCGGTCGGTGGCCGCCGCGACGATCACCTTGGCGACGACGGCGGGGTCGTCGCCGCTGCTGAGGTTCTTCTCCAGCAGATCGTCGTAGTTGCGCCGTCCCGCCGCGTAGAGCGGCATGGGGGTGTCGGCCACCACGCTGTGACCTGCGAACGGCGTGTTGATCGGGCCGGGCTCGACGAGCAGGACCCGGACGCCGCAATCGCGAACCTCGTGGTCCAGCGACTGGGAGTAGCCCTCGACCGCGTGCTTGGTCGAAACATAGAGGGCCATGAACGGGCTGGGGACGAACCCGCTGAGGGAGGAGACATTGATGATGCGTCCGCGGCCCTGGGCGCGCATATGCGGCAGGACCGCCTTGGTCGTCCGCATGACGCCGTAGACGTTGATGTCGAAGATGTCCTGCGTCTGGGTGATCGAGAACTCCTCGACCGCGCCGGTTGTGCCAACGCCGGCGTTGTTGACCAGGACGTCGATGTGCCCGAACCGTTCGATCACCTGCCTGACCGATGAGGCGACCGATTCGTCGCTGGTCACGTCGAGGTCGAGGTACGTCACCCCGGCGGGCGCGGCGAGTTGCGCGGTGTTGCGGCCGGTTCCGATTACCTGGAAACCTGCGGCGGCCAAAGCGATCGCTGTGGCCTTGCCGATGCCTGAGGTGGCGCCTGTTACGAGCGCAACCCGCGGAGTTGCTGTCATCATGAGCTCCTGAAATTGGAATTACGATCATACGACAATAGCGATTGAGTGGTCACAAGGCAAGGATTAAATTATGTTCGTACGTTCACGGAGGGGCGGGACGAGGACGCAGCCGGTGAACGGCGCCGGGATTGCCGGTCGAGATCGCGGAGGGGCGGCATTCTTGAAGAATGACTGGCAGAGGACGAAACGGAGGTTTCAGATTCCGGTTCCGTCGTTTGGACCGCTGACGGCAATGTCTGAATCGGGCGGCGGCAGCCATAGTGCGAATGTCGGGTTTGGAGACGCGTTACGAATGACCGGCGTAAGATGCTCGTTCGTGCTGATCAGGACGGCGACCGCTCACCACCCGGTACTGCAGGCGATTTTGTCCTCGATGCCTGGAACGAGTTGACCGTGTTGCAGTACGCACTCTGGCTCGGCTGTGTTTTGCGCCTCGATCTTGCGCCAAGCATGAGGATCCTGGCAGCGGAGCGGTAGAAATGGCCGATCACGATGTAAGTCGCCGCGACAGTCAGATCGACCTCGATATCGCTGCTGACATAGGTAGATGCGTCGCCACATCGACCGGAGAACCTTCAGCCCGCCATTCGTGCCGCCGGAATGGCGTTGGGCGGGGGCTACAAATGAGCGTCGGCGAACGAATTCATTTGCCGGTGACGACTTTGATTTTGGCACGTATCTCCTGAGCAACATGGCAGAAAACCAACTGCTCCAGTTGCAAGACTGGCGCAGTTCGTTCGTCGAAATTCGGGCGAGCGCTTCTCGCCGGCACGTCGGCTGGATTCAGCCGTCGTCACCTGAATCATCCGAGCCGTCGTCACCCGCATCGTCCGAGCCGTCATCGCCTGAATCGTCCGAGCTGTCGTCGCTGCTGTCGTCCGCATCGTCGCTGGAATCAGCGTCAGCCGACTCGTCCTCGGTCAGGTCCTCTTCGACCGTCGCCTCCTCGCTCTCCTCGGAAGTCTCAATTTCCGTCGATTCCGTGGAAACATATTCCTCGTAGGAGGACGAGCTTACCGTCGTGTCAGTCTCCCAACTGGAGATTTCGCTGACCGCGGTCGTCTCGTTGTAGGATTCGAGTGTGATAATTGCGGCAACCGCGATCACTGCCCCACCACGCGCGACGCTGAAGGACATATCGGAATGGCCGGCCTTCAACTGGCGGCGCACGGCAACATCGACGTCGATCGGCTTATGAACCTTATGGCCCTGTACTTCAGCCAAAACGTCGCCCGGCTTGATCCCCTGCTTGTCGGCAACGCCGCCGGGCTTGACGGAAAGCACCAGAACACCGTGCGCGCCTTTGTCGAGCTTGAACTTCTTGATCACGCCCTTGTTGATCGGCAGCAGCAGCGCATCGAGCGCCTTGGATATCATCGGCCCGGATTTCGCATGGGCCGCCGGCGGGTTTGCCGCGAAGGCGGAGTGAACCCCGGCAAACGGAGAAGCAATATGTGCGACGACGATCAGTGCTCGGAAGGCACGACACGAATTCTTCAAGACCATCTCCTGGGTTGGCGCGAACAAGCTCTTGCTTCGTTCGGCACGGAGACGGTAGTCGACGGCTTCTAAAGATGTCTTAAGCAATGACCTGGAAAATAAAATATAGAAAACACTATGTACTTCACTTGCTTGGTTCAATATTGGCGGCGTGGCGACATCGGTGCAACACCAGCAGCAGCCACACGCGGATCTCCGCGTAAACCAACAACACGACGAATCTTCGCCGAGGTCCCTCCGCGTGTGGAATATGCGCTAACCCCGGCAGCCTATAAGCTCGTACCAGTGTTCGATGGGTTGGTCGCTTGGTGGCAGCGACACAAGATGCATCGGATAGTGAGACTCAACGACTCCGCCCATGCAAGCGAGAGCCGCTGATCTACGTCCGCAAGACGATTGAGGCCCGCTTGGAGGAGATCTTAGTAAACCTTCGTCGTGGCTACTGAACTTCCATGGCCGGCTGCACTCGCCTTCTGAAAGTCGGACAGCAGGCGCGATGCGCCGTTCGCCAACAGGCCGACATCGTTTCCAATGGCGACGAAGGTGGCGCCGAGTTCCAGATAGCGTTTGGCAAGCGACTGATCGGCGGTCAGGATACCGGCTGCCTTGCCGTACGACTGGATACGGATCAGCGCCGCTTCCACCGCCTGTTGTACCTCGGCGTCGCCAGGCCTGCCGAGATGGCCCATGTCGGCGGCGAGATCGGCGGGTCCGATAAAAACGCCATCGACGCCATCGGTAGTGGCGATGTCATCGAGTGCGGCCAGCCCGGCGCGGCTTTCGATCTGCAGCAGCAGGCAGACCTCATCATTGGCGGTCTGCAGGTAGTCGGGAATACGATTGAATGCCGAAGCGCGGGCAAGCGCTGCCCCGACGCCTCGCACGCCGTGCGGCGGATATCGTACCGCACGCACCATGGCTCTTGCCTGGTCGCCGCTCTCGATCATCGGCACCAGCACCGTCTGGGCGCCGATATCGAGAATCTGCTTCAATATCCAGACCTCGCCGATCGGTGCCCGGATGACCGGGTGGCTCGGCGAACCCTTGAGCGCCTGCAATTGCGCCGTCATCAGAGGGATGTCGTTCGGCGCATGCTCACCGTCAATCAACAGCCAGTCATAGCCGGCACCAGCCAGAATTTCGGCCGTGTAGGGATTGGCGAGCGCCAGCCAGAGTCCGATCTGCGGACGCCTCTCGGCCAAGGCCGACTTGAATGTGTTCTTGGGCGCGGGCATGAGCGCTCTCCTATGCGAAATAGATACTGACCGTCCCATAAGGTCCGAAGTCGGCGACGATGGTGTCGCCGTGGCGCGCCTCGATCGGTCTGATGAAGGAGCCGGCAAGGACGATCTGGCCCGCCTCGATGCCGTCGCCATATCGGGCCAGCCGGTTGGCAAGCCAGGCAATGCCTCGCGCCGGCTGATTCAAGACACCGGCACCCAGGCCGGTTTCCTCCACCTCGGCATTGCGGCTGACGATAGCCCCCATCCAGCGCATATCGACGTTGTCGGGCCGCGCCATGCGCCCGCCATGCACGATGCCGGCATTGGCCGCGTTGTCGGAAATCGTGTCGACGATGGTGCGGGCCTTCTTTGTTTCGGGGTCGACCCTGAGGATGCGCGTATCAAGAATTTCCAGGGCCGGGGTGATATACTCCGTGGCATTCAGCACGTCGAACACGGTGATGCCTGGGCCTTTCAGGGGAGCCTTCATGATGAAGGCGATCTCCGCCTCGATCCGCGGCTGGATGAAGCGATCGGCAGGGACCGTTGCGCCGTCCTCGAATAGCATGTCGTCGAACAGCACGCCGGAATCGGGCGTGTCGATGTTCAGCGCATATTGCATCGCCTTCGAGGTCAGCCCAATCTTCCAGCCGATCACCTTGCGCCCGGCGGCGATCTTCTTCGAGACCCAGGCCGACTGCACGGCATAGGCATCATCCATCGTCATGTGCGGATATTTGAGCGACAGAAGCTGCGTCTGTTCGCGCATCCGCTCGGCGATGTCGAGTCGCTCTGCCGCCTGCCTGATATCGTCTGAAGTCAACATTTCACACCTCGTCAGCGATCGTGTTGCGCAAGATGCCGATGCCATCCGCCTCGACCTCGACAACGTCCCCTGGCTGCAGCCAGATCGGCGGGTCGAAGCGGGCACCGGCGCCGGTCGGCGTACCGGTGACGATCACATCGCCGGGAACGAGTGTGGTGAAGGTCGAGATGTAGTTGATGATCCTGCGGAAGGAGAAGATCATCCGGCTGGTGCGGTCGCTCTGGCGCACTTCGCCATTGACCCGCGTCTGGAGCTTGATGTCGGCAAGCTGGCTCTCATTGCGGTAAGGCACGAGCCACGGGCCGATCGAGCCAGTGCTGTCGAAGTTCTTGCCCTGGGTGACGTTGAATTTGGCATGGCGGACCCAGTCGCGGATCGTGCCTTCATTGCAGAGCGACAGGGCTGCGATATGGGATAATGCCTCGGCCTCGGGAATCCGGCGGCCGCCCTTGCCGATGATGATGACGATTTCGCCTTCGTAGTCGAGCTGCGGGCTTTCCGGTGGTCGGATCAGCGGCTGATCGTGGCCGGTGAAGGAGCGCGGAAAGCGGATGAACAGGGAGGGATTGGATGGCGCTGCCTGCCCATCCTTGTATTCCTCGTTGCGGTCGGGGAAGTTCACGCCGACGCAGATGATCTTCTCCGGGGCGGGAACAGGGACTTCGTAACGGATGTCCGACACCGGAAAATCGGGCTCCAAGCTCGCCGCTTCCTCAGCGAGCTTCAGCAGCACGCCGTCGGTTATAACCTCGCGCAGCGTTGGCCACTTCGTGCCATGGCGGGCGGAAAGGTCAATGATTCCATCTCCGGCAAGAACGCCGTATCCACTGTGGTCGTTGCGGGTAAAGCTGACAAACTTCGGGTGGGACATCGTTTTTCCTCCTATTCAGTTCAGCCGATGCCGCCGAGGCAGACATATTTGATCTCGGTGAATTCCTCGATGCCGTATTTCGAGCCCTCACGGCCGAGACCCGACAGTTTGACGCCGCCAAACGGCGCTTCGGCTGTCGAGATCAGGCCGGTATTGACGCCGACCATGCCGTATTCCAGCGCCTCGGCCACACGAAATACCCGGGCGAGATCCTTGGCGTAGAAGTAGGAGGCGAGGCCGAATTCGGTGTCATTAGCCTGCTCGATGACGTCGGCTTCGTTCTTGAAACGGAACAGCGGCGCCAGCGGCCCGAAAGTTTCCTCGCGCGCCACCGCCATGTCCCTGGTGACGTCGCCCAAGATGGTCGCCTCGAAGAAGGTGCCGCCCAGCGCATGCCGTTTGCCGCCCTGCAGGATGCGCGCGCCCTTGCCCAAGGCATCGGCAATATGCTCCTCGACCTTGGCGAGGGCGGCCTTGTCGATCAGTGGCCCAAGGATGACGCCCTCGTCAAAGCCGTTGCCGATCTTCAGCCTGGCGACCGCAACTGCCAGCTTTTCTGCAAAGGCGTCATAGACGCCGTCCTGCACGTAGATGCGGTTGGCGCAAACACAGGTCTGGCCATTGTTGCGATATTTGGCAATCAGCGCCCCTTCGATCGCCGCGTCGAGATCGGCATCGTCGAAAACGATGAACGGCGCATTGCCGCCAAGCTCGAGGCCGAGTTTTTTGATGGTCGGGGCGCTCTGCTTGTAGAGTTCGGTGCCGATTTCGGTCGAACCGGTAAAGGTCAGCTTGCGCACCACCGGGTTCGAGGTCATCTCGGCGCCGATGGCCGCGGCCGAGCCGGTGACGACGCTGAAGAGACCCTTCGGCAGGCCGGCGCGTTCTGCCAGGATCGCAATCGCGATCGCCGAGAACGGCGTCTGCGAGGCGGGTTTCAGCACCATGGCGCAGCCGGCGGCAAAGGCGGGACCTGCCTTGCGGGTGATCATCGCATTGGGGAAGTTCCACGGCGTGATTGCCGCGACGACGCCGATCGGCTGCTTCATCACCATGATGCGCTTGTCCGGCTGGTGGCCGGGGATCAGGTCGCCATAGATGCGGCGGCCCTCCTCGGCAAACCATTCGATGAAGCTCGCACCATAGACGATTTCACCGGTCGCCTCGGCCAGCGGCTTGCCCTGTTCCAGGGTCAGAATACGGCCAAGATCGTCCTTGTTTTCGATCATCAGCTCGTACCATTTGCGCAGGACCGCGCAACGGTCCTTGGCAGTGCGCGCAGCCCAGCCCTTCTGGGCCACACGGGCTGCCTCAATGGCCGTCCTGGTCTCGGCGGCGCCCAGCTTCGGCACCCGACCGATGATCTCACCGGTCGCCGGATTGTTCACCTCGATCGCGTTGTTCGGATCGGCCTCGATCCAATTGTCGCCGACAAGAGCGGCTTGGCGGAACAAGGAAGGATCTTGCAATTTCATGGCTGGCTCCTCACCAAGCATTGAGAAAACAGCGGACGCTTTCGCGCCCGCCCAGCTGGGGAAATTCAGGGCGCGACGATCGGCTGGGCCTTCAGCGCGGAATCGCGCACCTCGGTGCCGGCAAAGGTGCTGCCCTCCTCGAACCAGGATTTCGGCGCCGGAGCCCCCCAGAGCGTCTGGCGCTGCGGATCCTTGAGATCCCATTTGATCGGCTCGAGATCCGGATCGACCGTCTGATAATCCGAGCAATAGATCTCGATACGATGGCCATCCGGATCGCGGATATAGAGGAAGAAGGCATTCGAAATACCGTGCCGGCCCGGTCCGCGCTCGATATTGGGCAGCCAACCGGTGGTCGCCATCAGATCGAGCAGATCGATGATATTGAGCGGCGTCGGAACCCAGAACGCGGTGTGATGCAAACGCGGACCGCGACCGTTGGTAAACGCGATGTCGTGGACGCCACCCTTGCGGTGCGTCCATGCCGCCCAGAGCTTCCCGGTTTCCTCGTCGGCGGTGTACTCCGTCACCCGGAAGCCGATCTCATTGTAGAAGGCGACACTTTCGTCGACATTCGGTGAGAAGCAGTTGAAGTGATCGATACGGAGCGGCTTCACGCCTCTGTAGAGGGCATATTTCTGGTGGATCGGCGGCAGGCGGTCCATCTTTGAATAGAATTCCAGCGGAATGCCGTGCGGATCGCGGGTGCGGAAGGTACGCGACTGGTAGGGCCGCTCGACCCATTCGACCGGCAGACCCTTGCCCTTGAAGAAATGCTCAGCCTTGTCGAGGTCCTCGTCGGAAAACACCTTGAAGCCGAGATCGCGTGCTTCGGCGACGACGTCTTTCTTCAGGACGATGCAGTGATGCCCTCGTTCTTCGAGCGCACGCAGATAGATCGTGTCTGGCGTCTCGTCGGTCACCTGCAAGCCGAGCGTATCGACGTAGAAGGCGCGCGATTTCGTAAGGTCGGTCACGGCAAGCTCGACATGGCTGAGGCGCACGATGTTGAAAGGCGGATAAAGATTGGGTGTGGGCAGGGGCATAGGGTTCTCCTCCAAATTCAATAGGGTGTCCGGTGCACTCAGCCGCCGAGTTTCTGGATCGCATGCGCCTTGGTGGCGAAAGCAACGTTTTTGGTCTCCATATAGAAATCGAAGGACCAATCGCCGCCGTCACGGCCGATCCCGGAGTTCTTGACGCCGCCGAAAGGTGTCGGCAGATGGCGGACGTTTTCCGAATTCACCCAGATCATCCCCGCCTCCAGAGCATCGGTGAAGCGGAACGCACGGGTGACGTCCGAGGTCCAGAGATAGCCCGTCAGGCCGTATTGCACGTCGTTGGCAAGGGCCAGCGCATCGGCCTCGTCCTTGAAGGGGATCGCGGTCAGAACGGGCCCGAAGATTTCTTCCTGCGCAATGCGCATTTGGTTGTTGGCGCCGGTGAAGAGGGTGGGGGATACGTAGCATCCGCCACCCGGCCCTTCGAATTTCGTGCCGCCGGCGGCAACCGTCGCGCCGCCGGCTTTGCCGATCTCGATATATTCCAGCACCTTCTTTTCGTGCACGGGGTGGATCAGCGGGCCGACCACAGTTTCTGGATCGAGGGGGTGGCCGACCTTGATGCGCCTGGCCTTCTCGGCGACCATCGCCGTGAAGCGGTCGTAGATGCCTTCCTCCACCAGCAAGCGGGAGGAGGAGGTGCAGCGCTCGCCGTTCAGCGAATAGATCATGAAGACGGCAGCATCGGCGGCGCGCTCCAGATCGGCATCGGCAAAGACGATGACGGGGTTCTTGCCGCCAAGTTCGAAGTGTACCCGTTTCAGCGTATCGGCACCCTGTTTCATGATCATCGAGCCGGTCCGGCTCTCACCGACAAAGCCGATCGCCTTGATATCAGGATGCTCGGTCAGCGCCTTGCCGGCGTCCTCGCCGAGCCCGTTGACAAGGTTCCAGACACCCTTCGGCAGACCAGCCTCTTCGGCGATTTCGACCAGCAGCCGCGCCGTCAGCGGCGAGAATTCCGCCGGCTTGTGGACGATCGTGCAGCCGCTGGCGAGCGCCGGCGCAATCTTCCATGTCGACAGCATAAAGGGCGTATTCCATGGCGTAATGACGCCGACCGGGCCGATGGGTGCGCGGGTGGTGATATTGACTTGACCATCCGCACGCAGCGTTTTGCCATCACGGGCTTCCACGGCGCGATCGGCGAAGAAACGGAAGTTCTCGGCTCCGCGAAGGGCTGCCTTCGCCATGAATTTCAGCGATTGGCCGGTATCCATGCATTCGACGAACGCGATCTCTTCGGCGCGCGCGACGATGGCATCGGCTATTTTGTGCAGCAGCGCCTTGCGCGCATCGCCGGGGATTGCCGCCCAGGCGGGAGAGGCCGCCTTCGCTGCCTTCGCTGCCCGGTCCACATCGGCCGCCTTGCCATGCGCCACCTTTGCCAGCACCTTCAGATCGACAGGAGAGATGATATCGAAGGTCGTGCCGTCGGCGGCCGGCACCGCTTCGCCATCGATATGGTTCAGCACGCCCCGCGCGCGGAAGCGGGCCAGATAGGCCTCCGCTTTTGCAATGTTGTTTTCAAATGTCGACATTTTTTCTCCAATATTGCTGGTCTTGCCGCGCCGGACTGCGAGGCAGTTGCCGCGCTTTTCCGTTTGCTGCGTCTGGATTCAGGCGAGCTGCTTAGCTGTTCGTTTTGCGAAGACGCGGATGAATGGCGTTTTTCTTCCAGCTGAGCGCCGGATCGATCTCACGGATTTCAAGCGTCAGTGCAAAATGCGGCGCCTGGAAAAGGGATTCCAGGTGCTGCGTCACCGCCTGGAAGATAGCTTCTCCGGTCCGGCGCTTGTCATCTTCGCTGCGTCCCTCGCCGATACGGAAAGACATGTCGATGAAGGCATTATCGGCAAGAAGATCCGCAATCGCATAGGCTTCGCACCGAATAGCGCGCACCCGCACCGCCCCGACCTCGAACAGGCCCGTTTTCAGGATTTCCATATGGACCACGCGACAAAGCGCGTCGAAGTCCACGGTTCGATCGATATTGGCCGAATAATCCATCGTGAAATGCGGCATCGTTCCTCCCGCGCCACAGTGACTTATATATTTAACATGTTAACAATATTTACGGCCTTGTCAACGATGATGGGCACTCGGCTCGTTGCGTGTCGCAAAAATATGATCCATAGAACCCTTATGACGAGACAACCCCCTAAGACGAACGGCATAGTGCAGGACGCTCTTCTCCCGCGCGACACTCGCCGCTCGCTGCCGATTGCGCTGCTTCGGGCGCGTGAGGCGGTCATGGGGCATTTCCGTCCGATGTTGGCGCTGCATGACGTGACCGAACAGCAATGGCGGGTGATCCGCATTCTGGCCGAAGCCGGAACGTTGGATGCCTCGGAGATGTCGGAGCGGGCCTTCATCCTTGCCCCGAGCCTGACGCGGATCATCCGATCCCTGGAGGAACGCGGCTTCATCACCAAGACAAAGGATACTGAAGACGGTCGTCGAATCCTTCTTGAGATCACGGCCGCCGGGCTGAAAGTGATCAATGAAGTCAGCCCAGACAGCCGTATGATTTACACGGCGCTGGAGCAGCGGTTTGGTCGGGAACGGATCGATACGCTACTGGATATGCTCGACGAATTGGCGATGCTGCACAAATAGTTGGATGTCTCCCATGCCTTGATAAAGCAAGGCTGCAGACAGCCCGCTTGTTCAACCTCCGAAGCTGCCAATTTGCGTCGGGACATGAACGTAATTCCGGTCAAAATACAGTAACGCATTGCCATCGGGGCGGGATCGGATGCCGGCGATCCGCCCGATGAAAATGTGATGGCTGCCGACAAGTCTTGCCTCGGACAGCTCGCAATCAAATGAGACGATCGCATCCGCGAGAGCATCCGTACCTGAAGGCATTGCGACCCAATCCGCAGAGGCGTAACGCGCCTCCATATCGGCGGTTGCTCCGGCGAATTTCCCGGCTAGCTCTCTGTGGTCGTGACTTAATACGTTCACGCAGAACCGGTGGTTTTCCAGAAACAGTGCAGTTTGGGCGGATCGGCTATTCATGCAGACGAGCAGCGTCGGCGGCTCATCCGTGACGCTGCACATGGCCGTGGCGGTGAACCCGCCGCGACCGGCGGGACCATTGGTGGTGATGACGTTGACCGGCGCGCAAACGCGCGCCATGGCGTTGCGGAACTCGGTTTTGGAAAAGGCTTCCTCCATGGTCGCCTCCTATTCCGCGGCCGACTTGAACGGGTCTGCGGCACCGATCGGCGGCAGCCAGGTATCGCCGGTCCAGCCGTTTTCGTCGTAGTCGCTCATGCAGGTGTCAACCAGGGCCTCCATTTCGCGCAACCGTCCGCCACGCTCGGCCCCCTTCAGCACCTGAAGCCGGACTTCTTCCGGCGCTCCGGCATAGTTCAATTCGTAGAGCGCATGCCGTCCGCCGAACTCGGTTCCGGTTGCGTCCCACAACAGCTTCATGATCTTAATGCGTTCGATATGGCCCATGTCGTTGGAGCCGCGCACATACTGGCCGAGATAGCGGTCGATCTCCGGATTGCCGAAATCCTTGGCCGAGGACGGCAAATAGATCAATCCCGAGGCAACGACCTTGCGGACCGTCTCGATGACGCGGGGATAGGCTTCCGACATGAAGGTGCGGTAGGCAAGGGCCGCTTCCAGATTGGGCAGTACTGCGCCGTTCGCCCAGGGGATCGGATTGTAGGCCATGGCGTTGGAGAAGCTCCAGAACATGTGGCGCAACGCAATGACTTCACCGAGTGCGGCCTGATTGCCGCGGAAGGCATCACCGCCAGTTGCTCGCAAAGCCTTGGCGAGCAGGCCTGCCAGGAAATCAAGTTTGACGGCGAAACGCGTGCAGCCCTGGAAGCAGTAGCCGTGCATGAAGCCGGAAGCGGGATGAAAGGACAGGATCTTCGGCGCATCGCGCAGCACCAGCACGTCCTCCCAGGGGATGAAGACATTGTCCAGAACGAGGATGGCATCGTTCTCATCGAAGCGGGAAGAGAGCGGGTAGTCGAACGGCGTGCCGACACGGTTTGCGGTTTCCTCATAGGAAACGCGGCAGAACATCTTGATGCCGGGCGCATTCATCGGGACGATGAACATCACCGACAGAGACGGATCTTCCGTAACCGTCGCCGAGCTCTGTGCCAGGAAATTGTAGTGCGTCAAAGCAGAGGACGTCGCCACCACCTTCGCACCCGAGACGTAGATGCCGGCGTCGGTTTCCTTAGTGATATGAACGAATACGTCCTTTACGGCATCCGCCGGCTTGTGGCGGTCGATCGGTGGGTTGACGATCGCGTGGTTCATGAAGAGAGCAGCTTCCTGGGCGCGCTTGTGCCAGGCGAGTGCATTGTCTTTGAAGGGACCATACCAGTCGGCATTGGCGCCCAGCGTATTCATCAATGCTGCTTTGTAGTCGGCGGTGCGGCCCATCCATCCGTAGGACATGCGGGCCCAATCGGCGATCGCGCCCTGTTGAGCGACGAGATCGGCGGAGGACTTTGCGACACGGAAATATTTGTGGGTGTAGCCTCCAGAACCGGTGTCGGTGGGCGATGTCAGGCGATCCCTCGTCTTCTCAGCATGCAGTGCATCGTAGAGCCTTGCAAGCGATCGGACGGAATTGCGCATGGACGGATGCGCCGTCACGTCCTTGACGCGATCGCCATTAATATAGACCTCGCGGCCGTCGCGTAGGCTGGCGAGATATTCTTCGCCGGTGAAAGGCCGCTTTGTATCGGCCCGGAACTCTTCTGCTCTCATCGTCTCCTCTTATGATGTCAGTCAAAGCTAGTCCTTGCGTCCGACCTCCACCATGGACAGAATAGAGAAATCACTTGTACTTTTCTTGGTGGCCGGCATGAACGATATCGTCCCAAGTTTCTTTGTTTACGGCGAACCGGATCGTCCTTTGGAGATCGGTTTTCTTCATGTGGAAACAGTGATGGCCCGAGTAAATCTCCATTCCGGCCAAGTTCGAGCCCACAAACATGACCGGATGATGCAGGTCACTTTCTGGACCAGTGGTAGCGGGTCCTATTTCATAGAAGACCAACGTTTGGACTTTTTGGCGCCCGCCGTTAGTTTCGTGCCGAGCGGCGTGGTCCATGGTTTCAACGTCGATCCGCTCGTCTCCGACGCGATCGTCGTGTCGATCGCCGACAGTCTGCTGCCATCGATCGCGGGTCAGACGATCCTGCCGCTGGATCGTCCGGTGATGGTGACGGGGCGGGGCGCGGAGGCGCTCTGGGAGAGGCTGGGGTGCACCATGCGATTGATCCTGGAAGAATATGCCGAGGGAAGAGGGCAGGCCGACAAGATTATCCCACCGCTGACCGCCGCCGTACTGACCCAGATCGGACGCTTGGCGTCAGACGCCCCGATGCTGGCGCAATCGCCACAACGCCTGCTTGCTGGCGAGCTTCGACGGCTGATCGACCGGCATTTTCGTGAGAACTGGCCAGTCGCGCGCTACGTTTCGACCCTCGGCACCACGCCGCATCTTCTTGCCAAGGCAGGGCACATGGCATTCGGCCAGGGCGTCAGGGACATGATCGCCGCGCGCCGCCTGCTCGAGGCCAAGCGGCTGTTGCTCTTCACCATCCGATCGCTCGAGAACATAGCCTACGAGGTGGGCTTGAAGGATGCCGCTTATTTTTCGCGCTTTTTCCGCGCGCGCACCGGTATGCCGCCCAGTGAATGGCGGCGGCAAAACATAGCTGGCGAGAAGAGTCGGGATGACGGATTCTAGTTAACATGTGAAATATATTGACAGGGCGATCGATCTTCGACACTCTTTCAGTTTACCGGTCTCAGGTGTTGCCGCCTTTTTGCGCTTGTGGGAGAGTCGCGCGAGACGGAAATGTCGTTGACTGACACTGTTGGGAGGCAGAGTTGGAGCTCTTGAACAATCAGGCCCTGATGCAACACGCATGGGCAACCGTTCCCTATGATCAATGGACCAGTGATCTCCAATCGATCTGCGGCAACTTCAATCCGAAAGCAATGGAGAGCGGCAAGCCCGTAACGGGGGCAGCGCGGCGTATCGATGTCTGCGGTATGGAGTTCGCCCATGTTTCCAATGATCTCGATCGCGTCCATCGAGATTGGGATGACATTCGCCGAGACGCCAACGAACACCTTTTTCTCATCATGCAGCTCGAAGGGTCCTGTGGTCTCGAGCACGTCGGCCTCCAGGCAGTCCTGGATGTCGGTGATTGCATTCTCGTCGACTCGACCCGGCCCACGACATTCCATTTCGGTGGACAGTTCAGCAATCATCTGTCGCTGCATTTGCCACGCCAGATCATGTATGCCGAAAGCCCGATCGATTTCGACATCGCCCGCAAACTCGAGGCCTTTGACCCGATGGCGATGATGCTGCGTGCGCTGGTGGCGAAGATCATGTCCAATTCGGCATCGGATGCCGCGTCTGCCAATCTGCGGCACCTGATGTTCAATGCGACGCGACAGGCCTTCGTCTCAAACGGCGACGCCATGTCCGCTCTCAACGACAGCGCTTCGCGGCGGCTGGAAATGGTCGACATACTGATCGACCGACACCTGACCGAGAGCGATCTCAGCGCCAAGTGGCTGGCGACACGGATCGGCGTATCCATCCGCACGCTGCAACAGGATTTTCAAGGTATCGGCATGACCTGCACCACGGTCATCCGTGACAAGCGGTTGCGCCTCGTGCGTGAAAAGATTGCGCAGATCAAAGATCAAAGAAGCCCAAGGACGATCGCGGAAGTCGCCTATTCGGCCGGCTTCAATGATATTTCCTATTTCAATCGCAGCTTCAAGGATCTGTTCGACTGCGCGCCGACCGATCTGCTCAGGCCGGTGACATCAACCGCACAATAGTGCGGTTTGAATACTTGATGAGCCGACGGCCTGTTGCGTTTGAAACCAAGTCGCGGCGCGCTCCTGCCCAAGACGGCTTTCTTCTGCCCCGTCATACTCCTTCCAAAGCTCAGGGAGGAGCCAATCGTGAAGCAGTACAGTCTGTTCATCGGCGGAGCACGCATCGAGACCGCAACCTATGCCGACATTCGCAACCCATCGACCGGCGAAATCGTCGGTCAGATGCCGCTGGCGACGGCGGCGGATCTCGACCTTGCCGTTGCCGCCGCCTCAGCCGCCTTTCGCACTTGGAGCCAGGCGCCGGAAGAAGAGCGCCAGGCCGCCTGCCGCGCCATTGCCGAAAAGATCGCAGCCAATGGCGAGGAGCTCGCGCGGCTTTTGACGCTGGAGCAGGGCAAGCCTCTCAATGGTCTCGGTTCCCGGTTCGAAATCGGTGGCGCGCTTGCCTGGACACGCCACACCGCCGAACTGAATCTGCCGGTTGAGATCCTGCAGGACGACAATGAGGGCCGCGTCGAATTGCATCGTAAACCCATTGGCGTCGTCGGTTCGATCACACCCTGGAACTGGCCGGTGATGATCGCTTGCTGGCATATCGTGCCAGCGGTGCGAGCCGGCAATACGGTCATCATCAAGCCCTCGCCGCTGACACCACTTTCGACGATCCGTCTTGTCGAGATCATGAACGAAGTGCTGCCGCCCGGCGTCGTCAATGTCATCACCGGCGAAAACAGCATTGGTGCAGCACTTTCCGCCCATGACGGCATCGCCAAGATGACCTTCACAGGCTCGACCGAGACCGGCAAGAAGGTCATGGCTTCGGCTGTCGCGACGTTGAAACGCCTGACGCTCGAGCTTGGCGGCAATGATGCCGGTATAGTTCTTCCCGATGCCGACCCCGCGCAGATCGCCGAGGGCCTGTTCTGGGGAGCCTTCATCAACAACGGCCAGACCTGCGCAGCGCTGAAGCGCCTTTATGTGCACGACAGCATTTATGAAGACGTCTGCGCACGGCTTGCCGACTATGCCGGCAGGATCGTGATCGGCGACGGCCTTGACGAAACCAGCATTCTTGGCCCGGTCCAGAACGAAATGCAGTTCAACAAAGTTCGCGAACTTGTCGATGATGCGCGCGCCAATGGCGGCCGAATTCTCGCCGGCGGCACGCCGATCGACCGGCCGGGCTATTTCTATCCGATCACGCTTGTTGCCGACGTCGACCATGGTGTGCGTCTCGTCGACGAAGAGCAGTTCGGGCCGGCACTGCCGATCATTCGTTACTCCGATATCGATGAGGTCATCGCTCGCGCCAACACCAATCCCGCCGGGCTTGGCGGCTCGGTCTGGTCGGCAGACGCCGAAAAAGCCAAGCGCTACGCAATGCAGCTCGAATGCGGCTCGGTATGGATCAACAAGCACGGCACGATCCAGCCGAACGCGCCCTTTGGCGGCGTCAAGCAATCGGGCATGGGTGTCGAGTTCGGCGCCGAAGGGCTGAAGGAATTTACCACCATCCAGACGGTTTTGAGCTGAGCCATGACCAACTTCGACTACATTATCGTCGGCGGCGGATCGTCGGGCTGCGTGCTGGCAAACAGGCTCTCCGAGAACCCGGCGAACAAGGTTCTGCTGATCGAATCCGGCCGGCGTGACGCCGACCCCTGGATCCATATTCCAGCCACCTTCTTCAAGGTTCTCGGCAAAGGGGTCGACATTCACCCCTATGCATCCGAGCCGGAGAAAGGTCTCAATGGCCGCCCTTGCATTACCCCGCAAGGAAACGTGCTTGGCGGCGGCAGTTCCGTCAATGCGATGATCTACATCCGTGGCCACAGGAACGACTACGATACCTGGTCGCAGATGGGGTGTCACGGCTGGTCCTACGAAGATGTGCTGCCGGCTTTCCGATCGCTCGAGAACAATGAAAGCCTCAATGGCGAATTTCATGGCCGCAACGGTGGCCTGCACGTCTCGAACCCCCGTCACCGCCATCCACTAAGCGAAGCCTTCATTCAGGCAGCCACGCAAGTCGGCATTCCGTATAATCCGGACTTCAACGGCGCAGCCCAGGAAGGCGTCGGGTTCTATCAGAGTACGACTTACCGGGGGCGTCGTTGGAGTTCCGCGCAGGCGTTCCTGCGTGACGCGGAGATCAGGCCGAACGTCACGATCCTGACCGAACGCAAGGTCGCCCGCATTCTGTTCGAGGGTCGGCGCGCGACGGGTGTGGCGCTGCAGGACGGCACCATATTCACCGCTTCCAAGGAAATCGCGCTGACGGCGGGTGCGATCGCGACACCCAAGATCCTGCAGCTTTCGGGCATCGGCGAGGCCGAGCATCTCCGCTCTCACGGCATCAATGTGGTGGCTGATCTGCCGGGCGTCGGCGCAAACTATCAGGATCATCTCGAAGCGCCGGTTCAAGGCGAGACCCACGAGCCGATCTCCATCCTTGGGCATGACAGCGGGATTCGCGCCGCCGGACACATGGCGCGCTACCTGCTGTCGCATCGTGGCCTGCTTTCGTCGAACGTGGTCGAATGCGGTGGTTTCGTGGATACGGCCGGCATCGGCCAGCCGGATGTTCAGTTCCATGTCCTGCCGGTTCTTGTGGGTTTCGTCGACCGCGATCCCGAACCCGGTCATGGTCTCAGCATCGGCCCCTGCTACCTCAGGCCGCGCTCGCGCGGCACCATTCGCCTCAGAAGCGCCGACCCGAATGACAAGGCGGAGTTCAACGCCAATCTCCTCTCGGACCCGGCCGACCTCGATACGCTGGTGCGCGGTGTCGAGACAGCGATCCGCATTCTGGATGCACCAGCGCTTGCGAAACTTATCAAGCGACGCGTCCTGCCGAAACCGGGGGTCGAAAATGATCCGGCGGCATTGCGCGACTACATCCGGCAGACCGCCAAGACCGTTTTCCATCCGGCGGGCACGGCGCGCATGGGGCGGCCAGACGATCCGATGGCGGTCGTCGGGGCCGATCTGAAGGTGCGCGGCGTCGAGGGTCTGAGGGTATGCGACGCATCGGTGATGCCGACGCTGGTATCGGGGAACACCAACGCTCCGGTGATGATGATTGCAGCCCGCGCCGCCGCGTTCATGACAGGCAAGGCGATCGCCGGCTGAGGCAGAGATTCCACGATTGAAGACGTTCGCGGGGAGTGCGGACAATAACGGAAACTGGAGGAGGAAACGATGAGAATAGATATGAGGGGGCTGGTGGTCGGCCTCGGCCTGATGCTGCTTTCGGCATTCAGTGCTCATGCGGCTGCGTCCTGCGGCGACAATACCGGCAAAGCCGCGACCGGTGATCCGATTGTCATCGGTGCGATCACCGGCAAAACCGGTCCGGACGATTTTTCGAACTCGACAAGGGCCGCCAAGGCCTATTTCGACTGCTTGAACGCCAATGGCGGCATCAAAGGGCGGCCGGTCAAATATCTGGTCGAAGACGATCAGTGGAATCCTGAGACGGCCGCTCAGCTGGCCGCCAAGCTCGTCAACGACGAGAAGGCGGTGCTGATGGTCGGCAATTCGAGCTTTGTCGAATGTGGCGCAAACGCGGATTTCTACAAGAAATCCGGCATTGTCGTCGTCGCTGGCGTCGGCGTTCCTCGCGAGTGCTTCTTTGCCGAGAACTACGCCGCGACGAATGCCGGGCCGCGCGTCTCCACGCTGGGCGCCATGGGCTACGCATTGGATCAGCTCAAGGCAAAGTCGGTGGTTTGCATCGGTCCGAACATCCCGAACGTCGGGACATGGTCCTGCGACGGCATTAAGTCTCTGGCCAAGGAAAAAGGCTTTATGGCGGAAACGATCCTGATGGATCCCGGTACGGCCGATTCGACCTCGATCATCCTGCAGGCGGCGGCTTCCAAGCCTGATGTCATTATCCTCGCCCTTCCCAAGGGCGTCACAATCCCGCTTCTGACTGCGGCCGAAGAACAGGGGCTCAACCAGACCATCAAGTTCCTGAGTGCCGCATCGGCTTATGACCTTTCGGTGCCCGGGACCATTGGCGCAGGCTGGGATGGAAACTTCTATGTCAACATGGAGTTCAACGATCTCGAGGCCGTGACGCCCGACAATCAGAACTGGCTTGCCGTCATGGACAAATATGGCCAGCCTTCCGATCCGCGCGACACGTTCGCCCAGGCCGGATATCTTGCCGCCCGGATTGCCGAGAAGGCACTGATGTCACTTGATCCCAAGGACATCACGCGCGAAAGCACCAGTTCCGCCATCCGGCAGGTCAAGGGCTTTGCCAGCGATATTTTCTGCGCGCCTTGGTATTTCGGCGATGGTCAGCCGCGCCACAATGCAAATTCGACGACGCGCATGGCAGTCAGCAAGGGTGGCAAGTGGAAGGTGATCTCCGATTGCGCGCCATCGCCCGATCCGGAGTTGGCCGACATCCGCGCCTTTGAAAAGAGCGCCGGAATAGCTCCGTAAATTGAGGCATCACGCATCGTCCCGTGGTCCGAGCCACGGGATAGCTGCCCCCGCCGTCTCTTCGGCCGCACATCGGAATCCGCTCATGACCTTTTTACCATTTCTGATATCGGGTCTCGGAATTGGGGCCGTCTACGCCCTGTCAGGCGTCGGCCTTGTCATCCTCTTTCGGGCAACCGGGGTCCTTAACTTCGCCTTCGGCGCGTTTGGTGCTATCGGCGCGCACTGCGCCTGGCAGCTTCTCGAATGGAAAATACCGCTTTCCGTTGCCATCCTGGCGGCCGTCGTCGTGTCCACGGCCATCAGCTTTCTTTACGGGCGGCTCTTTGCACCTATGCTATCGCATCGCGATACGGTCGTGCGTGCCGTCGGGACCTTGGCGCCGGCCCTGGTGCTGATCGCACTGATGGGAATCATCTGGGGTGAACTGCCGCGTCGCCTGCAGTTTCCGACCGATCAGATGTTCGTTTCTCTCTTCGGCGTTCGCCTCACGTACACGCGCATCATCGCTATCCTGCTTGCCGTCGTCATGGTCGGCGCGATCACGCTGCTGCTCAATCGGACGCGCCTTGGGCTCGACATGCGAGCCCTGGCCAACGACCGCGACCTGAGCGCAATCCTCGGTGTTCGCATTCTCTACACAGAGACGGCGGCATGGGTCATTACCGGGATTTTTTCCGGTTTCGCCGGCCTGCTGCTTGCCGACCTCGTCCGCCTCCAGGGCACGTTCCTGACTTTGCTGGTGATCCCAGCAATCGCGGCGGCAATTCTCGGCCAGTTGCGCTCACTTTGGCAAACGGCCGTCGCCGGGCTTCTGATCGGCATTGCCGAAGCTGCGCTCACCCCGGTCGCCTGGATATCACCCTATCGCGCGGCCGCACCTTTCATTATCGCGCTCGTCGCGGTCACGATCTTGGGGAGTACGGCCAAGGCCGTATTGAAGGACCGATGATGACTTCGCAGCAGACCATACAGGCATTGCCCGAGCGCGTTCCGGTGGCCCGGTTTCCCAAACAGCTTCTCCAGGTTCCCGCGACGATGGCTCTGTTTGCCGCCGTGGTCATGTGTTTTGCCAATTCCTACTGGCTGTCGGCCGCAACGTCAGCGGTAGCGCTGTCGCTCTCGGTGGCGGGGCTGGCAATCCTTTATGGGCAGCTCGGCCTCGTCTCGCTTTGCCAATTTGCGCTCGTCGGGGTTGGCGGCTGGGTAACGCTTCGTGTCGGCCACGCCTTTCACCCGCCGTTCGAAGTCAGCCTTCTGGCGGGAGGTATCATCGCTTCCTTGGTCGGCCTTGCCTTCGGCTTGCCGGCGTTGCGCCTGAGAGGGCTTTATCTTGCCCTTGTCACGCTGATGCTTGCGGGCGCGTTTCAGATCATCATCAGCGCCTGGGGCTTTCCCGACGGTGGCGATGGTTTTCTCGGCCGCGCCGACGGTTCGGGCCGCGCCATGCTTCCCCGGCCCGGAATTGCCGAGGGAGCGGTCGCCTATTTTCTCTATGTTTGCCTCGCCGCGACGATCGCTCTGCTGATCGCGCAATGGCACAAGCTGGGGCGACCAGGCCGCGCCTGGGCTCTGATCCGCAAAGGCGAGACGGTCGCCATTGCCAGCGGTGTCAATGTGCTGACCTATAAGGCATGGGCATTTGCGCTCAGCGGCTTCCTCGCTGGTGTCGCCGGTGCACTGCTGGCCGGAAACGTCGGCCAGCTCGACGGTCGCGCCTTTGGCGCCTTCGAGAGCTTGAACCTCTTCGCGCTGGCAATCGTCGGCGGAGTCTACAACTGGTACGGAGCGCTGATTGCCGGGCTGCTGTTGCGGGCGGTGCCGGCGCTGCTGACCGATCTCGGCATCGACGGATATGTGACCATCGGGATTTTCGGCGTTGCGCTGTTCCAGGCATTGGCGACGGCACCATCCGGCATTGCCGGGCAGATCGCCTCGCTGGTCACCCGGCTGCAATTCCGTTCGGCAAAGGAGAGGGCGCGATGATCGCCATCGACAATCTCGTCGTCCAGTTCGGCGGCGTCAGGCCGATCAATGAACTAACTGCGACACTCGCTGCGCCGATCGCCGGCCTGATTGGCCCGAACGGTGCGGGGAAGACAACCCTGCTGAATGTTCTCTCCGGTTTTGTCAGGCCGGCTCAAGGCAGCATCGCACTGAATGGCGATCAACTGCTGGATCTTGCCCCGCTGCAGCGCGTCCGCGCCGGCCTCCGCCGGTCATTCCAGACCGAGCAGGTGGTCGAGGACCTGTCGGTGTCGGGCAATCTCACCGCAATCGCAGATCACGTGGTCGCACCACTTCACCGTGCGGCGGCCGTCGATGCCGCACTTGCTTTTGTCGGCCTTCGCACCGTGGCCGATAAGCTGGGCCAGTCGCTCAATCTGTTCCAGCGCCGTTTGGTCGAACTCGGCAAATGCGTGATCGGCAATCCCAAACTCATTCTGCTCGATGAGCCCGCAGCAGGCTTGACCGACGAGGAGGGAGGCATGTTTCGCGAACTCGTATTGCGCATCCCCACCGAAGTCGGGGCGCAAGTATTGGTGATCGATCATGACGTCGAGCTCATTCGCGCCATGTGCAGCGAAACGATGGTGCTTGACTATGGAAAGCTGCTGGCGCTGGGGCCGACGGAAGCGGTGCTTGCCGACCCGAACGTCCGCCGCGCCTATCTGGGGGAATTCTGAGATGGTGGCGATCTCATCCGTGGCCGTCCAAAACCTCGTCGTCGAGCGCGGTGGCAAACGGGTCATTCACGATGTCTCCTTTGCAATACGGAGTGGAGAAATCACGGCATTGCTGGGTGCCAACGGCGCAGGCAAATCCAGCACGGTCATGGCGCTTGCTGGCGTCCTGCCAGTCGCTGGCGGCGCGATACGGCTCGATGCGATGTCACTCAACGGGCTTTCGCCCGATCGCATCCGCCGGGCCGGCCTGGCGCTGGTGCCGGAGGGGCATCGGGTGCTCGGCCAGCTCTCGGTGGAAGACAACATCCTCGTTGCCGCCCTCGACGGGTCACCATCCGGTCGCCGCGAGGGGCTCGAAAGGGCCTATGAGATATTTCCGGAACTTGCCCAGCGCAAACGCCAGCTGGCTTCCGATCTCTCAGGGGGGCAGAAGCAGATGGTCGCGATGGCACAGGCATTCATCGCCAAACCAGGCTTCATGGTGGTCGACGAGCTTTCGCTTGGGCTGGCGCCGACTGTGGTGAAACGGCTGGCGGAAGCGCTGAAGATTGCGGCCCGAAACGGCATCGGTGTGCTCCTGATCGAACAGTTCGCCAATCTTGCTCTCGATCTTGCCGACCACGCGATGGTCATGGAGCGCGGCCGGCTGGTCTATGACGGTGCCTCCGAAACGTTGAAGGCCAATCCCAAAATCCTGCATGGCGCCTATCTCGCCAGCTGATCTCAAGGAGAGACGATGACCTTTGCCAACGATCTTTTTGCCGACCGCACGGTCGTCATTCCCGGCGGAACATCGGGCATCGGGGCTGCGACGGCTCATCGTTTTGCCGAGCTCGGCGCCCGGGTCGTCTGCTGCGGCCTTGGTGCCTCCAGCGGGCCGCGCAGCGAGCGGATCGAGAGCCGGGAAATCAACGTCCTTCAGCCCGACGCTCTTGCCGATTTCTTTGCGACCCTCGATCGGATCGATGTCCTTGTAAACTGCACCGGGATCAGCCGCGATCGTGACGAATGGAAGAAAGAGACATTCGATGAGGTCATCGCCATCAACCTGACATCCGTCATGGATTGTTGTCGCCTGGGCCGCAGCCGGATGAAATCCGGTTCGTCCATCATCAACATTGCGTCGATGTATTCGACGTTCGGCGCGGCCGATCGGCCAGGTTATTCGGCCAGCAAGGGAGCGATCGTACAACTGACAAAGTCGCTGGCGCAGGAATTTGCGGCGGAGAATATCCGCGTCAACGCCGTCGCGCCGGGCTGGATCGTAACGCCGCTGAGCCGGGCATTGTTTGCCGATGAAGTCGTTTCGGCGCCGATCAGAAACCGCATACCGGCGGGACGATGGGGCGAGGCGGCGGAAGTCGCCGACGCGATCGTCTTCCTGTCGTCTGCGGCCGCACGCTACATAACCGGCGTCTGCCTGCCGGTCGACGGCGGCTACCTGACCTCATGAGGAAGACAGCATGGAACCGGTTTTCTCATCCGTTAAAGTTGCAGGGGGAAGGGATTTTCCGAGCGTTGCCCGCAGCTTGTTCGGCAATGTGCGGCTCGATTTTCAATCGGGTGACGAAGATCAAAGCCAGCTGTTGTCGGCAATGCTCGGTGCCTGCCGCCTGACGCTGCTGGAAGCCGATCCGCACACGGTTTTTGGCGAGCGCGTGACCCTCGGCTCGGACTCTCCCGATGCCATCAAACTGGTCATCCAGACACATGGCTTTTCGTCCCTCAACCAAAATGGCCGTAGCGTTCCAGTCGGCGCCGGCGCGAGCATCATGTATGATCCAAGCCGTCCCTATGTGCTGACCAACAGAACGGCTGTCCGCCTGCTTCTCCTGCAATTGCCGCGTGGCGCGCTTCCAGTTCAAGCGGTCAACCGGCTGATGGAGCCATTTGTCGCCATGCCCGAACATGCGGGGATGCAGCGCATCCTGCTTTCGCTGATGGATTCGACAATCCGGGAGATCAGCGAGTTGGACGATACCGCACGCGCCAGTCTCGGCCAGACGATGATCGAACTGGTTCGCACCATGATCGGCGTCGATCCGCAACGGGAACGATCAAGCGCCCATTCCCTCGACCTGCTGCGAAGGCGTATGAAGGACTTCGTCTCGGACCACATTTCTCGGCCCGATCTCGACGTCGCCATGATCGCGCGCCGCATGGGTTGCTCCGTACGCTATGTCTATCGCGCGTTCGAAGTCGAGGGCACGACGCCGGCCGACTATATCTGGAGCCTGCGACTGGAAAGAGCCGCGTCCCGACTACGGGACGCTACATGCCGCCCGGGGGAAATATCGGAGATTGCCTTTGGGCTCGGGTTTTCTTCGAGCGCGCATTTCTCCCGGGCGTTTCGCGGCCGCTATGCGCTTTCGCCCTCCGATTGGCGAAAGGGCGGCCCGGCGTGAATTCGCCAGGCCGCCACGCGTTTATCGCATTGCGTCCGCCACACGCAGCGTGTCGGTGAATTGTTCGAAGCCCCGGATCTTGCCGCCTGCAACGCTCCAGACGTGAACGACACGCGCCTTGAAGGACTTGCCGGTCTGTCTGTAAGTCCCGGAATAATCACCGATTCCGATCACATCGCTGCCGGCATCCAGCAGCCGATCCAGGGCGAACGTGTAGCCGTCGAAGGCTTCTCCGAGTGCGAAGAAGACGTTTTTGAAAACCTCTTGCGGACCGACATAGGTGCCGGCACAGGGAAAGCCATCCATTTCGGTCCATCGGCAATCGGCGGCGATGTCGGCAAGCATGCCGTCCATATCCCGGCGCGCGTTGGCGTCGTAGTGTGCTTTCACAATCTCATAGGCTGTGCGCATCGTTCTGCCTTTCAGACGGGTTCCTGCCCGGGGAGATAGTAGGTCATCGACGCCTTGCGGATGAAGGCGCCAGCCGGGCTGTTCTGGATACGGCCATCGCCGGTGATGCCGAGGAACTTGCCGGTCGAACGCATATCCTTGAAATTGTAGAAGAATGTCGAGGCGACAGCGATCTTGAATTCCCGGAAGGTGAAGATGTACTGGTCCTCGTCGAACTTATAGGTGGTCGTCAGGTCGACGTCACCGTGCCCCCGTTGCACGCCGACAAGGCATTGCCACGCATAGCGTTGCGACGAGAGATAGGTATGTTCGTAGACGTGGTTCGGGCTATAGGTGAAATGCGCCCTCAGCCCGATCAGGTCGCGGCTTTCGGTCGGCACCGGTCCGCTGACTGCGCCGCCTTCGAGAATACCGGGTCGGAAAATCTGCGCCACCTGCGGCTCTCCGATGGATTGCTCCTTTTCGCGCACGATCGAGTAGATCGACAGAACGCGTCGGCTGGAAACGTTCAGGATCAAGGTCTCGGCTTCTTTGGGTCGACCCGCGAAAATGATTTCGACGAAGAAGGTGTCGGGCGCGACCTCGATGACTTCGACCTTGTCGGTTGCGCTGTCATCGCCGTCCGACCATTGCAAATTGTTATCGTGGAAGGTGAGTTGAAGCTTGCGAGCATCGTCAAAGACGATCGTGTGGGATGAGCCGGAAAGGGCATTCGTCGCCGGCAGACGGTTCGCGTCGATCCCATATGCGAACTGATCGTAGGTTTTCCAGTCTTTCGGATTCTGGTTCATTATTGTCTCCTCCTCAGGTGAATGCGAGTGTGGGCAGATCGACGGTCCCGGCTCCGCCGTCGACGGTCAGGATGGCGCCGTTGACCATCGTGGCTTCCGCCGAGGCCAAGAAGCAGACGGCATTGGCGACATCTTCAGGCCTTGCGGCACGGCCAAGCGGCACGTCCTTCGTCACCAGGGCATAAGCGTCCTCGATGCTCTTCAGCTTGAATTTTTCCATGATGAATTCCATCTGCTCGTCGGCCATCGCCGTCATCACCCAGCCGGGGCAAACGGTGTTGGTCCTCACGCCAAGACGGCCATAGTCCCGAGCCAGCGACTTTGCCAGGCCGATACAGCCGTGTTTCATGGTGACGTAGCCTGCGGCATCCGGACCGGCAAAAAGTCCCGCGATCGAGGCAAGCACGACGATATTGCCCTTGCTCTCGATCAGATGCGGCAACGTCTCGCGCGCGCTGACGAAGGCCGTGTTGAGATTGAGCCTGATGGCCAGATCCCAAGTCTCGTCCGACATGCTGACCGTTGGGCCGACACCGTGGCCCCCGGCATTGGCCACGAGAATATCCAGTCCGCCGAACTGCTCTGCGACGGTAAGGACGGCAGCCTTCATGCTGGTGCCGTCAGCTGCATCGGCGACAACGACCGCGGCTCCGATCTCTTCGGCAACGGCGTGAAGTGGGTCCGGACGCCGTCCCACAAGCGCAACGTTGCCACCCTCCAACCGAATCCGGCGCGCAACCGCCGCACCGATTCCCGTTCCCCCGCCCGTAATCAAGGCGGTCTTGTTCTTGAAGCGCATGATGTCTCCTCTCACCTAGAGGAACATCATGGCCGAAAGCAGCGGAGCCGTCGTGTCTACGTCTGCAATTGGTTTTGACTGAGCGTGCACAGATGTTGATTTCGAGCCTAAGGCCTCGCGCCGCTGGCCGAGCAAGGGCTTAGACCGGCAGCGCAATAGTGGTTATCTGCAGGGCTTGTTGCGATGCTGAAAACGTCGCCGAAACATCACCGCGGACATCCAAGCTTCTCAAAGTGAGAAAAGTGCAGCGCAGCTTTGCCGTCGAGTACGGATCTGCGCGGCGAATAGTCAATTCCAATCCGAATTGGATCTGGGGAGACATGGATCTCAAGTTCGTAATAGCCCAAGACGAATCTTGTCAGCATGAGATTCATCGGTGATCGTCCCAAGGGCCACCATAGCACAGGATTTGCGGTTCAATTCCCATCAACAGCGGGATGACCATCATTCGATCGTGGTCAGAAGTGCGACGCGAGGTGCTCCTGGGAAGATCCTTGAGACACGTCATGCCGATGACCTCGGCACAAGCCGTCCCCGCATGACAACCATTTCGGCATCGCGCTTGCCCGTTATCATTGCGACCATGGCGTTGATCATCTCGTCGGTGGGCTGTTCGTAGCTGGTTAGTTCGTAGGCAGGAGCCCCGCCGAGTTCGATATTGTCGAAGCCGACGACTGCCAAGTCTTGCGGAACCCCAAGACCGAACTCTCTGCGGGCAACGTCCATCGCTCCCAGCGCCAAAATATCATTTTCACACATCAAAACATCGATGCGCGATGCGGGCGAAGTTGCGTTCAGATAAGTGCGTGCCGCTTCGGCGCCGGCCCGGGCGCTGTATCGTTCCGCGGCCAATTCTGCAACGCCTTCGACACCTTTTCGTCGCCAAAAATTTGCATAGTGATGACGCCTGCCGAGCGCCGTCGACAGGGTTCTCGCCCCGGTCATGAAGCCGGGACGGCGATAGCCCTTGTCGAACAGGTAATCGACGATCTCGCTGAGAGCGATTTCTGCATCGCAGGCAATCGCGGGAACGCCGGGGATTTGGCTGTCTCTCGCAAGAACGAACATCGGGGGGAAACCTCGGCCAAGCCGTCGATCACCCAGCGTTTCCTCGCGAAAGGCCGTACCGAACAGGATCACGGCATCGAATTGTCGTTGGTCAGCATTGATCAAGGCGTGAACGTGATCGAAATGGCGGTTGATGTTGATCAATACTGTCAGCAGACCCTCCGCCTGCAGGCGCTCGGTCAACGTCTCCAGAACCGGAAGCTTATGCGGATTGGCGAAGTCGTCGACGAAGACGGCCACCTGATGGGTGGTGTTCGTCGCGAGGCTTCGGGCAAGCAGGTTGGGCGAATAGTTCAGGGTCTCCGCCGCCCGAAGCACCTTTTGCCGGCTTGCGTCCGCAATGGACGCACCTGGCGTGAACGCACGGATGACGGTCCATTTCGACACGCCGGCGGCTTCCGCCACCTCTTTCGCCGTCGCCCGTTTGCGCATGACTGCCTCCTCTTGAATGGAATGAATATTCCACAAAAAAATAAAAATGGAATGGATGCTTGATTTTTGTCGACAATAAAGTAGTTTTGTCGAGCTTGCTACCGGGTGCAATCGGCGTTGCAACCGGTAGCATTCTAAAGTTCGCATGGAGCGGACTGTGTTTTGGGAGGGTCAAATGAAATTCTGTGTGAAATCGCTTCTCACGAGTGCGGCCGTTGCTGCTGTGCTCATGTGCTCTTCGGCAATCGCCAACGCGGCTGACATTCGCATCGTCGCCGTCACCCACGGCCAAGCCAATGATCCGTTCTGGTCGGTCGTCAAGAACGGCGTCAACGCAGCGGCGAAGGACATGGGTGTCAGCGTCGATTATCGCGCTCCGGAAACCTTCGACATGGTGTCTATGGGGCAGCTCATCGATGCTGCCGTCAATCAGAAGCCCGATGGGCTTATCGTCTCCATTCCAGACGCCTCGGCACTCGGTCCATCCATCAAGAAGGCTGTCGCCGCCGGTATCCCGGTTATCTCCATCAATTCCGGTTCTGACGTTTCAAAGGAGCTGGGAGCACTTCTCCATGTTGGCCAGGACGAATATACCGCCGGCAAGGCCGCCGGCGCGAAGCTGCATGAGTTGGGCGGCAAGGAAGGCCTGTGCGTGAACCAGGAGGTCGGCAATGTTTCGCTCGATCTGCGCTGCAAGGGCTTTGCCGACGGTTTCGGCGGCAAGGTCACGGTGCTGCCCGTCAGCAACGATCCGGCAGATGTCCGCGCGAAGGTCAAGGCGGCGCTGAGTTCCAATACTGCCGTCGACACTGTCATGGCGCTCGGTGCCGGCACGGCCGGCGAGCCGTCCCTGGCTGCCGTCGAGGATGTCGGAATGACCGGCAAGATCAAGGTGGCGACATTCGACCTTTCAGCTGATTTCCTGAAGGCCGTTGCCGATGGGAAGGCAGCTTTCGCGATCGATCAGCAGCAGTTCCTGCAGGGCTATCTGCCGGTCGTATTTTTGGCCAACTACGCCAAATACGGGCTTATCCCGGGAGGGAATGTTCCATCCGGCCCGAACCTTATCACCAAGGAAAAGGCTGCCCAAGTTGTGGATCTTTCCGCCAAGGGCATTCGCTAACCGCAATTGCCGTAAGGCATTCTCCCAGACTCTCCTCCTCCCAGTGGGGAGGGGGTTTGGCTGACCGATCGCGCTGCCGAACAGCGCCCCGCCACCCTAAATCACGATCCAGTCGGAGGAGTTATGGCTTCGCTTGAGCAGAGAACGGCAGCTACGCCGAAGACCGATGAGCGCGTCAAACAAGTGAGTTTTCTGACGCATATGATGCGGCGGCCAGAGCTTGGTGCTGTGGCAGGCCTTGTTCTCGTCATCGTCTTTTTCTTTCTCACCGCAGATTCGACGATGTTTTCGCTTTCCGGCCTGATGACCATCATGGCGCCGGCCTCGCAATTGGGAATCCTTGCCATTGCAGCAGCGCTTCTGATGATCGGAGGAGAGTTCGATCTCTCGATCGGCTCGATGGTGGCCTTTGCCGGACTGATCTTCGGCGTCATCCTCACGAATTTCGGCCAGCCGCTTTCGGTTGCCATCGTCGTGACGATGCTCTTCGCCGCGTTCATGGGAGCGATCAATGGGCAGATCGTCATTCGCACGCGCCTTCCGTCCTTCATCGTGACCCTGGCATTCCTTTTCATTCTCCGTGGCCTGACGCTCGTCGGCCTGAAATGGGCGACGGGCGGTTCGACGCAGCTTCGCGGCATCAGCGATCGTGTCAAAGACAGTCCGCTGCTTGGCTTTTTTTCCGGCGATGCGCTGAAGGGCGCATTTGTCTGGCTCGCGGATCACGATCTGATCGACAAGTTCCCCAACGGCATGCCGAAGGTCACGGGCGTCCCGGTTTCCGTATTGTGGTTTGTCGCGCTTGCGCTGGCTGCGACCTGGGTCCTCCTGCGCACCCGCACGGGCAACTGGATCTTTGCCGCCGGTGGCGATCCCAATGCGGCTAGAAACTCCGGCGTGCCCGTTCACAGAGTTAAGACCGGCCTTTTTGCGCTGACAGCATGCGCGGCAGCTCTGGTTGCCATCATCACCGTGCTCGATGCTGGCTCGACTGACGCCAGACGCGGCTTTCAGAAAGAGTTCGAGGCGATCATTGCCGCCGTCATTGGTGGGTGCTTGCTGACCGGCGGCTATGGTTCGGCGATTGGCGCCTTCTTCGGCGCGATCATCTTCGGCTCGGTCTCTATCGGCCTGACCTACACCAAATTCGATTCCGACTGGTTTCAGGTCTTCCTGGGCTCGATGCTGCTGCTGGCCGTTCTCTTCAACAATTTCATCCGCCGCAAGGTTACCGGGGAGCGCTGATCATGTCTGATATCAACAATCGAACGCCGATCATCGAAGTGACCGATATCATCAAGCACTACGGCTCCGTGATTGCGCTCAACGGCGTGTCGATGCAGGTGTCGGCCGGAGAAGTACTTTGTCTCCTCGGTGACAACGGCGCGGGCAAATCCACCTTGATCAAGACACTCTCCGGCGTCGTCCGCCCAAGCGGAGGTTCGTTCCTGGTCGAAGGCAAGCCGGTCAATTTCCGCAGTCCGCGCGACGCGCTCGATGCGGGGATTGCGACTGTCTATCAGGACCTTGCCATGATCCCGCTGATGTCAATCACCCGTAACTTCTTCATGGGCCGGGAGCCTCGCAAAGGCTTCTTCCCTTTCCGTCACCTGGACCTTACGCATTGCAACGACGTCACGCGTGAAGAGATGCGCAAGATCGGCATCGATATCCGCGATCCCAATCAGGCAGTGGGCACCTTGTCGGGGGGCGAACGCCAATGCGTTGCGATTGCGCGTGCGGTCTATTTCGGCGCCAAGATCCTCATTCTCGATGAGCCGACTTCGGCGCTCGGCGTGGCGCAAACCTCGATGGTGCTGAAATACATCCACCAGGTCCGACAAAACGGATTGGGCGTCATCTTCATCACCCACAATGTTCGCCATGCTTACGCGGTGGCGGACCGTTTCACCATCCTCAATCGCGGCCAGACGCTTGGCACTTTTGCCAAGGCTGATATCGCGATGGATGAGCTTCAGAACCTCATGGCCGGCGGCAAGGAACTGCAGCAATTGTCCGAAGAACTCGGCGGCACGATCTAGCCGGCTTGCTTCCGAGGCGGCGTTCGATTGGCTTTCAAGGGCCGTCGCCGCCTTTCACTCAATCATCAATCATGGAATACGGTCATGTACGACGGCTCGTCGAATGCCTCATCCCCCTTCACGCTCGCCATCTGTGCCGAGATGGTCTTCAAGTCGCTGCCGGTCGTCGACAGGCTCAAGCGCATCACCGAACTCGGCTTTCAGGCCGAGATCTGGGATTGGACGAGACATGACATCGCCGCCCTTGCAAGATCAGGAGCGGTCTTCTCGTCAATGACCGGCTATGTGACCGGTACGCTCGCCGATGACGCGGGCGCAGACGAATTGCTGCGAACGGCCAAGCAATCGATCCCGATCGCCAGAGAGCTCAACTGCCCGCGCCTCAACCTGCATGGGACCGGTCTCGACGGCCAGGGTCTGCCGGTGGTCAAGGCCGACAAGGTGACGGGCGCCATGTGGCTCAAGGCGCGCGATACTCTTAGCCGTATCGCCGACCTCGGCGACAAAGAGGGCGTCACCTTCGTGCTCGAAAACCTCAATGAGGCAGTCGATCACCCAAAGACACCGTTTGCCAAGGCCGAAGATACGCTTGCGCTCGTTTCGTCGGTAAACCGACCGGCGCTGAAGCTCAATCTCGACCTTTATCACGCTCAGATCGGCGAAGGAAACCTCATCGAGCTATGCCGGCGCGCTCTGCCTCATATCGGCGAAATCCAGGTGGCGGATGTTCCGGGGCGCATGGAGCCGGGTACCGGAGAGATCAACTACAAGGCAATTGCTGGTGCGCTCAAGGATATGGGCTATCGCGGCACGATCGGCATGGAGGCCTGGGCTTCCGGCGACGATGAGACGGCGCTTGCCCGTTTCCGCGACGCCTTCACGGTTTGAAGATTTCGATAGTCAACACTTACATATCATGGAGAAATATCAATGATCAGGTTTGGAGTGATCGGCGCCGGCCGGATAGGCAAGGTGCATGCCGCGACTATTGCGGCGAACCCGAAGGCGAAGCTCGTCTATGTGGCGGATGCCTTCAAGGCATCGGCAGAGGCGCTTGCCGCGCAGACGGGCGCCGAGGTTGCCGATGCGGAGGACGTCATCAAGTCCTCAAACGTCGATGCGATCCTGATTGCGACACCGACCCCCAGCCACGCCGATCTCATCGAAGCGGCCGCGAAGGCCGGCAAGGCAATCCTCTGCGAAAAACCGGTGTCCCTGTCGGTCGAGCGCATCAATGCCTGCCTCGACGTCGTCGAGAAGAACAAGTCGACCTTGATGATCGGCTTCAATCGCCGGTTTGACCCGAATTTCGCCAGTGTGGAAGCGCGCCTGCGCCGCGGCGATATCGGCGAAATCGAAATCGTGACGATCACCAGCCGGGATCCCGCGCCGCCGCCTGCCGATTACGTCAAATCCTCCGGCGGTCTGTTCCGCGACATGATGATTCATGACTTCGACATGGCCCGCTTCCTCATCGGGGAGGAATTCATCGTCGTGAATGCACTTGGCTCCTCGCTCGTCGACAAGGCGATCGGGGCCGAGGGCGATGTGGATACCGCCGCCGTGCAGATGCAGACGGCATCCGGGCGCATTGCCGTCATCACCAATTCGCGCCGGGCGACTTATGGCTACGACCAGCGCATCGAAGTCCACGGAGCTGCCGGCATGCTTGCGGCGAGGAATATCCACGCAACCAGCGTCGAGCTTTCCAATGCGCATGGTGTTAGCGGCGATCCCGTCCAATATTTCTTCCTCGAACGCTACGCCCAGGCCTACGCCAGTGAGATCAATGTTTTCATCGATGCGATCGACAGCGGCAACCGCTCACCGAGGCCCGGCGGACTCGACGGCCTCCAGGCTCAGAAACTGGCGGAGGCCGCCACTGTCAGTTGGCAGACAGGAAGGCCCGTGCAGGTCGATTAACAAGCTTCGATGCGATGCGGCCATGTTGTCACACTGTCGCATCGCCACCGGGGGTGACGTGCCGCCTTCCAATGTGCATCCGGGTCGCACCGAAATTGCCGGAAGACGGCCTTTGGAAAGTGAAGCGCAATGCTACAGGATAGAGACCATCGCCCTCCTGCGACTCTGCAGGAACTGAAGTACCTGATCGCCAAACGGCAGATCGTCTTTCCAAACAGTCTCGAACAAGTTGCGAGGCAGGTCATTGAACGGCCGGAAATAATTGCATTCGAAAGTGCCGCTGTGATTGCGCGCAATTGCAAGGTTTCTCAAACGACGGTTCACCGACTTGCACAGCACATCGGGTTTCGAACATTGCGCGAGTTTCGCGCGATGATAAGAGATCATCTCCGCAAGATTTCCGCGAATCATCGCTAGGGGCTGTCTGGCTCCCTGTTCGACGAAGGCCGTTCCGCATGAGGTCACAAGGCTCCCGGCATCGAGGCCGTCGAAGCCGTTGCCTCTACCAGTTCGATGACGCGTAACTTCTCGAGAAGGATTCAAGTCGTCTGGGGATTCCGGCGGCCGCTGCTGCCGTCGAGAGAAATTCGCAAGCGCTCGGCGAGATGCCCCACTGGGCGCAGGTCACGCTCCATCAAAACTTCGTCTGACCCCATCAGTCGGTGCGTCGTGCTACGAAAATCACAACGCCGGGCGATCTGAAACTTCAGCTATGCGCGGTGGAATTTTGAAATTCCGAGCACACATATGGACCTCTTGAAGATCAAGACGCTGATCGACTTTGTCGGACGATCGAACATTACCGAGCTGACCGTGACGGAGAAGGACGTGACGGTTCGGATCTTCCGCACGTCGCCGGGTCAGGAGGCTGCTGCCGAGCCCGAGCAAGAGGGATCGACGACAAGCCTTGCCCAGAATGCCGGCGCCGATACGCCTTCGAAGCCTGAAAAAACCCATGCGGTGAAGGCGCCGGTCTTCGGCGTTCTGCACCGGACCCCGGCACCCGGGGAGCCGCCATTCGTCGCAATCGGTGAAGAGGTGGAAGAGGGGCAAACGCTTTTCATCATCGAGGCGATGAAGGTCTTCAACACGATCGCGGCGCCGCGATCGGGGCGCATCACCCATCTCACCGAAATCGACGACGGCGAGGTCGAGACCGGCGATCTGCTGGCGGAGATTGCCTGATGCCGGAAACGCCTGAACAATCTCCGAGCGGCCGCTTCGATACCGTCCTCATCGCCAATCGCGGCGAGATCGCAGTCCGGATTCAGCGCGCCTGCCGCGAGCTCGGCCTGAAGACAGTCGCGATCTGCTCCGAGGCGGACAGGGAAGCGCCTTACGGCAGCACCGCCGACAGCTTTCTCTGCATCGGCCCGTCGAGTGCTGCCAAGAGCTATCTCAATCAGGATGCCATCCTTCTGGCGGCGCGCCTGGCCGGTGCGGGCGCCATCCATCCAGGTTACGGTTTTCTATCGGAAAACGCCGCCTTCGCCGACGCTGTCGAAAAGGCCGGCCTGGTCTTCATTGGCCCGACCACCTCCTCGATTGCCATCATGGGCGACAAGATATCGGCAAAGCGCGCGATGATGGCAGCCGGAGTTCCCTGCGTTCCCGGTCCGGATACCGCGCTGCCCGATGACCCCGCCACGATCGAGCGCCTAGCGCTCGAAATCGGATATCCCGTCATCATCAAGGCAGCCGGCGGCGGCGGCGGACGCGGCATGCGCGTCGTGCCAAAGGCCGATTTGCTGCATGAAGCAATTGCGCTGACGCGGGAAGAGGCCCGCAAGGCCTTCGGCTCACCCGCGCTCTACATGGAGAAATTCTTAGGGCATCCGCGCCACATCGAGATCCAGGTCATTTGCGACGATCACGGCAATGCCGTGTGGCTCGGACACCGGGATTGCTCGATGCAGCGCCGCCATCAGAAAGTGGTGGAAGAGGCGCCGGCGGCGGGAATTGTGCCCGACATCATCCAGCCGGTCGGCATGGCCTGCGTGCAGGCCTGCCTTCAGATCGGCTACCGGGGTGTCGGAACCTTCGAATTCCTCTATGAGGACGGTGCTTTCTATTTCATCGAGATGAATACGCGACTTCAGGTCGAGCATCCCGTCACCGAGATGACGAGCGGTGTCGATATCGTCCAGGCGCAGATAAGGGTGGCTCAGGGTCACGTTGTCGATCTCGTCCAAGGCGATGTGACCTGCGAAGGCCATTCCTTCGAATGCCGCATCAACGCCGAGGACCCGGATAGCTTCCTGCCCTCGGCAGGTGTCGTCACCCATCTGGTTCTGCCCACGGGGTCAGGCATCCGCGTCGATACGCATATTCATGCCGGCTACAAGGTCTCGCCCTATTACGATTCGCTGATCGCAAAGCTGATCGTCCATGCGCCGACGCGGGCGGAAGCGATGGCAAGAATGCGCGAAGCGCTTGCCGGCACTGAGGTCGACGGAATTTCCACCAATATCCCCTTCCTGCGCGCCCTGTTCGAGGACGGCGTATTCGCGCAGGGCGAGACTGACATTCACCATCTCGAACAATGGCTGAAGCTGCGGAGGGCGGCATGAGCGCGATCGACTTCAGCGATCCGGCGACCATCGCATTCCTCACCGACGCGCTGACGGCCGCCGGCGTGAACGGCCTCGAAATCTCCCGGCCGGGCGGACAGCTTCGCATTATCGTCGCTGGAGAAAGTGGCGCCCGGATCAGCTCGACCGACGCGACGCCCCGCGCTCCCGGCTCCGCATCGACCGTCGTGAAGGCGCCAATGGCGGGCCACTTCTGCCTCGATCATCCGGCCTCCTACGCCATGTCGCAAGATCTACCGCGCTCCGTATCCGATGCGGATATCGTCGGCTTCGTCGGGGTAGGGCATATCCTGCTTCCCCTTCGCGCCGGCCGTTCCGGTGTTTTGACCAGGCTGTTCGCCGAGCCCGGAGCGCTGGTCGGCTTTGGCGATCCTCTGTTCGAAATCGAGCTCCCATCATGATCGCCACGACGAACAGACATGCATCGCAACGCGAGATCGTTCCGGCCGCCAAAAACCAGGCGCGGGTTTCCTCGATCGGCGCCAGATCCTTCCTGCTCGAGGCGCCTGGCGACTTCGATCTCGCCGCGCAGCGGCGGATCTGGGCTCTGTCCCAGAGCATGAAAGGTTGGGCGGACCTTGCCGAAAACATTCCCGGCATGACCAACCTGCTGGTGATCTTCAAGGAGACGCCCGAAGATCCGGATGCGGTGGTCGCCCGGCTGCTGGAGGCATGGGAGAATGCGCGCAGCATCGACCTCAACGGCAAGACCATCGAGATCCCCGTCGATTATGGCGGCGAATATGCGACGGATCTGCCGGCCCTTTGCGATCTCTCGGGCTTGAGCGATCGCGAAGTTGTCCGCATCCATCATGAAGCGACCTACCGTGTCTTCGCCTTGGGCAGCGCGCCCGGTTTCGGCTACCTGCATGGCCTCGATCCGCGCATCTACATGCCGCGAAAGACCGTGCCCTCGCTGAAGATGCCGAAGGGCTGCGTGACCATTGGCGGCATGCAGACCGGCGTCGCCATGCTCACGGGCCCCAACGGCTGGAATTCCATCGGCTTCGCGGCACTTGAGATGTTCGACCCCGCCTCATCGAGCCCCGCCATGATGGCGCCTGGAGATACGGTGCGGTTCCTGCCGGCGAGGATCGAGCTATGATCGAGATCTTGGAAAGCGGTCCGTTCAACACGGTGCAGGATCTTGGCCGCCCGGGCTATCGCGATATCGGCGTATCGGCCAGCGGCGCGATGGATCCGCTGGCGGTCCGGATCGGCAACATTCTCGTCGGCAATGATGAAAATGCCGCCGCGATAGAGGTGCAGACCTTTCCGTTCAGCCTGCGTTTCGAGCAGCGCATCGTCTTTGCCGTGACCGGCGCCGACGGCAAACCTCATCTGGACGGACTGGAATTACTTCCCTGGTGCGCTTACATCGCGGAGCCCGGACAGGTTCTCGAACTGAAACAGCCTCCACGGCTGGCGCGCTCCTATATTTCGCTCGGAGGCGGGCTGGATATTCCCGTTGTCATGGGTTCGCGAAGCACGTCGCTGCGCGGCGGCTTTGGCGGCAATTCAGGCCGGCCTCTGGCGAAGGGAGACCGGATCGCGGTCGGCAAGGATGCAGAGATCGCCATACTGCCGACCTCGGGTCTTGCCGTCGTCGAACCGGCCGTGGCACTGCGCGATGTCTTCCCGGCTGCTGTCGACGGCACGCTGCCGATCCGCGCCTTGCCTGCCGGTGAGCACGATCTTTTCGCAGGCGACGGCGAAGCTTTCTGGAGCCGGACCTGGAGGATTTCCTCCCGAAGCGACCGGACGGGCTACCGCCTGTCCGGCGAGCCCATCACGCCAACGACGTCCATCGAGATGCGCTCCCACGGCGTCGTGCCCGGCGTGATCCAGGTTCCGCCCGGCGGCGAACCGATCGTGCAGATGAGCGACGCCAACACCGCCGGCGGCTATCCGAAGATCGCCGGCGTGATCGAATGCGATCTCTGGCGGCTCGGGCAAGCCCGCATCGGCGCACGCCTGAAGTTCGTTCGCTCGACGCATACGGAGGCCCGTGCGGTGGAACAGGCTGTCGCCCGCTATGTCGACGACGTCGGGCAGACATCCCGAATGGTCAAGCGCGCCTTGAAGGCGATGGCCTAATGGGTGCCGCCAAGAGGCCGTCAAAAGGAGGAGCTGATGAAGATCGATCTGAATTCCGACATGGGCGAAGGATTTGGCCCCTACCGGCTGTGCGACGACGAAGCGATGATGAAACTCGTCTCGTCGGCCAACATCGCCTGCGGTTTCCATGGCGGCGACCCCGATACGATGGGGCGTATGGTCCGGCTTGCGAAACTGAACGGCGTCGGCATCGGCGCGCATCCGGGCTTGCCCGACCGGCTCGGGTTCGGTCGGCGCGAAATAGCGTTTTCGGCAGATGAGCTTCGCCAGCAGATGCTCTATCAGCTCGGCGCCCTGATGGCGATCGCCAAGGCCGAGGGTGTCACGGTGTCCCATATCAGCTTCCACGCGGCCATGGGCAATATGGTCAATCGCGATCCTCTGCTCGCCGACCTGATGATGGATGCGATCGCCGCCGTGGACGCGGGCCTCGTCGTCTTCGTGACGTCAGGCAGCGAGATCCAACAGGCGGCCAGACGCGCAGGTTTGAAGACGCTGGCGCTTTTCCTGGCGGACCGGGCCTATGACGCCGAGGGCAGACTCGTCGCGCGCGGACTCGCCGGCGCCGTCATCAAGGACGAAGCCTCGGTGCGTGCACGCGTACGGAAATTCCTGCTCGAAGGAAGCGTCGAGACGATCGACGGAGCGGTGATCGCAATGCCGGCCCGCTCCATTCTCGTCCACAGCGACACCCCGGGCGCCCTGGAGCTTGCCGGCATCGTGCGCGGCGAGATCGAAGCCACGGGCGCGACCCTCGCGCCTGCCGCCGAACTCGCCGATTGATACAATCCTGATCGCCTGCGGGCGGTCTCCCGTTCCAATCCCTCATCGAAGGACCTTCTTGATGTCCGCTGCATCAGACCGCCTGAAAAACGTCTCCATATCCGCATCCGCCGCCATGACCCAGCGCGCCAGGGAACTGGCCGCCAACGGGATCAAAGTCGTCAGCCTCTCGTCTGGCGAGCCGGATTTCCCCACTCCGGGCCACGCAATCGAGGCGGCTCATGCGGCAGCTCTCGCGGGCGATACGAAATATCCTCCGATGGACGGAACGCCGGCGCTCAAATCCGCCATCATCAGGAAGTTCAAACGGGACAATAATCTCGACTATGAGGCGAGCCAGATCGTCGTCTCGGGCGGCGGCAAGCAGGTGATCTTCAATGCCATGCTGGCAACCTGCAATCCAGGCGACGAGGTCGTCATTCCCACACCCTCCTGGGTCAGCTATGCGGATATCGTCAAATTCGCCGGCGGCATCCCGGTCGCCGTCCCCTGCCACGAGCAGACCGGCTTCAAGCTGCTTCCCGAGGATCTGGAGGCGGCGATCACGCCGCGCACGAAGTGGCTTTTCCTCAATTTCCCGAACAATCCGACCGGGGCCGCTTGCTCTCGGGCGGAGATGGCTGCCATCGCCGAGGTCATGCTGCGTCATCCCAATGTCTGGATCATGACCGACGATATCTACGAACACCTGGTCTATGACGACTTCCAGTTCTGCACGATCGCCGAAGTCGAACCCAGGCTCTATGAGCGCGTCCTGACGATGAACGGCGTTTCCAAGGCTTACGCAATGACAGGCTGGCGGCTCGGCTTTTGTGCGGGTCCGAAAGAGCTGATCTCCGCCATCAGCAACGTCAACGGCCAGAATGGCGGCGGGATCGCAACGCTGACCCAGGCTGCGGCGACCGCGGCGCTCGACGGTCCTCAGGATCTGTTGAAGGAGCGTGCGGCGAGCTACAAGGAAAGACGCAACTTCGTCCTCGACAGATTGTCGGAAGTGGAAGGGTTGCGCTGCCATAGGCCAGAAGGCGCCTTCTACCTCTATCCCAACATTTCCGGGCTGATCGGCAAGACCAGCAGGGGTGGGCGAAAGATCGAGACCGATGTCGATTTCGTCATGGCGCTGGTGGACGAGCATCATGTCGCGACCGTGCAAGGAGCGGCTTACGGAATGAGCCCGTTCTTTCGCATTTCCTACGCCACGAGCATGGAGAAACTCGGCGAAGGCTGCGCGCGCATAGCTCAATTCTGCAGGGATATGCGCTGATTGGCAACGCGTTTCAGTTTTTCAAGCGTGCGGTCAACTCAAGAAGGATGTCCCGGACAGCAAGGGCCGGTTCCGATAGGGGATTCTGGTCGGACACACACAGCGACAGGGTTTCTTCGATCCGCGGCGAGACGAGCCGGCAGATCAGCGGTTCGCTCGATTCCGATACGATGCGGTCGGCGATGGCTTTCGGCATGATCGTCGCGCCGAGACCGCTGCCCACCGCGCGGGCAAGGGTACGGACGATCTCGACTTCCGCCACGACTTTCAAATTGGTGCGGGTGCGGGTGAAGGCTGTATCGACCGCGCGGCGGACGAAATTATAGGCCGGCGGCAACAGCAGCGGTATCCCGTCGAGAGTATTCACCGGAACGGGTTTCGCATCCGCTTCGATCGCAAAGTCCCGATGCGCGACAAGGAAAAACTCTTCGCTGAGGATCGGTTCGAACCGGACACCTTTGATCGGTCCGGTTCCGTGGAGAAGCGCCATCTCCAGCCGGCCGTTCATGATCATCTGGCTATAGGTCTGGCCGACGCTTTCGGTCAGGTGCAGCAGAATACCGGGATGCCGTTTGCGGGTCTCCGCCAGGAGGTCGACCGACAGCGTAGCGGCACTGCTGAAGGGCACGAGACCAACGGACACGCGCCCGGCAAGCGAATTGCCGGCTGCCGAGGCATCCGCTTGCGCCTGCTCCATCTGCCGAAGGATAATCTGCGCATGGCGATACACCGCATGCCCCGCATCGGTCATGCTGACGCCCTGCTGGCTGCGGATCAGCAGCTTCTGGCCGAAATGCTCCTCCAGCGCCGCAAGCTGCTGGCTGAGCGCCGGCTGGGCGATATGCAGAAGGTCCGCCGCTCGCGTGATGCTGCCGCTGTCGACGATCACGATGAAAGATTTGAGGCGTCTGATGTCCATGAGGATCGGGGTACCGTTCTGCTCTGCGCGGCTTACATGTTTGCAGACGCGCATTGCTTTTGCAACGCGACGCCGGCGCCAGAACGGGGGACGCCTGAGGCACGGACGCCGCGAGGCGATGCCCGTGCATCAGCTCTGTCGTTTCTTCAGCAGCCTGCGCCGGCTCCATAACCGTTGCTTATTGCTCCAGAGATAATCGGTCTTAGGCAAGGGGTTTAAGCTTCGCTACTGTCTCGATCAACAACAAGGGAACGACAATGCCATTCTCCGACTACAAGACCGCACTGGTGACCGGCGCATCCTCCGGTATCGGCGCAGCCGTGGTGGAGCGGTTCCGCCGGGAGAACATCGAGGTCCATGCGGTTGCCCGTAGCGCCGAAGCGCTGCAGCAGCTGGCCGCGCGAACGGGCTGCATCGCCCACGTCATCGATGTGACCGACCGTCAGGCTATGGCCGAGCTCACGCGTCGAGTGGAGTTCGATATTCTCGTCAACAATGCCGGCGTCGACCGACCGAAGAAATTCCTGGAAGCCGACGAGGGCGATATCGATCTCCTCGTCGACGTCAATCTCCGGGCGGTCCTGCACATCTGCCGCATGGTCGTGCCCGGCATGGTGGCGCGCGACCGCGGACATGTCATCAACATCTCGTCGATTGCCGGCGCCTATAATTTCGGTGGCAACTCATCCTATCACGCCACCAAGGCCGGCGTGAGCATGCTGTCCAACCAGCTGCGGATCGACGCTTTCGGCAAGCGGGTAAGGGTCACGGAAATCTGCCCCGGCCGGGTCGCCACTGACATTTTCAATCACGTCCATGGCGATGACCCCAGCATTAGGGAACGGTTCATCGATGGCTTCGAACTGCCGCAGGCGACCGATATCGCCGACGCGATTGCCTTCGCCATAGCGGCCCCCGTCGCCGTCAACATCGGGCATATGGAGATTACGCCGACGCTGCAGGTCATGGGCGGCCTGCAGACAGCAAAGCCCCAACCTGCGGCGAAGACAGATCAGTCCGGGGAGCCAAACCCGTGAGCGGATTCGACCTTTCGGCAATCCTCGGAAATCCGGAATATACCGCCATGCTGCTGCATGGCATCGAGATGACCTTCATCATCTATGCCGGCTCCTGGTCTATGGCGATGGCGCTGGCGCTTCTGCTGCTGGCATTACGTTTGTCGCCCTTTCGCTTCGGCGATCCGTTAGTTGCCGCTTACGTCTCCTACCACCGCAACGTCCCCACCCTGGTTCAGCTGATGCTGTGGTATTTCGGGATTTTCACCCTGATGCCGAGCGGGGTAGCCGAATGGCTGGCCGTCCATAATGCCGAGGCCATTTTCGCGGTGATCGGGCTCGGGCTCTGCCAGGCAGCCTATTTCAGCGAAGATCTTCGTTCCGGCGTGCGCTCGGTCAGTCCAGGCCAAATGCAGGCAGCCCGCGCGCTTGGCCACGGCTATGTCTCGGCGATGCGCTTCGTCATCATGCCGCAAGGCATGCGCAACGCGCTGCCGCCGCTCATCAATCACAGCGTTTCCCTGTTCAAGAACAGCAGTCTCGCCGTCGTCATCGGAGCCTCGGAGCTGACGCATGCCGTCAAGGAAATCGAGAACCTTAGCTTCCGGACCTTCGAGATCTACCTGATCGGCACGGTTCTCTACCTTTTCTTCTCGCTCGTGATCATGAGCATCGGCGCCTATCTGTCGATGCGCACGGATCCTGCCCGGAGCGCGCGGGCATGATCCACGATATGATCGCCATCGTCCGAGACTACTGGCTGCTGCTGCTGATCGGCCAATATCCGAACGGACCGCTTGGCGGGCTCGCCAACACGCTGATCCTTTCGGCGCTCAGCATCGCTCTCGCCTTTCCGGTCAGCATCCTCTTCGCATTGGCGCGGCTCTCCAGGTCGCCGCTGCTGCGCTGGCCGGTCACGGCACTCGTCTATTTCACCAGGGGCGTGCCGCTCTTGATGCTCATCCTGTGGAGCTATTTCCTCGTTCCGCTGCTGACCGGCGCCGATGTGCCGAGCTTCGTCACGATGCTGACGACGCTCGTGGTCTATCAGAGCGCGTTCCTGAGCGAAGTCGTGCGTGCCGGCATCGTCGCGCTCGGACCAGGCCAGATGGATGCGGGGCGTGCGCTTGGCCACAGCTATATCGGTGCGATGCGCTTCATCATCCTGCCGCAGGCGCTCTACAACATGATCCCGAGCATCATCTCCACCTTCGTCTCAACGATCAAGGACACGACGCTCGGCTACGTGATCAACGTGCCGGACCTGACCTTTGCCGCAAGCCAGGTCAACAACCAGCTCCTGACGCAGCCTTTCCAGGTCTTCCTGATCCTGGCGATCGTCTACTTCGCCATCTGCTGGACGCTCACCTACTTCGCAAATCGCCTTGAGCGGAGCATCACGCGGCGGCGTGCGGGACTTTCCAACCTTCCTGCCGCCGCTTTGGTCGCGCCATCGAAAATCATATCGGAGCAGCCATGACCATGTCGGTTTCAGCACAGGAATTGCAGACGATTCGGCTGTCGCAGGTCTGCAAGAGCTACGGCGACTACCCGGTCCTGAAAGAGATCGATGCGCAGGTCTCGCGCGGCGAGGTCGTGGTCATCTGCGGGCCGTCCGGTTCGGGAAAATCGACGCTGATCCGCACGATCAATCGCCTCGAGGAGATCAACAGCGGATCGATCACGCTCGACGGGCAAAACATTCACGCCGCCATGCGGGCAAAAGAACTCAATGCACTGCGCAGCCGGATCGGCTTCGTATTTCAGAACTTCAACCTGTTTCCGCACCTTTCGGTGATCGAAAACGTGTCGATGTCGCCGATCCGGGTGAAAGGCGTGGCGCCCGATGTTGCTGAGGACAAGGCCCTCAAGCTTCTCGATCGGGTCGGTCTCGCCGACAAGGCGCGGGCCTATCCCGGTCAACTCTCCGGCGGCCAGCAGCAGCGGGTGGCAATCGCCCGCGCTCTTGCCATGGAACCGCCCGTGATGCTGTTCGACGAGCCGACCAGCGCGCTCGATCCTGAAATGGTCGGCGAAGTGCTGGCCGTCATGAAGAGCCTGGCGTCGGAAGGCATGACCATGCTCTGCGTCACCCACGAAATGGGTTTTGCGCGCGACGTCGCCGATCGGGTCTGGTTCATCGATGCCGGCCAGATCCTCGAAATGACGACGCCTGAGGAATTCTTCAACAATCCAAGTCACCCCCGGGCGCAGCGTTTCCTCGCTGATCTCAGGCATTGATACCAACCACCAAAAACAAAGGAGAACAGCAATGAACTGGAAGTGTCTAACCCTCACCGTCGCATTTGCCGGCATGGCGGCAGCCGTGCCCGCAAAAGCCGATCAGCTCGACAACATCATCTCGGCGAAAACCTTGCGCTGCGCAACTTTCGCCGACGTTCCTCCCTTCGCGTCACCCGATCCGAAGACCCGCGAGATGGCCGGTTTCGACGTCGATCTCTGCGGCGCCATCGCCAAGGAATTGGGCGTCAAGGCTGAAATCAAGCCGGTTTCGGTCGAGGCGCGCGTGCCCGAGGTCAAGCTCGGCCGGGTCGACATCACCGTTGCCAACCTTGCCTATACTCTAAGCCGCGCCGAGCAGATCCAGTTCAGCGATCCCTATTATCTCGCTAAGGAAATGCTGATCGTGCCGGCCGACGATGCCGGCAAGAAGAAGGCCGATTACGCGGGTCAGCGCATCGCTTCGACCAAGGGTTCGACCTCCGAGATGTCGATCAAGCTCAACAAATCCGACCCGCTGACCTTCCAGGACACCGCCTCGGCCTATCTCGCCGTCCAGCAGGGCAAGGCGCGCGGCATGGTGGCCAACACCATGACGACGACCAAGTTCGTCAATGAATCGAAGAGCAAGGGCAAGGAAATGCGGATGATCGAGGAGCCGATGCTGTACCAGCCGATCGGCATCGGCATGGCCAAGGATCAGCCGGCGCTGACCGCCAAGATCAACGAGATCCTTCGCAAGCTCGACACATCGGGCGAGATCAACAAGATCTGGGACAAGTGGCTCGGCCCGGATACCGAATATAAAATGACCCGTACCGACAAGGTCGTATCGCTCTCCGAGCTGAAGTTCGACCCGATCCCGTAAGCCGATCGGCAGCGGCACCATCCAATGACGATATCCAAACGAAATCAGACGGCGGGACATGCCCGCCGTCGACCAACGATGTGAGGCATCCATGATCCATATTAAAGATATTGCCGAACGGCCTGATAAAGCCGATATCGACGCCGTTTCCAAATTTTCACCCGCAACGATCCACGAAGCCCAAGGGCGCCGCGGAGCCCTTTCCTCCCGCCTCAAGCCCATCGATTACCGCATGAAACTGTGCGGTCCGGCCTTTACGGTGAAATGCGCGCCGCGTGACAACATCATGCTGCAGCTCGCCATCAACTACGCAAAACCCGGCGATATTATCGTCGTATCGGCGGGCGAATACGAAGAGGCCGGATCCTTCGGCGATGTGCTTGCCAATGCCTGCCTGGCAAAGGGCATCGGCGGCCTGGTGACCGACACCGGCGTGCGCGACACGCTGCAGCTGAGGGAACTCGGTTTCCCGGTCTTCTCGCTCAGCGTCTGCATCAAGGGGACGGTGAAGGAAACCATTGCGGCGGTGAACGAGACGATCATCGTCGGCGGCGAAATCATCCATCCCGGCGACATCATCGCCGGCGATGCCGACGGCCTGGTGGTCGTGCGCCGCCAGGAAGCGCAGGAAGTCGCCCGGCTTTCGCAGGCCCGCGAAGATGCCGAGGCCGGCTATATCGCGGCATATAAGCAGGGCAAATCGGTCATCGAGGTCAGCAATCTGGAATTGGTGCTGAAAGCCAAGGGCCTCTTCGTCGACATCTGACGCGACAGCGCAATAGCTATCAGCCCTGCCACTTTACAGACAAAACCCGCTACTCCGCAGGCCAGGTGCCCGTGCTCAAAGATCGGTCTGGACACTATTATGGACACATGTTCTATAAAGTAGACAGATTCGACGGGAGCATTCCATGCATCTTTCCATGTGGACTTACCCTTGGGATATCCAGGACCAGGGGCTCGACGCCTTTGCCGCCGAGCTTCGCGGCCGCGCCGGCCTTAACACGGTCAGCTTGGCGACCTCCTATCACGCCGGCCGCTTCCTGCAGCCGCGGAGCCCGCGGCAGAAGGCCTATTTCCCCGAAGACGGAACGGTCTACTTCCAGCCGGATGAAAGCCTGTGGCAGGACAAGCTGATCCGGCCGCTGATGGCTGGGAATGTCACTGAGCGCGGCGACATGCTGGAAGCCCTCGTCCAGGGACGCGATACGACCGGCCTCAAGGTCTCCTGCTGGACGGTCTGCCTGCACAATACCCGTCTCGGCATGCTGCATCCCAATCACGTGACGCGGAACGCCTTCGGCAATCCCAATTATTACAATCTTTGCCCCTCCAGCCCGGCCGCGCGGGCCTATGCCGTGACTCTTGTGCGCGACATCACGACCAACTACCAGCCCGATATGGTGGAACTCGAGAGCCCGAACTTCATGGGATTCGCGCATGAATACCATCACGAGAAGGACGGCGTCGGCCTGAATGCCGAAGACGATTTCCTGCTGTCGCTCTGCTTCTGCGACCATTGCACGGCGCGCGCCGAAAAGGCCGGCGTGCCGGTCGAAGGTGCGCGCCGATCGACCGCGCGCTTCATCGCTGAACTCTCCGAACGAGCTGTCCCGGAACGGCAGTTCCCGGACTTTCCGGCCGCCGGCATCGATGCCTTTCGCGACCATCCCGATCTGCATGCCTATCTCACCTGGCGCAGCGAACCGGTGACCAGCCTGATCGGCAAAATCAAGGCGGCCGCCGATCCGGCGACACGCATCGTGCTCATCGACCTGAAGGACGGCTGGCTTGGCGGCGTCGAGCTGACAGCGGTCGGCAAGCTCTGCGACGGCGCGATCCTCTGCTGTTACGACATGGAACCGGATGCCGTCGCCGATGTCATCCGGACCGGCCGGGCGGCAATCGGACCGGGAAAGCTTCTGGGCATTGGCCTGCGCGTCTTCTATCCCGAAGTAAGCGGGCCGGCGGTGCTCGCCGCACGCGCCAAGGCTGCCGTTGACGCCGGCGCTGACGGCGTGAACTTCTACAATTACGGCCTGATACCGGCAAAGCGCCTCGACTGGGTCAAGGCAGCGGTCGACGCAATCACTTAAGCGGATCAGCGCTCCTCAGGATGCGATGGGTTCGGCGATCTGGATCAGGCAGTCGCCGGCCTGGCTGTCGCAGTGCAGCCTATGGGAAATGACAATGCCGCTCTCGGCAAAGCGCAGTTCCTCCTCCAGCTGCTCCAGGCGTTCCAGGTCATGATACCATCCGGCAAGCTCACCAGTGGCAACGGTGGCGCCGAGGGCCACGGCCGGCTCGAACCAGCCTCTGCGGTTCGCATAGATGCCCTGGCTGTGCCGGGACAGTGACAGCAGCTGCAATGGCCCGGGCTCGGTGAGCGGCGTACGCGACAGGACTGGACGCTCGACGATGCCGAGTGTGACGAGCAGCCGGTCGATCGCCGTCGCCGTGAAACCCATTGTCTCAGGCGTCACGGTGCCGCCGCCGCCGAATTCGCCGGAAAGACCCACGGTTCCCGCCCGCCCTGCCGCCCCCATCGATGTCGGTGCCGTCGGCCCGTTATCGGCGATGAAGGCATGCGCGGCGCCCATGCCGCGCATCAGCGAAACGGACCGTTCGAAGCGGGCGGCATCGGCCTGCCGCTCGATCAGCGTGCAGGGCAGGTGGGCCATGGAGGTGCCGCCCGAATGCAGATCGAGCACGACGTCATGGCGCTGAAAAAGCTCATGCTCGAGAAAATGCGCCATCCGCGCCGTCGGAGAGCCGGTGGGATCACCGGGAAAGGCTCGGTTGAGATTGCCGCCGTCGAAGGGCGAGCAGCGCTTGGCCGCCATCACCGCCGGCAGGTTCGCCATCGGCAGGATGGTGACGGCGCCGCGGATTTCGGCGACATCCAACAGGCGCATCAGCCGGCCGAGCTGGAGTTCGCCCTCATACTCGTCGCCATGGTTGCCGGCCATCAGCAGCAAAGACGGCCCATCGCCGTTTGTGAGACGAAGGATCGGAATGCGGATCTGATAATAGGGCGACCGGTCGATCGAATAGGGAATGGCGAGGTGGCCGGCCTGCCGGCCCTCGCGAGAAAAGTCGATCGGATTGACGAGACCGCTATGCATGATGTCTCCAATGCGGGCGGTTTGTGATGCCGCTACAGCGCCGCGCGTCTTTCAGACGCGCAAAGGTCGCTGTAACACTTTGAATCGACGCATCGTGCTTTCCGAAAATCGATTCCGATTTTCGGGCCGATGCGCTAGAGGGCGGCGACGGCTGTCATTTCGACGCGCAGATCCGGATCGGCGAGGCGCGCCTCGACGCAGGCGCGGGCCGGCGGGTTTTCGAGGTCGATCCAGTCATCATAGACGCTGTTCATCGCCTCGAAATCGACGATCGCCGGCAGGAAGACGTTGACGGCGATCAGGCGCGATCGGTCGATACCGGCTTCTTGCAACAGGGCGTCGATCTTGCCGAGCACGTCGCGGGTCTGATCCTCGATATCAGCTTTGCGATTTTCCGCGACCTGGCCGGCGATATAGACGAGACCGCCGTAGCTGACGGCTTGGCTCATACGCGAACCTTTCTGATAACGCTGGATCATGGCGGATTTTCCTTTTCTTGCTTTTGGAGGAAGGGGTCAGCCGAAGCTGGTCAGATAGGCCGCGGTCACCGAATGGTCCGGGTCGAGGCCGTAGAGGATGGCATGCCGGTCAAGGCAGGTGCAGGGATGCGAGATGCCGCACTCGATGACGTCGCCGACCGCGACGTCGCTGCCGTCGGCAAGGGCGACGAAGGCGTGTTGATCGTTGAGGCGGAACACTTCGGCTTTTCCGAGATCGGCGAGAAACGCCCCATTGCGATAGAGCGCCAAGGGCCGCGGCAGGCCCTGGTCCATCGCGACGTCGCGCATGCCCATGCCGCAGATAGCAAGCCGCGGCTCCGGCCGGGAGAGGACCTCGGCCCAGACCCGCAGCGCCGGACGGAAGGCTTCGGCGGCCGAGATCGTCTCGCCGCCGATGCGGAAACCGCCGCGTGCATCGAGGCCGGCAAGGCCGCGCTCGTAAATGCCGTGATCGTGGAAGAAGATCGCGCCGCTGCGCAGCACCAGCCGGCAGGCGGGATCGGCCGCAACGGCGGCTGAAAGCCTGGCAATCACAAGGTCGAAAAACACCGAGCCGCCTGATGTGACGAGGAGCGGCCGCTCGTCGCCGATGCGGGCGCGCAGCTTCGGCAGGAAATCGGATGTCACCGCCATCAGCGCGTCGATGCGACGCATCGTCTCCTCCGCATCGGCGGTCGCCGCCGCACCCTCATACGCGGCGATGCCGGTCAGCCGGAAGGCCGGCGTCTCCGCCGCAAGGATCGCCTCCAGAATTGCCTCGGCGGCGGCGACGCCGCGGGCACCGGCGCGGCCGGCGCCAAACTCCACCAGCAGGCCGAGGGGCGGCAGATCTGTATGCTCCTGCCAGGCGGAGCGAAGAGCCTCGGCGAGTGCGGTCGAATCCACGAAGATATGAAGTTCCGCATCGGGATAGTGGGCAAGCAGGGCCGCGAGCCGACGAGCGGCGGCGGCCCCGCCGATCTCGTTGGCGAGGATCAGCCGGCGCTGTCCCGCCTTAAGCAGGACGGCGGCCTGGCGGATATCGGCGATCGTCGTGCCCCAAGCGCCTGCCGCCAGAAGTGCCTCCGAGAGCGCCGTCGACATCGGCGTCTTGGCGTGCGGCGCGATATCGGCGCCGCGGCTCTTCACATAGGCCATCATCAGTTCGACGTTTTGGGAGAAGGCCTGCCGGTCGAGCGAGATCAGCGGCAGGGCCATCCTGCCGTCATAGGGCCTCCATCCCTGCTTGCCGATTGCCGCAAGGGCAAGCGGCGGATTTCCCGGCGGAAAGCCGCGCATCCGCTCGTCGATCAGCACGTTTTCCGTCACGGTATGAAGGTCAGACATGGCAGCCACTCCTGATCTCGGCCGGGTCGGCGATGCCGAGGCGATAAGTGTCGTTGGCGGTGGCAAAGAACAGGGCGCGCTGCTCGTCGTAAGAAAGCTGCGAGGCGACCGTGCGGAAAACCTGGTAGACCTCGTCGAAAGAGGCGTGCAGGCCCGCGACCGGGAAGTCGCTTGCGAACATGGCGCGCGCCGGGCCGAAACAATCGAGGCAATGCTCGATCACCGGCCGCAGGCCTTCGAGCGTCCAATTGTTGTCGTAGGCAACGAGGTCGGAGATCTTCAGACGCATGTTCGGCTCGTTACCGAGTGCCCGCAGACCACGGCGCCAGAGCGCCATTCCGTCCTCCGTCCGATCAATGGGGCTTCCGCCATGGTTGAGCACGAAGAGGGTTTGCGGAAAAGCGCGCACCAGTTCGAGCGCCTCATTCATCTGCCAGGGATAGAGCATCAGGTCGAAGACCAGCCCGAGGCCCGTGGCATGGGCAAGACCCGCCCGCCAGGCGGGATCGCCCATACGGTTCGGACGCGGAGCAAAACTCTTTGCCACATCGGGATGCCAGCTCAAAATATCACGGATGCCGACAACATTCGGGTTTGCCGCTTCCGCCTCGAGCAGGCGCATGGCATGGAGCCCATCGAGTTGAACGCGCGCGATATAACGATGCGACACTCCGGAACTGCGGTCGAGACCATCCAGCCAGCGACTCTCTTCCAGCGGGTGCCCGTCAGACCAGCCCGCCTCCACATGCACGGTTGCAATCACGTTCTGGCGGGCAGCATCGGCGCGATAATCGTCGATGCGATAGTCACGCAGGATCGGTGCGAGGCTTGCGAAAACCATCTCCTCGGCGGAAGCTCTGGCCTTCTGCAGCCAGGGATGGCGTTCTAGGCTGAGATCCCAGAGGTGGTGATGCGGGTCGATCACCGGCCCATCGTAGCGCTCCGTCATCTGCCCGCCTCGCGGCCGGAAACCAGCAGAAGGGCAAGGATCAGCGTGCCGAACATGATCGACCGCCAACCGGGCGAGGCGTTGACGACCGTGATCAGCGCCGCCGCCGTGACGAGCAGAATTGCCCCGGGAATGGTCCCTGCATAGGTGCCGCGGCCGCCGAGGATGGAGGTACCGCCGAGCACGACGGCAGCGATCGAGGTCAGCAGATAGGGGTCGCCGATGCCGACATAACCTTGCCGGTTCATCCCGAGCACCAGAATGCCGGCAAGCCCTGCGAAAAAGCCCGACAGAGTATGGACGATCAGCGTGTTGCGCGTGACGCTGACGCCGGAAAGTCGGGCCGCCAGCGGGTTTGCCCCAAGCGCCAGGAAACGGGCGCCGATCGGCATGCGGTGGACGAGCAGCAGGACGACGATCGAGACGGCGAGCCACAGAATGATGCCTGAGGGAATGCCGAGCGGCCGCGCCTGCCCGAGCAGAATGACCGCCGGATTGCTGACGGTAACCGCGCTGCCGCCGGCGACGATGACGAGCAGCCCCTGCAGGAAGGTGGCCATGGCAAGCGTCATGATGATTGGCGGCACGCGAAGATAGGCAGCACCGGCACCGTTCATCAGGCCGATGCCGGTGGCAATGGCAAGGGCCGCCGCTATGCCGGCGAGACCGGTCGGGTCCCAGGCGGGCGAGATCAGCGGCAGCAGGATCGCCGTGACTGTTATGACCGCGCCGACGGAGAGATCGATGCCGCCCATCAGGATGACGAGCGTCTGGCCGGCGGCGGCAATGCCGATCACCGCGGCGACTTCGAGCAGGTAGCGCAGGTGGCCATAGGCGCCAAAACCACGCAACGAAAAGCTTGCGGCGATCCAGACGAGCGCGACCAGAAGCAAGGTCAGCAGCGGCGGATTGCGGAACGCGGACCTGATGACGTTCATCGCCTTGCCCTCCAAGCTCCAAGAAGTTCCGGCACGGCGACCGCGCCGACGATAATCAACCCTTGGGCGACATATTGGGCGACCGGCGGGAAGCCTAGGAAGAACATGACGTTGATCATCACCGAGAGCAGCAGGCTGCCGCAGATCGCGCCGCGCATCGTGCCTTTGCCGCCGAGGAAACCCACGCCGCCGAGGACGGCAGCGGCGATCGAGTTCAGCGTGAAGGGCGTGCCGATAACAGGATCACCCGAGCCGGTCTGCGCAGCAACGAAGAGACCGGTCAGGGCTGCGAGAAGACCGGACAGCGCGAAGGCTGCGACCTTCACCCGTTCGACCGGGACACCGGAGCGGAACGCGCCGACCGGATTGTCGCCGGCCGCATAGATGCCGAGGCCGAGCGGGGTTGCAAGAAAGGCCTTCCACAGTACGAGGATCACGACGAGCAGCAGGAACGCGACAGGCGTATGGCCAGCCAGCACCGTCGACAGCCAATCGGGAATGAACCCGCCCGGCCGCGGCAAGAGGATGAGTGCGACCCCACCGATGATGAAGGAGCCGGCGAGCGTAACGATGATTGCAGGCAGCCTCAGATAGGTGACGATGGCGCCGATGACAGCCCCGATCGAAAGGCCGGCGAGGGAGACCGCAAGAATGCCGCCCGGCACGCCAAGCGCTCCTTCCATTGTCGTCGCGGCGATCACCGCTCCAAGGCTGACGAGCGGGCCGATCGCCAGCGTGATGCCGCCGTTCAGCATGAGCAGCGCCTGCGCCATGGTGACGAGTGCGAGCGGGAACCAGTTCTGCGTGAACTTCGAAAAGCCGCCGATCGAAAGGATGCCGGGAAAGAGCAGCGCATAGAGGATGAGAAAGGCGGCGACGACCAGATAGAGGCCGGCAAGGCCGCGGTTGCGGCGGAGCTGGATCGAGCCGTACAGCCGGGATGACGAACTTGCGCTCATGCCGCCTCTCCCTGCGTCGTGGCCGTGATGCCCATGGCCGCGCCGACGATCGCTCCTTCGCTGATTTCATCCTGCGACAGCACGGCCGCGATCCGCCCCTCGCGCAGAACCACAACACGGTGGCAGAGATGCACGAGCTCAGGCGTATCGGAGCTGGCCAGGATGACGAGCCGCCCCTCGGCGGCGAAGGCGCGGAGCATAAGGTAGATTTCACGCTTGGTCTCGATGTCGACGCCGCGCGTCGGATCGTTGAGGAGCAGAACGGAGGGATCCAGCGGCAGCCATTTGGCGAGCGCCACCTTCTGCTGATTGCCGCCGGAAAGCGCCTGCACCGGGCGGGCCGTATCGCCCTTGATCGTCAGCCGGCGCGTGAGATCGGCGACCAGGCCGGTTTCTGCCGGCCGGTGGCGTAAGCCCTTGCGGGCGAGCAGTCCAAGCGAGGGCAGGATGAGATTGGAGGCGATGGAGTGCGGCAGTACCAGCCCCTCATGCTTGCGGTCGGCCGGGACATAAACGATGCCGGCGGCATTCGCCTCGCCGACATCAGCGGGCAGGGTGGGTTTGCCGGATACATCCGTTCGACCGGCCGAGGCTGGAATCGCGCCGTAAAGGCCAAGCAGCAAGTCTTCCTGCCCTTGTCCCACGAGCCCACCGATGCCTACGATTTCGCCGGCGCGGGCGGAGAAGCCGATGTCACGCACCATGCCGGCGGAAAAACCTTCGACGCTGATGCGCATCGGGCCGGGTGCTGCGGACAGCCGCGGCGGGAACAGGTCGCCTGTCTCGCGACCGACCATCAGGCGCACTAGCCCTTCGCCGTCGATGCCGGACAGCGACTGGTCGGCGGTGACCAGGCCGTCCTTCAGCACCGTGACGTGCGAGCAGAGCGCCTGCACCTCGTTGAGGCGGTGGGAAATATAGAGAAGTGCCGTGCCGCGGTCCTTGAGCGTCCCGATCAGGCGGGCAAGGATGCCGGCTTCGTGGGCGGAAAGCGACGAAGTCGGCTCGTCCAGAATGAGCACGCGGGGCTTGCGAAACAGGGCCTTGGCGATCTCCACCATCTGGCGGCGGCCCAGTGCCAGATCGGTGACCGGCATGTCGAGCGGCTCGGTAAGCCCCACCATATCGCAGACATCTGACACGCCGCGATGGAGCGCTCTGTAATCAATGAGACCGAACCGGCGCGGAAAGGCGCCGAGCCCGATGTTTTCGGCTATCGAGAGACTGGCCGTGAGGCTCAGCTCCTGCTGAACCACAGCAATGCCGGCAGCGCGCGCGGCCGCCGGGCTGAAGCGCTCGACCGGCTTGCCGTCGACCAGGATGGAACCGCCGTCCGGCTGGAGAGCGCCGGACAGGAGGTTGATCAGCGTGGATTTGCCGGCGCCGTTTTCGCCGAGCAGGGCGTGAACCTTGCCTGGCAGAAGGGCGATATCGACGCCCTTCAAAACGGGATTGCCGAAAAATCCCCTGAACACCTGCCGGGCTTCCAGCAGGGGTCTTTCTTCCGTCATGACGGCTTCCTCTGCGCGGGGACTACTTGGCGGCAAGCAGCTTGTCGAAGAGCGCCTTGTCGTAGTCCGAGTAGATATAGCCGTCAGCCGGGAACTTGTCGGCCCGGGCGAGGTAGCTGCCGATCGTGCTGTCGTCGATGACAGGCAGCGGCACCTTGACGAAGGGCGGAACGTCCTTGCCTTCCAGCGCCTGCACGGCGGTGTAAACGGACAGCGCGCCGAGCCAATTGGGCTGCATGGTGGCCCAGCCCTTCAGGCCCTTCTCCTTCCAGAGCTCCAGGAACTGCCTGGCGTTTTCGCCTGTTGTCGGCACCTGGTCGCGGCCCTGACGCTCGAAGGCCATGACGGAGCCGGCCGACAGCGCGCCGCCGAGCGACAGCACGCCGTCGATTTCGGGATTGGCGAAGAGCAGGCTCGTCATCGCTTCCTGTGCCGGGGCGACATTATATTCCGTGTTCGTCTCGGTGATCACCTGGAGACCGGGATTGGCGTCAAGGACCGGCTGGGCGCCCTTGCGGCGGTCATCGCTCACCGAAATGCCGGCTGGGCCGTTCATGATGATGATCTTGCCCTTGCCGCCGAGCTGGCTGACCATCCACTTGGCAGCGGTCGCGCCCCATTGACTGGAATCGGTGTTGATCTTCGCCGTCACCTTGTCGGTGTTGACAAGGCTGTCGAAATTCACAACGGCGATGCCCTTGTCGCAGGCATCGGATATGACGCGGTCGAGTGCGTTGGAGGAACCGGCGATCACGACGATGGCGTCGACATTGGCGTCGATCATCGACTGGATATGCTGGATCTGCGTCTGGGCGTTACCCTGCGCGTCCGTGATCATCAGGTCCTTCACCAGGCCCGCCTTCTTCAGCTCTTCCACTTCAGCCGTGATGGTGCCTTCGGTCTGCTTCATCCAGGTCGGCACCGAATAGATGTTTGCCCAGCCGATCGTATAGGGCGCCTTCCTGTCACCCTTGATGCAATTGGCGGCCGCCGAGGCTGTGCCGGTGGAAAAGACGAGGAAGGCAGCGGCGGCAGCGGCGCCGGCGAGAAGGCGGCGGCGCAGTGAAACGGAAATGCTGTTTTCAAAATTCTTCATGTCGATCCCCTTTTTTGTGCGGCAGCCTTGACGGCTGGCCATCAATGTCCAATATAATGTACATATGATCCTTATAACGGACTGCGTGATCTTATGCCGATTTTTCCGCCTCGCAAGAGGGATGAAAAAACTTTTCGTTTGTTCGGAGTGGCGGGGGTCGGTTGACAGATGCGACAGAGGATTTGAGAAGCTTGGCCGAACAGAAATTGGGATCGACAGCAATGGATGCAGTTCAGGACGAAGCAGCCGGCAAACGCGCCCGCGGGCTTGACCGCGCCTTCGAAATCCTCGATTTCCTGCGCCAGAAACGGCAGGCTCTGAAGCCGAACGAAATCGCAGCGCAGATCGGCGCGCCGCGCTCCTCGGTCTACGAGCTCGTCAACCTGCTGTTGAGCAACGGCATTCTCGAATTCACCGGCGGCGAGGGGCGGGTCTATCTTGGCCGCAAACTCTATTTCCTCGGCGCCGCCTATGAAAATCATTTCGATTTCACCCGCGAATGCGAGACGGCGCTGGAACATCTTGCCGACGAGACGCGGGAGACGGCACAGTTCTGCATGCTGGACGGAAACAGGTACACGGTCGTGCGCATGCGCGAAGGCGCGCGCCCCTTCCGCATTTCGACGGATGTCGGCCAGTCTGTGCCGATCCCGTGGACGGCGTCGGGCCGCCTGCTCGTCGCGCATCTGTCAGATCAGGACATTCTGAATTTCATTCCGCCGCAGGATTTCCGCCTGCCGGGCGGCGAATGGCTCGAGCCGCAAACCTTCATCGCCGAAGTGCGCCAGGCCGAGCGTGAAGGCCTCTTCACCTTCAACAGCATCGTCGATAGTTTCACTCATTGTTTTGCCGTGCCGGTGCGCGGCGAGGAAGGCCATGCAGCCGCAACGCTCTGCCTGGTCACGCCACGCGACGACGGCATTGCGAACCGGGACCGCTATCTCGACTGCCTGAAGAAGGCCGCCGCCGGCCTGGAACATGCCCCGGCCCGGCCAAAACGGGGCTGATGCCCGTAACTCATGAGGATCTATATCCGGCGTCACGGACGTGATGACTAAACCTGTCATCCCGCATGCTTCCTTGATCGTGCAACGCTCGCCTCGCGATCGGTTTGCCGGATGCCTGCATATCCGCCGGCCCGACCAAAGACATCAACGATCAGGCCAAGACCAGCTGCCCGCCGGCTGGCGACCCGGATCGTTGATTTCCAATTTTCCCCCGATCTCGAAAATCTATTCACTCTTCTTCCGAAACTATGAAATTAAGTTTCTCTATAAAATCTATGGGGAACATATCCTAGTGGCTCGATAGACAGATTTATACCTGCCCTCGCAGAGGAGCCGGGCTGTTCAGGGCAAACGGAGAGGACGCGAAATGACACGGAAAATCAGGCTTGGGGCATTTCTTCCCGGTGGCGGACAGCATGTTGCGTCATGGCGGCATCCGGACCAGCCGGCCGACGGCGCGACCAGTTTCGAGTTTCACAAACAGCTCGCCTTGACGGCTGAGCGTGGCCTCTTCGATGCTTATTTCCTCGCCGACGGACTGGCTGTCGGTTTTGGCGGTGCGCGTGAAGGGGGCAACGCCCGCGTGGCCGGCTTCGAACCCGTGACATTGTTCTCCGCCCTTGCGCCTTTCACCACCCATCTCGGCTTCATCGCCACGTCCTCGACCACCTACGAAGAGCCTTACACGACCGCCCGCAAATTCGCCTCGCTGGATCTGATCTCGGAGGGCCGTGCCGGCTGGAATGTCGTGACCACGACGGGCGACCTGACGGCGCAGAACTTCAACCGCGATAACCAGCTTCCGCACGCTGACCGATATCGCCGCGCCGCCGAGCACGTCGATGTTGTCCGCAAACTCTGGGAAAGCTTCGAGGACGACGCCTTCATCCGGGACAAGCAATCCGGCGTGTTCTTCGACCCGTCGAAGTTGCACGACACCGACCACCTCGGCGAGCACTTCCAGGTGCGCGGTCCGCTCAATATTTCGCGCTCGCCCCAGGGGCATCCCGTCATCGTCCAGGCCGGGCAATCCGAAGACGGCCGCGGGCTCGCCGCAGCAACGGCCGAGGTCATCTTCACCGCCCATCAGCATATCGAAACCGCCCAGGAGTTCTATCGGGACATCAAGGCACGCGCCCGCGCTCTTGGCCGAAACCCCGATCATATCCTCGTCATGCCCGGCGTATCCGCTTTCGTCGGTAGGACCGAGGCGCAGGCGCGCGAGAAATACGACTGTTTGACCTCGCTCATCGTCGAAGAGGACGGGATCGGCCTGCTCAATGGCCTGACCGGCGGCACGCTCGACCTGCACGGCTATGACCTCGACGGGCCTCTGCCGCCGGCACCGCCGACGGAAGGCATGAAGAGCCGCCAAGCCCTCATCCGCCAGATCGCCGACGAAAACAACTTCACCATCCGCCAACTCTATCAGTGGATCGCGTCTGCCCGCGGTCACTACACCGTCGTCGGCACGCCCGAACAGATCGCCGATACGCTGCAGAAATGGTTCGAGAACGAAGCTGCGGACGGCTTCAACATTCTGCCGCCCTGGCTGCCGACGGCGCTCGACGATTTCGTTGATCTGGTCATACCGGAACTGCAGCGTCGCGGCCTGTTCCGGACGGCCTATGAGGGCAAGACGCTTCGCGAAAACCTAGGCCTGCCTTTCCCGACCAATCGGTGGGCTGCAGGACGTGCAACTCTTCAGGCAGCAGAGTGAGGAGCGGGCGATGTCCTATGAAATCAACCAGGTTCTTCCGAGAAGCTTCGGCCGCCTGAAAAGCAGCGAAAGCCATATTTCCATTCTCGCCTCGCATCTGCGCGGGGTGCTCGCATCGCTTTTGCCGCGTTATGGCCTTCTCATCGGCTTCCTCGTGTTCTGGCAAGTGTCGAGCACCAGGGGCTGGGTCAATCCCGCTATCTTCCCGCCCTTGAACGTGATCCTGTCCGCTCTTTGGACCAATCTGGCCAACGGCGCGCTGCTCGATGATATCGCCATCAGCCTGCAGCGATCCGGAACCGCCTTCGCCTTTGCCGTGGTGATCGGCATTCCGCTCGGCCTGTTCATGGGCCAGGTTCGTGCGGTCGAACAGGCGCTCGATCCGATCCTGCAGCTCTTCCGCCAGACCTCGGCGCTGGCGCTCTATCCGGTCTTCATCCTGCTGCTTGGCCTCGGCGAAACATCGAAGATCTTCGTGATCTTCTGGGCGACGCTGTTTCCGGTGCTGCTCGCCACGATCGGCGGCGTCAAGGAGGTGGACAAGAAGCTCATCGAGATGGCGCGGACCTATGGCGCCGGACCGCTGACCATCTTCCGCCGCGTCATCCTGCCGGCGTCGGTGCCGGCAATCTTCGTCGGTCTGCGTCTTTCGGCGACGACGGCACTTCTCCTGCTGATTGCCGCCGAGATGATCGGCGCCAACAAGGGCATCGGCTTCCAGGTCATGAACGCCCAATACAATTTTCAGATCCCGCTGATGTTTGCGGCGATCCTTCTGCTCGCCTTCCTCGGGCTTGCCGCCAATGCCTTGCTCGTTCTCTTGCAGCGCCGTCTCTGCCGCTGGTCTCAGCCCAGCCGCTGACCCGCTTTCACCGATTTTCCTCTTCCGAAAGGCACCGCCACATGACATTCCATCCTCGCAACCTTTTCCTGCCGGCAGTGATCGCCCTTGGTCTTGCGACGCCGGCCGCAGCCACCGACACGGTGAAGCTGCGCTACCTCGCCAGCCAGGGTGGTCTTGCCGCCCATGAACTCGCCGCCGAACTCGGCTATTTCGACGGAACGGGCATCACGCTGGAAAATGTCGGCTACGCCCAGGGCGGCCCGGCCTCCCTGATCGCCCTGGCATCGGGTGATGTCGAGATCGGCAGCGCCGCAACCTCCGCCGTTTTGAATTCGATCATCGGCGGCAATGATTTCGTCGCCGCCTATCCTTCGAACGGCATCAATGACGAGGTCCAGTCGACCTTCTACGTGCTGGAAGACAGCCCAATCAAGAGTATCAAGGACATTGCCGGCAAGAGCATCGCGGTCAATACGCTCGGCGCGCATCTCGACTACACCATCCGCGAAGCCCTGTATTCCGTCGGCCTGCCGGCCGACGCAGCCAATCAGCTTGTCGTTCCCGGGCCGCAGCTCGAGCAGGTATTGCGCTCCAAGCAGGTCGATATTGCCGCCTTCGGTTACTGGCAGACGACCTTCGAGGGGGCTGCACTGAAGAATGGCGGCCTGCGTCCGATTTTTGACGATACCGACGTGCTTGGCGACATCGCCGGGGGGTTCGTGGTCCTGCGCCGTGATTTCGCTCGCGAGCATCCTGAAGCTGCAAAGATTTTCGTCGAGCAGTCGGCCCGCGCCCTCGACTATGCCCGCGAACATCCCGAAGAAACCAAGAAGATCCTCGCCAAAGCGCTTAGCGAGCGTGGTGAGAACGCTGATATCGCCCAGTACTTCCGAGGCTATGGGGTGCGTGCCGGCGGCCTGCCGGTCGAGCGCGACATCCAGTTCTGGATCGACGTCCTGGTTCGCGAAGGCAAGCTGAAGCAGGGCCAGCTGGCGGCTAAAGACATCCTCTTGACCACCGATGCCAGGCCGGCAAGCAACTGAGGAATGATGATGAGCATCGCTGAGGACACGCGCCGCGGAGAGGTGACGATCCGTCACCTTTCCAAATCCTACAGGTTGAACGGAGCACCGCTGCAGGTTCTCAGGGATATCAACCTCCACGTCCGCTCCGGCGAGAGCCTCGCAATCGTCGGCGCAAGCGGCTCGGGTAAGACGACCCTGCTCAGGATTCTGGCCGGTCTTGAGGATTCCGACACGGGAGAGGTCCTCGTCGATGGCAAGGCCGTGCGAGGCGTCGGCGCAGAGCGCGCCGTCATCTTCCAGGAACCGCGCCTTCTGCCCTGGCTTGATGTGCTCGACAATGTCTCCTTCGGGCTGGAAACTAGCGGCCTGTCGCGTGAGCAGGCGAGGGGGCGGGCGCGCCATTATGTCAAGCTCGTCGGCCTGCAGCAGTTCGAGGCTGCCTATCCCCGGCAGCTCTCCGGCGGCATGGCCCAGCGCGTCGGCATCGCCCGGGCTCTGGCCGTCCAGCCCGAGATCCTGCTGCTCGACGAACCGCTCGGCGCGCTCGACGCGATGACCAAGATCGGCATGCAGCAAGAACTCGCACGGATCTGGCGCGATGAGGACGTGACGACCATTCTCGTTACCCATGATCTCGAGGAGGCAATCTATCTGGCCGACCGGATCCTGATCCTGCCACGGGAGAAGGGCGGCGAACCGCGTCTCATCGAAATCGATCTGCCCCGTCCTCGCGACCGCAGCGCACAGGAATTCGTTCGACACCGCGAAGAGTTGCTGAACCTGTTCGGACTGCATTGACGTCTTCAAGCGTCAGCGCGGCGCATGGGACCTGATCCATGCGCCGCGCGGCAGTAGCAGTAGCGATGCGGAGGACGCCCGCGGACCGCTACCGCGACTTGCTCTTCGAGCCTGCGGTGAGATATGGGCGCCGATCCAATTCCGCCGACCTGTAGGAACTGCGCAGCCGCAGCAGATCCTTGCGCGCGATCAGGCCGCATAATTTCCCTGAAGTCGGATCGACGATCGGAATGCGTCCGTCGCCGGTCGACAGCATCAGGTCGGCGATGAATGCGACCGTATCGTCAGGATGGCCCACCGGAACGGAACCGTCCGTCACGTTTTCCGCAAGCGTCTGACTGGCGAGGTCTGAATTCCCCTGCCAGAGAAGAGCGTCGGCTCTCGATACGACGCCGGACAGCCTGCCTGCTGCGTCGATCACCGGATAGATCCGGTGCGTTTTCTGCTGCGAGGCAAAGAAGTCGCACGCCTCTCCCACCGTCATGGTACCGGGAAGCGTGTCGACATCGCTGATCATGATCTCCCTTGCGCGCGACAGTTCGAACGGATCGACGCCATATTCGCGGGTGATATGCTGCCCGCGGCGGGCGATCTTCTCGGTGAGGATCGAGCGGCGCAGCAGCAGGACGGTGACGGCATAGGCCACCACGGTTGCGGCGAGCAGCGGAACGAGGGTGCTGACGTCGCCGGTGATTTCCATTGCAAAGAAGGTGCCCGTCAGCGGCGCACGCATGGTTCCACCCATCATCGCCGCCATTCCGAGCAGCGCCCAGAAGCCGGGGTCATTGCCCGGCATGACAATACCGACCAGCCATCCGAGAGCCCCGCCGAAAATCAGAAGCGGCGCGAGCACGCCACCGGAGGTGCCTGACGACAGGGCAAAGAGCCAGATGATGGTCTTCACCAGCAGGATCGACATGACAGCCGGGGCGAGCAGCCGATTGTTGAGCAAGCCATCGATGATGTCGTAGCCGACGCCCATTGCCCGCGGTTCGATCAGGCCGCCGAGACCGATGACGAGACCGCCGAGTGCCGGCCACCACATCCAGTGGATCGGCAAGGCTTCGAAAAGGTCCTCGATCCGGTAGAGCAGCGTCGTCAGCAATCCCGATTGCAGGCCGGAGATGATGCCCATCGCCGCGCAGGCGAAAATACCCCACCAAGGTAAGGCCACCTGGAAGTGGGTCGGGAACAGCGGGCCTACGTCGAACAGCAGCGGGCGCCAGCAGATCGACACGCAGGCGGCAACGGCAACGGGAATGAAGCTGCGCGGCTTCCATTCGAACAGCAGCAGTTCGACCGCCAGCATGACCGCGGCGATCGGCGAACCGAAGATGGCCGTCATGCCTGCGGCGGCGCCGGCCACGAGCAGCGTCTTCCGCTCGGCGGCACTCATGTGAAAGAATTGCGCAAAAAGCGATCCGATCGCACCGCCCGTCATGATGATCGGCCCCTCGGCGCCGAACGGGCCGCCGGTTCCGATGGAGATTGCCGACGACAGCGGCTTCAGCACCGCGACCTTCGGCGACATCCGGCTACCGCCGATCAGAATGGCCTCGATCGCCTCAGGAATGCCGTGGCCGCGGATCTTCTCCGACCCGAAACGGGCCATCAATCCGATGGCAAGTCCACCCAGCGGCGGAACCAGCACCACCCACAGCGAGCGCGGCACGGCAGCGAGAGAGGCGGGCTGGATGCCGATCTCCCCGAACCAGATGACATTCGTCACCAGCGCGATCAGGCTGACGAGACACCAGGCAGCAAACGCGCCTGATGTGCCGACAATGATGGACATGCCGACCAGGAGGAGGACCCGCCGGTCGGTGGTGAAATCGCCGGCCTCGCGCCGGGAAAGACCGCCGGTGAAATCGTGCGGCCGGTTGCTGGGTGGATGCTGCGCCATGGAAGCCTCTGCTACGCCGGAATGGATACGCCTGAGGCGCGTCAATATATCGTGATGCGATATAAATCAACGGGTGAAAGCATGAAGGCGAAAATGTCCGATGAAGATGCCTCACTTGACCGGCTGGCGACTGCCCATCTATTTGATGATGGCGGCATGGGCTGCCGACCCCGGCAGCCGTTGCGGCAGAGGAGAAGTGCTTTGAAGAAGACCGCGCCGCCGCTGAGACAGGAGGATTACGAAGCTCTCGCCGACCTCCGATTTGCGCTTCGCCAGTTCATGGACTTCAGCGCCTCGGCCGCCCAGTCGGAAGGATTGCCCGTACAGCAGCATCAGGCCCTTTTGGCGATCAAAGGACAACGCGGCGACGCCATGACGATCGGCATGCTGGCCGAGCGGCTGATCATCGCGCCGCATACGGCGACCGAGCTTGTCGGGCGGCTGTCGGATGCCGGATTGGTCGAACGCCATGCCGATCCGGCCGACAGGCGCCGCCAGACGGTTCTCCTGACGGACAAGGCGGATGCGCTTCTGACGAGACTGAGCGCCGTCCACCTTTCGGAAATCAGGGAGATGGCCCCGAAGCTGATCGAGCTTCTGCTCGAACTCCAGAAGACGGCGTCAAACACCAAATGACAATTGCGACATAGCCGATCTCCTGATCGTGCCGCTTTAATCCAAAAGCGTCTTCTTCAGGCGATGGATATGGGCAGCGCCGATGCCGCAGCAGCCGCCGATGATCGTCGCGCCGGCCTCGGCCCAGGAGCAGGCATAGCGCGAATAGGCATCGTCGTTCAGATCGTTTCGGGTCTCATGCAGGCCTTCATTGGCGGCTGCCTCGCCTGTTTCCCCTTCGAAGGCATTGGCATAGACGCCGATTTCGATGGAAGCGTCCATTGTCCTGAACACGCCCGCCGCCGTCTCCACCGCCGCCTGCATGACCTCGGGCTTGCTGCAATTGAAGAGGAGGGCTTCGGCGCCCGATGAAACCGTCCAGGATGCCGCCTCCTCGACCCTTTCCTCGGAGCGAAGCTTCGGTTCGCCGCCCCTTATGGCTGCCTCGTCGTCCGCCAATGTGAACGAAATCCAAAACGGCTTGTCCGACGTCGCCACCGCCTTGCGAACAGCCTCTGCCTCGGCAATCAGGCTCAACGTCTCGCCGAGCCATATATCGACGAAGGGAGATAGGTTTTCGACAAGCACCTTGAGATAATCCTGCACCCTCGAAGGCTGAAAATTCTCAGGCTCATATGAGCCGAAGATCGGCGGCAGCGAGCCGGCGACCAGCACCTTGCGATCCGTGGCGGCATCGGCCGCCTCGCGCGCCAGGCGACCGGCGAGACGGATCAGCGCCGCCCCCTCCTTCCAGAACCGGTCCTCGCCGATGTGAAAGGGCACGAGCGCGTAGCTGTTTGTCGTAATGACCTCAGAGCCGGCGGCGATGAATTCCTGATGTACCCTACGGACGATATCCGGCGCGTTGATCAGCGCCAATGCCGACCATTCCGGTTGTTTCAGCTCGGCACCCAGCCGCAGCAGTTCGCGGCTCATGCCGCCATCGAGAATTCGCGTCGTGCTCATCAAGAGGTCTCCATTCAACCTGTCGCGCCGTCAGCGGCGCCGGGCTTTTCATAACAAGGTGGGCGGGGTGCACGTGGTTCGTACGCCAGGGAATTCATGGACCAGTCCTTTTCCGTCGGCCTAGCGGCGAACCGGCACCTGCGCTTCGAGACCTCGAAAGACGTGGGCGATCACTGCGGTCAAGGCGAGATAGAAGAGGGCGACGACCAGCAGCGGTTCATAGACGAGCAGCGTGTCCTGGCGAACCTTGTTTGCCACGGCGTAAAGATCCATCACCGTCACCGTAAAGGCGAGCGGGGTCGCCTTGAGCTGCATGACGATCTCTCCTGCAATCGTCGGCAGGGCGGTGCGAATGGCGCGAGGCAACCAGATGCGGCGGGTCAGCATCCAGGGCGACAGGCCGAAGGCCCGGCCCGCTTCGAGCTCGCCCTTGGGAACGGCAAGCAGCGCGCCGCGCAACACCTCTGCCTCATAGGCTGCATAGTTCAGGGTAAAACTGACGGCGGCGAAGAAGAAGCCTTCGCGCAGGATCGGCCAGAACAGGCTCTGGCGGATGCCGGGGACCATGGGCAGCAGCGAGCCCACCCCGTAGTAGAGAAGCCATAGCTGTATCAGCAACGGCGTGCCGCGAAAGAAGGTGCAGTAACTGCGCGCCAGGAGCCGCGTCAGCCTGCCGCCGCTGACCTGCGCAAACGCCAGGCCTATGGCGATGATGAAGCCGAACACCACGGAGATCACCAGCAGGCAAACGGTCTGCCAGGCGCCTGTCAGAAGCAGCGGCCAATAGGAAGAGATCCAGGTGAAACTCATGGGGCGCTTTCTTCAGGCAAGGCGCGGCTGTCCCCGCCGTACCCGTCCCTCGATCAGTTTGAAGACGACGTTGGAAACAAGCGTGATGGCGAGATAGAGAAGGGCCGAAGCAAGGAAAAAGACGAAGTAATGCTTGGTGCTTGCCCCGGCAAGACGGGTGGCGAGCGCCAGTTCCTGGTAGCCGACGACGGCGACCAGCGCGCTGTCCTTGGTGACCGACATCCACAGATTGGCAAGGCCCGGCAGCGCGTTTGGCAGAAGCGCCGGCAGCAGGACACGGCGGAACCTCCGCACCGGCCCCATGCCGAAGGCTTTGGCGGCCTCGATCTGGCCGACGGGAATGGCGAGGATCGCACCGCGCAGCACCTCCGTCATGTAGGCACCCTGGACGAAGCCCAGCACGGCGACGGCTGCGACAAAGCCGTTCACATTGACCGGCGGCAGCTCCAACGCGGCGAGCAGCCGGTTGAGGCCATCGGTGCCGGCATAATAGAGCCCGACGATCAGGATCAACTCGGGAACGGCGCGGATCAGCGTGGTATAGAGATCGAGCAGCAGGCGCAGCATGCGGTTACCAGAGAGCTTTCCCAGCGCGCCGCCGGTGCCAAGCAGCAAGCCGATCGCAAAAGCGCAAGCCGAGATGGCGACCGTGGAGACCGCACCTGCCAAAAGGACGCCGCCCCATCCCGGAGGATAGGGAGACAGCAGGTCCAGAATACCTTGTTGCGCAGTCGCCATCGTTCCGGCTGCTTACTTTGCGCCGTAGATGTCGAAATCGAAGTATTTCTTGTTGATAGTATCATACTGGCCACTGGCACGGACGGCAGCGATCGCCGTGTTCAGCTTGGCCTTCAGCTCAGTGTCTTCCTTGCGCAGGCCGCCCGAAACGCCAGCGCCGAGAATCTCCTTGTCGTCGGCAACGTCGCCCATCTTGGCGCAGCAATCCTTGCCGCCATCGCTTTTGAGGAAAGCATCAAGCGCCAGTGAATCGCCGAAGACATAGTCGATACGGCCGGAGGCGAGGTCCTGAAACGCCTCATCGAGCGTCTGGTAGGTCTTTTCCTCGGCAGCGGCGGCGAAATACTTCTTGTAATATTCCGACTGGATCGTCGACACCTGGATGCCGATGGTCTTGCCTTTCACGTCCTCGGCAGTGGCGCCCGGCTTCTGGTCCTTGGGGCCGATCAAGGTGCTCGGCGTGTTATAATATTTGTCGGTGAAGTCGATCACCTTCGAGCGTTCCGCGGTGTTCGACATCGACGACCAGATCACGTCGAACTTCTTGCTCTGAAGAGCCGGAATGAGACCATCCCAGGAAATTTCGACGATCGAGCATTTCTCCTTCATCTCCTCGCACACAGCGTTCATCAGGTCGATCTCCCATCCCTGCCATTGGCCGGAGGCGTCCTTGGCGAAGAAGGGCGGATAGGATTCGTTCATGACACCGAAGCGGACTTCGGCCTGTGCGGTGACGGCGGAAAGCACGAGTGCCGCGCCGGCAAAAAGCGTGGGGAGCAGTTTCATTCGCAGGATTCTCCTGGTTTGTGTTGTCGATGATGCGCATCAGTGGGCGCTGAGGCCGGTGAACTCCCGGCAGCGGGCGCTGACCGGCGCCCCGAATATCTGCTCCGGCGGGCCTTCTTCCTCGATCCGTCCCTGATGGAGGAACAGGACACGGCTGGATACATCGCGGGCGAAGCGCATTTCATGCGTGACGATCAGCATGGTCCGGCCTTCTTCCGCGAGATCGCGGATGACCTTCAGGACCTCGCCGACCAGCTCCGGATCGAGCGCCGATGTCGGTTCGTCGAACAGCATGACAGCAGGGTCGACGCAGAGGGCTCTCGCAATCGCCGCGCGTTGCTGCTGGCCGCCGGAGAGGAAAGCGGGGTAGGCGTCGCGTTTATCGAAGAGCCCGACCTTGTGGAGCAGGGCCTCCGCCTTTTCGATGGCCTCGCGCCGTGAAATGCCCATGACGTGCACCGGCGCCTCGATGACGTTTTCCAGCACCGTCCGATGAGCCCAGAGATTGAAACTCTGGAAGACCATCCCCAGTCCGGTCCGTATCCGTTCGATCTGCCGCCAACTGCGCGGCTGCAGCCGGCCGCCCCGCCCCATCTTCAGCGCGATCTCCTCGCCGTTCACCGCGATGCGGCCGCGATCCGGCGTTTCCAGGAAATTGATGCATCTGAGAAAAGTGCTCTTGCCGGAGCCCGACGAGCCGATGATAGAAATCACATCGGACTTCTCGGCCTGCGTCGAGATACCCTTGAGAACCTGTTGCGAGCCGAAGCTTTTATGGAGATCTTCGACGCGAAGAGCAGGAAAGGGTTGATCTGGCATGCATGGTTCCGGCTGAGTTGAGCTTGCGAAGGATAATGATGAATTAACGCGGTTTTTTCCCGCAGTTTTCATCTATTCTGCATATTTTAGGCAAAATAATCTTCTTCATGCGGCAAGTACGGCAGAATGCGCGAATTGCTGCGGCGAGAACTAGGATTTGACAATGGAACAGCTCGATCGTTTTGACCGTGACATTCTCGATATCGTTCAGCGCGACTGCCAGCTGAAAGCCGAAACGATTGCCGAACGGATCGGACTGTCGGTGTCGGCCGTGCAGAGGCGGTTGAAGCGGCTGCGCGAGGAAGGGATCATCAAGGCGGAGGTCGCCGTCGTCGACCGCAAGGCGACGGGCACAGCGATGGTGTTCATCGTCGGGATGGAGATCGAGCGGGACAATTACGACGCGCTGGCGAAGTTCCGCCTCTGGGCGGAAAAGCAGGATCATATTCAGCAGGTCTATTATGTCACCGGTGCGGTCGATCTGATCGCGATCGTCACCGCCCGCGACGTCGAGCATTATGACGATATCGCCGCCCTGATCATGGCTGACAATCCGCAGATCCGCCGCATGCACACGAATGTCGTGCTGCGGGACGTCAAGCTCGGCCTGTTCGTGCCGCTGGACTAGCGCGGAGGCGATGCCCCGCCGGCATTGCTTCCCGCGCGACAGATGGGCAGCGACAAGCCGCTGGACTCGCATTTGACAAAGGGCATAATTCCCGGCGCAAATTCTCGGGAGGAATGATCGTTGACGTTACGACACCAGATCATCGCATTGGCGATCGTTCCGCTCGTCATTTCGATCCTTGCGATCACCACCTTCATCACCTGGCAATCGGCAAACCTTGCCAAGAACAGCATCGACACGTTCGAGCAGAACATGCTGAAGACCAAGGAAGCCGAGATCCTCAATCTGACCAACCTTGCCCTGTCCGCCATCCAGACGATCTATGACAATGCCGGTGCCGACAACGAAGCCGCCAAGCAACAGGTGGCGGCGATCCTGACTTCGCTCGACTACGGCAAGGACGGATATTTCTTCGTCTACGATTACGACGGCAACAACATCGTCCATCCGCGCCAGAGCTTCCGACATGGGCACAATTGGCTCGACCTCACCGATCCGGATGGCGACAAGGTCATTGCCGAGCTGATCGCCACGGCAAGAGCAGGCGGGGGCCTGCATCAGTACAAATGGCAGAAACCATCGACCGGACAGATCGCCGACAAGCTCTCCTTCGTTGTCAGCCTCGACAAATGGCACTGGGTCGTCGGCACCGGCGTTTATCTGGATGACGTCTTTGCCCAAAGTGCCACCGCCAACGCGGTTATGCGCGCCAACATAAAACGGACCTTTGTCATCGTCGCGCTGATCGCCGTGCCTTCGGTGCTTGTCGTTTTCACCACCTGCATGCTGCTGACGTTCCATGAGCGCCGCATGGCCGACAGCCGGCTCAAGCAGCTGACACAGCGGGTCATCGATACGCAGGAAGAAGAGCGCGCGCGGCTTGCCCGCGAGTTGCACGACGGCATTTCCCAAAATCTCGTCGGCGTGCGTTATGCGATGGACCTTGCCGGCCGCAAGGTCAGGACCAATGTCGACGATGCGGCTGTCACCATCGACCGCGGTGTCGAGGCGCTGAACGGCGCCATCAAGGAAATCAGGCGGCTGTCGCACGATCTGCGCCCGCGTGTGCTCGACGACCTCGGCCTGACGGCGGCGCTGGAGGCACTCTGCTATCATTTTGCCGAGCGGACGGGGATCGAGACGAAGATCGACGCTTCGAACTTCACCGACACGCTGAAGGCCGAAGCCAATACCGCACTTTATCGTGTCGCCCAGGAAGCGTTCAACAATGTCGAACGCCACTCGGGCGCCTCCAAGCTTGCGGTCAAGCTCTGGAGCGACGGCGGTCGGGCTCGCATGACGATCACCGACAACGGTACCGGCTTCGACGGCATTAAAGACGGGGTCTCCGGCAGATCAGGTCTCGGCCTGCGCAATATGCAGGAGCGGATGGCCCACTTCCGCGGCCTGCTGTTAATCAACAGTAGCGAGGCCGGCACGACGCTGACGGCGATGCTGCCGAAATCGGCCAATCTCCCCGCCGGCAAGCAGGCAGAAGCCGCATGACGGAACGCCCGAAAATCAGGGTGCTCTTGATCGACAACCATCCGCTGGTGCTGGATGGGTTGAAGGCCGTGCTCGAAACATTCGACCATATCGAAGTCGCCGGCACGGCGGGGCTCGCGCAAGCGGGGCTGGAGATCGGCCGGCAAGTTCTGCCGCAGGTCGTGCTGATGGACATCAACATGCCGAAGCTGAGCGGCATCGATGCGATCGAATTGTTCAGGAACGAACTTCCCCAGGCGCGGGTGGTGATGCTCTCCATGCATGACAGCCGCGAGTATATTTCCTCTTCGGTCATGCACGGCGCTGCCGGTTACATCCTGAAGGACGTTTCGACCGACGAGATCGTCTCGGCCATCGAGACCGTGGCGGGCGGGGGGACATATTTCTCCTCCGGCGTCTTCGACGCGCTGATGGGCGAACGCGCGGAGGAGGGAACCGATCCCCTGACGCCGCGCGAACGCGACATTCTCGGGCTGATCGTTGCCGGCAGAAGCAACAAGGAGATCGCCGAAACGCTCGGGATCACCTCCGCCACCGCGGAAACCCATCGCAAGAACCTCAAGAAGAAGCTCGGTATCGCCACTACAGCGGGCCTCATCCGCTATGCGCTCGATCACGGCATCGTCTCGAAAGTCGGATAAATTGCATCTACCCACTTCTGGGTAGGCCCCGGCATTTCAGCGCCGCCTCGATCTTGCGAGCTTAAAACCGGCGCCATAGGACTCCATCCACGGCTGGCCAAGTGCGAGCCGTTGGGAGGAATTCACATGCGTTATATCAGCTTCCGATCGGTCGGAAAACCTCGAGCGACCCAAGCTGGGCCTGCTGCGGCCGCCGGCTGACAGACCTGCCTTCCACGCCGACAACTGGAACATGGCGACCGCCGCCCGCGGCGCCTGAAAGGTATTCCGACATGGAAAAACCACGTAGCAAGGCAGCGCTCTGGCTGCTTGTCATTCCCTACATAGGTCTGCTCTGGCCGCCATTTTACAATGTCCGCGAGCCGTCTCTTTTCGGCTTTCCCTTCTTCTATTGGTATCAGCTTCTCTGGGTGCCGATCACCGCGACGTTGACCTGGATCGCCTATCGGAGCACCCGCCATGACGACTGACATCAACGGCACGGCGCTTGCCGTCTTCATCTTCTTTTTCGTTTTGGTCACGGTCATGGGCTTCGTCGCCAGCCGTTGGCGTAAGCCCGAGACACTGGCCCATATCGATGAATGGGGTCTCGGCGGACGCAACTTCGGCACCTGGATCACCTGGTTCCTCGTCGGCGGCGATTTCTATACCGCCTACACCGTGATCGCCGTCCCGGCGCTGGTCTATACCGTGGGAGCCTACGGCTTCTTTGCGCTGCCCTACACCATCGTCGTTTATCCCTTCGTCTTCATGGTCATGCCTGTGCTGTGGAAACGCGCCAAGGATTTCGGCTATGTGACGGCTGGCGACGTCGTCCACGGTCAATACGGATCGCGCGGTCTCGAACTCGCCGTCGCGGCAACAGGCGTCATCGCCACCATGCCCTATATCGCCCTCCAGCTCGTCGGCATGACGGCGGTGCTGAAGGCGCTCGGGCTGCATGGCGAGTTGCCGCTGGCGATCGCCTTTATCGTGCTGGCGCTCTACACCTACTCCGCCGGCCTGCGCGCGCCGGCGCTGATCGCCTTCGTCAAGGATATTATGATCTATATCGTCGTGATCGCGGCCGTCGCACTGATCCCATCGAAACTCGGCGGTTACGCCAACGTCTTTGCCTCGGCCGATGCGGCTTTCCAGGCCAAGGGTTCCGGCAACCTGCTGCTCGGTGGCAACCAGTATGTCGCCTATGCCACGCTCGCCTTGGGTTCGGCGCTCGCGGCCTTCATGTATCCGCATACGCTGACCGGCATCTTTGCCTCCAACAGCGGCAAGACGATCCGTAAGAATGCGATCATGCTGCCCGCCTATACGCTGCTGCTCGGCCTTCTGGCGCTGCTCGGCTATATGGGGCATGCCGCCAACCTGAAGCTCGACAGCGCCAATGACGTCGTTCCGACGCTGTTCAAGACGCTGTTTTCGGGCTGGTTCTCCGGCTTCGCCTTTGCGGCGATCGCCATCGGCGCACTGGTGCCGGCAGCGGTAATGAGCATCGGCGCCGCCAATCTCTTCACCCGCAATTTCTGGAAAGCCTATGTCGATCCTGACGTCAGCGATGCGGGCGAGGCGAAGGTTGCAAAGATCACCTCGCTCGTCGTGAAGATCGGTGCGCTTCTCGTCATCATCTTCCTGCCGACGCAATTCGCACTCGACCTGCAGCTGCTCGGCGGCATCTGGATCCTGCAGACGCTTCCGGCCCTGGTCTTCGGCCTCTATACCAACTGGTTCCGTGCACCCGGCCTGCTTGCCGGCTGGTTCGTCGGCTTCTGCGGCGGTACTTTCCTCGTCTGGGATGCCGGCTGGAAGCCTCTGCATCTGATTAGCCTCGGAGGCGAACCCTTCACCGTCTATACCGGACTGCTGGCGCTTGCAGCCAACATCGCCGTTGCGGTTGTTGTCAGTGCCCTGCTTCCGGTCAAGACTCCGGCTCGGGCATAAGATTCAAATGCGAAGGGCAGCAAACGCTGCCCTTCGCAAAATTATGCCGCTTTGGCGTTCCAGCATAGGCTGGAGGGAAATCAGGGCGACTTAAAATTCTTCCCAATCGCCGGCCAATGCTGCATTCCCGTTCGTCTGGAACGACTTACCTACCTTGGCAATCATCTGGCGGGCAGGCGAGGGCGCCGGTTGAGAACGGGGCGCCGCGGCAACGGGCTGCGAGGCGCGCTTTGGTGCCACTACTCCACCAATGTTGAACTGGCCCAGCAGCTGAAACAGCGCATCGGCTTCCTTGGCGAGCTTGTGGGCCGCCGCTGTGGCTGCTTCCACCATGGCGGCGTTCTGCTGCGTCCCCTGATCCATCTTGTTGACGGCGGTATTGATCTCTTTCAGCCCCGTCGCCTGCTCTTGCGAAGCGCCGACGATGGCCCCCACATTGCCGTCGACCTGCTGTACCTGCTCGGCAATCTCTTTCAGCGCCCTTCCGGTCTCGCCAACCAAGGCCACGCCGCTTTTGACGTGGCCGTTCGAAGCGTTGATAAGTTCCTTGATTTCTTTTGCCGCCTTGGCGGAGCGTTGCGCCAGCTCGCGGACTTCCTGAGCGACGACGGCAAAGCCCTTACCTGCCTCGCCGGCACGGGCGGCTTCGACGCCGGCATTGAGCGCCAGCAGGTTGGTCTGGAAGGCGATTTCATCGATGACGCCGATGATGCTGCCGATTTCGGTGGCGGAGGATTCGATCTTGCCCATGGCATCGACCGCATCCCGAACGACACTGCCCGACCGCTCGGCACTATCCTTCGTCTTGCGGACGAGCTGGCCGGCTTCCTGAGCCTTGTTGCTCGAGTCGGCAACGGTGGTCGTAATCTCTTCCAAGGCAGCGGCGGTTTCCTCGACCGAGGCTGCCTGCTGTTCGGTCCGCTTGGCGAGATCGTCCGAGGAGGAGCGGATCTCCTGTGCACCGGCAGCGATGGCGCTGGCGTTCTGGGCAACCTTCTGCATGGCGGCACGAAGCTTTTCGACCGCAGAATTGAAGTCGGCTCTCAGTTTTTCCAGAGACGGAATGAACGGAGTGCCAATCTGCTGTGTGAGGTCGCCGTCAGCCAGCGCCTGCAGCGCATCGCCAAGCTGGCCGACAGCCTTGTCCGTCTGCTCGGCGAGGGTGCGGCGTTCATCTGCATCCTGCTCGAGCCGATGCCGCTCCGACACAGCTCTCTTCGCCTCGGCGTCAGCTTCCCGTTCGGCCTTTGCCGAAATTGCGTCGCGCAGCCCTGCCACCGCCCGTGCAAGCTTGCCGATCTCGTCGCCCCGCGCTTCGAGGCGGCGATCACCGTTAAGATTGCCGTCCGCCATCGCTTTCAGCGAAAGCTGAAGTTTTGCCAGCGGGCCGACGATCGTGCGTGCGGTCACGGCGGCGGCAACCAGTGAAAGAACAGCCGCAATGCCAAGCGCGGTCAGCGCCAATGGCTTGAAGCCGCTTGCCGTGCTGCGAACCTCGCCACCAATCGATTTGTTCAGCGCTTCCTGATAGTCGATGAATTTGTTGATGGCGCCAAGCCAGGCAACGAAGGCCGGCCGAGCCTGTTCGAGCAGGATCTTGCGAGCGGCCTCGCCGTCGCCCTTCTCCTGCAGCGCAATGATCTGGGCGACCAGAGGATTGGTCTTCGCCTGGATGTCTGCAATCTCACCGAGAATGGTCTTTTCCTGTTCCGTCGCACCGGCCGGAGATGCAACCATATCCGCCATGCGCTTTTCATTCTCGGCGTAGGAGGCGGCCAGCTTTTCGATCAATGCCTCGGCGGTCTTCCGCTCATCGGCAGACGTCACCAGAGTGACGTCGCGGATGGCGATCGCCCGATCGTGCACGCTGCCGCGATAGTTGATGGCAAACCGCTGCTTCACGCTGTTGACGTCGTTGATGGTGCCAAGCTTATCGTTGATCTGCGCAACTTTTTCGGTCGAATAGATGGTCAAGCCGACCATCAGCAAAAGGAGAACGCTGAAGCCAAGCGCCAAGCGCGCCACAACTCCGAAACTCACGATATTCTTCATATGCACTCTCTCCTCGCGGTGAGGTTTGTTGGAAGGATGTCTCGACAGCCAGGATTGCTTGTCATATCTCATTCAAATGCAGAGCCTCGGTGTCTCCGAGTGCATCCGACAGGCACCTCGGTGCCCGGAATTGCGCTTGAGATACGGGACATCCGTCAAAGCAATAAAAGCCGATTTCGTACGAAATTCGGGTGCCTGACCCGCCCTCATGGCGAAGGTGACTATCCTCAAGAACGTCGCCCCGATATCTAAAAAATTAGAGTAATATATTTTAGAGAGTGTAAACGGAGCCGGCGGAGCAGGGCTATAGCGCTCTATTTGGATAGCATTTGCGCCTTTCGGATGGACAATTTGACGAGCGCTCTCCCGGTGGTTGCGAAATCTTCAACCTCCCCCCGCACAGCAAGGCTCTGCGGCTTGCCTGCGACTAGCCGACGCCGTTCTGGCATCGGCTAGTGATTTGCCGAAAGGTCTCGGCAGTTGGCATGAATTGCAGCTGCGGTGCCGCAGCTCTGGTGCTCCCGCCTCAGCTACGTAGCAGCGGAAGCAGCTGATCGCCCTGCCGCTTGATTTCGGAGAGATAGGGCGTGTCGGACAGCACGAAGTGGGTGATGCCGAGATCCTGGTATTTGCGCAGCGAGCGGGCGACGTCTTCCGCCGACCCGACCAGCCAGGTGGTGCCGGCTCCGCCGCCGCCGAATTTGCCCGGCGCGGTATAGAGGTTGTCGTCGAGGACGTCGCCGCGCTCGTGCAGATCGAGCAGCCGCTGCTGGCCGACGGCGAGCACCCGCTGGTGATCGTGCCAGCCGCTGCCCTTGCTTCTCGCCATCTCGGCGACCTTCGCCTCGGCGTCAGTCCATGCCTGTTCCGTGGTGTCGCGGACCAGCGTCGTGATCCGCAGGCCGAACTCCAGCGGCGGGAGGTCGCGGTCCAGCTCCCCGCTCAACGCCTTGAGCCGCGCGATCCGTTTGCGGACACCCTCGAGCGGCTCGCCCCAGAAGAGCTGGACATCGGCCTCGGTGGCGGCCACCCGCTCGGCCGCCTCCGAAGCGCCGCCAAAATAGAATTTGGGGTGCCAACGGTCGCCGCGGACCTGGATGTGCGGCACCACGGTGGAGTCAGCGACCCGGAAGTGCTCGCCCCCGAATGTGACGTTGTCTTCGGTCCACAATCTGCGGACCAGCCGCATGAACTCCTTGGTCCTGGCATAACGGTGTGCCTGATCTCCCTCGCTGTCGCCGTAGGCAGCCGGGTTGTCCTTGCCAGACACGATGTTGATCCGCACGCGGCCGCCAGTCAGATGGTCCAGCGTCGCCGCTGCGGAAGCGAAGTTCGCCGGTCGCCAATAGCCTGGGCGGATCGCAATGAGCGGCTCGAAGGTGGTGGTCCGGGCGGCGAGCGAGGCCGCAACGGTGAACGTGTCGGGGCGGCCCCAACCGGTGCCGATGAGCGCGCCCTTCCAGCCATGCTCTTCCAGCGCCCTTGCTTGGCTGGTCAGCGTATCCAGGCTGTTGTGGTTCTCGACGGCGGAATCACCGCGATGACCGGCTTTGACGTCGTTCGGAATATACCAAAGAAATTCGGAATTATTGCTCATGCGATGCTGCGGTTCTGTGTGTGATTGGAACAAAACGAGGGGGAGGAAGGCCCCTCTAGAGATCATACGGCTGCCTGCGCCTGCTGCTGCCCCGCCTGAACCACAAAGCCATTTGGCGGGCGTTGAAGGCCAAGGTTTTCCCGCAGCGTCGTGCCTTCGTATTCGTGCCGGAACAGGCCGCGCTTGCGCAGGATCGGGACGACCTGATCGACGAAATCGGTCAAAGCGGTGGGCAGGATCGGCGGCATGATGTTGAAGGCGTCGGCAGCACCGTTCTCGAACCAGCTTTGCATCGCATCGGCGATCTGCTCGGGTGTTCCAACCACCGTCCGGTGGCCACGAGCGGTGGCGACCGCCAGATAGAACTGGCGCAGCGTCAGATTGTTGCGCGATACCAGATCGGAAACCAGCTTGAGGCGGCTTTTGTTGAGTTCGGTATTATCAGGCAGGGGAGGGGCGGGATCGTCCAGCGAGTAGCCGGAAAGATCGACGCCCTTGTAGTGGCGCGCAAGGATATTCCAGGCGATGGAGGGATGAACCAGCGATTGGAGATGGTCGTAATTCGCCCGGGCTTCCGCTTCCGTGCCGCCGAGCACCGGGAATATGCCGGGACTGATCAGCAGTTCGTCCGGCCGGCGTCCGTAGCGGGCGAGCCGCCCTTTGACGTCGGAATAGAATTCTTGCGCATCCTCGAAGGTCTGGTTGGCAGTAAAGATCATCTCGGCGGTGCGGGCGGCAAGTTCGCGCCCCGGTTCCGATGCGCCGGCCTGCACGATGACAGGATAGCCCTGCACCGGGCGGCCGACGTTGAGCGGACCGGCCACCGAGAAGAACTTGCCCTTGTGATCGACGAGATGCACCTTGTCAGGATCGAGATAGACCCCGCTTTCCTTGTCGCGGATAAAGGCATCGTCCTCATAAGAATCCCACAGGCCCTTCACCAGATCGACGAATTCCTCGGCCCGCTCATAACGATCGGCATGGGCAGGATGGCCCGCGATTGAAAAATTCTTCGAAACATCCGCACCCGTCGTGACGACGTTCCAGGCGGCGCGACCCTTGGAAATATAGTCGAGCGACGCGAACCTGCGGGCGAGAAGGTAGGGGTCCTCGTAGGTCGTCGATGCCGTGGCGACGAAGCCGATATGTTTGGTCACCTGGGAGAGGGCCGCCCAGAGGGTCAGCGGCTCGAAATGCGCGCCCTGGGCGGTGCGGCGAAACGCTTCCGGGTCCTTGGCGCGGTCCCATCCCGCCGGACTGTCGGCGACGAAGACGAGATCGAATTTGCCGCGTTCGGCGATCTGCGCGAGCTCGCGGTAGTGATCGATATTGAGACCGGCATCAGCCTGCGCCTCGGGATGGCGCCAGGCGGCGATATGATGGCCGGTCGCCATGATGAATGCGCCAAGCCGCATTTGCCTTTTCGATGTGCTCATTGGCTTATCCCTAAGATCAAATTGAACTGTTGCTGATGTCAGGCGGCCTTGCGGCCCGGAAGCTCGACCCCGAGCCGGCTGAGGAGGTGGATGCGAAATTGCGCAAAGCGCGGACCGCCGTGATCGCGCGGCGTCGGCAGATCGATCCTGAGATCCTCGATGAGGCGGCCTTCATCGAGAACCAGTATGCGGTCAGCCAGCGAAATCGCCTCGTCGACATCGTGGGTGACGAGCAGCACGGCAGGACGGTGTCTGGCGCACAACTCCCGCAGCAGATCGTGCATTTTCAGCCGGGTCAGCGCGTCGAGCGCGCCGAACGGCTCATCGGCGAGAAGCAGGGCCGGTTCGCGCACCAGCGAACGGGCAAGAGCGACCCTCTGCTGCTCGCCGCCCGAAAGCTGGTTCGGCCACGCCGTTTCCCGGCCTTCAAGTCCTACCTCCGCCAAAGCCTTCCGTCCGGCTTCCTGGCCGGAGACGCCGGTCAAGCCGAGCGTGACGTTCTGAATGACGGTGCGCCAGGGCAGCAGACGGGCGTCCTGGAAAACCACCGAAAGGCTCTCCGGCGTCTCGAGGGTGCCGGTTCCCTCGACACCGTGATCCAGACCGGCAAGAGCCCTGAGGAACGTGCTTTTGCCGGAGCCACTGCGGCCAAGCAGGGCTACGAACTCGCCTGCCTCGATATCGAGATCGACGCCGTCGAGGATCGTCTTCATCGCAAACCGCCGTGCGAGATCTCGCACGTGGACGGCTTTGTTTGCGGGGTTCAGTTTGCCAGGGTGCGGCGCCATGAGAGGGCCCTCCGTTCGATGAGGCGGACGAGACCGTCCGAGATGAGACCGAGCAGCACATAGACCACCAGGCCGACGAGAATGACGTCGGTCTGCCCGTAATTGCGGGCAAGATCGATCATGTAACCGAGCCCGCTGGTGGCGTTGATCTGCTCGACCACGACGAGAGAAACCCAGCAAAGGGTGACGGCAAACCGCAGACCCAGAAGGAAACCCGGCAAGGCACCAGGCAGCACGACCTGAAGGATGAAGTCCTTCTGGCTCATCCGCAGGGTTTCGGCCAGTTCGACATAACGGCTGTCGATGCTGCGGAGCGCGTTGTGGGTGTGGATATAAATCGGCACGATCACGGCAAGCGCGATGGTCGTAACCTTCATGCTCTCGCCGATGCCGAACCACAGGATCAACAAAGGGATCAGGGCCAGCGTCGGTATCGCGCGCTTGATCTGCACCGGCCCGTCGATCAGGGCTTCGCCGATCCGCGAAAGGCCGGCGATCACCGCCAGGATCGTGCCGACCAGCAATCCGATGCTAAGGCCGAGCAGGGCGCGTGTCGCCGATGTCACGAAGTTATCCTGCAGGCGACCCTGCTCGATGAGCCTTACGAAAGCCTCGACCACCGTCCACGGCGCCGACAGGATCCGCGGGTCGATCCATCCGAGCGCCGAGCCAACGACCCAGGTCAAGACGAGCAATGCCGGCCCGATCTGCAATCCGAAAGGGATCGCCGGTCCGGGGCCTAACCTGCGCCGGGCACGGGGACCAGTGGAGCCAGCCGGTTTTACGAGGCGAGAACCTGCCCTCACAATTCGACCGCCGGACGACCGCGACAGTTTCGCCTCATCTGCATCCCAAGTAGTTGCCATGCTTCAAATCTCCTCTCCGAAGGGGTGTCGAGCGTTACTGGCTCTTGGCCAAAGCCGCAGCGCCGAGCTTCTCGAAGCGATTGTCGAAAATCTGCTCCACATCGAAAGGCTTGTAGCCGAGCTCGTCTGCCAGCAGGTCGATGGTTTCCTGGTGACGCTTCTTCACTTCGCTCCAATCGGCGGGAACGATCTGTTCGCCGGTCAGCTTGACGAGATATTCCCCGTCCTCCTGGCTGAGGCCCTGCTGGCCAACGTAATATTCCTTGATCCAGAGGCCCGGGTTGCGGTTCACCCATTCGGTGGCGCGTGCCCACAGACCGACATATTCGGCGAGAGCTGCCGCCTTGGCGGGATCGTCCAGAACCCATTGCGGCGCATAGAGATGGCTCGGATCGTCGCGCAGGCCATGCTCCACGAGGGTGGCGCCATCAGGTCCGTATTGGGTGATGTAGCGCCTGATGTAGACGCCGCCGAGCGGTGCGATGTCGACCTGCTTGCTCGCCAATGCCTTCGGGTAGACGTCGCTGGTGCTCGGCAGTTCCACCAGAGTGACGTCGCCGCTCTTCAAGCCTGCGGCATGGAGGGCACGCAGAACCAGCGTGCCCTGGGCCTGACCCGGGCTGAAGGCGATGCGCTTGCCGCGGAAATCCGCGAGCGTCTTGACGGCCGCGCCTGGCGCGATGCCGAAGCGGTAGATGGGATTGGCGATCGGGTCACGGCGTTCGCGATAGGCGATGTTGCGGACGGGCAGATTGTTCCAGTTGGCGAAGATCGAGGGGATCTCGGCCACCGATCCGACATCGAGCGCATGGGCGCGGAAAGCTTCCGACGTCTGCGGCCCGCCGCTGAGATTGGCCCATTTGACCTCGAAACTGAGCTCCTTGCCGAGGCCCGACACTTCGAGCGCTTTCTGCGTGACCGGATCGCCGATCGTCAGCACCGTGCCCGGCGGCACTTTGGGAAGCAGGGGAGCGTCTGCCTGGGCAGCCGCCGGACCGTGAATGGCACTGAGACCAAGCAGACTGAACAACGCAATTTTGAATGTCTTTGCCAATGTCATCGTCGATCTTCCCGTTTCCGATTGCTGATTGCAGGAGCGATGCACGGTAAGATGGAATATAATCCACCAAATCGATAGACTATTTAGTTTAATGAAAGTGGCGCTGAGGGAAAAATGTCCTCAAAAGTCGGGCAACCGGAACGATCGCATCCGGCGCGTCGGCACGAGAGTCGATGTATCCAGGCGTGAAAAAGCGCCTGGGACGTTCGTCCACGGCGCTTTACGGGGCCTTGTTTAACCCTGCTCTTGATAAAGGCTTGGCAGCAAACCGCAGTGACCGCCCTTCAGACGCCAAGCCGTCGCGGACGTCGGGATCGCCTTGTGTCAGGCGCTATGCGGCGCGTATTCGTTGGCCGAGAAGACGTGATGATGCACCTTGCCGGTAAAGAGCTGCAGGAGTTCGCCGGTGACCTCACGGCTCTGCGACCGCACATCGGAGAGAAGTGCCGCGTTCACTGCATCCATGTCGGGATAGCGAATGGCGAGCGCCATGGCATAGATCGGGGCGCCTTCGTCGCGCTCCATCCCGTCCAGCACCCGGATTTCCTCGGCGCCTGGAAATTTCGTCCAGAGAGGGACGAGCCGCTGCCGCACGAATTCGCGGAATTCCCCTTCTTTACCGGGATGGATTTCGCCTTCAAACAAAGCATAACGAATGATCATAGGTTCTCTTTTCCAAAACTCGCCGGAGCTGGATCGATGTTGGAGTGTTATCGTGAGATCGGGGCGTATCGATCGATACGCCCCGATCGGAAAGGGTTATTTGCCCCAGATTTTCTTGTATTGATCGCGATAGCCGTTGTCGGGATCGAAGCTGTTCTTCGGTCCACCGTCAAACTCGACGTTCTCACTGGTCACCACATGGAGCGGCGACACGTAGCCGGACCATGGAGCTTTCGCAAAGGCGCGGTTCAATTCGTCGACGAGCTGCCAGCCCTGGAGGTTGAGCGGCTCGGCGACCGTGACGGCCTGGAATTGCTTGGCGCGGATACGCTGATAGGCGCTCTCCGAACCGTCGCCGGCTGCGACGTTCACCGGTTTTCCGTCGCCGGCAATGCCGGCCGAGGCGAGCGAAGGTCCCATGAAGTCGTAATAGAGGTCGTTGATCGCCAGCGAATGCGTCCACTTCGCGCCATACTTCTGCAGAAGCGATGTGGTCAGCTGCGGCATGCGCTGAGAGGTTTCGGCGATCGGCGTGTCGACATATTCGAGCACGGTGCCACCGAGATCCTCGATCTCCTTCTTCATGCGATCGGCCTTGGCAATCGCGATCGCATAGGTGGAATCGGTAAAGATGATGACGCCCGGCTTGCCGCCGGCATCGGCAAAGGCCCAGTCCGCCGCCGACTTCGACACTTCCATCGCATCGGTGGTCACGTTTGCGAAGACACCGACGTCGGGAACCGGACCGACCGCCGAGGCAGCGTGCCAGGAAACCATCGGAATGCCGGCAGCCTTGGCTGCTTCCATCGCGGGCTTCTGCTCGACCGCGTCAAAGCCGTTGATGATGATGCCATCTGGCTTCAGCGCCATGGCCTGGCCGAACGCCGCGGTGCGCCCGCCGATCGAACCGGCGCCGTCAAGCGCCTTCACCGTCCAGCCGAGCGCGCCTGCAGCCTCCTGAACGCCATTGACCACGCCGAGGATGCCGCCGTTCTTCATATCGGCGGCCAGAATGACGATGTTCTTTCCGGCAGCGCCCTTGGGGCCGCTCGTCGGGCCATCCCAGGCGCTCACCTTCGAAGCATATTTTTCGACCACGGCCTTGGCGTCAGCCATTGAATCGGCCAATGCCGGCATGCTCAGCATAACGGCGACGGTTGCGACCGTTGCCTGCAATAATGTTCTGCGCTTCATGTTCACTCCTCCATTTTGTTTGTTATGAAATGCCGGGATGAGCCGGCATCCTCATTTGGATGCGGGTGTGATCCTCCTCACAGCTCCGCGCTTGCGCTGGGCGTAACCTGCTATGCCGATGGCAATCAGCAGGGTCACGCCGTTGAACAGCGGTTCGACGAAGAACGACCCGCCGAATTGCTGAATTCCTGATATTCCGACCGCCAGGATGATGACGCCGATCAAGGTGCCCCAGACGTTCACCCGTCCCGGCTTGATCGTCGTCGATCCGAGGAACGCGCCGACAAGCGCCGGCAGGAGATATTCGAGGCCGACGCTCGCCTGGCCGATGCGCAGCTTCGAGGCGAGCAGGACCCCGGTCAGAGCCGCGAGCAGCCCCGAGGTGACGAATGCGCCGATCACGAATTTGCGGACTGGAATGCCATTGAGGGCTGCCGCCTTCGGATTGGCGCCGATGGCGTAGAGGTAACGGCCGATCGGCAGGTATTCGAGCACGATCCACATGCAGATCGCGATCAGCAGCACGTAGAAGCCGGTGATCGGAAGGCCGAACAGCATGGTGCCGTTCAGCGCATAGAATCCCTCCGGCAGGACGCCGACCACCTGTCGCCCGCCGGTGTGCCAGAGCGCAAGCGCATAGAGGACCGTTCCGGTGCCGAGCGTCGCAATGAAACTGTCGATTTTCGCGACCTCGACCAGCAGGCCGTTGATGAAGCCCGTCAGAACACCGAGCGCGAGCACGATGACGACCGCAACCGGCCAGGGCAGGCCGTAGGCCGTCTGCAGGCTGATGGCGAGAATGTGCCAAAGTACGATTCCATAGCCGACGGTCAGATCGATGCGGCCCGATGCCATCGGGATCATCGCAGCCAGCGACAGAAGCGCGATGATGGCCTTGTCGGACACGATCGAGCGGACATTCAACAGGGTCGGGAAAGTATCGGGCAGAAGGATCGAGAAGATCACGATCAGACCGACGGTCAGGATCACCAACCCGTAGACCGGGATCAGGCGTCCGATTTTCTGTCCCGTGGACAGACCGGCCATTTCGCTCTTGGTCGGCTCCAGCGCCGTGGATTCAATGGATTGCATGGCTGTTCTCCCGATGGCTCAAGCGGCTTCCGATGCGGATGCGGCCGTGATGACCGCCTCCGTCGTCAGAGCGCTTCCAGTCAGTTCGCTGACGATTTTGCCGCGCGAGAAAACCAGCGCGCGGTGGCAGATATGGGCGATTTCCTCGAAGTCCGTCGACACCACCACAACCGCGAGACCGGCCTCGAGCGCCTGGGTGATCAGACGGTAGATCTCCGCACGCGCTCCGATATCGACGCCGGCGGTCGGATCTTCTGCGACCAGCAGCTTGCGGCCGGTCGCCAGCCAGCGGCCGACGACGACTTTCTGCTGATTGCCGCCCGACAAGGCCTCCACCGGCAGATCCGGGTCGTTTGGCCGCAGGCCGACGGAATGACCGATCTTATGGGCAAGATCGGCTTCGCCGCGCGGCGACAGGAAGGACAAAAGCCCACGTCCGACGGCTCCCGGATTGAGGTAGGTATTTTCCCGAATGGACAGCGACAGCGCCACGGATTCCTCCGTCCGGTCACGGGCGATCAATCCGATGCCCGACGCCATGGCCCGCCGCGGGCTGGAAAGGTCGGGGGCCTCGTCATGCAGCAGAACCGAGCCGTGGAAGGGCTCGCAACCGAACAGCGCGCGGCCGATCCGTTCCTGACCGGCGCCGCGCAATCCAGCCAGGCCCAGAAGCTCGCCCTCGCGGATATGGAACGATATCGGGCTCGTGCCGGCGCAAACGAGATCACGAACCTTGACGATCGCCTTGCCGGGCGTAATCGCCGTCTTGGAAAAGAGGCTGTCGCCGCTGCGACCGATAATCATCGTCACCAGCTCATCGGGGGTGGTCTCGCTGACGGGTTTCTGTCCCACCATGCATCCGTCGCGCAGAACGGCGACCCGATCAGCAATCCGGAAAATCTCGTCCAGCCTGTGGGAGACGTAGATCATCCCGACGCCGCGATCCTTCAACGGACGGATTGCATTGAACAGCCGATCGACTTCATCGGCGGGAAGGCTCGCCGTCGGCTCGTCGAGCACCAGCACGTCGGCTTCGACGGCAAGTGCACGGGCGATGGCGACAAGCGACTTTTCGGTGCGCGACAATGCCGACACCCGCGTCGTGGGGTCAAAGTCGCAACCGACCAGTTTCAAGGCTTCGTTGGCGCGCGCCTGCGTCCTGTTCCAATCGATGAGGCCGCGACGCATCGAGAAGCCCTGCGACAGGCCCATGTTCTCGCCGACCGTCATCCACTCGATCAAACCGAGATCCTGGTGGATGAAGGCAACCGGCTGCCGCTCGTTCGGCTTCGGGGGACGATGATGGTAGCTCTGGCCGCGAAACAGGATGTCGCCGGTATCGGGCTTGTAGATGCCCGCAAGCGTCTTGATGAGCGTCGATTTGCCGGCGCCGTTTTCCCCCAGCAGCGCCAGAATTTCCCCCTCGCGCAGATCGATCGAGACGTCCCGCAGCGCCTGCGTGCCGCCGAAGCTCTTGGTGATCGACTGGAACTCCAGCAGTCTCTTGGCTTCCACTGTGGCTCCTCCCAAAGCTGCGGTTGTTATTGATCGTATGTTATCGATAACATTTGTGGATGGTCAAGTGGAAAGATGACGATCTCGAATTTCTCGGCGAGATTAATGTCAGCCGGCCTGAAATCCGTCGAGAAGACGCATCATCTCGGCAGAGTCCTTCGGCCCGAGGCCGGCGGCGCAGAGCAGGCGGTGAATCTCGACCACGGAGCCGGTCATCGGCAATGGCGTCTTAGTCTTCAGCGCGAAGGCCTGAAGCGAATCCAGGTCCTTCAACATGTTGTCGATTCTGCCTGTCGGCGAGAAATCCCGGGTAGCGAATTTTGCCATGAATTCCTGCATTATCCGGTTATCAGCCCTGCCGCCGGCAAGGGCAGCCGGAATGGCGGCCGGATCGACGCCGCCGGCTTCGGCGAGCTTGACCGCCTCCGCGACGGCCTGAAACAGCACGGCGCAAAACAGCTGATTGATCAGCTTCGTCGTCTGCCCCGCGCCGGATGCACCCATCAGCGTGTAATTGGCGGCAAGATGCCGCATCACCACGCGCGCCCGTTCGAAATCCCCAGCGCTGCCGCCCGCCATGATCGTCAGGCGTCCGCTGAGCGCACCTGGCACGCCACCGGAGAGCGGGCAATCCACCCATGCCATGCCGGTTTCCCGACGCAGCCGTATCGCCATGTCGGCCGTGTCGGCCGGGTCGATCGACGACATGTCGATCAGCACCTTGTCGGCATTTGCAGCCGCGGCAACACCTTTGTCGCCGAAGACGACAGCGCGGACGATATTTGCGTGATTGAGGCTCAGCACACAAAACGCCGACCGTGAGACCGCTTCCTCCACGGAGCCGGCCGCGCGCGCGCCCTTGGCCTCCAAAGCCGCAACTTTTTCGGTATCCAGGTCGAAGACCGATACCTTATGCCCGGTTTCGATCAATCGCGTGACGATCGCCGTTCCCATGATGCCGGCACCGATGACGGCGACATCTGCTCTGTAGTCATCCTGCATGTTAATCTCCTCCCTTGACGGCCATGCCGCTCAGTTCCTGGCAAGCCAGCGCCACAATATCATCCAACGCATTATCGATCGCCACCGTCACCACACCAGCTTCACCGGTCGGCGGCTCCAGTGTTTGCAGCTGGCTGTCGAGCAGCGACGCCGGCATGAAATGGCCCTGGCGAGCCTGCATCCGCGACAGCAACAGGTCGCGGGATGCTTCGAGGAAAACAAAGGCCAGGCGCCCGCCCGCTGCCTGTCTTAGCCTGTCGCGATAGCTTCTCTTCAGCGCCGAACAGGAAATCACCAATCCTTGCGACGTTTCTTGCGCGGCCCTTATTTCCTGACCAATCCGGTCGAGCCAGGGCAGGCGGTCGTCGTCAGTAAGCGGTATGCCCTGTGCCATCTTCTCGACATTTCCTGCGGGGTGGAGTTGGTCGCCCTCCAGAAACAGCATGCCGTTTCGAGCGGCGATATGCTCTCCAACCGAGGATTTGCCGCAGCCGCTGACGCCCATGACGACAATGGCCAGAGGCGATGTCTTTTGCTCGAAGCCCATGGTCTCGTCTCTATCAGAGGCTGGTCGTGATGCCGCCATCGACATAAAGCGTGTGCCCGTTGATAAACGACGAGCCGCGGCCCGACAGGAAAACGGCGGCGCCCACCAATTCCTCGACATTGCCCCAGCGTCCGGCCGGCGTCCGCTTCTCGAGCCAGGACGAGAACTCGGGATTGTCGACAAGCGCCTGGTTGAGCGGCGTCTTGAAATAGCCCGGCGCAATCGCGTTGATCTGCAGGCCGTACTTGGCCCAGTCGGCGCACATGCCGCGGGTCAGATTGCGCACCGCGCCCTTGGTCGCCGTGTAGGGAGCAATGCCGGGACGGGCGAGCTCGCTTTGCACGGAGGCGATGTTGATGATCTTGCCCTGTCCGCGGGCGATCATGGGTTTGGCCGCTGCCTGGCCGACGTAGAACACGCTCGAAATATTGGTGGTCAGCAGCAGCTCCCATTTGTCCGCCGGAAAATCTTCCAGCGGCGTGCGAAACTGCATGCCGGCATTGTTGATCAGGATGTCGAGCGGTCCGATATCAGCTTCGATCGCGTCGATGCCTTCTTTAGCGGCATCTTTGCTGGTCACGTCGAAGATCGCCGCATGGGCAGACAGGCCTTGATCCTTGAGGCTCTCGACCGCGCGTTTGACGCTTTCGGGCGTGCGGCCATTGATGATCACCTCGGCGCCATGCTGCGCCAGGCCTTCGGCCAGGGCATAGCCGATCCCCTGGCTCGAGCCGGTGATCAGGGCGCGCCGTCCGGTAAGATCAAACAAGTTCTTCATGCAAATCACTCCTCCGGTCTCTCCGCGGGCAACGGCTTGCGCTGCCGCTGACGGTGAAACTCACTTGACATCCCTTTTCCGAATTATATGTTATCGATAACATAATCAACTGTCAAAATGCGGGATGGAAACGGAATGCCTGAGGTAGAAATCTTGATGGCCGGAGCCTATCCGGAATGGGACATGGTGGATCTGGAGGCGACCTACCGAATCCATCGCCTATGGGAAGCGACCGACCGGCAGGAGCTGATCTCCAGGGTCGGCAAGGATATCCGCGCCATAGCGACCCGTGGCGAACTCGGAGCGTCCGCAGAGCTGATGGCGCAATTGCCGAAACTGGAAATCGTCTCCTGTTACGGCGTCGGCACCGACGCAATCGACTTGTCCTATGCCCGCGCCAACGGCGTTCGCGTCACGAATACCCCCGATGTGCTCACCGAAGATGTCGCCGATATCGCCATCGGACTGCTGCTTGCCACGGCAAGGCAGATCCCGCAGGCCGATGTTCTTGTGCGCTCCGGCCAGTGGGGCAGTGTCGCCATGCCGCTTGTGACGCGCGTCTCGGGCAAGAAGGTGGGGATCGTCGGCATGGGCCGGATCGGCAAGGCAATCGCCAAGAGGGCTGCCGCGTTCGGCTGCGACATCTCCTATTTCGCTCGCAATGACCACACGGATGTTGCCTACACCTACGAGCCCGACCTGATCGCGCTTGCGGATTGGGCCGACTTTCTGATCGTCATCGTCCCCGGCGGGGAGGCGACCATGAAGATCATCAATGCTGAGGTGCTTAAGGCGCTCGGCCCGAATGGCATCTTGATCAACGTCTCCCGCGGGACCACCGTCGACGAAGAAGCGCTGATCGCAGCCCTTCGAGACCGCACCATCCAGGCGGCCGGCCTTGATGTCTTCCTGAACGAACCCAAGATCGATGCCCGTTTCCTGACGTTGCAAAACGTCGTGTTGCAGCCCCATCACGGCTCTGGCACTGTCGAGACCCGAAAGGCCATGGGCCAATTGGTCAGAGACAATCTCGCTGCGCATTTTGCAGGTCGCCCGCTTCCAACTCCCGTCGTGTGAGGGTCCCGATATGAAAGCCATCGTCATTCATGCCGCCAAGGATCTGAGGATCGAAGATCGCGAGCCGGAGGTTGCGGGCGCCGGGCAGGTGGAGATTGCCATCGAAGCCGGCGGCATCTGCGGTTCGGACCTGCATTATTACAATCACGGCGGTTTCGGCACCGTTCGCCTGCGCGAACCGATGATCCTCGGCCATGAGATCGCCGGCACGGTCAAGGCGCTGGGTTCCGGCGTCGCCGATCTTGCCGTCGGAGACCGTGTTGCTGTTTCCCCGAGCCGGCCGTGCAACCATTGCCAATATTGCCTGAAAGGACAGCAAAACCACTGCCTCAACATGCGGTTTTACGGCAGCGCCATGCCGATGCCGCATATTCAGGGTGGCTTTCGCCAGCGGCTGGTGGCGGAGCGTTGGCAATGCCATAAGGTCGCAGACGGCATTTCCATTCACGAGGCCGCCTTTGCCGAACCCTTTGCGGTGACGCTGCATGCCGCAAACCGCGCCGGCTCGCTGCTCGGCAAACGGGTGCTGGTCACCGGTTGCGGCCCCATTGGGATGTTGGCGATCGTCGCGGCGCGCGTTCTCGGCGCCCGCGAAATCGTCGCGACCGACGTGACCGACAGCGTCCTGGCCATTGCCCGCACCAGCGGCGCCGATCGAACGATCAACGTTGCCACCCATGCTGCCGACCTTGCGGCTTACAGCGCTGACAAGGGATACTTCGATGTCATGTTCGAGGCGTCAGGCAATGAGCGGGCGGTGCGGGCGGGCCTGGAGACGCTTAAGCCCCGCGCCATTCTCGTGCAGCTCGGCCTTGGCGGCGATGTTTCCATTCCGCAGAACATGATCGTGGCGAAGGAAATCGAGATGCGCGGGACATTCCGTTTTCACGAAGAATTTGCGCTCGCCGTCGAACTGATCAACGCGCGTCGCGTCGATCTGAAGCCGCTGCTGACAGGTGTTTTCGGGATCGAAGAAGCCGTTGCCGCCTTCGAATTGGCAGGCGACCGCAGCAAGTCCATGAAAGTGCAGATCGCCTTCTGACCGAGTGCATCATCCCTGCAGCCATTCAAAGTGCTACAGCGCCGCGCATCTGAAAAGACGCGCGGCGCTGTAATCTCAAGCGGTTGGCGCGCCGTTGCGGTCCGTGCTTTCGCGCAAGACGACCTTGTAGCCCGTCAATGTGATCTCATCGCCGGTCGCCTCGCCTGTATGGAGGGTATCCAGCAGGCGGGCGGCGGCCTGGCGACCGATGCCATAACAATCCACATTGATGGTGGTAATGCGCGGATGACAGATGGACGAGATCTCGTAATCGCCGAAACCGGCAACGGCGATGTCCCGCGGAACCTTCATTCCCCGGCGCGTGCATTCCATGATGGCGCCGAAAGCGGAAAGGTCGGAAACGCAGAGAACCACTTCCGTGTCCGGCCAGCGCTCCAGCAGGCTGACGATTGCCTGGCCACCCTGTTCCATGGTGATGGGCGGCACGCCGAAGGAAATCATCCGTCCCGGTCCGAGGCCCAATTCTTCGACAGTCTTCTGGAAACCGCTTCGTCGCTGGCTGCCGCGCGTATCGCGCGCCGTCGTTCCACCGATATAACCGAATTTCCGATACCCTTGACCGGCAAGTGTCCGCACCAGCAGGGACATCGCCTCACTGTTGGAAAAGCCGACGACCTGATTGATCGGATCTTCCGGAAGTTCCCAGGTCTCGACAACGGGAATGCCGGCTTTTACGAGCATCCGCCGCGCGCGCGCCGTGTGCGAACCACCCGTCAGGATGATGCCTTCGGGGCGGCGGCGCAGCATCGCCTCGATCAGCTCTTCCTCTTTCTCCGCCGAATAGTCGGTATAGCCGAGAAGGAGTTGAAGGCCGGTATTCTGCAGCGCATCGGTCATGCCGCGTGCGGTGTCGGAGAAATTCGAATTATTGATCGAGGGCACCAGGGCGGCGATGAAGCCGCTCCGCCTTGACGAAAGGCTGCCGGCAGACAGATCGAGCACATAGCCGAGGGCGTCGACGGCTTCCATGATGCGCTTCCGGGTTTCCTCGGAAACGCTCGCATCCTGGCGAAAGGCACGTGAAACGGTCATGGCAGAGACGCCGACATATTTGGCGACCTCCGCCATCGTCAGCTTTTGCGCGTCTCCCGGCTTGAGACGCTTGTCTTTCGGCTCATCCTCGTTTTTCACTGGTCTCCGCTTTCACAAAGCTTCCGAGTTGGGCAATTCAAGACACGATAAAGTTATCGCTATCATCGTACAATCGTTATTATTGCACCAATGCACCATTCCAAAGTCCAAGAACCAAGATTCCTGGGGTATTTTCGCAAGGGTCGGCAAATCGCCATCTGTACGAAGCCCTCAAAACGCGACAAAATGATATCGATAACAATTTGAAGGAAACGGAGGAGCATCATGTTCGGGCAAATTGACGGTACGGGGTTCGAGGTCCTCGACCCGCGTTTTGAAAACTGCTTCGTCGGTCACGCCCGGATCGAACGGCTTTGGACGGGCGGCCGCTGGCTGGAGGGACCGGCCTGGTTTGCCGCCGGGCGCTATCTGGTTTTTTCGGATATCCCCAACAACCGCATGATGCGCTACGACGATACCAGCGGGCATACATCGGTCTTCCGCTCGCCCAGCAACAATTCGAATGGCAACACGGTCGACGATCAGGGCCGGCTGATCACCTGCGAACATCTGACGCGCCGTGTCACGCGCACGGACTTCAACGGCAAGATCACCGTTCTGGCCGATCAAATTGCAGGTAAACGGCTCAATTCTCCAAACGACGTCACCGTCAAGTCCGATGGGACCATCTGGTTCACCGACCCAAGCTACGGCATCCTCCACGACTACGAGGGCGACTACGGCGAGGCGGAAATCGGCGGATGCCACGTCTACCGGCATGATCCGGCAACAGGTACGACCGATCAGGTGACCTCCGATTTCGTCAAGCCGAATGGACTGGCTTTCTCCCCGGATGAGATGCTGCTCTACGTCGTCGACACCGGGGCAACGCATCTGCCCGGCGGTCCGCGCCACATCAGAAAGCTCGCGGTCTCGAATGAGGGAAGGTTGAGCGATCTCGGCGTTTTCGCAGAATGTACCTCAGGCCTGTTCGATGGTTTTCGCGTCGACCGGAAAGGCCGGATATGGACGAGCGCCGGCGACGGTGTGCATGCCTATGATCCGGATGGCACTTTGATCGGCAAGATCCAAATTCCCGAGGGCGTCTCCAACGTCACTTTCGGCGGCGAGAAACTGAACCGTCTCTTCATCACTGCAAGCACGTCTCTCTACGCTGTTTATCTCACCGCCAACGGATCGAGACCGGGATGATCACTCAGCAGAGGCCGCCCTTTTGGGACGGCCTCTCGTTTGGTGCGGTTTTGTGCCTCTTGCCTCATCGTTGACTGAGGCCGTCCGCCAGCCTGATGAGACCGAGGAAATCCGACCTGTAGCCGAAGGTGTCAGTCCCCCGCGATGCCGCCGCGAGATCGGCGATCGCCTGATAGGAATAGGTGTCGACGGCCGCGACATGGCTCAGTTTCTGGCCGAAGGCTGCGACGGCCACCGAGAAACGGACATCCTGCGGCGCGGCATCGACGGCGACGACCGCGTTGTTGTCGTCGACAGCCGTGGTGATGAGGGCGCTCTTGTCCTGACCCGGCCGCTTGTAGCGCATCTTGATGTAGGCAAGTTCGCCGTGATGGGCGCTCTCGGCGGTCGCGGCCGGCGCCTTATCGGCGGCACCATAGCGCAGATCGTCATTCATCACCGCCGGGCTTCCCTTCGGCGTAATCTCGTAAATCGCGGTGACGCTGTGGCCGGAACCGATATCGCCGGCATCGACGCGGTCATTGTTGAAATCCTCGCGGTTCAACGCCCGCGTCTCGTAACCGATCAGCCGGTATTCGGCGATCCGTTCCGGGTTGAATTCGACCTGGAACTTGACGTCGCTCGCGATCGGAAACAGCGTCGATCCGGCCTCTTCGACCAGCGTCTTCTGTGCCTCCGCCAAGGTGTCGATATAGGCAGCACTGCCATTGCCGTTCTGGGCCAGCGTCTGCATCAGGGAATCGTTGAGATTGCCCCGCCCGAAGCCGAGGACGGTGAGGAAGATGCCGTCCTTGCGCCTCTCTTCGATGATGCGCTTCAAGTCCTCGTCGCTCGACGGGCCGACATTGAAGTCGCCGTCCGTCGCCAGCATCACCCGGTTGACGCCGTCCTTGACGAAGCCCTGCTTGGCAAGGTCATAGGCTGCCTCGATGCCTTCGGCGCCGCCGGTCGAGCCTCCGGGCTCCAGTCCGTCGATTGCCGACAGGATCTTCGATTTCTCCGCCACACGTGTCGGCGCCAGAACCGTGCCGGCATTGCCGGCATAAGTGACGATCGAGACGGTATCGTCGGGTTTCAGCCTGTTGATCAGCAGCCTGAAGGCGCTTTTGAGAAGCGGCAGCTTGTCCGGCTCGTCCATCGAGCCCGACACGTCGATCAGGAAAACCAGATTGGCATGCGGCGTGGTCGCCGACGCGATGTCATAACCCTTGATCGCCACATGCATCAATTCCGTGTCGTGGTTCCACGGGGTCGGCATGACAGTCGCGGTCGCCTTGAAAGGCTGGTCGGCATTGTCAGGGCCCGGCCAGTCATAGGGGAAATAGTTGATCATCTCCTCGACGCGGACCGATTGCGGACCGGGCATCGCCCCGCCGGTCAACGACCGGCGGACGAAGGAATAGGACGCGCTGTCGACATCGGCAGAGAAGGTGGAAACCGGATCCGTCGCAACGCTCTTGATCGGATTGGCGGCCGCATTGGCAAACCGCTCACGATTGGGATCGAGCTGAATCTGGACGCGCCCCTCCGCAGGCGGCGCAGGCGAGGGGGCAATGGCGGCCATCGGTTCGGCCAACTGCTGCTGGGGAACGATGCCGGGAGCGGCCGGCGCCGAGCGCTTGGCCGCCCCGAGTGCCGTTGCAGAACCCTCCGGCTTGTTCGTGAGGGTGGCGACGTCGTTGGCAGCGAATTCGGATGTCTGCGACGAATCGGGTTTCGCGAGTGCCGATGCCTCCTTGTCCCGCGGGGCTTGCGCGACAGCGACAGATTGCTCAGCCGGGCTGTTGTTCCCGGCCGGTGCTTGTGGCGCGACCGTGACCGGCTTCTGACCGGTGGTTGCAGCCGGTTGCTTCGACGCGTCACTTTTCGAAAGGTTGCCGGCGATCTCTGTCTGATCGACGATCGGCAATCCGTTGCGGGTCAGCTCGATCGCGAGATAACCGGCGGCGGGAATGACCAGCAGCGTCGCAAGGGCTGAACCGGCGAGGAATTTCTTGTTCATGGCAGGGCTCCATATCCAGTTGATGATGGAGCTTTGACGCCAGCCTTTCGCATTTCCTTGGGGCACCGCTACATTGTTTTCCGCGGTGTCGAAGGCCTGCATCGCCGCAGCAAGCGCACGCGTGCGCGCCTCCGGGGTCGCTGCCAGCGGCGTCACGCGGGAGAGCTTTTCGAGTTCCTTGTCCACGGTCATACCTCTTCCTTCCCGAGCACGGCCTTCAGCCTCTTACGCGCCTCATGGACCTGCCAGGAAACGGTCGCCTCCGAGCAGCCCATGACATCGGCAGCAGCCGAATGGCTGAGACCTTCGCCGTAAACGAGCAGCACGGCGTCGCACTGCCTTTCCGGCAAGGCGCGCACGGCGGCCCATAATTCGCTCGATAACTCGTCGTCATTTCCATCAGGCGCATCGGGCTGCGGCTCGGCGGCGTAGGCGCGGAATGTCTGCTCCTCTCGTGCAAGTTTGCGTCTATGGTCGCGGGCGGCGTTGAGCGTCAGAGTATAGAGCCACGTCCTGAAGCGGCTGGCGCCGCGAAAGCTGCGGATCGCCGCACCGAGCTTGACGCAGACCTCCTGGGCGATGTCGTCGGCATCAGTGGAACTGCCCGACCAACGCCATGCCGTCGCATGGACGAATTCATAATGGCGCGAGACCAGTTGCCCAAAGGCCTCCCGGTCGCCGCCCTGCGCTCGTTCTATGAGCTCCGCGTCCAAATTCCGCACCTACCCCATGCTACCAAGCAAGACGCTATTTCGAGATTGAGACGTTTCTCGGATGGCTTTCCTTGGGTCGATGGCGAAAAATTATCGGAAATTTTGAGTGTCACGACATTTTTGGGTCGCGGCCAGACAGATCGTCCCCGTCACAAAGGCGCATGATGAGGACAGAGTCGGCCGGGGACGTGATCTACATCGTCCCAAATCGCGAAAGGACCTCCATGTCCGCTCAACCGTCTGTTCCTACCGAGAAGGGCATCCTGCAGTTTCTGGCGATTTGCGATGCCTTCTACCCAGCGGACGCCGTTGAAGCGTCGATCGAGCAGCAGCGAGATTGGTACGACGCTCTTTGCGCGCGCTTTGACCGCCCGCTGCCCCCGGAGATGATCTTTGCGGACGGCATGCTCCAGCGCATACCGATCCGGCGCTACCGTCCGCGGAAAATCAGCACGAGGTCCGTTCTACTCTATCTTCATGGCGGCGGCTTCGTTGTCGGTTCGCTCGAGAGCCATCACGCCATCTGCGCCGAGATTGCCGATTTTGCCGGTGCGGAACTCGTTTCGGTCGATTATCGGCTGGCCCCTGAATATCGCTGGCCGGCGCAGACGGATGACGGCTTTGCCGTGTTGAAGCATCTGCTTTCCGCCAATAGCAAGGTCGTGCTGATCGGCGACAGTGCTGGCGGCAATCTGGCGGCGGGCCTTGCGTTGCGCGCGCGCGACGAGGACCTGTCCGGCGTCGTCGGACAAGTCCTGATCTACCCGGCGCTCGGCGGGGATCTTACTGCCGGCTCCTATGTCGAAATGGCCGCGGCGCCGGGTCTGACAACGGCGGATGTCGCTTATTACCGCGAGATCCTGCAAGCACCGGCAGGCAATAAGATCGCCGAACCGCTGCAGGCAGCTTCGCTTGCCGGGCTGCCGCCGACCTTCATCACGGTTGCGCATTTCGATCCGCTCCGGGACGACGGCCGGCACTATGCCGCCCGGCTCACCGCGGAGGGCGTCGAAGTCTGGTTCCGGGAGGAACCGCAGATGGTGCATGCGTGGCTCCGCGCCCGGCACATGAGCGATGGTGCCCGCGACGGCTTCCACGCCGTCTGCGAGGCCATAAGGCGTTTCGCAGCGGCTTAGCTACCGATCACATCAGGTCGCGCGCGATCCGCTTTTCCGCAAAGACCTTTTCGAAGACCTGAACATCGTCCTCGAAGGCGGTGACGACAGCGCTGATGATCCAGTCGGTCCGGGTGCAGGCAATCCGCGCGGTCGCCACCGTCCGCACGGACCAGCCGGGGCGGCGCATATCGCAGGTCCAAGTCGACGTGCCCTTCATCGACAGCGGATTATCGGGCGAGATCAACCAGACCTCCTTCCGCAATTGCCGGGTCGAGAGACCTGTCTCAGGGTGTTCGGTCAGCCCGGTATCCTCGTGGATGTGATACTCCGTCCGGGCAGCCGAGAGATCGCGGACGACCTGCCGCTTCGTTACGGCGGCCGCATGCTCGATGTATTTCGGCAGCGGATCGGGATTGGCCGGTTCCCTGATTTCGATCCGCTGGTGCTCGCCGAGCATCGGCAGCCCCAGGCCGAGTGCCGCGATATCGATGTCGATGCCGTCGTCATCAGGCGGCGGTAGGATCATCGGCCAATAGGCGGTGGACAACGAAAGGCGGATGCGATGCCCCTTGCGGAAGCGGTAACCGCAGGCATCGAGCACGAGCCGGACCGGCACCGTCTTGCCTGACATCAGCGGCTTGGGATCGGCATTGCCGTCGCGGTGGGTAAGATTGACGACGCCGAAGGCGACACGTGTTGCCGTGCCATCCGGATGGATATCGATGAGCCGGGCGCAGAGATTTCCGCCCGCCGCCCGAGAGCGCAGCGCAAGCGTCAGCACGGGCCGGCCGAGATAGTCGTAATCGCCAGCAAGCGGCATCGTATCGAAGACCAGCGAGCCGGCATCGTCCGAGCGCTGATCGATCGCCATTTCGGCGTCGGGCTTCAGCGTAAAATACTCGCCGGATGCCGTCCCGGTATCGAGCGGAGATCTCACATAGACGGGATGTTCGGGCGCGTGCGGGATCGGCATGCCTTCCGTCAGCTTGCCGAATTGCTCGACGTAGAAGCACTGCATCTGCGGCGTCGACCAGACGTCCTTGGCGACCCAGAAGCCCGGATCGCTGTCGCGTCGCGGGGCAGGGCGGACGGCGTCGAGAATATAGGCGCGGGCCTGCGGCAGCCTGTCGATCCCATTGTCCTCGCCCCGCAGCCATCTGTTCCACCAGGCAATTGCCTCGCCATGAAAATCGGTGCGCGGTTTCGGCCAGGCGAAATGCGGATATTTGTGAACCCAGGGGCCGATCAGCGCCTTCGCCTTGTCGCCCAGGCCTTCGACCGCCATTAGCGGCGTATTGCGGTAGCCGTCAGCCCAGCCGGCGATGACAAGCGTCGGGATTTCCACGCTCGAAAAATCCTCCGAGATCGAGCCATGACGCCAGAAATCATCGCGCCGCTGATGGGCCAGCCACTCCTCCATGAAGAAGGGTTCACCTGCCAGGCGTTCCAGCCACATCTGCTTCCAGCGCTCCCCGACGAGCGCGGGATCAGGCGGGCGCGACTGGTAGCCGAGCATCGTTGCCGCCCATGAGAGCTGGGCGGAGAGATGGCAGCCGTTCTTGTAGTGGATGTCGTCATTGTAGCGGTCGACGGTCGAGGCGATCGAGATGACAGCCTTCAGCGCCGGCGGGCGCAATGCTGCGACCTGCAGGCTGTTGAAGCCGCCCCAGGAGATGCCCATCATGCCGACCGAGCCGTTCGACCATGGCTGCGCGGCAATCCAGGCGATCAGCTCGCAGGCATTGGCAAGCTCGCATTCGGTATATTCGCCGTCGATGACGCCGTCGGATTCGCCCGAACCTCTGATATCGATACGCACGCCGGCAATGCCTGCGGCCGCGAAGACCGGGTAGGTCGACTCATCCCTGAGGCTGGTTCCATCCCGCTTGCGATAGGGCAGGAATTCGAAGACGGCGGGAACGGGATCTTTTTCCGTGTCATTCGGCATCCAAATGCGCGCGGCAAGCCGCGTCCCATCCTTCAGCGTAATCCATTCATTCTCGATGGTGGTGAAGCCGCGCGAGGTCATGCTGATTCCTGCTGCACATTTCATGAGACGAGGGTTCGGCCCTCGTCAAGTCAGTTACCGGCGCTCTCCATGCGGCGCGTGGCAAGCACCCGTTCCAGCCAGCCGATTTCCATTTCCGGCACGGATTTCAACAGCAGATCGGTGTAGTCATCAAAGGGCGGCGACAGCGCCTTCGATTTTGGACCGAACCGCACCAGCTTGCCGCGATGCATCACCGCCACGCTGTCGGCAATCGCCCGGACGATCGCGATGTCGTGGGTGATGAAGACGTAGGAGAGCTGTTCTTCTTCCTGCAAGCGGAGAAGCAGCTTGAGGATCCCCTCCGCCACCAGCGGATCGAGCGCCGAGGTCGGCTCGTCGCAGAGGATGAGTTCGGGCTTGGCGGCAAGCGCCCTTGCGATCGCCACACGCTGCTTCTGGCCGCCGGATAGTTCGGCCGGGTAGCGATCGACGAAGCCCTTGCCCATTTCGATCTGGTCGAGCAACTCCTTCACCCGGGCGGTCTTCTCGGCACCTTTGAGGCCATAATAGAAGGTCAGCGGGCGGCCGATGATGTCGCGGACCGTCTGGCGCGGGTTCATCGCAGTATCGGCCATCTGGTAGATCAGCTGGATGCGCCTCAGATCGTCGTTCGGCCGGCTCTTCAGACCCGGCATCAGTGGCTTGCCATTAAAGACGATGCGCCCGCTGCTCGGCGGCAGCAGGCCGGTAATGACGCGCGCCAGCGTCGATTTGCCCGAACCGGATTCACCGACGACCGCAAGCGTCTGCCCCCTCGGCACATGCAACGTGACATCGTGCAGCACCTTGAAGCCGTTGGAATATTCGGCACTGACATTGTCGACCTTGAGAAGTGCTGCAGACTGGTCGGCGGCTTCCTCGCGATAGGCCTGCCTGACATTGACGAGGGCGCGCGTATAGTCCTCCCGCGGCGCCTCGATGATCTGCTGAACGCTGCCATATTCGACCTGCTTGCCATAACGCAGGACCATGATGTCGTCCGAGATCTGGGCGACGACGGCAAGGTCATGGGTGATGTAAAGGGCGGCCGTATGCGTTTCCTCGATAGCATGCTTGATCGCCGCCAGCACGTCGATCTGCGTGGTGACGTCAAGCGCCGTGGTGGGCTCGTCGAAAACGATGAGATCGGGGTTGGAGCAGAGCGCCATCGCCGTCATCGCCCGCTGCAGCTGGCCGCCGGAGACCTGGTGGGGAAAGCGCTCGCCGAAGGTTTCGGGATTGGGCAGGCCGAGAACCCCGAACAGATAAAGCGCTCGCTCACGCGCCTTGTCCTTGCTCATCAGTCCATGTTTGACCGACGCTTCGATCACCTGATCGCCGAGCCGATGCGCCGGATTGAAGGCGGCGGCGGCCGATTGCGCGACATAGCAAACCCGTGCGCCGCGAATTTTACGGATGCCGTTCTTGCCGAGCGCCAGGATATCGGCGCCGTCGAGCCGCACCTCACCGCCGGTGATTTCGGCGCCGCCCCGGCCATAGGCAAGTGCGGAAAGGCCGATTGTCGACTTGCCGGCGCCCGATTCGCCGATGAGGCCGAGGACCTTACCCTTCTGCAGGTCGAAGGAAACGCCGTCGACGATCGTGACCCGCTTGGGCGGTTCGCCCGGCGGATAGCTGGTTGCTTCGATCTTCAGATTGCGAACGGAAAGAAGCTCAGGCATCGCCGCGCCCTCCCTTGAGGCTGGATGTGCGTTTCAGGAGCCAATCGACGACGAGGTTGACGCAGACAGCCAGCACGGCAATCGCCGTGCCGGGCACCAGCGCTGCCGAAATGCCGAAGATGATGCCGTCCTTGTTGTCCTTGACCATGCCACCCCAATCGGCCGCCGGCGGCTGAATGCCGAGGCCGAGGAAGGAGAGCGTCGAGAGGAACAGGATCGAGAAGGCGAAGCGCAGCCCGAACTCTGCCAGCAGTGGCGACAGCGTGTTCGGCAGGATCTCGCGGAAGATGATCCAGAGCTTGCCTTCGCCGCGCAACGTCGCCGCCTCGACGAATTCCATCACGGCGACATCAAGCGCCACCGCACGGCCGAGACGATAGACGCGAGTAGAGTCGAGGATCGCCATGACAAGGATCAGCACGACGATGTTTTGCGGCAGCACCGCAAGAACGACGAGCGCGAAGATCAGCGTCGGGATCGACATCATCAGATCATTGAATCGTGACAGGACGGTATCGATGAGGCCGCGCGAGACGGCGGCGGTGAAGCTCAGGATAATGCCGAGCGAGAAGGAGATGATGGTGGCGGCGGATGCGACCGTCAGCGTCGTGCGCGCGCCGTAGATCAGGCGCGAGAAAATATCGCGACCAAGATTGTCGAGACCGAAGATATATTGACTATCGGGCAGCTGCCAGACGTCGCCGACGACCTGCGTCTCGCCATAGGGGGCGAGCCAGGGGGCGAAGATTGCGAAGATGAAGGCGATGGCGATACCGGCCATGCCGATCCAGGCGGTGATGGGGATGTCTCTCAATCTCATCGCGGATGCCTCAGCCTGGGATTGGCAATAATCGCGAGGATATCGGCCGTCATATTGAGGAAGATGTAGACAGCCGCGAAGATCAGGCCGCAGGCCTGCACGACGGGCATGTCGCGCACGGTGACCGCATCGACCATATATTGCCCCATGCCGGGATAGACGAAGACCACTTCGACAACGACGACGCCGACCACGAGATAGGCAAGGTTCAGCGCGATGACATTGATGATCGGCGCGAGCGCATTGGGGGCGGCATGCTTGACGATCGCGCGGAAGGCGCTGAGGCCCTTCAGCTCCGCCGTCTCCATGTAAGCGGAGGACATGACGGAGAGGATTGCCGCCCGCGTCATGCGCATCATGTGCGCGAGCACAACGAGCACGAGGGTCGCCGTCGGCAGCGCGATCGCCTTCAGCCGCTCGACGAAACCCATGCTGTCATAGACGGTCGCTGGAAAGGTCGCCATGCCGAGCTTCACCGCGAAGAACAGGATCAGCAGGTAGCCGATAAAGAATTCCGGCAGTGAGATCGCCGCAAGCGAGATCACGTTGATGATCTTGTCCGGCAGGCGGTTGCGGAAATGCACCGACAGCATGCCGAGGCCGACGGCGAGCGGCACGGATATCCCCGCTGCGAAACCCGCCAGGAACAGCGAGTTGCCGAGGCGCTTGCCGATCTGTTCGCTCACCGAATTCTTGCTGGCCCAGGAAGTGCCGAAGTCACCCTGGACGGCGTTGCCGAGCCACTCGACGTAGCGCGTCGTGATCGGGCGGTTCAGCCCGAGATCCTCTCGAATATTGGCGACGGCCTGCGGGGTCGCCGACTGGCCGAGATAGGTGGTGGCAAAATCGCCAGGCAGGGCTTCCAGGCCGCCGAAGATCAGGATCGAGACGGCAAAAAGCAGGACCAGGCTGAGCACGAAGCGCTCGAGGATAAGGGCAAGCAGCGGAAAACGCTGCCGGAACCGGAGGCCGGGCAAGATGCTTGGGGCAGGATTGGTCATGGCGAGGACCTCGCGCTAAAACGTCGGGAGGACCGCGGGGTTCATCCCACGGTCCCGGCTTCGTTAGAGATCGGAGGGGCATGCGCCCCTTGCCATCAGGCGTCCAGCCAGACGCGGGTCGCGACGTAGCCGTTCGACATGTCGTTGCCGATGTCGTGGACATAACCCTTCACCTGCTTGGTGGAGGCGTTCACGAAATCGTTGAACATCGGCAGGATCACCCCGCCCTCGTCGCGGACCGTCATCGCCATGGTGCGATACATGTCCTTGCGCTTGGCTTCATCAAGCTCGGAGCGGGCCTGTAGCAGCAGCTTGTCGAAGTCAGGACGCTTGAAACGGGTGTCGTTCCAGTCCGCCGTCGAGAGATAGGCGGTGGAATACATCTGGTCCTGCGTCGGGCGGCCACCCCAGTAGGAGGTCGAGAAGGGCTGGACATTCCAGACGTTGGTCCAGTAGCCGTCGCCCGGTTCGCGCTTGACCTCGATCTCGATGCCGGCCTTCTTGCAGCTTTCCTGATAGAGGACGGCCGCGTCGACGGCGCCGGGGAAGGCGACTTCGGAGGTGCGCAGAAGGACCGAGCCGCTATGGCCCGACTTCTTATAGTGGAACGCCGCCTTGTCGGGATCGTAGGCGCGCTGCTCGATGCCTTCGGGGAACAGCGCATAGGTGCTGTTGATCGGGAAGTCGTTGCCGACCTTGCCGTAACCGCCGAGGATCTTCTGCACCATGGTCTCGCGGTCCATGGCGTATTTGAGGGCCAGGCGCAGGTCGTTGTTGTCGAATGGCGCCTTGTCGCAATGCATGATGAAGACGTAGTGACCGCGGCCGGCGGTCGAGAGGATCTCGACGTTCGGGGCGCGTTTCAGCAGATTGACGGTCTTCGGGTCAACGCGGTTGATGTAGTGCACCTGGCCGGACGAAAGTGCGGCGATGCGGGCAGTCGCATCATTCATGCCGATGATTTCGATCGAATCGACATAACCTCGGTCGGTGCGCCAGTCGTCCTTGTTCCTTTCAAAGGTGGCGCGGACGCCGGGCTCGAAGCTCGTCATCTTGTAGGGGCCGGTGCCGATCGACGCCAGCGGATCATCAACGCCGCCGTTCGGCTGGATGACCAGATGGTAGTCCGACAGCAGCAGCGGCATGTCGGCATTGCCTTCGCTGAGCGTCAAGACGAGATTGCTGCCGTCGGCCTTGATCTCCTTGATCGAACCGAGAACACCGAGCGCGCCGGATTCCGACTTCGCGTCGGTATGACGCTTCAGCGTCGCAACAACGTCGTCGATCGTCAGTTCCTTGCCATTGTGGAACTTGACGCCCTTGCGGATCTTGAAGGTCCATGTCGCCGCGTCCTTTGACGGCTCCCAGGATTCGGCGAGCGCCGGCACGGCAGCACCCGTCAGCGGATCGGATTCGACCAGCATGTCCCCCCAGCAGCGGCCGATGCAGAACATCACCTGCGACAGGAATTTTGCCGGATCGTTGGAATCGGTGGCGGCACCACCTTCGAGGCCGAGCTTCAGATGGCCGCCGCGTTTCGGTTCGGCGGCTTGCGCACTTTCGGTGAAGAGCTTGTCGGCAGCGGCAAGCGTGATGCCCGCCGCCATGGCGCGTCCCATGAATTCGCGGCGGCTGAGCCCGCCGGCGGTGACGCGGCTTGTGAGATATTTCGTGTAGTCGGTCATTCCCCTGTTCCTTCTTTGTGGTGCGTTGACAGAACTTCCGGGCATGGTCCGCAGGCGGTTTCCTCTCCCCCTCCGGTGCCCGCATCATGCGGGAAAACAGTGCGGTTGCTGCCGCCTGGTTATTTTCCTTTCCAAATGGGGCTTCGCTTCTCGGCGAAGGCCCGCGCGCCTTCCAATTGGTCTTCGCTCGAATAGAGCCTGTCGACCGTCGCAAACTGCCGCTTGGTGACCTTGTTCATGGCAGTCTGGAACGTCGAACCCTCCGCTTCGCGCACGATTTCCTTGATCGCCGCATAGACGAGCGGCGGGCCGCTCTCGAGCAACCGGGCAAGCTCCCATGCTCTCTCCATCAGCCGCTCGGCCGGCAGAACCTCGTTGACGAAGCCCCAGCGATGCGCCTCGTGAACATCGAGCCAGCGCCCGGTGAAAAGCATGTCCATGGCGATGTGGTAGGGAATGCGTTTCGGCAGCTTGATGGAAGCCGCATCGGCAACCGTGCCGGAACGGATTTCCGGCAAGGCGAAGGTCGCATGCTCGGCGGCGAGGATCAGGTCGGTCGACAGCGCGATCTCCAGACCGCCGCCGCAACAGATGCCGTTGACCGCACAAATGACGGGCTTGTTGAGGTCGCGCAATTCCTGCAGCCCGCCGAAGCCGCCGACGCCGTAATCTCCGTCGACCGCATCGCCTGATGCCGCCGCCTTGAGGTCCCAGCCGGCACAGAAAAACTTCTCGCCGGCGCCCGACACGATGGCGACCCGCAGCGCCGGGTCGTCGCGGAAATCGCGGAAGATCAACCCCAGGGCACGGCTGGTCGCAAGATCGATGGCATTCGCCTTCGGCCGGTCGATGACGACTTCGAGCACTCCGCCGTCCTGTCGTGTGCGAATGGGATCGCTCAACCTGTGCTACTCCTCCGCCGTATCAGAGCATCGACCATGGCCACGCCACGCCCTTCGGGAAGAACCATCAATGGATTAATGTCCAGTTCCTCCAGCCGTGCCGCGTTCTTTACGACATAATCTGCCGTTGCTGAGACAGCGCCGACAGCGGCCTCGAGATCGCCTTTTGGCCGCCCTCGATAGCCATAGATCAATTTTGTAAGTTTGAGGCGCGAAATTGCCGCGTGAATGTCGGTTTTCGTCGCCGGAAGGGGCAGGATGATGGAATCGTCAAGCAATTCAACGAAGATTCCGCCCGCTCCAAGCGTAAGCGACAATCCGAAGACAGGGTCGCGGACGGCGCCGACAATGAGCTCGGCGACCGGCGGATCGATCATTTTCTCGACGAGATAGCCGGCATTCGGCGGCATGGCCGCCGCCGCATTCGACACGGCTTCAATATCCTCCAGGTTGAGTACGACGGCCCCAGCCTCGGTTTTGTGCGCAATGCCGAGCGCTTTCAGCACGACCGGAAAGCCGAGCCGCTCAGCCTGCTCGGCCGCCTGACCGGGAGAGGACGCCAACAGCCCCTTTGGAATCGGAAGGCCGAAGGCAGCAAGCTCAGCCTTCGCATCGGCCTCCGTCAGCGTCTCGATCTCGCCATTGATAGAGGACACATCGAGCAGCGGCAGGGGAGGCGGGCGATCCCACGCCTGGCCGATGCCGGCGGCAACTTCCACTGCCGTGATGGCTTCTTCGATACCGCAGAAGGCAATGATGCCATTTGCCATCAGCCGATCGGCGACAGGCTCCGGCATGTTTTCCGGAAGGGTTGCCAGAAGGCCGGCCAGCGCACCGGTTGCGGCGGCAGCCACAATGACCGCGTCTGCCGTCATCGCCCATTCGGACGCATCGCAGCGGTCGCCGCGGGGGAAGTCGAGGACGACGAGATTGAGGGCATAGCCGGCCTCGAACATGGCGCTGAAGGCTTCAGTCTGGCGTGCAAGATCACCCCAGACGAAGGTGTGGTAATCGAGCGGATTGGACAGCGTCACCATCTCGCCGAGGACCCGCCGCAGACGAGGCAATTGTTGTGGCTGCAGCGCGGGGAATTCCACGTTGCGACCGACGGCGGCATCCGCCATCAGCGAGGCTTCGCCACCGGAACAGCTCATCGACGAGATCGAATGGCTTGCGAGCGGTCCGGCGACATGCAGCAGTTTCAGGGTTTCGAGCAGCGCCGGCAAGGTCTGGACACGGCCAAGGCCGAGGCGGGCGAGCACGGCGTCTGCGACGGCATCGCTGCCGGCGAGTGAGGCGGTATGCGAAACCGCCGCGCGTTTTGCCTGCTCGGATCTGCCGACCTTCAGCACGACGACGGGCTTCCTCGACCGCCGGGCAAGGGCGGCCAGGCGTTCGAGTGCAGAGAGATCGCCGAAACCTTCGACATGAAGGCCGACCGCCGTGACGCGCGGGTCGTCGATCAGTGCGCAGGCGACATCGGCAAGCGATGTCTGCGCCTGGTTGCCGGCGGTGACCACATAGGCGATCGGCACGCCGCGGGTCTGCATGGTCAGGTTGATAGCGATATTGGAGGACTGCGTAAGGATCGCGACGCCACGTTCGATACGCTGCATGCCATGCTGATCGGGCCAGAGCAGCGCGCCATCGAGACCGTTGATCAGCCCGTAGCAGTTCGGCCCGAGGATCGGCATGTCGCCGGCTGCGTCGAGCAAGGCCTGCTGCAGCTCGGCGCCGTCGCTGAGTTCCGTCGTCGCCTCGCTGAAACCCGACGCATAACAAACCGCCCCGCCGGCACCGGCCTCAGAAAGGCTACGGACGATCTCGACGGTCAGCGTCCTGTTGACGCCGACGAAGGCAGCGTCCGGCGCCGAAGGCAGATCGGATACGGAGCGGTAGCAGGACCGCCCGAGCACCTCGTCGAGCTTGGGATGGACGGGCCAGATCTCGCCGGCAAAGCCCATGCGGTCGCACTGCTCGATCACCCTGCGCGCCTCACGGCCACCGAAGACGGCGATCGTTTGCGGTCTGAGCAGGCGGTCGAGCGGGCGGGGCATCATCGGCTCACGCTCCCAAAGGTCGAAGCAGGTCGCGGCTGATGATATGCCGCTGGATTTCGGAAGTGCCGTCCCAGATGCGTTCGACGCGCGCATCACGCCAGAAGCGGGCGAGCGGCAGGTCGTCCATCAATCCCATGCCGCCGAAGATCTGGATCGCCTCATCGGTGACGCGAGCCAGCATTTCGGAGGAGTAGAGTTTGGCCGAGGCGATCTGCCGGTCTGCGGAAAGGCCGGCATCGAGCCGCCAGGCGGCGGCGAGCGTCAGCCAATCGGCCGCGTCGATCTCGGTGATCATGTCGGCGAGCTTGAACGACACGCCCTGATTGGCACCGATCGGCCTGCCGAACTGTTTGCGCTCGGCGGCATAGGGCAGCGCCATATCGAAGACGCGCCGTGCCCGGCCGACGCAGGTGGCGGCCACCGTCAGCCGCGTGCCGTAGAGCCATTGATTGGCGATATCGAAGCCGCGATGCACCTCGCCCAGCACTTGGGCTTCGGGAATCCGGCAATCTTCGAAGCTGAGCGTTGAGTTGTGGTAGCCGCGATGCGAAACGGAATCATAGCCTTTGAGGATCTCGAAGCCCGGCGTGCCACGATCCACCAGGAAGGCTGTGATCTTCTTCTTGATGCCTTTCGGCGTTTCTTCCTCGCCCGTCGCGGCAAAGACGATGACGAAATCGGCGACATCGGCATGGGAGATGAAATGTTTCGTACCGTTGAGGACGAAATCGCTGCCGTCGCGGCGGGCGGCGCATTTCATGCCGCGCATGTCAGACCCGGCGCCCGGTTCAGTGATGGCAAGCGCGTCGATCTTCTCGCCGCGCACCGCAGGCAGGAGATAGCGCTCACGCTGCTCGCCCTCGCAGGCCATCAGGATGCCGGAGGGGCGGCCGAAGAAAACCGTCAGCCCGAGGGAACCGCGCCCGAGCTCCCGCTCGACCAGGGTGAAGGTGACATGGTCGAGGCCGGCGCCACCGACTTCTTCCGGGAAATTGCAGGCGTAGAAGCCGAGATCGATGCATTTGCGCCGGATCTCGTCTCCAAGCTCCGACGGGACCATACCTGTGCGCTCGACCTCATTCTCATGCGGATAGATTTCGGTCTCGACGAAGGCGCGGACCGTCTCGACGATCATTTCCTGTTCTTCGCTCAGTCCGAAATCCATGCCGATCCTCCTACCGCCTCTGGCCGACGTGACGGCCGACGCCTTCAGGCGCAGCCAACTCCGCATGCGCTCTAGCGATCGCCTTGACCTTGTCGAGAATGACGGCCGGCGCGGGTGTGGCCTTACCGGCCTTGCTGTCGACATGCAGCAACATGTGCTCGGCGGTGGCAATGGTCTCGCCCGTCGCCGTATCGTGAAGCGTGTGGAAGACGTGCAGCCGCTTGTCGTCGACATCAAGGATCCGGCAGGTCGAATGGATCGCCTGCCCGAGCTTCGCCTCGCCGAGATGGCGGATGTGGGTTTCCACTGTGTAGTAGCTCTGCCCCGCCTCGACATAGGCAACGTCGACGCCGATGAGGCGCAGCAGCGCATCTGAGGTATCGCCGAAAACCTGCAGGTAGCGGTGTTCGGTCATATGGCCGTTATAATCGACCCAGGCAGGGCTGACCTTGGTCTCGACGAGCCTCAGCGGCTTCGACGGATCGAAAGACGTCGTCGTCCCGCCGCCTTGTGCCCAGAGCGATTGCTCGAAGTCCTTCAGCAGCCTGCCGGCGCCCCAGCCCTTGCCGCCATCGCCACCCTTGAGGGCCTGCAGGATGCCAACGAGGTTTTCATCGCGGATGCGTTCGAGTTCACGGATCGACAGGCCAGCCGCCTGTTCGTCGGATTGCCGGCCGATCTTTTCGATCAGCGCATCGTCGAGATCGACGACATCGGTGAGCTTGGTCCAGGGCCAGGCAAGGCAAGGGCCGAACTGCGCGAGGAAGTGGCGCATGCCGGCCTCGCCGCCGGCGATGCGATAGGTCTGGAACAGGCCCATCTGCGCCCAGCGCAGGCCGAAGGAGTAGCGGATGACATCGTCGAGCGTCTCGACGGTGCAGATATCGTCGTGGATGAGCCACAAGGCCTCGCGCCAGAGCGCTTCGAGCAGCCGGTCACCGACAAAGGCCTCGATCTCCTTGGCAATGTGGACGCCCTTCATACCGAGCGGCGGCAGTCTTTCGATCGCCGTCTGGATGGTCGCCGCCGAAGTCTTTTCGCCGGCGACGATTTCGACGAGCGGCAGCAGATAGACGGGATTATAGGGGTGGGCGACGAAGAGGCGCTCAGGATATTTCATGTCGCGCTGCAGGTCGGTCGGCAGCAGGCCCGAGGTGGAAGAGCCGATCAGGGCGTCCGGTCGTGCCACGGCGTCGATCTCGTTTAGCACACCGCGCTTGAGGTCGAGCCTTTCGGGCACGCTTTCCTGAATCCAGTCGGCGCCGGCAACAGCCTCTTCCAGCGTCTTGCAGAAGATCAGCCTGCCGCGCGGCGGCAGGGGTGCGCCGGTCAGCATGGCATAGGCTTTTTCGGCATTGGCGACGACTTCGCCGACGATGCGGCTCGCCTCCGGATGCGGGTCGAACACATCAACGTCGATGCCGGCCAGCAGAAAACGCGCGATCCACCCGCCGCCAATAACGCCGCCGCCGATGCAAGCCGCCTTGTTGATCCCTGTCATGCCGTCCTCAGCGCTTGGTCAGTTTGAGTTTCTTGCGAACGTCTTCCGGACCGATGATCCGCGCACCCATGCCCTCGACCACCTGCACGGCCTTTTCAACGAGCTCAGCATTGGTGGCGAGCTGGCCTTTGCCAACAAAGAGGTTGTCCTCCAGGCCGACGCGCACGTTGCCGCCCGCCAGCACGGCTGCCGCTGGATAGGCCATGGCATTGCGGCCGATCGAAAAGGCCGAAAAAGTCCAGCTCTGAGGCACGTTGTTGACCATCGCCATGAATGTATTGAGATCGTCGGGCGCACCCCATGGAATGCCCATACAGAGCTGGATCAGCACCGGATCTTCGATCAGGCCTTCCTCGGCAAGCTGCTTGGCAAACCAGAGATGGCCGGTGTCGAAAGCCTCGATCTCCGGCCGCACGCCGAGATCCGTCATCTTCTTCGCCATCGCCCGCAGCATGGCCGGCGTGTTGGTCATGACATAGTCGCCGAGGTTGAAGTTCATCGTGCCGCAGTCGAGCGTGCAGATCTCAGGCAGGCATTCGGCCACATGGCTGACGCGCTCGGTAGCGCCCGCCATATCCGTGCCCTTCGGGTTGAGGGGAAGGGGGCTTTCGACATCTCCGAAGATCAGGTCCCCGCCCATGCCGGCGGTGAGATTGAGGACGACGTCGACATCGGCCGAGCGGATGCGGTCGGTAACTTCCCTGTAGAGGTCGTTGCGGCGGCTGGCGGCACCCGTTTCCGGGTCGCGAACATGGCAGTGAACGACCGCAGCACCAGCCTTTGCCGCGTCGATGGCGGAATCGGCGATTTGCTTGGGAGTGATCGGCACGTGGCTGGATCTGGAAACCGTATCGCCGGCGCCGGTGACGGCGCAGGTGATGAAGACATCGCGGTTCATCGCAAGAGGCATGTTTTTGTTCTCCCTCGTCTTGTGCCCATTACGCGACAGGATGGATGACGATGCGTTGCAATTTCGGAAGCGATCGATACATTATCGGAACTCCAGGGAGGTGGCCTTGCTACAGCGATCGACCGAACGGCTCGATATCGACCTTCTCGTCCTGCCGGACGCGAACCTGATCCTGATCGCCTCGGTCATCGAGCCGTTGCGCGGCGCCAACCGCATTTCCGGCAGCGAGCTCTATCGCTGGCGGCTGCTCACCCCGGACGGAGCACCGGTGCTGACCACCAGCGATATAGCCGTGCCCGCTCAAGGCGCTTTCAAAGCGACCACCGAGAATACGCCGCTGTTCGTGCTGGCCAGTTACAACTGGCGCCGAAGTGCGACGCCGGCACTCAAGATGCAGCTCTCCCAGGCCGCCCGCTATCGCACGGTGATTGCCGGCATCGAGTCCGGCACATGGCTGCTGGCTGAAGCCAGCCTGCTCGACGGGTTACCGGCGACCGTTCACTGGGAGGATTACGAGGATTTTGCGCTCGCCTATCCCGAGGTGCGGGCCGTCAAGGATCGTTTCGTCATCGACGGCAAGCGGCTGACGACCTCGGGTTCGCTTCCGACCGTCGACCTGATGCTGGAGGTGATCCGGCAACGGCAGGGCTATTCGCTGGCGCTCGAGGTCAGCCGGCTGTTCCGTTACGAGCAGCCGTCCTTCCATGCCGATGAATCACTTTCCGCAGCCTCGGCCGGACTGCGCATGCACGATCCCCGCGTGACGCAGGCAGTACGGCTAATGGAGGAGCATATCGAGCAGCCTCTGATCCTCACGCGTCTGGCAAGGCGGGTGGGCATCAGCGCTCGGCATCTGCAGGATCTCTTCCAGCAGAGCATCGGCGCGCCGCCGCACGTGCATTATCTCGCGCTGCGCCTGAATGCGGCGCGCCGCAAGGTAATCGAGACGACAGCCTCCTTTGCCGACATCGCAGCGGCGACCGGCTTCAACTCAGCCTCGGCCTTTGCGAGAAGCTACAGGGCGAGTTTTTCCGAGAGCCCGTCCGAGACCCGGCGCCGTCTGCGCCGCCGCGTCACACCATCGGAGATGCGGGCATAGGCTGAAACGCATCCCGTATCATTTCGGCAAGTTCCCGGACGGCCTCGCTGGAACGGTAGGTGCTCCGGCGGAGCACGACCTTGGAGGAATCGACCGGCGGGAAACCGTCTTCAGCGGTGAGTTCCCGGCAGCCAGGCGGAATGCTGCTGCGGGAAAGCGTGGTGACGGCAAGGCCTGCGGTCACGGCATTCTTCAGCCCCGAGCCGGTATCGGCAATAAATGCGATCCGATAATTGCGGCCGATCTGCTCCAGCGACCGGAGCGCAAAATCGCGCGACCAGCTGGAGTTGCGATAGGTCGCTATCGGCAGGGGATCGATGTCGTGCAGCCGGTGCACCATCGATGTGACCCAGACCGTGGGATCAATGCAGATGACCTCGCCTTTCGTTTCATCGCTCCAGTCGAAAACGACGGCGAGATCGAGCTCATCCCGTTCAAGGGCCGCCAAGTTGCGGACTGTGTAGTCGCAGGACACGGTGACCTCGACGGCCGGGTGACGCACGGCGAAAGCCGCGAGCGCCGCCGGCAGCACCGTCTGGCTGTATTCCTCGGGAATTCCGATGCGTACCGGCCCGTCCAGCGGTTTGCTACGGATCGTCGCGGCGGCCTCGTTCAGGAGATCAATGATCCTGCGGGCATAGGGCACGAGCTGTATGCCCTGGCGTGTGAGCAGCACACCGCGGGCGCCACGCTCGAACAGCGTTTCGCCGATCGTCTGCTCAAGCCTCTTGATCTGGGTGCTGACGGCCGACTGCGTCCGCCCGATGCGCTGGGCAGCGGCGGAGAAATTGGAGGTTTCGGCAACGACCAGGAAGGTTCTCAGCAGGTCGCTCTCAATCGGCTCATGCATGGAATAGCCATAGAAAAAATCGATGATAGTTATCACTACTATTCGTTTGTCTGATGTCAATTCTCAGCGCACAAAAGAGCCGCGTTCGACTTCCTTCTTTGAGATATCTGCGTGAACATTGAAAATCCGGCCAGACGCCTCGCAGGCAGCGAGCACGAGAAGGGTGTGCTTCTCATCATTGCCGCGACACTTGCCTGGAGCGCGAGCGGTGTTTATTCGCGACTCCTGACCACCGACGTATGGACGGCGATCGCCTGGCGGTCGTTGTTCGGAGGCCTGTTCCTGCTGATCCCCTGCCTTTTCCTCGAAGGGGGCATCTCGCGGCGAAAATGGGGTTCCGTCTTCCATCCGTCCAGTCTTGCGATGATCGCATGCCAGACCTTCAGTCAGGGATGCTTCATCGGCGCGCTTTACATGACCACCGTCGCCAATGTGACGATGATCTATGCGACCGCGCCGTTTATAGCAGCGTTGCTCGGCTGGCTTATCCTCGGGGAGAGAGTTGCCAGGCGGACGTTGATTGCCGGCGGCATCTCTTTCCTCGGCGTCGCCGTCATCGTCGCCTCGTCGATCGGCGGCGGGACTGGTCTCGGCGACCTGCTGGCGCTCGGCATGACCGTTTCCTTCGCTCTGGTCATCATCATCCCGCGCATCAGTCCCGACGTGCCGAGCCTGCCGCCGACCGTGGTCAGCGCCTTCTTGACGCTTGCCATCTTTGCCCCGTTCGGTTCGGTCGGCTCGCTCGACCTCCACAACTGGATCGTCCTTGCTGCCTTCGGTGCGACCAATTTCTCCCTCGCGCTGGTGCTTTTCCTCGCCGGTGCGAAGCGGATGCCGCCGGCGGAGGCGGCGCTGATCGGCACGATGGAAATCGTGCTCACGCCCTTCTGGGTCTGGCTGTTGTTTTCCGAAGAGCCGCCCGTCGCCACCTTTTTCGGCGGGGCAATCATCCTCGCCGCCGTGCTCTGGCACACGGCCCTCGACGTCAGCCGCAGCCGCCGGCCGCGTCGCGCCTCAAGTCTTTAGGCGACGATTAAATCTTTCGGGGCGAACCGGAAAACCGCCGTATTCGCGGGATCAATTATTTCTCCTGCGCAGCGATCTTTTGCGACTTTACCGACTGTCGTCTTTGAGTTGCGCCCATGTCGTTTTCTTGATCGCTGTTTTCCGTCAGGCATGGTTTGTTTGTTGTGCCCAAGGCGCTATCTCGCAAACTGGCGAAATGGACCATTGGCAGCCGGCCCGACGCCGGCGCTGCCCCGCAGCGGTAGAAGAACTGAAATCCTCAAGGAAATCGCCGGATAGACATCCGGAAAGATATCGAGATGGATCGGAAGGAGATTCTGGAGCCGGAAACCAGCTCTTGCGTAGCAAATCGACGGATTGCGGCAGACGGTCACGAGTGGAACGACAGGCGAAAACCGTGGCGTTCACTCCTCTACTGCATCCAATCTGTCCGTTTTGAAAATTCGAATATCGCCCGGTGCGGCGGTATCCGCGTGTTTTGGACACCGGGCTGCAGAGGAGGCAGGCCGGAGGGAAGTTGCCATCGACTGCATCGGTTGCAGATCGAGGCACTCAAACAAGTGGGAGGAATCCATGAGCAAAAATAGAGGCGTCGTCTATCTCCGGCCGGGCAAGGTCGAAGTTCGCGACATCGACGATCCGAAGCTGGAAGCGCCCGACGGCCGCCGCATCGAACACGGCGTCATTTTGAAGGTGATCTCGACCAATATCTGCGGCTCCGATCAGCACATGGTCCGCGGCCGCACGACAGCGATGCCGGGCCTGGTCCTCGGTCATGAAATCACCGGCGAGATCATCGAGAAAGGCATCGATGTCGAGATGCTCGACATCGGCGATATCGTCTCGGTGCCGTTCAATGTCGCCTGCGGCCGTTGCCGCTGCTGCAAGTCTCAGGACACCGGCGTCTGCCTGACAGTAAACCCGGCCCGAGCTGGCGGTGCTTACGGTTATGTCGACATGGGCGGCTGGATCGGCGGACAGGCACGCTACGTCACCATTCCCTACGCAGATTTCAACCTGCTGAAAATCCCCGATCGGGACAAGGCAATGGCGAAGATCCGGGATCTCACCATGCTTTCCGACATCCTGCCCACCGGTTTCCATGGTGCAGTGCGTGCAGGCGTCGGGGTCGGCTCGACCGTCTATGTCGCAGGCGCCGGCCCCGTCGGCCTTGCGGCTGCGGCTTCGGCTCGCATTCTCGGCGCTGCTGTCGTCATGATCGGCGATTTCAACAAGGACCGTCTGGCACACGCGGCGAAGGTCGGTTTCGAACCGATCGACCTGTCGAAGAGCGACCGTCTCGGCGACATGATCGCACAGGTCGTCGGCACCAACGAAGTGGACAGCGCCATCGATGCGGTCGGCTTCGAGGCACGCGGCCACTCGGGCGGGGAACAGCCTGCGATCGTCCTCAATCAGATGATGGAAATTACCCGCGCCGCGGGTTCGATCGGCATTCCCGGCCTCTACGTCACCGAGGATCCGGGCGCCGTCGACAATGCCGCCAAACACGGCAATCTTTCGCTCCGCTTCGGCCTCGGATGGGCCAAGGCGCAGTCCTTCCACACCGGCCAGACTCCGGTGATCAAATACAATCGTCAGCTCATGCAGGCGATCCTCCACGACCGACTGCCCATTGCCGATATCGTCAACGCCAAGGTCATCCCGCTCGACGATGCCGCCGCTGGATATGAGAGCTTCGATCATGGAGCGGCGACAAAATATGTCCTCGATCCGCACGGTGAGGTCGCGAAAGCCGCGTAGCGGTTACGACTGAGGACTTTACACAATAGGAATGGTCGGCGGTAAACCGGCCATTCCGCATTTGCCACATGACAATTTGATTGACGAATTACTGGATGCTGAACGGGAAATATTTTGCGTTGATCATATCGTAGGTCCCGTCCGCCTTAATACTCTTCAGGGCTTCGTTCAGGCGCGTTAGACGCTCCTTGTCGTCCAGGCGCAGCGCGATGCCGGCACCTTCGCCGAAGTACGTGACGTCGACCAGATCCGGCCCTTTGAACTCGCAGCAGGTTCCCGCCTTGGTGTTGGCGATCCAGTCGTAGATGGCGAGTTTGTCCTCCAGGATGATATCGACGCTGCCATCCGACAACCCCTTGTACAATTCTGGCGAAGACCGGAAGACCTTCTTTTTCATCTCCGGATAGAGATGGTTGGCGTAGGATTCCTGCGCCGTCGACGACGTCACCCCGAGGATCTTGCCGCTGAGGCCGGCGGGGCTGACATCATTGATCGACGAATCCTTCCGAGCGATGAACACCGACGGGCTGTTATAGTATTTTTCAGTGAAGGCAACCTTTTGACGCCGCTCAAGGCTCATCGACATGGATGAGATGATCGCGTCGTATTTGTCGGCAACGAGATCGGGGATAATGTCGTCCCACTTCTCGATGATGAATTGGCATTCGAACTTGCCAACCTCGCACAGCGCATTGGCAATATCGATGTCGAAGCCCTGAAGCTCGTTATTTGCATCGAGATAGTTGAAGGGCGGAAACGCACCTTCGACGGCAATTCTCATCGGTATGCGATCTTGCGCAGCCACCTCGAACGGCGAGGCGGCCAAAAAGATACCGATCCCGCCTGCCATCAGCGCTCCGCGCAATATAGTCCGTATGGATATGCGCAACATCGTCAGGAGCTCCTTGGGGCGTAGTCGATCTCGCCCTATAGTGGGCCGCAGCCTTTAATTCTACGTGAACGCTTCTTTGTTAGCTTCGACGAATACGCCCACGTCGTGGTGTTCAGGGGTCCAGGCTTGCACATCGTTCTTCCTTCCAGCTCCAACACGTTTCAGAAATCCTGGATCGCTTCGGGAAGAATTCTGTTTCTGATTGCCGTCAGCGGACTTGGCGCTATCGGTCTTGTCGTGCTTTCGGCACTGTGGGCGGGAACCGAGAGCGACGCTGCCGCTCTTGATCGACAGCGCCAGCTTGTAAATGCCCGCCTGCTGGAGCAGGTCGATCAAGTCGCGCATGTTATCGGCCAGTTCGGCAACGGCTATCTCACACGCGTTTATCCGGCCGCCCGGTCGACCGGAGGTTCCTCCAGCCTCGATGCCGTTCTGACGGCGGCGGCCGGAAGTGCGATCAGCCAAACCGCAATGTCCGCCTTCGGCTACGATCAGGCCTTTGTCGTCGACGAGAAGGCGCAACTGCTCATGCTGGCGGATGCCCAAACGGAAAAGCGTTATCGCTGGATGAAGCCTCTCTTCTTGCCCCTCCTTCGGGATGCCCGCCTTGGGGTAAGACAAGGCACGGTTTCCAACGAACGAACGCCGTCTTCAATGGAAAGCCGCCTTGCGAGTGCCGCCCGCTCCAACCGTGCGCTCGCCAATCTGATGCGGCTGGAAGGTCGGCCGACGATCGTCGGCATCGTCGCCATCAACGAGACCAATGAGAGGCAGAGCCAGCCGACGCGGCAATTCCTGATTGTCGTGCGCTTTATCGATGGTGCGGCGCTGGACGAACTGAGCCGGCAACAAGGCCTTAACGGCGCCCGCTTCGCGCGCACGGCCGATGCAGACGAAAACGAGGTTGCGTTCCAAATCGACGCCACGGCAAACGGCGAACCGATCGGCTTCATCGTCTGGCGGCCCGATCTTCCAGGTTCGAGGGTGATCGGCCGGTTGATGCCGGCGCTTTCGATTGCCGCCTTGGTGATCGCGATCCTGTTCTCGGTCTTGCTGGTGCGCCTGCGAAGCAGTCTCGGCGAGTTGAAGAAAAGCGAACTGCATGCAAGGCAGCTTGCCTTGCATGATGTGCTCACCAATCTTCCCAACCGCGCTTTGTTCGCGATCAGGTTTGACGAGTGCCTGGCCGAGACGCGGAACTCGGCCGAGCGCTCGGCAGTCGCACTTCTCGACCTCGACCGCTTCAAAGCCGTAAACGACACGTTCGGCCATGCCGCCGGCGATGAGCTCATCAGAATGGCTGCGGAGCGGATCCGCTCCGTGCTTCGTCCGGGGGACACGCTGGCCCGGCTCGGAGGCGATGAGTTCGCTCTGCTTCTCCGGGACATCAAAGATCATGACCACGTTTTACCGGCAATCTGCGAAGCGATCGTTGCCGAACTTGGCAAGCCCTTCCCGCTTTTGAGGGGCGAGGCCGTCGCGCGCGTCGGCGGCTCGATCGGCGTGACCGTCGTGCCGGACGCCGGACGGAATGCCGATGACATCATGCGCTACGCCGACGTTGCGCTGTACGAGGCAAAGATGGGCGGGAGAGGCCAGTGGCGTCTCTATTCACCGTCCATGGACGGCGGCCGGAATGCGCGCGACATTCTCAAGAACGAATTGCGGGACGTTCTGGCCAAAAGCATGGCCTCATCCACTGATGGTCCACACGTCGATCCGAGTGCGAACCGGCCCGACTTCGGATCGCTCGAGGTCTATTACCAAACGGTCCATTGCGCTGAGGCAGGATACGCGGCGTCGGGCGCGGAGGCTCTGGTGCGTTGGCGTCACAGTCAGCGCGGACTATTGACGCCTGCCAGCTTTATCCCTGTCGCCGAGGAGGGCGGTCTCATCGATGCTCTCGGTTTCTGGGTGTTGCGCGAAGCCTGCAGAGCCGCCTGCAAATGGCCGGAAGACACGTTTGTTGCGGTCAACGTGTCTCCCGCCCAGTTGAGAAGACCGAATTTCGCCGAGGAAGTCTTCACCGTGCTTGAGGAGAGCGGCCTGCAGCCGTCCCGGCTCGAGCTCGAGCTTACCGAATCTTCGCTGATCGAGGACGACTCAGACGTCTATACGGTGCTGAAGTCGCTGCGCAGCCGGGGTGTTCAGGTTTCGCTCGACGATTTCGGGACCGGCTTTTCATGCCTCAGCCATCTGCTGCGCTTCGATATCGACCGCATCAAGATCGATCGATCGTTCGTCTCACAACTCGGCACAAAAGCCAACGGGGCGGCAATCATCGGCGCCATCGTCGCGCTCAGCCGCAACCTCGGTATCTCGACGACGGCCGAAGGGGTCGAAACCGAATATCAACGCGACTTTCTGGCCGCCCTCGGCTGCACCGACCTCCAAGGCTACTTCTTCTCCAAACCGGTTCCTCTGTACGAGCTTGATAGTTTCCGGAATGCTGAGAGCACCGCCGGATTGCTGACGATTGCTCCAGGCGCCGTCGCGTAAGAGGCTTCTGATCTTCCGCTGGTCAGGGGAACTTTCGTCGCATGCAACAGTTGACGCCCCGAAGACCGGAAGGAGGATCTGATGGGCGAGGTCGGCGAGTGGCGGCACCTTTGCGTCGACATGCAGCGGATGTTTGCCGAAGACACGCCATGGCACGTTCCCTGGATGGCGCGGGTCTCTCCCCAGATCGAAGAACTGGCCGGCCGGCACCCGTCACGAACGATCTTTACCCGCTTCCTGCCGCCCGAGCGTGCGGATGACATGCCGGGGAAATGGCGGGATTATTACCGGAAGTGGTGGATGATGACGGGCGAACATCTTCCGCGCGACTTGATCGATCTCGTTTCATCGCTGGCGTCGCTGGTTCCGCCGGCAAGGCATTTCGACAAACGCACCTATTCCCCTTGGATCGACGGGCGCCTTCATACGGCCCTTCAGTCGGAGCGGGTCGATACCCTGGTGATCACCGGCGGTGAAACGGATGTCTGCGTGCTTGCCACGACGCTCGGCGCGATCGATCTCGCCTATCGTGTCATCGTGCTGAAGGACGCTGTCTGCAGTAGCGCCGACGACACCTATGATGCGTCGCTGGAACTTCTGCACGATCGGTTTTCCGTGCAGCTCGAACTCATCGAAACCGAGGAATTTTTGAGGGGCGTTGGCTAAAACGTCGCGCAAAACTGTGCGGCGGTTTTGCGCGCACGACATTGTCTCGGCCCATCCGGCCAATTGCCACAGGTGACTGCGCGGTCGGCCTCAGCGTTTGCCGATCGAGGGACTAAACACCATGAGGCTTAGAATCTCAAAGAGCACCTGTGCTGCGGCGTGCGCTGTATTGGTCGTTGCGTCATATTGCGGGGCAACTTCGACGACGTCACCGCCCACCAGGTTTATCCCTTTCAGCCCGCGTATCAATTCAATGACTTCACGCGTGGTCAATCCACCGACCTCGGGCGTGCCCGTGCCGGGCGCAAAGCTCGGATCGAGGCTGTCGACGTCGAAGGAAAGATAGGTCGGGCCATCGCCGACGATGGATTTTGCCTTGGCAATGACGGCAGCAATCCCCATCCCGCTGATATCCTCTGCATGGATCACGGTCATTCCCGACGCATAGGAGAACTCCCACAAATATTCCGCCGAACCACGGATGCCGATCTGGATTGTCCTCGTCGGATCGAGCACGCCGTCCAGCACCGCATTGCGGAATGGCCCGCCGTGATGAAACTTCGTCTGATCGAAGGCCCCGCTTGTATCGCAATGAGCATCGATATGAATGAGGCCGACCGGTTGCTGCCGACCGACGGCCTTCAAAATCGGGTGGCTGATGGAATGATCGCCGCCGACGGAAAGCGGGGCAACGCCGGCATCGACGATCTGGGCGATGCGCTTTTCGATGTCGTCGTGGCTGAGCTCCAACCGGTAGCGGCTTTGGAACGATACGTCGCCGATGTCGGCGACCCGAAGATCGAAGACCGGCGCCGTGCCGAGCACGTGATTGTACGGGCCGATCCTTTCGATGGCGCGAAGTGCTCTCGGTCCGAAACGCGAACCTGGACGATTGGTGACGCCGAGATCCATGGGGATGCCGGTGATTGCAACCTGGAGATTGCCGAAGTCAGGATCATCGGCAGCAACCTGCATGTAAGGGGCGCTGAGGAAGGTCGGTATTCCGGCGTAGGGTGCCAGTCTCGTACCTTTCTTGGAGATGATCTTCTCCGCCACTTTCCGAAACTTCTCGTCGAATATCTCGCCCCCATTGGCATCCGCAAATTCTGCGCGCAGCTGTTCGAGCCGCGTTTTATCCCACACCATGCGCATGCGTCTCCGCTTCAGCTCCATCTCACCCGACAAAGGGGTTGAGAAAGCAATTGGTATCGTTGTAGCAAGCGGGATCAAAGAGAAATCGATATGATCGCTGCAAAACCCAATTCGCTCGTTGCCCGCCTCTCAGCCCCACCCATTCCTTCCGTCGTCGCCTGGAGCGGCGAATACAAAGGGGAAAAAGGGCCGCTCATCGATCTGTCGCAAGCCGTGCCCGGCTATCCCGCGCATCCGGAAATGCTTCGGCTTCTTGCCGAGGCGGCCGGGCAACAGGCGATGACGGGATACGGGCCGATCGAGGGCGAACCTCGGTTGCGCAAGACCTACGTGGCTTACATTGCCGAACTTTACGGTGCCGCCCTTTCCGCCGACAATATTCATATTACCGCCGGCTGCAATCAGGCGTTCATGTGCACGGCGATTGCGCTGGCGAGAGCCGGCGATACGGTCGCGCTCACCAACCCCTTCTATTTCAATCACGACACGACGCTATCGATGCTGGGAATCGGGCGTCGATTGGTCGATTGCGACCCCGCCGGCGGCTTTCTTCCCGACCCGCGTTCGGCCGAGGCTGCCCTTGCGGCCGGCGCGAGGATGCTTGCCGTCGTCACACCCAATAATCCCACCGGAGCGGTGTATCCGCCGAGCCTGCTTCACGAGCTTTTCGTGCTCTGCCGGAAATATGGCGCCTGGCTGGTTCTCGATGAAACCTATCGCGATTTCCTAGCCGAGGGTTACGGGCGGCCGCACTCACTCCTCTCCGAGCCGGGTTGGGAGGACACGCTCGTTCTTCTCTACAGCTTCTCGAAATCCTTCTGCATTCCCGGTCATCGACTGGGTGCAATCACGGCTGGCCCCAAACTAGTCGCCGAGATCGCCAAGGTGATGGACAATATGCAGATCTGCGCGCCGCGTTCGGCTCAGATCGCCGTTGCATCGGCGATCCCGGCGCTCGCCGATTGGCGAGCCGCCAACCGGCTGGAGATTGCCCGCCGGGCGGAGGCTTTGAGGCAGGTCTTCTCCGGGCTGGCCGATTGGGAGATCGGAGCGATCGGCGCCTATTTCGCCTTTGTCCGCCATCCCCACGCCGATAAATCGTCTTTAGAGGTTGCCGAAAAACTCGCCAAGGAATCCGGCATCGTCTGTTTGCCCGGCGCCTATTTCGGCGAGGGCCAGGAGGGTTATCTCAGACTTGCCTTTGCCAATGCGGATGTCGCCTCGATCGGGCTATTATCCGAGCGCCTTCGTTAGGTTGCGGCGATCGACGTCCGCCGGAAGTTCATGATAGCCGCCGCGCCAATATAGCAGCGGCCCTATGCCCCGCCGGATTCCCATCGCGCAGACATGTCCAACCAAAATGGCATGGGAATTGTAGTGGAATGCGGTTTCGAGCTTGCAGTCCAGGACCGTCAGGGCATTTTCAAGCACCGCCGCGCCGGTCTTAAGACGATACCATCCTGCATTGCCGTAACGTTCGGCGCCCCTTCGTCCGTCTAGACCGGCAAAGGATTGCGCCACCTGTTGCTGGTCGGCGGCGAGCACGTTGACGCGGAAGCAGCCGTACCGCTGCAGCGCCGGCCATGAGGAAGACGCTCGGTTGACGCTGACGATAACGGACGGCAACTCCGCCGAAAGCGAGGAGACCGACGTTGCCGTGAAGCCGGTGCGGTCTTGCCCGTCGCCGAGCGTAATCACGCTGACGGCACCCGCCAGATGACGCATCGAAAGCTTGAAGTCCGCTTCGCTAATCAGAGCCTCGACACTCATCGGGCTGGCTCTTGTGTTCTGGCAAAGCGATTGACAGGCATTGAAAGACCGAGATTGTCGCGCAAGGTCTTGCCCTCGTATTCCTCACGGAACAGTCCGCGGCGGCGAAGCTCCGGTAGGACAAGCCGCACGAAGTCGTCGAGGCTGGACGGCAAGGTTGGAAACATCAGGATGAAGCCGTCGGCCGCACGCGTCTCGAACCATTCCTCCATGAAGTCGGCGATCTGGGCCGGCGTGCCCGTCATGCCGTTTCCGGTATGCTTCTCGGCATAGTGGCGGATGAGCTCGCCGACGGTGCGGCCGCTTCTGACGAAATCGACCAGTTCCTCAAACAAGGCGCGTGATCCCTTCGGCGCCGCCGGCAGCCGATCCATGGGGAAGGGCTTGTCGAGAGCGACATCGCGCAGGTCCGCCTCGAGGAATTCGGAAAGCATCAGCCGGCCGACATCCGGATGCATCCTGTCGATCAGATAATCCACCTTCGCCTTTGCCTCGGCTTCGGTTTCACCGACGTTGATCACGATGCCCGGCATGATTTTCAGGTCGTCGGGATCGCGCCCAAAGGCCGGCATCCGGCGCTTGACGTTTTCGTAGAAGGCCCGGTTGCGCTCGATATTCGATGCGAGGCTGAAGACGATCTCGGCCGTGCGTGCCGCCATCTCCATTCCGGGTTCCGAACCGCCCGCCTGGGCAATGACCGGGCGGCCCTGGGGCGTTCGCGCGATGTTAAGGGGTCCACGAACCTGGAAATGTTTACCTTGGTGATTGAGCGTGTGGTGTTTGTCCTTGTCGTAGTAGATGCCGTTTTCACGGTCGAGAAGCAGCGCGCCGTCCTCGAAGCTGTCCCACAGACCGAATACGACATCGACGAATTCGTTGCCGCGTTCGTAACGCAGCGCATGCGGATCGAGCCCCTCGCGATTGAAATTGTAGCCGGTTTCGTCGTGATCGGACGTGACGACATTCCAGCAGACGCGGCCCTTGCTCAGATGGTCGATCGAGGCGAACAGGCGCGCGACATTGTATGGTTCGTAATAACTCGTCGACACGGTCGCCACGAGGCCGAGATCGTTGGTGGTGACTGCCAGAGCTGAAAGCAGCGAGAGCGGTTCGAAGCGGTTCATCTTGGTCGGAATGCGGGCAAGCGCCTTCGGATCGCCAACGGCGGCGGCGGGAGAATCCGCCATGAACATGAAATCGAACTTGGCCGCTTCGGATCGTTTGGCGACATCGAGCAGATGAGCGAAGTCGTTGGCGCCATTGACATCGCTTGCCGGATGCAGCCAGGAGGCAGGGTGAAAGCCGAACGTATAGACGAAAGTCCCGAGTTTCATCTTGTCGGTTCGCGCCATCGAGCTCTCCTGCTATGTCGGCCACGCCGCCAACGGTGGAGGGCGACTGCGCAAATTATCGCCAGGCGCAAATTTTCATCAATATCGCGCAGCTGAGTTCCGTTTTAGTTTTTCTAAACTATTGGTTTCGGCGCCGACGCAACGGCCTGCTGGCGGGAAATAGCAATGAGCCAATCGCGGAATTCGCGCCCGTGGGGCTTCTGCAAGGCCGCGCGGTCCCAGGCGAGAAAATAGCTTTCGCGCAGTGCAATGCGCATGTCGACCGGGATGACGAGCGTTTGTGCCGCAAGCTCGTCTGATATCATCGACATCTGCGCGAGAACGATGCCGCGCTTGTTGACGGCTGCGTCAATCGCACTGCTCGACAGGGTGAAGGAGAGGCCGGGCGTCGACGCATCAAGGGAGACGCCGGCCTTGGCGGCAAACTCCGCCCAGCTGGGGTAGGGGGTGAAGTGCCGTTCCCACTCGACATGGAGGAGGGGCTGCTCGAAGAGATCGCAAGCCGCATACGCACGGTCCGGCATCAGCGCCGGCGAACAGGCGGGCACCACCCAATCGCGAAACAGCTCGGTATAATGTTCGTGTTGCAGCACGTCGGACCCGTAGCTCACGCGGAAATCGACATCGTCGAAGCCGATCCGAGGTTCCTTGTCGCGTCCGATAATCCTCACTGGAACTTCGGGATGAAGCGCCTGCCAGTCGAAGATCCGCCTGCCGATCCATTTGTTGACGACGGAGGAAAGCGCACTGAGCACCAGCGCCGTCTCGTTGCGCGCCTTTTCCAACAATTGCCCGGCGAGCGCAAATTGCTCAAACCCCTTCGATATCTCCTGGTGGTAGAGCCGGCCCCAGGCGGTCAGCTCGACGGTTCGCCCGCTGCGCTCCATAAGCGAAACGCCAAGAAAGCTCTCGATCTTGCGAATCTGCTGGCTGATGGCGCCCGGCGACACCTTGAGCTCCAGGGCTGCGGCCGTCACGCCGCCGCAGCGCCCCACCGCCTCGAACGCCTGCAAACTTTTCAGCGGGATCGCCTTAAGGCGCTCATCGGACACTTGCAGAACCTCCCGTGATTGGCGTCGAGCTCAATTTGTTGCCGGATGAAACGTGCCCGCAAACTGGAACCGGTCGCCCGGATGGGTAAACTCGACATAGGTCACCGTACGTCCGTTCTGCCAGGTCTGGCGAATGAGGCTGAGGCAGGCCTCGCCGCGTTCCGTCTGCAGGATCCGCGCCGTCGTGGTGTCGGCCGAGACGGCGCGAATGACATGTTTGGCCTTGGACCACGGAACCTCGTCAAGCAGCCATTTGCCGGGCGGAATTGAAGCAAAACTCTCCTCTCTCGCCCGTGGAACGGCATCGAGCATGATGATCCGCCGCTCGACGGCATTTGGTCTGCCGTCGACAATATGCAGGCATTGGAGCCTGAGGACTTCTGCATCGGCAGGCTCCGACAGCTGCTGGGCCTCCGCCTCTCCAAGGCGCTCGATCTTGCGGGCGAGGATTTCGAAGCGGTGTTCGTGCCCGGCCAGTTCCGCTTCGGTGCTGATATCCTGGATATCCATTACCGTGCGGTCGATCTGGGGCGAGGCGACAAACGAACCTGTCTTGCGCCGTCTGATGATCATGCCGCGCTCGGCGAGCGCCGACAGCGCCTTGCTGACGGTCATCCGCGAGCACCGATATTTCGCCGCGAGTTCGTGTTCGACGGGAATGCGGTCGCCGGGCCGCCAATCACCGCTGATGATCTTCGTCTCGATATCGGTGAAAATACGCTGATAAATCGACACCAAGCCCGCACCTCATCCGGCGTCAGCGACCATGAATACGGAACGGCCATGCCAGCGAGATCGACGCCATCCGGCACAAATTTTGCGTTCCTCGTCTTTTACATTTGACACTCTAGGCCAGCCTATATCTATTTGTATAGTCAAAAGCGGAGCATAGAAATCCGCGCAGAGGAAATCGAATTCGGGAACCAAAACTCCTCCGCCGGGGGAATAAAAACTGGAGAGATGATGATGAAGGCACATTCACTGCTGAAGGGTCTGGTCGGCGCTGCGTTCTTGTTCGGAGCAGCCGTTTCCGCCCATGCAGCCGACACGCTGGCAGCCGTCAAGGCAGCCGGCACCCTCAAGGTTGGCACTGAAACGGCTTTCGCACCGTTCGACTATATCGATGCCGGTGAACACACCGGTTTGAACGTCGACCTCTTTGCCGAGATCGGCAAGGAACTTGGCGTCAAGATCGAGTGGGTGGCGCTTCCCTGGGACGGTGTCTTCCCGGCGCTCGAGGCCGGCAAGTTCGATGTGGTGGCAGGTCCTGCAACGATCACTAAGAAGCGCATGGAGCGCTATCGCTTCACGCCGCCGATCGCCGAAGCGACGATTGCCATCCTCAAGAAGGCCGGCGACACGACGATCAGCAAGCCGGAGGATATTGCCGGCAAGACGATCGGTGTCGGCAAGGCAACCGCGCAGCTCGACCAGTTGAAGGAATTCTCCGGCACGCTGCCGACCAAGGTCGACGTGCGCGAATATCCGGCCTTTACCGAATCCTACGCCGATCTCGCCGCCGGCCGCATTGCCGGCGTTGCCAACTCGCTGCCGAATATCGCCTTCGTCGCCAGCCAGCGAAAAGGCACGTTCGAAGTCGTTCTGCCGCCATTCGGCAAGAAGTCCTATTTCGGCTTCATCGGTCTCAAGGATGCCGACCATGCGCCCCTGATGGATGCGATCGATGCCGCGATGCTCAAGATTAAGGCAGACGGGCGTATGGCAGAACTGCAGAAGAAGTGGTTTGGCGCATCTTTCGATACGCCGGACGCTGTCAAGGACCCGGCATTCTGATTAGCCGTCGGTGAAACGAACGCGCCCCGCCATTGGTCGGGGCGCAATCTGCCGTGGCATCAGAGTTTACGGCCGCAGCGCCCAGGCAAACACCGCTCATGTCCATCAAGCTTTTCGAACTGCTTCTGCAAGCCTCGATCTACACGGTGACGATCAGCGTGGTTTCTATCCTGATCGGTTTTGCGATCGCCATCGTTGTTTCCGCCATGCTGCTTTCGCAGCAACGGCTTATGGTGCTGCCGGCGAAGATTTTCATCAGTTTCTTTCGTGGCGTACCGCTGCTGGTGCAGCTGTTGCTGATCTATAACCTGCTGCCGGCGATCGACATCAACGTGCCGAGCATCGTTGCGGCGATCGTTGGTCTGTCGCTGTGTACTGCAGCCTACCAGGCTGAAAATCTGCGCGGCGGTTTTTCCAGCGTTCCCACGGGCCTTGTCGAGTCTGGCGAAATGGTCGGCATGACACCCGTCCAGATCTTCCGCCGCATCAAGGCGCCGATCGCCCTGCGGCTGACCTTTCCAGCACTCGTCAACGAAGCGATCCTTATCCTGAAGGCGTCTTCGCTGGTCTCGGTCGTTGGGGTCATCGAGTTGACGCGCATGGCCCAGGACCTTGCCGGCAGCACTTTCCTGCCGCTTGAGATTTTCGCTTCCGCCGGCCTGATCTATTTCGTCATCAATTGGATCGTTGCCCTTGCGGGCGGTCTGATCGAACGCTCCCTGCCGGGAGTGCCGCGATGACCTTCGACATCAATGTGATTGTCAGCAACTTGCCGGACATCCTCAGCGGCGCATGGCTCACCATCGTCATCTGGATCGTCACTACGCCGGCCGCTGCCGCGCTCGGATTCCTTGTCGCCGTTGCCAGGCGTTTTGGCGGCGTTGTCCCGGACAAGGCATTCGGCATGGTCATTGCGGTGCTGCGCGGCACCCCGTTCCTGATTCAGATATTCCTCGTCTACTATGGCGGGCCCTTCGTCGGATTGTCGCTCGATCCGATCCCGGCCGGCGTCATCGGCCTTTCCATCTACGGGGCGGCTTATTTCAGCGAGATCTTCCGCTCGGGCTTTGCCGCCGTCCCGAAGGGACATATCGAGGCCGGGATATGCGTTGGCCTGACACAAGGGCAGATCGTCCGGCGCATATTGCTGCCGGAGATGACCATGCTGGTGCTGCCGCCTTCGGTCAACATGACGGTCATCCTGATGAAGGAGACGGCCGTGCTGTCGATCATCACCGTGCCGGAATTGACGGCGACGCTGAGCGCCATAGGCTCGCAGCAATATGCTTTCGTGGAAGCGCTCTTCGTTCTTGCTTTATTTTATTGGGTGCTGGTGGAAATCACCGGCTGGCTCGGTCATCTCGCCGAAACGAAACTCACCAGATTCAGGTTTTTCAACATATGAGCATTCCTGCGATCGCAGTCAAAAATCTCGTCAAGACCTTCGGCGGCTCCACCGTGCTGCACGGCATCGACCTCGATATCGTGCAGGGACAGGTTTCCTGCGTGATCGGCCCGTCGGGTTCCGGCAAGAGTACGCTGCTGCGCTGCATGGCCTTTCTCGAGGAATCGACCAAGGGAACGATTGCCGTCAACGGCGAGGTGCTTGGTTTTGCGGAAAACGCCAAGGGCGTCCGCGAGCGGGTGCCGGCGGCGGCGAACAGGCGAATCCGATCGCAGATCGGCATGGTTTTTCAGCAGTTCAATCTCTGGCCGCATATGACGGCGCTCGGCAATGTCAGCGAAGCACTGAAGACGGTTCACAGGATGAGCCGCAAGGATGCCGAGGAGCGGGCAATGGCCCAACTCGTCAAGGTCGGCCTCGAGGCCAGGGCAGGGCATTATCCGTCGCAGCTCTCGGGAGGGCAGCAGCAGCGCGTTGCCATCGCCCGGGCGCTTGCCCTCAACCCGAAGATCATGCTGTTTGACGAGCCGACGTCGTCACTCGATCCCGAGCTGACCGGCGAAGTGCTGAACGTCATGCGCGATCTCGCCGCCGAGGGCATGACGATGGTCGTCGTCTCCCACGAGATCGGATTTGCCGCAACCGTCGGCCAGCAGATCGTCTTTCTCGATCACGGCAAGGTGCTGTTTACCGGCCCGCCGCAGGACGTCTTCAAACGGCCGAGAAATCCTCGCCTCGAACAATTTCTGGACACCTATATCGATCGTGGCGCCTCGATGCTGCTGTGACGTTCATTTCCTTCCGGATCATCGCGTCGGGTTCAGGAAATTTCGTCTTCGAATATTTTGACGGGCCGGTCCCATTGGATGAGCACGACACAGCCGGTATCGCTCCAGACCGAGTGTTCGCTGCCCGGCGCATTGACGATATAACTGCCGCTAGTGTAATCGCCCGTCTCGTCGGATTGAACGCCATCGAGCACCAGAATGGTCTCGAGCCCCTCGTGGCGATGGCGGGGAACGGAGGCGCCGGGCTCATATTTCAACAGCGCCACGCCCGGCTGATCGCCCTCGAAGGGGCGGATCCAGTGAATGGTGACGGCATCGCGGAAAGGGCCGAATTCCAACTCCTTCCAGCCGCCTGACGTCAGGCGTTCGCGGGTCGTTTCAGGCATGGGCGATGCTTTCCAGAATGTCGTCGACATGGGCGGTCCACCCGACGATCGCGCCCTGGGCGCGGATCATGGCGATGGCGGCGGCTTTGAATTCGGGGAAATAACTTTCCGTCGCCTCCTCGGCGAGCAGGCATTCATAGCCGCGGTCGTTTGCTTCGCGCATCGTCGTCTGCACGCAGACTTCGGTAGTGACACCGGCAAAGACGAGCTGTTTGATACCCTTCCGCTGCAACACGGTGCCGAGGTCGGTCGCGTAGAAGGCGCCCTTGCCGGGTTTTTCGATGACGGTTTCGCCCTTCACAGGAGCGAGTTCCGGAAGAATTGCCGTGCCGGGTTCGCCCGAGATCAGGATGCGGCCCATCGGGCCTTCGTCGCCGATCCTGAGCGACGGATTGCCGCGATCGCGTTTCGCCGGCGGCAGGTCGGAGAGATCAGGCCGGTGGCACTCCATCGTATGGATCACAGGCAGGCCGGCATTGCGGAAGCCCTGGATGAGGCGTTTGACATCGGGCACGATCCTGGTGATGCGGCTGACATCATTGCCGAGGCTTGCACCGAAGCCGCCGGGCTCGGCGAAATCGCGCTGCATGTCGATGACGATGAGGGCGAGCTCGGCGTGCTTCACCGGAAAGGCGAAAGGTTCGGCTTTGATCTCAGCCATCAGTGATGCCCCGCCATGTGGGCACCGATCACGCCGATATCGGCCGAGAGCGCCGGTGTCTCGTAAACCAGCTTGCCTTCCGAAATGACCATGATGCGGTCGGACATCTCGAGCAGTTCGTCGAGGTCTTCCGAGAGCAGCAGCACGGCGGCACCCAAATTGCGGGCCTTCATGATGCGGGCGCGGATTTCGGCAACGGCGGAGAAATCGAGGCCGAAACAGGGGTTCGAGACGATCAGCAGATCGACATCGCCGGTCAGTTCGCGGGCGAGCACTGCTCGCTGCACGTTGCCGCCCGAAAGCGCTGCGATCGGCGAGGAGGAAGAAGCCGTTTTGACCTTGAAGTCGGAGATCAGCGCCGAGGCACGCTTCTTCATGCTGCCCTTGTTCAGCCAGACCGCGTCCGTGCCGTCCGGCTTCAAGTCGAAGGTGCGGAACGCAAGGTTCTCGCTCACGGTCATCTTCGGCGCACAGGCATTCTGCAACGGCTCTTCCGGGATGAAACGCACCCTGTTCTTGCGGGTCTCGTCACGGGTGGCGCCGTAAGTCTCGCCATTGACCATGACCTGGCCGCTATCGGTCAGGCGCTGGCCGGCCAGAATTTCCGCCAGTTCCTTCTGGCCGTTACCCGATATGCCGGCGACGCCGACGATCTCGCCGGAGCGGACCGTAAGCGCGTCGATCTCGATCGTCTTCAAGCCGGAGCGATCCGGAGCTTTCACCTGGCTTACAGTGAGCACGGATTTGGCCGCTTCCGCCACCGGCAGACGGCTGTCGAGCTCGGCGAGCTTGACGTCGCCGATCATCATCGCCGCCATCTCGGCGGTGGAGAGCTCGCCGACCTTGCCGGTGCCGACCAGCTTGCCGCGCCGCAGGATCGAGACGGCATCGGCGAACTTCGTCACCTCGTGGAACTTGTGGGAGATCATCAGCACTGTGAGCTCGCCGCGCTCGGTCATCCCGCGGACGATGCCGAGCATCTCATCGGCTTCGGCTGGCGTCAGCACCGAGGTCGGCTCGTCGAGCACGAGGAAGGAGCGGCCGAGATAGAGCTGCTTGACGATTTCGAGCTTCTGCTTTTCGCCGGCGGCAAGCTCGCTCACCGGCCTGTCGAGCGGGATCTTGAACGGCATGCGTTCCATGAACCCCGCCAGATCCTTGCGTTCCCTGGCCCAGTTGATTACCGCGGGTACTTCGGTACGGCTGATGACCAGGTTTTCCGCACCTGTCAGCGAGGGAACCAGTGTGAAATGCTGGTAGACCATGCCGAGCCCATAGGCTGCGGCATCCTTGGGTGAGGCGACCGCCACCTCGCGGCCGTCGACCGACAACGAGCCTGACGTTGCGTGATAGAAGCCCATGATGCATTTGACGAGCGTCGACTTGCCGGCGCCGTTTTCGCCGAGAAGCGCGTGAAAAGACCCAGCCGGAACGGCGATCGAGACGTTGTCGAGCGCGGTGAAGCTGCCGAAACGCATGGTCATATCGAGCGTCTCGATGCCGACGGCCTTGCCGGCTTGCGGAAGGGGCGTGTCGCGGACTGTGCTCACTTCATTGCTCCTTTTCGACGATGATGGCGACGGGACCGCCGCCGGACGGACCCTGGTGTTCGGCGCCGCCGGACACATAGAGATCGGTAATGCCGAAGATGCCGGCGAGAACGCCGCCGACGAAGGCACGGGCATGGCGGGTGCCTGCAATATCCGAGTCATCGAGCATCGTGTGGCGCCTGCCGCCGATCCTGCCGGACGGGTCCGGCTCGGCCTTGGCGAGAACCGCTGCCAGCCGGCTGTTTTCCGGCAGGCGTTCGCGGGCTTGCCTGACGGAATGCGCGTCGATCGCATCCCGCATGACCGCGTGGTCGATCGACAGCGGACCGGACCATTTTGCGCTCATGCCGAGGACGATGACTTCGTGATCGGTGAGTTCGACCCCGGACGAGGTTGAGGCGCAGCGGGAAAAGAGATCGAAACGTGTGCAGATGTCGGCATCGCCGATCGACGCCGCATCGATTTCACCGAGTGCCACGGCGACGCCGAGAGCCGAAGCGCCGCGCGAGAGGCCCATGGATTTCAGCGTGTCGTGGGTTGCGACCGTCCTGCCAGCGGCCTCTGCTTCGGCAATCCGGCGCGAGGTGAGCAGCGGGCACTTGATCTGCACGAAATGGACATCGGTAGCATCATCGATGCCGGCATCCTTCATCGCGAACTTCACGCCTTCGGCAACGAGCAGGATCTGTTCCCGGCGCCCGAGATGTTCGGGGGGCAGCGCGGGGGTACGCGACACACCAATGGCCAGCGCCCGTTCGCCCGGGGTTTCTACGGTTTCACGCGCAAAAACCGTCCAATGCGGCGAGAGCGCACCCTCGGTGCCGCCGGACATGATGATCGAGACGCCGTCGACGCCATATCTACTGAACAATGCCTCGAAGCTGCGGGTGGCATAACCGCGGGTAAAATCATTGACGCAGCCGTTGCCTTCCGTCTTGCCGAGAACGGCGACGATGTTGTTCGCCTGAAGGCCGCTGGCAAAGAGCGCCTCGACGCCGGCAACGTCATCGGGGCCGTCGGCTGGCACGCGAAAGACATGGGCACGCAATGACGGCATCAGGGTAGCGCCTCGACTAGAGCCGCGGAATTGGAGACGGAGCCGAAGACGCCGCCCTGCATCTTCACCATCTTGATGGCGGCGAGGTGGTTTCCGTAGTCGGTCGCACCACAGCAGTCCTCCAGCAGCAGGCATTCGTAGCCGCGGTCGTTCGCCTCGCGCATCGTCGTCGAGACGCAGACATCGGTGGTGATGCCTGTGAGGATAATGTTTTCGATGCGCTTCTGGTTGAGGATGAGTTCGAGGTCGGTGGCGCAGAACGAACCCTTGCCGGGCTTGTCGATGATCGTCTCGCCTTCGATCGGATAGAGCTCGGGGATGATGTCCCAGCCGGGTTCGCCGCGCGTCAGGATGCGGCCGCAGGGGCCGGGATCGCCGATGCCGGCGCCGATCCGCTGCGAGCGCCAGCGTTTGTTGGCCGGCAGATCGGCGAGATCGGGGCGGTGGCCCTCGCGGGTGTGGATGATGTGGTAGCCCTTGGCCCGCATGGCGGACAGCACGCGCTTGATCGGTTCGATCGGCGCCTGCACCAGCGACAGGTCGTAGCCCATATGGTCGACATAGCCACCCTTGCCGCAAAAATCGGTCTGCATGTCGATGATGATGAGGGCGGTATTGTCCGGCCTCAGAGCGCCGTTATAGGGCCACGGATACGGATCGGCGTCGATAAAATGCCGTTTGGTTTTGACCATCGCGTCCATCATTCTCTCTCCTATTCCGCGGCAGGTTTGAGGTGTTCGCCGTAGCGGCGCATCGGCTTGTCAAATCCGCAGGACGTGCCGTCCTTGACCTTTACCTCGTCTTCCCATGGCAGGCGGTATTTGCCGGCGACAAGGTCGTGCATGTAGGTGTAGGGCGCATCCTTTGCGCCGCCGGCAACGGCGACATAGCCGCGATGGCCGAACTGGTAGATATTGTTCTCCACGCCCCAGCCGAGTCTGGCCTCGCGCACCAGGTCAGGACGCACCTCGGCGGTGATGATCTCGTTGACGCGGCCGGAGGTGCCGTGAGCGATGATCGTACCGTCGAAATTGCAGATCATGCCTTCGCCCATCGAATCGAACGTGCCGTCCGAGCCGCACATGCAGACATTGGCGGTAACCATCAGGTTGCAGAAGGCGTTGGCCTGGTTGGTGAAGCGCCAGGCGTCGCGGATCGGCGCGGCGTAGCCGGCGGTGCGGATCATGATCTCCGCGCCCTTATAGGCGCATTCGCGCGCCATCTCCGGGAACATGCCGTCATGGCAGATGATCAGCGCGAGCTTGGCGCCCCGCGGGCCCTCGATGACAGGGATGCCAAGATCGCCGGGCTCCCAAGGCTCGACGGGGATCCAGGGATGCATCTTGCGGTAATAGAGCTTCAGCTCGCCCTGGTCGTCGATGACGATGCCGGAATTGTAGGGCATGCCGCCGGGATTGAGCTCCATGATCGAGAAGCAGCCCCAGATCCGGTTGTCGCTGCAAGCCCGCTTGAAAGCCGCGACCTCCGGCCCGTCGAGCGTGCACATGATCTCCGGATTGATGTCCATGGAAAGGCCGTGCAGCGCGTATTCGGGAAAGACGACGAGGTCCATGCCCGGCTGATTGCGCCGCGCCTTGGCCACCAGATCGACGATCACCTGCGTCTGTTTTGCCAAGTCCGCTTTGGTGACGGTCACCGGCAGCTGGAGCTGAACGAGGCCGATGCCGACGCCGTGTTCGGATTTGTTGAGGCCGCCAAGTCCGTTCATCGCCAAGCTCCGTTATTTCGTGAGCGACAGCGCGCCCGGCGCACCGGCGAGCGAGCGGGTGGGCGAGGAGGTGGCGATCAGGATGACGAGGGTGAGCACGTAAGGTGCGGCATAAAAAAGGTAGTAGCCTTGTGTGACGCCGACCGATTGCAGCGCCGGGCCGAGCGCGCCGGCACCGCCGAAAAGCAGGGCAGCCAGGAAGCAGCCGATCGGGTTCCAGCGGGCGAAGATGACGAGGGCCACGGCCATCAGGCCCTGGCCCGACGAAATGCCTTCGTTCCATGAGCCCGGATAGTAGAGCGAGAGATAGGCGCCGCCGATTGCCGCCAGCGAACCGCCGGCGGCCGTCGCCAGCAGGCGAACCCGGTCCGGGTGAATGCCCATGGCCCGGGCCGCGTCGGTGCTGTCGCCGACAACGCGTAGGATCAGACCGATCCTCGTATTCTTGAAGGCCCAGAACAGGAAGAGGGCAAGGGCTGCGCCGATGAAGAACAGCACGTTGATATTCAGCGCCGCCTGGATCTGCGGCGTGCTCGACCAGCCGCCGAGCGCGATCGAGGGCAGCTTCGGCGCCACCGGCTGGATGAAGGATTTGCCGAGGAAGAACGCCATGCCGAGACCGAACTGCATCATGGCGATGCCGATGGCGATGTCGTTGACCTTCGGGAACTTGCAGATCCAGCCATGGATGACGCCGAAGATCGCGCCTGCCACCATTGCGGCCAGCACGCCGAGGGTCGGCGAGCCGGTCATGACAGCCACCGCATAGGCCGTCATGGCGCCGAAGACGAGCGTGCCCTCCAGGCCGAGATTGATGCGACCGGAACGTTCGGTGATGGTCTCGCCGAGGCTGACGAAGATGAAGGGGGTGGAAACGCGGATGGCGCCCGCGAAGATTGCCAGCGGCACGCCCCAGATGCCGATGCCTGTCTCTTCCATCAGAGGCTCCTTTTCCAGAGGTCGGGATTGAAGATCTTGAAGCGGCCGTAGAAGGTCTCGCAGAACAGAATGACGATGAAGAGCGTGCCCTGCAGCACCAGAACCGTCGCGTCCGGCAGGCCCATGCGCCGCTGGATGAGGCCGCCCGAGGCGTCGATGCCGCCGAGCAGGATGGCCACCGGAATGATCGCCAGCGGATTGTGCCTGGCGAGGAAGGCGACGAGGATGCCGGTATAACCGTAGCCGGCGGCAAGCGAGGCATTGGCACTTCCCTGCACCGCCGCCACTTCGATCATGCCCGCCAGACCGGCAAAACTGCCGGCAAGCGCGGTAAATCCGGCGATCAGCTTACCGACCGGCAGTCCCTGGATCTGGGCCGCGCGCACGTTGCCGCCGGCGATGCGGGCAGCAAAACCGTAGCTCGTGGCCTCTATCACGATCCAGGAGACCACGCAGGCGAGGATGCCGATGACCAGGCCCCAATGTACGTCCATGCCGGGAATATTGCCGAGCATGTATTCCGCCGGCAGTGGCCTGGTCGACGGCTTGTTGAGGCTTGCCGGATCGCGCAGCAGCCCTTCGACGAACTGGTTCATCAGGGCAATGGCTATATAGGAGAGCAGCAGCGACGAGATGGTTTCGTTGACGCCGCGATAGTGGCGCAGGAAACCGGCAAGGCCGATCCAGATGCCGCCGACCACCATGGCGGCGATCGCCATCAGAATGAGGGTGAGGAAGACAGGCGCAGTGCCGGCGAGCGGCAGAGCTATGGCCGCGGCAGCAACGCCGCCCAGCACGACCGCTCCTTCCCCACCGATGATGACGAGGCCGAGACGGGCGGGCAGGGCGACGCAGAGTGCCGTCAGGAGAAGGGGTGCGGCACGACTTAAGCTGTTCTGCACCGAAAACCAGCTGCCGAAGCCGCCGGTGTACATCAGTTGGAAGAGAGTTGCCGGCGACTTGCCGACCGCCAGGATGAAGAGGGAGAAGAGCGCAAGACCGATCAGAATGGCCGTGAGGCCGATGACAACAGGCTCGGCCCGCCGCGCGATCCATTCGAGGACGGGGCGCAGGGAAGCCGGCCTTTCTACGATGACTATTGCGGGATCATTGGCCTCGATGGTCATGGCGCTTCTCCCTTCGCGGTTTACGCTGTGGACCCGATAACGCCCTCGACCAGATAATTCATGCTTTCGAGCTCGATCGCGTCTTCGGCGTAGCTCTTGCCGGCAGCCACGACGGTGTCGCCCTTGTTGTCCTTCAACGGTCCCTTGAAGACCGAAAAGCCGCCCTTCATCATATCGGCCTGCGTGGCTTCGAAGGCCTTGCGGCCCTCAGCGGACACACCGGGGCCGAGCGCGCTCATCTTCACGAAGCCATCCTTCAGGCCACCACGCACGAAATTGCCGAGCTTTTCGCCGGCCTGCGCCTTCTTGACGAAGTCGCCGTAGACGTTGCCCCAGGCCCATTCGGCGCCGGTGAGGTATTTTTCGGGCGCAAGCGGGCTCTGGTTGGCGTGATAGCCGCAGACGAAGGCGCCGCGGCCGGCAGCCGTCTCGACGACCACTTTGGGGCTGTCGACGTGGCAGGTGATGACGTCGGCGCCTTGGTCGACCAGCGCATTGGTGGCTTCAGCTTCCTTGACGGCGAGCGACCATTCGCCGGTGAAGATCACCTGGCAGGTGATGCCAGGATCGACTGTGCGCGCGCCAAGCAGGAAGGCGTTGATATTCTGCAGAACCTGCGGGATCGGCTTGGCGGCGACGAAGCCGATCTTCTTGCTCTTCGTCGCATGGCCGGCGGCAATGCCGTTCAGATACTGGCCCTGGAAGATATAGCCGAAATAGGAGCCCGTGTTGGCCGGGTTCTTGCCTTCCTGCCAGAGGCCGCCGCAGTGGCGGAACTGGATGTCGGGATGTTTGCCGGCCACGGCCAGCATGTGCGGGTCGAAGTAGCCGAAGGAGGTCGGAAAGAGCAGGGTCGCGCCATCCAGGTTGATCATGGATTCCATCGTCTTCTGGACGTCGACGGTCTCCGGCACGTTCTCTTCTTCGACCAGCGTTACACCAGGCATCGCCTTGATGACGGCCGCACCTTCGGCATGCGCCTGGTTGTAGCCGTAGTCGTCCTTGGGGCCGACATAGATGAAGCCGACGGTCAGCGCGGTTTGGGCTGCGGCGGAGGAGGCGATCAGGCCCGGCATGGCGCCCGCAAGCGCACCGGCAGCGGAAGCCTGGAGGAAATTGCGGCGGTTCATGGAAAGGAGTTTGGTCATCGGAAATGCTCCTTGCGGCGCTGGGCCGGTTGTGAACGGGTACAGAAAAGTGCATGCAATGTATGTGCCAGAAACTAATCTATTGTTTTTTATAGTTTATCCGTTACCGCAAGATTTGCACGTTGCAAAGTGCATACAGATTGATCGAATTCTTGCGTAAAAAGTAATCAATAGATATTTCTTGTTCATTGTGACTGCGTAGTTGGCACAACGTCGAGTTACCCGAGGTATCTCCTGCATCAGAAAGTGAACATTTAACAATATCTTCGCCGCCCGATTTGACTTATCCAGTCTCGAACGTCATCTGTATGCAGAGTGTTGATGTGAGCAGATTCGTATCGTGAAGCAGCCTAGGCGCAGAGAAGTGATCCGTACCGGAACCACCGTCGAACAGATGGTGCGGGCGATTGCCGACATGATCGTCACAGGTGAAATGCTGCCGGGCGCGAAGTTGGACGAGGTATCGCTCGCGGTTCGTTTCGACGTTTCGCGCACGCCGGTGCGCGAGGCTCTGCGTGAACTGGGCGCCATGGGATTGGTCGCGCGCGAGCCGAACCGCAGTGCGGTCGTGACCAATGTCACCGAAGCCTATCTGCATTCGATGTTCGAAGCGATGGCGGAACTCGAAGCGATCTGCGCCAGGCTCTCGGCCGAGCGTATGACGGTCGACGAGCGGCGTGCGCTGGAGTTGGAGCATCGCGGATCGATGAGGCTCGTGCATGCCGGCGCCGAAGAAGAATATTCGGCTCACAACACCGAATTCCACACCCGGCTTTATCGTGGCGCGCATAATGACCATGTCTTCGAGATGGTGATGCAGACACGGGCGCGGCTAGCACCTTTTCGGCGGGCGCAGTTCCGCCTGCCCGGGCGTCTGGCAAAATCCTATGAGGAGCACGGCCGGATCGTCACCGCGATCATGCGCGCGGACGCCGCCGCCGCTGGGCAGGCGGCATATTCCCATGTGGAAATTGTCAGCGATGCCAGCGCGGTATTTGCAACGCCCGGGGAGTAAAGAGGGCGCGAAAACCACAGCCGGCAAACGCCGAAGTAATGTCCCGGTCTCTACTCCGCCGCTTCGATGAAACGGTGGCGTTCGTAGAGGAACTTCAGCACGGCTTCACGGCATTTGAGATATGTCCGGTCGGAGGCGAGTTCGATGCGATGGCGGGGACGGGGCATGGTCACATCGAGCACTTCGCCGATGCGGGCCGCCGGGCCGTTGGTCATCATCACGATGCGATCGGACAGCAGCACCGCCTCATCGACATCATGGGTGATCATCACCATCGTGTTGCCAAGCCGGGCGTGGATTTCCATCACCGCGTCCTGCAGATGGGCGCGGGTCAGCGCATCGAGCGCGCCGAAGGGTTCGTCGAGCAGCAGGATCTTCGGCTCCATTGCAAGCGCGCGGGCGATGCCGACGCGCTGTTTCATGCCGCCTGAAATTTCCGAAGGCCGCTTATCCCTCGCATGCGCCATCTGCACGAGGTCGAGGTTGGCCATCACCCACGCATGCCGCTCGGCCTTGGTCTTCGTTCGGCTGAAGAGTTTGGAGACGGCGAGATTGACGTTCTCGTAGACGGTCAGCCAGGGCAGCAGCGAGTGGTTCTGGAAGACGACGGCACGCTCCGGACCGGGTCCGTTGACCTCACGGTTTTCAAGCAGCACGGCGCCTGCCGAAACCGGGGTCAGGCCGGCGATGAGGTTGAGCAGGGTGGACTTGCCGCAGCCCGAATGGCCGATGATCGAGACGAATTCGCCCGCGGAAATCGTCAGGTTGATGTCCTTCAGGACCTCGGCGCGCACGCCGCCCCGATCGAAATGTTTGTCAATATGATCAAGCTTCAGATAGGCGTTCATAGGTGCGTTCCTCAGTTGGCCATGGCGCCGCGGGTGATCAGTTTGCCGAGTGCTGCCACCAGCTTGTCCAGGGCGAAGCCGACGATGCCGATGTAGGCGAGCGCGACGATGATGTCCGGAAGGCGCGACGAGTTCCATGCGTCCCAGATGAAAAAGCCGATGCCGACGCCACCGGTCAGCATTTCGGCCGCGACGATGGCGAGCCAGGAGAGGCCGACGCCGATCCTGAGGCCGGTGAAGATGTAAGGCGCTGCCGAAGGCAGCATGATCTTCCAGAAAAACTCGAACTGGTTGAGGCGCAGCACCTCGGCGACATTGCGGTAATCCTGCGGGATATTGCGGACGCCGACGGCGGTGTTGATGATCACCGGCCAGATCGACGTGATGAAGATCACGAAGATCGCCGAGGGGTTGGAATCCTGGAAGGCTGCGAGCGACAGCGGCAGCCAGGCGAGCGGCGGAACCGTGCGCAGCACCTGGAAGATCGGATCGAGGCCACGCATCGCCCAGACCGACTGGCCGATGATCGCACCGATGATGACACCAGTGACTGCTGCAAGCCCAAAGCCATAGAGAACGCGCTGCAGCGAAATGAGCACACGCCAGCCGAGCCCGATATCCTGGGAGCCGTAGTTGAAAAACGGATAGGCGATCAGGTCATAGCTATCCTGCCAGACCCGGTGCGGCGAGGGCAAAGACGCGTCCGCCGACGAACAGAGCACCTGCCAGACGAGCAGGATGAGCGCCAGCACGACGAGTGGCGGAACGACGTTGCGAAGTGCGGTCAGTGCCGCTCGACGAAAATCGATCCGCGATCCATGCTTGCCGGAAAATGGCAGAACCTTTGCCGCCAGCTTGGCAGAGGCGGCCGTGGAGGGGTTTTCTTTATTGGCCAGGGCGGACATCAACGCGCTCCTCACGTGCATGAAAGGCCGGCGCGCCGGAGCGCGCCGGAGCGGATCACGAGACAGCCTTGATCGAAAGGCTGTCGAGATAGGTGGAGGGATTTTCCGGATCGAAGACCTTGCCGTCGAAGAAAGTCTCCTTGCCGCGAGAAGACGATGCGGGAATATCGGCCGCCGCGACGCCGAGATCCTTGGCGGCCTCGCGCCAGATATCTTCGCGGTTCACCTGGTTGACCAGCGCCTTGATGTCGGTGCTCGCCGGCAGATTTCCCCAGCGGATGTTTTCCGTCATGAACCAGGTATCGTGGCTCTTGAACGGGTAGGAGGCGCCGTCTTTCCAGAACTTCATATAGAGGTCGGTGGCTTTGACATCGCGGCCATTGCCATAATTGATGTCGCCCTTGAGGCGGCCGAGTACGTCCTTCGTCGGAACGTTGAACCATTGGCGCTTGCCGAGAATCTCAGCCATCTCGGCCTTGTTATCCATGCTTTCGCACCACTGCTGAGCCTCCATGACGGCCATCAGCAGGGCCTTGGCAGCATTGGGATTCTTTTCGATCCAGTCGGCGCGCAGTCCGAGCGCCTTTTCAGGATGACCCTTCCAGAGCTCGCCGGTAGTGGCTGCGGTAAAGCCGATGCCCTGGTTGACGAGCTGCTCGTTCCATGGTTCGCCCACACAGAAGACGTCCATGTTGCCGACCTTCATGTTGGCAACCATCTGCGGCGGCGGCACGACGATCGTCGAAACGTCCTTATTCGGATCAATGCCGCCGGCGGCGAGCCAGTAACGGATCCAGAGGTCGTGGGTGCCGCCCGGGAAGGTCATGGCGGCCTTGATCTCCTTGCCCTCCGCCTTCTTTTTCTCGAATGCGGCTTTCAGCTTGGAGGAATCGAGCTGCACGCCGGTTTCGGCATATTCCTTGGCGACGGAAATACCCTGGCTGTCGAGGTTGAGCCGGGCGAGGATCGCCATCGGCACCGGTTTATTGTTCTGCGTCACCTTGCCGGTATGCATGAGATAGGGGAGCGGCGACAGGATATGCGCACCGTCGATGCCGTTTGCCGCGCCGCCCAGCACGAGATTGTCGCGGGTCGCACCCCAGGAGGCCTGTTTGGCCACATCTGTTTCCGGAAGGCCATGCTTGTCGAAAAAGCCCTTTTCCTTGGCGATGATCAGCGGCGCGGAATCCGTGAGCGCGATAAAGCCGAGCTTGACACCTGTCACTTCAGGGCCTGCTCCGGCTGCGAAGGCGCCGGACGGAAAGGCCGTCTTGACAGCGCCGATGAGGGCGGCCGCTGCGGTCGTCTTGAGCATGCTGCGGCGGGTCATGCCGGTTGTAAAAATCCCAGTCTGCAAATTCTTTGTCATGCGCAGGTTCCCTCTGCTGGCTGAATTTGGACACAAAAAAAACGCCGCCGGAAATTGCGTCCAGGGGATGGGAGAATCCCGGAGCAAAAACCTTGCGACGTCGGTGTCTATTGTAGGCGCTTATGCCGCGCCTATCCGCGCCGGTCGCCATTGACCGATGCGTCTTAGGACCTGCAAGCAGTGTGCCAATTCCAGAGGAAATGGTAACGGCATGAAGCAAAAGGAGAAATGCGAAGAATTGACGAATGCCTATTTCTTAGGCTTTGTTATTTTCTGCTTCTGTTTTGTGCGACTGCCAAGTAATCGCGGCCATGAGAGCGTTCTATTTGTGCAGTGCACGCAATATGGCAGTAGCGACCACGCAGACCGCAGAGTGGATTCTACGCGCCTTATTCTGTCGGGAATGCCAGCCGGAAAGCTCAAGAAGGGAAGGTCAATGCGTGGCGATTGCCTCGCCGTCATCTCATTCATTGCAGCAAAGAGACGAGGCCGTAGAACGCTGCAGATATTGCTGCAGCCGCCGGCATCGTGACGATCCAGGCTATCACGATGTTGCCGGCCAATCCCCAGCGCACGGCTGAGACCCGACGAGCCGCGCCCACTCCAACGATTGCTCCGGTGATGGTATGCGTTGTCGAAACCGGAATACCGAGCCAGGTCGCTCCGAAGAGCGTCAACGCTCCGCCGGTCTCTGCGCAGAAACCTTGCATGGGATTGAGCCGGGTGATCTTCGACCCCATGGTATGAACGATCCGCCATCCGCCGAAGAGCGTTCCGAGAGCCATTGCCGATTGGCAGGAAATGACCACCCAGAACGGCACGTAGAATGTCGGGCCGAGATATCCCTGGCTGAACAAGAGCACCGCGATGATGCCCATCGTCTTCTGCGCATCGTTGCCGCCGTGGCCAAGCGAATAAAGCGAAGCGGATACGAACTGCATGGTGCGAAATGTCCGATCCACGGCAAACGGCGTTTGCCGGACGAATAGCCAGGAGACGGCGAGCACCAGCACCAGGGCAAGCAGAAAGCCGATGGCTGGCGACAGGAAAATGGCACCGACGGTCTTTAGAAGTCCGTTCCAGACGATCGAGCTGAAGCCGACCTTTGCCAGACCGGCCCCCACCAGCCCACCGACAAGCGCATGCGACGAGCTCGATGGAATTCCGAAGATCCAGGTCAGAATATTCCAGATGATCGCGCCCATGAGTGCGGCGAAGATCACTTGGGGCGAAACGATCGCGGGATCGATGATGCCGGTCCCCAGTGTTTCGGCCACATGCAGGCCGAAGAACAGGAATGCGATGAAATTGAAGAACGCCGCCCAGACGACCGCATATTGTGGCCGCAGGACACGGGTCGAGACGATCGTGGCGATCGAATTGGCCGCGTCATGCAGACCATTGAGAAAATCGAAGAACAGGGCGACGACGACCAGGCCGACCAGCAGCGGCAGAGCGAGGGAGGCATCCATTAGACGTTCTCGATGAGAATGCCGCTGATTTCGTTGGCGACATCCTCGAAGCGGTCGACGACTTTCTCCAGCTCTCCGTAGATTTCGCTTCCGATCAAGTAGGCCATCGCATTGCCGCCGGCGCCATGGCGCATAAACAGATCCTTCAAACCCTGGTCGTGGAGTTCATCGGAACGTCCCTCCACTCGGGTGACCTCCTCCGCGATGGCCGCCAGACGCTGCGCATTGGCTCCCAATCTGTCGAGGAGGGGTATCGCTTCCGCAACAAGGTTTGCCGCTTTGACGATTTCACCGCCCATCTCCTGTATGAGCGGATCGAAGCTCGTTTGCTCGAACAAGCGGATCGTCTTGACTGTCTTGTGCATCATGTCGATCGCATCATCCATCGACTGAACGAGGTCCTTGATGTCACCGCGGTCGAAGGGCGTGATGAAGCTTCGTCGAACGGCAAGAAGAACGTCACGCGTGACGTCGTCCGCCTCGTTTTCCAATGCGACGATTCGTTCGCAGTTTTTCTCAACGTCATTGCCCTTCAGGAGTTGATCGAGGGCATGGGCCGCGGCAACGACGGTCTTCGAGTGTTTGGAAAACATTTCAAAGAATCTGTCTTCCCGTGGCATCAGCTTGCGAAAAATGCTCATCATGCCTGCGAACCTTCCTCGTGCGGCCGATTGTCATAAATCTGTCATAAACACGCTCAGGCAATTGAAGCAACAAGCAAATTCGGTAATTCATTCCTTATGACGCCCAGCAAAAAAGGCAGGAAGCCGCGACCGGACAAGTCCCAGCCACTGCTGCGACAGCTCGCTGCTGTTCCTGAAACGCTGTTCGCCGGTTCATTCCGTCAACAATACGGCGCACTTTGCTTCCGCCACGGCAATGGCGGATCCGAGGTCGAAATCCTGGTGATCACATCGCGCGAGAGCGCACGCTGGGTCATCCCGAAAGGGTGGCCGATGAAAGGGAAAAAGCCTTTCGAAGCAGCAGCAATCGAGGCCTGGGAGGAGGCAGGCGTGCGCGGGGTGGTGAAGAAGAAGCCGGTCGGCCGCTATACCTATCTGAAAGAACTCGACAATGGCGATGTTGTGCCCTGTATCGTCGACATATTTCAGATTGAAGTCACGGACATCAGCGGCGATTTCAAGGAGCGGAGTCAGCGTATTCTCGAATGGGTGAGCCCCGATGAAGCGGCAAGACGCGTTCGCGAGATCGAGCTCAAGTCGCTGCTCGTCCAATTTGAGGCGCACGGCCGCAGGAAACGCGATCGCGGCTGACCACGGGCTTCTTCGCCGGCGCTGCAGCGCCGCGCGTCTTTATCGCTCGAATGGTTCGCCAAGCGATGCCACGCCGTTCAGTTTCAGCAGGCGGCGGTCAGCGGAGATGATGCCGAGCACGATGATCGTAACGAGATATGGCAGGCTGGAGAGCAATTGCGAGGGAACGTCCAGTCCGGTTGCCTGAGCTGCAAGCCCCATCAGCGACACCGCGCCGAAGAGGCAGGCGCCGAGGAAGATACGGCCGGTGAGCCAAGTCCCGAAGACGACGAGGGCAATGGCGATCCAGCCGCGTCCGGCGATCATCCCGTCAGCCCAGAGCGGGGTGTAGACCACCGACGCGTAGGCGCCGGCGAAGCCGGCCATCGCACCGCCGAAGGCGATGGCGAGGATCCGGACCGATATCACCGAATAGCCGATGGCGTGAGCGGCCTTCGGGTTCTCGCCGACGGCGCGGACGATGAGGCCAAGCTTGGTGTAGGCAAATATGACCCACAAAGCCAGCGTCGCGGCAAGCGAAATCCAGACGACGATGTCCTGGAGGAAAAGGCCACCGATAACCGGCAACTCCGAAAGCCCCGGAAGAGCAAGCTTTGGAAGCCCCCTGACCGTGAGGCTTTCATAGGTCTTGCCGAAGAGCGCGGAAAGGCCTTGACCGAGAATGCCGATGGCAAGGCCCGCCGCCACCTGGTTTGCCCGGAATCCCAGCGTGACGAAGGCGAAGAGCAGCGAAAGGACAGCGCTGCCGAGCCCGGCTGCGACGAATCCCAGGAGATGTCCGCCACCCTGGTAGACGATGATGAAGGCGAGCACGGCACCAAAGGCCATCAATCCCTCGACCCCGAGGTTGAGGACGCCGGCACGCTCGGCCACCAGCTCGCCGAGGGCTGCGAGAAGAAACGGTGTCGCAGCCGCAAGCATGCCGGCAAGAATGAACTCGATGGCGTTCATGACGGGCTCCGGTGGGCGGCGCGGCGCCATTCAAGTCGATAGCGCACGAAGGCGACGGCGATCAGATAGGCAAGCAGCAGGCTGCCCTGGAAGACACGGACGGCGGCAATCGGCAGGTTGGCCGAGACCATGGCATTGTCGCCGCCGATATAGATGACCGCCATGACCAGTCCAGAGATCACGATGCCGATCGGATGCAGGCCGCCGAGATAGGCGACGATAATGGCCGCATAGCCATAGCCACTCGCGACCGAACGCTGCAGCTGGCCGAGCGGACCGGCGACTTCGGCAGCCCCTGCAAGGCCGGCGGCAAAGCCGCCGATCAGCAGCGAAAGCCAGATCGCCCAACCTTCCCTGAAGCCGGCATAGCCGGCAGCCCGCGGCGCCAGACCGCCGACCTGCAGCTTGTAACCGATGAAGCTCCTCTGCATGAAGACCCAGGCCGCAACCGACAAAGCCAGCGTGATGAGGAACGAGACATTGACGCGGGTACCGGCAATCAGGGTCGGCACCATCGCATCGTACTGAAACATCACCGACTGGGGGAAGTTGAAGCCGTTCGGATCCTTCCAGGGGCCGAGCAACAGATAGTTCAGCAGCTGCGCCGCAACGAGGCTCAGCATCAACGAAACGAGGATCTCGTTGGCGTTGAGGCGCACGCGCCAGAAAGCGGTGAGAGAAGCCCAAAGTGCGCCGCCGATGGCGCCGAGCAGCAGCATTGCCGGCCAGATCCACTGGCCCGTCGCCTGAGGAAACCAGACCGGGATGGCAGAGGCGAAGATCGCGCCGAGTATGAACTGGCCCTCGGCGCCGATGTTGAAGACCTTGGCGCGAAAGCCGATCGCCAGCCCCTGTGCAATCAGAAGGAGCGGTCCCGCCTTTAAAAGCACCTCCGAAAACGAGGCCCAGGAAAGGAAGGGCTCGAAAAGCATCGCATAAACGACCGCGACAGGGTCGCGACCCATCAAGATGTATAGGCCGAGGTTGAGCGCGATCGCTATGACGAGTGCCATGACCGGCGCGAGCAAGGTCGCGGCAAGCGAGGCGCGCTCCCGGCGGACCAGGGTGGGAACGAAAGCAAGGGACCAAGCGCTCATTGCTAGACTTTCTCAGGCGAGGCTTGTGCCCCGATCATGTATCGGCCGATCTCCTCGGGTTTGGTGTCCCGTGTCGCGAGCGGCGGGCTGAGCCGGCCGTGATGCAGCACCTGGATGGAATCACAGAGCTCGAACAGTTCTTCCAGCTCTTCGGAAATGACGAGGATCGCCATTCCCTGATTGCGCAATGCGACCAGACGGCTGCGGATGGCGGATGCGGCGCCGATATCGACGCCCCAGGTCGGCTGCGCCACGAAAAGCAATTTCGGAGACAGCATGATTTCGCGGCCAACGATGAACTTCTGCAGATTGCCACCGGATAGAGTGCCGGCTTCCGCATCCGGGCCTGAAGTGCGGACATCGTACTGACGGATGCAATCCTTGGTGAACGCCAACGCCCGCGCCCTGTCGACGAGACCGTGCCGCAAAAGTTTGAGCGGATGGGCCGTCAGCAGGCTGTTGAGGGCGAGCGACATTTCGGGGACGGCGCCACGTCCGAGCCGGTCTTCCGGAACGAAAGCAAATCCGAGCATCCGCCGCGCGGCGGCGTCGAGCCTGCCGACATCGATCCCCATCATGTAGATCCGGTCGCGTTGGTCGCGCCCCAGCACCGTTTCGCCTGAAATCAACGCGGCAAGTTCGCTTTGGCCGTTGCCCGAAATACCGGCGATCCCGAGGATTTCGCCGGCACGCACTTCAAGGCTGATGCCGGAGAGCGGCACGGCAAAGGGATCGTCTGGCTGATAGTCCAAACCGATGATCTCCAGCCGCTTTTCACCGCCGGATAGCGGCAGCGCCGAGATGGGAGCGGGCATATCGCGGCCGATCATCATGCGGGCAAGGTCGTGGGCATCATGGTCACGCGGGTCGACATCCCCGGTCACCCGTCCGCCGCGCAGGATCGTCGCCCGATCGCAGATCGCCCGGATTTCCTCGAGCTTGTGGGAGATCAACAGGATGGAAACGCCGCCGTCGCGCAGCCGGCGCAGCGTGTCGAAGAGCTTCTCCACCAGTTGCGGCGGCAGGACGGAGGTCGGCTCGTCGAGGATCAAAAGCTTCGGATTGGTCATCAGGCTTCGGAGGATCTCCACCCGTTGCCGCTCGCCGACGGACAACGCATGCACATGGGCGAGTGGGTCGACTTCGAGCCCGAACTCCTGTCCAAGCGTCCGAATGCGGTCCTTGAGCTCAGCCTTGCGACCCGGCACGACCAGCCGAATATTCTCCAGGACGGTCAGGGTCTCGAACAGCGAAAAGTGCTGGAAGACCATGCCGATGCCGTGGCGCCTCGCCTCGGCAGGGGAGGCGAGGTGCAAGGGTTCTCCTTCCCATACGACGTCTCCGTCGTCCGGTTGCTCGACGCCGTAGATCAGCTTCATCAGCGTCGATTTTCCCGCCCCGTTTTCGCCGAGGATCGCATGGATCGATTGCGGGGCCACGTCCAGATCGATTGCCTGATTGGCATGGATCTGGCCGTAGCTCTTCGAAATACCGCGCAGCGACAGAAGCGGGGTCGTCATCACTTATTTCGGCAGCGGCGTGGACACGCCCTTGACGTGCCAGTTCATGGCAATGATTTCGGCGTCGGCCATGGCCGCACCCGATGCGACACCTTGGCTGCCGTCGGCCTTGATGATCGGCCCCGTGAAAGGCGAGAAGCTACCGTCAGCGATCTTTGCCTCGATCTCCTTGATCTTGGTCATCACGTCAGCCGGAACATCCGGGCTCCAGTCGACCACTTCGACGACCTTGTCGGCGACGCCGAGGAACGCATTGGCGCCCTTGAACGTGCCGGCGAGATGGGCGTCGACCGATGCCTTGAAGAACGGCGACCAGTCCGTCGAGATGCATCCAAGATAGGTTTTCGGCGCATATTTCTTCATCGAAGAGTTGAGGTTGAAGGCGTAGACGCCGGCTTCTTCGCAGGCCGAGATGACAGACGGCGTGTCCTGGGCGTTGGAGAAGATCACGTCGCATTTCTGCGCGATCAGCGCCTTGGCGGCCTCCTGCTCCTTGGCCGGGTCGAACCAGGAGTTCACCCAGACGACCGAGACTTCGATATCGGGCTTGACGGCCCGGGCGCCGAGGGTGAAGGCGTTGATGGAGGTGATCAGTTCGGGAATGGCGAAGGCGGAGACGGAACCCAGCTTGCCGGTCTTGGAAAGGGCTGCGGCAGCCATGCCGAGCAGATAGGTGCCCTGGAAATATTTGGCGGCGAACGGCGAGAAGTTCGGAGCAACCTGGAAGCCGGAGGCGTGCAGGACCGTGACGCTCGGATCGCGGCGGGCGATCTGCAAGGCGCCGTTCTGATAACCGAAGGAACCGGCGACCAGGAACTTGTTTCCGTCGGCGACGGTCTTGTTCATGATGCGGTCGGCATCCGGGCCTTCCGCGATATTCTCAAGCACGGTGATCTTGACCTTGTCGCCGTAAGCAGCCTTGATCGGCTCGAGACCGGCGGCAAGTGCATGTCCCCAGCCGACGTCGCCGATCGGCGACGGGACGACGAGCGTGATGCCGAGCGGCTCGTCGGCGGCCAAAGCAAGGCGGCTGCCGAGCACGCCGGCAAGGCCGGTGGCGGCAGCGGCCGTCATCAGGTTTCTGCGGGTCAATTTGGTCATGTTCTCAGTTCCCTCTTTTGGTTTTTTAAAATTCCACGGTGGATAGTGCGGCCTCGGCATCGGCAGCCAGCTTGGCCTCGTCGAGACCGGGAAATTCGCCCTTCTGCCAGACGATGCGGCCATTGATCATGGTCATGTCCGTCGCCATACCGATGCCGACGCGGGCAATCAGGCTCAGCGGATCGTGCCGCGTGCCGACGTAGTCCATGCGCCGGGTGTCGATCGCAAACAGGTCGGCGGCCATGCCGGGCGCCAGCCGGCCGATATCGCGCCGGCCGAGCAGGCTGGCACCCCCTGACGTGCCGTAGCCGAGGAAATCGACCGGCGGCGGCACGGGATGGGCGCGGCCGGAGGCGACGAGGCACTGCAGCATGTAGGCGGAATGCAGGCAGTGCATCAGGTTGGAATTGTCGTTGGAGGCGGCGCCGTCGCAGCCGAGGCCGATGCGCAGGCCGAAGGCGGCCATGGCGGGAATGTCGGTGACCTCAGCGCCGACGAGATAGACCGGTTCCGGGCAATGCGCGACACCGGTGTCGCTGGCGGCCATTGTCCTGAGTTCGTCGTGAGTGAGCTCCCAGCAATGGGCATAGAAGGCATCGGCCCCGGCAAAGCCAAGTTCTTGCAGATAGTCGACCGTGCGCATGCCGTGGCGAGCCTGGATGACCGGGCTTTCGCCTTCGCCGACATGGGTATGCATCATGACGCCGCGATCACGCGCCAGCGCCACCGATTCCACGAAGGTCTCGCGGTAGCAGTTCACCGGCTGGCAGGGCGCGACCACGACCTGGCGCATGCTGAAGGGGCTCGCATCATGATAGGTGTCGATCAGCCGCGCGCAGTCGGCGATGAACTCGTCGGTCGTTTCCAGCATCTCGTCCGGGATGGTCGAACCTTCCGACTTCGGCAGGGTGTTGCCGCCGCGGCCGGCATGGAAACGCATGCCGAGCAGCTCGGCTGCTTCGAACTGACGGTCGATCAGCCGCTTCCCGGCGTGCCGGGGGAAATTGTACTGGTGGTCGAAGGCCGTGGTGCAGCCATGCTTGATCATCTCGGCCATCGCCGTGACGGAGGCGTGATAAAAGCACGCCTCGTTGAGCTGCGAAAAGATCGGGTAGATGCGGTCCAGCCACTCGATCACCGAGAGCTTCGTCCAGTCGAGATCGGCGCGGTTGCGCACGAAGCACTGAAAGAAGTGATGATGGGTGTTGACGAGGCCCGGATAGACAAACCAGCCGCCAGCATCCTGCACGGTCGTGCCGGCAGGCAGTGCGTCCGCCCCCAGATTTTCGCCGATCGCCACGATCGCCGGACCGCTGGTCAGGAGATCGACATTGCGATGGACGACCGGTCCCTTGCCCTCGTCGACAATCACGGCCGCGCAGTTCTTCAGGAGATATCCAGCCATCTCACGCCTCGCCCGGTTCGATATGAGGTTCGGGCTTCAACTCGTGCAGCCGGTGAATACCTGGCATCTCGATAAATTTGTCGAGGGCGCGCAGCGCCCGTGACCAGAGCCGGATCGCAGGATAAGCATCCAGCGTGACGCCCCCATCGGGCGCCAGCGCCACATAGGGAAAGCAGGCGATGTCGGCAATTGTCGGCCGGTCGGCGGCGAGGAAGCGCATGCCGCCAAGACCCTGCTCCACAAGCCCGGCTTCAAGCTCGCGAAGGGCGGCGATGCCCAGAGCCTGCAGCGCGCCGATATCGCCGGGACGCAGCAGCATCTCATGGAGCCGCGCTGCCCCGAGACTTGCTGTCAGCCGGCCGGAGAAGGACAGCCATTGCTGTACCCGCGCCGCTTCCTCGGCCTTGCCGCTGCCGAGCCATTCGGGTGCTGCCTTGGTGGCGAGATAGACAAGGATCGCCGACGATTCCGTCAGGATCAGGTCGCTATCCTCCAGGATCGGAATGGAGCCTGCCGGATTGAGCGCAAGCAGTTCGGCGCCGCGATGCTCGGCGCCGGGATGGAAATCCACCGGCCGCAGGTCAAGCTTCACGCCGGTCAGCGCCGCCATCAGGCGCACCTTGTAGCAACTGGGCGAGAGAATGTAGTCGTAGAGCTTCATTGCGCCACCAGTTGTGCGCCATAGGTATAGTTGTGGCGCTTCAGCCAGCGCCGGTAGGCGATCGATGTCAGATCGGCCCGCGTCGGGATTTCCATGCCGGGGTCGAGCGGCAGCAGCCGCGGGATCTGGTTTTCGAGGATCGAACGGTCCTGCAGAAAGATCGTCTGCTGGAAGTGGATGAGGTCGATCATCGCGGTCTCGTCGTCGAAGAGCGCCATCCATGGCCAGACGTCGCACAGGTCCTCGGCCAGCGGCTGCACGAAGAGCGTGATGACATCCCATTCGCTCGGGCGCGGCGGGCAGGTCTTGTAAAGCACCGAGCAAGTGGGCGCCGGCACGCGGTACATGTATTCCGTGGTGATCCCGCCGCTTGCCGACTTCGAGGCCTGCGGCTGGTAGAACTTCACCTGCGTTGCCCAGACCTCGTCTTCTTCCTCGCGGATCTCGACCTTGTAGTTCTGGACCTCCGTATGCGGCTCTGCGCCGAGAATATCGGTATGGACGAAGGGGAAATGGGCGATGTCGAGGAAGTTCTCGACGGCACGCAGCGGCGAGCAGCGCACCCGCACCACGCCGACATCGACGAAGCGGCGACCGGGCTGGTCAGCCTCGGGAATGGGAAAAAGTTCCTTCTTCGGCTCGCCGAGGGAGGACCAGACATGGCCGTAACGGACGCGCACCGGCAGAACACGGCCATCTACGCCCGTCACCTTCGCATTGCCATCGGCATCGCGCGCCACTTCGATCGGCTCGCCCATCAGCGCCGTCGTGCGGCCGGCGCTGTCGAGCTGGCTGAAAAGCCCGACCGGATACCATTCGTCGATCATCGCCTGCATGGTCATTGCGCGATCTTCCTCTGAATATCCTCGGCCCGGCGGCGCAGGCTTTCGGCGGCCCGTGAAGCTCCGATACCCGCGGCAGGGCCGGCATCGCCCTTCAGCAGCACATGGATCAGCGTCTGTCCGTCTTCTTGGGCGGATAATAGCAGACAGACGGCCCCGGTGGATGCGTCGATCTCGACAAGACCATCAGCGCTCGTCTTGCCGCCGGCCGCCGCCTCGATCGCGGCGATGCCGGCGAACGCTGTCAGGGAGCGCAGGGGAACGAGGCCCTCCAGCCTCGGCGGCTTCGATGTGGGCGTACCCACGGCCACCCAGATCACGCTGCCCGCTTCCTCGACATCATGGGTGGCGACGCGGATGGTTTCCGGCGGCATCAGCCCCGGATGGGCCGGGATGCGGAGACAGTTTCCGGCCTGGCCATAGCTCCAGCCGTGATAGATGCAGGAAAGCGCCTCGCCGCGCACGAAGCCGTGAGACAAGCGCATGCCGCGGTGCGGACAGCGATCTGCCGATGCCGATATGCGCCCCGAAGCGCTGCGCCACAGGGCAATCGATCCGGCGGCCGTCCAAGCCGGCATCACGGTTCCGGCCGGCAAATCCCGGGAAAGGGCGACTGGCGTCCAAAAGCCCGTCGTATCGGAAGGCATGACTAGAATTCCCAAACAAAACCAAATGCTTGCCGATCAAGTCCAGCATCGGCGCCGAGGCTATTCCGCCGCAACCTTATCAGGTTTGCATAATTATTTCGCATTGGCAATATTGAGTAAATAATATGCACCGATGAAATGCGCGAGAGCCCGGACTAGGTCCTTTCGCCGCTGATCGCCGTTCGATCTATCCTCTCGACCCACACGTCGATAGGCCCGAGAGAGCATCCCATCTCCAGCATGTCGATCAACTCCTCCGGCCCAGCAACCTCAAGTTCGATCCGCATGGAACTCGTATGAGATACGGTGTGCGAGAGGCCAAGCTTGGCGGCATGACGCCGGATCCAGGGAACGAAGGAGGCAACCTCCAGATCACCGACAATCGTCATCCGTTCTAGAAGGTAGCTTGTATCTTGTCCCATGCTCACACTTGTTTTCCTACACCATAGCGCTTGAATGAACTTCGGGAAGCGGTCGCCGTCAAGGCGAGAATATGGCGTCGGAGTTTCCTTTGCAAAGCCCTGCGACGGCATACCAATTCCCCGGCACTTAAGGCTGCTTCGGAGCAACTCAAGCGGGCGGGCGACCGTCCGTAAGCATTGCGACAAAGGCCGTGACTTTGGGAGTGCGGAACCGAGCTGCCGGATAGACGACATAGATTCCTCCGGCCGGCAGGCTCCAGTCCGGCAACAATCTTGTCAATCGGCCGGCGTCTATATGCTCTCCAGCCAGAAAATCCGGAAGCACGGACATGCCTGCTCCAGCAAGCGTGGCCGCGAGAACCGCAGGCGTCGAATTGCTCATTAGGCTCTGCTGCATCCGCACAGTCCGCCGATCGAAATCGCCCTGGATAAACCTCCAGACCACCGGCTCCTTGAGGGCCAGGTTGGCGATAAACGGCTGGCCCGCCGCATCCTCTGGGCTATTCAAATTGAGCGTGGAGGAGAAGCTGGGGGACGCAACAAGAAACTGCCGGAACGAACCGATCCGTCTCGCTTGATGACTGGAGTCATCGAGCCAACCAACGCGGATCGACAGATCGATCTGATTGGCGAGCAAATCCATCTTCGTATCGGCGAGCAGAAGCTCCACCCTGCAAGCGGGGTACTTCTGGATAAACGCCCCAGCAATCGGAGCGATCGTGCTCGCACCATAATCGTTGGGCGCAGCAATGCGTAGCATGCCGGTCGGCTCGGCATTTGCGCGGGTGATTTCACCGACCGCGTCCTCGGCTTCGCGGAAGATCATGACGCAGCGCGCGTAGAGAAGCTTGCCGGCCTCGGTCGGCTCGACGCGTCGCGTTGTTCGCAGGAGCAAGCTGGTTTTCAACTCAGCTTCCAGCCGGGCAACCTGCTGGCTGACGACCGTCTTTGTGATCGCGAGGCGCTCGGCAGCTTTCGTGAACGAGCCGGTATCGACGACGGCTGCGAAATAGGCAAGCCGATTGAGGTTGACAGCCTCCATGACCTTCTTCCCCTTGATTGTAAGCTTTTGACATACATTCTGTCACATTTAACAATATTTATCACTCAATAGAAGTGCGCTATCTGTTGCCCATCGCTTCAAGGATGGTCCGATATGCATCTTACCTATCTCTACGATCCGCTTTGTGGCTGGTGTTATGGTGCGGCGCCGGCGCTCGACAATATGGCCAAGCTCGACAATCTCACCGTCGAGCTTGCGCCGAGCGGACTCTTCGCGGGCGAAGGCGCGCGGCCGCTGGATGAACGTTTCGCAGCCTATGCCTGGCATAATGACCAGCGGATCAACCGGCTCACGGGACAGGTCTTCAGCCAACTCTATCGCGATCAGATTCTCGGGGGCGCGGACACTATGTTCGACTCCGCCCCTGCGACGCTCGGGCTCATTGCGGTCGGCCTTACGCAACTCGACAGAGAGCGCGAAGCTCTGACGGCACTTCAAATCGCCCGTTATGTTGACGGCCGCAATACTTCGGAGATCGTTGTCGTGGCCGACGTTCTCGATCAGGCTGGGTTTTCCGATGCGGCCGCTCGTGTCCGGGCTCCGGACGAGGTTCTGCTCGACGCCTACCGCAACAGGATCGGGAAGTCCCGCCAACTGATGGATGCATTCCGGATGGATGGTGTCCCGGCGCTATTGATCAGCGACGGCGACAAGCGCCGCGTGCTGCGCAGCGATGCCTTGTTCGGCGGCTTTGACCAACTTGCTGCCGAGCTTCAGGCGGCGTGATCGTTCATTGTCAGCAGACCGTTCCATGAACTACCGACAAAGCCTGCCGGGGGGCAACGCTCACGGCAGCAGAAAATCGAAACTGGCGATCATCGGAGACAACCATGTATTCAAGGAGAGAAATCATGAAAACCACACTCGCAGCCGGCGCGGTGGCCGTTTTCGCGCCTGCCGGTCTCGGCAACGCAGCCGGATCAAAGCTGGCCTGGAAGCACTTCCCCGCCGGCCAAAATGGCTTCTTTCGCGCTCCGGTGCTGCTGACCGGCCCCAGCGAAGCGTTGCTGATCGACGGCGGCTTCAGCTATCCCGACGGCCATGCGCTGGCGGAAGCCATCAAGGCCACGGGCAAGACGCTGACCGCGATTTATGTCAGCCAGTCCGATCCCGACTATTACTTCAGCCTCAAGCCGGTCCTCGAAGCCTTTCCCGGCACAAAAGTGCTGGCCGCCTCCGATACGATTGCAGCGATCAAGGGCAACGTCGAGAAAAAGCTTGCCGTTTGGGGGCCGCAGCTCAAGGAGAACGGCCCGCAGACCCTTGCAGACATCGTCATGCCCGAAGCCTTCGACGCTCCAAGCCTCACAGTCGATGGTGAGACCGTCGAGATTGTCGCGGCCGAGGCGGGGTTAAGCAATCGCCGGTACCTGTTCGTGCCGTCGCTGAACGCCGTTTTCGGGGGCGTCATGATTTTCTCCGGCGTCCACGTATGGACGGCCGACACCCAGGCATCGGAGCAGCGTGCCGCTTGGGTGGCCACCCTCGACAAGATCAGCGCCCGCAAGCCGACGATTGTCGTTCCCGGTCACATGATGCCGGAAGCGGCAACCGATCTGTCCGCCGTCGAACACACGAAGAGCTATCTGCTCGCTTTTGAGGAAGAACGCGCCAAGGCCGCCGATTCCGCCGCGCTGAAGGCCGCCATGGAAGCCCGCTTCCCGGGTCTTGGTATGGGCGTTGCGCTCGACATAGGCGCCAAAGTCGCCAAGGGAGAAATGAAGTGGGGCTGAACAGCCGATCTTTAAACTGATCCGAAGGGCCTGGGAGGGCCCTTCACCTCCGGCAAGGCCGCAAAAGTGGTGATGCAGTCGTCAGGTCCGCATCTCATCAAGGCGTTCGATCCTTTGACAAACTTTGCCAAAATCGGTTATATTGCCTTCAAATGGAGGTTATCAATGGCCACGATGAACGTATCTCTTCCGGGCGCGATGAAGGATTGGGTGGAGGCCCAGGCCAGGACCGGGCGATATTCGAATGCTAGCGACTACGTGCGCGACCTGATCCGACGCGACCAGACGCGAAACGACAAGATCGCCGCCATGCAAAGCTTCGTCGAGGCCGGGCTCCAAAGCGGTGTTGGCGTTCGATCAAAGGATGAACTCTTTGCTGAGGCGATGGCTCGTACCAGCAAGTCATGAGTTTTAGGCTTTCTGCCGAAGCGGAAGAGGACATCATTGCGATCGCCGAGCAAGGTGTGCGTCTGTTCGGGGCAGGCCAAGCAAAGCGATACCACGATGAACTTTTCGCATTATTTGATCTGATAGCTGCCAATCCACGCATCGCGCGCGAACGGGATGAGATCGATCCGCCCGTTAGAATTCATCCCTTCAAAGCGCATCTAATCGTTTATCGGATCGAAAATGATGAAACAATTTTTGTAATACGAATTCGCCACGCGCATGAAGACTGGGCAACTGATTCAATTTAGCGCACCTCGGATGGAGCTGTGGGATTTGGTGTGTCTCAGCTTCGAATCGGGGAGGGCCAAGACCCGATCCCGAAGAGAAGCAAGGCCCCGTGAACGACATCAGATGCGATGTAAATGGAAGCTCGACAGCGCTTGACTTCAACACGCCGAATAGAGAAGTTCCATAATTCAGCTTATGCCATTTTACACAACCCGTGATTGTAGCCGCAAAGTTGAAGTGTCCTGTTTCTGCAAAGTTGGAATGTCATTCTCCCCGGGTTTGATGACGGTGGAGATTGCGGATGGGACTGATAGCGATGAGCGAGCGCGACCTGCAGCGGATCGAGATCCTATCGAAAGTGATCGCCGGCCATATGATGATGGTGTCGGCGGCGCATGTGCTTGATCTGAGCGAGCGCCAGGTGCGACGGCTGTTGGAGCGGATCCGCACTGGTGGTGCGGCGTCGATCCGGCACAAGGCGATCGGTCGGCCGTCGAACAACCGGATTAGTGACGGTGTTCGAGATTACGCGGTGACGCTGGTTCGCGAACGCTATGCAGACTTCGGGCCGACATTGGCGGCTGAGAAGCTTGCCGAGCGCGATGGACTGCATGTGTCGCGCGAGACGTTGCGCGGCTGGATGACAGGGGCCGGCCTTTGGCTGTCGCGCAAGCAGCGGCGGACGTTCCATCAGCCACGCTTGCGGCGCGAGGCCTATGGCGAGCTGATACAGATCGATGGCTCCGAGCACCGCTGGTTTGAGGACCGCAGTGACCCGTGTTCGCTGCTGGTGTTCGTCGACGATGCGACGGGCAGGTTGATGCAGTTGCGCTTTGTCCGTTCGGAAAGCGCCTTGGCCTATATCAAGGAGCGCCAGGAGCAGCAGTCGCAGCCTGATGTAAAGACCAACAGCGAGAAGAACGGCTATGTGCGACGTGCTCGCGGTCCGGGACGGCGGAAGGATTTCATGAACGATCCCGCCGTCATTGCCCGCCGGCGACAAGCGCTCTCTGACCTCGATGCGGCGGAATGACCGGCTGCTCCAACTGTCCAAGCTAAAGCCGCAGGGGAGCATCTCACCCGCCCCCTCCCTTCCCTTGCAACCCGGTCCAGCCGGTCCGGTCGGGGGCTTGCCTCAGCGCAAGTGGACATGCCGAGTGTCGCATTTCTAAATAGCTGAAGACGCGTCCGAAGTGACACTTCTACTTTGCACACAAACGGACATTCCAACCTTGCCGCCACATACACAACCCGTGATTGCTTTACCTTCGACTGGCTCATCGCGAGAACTCCAGCAAAGCGTATGCGGTGCCTAGCCTGGGTCCAGGAAAAGCTGCGGCCGCGGGCGAAGGAAGCTCCGGCGACCATTTTTCCACCCGGCGCTCGCCGGCGCGATTGTCGCGACGGCATCGGCAGCCGAGGGGGCGTCGAAGAGGACGATATCTGCCGCGCTGCCTATCGCAATGCCGTAAGCCTTTCTTCCCAGGAGGGTGGCAGCCTGTGTCGTGATCATGGCGAAGACGCCGTCGAGGCCACCGGGAGTGCCGATCTGGGCGATGTTGGCGTAAAGATTGGCCATGCGCATCAGGTTGACGTCGCCGAACGGCGTGAACGGATTCAGGACATTGTTGGTGGAGATGGTCGCGACGACGCCGAGCGTTGCTAGCCGGTGAGCGGGTGTCACGCCGCGCGGCACGAGATGGGTCGAACTCCGACCGGTCAGGAAGAGATCGGTGGCCGGCAGGACGGTCAATGCGATGCCAGCCTCGGCGAGACGGCGGCCGATCGGCTCCAACTCTTCCGGCGGCAAAGCAGAGAGCTTGGTGACGTGGCCGACCGAAACGCGCCCCTGGTAGTGGCGAGCGAGTGTCTCGGCTATGACGACAGGGAGATTTGAGCCTGCGGGATCGAGGTCGAAATCGAGATGGAAATCGACGGCGACGTCGTGGCGCACGGCGAGGTCGAAGATGCGGCGGATGTGTTCGGTCGGTTCCGGATCGGTGTAGGGGCAGCCCCCCACCAGATCGGCCCCCACCTTCAGCGCCTGTTCGAGCATGCCCTCCGTACCGGGATCGTTCGTCAGACCTTCCTGCGCGAATGCGCAGATTTCGATGTCGATGAGGCTGGTATAGTCGGCCTTCAATTTTCTGATCGCCTCAAACGAGCGGAAGCCGGCGCGCGGGTCGATCTCGACGAAGGTGCGCAGGCGAGTGGTGCCGTTGACGATCGCCTTTTCGATGACCGCGGCAGCGCGGGCATAGACATCTTCCTCGGTGAAGGCCGCCTTGGCCCTCGAGGTCTCGCTGACGGCCTCGGCGAGCGTCCCGGTGCAGAGATTGCAGCGGCTGAAAATGCCGGCCTTGTCGAGGTGAATGTGGGTCTCGATCAGGCCGGCGCAGGCGAATTTCCCTCCGGCATCATGGTGCGGCGCGTCGCAGACGAAGCGAGGTGCGATTGCCGCGACGCGGCCTGCCTCGAATGCGATGTCGGTCGGTTCGGTCAAGCCGGCCATACGGACATTGCGGACGACGAAATCGATCGCCATGGGGCCTCCTCAGACCGACAGAAGAAAATTGCGGGCGACGCGGTTATGATCGGCAATCAGCGCCTCGATATCGACACCCTCCGGCATGCCGTCGGTGACGCGCCATTCGCCTGCGATCATGACGCGATCAGCCGTGGTCGCGCCGCAGAGCACAAGGGCTGCCAGCGGATCGCCAGCACCGGAGAAACGCAATTCATCGAGCTTGTAGAAGGCTAGATCCGCCTGGCGGCCCGGCGCGATGATCCCGATGTCGTCGCGACCGAGCAGCCTTGCCGAGCCAGCGCTTCCCCAACGCAGCGCGTCGAGATGGGTAACGGCTTCGGCGCCATAGGTCAGACGGTTCAGCATCAGGGCATGGCGCACGCTTTCCATCAGGTTGGAATTGTCGTTGGAAGCCGAGCCGTCGACGCCAAGGCCGACTGGCACTCCTGCGGCTTCCAGCTCGCAGGTGCGGCACATGCCTGATGCAAGCACCATGTTGGATGTCGGACAATGGCAGATGCCGACGCCGTGCCGGCCGAGTTCGACGATCTCGGCATCGTCGAAATGAATGCCGTGGGCGAGCCAAGTGCGGGCACTCAGCCAGTTGCAGCGGTCGAGATATTCCACTGGCGTGCAGGCGAATTTGCTGCGGCAGAATTCTGCTTCCGCCCTGGTCTCGACCAGATGGGTATGAAGACGGCAATCGTAGCGTTCCGCCAGTGCCGCCGATTCGCGCATCAGTTCCAGCGTGACGTCGAAGGGCGCGCAGGGCGCGAGCGCCACCTGCGTCATCGCCCCTTCGGAGCGGTCGTGATAACGCCGGAGCACACGCTCGCTGTCGGCAAGGATCACATCGTCATCCTGCACGACATTGGCGGGCGAAATCACGCCTTGCTGGTCCTTGATATTGAGACTGCCCCGCGTCAGCGTGATGCGCATGCCGAGGCGAGCCGCCTCCTCGGCTTCGACATCCATCGCGTCTTCGAGACCGGCGGCATAGAGATAGTGGTGATCGGAGGTGGTGGTGCAGCCGGAGAGGAGGAGCTCGGTCAGCGCAAGACGGACGGCAAGACGGAAGGCTTCGGGCGTCATGTGCCTCGCCCAGATTGGATAGAGCGCACGGATCCATGGCCAAAGCGACTTGTTGATCGCAGCCGGATGGGCGCGCGTCAGCGTCTGGAACATATGGTGATGGGTGTTGACGAGACCGGGGATGACGACATGCCGGCCGGCGTCGAAGTGTGCATCGACGGGGGTCGAAGGCTGCCGTCCAGCTGCGACCAGCTCGACGATGCGGCCATTCTCGATGACGATACCTCCTTCGGCGCCTTCTGCCATGATGGCGAGCGGCGATCGGATCCAAAGTCGGCCCTTCATCTGCGGTGCTCCCATGCGCCATACATTGATGGAAAAATCAGACGACGAGCCGGCCCCCGCGGGCGATAATAGTGCCGCCGCGAAAGACGATGCGATCGAGGGGACGGGCAGCGACGGCTTCTGCCAGCGACGCTGCGGGCAAAATAACAAAATCAGCAGGTGAGCCGGCCTGGAGCGGGCCGACGGGACGGCCGAGGATTTCGGCCGGCGCCTGCGTCGCCAGGCGGAAGGCCGCCGCCAGATCCTCATCCGAACGGAAATCCTGGCGATCGCAGAGGATGCCGACACGCTCCAGCATGTCGCCATTGCCGAACGGCGACCAGGCGTCGCGGATATTGTCGTTGGCGCAGAACAGCCGGACGCCGGCGGCGGCAAGCCGCTTGACCGGTGGCATTGGCACGGCTCCTGGCGCGCTGGTCATGATCGCCACGCCCGATCTGGCGAGTGCGGCGGCAGTGCGGCCGAATTCGGCATCGTCCAACTCGCCGAGGCAGAAAGCGTGGCTGACGACCACCTTGCCTTCGAGGCCGAGTGCTGCCGTGCGATCGGCGATCTGGCGAAGTTCGAAGGCGCCGAGTGCACCGCCGTCATGCAGATGGATATCGAGCCCGACACCGTATTTGCCGGCGACGGAAAAGATCGCATCGAGATGGCCGGTCACATCGTTGTCGATCCCGGCGGGATCGAGGCCACCGACGAGATCGGCGCCGGCGGCGATCGCCGCATCGAGCAGCCCGGCCGTGCCGGGATCGCGCAGCACGCCGGATTGCGGGAAGGCAACGGTCTGGATATCGACGAGATGACCATGGCTCTGCTTCAGCGAGAGCACGGCCTCGAGGCCTTTCAAGCCGATTTCGGTATCGATGTCGACATGGCTGCGAACGGAAAGTGTGCCGTAGGCTGCGAGCTTCTCCAGCAGCGCGCCGCCGCGGGCTTCGACCGGCAGCGCCACCATGCGCCGCAGCGTTTTCTCCGCTTCGATCCGTTTGGCGACCGTATCGCCCGGAATATGCGGGATGAATGGCAAGCCAATCAGCGTCTTGTCCAGATGAATATGGCCGTCGACGAAGGGAAGGCAGAGCAGGCCGCCGGCAGCATCGAAACGCGGCACTGCGGGGTCGATGCCGGCGGCCGCGTTCGGGCCGATCGCGGCGATCCGGTCATTGTTCAGAATAAGCAAGACGATCTCGCCGGCTTCGGTCCTGGCGTTTTCGACTACGAGGCTCGGCGTCATCAATTCTTCCATCATCCGTTATGCAATCAGCCCGACCCGGCGCGCCGCAACGACGCGATAGAGCGGATCCTTCCACACCTCTTCCTCCTGCAGGGCAGAAAAGACCAGGCTGACATCGTGTTCGTCGTCCGAGGATACCGCGGCGCGTTTGATCTCCGCCCAGGCAGGCGCCTGTCGTCTGCGCATTTCTTCCAGCGCTTCGGCGGTGGGGAGCGCTGGAAAACCGATCTTCGGCACCAGTGAGGCGATCACCTGCCAGAAGGCGCGGTAGAAAGGCTCGGGATTTTCGAGGTGCGGAGAGACGAGGCGCAGCCAGTGCATGCCGGTGACGGAATGGAGTGCGGTGAAATCCATGGTTCCGGCAAAGAGGGCAAGCGAGGTCGCGGCCATACGGCGCGGTGTATCGGCGCTGAAAGCCAGACGGTCGATAACGGGGCGGAAGCCCGGAAGTGCGGCGACGGCGCGGATATTATGCCAGAGCAGATCGGTTTCCGGCTCATAATCGCGGATGCCTTCGATATTGCCGACATCGGCAAGCACGCTCCCCGGATCATCCGTATCGGGCGCGGCACCGGTCGCGGATGGCAGCGGCAGATAGCAGGCCGCCCAATAGCCGAGCGCAGTGCCAACCTCCTGGTCGTCCTTCTTGAGCACACCGTAGGCAAGGCGCATCAGCGGATGCGTGGCGCTGCCGGCAAGGCCGTTCACCATGGCGGGCAAATAGGTGCGGATGACGGCATCGATGCCGAGCCGGCGGGTTTCGTCGATGAAGAAGGGGCGGTAATCCGCCTCGCGCGTACGATCGCCGAGCGCCTCGGCCCATTGCGCCCTGATAATCGGGGCAATCGGCGGCGGCACGGGCGGAAGTGCATGGCTCTCGCGATATTGTTCGTACCATTGTTCCAGCCGTTCGGGCGAGGCGCCGAGGCGATCGAGCGCGATCAGCACCATCGGAACGTGGTTGGCCAGCAGATAGGGAAATTCGACGCTATCCTCGCGGGCCCGCAAAAGGATGGTCTCCAATCCCGAAAATTTAACGGCGGCAGCCTGTCTCATGCCAGAACCTCCCTTGATGTCGTAACGTCCTCGTCTATGCCGGGATCGAAATGCGGTTCGTCATAGGCGGCCAACGCTTCAAGATACCGGTTGGAGTCCTCGATGAACAGCGCTTTCACCAAGGCGCTGACGACGCGCGGCACACCGAATTTGAGACCGGTGACGCCGTTGCTGATCGGGCCGAGGCTCGCCAGCGCGCCGGTATTGAACATATGGATGCGCGAGACCCAGCCGGCTTCGGCATGCCTGGGCGTGAGTTCGAAACCAGGACCGAGATAGGGATGGCCGCCAAGCAGGGCGTTCTCCTCCCCCTGCGGCGGTTGGAAACAATCCTTCCAAAACGCTGCGGTGTCGGCGAGGCCGGCAAGCTCGGGCCGGAGCGCGAAATTAATCTCGTAACCGGTGCCGAGCAGGAGATGATCGGCATGATAAATGCCGTTTGCGGTCGTCAGCTTGACCTTGCCGCCGTCCATCGACAGTTCACGGACACCACAACCGAGTTGCATGGTGAAACCAGGGTGGCTACGGGCTCGCTCATATTGCTCCTGGGTCGGCGGCACCTTGAAATTGAAGTAGAGGTGGGCGAACCGCCAGCGCTCCAGATCCGGCAGGTCGGCGAAATGGCCGAGAAAGCCGGGGAAATTTGTCCAGGCAAGAACCTCGGTGCGCGGCAGATCGGTGCTCCGCGCAAACATCGTCACCTCTCGGGCGCCGGTTTCCAGCGCCGCCACCGCCCAGTCAAAGCTCGACGTGCCGCCGCCAAGGATTGCGACATCCCTGCCCTTGAGAAAATCGATCGGTATCGGCTCATTGCTATGCGTCCAGGCGGATTTCGGTAGCGCCTTGACCATTGCGGGTATGCGCGGGCCGCCGCAGCCGTCGATGCCGGTTGCCATCACCAGCCGGCGGCAGCTGACCGTGCGGCTGGTGCCGTCAGCATTTGACAGCGTGAGAGCGAGTCCGCCTTCCGCCTGATCGATCGAGGAAAGCGTCGTGTCGTTTTCGACGTCGATGCCGACGGTCCTTCGAAACCAGATGAGATAGGCCATCCAGTCCTGGCGGCCGATCTTGTCGAGCGCGTCCCAGGCGTCGGCGCCATTCAGCGCCTCGTACCAGGAACGCAGCGTCAGGCTCGGGATGCCGAGATCCGGGCCTGAGAGATATTTCGGCGAACGCAGGGTCTGCATGCGGGCGCAGGTGATCCAGGGGCCTTCGCGGCCCTCCTCGCTCTGATCGATCACATGAACAGACCTGATACCGCGCCGCTTCAGGGCGAAGGCGATCGACAGGCCGGAGAGGCCAGCGCCGCAGATCACAACGGAATGCAGCTCGTCCCGGTCTTCATCGCCCAGCGTCGGCCAGCCGGCACAGAGCGCCTCAATGCGCGCCATTTCATCATGGGCGCGGCATTCCAGCTCTCTCAGGCGCTCATCGGGCGTGGTCTTCATGAAGGTGCAGCTCGCCGCGTTGGACAGGACAGTATAGACGCGCAGGGAATGATCAACTCCCTGCTATTTTTTATGCAACGCGCACAAAATATGGACATTTATGCGCGAATATGTTCTAATTTGTGATTTTTAATGTTTGTGCTTTTTTGTCAAGTGCGCTTGAGTGCGATTTTGTTTGATGTATAGTGCCTCAAGCCAATCAAAAAAGGGGAGCAAAAATGAAATCGCTCAACAGTCTCACACGGAAATTGGCGATCGCGGGCCTCGTCTCGGTCGCATTTGTGGGCTCCGCTATCGGCGCCGACAAGAAATATGAGGGCATCACGCTCACGCTTGCCTCGCAGAACGACCAGTTCGCCGCCGTTCTGGCTGCCATCGCCCCCAAATTCACCGAAGAGACGGGGGCCAACGTCAAGGTCGACATTCTCGATTACGGCTCGCTGTTGACCAAGACCACGACCGATTTCGTCGGCGGCACCGGCGGCTACGACCTGGTGACGATGGATATCGTCTGGGCGGGCCAATATGCAGAAAACAAATACACCGTCGATCTCACCGAGTGGATGAAGCGCGACGCCGCCGAACTGAAGCTCGACGACATCTATCCGACGCTTCTCAACGCGCTTGGCCACTGGGGAGACAAGCAGGTCGCCTTTCCCTTTGCCGGTTATGCCAACGTGCTTGCCTATCGCAAGGATCTCTTCGATGCCGCCGGCCTGAAGGCGCCGACGACGATGGAGGAAATGGTCGAGGCCGCCTACAAGCTGACCGACCCCAGCAAGAAGATCTACGGCTTCGTCGCCAACGGCCAGAAGGGCCCGGCGGTCGCGCAGGACTGGATGCAGTACAATACCGAGATGGGCGGTTCGATCCTCGGTTCCGACGGCAAGCCAGCGCTGAATTCCGAAGCCAATATCAAGAGCCTGACCGTCTATAAGGACCTCTTCATGAAAGCGGCACCTCCCGGCGCCGTTAATTATGACTGGGGCGGACGCGAGGAAAGCTTCCGCCAGGGCATTGCTGCGACCATGCAGACATGGTCGGTCGGTGCGCCCGGCTATTATGATCCGTCGATTTCCAAGATCGTCGACAAGGTGGCGATCACGACGGCGCCCCGCGGCGCCGGTCTGCCGAAGGTCTATGGGATCGGCGGCTGGGGCATGGCGATCAACGCCGGCATCAAGGACACGCAGAAGGAAGCCGCCTGGGCCTTCATTAAGTGGCTAGTCAGTCCGCCGGTGCACAAGGAATTCAACATGATGGGCGCCGGCAGCTTCCTGCGCAAGAGCGAGATGACCGATCCCGATCTGCTGAAGAAGTTCCCCTTCCTGCCTGTCATCGCCGAAACCTTCGAGCATGGTGACGGCGAATATCGTCCGCGCATCCCGCAATATCCAGAGATTCAGGACCTGCTCGGCACCGCCGTCAACGACGTGCTCGTCGGCAATGCCGATCCCAAGAAGGCGCTCGACGCCGCTCAGGAAGCCGCTGCAAAGCTCTTCTGAGGACAATACGGTTTCCTCCCCGGGGCCGCGGCCTATGTCGCGGCCCTGCCGTTCGAGACCATTGATCCGATGCGCCTCAGGCTTCATGATCGGGTGAGCCCGGGCTCGATCCCGGTAGCGCGCATCGAACCAGGAACCTGATGGACATGACGTGACCCTATCCCTCACTTCCGCGCTGAAGCCCTCCCCGGCCTTGAGCGTTTCCTATCTGGAGCGCAGGCGGCTGTTCTTCATCCTGATGACGCTGCCGGCCTTCATCTACGTGCTCGTCATCGGCGTCTGGCCGCTGGCGCAGGGCATCTGGTTCAGCCTCTACGAATATAATCTGCTCAAGCCGGCGCGGACGCATTTCGTCGGCCTCGGCAACTATATCGACCTCCTCTCCGACCCGGTGACACGCGGGGCCTTCGTCAATACCGTCATCTTCACGGTCGGTGCCGTGACTGTCGAACTGCTGCTCGGCTTTGCCATTGCGCTGGCGCTCTGGCGCGATGACCGCTTCAATCGGATCTGCCTGGCGCTGATCCTGATACCGGTGACGATCACGCCGCTGGTGGTCGGACTGATCTTCCGGGCGCTGCTGCTCTCCGATTACGGGCTTGTCGGCTATTATCTCGCCGAGTTCGGGCTTTCCGATCCGCGTGGGCTTTTTGCCAATCCGAGTTCGGCGCTGGCGACCCTTATCTTCGTCGACATATGGGAATGGACGCCGTTGGTGGCGCTGATCCTGCTTGCTGGCCTGAAAGCGCTGCCGGGCGATATTCTCGAGGCATCGGAAGTGGATGGGGCAACGGCGCTGCAGCGACTGAGAATCATCGTCATTCCGCTGATGCTGCCTTCGATCCTGCTGGCGCTGACGCTGCGCACCATCGATGCCTTCCGCATCTTCGACAGCGTTTACGTGACGACGGGCGGCGGGCCGGGCAACGCGACCAACACGCTGATGCTGCATGCGGTGAAACAGGGTCTGGAATTCTTCAATATCGGCCGCGCCTCGGCGATCTCCAACCTGACACTGATCTGCATCGCCGTAATCGCGGCAGGCTTCATCCTGTTGATCCGCAAGGCGGACAGAAAGGCGAACGGGCGATGAGCACACGCACCTTGAGCCGCATCGGCGAGCGCGCCTTCATCCTTGTCATGCTCGCCTTTTTCCTGCTGCCCTTCCTGTGGCTGGCATCGACCGCCTACAAGCCGTCGCGCGACATCTTCTCGATCCCGCCAAGACTGACTTTTACACCGACCCTCGAGCAGTTCGCGACGGTCTTCCGCCTGTTCGACGTCTGGAGCCTCGTATCGTCAAGCCTGCTGATCGCCGGCGGTTCGGTGATCTTGTCGCTGCTTCTCGGCGTGCCGGCAGGCTATGCGCTGGCACGCTCGACCAGCCGCTATGCCATTGCGGTCGCCTATTTCTTCATGGCAATCCGCATGGTGCCGGCGGTGGCGGCGCTGATCCCCTTCTATTTGATGATGCGCGATATCGGGCTGCTCGGCAGTTGGGTCGCCGTCGTGCTCATCAACGCGATGCTGAACTCGGCCTTCGTCACCTGGATGATGTTTTCCTATTTCCGCAGCCTGCCGAAAGAGCTGGAAGAGGCGGCGCTGACAGATGGCTGCACTCTGTTCGGCTCCTTCTGGCGCGTGGCGCTGCCGGCGGTGCGCTCAGGCGTCGTCGCCTCCACGCTGTTCTGCCTGATGTTTTCTTGGAACGACTTCCTCTATCCGATGTTTCTCACTCGGCTCGATTCCAAGCCGATCTCGGTGGCGCTGCTTTCAGCCTATGGCACGAAGGACATCACCTGGGGCACGCTCGGCGCGCTGGCGCATTTTTCGACGATCCCGATCGTGTTGATCGTGCTCTTCCTCAACCGTTATTTCGTGCAGGGCCTGACAAAAGGCATTCACTAGCGCATCGGCCCGAAAATCGGAATGGATTTTCGGAAAGCACGATGCGTAGATTCAAAGTGTTACAGCGTCCTTTGCGCGTCTGAAAAGACGCGCGGCGCTGTAAAGAGACGATGCGCTCAAGCGCGGATCGCTGCTTCGGTGGCGGCATCGAAGACGTGAACGCGGGCGGGGTCGGCGGCAAGCGACAGGCGCTCGCCGATCTTGACGCGGCGGGTGCCGTCAATGATGAGGCGCAGGCGCGGGGCAGATAGCGTCACGTCGTCCTCTTCGGCCGAAAGCGACTTCAGCCGGTCGGCGGCCTCAACATCGACATGAACGAGCAGGTTGGCGCCGAGATCCTCGACGAAGGCAACGGTTCCAGTGAGACCGCCCGCGTCGACCGGTTGGAATGCTTCCGGTCGGATGCCGAGCACAACGGCACGCCCGGCGGCGGAGGCGATGCGCGGCCGCTCGGCGAGCACCTCGCCCGAAAAAACGATGGATACCTGGCCGAAGCGAGCCTCGGGGCCGTTCTCCGTCGCGAAGAGATCAGTCGCTAGCAGGTTCATCGCCGGCGAGCCCATGAAGCTCGCGACGAACAGATTGGCCGGCTGATCATAGAGGCTGCGCGGCGTGCCGAGTTGCTGCAGGACGCCGCTTTTCATGACGGCGACGCGATCGCCCATGGTCATGGCTTCGACCTGGTCGTGGGTGACATAGACCGTGGTGATGCCCGACATCTTCTGCATGCGGGCGATTTCGGCGCGCATCTGGCCGCGCAGGCGAGCATCGAGATTGGAAAGCGGCTCGTCCATCAGGAAGGCCTGAGGGCTGCGGGCGAGCGCCCGGCCCATGGCGACGCGCTGGCGCTGGCCGCCGGAGAGTTGGGCGGGCTTGCGGGCGAGATAGTCCTCGAGCTCCAGGAGCTTTGCCGTCTCCTGCACCTTGCTGGCGATGTCGGCCTTGTCGAGGCCGCGGACGCGAAGGCCGAAGCCGATATTCTCGGCCACCGTCAGATGCGGGTAAAGCGCGTAGGACTGGAAGACCATGGCGATATCGCGATCGCGCGGGGCAAGATCGTTGACGACGGCGCCGTTGATCGTCAGGCGGCCGTCGGTGATCTCCTCGAGGCCGGCGATCATACGCAGCGCCGTCGATTTGCCGCAGCCGGAGGGACCGACAAGCACCAGGAATTCGCCGTCGCGGATGGTCATGTTCAGGTTGCGGATCGCCGCATAGCCATCGCCGTAGCTCTTGCTGATCTGGTCGAAGACGATTTCAGCCATGCTCTTTCCTTGCCGAACGGGGGACCTGCCGTGGAACCTGGATGGGTCAGGTCGTGTAGACGCCGCCGGTGACGTTGACGCCCTGCCCGGTCATGAAGCGCGCCGAATTCGAGCAGAGGAAAACGACGACATCGGCCACGTCGTCAGCCGTTTCTAGCCGGCCGAGCGGCGTCTGGGCGATATAATCCGCAACGACGCGTTCGGGCGTGACGCCGCGCAGGCTCGCTTCCCAGGCGATCTCGCGTTCCTGCATGCCGGTCTTGACGAAACCGGGGCAGACGGCGTTGACGCGAATGCCTGAAGCCGCGAGCTCGCGGGCGAGCGCCTGCGTCCAGCCGAGCACGGCAAACTTGCTGGCGGAATAATGAGCCAGCAACGGGGCGCCGATCTTTGCGGCAAGCGAGGCAGTGTTGACGATGACGCCGGTCCCGGTGCTCGTGAAACGGCGAGCAGCAATCTGGTTGGTCAGGAAGATGCCGCGAATGTTGACGTCGAAATTATAGTCCCACTCCTCGTCGGTCAGTTCCAGCGCATGCTGCATCGTGGAGACACCAGCATTGGCGCAGAGGATCTCGTAACCGCCTGTCCTCTCGATCACCTCGGAAAAGGTCGCCTCGACGGAGGCACGCTTGCGAACGTCGATCGCATAGGCAGTGGCGCCGTTGCCGATCTCGGCCGCCGTCTGTTCGGCGGCCGCCAGGTTGATGTCGCAGATCGCCACCTGGATCGACTGGCGGGAGAGCGCGGTCGCGATCGCGCGCCCTATCCCAGTCGCTCCGCCGGTGACGATCGCACGCTTGCCGGATAGTTCTGGAAAGCTCGGAGATTGCATGCTCGCCCTCATCGACTGGAAACATCACCGATCATATAACAACAAAATCATACACAACAAGCAAAATTTATGTTTGAATTTGTTCGAGTCATTCGATACATAGGGAGCAACAATCAGACAATCGTAGCCACGAGTTGCGACGGCGGGAGGATGAGAACGATATCATGGACGCGGAACAGCAGATGGTCGCCGCAGCGGAAAAACCGAAGGTTCTGGCCCAGGTGCGGCATGCGCGCATCCTGGAGACACTGGCCCGCAAAGGCGCGGTCTCGGTCAGCGATGTCGCCTCCCAGCTTGCCGTTTCCGAAATGACCGTCCGCCGCGACCTGATCGAACTCGAAAAGGACGGCAGGCTAGTGCGCACCCATGGCGGCGCGGTGCGCAGCGGCAAGGCCTTCGAGCCAATCGCCAGCGAAACGGTCGATCGCGAGGAGCCGACCTTCGAATCCCGGCTGACGCGCAATGCCGCCGCGAAGCGGACGATCGCGATGGCGGCGGCAGGCGTTGCTGCCGGCGCGCGAACCCTGGCGCTCGACGTTGGCACCACCACCTATCTGCTGTCCGGCCTGCTGCTCAACCAGCCGCATACGAAGATCTTCACCAACAGCGTACGCAATGCCATGCAGCTCGGCACTGGCTTCGGCGAAGTCTATCTACCCGGCGGGCGCATGCGCGGCGAGGAAATGGCGATCAGCAGCCAGTCCGCCGTTTCGCAATTCGAGGAACTCTGGTTCGATATCGCCTTCGTCGGCGTGTCCGGGATTACGGCGCAGGGAATCTACGACTATTCCTTCGAAGACACCGACATGAAACGGGTTTATCTGCACCGCGCGACGCAGACGGTGGTGCTTTGCGATTCCACCAAGTTCAAGCGTATGTCGCTGGTGCACATCGCGCCGCTGCAGCAATTCGACATGCTGATCACCGATGCCATGCCGCCGGCCGATCTTGCCGATGCGCTCGCCGCCGCTGGCGTCGAGGTGCGCATCGCGCCCGAGGAGCAGCCGCTGCTTTGATTTGCCTTTCCCGCATCCGTCCCCAGCGGGTGCCCGTCCACTCGATTCCGCTTCAGGAGTTCTCACATGGTCTTCGATTTTTTCGGCGTCAAGAAGAAGGCGGTCATCGCCATGGCGCATATCGGAGCCCTGCCCGGCTCGCCCGCCTATGACGCCGCCGGCGGTGTGAACAAGCTCGTCGACGACGTGCTTTCCGACATCGACAAGCTGCAGGCGGGTGGTGTCGACGCCATCATGTTCGGCAACGAGAATGACCGGCCTTACGTCTTCCAGGCGCCGCCGGAAGGGCTGGCGGCGATGACCGCGATCGTCGAGCGGGTGAAACCGCAACTGACCGTGCCGTTCGGCGTCAACTATCTCTGGGATCCCTCGGCAAGCGTTGCGATCGGTGCGGTGACGGGCGCGAGCTTCGTTCGCGAGATCTTCACCGGCGTCTTTGCATCAGACATGGGCATCTGGCAGCCGGATTGCGCCAAGGCGGCACGGCTGCGACACAGCCTCGGCCGCGACGACATGAAGATGCTCTTCAACATCAACGCGGAATTTGCCCATTCGCTGGACCAGCGACCGATTGAACTCAGGGCGAAGAGTGCCGTGTTCTCATCGCTTGCCGATGCCATCCTGGTGTCGGGACCACTGACCGGACAGGCCGTCGATCAATCGGACCTCAGGCGCGTTTGCGAGACGGTCAAGGATGTCCCTGTCTTTGCCAATACCGGCGTCAACAAGGACAATGTGCGCGACATATTGAGCGTTGCCAGCGGCGTCATCATCGGCACGCATTTCAAGGTGGACGGCAATACCTGGAACCCGGTCGACGGCGACCGGGTCAAGCGCTTCATGGAGATCGTCGATGCGCTGCGCTAGGTGAAGGGACCCGCCATGTCCATCACGCTCGGCCTCGATATCGGCACCACCTCCACCATCGGCATCTTGATCGAGCTGCCGAACCGCGTGCTCGGCCTCACCTCACGACCGTCAACGCTTCATTCGCCGCAGCATGGCTGGGCCGAGGAAGACCCGGCGGAATGGTGGTCGAATGTCTGCGAGATCACTAGGGAACTTCTTGCAACGACCGGGATCGAGGCCGGGAAAACCTCGGCTGTCGGCGTGACCGGCATGCTGCCGGCGGTCGTGCTGCTTGATGACGCCGGCTACGTGCTGAGGCCGAGCATCCAGCAGAGCGACGGGCGCTGCGGTGAGCAGGTCGAGGAACTTAGGGCCGAATGGAATGAAGCGGATTTTCTCGCCAAGGCGGGAAACGGCATCAACCAGCAACTGGTGACGGCGAAGCTGCGCTGGATCGCCCGGCATGAGCCTATTGTTTTCGAGCGCATTGCCACCGTCATGGGGTCCTATGATTTCATCAACTGGAAACTGACCGGCGAAAAGGCGATCGAACAGAATTGGGCGCTGGAAGCGGGTTTCGTCGATATAAACACCGGCAAGCTCGACGACGAACTGATCGGGCTTGCCAGAGTCCGGCGGGACGCCATTCCCAGGAAGGCCGCTTCGCATGAGGTGCTTGGCCATCTGACCGACGAGGCGGCGAAGGCCACGGGGCTCGCACCCGGAACGCCTGTTATCGGCGGGGCGGCCGACATGATCGCCTCGGCCTTCGGCGCGGGGATCAACAAGGCGGGCGACGTGTTGCTGAAATTCGGGGGCGCGGTCGATATCCTGACGGCGACGGACGTCGTGCGGCCCGACCCGCGCATGTTCCTCGATTATCACCTGGTTCCGGGGCTTTACATGCCGAACGGCTGCATGTCGACCGGCGGCTCGGGGCTCAACTGGTTCATCAGCACCTTCGCCGGGCGCGAGCAAATCGCGGCCAAGGCGGAGGGAATATCCGTGTACCGCTATCTCGATCGGCTGGCGGCGGCATGCGCGCCCGGCGCGGACGGGCTGACGATCCTGCCTTACTTCCTCGGCGAGAAGACGCCGATCCATGATGCCGGTGCGCGCGGCCTGATTGACGGGTTGACGCTGTCGCATCATATAGGCCATCTCTGGCGGGCGATGCTGGAAGCCTACGCCTATGCGCTGCGCCATCATATCGACGTGCTGAACGACATCGGCCATCCGACAACGCGTTTCATCGTTTCCGACGGGGGGTCGCAGAGCCGGATCTGGATGCAGATCGTTTCCGACGTGCTGCAGCAGCCACTGCAGGGTCTGACCGGCCATCCCGGCTCCTGCCTCGGTGTCGCCTGGGTCGCGGCGATCGGTGCGGGGTTGACCGAGGATTGGTCCGGTGTGACGGCCTTTGTCGGCCAGGGTGAAAGGATCCTCCCCGATCCCGACAATGCAGCGGTTTATGATCGGGGTTATCGGACCTATCGTGGGCTTTACAGGCCATAGACCCAGCGAGATTTGAGCGTGACGACACCGGCAGAACGGGATTCCACGAGACAGGCAGTCGGGCGTGGCGGCATGATAACAAGCCCGCATGCGCTGGCGAGCGAGGCGGGTGCGGCGATCCTGCAAGCCGGCGGCAATGCGCTGGAAGCTGCGATCGCCATCGGCAGCACCATTGCCGTCGTCTACCCGCATTTCTGCGGGCTTGGCGGCGATTCCGTCTGGATCGTTGCCGATCGCAGCGGGCGGAAAACATGTTTTCTCGGCATCGGCCAGGCGGCGCGGGAACTGCCGGATTTCGACGGCAGCATTCCGCTGCGCGGACCGCTTTCGGCGCTGACCTCGGCCTGCGCCGTCGATGCGTGGCGGCACGCGCATGACTATTCCGCGCGGCACTGGGGCGGAAAGATCGATTTCCCCATGTTGCTTGCCGATGCGATCCGTCATGCCGAAGCGGGATTTCCTGTTACGCGCTCGCAGAGTTTCTGGCTTGGCTTCCGGCAGGCGGAGGCAGCCGGCTGGCCGAATTTTTGCGCACTTTTCATGCCGGATGGCGCGGCGCCCGAAACTGGCAGCCTGTTCCGGCAGGAGAATTTGGCGCTGTCGCTTTCGCTGATTGCCCGTGACGGCCCGCGTTCATTCTACGAGGGCGAACTCGGCACGAGGATTGCGGCGGGCCTGCAGGCCGCGGGCTCTCCGCTGACCAGCGACGATCTTAAGGCAACCCGAACGCGCGAAATGGCACCCGTCAGTCTCTCGTATCGCGATTTCGAGCTGCTTGCGCCGCCGCCGCCGACACAGGGTCTGTCGACACTGGCGATCATGGGCATTCTCGCCCATTTCGATCTTGCCGCGCATACGGCCGGCAGCGCCGATCATCTCCATTTCTGCGTCGAAGCCGTCAAACGCGCCTTCCTCGACCGCAGCGGCATTGCCGATCCCGATGTCGTGCCGCAGCCGGTGGAGGAATGGCTGAGCGCGCAGCATCTTGCGCAGGCGGCAGCCTCCATTGATCCGGCACGCGCGCTCGAATGGCCGGCGCCCTTTCACAGCGGCGACACCGTGTTCTTTGCCGCAACCGACGCAGAGGGCGGCAGCGTCAGCGTCTTGCAAAGCACCTATTTCGACTGGGGCAGCGGCATCGTGGTCGGCGATACGGGTATTCTCTGGCAGAACCGCGGGGCCGCCTTTTCGTCCGATCCTAAGCATGTCAATGGCATCGCACCCGGCAAACGGCCTTTCTATACTCTGAATCCCGGCCTCGGCCTGCGCAACGGCAAGCCCGCCCTGCTCTACGGCACACAAGGCGCCGACGGCCAGCCGCAGACGCTGGCAATGCTGCTAACCCGGCTGATCGACTTCGATGAGGAACCGGCAGCCGCGCTGGCGGGTCCGCGCTTTCTTCTCGGCAAAACCTTTTCCGACAGCCGTGACAGCCTGAAGCTGGAAAGCGACGCCGGCGAAGCTGTACTTGCCGAACTGGCCGCACGAGGCCACGTACTGTCACCGATCGAGGCGCAGAGCCCGCTTGCAGGTCAGGCAGGTGTGATCGCTATCGACGAGGACGGCATGGCGACCGGCGCACATGATCCACGTGGCGACGGATTGGCGATTGGGATCTCTTCCCGAGCATGAGTTATGGGGTTATGCGTCGGCGAGACGCGCTCAAACGCAAGGGCGGGCGTGAGCCCGGCTCTGTGAACGAGCATGAAGTGGCGAGAACGTTTCAGTGTGCGGTGCCTGGTTCCTCGTGTGCCCTCACGATGGCGTCCGCTTCCTTGCCGTATAGCTCCTCGAAGTGATCGAAGGTCTTGGAAAAGTAACCAATGCCCTGCGTCGCCGAGCGCAGCGCCCGCGCCAGATCGTCAAGTGCGCCGCCCGGAATAAGTGCGCGGAAAATGTCCCATCCCTTAGCGGTTTCATCCCGGTCGAAGCCGAGAACCTGACCCTTGAGAGCGGAGACGATCTGGACGAGGCTGCCGGAATAGATCGACGGAATGTGAATTTCGCTGCGGAAGACCGGTTGCATTAAAACGGCCGACCCTTCGGAAAGCGCCTGTCGCACTCCCATTTTCGACGCAGTCCTGAAGGCGTGTTCCGAACTGTCGACGGCATGGTACTGACCATCGAACAGCGTTACGCCGACATCGATGACCTCGAAGCCGAGCGGCCCTTTCTCCATCGCTTCGCGCGCGCCTGCTTCGACGGCAGGGATGTAGTTGCGCGGAACGACGCCACCCTTGACGGTTTCGCTGAAGGTGAAGCCCCGGCCGCGCTCGTTGGGGCGAATGCTCAGCTTCACATCCGCGAATTGCCCGGCACCGCCGGTCTGTTTGCGATGCCGGTAGTGAACCTCGGACGGCTTCGCGATTGTCTCGCGGTAGATCGGGCTGGGCATTCGATCGGTGACCTCGATGTGGAAGACGTCGGACAGAGTTCGGCAAAGATCACGCAGATGCACCGGCCCCTGGGCGCGGATGAGCTGGGCGCCCGTGCCTTCCTCCTGCAAGACTTCCAGACCGCGATCCGTCTCGGAAAGTTTCGCCAGCGTTTCGGAGAGCTTGTTTTCATCGCGTTCGCTGCCCGGGACCAGGATCCTTTCCAGCATCGGCGTAGGCGGCTCGGTCCATTCGGGCGAGGCGACCGGTGCGTGTGATGTCAACAGCGACGGGACGGGCAAGTGGTCGGACTTGACTGTTGCGAAGACATCCCCCGGTGCAGGCACGATCGCCGAGCTGGACCGTCCGTTTGCGGGATCCTGCACGGCGCCGAGGCTGGAGCCGCCCAGTAATGCGCCTTGCCGCAGTCCCTCGCTAAGTGCGCGCACCAGCACCGTCTTGCCGATATTCTGACGATGATAGGCATGGAAGCTCACAGCGGTCAGCTTGTTTTCATCGACATTGCCCGCACGAGCCAGGCGCTGTCGAAGAACCCCTACCGGCGGCGCCTCGTGGCGCAGCGCCTTCATCAGCCTCATCATGCCGTTGCCGTGACTTGCGGCACCGATCAAGATCGGGATAATTCTGTTTTCCCTGAGAACCCGCGATGAAATGGCATAGAGCGCGTCGCTGGGCGGCTCGCGGTCCTCGATCAGTTCCTCGAGAAGCCAGTCATCGAATTCGGACAAGTGTTCCAGGAGCTCGCTGCGCGCTTCGTGCTCGCGCTCGGCGGTGCTTTCGGGGATTGCGATCAGCGCCGAAGTCTGGCCTTCCCGGTAGCGCCACGCCCGTTCCGAAATCAGATCGCAACTGCCAATGATCCTATCCCCCTCGCGGATCGGAATCTGGCGAAGCAGAAGGGTCTGGTTGGTGTAGTCTTGAAGCGCGGCGATCACATCCCTCAGCCGCCCTCTCGGTTCGTCCATCCGGTTGACGAAGAGGATGCACGGCGTCCCCGAGGCTTCGACGATCCGCAGATAGGGCGCGGCGAGCACAGCCTCCTCGGGTGCCGATGAAACGCACAGTATGCAGGCGTCGCTGGCAAGAAGCGCGTGCTGTGCATGCACCAACGCTTCGTTGGGTCCTGGCGCATCCAGCGCACACCACGCCTCGTTTCCAAAGGTGAATTCTGTGAGATTCAATCCATAAGGGGACCTGGATTTTCTCGGCGCTCCCTCCAGGGAGCCGAGCTTTTCCACCACTGTTGATTTTCCGGTCTGCGAAGGTCCAAGCACGGTAAAGCAGCGCATCGGCATTCCTCCAACTGCCATAAACACGATATTCAACCATCATAGGATGCCCTGAACCGCTGCAAGGCGCCAGACACATTGCATCAGTCCCCCCGTTCCGTTGCGTATGGCCGCCCGAAGGTATCTATTGTCGACGAATGCCGGGCAGTTGGGAGTATGTAATGTCGGCAGTGCCTTTCTCAAAGATTTCAACGCCGCTCAACGCGCTGTTCGCTACAATCGGTCTCTTGGTCGTCGCCGCACTGACGACGCAGGGCCTTACTGGACAGGAAAGGCTTGTCTTTGAGCTGCTACTTGCGGCAATTTGGCTTGCCTATGTCCTCCAATTGAGCGGCACATTGCTTTCACGGCGATACCGCTTGTCGGGCGGGATCCCGGCCCTCGTGATCGATTTGCTCGCGGTTCTGGTTCCGGCTGCTGCATTCTTGTTCGTTGGGTCCCGCGATCGAAACCTCTATTGCGCCATTTGGCTTCTCAAGCCGTTGCGCGACTCGACCTTCTTCAGGCTGCTGGCAAAGGTGGTCGCGAATGAATCGCGCAATCTGCTTGGCGTGACATCGGTGTTCGGCATCGTTCTTTTTGGCGCGGCGTTGGCCGGTTATCTCATCGAGCGAGACGTCCAGCCCGATAGGTTCGGCAGCATTCCGCAGGCGATGTGGTGGGCGGTCGTAACGCTGTCGACGACCGGCTACGGTGACGAGATCCCGCAGAGCTTTGCAGGTCGAGTTCTGGCCGGATTGGTGATGATGAGCGGGATCGGTATTTTTGCACTTTGGGCCGGCATCCTCGCCACCGGCTTTTACGAAGAGGTTCGCCGCCAGGACTTCGTTCGCAACTGGCAACTGGTCGCTGCGGTACCCTTGTTTCAGAAGCTTGGTTCCGCTGCACTGATCGACATCGTTCGGGCGTTGCGACCGCGCATTGTCCCCGCAGGTGCCGTGATCTGCCGCAAGGGCGATGTTGGCGATCAGATGTTCTTCATTGTCGAGGGGCAGGTCACCGTGGCTATACCCGATCATCCAGTGGAACTCGGTGCCGGAAACTTCTTTGGCGAGATGGCGCTGATCAGTGGCGAACCTCGCTCAGCGACAGTCAGCGCAGCAACCGAGGTATCGCTGCTGTCGCTCTACGCCGTGGATTTCCAGATGTTGTCGAACAGTAGTCCGGAGATCGCGGAGACCATCCGCAAGACGGCGCTGGAGCGGCGGAGCGGGCCGCCGAAGGAATAATCCAAGCCTGATGGCTGCGGCATTGCCGCAGCCGGTGGGGGTTACGTGACCTGCCACGGGTAATTTCCTCCGGAATGGATTAGGGTCCCAGGCAGAAACGGCCAGCGCCACCATGACCACGCCGAGCATGATGCCAGCTCCAAGACCGAACGGCATCATGTCCGAAACGCCCGGCGCGATACTCGTATGTTACCGTTACATACTTGCGCTTTTACAATGCCCGGTCAGGATCGCGGTTGAAGGCAACTCCCGTGTCTCCTGGTTGGATAGGGCGGGAAGTGCTGCCGAGGGGGATTTCGATAACTCATCGAATAATACAAGAATACGGCAAATGTTGACGAAGCGAGATCTACTTCGCTCCGGCCTAGGGACGCGGCAGCCGCCCGGTATCATCGCGGCCCCGAATTAGCGTTTTGCCCCGACCCCCTGAGGTGGATGGTCGGCATCAACTTTCGGCGTTCGGGCAAGAGTACCGGTTCAAACAACGGGGTCACACTACAGACGATGGCGGACGATGTGGCGGGAATGATCCAAACTCTCAAAGTCGAACCGGCCAACATGATTGGAACGACTCGGTAACCATGGCGCACTCCCATGCGGTCAGCCTCCGCATAACGCGTCGGTGGCACGAAAAATCCACAAAACAATTCAACCCAGCACACCAGAGGAGAGTATCAATGCCAAATTTCATGAGACTCATCGCGGCAACGTCTGTAGCACTTTCGTCTGCCATGGCAGCCTACGCACAAGACCAAAGTCCCCTTCCCAAGGCTAGCGATGTGCTTGTCCGATACGGAGACGACGTCGAGGGCTGGACGGTCTATGCAAATCGAACCCGCGGAGATTGCTTGATCGTGCGCTCAGATGGCCCAAATTCGGTGCAAATGGGCGTTACCGCAAATCAGGAGGTCGGATATCTTGGCGTGTTCACGAAAGCGGATATCGGCCTTCAGAACGGGAACCAATCGCAAATCTTTGTCTCCATCGCCGGCCATCTTTATAGTGGTGTGGCCACTAGCACGAGCGGCGAACTCAAGGGGGGATATTCCGGCGGCTACATCCTGACAGACGACCCGAATTTCAAGCGCGACGTGGCGAAGCAATATGAAATGATCGTGTTTCCGGAAACCAAGGGGACCTTCGTCGTCGATCTGAAGGGGACTTACAAGGCGATGGCAATGGGCCGCAAGTGCCTCTCCTAGTGACCCACTCGCTCTGACCACTCATTTGCCTTTCATGGGGAGCATGAGGATCTGTAGGGCGGGATGGGACGGAGTATGTCGTCGTCATTGAATTTTGGCAGAGCCGGCGGGCGTGAAGAGGGCAAAACGGAAGGCAGCAAAGAGCAGTGCAAAATTGTGCGCTGAAGTCGAACGGATCGTGAACCCTCGTCACACACCTCTGAACACGCAGTAATGCTTGGAAGGTTCTATAAGGGACGCTCCATCAGGTTCATCATTTTCCGTTCATGAACATCATCGCGACGGAAACGAAGCCGTTTCGCTCATCCTCGTAGCCGGCGGCGATCATCTTCATGCGAAAGCCGATCATGTCCGCCCCTGCCTTGCCGTTGACTTCCATTTGATACAGGCTACCTCCTGCGTTTCGACGACGGTTCGAACGGATCTTCACCCTGCGCACCGGTTATGAGGCACTCGACAAGCTGCTTGAGCGGCTGTATCGAAGGAAGAACGAGTTGCTGAAGGTCCTGGAGCATCCCGGCATCCCGCTTCACACCAACGCATCGGAGAATGACCTACAAACGTTTGTCACGAAGCGGAAGATCTCTGGTGGCACAATGAGCCGCGATGGCCATGTTGCGCGCAATGTTATCCTCGACGAGACGGCATTGGAATTGAGGAGGGGCAATGTGAGCGGGTTTAGCTTTCAATATCCATCCGTTGATTGTGGTTTGGCGCCAGTGGTGTAAATTAGCGAGCAGCGTTAAGTTTTTATCACGTCGTTTCGAAGCCGGTCTGCGGATCGTTGCACGCCCATGATGAAATCGTGCCTCTGTCATATGCCCCTTCAGAGCCTGACCGAAAGAGAACTGAACGAAACCAGCCGGTCTGTCGCTTGCGGGGAACGAAGATCGCCAAGAAGTTCGACGATCATGGTGCGACGATTTCCCCGCTCAACTTCTTAGAAGATTGTCACCTCTTTCATACTGGGCTTCAACTCAGATATGCAGCGCGCTTCCCAAAGCTTTCAGCGCCGCCTCCATGACCGCTTCGCTGCGGGTCGGGTGCGCGTGGATGGTGCCGGCGATATCTTCGAGACGTGCCCCCATCTCGATCGCCAGCGCAAAAGCCGCCGAAAGCTCGGAGACCCCGGCTCCCACCGCCTGCAGGCCGAGCACGAGATTGGTATCGGCGCGGGCCACGACGCGCACGAAACCTTCTTCGGACAGCATCGTCATCGCCCGTCCGTTGGCGCTGAACGGAAACTGGCCGGTGCGAATTTCATAACCTTGCGCCTTCGCCTCTGCCGGCGACAGGCCGGCGCTGACGATCTCCGGGTCGGTGAAGCAGATGGCGGGAATGCATCGCTTGTCCCAGGCCCGCTTCTTGCCCACGATGATTTCCGCCACCATCTCGCCTTGGGCCATGGCCCGATGGGCAAGCATCGGCTCGCCGGTCACATCGCCGATCGCATAGATGCCGCGCATCGAGGTGCGGCAACGGTCGTCGATCCTCAGATAAGGGCCGACACGATCGAGATCGAGTTCTTCGAGGCCGGATCCTGCGGTTCTTGGACGACGGCCGACAGTGACGAGGATGCGGTCGGCCGGCAGGGTCTGCTGCCGGCCATCAGCCGTTTCGACGATCAGAGCCTGGCCATTGTCGGCAAGGCCGATCGCCTTGGCACCCGTCAATACCCGGATACCGGCTTCGGTCAGCTTGCGCATGACGGGCCGCACCAGATCGGCATCGTATTGCGGCAGCACCTGTGCCGTCGCCTCGACGACCGTCACATCAGACCCCATCTTGGCAAAGGCGGTCCCGAGTTCCAGCCCGATATAACCGCCGCCGACAACGACGAGTTTTTTCGGCAGCTCCGTCAGCGACAGCGCCTCTGTCGAGGAAATGACACGGCCGCCGAAAGGCAAGTTTGCAAACTCCACCGGATCCGAACCGGTGGCGATCACCACCGTCTCGGCGCGGATGATCTGCTTGCCGGTTTCCGTCTCCACCTCCACCGTCTTGCCGTCGCGGAAATGGGCTCGGCCATGGACGATCTTGACCCGCGCCTTCTGCAGCAACCCGGAAACACCGCTCGTCAACCGGCCGACGATCCCGTCCTTCCAGGCAATCGTCCTTATGAGATCGATCGAGGCGCCTTCGACGCGGATGCCCATCGGGTTCTTGCCGGCAAGCATCTTTTGCGTCGCTTCGAATTCCTCGGCCGCATGGATCAGCGCCTTGGAGGGAATGCAGCCGACCGTCAGGCAGGTGCCACCCGGCTTGCCGGCCTCGACGATGACGGTATCGATGCCGAGCTGTCCGGCGCGGATGGCGCAGACATAACCGCCCGGACCGGCGCCGATGACGAGGAGCTTGCAGACGATCTCTTTCATGGACCTCAGCCTTCGATAAAAATGAGCGCCGGCGTTTCGAGGAGCGTGCGGATGCGCTGCACGAAGTTTGCGGCATCCCAGCCGTCGATGATGCGATGATCGAAGCTGGAGGAGAGGTTCATCATCTTGCGCGGCACGAACTGCGTGCCGTCCCAGACCGGTCGTGTGGCGATCTTGTTGACGCCGATGATCGCCACTTCGGGATGATTGATGATGGGTGTCGAGACGATGCCGCCGAGCGCGCCCAGCGAACTGATGGTGATGGTGGAGCCGGAAAGCTCGTCGCGTGTTGCAGTACCCGAGCGCGCCGCTTCCGCCAGCCGGTTCATTTCGGCGGCGCAATCCCAGATGCCACGGGCTTCGGCATGCCGCGCCACCGGCACGGTCAGACCGGCCGGCGTCTGCGTGGCGATGCCGATATGCACGGCACTATAGCGCGTTATGATGCCGGCATCGTCGTCGAAAGTGGCATTGACGTCAGGCTGCTCGGAAATGGCCTTTACCAGCGCCCGCATCAGGAAGGGCAGAACCGTCAGCTTCGGGTGGTCAGGCCTGCGATCGCCGTTCATGGTGGCGCGCAACTCTTCGAGCGCGGACATATCGACTTCCTCCACATAGGTGATGTGGGGAATACGCGAAGTGGAGAGCACCATCTTCTCGGCGATGCGGCGGCGCAGGCCGGTCAGCTTGATCTCTTCGGTCGCCGTCTTCCTGGCAAAGCCGTTCTTTGCCGTTGCAGGCGCGGTCCCTTGGCTTAGGAATTGCTCGATATCCTCGCGCAGGATGCGCCCGGCCGGTCCTGTCGCCTGCACTTGCCTGAGATCGACACCGCTTTCCCTGGCGAAGAGCCGCACCGAGGGAGCGGCAAGCGGCTTTTCCGCCGGCGCCAGCGCAGGAGTTGGCGCTGCCGGAGCAGGTTTTGCCATCTCGGCCTTGGGCGTTTCGGCAATCGGCGTCTGCGAAATCCCTACGGGCTGCACCTCGCCGACATCTCCCGCCGTCTCAATCCGCACCAGCGGAGCCTTCACCGCGATACGGTCTCCGACCTCGCCGGCAAGCCAGATGACGGTGCCATTGACGGGAGACGGAATTTCCACCGTGGCCTTATCGGTCATGACAGCGGCGATCACCATGTCCTCGCGGACGGGATCTCCCGTCTTCACATGCCACTCCACGAGCTCGGCCTCGGCGACCCCTTCCCCGACATCGGGCATCTTGATAATGAATTCGCCCACGGCTCAGGCCTCCATGACTTCGGCAAGCGCCCGCCCGACACGGCCGGGACCGGGGAAATAGTCCCACTCCTGCGCATGCGGATAGGGCGTGTCCCAGCCGGCAACGCGCACCACCGGCGCCTCGAGATGATAGAAGCAATGTTCCTGCACCAGCGCCACCAGCTCGGCGCCGAAGCCGGATGTCAGGGTTGCCTCATGCACGACCACGCAGCGTCCCGTCTTCGAGACCGATTTGACGATCGTATCGAGATCGAGCGGCAGCAGGCTTCTCAAATCGATCACCTCGGCATCGATGCCCGCATCTTCGGCCGCAGCAAGCGCCACATGTACCATCGTGCCATAGGCAACGACCGTCACCGCCGATCCCGCGCGCCGCACTTCGGCCTTGCCGATCGGGATGGTGTAATGGCCATCGGGCACCTCTCCGAGGTCGTGTTTAGACCAGGGCGTCACCGGCCGCTCGTGATGGCCGTCGAAGGGGCCGTTATAGAGGCGCTTCGGCTCCAGGAACATGACCGGATCAGGATCCTCGATCGCCGCGATCAGCAAGCCTTTGGCGTCATAGGGATTGGACGGCACAATCACTTTCAGCCCGCAGACATGGGTAAAAAGCGCTTCCGGGCTCTGGCTGTGGGTCTGGCCGCCGAAGATGCCGCCACCCGTGGGCATACGCACGACGATCGGGCAGGTGAAATCGCCGTTGGAACGGTAGCGGATGCGCGCCGCCTCCTGCGTCAACTGGTCATAGGCGGGATACATGTAATCGGCAAACTGGATTTCGACACAGGGCTTCAGCCCATAAGCCGCCATGCCGATTGCCGTGCCGACGATGCCGGACTCGCTAATTGGCGTATCGAAGCAACGCGTCCTGCCATATTTTGCCTGCAGGCCCTGGGTGCAGCGGAAAACGCCACCGAAATAGCCGACATCCTCGCCGAAGACAACGACATTGTCGTCCTTCGCCATCGAGACATCCATGGCGCTGCGCACGGCCTCGATCATCGTCATCCTGGCCATGTCAGTACCCTGCCTTCTGCCGCTGGCGACGAATATGCGCCGGCATTTCGGCATAGACGCCCTCGAAAATGTCGCGCACCGAAGGCCTGCCGCCGGCATGCAGCGTCCCATGCGCCTCGGCCTGGCGCTGCGCTTCGATCACCTCATCCATGATTTCGGCTTCAGCCTGCACATGCCGCTCCTCCGACCAGGCGCCCTTGACGATCAGATGTTTCTTCAGCCGCAGCACGGGATCGCCGAGCGGCCAGGCCTCCGATTCCGTCTTGGGCCGATAGGCGCTCGGATCGTCGGAGGTCGAATGCGCGCCGACGCGATAGGTGACATGTTCGATCAGCGTCGGGCCGAGATTGCGCCGGGCGCGTTCGGCCGCCCAGCGGGCGACGGCATGGACGGCGAGATAATCGTTCCCGTCGACCCGCAGCGCCGGAATGCCGAAGCCGAGGCCGCGGGCGGCAAAGGTGCCGGAGCCGCCGCGGGCAATTCCCTGAAAGGTGGAGATCGCCCACTGATTGTTGACGATGTTGAGGATCACAGGCGCCTTGTAGGTCGAGGCGAAGACAAGCGCCGAATGGAAGTCCGACTCCGCCGTCGACCCATCGCCGATCCAGGCAGCGGCGATGCGGCTGTCGTTCTTGATCGCCGAGGCCATTGCCCATCCGACGGCCTGCACATATTGGGTGGCGAGATTGCCCGAGATGGTGAAGAAGCCGTGTTCCTTTGAAGAATACATGATCGGCAGCTGCCGGCCGTGCAGCGGATCACTCTCGTTCGAATAGATCTGGTTCATCATCTCGACCATCGGGTAGTCGTCGGCGATCAAGAGGCCCGCCTGACGATAGGTCGGGAAATTCATATCGCCCGTCTCGAGCGCCTTGCGGAAAGCGCAACTGACGGCTTCTTCGCCGAGATGCTGCATATAGAAGGAGGTCTTGCCCTGCCGCTGCGCCATCAGCATGCGGGCGTCGAAGGCACGCAGCTTCATCATGTTGCGAAGTCCGGTCAGCAACGCCTGATCGGAGAGCGACCCGGCCCAGGGGCCGACCGCCTCGCCCTCGCGGTTCAAAACGCGGATGATGGAATAGGCGAGGTCACGAATATCTTCGGATGCGACATCGACCTCCGGCCGCGGCACCGATCCGGCCTTGGCAATCTTGACGTTGGAAAAATCGGGCTGACCGCCCGGGCGAACGGCGGGTTCGGGGACATGCAGGCTCAAACGAGCGGAATCCACCATGTTTTTTCTTTCCTCCCTTTGCCGGCCTTGCCCCTCTCCTCCGGAACAGGGCCGGATGTGGTGCTTAGAGATTGCGGGCGATCACCATGCGCTGCACGTCGCTCGTTCCTTCATAGATCTGGCAGATGCGCACATCGCGGTAGATGCGCTCGACCGGATAATCGGCCATGTAGCCATAACCGCCATGGATCTGGATCGCATCGGAGCAGACGCGCTCGGCCATCTCAGAGGCGAAGAGCTTCGCCATCGATGCTTCCGACAGGCAGGGCAGCCCCGCCTCCCGAAGAGACGCTGCGTGAAAGACGAGCTGCCGCGCCGCCTTGATCCGCACCGCCATATCGGCAAGGCGGAAGGCAACGGCCTGATGCTCGACGATCGGCTTGCCGAAGGCGATGCGCTCTCGGGCGTAGTCGAGCGCCGCCTCGAAGGCCGCCCGCGCCATGCCGACGGCCTGCGCCGCAATGCCGATCCGCCCGCCCTCGAGATTGGCGAGCGCGATGCGATAGCCCTCGCCTTCCGCACCGAGCCTCAGCTCGGCCGGGATGCGCATGCTGTTGAAGGCGATCTGGCAGGTGTCGGTGGAATGCAACCCGAGCTTTTCCTCGACCCGGATCACCTCGTAGCCCGGCGTATCCGTCGGCACGATAAAGGCGGTGATGCCCTTCTTGCCGACATCGGGATCGGTGACGGCAAAGACGATGATGATATTACCGTTCTTTCCCGAGGTGATGAATTGCTTGGAGCCGTCGAGCACGTAGTGATCACTGTTACGCCGCGCCCGGGTCTTCAGGTTGGAGGCATCGGAACCGGCCTGCGGCTCGGTCAGCGCAAAGCCGCCAATCCATTCGCCACTGGCCAGTTTCGGCAGGAAGCGCTGCCGCTGCTCCTCGGTACCGAATTTCAGGATCGGCACGCAGCCGACCGAACTATGCACGCTCATGATCGTCGAACACGGCCCGTCGCCGGCGGCAATCTCCTCGAGTGCCGCGGCATAGGCAATCACGCCCGTATCCGACCCGCCATAGGCCTCCGGCACCAGCATGCCGAGCAGCCCGAGCTCGCCCATTTCCTTCAATTCCTCGCGTGGGAAGAGATGCTCCCGGTCGCGTTTGGCGGCCCCCGGGGCCAGCCGGTCGCGGGCAAAGTCGCGGGCGAGATCTGAGATCTGCTGCTGAAGGTCGGAAAGGATCATCTGTTCCGCCCTCCCCGCTCGTGCCGCTCGATGGCGACAGCCGTCGCCTCGCCGCCGCCGATGCAGAGCGCGGCCATGCCGCGCTTCAAGTCGTATCGCTCCAGCGCCGCAAGCAGCGTCACCAGAATCCGGGCTCCCGATGCGCCGATCGGATGGCCGAGCGCGCAGGCGCCGCCATGCACGTTCACTTTTTCATGCGGGAGGTGGAGATCGCGCATCGCCGCCATGGCGACGACGGCGAAAGCCTCGTTGATTTCGAACAGATCGACCTCCGACAGCGGCAAGCCGGTGCGATCGGACAGCTTCTGCAGCGCGCCGATCGGCGCGGTGGCGAAAAGATTGGGTGCCTGCGAATGGGTAGCATGGCCGAGGATGGTGGCAAGCGGCTTCAGGCCGCGATGCTCCGCCTCGGAGCGGCGCATCAGCACCAGGGCTGCCGCGCCATCGGAAATCGAGCTGGAATTGGCGGCGGTCACCGTGCCGCCCTCGCGGAAGGCGGGTTTCAGCGTCGGGATCTTGTCGAGCTTCGCCTTTCCGGGCTGTTCGTCGCGGCTCGCCACCTGCTCGGCTTTACCGGATTTTATCGTGACCGGCGCGATTTCGCTGTCGAAACAGCCTTCGGCAATCGCCTTCTGCGCCCGCGTCAGCGAGGCGATGGCGTAACTATCCTGCGCCTCGCGTGTGAACTGATAGGCCTCGGCGCAATCCTCCGCGAAGCTGCCCATCAAGCGCCCCTTGTCATAAGCATCCTCCAGCCCGTCGAGGAACATGTGATCCACGACACGCCCATGGCCGAGCCTGTAGCCGCCACGGGCCTTGTCAAGGAGATAGGGCGCATTCGTCATGCTTTCCATGCCGCCCGCGACTGCCATGGAGGCGCTGCCGGCGGCGATCAGGTCATGCGCTATCATCACCGCCTTCATGCCCGAGCCGCACATCTTGTTGACGGTGCTGGCCGCGGTCGCGAAAGGCAGGCCGGCATGGATCGCCGCCTGACGCGCCGGCGCCTGTCCCTGCCCCGCCGGCAGCACGCAGCCGAAGACGACCTCCTCGATCGCTTCGGCCGCAACGCCACTCCGCTCAAGCGCCGCTCGGATCGCGGTTGCTCCGAGTTCCGGCGCTGTCGCCTCCTTCAGCTCTCCTTGAAAGCTGCCAATCGGGGTGCGCGCTGCACCGACGATAACGATGGGGTCTTGCAGAACCATTTTTCCTCCTCTGGGCAACGCGCTCAGCGCGCGCCCATCCGTAATGCGCCGTCGAGGCGGATGACCTCGCCGTTCAGCATGTTGTTTTCCAAGATATGGCGCACCAGCCCGGCAAATTCCGCAGGCCGGCCGAGCCGTGGTGGAAACGGCACGCTCTTGCCGAGTGCTGCCTGAACCTCGGCTGGCATGTCAGCCATCATCGGTGTCTCGAAAATGCCCGGCGCGATCGACACGACCCGAATGCCGTGACGGGCAAGCTCGCGGGCGATCGGCAAGGTCATCGCCGCCACCCCGCCCTTGGAGGCGGCATAGGCTGCCTGACCGATCTGACCATCGAAGGCGGCAACCGAGGCCGTATTGATGATGACGCCGCGTTCGCCTTCCGCATCCGGCTCGGTCGTCTGGATCGCTGCGGCGGCCAGCCGGATCATGTTGAACGTGCCGATGAGATTGATGCCGACCGTGCGCGCAAAACTCTCCAGCCGGTGCGGTCCGTCGCGGCCGATCACCTTTTCGGCCGGCGCCACGCCCGCGCAATTGACCAATCCGCGCAGGCTGCCGAAGGCTTCGACGGCAGCGGCAACCACCGCGGCCCCCTCCTCGCCATCGGTCACATCGGCCTTGACGAAGCAGGCATCGCTTCCGAATTCCCGGGCGATTTCTTCGCCCGCTTGCATATTGAGATCGGCAATCGTCACACGCCCGCCAGCCTCCACAAGCGCGCGCACTGTTGCCGCACCCAAGCCGGAGCCGCCGCCGGTCACGATGAAACTTGCTCCACGGATCAGCATGAATGTCTTCCTCCCTGCCGACTGCGCCCCCTCCAGGCGCAACCGACGGATACGATTCTATTCGCTCCACCTATTGCAAGCGATGACAGAACTGCTTCATTATTTCGGCCAGTTTTGCCATAGCGAGGATAGAATGGCCGAGATCGAGCGACGCATGATCGCGCCAGCCTTCGTGGAAGAGGCACTCGACAGCCTGCGGCGGCTCGGCAAGCCGACGGCGCCGGTCCTTGCCCGGGTCGGCCTGGCGTCCCCGGTCGATCAGCCGGTTTCGGCAGAGACCTATGGCGCGCTCTGGCTGGCGATCGCCGCCAAGCTGGACGATGAATTCTTCGGCATGGGCGCACGGCCGATGCGCAGCGGCAGCTTCACGCTGCTCTGCCACTCTGTTCTGCATGCGCCGACACTGGGTCATGCGCTCCGCCGGGCGCTACGCTTCCTCGATGTTGTGCTCGACGATCCCCGGGGGCGGCTCGTCATCCGCGAAGGGCTGGCCGAGATCGAACTCAGCGACGCCGGCGGCCCACGTTCAGCCTTCGCCTACCGCACCTACTGGATCATCCTGCACGGCATCATCTGCTGGCTGGTCGGCCGGCGCATTCCGATCCGCCTCGTCGATTTCCGCTGCGCCGAGCCCAAACAAGGGGCCGACTACCGGCTCTTCTTCGGCGCCCCGGTGCGTTTCTCTCAAGCCATCAGCCGGCTCGGCTTCGACAGCGCCTTGCTCGACCTGCCGATCTCACGCAGTGAACAGGCCTTGAAGCAATTCTTGCGCGGCGCACCCGCCAATATTCTGGTGCGCTACCGCTATGATGCCGGCATCGCCGCCGCCGTCCGCCGCCGCCTGAGCCAGGCCACACCGGCTGCGTGGTCGAGCTTCGCCAAGCTTGCCGCCGATATGCGCATACCGCCCTCCACGCTCCGCCACCGCCTGCGCGACGAGGGACAAAGCTATGCCGCCATCAAGGACGACATCCGCCGCGACCTCGCCGTCGAACTGCTGCTGAACACACCCAAGACCATCGGTGAGATTGCCGTGCAGCTCGGCTATTCCGAGCCGAGCGCCTTCTTTCGGGCCTTCCGGAAATGGGCGGGCAAGAGCCCGGAGGGCTTTCGGCGGGAGGAAGCCCTCTCGCAATTGTATGAGCCATCGCATTCAAGAGCACTTTGAACCCGCCGCAACCCGCGCTACATATTTCAGCGGGAGGAGTGCCATGTTTGATTTTTCGCTCGGCGAAACCGCGGACGCGATCCGTGACACGACGGCGCGGTTTGCCGCCGATCATATTGCTCCGCTGGCTGCGGAGATCGACGAAAGCAACACGTTTCCGCGCCAGCTCTGGCCCGAGATGGGTGCACTCGGCCTGCATGGGATCACCGTCGAGGAAGAATTCGGCGGCGCCGGTCTTGGTTATCTCGATCATGTCGTCGCCATGGAAGAGGTTTCGCGCGCCTCGGCCTCCGTGGGGCTCAGTTACGGCGCCCATTCCAATCTCTGCGTCAACCAGATCCGCCGCTGGGCTTCGCCGGAGCAGAAGCGCCGCTATCTACCGAAGCTGATCTCTGGCGAACATGTCGGCTCACTCGCCATGTCGGAAGCCGGCGCCGGTTCCGATGTCGTTTCCATGCGATTGCGCGCCGAGAAAAAGGGCGACCACTATATCCTGAACGGCACCAAGTTCTGGATCACCAATGCGCCGCATGCCGATGTGCTTGTTGTCTATGCCAAGACCGATCCAGCAGCCGGCCCGAAAGGCATTTCCGCCTTGATCATCGAAAAGGGCCTGCCCGGTTTCAGCGTCTCGAAAAAACTCTCCAAGCTCGGCATGCGCGGCAGCGATACGGCCGAACTGGTCTTTGAGGATTGCGCGGTGCCGGCGGAGGCGCTGATGGGCCGGGAGGGAGAAGGCGTGAAGATCCTGATGTCCGGTCTTGATTACGAGCGCGCCGTGCTTGCCGGCGGGCCGCTCGGCATCATGCAGGCCTGCCTCGATGTCGTGCTGCCCTATGTGCGCGATCGCAAGCAGTTCGGCAAGCCGATCGGCGATTTCCAGCTGATGCAGGCCAAGATCGCCGACATGTATGTCGCGCTGAATTCGGCGCGCGCCTATGTCTATGCCGTCGCCCGCGCCTGCGATGCCGGCCGCACTACACGCACCGATGCCGCCGCCGCGATCCTTTTTGCCAGCGAAAATGCCGTGAAGGTCTCGCTGGAGGCGATCCAGGCGCTCGGCGGCGCCGGCTATACCAAGGAATGGCCGGTCGAGCGCTTTTTGCGCGACGCCAAGCTTTACGATATCGGCGCCGGCACCAATGAGATCCGCCGCTACCTGATCGGCCGGGAGCTCATTGCGTCATGACGGTGATTTCGACTGCGATCGACCGCGACAGCGAGAGCTTCAAGGCCAATGCCGGCAAGAACAAGGCCCTCATCGACGAGCTCTATGAGCGCTCAGCAAAGGCGCGCGAGGGCGGATCGCAAACGGCGCGCGAGCGCCATACGAGCAAGGGCAAGCTGCTGCCGCGCGACCGCATCCAGCTTTTGCTCGATGCCGGCAGCCCGTTCCTGGAGATCGGCACGCTGGCCGCCAATGGCATGTATGATGACGAGGCGCCAGGCGCCGGCATCATTATCGGCATCGGCCGCGTTTCCGGCCGCGAAGTAATGATCGTCGCTAATGACGCCACGGTGAAGGGCGGCGCCTATTTCCCGATGACGGTGAAGAAACATCTGCGGGCGCAGGAGATCGCGCTGCAGAACCGCCTGCCTTGCATCTACCTCGTCGACAGCGGCGGCGCCAATCTTCCGCATCAGGCCGAGGTCTTTCCCGACCGCGATCATTTCGGCGCGATCTTCTACAACCAAGCGCAGATGTCGGCCGAGGGAATCCCACAGATCGCCTGCGTGATGGGAAGCTGCACCGCCGGCGGTGCCTACGTGCCCGCCATGTCCGACGAAACGGTCATCGTGCGCAATCAGGGCACGATCTTCCTCGCCGGCCCGCCTTTGGTGAAGGCCGCGACCGGCGAGATCATTTCGGCCGAAGAGCTCGGCGGCGCCGAAACCCATGGCCGCCGCTCTGGCGTCGTCGATCATGTCGCCGAAAACGACGAACATGCGCTGCTGCTCGTCCGTGATATCGCAAGCACTCTCAACAGCGTGAAGGCCATTGATATCGACCTCAAGCAGCCACGACCGCCGAAACTCGATCCCGAGGATCTCTGCGGCCTGATCCCGGAGAATGTTCGCTCGCCCTATGATGTGCGCGAGGTCATTGGCCGGATCGTCGATGGCTCGGAACTGCATGAGTTCAAGCCGCTCTACGGCGCCACGCTGATCTGCGGCTTCGCCCGCGTCTGGGGCATGCCCGTCGCCGTCATCGCCAATAACGGCGTGCTGTTTTCCGAAAGCGCACTGAAGGGCGCGCATTTCATCGAGCTAGCTTGCCAGCGCCGCATACCTTTGCTGTTTCTGCAGAATATCTCCGGCTTCATGGTCGGCGGCCGCTATGAGGCCGGCGGCATCGCCAAGGATGGGGCAAAGCTGGTGACGGCGGTTGCGACCGCGAGCGTGCCGAAGGTCACGGTCATCATCGGCGGCAGCTTCGGCGCCGGCAATTACGGCATGTGCGGCCGCGCCTATCGCCCGCGCTTCCTCTTCACCTGGCCGAACAGCCGCATCAGCGTGATGGGCGGCGAACAGGCGGCCTCAGTGCTCGCCACGATCCGTCGAGACTCCATGGAGGCGCGCGGTGAGAATTGGCCTGTTGAAGAGGAGGAAGCCTTCAAGGCGCCGATCCGCGCCGGCTACGAGGCGGAGGGCAATCCCTATTATGCCACGGCTCGCCTCTGGGACGACGGCATCATCGATCCGCGCCAGACGCGCGATGTGCTGGGCCTTGCCTTTTCCGCCTGCCTGAATGCGCCGATCCCGAAAGGCCCGCGCTTCGGCCTGTTCAGGATGTGAGGCGCCAATGATGGAAAGTCTTCTCATTGCCAACAGGGGCGAAATCGCCCGCCGCATCATCCGCTCGGCCAAGATGCTCGGCATCCGCACCATCGCCGTCTATTCCGAAGCCGATGCCGGCCTGCCTTTCGTAAGGGAGGCCGACGAGGCGATCGCCATCGGCCCCTCGCCGGCCCGCGAAAGCTATCTCTCGCAGGAACGCATCCTCGAGGCCGCCCGGAAAACCGGCGCTGCGGCGATCCATCCCGGCTACGGTTTCCTTTCGGAAAATGCCGGATTTGCCGAAGCGGTGGAAAAGGCCGGTATCCTCTGGGTCGGCGCACCGCCCGCCGCCATCCGGGCGATGGGGCTCAAGGATGCGGCCAAGGAATTGATGCAGGCAGCCGGCGTGCCCGTGACCCCCGGCTATATTGGCGCGGACCAGAGCAAAGAAAGGCTGGCGGCCGAGGCGGATACCATCGGTTACCCCGTGCTCATCAAGGCCGTCGCCGGTGGCGGCGGCAAGGGCATGCGTCGCGTCGAACGCCCGCAGGATTTCGCCGAACGTCTCGCCTCCTGCCGCCGTGAGGCGGCCGCCGCCTTCGGCGACGACCGCGTGTTGATCGAACGCTATATCGCCAATCCGCGTCATATCGAGGTTCAGGTTTTCGCCGATACGCTCGGCAATTGCGTTCATCTTTTCGAACGCGATTGTTCGCTGCAGCGCCGCCACCAGAAGGTCATCGAGGAAGCCCCTGCCCCCGGCCTCGATGCCGCAACCCGGGCAGTGATCTGCGATGCGGCGGTGAAAGCCGCAAGAGCAGTGAATTATGTCGGCGCCGGCACCATCGAATTCATTGCCGATGCCTCGGAAGGCCTTCGCGAAGATCGCATCTGGTTCATGGAGATGAACACTCGCCTGCAGGTCGAGCACCCGGTCACCGAGGCAATTAGTGGCGAGGATCTGGTGCTCTGGCAGTTGAAGGTCGCTAGCGGCGAGCCGCTGCCGAAAAGCCAGGACGAAATCGCCATGAACGGCTGGGCCTTCGAAGCCCGCCTCTATGCCGAAAATCCTGCCGCCGGCTATCTGCCCTCGACCGGCTGGCTCGAACATCTCAGCCTGCCAGAAACAATCCGCGTCGATAGCGGCGTCGAGCAAGGGGATGAGATCACCGCCTTCTACGATCCGATGATTGCCAAGGTCATTGCCCATGGGCCGAACCGCGAGGCCGCACTTTCGAAGCTCGCAGCCGCCTGCGCAGGTATCGAGGTCTGGCCGGTCAAATCCAATGCCGGCTTGCTTGCCCGCATCGCCGTCGATCCGGATTTTCGCGCAGCTCGGATCGATACCGGCTTTCTCGACCGCCATGGCGATAGCCTGGTGGCGACGGAGCCGAGCGAAATCGCGATCGACACCGCGGCCACTGTGCTTTCAAGAAATACGGATGGTGATCCCTGGTCCGCGCTTGCCGGGTTCCGCATCGCCGGCGCGGATGACAAGAGGGTGCGCATCCGTATCGGCGAGCACCTCCTTTGGGGGCAATCACGTCGGGAGCTTGAGGCAAATGCCGTCACGATCGGTGAAACGATGGCGCTTTTCGACGCCGGCAATGCCTGGCCGATCAGCCTGCCTGTGGCAAGTGAAGTCGAGGCAAGTCAGGGTGCCGGCGATGGCGCGATTCTGTCACCCATGCCCGGCCTCGTCATTTCGGTGGATGTGGCCGACGGCGATCGTGTCGCCAAGGGGGACCGCCTGCTGACAGTCGAAGCGATGAAAATGGAACATTCTCTACGTGCGCCCTTCGACGGCATCGTCGAAAAGCTGCAGGTTTCCTCGGGGATCAGGGTCTCGGAAAACCAGCTGGTCGTCAGCATTGTGAAGGAGCAGGATTGATGGCCGGCCGTTATTTCGACGAGTGGACGGTCGGCGACCGCATCGCCCACGACATCCGCCGCACGGTCACCGAGACCGACAATCTGCTGTTCACGACGCTTTCCCACAATCCGCAGCCGCTGCATCTCGATGCCGATTATGCCACAGGCACCGAATTTGGCCGGATCGTCGTCAACGGCACCTTCACCTTTGCCCTCACCGTTGGCCTTTCGGTCGGCGACACCACGCTCGGCACGCTCGTCGCCAACCTCGGCTATGACAAGGTGACGATGCCGAAACCGGTCTTCATCGGCGATACGCTGCGGGTGGAAACTGAGGTGATGGAGCTGCGTCGCTCGAACTCCCGCCCCAATGCCGGCATCGTCACCTTCCGGCATATCACCCTGAACCAGCGCGGCGAGACCGTCTGCCAATGCCTGCGCATGGCGATGCTGAAGGTGAAGTCGTCATGAGGCTGCGCTCGCTGCTCTTTGCGCCCGGCGACCGGCCGGAGCGTTTCGAAAAAGCGCTCGCCTCAGGCGCCGATGCCGTCATTCTCGACCTGGAAGATTCGGTTGCGCCCTCAAACAAGGCGAAAGCGCGCGAGAGCGTGCACGAGTTCGTCCTGCATCATGCCGGCGAGACCCCTCTCCTGATCCGCATCAATCCCCTCGCCTCGCCAGAATTCGAAGACGACCTTACCGCTTTGAGCGGCCTTCATCCTTTCGCGATCGTGCTGCCAAAGGCCGAGGGTGCCGCTTCGGTGCTGAAGCTCGCAGGCTCTCTTGCATCTGCAATTCCCATCCTGCCGATCGCAACCGAAACGCCATCCGCGATCTTCGAGATCGGCAGCTACCGGGATGTCGCGAGCAGCCTCTGCGGCTTGACCTGGGGTGCTGAGGATCTATCTGCCGCGATAGGGGCTACGACCGCGCGCAGGACGGATGGCCGTTACACGCCGCCTTACGAGCTTGCCCGCTCGCTCACGCTGTTCGCAGCCCATGCCGCCGCCGTTGCGGCAGTCGACACCGTCTATCCAGATTTCCACGATGTGGGCGGTCTCAGGGCCTATGTCGGCCGCGCCCGGCGCGACGGCTTTTCCGGCATGATGGCCATCCATCCGAGCCAGGTCGAAACGATCAATCACGCCTTCACGCCGGATCCGTCCGAGATCGCCTGGGCGGAGAAAGTCGCCGCCGCCTTCGCCGCCAGGCCCGACGCGGGCGTCATCCAGCTCGACGGACGCATGCTGGACCTGCCGCATCTCAAGCTTGCCCTCCGCATCCTGGAGACAGCAGGCCGATAGCCAGCGAGCCGCTCGCTTGACTGTCTTCGGCCAATTAGTCTGACTTCGCCGTTGGCTCGGGGCGTCGATATAGCTTTCGACCAGGTCTTTCAGGAAGGTGAGCTTTGCATTGTCAGCCGTTGCATAGGCGGCCCCCCAGCGAGGCAATCGCACTCTCCTTGGAGCGACGGTATTGGGCGAAGAAGTCGAGCAGCCAGAAAAGGCTGGCCTCGCCGCCTGTCGTGTTCGTGGTGCCGATGGTCATACGCTGCGAATACCTTGTGAGCGAGCACCCAGTTCTCCGTCGGCGAAGATCAACTGACATTCGTCCTGCCGGTGCGCCGAGCTCAGATCGTGGTCCCTGTCATCGAGTCAAGCTCAAGCCAGGGAGCGCGGCTGGCATTCAGAGGGCTCAGGGATTGGCTCCGGTGGTCCCTACAAAGAACTGGTTGAGTTGCTTCATCTCCAGCGCATGAGCGCGCTTTCTAAGAGCGACTGCCTGTTTGAGCGTCGCTAGCTCATCCGTTATGTCAATGAGATGAGCCTCGGCGACGAGCATCTCTGCTTCGATCCTTCCCTGCTCTCTCAATTGCCAGACGTCCCGGATGCGGAATTGAACGATTATCGTGCCGAAAAGCGCCACGAGCGCGGAGGTCGCCATTGGGAGCCATTGGGGGATAACCGTGCTATAAGCCGAAAATAATGAAGAGAGGCCGCTCAGAACGATGATCCCCAATGTGAGAAAATTCCAGAGATACTGATTCACCCTGGAGGATCGCGCATACCAGTTTCGATGCGTCCGCAGGTCACGCAAAGCCTGCCTTTTGATCTCGACCATATCCGATGGGAGCATCTTTTCTGCTCTCTCTTGATCGATCTCCCGTCTTGCCGCCAGAATTACGTTGATGATAGCGATAGTTATCCCGAAGGTAATCATGAACCAGGCGATGTAGTGCAAAGGGACGTCATCGAGAATGACGTTTGGAAAAAACTCGGGTTTAAAAAATTCAATTAAAGTGCCAAGCGATACCAAGAATACAGAAAAGACAACCACTGCTATCGAAAGCATCGCCGCCATATTTCTATATCTGCCATTCAGTGTCAGTTTCCGAAGTTGGGCCGAGTCATCCTCATCCTTTCTGAGCAGGTCCATCGTCCTATCCTCGAGACTGTAGATTAACCACAGTCAACCTTGTAGCACGTCAGAAAGCAAGTAACGTTTGTGACGAATTACTTGATAGATCGAATTGCAGGCTACCCGCGATCCGGTCGATATGTCCGATGCCGCGAAACGGCCCCCGCCATATCGCCAACGTTCAGGCTCGGGTAGCCTCCGCCAGCGGTCGGTCGAGATCGCGGGCAATATATTCCTGGATCTGCCGGACGAGAGCGGGCAGGAGATGGTGCCCCGCTCAGGAGAATTGCTCGGTCGGTCCCGCCGCCGGATTGGTCAGCCAGCATGGTCCCTCGGCGGTCATGTACATATGGTCTTCCAGCCGAATCCCGAATTTCCCGGGGAAGACGATCATCGGTTCGTTGGAAAAACACATGCCGGCGGCAAGCGGCGCGTCGTTGCCTCGAACGATATAGGGTTCCTCATGGATCTCGAGCCCGAGGCCATGACCGGCGCGATGCGGCAAACCTGGCAGGCGATAGTCGGGGCCAAGGGAGTGTTTGGCAAGCACCTTACGGGCCGCATCGTCGAGGCTCGAGCAGGCGGCACCGATCCGGGCTGCGTCGAAGACGGCCTGTTGCGCCTCGCGCTCGATCCACCAGGCCCGTTCGAACGCACTTTCGCCGCCCTCCAGCATATAGGTCCTGGTGATATCGGAATGATAACCGTCGATCCGGCAGCCGGTATCGATGAGAATGACGTCGTCACGACCAAGGACCTGATCGCCGTCGGCGCCATGCGGAAGCGAGGTCGCCGCGCCGAAGGAAACGATGCAGAATGTCGAGCCGGCATCGGCGCCGGCCTGGCGATGCTGCCGGTCGACGAAATCGACCACCTCGGATGATTTGATGCCCGGCTTCAAGAGGCCATGCGCTTGCCTGTGTACGTCAAGCGTCAGGTCCATCGCATACTGAATGAGGGCAATCTCCGCGGCCGATTTGATGCAACGCAGGTCGCGGATCAGCCGCCCGCCATCGGCAAGCCTCGCCGCGCCCATCTCCGCTGCCAATGCATGATAGAAGAAAAGCGGCAAACCATCGTCGAGGGCAAGTCTGCCGCCCTGGGCAACAAGGCGGGCGATGAGAGCGGCGCTGCTCTCCTCCTCTTCCCAGACCAGGATTTCCCCCGGCAGATGCGGCAGCGTTTCGACACGGCTGCGCTCGAACCCTGGAACGATGTAGGATATGGTCGCGGGCGTGACGAGCGCGCCGAGGAACCTCTCGCTCGGATGCCAGACCAGCCCCGTGAAGTAATGCAGGCTTTCGGTCGGCCCAAGAAGCACCGCAGCCAATCCTTCGGCTTCGACCATTGTGCGAAGCCTGGCGAGGCGGTTCTGCCGTTCGTCCTCAGTGATGCGGGGTACGGGGTGCTGCCACGACATGTTGTTTTCCTGCTTTTCCTGCGCTTCCAGATCGATGAAACCCTCGCCTTGCAGCGGGATCTTGAACCGACACTAATGCCGCTGTAGGCAATATGTCGACATGAAAAATGAGGAGATGACGATGGCGGCCGAATACACCTGACCGGGCATGCTGATACGTGCCGGGCTTTCGCTCGAAACAGCCCGCCACGTCGCCAACGTGGTGACCAACGAATTCGAGCATGACGGTGTTTGCCAGTCGGCGGCTGTCCTGCGCCGGATGATGACCTTGGTCAGGGAGCAAGGCGGCCCCCTCGCCTCCTGAGGCTCCAACGGTTCATTGCTCTCGTCGCGTCAGGACATGCTGATCGCCACCGGCCGGTCGAGGTCGCGGGCGATATATTCCTGGATCTGGCGGACGATCTGCCCGGCGTGGGCGATCGCCAGCCGGTCGGCCCGCTCGACGTCACCGGCCTCGATCGCGGCGATGATCTCCTCGTGTTCGTCGACATACTGGCGCGGCAGACGGTCGTCGAATGTCGAGTAGTAAAGGCGCAGGATACGGCGGCCCTCGTCGAGCAGCCTGGCGAAGAAGGCCGTGTAATAGGAATTGCCGGCAAGTTCGGCGATCGCGACGTGAAATTCGCGGTTCGCCTCGATCATCGCATAGGCATCGCGCGCGGCAACGGCTTCGGCGAAGTCCTTCTGATGCCGGCGGACGGTCTTCATGATTTCGCCGTTTCGCCGTTGCGCCGCGCCGCGCGTCGTCACCCGGTACATCAGCGTCAGCGCTTCGAAATAGGTGGGCAGGCTTGCGAAATCGATCGTCGCAACGATCGTGTTCCTGTTCGGCAGCGTCGTGACGAGCCCGTCGGCAGCGAGCCGCAACAGCGCCTCGCGAATGGGAGTCCGCGACATCCGGAAACGTTCCGACAGCCGCACCTCGTCGAGCGGACTGCCGGGTTCCAGCGCCATCGACAGGATTTCCTGCCTGAGCGTCACATAGACGCTCTGCGTGCCAGAGCCGCGCACCCGCACATTTTCCGCGTCGTTCCGCATTTGTCCGCCCTCTTTCGTTAGAGCCTTGTATTTCGTTTTGGCCGATTCTCGCAATGTCGGTCTTCGGGGCTTCAAATTTGTAAGCTCACATCATTGAATCTTGTCGACAGTTTGTATATAAGGCAACTAGTTTCAACGAGGCTCGATCAATGACCACAGGATGGAAGGGCGTATTTCCCGCCGTAACGACACAGTTCAACGATGATCTTTCCGTTGATTTGCCCTCGACCCAGCGCGTCCAGGACGCGCTTGTAAAGGATGGCGTCAACGGGCTGATCGTCATGGGCACATGTGGCGAGAACAATTCGCTGGACCCCGAGGAGAAGCGCACGATCCTGAAAGCTGCCGTCGAGGTCGTCAATGGCCGCGTTCCCGTGGTGACGGGCGTGTCCGAATTCGACACGCGCCGCGCCGTCGCCTACGTCCGCGACGCCGAAAAGCTCGGCGCCGACGGCCTGATGCTGCTGCCGGCCATGGTTTATGTGCCGAAGCCCGAAGAGCTGATCGCGCATTTCCGCACCGTCGCCGAAGCGACCTCGCTGCCGATCATGCTGTACAACAATCCGCCGGCCTACCGCGTCAATATCGGCGCCGATGTGCTGAAGGTGCTTGCCGACGTGCCGAACATCAAGGCGGTCAAGGAAAGTGCGCCGGATCCGCGCCGCTTCACCGATCTCATCAATGAATTCGGCGATCGTTTCGATATCTTTGCCGGTCTCGACGACGTCGCGCTCGAAGGCCTGATGCTCGGCGCCAAGGGCTGGGTCTCGGGCTTGACCAGCGCCTTCCCGGAGGAATCCGTGCAGCTCGTTGCCGCCACCGAACGCGGCGACTGGGAAGAGGCCCGCAAGATCTATCGCTGGTTCATGCCGCTTCTGCACCTCGATGCCGAACACGATCTCGTGCAGTCGATCAAGCTTGCCGAGCAGATCATGGGCCGCGGCTCCGAGCGCGTCCGCCTGCCGCGCCTGCCGCTTTCGGGCGCCCGCCGCGCCGAAGTCACCGCCATGGTAGAGAAGGCCGCTGCCACGCGTCCTTCGAAGATCCGTCAGGCTGCCTGATCAACGAGCCGGCAACCCCGCGGTTGCCGGCCTTTTCCGTGTTTGCTGTTCAGGCAAGCGCCAGCGACCGGCCGGTCGCCGGATCGAACAGATGCATCTGGTTCATGTTGAACGAAAGCGGCATCGTCGACATCGGCCTCGGCCCGCTCTCGGGATCGATGCAGGCGCAAAGACTTGCCTCGCCGATCGCGAAATAGACCATAGTCTCCGGCCCGAGAGGCTCCACAAGATCAATCTTGGCTTCGATGTCGGCATAACCAGGACGGGCCTGGCGGTCGGTGATCGATTCCGGCCGGATCCCGAACACCACTGGTTTGCCGGCATGGCTGGCATAATCGCCGGCGCGCGCTCCCGGCACGGCAAGCTCGCTGCCGTCAGTCAGTTTGACGACGAGACCCTTCTCTCCTGATAGCAGCGTCGCGGACAGGAAATTCATCGACGGCGAGCCGATGAAGCCGGCGACGAACTGGCTGACGGGACGATGATAGAGCGCCTGCGGCGGCCCCGCCTGCTCGATGATGCCGCCATTCATCACCACGACACGATCCGCCATGGTCATCGCCTCGACCTGGTCGTGGGTGACGTAGACGGTCGTCGTCGGCAACAGCTGGTGCAGCCGCTTGATCTCCGTGCGCATCTGCACGCGAAGCTTGGCATCGAGGTTGGACAACGGCTCGTCGAAGAGAAAGACTTTCGGGTTCCGCACGATCGCGCGGCCCATCGCGACGCGCTGACGCTGGCCGCCCGAAAGCTGGCCCGGGCGCCGGCCGAGCAACTCGCTGATATGCAGGGTTTCCGCCGCCCTGATGATACGCGCGTCGATCTCGCTCTTGGCGAGCTTCTGCTGCTCCAGGCAGAACGAAATATTCTCCCGCACCGTCATGTGCGGATAGAGCGCGTAGTTCTGAAAGACCATGGCGATGTCACGTTTGCCCGGGCCGAGCCGGTTGACGACCTGGTCGCCGATGACGATCTCGCCGCCGGTGATGTGTTCGAGACCCGCAATCATGCGCAATGTCGTCGATTTTCCGCATCCCGACGGGCCTACGAAAACGACGAATTCATTGTCTTCGATGTCAAGGCTGATGCCGCGGACGGCCTCGTAGATGCCATAGGATTTAACGATGCTCTTGAGTTCCAGCCGCGCCATGGTTTTCTCCTAGACCTCCTGCAACCAGATCGCCATCGCTCCGGGCTCGCGATTGGCCCAGAGGTGATAGGGGATCGCCGTGAAGGGCCGCTCCTTCAGCGCGGAGGGCGCGGTGCGATAGAGTGCATTCTGCCAATCGGCTATATCGGCTTCGAGCGCGGTGCCTTCGAGGACGGTCGCTCCGCCGAGAAGCGCGGCATCGTAACGGGCAGAAATTTCCTCAGATGCCGGCAGGCGGAGCCGCTGCGGCTCGCCGCCGAGGTCCGTCTCCTCGATGCAATAGACGACAGGCCCGCGCCGCAGCGCGACGCGTCCGCCGTCTTCGGAGACGGCAGGATGCGCGTAGATGCGCTCGACCGGCATCGAGAAGCCGATGCGGACCTCGTCACCATTCTGCCATTCCCTTGATATTGCGGCATAACCCTTCGTCACGCATTGATCGAGATCGACGGCAACGCCGTTGACCGAGATCTGCGCCTGCCTGCACCATCCGGGGATGCGAAGACGAAGCTGAAACCGGCTTGGCCGCTCGACGGCGAACCGCAGGCTGATGTCGCCATCCCAGGGATATTGCGTCTCCTGGACCAGGCGCACGAAGCTGTCGCCGACTATGAGATCTGCGCAATTGGTGCCGTAGAGATGGACGGCGAGCTCATGATCATCAGTCGAATAGAAATATTGGCCGAGCGACGTGATGAAACGGGCAATGTTGGTCGGGCAGCAGGGGCAGTAATGCCATTTCCACCGACGGTGCTGCCCGTGGGTTTCAAGGACGTTCTCATAGAAATAATGTTCACCGTCGCGTGAGATGCCGGAAAGCGCGCCGTTGTAGAGCACCGTTTCCAGCCTGTCCGTGAACTTGCCGTCGAGATCGATCTGCGCCATGCGATGGCTCCAGAAGCCGAGCGCGACGGCTGCGCATGTCTCGGCATAGGCCGTCTCGTTCGGCAGGTCGAATTCCCGGGTGAACCCTTCATTGGATGCCGAGGGGCCAAGGCCGCCGGTCACGTAGAGCTGGCGGCCGACCAGGTTGTCGAAGAGCCGGTCGCAGGCCTCCTTCAATGTCGGATCGTCGTTCTCACGGGAGAGATCCGCCATCGCAGAAAAGAGGTACATGGCGCGAACCGCGTGTCCGACGACCTGGTGCTGGTCGCGCACCGGCATATGGGCCTGGCTATAGGCATATGTCTTGTAGACGTAATCGTCCGGGTTCTCGCCGCGCCTGCGAGCCTCCTCGTCGTAATACGAGGGCATCCGGCCGCGTTCGTCGACGAAATAGGTCGCAAGCTTCAGATGCCGCGGATCGCGCGTCACACGGTAGAGTTTGACCAGCGCCAACTCGATTTCCTCATGGGCATCGTAACCCCTGAGCTTTCCGGGCTCGGCACCGAAGGTTTCCATGATATGGTCGACTGCGCGGATCATCACGTCGAGGAAACGGCGCTTTCCCGTCGCCTCGTAGTAGGCGACGGCCCCTTCCAGCAAGTGGCCCATCGAATACATCTCGTGCAGGTCGCGCAGATTGGTCCAGCGCCTGTCCGGCTCGCGGCGAATGAACCAGCTGTTGACGTAGCCATCGGCCATCTGCCCTTTTTCGAGCTTTTCGACGATAGCATCGATCTTCGCCTCAAGCGCAGCATTCGGGTGAGCCTTCAGCGTGTAACTTGCGGCCTCGATCCATTTGCCGAAATCGGAATCGAAGAAATGCTGCATCGACAGTCCGCTCGGCTGGATCGGGCGCACCAGCGGCCCGGCCGGCTTGTCAAAATCGAGCACCTCGAGGAAGCCCTCCTCTTCCAGCCGCTTGTGCTGTGTCGGGATGGTGACGTTGCGAACCGTCTCCGTCCAGCTCTGCCAGAAACCGCCATCAAATACGACACCGGAATGGTCGGCAGGCCTGTATCGCTGCCGTCCCGCAGCGCGTGCCGGTTGAAAGCGAGGTGAGCTGGTCATGAGGACTCCTGAGCGGGACGAGCGCTGTTACTTCACGGCGCCGGCCGTCAGGCCGCGCACGTAATATCGTTGCAAGAGAAGGAAAAGCAGGATGCAGGGGACCATGGTCACGGCTATGCCGGCCTGAAGCGCGCCCCAGTCGATGATGCCATAGATGCCCGACGAAACATTCACCAGCATGATCGGCAGCGTGAACTTGTTCTGATCGGACAGAAAGATGAGGGCAGCGAGGAATTCGTTCCAGGAATTCAGGAAGGCGAACATCGCAACGGTGGCGACACCGGGAAGCGCGATCGGCAGCATGATCCGGCGCAGGATCGTCGCCTGCGACGCGGCGTCTATCCGCGCCGCTTCGATCAGCGCCTTCGGCACTGCATCGAAGGCGTTGCGCATCATGAAGACGGAAAAAGGAAGCTGGAAGGTCACGTAGATCAGCACCAGCCCGAGAAGGCTGTTCTGCAGCCGGAAGACTTTCAGGATCAGGAAAAGCGGCGTCAGGATCGACTGGAACGGGATCATCATCGTTGCCATGATCAGCACGAAGAGCAGCGACTGGCCGGGAAAGCGGAATTTCGAAAAGCCGTATCCCGCCGGCACCGCGACGAGCACTGTCAGGATCACCGTTCCGGCCGCGATCAGCACCGAATTGGCGGCATAGACGTACCAGCCGGCGCCGACATGCTCGAGGCGGCGGTAGTTCTCGAGCGAGAATGCCTTCGAGAAAAGCGCTGCCGGATCGGCAAGTGCTGCGGCCGCGGGCTTGAAGGAATTGGCAAAGGACCAGACGATCGGCATCACGAAGAAGATGGCAAAGACGCATGCCGTCAGAACGAAAGCGAGATAACCGAGCCGCTCGCTCGCCGGCTTCGCTGCGAGATTGTGGTTGAGCCGTTCCATCAACCCTCCTCCGGCCGCTGGCGCAGCAGGACGAACTGGATCGCGCTGATCGCCACCAGGACGACGAGCAGGGCAAAGGAGATCGCCGAGCCATAACCGAGACGATAGGATGAAAACGAGGCGAGATAGATCGAGAAGACCGCGGAGATCGTGCTGTTCTCAGGGCCGCCCTGAGTGATGATGAAGAACTGATCGAAGGCCAGCATCGATGAAGTGACGTTGAGGACGAGCGCCAGCACCACCGAGTTCCTCATCAAAGGCAGCGTGATCCGGCGAAACCGGCCCCAGACGCTGGCGCCGTCGATCCTGGCGGCTTCGATGACGTCGTTCGATATGCTCTGAAGGCCGGTCAGGAGAATGATCATCGTGAAGCCCGCTGTTTTCCAGACGACCATCAGGATGACGACGCCGAGTGCTGGCCAGAAACTTTCGAGCGGCCTCGGCGCGCTGTCGATGATGCCCGCGCTGCGCAACAACTGCGCAAAGACGCCGCTATCGGGATTGAGCAGCCACATCCACAATGTCGAGGCCGCCCCGAAGCCGATGACAACAGGCATGAAATAGATCGTGCGGAAAAAGCCGGCGATCCGCAGCGGCCGGTCGACGAGCAGCGCCAGGGGAAAGGCCACCAGGAAGATCGCAGCCGTGACGAGCACCGTGTAGAGCAGCGTGAAACCTAGGGAATGCCAGAGCTGGGTGTCGCTGATCAGTTCGGCATAGTTGGAAAGGCCTATGAACTTCGTCCGGCCGAGAAGCGGCCAATTGTAGAAGCTCATCCAGACCGTCATGACAAGCGGCACGAGGAAGAGCACGACGATGAACAGCAAGCCCGGCAGGATGAAGGCAAGGCCGAGCCAACCCTTCGGCTCGGGCTCTCCGGCTGCGACTGCGCGCCTCCGGTTGCGAAGTGTCGAGGATATCACCGCAACTCCTCCTTCCGTTTGAACGTCGAGATGTGAAGGAAACGGCAGGACATCCACAGATACCCTGCCGAAGCCCATCGGGCTCAGTTCGGATTGGTGCGTTCGAGGATGCGGGTGAAGTCGGCCTGCGTTTTAGCGATCGTTCCGTCGACGTCGTCGCCGAAGATCGTGCCCTGGATCAGATTGAGGAAGGGACCGGTGCGGCTGACGAAGAGTTCATCGGACGAAAAAGTGTAGGGCGTGCGCGCCTTGGCGAGGATATCGTAGGCAACGAGATTGCGCGGGTCGAATTTCGCATAGGCTTCCGCGGCGAGGTCGGTGCGCGACGGCATGCCCGATTCCTGGGTGATATAGACCTGCTGCTCGGGCTGCATGTAGAAATTGACGAAGTCGAGCGCGACCTTCTTCTTCTCGCCGCTGATGCCCTTTATCAGGGACAGCGTGTCGCCGCCGGCAAAGCTCGATGCACCACCCTCCGGCCCCGGGATCGGCGCAACGGCGAACTTCACGTCGGGATATTTGCTGGTCAGCAGATTGACGATGTAGGAGCCGGTCATCAGGATGCCGACCTTGCCCGAGGCGAAGGCCTCGACGGCATTGTTGCCATTGCCCGACCGCGAGGTCGGATGGATCGCACCAGCCCTCCACATATCGCGATAGGCGGCGATGGTCTCGCGCAGCGCCGGCGTATGGACGGTGGCGCTACGGCCATCATCGCTCAGCACATCGGCATTGGCGGCCCAAAGATGCGGCAGGAAGTCGTAGATCAGCCAGCTTCCCGAATTCGCCACGAAATAGAAGCCGTAGGTCTCGTTGCCGAGCGCGGCGATCTTCTTGGCGTCCGTGGCAATCTCTTCCATCGATGCCGGCGCCTTGTTGGGGTCGAGGCCGGCCTTGGTGAAGAGATCGGTATTGTAGGCGATGATCGAGGCATCCGGCAGTGCCGGCACGCCGTAGATCTTGCCGTCATAGGTGGCAAGACGGATGTGGGACGGGCTCATGGCGGAGGAATAAGGCAAGCCCTTCACGAAGTCGGAGATATCCTCGAGACCATCCGCCGCGGCAAAGGTCGGGAGATAGATCAGGTCGAGCACGGCGCCGTCGGGAGCCGCGCTGCCGGCAATTGCCGCACCCAGCTTCGGCACCATCTGCTCGGCTGTTATCTGGGTGACGTTGACCTTGTCGGAGTGCGATGCGTTGTATTTGTCGGCCAGTCCCTGAAGGACGGCGCCGGAGGACGTGCGCACCCATAGGGTGATTTCTTCGGCGCTGGCGAGAGAAGAGCTTGCCAGCAGCGCAAGAGCAGTGATCGTTGTTTTCAGTCGAAGCATGCTTGTTCCCCTTTTCTCGTTCAGGCCTCAGGCCTTCGGACGAAACGGACGTTAAATCAGAATTTTTTTGGTGTCGACAGTCTGTGTGCATAAATCTGGCATGCGATTGATAAAACCTTTTAACAGCACGATTTTTTCTGCTAAAAGCTTTTAGCATGAATTGAAGACGAGGCGTGGTCTGAAGAATACCGGTGATCGGAGACGGACGATCTACGACGTGGCGAAGGCTGCGGGCGTCAGCATTTCGACGGCGTCGAACGCGCTGAACGGCACCGGCCGGACGAATGCGGAGACGCGCGAACGGGTCCGGCGCGTGGCAGAGGAGATCGGGTTTCGGCCCAATGCACTCGCCCGTGGGTTGCTGAGCAAGCGAAGCCATGCGATCGGCATGCTGACCAACGACACCTATGGCAGACTGACGCTGCCGATGGCGGCCGGGGTGTCGGAAGTGCTCGTCGATCACGGCGTGTCCGTCTTCCTCTGCGCCACGAACAATGATCCGAGGCTCGCCCAGCTGCACCTGGAGGCGCTTCTCGACAGGCAGGTCGACGGCATCATATTCACCGCGACGCGCCTTGACCTCGAGCCGCCGGTCCAGTTGTCCCGCTTGCCGATACCCGTCGTCTACGTCTTTGCCGAGGGACCGGCCGACAGCGTCACCTTCTTTCCGGACGACGAACAGGGGGCGCGCCTCGCCGTCGACCATCTCAAGGAACTGGGCCGGTCGCGGATCCTGCACATCACCGGCCCGCGGGATTACCTAGCCGCTCGCATCCGCGCCCAATCCTATCTCGACGCCTGTGGCGGCGGTGCCGAACCGATGTTCGGCGAGTGGTCGGAGGAATGGGGTCACGAAGCCGTCCAGACGGTGTTTGCCCGGCCCGGCGCAAAGCCCGACGCCATCTTCTGCGGCAGTGACGAGATCGCCCGCGGCGTCATCGACGCGCTGCGCGACCTCAATGTGGAGATTCCCACGGATGTCGCCGTGGTCGGGTTCGACAATTGGGAGGTCGTCGCACGGCAAACGCGCCCGCCGCTGACCACCATCGACATGGAGTTGAAGGAACTGGGCCATCGCGCCGGCCTGGCAATTCTCAGCCTCTCCAAGGGTGAACCGGTCCCTGCCGGCATCACCAGATTGCCGTGTCGCCTGGTCGTGCGGCAGTCTTGCGGCAGCCCCCTTCAATCCGACTGAAAACGACGGCAAGCAACACAGGCAAGCCGGCCGCCGTCGCTATTATCTGTCCGTGGAATTGCCAGGACGGGTCAGGCTGTTGCGGCTGACCAGCGACGGTATCTGGAAAATATGCTCGGAAGCGGTACGGCCTTCTATTCTGGAAATGAGGGCCCGGGTAGCGATCTGGCCGAGCTCCCTGCCCGACTGGTCGATGCTTGCGAGATTGACGAGGCCAAGTGCTGCGGTCGACGAATTGTCGTATCCGATGACGGCGAGGTCTTCGGGCACGCGCACCCCCATCTCCATAGCCAAGCTCAGAAGGGTGATCGCGTCGAGATCGCTCCAGCAGAACACGGCGCGCGGTCTATCCTTCCTCGATAGGAACCTTCGCATCGCCTCTTCCCGTTTTGGCGAAGCAATCGGAATTTTGCCGATCGCTGGCGAGGAGCCGAGCCCGCCACGCTGCATCGCACGGCGGAACCCGATCTCACGCTGGCGGACGACAGAGACCGCGTGCCCCTGGCGCTCGCCAAGGCTGAGCATTTCGATGTCGCGATAGCCGCAGGCTAAAAGCGCTTCCACGGCGATCTCCGCGCCGCGCTGATCGTCGGCATTGACGGTATCGAAGGCCGTGGCGCTGGCATCGTGGTAGCCGACCGCGACGATCGGTATCTGGACTGCGAACTTCGCCAGAATCTCCGAGGGCAAACGCGGCGCAACAAGGATAAGGCCGTCCATCTTGTAGTCGATCATCGACTCGATCAACGACGTCTCCAACTGCACGCGCGCATCGCTGACGCCGATCATCGCCTGGTAATGCGAAGGTCCAAGCACCTCGTTCACGCCGGCAATCACCTCCGGAAGGAAGGGATTGCGGATATCGATCAGGAGCACTCCGATGGTGAAACTCCGGCCACGCAGCCCGCGTGCCGCCCGCGAGGGGCGATAGGCGAGTGCCTCGATGGCATCAATCACCCTTGCGCGCAGCGCATCGCTGACGCCATAGGCATTTCGCATCACCTTGGAAACCGCTGCGACCGATACGCCTGCGTGAGTTGCCACGGTCCGGATCGTCACGCGATCGTTTCGTTGCGGCTTTTGTTTGTCTTCGATTGGCATGAAATCTCTGGCTTGCTGCGGGTCGTCAACATCGTCCGCAGAACCACCATGGCAGACTGGCAACGAAAATTCTATTGCGCTTCCGAAGAAAATGTAGAACGTTATATGGAGAACGTTCTACATTCGGGAGGACTTGATGAACTTTCAGCCGGCAGCCATCGGCGGCAACCTCGTTTCGCGTGCCTGGTCGGGGGAAATGATCGCGCCACTATCGGATGGCGGTCAGGGAACGGCCGCAAGCTTCGTCTCCAAGACTTTCGAACATGACGGCGCCAAGCTTCCCGTCGAGCTCTTTATCTCCGCACTTGGCCTCTACCGCTGCTTCATCAACGGCGTTCGTGTCGGCAACGACCTGTTGACCCCGGGCTGGACGAACTACGACGATCGCCTTGCCTATCAGCGATATGACGTCTCGAACCTGTTCAAGCCGGGCCTCAACCGGATCGAGATCTGGCTTGCCGACGGATGGTACCGGTCGCCTTTGATGTGGGGCGCCCAGGCAATCCCAAATTGCTGGGGCGACAGGATCGGCGCCATTGCCGATCTGATCGGATCGGATGGCACCGTTCTTTCCACCGACACCACATGGCGAAGCGGTATTCTGCCGATCCTGAAGTCGGGGATCTACTTCGGCGAAATCTACGATGCCCGCCACGAAAACTACTTGGAGAGCCACGGCACCGAACGATTGCCATTCGACAGGGAACTGCTCGTCGCGCATGAAACGGCTGCCGTGCGCGAGTTGCGGCCACTCGCCCCGGTCGACAGCTGGACCGACGATGAGGGCAGGACGGTCTACGATTTCGGCCAGAATTCCGGCGGCTATGTCAGATATACAGTCCGCGGCACCGCCGGCGCCGAAATTCGGGTGGAGCATTCGGAGGTACTCGGCCCCGATCGTCATTTCGACAATCGCAACTATCGCACGGCCACCGCGCACACTGTCTACACGCTGCGGGGAGACGGCGATGAAACCTACGCACCGCATTTCACCTTCCACGGCTTCCGCTATGCCAGGGTAACGATCAAGGGCGATGCGAAGATCCTTGCAATCGCGTCCATCCCGATCTCGTCGGTGCCCGAGCCCGCCGGCGGTTTCACCTCGGGCAATACACTGGTCAATCGCCTCGTCGAGAATACCATCTGGTCGCAGCGCGCCAATTTCGTCGAAGTACCGACCGATTGCCCGCAACGCGACGAGCGCTTGGGCTGGACGGGCGACGCCCAGGTCTTTGCCGCAACCGCATGCTGGCTGAGCGACAGCCAATTCTTCCTGAGGAAGTATCTGCGGGATGTGATGGCCGATCAACGCGAGGATGGCGCCGTCTCACATTTTTCGCCGGATCCGACGCGTCTGCATCCGGCCAATTTCCCGGGCTATGCCGGTTCGACTGGCTGGGGCGACGCGATCGTCGTGATTCCTTGGGTACTCTACACGCATTACGGCGACCGGGCCGTCCTGTCGGAGTGCCTGGATTCCATGGTGCGCTGGGTCGATTTCGTCTGGTCGATCTCGGACGGTCCGCTCGTGCGTCCGCCCTCGCATTGGGGGGCCCGAGGTTTCACTTTCGGCGACTGGCTGCAACCGGTCGGCGACAATCGAAAGCCTCGTCCGACGATCGCCGACGATTGCGCGGCGACGCTCTACCACTTCATCTCGACCGACCTTCTGGCAAGGATCGCAGCCATTCTCGGCGAGCATGCGCTTGAAGAGAAGATGAAACAGCGCGCAAGCGAGATCCGGCGGGCATTCACCAACGAGTTCATCACGCCGGCGGGACGGCTCGCGCATAATGACCAGACGTCCTATGCCTTGGCCTTCCTCCACGACCTGATACCGGCGGAGCACACGCAAGCCGCACAGCAGCATTTCCGGCAGGTGATCATCGATGCAGACTACAAGATCGGCACCGGCTTCATCGGCACGCCCGCCCTGCTGCCGGCGCTGACGAAGCTCGGCATGGACGATCTGGCCGAAAAGGTCTTCCTGCAGGAGGATGTGCCGGGCTGGCTCTACCAGGTCTCGAAGGGAGCGACGACGATCTGGGAGCGCTGGGATTCCATGGCGCCTGACGGCACCATCTACGAACCCGACATGAACAGCTACAACCACTATGCCTATGGCGCGGTCTGTCAGTGGCTGTTCGAAAGCGTCGCCGGAATTTCGCCGAGCCCGAGCGCGCCCGGATTTACCGAGGTGATCGTCGATCCGGCGCCGATTCCGTCCCTTTCACCGGTTTCGGCCCATCATGATAGCAGCCAGGGGCGCATAGAGGCCGGCTGGCAATGCGACGGCAACAAGATCACCTATGTGCTGACGCTTCCGAAAGGCTGCATCGGCCGGTTCCGACCTGGAAAACGGCATCAAAACCCGTCGCTCAATGGAGAACCTGTCGTCGCGGAAGCCATTCTTCCCCCCGGGACACACCAGCTGGTCTTTTCCCTACCCAATTCTTGAGGAGCATACACGTCGCATCGTTCAGAGGAGGAACGTCATGACACATCGGATAAAACTCATTCTTGCGGGCGCCTCCGCGCTTTTGGCACTGGCCGCGGCTGGCCCGTCGCATGCAGAAACCACGCTGTCATTCCTGATCGACAACAACCCCGACACCGTCGCGGCGGCCGAGGCACTGGTTGCCGCCTATCAGGCAAAGGCACCCGACGTGACGATTGAAATCGAGCCGCGGGCCGGCGGTGGCGAGGGCGACAACATCATCAAGACGCGCCTGGCGACGGGGGAGATGTCCGATGTGTTCCTCTACAATTCCGGCTCGCTGCTACAGGCGCTGAAGCCGACACAGACGCTTGTCGATCTGAGCGATCTCTCGTCGCAGGCGAAGGTCGACGACGGTTTCAAATCGGTCGTCCGTGCCGATGGCAAGCTCTACGGCGTTCCCTTCGGCACGGCGATGGCGGGCGGGATCCTCTACAACAGGAAAATCTACCAGGAGCTTGGCCTCTCCGTCCCGAAGACATGGGCGGACTTCATGGCGAACAACGCGAAGGTCAAAGCGTCAGGAAAGGTCGCCGTGGCGCAGACCTATCGCGATACCTGGACCTCGCAGTTGTTCGTTCTGGCTGACTATTACAACCTGCACGCTGCCGTGCCGAACTTCGCCGCAGACTATACCGCCAACAAGGCAAAATACGCCGAGACGCCTGCGGCCCTGAAGGGCTTCGAACGGCTGAAGGACGTTCACGACGCCGGTCTGATGAACGACGATTTCGGCGCGGCAAGCTACGACGATGGCCTGAGAATGGTGGCAACCGGCGAGGCGGCGCATTATCCGATGCTGAGCTTCGCGGTCGGCGCGCTCAAACAGAATTATCCCGAAAACCTCAACGATGTCGGCTTTTTCGCCCAGCCGAGCGACGACGCCGCAACCAACGGTTTGACGGTCTGGATGCCGCCCGCCCTCTACATTCCCTTGACCAGCCAGCACGCCGAGGAAGCGCGGAAATTCGTCGATTTCGCCGGAAGCGTCGAGGCCTGCAAGATCATGGTGGAAACCAATGCCGTTCAGGGGCCTTCTCTGATCGACGGCTGCGACCTGCCAGCTAGCGTGCCGCCTGCGATAAAGGACATGCTCCCCTATTTCGAGGCCAAGGACAAGACGACCCCGGCGCTGGAATTCGTTTCGCCAATCAAGGGACCGGCTCTCGAGCAGATCACCGTCGAAGTCGGCTCCGGTATTCGCCAGCCGGCCGACGCGGCGAAACTCTATGACGACGATGTGCGCAAGCAGGCCAAGCAGCTTGGCCTGCCCAACTGGTAGCGGTCTTTCGGGCAAGTTATCCTCGCTCCTGATGGAGCGAGGTTCCACCCGATCGAAGAGATTGATATGACCGAGACACGCCGCCGTTCGCGCAAATCGCCCTACCCGCTGTGGTTTTTCATTCCCGCCGCCATCATCTACGGCGTGCTCTTTCTCGTTCCCACCGTATCCTCTCTCTGGTTCAGCTTGACGCGCTGGGATCTTTCGACCGCCGAATTCATCGGGCTCGAAAATTTTCAGCAGTTCTTTTCCGAACCGTTTCTGGTCAAAGGGCTCGTCAACACACTGATCTACGCCGTGACGACCTCCGGCCTGAAGACGGTCTGCGGGTTGCTGCTCGCCGTGCTGCTGACCAGCAATATCTTCGCCCGCGGCTTCCTGCGCACGCTGGTCTTCTTTCCCGTCCTGGTCTCGACGATCGGCATCGGCATCACCTTCACGGTGATGATGCATCCGACCAGGGGCATCATCAATGTCACGTTGGAAACGCTCGGCATTCCAGGACCTGGGTGGCTCACCAATCCGGCGCTGGCGCTTTTTTCGGTGGCTTTGGTCGATGTCTGGAAGGGTGTCGGCCTCGCCACCTTGATCTTCATCGCCGGGCTTGCCGCGATCAGCCCCGATTATTATGAGGCCGCAAGGATTGACGGGGCCACGCGTCTCCAGCAATTTTTCCGGATCACCCTCCCGCTCGTGCGTCCCGCCACTGTCATCGTGGTGACATTGTCGCTGATCGGCGGGCTTCGATCCTTCGACCTGATATGGGCCATGACCCGCGGCGGGCCTGGTTTCTCCTCCGACGTGATCGCCTCGGTCATCTATAAGCAGTACCAGGCGGGTTTCTACGGTCTGTCGACGGCCGGAAACGTCATCCTGTTCGCGCTGATCGCCATAATCATCCTGCCATTCACCCTGTGGTTCAACCGGCGCGAGGTCGAGGAATGAGAAGCGTCCGCCCTTACGTGACCGGCGCGATAGCCCTTGCGGTGGCGGCCGTCATCTTCGTCATGCCTTTCGTTTTCGTCGCTCTCCAGGCGGTCAAATCGAAATCCGAAGCCTCTCGCCTTGATTTCGAACTGCCCGAGCAGTGGCTGTTCTGGGATAATCTGATCGCCGTGTTCAAGGCGCGCGACTACCAGCTCGCGCTCGCCTATTTCAACTCCACGCTGATCACCGTGGTCTCCGTCACGATCCTGATCCTGCTGTCGGCAATGGTCGGATATGTGATGCAGCGCCGCAAGACCGTCTGGAACAGGGTGGCCTCCATTGCCCTGTTCATGGGTCTGATGATGCCCCCAGCCGTCGTCCCCACCATCGGCCTCTTACAGGAGATCGGTCTCTTCAAGACCGTGACCGGGATGATCCTGATCCAGGTCGCCTATAATCTCTCGTTCTCGACATTGCTCTACCGGTCGTTCATTTCGACCATACCCCGCGACCTCGACGAGGCGGCGCTGATCGATGGCGCCAAGCCCCGGCAGATTTTCTTCAGAGTGATCCTGCCGCTGCTGAAGCCGGTGACCGTCACCAACATCGTCGTGCAGTCGATCGCGATCTTCAACGATTTTACCAACCCGCTCTACTACCTTCCCGGCAAGGAGAACGTGACCGTGCAGCTGACGCTCTATAATTTCCAGAGCATGTATACGAGCCAGTACAATCTTCTCTTCATGAATATCCTCCTCGTGACGATCCCGCCGCTGGTCGTCTTCATCTTCTTCAACCGGCAGATCGTCGCCGGCATGACATCAGGCGCAGTAAAAGGGTAACCGAATGGCTGAGCTCACTCTCAAGCAGGTTCGCAAGAGTTTTGGCGCACTTGAAGTCATCAAGGGGATCGATCTGGAGGTTGCCTCGGGCGAGTTCGTCGTTTTCGTCGGCCCGTCTGGCTGCGGAAAGTCGACGCTGCTGCGGATCATCGCCGGCCTGGAGGAAACAACGTCAGGCGCGCTGACCATCGGCGGCAAGGACGTGACCTATGCCGAACCCTCCGAGCGCGGTATTGCCATGGTGTTCCAGAGCTACGCGCTCTACCCGCATATGACCGTTGCCGAGAATATCGGCTTCGGCCTTTCGCTCGCCCGCCGCCCAAAGGCGGAAATCGCCGCCAAGGTCGCGGCGACGGCTGAAACGCTGCAGCTCACCCAGTTGCTGGAGAGAAAGCCGAAAGCGCTCTCCGGCGGCCAGAGGCAGCGCGTCGCCATCGGCCGCGCGATCATCCGCGATCCCAAGGTCTTCCTGTTCGACGAGCCGCTCTCCAATCTCGACGCTTCGCTCCGCGCCCAGATGCGCCTTGAGATCGCCGATCTGCATGCCCGCCTGAAATCGACGATGATCTATGTCACCCACGATCAGGTCGAAGCCATGACGATGGCGGACAAGATCGTCGTCCTGAAGGGCGGCGCGGTCGAACAGATCGGCAGTCCAATGGAACTCTACCGCAATCCGGCGACACCCTTCGTCGCCGGCTTCATCGGCAGCCCGAAGATGAACCTCTATGGCGGCGAGATAGCACGGCGAATGAACTGCGCGACCTACGGCATTCGCCCGGAACATATCAGGCTTTCGGAAGGTGTCGGGCAATGGCAGGGCAGGATCCGGCATGTGGAGCGGCTTGGCGCCGACGCGATCCTTTACCTCGACATCCCCGAGCTCGGCGAGATGGTCGTGCGCACCGAAGGCGAGACGCCGTTTGCGCCTGGCATGACGGTCTGGGCAAATCCGGTCGAGGGAGCGGAACATCGGTTCTGAAGCGAACGTCGCCCGAAAGCTTGCATGCGTTCTCCCGACCAGTTCAGGCAATGCCGCCCAGGCATACATATTTAAGCTCGGTATATTCGTCCAATCCGTGCCGCGACCCTTCGCGACCGAGGCCCGACATTTTCACGCCGCCGAACGGAGCCTCAGCCGTCGAGACGAGACCGGTATTGACGCCGACCATCCCGTATTCGAGGGCTTCCGCGACGCGAAATACCCGCGACAGATCGCGAGCGTAAAAATACGAAGCAAGCCCGAACTCGGTGTCGTTTGCCTGTTCGATGACGTCCTCTTCGTCGCGGAAACGAAACAGCGGTGCAAGCGGCCCGAAGGTTTCCTCGCGGGCGACCTGCATGCCGGCAGCGACATCGCGCAGGATCGTCGGCTCAAAGAAATGGCCGCCCAGCGCGTGGCGCTTGCCCCCTGAAACGATCCCGGCGCCCTTTGAAACGGCATCGCGGATATGGCTTTCGACCTTGGCGACGGCATTGTCGTCGATCAGCGGGCCAAGCACGACGTCGCGGTCGAGACCGTTGCCGACCTTCAAGCCCGAAACCGCCGCGGCGAGCTTGGCGGCAAATGCCTCATAGACGCCGTCCTGGACATAAAGCCGATTGGCGCAGACGCAGGTCTGGCCGTTGTTGCGGAACTTGGCGATGAGCGCGCCTTCGACGGCAGCGTCGAGGTCGGCGTCGTCGAACACGATGAAGGGTGCATTGCCGCCAAGTTCAAGGCCGAGCTTTTTGATCGTCGGCGCGCATTGCCGGTAAAGCAGCTCGCCCGTCCGGGTGGAGCCCGTGAATGTCAGAACCCGAACGTCACGGCTTGCCGTCAGCGCCCCGCCAATTGCCGCTGCATCGCCCGTGACGATGTTGAGAAGCCCCGGCGGCAGGCCGGCGCGCTCAGCGAGAACGGCGATCGCAATGGCGGAGAATGGCGTCTGCAGCGCCGGCTTGAGAACCACGGCACAGCCGGCGGCAAGCGCGGGGCCGATCTTGCGGGTGATCATCGCGTTCGGAAAGTTCCAGGGCGTGATCGCCGCCACCACGCCTGCCGGTTGGCGCAAGACGAGGATCCGCTTGTCGGCCTGATGCCCCGGGATGGTCTCGCCGTTGATGCGCCTCGCCTCTTCCGCGAACCATTCGATGAAGCTCGCACCATAGGTGATCTCCCCCTTGGCCTCGGCCAGCGGCTTTCCCTGCTCCAGCGTCAGGATCATCGCCAGATCGTCGCGGTTTTCGATCATCAGGCGGTGCCAAGCCTTCAGAACGGCGGCGCGCTCCCCGGCGGTCTTCTTCGCCCAAAGCCTCTGGGCAATCACGGCAGCGCGGATGGCGTCCTCCGTTTCCGCCGCACCGAGGTCAGGGACCACCCCCAGCGGCTCGCCGGTGGCCGGATTGCGGACCGTCGCCGCCTTGCGGCCTTCCGCTTCGATCCAGCGATCGGCGATGGGGCATGCCTGGAGGAACAGCGAGGGATCATCGAGCTTCATATGACAACTTTCAACAGAATACGTGAGCGGCACCGGGATCGAAATTCAGATGGACTATATCGCCACGACTGAGCCCCGCGATAGCCTCGTGACCGAACGGCAGGCGAACCGCCAGCGCCTCACCCGTCGCCGTCTCGGTCGAGACGTGAATATTGTTGCCGAGGAAGGTAATGTCGCTGACCGTTGCGGCAAGACCCGCTCCCGCCGCCTGGTTGCGCGACAACCGAATGCGCTCTGGCCTCAGCATCAAGGCCGCCCTCGTCCCGGAGGTTCCTTTTCCATGCACGGGAATATGATTGAAGACGCTCCCGCCGCCAAGCGAAATGCTGGCCTGCCCATCGGAGGATGACAGCAGGTCGCATGAAATGAAGTCGCTGTCACCGATAAATTCGGCAACGAAGCGGGTCCGCGGATTGGCGTAGAGTTCCGGCCCCGTGCCGATCTGGTCGATGACGCCCTTGGAAAAGACGGCGATCCGGTCGGAGAGCCGCAGCGCCTCCTCCTGGTCGTGCGTGACATAGAGGATCGTCACTTCGGTCTGCTGATGGATCCGGCGTATCTCATGCTGGATTTCCTCGCGCAACTTCTTGTCGAGCGCCGACAGCGGCTCGTCCATCAGAAGCACCGGTGGATCATAGGCAAGGGCTCTGGCAAGGGCGACGCGCTGCTGCTGACCGCCGGACATTTGCGCAGGCTTGCGATCCTCGAAGCCTTCGAGCCGGACGAGGCGCAGCATCTCCTTCACCTTGCTGTCGACCTCGGCCTTGGACTTGCGCCTGACCTTCAGCGGGAATGCGATGTTTTCACCAACCGTGAGATGCGGAAACAGGGTGTAGCGCTGGAACACCATGCCGATGTTGCGCTTGTGCGATGGCGTCGCGAGCAGGGTGTTGCCCTCCAGCGTGATGTCGCCTTTCGTCGGCGTTTCAAAACCAGCCAGGATATAAAGCGTCGTGCTTTTCCCGGATCCGGACGGTCCGAGAAAGGTCAGAAACTCGCCGCGCCGAACGTCGAGATTGACGTCGTGGACGGCGACGACCGGGCCGTATTCCTTGCGTATTCCGCAGATCTGAAGGAATGGTTCTCTCATTGTTTCAGTACCTTACGCACGACGGCAACCAGCGCCATCAAGATGATCGTCAAAAGGATGAGAAGGGTCGACGCCGCGGCGACAACCGGCGTCAGGTCCTGCCGCAGCGTCGCCCATACCTTTACCGGCAGCGTCTGCAGGGTCGGGCTGGACATGAAGATCGCCACCACCACCTCATCCCAGGATGTCAGGAACGAAAAGACTGCCGCCGAAAACAGCCCATGGCTGATCGCCGGCAGGGTGACCCTGATCTTTGCTTCCAGAGGCGAGGCACCGCACAGAACCGCCGCGTCCTCGATCGACTTGTCGAAGCCCTCCAGCGCACTTGAGATCGAGAGGATCGAGAAGGGCAGCGCGAGAACGAGGTGCGAAATGACGAAGCCTGCCAACGTGCCGCCGAGGCCGATCCTCAGAAAGAAGGCATAAAGGGCGACCGCAAGAACCACGACGGGAAGGATCATCGGCGTCAGGAACAGCGCTTTCAGCCCATCGCGGAACAGGAACGAACCGCGCACCAGCCCGAAGGAGGTCACGAGCCCGAGCAGCACCGACAGGATCGTCACGATGACCGCGATCTTGAAGCTCGTCCAGGCCGATTCCAGCCAGCGCGGATCGGCAAAGAGCTCGCTGTACCACTGAAACGTCCAGCCGGGCGGCGGAAAGATCAGCCATTGCGAGGAGCCGAAGGAGAGCGCCGCGATAAAGACGATCGGCAGCAGCAGAAAGGCCGCAGTCAGAAGCGTGATCGCCAGCAGGATATATTTCCACCAGCCGAGCCGGTCGAAATTGAGCAACATGTCAACGCCCTCCCGGGTTCTGGTTGCCGACGAAGCGCAGCTGCACGGCATAAAGCAGCAGGGTCACCACGAGGAGCACCAGCGCCGCGGCACCTCCCATTCCCCAGTTGACCAGCGACTGCACGAATTGCGCGATCAGCTCTGCGAGCATCATGTTCGCAGTGCCGCCGAGAAGCGATGGCGTGACGAAATAACCAAGCGACATGACGAAAACCATGAGGGCACCGGCTGCCATGCCGGGCATGGCCAAAGGCAGCAGGACACGGGTCAGGCACTGCCACCGATTGGCGCCGCAAAGTGCTGCCGCCTGCAGGGTCGACGGGTCGATCTTCCTGATCACGCCGTAGAGCGGCAGGATGATGAAGGGCAGCATGATATAGGTCATGCCGATCGTGACCCCGGTCAGATTGTTGACGAGTGCTAAGGGCTTGTCGATCAGCCCCATTCCGATCAGCATCTTGTTGATCGGCCCCGTCCGCTGCAAAAGCACCATCCAGGCATAGGTGCGGGCAAGCAGGTTGGTCCACATTGACAGGAGCAGGATCGCAAAGATCACCGAGGTCAGGCGCCCGGGCATGATTGCCAGCGCCCAGGCAACGGGAAATCCGATCAGCAGCGAAATCACCGTGACGAGACCCGAGACGATGAAGGTATTGGCGAAGATCTTGAGATAGGTCGCGGACCCGATCAGCTGCGCATAGTTTCCAAAGCCCGGCACGGGTTCCAGAACGCTTCGCAACAAGAGCACCGCCACCGGCGCGATGAAAAAGATCGTCACGAAGGCGAGAGCCGGAAGGACCCCGCCAAAACCTGTTGCCCTGCGCACCTTTGGCAGGGGCGCAATTGCGCCGGAGGCATCGCTATATGTCGCCATGACAGTCCTTCCCACCCGTCAATTTCCGCAGGCGCCGAGGTCCAACAAATGGGCACCGACGCTGCGGGAGGCACGGCGAACATTCGCCGTGCCCATCCGTCTTAAGTTTCAGGCTATTTCGCCTGCCAGGCGTACCACTTCTCGCCGATGGCATCGCGATTATCAGCCCAGTAGTTCATGTCGGCATTCACCTGGCTGGCCGTCTGCCGATCCGGCAGGGTCTTGGCCGTCTCCGGATCCATCAGCTTGGCCGAGTCAACGTTGATTGGTGCATATCCGGTGGCCTTTGCAAGGGCGGCCTGCGGTTCGGCCGCGGTCGCCATTGCAATGAACTTCATCGCGGCTTCCGCGTTCGGCGAACCCTTCGGCACGACGAGCGAATCCGCAGCGGTGATGTTCTGTTCCCACGAGGTCTCGGTCTTGATACCGCTCGCCGCAAGCGCGGTCATGCGACCATTCCAGACACTGCCGAAGGGAGCCTCGGCGGATGCCAGAAGCTGCTGCGACTGTGCGCCACCCGACCACCAGACGATATCCGATTTGATCGTGTCGAGCTTCTTGAAGGCGCGGTCTAGATCAAGCGGGTAGAGCTTGTCGGCGGCCACGCCGTCGGCAAGCAGCGCCGCTTCGATCACGCCGGGAGCCGACCATTTGTAGAATGTGCGCTTTCCCGGAAACTTCGTCGTGTCGAACAGATCCGCCCAGGTCTTCGGGCAGGCGCTGACGGCATCGGCATTGCAGCCGATCACGAAGGAATAATAGAAACTGCCGACCGAATAGTCGGTCACGAAGCGCGGATCGAGCTTGGATTTGTCGATGACGGAGAAATCGAGTTTTTCCAGCTGGCCATTCTTGCCAGCCTGAGCGGCATAGTCGCCTTCGACGTCGACAACGTCCCAGGTGACCTGGCCAGCCTCGACCATGGCCTTGAGCTTGCCGTAATCCGTCGGCCCATCCTGTACGACGGTGATACCGGTCTTCTCCGTGAACGGGCTGGCCCATGCGGCTTTCTGCGCGTCCTGGGTCGTTCCTCCCCAGCTCGAGAAGACCATGTTGTCGGCGTGCGCCGGTGCGGACACAGCCACGAATGCGGCAACTGCCGCCAAAGCAAATGTTGTTTTCATGTTCCCTTATCCTTGTTCTGGTTTGTCCTACGGGTATGCCTTATGTCGTCAGTGCGCCTCGCTCCTGGGAGAAAAGTTAGCTGGCTTCATAATCTTGTTTTCCGCCACCTCGATCAGATCGCGGATCTTGGGCAGGAAGGCCTGCCACCGGGGATCGGCCAGAAGCCTCTGGCGCCTCGCCTCCCGGTCTTCCAGGCTCGCAAAGGCCCAGATGTGGACGATCTCGTTGATCGTTCCGATCTCCGAAAAGAAGTAACCGACGAGCGTGCCGAGATGGCTCTTCTGGATCTCGATCCCTTCTTCCTCAACGACCTTGAGATATTGCGGGATGGTGCCGTTCTTCAGCCGATAGGTGCGGATTTCGTAAAACATCGGCGCTACCTCATCACGAAGGGATCGGGGATCGGATCGTCCGATGTCCTGAGCCAGATCGTCTTGGTACGGGTATAATCGAGCGCCGCGGCCATACCGCCTTCCCTACCATGGCCCGACAGGCCGAAACCGCCGAATGGCGCAATCGGAGAGACCACGCGGTAGGTATTGACCCAGACGATCCCAGCACGGAGCCCCTTCATCAGCCGGTGCGCCCGGGTCAGGTTATGGGTGAAAACGCCGGAAGCCAGGCCATAACGGGTATCGTTGGCAAGCCGCAGCGCCTCGGCCTCCGTCTCGAACGACACGACGGACAGGACCGGCCCGAAGAACTCCTCGATCAGCGAGGGCGAGGCGACATCGTCGCAGTCGAGAATCGTCGGCGGGAAATAATAGCCTTCGCCGTCGATCTTGCGTCCTCCCGTGACGAGGCGGGCGCCGCTTTCAATCGACTTGGCGACGAGGGCACCGATACTGTCCTGCTGGCGCTTGGTGGCAAGCGGGCCGACTTCGGTCGCCATATCGAGCGGAGCACCGATCCGGATCGCTTCCGCCTTATCCCGAAGCAGGGCGACGAATTTGTCCTTGATGCTGCGTTCGACGATCAGCCGTGACCCGGCAACGCAGCTCTGCCCTGTCGCGGCGAAGATGCCCGCGACCTGGGCGTTGGCCGCGCTCTCGAGGTCTGCATCGGCAAAGACGATGAATGGCGACTTGCCGCCAAGTTCAAGCGAGGTGGAGGCGAGGTTTTCGGCCGAGTTGCGAACGACGTGCCGGGCGGTTTCAGGGCCGCCGGTGAAGGCCACATGCGCGACCTTCGGGTGCCGGCCGAGGGCGGCGCCGCAGGAGGCGCCGAAACCGGTGATGATGTTGACGACGCCGGCAGGAAAGCCTGCCTCGTGCACGAGCCGTGCAAATTCGAGAAGCGGCGCCGGCCCGTCTTCCGAGGCCTTGACCACCATCGTGCAGCCGGCCGCCAGCGCCGGGCCGATCTTCACCGCGGACAGGAAGAGTTGGCTGTTCCATGGCACGACCATCGCAACGACGCCGATCGGCTCACGGCGAAGCCAGACATCCATGTCGGGCTTGTCGATCGGCAGGTAGGCGCCTTCGATCTTGTCGGCGATGCCGGCATAGTAGCGATAGTATTCGGCGACATAAGCGATCTGCGCCGACGTCTCGCGGATGATCTTGCCGGTGTCTCGCGTCTCGAGTTCAGCCAGCACCTGCGCGTTGGCGGCAACCAGGTCGGCCAGCTTGTAAAGCAGCTTGCCGCGTTGCGTGGCCGTCATTTTCGGCCAGGCGCCTTCGTAAAGTGCCTTGTCGGCAGCGTTGACAGCCCGATCGACATCCCCCTCGCGCGCTTCGGGCATCTCAGCCCAGGCCGCGCCGGAGGCGGGATCAATGCTCGGATAGCTAGCCTCGCCATCTGAAAATTCGCCATCGATATAGTGCTGGAAGCGCCGCATGGTCTCACTCCTGAAATGCTGGCATGACCTCGGTGATGAAGCGCTCGAGCGACGCCTTCTTGCGCTCGAAGCTCATGCCGGTGTCGATCCAGAAGGAATATTCGTCATAGCCGAGTGCTTCATACGCCTTGAGCCGGGTGATGACAGTCTCAGCGTCGCCAACGACATTGTTGGTGCGCATGACCTGGTCCGACAGCATGGCGTTTGCTCTGATCTGCTCGTCCGGAATGCGCTCGATCAGACCCTGGGCAATCGGCTTCTCATTCTTGAACCAGGCGAAGAAGTAATTGTAGTAGACGCTGAGCTCATGGGCGGCCTGGGCGACATCGTCCTCTGACGAGCCGACATAGGTATGGCGCAGCAACATGATCTTGGGCCGCTCGATCTCGGAATTCTTCGCGCAGGCGTCGTTGAAGCGCTCCATCAACGATCGAACCTCGTCGTCGCCCTGCCAGAGTGGCGTGACCTGAACGTTGCAGCCGTTGGCGACGGCAAATTCGTGCGAGTTCGGATCGCGCGCCGCCACCCATATGGGCGGGTTCGGCTGCTGCAGCGGCTTCGGCGCCGAGGTGGTCGACGGAAACTTGAAGAATTCCCCATCATGCGCGTAGTCGCCGGCCCATACGCCCTTGACGGCCGGGATGAGCTCGCGCATGCGCTGGCCGGCACCCCAGGCATCGAGCCCGGGCAGCAGGCGCTCATATTCGAAGGAATAGGCCCCCCGCGCGATACCGATATCGAGCCTTCCATCGCAGATGATGTCGGCCATGGCCGCCTCGCCGGCAAGCTTGATCGGATGCCAGAAGGGGGCAATCACCGTCCCCGTTCCGAGCCGCACCCGCGATGTGCGGCGCGCGAGATCAGCAATGGTCACGAACGGATTGGGCGCAATGGTGAAATCCATGCCATGGTGCTCGCCCGTCCAGATCGCGTGCATGCCGCCCTTGTCGGCGATCTCGCAGAGCGCGACGAATTCCTCGTAGAGGCTCTTATGGCTTTGGCTGGCGTCGAGCCGTTCCATATGGACGAAGAGGGAGAACTTCATGCTTTTGCGTCCTTGGCTGGAATTGGGTGAACGGTGCCGCCGGTCTCGTCGCCGAAATAGACGCCGAAATTGCCGATCGAGCTTTCCATCGCAAAACGGTTGACGATATCGGCAGTCGAGCTGGTCTTGAACTTTGCCGCAACCAATGCGTCAGGCTTCAGGAACCTGCCGCCGGCAGGCTCGCCCTCTCCGGCAACGGCGTGATAGACGATGTGCTGCTTGCCGTCGCTCTTGCCCTCATAAACCGAATAGAGAAAACCGATGCTGACTTTCAAGCCGGTGAGCGTTTCCAGGTATTTTTGCAGTGCCTCGGTCGGGCTGCCGTCATGGGCGTCGACGCTCGGCAGGGAGAGCACATCCTCGCCGAGCAGCAGAACTTCCCCGCGGCGTTCGACAACGGCTGCAAGTTCCATATTGCCTTCGCTTGCCGCCGACACCGCCTTGCTTGCGAGCGTCGGCGTGAAATAACCGCCACGCGCATAGCCGAGACCGTTGCGGCCGCTATTGTCGAAAGCTTCGATGCGGCCCATCAAGATGACGTGGTCGCCAGCCTCGATAACCTCTTCCATGGCGCATTCAAACCAAGCCGCGACGTTCGAGAATATCGGGCAGCCTGCCGATCCCTTCGCCCATTCGACCGCCGCAAACCTGTCCTCGACCGGGCGTGCAAAGGTGTTCGACACGTCTTTCTGCATTTCCGAAAGCACGTTGATCGCAAAATGCTGTGCGCCGGTCATGGTGGCGAAATTGCGCGACGTCTTGGCGAGACAGACGAGGAGAAGCGGTGGATTGAGCGAGACCGAGGTGAAGGAGTTCGCTGTGAAGCCGATCGGATGTCCTTCCCCGTCGCAGGCGGTGACGACGGTCACCCCGGTCGGAAAAGCCCCGAATGCATCTCGCAGTGCTCTTGGGTCGACAGTCTGGATTGTCATCGTTCATCCTCCCCGAACGACAGCCACTCAGCGAGCAGCGAATTGACGATATCAGGTGCGGTCAGGTTCACCATATGACGATGCCCTTCGACGATGCGGGCGTAGCCCCGCGGCGCAAGCTCGGCCATTTGTGTCGCCATCAAGGGCGTCGAGTTCGGATCATCGGATCCCGTCAGAAAAAGGGCCGGGCCAGCCACGTCTTTCCAGCTGTCAGCATAGGTCTCGTCTCCTCCCGCGAAGGCGGCGTAAGCGACGGCATATCCCTGGGGATCGACGAGGTTTAGCCATTTTCGCGTCAATTCACGCGCGGTGACGCTGTCCGCATCTTCGCCGAACCAGCGGGCCAGAGGACCTTCCTTGTCGACGCCCGATACCGGAATGGCCGCGGCGCGCGAAAGGACGGCGGCCTTTGCTTCAGGGTCACGCCTGTAGACGCCGTTGAGGTAGGCGACGCGGCTGATCCGCTCGCCAAATGTCGCGGCTGCCCCTCCTGAAACCAGTGCGCCCATCGAGTGCCCGGCAACATTTGCCCTGTCGATTGCCATCTCGTCGAGAAAGCGTGCGAACCAGTCGACGAACTCCTCGAGCCGACTGCCCGCCGGCAGCTTTGCGCTCTCCCCATGTCCGGGCATGTCGACAGCGATAATGCGATGGCCTGCAGACAGAAATGCGATCTGCGGAGCCCAGGCCTCGAGCCGCATGCCGACGCCATGAATGAGAACCAGCGGCTCACCGCTGCCGACCTCGTGATAGGCAGTTCCGCTAGCCGTCGTCTTTCGGGGCAAGGCACCGGCGGCGTTGGTTGCTGCAGCGGTGCGTGTGGTCGATCCGGCTGTCAGCATCTCAGAGAGCTCCTTCAAACGCCCGCAGGATTGGCAACATCCTGCCCCAGGTCTTTCAGATCCTGGTAGCGGTCGCCGATGCGGTGATGCGGGCGCCCGCCTATCGAAGCACCGAGAGCCACAACGATCTCGTCGGCAGCAGGCGCGTCGGGGATCGACGTCTGGATGGTCAGATAGTGCGAACGGCGGCCTTCATCGTTCTTGTCCATCAACGGGATCATGATCGGTGCATTGGCAGGACCGCGTGTGTTGCAGAAGGCGAGATAGGACTTGGCGCCGACGGCCTGGCGATAAAAATTGCCGAAACGCAGCGTGTGGATGAGCGCGGACCCGTGTTCGATCTCGCCGTCCAGGCCGACGACGGCGGACTTTCCATATCCCTCGACAGCCTCGCCGGACCCAACCGCATCGATGATCATCTTGGTCAGCAACTCGCCGAGGACCGGAGCGCTTGCGTGAATTTCGGGCTTGAGGTCGTCGACGAAGCCGCGACCGGCCCATGGATTCTTCACGACCGCGAAGGCGGTAAACAGCTTCAGCGGCACCGCCGCGGCCTTGCCGCCTTCGATCAGCGTCGTTTCGATCTGCAGTCCCGTCTTGCGAATTTGAATGGCCATCGAGCACCTCATTTCTCAGTTTCGTATTATGGTATACCATAATATATGAGTGTCAAGCTGGTTGCTGCGGGAACTCAGCTCAGGCCAAGGCGGAGATTTGGTTTGGGTGTGCGCTCTCGCCTCTCAGCCGACGCTTTCTTCCTATCAACGCGTTGTCAGCTGACAAACGACGAGGCGCCCCGCGGAGGCGGGCCGAGTCCAGACGTCACGGTCATCCCAGTTCATGTACCGCCTTACATATTATTTAATATGGCATACCATCACATTGGACAAAGTTGGGTGTCAAGCGGGAGTCTGGATTCCGCTGAATTGCGCGGAACATCGTCGCGAATGCCGGGAGTGATATCGACAGCTGAGATGAGCGCTTTGCCAAGGCCTGCGGGGAAGCGGCAGGCTTCGCCCGTGCCTATTCGGCAGCCTTCTTCCCCGACAGCACCGCTTCGGCGATCGCGCTTGCGGCGGCGACGTGATCCATCGCGGCCTGGTAAGCGCCCTCGCCGTCGCCGCGGCGGATGGCGTCGACGATCTTCGACATCTGCAGCGGGCCTTCGATGCCACGTCTCTCCGTCTTGATCGTCATCGAGCGCAGGTGGTTTATGCGCACTGTGAGGAGATTGACGACACCCCAGGCAACGTTCCTGTCAACCATGGTGAACAGCGTCTGATAGAAGGAAGAGGTGTTCGTCAGCACAGCCGCCATGTCGTTGTCGCGATAACTCTTGCGGATCCCGGCCAGCGATTCCTCCAGCGCGGCGACGATCTCCGGGCTGCGGCGCTCCGCGCACAGCCGCGCCGCCATGCCTTCCAGCGCGCCACGGATCTCATAGATCTGTTTGGCTTCGTCGATATCGAGCTGCGCGACGATCGGCCCCTTGTTCGGCAGATTGGCGACAAGCCCTTCCGATTCCAAATGCCTCAGAACCTCGCGCACGACCGTTCGGCTGACGCCGAGCTGGGCGCAGAGGTCACGCTCGACAAGGCGATCTCCGGGACGGAAATATCCGTTGACGATGGCTTCGCGGACCTTGTCGAGTGCCAATTCCCGCAAGGTCTTTGCAGGACGCTCGACTCGAATTGCGTCCTTCAGAGCACCGCTCATTGTCTACCTCAGTGTTGGACTTTGCACGCTCAACTTCCGCCGCCGCGGCCGAATGCAAGAATCGTATTATGGCGTACCAGATACTGTAGCTGTCGGCGGCCGGCAATTCAACAAGCGCCGTGCCACCTGCCGTACAGGCACGCAAAGGACGCTCTGCTGCATGCACGTCAGGAGCTAGCCTCTTGAAACGATCTCCTCGACCACGGCCTTGGCCTGCACCCGGATATCCGGAACGGCGGTGATCTCCCAGAATTGCCCCGCCGTCAGGGCGCCGACCGCAAACAGTCGGGCCGGCGAGATCCGGGACGGGGCTATCACCTCGGAAGCGGCATCTACCTGGATCCCGAGGCCAAGAGGATCGGGGACGATCAACTCGAAGCGGCTCATTTCCTTCAAAAGCGGGGAATGACTGATCCCGGCCCGCTCCATTCCGGTGCAGTTGACGAGCCAGTCCGCTCTGATCTTGGCGATCTCGCGCGTCGCTCTGACCCTGTAGCCGGCAACGAGCCGGCCCTCCTCGGCCCCGAGCGATTTCAGGAAGCCCGCGTGGAAACGAACGGTTCCGTCCAAGACCAGTGTCTCAAACCTGTCGTGTACGTCCGGCGCGACCCGGTGACGATGGATGTTCCACCAGGGAAGCGCATGCCTGAGGAAGCGTGCCCGCTCCCCGCTCGAAAGCCGTTGCCAGAGAGCCTGCGTTGCAGGCCTCAGACCGTCCATCACGGCTCGCCGGTCGGCAACCGTCCTGCTCTTTCCCCGCAGGGTCTTCAATATGCCGCTGATCGTGTCCGGAAGCATGTGAACGTCGATCGGCAGAGGCGCCGGCGGCTTCCGCGCGTGTCCGAGCGGTGCGAGCCCGCGTCTCGAAAGCACATCGATCTTGCCGCTGTGGCCATGGGCGCGAAGCGCGAGGACCTGATCGATCATTGTCAGGCCGGATCCGAGGATACACACCGCATCGGATGGTGCGACGCGCCTCAGCCAGGAAAGCCGCCACGGGTTCTCGATGATCCGCGATCGCAGCGATGCCGGGACGCCATCCGGAGCGACCGGAAGGGTCGCGTTCCCGACGCCGAGGCAGAGCACCACGTTCTTGCCGGCAATCTCGTCGCCATTGCCGAGATGGAAGGTCAGCGTACCGCTGTACCGTTCCACGCATCCCGCCGCCTTGGCCTTGATGAAATCGACCCGGCAACGGCCGTTCCGTTCTCGAAGCAGCCGCGCAAGCGTATCGCGGACATAAAGACCGTAATCGCTGCGCGAGGCAAAATCGCCGGCCTGCAGCTGGCGTCCATGAGTTTTCAGCCAGTCGACAAAGTCATCGGGTTGATGCGGCAAGAGGCTCATGCGGCCGGCCGGAACATTGAGGCGATGGAGATAGAGCTCCGTCCGGTACGCCGTCCCGCGGCCGAAGCCGGGATCGTCGCCGACGACGGCGACCGTCGCCGAAACGGGAAGCTGCTCGATGAGATTGCAGGTAACCGCTATCGCTGAGAAACCGGATCCGACCACGATAACATCATATGTCAAATGCATTCTCCCTGAAGCTCAGAACGTCATCGAGACATTTCGTCATTCAAGCCCCGTGTCGCTCACCGGTCCCTGCTGATCGCACGAGCGGCAGAATCACGAAAACAATTATCCTTATAGTCTATAAATATAGTTTGTTATTTCTCCCGCTAGCCCCTCCCCAACCATTAGGCTTTTGAGGGTGAGATCAAGGGCCATGCGGCCCTGAACAAAGGGGCTCAAGATGAATTTCAGGAATTTGGTTGCAGCAATCGCCGTCGGCGTCGGCACTCTTGCAACGGCTGTTGTCGCCGAAGCGGCGGACAAGAAGGTCGTTGTCGCCTATCAAACCGACGCCTTGCCGTCTTCCGTAGCGATCGCCAATGGCGAATTCGCCAAGGAGACGGGATACAAGATCGACTTCCGCAGGTTCAATTCGGGCGCCGAAATCTTTGCGGCCATTGCATCCGGCGACGTCCAGGTCGGCTATGTCGGCTCCAGCCCGTTTGCGGCTGCTGTGTCACGCGGGCTCGAGGTCAAGGCCTTTTACCTCGCCTCGATCTCGGGCATCGACGAGGCCCTCGTCGTCCGCAACGGTTCCGGCATCGAAAGCCTGAATGATCTGAAGGGCAAGAAGCTCGCGGCCGCGCCGGTATCCACGGACCACTATCAACTCCTGGCGCTGATCAAATCGCTGGGCCTGACCGAAAAAGACGTTCAGGTCTTCGCAATCCCTCAGCCTGAGATTGTCGCCAGCTATAATCGCGGCGACATCGACGGCGGCTTCGTCTGGGATCCGGCGCTGACCGAACTGAAGAAGAACGGAAAGGTTCTGGTGACCTCCAAGGAGGTGGCAGACAAGGGTGCGCCAACATTCTCCGCCTGGGTCGCGACCTCGACGTTTGCCGCCGACAACCCGGACTTTCTGAAGGGTTTCGCTTCGGTCATCAACAAATACTACGCATCCTTCGCATCGGACAAATCCGCCTGGGGTCCCGACAGCGACAACGCCAAGTCGCTTGCCAAGCTTCTCGGCGGAACGGCCGATCAGCAGGCCTCGGCCCTGGAGAACCTCACGCTTCTGACACCTGAGGTCCAGGCATCGGATGCATGGCTCGGCGGCGGCGAAAAGGCGGGTGCCGGCAAGATCCTCAAGGACACGGCATCGTTTCTGAAGGAGCAGGGCAAGGTTTCCGACGTGCTGGCGAATTACGGCGCCTTCGTCACCGCAGATGCCCTCACCGGCGTCAGCAACTGATCCTCCCCGACACCGGCGCGGCTTGCCGCGCCGGTGTCTAACGTGCGAGCGGCAATATGCTTAAAGTCGATCACGCCAGCGTTTACTTCGCAGCCCGCGACGGGCGGACCGTTCACGCGCTCGATCGCGTTTCCTTCGATATTCCCGAACGGAGCTTCGTCGTCGCGCTTGGCGCGTCGGGATGCGGCAAATCAACCCTCCTCAACGCGATTGCCGGTTTCCTTCCGCTTTCGGACGGCCGGATCACGCTCGATGGCCGCGCGGTCGAACAACCCGGCGCGGACCGCGGCGTCGTTTTTCAGAAAGACTCGCTGCTACCCTGGAAATCGGTGGTCGACAATGTCGCCCTCGGTTTGAAATTCGCCGGGGTCAAGCGCAAGGAGCGCGAAGCACGCGCCCTGGAGCTGCTCCGGCTTGTCGGTCTCGACGAATTCGCCGGCGCTTTTCCCTACGAGCTGTCGGGCGGCATGCGCCAGCGTGTCGGCATCGCACGCGCTCTGGCGACAAATCCCGACATCCTGCTGATGGACGAGCCGTTCGGCGCGCTCGACAGCTTGACGCGCGAGCAGATGCAGGAACTGCTGGTTTCCATCTGGGATAAGACGGCAAAGAAGGTCTTCTTCATCACGCACTCTATTGAAGAGGCCTTGTTCCTGGGCACGCAGGTCCTGGTCATGTCACCTCGACCGGGGCGCGTCGTTGCACGCTTCGATCTGGATTTCGTTCGCCGCTTCGCAGAAACCGGCGACGCCCGATCGATCAAGGCGTCACCGCAATTTGCCGAGCTGCGCGAGGAGATCCGCGCCATTCTCCACAGCACCGAAGACCTCAGGAGCGCCGCATGAGCGATATAGTGCAGGCCCCGCCGATTGCGGCGGATAGAGAGGACCATCAGGTCAAGCTGGTGAAAATGGCGGGCTTTGGAGCCGGCGAGAAATCGACGGTGGCCATCAGCATTGCGACAGCGCTGGCCATACTGCTGCTGTGGTGGGTCGTCTCCGCGCTCGGTGTCGTTCCACACCTGTTTCTGCCGCGTCCTGACGAGGTGCTGACACAGATCGGCGCCATCTATCGCGACGGTTACGCAGGAGCGTCGCTGTCCGAGCATGTTTTTGCAAGCCTGTTCCGCATCGTGGTCGCCGCCCTCATCGCCGTCTCCGCCGGCATCCCTCTCGGATTGCTCATGGGCCTGAATCGCTGGGCAAAAGGGGTGCTCGACGCGCCGATCGAGTTTTACTGGCCGCTTCCGCCGCTCTCCTACCTGCCGCTGATGATCATCTGGCTCGGCATCGGCGAGACGTCGAAGATCACGCTGCTGGTGCTTGCGATGTTCGCACCGATCTGCCTCTCGGCCCAGGCCGGCGTCCGTGCGCTGCCGATCGAGCGCGTCAATGCCGCGCGTTCGCTGGGCGCGAGCCGGCTGCAGCTCTTCCTGGACATCGTCCTCCCGTCGGCCCTGCCCGAGATTCTCACCGGCATTCGAATTGCGCTCGGTCTCGGCTGGGGTACGCTGGTTGCGGCTGAATTGATCGCCTCCACGCGCGGGATTGGTTTCATGATCATGTCGGCTTCACAGTTCCTGGCGACCGACGTCGTCTTCGTCGGTATCGGCATCATCGCGATCTGCGCGTTCACCTTCTCGGCCGCCATCCGGTTTCTGGAGGCGTACCTCGTGCCCTGGAAGGGCAAGCTCTGACCGGAGGGCGGCAGGGAGCGATATTCAATGGTTTCCCGCCGCCGCGTTCAGCCCGTGTATGGCGACGAGCTCGGCTGCGACCAGCTTCTGAAGCCGCCATAAATTGCGGTCCCGGATGCCACGTTCCTCCAGATGTCTCACCGTCAGATACAGATATTCGGCGCAGGAGCCCATGTGTCCGCAGGCTCTTGCGAGCACCTGCGCCACCGTCTCCAGCGGCAATTTGCGGGAAACACGCTCGCCTTTCGGACCAGCCCAAAAGACCAGCGCGCGCACCAGGCCATGCGCCGTCGCGACCGGGATCCAGCGAACCGTCGCTGCGTCTTCGATGGTGCCGACTTCACGGCGGATCAACCGGCGTATCTGGCCAAGGCGATCACCATCGGCAAGCCTGAAGACGATGCCGTTGCAACGTCCACCGCGGTCAAGTGCCATCATCAGACCCGGCTGGGCCCGCGTGCCGCGCCAGCGGGTCATCTGCAGGCAGAAGGAGCGATGCCACCCTCTTGTTGCGCCATGCTGCGATTCGACGGCATCGAAGTCCGGCTTCCATATCAATGATCCATAGGCGAAGACCAAAGCGGTGCGCCGGTAGACTCGTGGAAAAGCCGGTTGGCGAGCATCTCCACCTCCGCTTCGGTCAGCGGTTTTCGGTGTGGCTCGGGGCCGACATCGATCGCGGGGCGAAGGCTCAGGGATACGAGAGTCCGTTAGAGCCATTGTTGATCCGGTCAGCAAAAGTCTGCTTCCCCGGACCGCAGAGTGTTTATGCTCCCGAATATCCGTCATGCGTCAGTGCACCGTAAATCTGGCCGCATCGGCCTGGCGCCGCTGCAGGCTGCATATCAGCATCGCGGCCTCCCTGACGATTGCCGAAAACGTGGCATCATCGGCCTCTGCGATCCTTCCCGTCATCTCGCGGATGATCGTCGTCAAATGAATGATGGAATGGCGATGCTGCGAATCTTCCGATCCCATTTCGGCATCGGCCATGGCAAGCAGCGTCTGCACCAGCCCGCTCCATGGTTTGGCGGCGCCTGGTCCTCGGATCGGCTTTCGGATCCTCACTAAGGCGCAGCAGGTCGGCGACAATGTCGGACATTGCGATCCCACTCACATAGCAAAAGCCGGCGGCATGGAAACGACATGCCTTCGATCGCGTGCCTGCGTCTTCAAGGCGTCGAGCATCCGGTAGCCGTTGCGCCAGCGGCCAAAGCCGCTGGCGATATTGATGTGCCCGGCAAGGCCGATATTCCTGGTCTCGGCGTTCCACAAGCGACCGAACAGGGTCAACCGATCGACCGTCATGTAGGCATCGTTCATGCTGCCGACGACGATGCTTGAAAAAGGCAAAGGCGCCGTCGGCATGGCGCCAAACGAGATATGCCCGGGATGCAGGTTTTCGGTGGCCGGCAGATCGCATGGAGCCACGAGCAACGCTCCCTTGACGCGCCGCGCTGCACTTCGCCCGGCCAAGCGGGCGGCAAGCAGGCATCCGAGACTATGGGCAACCAGATAGGCCTCGCCGGCCTCTTCCAGCGCGCCTTCCAATCGCAGCAGCCAGTTGTCAAGGTTCGGATGATCCCAGTCGTCCTGGGCGACGCAACGACTGCCCGGCTGATCCTGCAGCCAGTGCTGTTGCCAATGCCCTTCTCCGGAGCCGAAAAGCCCGGGAAGAATAAGTACGTCGATCATCTGACGGCATCCTCTCTGAAGCTGCACGTCGGTCTTTTTCCCGATCGGGGCAAACATCGGACATCACTCATCAGATCCACCCGATCACCAGGGCGAACAGGAATGCGAAGGAGCTGACGATCGTGCAGATTCCGGCCGCATGCCTGAAATACGACATGACGCTGCCTTCCGCCCTTCTCGCACCGTGCCGACGCAGGTCGGTTTCAACGACAATCGCCATCACGCCGTTCTCCTCAATACCAAAGGCCGGGCATGGTGCCCCAATAATGGAGTTCGTATTCGCGCGCGGACCGGTCGCGCTCGTCGTCCCGCGCGAATAATCCGTTTACCGGCTCCCGTGGAGCGGGCGGCTTCAGGCCGAGGAACCGGCCGATCGAAAGCTTCAGCCAGAACTGAAAATCAAGCTTCATGCGAACCTCCTGTCAGGAACCGTTATTCTTCGGCTAGAGCATTTCCGTTTTTCTTCGAATCACGGAAGTGCTCTATCTCTTTGTTTTCATGCAATTCCGGACGCAAAACCGCTGTGCACTTTTGCTGGAATTGCTCTACGAAATCAGCGAATGACGTTGTGCATTGGCGAGAAGAACGTGAAGCGATGCCGTCGGTCCGTAGAGCATCAGCAGGCGGTTCTCCTCGCGTTTGGCGAGACGATAGCGTCGGGCGAATTCGAAGACGCTCCACAATTGCTCGCTTGGCCCCGGCCCTTCCGCATCGGCGATCGTTGCTTCCTGAGATCGAACCATGGTGACGATCCTTACTCAGCCGCCGCCAGGGCCGTGTTGGCGCCCGGAAAGAAGGCCGCCAATTCGCCGATCACGTCGTTGATGCGGGCCAATAGCGCGTCGGATGAAACCGCATAGTCTGTGAAATCGCGATCGGACGCATAGACGGCGGTCGGTAAAGTATGGGCCATGAAAAACCCGAACAGCGGCCGAAGCTGATGCTCGACCATCAACGCATGCCGGTCACCGCCGCCGGTCGCCGTGATGATAATCGGCTTGCCCCGAAGTTCGTGGGGGTCGATCAGGTCGATGAGGTGCTTGAAATGGCCGGGATAAGAGCCCTTGTAGGTTGGCGAGCCGATGATCAGGGCATCGGCCTGCACGATCTCGTCGACGACATGTCTGGCCTGCGCGTCGAGATCCTTGCGCCACAAGGCGCTGCCCAGCGACGGACCGACATCATTGAGATCATAGCTCTTGCTGGTAAATCCGTAGCGAATGCTCGCACGCTCGGAGACGTGCCGCACAAGTGCCAAAGTCTTCGATGGACGGTTGAAGCTGCCAGCGATGCCGACGAGTTTGAAACCTGACATGGTTTTTCCTCTCTTTGCGTTGCTCCAACTATTGTCTACAAAATTGATAGATTAAAGGAACGTGCGTCTCTCCTTCTTCGCCTGGTTGAAAAAAACGTTCAACGCCGCTTCATGACGTATAGGTTGCATGTCGATCGCCATCGACATCTCAGACCTCGGGACGCTGCAATCTGATGTCACGATCGCCTCGCGCACGCCGGGCTTGCCGATATCCTTCGCCTCGCTCCAGAAGGCATGTTGCAGGGCGCGGGCAACGCCGATCCAATCCTGTCCGTCGAGATAGGCCGCGATCACGAAGAGGGACGCGGGCGTCGGATCATTCAAATCAGGGCGATGTTCGAGCCGCAGTTCCTTGCCGCGCACGCGCGCCCAGCGTTTGAGGTCCCGCGTCCAGTAGGCGCGCCGGATCTCCGGGCGGTTGCGCGAAAAGATACCGCCATTTTCCTCGACCACCGTCGTCAGATAGGGCGTGATGACGACGTCGTTCTTCGCCGCAAGTTCGGCGAAGGCGTCGAAGCCGATGTAGGACCAGGGCGAGCCGATCGAAAAGAAGTACTCTACTGATTTGGTCACTGATGCATGTTCCCTGCGAGGTGATTGTTCTGGCGTCGAATGGTCGACGGCATTTCAGCAAGCGGATCTAACTTCGGATTGCGCTTTCCATCCGAGCTGCGGTGCGATCAGCGTCACGAAGTCGTGGAGAATCTGGCGATATTCCTCGGGCTCGAACTCGTAAGGAAGCTCCAGCCTCAACTCGCTGACCTCGGGCAGGATCGGATCGGCAAAAAGCTGCGCCAATATCTCGTCCGATGTGCCGACGACATCGCGGGCGAACAGGGTGCGCCGCTCGCCCTGCGGTGAAAGGGTTCGCTGATGGCGGCCATCGGCATAGTCTCGATACCGGCGGCGTGTTGCGGCATCGGCGCTGTCGAAAGGCACGATGACGCGCCCCAGCGCGACCCGGCGCTGCGTGTCGGCGTCGCGATAGGTTTCGATCAATCGCGATTGCGCGATGAAGAAATCATCCGTCCCCTCACCCGTTATCACATTGCCGGTCAAAAGGTTGAAGCCATTGCGGCCGGCCCATGCGGCCGAGCGCTGCGATCCGCCGCCATACCAGATCCGGTCTATCAGGCCCTTGGCATAAGGCTGTAGCCGCGGCCGCTGCGGGCCGAAGGGCGTTTTGATCAAGGTCCGTTCGTCGCCGAGATAAGTGCCACGCAGATTGTCGGCAAAGCGCAGCACTCGATCATGCGAGAAATCGTATCCCATCCAGTCGCCGTCGAAGACGAGCGGGGCGATCAGCTCGGCGTGCAATGGTCGTCCGGCGCTGACACCGATATTCAGCCGGCCGCGAGACAGAACATCCACTGTGGCGAGGTCTTCAGCCAGCCGGTAAGGGCTTTCATAGCCGATCGGGATGACCGCGGTTCCAAGCTCGATCCGACTGGTGCGCTGCGTCGCCGCCGCCAGGAAGGCGCTGGCGGAAGAAATTCCGGGCTCCAGGTGCCGCTGGCGGACCCAGGCGCTGTCGAAGCCCAGATCTTCGCCATATTGCAGTTGCTGAAGCGTCTGCTCCAATCCCGACGACGGATCTTCGTCGGGATAATTGCCGGGGGTGAGGAAGCCGATATGGCTGATGGATATGTCGCGGCCGCTCATGTCGTCCCTTCCACTCGTGCCATCCGATGATCAGTATTTCGGCGGGCCGGGCGGGTTGGTCTCGGATGCCGGCAAGGCTTCTTCGGAAAGGTAGGTCATGGCACCTCGATCCGATCCTTGGTTGCAAATCCTAGTCTATAAAATCAGTAGACAAACTTCATTATAAGAAATGGCATTCTCTTTCGAACGCGTTGAGTGAAAAAAGCGGCCGCAGCCAAGATGGGGAATCGGATGCCGGGAATTGTCCCGCCGCCATCGAAAGGCTACTTTCAATCGACCACTGCATGGTCTATATTCTGGTCGAAATGGAGAAACCGCATGAAGCTGTCAGAACAGGTCAAGCCGATCAGCTATCTCAAGGCGCACGCGCCGGAGATCATCCGGACGCTGAAGGATAATCCGCAACCGGTCGTCATTACTCTTCACGGAGAGGCGAAAGCCATCCTTCAGGACGTCGGCCAATACGAAGAAACACAGGAGACGCTGGCGCTCTTGAAGGTGCTGGCGCTCACCAACCGGCAAGTCGAGGAGGGCAAACTGCGCCCTGCTGCGGAGTCCTTCGCGCGCATCCGCAAACGTCTGGCCGACAGCCAATCCTGATGCCATATCGTGTTCTTTTCGCTGAGGACGCGGAACGCGACATCGAGGATCTCTATCGCTTCATCGCTAGCCGCGACGGCGCCGAGACGGCAGAGCGCATCCTGACGGACATCGAGAGCGCCTGCGTCGAGCTTGAAGAATTCCCCGCCCGTGGAAATATTCCGAAGGAGTTGGCGGGGATCGGAATTTCCGAATATCGGGAACTGCACCATAAGCCGTGGCGCATGATCTATCGCATCCTGGGCACGGACGTAGTCGTCTACTGCGTGGTAGACGGGCGTCGCGACATGCAGAGCTTTCTGGAGCGAAGGCTTATCCGCTGATGTCCGGCAGGTCGTTGTTGAGCGCTTCGGATCTACGGCTTGTGCCGGTCAAGCGCTGCCATAATCTTGCCCGTATACAGGTCTGGGAAGACGCGGCCCGGCAGATTTACCCGCCTTCTGGAAATCTCGCGACGTCGTGAGCGAGTGGGCGAGCATCCTGATACTCCGCTTTTGCCTCTATCACACGCTCCTGCCTCGCCCGCAGGCGGTCGAACTTGCCGAAGTCGGTCATGATGCTGACCAGGACGCTACCCGTCCAACCGAAGGTGAAGAGGCCCGACATGCCAATGATCGGGCCGAGCAGACGCCAGCGATCCGGGAGGGTGACGGTTCCCTCGCCCAGCGTCGTATAGCTCTCAAGCACGTAGTAGTAGCTGTCACGCATCGAGGGGATGATGGCCCTGACATAGAGAGGCATCGCCCAGATCAGCGTTTCTGCGAAATGCAGAATCGCCAGCGCGGCGATCGTCGCGGCCAGCATCAAGTTCAGACGCCAGTGCGGCGTGGCCCTCGTGACGCCTGCCCATGACTTGCTGAATTGAAGGCTGATGCTCCGGATACCAGCGCCGTGCACGAAGATGACCGCAACGAGAAACACAGTGCCGACGAGTATTTCCAGAACTGGATCAGGATTCGATAGATGGTCCAACTGCGACGTCCTCGGTCTTGCAACGCCCGCTGGAAGGACCGTCAGCCTTCCAACGCGCCGAAACCAGCACTGCCATGTTGCTATACCCTGGTGCTAGTAGCAGGGTGGATACGGGTAATATCCACAAGCCGGAGGCGGATAATAGCGGCGATCCTCGGCGACTGCGGCACCGATTGCCGCCCCCGCGACAACGCCCGCTCCGTAATAGGCGCCCGGATGGGCATACCATCCGCCACGCCAGACGGGGGCGCGAAAACCAGCGCCCCCGACGGCGACGCCCCCGTAAGGACCGCGGGCCGCAAACCAGTCGATGAACAGCGATGCAGGGCCGTCGGCTCCGGCGAGATCACCTTCGAGCACAGCCACCTCGAAGGTGAGATTTGTTCCCTCGAGCTTCGGTGTCTTCAAGACGACGACCGCATCAGCGACTGTGTCGCCCTTGCCGCTCAGGACCGATATCGTCGCGTTCGGAGGATCCTTGGCGAAGCTATCTGCCCCCTCGCCCCACTGCTTGATGAACTCGGAGGTCAGCACGTGGCCGGCAGAGCGCACCGGGCGGTCGGCAAACACGATAGACACGGCCGAGATGCCGCTCATCGTCAGTTTGCCGTTCTCGAGCCTCGCCCCCCCGGAGTTGAGGACGGCCAGCGACGGCACCATTTTTGACTTAGGCGCGCCGATGGTCTTCTGAGCGGGCGCCGAGATGGCGTCCTGCGCGAGAACCGGCGTTGACGATAGAAGACCTGCTGCGATTGCGATTAGGCACATATCGGAGATTCTAAGCATCTGCTTCCTCCCTTTTTTCCACTGAGTGGCGTTATTTCAACAGTCCCAGATTGATCAGTTGAACCCGTCGATTGTCTGCCGACTCCGGGTGACCCGGATCGATCGGCCATTCCTCGCCGGCTCCGACTGAAAAAAGGCGATCTGGCGAAACCGCAAAGGTGGTCGACAGCGCTTCGTTAATCGCGTCGGCTCGTTTCTGGCTGAGTTCGAGATTGTGCTTGGCGGTTCCCGTCGCGCTCGAGTGTCCGACGATCAGGAACTTGTACCGGAACAGGTCCGGATGGTGCAGGGCGTCGGCAATGAGCCCAACAGTGCGGTAGGATTTTGGCTCGATGGCAGTCGAGTTGTTTTCGAAGTCGATCTCGACGATCAACTGCGAGAGCTCTGACAACTTGTTCCAGTTGGGCAGGGTGGCGACGCCCTTCCCGACATTGGCGTTGGCTTCCTCCACAAGCAGAGCGACGTCGACGGCGGGAGCCGCCGCCTTGACCTGTCCGAGAGTGGTCATGATCTGCGTGTTGTCGATCTGCTGGGCCGAGGCGATGCACGGAGCCATTAACAGGCCGAGTGCCAGCGAAATGCGATGGCCGTGAACCATCATCTTGTTCTCCCTTTTTCCGGTCATGGTTCACCGCCATCCAGCGTCGGTGATTGCCTGGTTGCAAGCCTTGTTGTCCACGCGCTTCGTCTCGACCAGGCAGGAGAGGATGTTCCCGTCGCCCTTCACGCTGTTGCAGTATTGGGAGATGTCATGCTGGCAGACCTTGAACGCCGACGCCTGCGCCTCCTGGCGCTGGGCGATCGACGACATAACGCTGCCAAGGGTCGCCGTGCAGGTCGGGGAGACCTTCGACGAATTCTTCTCGAGGCAGGCCTGTATGCGGCCGTTCCCGAGGTTCTCGCCGTTGCAGAGCTTCTTGATGTCCGGCCCACACTCCTTGGCAAGAGTCGTGACCGCATCGGCGTAACTCATAGTGTCGGCGCGCCCGCCCGCGGTGAGCGCGAGGAAGCCGGCGAGCGCCGCGCCTGCGAAGATACCAAGTCTGTTCATCATCATTGTTCCTCCTGAAGCGATTGATCTGAAGTACATCGAATGCTTGGTGGCGGTTATCGTCGTCGCGGTTTGAATGGGACGACTGCGGCTCTATCGAGGGACTGCTCGATCTCGATCCGCATGCTGTCGATTAGCTCCCTATATTCGGCGAGGCGCTCGTCGCGCTCTGGAGCGGTTGACTGTTGCCATCTCACCTCCTCGTTGTTCGCGATCTCGAAGTCGTCGCAAAGGTCGCGAAACCCCTCGCTGCGCAAAGCGAACTCCTCGATCGCATCAGCGCGGTCCTTGAAGCAGCTCTTTACGAAACCAACACCGTTTGCCATCCGGTTTCATCCATTCACGTGGATCGTCTGACTGCAGGCGATCTCAGGACATGATGATACAAATCTCTCGTATCGGAGCGTATGTTACCGTAACCAACGGCCCCGCGGCCGACACACCTGCTAGAACGCCGCTGCGCGCTCCACGAACCAGAAGGCCGCCACCGCTCCGATCGCGTAGGTCGCCGTCGTGAAGGCATGACGACCAAGCCAAGCCGGATATCTCGCCAACCTCACAACTGCGATCAGGCCGATTGCCACGGTAATGAACATCAACTGGCCGACCTCGACGCCGACATTGAAGAACAGCAGGGCGAGTGGAATGTCTCCAGCCGGAAGTGCCAGCGCCGAAAGCGCACCCGCGAAGCCCAGTCCATGCAGCAGTCCAAACGCGCAGGGCGACCATTCAAGGCCGGGTCGGCCGTGATGCTCGACTGACCGTTATGGATCCGAATCTGGATTATGCCTATTTTCTGAAGATCGAGCGGATGGAGAACCATCCGCTCGATTCGACTGTTTCCCCTATTGCACCAGTTCGATCTCGCCCGGCTTCCAGGTCTTGTTGAACCACGGCTCCAACGGCCCGTAGAGGCGAAGGAGCATGAACCAGCCCTTGCCCGGAATCGTCTCCACCCAGTTGTTCTCCATCCCCGCCGGCGCTTTGGGTCCGAAGTAGACATCCGTCGAGCCATCCGCATTGACATTGACGCCTTTGCTCTGGCTGCTGACGCTCGGGGCTTGCTGGTCGGTTTGGACCATCGAGCGGGTCTGGTTGTCGTAGACGATGACCGACCAGAAATCCTTGACCGGGATGTTGGGAGGCAGGCGTAGCTTATAGTTCTTGCCGCCATCGAAGGGATTGCCCCTCGCATCCTGCACCGACCAGGGATACTGCGAGCCCTGGCCCACCATTTTTTCCTCCATCGCCGGAGTCACCGCAATGGCAAAGTAGTAAAAGAAGACGGCACCGTCCAAGTTGCTGACACCGGGCGCTGTCTCGAACTTGTAGCCGCCCAAAAACGGCAGGCGCCACGCACTATCCGGATAAAAATACGCATCCTTCGGGCGAATCTTGAAGGCGATCGTCCGTGCCGTCACGGCCCCGATGTTGGCGGCGTCGGCGAGGATCTTCTTCATCCGCTCGTCGGGTGCGAAGGGTTTGCCCTTTTCGATGCCGATCGAGGCGAACAGGCCCAAGGTGGTGGGATCGGAACCGCCCGCCGGCTCTTCCTGGATGACCTGGTTCAACAGGGTCCAGAACGAGTAGTCACCCGGTGAGACAAAGTTCGAAGGAATTCCAGAGGCATTGACGAATTTCATCGGCGGCGGGTTGGCGGCATCGGCCAGGGGATAGATCCGCAGGTTCTTCTTGACCGAATCGACCGCGGGTTGGGTGGAGCCGTCTACAAGGAAAGCGCGAAAGACGAAGTAGCTGCCAAAGGTGCTCGGCCGCAAAACGTGGTACCCGGCTGGTATGTCGCCCTTGAATCCAGGCGGCAACAGGAGGTACTTGCCGCCCTCGCCCTTGTCGGCCCCGGTGATGCCGATGTCGCCCACCCACTTGTACCAGAAGTCGTCGACCGTCCCGAGTACCTTGGGCGGAATCTCGGCCACCACCGGTCCCTTGCTCGTGTCGACCCACATGAAGTTGTAGATCGTGTTGTCGTTGCCAGTCAGCGCGACGGTCTTCGAATCCATCAGACTTTCCCAGATCACGTTGGTCTGGTTGTCTGGTCCGAACTTGCGCAGCGAGTCGCGCATGCCGGCCTGATTGACGATCGGGATTGCCAGCAGATAAGCCTGCAACGCACGCGAACGGTCCAGGTTGTCGTAGATTTTGTCGACCGTATCTTCCGATGGGTAGCCGTAATGGAGCTTCAGCGTCCCGATCGACGACTCGATCTTGTCCGGCACGGCGACGCCCGGTGCGATAGGCGTCGTCATCTTGTAGGACCGTGCGGCCGTATCGGCGGAAGCGGTGCCCAGGCCCATCAACACCATCGCGGCGGTGGCGCAAATCAGTCGCGTCATGCGTATCATTGTTTTTCCCTATCGACATCCGACACCAGGCCGGTCGAGATAATTCATGGTCTGTACTAATATTACGCCACATTGATACCGGGCGGCTGCCACGTCCCTTCGCCGGCCGGCAGTATCGAAGGCGCTTCGGTCTTCGGCCAGTACAGGCGCATCACCAGATAGATCGTGCCGTCCGGGGCCGGAAGCCAGTTGGCTTCCTTGTCCGCTCCGGGGCTGTCTTTCTGGATATAGAGGGTGAGCGAGCCGTCCTCGTTCTTCTTCATGCCCGGCAACATCGGAGAGTTGATGAGGTAGCGATTGATCGGGTTCTTGATCAGGAGCTGGCTTTTGCCGTCATACATCGTCACCGACCAGAAGGAGTTCACCGGCGGGAGCTGCCCGGCCGGAAAGGTGAGAGTGTAGTTGTGCTTGCTGCCGTCGAGCGGCTCCCCGGTCGCATCCGTTCTGGTGAAAGGATACATGGCCTCTGCTGCATCGTTGCCATAGAGGCCTGCCTTTGCAGCTCCGGCTCGCAGCAACCAATCGCCGTTGTAGAAGGCTTCGTCGCCAAGAAGCGAGCTGACGTTCCAGCCGTTGATGGGTTTGTTTCCGCTGGCGAGCCATTTGTTGATTTTATCGTCGCCTTGCTTCATGCCTATCAGCATTTCGGCCTTATGTTCGAGCGATAGATCCTTCAACTCGAAGGTCTTGCTTGGACCGATGCCAATCTTCGCCAGTTTCGCGCGGATTTCCTTATCCCTTGGCGTCTCGGGGACGTATTGCAGTGCCGCGTCGAGATATTGGAAGAAGTTGTCCTTGATTCCGGCAGTGGTGGCCGGCAGGAAATCGATCTTCGGCGCGGTCGCCGGGGCGGGTTGCTTCAGGAAAGCGGAAAGCGGCTGCGCCTTGTAGCCAGCCTGCACCTTTTCCACGTTCGGCATATCTTCGACGTTGATAAGCTGAGTCCGAAAATTGGCGAACACGAATGGGGTGGTCGAGGAAAAGACTTGGCTGATGCCGGCCGGTTTCTCGCCTTTCCAGTCGGGTCCGACAACCAGATAGGAACCCGGAACGTTGCCCGTGGCGCGGCTGCCGATATAGCCAAAGTTATAGGTGTTGCCGTCAATCAACTGCACCGAATAATAACGCTCCTTCTCCACCGCCGACACGGAGATCACCATCGGCTCGGCGCGCAGATCCAGCCACAGAATGGAGTACGGCGTGTCGCTGTTCGGCGTGATGACCGCCGTATCTTCGTAGGTTGCCACGTGGTTGAGGTTGTCGATCTTATTGAACGGCGCCTTGAACTGGCTGGACTTCGGATCGACGGCGAACTCGTTCATGACTGCATAATTCATCACCAGCGGCAGACCGTAGATGAAGCCTTCCTCAGCGATGTTCTTGGCCTCGATGATGCCGGGATAGCTTTGCGCCATCAGCCGGCTTGGCCTTGCAATCGCGGCGCCGGCGGCGATCGCCGCGGCGGAGCGAAGTAGATCTCGCTTCGTCAACATTTGTCGTACTCCTATTGTTCGATGAGTTGTCGAATCCCCTTCGGCAGCACTTCCGCCCCATCCAACCAGAGTTGCCTGCGGCCGCGATCGTCGCCGGGCACTGTAAAAGCGCAAGTATGTAACTGTAACATACCAGTACGGCGCCGGGCGGCGCGGACACATGGTGCGGTGATCGGGGCAGTACTACACAATCTGGATAGTTCGGTTCCGACGTGGAGTGACTACAACCCAACGGTCTTACCTCTGTGGACGCCATTCAATTTCTAGTGTAGGTTACAGTCCGTTGGGAAAATAAAGCCACTTCGTGCATACGCGGCCTCAAGAGCGGGTGAGGAGAAGGCCATGCAGAATCAATCGCCACCGGCGCGCGATGCAGCGCCGTGTTTGTCTCGTGCTCCACCGAACCAGGACGAGATTCGCGCGCAACTCGAACGTATCCTTTGCAGTCATGAGTTTCCGAAGGTGGGCCGAAGCGCCGCCTTCCTCACCTATGTCACGGAAGAGGCGCTTGCGGGCCGCGCCGAGCGCATCAAGGGCTACTCGATTGCCATCGAAGTATTCAAGCGGCGCGAAGGGTTCAAGCAGGACGATCCCGTAGTCCGTATAGAGGCTGGTCGGCTGCGTCGCACGCTGGAGCGCTACTATTTGGTCGCCGGACAAAATGATCCGATCAGGATCGACATCCCCAAAGGCGGTTACGCGCCATCTTTCGTCTGGAATGAAGAGGTCCCGGCGTCTTCTGACGACCGGCTTGCGACACTGCGTCAACGATTTCAGAAATTGATGCCATTCGGTCTTGGAGCTGGCATCATGCTCGGCGTAGTCATGGTGGCGCTGGCCGTTTCTGCCTACTTGCTACCCATAAGGTTGGACTCTACATCGCAGGGATCCATCGAGGAAGGCCCGACGCTCGTCGTCGCCCCGTTCGCCAATCTCGGAGACGGGCCGCAGGCTGCCCTTTATACGGCGGGGCTGACCGAGGAGCTTCTGACCGCCCTTCCTCGCTTCAAGGAGATCAGGGTTTTTGGTCGTGAGACATCGAAGTCCTTGCCATCCGGCGTCGAGGCGTCCCAGGTGCGTGGCGAGCTGGGCGCTCGCTTCCTCCTTGCGGGCGGCGTTCGTGTTTCGGGTGACCGCATTCGCGTGACGGCGCGCCTGCTTGATACCGAAAATGACGAAATCCTGTGGTCGCAGACCTACGACGACGACATCAAGAGTGGCGATCTGTTCGGCATTCAGTCTGATGTCGCAAACAAGGTGGCGAGCGCAGTGGCCCAGCCCTACGGCATCATGGCTCAGGCTGACGTCTCCAATCCGCCCCCTGACGATCTTGGCGCCTACGCCTGCACGCTGAGCTTCTATGGATACCGTGCGGAATTGAGTGCCACACGGCACTTGGACGTGCGGCAGTGCCTCGAAAGAGCCGTCGCCCGCTATCCATCCTTTGCCACCGCATGGGCGATGCTTTCCATCATCTATCTCGACGAGGACCGGTTCCGGTTCAATCCGAGCACCAACGGGTCGGCTCCGATTGATCGCAGCCTGCAGGCGGCTCGTCGCGCCGTGCAACTGGATCCGGACAACACGCGCGCCCATCAGGCGCTGATGACGGCGTTGTTCTTCCATCAGGAGGTTTCCGAAGCCCTCCACGTCGGCGAACAGGCATTGGCAACCAATCCAAACGATACCGAACTGCTTGGAGAGTTTGGTACGCGTGTCGCGATGAGTGGGGAATGGCAACGGGGTGCCGAACTGCTCGACCGCGCTCTTGCCCTCAACCCAGGCGGCGGCGGCTATTACCATGGCACCCGCGCACTCGCCGCCTATATGCTGCATGACGACGAGACTGCGGTCATCGAGATCAAGCAGGCGAATCTGCAGAAGTTTCCGCTCTTCCATGCCGTCGCCGCGGTCATTTACGTGAATGCGGGGATGATGGACGACGCGCGCCGCGAGGCTTCCAGTTTCGAGGCGATGCGGCCGGATTTCATTCCCAACGTGGTGGCCGAACTCAAGGCAAGAAACTTCCGACCCGCTGACAGGGCAAGACTGATCGCGGATATAAGAAAGGCTGGCCTTCCCGCGTCCGACGAGGTGGAGGCGTCGATGCTGTGGCGGCCTCAAGGATCGGCTGTGCTAGTCCCACGATAGCGCCGCGGGAGGGCAGCGCACCGAGCCGTTTCGGCACAGATGCTACCAGATGTTACGGGCGTTTGCCGTCGCCCGACTGTAGAGTTCGCCGGATTGCAACGATCCGCTCGGGAGGGCATGCATCGATGACCAGACCATCAGGAAGATCTCAGCAGTTCGCGACCGTACTCGCGGCGGGGGCGCTCGCCATGTTTGTGTCCGGATCCTTGTCGGCAACCCGTGCCGATGAAACCGATGCCAAGAAGCTGGTGAAGGCGATGTCGGACTATCTCGCCTCCCAGAAGACGATCTCATTCGACTACGACACCAATCTCGAGGTCGTAACCGCCGACCATCAGAAGATCCTGCTTGCAAGCTCCGGCAAGATGGAGATGGGCCGACCCGACAAGCTCCGCGTCACCCGGCATGGCGGGTTTGCCAATGTCGAGATGACATTCGATGGCAAGACGGCGACCATGTTCGGCAAGGACGCCAATCTCTATGCGCAAGCCGAGGTGCCCGGCACGATCGATCACCTCGTGGACGAAATGCGGGACAAACTGCATCGCCCCGTTCCCGGTGCAGACCTCCTAATGCCCGACGTCTACGGCACGTTGATGGACGGCGTGACCGACGTGAAGGATCTCGGCAGTGGGGTCATCGGCGGCGTCGAATGCGATCATCTGGCCTTTCGCACCAAGGAGGTGGACTGGCAGATCTGGATCGCTCAGGGCGACCATCCCTATCCCTGCCGCTACGTGATCACCGCGAACCAGGTCGACCAGGGGCCGCAGTACAGCATCCAGATCAGCGACTGGAAGACGGGCGCCGACGTCCTGGCAGCGGACTACACGTTCAAAAATACGACGGACGCCAAGAAGATCGATCTGTCGAAGCTCAAGGACACTGACGAACTTCCCGATCACCTCGCAAAAGGAGCGAAGCAATGACCCTGTTCAGACGCGTGAGAGTGCTCCTCATTGCCGCGGTCGTTGGCATTTCCGGGCTTGAGGTCGCTGAGAAATTTTCAATTCCCGTGCCAGACGGCATCGTAACCCCGGCCGAAGCCCGGATCGGCCGACCGCTGACGCCGGTCAGCGTCGCCGGAGTGGCACGGCGCACCGTCAGGCGCTGCGCGGTCGGCGTCTACTACTGTTAGGACGAGGCGATCGAGGGGCTGTCTGTAGACATTTTTTTGATGAGGGTGATCTGTGAGCAGTCAAAGTGGCGTAGCGCCGGTATCGGCTCAAACGAGCTGGCTTCGTTGGTTTCTTGTATGTTCAATGATCATGGCACTACCCGGATGCGGCGGCCATCCAAAGGACGTGCTGACACCCGTGGCCGACACGTCACCGCAGTCGCCGAAGGTCGACATGCTGATCGCGACGACCCGCACCCGGTCGACCGTTCCGGGCGAGATGTTCAACGGAGAACGTGCGCTGGCCCCGGCCTTCGCCGACATGACGATCTCGATTCCGCCCAGCAAGGTTCGCAAGGAAGGACAGGTCGCCTGGCCGAAGAGATTGCCGTCCAATCCGGCGACGGACTTCGCCACCGTGAAGGCCGACGATCTTAACGTCGACGAAGCCAAGAAGTGGCTGAGCGCGACCGTCAGGAAAACTCCTGACGGCAGCGTTCTCGTGTTCATTCACGGTTTCAACAACCGGTTCGAGGATGCGGTCTACCGCTTCGCACAGATCATTCACGACTCCGGCGTCCATAGCGCGCCCGTCCTGGTGACATGGCCGTCGCGCGGCAGCCTGCTCGCCTACGGCTATGACCGCGAAAGCACCAACTACACCCGCAACGCCCTCGAGACGCTTTTCCAGTATCTGGCAAAGGATCCCGAGGTGAAGGAAGTCTCGATCCTCGCGCATTCGATGGGCAATTGGCTGGCTCTGGAATCCTTGCGCCAGATGGCTATCCGCAACGGCCGGCTGCCGGAGAAATTCAAGAACGTCATGCTGGCGGCTCCCGACGTCGACGTGGACGTGTTCCGGCAGCAGATTGCCGATATGGGAAAGCAGCACCCACAGTTCACGCTGTTTGTCTCCCGTGACGACAAGGCGCTGGCGTTTTCGCGCCGGGTCTGGGGCGACGTCTCCCGGCTCGGCGCCATCGACCCGGAGCAGGCCCCGTATAAGAAGGAGCTCGAGGACAATAAGATCATGGTGATCGACCTTACCAAGATCAAATCGGGCGACAGCATGAACCACGGCAAGTTCGCGGAATCGCCACAAATCGTGCAGCTCATTGGCCAGCGCATTTCGGAGGGGCAGACGCTGACCGACAGTCACGTCGGACTTGGCGATCAGATCTTGGTTGCGACCACCGGAGCGGCGACCGCCGCGGGCAACGTCGCTGGTCTGGTTCTAGCCGCGCCCGTTGCCGCGCTCGATCAGGATACGCGAGACAACTATGCGAGCCACGTCAACAACCTGGCGGGCACGAATGGGGCGCAGCCAGCAGTCAAACACTGCGAGGAAGGACGACCGACGCCGAACTGCGGACGGCAATAATGACTTTCAATCTGCAGCAGCCAATCAGCCGCGTGGCCGGGATCCGGTATCGGGCGGATGCCCCCGTGAACGGACGGACCTCAAGGGCTCGGCTGCCGCGTGGCGCTGACGTTCCTCTTCCCCGAAGTGAACGTCCCTCATCGTAAAGGAACGTCGTGGTATTCGAGACGAACCGGCAATGCCTCTCCGGATTGGCTTTGGGCGTTCTTTTCTTACGATCAGTAGTTCCGCAAAAGTGCAGGTCCCAATCGGACAGAGCATACCAGAAGCTACGAGCCTCGCATGGCGCAAAGCCGTAGACTCCGGGCCAATTCAACCGAGGAGCACATCATGAACCGCATAATTTTCGCTGCCGCCGCACTCGCAGCCTCCGCAGCCATCGCCTATGCACAAGACCCGATCGTCGGGAACTGGAAGACCGAACTTGGCGATACCGCCGCGATCGCTCCCTGTGGCAGTGGCTACTGCATCACGTTGAAATCCGGCAAGCATGCCGGCGAGCAGATCGGGAACTTCAATGGCAAGGACGGAAGCTACGAGGGCAAGATCACCGATCCAGATGCGAAAAAGACTTACGACGGCTCCCTGACGGTCTCCGGCGACGCGCTGAAGATGAAGGGCTGCGTCCTTAAGGTCGTCTGTGAGTCGCAGACCTGGCCCCGTCTTTGACGACTGCACAAAAGGATGGCATCGATCACGCCTTCACAACGTCAGGTTGCCAAAGACGCGGCTTGGCACGTGTTTCTCGCCGGGCGCGGTAGAGCGAGATTCTCCGTCGTCTCGTCACAACTTACCTCAACGTCGGCCCGGTTCCGCCAACATTTCCAGGAGGCCTCCTAACCCGATCACTACGAAGACGCCCGCCCCTTGGACGGCTACCATGAGCGGGAGCGAGCTTCGCAAGATCGAGTCGTCATTTAGCGATGGGGTGCGAACGCATGAATGGTACGGTAGGCGATCGATGCGGGGTGCGGATTCCGTATCTTCAAACGTCAGACGAGTAGCGTTTTAGGATCAAGGCCCCTCCTCTCCTCTTTCATGATCGCTCCGATCATCCGGTCGCCTGCGAGCGCCTGCCATTCCGATGGCGTTTTAAGATTAAGATCGACATCGCTACCCGGCCGCTCAAAGCCGCGAGCTACGGGCGCCCGCCGCACGGAGCCGAAGACCTATCCAACTTTCCGCCCGGCCGGCACATTTGCCCGCAGAAGCGCCATCAGCATCGGCCCGATCGCGAATTCGCCCTTTTCGGTTCGCCGCGTCAGGCCACGAAGATAGCCACCGGCCGAATTGATGTGGCCGCCGCGCTCCAGGATGCATGCCATCACGGTCGCGGCGTTTTCCGGACCCATCACATTGGCCGCCTCTTCGTAGGCCGACGGACTGACGCCCAGCATCGATCGAACGATGACGGCCGCGGCCATCAGATCACGCCAGTTGCGGATTACGCCAGCCGGCCCATAGGTAAGGATTTCCGGGCAGGCCTGCAGAACCAGGCCGAGTGGGAAGGATTTCAGTCCGCCACCATCATTGCGGACGCCCGCCCGTCGACTTTGCTCTTCCTCCTTCTTCTGACCGTGCGGATGGGCAGTCTTACCCCCACCCCCACCCTTCTTTGGCGTCACGGCCCCTCGGTCGTTGTCTTGCTCAGCTGTCGCGCCCTGCTTCGTTTCGAAGCGTGGTTCAAGTTCAGAGATGGAGTCGGGATTTGAATTCTGTATGTGACGCTCGATATAATCGGCATTGCCGCGTTGTTTTGTTGATTTAACTCGAATTTCCAGCTGGTTAAGAACGTCTGTGCGCAGGCCCGTCAATTCACCCAGCATCAGTTCAAGCTGCGCTGTTGTCGGCGATCGCGGCAGGCCTTCGATCAGGTCCCGGAATTCGCGGTATAGGCTTTGCCAATCCCCAGGGATGTCTTCTTCAACTGCCGCTTCGATCAGTTTTGCAATGTCACGGCGGCAAAGAGTGATGCGTTCACGCAGACGCTGGACATGCAGCCGCTCAGCCATCACCTCGGCCGCAAGCCGTTCGATCTCCTCGGCACGGGCAAGCAGCGGCGCAAGCGAGAAACCGAAAGCCTCGTTGACCTCCCCTGTCCTGTCTCTGCGGACATAACGCTTGCCATTGGGACTATCCTTGCGCAGCAGAAGACCTGCCTCGACGAGCGCGGCGAGATGACGCCGCACAGTCTGTTCGGCCATGCCATGCGTTCTGAGCGAAAGCTGGATATTCGACGGGAAGACGATCAAACCGTTTCCCTGGGCCAGCTCATTCTTCGGATAAAAGCTCAAAAGAGCGTTGAGCACGGCAAGCGCTCGATCGCCGATGCCGAGCAGCGGCTTTGCTTCGCATAGCGCGCGAAACAATTTCCACTTATCGACCGACTGATCCGGCTTGATCTCCCCGGCCATGACTTGATTTGCAAGCATGCCAAGCGTCATCGACCGCCGCCCGAAAGGCGTCGTCACATTCCCGGTTTCCATATCTTCCACCTCAACGAGGCAAAAGAAATCCACTCACCAAAACGGCGCCAAATACTCTTGACAGCGATTCTCGGAAGTGCGATTCTCGGAGGTGTTCAAGACTACGAGGAAAGCTTCCGTGACGGTGACGTTCGGGGGCTTTTTTCTTTTGCGCGTTATCTCCTATTCGGATTGTCAGCTGACAACCGGTCTAACTGCCTCATTTTCCCTCATTTTCCTCTTCGAACTCGGCGGCGAGGCCTACCAACCGCTGAGCCAGGAATTCCGAAAACGCCGCCGATCTGGCGGTGATGCGAAAGGTTTTGCCGGAACGGGCTACCAAAGCAAGCGGCGCGCCGCCTTGGGTCCGGAGCGTCTGCTCGGCCCGCTGCGGTGCGCTCTTCTCCTCCAGTGCCTTCCAGATGACATCGAAGCGGCTGTTGGTCTCCAACGCGTCAAAACCGGCGGCACTGATTGCAGCCCGCGCCTTCTTCTGTCCGCCCGTCTCTCTGAATTTCTCGGCAAACGCCAACCAGCGTGGACGACCGACCTTGGGGGTCGGGCCGATGGCGAGAATGATCTCGGGGTCGATCGTCTGTGCCACCTGCAGGAGCCTTGACGTTTCCGGCTTGTCCGTCGCCAGCGCCTTGGCAATCATGTCGCGGCTGAAGCCATGTTCATCCATGCGACGAGCAAACAATGCCCGTTCGATAAAACTTAAGTCGACACGGGGGCCATTTTCCTGACCCTGTGCAAGGATCAGCTCTTCATCTGTGAGCTTTCGCACGACGGCCTTAACAGGAAGCCCGATCTCTGCGGCGGCCCGCAGGCGCCTGTGGCCATAGGCGGCCTGGTAGCGCCCGGCCCTTCCCGGGTCCGGCCGCACCAGGATCGGAACCTGCTGTCCGCTTTCCTGGATGGACTGCTTCAATCGCTCGAACTCGGCATCCTTGTCGACCGGGATACGGTCGCGGATGAAGGACATTTCGACGGCAGCCGGATCGATCTCCAGCACCTTGTCGCCGGAGGCCAGCGATTCGCGCAGCGCCTTGGCGGCCGCTGCTTCCTCTCCCAGCCGTCCGAGCGACAGGTTCATCGCCTTGACTGCTCCCGATGGCCGATGCGGCTGTTGAACGCTCGGCACCTCCGGCCGTGTCGGCTCGACCGCACCGACCATGCTCTTCAGGATGTCGCGTCCTTTTGGGCTCATGTCCTGCTCCATGCGCTGCGAATGAGTTGCTCGACCTCGGCATTGACGCTGTCGACGGATTCCACCCCGCGGTCATAGGTTTGGCGATGCATCGTCTCGCGTCCCGCCTCGTAGATTGTCTGCTTGGACAGGCCCGCGTCCGAGACCGCTGTGGACTTGACCATCATCGAGGTCAGCACGCGCTCGCCGAACAGACTGCGCAGGAAGGCGACGATCTGCGCCTGCGGTCCATCATTGGACTCATAGCGGGTGATCAGATAGCGCATCCAATCATAATCGAGATTGCCGCCTGCCTGCTTCACCACGGCCAGAAGGTCGGAAGTCATCGTCAGGAACTGGTTCATCGACGCGACGTCGAGCATCTGCGGATGGACGGTGATGAGGACGGAGGTGGCAGCGCAGAGAGCAGACAGCGTCAGGAAGCCGAGGGTCGGCGGGCAATCGATGATGACGACGTCATAGCTCTGCTCCAGCGAATGCAGCGCATTGCCGACCCGCATGAAGAACATGTCCTTGTCGTCGCGATTGGTGTCGGCGAGCGCCTTTGGAGTATCGTGCTCGAACTCGTGCAGTTCGAGATTGCCGGGGATGAGATCGAGCCCCGGAAAATAGGTCTGGCGGACGATGTCGGCTACGTCGCGGCGCGTTTCGTCATATTTGATGGCACCGTAAAGCGTCTCGTTTTCGCCGACATCGAATTCGGGCTGGTACCCGAGCATCGCCGACATCGACGCCTGCGGATCGAGGTCGACGGCGAGCACGCGGTAGCCGCGAAGAGCCAGGAACTGCGCGAGGTGAATTGATGTCGTCGTCTTGCCGGAACCGCCCTTGAAATTGGTGACGGCGATCACCTGGAGATGGTCCCCCGGCCTGCGCATGGGCAGATAGGAAGGTTTGGTGCGCCCGAGATGGTGGCGCATTGCATGGATTTCCTCAAGCGAGAACACCCGTCGACCGGCCGCCGTCTTTTCCGGATTGATGTTTTCCACTTGGGCGGCGAGGTGGCGAACATAGCTGTCGGTAACGCCGAGCAGCTTGGCAGTCTCTGTGCTGCTGAACCGCCGCAGCGATTTGCGGGCATCGGGCGAAAACAACCGCTCGAACAACACCTGCAATTGACTGCTGAGCATCGTCGAGTCCTGCGCGATCGTCTCGTCGATCGAAACTCGACTCGCTCTCTTGGCTTTCTCAACAATCGCGGCCTTGGTCGGCAT
>NZ_CP104140.1:0-423083 GCF_025200775.1 Rhizobium sp. WSM1274 | reverse complement strand
AACACCCAATCCTTTTCGATGCGCTTTTCTTTCAACATAGCGTCAAAAAGCGTATCGAAAGTGACACGATTCGGGATTTGCAGCAACAATAGGGCTCAGGTGCCGCCCACAAGCCCGGTTGGCCGCGGCCAACTCCCGTTCTGCCCTTGCGACGACGAGGCTTTTTCGGCAAGACCGCCAGGACTCAACGGGGAGTGTCCGCTTGAAGCATATCCATATCATCGGCATCGGCACGGGCAACCCGGAGCACCTCACCTTACAGGCGATCAACGCGATGAACGCCGCCGACGTGATTTTCCTGCCGGTCAAAGGCGCCGCCAAGGAAGAGCTCGCCGAGATCCGGCGGGATATCTGCGAACGCTATATCACGCGCCCGGCTGGCAGGATTTCAGAATTCGCGGTGCCGCAAAGGCAGACGGCAGACAAGACCTATGTGCAGAGCGTCGATACCTGGCACGGCGAGATCGCCCGCATTTACGAAGCGCTGATCTCGAGTCTCCCGGATGAGGGCAGCGGCGCCTTTCTCGTCTGGGGCGATCCCAGTCTCTACGACAGCACGATCCGCATCATCGAACGCGTGCGGCGGGAAAGCAGCCTGGATTTCGATTACAGTGTCATTCCCGGCATCACCAGCATTCAGGCACTGGCGGCCAGCCACAGAATCCCGGTCAACCTCGTTGGCAAACCGATCGAGATCACCACAGGGCGCAGGCTGGCGCAGGACGGACTTCTGGCCGACAGCACCATCGTCATGCTCGACGGCGAACAAGCTTTTGCCAAGATCGATGATCCCGATGCCGAGATCTTCTGGGGCGCCTATCTCGGCACCAAGGATGAGATCGTCAGAGCAGGGCGACTTGGCGACATCGCCGGCGATATTCTGACGCTCAGGGCCGAGGCCAGGCAACGGCACGGATGGATCATGGACATCTATCTCCTGCGCAAGGGACGGGATTTCGAGGAATAGCGGTTCGAGCCTTGCCATCAGCTTTGCCGGGTTGGCCGCGATCATGTAAGAAATGATCAGAGGATCGAGAATGAGCATCAAGGCCGCAAAGACGAGCGACAGGACAGGCGAGGCGGATCTGCACGGTCGCCCGGCGGAGATGCGTAGGCGCGGCGCCTGCCCCGCCCTTGCCGCCCCAATGCCGACCGGCGACGGTTTGCTGGTCCGGCTGCGGCCGGCCGGCGGCGCGTTGACGCTGTCGCAGTTCGCAAGCCTTGCTCGCTCGGCCGCGGCCCATGGAAACAGCATTCTGGAAATCACCGCGCGCGGCAATCTGCAGATTCGCGGGCTGCGCGCCGAGACCGTCGGGCAGCTCGCCGCCGATATCGATGCCGCCGAGATCACCGTGCCGGACGGGCCGGCGATCGAGACATCGCCGCTGCACGGCATCGACCCGGAAGAGACAAGCGATCCAGCCGCGATGGAAATGGCGTTGCGCAGCAAACTTCACGATCTGCTTGCCTCGCCGCGGCTCGCGCCGAAGCTCTCGCTTGTCGTCGACGGTGGTGGAACCTTCGGCTTGTCAGCACTGTCCGCCGATATTCGTGTCGTCGCTCAATCCCACACAGATTGGCTTGTCGCGATCAATGGCGACGGCGAAACTGCAACGCCGATCGCGATCGGCCCTGCGGAGGCGGCGATAGCGGCCGTCGGCGAAATTCTCAGCCTCTTGGCAGGCCTCGCGAAGGGCAGGCGGGCGAGAGATATCGATCCGGCGCTTCTGCAGGCGCGTTTTCCCGCGATGGATGGTATGCACTTCGTTCCGTCCCGCGCGGCAGGGATACCGCTTGCCGGCTTACACCGGCTTGACGACGGCAAAACCGTACTCGGCGTCAGGCCGGAATTCGGCCAGATGAAAGCGTCCGATCTGATCGCTTTGCTTGACCTGGCAAGGGCCCGTGGCGCAACCGCCATCCGGCTTGCGCCCGGTCGTGGTTTCTTCCTCATCGGGCTTTCCGCCGATACAGTGCCGGCGATGCAGATCGCCGCAGCTGGACATGGCTTCAGCACCCAGCCCGGAGAGAACAGTGAGGATATCGTCACCTGCGCCGGCGCCGGCGCCTGCGGTTCCGCCTTCTACCAGACAAGAGCTCTGGCGCGCCGCCTCATTGCCGCAGCACCTGCCCTTTTCGACAATTCGCTGACGCTGCATCTGTCCGGCTGCGCCAAGGGCTGCGCTCATGCGCGGCCGGCGCTGACCCTGACCGGCTCGGCGGAAGGTTATGGCCTCATCCTCAATGGGCTTGCCGCGGATCTGCCAGACGAACGGATCGCTGGCGGTCGGATCGATTTCGCTATAGAGAGGCTCGCCCGGGCCATCGAAGACAACAAAGACGCTGGCGAATCGACCGCCGCCTGCCTTACACGGCTTGGCGCAACCGGCGTTTCGAAGGCGCTGCGACAGGAATAGGAATGCCAGACTACGATTATATCCGCAGCGGCGATGCGATCTACGAGCGTTCCTTTGCGATCATCCGTGCCGAGGCCGATCTTTCGCGTTTCACCGACGATCAAGCCGAAATCGCCGTGCGCATGATCCATGCCTGCGGGCTGGTCGAGGCGGCGGAGCATTTCCTGTTCTCCGCCGATTTCGTCAGCGCGGCGCGCGACGCGCTGAAGGGTGGCGCGCCGATCTTCTGCGACGCGGAAATGGTATCTCAGGGTGTGACCCGGGCGCGGCTGCCAGCGCTGAACGAGGTGATCTGTACGCTGCGCGATCCCGCGACACCGGAGATTGCGCGCGAGACCGGCAATACGCGCTCGGCCGCCGCCATCCATCTCTGGCTCGATCGGCTCGGCGGCAGCGTTGTCGCGATCGGCAATGCACCGACAGCGCTCTTCCATCTGCTCGAACTCCTGCGCGACGGCGCCCCGAAACCCGCGGCGATCCTCGGCATGCCTGTGGGCTTCGTCGGCGCGGCGGAATCGAAGGATGCATTGGCGGAAAATTCCTACGGCGTACCCTTTGCCATCGTCCGCGGCCGGCTCGGCGGCAGCGCCATGACGGCAGCCGCCATCAATGCATTGGCGAGGCAGGGCCTATGACGACAAGCGGCCGTCTCATCGGCGTCGGCACGGGTCCCGGCGATCCGGAGCTCCTGACCATCAAGGCCGTCCGCGCCATCGAAGGTGCCGATGTGATTGCCTATTTCGCCAAACAGGGCAGGGGCGGCAACGGCAAGGCGATCGTCGAGCCGCTGCTGAAATCCGGGGTGACGCTGCTGCCGCTCTACTATCCGGTGACGACCGAGATCGACAAGAATGAGGAACGTTATCAAAGGTTGATCACCCAATTCTACGATCTGTCTGCCAAAGCTGTCGCCGGGCATCTCGATGCCGGGCTGACCGTCGCCGTTCTGAGCGAAGGCGATCCGCTCTTCTATGGGTCCTACATGCATCTGCATGTCCGGCTTTCCACACGCTACCCGACGGAAGTGATCCCGGGTATCAGCGCCATGTCGGGCTGCTGGTCGCTGGCCGGCATGCCGATCGTTCAGGGCGACGACGTGCTTTCCGTACTGCCCGGTACGATGGCCGAGGCCGAGCTGACGCGCCGCCTTGCCGATACGCAAGCCGCCGTCATCATGAAGGTCGGTCGCAACCTGCCGAAGATCCGCCGGGCGCTGGCAGCGGCCGGCCGGCTCGCCGAAGCCGTCTATGTCGAGCGCGGCACCATGGCGAATGCGGCGATGGAAAAGCTTGCCGACAAGACCGACGCCGATGCGCCGTATTTTTCGCTTGTGCTGGTGCCGGGCTGGGAGGGCAGCCGATGAGCGGCAGGCTTTTCGTGATCGGCACCGGTCCCGGCAACCCCGAGCAGATGACGCCGGAAGCGCTGGCCGCTGTCGATGCGGCGACGGATTTCTTCGGCTACGGCCCCTATCTCGACAGATTGCAGCTTCGGCACGATCAACTGCGGCATGCCTCGGACAATCGCGAGGAGCTCGAAAGGGCAGGGGCCGCACTCGCCATGGCAGCGGATGGCGCCAAGGTCTGCGTCGTCTCCGGCGGCGACCCCGGCGTCTTCGCCATGGCTGCCGCGGTCTGCGAAGCGATCGAGAACGGGCCGGCCGCATGGCGCGCGGTCGATCTCATCATCCTGCCTGGCATCACGGCGATGCTGGCAGTGGCGGCAAGAGCAGGTGCCCCGCTTGGCCACGACTTTTGCGCCATATCGCTATCTGACAATCTAAAGCCTTGGAATATAATAGAAAGCCGTCTTGTATTGGCGGCAGAGGCAGGTTTTGTCATCGCGCTCTACAATCCGATCAGCCGGGCACGGCCCTGGCAGCTCGGCGAAGCCTTCAAGCTGTTGCGTGATCATCTGCCTGCCGCAACACCGGTTATTTTCGGGCGGGCGGCCGGGCGGCCGGACGAACGTATCGCCGTCCAGCAGCTGTCGCTGGCAGATGCGTCGATTGCCGATATGGCGACCTGCATCATCATCGGTTCCGCCGAGACACGCATCGTCACGCGGCCAGGCCGGCTGGACCTCGTCTATACGCCGCGTTTCATGGCGGGGGGAAACAGGTGACCGATCGCCGCCAGCGCCGCCTCGACAGTGTCGACCGCCTCGACGATCGAGGCCGGCGCGCGCGCCACCATTATCACCTCGATACCGAGCAGGCGGGCGGCCTCGATCTTCGCATAGGTGGCGGCACCGCCGCTATTCTTAGCGACGATGACGTCGATGTGGTGCTCTCTCAGCAGATCGCATTCGCCTCCCAGCGTGAACGGACCACGCTCGAGGACATACTCGACATTATCAAGCGCAAGCGGCGGTTCGACGGGATCGACGCTGCGAATGAGATAGTGATGCTGCGGCGCAGCTTCCGCATGATGTGCGCCCTGCCGGCCCGTCGCCAGAAAGACATGGCGGGGGGAGGGGCCAAGCGCTTCGATGGCAGCGGGAATGCTCTGCACCTCCCGCCAGCGATCGCCCCGAAGTCGTTGCCATTCGGGACGGCGCAGAGCGATCGCAGCAATGCCGGTGGTTTCAGCCGCAAAAGCGGCATTGGCCGAAATGCGCTCGGCGAAGGGGTGCGTGGCGTCGATCAACAGGTCATATCCGCCGACCTTGAGGAAATCGGCAAGTGCGGCAGCGCCGCCGAAACCGCCGATGCGAACGGAAACAGGCTGCGTGGCCGGTTTTTCGGTGCGACCGGCAAGCGACAGCAAAACATCGCAATCGTCCCGCGCCGCCAGCGCCTCGGCAAGCAGCCGCGCCTCGTTGGTGCCGCCGAGGATCAAGATGCGGGGTCTTCCCATGTCTGATGTCCCTCCTCCGTCCGGCCAGCGCTGGCTGACTATTATCGGCATCGGCGAAGATGGTCCAGAAGGGCTGGGTGAGGAGGCGAAGAGGCTGATTGCGACAGCACTTGCCGTCTTCGGCGGCGCGCGGCACCACGCACTTGCTGCGCCGCTGATCACAGGCGAAAGACTATCCTGGCAGAGCCCGTTCGAGCGCTCGGTCGAAGCCGTCGTTAAAAGGCGCGGCACGCCTGTTGTCGTGCTCGCCTCCGGCGATCCCTTTCTCTATGGCGTCGGCGCAACGCTCTCCCGCCATGTGGCGGCGGAAGAGATGCGCACCATCCCGGCGCCCTCGGCTTTCAGCCTTGCCGCATCCCGCCTTGGCTGGCCGCTGCAGGAGGTCGCAACGATCTCGCTGCATGGACGGCCGATCGATCTGATCCGGCCGCAGCTGCACCGCGGACGGCGCATCCTCGCGCTGACTTCGGACGAGAAGGGGCCTGGCGATCTGGCTGCGCTGCTGACTGCCGCTGGCTTCGGTCAGTCGCGACTTACAGTGCTCGAGGCGCTTGGCGGCGCTCGGGAACGGCAAAGAAGTGTGGCGGCGGCGGATTTCGACCTCCTGGACATCGATCCCCTGAATGTCTGCGCACTTGATATCGCAGCAGGGGAGGGGGCACGCATTCTGCCCTTTACCGCCGGGCTCGAGGACGAGTTGTTCGAGCATGATGGGCAGATCACCAAACGTGAAATCCGGGCGATGACGCTTTCCGCACTCGCGCCGCGTCACGGCGAACTGCTCTGGGATATCGGCGCGGGATCGGGATCGATCGGCATCGAATGGATGCTTGCCGATCCCGGCCTCAAGGCAATCGCCGTCGAACAATCGCCGGAGCGGGCCGCACGTGTCGCCCGCAACGCAGCCGCCTTCGGCGTGCCCCATCTTGCTGTCGTCGAAGGTGCGGCACCCCTCGCGCTGAAAGACCTGCCGGAGCCGGATGTGATCTTCCTCGGCGGCGGCGGCAGCGAACCGGGTGTTGTCGATACCGCGATTGCCGCGCTGAAGCCGGGAGGGCGGCTCGTTGTCAACGCCGTGACGCTGGAAATGGAAGCGGTGCTGCTCGCCGAACATGCAAAACGCAGCGGCTTCCTCACACGGATCGAAATATCGCGCGCCCAGCCTGTCGGCGGCATGAGCGGCTGGCGGCCGGCGATGCCGGTGACGCAGTGGCGCTGGACGAAAGGATAACGAGATGACGGTGCATTTCATCGGCGCGGGACCAGGTGCTGCAGATCTGATCACGGTGCGTGGCCGCGATCTCATCGCCCGATGCCCGGTCTGCCTTTATGCCGGCTCGATCGTCTCGCCCGAACTGCTGCAATATTGCCCGCCGGACGCACGCATCGTCGATACGGCGCCGATGTCGCTCGATGAGATCGAGGCGGAATATCTTCGCGCTGCCGCGGCCGGCCAGGATGTCGCCCGGCTGCATTCCGGCGATCTCTCGGTCTGGAGTGCGGTCGCCGAGCAGGTGCGCCGGCTGCAAAAGCATGGCATCGACTATACGATGACGCCTGGCGTCCCGGCCTTTGCCGCCGCAGCCTCGGCGCTCGGCCGCGAACTGACGATCCCCGCAGTGGCCCAAAGCCTGGTGCTGACCCGCGTTTCCGGCCGCGCGTCGCCGATGCCGAACGACGAGACACTGGCGAAGTTCGGCGCGACTGGCGCCACGCTGGCGATTCATCTGGCTATCCACGCGCTGAAGCAAGTGGTCGAAGAGTTGACGCCGCTTTACGGCGTCGACTGCTCTGTCGCGATCGTCGTCAAGGCCTCCTGGCCGGACGAGCGCGTCCTGCGCGGCACGCTTGCCGATATCGAGGCAAAGGTTGCCGCCGAACCGATCGAACGCACGGCGATCATCTTCGTCGGCCCATCACTGGCAGTGGAAGATTTCCGCGAAAGCTCGCTCTATGATCCGGCCTATCAGCGCCGGTTCAGAGGCAGGGAATAACGTCAGGCGATTGGCTGCGTCAGCGCAGCCAATCTTGACAATCGTCCTCCGCCCAGTCCCGACGTCGATGGCGATGTCAGGCGACATTTCGCTCAGGTCTCAAACCCGCGCGCTGAGGTAATCCATGCTGGTACGAAGCGCACCGGCCGGGTCCTTGACCGCATGAACTTCCGCGGCAAAGGGTTCAAAGGAGAACGGACCCTTATAGCCCGCCTGCAGCAGCGCCCTGATCTGCCCGGCATTATCGAGCCGGTCGTCGCCGTCCACGAGAACGCGATGGGAATCGCGCATATCGGCAACGGAAACGGAGGGATCGCTGACCCCGGAAATGTGAACGAGGCCGGCCAGCTCAGGGAAGGTCGCCGCTTCGCCGGCAAGGTGGTGGTGGAAGGTGTCGTGGACAAGCCTGAAGCTCGATTCCGCACCGAGCTCCCTGATTGCCTCGGCCGCCTCGGTCTTCGAGCGCAGTGAGCAGATCTCGAAGCCGAGCGGCTCGACGAGACCGATAATGCCGGCTTCCTTGAGCATCGGCTTCAGCGCGGCCAGAGACTGACGCAGGTTGGCCTGCCGTTCGCCATCGGCGCAGCCGGTGCCGTCGTTCTTCGGAACGAGGACGAGCGCCTTGGCGCCGGACGCGCCGGCATAATCGATCAGTTCCTGCGCTTCGGCGGCTCTTGTCGCGTTCCATTCATTGAAGCGCTGCAGGGCATTGATCGAAATGATCGTCAAGCCATGGTGGGCGGCCGCTTGCCTGATCACCTCGGGCTTGGTGCCGTCGAGGATGGCATTGCCGGAAAGGTCGTTGCGGATCTCGACGGCATCGATGCCGAGCGATCTGGCCAGTGCGAAAAAATCGTCGATGGCAAGCGACGGTGCGGCCATATGGTTGAGCGCAAAACGGATCGAAGTCATGACTGCTATTTCCTCCTCATCTCCGCGTCAGGGCGGAGCGGTCCTCGTGAATGGGTCCGCGAATCTCTATCGGAATTCGCGTCGCAATCCATCCGCCATCGCCGGCGCCCGCTTTCATTGCTGAGAGAATTTCGAACGAAATGATGGAATTCCATCATTGCTTAGATGTTCTCCGAAATATGGATATCGAAAGGCAGGAAGAGCTGCCCGGGAACAGCTGTTTCACCGTTTTCGATGGCGGCCGTCATCAAGACCATCAACTCCTTACAGAGAGCGGGCAGGGGGGTGCCGATCGCCATAGCGACGATATCGTCGGCAAGGCCGGCTTTGCTGTCGGGCGTCAGCTCGTTGACCACCAAGACGATCTTGCCGCCGACACCTTCTTCGCGGAATGCCGAAATTGCTCCCTCCATGCCGCCGCCGCAGACATAAAGGCCGACGAGATCGGGATGTTTCTGCAGGAGCGTCAACGTCGCCTCGTGCGTGATCTCGGGCGTGTCCAGATTGATCAGCGTGTCGACGACATCGAACTCAGGCGCATTCTCGCGAAAATAGGAGCGGAAGCCGATTTCCCGCAGCTCATGTCCGTGGAATCGGTGGCTGCCGACGAAACAGGCGATCTTGCCAGGCCCGCGTGCCGTGCGCGCAATCGTCCAGGCGGCGGTGCGCCCGACCTTGCGGTTGTTGACGCCGACATAGGCATCGCGCACGCCCGAGGCGAAATCGGAGAGCAGCGAGAACACCGGGATCCCTTTTTCCTTCAGGTCTTCGATGGCGGTCGTGACCGCAGGGTAATCGGGGGCGACGAGAGCAACGGCCTGGTTGCGGGCACCGAGCGCCTTCAGCTTCTCGACGATCGCTGCCGGTGTCGAGGCCGACGGAAAGTCGATTTGCGTCTGGATGCGCGCAGACGTCAACGCGCGCGCTGCGGTTTCGATCTCACGCACGAAGCTCTGATAGAAGGGCTGCATCGGCTTCTGCAGCAGGAATGCGAGCCTGTATTGCGGCAGATCTTCGAAGACGCGCTGTTTGATGAGGCCGACGGCGTGATAGCCGATCGACTGCGCCGCATCATAGACCCGTCGCGCCGTTTCCTCGCGCACACGGTGGCGAGCGTTGAGAACGCGGTCGACGGTGGCGACACTAACGCCGGAGGCGCGGGCGAGATCGGATATGGTGGGACGGCGCATCGGCGTTCCTGATGGATTCAATCATGAATGCAAGCCATTCTTGATGGCTTTTGATAGATTATATCAAGCCTGCATTGAGCGCTTTCCAAAGTCAACCTATTCTCCTGGGCAAGGGCAAGGGCAAGGGCAAGGGCAACGGGAGGCGGATAATGGCGACCCAGACGAAGAAACGTGACTACGACCTTCTCGGCGAAAGCGGCCGCACCGCCGTCGAGACGGGACTGGCGGCAGCCGAATGGTATCACACCGACATTCCGCGCAAGGAGATGAAGGCGCTGATGCAGCGCTCCGATGCGCCGGCGATCCGCGACACGATCATCTGGCTCGGCGCCATGGCAATCTTTGCCGGGCTCGGCATCTATTTCTGGGGCTCGTGGGTGGCCGTGCCCTTCTTCCTCGCCTATGGCGTGCTTTACGGCTCGGCCACCGACAGCCGCTGGCACGAATGCGGTCACGGCACCGCCTTCAAGACGCGCTGGATGAACGATGTCGTCTATCAGATCGCCTGCTTCATGATCATGCGCAACCCGGTGACCTGGCGCTGGAGCCATGCGCGCCATCATACCGATACGGTGATCGTCGGCCGCGATCCCGAGATCGCGGTGATGCGGCCGCCGGATCTCATCCGGGTGGTGCTTAATTTCTTCGGCATCCTCGATGCCTGGCATGCGGTCGTCGACATGCTGCGCAATGCCTTCGGCGGCGTCAGCGCGGCGGAAAAGACCTTCATCCCGGAGATGGAGCAGCCAAAGGCCATCCGCATTGCCCGCATCTGGCTGGCGATCTATCTCGCCACGATCGCTACCGCAATCGCCATGGGCTCGATCCTGCCGCTGGTGCTGATCGGCCTGCCGCGCCTCTACGGCGCCTGGCACCATGTGTTGACCGGACTGCTGCAGCATGGCGGCCTTGCCGACAATGTGACCGACCATCGGCTGAACAGCCGCACGGTCTATATGAACCCCATCAGCCGCTTCATCTACTGGAACATGAACTACCACGTCGAACATCACATGTTCCCGATGGTGCCTTACCACGCGCTGCCGAAGCTGCACGCGATGATCAAGCACGACCTGCCGGCGCCGAACCCATCGATCTGGTCCGGCTATCGCGAGATGATCCCGGCCTTCCTGCGCCAGCTGCGCAACGAGGATTATTTCCTGAAGCGCGACCTGCCGGCCACCGCGCGGCCCTATCGCGAGGAATTCCACAACGAGCTGGCCCCGGCCGCGCAATAAAGACAATCAAGGGAGGACAAGATGAGCGGAAATTGGATCCAGGTCTGCGACAAGGACGAGATCGACGAAGAGGATGTCATCCGCTTCGATCACGACGGGCGCACCTTCGCGGTCTATCGCAGCCCGGACGACGAATTCTTCGCCACCGACGGGCTCTGCACGCATGAACATATCCATCTCGCCGACGGACTTGTCATGGATGAGATCATCGAATGTCCAAAACATAACGGCCGCTTCAACTACAAGACGGGCGAAGCCAAGGGTGCGCCGGTCTGCGTCAATCTCAAGACCTATCCGGTCAAGATCGAAGACGGCGCCGTCTTCATCTCGCTCTGAGGGAGGCCGGCATGGCTCATTTTGTCATCCTGGGCGCGGGCGAATGCGGTGCGCGCGCCGCCTTCGCCTTGCGGGAAAAGGGCTTTGCCGGCGAGATAACGCTGGTTGGTGCCGAGCCCCTTCATCCTTACGAGCGGCCGCCGCTTTCGAAGGCCGGCTCCGCCGATGCGAGCGATCCGAAATTCATCGTCGCGGCGGAAAAATATATCGAAAACGGCATCCGGCTGCTCACCGGCGTGGAGGCCAGGGATTTCGATCCGGTTTCCAGGACCGTCACGCTTTCGGGGGGGACGGCGCTCTCCTACGACAAGCTTCTGCTTGCGACGGGTGCCGCCGCGCGCTCGCTCCCCGGGGCGCCGGAGGGCAGCCGGCATATTCGCTCGCTGAGGACGCATCACGATGCTGCGGCGCTGCGCGATGCAATGAAGCCGGGCAGGCATATCGCCATCATCGGTGGCGGGTTCATCGGATTGGAACTTGCGGCAACGGCGCGGCTGCTTGGCGCCGAGATCACCGTCATCGAGGGGCTGGAACGCGTGCTGAAGCGTGGCGTGCCGGAGGAGATCGCTCATCTGCTCACCGAACGCCATCGTGCCGAGGGCGTGGATATCCGCTGCGGCGTCTCCATCGAGGCGCTGACTGAGGAAAACGGCAAAGCCCTGATCCGATTGTCGACCGGCGAGGTGATCGAGGCCGATCTCGTGCTCGTCGGCATCGGCGCACGGCCGAATATCGAGATCGCCGAAAGAGCGGGCCTCGCAATCGACAATGGCATTGCCGTCGACACTTATCTCCAGACCTCCGCAGCTGATGTCTTTGCGGCCGGCGACTGCTGCTCCTTTCCGCTGCCGATCTATGGCGGCCGGCGGGTGCGGCTGGAATCCTGGCGCAATGCCCAGGAGCAGGGCACATTGGCCGCGGCCAACATGCTCGGCCGGAACGAAGCCGTTTCATCAGTGCCGTGGTTCTGGTCGGATCAATACGACATGACGCTGCAGATATCAGGCCTTGCCGAAGGGGCAGCCATGCATCAGCGCCGCGATCTCGGCGCAGGCGCCTTCATTCTTTTCCATCTCGACGCCGACGGACGCTTGATTGCCGCAAGCGGCATCGGACCGGGCAATGCCGTGGCACGCGACATCAGGCTCGCCGAAATGCTGATCGCAGCGGGTGCCCATCCAAACCCGGCAGCACTCGCAGCCAGCGACATCAAGCTGAAATCCCTGCTGGCAGCCTGAGCTCTCCGATATTTTCAAAGGAATTGATGATGAAGAAACATAGACGCGCAACCGTCGCCGATCTGCTTGCGGAAAAAGGCAAGCGCCAGCTCACCATGCTGCGCGTCACCTCGCTGGAGGAGGCGGACGCCGCCGAAAAAGCGGGGATCGACATCGTCTCGGTACCGCCCTCGCTGCTCGGGCCAGTCTTTCGCGAAATCGCCCCCACGCTCTTTGCCATTCCAGGGCTCGAATATGGTGATCATGTCTCGGCCGAGGACTATCTGCGTGCGGCCTTCGCGGCGCTGAAGGCAGGAGGTGATGCGGTCTATTGTGCCGCAAGCCTGCAGACGATCCGGCGCATGCGCGATGAAGGAATCCCGGTCTGCGGCCATCTCGGATTGATCCCTTCGAAGGCGACCTGGACCGGCGGCTTCCGTGCCGTCGGCAAGACGGCGGCGAGTGCGGCCGAAATCTGGCGGCAGACCAAGGCCCTGGAAGAGGCCGGCGCCTTCGCCGCCGAAATCGAAGTCGTCCCGGGGGATATCGCTGCCGCCATCAGCAGCAACACCTCGATGCTGATGATCTCCATGGGCGCAGGCAGCGGCTGCGACGCCCAATATCTTTTCGCCGACGACGTGCTCGGCGCCAATCGCGGCCACACTCCGCGCCACGCCAAGATCTATCGCGACTTTGCCGCCGAACACGATCGGCTGCAGCGCGAACGTATCGCCGCCTTCACGGAATTTGCCGAGGACATCAGGACCGGCGCCTATCCGGAAAAGCGTCATCTCGTCGGTATCGACGACGCGGAACTGGAAATCTTCCTGCAGCGGCTGAAAAGCGAGACGGGCAATAGCTGAGGGCGGCTTGCTCGACGCTTCCCCCTTCTCCCCAGCGGGGAGAAGATGCCCGCCAGGGCAGATGAGGGGGCGAGCGACGATAGGAGCGGGGCACTGAGCGTCAGCGAAGGGCAATCAACGCCGTGCCGTTTAGCCCCCTCATCAGCTACCGGCACCTTCTCCCCGCTGGGGAGAAGGGGGAAGCCACCATTGGCTTCTGTCCCGGCCTGTGTCAGGAATTATCCGTTCGATTCATTCGGAACGGAGTATTCGGTCCCCCTGTGACGATCGGCTTTGCGCATGCGGAATTGATTGCGGTGCTCGTCGCGGTGACGAGGGACGAGCCGCGCGTCATGACCATCCGCTCCGGCAACGCGCTGCCGTCGGGCCCTTTCGAAATGGGGCATCGCACCCTGCAATCGGGCCTGCGCGAATGGGTGCAGGAGCAGACGGAACATCCCGTCGGTTATCTGGAACAGCTCTATACCTTCGCCGATCGCGACCGGAACAACGATATCCCAGGCGGGCGGACGATCTCGATCAGCTATCTCGGCCTCGTCAACGAGCAGTCGGACGCCGGCCGGCCGGGATGGCACGGCTGGTACGAATATTTCCCCTGGGAAGACCACCGGCAGGGCCGGCCAGCCGTGCTTGACGAGATCATGGCGCGCCTGCGGAGCTGGGCCGATGCCGATCCGGCCCGGCGTGACCATCGCCACCGCCGGGCGGATTTCACCTTCGGCCTCGACGGCGGCGGCTGGAACGAGGATCTGGCCCTGCAGCGTTACGAACTGCTTTACGAGGCGAGGCTCGTCTCGGAAGCCGGATGCGGGGCGGAGGCCAATCTCGGCCGGGCAATGTTTGCCGATCACCGCCGTATTCTCGCGACCGGCATCGCCCGGCTGCGCGCCAAGATCAAATACCGCCCTGTCGTCTTCGAGCTCATGCCGGAGAGTTTTACGCTGCTGAGGCTGCAGCGTACCATCGAGGCGCTCGCGGGGCTGACGCTGCACAAGCAGAACTTCCGCCGCCTCATCGAACAGCAGGAACTGGTCGAGGAAACCGGCGGCACCGAAAGCGAAACCGGCGGCAGGCCGGCCAAGCTTTTCCGCTTTCGCCACACCGTTCTCGAAGAACGGGCGCTGGCCGGAACGAAATTACCGCTCTCCCGCAATTGACATATACTCACAGTGAGAATATCTGTTTGCCTATGATATGCTCAAAGAGAGCATAATTAGGAGCCGGTCATGAATTATCCTGTTTCCGCATCCTCGCTCTACGAGCGCGTCAGCCGTGTCATTCCCAAAGCCGAATGGATGACCTTCGAAAATGACGTCGACGCGATCCTCGAGCTCAAGCGCCGCCGCAACGCCGTCATTCTCGCGCACAACTATCAGACACCGGAGATCTTCCACGGCGTGGCCGATATTGTCGGCGACAGCCTGGCGCTCGCCCGCAAGGCGATCGAGGTCGATGCCGATGTCATCGTGCTTGCCGGCGTGCATTTCATGGCCGAGACCGCCAAGCTGCTGAACCCCGGGAAAACCGTGTTGATCCCGGATCTCGGCGCCGGCTGTTCGCTGGCGGATTCGATCACGCCCGAGGATATCGCGCTGCTGCGCCAGGCCCATCCAGGCGTGCCCATCGTCACCTATGTCAATACCTCGGCCGCAGTGAAGGCTGCCTCCGACATCTGCTGCACCTCGGGCAATGCCAAACAGGTAGTAGAATCGCTCGGTGTGCCGAAGGTGTTGATGATCCCGGATGAATATCTGGCCCGCAACGTCGCCCGCGAGACTGACGTCGAGATCATCGCCTGGCATGGCCATTGCGAGGTGCATGAACTCTTCACCGCCGAGGACGTGCGCCAGCTGCGCGAAAACCATCCAGGCGTAACCGTGCTCGCCCATCCCGAATGCCCGCCCGAGGTGGTGGCCGAAGCCGATTTCGCCGGCTCCACCGCTGTCATGTCGGATTATGTCGGCAGGCAGAAGCCGGCGCGCGTCCTGCTGCTCACCGAATGCTCGATGAGCGACAATGTCGCCGTGCACCATCCCGATGTCGAGTTCATTCGCCCCTGCAATCTCTGCCCGCATATGAAGCGGATCACGCTCGCCAATATCCGCGCCGCACTCGAGGAAAAGCGCCACGAGGTCACCGTCGATCCGGCAATTGCGGTGGCCGCGCGCCGCGCCGTCGAGAGGATGCTGGCGATATGACCGCGATTCTTGAGCAGCTATCAGGACGCACGGTGATCGTCGGCAGCGGGCTTGCGGGGTTGGTGACCGCGCTGACACTGGCGCCTGAACCCTCGGTCATCGTCACTCGCTCGGCCCTTGGCGCGGAGACGTCGAGCGCCTGGGCGCAGGGCGGCATCGCCGCCAGCATGGGCGACGACGACAGCGCGGCGCTGCATCTTGCCGATACGCTTGCGGCCGGCGACGGGCTCTGCGATCCCACGATCGCCGCCGGTATCATCACCGAGGCCCCGGCGGTGATCGCCGCGCTGGAGCAAGCTGGCGTGCGTTTCGACCGGAATGCCGCCGGTGAATTTTCGCTCGGGCTGGAGGCGGCCCATAATCGCCGCCGTATCGTCCATGCCGAAGGCGACGGTTCGGGTGCTGCGATCATAGCCGCGCTGATCGAGGCGGCGATGAAAACGCCAGCTATAACAGTGCTCGAAGGTTTCGAGGCGCGGCGGATTCTGATGGACGGCGAAAAGGTCGCCGGCCTGCTCTGCGCGACCGCGAATGGCGCCGTCATGCTGCCGACATCGAAGGTTGTGCTTGCCACCGGCGGCATCGGCGGGCTTTACGATGCGACCACCAATCCGATGGGCAATTTCGGCCAGGGGATCGCGCTCGCGGCAAGGGCCGGTGCTGCGATCGCCGATATGGAATTCGTCCAGTTCCATCCGACCGCGCTCGATTCACGCCGCCGGCCGCTGGCGCTGATCAGCGAAGCGGTGCGCGGCGAGGGGGCCTTGCTCGTCAACGAACGCGGCGAACGGTTCATGGCCCGCATATCCGGTGCCGAGCTTGCGCCGCGCGACGTGGTGGCGCGGGCGATCAGCGCCGAAATCGCCCGCGGCGGACGAGTCTTTCTCGATGCCCGGGATGCTCTCGGCAGCCGCTTTACCGCCCGCTTTCCTGTCATTTCCGCCCTTTGTGGCGAGGGCGGCATCGATCCGGCCAAAGAGCCCATTCCTGTGCGCCCGGCCGTTCACTATCACATGGGCGGCGTGGCCACGGATGCAAATGGCCGCAGCTCGGTTTCCGGCCTCTGGGTTGCGGGAGAGGCGGCCTCGACCGGCCTGCACGGCGCAAACCGGCTCGCCAGCAATTCGCTGCTGGAGGCGGCCGTCATGGGCATGCGGGCGGCACGCGACATTTCAGGCATGCCCGCAGGTGCCACCGGCCCCCTCTTCGCCGAGAGACTGCCGGTGGCTGCCGACGCATCGCTCGTCCGGCCGATCGTCTCGCGTCATCTCGGCGTGCTGCGCAACGCCGGCGCCATTCATGGCGCGATCGCAGCCCTGCTGCCGCTTGCAGAAGGCAATGGCCCTGTCGCCGATCCGGCCATCGTCGCCCTGCTGATCGCCGTCTTTGCCAGCCTGCGAATGGAATCGCGCGGCGCCCATGCCCGCACCGACTTTCCGCTGAAGCTCGCCAATGCCAACCGGCGCCGTATGTGCCTTTCCGATGTTCTCGAGGTCGCCCGCGCGACGCCACCCTATGCCCTTGCCCCGCTCTATACTTTTGCAAGGAGTGCCTGAGATGAACCTCGTTCCCCTTCCGCGCCTGATCGTCGAGCCGCTGGTGCGGGCGGCCCTTCTCGAAGATCTTGGTCTTGTCGGCGATATTACCTCGGCATCGGTGATCCCTAGGGATCATCGCTCGACGGTGGTGATGGCGGCCCGTCAGCCGGGCGTGATCGCCGGTCTCGATGCCGCCGAACTCGCTTTCGCTCTCGTCGACCCGGAGATCGCCATGCGCCGTCATCTTCAGGATGGCGATGCGGTCAAGCCCGGCGACGTGATCGCCACCATCGAAGGTCCCTCGCGTGGGCTGCTGAGCGGCGAGCGCACCGCGCTGAATTTCCTCGGCCATCTCTCCGGCATTGCGACCGTGACGGCTGAGATTGCCGCCGCCATCCGCGGCACGAGAGCCTCCGTCGCCTGTACGCGCAAGACGACACCGGGGCTGCGGGCACTGGAAAAATATGCCGTGCGGGCCGGCGGCGGCATGAACCACCGTTTCGCGCTTTATGACGCCGTGCTGATCAAGGATAATCACGTCGCCATCGCCGGCGGCGTCGCTGAAGCGATCCGCCGGGCGCGGGCCGGCGTCGGCCATATGGTGAAGATCGAGGTCGAGGTGGACACGCTCGATCAGCTGCGTGAAGCGATGGAGACCGGCGTCGACGCCGTTCTGCTCGACAATATGACACCGGATCAGCTGCGCGAAGCCGTCGCGATCGTCGCCGGCCGAGCCATCACCGAAGCGTCCGGCCGCGTCACGCCGACAACGGCCGCCGCAATCGCGGTTTCCGGTGTCGACCTCATTTCGGTCGGCTGGCTGACACACAGTGCGCCGGTGCTGGATATCGGGCTCGATTTCCTCGAGGCCGCGGCCGCAACGGAGAATAGCCCGAAAAGGGACTGCACAGGTTCTGTGATCCCTCAGGCCTATTCACGGCGTAAATAGCCTTCCGCCGAACGAAAACCGCGCCCCAAGCAAGTGTTGGCAAAGCATCTCCTCTCCGTGTGGCGCAAGAATATGCAAATATTCGATGAAACTTCTTCTTTTTAAAGCAAAACCGCTATGCGCCGGCCTCTTATGGCTCTAACATGGTTTGGACTGGCCGGTGTGCTTGTGCGCCTTGGCTTTCAGGGGTGAGAATCGAGATGCGACGGACATCCGGCAGATGCTGACGAACAGGCTGTGCCTGCTCGGAAGACCGCGATTGCTGGCGGCGGGGAAGGAACTCCCCTTGCCGGAGAAGTCTTATTTTCTCCTCGCCATGCTCGCCGCCGAACCCAATTTCGAACTCGATCGCGAAACCGTCAGGCGGCAGCTCTGGCAATCGGACCTGCCGGAAAAACGCGCCGGTAGCCTGCGCCAGCTGCTGGCACGAATCGAGCAGAGCGTTCCCGTCGGCCTTCCACAGCTGCTTGCCGCGACCCGAACCCATATCGGCCTTGCCGATGGCTGGGAGGTCGACGTTCATATCCTCAAACAGAAAGGGCCGCTCGCACTCGAAGAGGGCGGCCTGCTGAACGGCGAATTGCTCGAAGGCGTCAAATCGCCGACGCAGGGCGCCGAGGACTGGCTGACCTTTGAGCGCCAGCGCGTCGACGAACTGCGCTCCGCCCAGCTGACCCGGTTGGTCGAAACCGCCGAAGACAGATCGGACGAAGAGCAGATCACGCTTGCCAGGCGCCTGCTGGAACTCGATCCTGCCAGCGAGACGGCCTATCGCGCCTTGATGCGCACCTATGTCAGGATGAACGATCCGGCAGCGGCGCGTCAGGCCTATCTGAAGTGCAAGAGCCAGTTGAAGGACGACTTCGACACCGAGCCGGAAGAAAGCACCACCGCTCTTGCCCGCGAACTTAACCTGGCGCCGGCGGCACAGGCGACGTCGGGACATCCACAGTCGGCGCTTAATCTTTCCGTCAATCCGGTCGGCCAGCCGCGCATCATCATTCTGCCGCCGGAAAGTATCTTCACCGATCCGCTGATGGAGCGCGTCGGCAGGGCCCTTCTCGAAGACGTCACGATCGGCCTTAGCCAGCAGCGCGGCTTCAAGGTGATCGCGGCGCATACCAGCCTGGAGATCCTCAGCCGTTCGATCGATCCGTCGCGTGCCGTGCCCGGTCCGCTCGACCTCAGCTTCGACTATGCGGTCTACGTCACCATCCAGGGCCGCGACGAGGATGTCTTTGCGACCTGTCGGCTGACGCGGACGACGACATCGGAGGTAATCTGGGCCATCGAACTGCCGCTGGTCATGCAGAAGATCAGCGAATCCTTCGCGCATCTGACGCGGCGGATCGTCTCCTCGCTCGCCGACACGATCGAACGCCACGAGCTGGCGATGCCGATCGGCGAGGCGCCGCCTTCCGCCTACCGTCTCTACCTGGAAGGCAAGCGGCTGATTGCCCAGACTGATCTGCAGCATCTGCGCCAGGCGCGCAAATGGTTCAAATCCTCGCTCAATCGCTACGAACATTTCTCCGCCGCCCATGCCGGCATGTCGCGCGCGCTCGGCATGGAATGGCTGATCCGCGGCATGCGGGACAAGGAACTGCTCGACGAGGCGAACGGTGCTGCCCGGCAGGCCCAGCAGTCCGACCCAAACAGCGGCCGGGCCTACCGCGAGCTCGGCTTCGTGGCGCTTTATCGCCGCCGCTTCGACGAAAGCCTGGAATATTTCCAGCAGGCTCAGGATCTCAATCCCAACGATGCCGACATCCTCGCCGATTTCGCCGACGCGCTTTCCCATGATGGCGATTTCGATCGAGCACTGGAGCTCAGCCGCGCGGCCTTTAAACTCAATCCGCTGCCGCCGGACTATTATTACTGGAACCTCGGCGGCATCCACTTCATGCGCGAAGAATATGAAATGGCGATCGAGGCGCTGGAGCCGGTGAAGGCGAAGCAGGCAACAGCCCGTCTGCTCGCCGCCTCGCATGCCATGGCAGGCGATACGGGCAAAGCTAGGAATTACGCCAGGGTAGTGCTGGAAAACTTCCCCGATTTCCGCAGCGAGGACATCCGTCATTTCGTCCCCGATCGCGATCCCGCCTATACGGAACCGCTGATACAGGGCCTGCAACTTGCTGGTCTTCCCTGATTGCACGGCCTTTTAACGAAGCCTGTAACGCTTAAATGACGGAGGCAATGTTTCTTTCCGATGGTTAACGGCAGCAAGGCGCTGCCCAACCAATCGGAGATGGAACATGAAGACGAATGCTGAAACCACCGCAGCTCAGACACAGTCGCTGCGTTTTTCTGCTGCCGCCAGGGCAGCCCTGAAGCAGGACGAACTCAACGTTTCCGCCAATGCGCTCGAGAGCCTGACGCATGCGCTGAGGTTCCGCTAAGGAACAGATCGGTATGTCCGCTTTCACCGACCTTGAAACGCTTGCCGGTGACCTTAAACGATCATCGGCCGGTGTCAGCGATTATCATGACCGCGCCGTCACGCCGGCTCAGACCCTCGCGGCCATCAGGCCGCATCTGCGCGAATTCGGCATCACGCGCGTCGGTCTGCTGACAGCACTCGACGTCCTGAACATCCCCGTCGCCTTCGCGACGAGGCCGAACAGCCATACGCTCTCGGTGTTTCAGGGCAAGGGCATCGACAATGATGCCGCCATGACCTCGGCGGCGATGGAAGCGGTCGAGACGCGGATCGCCGAAATTGCCCCCGCCGACCTGACGCAGGCGACGATCGACAGCATGCGGGCGGAGCATGCGGCGATGATCGATCTCGAAAATGTCGCACGCTGCGCGCCCGATGAGATCGGCAGCAGTCCTATTCCCTGGTGCACGGGGCTCGACATCCTTTCCGGCAGCAGCGTCTTCGTGCCCTGGTGGCTCGTCGGACTCGACCATTGCGGCGAGAGGCCGGCGGGCTTCGAGCAGTCGAGCGATGGGCTCGCCTCCGGCAACACGCCGTCCGAAGCGGTCCTGCATGGGCTTTGTGAGCTGGTGGAGCGTGACGCCTGGGCCTTGACCCAGCTGAAATCGCCTGAGCGGCTTAAGGAGAGCCGCATCGACCCCGCCTCCTTCGGCGATGCGGTCATCGACGTCATGACCGACCGGATCACGCGCGCCGGCATGAAACTGCTGCTGCTCGACATGACGACGGATATCGGCGTTCCCGCCTTTCTGGCCGTCATCATGCCAGGCAATCTTTCCGACCGTGTCGACGCGCGCTGGTCGCATGTCTGCGGTGGCTGCGGCTGCCATCCCGACCCCGTGCGCGCCGCGCTGCGCGCCATCACCGAAGCGGCGCAGAGCCGGCTGACCGCGATTGCCGGCAGCCGCGACGATTTCTCGCCGCGCATCTATCAGCGTCTAGACCGGAGTGCGGCGATGCAGCAGGTGGTCCAACTCTGCGAGGGCGACGGCCGGATGCGCTCGTTCCAGGCCCGCCATCGCCGCCCGGCGACGATCCAGGAATCCATCGGCCATATTGCCGACCGGCTGACGGCGACCGGCATCGAGCAGATCGTCGTCGTGCCGTTTCCGCATCGAGCCCTGCCGATCTCGGTCGTCAGAGTGATCGTGCCGGGACTGGAGGTCGACATCTCGGGCCAATACATCCAACTCGGCATGCGCGCGGTCAACACCATAAGAGGAGCCGAATCATGAAGGTGCTGTTCGTCGGCCCGAGTCTTGGCAGCGATCTTGCCGCGGCAAGAGCCATGTCTCCTTCCATCGATTTCCGGCCGCCGGCCGCCGCCGGCGACATCCTGAAGGCCGTTCGGGACGGCGCCACCGCGATCGGCCTCGTCGACGGCTATTTCGGCGATCTGCCTTCGGTCTGGCACAAGGAAATATTGTACGCACTCGAACATGATGTCGCCGTTGCCGGCGGGGCCAGCATGGGAGCGCTCAGGGCAGCCGAATGTGCCCCCTTCGGTATGATCGGGCTCGGCTCGATCTTCGAAGATTACGAGTCCGGACGGCTGCTCGACGATGAGGCCGTCGCACTGGTGCATGCACCGCAGGAGCTCGGCTGGCTGCCGCTTTCCGTTCCCTGGGTCGATTTCGAGCCGACGATCGATGCGCTTTACGCCAGCGGCGAGATTACGCCCGGCGAGCGCAAGAAGCTGCTGCTGGCCGGCCGGTTTCTGCATTTCTCCGAGCGCACCTATGCGAAGGTGGCCGACGAGTGCCATTTCCGCAAACCGCGCCGCGATCATATCCTCGCCGCTATCCGCGGCAGCCGCGTCGAGCGCAAGCGCAACGACGCGCGACTGGTATTGGACTGGCTGCGCCGGGATAAATTCCTCCCCGTCAACCGCGACTGGCGCTTTGCCGCGACCTCACATTGGGAGCTCTTGCACGCCGAAGTCACGCGCAATGCGGTTCCTGTAACGCTTGAATAACGGTCGCGGCGGAAAGATGCAGCACTGATGGAATCGTAGGGTTCTACGACCAAAGAGGCGGGAACGATGTTTGATCAACACAACGAGGGTACCGGCAGCGAATACGCAAGGATCTTCCGGCTGCTGTCGGCAGCCAAGGAGGAGGCTGAAAAGCTGCGGTTGCGCAATCTGATGCACCTGACGAACATGGCGCTGCTGCAAGTCGTCATCGATTGGGACGGCATAGATCCCGACAGGGAGCTTGACGTCAATCTCGAGAAACTGCTCGGCAGCAAAGCCAAGATCGCAATGAAGGATGCCAGCGAGAATCTAATCCTGATCGATCGCCATTGAGCGCGATCGATTGTTATTGATCCTCATGCCTCATGCGGTCCGTTGGGATCGCGTGAAGGACCCTATTCAGCCGCTTCAGAGTCCAACTGTTCAGTGTGGGCAATCGCCTGGACGAGCTTCAGGATCTTCTTGCGAAGCGCTTCGTTCTTGATCGAAAAGAACGCCGCATTGAGAAGCACGCCTTCGCGCGAAATAACGAATTCCTCGCTCGGAGCGGGGTTGTCGTTGGCCGTATCAGGGGTCGACATGTCGTCGAAAAATGTCCTGACGTCGACCTTCAGCGCGCCGGCGATTTCGACCAGCATGCTGGCGGAAACGCGGTTGGAACCCTTTTCGTATTTTTGGATCTGCTGGAACGTTACGCCGACGCGATCGCCCAGTTCCGTCTGAGAAACCTTCCTCAACAGACGCTGGATACGGATCGTCTTTCCGACGTGAACATCGACGGAATGCGGTGCTTCTTTCATCTCATTTTCCCTTCTGAAGGCAGCGGACAAGGGGGTATTCGCCATATCCGTGTCAACAACTTTTAGCCGAGATAAATAAGGCTAGCAATTGCTTGCATGCAGATAGCGTTAAGGCAGAATATCGCACCTTTTTTGTCCGTGAATGGTACAAAAAACATGCCGAAATGGCACATCGACGAGATTGGTTGCTTCATTTTGCGACGTCAGAGCGACCAGAGGCGTTGTGCGTTGGCGAAAAGCAACTTGGAACGCTCCGCCTCGCTCACGCCGGAAAGCATCGCATGGGTCGCCGCGACCCAGGTAGAGAGGCCGCCACCGAGCGTGCAGACCGGCCAATCGCTGCCCCAGACGACGCGGTCCCAGCCGAAGCTGGCGATCACATGTTCGATATAGGGCCGCAGCGTTTCTGCCGTCCATGTCTTCGCATCGGCATAGGCGACGACGCCGGAGACCTTGCAGACGACGTTCGGCCGCCGGGCAATCTCTGATATGCCCGCCTTCCATGGCTGGAAGGCGTCCGAGCGGATATCCGGTACGCCGCAATGGTCGAGCACGAACTGCACGTAGGGCGCAAGGTCGACGAGGGCGGTCACACGGCCCGCCTGATGCGGCAACGTGCAAAGGTCGAAGGTCAGGCCGCTGCCGCTGATGCGCCTGATGTTTTCACGGAACAGGGCGCCTTCGGAGACATCATCAGGCACGACATGCAGCACGCGGCGGAACCCCTTGACGAAGGGATCGGCCTTTTGCCGCTCGAGATAGGCGGCAAAGCCTTCCTCTTCCGGTCGGCAGGAGACGATGGCGCCGGCAATCAGACTGCCTTCCTTCTTAGAGATGCCGGCGACGTGGTCGGTCTCGGCCTGCATGGCGGCGGGATCGACGTCGACCTCCATGTGCAGCGCCGTGGTGATGCCGCAGCGCCGGGCTTCAGTCGCATAGCTTTCGTAGAGGAAATCATGATCGAGATCAGGCGCGCCGGAGAGCCAGGGATAGGGCAGGACCGACCGGTCGATGATGTGCAGATGGGTGTCGATGAACACGCTTTTTCCTCCAAGAGTGGCTTTCTCGCAAGGCTATCTCTGGTGAATGGATTGTTCAAATAGAAATTCCCGACCATCAGGCATCACTGTCCAGTTGGCGGCAATAGCTGCCCCTCACCCTAACCCTCTCCCCGTAAAAAACAGGGAGAGGGGACGTGCCAAACGCAACGTCGAGGTTGGGGGAAGCCGGTGCGGCATTTCCCTTCGCCCCGTTTACGGGGAGAAGGTGCCGGCAGGCGGATGAGGGGCTGGTTTCGCCAATCCCCGGCCGAGATCCTCCTTCCCATCAACCAGAATTGGCGACATCGGCGCCGGCAAGCAGCGACAACTGGGCGGCGGCCTTCTGCACCAGCGTGATCGCCTGGGTGATATCGGGTGCCGACGGCGCATTGACGAGCGCGATAAAGGGGCAGGTAAGGGCGGCGATGCAGCGGCGGTCCGGTCCAAGAACGGGAGCGGAAAGATTGTAGACGCCTGATGTCTGGGCGCTCGCCATCATCTCGTAACCGCGCTCGCGGATCTGGTCGAGACGGTCGTAGAATTCAGGCCCGAGTTCAATCTCCGCGCGGCTGCGCACATGTTCCGAAATCATCATCTCCCGCTCTTCCTCGCTGCGGAAGGCAAGCAGCACATGCCCCGAACCGGTGTCGAAGAGGCTGATATGGGCACCGACGCGGATCGAAAATCCCCAATAATCCGGCGCCTCCTGCTGGGCGATGACGACGGCAGCACCCCGATCGAAGACGGCAAGATGGTTGGCCTGGCGCGTGCGCTGGGCGAGATCGCGCATCAGCGGCGTGGCGTAGGAGGCGAGGCGGCGCACCGGCGCGTGCAGTTGGGCAAGTCCGAAGAGCTTCAGCGTCAGCGAGTAGCGGTCGCCGTCCAGCCGGGTGACGTAACCGCGGCGCACCAGCCGGTCGAGCATGCGGTAGAATTCGTTGGGGCTGCGGTCGAGCCGTTTGGCGATTTCGGCCTGGGTGAGGCCGCTGTCGACGCCGGCGAGCAATTCCAGGATATCGAGGCCCTTGTCGAGGGCAGGAGCGCGGTAGCGGTCGGACTCGTCGGTCACCATTCCTTCCTCCTGTGAATATATTTCTGCATATACGCAGAACCGCAGCCGGAAAAGGAAAACTTCGCACTTGACCCTTGGCCAATCGTCTGTTTGTCTATAAACAGACAACTCATCACTGAAAAGTCGATCGAAAACGAGCGGCTGAGGTATCGAAGGCGCCCGAGCGGCAGGATCATAAGCAAGCCGGGGACAGGGAGGAAAACCGTGCAGCGCATGGGAATGGTCATCGGCCCTGCCGCCGGCGGAGATCGCCGAAAAAGCAGCCAATCGGCTGAATCTCCCGCTGATCTGCCTGTGCAACGGCGCCAACTCCTCCATTTAACGCAGAGAGCCGTGCACCTGCGGAAGCAGGCCGGAATGCTCCATCACGACCGAGCTTCGCCAAGACATCAGCCGCACTCCATCGTCGAGCGTAGACAATTCCAGAAAAGGCCCGTGACATGACAAATAGACTTTCCGGCAAGACCGTTCTCATCACTGCCTCCGGTCAGGGCATCGGCCGGGCGACGGCGGCGGCCTTTGCCGCGATCGGTGCCAAGGTTCACGCAACCGATATCAACACCGAGGCGCTGGCGACGCTTGCCGCCGAAACCGGGGTTTCCACCCATAAGCTGAACGTACTCGAAGAGGATGCGGTCAAGGCCCTCGTCGCCGAGATCGGAGCCGTTGACGTACTGTTCAACTGCGCCGGCTTCGTCCATGCCGGCTCGATCCTCGAGATGAAGGATTCCGATCTCGAATTCGCCTTCGACCTCAACGTCAAGGCGATGATCCGCACCATCCGGGCCGTGCTGCCGGGCATGATCGAACGCAAGGACGGAGCGATCATCAACATGGCCTCCGTCGCCTCCAGTATCAAGGGCGTGCCGAACCGCTTCGCCTACGGCGTCACCAAGGCGGCGGTGATCGGACTCACCAAAGCCGTCGCCGCCGATTATGTCGGCCAAGGCATCCGCTGCAACGCCATCTGCCCAGGCACGGTGGAAAGCCCGTCGCTGCAGGACCGCATGCGGGCGCAGGGCGATTACGATGCGGCGCGCGCCGCCTTCATCGCCCGCCAACCGATGGGCCGGCTCGGCTCGCCGGAGGAGATCGCCGATCTCGCCGTCTATCTCGCCGGCGCGACCTACACGTCGGGCCAGGCGATCGCCATCGACGGCGGCTGGACGATCTGATTTCAGCTGATGCGGCCGCCCACTGCAATCGGCTCTATATAATCGGCATATAATCGGCCCATATCATCGGGAGGAACAATCATGACCCGCATCACCGACCTTCGTGTCTTCGATCTCCGCTTTCCCACCTCGCAAAGCCTGGATGGATCCGATGCGATGAATCCCGATCCGGATTATTCGGCGGCTTACGTCATTCTCGATACGGATGCGCCGGATCTTGCCGGCCACGGCCTGACCTTCACCATCGGCCGCGGCAACGACATTTGCTGCATGGCGATCGAGGCCATGCGCCACCTCATCGTCGGCGCCGACCTTGCCGAGGTTCTCGCCCATCCCGGCACCTTCTGGCGGCATCTGACGAGCGATAGCCAACTGCGCTGGATCGGCCCTGAAAAGGGCGCCATTCACCTGGCGACCGGCGCGGTCGTCAATGCCGTCTGGGATCTGCTCGCCAAGCAGGCCGGCAAGCCCGTCTGGCGGCTCGTCGCCGAGATGTCGCCGGAAGAGATCGCCGATATCGTCGATTACCGCTATCTCACCGACGTGCTGACGCGCGACGAGGCGGTCGAGATCCTGAAGCGCGCCGAGGCGGGCAAGGCAGAACGCATCGCCATCCTCGAAAAGGAGGGCTACGCCTGCTACACGACCTCGGCCGGCTGGCTAGGCTACGGCGACGAAAAGCTGCGCCGCCTCTGCCAGGAGGCAATCGACGCCGGCTTCAATCATATCAAGATGAAGGTCGGCCGCGATCTCGAAGACGATATCCGCCGTCTGAGGATCGCCCGCGAGGTGATCGGTCCCGATCGTTACCTGATGATCGACGCCAACCAGGTATGGGACGTCGGCCAGGCGATCGACTGGGTGAAGGCGCTCTCCTTCGCCAAGCCCTTCTTCATCGAGGAACCCACAAGCCCCGATGATGTCGCCGGCCACCGCAAGATCCGCGAGACGATCGCTCCGGTGAAGGTCGCGACCGGCGAGATGTGCCAGAACCGCATCATGTTCAAGCAGTTCATCGCCGAGGGCGCAATCGACATCGTGCAGATCGATTCCTGCCGCATGGGCGGGCTGAACGAGGTCCTCTCCGTACTGCTGATCGCCGCCAAGTTCGGCCTGCCGGTCTGGCCGCATGCCGGCGGTGTCGGCCTCTGTGAATATGTGCAGCATCTGTCGATGATCGATTACGTCGCGGTGTCGGGGACCAAGCAAGGCCGCGTCATCGAATATGTCGATCATCTGCACGAACACTTCCTCGACCCCTGCTTGATCGAAAACGCCGCCTACATGCCGCCCACCCTGCCGGGCTTCTCCATCGAGATGAAACCGGCCTCGATCAGCACCTATACGTTTCGAGGCTAGGCAACCGACATTCAGCGCCCTCGCAGATCGTCCCGAGCGAAGCGCAGCCATTGATCGGGCGTTCACTGCCGCCGATACCGCCAACCTATTCATCCCGCCAGACCAGCGAGCCTCAAACCCTCGCGGAGCCGCAGCACATCATGCTCGTTATTGAGATATGAGACATCAACAAGCCAGTTAACATAGTCGGCGGGACCTGCCGTCGACGCTCCGCACCACCTTGTCCTAATTGCATCAAGGAATATTTTTCCGCATTTCTCAGCGTCATCGATCCGACCGAGGTGACCGTAGGACGCTGCGCGCCATGCCATGTCTCGCGGCTCTCTTTCGGGCGTGTCAAAAGTCCGCTGTTCCAGAAGAGTGGCGGCCTCACCGTATCTTTCCGCAAGGAACAGAAGACGGGATTTGTAATAGTTGTACCAACTGGGATGGAGCGGGTTCAGCCGGTAGGCGACCTCGGCGCCGGCCAAGCCTTTGACCGGCCGCCCCAACGCTCCTTCCATCCCAGCCCAGAGGATCAGAATAGTGGCATCATTGGGATTCATCGATTTTGCGAGGTCGAGATGATGCTCCGCCCTTTTGAAGTCTCGCCACGTCAAACAAATGTAACCCAGAGTGCACTGTACCCGAGGATCGCTCGGGTCCAAGGCGAGTGCCGTTTCGGCCGAGCGAAGCGCCTTGATCCGGTTATCATCGCGTTCCCTTGGGATACCAAGGCCTCCTTCCGAGGCGCGGTTAAGGTAGATATAGGCGAGACCTGTATGTGCGCGTGCGAAGGTTGGATCCGCCTTGGCAGCGCTTTCAAACAGTGCCTCGGCGCGCTCCTGTGCTCCCGGCCGGAAGTCGTCGGAGAGGCGGTTGCCCTGTAGGAACAGATCGTAGGCTCGCACGTCTTCCGGACGGCGTCTTCTAGAGGTGAGCTCGTTATCGTCTATGACGCGCTGCGCGACCATGGCGACGATGCTGCGCGCTATCTCTTCCTGGGTGGAGAAGATATTCTCTATGGACGCGTCGTAACGCTCTGCCCAGCGATGAGTGCCGCCTTTTGTCTCGACAAGCTGAACCGCAATCCGGATCCGATGGCCCGCTCGTCTGACGCTTCCCTCGACCACGTAATCCGCGCCGAGAATGTGTCCGATCTCGCGCAGGTCGCCCGTCCGGCCGCCCAAAGCGAACGACGAGGTTCTTGCGATCACCATGAGTTCGGTGAACCTGGCTAGCTCGATGATGATGTCTTCGGTGATTCCATCGCTGAAATACGTCTGCTCAGGGTCACCCCCCATGTTTTCGAATGGAAGGACTGCGATAGTTGGTCCGGTCGATCTTGAGAGGTTGGAAACGGCAAACTTCGACCCGCTCAGCGGAAGATGGTACGCCTTGATCGGGCGCGTGATGTTCTTGAGGCGCTGCTCTCCCGCATATTCGATCGTGGCGTCGATTTTCCCCGCAAGATGTTCGTACGCTGCGCCTGAGATCAGAACATCGCCCGGCGGACACAACTGCTCCAGTCGCGCCGCCACATTAACTCCGTCCCCTAAGATGTCGTCACCGTCTACCACGACGTCGCCGAGATTGATTCCTACGCGAAAGACGATCTTGCTCTTCGGATCGACGAGGTGCTGTTGGCTCGCCACGGACTTCTGCATTGCGATCGCACAAGAAACAGCCTCGACTACCGAGGTGAACTCCGCGACCAGACCGTCGCCCATCAGTTTGACGACACGTCCAGCATGTGCAGCGATAACAGGACGTAACGACGATGTCATCAAGCTGCCGAGAGCCGCAAGCGTTCCGTTCTCGTCCGCCTCGACCAAGCGAGAATAGCCGACGACATCCGCGATTAGAATAGCTGCGAGCCTTCTCTGCAACGGTCCCCTCCGGTCCTCGCCCATGTATTCGGGCCCACGAATTCAACACCACCATGATACATCGGGCTAGCCGAGGATGGAAACTCCCTCATGACGGGAGCACGATGCGAGGTTTGAAAGTGTTTCAGTACCCTCTTTGCTAAAGCATGCCTCGCTAAAATGTGCAGCTGTTTTGCGATAAAGATATTCGGAAACAAAGGTCTGTGCAGACTACTGTCGCCGGAATGCACCAAGCTGACAGACAAGAGGCTCCAAGAAAACGTCATCAGAATTGACGTATCTGCCCTCATCCGCATGTTTGTTCTCTGATTTCCATAGTCTTTCCCGCCAGAGACAGGCTTCCAATCTGCAAGAACTGCTCCAATTCTCTTGGAGGCGGCGCAGCTTGCTTTTTAGGGCGCCGAGGAATAGTTTTGAACTGTGAATGCGGAGGGGGCCCAGCACCAGCAGGCCAGCAAATTTTATTGAACTTAGACAATAGAATGTTTGCGATCGAGCCATGCCCAAGTTTCACCACATCAAGAGACTGTGCGCTTATCTGATGATCATCGCAGCAATGCTGCTGTCGATCGGCACGGCATTTGCCGCCATCAAAGAAGAGAGCGGACGCCGCGTCGCCCTGGTCATCGGCAACTCGGTCTATAAGACGCTGCCCTCGCTTCCCAATCCTGCCAATGACGTCGAAGAGGTCGCCAGCACGTTGCGTGCGGCCGGTTTCGATGTGACGATCGGCGTCAATGTCGACCGCATCGGGCTCGAGGATACGGTGCGGCGCTTCCTGCGATCGACCAGCAACGCCGAGGCCGGCCTGATCTATTATTCGGGCCACGGCATCCAGGTGGGCGGTCAGAATTTCCTTGTGCCGGTCGATGCGACACTGGAGACGCCCTATGACGTCGAGACGCAGACGATGCCGCTCGACCTCATTCTGAACCATCTCAAGCAGAATTCGCGGGTGCAGCTGATCTTCCTCGACGCTTGCCGCAACAATCCCTTCAACGCCCAGAAATTCTGGATGGCGGAAAAACTGGAACCGGTCGGCGCCACACGCGGACTTGCGCGGATCGACAGCGATCTCGGCAGCCTGATCGCCTTTTCCACAGAACCCGGCCAGGTGGCGCTCGATGGCACCGGGGCGCTGAGCCCCTATTCCGAATCCTTCATCAAGCGGGCAAGCGAACCCAACAAGGAAATCCGCCAGGTCCTGACCGACGTGCGCCGTGATGTGATCGCCATGACCAATGGCAAGCAGGTCCCCTGGGAAAATTCCTCACTGATGGACAGTTTCTATTTCATTCCGGCGCCGCCGCCGCCGAGCGTCGAATCGATGCAGCAGGTGAGCGTGCCGGAGGGTGCGGCCACGACCAAATTGCCGATCGCCCCGCCGCATGACGAGACCGGCTCGGCGCTGCTCGTCACTCTCAATCAGCTTCCCAAAACCGGCAAGCTCAGCTTCGACGGCAAGCCGATCGAGCAGGGCGCGAAGATGCCTGCCGCGGCACTGACGGCACTGAGCTATGATTCATCAGGTGTTGCCGCCGGAACCGTCGGCCTCATCGGCTATACCGTCAGCGACCCCTATGGCCAGGCGACGCAGGGTGTCGTCGCGATCACCGTCTCGGCGGATGCCGGCGCAAAGCTCGCCCAACTCGAGCAGGAAAAGCAGGTGCGGCTGGCCGATGCCGACGCCTATCTGAAGACGCTGCCGCGTGACGTGAGTACGACGATCGGGGTCGGCCCCGTAAAGGCCGGCCTGCCTGAAGTACCGGCATCGGCAGCCGACTTGACCTTCAACGTGGCGGCCCTGCCCGACAAGGGCACGCTGCGGGCCGGAGACCGGGTGATCGGGCTCGGTCACGTGTTGGAATCCTCGGATATTCCATTGCTCTCTTACGAACCGCAGATCGGCACCGAAAACCAGCCTTTCGCCCTGACGCTGCAGGCTGCCAATGACGACCTGCCGCCGGCGACGGTCACCTTCAAGCCGGTACTCGATGCCTGCGATACAGCGGCCGCAGCACCCCTCGACCTTCAGGGCGTGACAGCAGGCAAGCTGCCGAACGAGATCGAACCGGACATAGCGCTGCCGGCCTGCACGGACGCGGTGAAGGCCTATCCTGAGGTGGCGCGTTTCGTCTATCAGCTCGGCCGCGCCCAGCTTGCCAACCGCGACGCGAAAACAGCCTTTGCGACGATCAAGAAGGCGATGGATGCCGGGCATGTCCGGGCGATCTATGAACTGTCGAGCCTTTACGAGTTCGGCGCCTCCGTTCCGCGTGACGCCGCCAAGGCAAGCGAGATCGCCAAGGGTGGCGCGGCCAAGGGCGATCCCTTTGCCCTGCACAGCTACGGCAAGGCCCTCTACTACGGTCGCGGCACCAAGGGCGATCAGCAGCTGGGGTTGCGCTTGATGCTGCAGGCGGCCGATCTCGGTCATACCTACGCAATGAACGAACTCGGCTACATCTTCCTGAACGGCATCAACGTTCCGGCCGACCCGGAGCGCGCTATCCGCTTCTACGAAGCCGGCGTCCAGCGCAACGACATCTATTCGCTGAACAATCTTGCACTCGTCTACCGTTTCGGAAAAGGTGCTCCGCAGGATCTCCCGAAAGCGCTCGACCTTTTCACCCGGGCGGCAGAGGGCGGTCAGCCCTATGCCCCGACCAATCTCGGGCGCATGTACCGCGACGGTATCGGCGTTGCCGCGGATAAGGCCGAAGCGGTGAAGTGGCTGGAGATGGGCGCGGAACGCGGCGACTATTGGGGTGCGCTCGACCGCGCCGTGCTGGCGAACGAAGAAGGCTCGGACGCTGACAGCCTTGCAACGGCGGCACGTTATTTCGCGCTGGCGACCGCCATCAACATGCCGGGCAGCGGCGATCCGAAGAACCAGGCAAAGGCGGCACTCAAGACCTTGCCTAGTGCTGCAAAGAAGATAGCGGAAAAAACCTTCGTTATCGAGTTGACCACTCAGGAGCAAAAGGCGCTTCCGAAGACCAAGTCGCTCGACGACAGGCTCGTTCAACTTGCCAAGGCGACATGGGTAAAGCGAAATCCGAGGTACGATCTCTTCTAAACGGCGGTCTGGGGGCGCCCTACATGAACAGCAAGCTCATCATCCGTATTCTCTTGTGCTCGACATTCATCGCAGGCTCAGGCGCAATCCTGCAGAGCTGCATCTTCGACCCAGGTGCCAGGACACTGTTCTCCACTGAAGAGCCGGCCACGCCTGCCAGGAAAACCACGCCCACCGTCAAAAGAGTCGCCGCAACGAGCAATCAACCGGCTTTCGCCCGTTCCGAGAATAGTTCCGGTGGGAATTCCAACTCTGGCGGCGGCATGGGCGGCGGCTCTGGCTCTAGCGGTTCTTCTGATTCGAGCAGTTCATCCAGCTCCAGCAGTTCATCCAGCTCCAGCGGGGGCTGGTCCGATCGCCGCTTGAAGACCGATATCCGTCGGCTCGGCACCTCGGCTCAGGGCATCCCGGTCTATGCCTTCCGCTACATCTGGGGCGGCCCGATGTTCGTTGGGACGATGGCGCAGGAACTGTTGGCGATCAGGCCCGAGGCAGTGATTAAAACCGCATCGGGCTACTACATGGTCGATTACGCCAAGCTCGATATTGCGATGATCTCGCTGCCTGAGGATGCGTCTTGCCTGATGGCTGAAACTGCGATGGCGCTTGCGACGCGGGCGGCACGGGTACGTTCTCGGGGCTGCGTCCAGCCGGCAGCGTAATCGAGAAGGCCGAGCGCGTGCCGATACCGCAGGACAGGGATACCGTGACCGGGAGCGCTCTCGTCAGTCAGGCTGCGACCCTTGTTGGCGTTCTCGTCGGCGTTGCGCTCCCGACCTATCTGCGGCTTGAGCCCGGCAAGGCAATGGCGCTTGCGGTGTTCTGCCTTCTCCTCGCGTGGATTGTCGTCGACCGCGCGCTCACTGCTCGTTCGACCTGGGCATCTCGAATGAGAAGAGACGAGGCTCCCGCCATCTTCTGGCGGCGTGTCGGGACAAAACTTGTCGGCCTCACCGCGCTTTTTGGCGTAGTCGTCATCGCCTGCTCGGTCTTTCCGTTTTTTACGCAGTCGTCCGCGGTCCAATGGATTATCGAGGCCGGCCACACGACCATCCCGATCTTCATCGCGCTTGCCGGCGCCACCATTCTCTACGTTGTGGTCACCGATCTGGTCGCCGAAGAGCCCGACGACTATCTCAATCAGGTCGGGCGCGTGGTGCTGATGCAGGATTTTCGCGAGGAGGACGTGCTGTTCGCATTGCGCCTGCTTGCAATCAAATGCTTCTTTCTCGTGCTGATGTTTTCAGGCGGCATGGCCGCACTTTCCGATCTTGCCAACAAACCGGCCTGGTCATTTCCTCCGCTCTCGGCCGCCTGGTTCGAGGGCCTGTTGCGGCTTGCCTTTCTTCTCGACACCGTGCTTGCCGCCGGCGGCTATATCGCCACCTTCAAGCTTTTCGGATGGCATGTCAGGGCAACCGAGACGACGGCCCTCGGCTGGCTCGTCTGCCTCATCTGTTACGAACCGTTCTTCCCTGCGATCTCGCATGCCTTCGTGCCCTATGGCGAGGGGCCGGGCTGGGAGACGGTGATCCGGGAAGGATCGGCCGTCTTCATCCTCTGGAGCGTCGCGACGCTGTTTTGCACCGTGATCTATGTCTGGGCGACCGTTGCCTTCGGGCCGCGATTTTCCAACCTCACCCATCGCGGCATCATCACGTCAGGCCCCTACCGCTTCATCAAACATCCGGCCTATGTCTCGAAGAACATTGCCTGGTGGCTGTTTGCGGCTCCCAGCTTCATCGCCAGCGGCCTTGCGGAAGGGCTTGCCCGGGCAGGGATTCTGGCGATCGTCAGTCTTATCTACGTCATGCGCGCCCGCGCCGAAGAACGCATGCTGAGCCGGGATCCCGCCTATCGGGACTATGCCGAGAGCGTCGCGGCACATGGGCTTTTGGCAATGGCGAAGCGGCGGTTGGCGCCGACCGCGCCGCGCGTCTGAAAAGACGCGTGGAGGACGCAGGCCAGGCGAGCTTGACGGAAACGCATCCCCAATCTCCGTCATCCGGGCCTTGAGCCACCCGCCCGGTTGGCTCCAATGGCTGCCCCTCACCCTAGCCCTTACCCTAGCCCTCTCCCCGTAAAACGGGGAGAGGGGACGTGCCATACGAGAGGCCTGGGGACGGAGAGGTTGCGGCGTGTCCCTTCGCCCCGTTTACGGGGAGAAGGTGCCGGCAGGCGGATGAGCGGGGCAGCCGGCGATCCTCCCGCCCTTCAACCATCCAGCCCCTTGAATCGCACCGGCTGGTAGCCGCGCATCAACAGGCTGCCGAGCGAATAGGTATTGCGGCAGACGCGGCCCTTGCAGGCATTCGGCGAGGCCTCCATCACTTCCACCTTGCGGTCGTCGGTGAAGCGCATGAACAACAGCACATGCGAACCCGGCTTGTTCAATGCATCGCCCGGCCGCATCGACCAGGGGTCGGAGAGGCGCTTGGTAATCGCGGGGATGGCGCGCGTCGAGACATGCATCTTCAGGCCCCAGGCGTCGCTGACGAAGCCGGAGCAGTCGACGCCGAGGATGTTGGATTGCGGCGCGCTCTTGGTGCAGACATTGCCGGCGGTCTGGCCCTTTTCGACGCCGCCGATGAAATTCTCGAGCGGCGTCTTGCAGCCCCAGCAATAGGGAACACCCTTGACCGTCTGGCCGCGCTTACCGATCAGGTAGATTGGGCGGCGCAGCCGGCTCATGTTGACGCAGCCGGGCCCCGGATCCCCGCCGTAGGCAGTCGGCGTCACCATCCAGTTCAGCGTCTCGAAGCCGATTGCGCGCTCGATGACGTCGCTGCGCGATTTCGGCACGATCGCCACCTTCGGCGTCTTGCCGGGCTTACCGGCATCCAACTGTTTTGCGGGCAGGGCGGCGGCAAGCTTGCGGCCGGGCTCCCGGCCGTCGAGCCGCACCACCTGCGCCCGGCTTTCCTGCGATCTCAAATAGAGCACGTCGCCCCGCGGGCCGATCGCCACAAAACGCCTGGAGAACACGGTTCCCGGGTCGATCGGCAGGTCGTAGACCCGGTCCATCGCCCCATTCGGCGTGAAGCGCACCACCAGCATGCCGGTGCGCTCGGGCCGGTCGGCGGGCACCAGTTCGACCAGCGCATAGGGCCTGCCTGTCGTGTCGATGTCGAGAAGCTCGACGGTGCCGATCCGGCCTTCCGAGGCGAGCTGCAGCGAGAGGAAATTCTCCTCCGAGCTGCTGCGCCGCAGCAGGATTTCCGCCTTGTCGTTTGCAGCAGCCGAGACCTCGGCGACGATATCGCCGAGCCCGCGGCTCGGCACATACTGAATGACTGGCGGGCGGGCCTCGGGCCGGCTGGTGCTGCGACCGATCTCGTCGATGATGCTGTTCAGCGGACCGGGCGATACCGAGCCCATCGAGGCGAAGACCGAGCGGGTGTAGTCGTCGGCATCGCCGCCGTCGACGGCGCGCAGCGTCTGCGACCGGCCGTCGGCATCGGTGGAGCGCTCGAGCGGCACGACACCATCCGACCAGAGGTAGAGTTCGTTGTGGACGACCGCGAGATCCTCGGGCGCAGCATTTTCCGGTAGCGGCAGGATCTCAGGCTCTGCCTGCGAGCGTTCGGCGTCGGTGGCGAGCACGCGGCCGTTGTTCTGGTCGAGGATATAAATGGTGCCGTCGTCGCCGACGGTGATCGCCGCCGGCCCGGATGCCTCGACTTCCTCGTTGGAAGAGATGATGCCGACCGAACGTGCGCCGTCGCCGCCGCGAAGCTCGATGATCGTCGTGTCTTTGGCGAAAACCGGCGAGGCGACCGCAAGTGCCGCGGCAAACAAAATATGCGACCCAAAACTACGCATTGCCTCGACCCCCAGAACAGGATGATTTTAGGCCGATCCGGCCTACAATCTGAATCCTGTTCTCAATTAAAGCAAGAGCATGATGTCGTCCGAAAACCGCTCACACTTTTCGGCATCATGCTCTGTGACCGTCAAGTCTTTAAATTGGTAGGATAGTTGTGCCTCGTCAGCAAGCTATTGCTTTCCAAACGATTTGGAGATCTCCGCCGGCGATAGTACAAGAACATCGTTTCGAAAATTTGTCGGCAGGGAATGCTTATGCTGGAATGGAACGGTGACGAACTGGCGCTCGATATAAGCTTGCTGGAGCAAGTTCGCGCGGCAAGGATCAACTTCTCCGATCGCGTCTGCGCGGCCTCGGCCAGCAAGGATGACAAGCATCTGGCGCAGCTGCGCTCGGAGCCGACCTATCTGATGGCCGAGTTCCTCTATTCGATGAAGGTCTTCGGCATCAGCACTGCCGAGGATATCGAACGCTTCGCCGATCTGCACAATGACTATGTGGTGTCGCTCACCCGCGATCCGGCCAAGCTCCAGCGCCTTGGGCTCTCCCAGGATCGGGCGCTCGCCTCGATGTTCACCGCCGACACCAAGCCGCGGCTGATCCAGAACTGGGCGGAGAAAGCCGGCGCGATCGACCAGTCCAACCTCGCCCGTTTCCTGGTCGCGGTGATGTCGAGCGAGACCTGCCGCAAGACGCTGATCGATTTCGAGACGGCGGGCTTCATGCAGCGCAAGCGCTCGCCCTACGGCACCATGGTCGTCTGGTCGACGGGCATGATCGAGGAGATCTTCGGCGAGATGCTGCGCGACCTGCGCCTTAACCTGCAGCAATTGAAGATCCTCTGATGCATGTCGCCCGGAAGTGTGCAGCGGTTCCGGGTTAACGACATGCATAAAACAAGGAGCGAAAGTGCCTCGGCCAGTCGATTTCAACCCTCCCAATCGATTGGCACTGAGCGCCGTTGCCATCCTTCCGACCTCTCCCTATTGTCGTGCTGCTTGCCCTATTGCGGCGCATAACGGATTTGACGACGATGACGAAATCCTGGCTCATAACCTTGTCGATCGGCCTTCTGCTGGCGCTGCAGATCCCCCAGCTTGGCTATTCCGGCCCGGCTGAAGACGCGCTTGCGGCACGAAACCCGTCGCTTGCGGCGCTGCGCCAACATGACGAAAGGGCCTTTGCTGCGGCGACTGCGATCATCGCCGAACACGAACGCGCCAAGGGGCTGGCACCCGGCGAGGACAAGCTGCCCGACGCGACCTCGCCCGGCCGCGACATGGGTTCAGGCCCCGGCAAGGAATTCACGGTCGACAATCCGGATATTCTCTGGCTCTACAATTCCTCGCCCGAGGGAATGAGCGACCTGATCTCGATTTTGAAATCGGCCGGGCAAAAACCCAAGAACTAACCGTGACCTTGCAGTCGAACGGACTATAAAAGGCGCCGGATATTGCCGAGCGTGAGTCTTGCTCACGTCTTTGCCTTGGCGGATTCTTCCAGGTTCCAAATAATTTGTAACCCTCCCTCAAGCAAGACAGGCAAAGCCATCCCAATTTCGCCGGTCAGTGCTATTCTCATCTTCAACACAGTGTGAGATTGTTCGAAGAGGAGGTTTTCCAATGCCGAACCGCAAAGCCGTCCTAGCCGCAGCCACCTTTCTTTCGTTCTTTTCGGTGGTTCCCGCCATCGAGGCGCAGAACGAACGCACATTGACAGAAGCGCCCGCGCAGACCGGGCCCGTCAGCATCACCTTCGATCGCGCTGAAGCCAAATACGCCGTCGGCGAAGTTGTCGGCCTCTTCATTCAGTCGACCGAAAACGCCTATGTCACGGTGCTGAATGTCTCGCCGAACGGTTCTGTGGTGAAGCTTTTCCCGAACAAGTACCAGACCGATGACCTTGTCGGCGCCGGCAAGCGCGTGCAGGTGCCGGATCCAGCAAGCGGCGCCCGGCTGCAGGTTTCCGGCCCGGTCGGCCAGGAGCAGATCAAGGTCTTCTATTCCTCCAAGCCGCTGACGATCTTCGCCGATCTCGGCGGCAGCGGCGCCGGCATGTTCCGCTCCGTCGACGGCGGCATGGATACCGTTTCCCGCAGCCTTGAAGAAGCCCGCAGCCTCGGCACCAAGATCAGCAGCAAGACGCTGACGCTGACGACGGTCGACAGCTTGCCCGCGGTGCCGCCCGTCGCAGCCGCCCCTGCCGCGAAACCCGCACCGGTCGAGCAGGCTGCCAAGCCGCCCGTTGCGCCGAAACCCGCAGCCGCTCCGAAGCCGGCGACGACACAGGAAGTCGCCAAGAAGCCGGAAACGGTGGTGGAAAAGCCGAAGTCCGTTACCCCGAAAAAGGTCACGCCGAAGCCTGTCGAGCAGGCAACACAACAGCCGCCGAAGAAATACAAGATCGTCACCAATCTGGCGCCCGGCCAGGAGCTTGCCGCCGACGAACTGCAACTGATCGGTCCGGCCGACACCACCTCATCCACCAACCCGACCCAATATAAACAGCCGACCACGCAGTATAAGCAGCCAACCCAGACGTCCCAGACGAAGATGCCCAAACTGCCGATGCCGCAGATCAAGATGCCGCAATTCAAGCTGCCCGGCGGTTTCAGTATCAAGATGCCGCAGCTAAGCCTTGGCCGTTCGGCCGAACCTGGCCAAGCCGGCGAGGAGGTCGAGATGGCAAACGCCGATACGCCCGTTTGCACCGCCCTTCTCGACAAGCTGAACACGGCCGTTGCCGCCAAGGATATCACGGCTGCCGCCGCTGAAGCCGACACGATCGCCGTCAGTGCCGACTGCGGGCAGTTCCAGGTGAATGCCCAGCGCCGCGTCGCAGCGCTCAGGCTTTCCGCTGCCCAGGAGATGATGGCGGCCAACCAGCCGGTCGCCGATTACGAGCCGCTGCTTGTCGCCGCCGACAGTCCGCAGGTGCTCTGGCAGGCCTCCGCCACGCTCGGCGAGATCTATTTCTCCGCCCGCCGCTTTGCCGATGCCGCCGCCGACTACCAGCAGGCGATCGAGATCATCAAGAACGAGACCCGCACGCCCAAGGCGCCGCCGGCCGAGACGATCTCCGATCTCATCCAGCGCGCCGCCCAGGCCCGCATCCTTGCCGCCAACCCGACCAGCGACCATCCTGAAGGCAGCTTCGTGCCGGCCGAGAAGGATCACCGCAGCGGCGTGCTCGGCGGCATCTATTCCGAGAATGTGCGCGGCATCGTGCCGGTCTCCATTCCGGTTCCGATCACCTTCGATTTCAACAAGTCGAGCTTCACCTCGATCGGCACCGAAGCCGCTGAGGAATTGCTGGAGGCGCTGAAGGAGCAGAAACCCGGACGCGTCATCCTTATCGGCCATACCGACCATCGCGGCGGTGACGACTACAATCAGAAGCTTTCCGAACGCCGCGCCCAGGCCGTCGCCGACTTCCTGAAGAGCAAAGGCATCGACGCGACGATCGACGCCGAGGGCCGCGGAGCCTCCGAGCCGGTGGACGTAACCGCAACCGCAAACCTCACCGAAGACGACGTCGATGCGCTGAACCGCCGCGTCGAATGGCGCCGCGAATAGCTGGGGCGAGGGGATTTGGCCATGTCCGCATCCGTTTCCATGGCCGCAGCACTTGCCCTCCTCACCATGGCGGCGACCGATAGCCTGGCAAGGGTGATCGAAGCGCCGGAGCGCGGCGCGGTCAGGGCCGTGCTGATCGGCATCGACCTCTACCGCAACGTTCCACCGCTGCATGGCGCAGTCGCGGATGCCGAAGACCTTTCCCTTTCGCTGCGCTCGGTCGGCGTCGAAGATATGACACTCTTGAAGAATGGTGCGGCCGACCGCGAGGGCATCTTCCACGCGATCGAGGCCGTCACGGAACGGGCAGGGCCTGGCGACCTCGTCGTGCTTGGCATTGCCGGTCACGGGTCGAGCGAGCCGGAGCGTGTCAAGGGCTCGAAACCGAGCGGCCGCGACGAGGTCTATGTGCTCGCTGGCTTCGACACCCGTCTTCCCGGATCACGCGAGCGCATCTTCGGCGACGAATTCAAGGCGCTGATCCGGAATCTTGAGACCAAGGGCGCCGATGTCGTCTTCATCGCCGATACCTGTCATGCCGGCGGCATGACCCGCGACGTCGATCCGCGCGGCGCCGAGATCACCTGGCGTCAGGCGCCGTCCTATACGATCGAGGAGGACGACCTCGCGCCGATCTCGACGACGGCGGATGCACTGTCCACCGGCTTCGATTTCAAGCGGCTGACCTTTCTTGCCGCCGTCGACGAGAACACCAAGTCGCCCGAGATATCAATTCCCGGCAGTCCGCAGAAACGCGGTGCGCTGAGCTATGCCACTGCCCGCGCTTTCGAGGGCGCCGCGGACCGGAATGGCGACGGCGCCGTCAGCCGCCGCGAACTCTTCGAATATGTGCGCCAGGCGGTCTACCAGTTCACCGATCAGCGGCAGAACATCTTTACCGAAAGCCCGCCCGGAACCGATCTCGATCGCGCGGTCGTCTATAATTACCAAGGGGCGGGGGCGCAGGCGGCGACGGAGAAATCAAACGCTCCGCTGCCGGCCGAGCCCGCGCCGATCAGCGTTGCCGCCCTCGGCTCGAATCCGGTGCTGCAGGGGATCGAGCCGGCGGTCACGCCGTTCAAGCTGACGGAGGGTGCTGATGCCGAACTCGTCTTCGATCCCGAAAAACGCGAGGCGATTGCCGGCGGCGATGTCGTCGCCTCCGCCATCGGCGCCGGCGACATGCCGTTCGTCGTCGACCGGATGGCCGCGCTCGATACCCTCAAGCGGCTGTCCGAGACAAACCCGCAGACCGTGCGGGTGACGCCTTCCGACGCCGTCCATCGCGAAGGCGAGCGGGTCGGCGTCACAGTTTCGGATTTATCAGGCCGCAAGCTCGTGCTCTTCGACGTCACCGGCGATGGAACCGTGCAGTTCCTCTATCCCAACGACAAGGAGGTCGATGCTGCGATGTCTCAGACCTTCGATCTCGATCTTTCCGTCGTCGCACCTTTCGGCACGGACCTGCTCGTCGCCTTCACCTCTGAAACCCCGATGCCCGAACTTGTGGAATTCCTGAAGCAGAATGATAGGCGCCGCACCGCCGGCAATATCGCCAAGCGCCTCGGCGAATTCCTGCCCGAGGGGGCGCGCGTCGGATTTACGGTCCTCTATACCTCCGCCGGAGCCAAGCTATGAGCACGTCGATCAGCAGGGTCCTCAATATTGCGTCGGTCATGCTGCTTCTGGCTACTCCCGTGCTGGCGCAGCAGGACACCGATTTTGCCGGCGAGGATGGCGGACGTGTCATCGGCGGCCAGGCGGCCAAGAAGGGCGAATGGCCCTGGCAGGTGAAGATCCTGGCGCCCGATCCCGAACAGCGCGGCCGCTTCGGCGGCCATTGCGGCGGTTCGCTGATCGCACCGCGCTGGATATTGACGGCCGCCCATTGCGTCACCAGCGGCCGCTCCGGCAAGCAGGACCTCTTCGCCCGCGACCTGCTGATCGTCGAGGGCAAGTCGAAGATCGACAAGGTGATCGCGGTCGACGGGCCGGACAAGCCGGGCCTTGCCGTGGAAGACGTGATCATCCACGAGGATTTCGACCGCAAGGTCTTCGCCAATGATATCGCCCTCATCAAACTGAGCGAGCCGGCCAAATCGAAGCCGGCGATCCTTGCCTCGGCCTCGGACGACGAGGTGGAGGCCGCCGGCCACCCGGCTGTCGTCACCGGCTGGGGCTATACCAAGGCTGATCACGGCTGGGACGACAAGTACCTGCCGACGGAGCTACAGGAAGTCGAACTGCCGATCGTCCCGCGCGATGACTGCCGCGCCGCCTACCGCGACAGCTCGATGCGCATGAACCCGATCGACGAGCGCAATGTCTGCGCCGGCTACGCCGAGGGCGGCAAGGATGCCTGCCAAGGCGACAGCGGTGGGCCGCTCGTCGCCCAGCGTCCCGACAAGCGCTGGATCCAGCTCGGCATCGTCAGCTGGGGCGCTGGCTGCGCCGAGGCAGAGCATTACGGCGTCTATACCCGTGTGGCCGCCTTCCGCGACTGGATCGCCGCAAAGTCCGACGGCGACGTGCCTGACGTTGAAGGGCCCGCTGCCGACGATCAGGTCGCGTCCACCACGACCAGTGGCGGGACGAAGCAGAGGCAGTCCGGACAGGAAGAAGCCAATCTCGCCATCACCACTTCGCCGGCTGGCGAGCCAGCCGCGACGACCGAAACGCCTGCTGCCGACACGCCCGCCAGCGATACCTTGCCGGCTGACAGGCCCGTCACCGACGAACCCGCCGTGCAGCAGCCGGTCGCCCAGATGCCGGTGATCGAAAGCTCGCCCGGCGATCGCGCACTGCTGATCGGTATCGACGAGTACGAGATGCGCGAGGCCAAACTGACCGGCTCCGCGACCGATGTGAAGGCGATGCAGGTCTTCCTCGTCAAGACGCTCGCCTATCGCCCGGAGCAGATTCATACACTGACCAACCACAAGGCGACCCGCGAAGCAATCCTTGCCGAGATCGACGACTGGCTGGTGCGTCAATCGACGCCCGGAAGCCGCGTCTTCCTCTATTTCAGCGGCCAGGGCTCGGAAGAAATGGGTGCCGAGGAAACGACGAGCCCGACGCTGGTGGCCGTCGATGCCAAGCTGGTGCGCGAGGGCGGCAAGGTGACCGTCACCAACCAGATCCGCGAAACCGAGATCGCCGCACGTCTGAACAGCCTCAAGGACCGCCGTGTGACGCTGCTGATCGATGCCTGCCATGTCGGGCCCGGCAGCCGCAGCGCGGTGGCCGCACCCTCCGGCACCGTGCGTTGCCTCGGCCCGGCGCTGGCAGCGCTGGAACCGCCGAACAAATCAGGCAAGGAAGCAAAATTCTCCTTCGGCGGCGAAAGCGCCATGGTCTGGTCGGCAGTCAATGCAGGGCAGTGGGCCCTCGTCGACCGCGAGGCCAAGCCGCCGGTCGGCGTCTTCACCCGCCGCTTCATCGAAGGCGTGCAGGATGGCGTGGCACGCGCTGCCGACAAGCCGAATGTCAGCAATGCCGCCCTTCTCGATTATGTCCGGCGCAAATCGGACGAATATTGCCGGACGCATGCGGAGGATTGCCGCTTCACGCCGGTGCCGCAATTTTATGGCCAGCCGGATGCGCTCGGCCGGGATGTCATCACCGGTGAGGAGGCGAAGACGCCGGTCGCCGCCGTCGAAAACACGCTGAAGAGCGACAATGAGGCCGGCGTCGCCGTCGACGTGCTGCCCGGCACCGCGGTCAGCATCGGCGACAAGGTGGCGATGCGCGTCTCGACCAAAACGTCCGGTTACTTGATCCTGGTCGATATCGACGCCTCCGGCAAGCTGACGCAGCTTTACCCGAACAAGCGCTCGATGGGGCTGAAACCATCAGCCAAAAGCGGCGACAACCGGCTCGATCCGGCCCGGCCGGTCGTCGTGCCCGATGCGCGCAATCCCTATACCGGCTTCGAATATGTGGTGGAGGGGCCGGCTGGCGTCGGCATGGTCGTTGCCATCCTCAGCGACAAGCCGATCGAAGTGCTCGACCTGCCCGATGTGCCGACGCCGCTCGTCGGCCAGCGCGCCGCCTTCAACTATGTCTACGATCTCGCCCGAAGCCTCAGGATCGTCGGCGACGACGAAACCGGCGCCCAAGGCAAATGGTCGTTCGATTCCAAATTCTATCGCGTCCGCTGAACAGGAGCGAACCATGCCGAAATCCACTCTGCTGGCGGGTCTTGCCGCTTCCCTGATGGCGCTTGCCCCGGCCGCCCATGCCGGCAACTCCGGCGACAGCAAGGCGATGCTTGCCGCGCAAGCCGGGCTTGCCGTCGAACTCATCGACCGCAGCCTGGCAAAAGAGGGTGCTGCCAATATCATGGTATCGCCGGCAAGCCTTGCCGCAGCACTCGGCCTTGCAAGCCTCGGCGCCTCCGATGCGGCCAAGGCCTCGATCGCCAAGGGCCTCGGCTTCGGCGGTGCGGTGAAGGGACCGGAAACGGCGTTCGAGGCGATGTCCGCGGAAAAGCCGGCAGCGGCGGATGCGCCTTTGGCGATGTTGGTCGCGATCGTCTTCGACGACAAGCTGGTGCTCGTCCCCGCTGCGCTCTCCATGCTCGCCGGCCACCACATCAAGCCCTCGATCGAGGATCTCGACGGACCGAAATCGGTCGAACACATCAACGGCTGGGTCAAGGACGCCACGAGGGGCGCCATTCCGTCAATCCTCGACGCACCGCCCGGCGGCGGCTTCGTCAGCCTCGGCGCGCTCTCCTTCAAGGCGCGCTGGAAGACGTCGTTCGAGAAGGAGAGCCCGGCAAGCCCCTTTCAGCGGCCGGATGGCTCGACAATTTCGGTACCGATGATGCATCTTGCCGGCGATGGCCAAAAATTCCGCTCCGACGAGAAATTCACCGCCGTCGACCTTGCCTATGCCGGCGAGGGCTACAGCATGGTCGTGGTGGCGGCGCGCTCCGGCAAGGGTGTCGGCGGCGCGGACCTGAAGGCGCTCGCTTCCTGGCTGCAAGGGGAAAAATTTGAGGCCGCCAGGGGCGAAATCTTCCTGCCACGCTTTTCCCTGAACGACGGGCGTGATTTGATGCCGGTACTCAATGCGATGGGAGTGGCGCCCGAGAAGGCCAAGGATGCGGGGTTCCCGGGTTTCACCAAGGAAAACATCCGCTTGTCGCGCGTCCTGCAGAAGACGATGATCAAGGTTGACGAAAACGGGACGGAGGCGGCGGCAGCCACCGCTGTGGTCACGGAACGCAGCATCGATCCGAAGCTTGTTCGCGTGGTCGCCGATGCCCGTTTTGCCTTCGCGCTTCGCGACACAAAGACCGGCCTGCTGCTGGCCGCAGGCCTGATCGGTGATCCGCTTCTGGCGGGCGAATAGAATTCGGTTTCATGAATGCAATGAATGCAGGGGGACACGTGCATGAGAAGTGATCTGATCGCCCGCTACACGATCGGCGAACCGATCTATGAAAACGAATTCATCGTCTATCCCGCTCAGGACAAGCGGATGGACCATGCGGTCTTCATCGTCACGCCCGATGTGGCGCTGAAACTGGACAAAGCTCGTTTCGAGCGGGTCTGGACCTCAATCAACGAGGCCAAATCTCTGACGGCACGGCGCTTCGTCGAAATCGAGGACCTCATCCCGCCGTCGCCGGAAGACGACAATTTCTACATTGTCGAGAAGCGGCCGTCGAAAACGCTGCACCAATATCTCGACGAAACGGAGATGGTGGCTTACGAGCGCGCCGTCGAGATCGGCCGCCACATCCTCGAAGGCCTGGCGACATTGCACGGCGCCGGTTACGCCCACAATGCCCTGACGGACCAATGCATCTATGTGTCGGAGGATTATTCCGGCCTGTCGGTACGGATCGGCAACCTGCACCTGATCTCGAAGATCGGCGAGCACATCATCCCGCCCTATGTGCCGGAATTCGGCGCGCCGGAAATCTATGCGAGCGGCAGCTTCTCCGCCTCATCCGCGCTCGACATCTACGCCATGGGCATGATCGCCTATAAGCTTTTCCTGCCGCGGCAGACCTATGCCAGCGTCTTCGACAGCGTCATGGTCTGGGAGGACGAACACCAGCGCGAGCAGAGCTGGAAGAACATCCATCTCGACCCTTCCAACGTCTTTCCCCGCCTGGACGTGCTGGTTCCGGGTTTTCCCGAGGGGCTTGCAAGCCTTGTCGAAAGGATGCTGAGCCGCGACCCGGCCCAGCGACCGCGCATGGGCGCCGATGCGCTGGGCGAATTCGCTCGCGTCACGACCGGCATCCAGCCGATGTCGTGGGATCCGCGCGGCGGCATGCAACAGCAGCAGGAGGCGCCGAAACCGAAAAAATGGACGCTTGCTAAGCTGTCGATGATCGGCGCGCTGCTCCTGATCTGCATCGGCGTCGGTGTCGTAACCATCCCGAAGCTGCTCCGCCCAGATCCGAAACTCGTCGCCGATGTCGGCACCTGGAAGAAGGAGGCCGAAAGCCGCAAGCAGAAGGCGATCGCCGCCAAGGCGCCGGAGCGCGCTTCCGGTGATCAGGCAAAGCTCGCCTATGACACGGGCGCTGCGGCGCTGACATCGGCCGATTCGCTGCTCAAGGACGAAGACTATGAAAAGGCCCTTCCGGGCTTCCAGACGGCCGCCATCAATCTCGGCAACGCGCTGATCGGCATCTCCAAGGAGAATGCCGAGAAGGCGAAAGCTGCTGCTTCAGCCGCCGGCGGCGACAAGGCCCCAGGTTTTGCCGAGGCAGACACCAAGATGAAGACCGCCGCCGACGCGGCCACTGCCAAGCAGATGCATGCTGCGGTCGACGCGTACGACGCATCGAAAACAACATTCGACGATCTCGCCAAGGCGCTCACCGCGCTGGCGGCGGCCGAAAAGGACGCCGCGGCAAAGCGCGAAACGGTCGATCGCATCGGCGCCGGCGATAGTCCCGACGTTAAAAAGGCGAGCGGGCTGATGACCGAGGCCAAGGCCAAGGCCGAGCAATGGCAGATGCCGGCCGCGACCACAGGCTATGGCGACGCCGCCAAGCTTTTCGACGCCGTCATCGCCGATGTTATGGCGGCAAAGGACGAGGCGACGGCGCTGAAGCAGAAAGTCGCCGATCTCAACGCCTCGATCGCCACCCGCACCGGTGCTGCCGATCCAACGCTTGCGGCCCTCGCCCCGAAGATCGGCGAGGCCGACGGCCGCTACGCCGCGGAAGCCTATAAGCTGGCGATCGTTGCCTACCGGCCGATCCTTGCCGATCTCGAGGCGCTGTCGGCACGCGGCTTCTGTCCCGTTTCGCAGACGCTTGCCTTCGAGACCGTCCCGGCCGGAAGCTATTCACTGGAGAACGTCCGGCTGATGACCTCCTCGATGAAGGAGCTCGGCGGCATGCTTGGCGTTGCCAATGGCGCCGTGAAGATCGACAAGTCCTTCTGCATGCAGACGAAGGCGGTCACCCGTGCCGAGATGGCGGAATATTACATCGCCAATTCCGACCCCGCCGCAGCAAAGGCCTATGCCGACAATCCGCAGCAGCCGGCCGACGACGTGCCGCTTGCCGTGGCGCAGAATTATACCGCCTGGCTGTCGAAGCAGCTGAACGCCCCCGTCCACCTGCCATCGGCGACGGAATGGATGGCAAGTGCGGCGAAGATCACGCCGGAAAAACTGCCCGACAATGGCGATATCATCCTGCAGTGGAGCGCCACTCCCTGCGAAGCCGGCGGCAATGTCGCCTTCATGGCGCAGGAGGGCTCGACCTTCGTGGTCTGCTCCGACGCGTCGGCCGGCGGCATCTTCCGGGTTACTGCAGAATTGCGGTGAGCGCGGCGAAAAATGGGACCGAATAGGGAAGTTTGCGCGTCGTTTCTGCTTCATTCGGCAGCTCGCGTTCAAGCCGCATCATTTGACAAATTTCAATTCCAAATTTCAAAATACGCGCGTATATTGAACTGGGGACTGCAGTATCCGTGCCTTGAGGGGTCGAGGACAATGTGCTGGAACACATCATCAGCATTTACGCCGGTTGGGTTTGCCTTGCGAGGCCCGGCATCTCGCAAGATCGTATGGACGTTGGGCGACGCGGCGCGTCTCCTGATCAACGACTGGCCTTGCGATGACGGCGAGGAATATGTGGCAGCCGTCAAAGCCTGCGTCGACGCGTTGAGCGGGAAGATTGCCCCGGAACAATTCCGGGAAGCGCTTCTGCGTGCGGCCGATGAGGCCGGCATCGCTACTCTATCGCTCGTCCGGCAGGGAATGGGAGAGCGACGGCCGGACCTTCCCCCAATGATGCCAACATAGGCCTTGTTCCCAGGGGCTACCCGCCTATCGACGTTGCGTTTGCGCCAGGAGCGGTCGTTGGGCTCGGTGTCAAGGAACGACGGCCCTTACTTCACCGTGATGGCAATGCCGCTGAGATCGGCGTTGACTTGCAGGCCTACCTGCTTGCCTGAGAGCTCGAGTTGGGCGCCCTTGTCATTGGTCATGACAATTACCTGTGCCCCTTTGCCGACCGCGCCGCCACCACCCGCCGCACCGTAGACCCCCGTCACATCCCGGGCGCGGCGAATGTGGCGAACGGCACCATGGAAATAGGTCTTAGAAGCCCCGAAAGCGAGGCCGCCCGAAATGCCGCCGACAGAGATGGGATAGTGGCGACCATGGAAGGTCAGCGTGCCCTCGCCTCCAGAACCACCCACAAAGAAGGCAGCCTTGTAGACTGAGAAGCTGATCGTGCCGCTGTCGGCATGCGCGGAGCCGGCAAAGCTGATTGCTGCTGCAGCGATAACCGCAGCCGCGACTGAACGAAATCCGGATGAAATCTTCATGATGCGAGTCTCCTCAAAAATCGAGGCTTACCCAGCCAGGAGGGAACGTAAGCGTCATGCCAAAGTCACTGCTGAAACAGTCTCGCCCATCATTAGTTCCCAACACGCGGCCAGAATCCGGCTGCGAGAAGGCCGTCACCAAACGAGGCGGATGGCAAACATAGTCTCGGTGGCAGCTAACGCTTTCCGGGCAACGTCAAGATCGACTTTACGGCCGGCATAGCACCACAAGCAGACATGCCGTTTTGGCGGTGTGCTAGTTGCGGCGCGTCGATCGGTGTAGACTGCCGACACTATTGCATGTTCATGCAAGGCAACGATGATGGGTACCCCCACGCTTGACCGGAAGCTGCTCGCGATCCTAGCGGCGGATATGGTCGGCTACTCGAAGGCTATGGAGGCCGATGAGGCCGGCACCATCAAGCGACTGAAGGCCATCCGCGCCGAGTTGATCAATCCCGCCATCTCCCAGCGCCATGGCACCATTATCAAGCTAATGGGTGACGGCACGCTCGTCGCCTTCGACAGCGTGGTTGATGCGGTTGCCTGCGCCGCGGAGTTTCAGAGTGTGGTGGCGGCGCGCAACGCCGACCTACCGGAGCCTGAGCGCATCGTATTTCGCGTCGGGATCAATCTGGGCGATGTGGCCTTGGTGGATGGCGATGTCTATGGGGATGGAGTGAATGTCGCCGCGCGGCTGGAGCATTTGGCCGAGCCCGGCGGCGTGGTGGTGTCGGGAACGGCATACGATCATCTCCAGGGCAAACTCGACTGGCCGCTCGATTTCGCAGGCGAGCAGCAGGTCAAGAATATCAGCCGCCCGGTACGGATGTATCGGCTGAGACTCGACGGCAAACGGGCGCGTCGGCCGCTTCTCAAAATGATACCGCGCTGGGCTAAAACGGCTGCGGCGTCTATCGTGGCGCTTGCGCTGGCGGGCGGCGGGGTCTGGTGGTTCTTGCAGCCCGAACCTTTGAGTGGCAAGCCTTCGGTGGCGGTGCTGCCCTTCAACAATTATGGCGGCGACGAGGCCAGCGGGCGTCTGGCCGATGGGCTGACTGAGGACATCATCACCGACCTCGCGCGGTTTCCCGAATTCGAGGTGGTGGCGCGGAATTCGACGGAAGTTTATAAAGGCAAGCCCGTGGATGCCCGCCAGGTCGCAAGCGCGTTCCATGTCGGCTTTGTACTGGAAGGCTCGATCCAGCGGCAGAGTGGCCGGGTACGGATCACAGCACAGTTGATCGATGCAAAAACCGGCCACCATCTTTGGTCGGAGAATTGGGACCGGCCCGATGAGGACGTGTTCGCCGTTCAGACCGAAATCGCAGAACAGGTCGCCAACCGCCTCGGCGGCGGAGTGGGACTGATTCAAGAGGCCGGGCGGGCTGCAGCCAAACGCAAACGGCCTGAAAACCTGAATGCCTATGATTACTATCTTCTCGGGTCCGAGAAGATCGAAAAGCTCACCAAAGCCGATGACGAGGAGGCCATCACGTTTCTCAACCGCGCCGTCGAGCTGGACCCGGGGCTGGCACGGGCCTGGGTAGAACTTTACCATGCTCATGATCTGATGGGTGTGTTTGGCGTCAATCCCGAGAGCAACCGCAAGGTGGCCGCCGATGTGGCCGAACGCGCGGTGCGGCTTGATCCGAGCGACGCTGAAGCCCATGCGGTGTTTGGTATGAGCCTTGCCAATAAGGGCGATATGGGCCGCGGCAAGTCCGAATTCGAAACGGCCCTTCGTCTCGCACCGGGTTCGTCCGAAATCCTGACTTTCTACAGCGGCTATGCAGCACGATTCGGTGAACCAGAACGCGGTGCTCAAATGGTCGACAAGGTCATGCGGCTCGACCCGAATTATCCGATGTGGGCGTCCAACTTCTTCGCGCCTGCCTATTTTATGGCGGGGCGGTATGAAGACGCGGTGACGATGTTGGAGCGCATGACGCCCAACAACTACCAAAGGTGGACTTGGGTGGTCCGTAGCAGCTCGCTTGCGGCACTGGGTCGAACCGATGAGGCGCATGCTTCAGCTATGGAAACTCTCAGACAGCACCCCGAGGTGACTGTCGAGAGCATGATCAGTGAACCCGGCCTAAGCATAATCGAGCGCAATCGGTTCATAGAGACAATGCCGCTCGCTGGCTTCCCGGCATGCGCCAGGCCCGAGGCGCTGGCGAACCTCGCCAAACCTGTGCGACTGCCGCAATGCGAGGCGGGGAAGGCCGAGCCCCTCGGGCAGCCATAGAGCAGCCCTGTGCAACGCCGCTGATCACCCCGGCACCGGCGAGCATTACTTGCTACAGGCCCGCGATCAGCGGCGGCGACAAGCTTCAAGGCGGCGCGGCGCTGCAGCGACGCTCGAACCTCGTGATCGCTGGTGGCTAAGAAGTGGGACAATTTGCCCACTTAACTATTACTTAAAAGTAATTCATCCTCCAATTGACTTTTCAGAATCGCGGCTGTAATTGCTGTTTGAGTTTTGAAAATACAAGTTGAGTATATGCATCACCTTGGCGAAGTTGTAATACGACGACAAAAAGAAAACTTGATTGAAATCGTAAGTAAATTTGTAAGTCGGGGACAGCCTTACGTTATAATGAACTTTCCATCCAATAAAGATCCAGGCCATCACGCGAGTTGGCTTGGATTGTCGATGGTATTGCGCGAAGTAACGGGGCGCCTCCCGGTGCTGACTGGCAGCACCGCTCAAAGTATAGATGAGATAAAAACAACACCAGGCGACGCTCCAATATTCATTTGCGGTTGGACCGACTTTGGAGACGCGCGGACCGGCAGGGATGATGTTCGCTACCGGTTGATGTGGAAATATCCGGATCGAACGATCATTCAGATGCCGCAAACGATTCATTTCGCGAACGAGTCGCTCAAGGAATACGCAAAACGTACGATTGGGAGGCATCGCAATTTTTATTGCATGACACGCGATGGTCAGAGTTTCGAGCTGGCGAAAGCCAACTTCGATTGTGATGTCGAGGCCGGCCCGGACACGGCATTCGGCATGGGAACGCTGAAACCGTTCGAAGCCGATCCTCTCAGGGTATTATATGTCATGCAGCCTCTTGGAGAGGACGAGGTTGATATAGCGAAAGCGCGAGCGATCGTTGATGGACCTCTTACCAATTGGATCAACGGTCCAAATAGCTTGTCGCGGATGCGCAAGTCGAGCGTCGTCAAGTCGGCGTTGCGGCATGGCTTTAGCCGCACAGAGATGATCGCCCAACATCGTGAGGATGTCGCGGCTCGATATGTCGATTACGGCGTGAAGATCCTGTCCGGCGCGCAACGGATCATCACCAACCATCTACACGGTCATATTCTCTGTCTTCTGCTGAATAAGCCGCACATCGCGGTTGCGAGGGACGGAAGCAATCTACACGACGTCATCGGTAGCCAGACTGGCGATAGCCCTCTGGTGGAGAAAGCGACAAATTCCGGTGAGCTTTTAGCAGCAATGTCTCGCCTGCCGTATGAGATGGCAGGAACTTGGTACAAGTCGAGTAAACCCATGAATCCAAGTCCCGCTATTCCCGCCCCCGATCTAATACCTCAACCCTCCACAGTCTGATTCCCGGTAGGAGCTCACTTTGTCGGTTTTACGAGACGACGATATTCTATTCAGCCATGTCAGTGAGAACCGATCCGCCGCAGCCGTAAGGGGCGCTTTCTGGTCGGCGCTGAGCACGCTTATTCCGACAGTTCTGACCTTCGCCGTCTTTGTGGTGACGTCTCGCGTTCTCCAGCCCCAGGATTTCGGTCTTGTCGCGCTGGCATTCAGCATCGTGTCGTTTGCGGGCAGCTTTGGACCAACGGCATTTGGCGAAGCGATCATACAAAAAGCCGAAATCAGGCGCAGCCATCTGGATACGATATTCCTGCTTTCGCTCGCTTTTTCATTTTTGATCTATGGCGCTTTGTGCATAGCCGCTTCGCCGATCGCGGCCTATGTGGGGCATGAGCAAATCACACCCCTGATTTACATCATGGGATTGAAGGTTTTCTTCGACTTCACGGCCGTCGTTCCGAATGCAATTGTCAATAGGAAGATGTCGTTTCATCTGGTAGCCGTCCGCACCGTGATTGCTACCATCACTTCTGCCTGCATTTGCCTTGTTTTGGTTCTCGCGGGTTTCGGCTTGTGGGGGCTCGCGATTGCACAGATCGCAGCCACAGCGGCATCATGCGGCGCCGCTTTCTGGGGCGCCGGGTGGCGGCCCGGGCTTCACCTGAAGCGAGCGAGCCTCAACGAGCTCCTTCACTATGGGTTCTTTGCATCCGGCACTCGGTTTTTACAGACGATGAGCTTGGACAACTTGCTCATCGGGGTGCTGTTGAGCCCGTCAGCGCTCGGTATCTATAACTTTTCCAAGCGTCTGTTTGATATGATCAACAACGTCATCGCCGGGGGCTTAACATCTGTCACGCACGTCTTGCTTTCTTCATTGCGAGCCGATCCGAAGAAAGTGCGAGAAGCATTTCTCATGGCAACGTTTGGCTGCGCTCTGGTGTCGTACCCCGTATTCATCGGCCTTGCCGCCGTTGCCGATGATGCGATCACGACAATTTTCGGTACACATTGGATCGCGGCGGTTTGGCCGGTTCGGTTCTACTGCGTTATAGGATTGATGGCTGGGATCGGCTACGTGCAGGCATCCTTGATCAAGAGCCAGGGAGAGATGGATTGGTGGTTTTACTACCAGCTGGCACGAAACCTCCTCACACTCCTGACGATCGCAATTCTCTATCCTTATGGTGTCACGACGATTGTTTTCGCCATAATGATCGAAGTTCTGTTGTTTTGGCCGATCACCAGCTGGAAGGTTTCGCAGCATATAGAGCTGAGTATCCCGGCATATCTGGCGCAATTCCTGCGGCCTACGATAGCCTGTGCGGGAATGGTTGCTGTCGTTTTCCTCCTCCACGAATTGCTCATTCATTGGTCCCCGTATCCACGCTTGGCCGCGGAAATCCTCGCCGGCGGCATGGTTTACTGCGGCCTGATATTCGTTCTGTGCAGATCTCGTTTAAATATCTTGATCGGCAGTATAGAGCAGGCACGGCAGCGCAAGAGCAATAGGGGTAGAGTTGCCAACCCTGCATGATTTTCCGGCCCTGGCGCATAGACCTGTGTCGCGATTTGAAGGATCTGGCGCTCAAGCCATCATCTGAAATTATGAGAACGTCGCTTCGGTGACGTTCTCATCCACCACATCCGAACGCCCCTCAGACACAACGCGTCATAGGATAATCCATAAGATGACTAGCCTCGACCACGGTTATTCGCCACCGACGATGGACGATGTAGGAGTCTCGGTTGCCTACCGCAACCGCTACTATACGCTCGATGCAATGCGCGGATTTGCCGCCATCTGTGTTGTCGCTACACATTTCCGGGAGAGCTATGCGCCTTCAGCCTATCTAGCAGTCGATTTTTTCTTCGTTCTCAGCGGATTTATTATTGCCGATATTTACGGAAAACGGCTCGCCCGCGGTCTGCTGTTCCGGTCGTTTATGGCGGCCCGTATCAAGCGCCTTTATCCGCTCTATTTGATCGGAATTTTGGTCGGCCTCATACAGATCATTCTGTTAACAAGCTGGGGGCTGAGAAATCAAAGTCTTATCGACCTGCTGGCGTCGACGACTGCGAACACGTTCTTTCTGCCCAGCCCAATGTATTTCCTTCAAGCGAACCCGATGCAAGGAATGTTTCCAATCAACGGTCCAGCGTGGTCGATGTTCTGGGAACTGTTGGTGAATATAGTCTTCGCCCTGCGGCTTTTTCGGCTCTCTATCCGAGCCCTCTGCGGAGTTGCATTGGTCTCGGCTGCATTTTTGGTTTTTGTCGGTCTTAAATACGGCATGTTGAATATTGGCTGGGAATGGCCTTCAGCGATTGGCGGCCTGCCAAGGGTGATGTTTTCATTTACCGCAGGGGTCGTGATAAGCCGTCTATTCGGCGGCATGCCCGCTTGGAGGAAGGGCTGGGCCGCCATTGTGCCATGCCTTCTTCTGATGATTTGCATTGCGGCGCCGGTTTCTGTCTTCTTGCGACCTTACTACGACTTGATGTTCGCAATGGCCTTGGCGCCGCTCATCGTGATGCTTGGCCTCTTTTTGGAGGTGCCCGCAAAAGCAGAGGCGTTGGCGACGTGGGTTGGGTACATCTCCTATCCTGTCTACATCTTACACCGAGGTGCGGTCGGTGTTTTCAAGCCAGTTGCAGGAGCGATCGGATTGAATGGCCCTCTTGCGTTCTGCGTGTTTCTAACCGCAGTCGTATGTTTCGCGTATGTGGCCGCTCGTCTTGTTGACAAAACCATGGCTACGCGGACTCGTCGAGCTCGATAACTTCTGCTTCCGCTATAGGTCTACGTACTTAAATGCATGGGTGCGCTGGGAATGGTCGATCGACCGCTCGTCTTGCAGTTAGTAGTTTGGGCCGGCTTCGGTGCATTTGCCGTAAGCTTCGCCGTCGCTTTTTGGGTGATAATCAAGGTGCTCAGTCAGACCGGCTGTCTGGTAGATAAGTCAGAAGATGAGGGGCCTTAGCCGGCGGGAACGGCAAGCGCGCAAGCGCAGCCGCTTCGAGAGATACTACGTCGCCGAGGAGTTTCGTTCATTGCGCAAGGCAGCCGCCATCGCCCAGACAGGTTGCGCTTTATCCTTCGGCTCCCTTCTGTTGCTGGGCTTCTTGTTTGGCGAGAGAGCGTCTCATTAGGTTCGAACCACCTTCCGGTCAAATGCCCATCAAACTGGCGATCAGCGGCGCGCCGGCGGCTTCGTGGCAGTCCGCCGCTGCAGCGCGAAGGGCGCGGCCGAGCAGTTGATGACGGGAACCAGATCGTAGGTCTGCTGGTAGAGGCCCATTCATCTGGGATCCGTAGCCAGGGAACGCGCAAAACCTACTCGCTACGAAGATCGATTGCGTCAGAGGGCGCTTTGATCCGATGTCGCTTCGTCTCGAAAATTTCCGTCATAACGGCGAAGCCGGTGGGGGTGGCTCCAACGAACTGGCGGGTGGTTTTGATGATTTTTGAAGTTGCTGTAGAAATCACGACTTCTGATTTGGCGTTATAGCCATCTCTTGCCCAGTCCACCTGAAAAACCTTCACCGGCACTGCGCCATAGAGGCTGTCGGAAGCGTCCGAGCAATGCCGAAGAACTGCTCCGATACCATCTACAGTCTTGCGTAGCCACGGTGTCGCAAATGCCATCTACCAAGCCCCTGCCGATCATAAGCTAAATCACCAATGAAGACTCCACTTGAGAGCAGGTCAAAGGAGCCCGTCGGCTGAACGCCGTAAAGCGTGGCCGCGAAATTGCCGCTAACCGTGCGCTCATAAGAACGGTTGACGAAATCACATAAAGGGTCTTCGCCTGGGAGACGGTCGACCTACGATCTTCTTGTGCGGCAGACTGCGATGCGACCAACAAAATCACAGGGAGAATTAAAGCAACGATGCTGAGGCGCATACTGACCTTCACTTATTTTCGGCCTGTCGTTTCCGAGCCGCCAGGAGCGACAGTACTCCATCCAGCTTGCTCATCATTCACCGCGTCAGGTTTAGCAACGGAAAAGAGAAACCTTAAGCAGCTTGCACGGAACTGAACTCGACAACCGGTTGCCGCGTCCTACTCTCCTGCAAGCGTCAATGGCGAACGAACTCGGCTGTCACAGGTGCAATTGGGGTCTGAAATTTGGTTGGCGCGGCAATACCCCGTCGGACTTTGAAACGATGCTCGAACCATAGCTTCAACTGAGCATTCCTCAAGCAGATCACAAACGCTCCAAAAATGGACCTGCCGCCAAGGCATAAAAGGCCTCACCCGCCCTCGGCAGCACGCTCTGCGGGTTCATACCAAGCGGCGATTTGCCCGCAATGCAGGCACAATGACGAGCAAGCCAGGTTTGTATGTCAGCTAGCACGATGCAGGACTGGCGATCAGCGGCGCGCCGGCGGCTTCGTGGCGGCACGGCGCTGCAGCGCGAAGCGCGCGGCCGAGCAGTTGATGTCGGGGACGAGGTCGTAGGTCTGCTGGTAGAGGCTCCGCGCCAGTGTGTTGTTGCCGCGGTTTTCCGAGGCAAGGGCTGCAAGGGCGGTGCGTTTGTAAGCCTCGACGATCGGCTGGGCGGCCTTTGCCAGCGCGGCGTCGTCAGACGGTTCGGCTGCCAGCGAAAGGGCGGCATAGGTTGCCTCGCCGTCCCTGCCGACGCGGCCGCCGACGGCCCCGTTGAAACTTTGCTCGGAAACCTCACGCATGCGCCGGGCATTCTTGATGCATGTCGGAATGCGGGCCGCTTCGGCATTGATGCGCTCGGCCGTCGGGCCAGTTTCCGCGCTGCTGCCGCCGGACAGGATCACGTAGCCGATGATGCCGACGATGGCGAGATAGACGACCCCCATTCCGGCCAGGAAGGCCGGCTGTTTGAGGAGCGACTTCTTCGGCTTGTCGTCAGTTGCCTTGGAGGCCTGCTTCTTCGGCGCTTCCTTGGCTGAGGCTTTGACGACGAACTGGAATTCGACGTCCTTGCCGAGACGGAAGCTGTCGCCTGATTTCAGCGAGGCCGTCTGCAACAGCGCTTCGCCGCGCAGCATGATCGGGTTCAGTCCCATCCGGCGAATGATGAAGCCGCCGTCGCTCTGCCGCTCGATGCGCGCATGGATCGGCGCCAGAAACGGATCGTCGACGACGATATCGGCATTAGCAGCCCGGCCGATCGACATCTCCGGCCGGTCGAGCACATGGCTGCGGCTCTGGCCGCCGGGACCGGTCTGCAGAAGGCTTGGTTTGTTTCCGCGAAAGAAGGAAAAAAAGGCCATGATCAGAACATCCCACTCGACATCATCTCGACAATTGCAGGCGCCAGCACCAGAAGCAGGATCGACACGACGATCATCATCGCCGGCATGACGATCTTGGCCTTCAGCTTTTCACTGGCCCTGTCGGCCTTTTCCCAGCGGCGGAAGCGCAGGTCACGCGCATGTTCGCGCAGCAGCTCGACGCGGTTGCTGCCCTCGACTTCGCCCTGGATCACGGCGCGGATGACGCGAATGACCTCTTCGGCGGTCATGCGGCGCTCCAGCCGCTGCAGCGCCTCGATCATGCCGGTGCCGAGCGCCACGTCCTTCAGCGTCTGTTCGATTTCCTCGCTCATGACGGTGCCGGGTGCGGCTTCGGCATAAAGCCTCAGGCTTTCCGGCAGCGTCGCCTGCGCCTGCTGCGTCATGACGACGAGATCGAGGAAATAGGGAAATTCGCGCGAAATGCGTTCCTTGCGGTCCTGCGCCTTGTCGTCGGCGACGACCCAGAAATAGATGGCGGGGATGAGGCCGAGGATCAGCCCGGCCACCAGCCCGCCGATCACGCTGCCGCTGGCGATGCCGAACAGCAGGCCGAGCACGACAAAACCGAAGAGGCTGAGAACCACGAGAAGCGCGATATATTCCCGTCCCGTGACGCCGCCGAACGGCCGGCCGGCATAGATCAGCTTCTGCTCGAGCTGCGCGCCGTAATCGGCCAGGAGCGGCTCGAAATGCGTCAGCACGAATTCGACCGGGGTGCGCATGCCGATGCTGTCGACGATATTGGGTGGCGGGCCATCGCCGCCGGCGGACCGGCGCACCACCTGAATGCTGCCGAGCAGATCGCTGATCCACCAGACGAACAGCGCAGCGGTGATCCCGGCAAAGACGACGGCAATCGGGGCGAGAGGTATCTGAGATATCATACCGACACCTTCATCATCGAGCGCATCCAGAAGAAGCCGGTGGCATAGAGGATGGCGCCGACGATCGCGATGACGATGCCGATGGCGTTGCCGAACACCTTATCGATCAGTTCAGGCTGGCCGAAGAAGATCATCAGGATCATGAACAGCGCACCGCCGTTGACGACGCGGAAATTCATCCGCGCCTGCGACGACGAGGTCGTGATCTTCTGATCGAGCTTCCAGATTTCCTTGAAGGATTTCGACATTTCGGTCAGCGGTTCGGAAATGTCGCCGCCTTGGCGGGCAAAGAGACCGAGGGCGGCATCGACCATCTTGAAATGCAGGCTCGGCACGTTGCGACCGTGGCGGTCGAGTGCCTCGACCAGGCCGATGCCGAGCTTCTGTTCGCGGGCAATGCGCTCGAACTCGCGCGAGGCCGGCATCTGGCCGGTATCGGCCACCGCATTGACGGCGATGGCGAGCGGCTTGCCGGTGCGCACCGCCGAGACGATCTGGTCGACGGCGTAGGGAAGCTGCGATTCGATCTGCAGCCAGCGGCGCTGCAGAAAATAGCGGATCACGCCCTTGGGGAGGAAGATCGCGACCGGGATGGCGATGACGAAGCCGAAGATCGGCCCGAAGATCAGCGAGACCACCGCGAAGACGACGATCGCAGTGATGCCGTAGGCGAGGATCATCGTATAGGGCGGAACGGCATCGCGCCCGAAGACCTGCGCCGCCTCGCTGGCGAGCGCAATGTCACGCTCGGTGGCACGCAGCAGCGGCGCCGGCCAGCGCACCGGCGCGCCCCAGACAAGCAGCCCCGCTGTGACCGCGCCGAGGGCGACCGTAAAAATCTGCAGAATGCTGACATTCATGGTTTTCCCCCCTCAGACGAACATGTCCAGTTTTTCGATTTCGCCGTCGTCATTGAACTCGACGAGCTCGGCGACGAAGCTCGGCAGGTAGCCGGTGAAGGCATGTACGGCCTGGCCGCCGGCGCGGCCGACGAGATTGAATATCGGCTCGACGATGATCAGGCCGGTATCCGGATCGATGCCGATCACCTCTGATATTTCGGTGACGGCACGCCGGCCGTTCGCCAGACGGTTGAGCTGCACGACGAGCTCGACGGCGGCAACGATCTGCTGGCGGATCGCCATGACAGGCAGCGAGCTCTGCCCCTGCAGCACCATCACTTCCAGGCGGGTCATCATGTCCTGCGGTGTGTTGGCATGCGCCGTTGTCATCGAGCCGGCATGGCCGGTGTTCATCGCTTGCAGCATGTCGATCGCCTCCGCACCACGGCACTCGCCGACGATGATGCGGTCGGGACGCATGCGCAATGCGTTTCGCACGAGGTCGCGGATGGTGACGCTGGTCTCGGACTCCGCCGTCTTCGGCCGCGATTGCAGATAGACGACGTGGATCCCATCGAGCTGCAGTTCCGACGTGTCCTCGACGGCAACGACGCGCTCGCCGACTGGGATGAACTGAGACAGGCTGTTCAAGAGCGTCGTCTTGCCGGAGCCGGTGCCGCCTGAGACGACGATGTTCTTGCGCGAGCGGACGGCTGCCTCGAGGAAGGCGCGCATCGGCTCGCTGAGCGCGCCAGCGGTCACCAGCTTGCTGATATCGAGCCGCGACTTGCCGCCGAACTTGCGGATGGTCAGGCAAGCGCCCTTGACCGCCAGCGGCGGAATGACGGCGTTGACGCGCGAGCCATCCGGCATGCGGAAGTCGGCCATCGCCTCGCTCTCGTTGATCGAGCGGTTGGAATCGACGGCGATGCGCTCGATCACCTTCATCAACTGCCGCTCGTTGGCGAAGGCGAAGGGGTAGCGCTCCAGCAGGCCGAATTTCTCGACGTAGATCTCGTCGTAGCGCGTCACCATGATTTCCGAGATGACATCGAGATCCATCAGTTCGGAGATCGTCCCCCAGCGATACATCAGCTCCTCGATATTGGAGCGCAGGTGCATATGGGCGATCTCGTAGCGGTCGCCGGCGTTGAAAAGAGCCTGCCTGGACTGGAATGCGGCGCTGAAACGGCTATCGAGCTGGGCGAAGTCGGAGCGGGTGGATTCGAAGTTCAGCTTAAGCTGCAAGGCCGAAATCAGCGCCTTGCCGACGTCGAACAGGCGGCGATTGTCCTGCTCCTCACGCGAGAGGCTTGCGGCATTCGACGAGGCGTCACGCCGGCCCGTCCGGGCGATGCGTTTTGCCAGCCACCGATAGACGGCATTCTTGATGACGAGGATGACGAGATCCTGCGGCGCGCTGTCGAGCGCCTCCTTGATGAACATGTCGAGACGCTCGCGGATACGGGTGCGCGTCTCCTCGCGGCCGAAATCGGAGGATTTCACCAGCCGGTCATACTGCGTGTCCTTCAGCAGGCGCTCGTGAATTTCCATCTGCAGGGCGAGCACGCGTTCCTGATCGGGAAACTGCGTGACCGCGACGGGCGCGGCGGCCGGCTCGACGAGCTCGATCGTGACGTTCGGCACCCAGATCGACATGCCGGCCGAAACCGCAACCGGCGTGCCGGCTCGAAGCGGCTGATCGTCGACGCGCGTCGGGTTGCGGCCGTGATGCTGCACCGACCAGCCCTGGCCCGATTTCCGCAGCACGAATTGCGGCGAAGAGACGTGGCTGCCGCGCAGCCGCACGACGCCCGCGCCGGCGGGCAACGTCAGCGTGCTACTTTCGCCGACGAAATAGGTCTCGTTCGCCGAGAGCGGGATCACCTCCCGACCGCTGCCGTCCTCATAGGAAATCTTCAACAGCATGGCTCATTCCCCCGCGACGGTCACATCCGCGTCCAGTTGATGCTCGGCAGGTCCTCGACGGTATTGTCGGCCGGATTGCGCAGCACGAGATTGAGGCTGCCGTTCGACTGGCCCATCGCAAAGATCAGCATTTCGGCTTCCGACGGCGTCACTTCGACGGTCACATTGTTGTAAGTGCTGTTGGCCTTGGTGACTGCACCCTCCGCCGTCGTCGCCGCGCCGACGGCCAGCACTTTGACATTCTGCAGGAAGGTGCGGGTGACGACGCGGGTGCGCGAGCTGATGCCGAGTTTATAGTCCTGCGCCTGTTTGCGGTAAGCGTTGACATCGTTCTCGTCGGCGCCCGGATACTGGGTGAGATAGTTCTTCAGCATCTGCTCGACCGGTGACTGCGGCTGGGCTGGAGCCTGCGGCTGTCCGGCTACCGCCGGCGCCTGGCCAGGAACGGTGGGCTGACCTAGCACGGGAGCGGGCTGGCCAGGGGCTCCCGGCTGGGTCGCGGCAGCCGGCGCCACTGGCTCGACCGGTTCGTCGACCGTGCCGAGGATATCGACATAGCTGCCCGGCTCGACGAAATGGCCGACTGCCGAGGCCGCGTTGACGGGAAGGGTCAGTGCCCGCTTGCCGGGTGCGATCATCGTCGTCAGGCGTCCGCCGTCGTTATCGTCGAAATACTGGAAGAGCAGCACCGAGCCGGCCGGAATGTCGGCGGCGGCCGTCCTGTCCTTCAACCATTCCTGATAGGCGCTGGCCGCGGGGACCGCGAGCTTGGCCAGCGCCCCGAAGCTTTCCGGCAGCATCACCGGTTCGGCGAGCATGTCGGGTGTGATCGCCTGACCTCGCGTCACCTTCCTGTCGGGCTGGAGCCGCATGAAGGCATAGGCCACCTGCTCGTTCTTGACGCTCTCGGTCCAGAAGTAGAGCAGAACGCCGGTGATGAGCCCGACGATGACGGCCGCGATGAGCTTCCAGTTCATGGTGTTGTTCCTTCGACGAAGGGTTGCCTGATTTGAATGACTTCGACGGTCCGGCCGTCGGTTTTACTGCGGGTGTACAAGACATTGGCCTCGACGCTGCCGCGCCGGCCATAAAGTGCTGTGACCCGGCCGTGCTGCACTGGCGGCGTCTCGATGGTGAAGCCGTCGCGGGCAAGAAGATCGGCGCGCTGATCGGACCAGCGCGTGGCCGACAGCGCGCCTTTGGACACGACCGTGCGTGACGTGTGGCCCTTGTCGCGATCGCCGATATCGCTCAGCACCTCGGCACCGGCCGGCGGACGCAGCGACATCGGCAGCTTGCTGACATCGGCCGCAGCCGCGAAGGCCGGCAGCGTCGCCGCGACATCCTCGAAGCGGCTCATCAGCACCTCGGTCCTCGGCGCGTCGGCGGGACGGCGGATCATGATCGAGACGCCGGGGATCGGCGCCCTTGCCGAGGGATTGGCCGGATCCTGGCGTCTGAGATAATCGAGGGCCGCCTCGCCGTCGCCGTCGAAGAACCGTACCACCACGGCAAGATCATCGCGGATGCGGCTCATCTTCGGGACGATCAGCATGTTGGCGGCGATGACGTCAGTCAGTTCTTGCCTGTCATTGCTTTTCGGCATGGCGGGCCTTGTATTGACGGCCAGTACCCGCAGCCATTCGTCGGTGATATCGGAAATGCTGCGATCGCTCTGATAGGGCGTGAATTCAAGCGGCTGGCCGTTGATGACGAGATCGCGCGGCGCCCGTTCCGGCGCGCCGACAATTCCGGCCAGCATCAAATTCAGCGTCACCCTCAAATCCTTGTAGATCTCGGCGCGGCCTGGTGTGGCCATGGCGGCGGCGAGCCCGATGACGAGCGCCAAACCGGTGAGATGGCCGAGGGGATGATGGGAGATGCGCGAGCCCTGTCTCATCTTATTTCGCTCCCGGAAAGACGCCGTCGAAGAGATCGCCGGAATCGTCGGCGACATCGCGGATTTCGCGGCGGAGCGTCGGATCGTAGCCGTGGCTCGTGGTGTCATTGTTGTGCGAGGCAAACAGCGTGGAATCGTCCACCGTGAACGCATCCTTCCAGCGGAGGCTCCTGATCGTATCGAGATCGTCGGAATCCCTGAACTTGTAGACGCGGTCGGCTGTCGCGGTGACGAGCTGCGGCTTCTCATTGGCGAGGTCGCCGACCATGTCGCCGAAGTCGCGGCCGTCGCTCTTCAAGGTATTTTGGACATCGTCCCAGACAAAGGTGCGCTGCGGGTCGCCATCGCCTTCATGCGATGGTGTGCGCGAGCAGTTGATGGCGTCGCCCCCGGGCACTGCCGGCAGAGCCGGGATCGGGACGACATTCGAGAAATCCGACGTGCAGTCCAGCCCATTTGCCTCGGCGAAGGCGGCGTTGCGCATCGCAAGCATGGTTCCGACCTTCTTGGTGGAAATCTTGTTCGCGTGGATGACGAAAATCACGATCAGCAAGATAACAGGCGCGGCGAGCACAAATTCGATCGAGGCCAGACCGCGCCTGTCGCGGTGCAGCCGCATCAGCAGCCCGCGGCCAGCAGGACCGCCCACAGGCTCAGTGTGTGTTGACGGCAGCCCAGGCATTGGCTCCTCCTCGGTCGAAGACGCGGGTCAAGCCGGTAAAACTGTCGGCCGCCGGGCTCTGTTTGATGGTGTTCGAAACCTCGCCGATATCGTCGGCAAGCGTAGCGGGCGCAAGCGATGCCAGCCAGTCCTGAGTGTAGAGGTCGAAGGCCGTGTAATTGTGGACCCAGCTCTGCGCGAGCGCATAGGCGGACGGTGTCTTGTCCTTGAAGATGCGGATCTGCAGCCTGGCGCGCGGGGCGCGGGAAACGATCGCCAGCGTCTGGTAGTCGTCGAGCTGCTCGCCGCCGAAGGGCGAGAAGTTGAAGGGGATGCGTCCTTTCAGCCAGTAAGGCTTCGGGAAGGAGATGACGGGCAGGGGAGCACCCGCCACGGAAATCGCGCCACCGGCTGGGCCGCAGACCTGGTTCCAGATCATGTCGAACTTGCGGGTGAAATCGTTCTCGTCCTTCGTCTGGGCATCGGAATAGCGCGGCGGCACGTCGATCGGTAGCTGGAAGGGGTTGGTGATGCCGAAGCCGACGCCGAAGACCTTGTCCGCCAGCCAGAAGCTGACATCGAGCGCTGCTTCCTCCAGCCAGCTCAGATCGCCGGCATATTGCTCGACGATCGCCTTGAACGGAACCTTGCTGAGATAAGCCGGGCCGAAGGCTTCATAGAAGATGTAGAACTCCACCAGCGCATCGTCGACGCCGCTTTCGTGGTTGACCCAGTCTCGGATATGGCTGCCATCGACTCCGCCTGCCGTTAGTGGGCCCTTGCCGTTGGGGAACCCACGATTGGCAAATTCGCCGCGCATCAGAAACGGGTCCTGTCCCTGCGTGCCATTGGCCATCGCAAGGCACATTTCAGCATAGGCCGAGGCGGGATTGATGCCGTCACGATCGACCGGCAGGTTACCGCCCGCACCTTCTCCGGCCTGGTCGCAGGACTCACACGGCGGATGAAAGACGACGTGATCCGACTTGTTCAAGCGCACCAGATGCAGGGCTTCGTTGCTGACGCGCTGCGGAAAGCTTTCGACGAGGTAGTCGTTCAGATCGTTCATCGCATCGATGATGTCGCTGGACTTCTCGATGAGGCCCAAAGGATTGTATTTGACTTGCGCCGCCACCGTATATCCGATCGCTTTGGCGGCTTCCAGCGCCCGGAATCCCTGGAACGCCAGGCAAGCCCCATAGATGATGCCACCGACGATCGGGACTTTTTGCCAGCCGGGGCAATAGGGCATTGGCGGAAGCGGAGGCAGCAGGGACGCCGGCCCGAAGCCTTCCGTGAACGAATATTCGGCGAGTTTCGCCAGAATGACACCCGAGCGCAGGGCAAGTTCCGCCGTCGTCAGCTGAAAGGCGACCGACGTCGCCATGACAACGGTTGCCTGCGACGAGGCGACGTTGTTCATCGCCATGATATTGAGATAGCGCGCCTCCCAGTCGGCATGGACGAGTGCTGCGGCATCGGCCGTGTCCTGGGTGCGCTGCTTGTCGTAGATCATCTGTCCGGTATTCAGGATCCAGACGATCATCAGGGCAAGCGCGATCGTCATGTAGAGGATGATCGGCGACAGGAAGCCGCGTTCGTCGCGGTGCAGGCGTTTGATCAGGGCCGGTGTCATAGCAGGTTCACCTCCGCCGTCGAGATCGTATAGTAGCGGCCGTCCTTCCTCTGACCGCGGGCAAAAACCCAGCCGGCATATTCGAGCAGCAGGAAGCGCGCTTCCACCTTGGCGGTGACCGGCACATGCGGTGAGCGGTTGATGGCGGCATAGAGCGCCATCGGCGCGCGGTCGACGGTCACCGTGACGTTCTGCGGATCGAACATGTAGCGGGCCTGGTTGCGCATCGCCCGCCAGTTCTTCGAAAGGCCCGAGGCATCGGCAAGGCTTTTCAGCGCCTCTTCCGGCGGCTGGCAGGCGCCGACGCATTTCAGCTGGTCGTAGGGTGCGGCCGGGATCAGCGCCAGGCGGGCGGCAAGTTCGGCCTTGCCGGCGGCGGCATCGTTATCGCAGGTCTTGACGTCGATGAGGCTCCGGATGGTGATCGGCAGGGCCGGGCAGAAATAGACGCGGGCGCTGCGCGCCGCCGCATAGGCGGCATAGTGGGTGAAGAGGTGGTTCTTGGCCAGTATCGTGAACTGGAAGACCACGAACATGAAGAAGACGAAGACCGGTGTCACAAGAACGAAATCCATCATCGTCGTGCTGCCGGAGGTATCGCCGTGCAGCTCCGATATCCGGCGCCGGCGGGCGGAAAGCCGCGGCAGCAGCAGCATCGAGGCAAGCAGCATCATGGCGATCGCAAAGGTACCGAAGAGCGCGCCGTGATCCTCTGGGATCCAGAAGGTCCGTGAGTGCAGGATCGAACTCCAGAAGGCGCCGTCGAAGATGGGGCGTTCGAGTTCCGCGCGCATTGCCGTTACCTCACGAGTGAAAGAGGGGTGAAATCAGGCATGGAAAGGCACCAGAGAAGTCCGAGAGCAGCGGCAACGCCGAAGCGCACGGTATGATGTGTCTCGCGCGGCTTCAGCACGGAAGCGGCGTCGCGGAAACCGGCGGGCAGGAGAAGCGCAAACAGTCCGACCGTTCGCGCCAGCACGCTCCACTGAACACGCCGCGCCATGGAGAAAACGGCAATCACGCCGCCGACCATCAGCGATGCAAGGGTGACATCGATGGCGGGCCAGAGGCCGAGAAGGGCGCCGAGCGCCGCCATCAGCTTGACGTCGCCGCCGCCGCAGCTTCCGGCTGCGAAGGCGATGAGAAAGATCAGGCCGGCTGCAAGGAGGCCTGCGAAGGCAAGCCCTGTTCCTGCGAGACCGCCGCTGACTGCCGCCAACATGAACCCGCCAAGCAGGCAGGGATAGGTGACGGCGTTCGGGATATGACCGTGGCGATGGTCGAGCACCGCCGCGGTCATGGTGCAGGCGACGGCAAGAGCCGCCGCCGCAGGCATCAGGGTCAGATCATAGGTCGTATCCATGATCCCGACCCGCTTATTGACCCGGCTCAGGAATTCTCTCGGCATCCGAGAGCGCCGTGTTCTTTTCATTGAACCATTCGCCGATCTGCTTGCCGAATGCGAGCAGAAGCAGCATCAGCGGAATGACGATCAGGGCGACGGCCAGGACGATCTGGGCCATGTCGCCACGCTCGTCCTTGTGAAGTGCAATTGCGAGAGTCTTGAGTTTACCAAACATGTGATTACTCCTCATTCCCAGGTTTGTTTCGGTTCGAAGCCCTGATGAAGATGAACCAAGCATACGCCATCGATCCGAACGAGCATGTTGCTCGATCCAACGATATTTTCTGCTTCAGCTTATCTTCCCCGGCTGCCAACGTTTGTTGAACAACACCATTAAGACCCAAGAGTGCGCCCAAGGCCAGCCCTCCGTCAAGCAAACGAAACGAAGGGTTCCAATTGTCTTGGAGGCATCGCCGGCACAATCGCAGTTGACGTCATATTTTTTCAACTAACAGCTTGAACGGGCTAAGATTTTAGCTGCATGGCCGAAGTTTTTGCCAACCTGGCGAGGCCTCGTCTACTGCTCCATAATTGGTCAATTCTTTCAAAGCGATAGAAGAAACAGCATATGGCGATCATAATGACTGCCTCCGCGGGGCCCGGCCATGGCGTTGTTTGGCGATCTGGATTAAGCTTTCGGAAAATGGCGGATGTCGCCCGCCAGTCGATCCGGAGAGAGAACGATGGAAACGATGAGCAGCATCTTAATACTTGGATTGGTCCTCATTCCACTGATGATGTTCTTTCCGACCGCGGTCCAGATGATGGCGACACTGTTCGGCATGAGCACGGTCCTGGTCGGGATGCCGCTCTGATGAAGGCCGTTTCCGACGACGCTGCCGAACAGGCAACCTTCCAGGTCCTGACCCGGGCGCTGGACAAGCTGCTCGGGCCGATCCGTTTTCTCCTCGACGATCCGAGCGTGTCCGAAATCCTGATCAACGGGACATCCGACATCTTCGTCGAAAGGCGAGGCAAGCTCGAACGCGCCGATACGCGTTTTGCCAGTCGCGAAGATCTGGAATCGGCCGCGCGCAGCATCGCGCAATTCTCAGGCAAGCGACTGACCCCCGAGGAGCCGAGCATCGAGGCGCGCCTGCCGGATGGTTCGCGCGTGCAGATGATCCAGCCGCCGGCCGCCCGCACCGGGCTCTGCATCTCCATTCGCCGCTTCCTGAAAGAACATCGCAGCATCCGCGACCTCGTCACCCAGGGCAGCCTGACGGAGGAATCGCTGTCGCTGCTGCAGGCGGCCGTCGGGCTGCAGAAGAACGTCATCATCTCCGGCGGCACCGGCACCGGCAAGACGACGATGCTGAACGCGCTGTCGGAAGCCTTTGCCGACCACGAGCGCGTCATCGTCATCGAGGACACGTCCGAACTGCAGATCCGCAAGGAACACGTGGTCTATCTCGAAGTGACCAAGCCCGACCGTTTCGGTCGCGGCGGCGCCAGCATCCGCGACCTGTTCCGCTCGTCGCTGCGCATGCGGCCCGACCGGATCATCGTCGGCGAGTGCCGCGGCGGCGAGGCGCTCGATATGATCCAGGCGATGACATCAGGCCACAGCGGCAGCCTTTCGACGGTGCACGCGAACACCCCCTATGACTCCCTACACCGGCTGGAAACGCTGGCGCTGATGTCTGATATCGACATGCCGCTTCGGCCCCTGCGCGCCCAGATCGCCTCGGCGGTCGATGTCGTCGTGCAGATCGCCCGCTTCAAGCGCACCGGCCGGCGCCGCGTGATCGAGATTTCCGAGATCAAGGGCCTGAACAATGACGGCCAGTATATCGTCGAAAGCATCTACAAGCTCGAGGGCGACGGTCATTCCAATCCCGACGGCGCACTGCTGTGGACGGGTGTCGTGCCGAGCTTCGCCGCCGATGCGCTGGAAGAGCTGCAAGGTGCGGAGCGCCCCGAATGGGTCGGAGCCGCCGCGCTGCATACAGCTTAATAACGATCCCAGACCCTCCTCTGTTAGACGCCGTCCTTTTCCGCGCTCGCCGCCATATGCGCGAGATCGTCCCAGAGGCTTTCGGCAAAACTGCGCAGGACCGTGAGTTCGAAGCTGTCATCGCCGGTGCGGACGATCTGCACGGAGAGATGACCGACCATCGTCAGCACAGAATGGCCTTCCGGAAAGACGGAAGGATCGAGATCGACGGCTGTGCCTCGTGACAGAAGTGCGCGCGAAGAACGGCCGGAAACGCCGATACGCACGCGGCCGTGGCTCTGGTCCATGACGAAGGACCTTCCCGCAAGCGCTGCCGCGAGAGCATGGAGGCTGGCGGGCACGAGCGGCTCGTCACCGGCGACGAACCATTGCCGGAAACCCGCCTGGCGGATCGAACTTTTCGCAAAGCCCGCTTTCACCAATTCCGCGGTGAGCGCTGATGGTTCGATTGCGCCGAGCACATGCAGGAGATGGCCCTCCGGCAAGGCTTCAAGCCGAAGGCCCGCCCCTGAGATGCCGTTATAAACCATGCCGGCCAGAACCGGTTTGTGTTGCGGAAGATCACGCATGGAGCTTCTCGTTTTCGGGATCGATGAAGACGGGATGGCAGAGCACCGCATCGGTGAATTCGTTGCGCAGGCCGTTCCAGACCGTCACCCTTTCACCGATGCGTTCCGGCCCACGCCGGACGAGCGCCAGGCCGATCGTATGGCCGAGTGTCGGCGAAAAGGCACTTGAGGTGACGTAGCCCTGGTCGTTTTCGAGCGTCGCCGCAACGCCGTCGGCAAGAATATGCGAGCCGGTGCGGAAGCCGCTTGCCGGATTAAGCGGCTTGACGCCGACGAGGCGCGGCCGCTCGGGATCCTGCAGCCCTTGGCGCGCCAGCATTGCTTTTCCGATGAAATCCGGCTTGGTTGATGAGACCATGCGGCCGAAACCGAGATCGCCAGGCGTCACCGTACCGTTGATCTCTGCATGGGTGACATGGCCCTTCTCGATGCGCATGACGCCGAGCGCTTCGGCGCCATAGGCGCAGATGCCGTGCTTCTCCCCTGATACCATGATCGCATCGGCAACGCCTTCGCCGTAACCGGCCGGTACTGCCAGCTCGTAGGCGAGTTCGCCGGAGAAGGAGATCCGGAAGAGCCGGCCTTCGAGGCGGCCGCCGAAGAGGGTGACCTTGCGGGCACTCATGAAGGGGAAAGCCGCATCCGACAGGTCCTCGTCGACGATCTCCTGAAGAATGGGGCGCGACTTCGGCCCGGCAACGGCCATTTGCGCCCATTGATCGGTCGAGGAGGCGAAGCAGACGTCGAGCTCCGGCCACAGCGTCTGGGCGCAGAATTCGAGATGGGCCAGCACGCCGGCTGCAAGCGCCGTCGTCGTCGTCATGAAGAAATGGTTGTCACTGAACCGGCTGGTGGTGCCGTCATCATAGATGAAGCCATCCTCACGCAGCATGATGCCGTAACGCGCCTTGCCTACAGCAAGCTTGGCGAAGCCGTTGCAATAGATGCGATCGAGGAAGATCGCGGCATCCTTGCCAAAGATTTCGATCTTGCCGAGGGTCGAGACGTCGCAGAGGCCGGCGTTCTTCCTGATGTTCAGCACCTCGCGGTCGACGCTTTCGCGCCATGTCGTCTCGCCGGCGCGCGGGAACCAGGACGAGCGATACCAAAGGCCGGTTTCGACGAAGACCGCGCCGTTCTTCTCGGCCCAGCCATGCAACGGCGATTTGCGGGCCGGCTGGAAATGTTTGCCGCGCGATGCCCCGGTCAAGGCGCCGAAGGAAACCGGTGTATAGAAGGGCCGGAAGGTCGTCGTTCCCACTTCGGCGGGCGACACGCGGCGCGCCTCGGCAAGGATGCCGATGGCGTTGATGTTGGAAAGCTTGCCCTGGTCGGTCGCCATGCCTGATGTGGTGTAACGTTTGGCGAGCTCGACATGGCCGTAGCCTTCGCGGACGGCGAGGCCCAGATCCTTGAGATGCACGTCGTTCTGATAATCGACGAAAGCCTTGCCCTTCGAACCCTTCACCGACCAGAGCGGCTTTGCCTGTGCGGCCGTCTCGGAAGCGGCGGCAAAGGCCGGCTCTGCCGCTGCGAAACCGATCGCCTTCAACGCGGCAGCTGCCTTTTCCGCGCCATCGCCGAGGCAGGTCGCGGTTTGCGCCATGCCGGCGGCCGAGCCGGCAACGGCAAGGCCTTCCTGCTGGACAGGCGCCAGAAACGTCGAGGCCTCGTGCGACCATTGCGGTTTTGCACCGCGATGGCAGGCAAGATGAATGATCGGGCTCCAGCCGCCCGACATGGCAAGCGCATCCGCTTCGATCCGGCGGGTGCCGTCTGCGGTCTTGATGGTGACGCCGCGCAGGCGCTTGCCGCCAAATGCTTCGATGACCCTGGCGCCCTCCAGCACTTCGGCGCGGCCCTGCCAACTCCCACCTCCATCCCCGCGGCTGTCGACGATCGCCGCGACCGTGAGGCCGGCGGCCTCGAGATCGGCGGCGGTGCGATATCCGGCATCGTTGGTGGTGAAGATGACAGTGCTTCTGCCGGGCGCGACCGCTTGTCGAGTGAGATAGCTGCGCATCGCGCCTGCCATCATCACACCGGGAATATCGTTGCCGCCGAAGACGAGCGGACGCTCCTCGGCGCCGGTCGCAAGGATCGCCTGGCGGGCGACGATGCGCCACAATCGTTCGACCGGGCGTTCCGGATCGGGCATCGCCACATGCTTCTGCACCCGTTCGACGGCGCCGAAGACATTGTCGTCGTACCAGCCGAACACCGTCATGCGCGGCAGACGCCGCACATTCGGAAGTCCCTCCAGTTCGGCAAGCAACTCACCGAGAAGCGCGCCCGCCGGCTGGCCGTCGATGGTGCCGCTGTCGGAAAGCAGACTGCCGCCCAGGTCGGATCCCTCGTCGGCGAGGATGACGCGCGCCCCGGCACGGCCGGCGGTCAACGCTGCGGCAAGACCGGTCGGGCCGGCGCCGATCACCAGCAGATCGCAGTGCGCCCAGCATTTCTCGTAGGAATCGGGATCAGCCTCATAGGATGCTCTGCCGAGGCCTGCCGCCTTGCGGATCACCGGCTCGTAGAGCTTTTCCCAGAGGGCCGCCGGCCACATGAAGGTCTTGTAGTAGAAACCGGCGCTGAGGAAGGGCGACAGCAGCCCGTTGACCGCGCCGACATCGAAGCCGAGCGAAGGCCAGCGATTCTGGCTCCTTGCCGTCAGCCCCTGGTAAAGCTCGATCATCGTCGCGCGTGTATTCGGCTCGGTGCGCCCGCCGTTGCCCGTCGTCACCAGCGCGTTCGGTTCGGCAGCCCCCGCCGTCAGGATGCCGCGCGGGCGATGATATTTGAAGCTGCGGCCGACGAGCTGGACGCCGTTGGCAAGCAGCGCCGAGGCGAGTGTGTCGCCCGGATGGCCTTCGAGCGGCCTGCCGTCAAAGGTGAAACCGAGCGAAGTCGTGCGGTCGATGCGGCCGCCGGAGGAAAGACGGAAGCTCGTCATGCCGGTTCTCCGCCGAGCTTGGAAAGGGCGGCGTCCCTGACGCCGTGGACCGCATGGGTGACGGTATCGCGTTCGACGATCAGCCAGCGCCGGCATCCGGAGGAATGGTGCCAGTATTCACTGTGCCGGCCGCGCGGATTGTCGCGCAGATAGACATAATCGAACCAGGCATCCGCACCGGCATCCGGCGCCGGCCTGATAAGGCCCGCATCGCCGCGGATCGAAAATTCCTCCTTCGGTCGGGCGCCGCAATGGGGACAGGAAATCAGGCTTGCCATCGTCAAATGTCCTCAGTGCAGGTTGGGCTGGGCGCCGACGCCCTTTTCGTCGATCGGATAGCCGCGCGCGAAGCGGTCGAGCCGGAAGGCGCGGGCGGTCTGATGCGGCGTATTGCGGGCGATCAGATGGGCGTAGCAGAAGCCGGAGGCCGGCGTGGCCTTGAAGCCGCCGTAACACCAGCCGGCGTTGAGATAGAGATTGTCGATATGGGTGCGGTCGATGATCGGCGAGCCGTCCATGCTCATATCCATGACGCCGCCCCAGGAGCGCAGATAACGCACGCGCGACAGCGACGGGATCAGCGCCAGCCCGGCTTCCGCGACGTGCTCGACCGAAGCGAGATTGCCGCGCTGGGCATAGGAATTGTAGCCGTCAATATCGCCGCCGAAGACCAGGCCGCCCTTGTCAGACTGGGACGCGTAGAAATGCCCGGCGCCAAAGGTGACGACCGTGTCGATAAACGGCTTCAGTCCTTCGGAAACGAAGGCCTGCAGCACATGGCTTTCGATCGGCAGCCGCAGGCCGGCCATATCGGCGACGACGGTGGAATTGCCGGCGGCCGCCAGCGCCAGCTTGCCGCAGCCGATGAAACCCTTGCTGGTCTCGACGCCGGTCACCTGACCGTTTTCGCTGCGGATGCCGGTCACCTCGCACTGGGTAATGATGTCGACACCGCGGCTGTCTGCGCCGCGCGCATAACCCCAGGCGACCGCATCATGGCGCACCGTGCCGCCGCGCGGCTGGAACAGGCCGCCCATGATGGGGAAACGGGCATTGTCGAAGTCGAGGAAGGACAATTTCTTGCGCACCGCCTGCCGGTCGAGAAGCTCGGCGTCGACGCCGTGCAGCCGCATGGCGTTGCCGCGGCGCGTATAAGCGTCGCGCTGGGCGTCGGAATGGAAGAGGTTGAGCACGCCGCGCTGCGAGACCATGGCGTTGAAGTTGAAGTCCTGCTCCAGCCCTTCCCAGAGCTTCATCGACAGCTCGTAGAAGGGATTATTGCCCGGCAACAGGTAGTTCGAGCGGATGATCGTCGTGTTCCTGCCGATATTGCCGGAGCCGAGATAGCCCTTCTCGAGGACGGCGACATTGGTGACGCCGAATTCCTTGGCAAGATAATAGGCGGTGGCAAGACCATGGCCGCCGCCACCGACGATGATGACGTCGTAATGCGGCTTCGGCGCCGGGTCGCGCCAGGCAGGCAACCAGCTTTTGTTGCCGCGAAGGCCGTTGAGGAAAATCGAAAGAGCGGAATAGCGCATGGGTCACCCCGGAAAGAACAGCTGCATGATGCCAGAAAGGGGAGGGCGGACTTGCACAAAAGGGACATGATTGGCTAAGAAAGAGACATGTCCTCGCTTGATAGCAGAAATGTGCAGACGATCGGCTTTATCCTCGTCCCGGGATTTGCGCTGATGTCCTATGCCTCGGCGACGGAGCCGCTCAGGGCGGCAAATCTTCTGGCCGGACGTGAGATCTATCGGCTGCAGATCTTCTCACCGGATGGCGCAGCGGCACTCTCCTCCTCGGGCGTCAGCGTCCCCGCCGAACCTCTCCCTGTCAGGGGCTCGGGGCTCGGCACGGCCTTCGTCTGCGCCGGCGGTTTGCCCCGCGACTGGCGCTATCCCGGCGTGCTGTCCTGCTTGAGGCAGCTGTCGCGCGAAGGTGTGAGGATCGGCGGCATCTCGGGCGGTCCCTATCTGATGGCGGCCGCCGGACTGCTTGGCGGTCGCGACTTCACCATCCATTGGGAGCATGCGGCCGCCCTTCTCGAAGCCTTCCCGGATCTCACGCCGCGCCAGGCGCGCTTCCTGATCGACGGCAACCGGATTACCTGTGGCGGCGGCATCGCACCGCTCGACATGATGCATGTGCTGATCGCCGAGCGCATGGGGCCGGATTTCGCCCGCCGCGTCAGCGACTGGTATCTTCATACCGAGGTCAACGAGCCTGCAGCCCCGCAGCGCGCCTCGCTGGCGCAGCGCTATGGCGTCTATCATCCCGGCCTGCTCGGCGTTCTCGAACGGATGGAGGAGACGATCGAGATGCCGCTCGAGCGCGCCGCCATGGCGCGCATTGCCGGCGTCACCACCCGCCATCTCGACCGGCTCTTTTCGGCTCACCTCGGCAGTACCTTCCTCGAGCAGTACCGCAGGATCAGGCTGCAGCATGCCCATCGGCTGCTGAAGCAGAGCCCGCTTTCCGTCTCGGAAATCGCGGTGGCCACCGGCTTTTCCAGCCTGAGCCATTTTTCCCGGATGTTCCGTGCCCTCTACGGCATCGCTCCGCGCGCGGCGCGGCGGGAATAGGTTTTCTTCACGGTTGAGGAATTTTCACTATGGCGATAGGGTTGCCTTGAACAAAAGAGAAGGCGGCAGGGGAAAACCTATGAAATCCAAGCGTGAAGCGGCAGAGCAACCGGAACAGGCGCTTGGCGGACGCGCTCCCTTTTCCCAGGACCCGCACGCCGTTCGCGAGCCGAAGGAAAACAACCTCGAAATGGCGATCGGCCATGAGGTGCGCGCCTACCGCAAGAAACTCGGCATTACCGTGACCGATCTGGCGGCAGCGACCGGCATTTCGCTCGGCATGCTCTCGAAGATCGAGAACGGCAACATCTCGCCGTCGCTGACGACGCTGCAATCGCTGTCGCGGGCGCTCGGCGTGCCGCTGACGGCCTTCTTCCGCCGTTTCGAGGAACCGCGCAACGCCGTCTTCGTCAAGGCAGGCCAGGGCATCGAGCTCGAACGGCGCGGCACGCGCGCCGGCCACCAATATAATCTGCTCGGCCATATCGACAACAATACCAGCGGCGTCATCGTCGAGCCTTACCTCATCACCCTGACTACTGACTCCGACATCTTCCCGACCTTCCAGCACGAGGGGATGGAATTTCTCTATATGCTTGAGGGCGAAGTCGTTTACCGCCACGGCGACCAGCTTTTTCAGATGCAGCCCGGCGATAGCCTGTTCTTCGACGCCGATGCGCCGCATGGGCCGGAGCAACTGGTGAAACTACCGAGCAAATACCTCTCGATCATCAGCTATCCACAGCAGAGCTCGAAAAGCTGACTTGCCTAAAAGGAAAAAAACTTTCTTCCCAGTTGAAAACTCAAAATAGACCTGCTAGTCCTTTTTCAACACGAACGGAGGTCTGGTCATGTGCGGAATTGTGGGTCTCTTCCTCAAGGATAAAAGTCTCGAACCGGAGCTCGGGGCATTGCTGTCCTCCATGCTGGTGACGATGACGGATCGGGGGCCGGACAGCGCCGGTATTGCGATCTATGGCGACGCCAGCGGCAACAGCGGCAAGATCACCATCCAGTCGTCCAATCCGAAGAAGGATTTCGCCGGCCTCGAGGCCGAGCTCGGCCAGGCGGTTGGCGCATCGGTCGCCGTCCAGGTGAAGAGCACGCATGCCGTCATCACGCTTGCGAGGGACCTGCTCGAAACGGGCAAGGCAGCCGTTTCGGAATTGCGTCCGAACGTTCGCATCATGAGCAGCGGCGACGCCATCGAGATCTATAAGGAAACGGGTCTGCCGAAGGATGTCGTCTCGCGCTTCGCGGTCAATTCAATGGCCGGCACCCACGGCATCGGCCATACCCGCATGGCGACGGAATCAGCCGTCACGACGCTCGGCGCCCATCCTTTCTCCACCGGCTCCGACCAATGCCTGGTGCATAATGGCTCGCTGTCCAACCACAACAATCTCCGCCGCGAACTGAAGCGCGAAGGCATGACCTTCGAAACGGAAAACGACACCGAGGTCGCCGCCGCCTATCTGACGGCCGAGATGGCCAAGGGCAAGAATCTCGGCCAGGCGCTGGAAGGCGCGGTGGATGACCTCGACGGCTTCTTCACCTTCGTCGTCGGCACGAAATCCGGCTTCGGCGTCGTGCGCGATGCGATTGCCTGCAAGCCCGCCGTCATGGCCGAAACGGACCAGTATGTCGCCTTCGGTTCGGAATACCGGGCGCTGGTCAACCTACCCGGCATCGAGAACGCCCGGGTCTGGGAGCCGGAGCCTGCAACCGTTTATTTCTGGGATCACCAGAAGGTCGCTTGACCAGCGCCTCATGCCTATTCTCCAAGGGTTATCGAAACATGCCTGTCATTGATCTTGCCACTACGCCGTTGCGTGAACTCAACAGCGCCCTGCACAACATCCAGAACGGTTCGAACGATCTTTCCTTCGAAGTCGTCAATCCGCGCGGCAGCCATTCGGTTGCCGTCGGCATCGATGCGCCCGTGACGGTCGATGTGAAGGGGTCCGTCGGCTATTACTGCGCCGGGATGAATGATGGCGGGACCGTCACCGTTCACGGTTCGGCAGGTCCGGGCGTTGCGGAAAACATGATGTCTGGAACCGTCGTCATCGAGGGCGATGCCAGCCAGTATGCCGGCGCAACCGGCCGCGGCGGCCTGCTTGTCATCAAGGGCAATGCGGCATCGCGCTGCGGCATCTCGATGAAAGGCATCGACATCGTCGTTCATGGCAATATCGGCCACATGTCCGCCTTCATGGGCCAGTCCGGCCACCTCGTGGTACTCGGCGATGCCGGCGATGCGCTTGGGGATTCGCTCTACGAGGCAAAGCTCTTCGTGCGCGGTTCGGTCAAGAGCCTGGGTGCCGATTGCATCGAAAAGGAGCTGCGTCCCGAGCATCTGACGATGCTCGCCGAACTTCTCGAAAAGGCGGGCGTGACCGAAGTGAGGCCCGAGGAATTCAAGCGCTATGGCTCCGCCCGCAAGCTGTACAACTTCAATATCGACAACGCCGACGCGTATTAAGGCGAGGGACCATCATGAGCTATCACAACCCCTATACCCCGCCGCGCAAGTCAGCGACCTTCGACGATTACACGCTGGCGGAAATCCGCCGCGCCGCTGCGACCGGCATTTACGACATTCGTGGCGCCGGCACCAAACGGAAGGTGCCGCATTTCGACGACCTGCTGTTTCTCGGCGCATCGATCTCGCGCTATCCGCTCGAAGGATACCGCGAGAAGTGCGACACGTCGGTCGTCCTCGGCGCGCGCTTTGCCAAAAAGCCCATTCACCTGAAGACGCCGATCACCATTGCCGGCATGAGCTTCGGCGCGCTCTCCGGCAATGCCAAGGAAGCGCTCGGACGCGGCGCGACGATTGCCGGAACCTCCACCACGACAGGCGACGGCGGGATGACCGATGAAGAGCGCGGCCATTCGCAGACGCTGGTCTACCAGTATCTGCCGTCGCGATACGGCATGAATCCCAAAGACCTGCGTCGCGCCGATGCGATCGAGGTGGTTGTCGGTCAAGGCGCAAAACCCGGCGGCGGCGGCATGCTGCTCGGCCAGAAGATCTCCGATCGCGTCGCCAACATGCGCAACCTGCCGAAGGGCATCGACCAGCGCTCGGCCTGCCGCCATCCGGATTGGACGGGCCCCGACGATCTCGAAATCAAGATCCTGGAACTGCGCGAGATCACCGACTGGGAAAAGCCGATCTATGTGAAGGTCGGCGGCGCGCGACCTTATTACGATACAGCGCTTGCCGTGAAGGCCGGCGCCGACGTGGTGGTGCTCGATGGCATGCAGGGCGGAACCGCGGCAACGCAGGATGTGTTCATCGAGAATGTCGGCATGCCGACGCTTGCCTGCATCCGCCCCGCTGTCCAGGCGCTGCAGGATCTCGGAATGCATCGTAAGGTGCAACTGATCATCTCGGGCGGCATCCGTTCCGGCGCCGACGTGGCCAAGGCACTGGCGCTGGGCGCCGATGCCGTTGCCATCGGCACGGCGGCACTCGTTGCGATCGGCGACAACGATCCGCATTGGGAAGAAGAGTATCAAAAGCTCGGCACGACGGCCGGCGCCTACGACGACTGGCACGAAGGCAAGGACCCGGCTGGCATCACGACGCAGGACCCGGAACTGATGAAGCGGCTTGATCCGGTCGCCGCCGGCCGCCGTCTCGCCAACTATCTGAAGGTCATGACGCTGGAAGCCCAGACCATCGCGCGCGCCTGCGGCAAGAACCACCTGCACAACCTGGAACCGGAAGATCTTTGCGCCCTGACGATGGAGGCCGCCGCCATGGCGCAGATCCCGCTCGCCGGCACAAACTGGTATCCCGGCAAGGGAGGCTACTGATTTCTACCGGCCGGGCAAATGTCCCGGCCGTCTCGCATCCATAAGCAAAGTGTCTCCAAGAAATCCAAAGGGGAACGAAATGACACTGGACCTTGCTGCTTTTGCCAGAGACAAAGGCATCAAATATTTCATGATCAGCTATACCGACCTGTTCGGCGGCCAACGCGCCAAGCTGGTTCCCGCAGAAGCCATCGCCGATATGCAGAAGGATGGCGCCGGCTTCGCGGGCTTCGCAACCTGGCTGGATTTGACGCCTGCCCATCCCGACCTGTTCGCGCTTCCCGATGCTTCCTCCGTCATCCAGCTACCCTGGAAGAAGGACGTCGCATGGGTTGCCGCCGACTGCGTCATGGACGACCAGCCTGTCGAACAGGCACCACGTGTGGTGCTGAAAAGACTGGTCGCTGAAGCTGCGAAAGAAGGGCTCCGGGTAAAAACCGGCGTGGAGCCCGAATTCTTTCTCATCTCCTCGGACGGCTCGGTGATTTCGGACCAGTTCGATACAGCCGAGAAACCCTGCTACGATCAGCAGGCCGTGATGCGTCGGTATGACGTCATCGCCGAGATTTGCGACTACATGCTCGAGCTCGGCTGGAAGCCCTATCAGAACGACCACGAGGACGCGAACGGCCAGTTCGAGATGAACTGGGAATATGACGACGCGCTTCAGACGGCGGACAAGCACTCCTTCTTCAAGTTCATGGTCAAGTCGGTCGCCGAAAAACACGGCCTTCGCGCCACCTTCATGCCGAAGCCCTTCAAAGGCCTGACCGGAAACGGCTGCCATGCCCACATCTCGGTCTGGGACATCGATGGCAAGGTCAACGCCTTCGCGGACAAGGAAATGGCCTTTGGGCTCTCCGCTCAGGGTAAAACCTTCCTCGGCGGCATCATGAAACACGCCTCCGCGCTGGCCGCGATCACCAATCCGACGGTCAATTCCTACAAGCGCATCAACGCGCCGCGCACCACATCGGGCGCCACCTGGGCGCCGAACACGGTCACCTGGACCGGCAACAACCGCACCCACATGGTGCGCGTGCCGGGACCGGGCCGCTTCGAGCTGCGCCTGCCTGATGGTGCGGTCAATCCGTACCTGCTGCAGGCGATCATCATCGCTGCCGGCCTTGACGGCATCCGCAGCCAAGCCGATCCCGGCCGCCACTACGATATCGACATGTATGCCGAGGGGTACCTGGTGAAGGATGCGCCGCGCCTGCCGCTCAATCTGCTCGACGCGCTGCGCGCTTATGATGCCGACGAGGGCTTGAAGCAGGCGATCGGGGCCGAGTTTTCCGCCGCCTATCTCAAGCTCAAGCATCAGGAGTGGAACGCTTACTGCTCGCATTTCACCCAGTGGGAACGCGACAGTACGCTCGACATCTGAGTGGACCTTCTGAAGACACGCTCATCACGCCGGAGCGGACAGGCTCCGGCGTCATCTAGCCCTCTGCGCTTGGGATAGCGAAGGAAGCGACAGCATGAAGAGTTTCGTACTCACCGTATCCTGCAAATCGACGCGCGGCATCGTGGCGGCGATTTCGAGCTATCTGGCCGACAAGGGTTGCAACATCATCGACAGTTCGCAGTTCGACGATCTCGATACCGGCAAGTTCTTCATGCGCGTCAGCTTCATTTCGGAAGAGGGGCTTGCGGGCACCGATATCGACATCGGTTTTGCCGCCGTCGCCGCTCCCTTCGAGATGGATTACGATTTTCACGACAGCGAGAAGCGCATGAAGGTGCTGCTGATGGTGTCGCGCTTCGGCCATTGCCTGAACGACCTGCTCTACCGCTGGAAGATCGGCGCCCTGCCGATCGATATCGTCGGCGTCGTCTCCAACCATTTCGATTACCAGAAGGTCGTGGTCAACCACGACATCCCCTTCCATCATATTCCGGTCACCAAGGCCAACAAGGTACAGGCCGAGGCCCATATCCTTGATGTGGCCGAGCAGACCGGCACGGAGCTGATCGTGCTGGCGCGCTACATGCAGATCCTGTCGGACGAAATGTGCCAGAAGATGTCTGGCCGGATCATCAACATCCACCATTCTTTCCTGCCGAGCTTCAAGGGCGCCAATCCTTATAAGCAGGCCTATCAACGTGGCGTGAAGCTGATCGGGGCGACGGCGCATTACGTCACCGCCGATCTCGACGAAGGCCCGATCATCGAGCAGGACACGGCGCGCATCACCCATGCGCAGTCGCCCGACGATTACGTCTCGATCGGCCGCGATGTCGAAAGCCAGGTGCTGGCCCGTGCCATCCACGCCCATATCCACCACCGCACCTTCATCAACGGCAACCGCACCGTGGTTTTCCCGGCAAGCCCCGGAAGTTACGCGTCGGAGCGGATGGGCTGAGAGATGATTGGCGTCATCGCACCCATCGCGCCGCAGGACAGATACCGTCAAAGTTTTGGGAAATGCATGCCGGACGGGCTTGCCACGGCGCGAAAGACTTATATAGTCAGGAAATAAATATTCCGTAGAGGAAATAAAAGGGAACGGACAATGGCTTTATCATGGCGTTTCTCCGTCTTGGCGGATCGGCATCGTGCTCTGGGATCGAAGCTCGAGGACTGGAGCGGCATGGGCACCGCCTGGACCTACGACAAGGACATGTCGGAAGAACATGTCGCCGTCCGCACCAAGGCCGGCATCATGGATGTCTCGGGCCTGAAGAAGGTGCACCTGGTCGGGCCGCACGCCATCGCCGTGCTCGACTATATTACCAGCCGCGACCTGACGAAGATCTACCCCGGCCGCTCGGTCTATGCGACCATGCTGAACGAGCGCGGCCACTTCACCGACGACTGCATCGTCTATCGCACCGGCCCGAATTCGTGGATGCTGGTGCATGGCTCCGGCTCCGGCCACGAGGAACTCGTCAAGCAGGCGGCCGGCCGCAATTGCGCCGTGCTCTTCGATGACGACCTGCATGACCTGTCGCTGCAGGGGCCGATTGCGGTCGATTATCTCGCCAAATATGTGCCCGGCATCCGCGATCTCAAATATTTCCACCACATGCAGACGACACTGTTCGGCGCGCCGGTGATGATCTCGCGCACCGGCTATACCGGCGAACGCGGCTACGAGATCTTCGTGCGCGGCCAGGACGCCGTCATGGTCTGGGACCGGATCGTCGAGGAAGGCAAGGAGATGGGCATCATCCCCTGCTGCTTCTCGGTTCTCGACATGCTGCGGGTCGAAAGCTACCTGCTCTTCTACCCCTACGACAATTCGCAAATGTATCCCTTCGCCGATCAGCCGCCCGGCGACAGTCTCTGGGAACTCGGCCTCGACTTTACCGTCAGCCCCGGCAAGACGGGTTTCCGTGGCGCCGAGGAACATGACCGCCTCAAAGGCAAGGAACGCTTCAAGATCTTCGGCATGCTGATCGATGCCGACGGACCGGCCGATCTCGGCGACGACGTCTTTGCCGACGGCAAAAAGGTCGGCGTCATTACCTGCCCGAGCTATTCGTCGCTGACGAAGAAATCCATGGCGATTGCCCGCCTGGACGTTGACAAGGCGGTGCATGGGACGAAACTCGAAGTCCGCGGCAAGACAGTGCAGGCAAGCGCCACCGCCCATACACTTCCCTTCGACGATCCGGAGAAGAAAAAGAGGATTGCCGTAGGTTAGGGAGCACGGAAATGCTCGTTGCAGGCATCAAGAGCCGACCAGTCTACACGGGCCTGACCATCCAGCCGCGCGCCCGGCGGCACATTTTCGCGCTCGAAGGGGAGGGCGCCAAGGCTCTGCTCGATCAGCAGCCGGCGCTTGACGAAACGGCGCTTTCCCGCAGCGAGATCCTCTATGTCGCCCGCGGCTCGCAAGGCACCGGCCTGGACGAGGCGCTGGCCCGCCTCGGCGCCGACATGTTCTTCACGGCGCCGACGATCGCCACGCTGCTCTTCCGATTGAAGGGGTCGCTCGCCACCGCCCATATGGGCACGCGGCTTTATCTGTCGGGCACGGAAGGCTTCATCGGCCAGGCAATGCTGGTGGCGCTCGATTACGGCATGGACCATGCCTCCGTCATCACCGAGCATCGCGGTTCGCTCGCCCGGCGTGTGCAATGCGTCCATTGCAAGGGCATCACCGACGACGTCACCACCAGCCCTTTCACTTGTAGCCATTGCGGGCTGCCGCTTCTGGTGCGCGACCATTATTCGCGCCGGCTCGCCGCCTTCCAGGGCGTCAATATCGATGCGGAAGAACCGGGCAGCGCGCCTGACCCGGAGGAGTTGTTCCTTTGAGCGGTGGTACTGAAATTCCTGTCCGCGTGACGCGGATCACGCCGATCGCCGAGCGCGTCAAGCGCTTCCGTTTCGAGCGCCTTGACGGCAAGCCAATGCCTTATTTCTCCGGCGGCGCCCATGTCATCGTTTTGATGAACGATGGCGGCCATATGCGCCGCAATGCCTATTCGCTGATGTCGCCGCCGCATGATTGCGCAGCCTATGAAATCAGCGTGCTGCACGTCGAGGATTCGCGCGGCGGCTCCACCTTCATGCATGAGAAGCTCAGCGAAGGCGACGAGCTCAAGGTCAGTTATCCCGTCAACCTCTTCCAGCCGGACTGGCGCGGGCGCAAGCACCTTCTGATCGCCGGCGGCATCGGCATTACCCCCTTCATCGCGATGATGGAGCAGTTTTCCCGCGGAGGCGCCAATTTCGAGCTGCATTATGCCATCCGTACGCGCGACCGCGGCGCCTATTGGCGGGAACTCACCGAGCGCTATGGCGGACATCGCATCAAGATCTATTGCGATGCCGAAGGCGACGCCATGCCCCTGACGAGCCTGCTCGGCACCCAGCCGCTCGGCACGCATCTTTATGTCTGCGGCCCATCCGGGATGATCGACGGCGTGCTGAAGGCGGGACTGGACGCCGGCTGGCCGGAACAGAACCTGCACTCGGAACGGTTCCTGTCGTCGCTGCCCGGCAAGCCCTTCGCGATCGATCTGCTGCGGTCCGGCAAGACCGTGAAGGTCGGCCATCACGAGAGCATGCTGGAAGCAATCGAGGCGGCGGGTGTCGACGCGCCCTTCCTCTGTCGCGGCGGCGCCTGCGGTCAATGCGAGACCGGGGTCGTCACCTGCGACGGCAAGCTGCTGCACCATGACGTCTATCTGACGAACGAAGAAAAAGCATCCGGCCGCAAGGTGATGATCTGCGTTTCCCGCTTCGAGGGAAACACGCTGCATCTTGATCTCTAGCGGCATCGGAAGCGGAACAAGGAGACCGGACATGGCAATCGTCTTCAAGCAGGAAACCTTCCGGAACGATTTCAGCTATCGGAACAGCCCCGAGAACATTCGGCGTTTCCCGTTTCCCTTCGACCGCGACGAATACATGTATTCCGTCAATATGGAGCCGCATGTGCACGGCCGGGCGGGAACCGTCTACGAAAGCCTGATCGATGTCGACGAGCATTACGTCGCCGAGATGCACGACCGGGCGCTGGTCCTGAAGGAAGATCCGCTACGCTATCAGGCCCTGCCGCACATGATGAGCGCGCAATGGGATACGCTCGAACTTTTGATGGAAGAGCAGGCGGCGGGTTATCCCGATCATTTCACGCTGATCCGCAACGGCGACCAGTGGCGCTGGATCAACCGCCCGCTCGGCATCGACGACAGCTTCACCTTTGGCGATGCCTCGACGCTGCCCTATGAGCCCTTCGAATATATCACCCGCCAGGCCCAGGGCGATTTCTGCATCGTCGACCAACGCGACGGCAATCTCTGGATGGACGCCGGCATGGTGACGACGCAGGCCGACTGGTCGCTCGATTTCGATATCGGCATGAATTTCATGGAATGGCACGGGCCGGTGCCGCTCGCCCACCAGATCGGCGTCTTCGACCGGGCGCTGAAATTCCTGTTGAACCTGCAGCAGGGCAAGCCGACACGGCGCTTCAACTGGACGATGACGATCAATCCGCGGCTCGACACCAGCCCGGAGAATTATCACAAATGGGGTCCTGACCGCACCACGGTGACGCCGGAAAATGTCGGCGAGAAGGTGCATCTGCGCGTCGAAGTGCAGAGCCTGTGGCGCCTGCCGCGCTCGAACGCCATCCTTTTCGTCATCCGCTGCTACCTGATGAACATGGAAGAGCTCGTCACCGTGCCGAAATGGGCGCGCCGCTTCCCGCGCGTGCTGAAGACGCTGCCGCCCGAACTCATCGACTACAAGGGCCTCACCCGCTTCCGCGAGACGACGATCGATTGGCTTTCCAAATATGACGACGGGGCGCCGACCAGCCCCGGCATCTATCCGGACTGACACGCAGGACAATGCGATATAATCAAGAGGGGAATGCTTCATGACAAGAGTAGCCGTCATCGGTGCCGGGCCTTCCGGACTGGCGCAGCTGCGCGCCTTTCAATCGGCTGCCCAGAAGGGCGCCGAAATCCCGGAGATCGTCTGCTTCGAAAAGCAGTCGGACTGGGGTGGGCTCTGGAATTATACCTGGCGCACCGGGCTCGACGAATATGGCGAGCCGGTCCACGGCAGCATGTATCGTTACCTCTGGTCGAACGGACCGAAGGAATGCCTCGAATTTGCCGATTATTCCTTCGAGGAGCATTTCGGCAAGCCGATCGCTTCCTATCCGCCGCGCGCCGTGCTCTGGGATTATATCAAGGGCCGCGTCGAGAAGGCGAATGTTCGCCACTGGGTGCGCTTCAGCACGCCGGTTCGCATGGTCCGCTTCGACGATCAGACGAAGAAATTCACGGTGACGGCGCATAACCGCATCGAGGACCGGATGTATGACGAGGAGTTCGACTATGTCGTCGTGGCATCGGGTCACTTCTCGACGCCGAACGTGCCCTATTTCGAGGGCGTGAGGACGTTCAACGGCCGCGTGCTGCACGCCCACGACTTCCGCGACGCTCTGGAGTTCAAGGGCAAGGACATCCTGCTCGTCGGTCGCAGCTATTCGGCCGAGGACATCGGCTCACAATGCTGGAAATACGGCGCGAGATCGGTGACGACCAGCTACCGATCGAAGCCGATGGGCTTCAAATGGCCGGAGAATTTCGAGGAGCGGCCGCTGCTGACCAAGCTCGAAAACCGGACGGCGCATTTCCTCGACGGCTCGACCAAGGAGGTCGATGCCGTGATCCTTTGCACCGGATACCAGCACCATTTCCCGTTCCTGCCCGACGATCTCCGGCTGAAGACGGCCAACCGCCTCTGGGCTGACAGCCTCTACAAGGGGGTGATCTTCGACAAGAACCCGCAGCTTTTCTACATCGGCATGCAGGACCAGTTCTACACCTTCAACATGTTCGACGTGCAGGCCTGGTGGACGCGTGACGTGATGATGGGCCGCATCGCCCTGCCGCCGGAAGAGGAGCTGAAGGCCAATTTCGACATGTGGCGCGCCCGCGAGGAGACGCTCGAAGATGCCGAGCAGATGATCTGGTATCAGGGCGACTATGTGAAGGAACTGCTCGCCGAAACCGATTATCCCTCCTTCGACATCGAGGGCACCAACCAGACCTTCATGGAGTGGGAACATCACAAGGCCCACAACATCATGGGCTTCCGCGACCATGCCTACCGATCGCTGATGACCGGCAATATGTCGCCGACGCACCACACGCCATGGGTCGAGGCGCTCGACGATTCCATGGAAGAATATCTGCGCAACTGATGAGGCGGGCCTGCATTGCCGGAGGAGTGTGTTCGCGCTCTCTTCCGGCATTGTGACATGCGCCTTTCATCTGCAACTCTTCTCTTCGAATGTGGCCTTCATGGATTTTCAAACGAGCATTCTCGGGCGCATGAGCGGTTTTCTCTATCGCTGCCGTGCCGATGAAAACTATACGATGCTTGAGATGACCAATGGAATCGAGCGCATCTTCGGTTATCCCGTCGACGAAATCATCGGCAATCGCACGCGGACCTTTACCTCGATCATGTACGAGGAAGACGTGCCTCTGATGGACGAGATCGTCGGACGGGCGCTGGAGAAGCGCACAGACTGGACGATGGAATACCGCATCCGCCATGCCATGGGTCATCTCATCTGGGTCACCGAGACCGGCGGCGGCATCTGGGACGAGAAGGGTGAGCTTCTCTATCTCGAAGGCAGCATCATCAACATCGAATCACTCTACCAGCGAATCGATGACCAGACTGCCGACATGCGCATCACCGCCTCGAAGACCAATGAAATCCTGCAATCGCTGCGTTACCTGAAGCTGCTGGCCGTCAATGCCGGCATCGAGGCCGCCCGCGCCGGCACGGCCGGATCGGGATTTGCCGTGCTGGCCGCCGAGATGCGCACGCTCGCCAACTCCTCGGAAGAGGCCGCGCGCGCCATTTCCAACGCACAACGCAAGGCGGAAGGCTGAGCGTTAACCCGATTTGCGGCCCAAGTTCAAAGCCGCATTATTAACCGTTCCGTTCTTCCGGAGATTGCATCGCTTTTCCAATGGCTTACGGCAGTCCGGCGCTTGAAGAATCGGCTGTGATTGTGGGGAATATTAAGGCCGCGTTAACTTATTGTTAACCATAGCAGCGGTAGACATGGTCAACGATTTCTTCACATAGATGACCAAAGTGCTAACAGACGCTCGCTCCATCCGCATCAAGGGCCGCTCTTTCCTCGCGGTCATGCTGTCTCCGGATCTTCCGATCGATGATTGGTTGATCCGGCTGGACGATCTGGCCGCGCGATCGGCCGGCTTCTTCCTCGGACGGCCTGTCGTGCTCGACCTGACGGACCTGCAAATCGACCGACCGCAGCTGAAGGACCTGATTGCCGAACTTGCCAAGCGCAATGTCAGCATCATGGGCATCGAGGGCGCACGGCCTTCGATCCTCGGGTCCGGCATGCCGCCGGCACTCAAAGGCGGTCGTTCGGTTTCCGATATCGAGGTTCAGGCAAAGGAGCCTGCCGATCAGCCCGGCAAACCGGTAGTGGCAGAGACCCGCCCAACCATGCAATCGATCGTCATCAGGGAGCCGGTGCGCTCCGGGCAATCGGTGATCTTTCCGGAAGGCGACGTCACCGTCATCGGTTCGGTCGCCTCGGGTGCCGAGGTCATCGCCGGCGGGTCCGTCCATATCTACGGCGCCTTGCGTGGCCGAGCCATGGCGGGGTCCATCGGAAACGCATCGGCGCGGATCTTTTGCCGCAAGCTCGAGGCCGAGCTGGTTGCAATCGACGGTATCTACAAGATGGCGGAAGACATGGCGCCCAATCTTCGCGGACAGGCTGTTCAGCTCTGGCTCGAAGACGACGCGATCATGGCAGAGAAACTGATCTGACAACAGCGCCCGCGCGTCTCATCGAGAGCCGCAAAGGACGCTTCAACACTTCGAATTACTGGGGCCACGGCAAAGGAGAGACAATGATGGGGAAAGTGATCGTCGTCACGTCAGGCAAGGGTGGGGTTGGCAAGACGACCTCGACCGCCGCATTGGGAGCGGCGCTGGCGCAACGCAATGAAAAAGTCGTCGTCGTCGATTTCGACGTGGGCCTGCGCAATCTCGACCTCGTGATGGGCGCCGAGCGCAGGGTCGTCTACGACCTGATCAATGTCATCCAGGGCGACGCCAAGCTTACCCAGGCGCTGATCCGCGACAAGCGGCTGGAGACCCTGTTCCTGCTGCCGGCCTCGCAGACGCGAGACAAGGACAACCTGACGGCCGAGGGCGTCGAGCGCGTCATCAACGACCTGAAGCGCTATTTCGACTGGATCATCTGCGATAGCCCCGCCGGGATCGAGCGCGGTGCGACGCTTGCCATGCGCCACGCCGATGTTGCCGTGGTCGTCACAAATCCCGAGGTCTCGTCGGTGCGCGATTCGGATCGCATCATCGGCCTGCTGGATGCCAAGACCGCCAAGGCCGAACGCGGCGAACGGATGGAAAAGCACCTGCTGCTCACCCGCTACGACGCCAACCGCGCCGAACGCGGCGACATGCTCAAGGTCGACGACGTCCTGGAAATCCTGTCCATCCCGCTGCTCGGCATCATACCCGAAAGCATGGATGTTCTGCGTGCATCCAATATCGGTGCGCCGGTCACGCTGGCAGACAGCCGCAGCGCGGCTGCGATGGCCTATTTCGACGCCGCTCGCCGGCTCGCTGGTGAAGTCGTGCCGATTGCCATCCCAGAGGAAAAGCGCAATATTTTCGGCAAGATCTTCGGACGGAGGGCGGCATGAATATTTTCCGTCTTTTCAACAAGCAGAGAACCGCACCGGCCGCCCGCGAACGGTTGCAGGTCCTTCTCGCCCATGAACGTTCCTCGGCGGGGTCGGACCTGGTCTCCCTGCTGCGCGAGGAAATCCTTGCGGTGATCGCAAAGCACGTGCAGCTCGATCACGACAAGGTGCAGGTGACGATCGATCGCAACGAGTACGTTTCGACGCTCGAAATCGACGTCGAAATCCCGCTGAATGCAGCCGTGCAGGCTGCCTGAAAGACAGCGCTGCCTGTCCTGACGACAGGCGGCGCTGACGATCAGGACTGTCTGGCTTTGCGATTGGCGTAGCGCCGGTCGCGCTCGGCCTTTCGGGCGGCTTCGTCGGCAATCACGCGAGCGATCCGGTCTTTGTCAGCCGCTTCGCGGGCATCGGCATCGGCGCGTGCTGCGGCTTCGGCGGCAGCCTGACGTTCGGCTTCCGCGGCCTGAGCCCGCCCCTGCTCTTCGAGCTTGACCCGTTCTCGCTGAGCGCGACGTTCTTCCCTGGCCGCGGCAATGGCTTGACGCTCCGCCTGCTTTGCCAGCCTTGTGGGTTCGGCTGAATCCTTGGCGTTACGATACGCGTTGAGGAGAGCCGCCTTGGCTTCGGCAGCGGCGCTGCGGCGATCGGAAAGCTCGTTGTTTTTGGCGTTTTTCAAATCTGTTTCCTGACTGTTTGACTTCGACCCTAGAGCATGATGCCGAAAAATCTGCGCGGTTTTCGGACGAAATCATGTTCTAACTCTTTAATTTAGGACAAGATTCAGAGTTTAGGCCGATCCGGCGTAAACTCATCTTGTTCCATGGCGCCGCACGCCATCAGACGCGCAAAGGCGCTGTAATACCTTGAACTGCACATGGCTTTATCCTGAAATCGAATCCGATTTAAGGAATTATGCCATAGGGTCAGATTTTCTTTTTTCGCTTCGCGACAGGAGCAGTAACCCCTGTCAAGCGATCCTGCAATTCCTTGGCCTCACGCGCTTCGCGTAACCGCAAGGTTTTTTCCTCGCGGGCACGTACGGTCGAATCGATCTCTTCGACCGCGCGGCTTCGCGCCAGGAACTGCGATTGCACGTTTCCGAAGGCAATCTCCGCCTGCTTGCGTGATTTGCTATGTGACTCTGTCATATCAATCCTGGATTTTATCACAGCGCCGCACGTCTTTCAGACGCGCAAAGGACGCTGTAACGCTTTGAATTCTGCACAATTCGTTAAACGGATTCCGCGTTTAAGAAATTGTGCAGCAGCCCGCTGGCCGACTCAGCAAAAAAGGCCAGGCAACGTGCCTGACCTTGATAGTATCATACTTTCGACAGTGCCGGTACATCCGCGGTCAAAGGAAAGCAGATTTCAGTTTAAGCAGCTTGGAGATTGCAAGCGGACATTTTGCCCGACTTGTTATCGCGCTCAAGCTCGTAGCCGATCTTCTGGCCTTCGACGATTTCGCGCATGCCAGCGCGTTCGACGGCAGAAATGTGAACGAAGGCGTCAGCGCCGCCGTCGTCAGGCTGAATGAAGCCGAAGCCCTTGGTGGAATTGAACCATTTAACTGTGCCAGTGGTCATAACAAACCCTTTCATAGCAATTGAACGACCGCACGTGCGGAAGCACGACGGATGATGATCTCGATTTTGAAGAGGGAAGTTCGTCCAGGGCACGTTGCCAGCGTGCGATAACAAAAGTCAAACAAGCAATATCGACTACCGAGATATAGTCACTCAACCCGAATTTGTCAACTTTTAGTTTTTCAGGGCCGTTCACTCATCATAAGGTTGCATCTCGGCCGCCTTGCATGCCGGGACGCCGATCGCCGGCCTCGACCTCAAAAGCAGGCATTACGAGCGCGGCCGCGTCTTCTGCGGGTCATAATGCGAAAGCGGCACGACCGTCGCCGGCAGGCGCTTCTGGTGGCCGTCAAGCTTGCCGATCTCGACCTCGGTGCCGGGGCTCGCATGCATCACGTCGATGCGGGCGAGCGCGATCGTCTTGCCGAGGATCGGCGAGCGCGTGGCGCTGGTGACAACGCCCACTTGGGCCCGGCCGATATGGATGCAATCGCCATGGCCGACGGCCTCGTTGGCCTTGATGTCGAGCCCGACGAGCAGATGGCGCGGATGCTCCTTGCGCCGGATCAGCGCCTCGCGGCCGATGAATTCGTCCTGCTTGGATTTCAGCGGCACCGTGAAGCCGATCCCGGCCTCGAACGGGTCGGTCTGGTCGGTGAATTCGTGATGGGCAAAGATCAGACCCGCCTCGATGCGGACCATGTCGAGCGCCTCCAGCCCCATCGGCTTCAATCCGTGCGGCTGGCCCGCCTTCCAGACGGCGTCGAACACCGTCAGCGCATCCTTCGGATGACAGAAAATCTCGTAGCCGAGTTCGCCGGTGTAACCCGTGCGCGAGACGACGATGGGGGCACCCTCGAAGCCGCCGATGCGGCCGACAGTGAAGCGAAACCATTCGAGCTCGCCGATCTCAGGCTGGCGCGGCGCCGTCCAGATGATTTCCTTGAGGATATCGCGGCTCTTCGGACCTTGCAGGGCGATATTGTGCATCTGGTCGGTCGAAGAGCGGACCCAAGCCTTGAAGCCCTTCTTCTCCGCCTGCTGGCGCAGCCATATGCCGCTGAAATCATCGCCGCCGATCCAGCGGAAGTTCTTGTCGCCGAGCCGGAACAGCGTGCCATCATCGATCATGCCGCCGTTTTCGTAGCACATGGCCGAATAGACGACCTGGCCGGTCGACAGCTTGCGCACGTCGCGCGTCAAGCAATATTGCAGCAACTCCTCGGCATCCGGCCCCGTCACCTCGAATTTCCGCAAGGGTGAGAGATCGATGACGGCGGCGCGCTCGCGGCAGGCCCAGTATTCCTCGACCGGACCTTCGCTGGAGAAGCGGTTCGGCAGCCAGTAGCCGCGATATTCGGTGTAGTCCCGCGTCAACGCGGAGAGGCGGGGATGGAAGGCGGTTTCGCGTGTCAGTTCGGCGTCGGCATCTGGGGTCATGCGATAGGCTACCGCTCGTGAGAATTTCTCTTTTCCGGAAAAGGTGCGGACGTGGATATCCGTCGGATCCCAGCCGTTCGCCGCGTCGATATCGTCAGGGCAGGACGAGGAGACGCAGACGAGGTCGGTCAGCGCCCGCATCAGCACGTAATCGCCCGGGCGCGACCAGGGCTCGTCGAGATAGAGCTGGTTGTTGTGGTCGATATTGGTGTTGTAGAAATAGTTCAGCGCTTCCCACCCCTTGCGGCTGGCAATGCCATAGGGCGCCAGCGCCGCGTTGAAATTATCCGTGCAATTGACGTGGCCGGGATAACCCATGTCGTCGTAATAGCGCGAATTGCAGGCGGTCGCGAAAGCGTCGTGACGCCCGACCGTATCCTGGACGATTTCGACCAGCGGCTCGAAGTCGCGGTCGAAGGCCTTGGAGGGGAGACCCGGCATTGGATAGCTGCGGCCAAGCAGCGTGCGGGTGACGGTGGAATCAAGCGCGAGGTCGAGACCCTTGTCGACCTTGCGGGCGGCAAAAGCCTGGAAATCGGTGCACTGGCGTCCATAGACGTCGATGATCTGGATGAATTCGCCGGCACGCACGAAATAGGCTGCGGCGGTCGCCGCCCCGATGCGGATATCCTCGACCGGATCGGCGGCCGGTTCCGGCAGGGCAGAGGCATAATCGCGGATCAGTAGGCTGCGCTTGATCCTGATCTCGATCGGCGTCGCCGTATCCTGCGCCTCCGGCGACATGGCGCTGGCCGGTGCTGCGACGATCAATAGGCCCTTCATGGAAATCGTGAAATCCGCCTGGCTGCCCGGGGTCGATCCCGCCCCGAAGATGCAGAGCGCGCCGGCAACTGCCAGATCGGCGCCGCGACGCTGAAGCGCGGCACGCGTGCGGGCAGCACTCTCATCCTCCGCTTGAAGAATGGCCTTCAAACCCTCGGCTGAATTGCTGAATGCCGTCCCGAGACCGGCGGCCAGGAAGCGGCCCTTCTCGTCGAGGAAGGAGATCTCGCAGACCTGCCCGCCTTCGCTGTCGATGACGCTGACCCGGTCGCCCGGGTCGACGCGCATAACGACCGATCCGCCGCCCTTTGCCCTGTAGCGCTCCGTTCCCTCCGGCAGGGTGGGAATGCCGGGATAATGCACGAGGCTCGGAGCGGCCGGCCGCAGGCCTGTCATAGCAGGATGAAGTTCTCGCATTCTGCCCTCATGGGGATCGGGCATGCCCTCAGGCATGCGGACACAGGTTTACAAAATGGCTGTGGAAAGTAAAGTGATGTTGACTAAAAAGAAAATATCTTCACTATGTATAAAGAGTTGAGACTCGGGAAATCCGTCGGGAACACGGATCGTCAAAATTATCCGGGCGGGCTTGAGACTGTCAGGGAGACACGTTCAGGGAGACGTACAGAGATACGTCCGGAACAAATAGAATGGGGAATTTCACTGATGACAGACATTGTGGAGGCCGGGATTGCATCCGGCACCGAAGGTAAGCTTGTACGCGCGCTCGATTGGAAGGGCGCATTCTGGGTGGCTGCGGGCGTGCCGCCGCTTGTTCTTTTCTCCATCGGCGGGATTGCGGGCACGACGGGCAAGCTCGCCTTCGTCGTCTGGATCATCTCGATGGTGATGGGTTTCCTTCAATCCTTCACCTATGCCGAGATCGCCGGCATGTTCGCCAACAAATCCGGCGGCGCCTCGGTCTATGGCGCCACCGCCTGGTTGCGTTATTCGAAATTCATCGCGCCGTTGTCCGTCTGGTGCAACTGGTTTGCCTGGTCGCCGGTGCTGTCGCTCGGCTGCGCCATCGCCGCCGGTTACATCCTCAACGCATTCTACCCGATTCCTGCGGCGGATTCGCAAATGGTCCTCGACTGGATCTCAGCGCATGCCGCTTCCATCACGGCCGACAGCCCCCGCGTCGCCGAATATATTGCAGCCCATGCCGGCACGACGCCGGATGACGCCGTCAAGGCATTGCTCGGCAGCGACGGTGTCGCCGCCCTGACGCCGGCGATCCGCAGCTGGTCGCTCTTGAGCTTCAACATTCCCTTCCTTGCCACCGCCAATATCAACGCCACCTTCTTCATCGGCGGCATCCTGATGCTGATCATCTTCGCGATCCAGCATCGCGGCATTTCCGAAACGGCAAGCGTGCAGAAGTGGCTGGCCATCATCGTGCTGGTGCCGCTGCTCGTCATCGGCCTCTATCCGATCGTCAGCGGCCATATCCTTGCCACCAACGTCACCGGTCTCGTGCCCCCGACAGCCGCCTATGCCGCTGTCGACGGCACTTGGAGCAACGGCGGCTGGACCCTCTTCCTCGGCGGCCTCTATATCGCCGCCTGGTCGACCTACGGCTTCGAGACGGCCGTCTGCTACACCCGCGAACTCAAGAACCCGAAGACCGACACCTTCAAGGCGATCTTCTATTCCGGCCTTGCCTGCTGCCTGTTCTTCTTCCTCGTGCCCTTCGCCTTCCAGGGCGTTCTTGGCCACGCAGGCATGCTGGCGCCCGGCATCGTCGATGGCACGGGTGTTGCCGAAGCGCTTGGCGGCCTGATCGGCGCCGGCCGCGTCGTCACCCAATTGCTCGTCGTACTGATGATCATGGCACTCTTCCTCGCCATCATGACGGCGATGGCCGGTTCCTCGCGCACGCTCTACCAGGGCTCGAAAGATGGCTGGCTGCCGAAATATCTCGACCACGTCAACGAGCACGGCGCGCCGACCCGGGCGATGTGGACCGATTTCGCCTTCAATCTCTTCCTGCTGGCGATCGCCTCGGATGCCGGCGGCTACTTCTTCGTGCTCGCCGTCTCGAACGTCGGCTACATCATCTTCAACTTCCTGAACCTCAATTCCGGCTGGATCCACCGGATGGATTCCGGTCATATCGAACGCCCCTGGAAGGCGCCGACCTGGTTGATAGGCCTCAACACCGTGCTGGCCTTCGTCAACGCGCTCTTCCTCGGTGCGGGTGCCAAGGTCTGGGGTTATTCCAATGCGCTCTGGGTCGGCTTCATCTTCGCCGCCCTGATCCTGCCGGTCTTCGCCTATCGCCACTATGTGCGCGACGGCGGCAAATTCCCCGCAGGCGCGATGGAGGATCTCGGACTCGTCGGCCAGGATCTCGGCATCAAGAAAGCCGGCATCCTGCCCTATCTGGCACTCGCCGGCGGCCTGGCGATCGTTCTGATCGCCAACGTGATCTTCCAGCTTCCGGCCTAAAATCGCCTCCCAAGCAGATAGGCCGCCAAGCCGCCATGGAAACATGGCGGCTTTTTGCGTGGAAGCGGGGATCGAGCGATCGTCTCGCCGCCATCAACGGAGATCTGTCCGCTTCGGCAAGAAGCGGACAGGGTTCGTTCGGAGACAGAAGAAAGGCTCAGCGGCCGCCCTCGATCTTGCGATGGCGCTGGTTGATGCCACCCTTGCCATAGGGATAGTCGAAAGGCTGGGGCGCGCTCACCTCATTGAGCCGCGTCATGTCGTCGTCGGAGAGCTTGAGTTTCATCGCGCCGAGGTTGTCGGCGAGCTGTTCCGGCGTGCGGGCGCCGAGGATAACGGATGTGATCGCCGGCCGTGCCGCCGTCCAGCCGAGCGCCACCTGCGCCATGCTGACGCCATGCGCCTTGGCGATCTCCTCGACGACAGCGATGATCGCCCAGGTTCGTTCCAGCGCATTGCGCGGCGCATAGGATTCGCCGCCGCGATTGGGGTTTTCGCCGAGGCGGGTGGCGCCGGTCGGCATCTCATCGCGCTTGTACTTGCCGGTCAGCCAGCCGCCGCCGAGCGGCGACCACGGCAGCAGGCCCATGCCGGCATCCTGGCAGGCCGCGACGATTTCGAGTTCGATGTCACGCACCAGCAGGTTATATTGCGGCTGCAGCGTCACTGGACGGGTATAGCCGCGCGCCTTGGCGATCTCCGAGGCCTTGGCGATGTGCCAGCCGACATAGTTGGAGAAGCCGTAATAGCCGATCTTGCCGGAGGAAACCGCATCGTCGAGAAAACGCAGCGTCTCCTCGATCGGCGTCAGCGCGTCCCAGGCATGCATCTGGTAGAGGTCGATCTGCTCGAGGCCGAGGCGGCGGAGCGAATCGTCGAGCGCCTGGCTAAGATGCCGGCGCGACAGGCCGATATCGTTGGGGCCGTTGCCCATCGGGAACCGCCCCTTGGTGGCAACGATCGCCTGGCGGGCCTCGGTCGGACGCGCCTTCAGCCAGCGTCCGATGATCTCTTCCGACTTGCCGGCACTATAGACATCGGCGGTGTCGATGAAATTGCCGCCCCAGGCGAAATAATCGTCGAGCAGCTTGTGCGAGGCGGCCTCATCGGCCTCTGCGCCAAAGGTCATGGTGCCGAGGCAATAGGCGGTGACGACGGTCCCGCTCGGACCGAGCTTGCGATAATCCATTTCTTCCTCCTCATTCGGATACCCGCAGCCGACACGCAAACGGTCGGGGTAGAAGCCGGGGCTCCTGCAATCAATGACAATGACAATATTGTGCTTGAGGCGGCCGCTCGCCGCCGGATGGCGTATAGCGCCCTGGGCTGGGAGCACAGGGGCGAGGGGGAGCATAACCAATCCCGTCCGCGCGACCAAGTGAGAAAAAAATATTCCTGCCTGCCATCGCGGCCGGCGAAGGTTACGGACTTTGCGAAAACGACGCTGCGATCAGCTCGGCTGCAGCGACGCCGGTCTCGTAGGCGCCGTGCGCCGTCGAATAACGCGATGTCGAACAGGCTTCGCCGGCAAAGAAGATCCGCCCGTCATGCGGCGCAGCGAGACGGCCACGCAGATCGGAGGCGCCGGGTTCGGCGTAGGAATAGGAGCCGCCGATATGGGGCGCTGCGGCCCAGGCCGACATTGCGACCACCGACAATTCCTTGCGGATATCCGCGCCGAAATGTGCCGCCAGCTCATCTCCAGCGAAGGAGAAGGCAGCCTCTCTACCTTGCCCCTCCAGATCATGTGCGAGGTCGCCGGCAAAATAAGCCTCGACGACGGGAGCGCCGAAGGGTCGGAGCTGATAGGTGCCGGTTGCACCGCGACTGGTAGAGCCGAGCATATGCGTATCCGCCGGCAGCGCCTCCTGATTTGCGAGCTTCAAGAACAGCTTGTCGGCGAGCCCGAGCGGCAAACGGGCCGCTGCCTCGATCTTGTCAGGCAAAGGCGGGTCGAAGGCGATCTTGCCGGCGGCAAGCACATTCGTCGAAACCGTCACCAGCACCGCGCGGGCACTGAGCACGCCCTGGTTCGTCTCGATGCCGATACGGCCGGCATGACGATGGTCAATGCACGTGACTTCGGTGCAGCGCCTTGCCCGAACCGGCTTGCCGTAAAGTGAGACCAGCGTTCCATAGCCCTCGCGCACCCGCCAGTCAGGGCCAGGGCCGGGATCGTATCTGTTGTAATCGACGACCGACGACCGCTCCAGTTCGGCGCCCGTGATATAGGTGCCGACCGCCCGGATCTGGCCGTTCCAGGGATTGCCGGGCTCGAGCATATCGGCCATGGCTGCATCATTCCCCCCATGGCTCTCGAGGCGCTCGAAGTAGGCGCCGATCGCCTGCCTTGCGGCACGCGCCGCCGCGTCATCCCGCTGAAGCCGCCGTCCGCCATCGTTCCAGGGCGCAGGCGTGCGGTCGACCGTCAGTCCGACCTCGCCGGCGATCGCAGTCCAGGCATTGGTCCGCGCGCCATGCAGCCAGCCGCAGCCGAGATCGAGCCCGATATCGGCGGCTTCAGGCAGCCCGACCGTCCAGGCGCGACCGCCGAGACGATCGCCGGCTTCAAGCAGGAGGATGGAAAGATCCGGGCGGATTGCCTGCAGGCGGCGGGCGGCGGCAATGCCGGCGGCACCGGCGCCGATGACGACGACATCCTCGTCGGCACCTTTGCTGTTGTCACCAGGCATACATTCTCCTTCGGTCGCGCGACGGTTAGTGGAATGGGTCGCTCTCATGCCAGCCCCGCTTCGCTATTGCAGCTGTTCCAGCAGCCGCCGGAGTGCTGTTCGCAAATCGTCCATCTGCTGCTGGCTGGTCAGGGCCGCCCAGCTTTCATCGACGCGCCGGCCCGCCGCTATCGCTATCGGCCTGACCCCCTGGCCTTTTTCCGTCAGAAACACCAGCCGGCCACGCCGGTCATTCGGATCGGGCCGACGCTCGACATAACCCAAGCGCTCGAGTTCTTCCACGGCCTGCGTCATCGTCTGCTTGCGAACACGGGCGAGCCTGGTCAGCTCGCTGACCTGGATGCCCTCCGGCCGCGCGAAGGTGAAGACGTTGGCGTGCGGCGGGCGGATATCGCCGTAGCCGGCCTCATCGAGTGCCGCTTCGACGGCCTGCGTCCAATGCTGATGGACCAGACGCAACAACAGGCCAAGGGAAGAAGACGGCATGAAACCCCGCGCAGCGATATAGACAGTTACCTGTCTATATGATAAATGGACAGTCACCTGCCTATATAGCACGAAAGCGTGGAGCTCCATATGCCGACCATCGATATCCTCACCTCGTTCATCTCCTACGAGGAACTGGGGGAGGGCGACCCGATCGTCTTCCTTCACGGCAATCCCACCTCATCGCATCTCTGGCGGAACATCATGCCCGGCATCGGGCCTGGCCGCTGCCTGGCGCCCGATCTCATCGGCATGGGACGCTCCGGCAAACCCGATATCAGCTACCGCTATGGCGATCACATCGCCTATCTCGACGCCTGGTTCGATGCGCTTGACCTCGACGACGTCGTGCTCGTCGGCCACGACTGGGGCGGCGCCCTGGCATTCGACTGGGCCTCGCGCCACGCCGAGCGGGTGCGTGGCATCGCCTTCATGGAAATCATCCTGCGGCCGATGGGCTGGGAGGATCTGCCGGGTGGAGGAAAGGCGCGTTATGAACTGTTGCGGAGTGCGGGAACCGGCGAGGCCAAGGTCCTCGACGAAAATTTCTTCATCGAACAGGCCTTGCGCGCGACCACGCTGAAAGGGCTCAGCGATTTCGACTGGGATGTCTACCGCGCACCCTATCCCGACCGTAACAGCCGACGCCCGCTGCTGGAATGGCCGCGCGCCATGCCGATCAACGGCGAGCCGGCCGACGTGGTCGCCAGGATCGAGGCCTATGACCGCTGGCTTTCCGCCAGTCCTGAGGTCCCCAAGCTGTTGCTGACCTTCGACGGTCCCTCCGAAACGCTATTGATCGGCAGCGAGATGATTTCGTGGTGCCGCGACAACGTCGCCGGCCTGGAGATCAGGGGGTGCGGTCCGGCGCGCCACATCGCCCCCGAGGACCAGCCCGAGGCGATTGCCGCCGAAATCAAAAGCTGGATCGACAGGAGGGGGCTGAGAGCAACGCAGCGGAAGTTCGCGTCTCAGGCATAAAAATCTGTGTCTGCGTCACCGTGACTGCGACATGACAGACTGTTGCAATGTTGAGCCGGTTCATGGGCGGGATCAATCAGCCACCGTGAAGGTCCCATGCCACGTTTCGATCGCCGACCGAGCAGCGCCGTGCGTGACGATGAAATTATCCTCGGCCATGAGGGGGCGATCTTGCATTCGACGAACGACTGGCACCGCGGACATGCTTAGGTGATATGGTCCGCCTACGGACCGACCGCCGGTAGGAATGTGAGATGCGCATATTACTGATCGAGGACGAACCTCAAATGGCCGTGGCGCTCCGAGGCGCCCTGACCAGGCACGACATGGTGATGGATCATGTTTCGACGCTGTGCGACGCCGAACTGGTGATCGGCGACGGCGCCTACGACGCCGTCCTCCTGGATCGGCAACTGCCCGACGGCGATGGTCTCGAACTCATTCCGAAGATCCGTAAAAGAGGGCTGACACTGCCGATCATCGTCATCACCGCCAAGGGAGAGGTTCCAGACAGGATCACCGGCCTTGAGACCGGCGCCGACGATTACCTCGCCAAGCCCTTCGTCTTCGACGAACTTCTGGCACGGCTGCGTGCCGTCATGCGCCGCTCCGAAACCTTGCGTCCGGCGCTGATCTCGATCGGCCGTCTTTCGTTCGATCCGACCTATTGCGACATCATCGTCTCCGGCCTGCGTCTGGAAATGCCGCGCCGGGAGGCGCTGGTGCTCGAATGCCTCATGCGCCGTGCCGGTCGTATGGTGCCGCGACCGGCCTTGATGGAAGCAGTTTTCGGCTTCGACGACGAGATCCAGTCGAATGCGCTCGATTCCCATATATCGCGGCTGCGTCGCAAGCTGCAAGCGTCGCAGGCGGGCGTGGTCATCAACGTTATCCGGGGCGTGGGTTATCTCCTGCGTGAAGCATCATGAGCAAACGATGCTCCTATTCGCTGCGCAAGCGCCTGTTCTGGCGGCTTCTTGCCGTGCAATCGGTCGTGCTCATCCTGGTGATGATCGTGCTGATTTCGGTTGGCAAGATATCCGAATTCAGATCGACGGAGGGCACGATCGAGATCCTGCGCCAGGCCGTCTTCCGCCAGCCCACCGGAGAGTTGAGCCTGCGGGAGACCGAGAATCTGCGACGGCTGCGGAAGGAGGCGCCCGATCTCTGGTACACCATACGCGACATGCAGGGACATGATTTGACCGAGGGCCGGATTCCGGAAGAATATGCCGCAATCGGCAACACGCTCGATCATGTCGGCCAGGCAAAGTTCGGATCGGATCTCGGCGATCACGACCGTCCGGCTGCCCGGATGAAGTGGATTGCGACGGATTGGGGACAGGTGCAGTTTCTGACGGGCACCGACGGCCCGAACTCACTCGCCTTCATCCTGTTCCGCGTCTCATTGATCCTTGTGAAAATTGTTATCCCCATCGTCGCAGTGATGGCACTTGGCGCGCTGATAGCAACGCCGCTCGTCGTGCGACGATCGCTGGTCGGGATCGACCAGGCCGCGCTTCAGGCCGATACGATCGATATCGACCAGCGCGGCGGCCGGTTGTCGGAAAACGATATTCCCGAAGAGATCGCGCCGCTGGTGCACGCCGTCAACCGCGCGCTCGGCCGTCTCGACGAGGGTTATGAGCGGCAGGAACGGTTTCTGACCGATGCCGCCCATGAGTTGCGCACGCCGATCGCCATTCTGAATACGAGAATTGGATCCCTGCAGCACAGTTCGATCAAGACCGACCTCTTGGAAGATGCGGCGAGGCTTGCCGTTCTCACCGAGCAGATGCTCGACCTTCAGCGGCTGAAACAGGGCAAGGTCCAGTTCACCAAGGTCGATCTCGGCCAGCTGGCGAGGAAGGTCATCATCGAGATGGCGCCGCTGGCCTTTGCCGCCGGTTATACGGTGCAGTTCGATGTCAACGGCGCCGGTGAGATCGAGGGCGATCCTCTGGCGCTGCAGCGCGCCCTGATGAACATCCTGCAGAACGCAATCAACCACGGCGGCAGGAAAGGCACCATCTCGCTGACATCAGGCTGCAACTGGATCGAGGTCAGGGACGAGGGACCGGGCATCCCCGCCGATATGCGAGATCGCATATTCGAGCCGTTCTTCAAGCGCCATCACGACGGACGCGGCGCCGGCCTCGGCCTCAATCTCGTTCGTGACATCCTGCGCATGCACGGCGGCGAGGTGACGATCGAAAGCCGCAATCCCGGCGTGGTCTGCCGGCTGAGCTTCCCGGTGGACAAAACGGCACACGTTGATACTCCACCACATCTGGCTCAAGGTGCTACAGCGCCTCTCGAAAAGAGGCGCGGTGCTGTCCGTGCGATGGATTAAATCGCGTCTCCGTGACATATAGATTCGATGAGCGTGCACAGAGATTCGCAACTCGACATGTTTGCCAGGGCATCGCCCGCGACGGCCAAGGCACGCGGTCCATCGCACCGGCGGCCATCACAGCCAGTTGTCCACTCCGATGAAGACATGGCGCGGGCGCTCGAAGAGAGCGGCAACTATCGCATCTTGAGAAAGCTGACCGCCCGGCCGGTTGCGTCAGTCAGACGGCCAGGGTTTTCGCAACTCGGCGTCGTTCTCGATACGGAGACCACCGGTCTCAACCACCGCAGCGACGAGATCATCGAAATCGGCGCCGTCGCATTTACCTTCAATGATGACGGTGCGATCGGCGATATCCTCGGCATTTACGGCGGCCTGCAACAGCCGTCCCGGCCGATCCCGCCCGAGATCACTCGGCTGACCGGTATCACCGATGCGATGGTCGAAGGACAGCTCATCGATATCCAATCGCTGAGGACTCTGATCGAGCCGGCGGATCTGATCATTGCCCACAATGCCGGTTTCGACCGGCCGTTCTGCGAGGCCTTCTCGACGATTTTCACCGGCAAGGCCTGGGCATGCTCGGTTTCGGAGATCGACTGGAGCGCCCGCGGCTTCGAGGGTACGAAGCTCGGCTATCTCGTCGGCCAGGCCGGGTATTTCCACGAAGGCCATCGCGCCGTGGACGACTGCCACGCACTGCTGGAAATCCTCGATCGAGAGCAGCGCGACGGTGAAAGCCCGTTCACCGAACTCTACCGTGCCAGCCAGCGCTCGCGCATCCGTATCTTTGCCGAACACAGCCCGTTCGAGATGAAGGATCATCTGAAGGCGAGGGGTTATCGCTGGTCGGACGGAAGCGACGGTCGCCTGAAGTCCTGGTGGATCGAAGTCGGCGAAGAGGATCTCGGCGACGAGCTTTCCTATCTGCGCTCGGATATTTACCGGTGGGCCGAGGCGGAGCCGCCGATGGTGCGGCTGACGGCCTTCGATCGTTTCAAACTCTGACCGCGAAGCGGTTCGGATCCTGATCGCTGCCGGATATGGCGACCCATGCAAGCGCCGCATAGGTGCACTGATGCATTGGCGCTGCAATAATCGGCGGTCTCATATTATATACACCTCATCGAAGCGAACGAAGCGCCAAGGACTGGCAGCTAAGCTTCGAAAGCCCACGAAAGGGGATCATCATGAACGTAGCACGCTCTTTCAATAACTGGCGCAAGTATCGTCAGACGGTCGCTGAACTGGGTCGTATGTCCGCACGCGAACTGGACGACCTCGGCATCGGCCGCGGCGACATCCGCAACGTCGCCCGCGCAGCCATCGCCCGCTAACGGCAGCTTAGACCAAGCATCTTCAAGGACCATGCCAGCGCCTGCTTCCTCCCGAGCGGGCGCTTTGCTTTTTGTGCTTCCGGCAGATGGAGCCAGGTGAATCGAGCCTCCCGCTTTTCGCATAACGCATAGCTGCCCTGCAAAGAAATGCCTATCAACTGAGCAAGAAATAAGTATGATTATTTCTATCGAAGCGATGCACCTCCTCCCGCGTCCCTTCGATGTACAGGCGCCCCGTCCTCCTCCCAGGGTCGTCTGTGGAATGACAGCACTCCTCCTCCCAGCTGTCGTTCGGTTTTTTACGAAAGCCTGCCGCACCTCCTCCCGCGGCAGGCTTTTTTCGTTTTGGCCAAGAGCACTGCCGGATCGCGCCAAGAACGACCGCTTGCGATCCATTGCTTGGATGATGGCGTCATCATTTCCAGAAATTCTCCTGTCTATTCCCAGATTTTCTTTCGTGCTCTTGCGGACCTTGCGTCTCCTCGAGCGCCCACCGACAAACCTGTTGACACCAAACTTGTCGTACAACTATGTAACCAACTGGATACCGCCGCGGCGGGACCGGCCGGACAAGACCGGCTCCCGAGATAGAGACGACCCGTGGCACAATGAAGCGGAAGGAAAATTGACATGCAGATCGACGTGAGGCACGCCTCCCATCCAGAGGCCGTGCGTGATTTCGACACGGAGACGCTGCGGCGTCACTTTCTGGTGGAAACCGTCTTCGCGAGCGGCGAGATCCGGCTCACCTATTCGCATTACGACCGGATGGTCATCGGCGGCGCGACGCCGCTCGGCCCCGGGCTGACGCTGACGGCTCCGACAGCGATCGGACAGGAAACCTTCCTTGCCGAGCGTGAACTCGGCGCCCTGAACATTGGCGGCGCCGGCCGCATCATCGTCGACGGCACGAACTACGATCTTGCCAAATATGATTGCCTCTATGTCGGCAAGGGTGCCAAGGACATCAGGTTCGAGAGCGCGGATGCGGCCGATCCGGCAAAGTTCTATCTGGTCTCGACGCCGGCGCATCAAGCGCACCCGACCGTATTGCTCACCCGCGAAAAGGCCCGTCACCTGACGCCGGGCGAAGCCGCAACAGCCAACAAGCGGTCGATCTACCAGTTCATCCATCCGGACGTCTGCCAGTCGTGCCAACTCACGCTGGGCTTCACCATGATCGAACCGGGCAGCGTCTGGAACACAATGCCCGCCCATACGCATGACCGCCGCATGGAAGCCTATCTCTATTTCGATCTCGAAGCGGAGCAGCGTGTGTTCCACTTCATGGGCGAGCCGCAGCAGACCCGGCATATGCTTGTCGCCAACGAACAGGCGGTCATCTCGCCGCCCTGGTCGATCCATTCGGGCGCCGGCACCAAGAATTACAGCTTCATCTGGGCGATGGCCGGCGACAATAAGAGCTTCACCGACATGGACCATATCGCCATTGCGGATCTGAGGTGAGCATCGTGGCAAATCCCTTCGACCTTTCCGGCCGGGTTGCCGTCGTCACCGGCGCCAATACCGGTATCGGCCAAGCCATCGCGGCCGCACTGGCAGAGGCTGGTGCGTCGATCGTCGCCGTCGGGCGCTCCTCGATGGACGAAACCGAAGCGCTGGTGAAGGAAGCGGGAAGCCGCTTCCATGTCGTCAAGGCCGATCTTGCCAGCATCGAGCCGGTCAAGGGGATCGTCACTGAGACCATCGAGACCTTCGGCGGCCTCGACATCCTCGTCAACAATGCCGGCATCATCCGCCGCGCCGATGCACTCGATTTCACCGAGGAAGATTGGGACGCGGTGATCGACGTCAACCTGAAGACGGCTTTCTTCCTGTCGCAGGCGGCCGGCCGCCACATGGTCGACAAGGGAAGGGGCAAAATCATCAACATCGCCTCGCTCCTCTCCTTCCAGGGCGGCATCCGCATTCCCTCCTATACCGCCTCGAAAAGCGGCCTCGCGGGACTGACGAAGCTGCTTGCCTGCGAATGGGCCGGCAAGGGCGTCAACGTCAACGCCATCGCCCCCGGTTATTTCGTCACCAACAACACCACGGCGCTGCGCGAGGATGCCGACCGCAATGCCGCCATCCTTGCCCGCATCCCGGCCGGTCGCTGGGGAACGCCTGATGAACTCGGCGGCGCGGCCGTATTCCTGGCATCATCGGCATCCGACTACGTACATGGAACGGTGCTGCCCGTCGATGGCGGTTGGCTGGCGCGATAATCGCTCTTGGCGCAGCCGCCTCGACACCAGGATCGAAACAGGATGGAAAATAAGGACAACGCAGTCTTCAATACCATTCAGCAGGCGCCGAACCTGCGCAGCAACCTTGCCGATATGTTGACGGCGCAAATCGAGTCCGGCGACCTGAAGCCCGGCCAGCGTCTGCCGACCGAACAGGCGATCATGGCAACGACCGGCGTCAGCCGGACGATCGTGCGCGAAGCGCTCGCCGCACTGCGCGCAAAGGGGTTGATCACCACGCGGCAAGGCCTTGGAGCTTTCGTCTCGAACGATCCGACGCCCAGATCCTTCTCCATCATTCCAAACGACCTGCAGTCGATCGACGAGGTTCTGCGCGTGCTGGAGTTGCGCATGGGGATCGAATTCGAAGCCGCCGGTCTTGCGGCGCTGCGGCGCACGCAGGAGGATATCGACCGCATGCAGGACCGTCTCGATGCCCTCGACAAGGCGCTCGAGGAGGGCGGATACGGTGCGCAAGAGGATTACGCCTTCCACAGATCCATTCTGGTCGCGACGCACAACTCCTATTACGGCCGCCTCTTCGATACGTTCGGCAACATCATGGTGCCGCGGCAATGGGCGCGCTTGGACAAGATGACATCAGCCGAGCGCAAGCGCCATGCGGCGCGCATGCGCAGGGAACACCATGCCATCTTCGCGGCGATCCGCGACCGTGACGAGCCCGCCGCGCGCCGCGCCATCCGAAGCCACCTGTCGAAGAGCGCCGCGCGCTTCGAGGAGCTGCGCGACGCTACTGCATAGACAGCGCCTCGTCCTGAACTGTTACGCCTTGGGTTTCGGCTTCATCAGCCGCCGCCAGGCGGCGTGGTCGGTGTGCAGATCGGCCGAGGCATGGATTGCGGGCAGAAGCGGTTTGTGTTTGCGCCGGCCGAAGCGCCTTTTGAAGCCCAGGATATTTTCGACGAAGCTTCTGGTATAGAGCCCCGGGCCGCTTGAATAGATGCGCCATCCGCCGTCGACGGCGATCTCTCCCGCCTTGACGTGCTCCCATTCGGCCGCCGCCTGATAACGGTCATGAAAAGCCGCATCGCTGCTGCTGAAATAGGTATTGCGCTGGCGCAGCGATGCATGCGGCAGCGCTGATGTGACTGAAATCGGATTGACGACGGCGATCGCCTTCCAGAGCTCTTCCGCCTCGGCTTGGAGCGCCAACGTCTCGCAATAACGTAGATGCGCGTGCACATACATCAGCCCGATCTCGCGGCCGAAGAAGGAGGAGGATTCGGCGCGGCGAAACAGCGTCTCAGGCCCGCCGGCATAGGTCGCGGGCTTCTCCATCAGCCGCACGCCGTCGGGGAAGAGCAGATGCTCTCTAATCAGCTTCATATGATCGCGTCTCTGCGTTGGCGTGAACAGCCCGCCAAGCATCGCCTGCGTCATCGAGATCAGCGAAAAATGCAGGCCGGTGCGCTGGTCGCTCGGGTGCAGCAGCAATTCAACGCCGTCATGGCCGGGATCGAAGATGCCGTAGCCGGCAACGACGCCGCCACGCACGAGAAGGCGGTTGAAATCCCGGCGCATCGCCGTTGCGATCTTCCTCAAGCGCTTGGCCTTGTTGCCATGACCGAGGCGGCGCAGGATCGCGGAATAACGGACGATCTGCTCGTAGAGCAGGGCAACGGTCCAGCTGCTGACCATCCAGTCGCGCAGATGCGGATCGGCCGGCTGCAGAGAATCGTTCCAGTCTCCCTCGCCATAGCGGATCAGATGCGTTCCCGGGATGAAAGCTTCGCGAACGGTCTCGAGGAGCTTCTCGACATGGATGGCGATGGTGTCGAGCCCCGGCGCCTTGGCCATCGTCTTTTCGTCGCGCCAGGAGACCTTCTCGTCGAGAACGGCAAGATCGCCGGTCGCTTCGATATAGTCGCAGAGCGCCTTCAGCGGCCAGATGACGATATCGCCGTGACTATCGCCCGCCCGGATGTTGGCATAGGGCTCCAGCATGAACCATTGCGGCCAATCGCCTTTCTCCAGGTATTGTTCGCTGAAGACGGTCTTCAGCACCTCCTTGGCTTCGCGATCATGCTCATAGGCGAGCAGGAATTCGATCGGTCCTTGGCAGGCGTCGCGTGTGCCCCAGGCAGCGCCGGTATATTGCTCGAGGCCGTGCGGCACGCTCAGATGCACGATCGCGTCATGCGCCAGCCACGGCAGCAAGGTCGTCTGCGCGGCAAGGTCGGGCGAGGTGCTGCCGATCGTCAGACCGCGCACGGCGTTCCGCCAGAATTTCGATGCCGGGGCAAGCATGGCTTCATCGGTGACGCCGGCCTCATAACGCTGCGCCAGTCGGTCGGCCTCCGCCGCATCGGTCATCGAGCCGACGACAGCGAAGCAGAGCACCTGCGTCGGGCGGGATCTAAGCGCGACGAAGGGGCCGTTGCGCGCAATCCCATCACTGTAGAGCAGTTCGTCGCCGCCGATCTCATCGATGGCATCGGGCGTCGAACTCACCAGCCAATAGCCGGCATCGGGATAGCGCTCGCCCCAGAGCCAGGCCGGGTCCGGCCGGAAAAGCATGCGTTTGCCCGACGGATGGAATTCGATCTGCCCGCCCGCGTCATATTCGCGCTCGCCGAGGACGACGTGACCGAACACCAGAAAGCGGCACGGCTTGCCCTCGACGGAGACGGTCCACTGCATCGCTGGATCCTCGCCGGAGGCGACCGCCGACACGATGATCGTGCGTCCCGCGCAATGATAGATCCAGCGGCAATCGCTGAGCCCCATTTCGAAAGCCGACGGCACCGCCAGAAGCTGCCAGCCGGCGCCGACATCCGCCATGATGCGCAGCCCGCTGGCGCGCGTCAGATTGTAGGGGTCACGGGAGACGGAAAAGAGCTTGTGAAAAGACGTATTGCCGATCGTCAGCTGGGCCGCGAAAATGCCCTGCATCCAGCAGGTCGCGGCAAGCGTCGCATCGTCGAGCAGCATGTTCCCGCCGCTTCTGACGATCGCGCCGTGGCGGCGCGCCACCAGGAGCTCCTTGTCGCGCAGGACCACGTGGCGGTTCAGAACGCCGTCCGGCACGAAAAACGAAAGAAGCTTTCCGTCGACGCGCTCTTCCAGGCTCCGCTCCGGATAGAGCTTGCCGATCGCCTTTTTATCCAGTGCCTCGGCCTTCAGCAGGGCCGCATCCTGGAGCAGGCTGCGGACCGGAGCAACCTCCTCGATATCGGCGGCCGCACTGTCTGTCGCCGCAATCTCATCGAGCCGTGAAAGGTCGGCATCGCTCGACGCTTCGGGATGATCGGCGGCGAAGACGGCAAAGAAAGTCGCGATCGCCCCGCTTGCGGGCACGGAGAGCGGTCTCGACTGGATGGCGGGACAGGCGGTCTCCTGCTGGCGCCGTTTGCTCGGCAGGCTGGTGCCGAAGGCGCCGACCAGCAGGTCGTCGAGGCTGTCGCTCGCCTGCACCAGCTGGATTGCATCCGTGGCATAGGCCGCCGCCCCGTCGAGACAGCCCTGCACGAGCCAGGGGTTGCGGGCGCCCGACTGCTTCAGATTTTGACGGTGCATCACGACAGGGCCGAATGTCCCGTGATCGGCGATATGGTGGTCGACATATTGCGAGGCATAGGCTTCGCTGTTCATCAGGAAGCCGCGATCGCCGAGACCGACGTCCTGGACCAGCACCAGATCGGCCGGCAGCGTTCCATCCTTTCGATGCCGGATGGAGACACGCCAGAACCAGGCCGTTTCGGAGGGATGGAGCTCGAGGCGGACGGTGTAGCCGATATCGCCTCTCTTGCCGCTCCAGGAGAAGCTCGTCGCATCGTGCCCGAAGCTGCCATCGGCACGAGGCCCGACGATCTCGACGACATCAGGTGCCGCACCGCCGATGCGCAGATAAAGCCGTCCGATGCCGCCGGTGAGCGGCGAGCCCTGGATCTGGTTGATCTGCACCGATCCCTTGTCGTCGGCATATTCGATGGCAAACAGCGTGCCGTTCGGCAGGGCCGCTATCGACAGGCCGGACCCGTTGCTGATCGTGAAGAGGCCAAGCTCTTCGCGTCGTGGCATTTGAAAACTGCGCTTGAGGACCGGGGCCATTAAGATCTCGTCGATTGGCTTCAGAGGGGAACTGGAGGATGACGCAAAATGATTGAGAGAAATCTTACCGGCGACCGGAAGATCGGCAACTTGTCACCATGGCTTTCACGTTGACGCCGGCCGCCTGGCGAAGGGCACTGAGAGCAGGGCGCAGCCGGTCAGGGCGGCGACGATCATCCAGGCTTCGTTGATCGCCTGGACGCTGGCCGCGGTCTGGACCAGCGGATCGAGCATCGCCGTGGCATCCGCATCGAAGCCGCCACTATGCCCCGATATGGTCTGAAGAGGGGCACCGACGAATGTCGCAGCCTCGATGTCGCCGGCTTGAAGGCGGGTCCAGAGGGTTTGTCCAAGCGGTTCCGAGCGCGTGTAGATGATGGTATCGATGAGGGCGATGCCGATCGCCCCGCCGAGATTGCGCATCAAGTTGAAAAGCCCGCTCGCATCGGGAATGCGCTCTGGCGGAAGTGTGCCGAGCGCCAGCCGCGTCGGCGGCAACAGACAGAACATGATGGCGACGCCGCGCACGACCTGCGGCCAGAACATCGCGTCATAATCCGTACGAGGATCCTGAAAGGCGCTCATTCCGACACCGATCGCAAAGAGCGCGAAACCGACGGCCGACAGCAGGCGAGCATCCATGCGCTTTTCCAGCGCGACCGCGATCGGCGCGGTGACCAGCTGCGCGATGCCGGTGACCAGCATCGTCATGCCGATTTCGAGCGCGTCGTGTCCTCTGATGAAAGCGAGAAAGACCGGCATGAGATAGACCGATCCGAAGAGGCCGATGCCAAGGACGAAGCTCAGAGCCGAGCCGACGAGAAAGTTCCGGTCGCCGAAATTGCCGAGATCGACGACGGGCCGGCGGCGGCGAAGCGTTCGCCAGACGAAGACGCCTCCCGATGCAAGGCAAACCGTTAGCAGGCTGAGCACATAGGCGGAGGTCCAGCCGCTCGTCGGCGCCTCTTTCAGGCTGAGTTCCAGGCTCGTCAATGCGGTTGCCATCAGCAGAAGCGACAGCCCGTCAAGATGCTTGAGTTCGGACGGATCGGACGCCTGCCGCGGCAGGAACCGCGCAGCGACGATTGCCGAGACGATGCCCGGAATGACGTTGATCAGAAACAGCCAGTGCCAGGAATAGGTCTGCGTCAACCACCCGCCGACGATCGGTCCGACGGTCGGGGCCAGCACCGCCAGCACGCCGGCGATCGTCGTCGCGAGCGCCTGCCGCTCGTTCGGGAAGAGAATGAACACGGCTGAAAACACCGATGGGATCAGGGTCCCGCCGGAAAAACCTTGCAGCACCCGCCAGGCCACCAACTCGCCGAAGCTGCCGCTTGCCGCACAGCCGGCGGAGGCCGCGACGAACAGGCCGATGGCGGTAACGAACAGCCATCGCATCGTCAGAAGTCGCGTCAAGAGGCCGGTGAGCGGGATCGCCACCACTTCGGCGATGAGATAGGCCGTCTGTATCCAGCTCATCTGATCCGGATCGATATCGAGCGCCGACTGGATGGTCGGCAGCGATGTCGCCACCACCTGGACGTCGAGGATCGCCATGAACATGCCGACGCACATCGCCATGAAGCCGAGCCAGACGATGGCCGGCGTTTCATCGGGGCGGGCAGATTCAAGTCGTTCCGACATGCGATAATCCCGCGCACTGCGTTCTCCACCTCGGCTGCGAAGACTAAGGCCGGTCGTGGTTGCGATCGAGACGACGGACAGCATGGCTCGGAAGTGAACCGCGATTTCGCCGATCGCGACACCATAGTTCGGATGAGGATGGAAGCGATAGGGACCCGCCGGCACAAATTTTCAGGAGTGAGTTGAACGCGATCGAGCCTGACCGGGAAGGCCAGGCTCGATCGTGTGATCAACGGACTTGGTCCGGAAGAGCGTGCCCCGCTAATGTCTGCCCAGCCGATCCGGAGAGCGCTACAGAAATTTCCAATCGGCAATTGACCTGCCGGCGAGAAACTGACTATCAATCTTAAATCAATTTGATTGACTTCAAAAACAATGGGATCGCAAACGGCCGCTTGCGCCATGCTCATCCAAAATTGCGCACCCGGTTTTACGCCGGGATACTCGTGATCCGATCTTCAAAAGGAAAGAGTGACCATGTCCATACCGCGACCAAAAGCCCTGCGGCTTGAAACCCTTTGGAATCCGCCTGCGGACGGCAAGGAGTTTTCCTACGTCCTGCGCCTCAAGAACCTCGGCACCGAGTCGCTTTCGAATTTCTCGCTGTGCGTCAGCGGCCCGGGTCGTGTCGATCCCGCCGGGCGCGTCGACGGCGCCACAGTTTCGCAGCGGCTGTCGAATTTCACCGAATTCCAGCCGCCGGCCAATTTCGTTCTCGGCGCCGGCGAGACGTGGACGATCTCGGTCTACGCGCTGAGCTGGCAGTTCCGTCACTGGACGGACGGCGCGACGAGCGGCTATCTCGCGCTTTCCGACGGCAGCACGATCGTGCTCACCATAGAGCCGACGCGGTCTTCGGTCAGCAATGCGCCGCTGAAGCGTGGCGCCGAAATCTACCCGGTTCCCGTCAATGCGCCCGTTCAGGTGTCGATCATCCCCTGGCCGAACCATGTGGCGGTCACTTCCCGCCGGCCGCTGCCGGCCGGTTTTGCGCCGCAGGCGCGGAGCGCTGAAGGGGAGGCGGCAGCACGCAGTTTCGCAGCGCTGGTCGAACATCTCTTTGCCGTCGAAGGTATCGTGCGGAGCGAGGCGGAAGGCGCGGTTCCGGTTGCCCTGAAAGATGCCGCCGGGCTCGGGCCAGAGGCCTATCGGCTGAGCTTCGAGGGCGAGACGATCGCGATCGCGGCCAGCAGCCAGACCGGCTTCCTCTATGGCCTCGTCACACTCGGCCAGATCTGGCGCGGTGCAAGGCTGCATCCCGAGGTCTTCCAGTTTCCGGCTTCCGGCGAGATCGTCGATGAGCCGTCGATGGGTTGGCGCGGCCTGCATCTCGACGTCGCCCGCCAGTTCTATAGCGCGGCCGAGGTCAAGAAGCTGCTGGCGGTGCTGGCCTGGAACAAGCTCAACCGCTTCCACTGGCACCTTTCCGACGACGAAGCATGGCGCGTCGAGATCGACGCCTATCCTGATTTGACCGCGGTCGGCGCCTGGCGCGGTCACGGTCTTGCCGTTCCGCCGCTGCTCGGTTCGAGCCCGGCCCGCACCGGCGGCTATTACACCAAGGCTGCCATCCGCGAGATCGTCGCGCATGCCAAGAGCCTCGGCGTGGAGATCGTGCCGGAGATCGATATGCCAGGCCATTGCTACGCCATGCTGCAGGCGATCCCGGAGCTGCGCGATCCGGCCGAAGTCGGCAGCTATTATTCGGTTCAGGGCTTCCCCGACAATTGCATCAATCCGGTCCGCGAGAAGACCTATGAGATTGTCGAGACGATCCTCTTAGAACTCATCGAGCTCTTTCCGTTCAAGACCATCCATCTCGGCGCCGACGAAGTGCCGCTCGGCGCATGGTCCGGTTCGCCGGAAGCGCTCGAGCGCCTGCGTAGAGTGGCGGGGACCGAGGTTGCCGATGCGCATGCCGAGCGGCTGAACGTCGTCACCAATACCCATGGCGCCGACGACATCCACGGCTCCGGCGCCGCCATCCTGCAAGCGGAGTTCCTGAACCGCGTCCAGCGCTTCCTTGCCAGCAAGGGCTGCATCACCGGCGGCTGGGAAGAGGCGGCCCATGGCGATGTCATCGACAAATCGAAGAGCTATCTCTGCAGCTGGCGCAATGTCGAAGTCTCAGCCGAACTTGCCGAGCGCGGCTACGACATGGTTGTCTGCCCCGGACAAGTCTACTACCTCGACATGGCGCTCAGGCCCGACTGGGACGAGCCCGGCGCCAGCTGGGCGGGGACTTCGGACGCGGAGAAGCTCTACAATTTCGATCCCATCGGCGGCTGGACGGCAGCTCAGAAACAGAAACTCCTCGGCATCCAGGCCTGCATCTGGTCCGAGCCTATGACCGATCGGGCCGTTTTCGACCGCCTCGTCTTTCCGCGCCTTTCCGCGCTTGCCGAAACGGGCTGGACGAAGCCTTCGTCCAAGTCGTGGGAGCGTTTCAGGGCGCTCGCAGGACTGATGCCGCTGCTCTACGGGCTACAGCAGTCATAGTGCTCGGTTGGGGCCGCGGGTTTTGATTCGAGGATCCCCTTGCCATCGCCGGAGGCGGTGATGGCGGGGGATGCTGACATCGCTTTCAAAGGGCGTTGTCAGGTGCCGCTTCATCTGCCGCGGGCAGCGCACATTCGGGTGCGGCGATACGAATAGGACGGGTTCCAATTTCCGCGCCGGTCGCGCGGTCGATTGTGAGGGGTTCGATCTCCGTACCGGTCTCAGCGTCGAAGAAACGGGTGACTGCACCGCCGCTGCGATGCTTGCGGCCCCAGGCGCCGATTGCAAACAGCACCGGCAGAAAGTCGCGGCCGGCTTCCGTCAGCACATATTCATCGCGCGGCGGACGCTCGGAATAGCGACGCTTTTCCAGCAATCCTTCCTCGGTCAGCGATGACAGCCGCCCCGTCAGCATTGTCGGGACGATTCCGAGGCTTTTGCGAAATTCATCGAAGCGGGTCAGCCCCGCATGGGCGTCGCGCATGATCAACATGCTCCACGCATCGCCGACGAGTGCCAGGCTACGGGCGATCAGGCAGGGCTGGTTCGAAAGATTCTTCATGTCGATATCTTTTTAGTAGTGACTTGCTATCAATTTAATAGTAACAGAGTGCGCATGGATATTCCACGACAAAAACGAAGGCAGACGTTGATGAGCAAAAGAGAACGCGGCATCGCCCTGGTCACAGGGGCCTCTTCCGGCATCGGGCTGGTAACGGCGAAGGCCTTGCTACGCGACGGTTACCAGGTGTTCGGCACCAGCCGAAAGCCAATGGCCGACACCGCCGACGGCATCACCATGCTGATCTGCGACGTCATCGACGATCAATCGGTGCAGGGCGTCGTCGACGAGGTTCTGAAACGCACGGGGCGGATCGATCTTCTCGTCAACAATGCCGGGATCGGCCTGCTCGGCGGCGCCGAGGAATCGACCACGGCGCAGGCTAAAGCCGTGTTCGACGTCAACGTCTTCGGCACGATGCGAATGACCAATGCGGTGCTGCCGGTGATGCGGCGGCAGCGCAGCGGCCGGATCATCAACCTGAGCTCGATCCTTGGGCTGATCCCGGCGCCCTTCAACGCGCTTTACGCGGCGACCAAGCACGCGATCGAAGGCTATTCGGAATCCCTCGATCATGAGGTGCGCACGCAGGGCATCCGTGTCGTGCTCGTCGAACCGGGCATCACCCGCACCTCCTTCGAGGAGAACATCACGCGGCCGGACCGGCCGCTTGCCGTCTATGATGCGGTGCGCGCCGACGCGGAGAAGCTGATGCGCGAGATCATCTCAACGGGCGATGCGCCCGAGGTGGTCGCCGCAACCGTCATCCAGGCTGCCAATGCGGCCTCGCCCAAGAGACGTTACACAGCTGGGAAAGCAGCAGGGCAGATCCGTTTCATCCGCCGCTTCCTGCCCGAGTCCTTCGTCGACAAGAGCCTCCGGAAATTCAACAAGCTTCCCGGTTGAGCCAGCGCCGGCGTTATCGGCCAGGGATCAAGGCTGCCGTCCCGCCCGCCCACAGCCAACAAACACGTGCCGAGCGAAGGCGCTTCACTGCCGTTGCCGGTAGGCGGAGGGTGTGACGCCTGTGCCTAATTTAAATGCCCGTGTCATGTGGCTCTGGCTGCTGAAGCCGCAGGCTGAAGCGATCTGCGCGATCGGGTCCCTGCCGGATAACATCGATTTGGCGCGCTCGATACGCCGGTGAGCCACCCAGCCATGTGGGGACACACCGTAGCTGGCCCGGAACATCCGCTGAAAATGAAATGCGCTGAGCTGCCCGATCGCCGCCAGATCCTGCAAGCGGATTGTCTCACCGAGATTGGCCTCGATATACTCCAGGATCCGGCGCCGCACGTGAGGAGCGAGCCCCCCGCTGATCGCACAGGGACGCATTCCTCCATAACGCGGATCCACGAAGAAATCGTCGATCGTCTGCGTCATGGCTTCTTCAGCCAGCAGATGATCACCCGCCAACATCGCTTCGGTCAGCTGCCGAAGCCTATGCGCCAAGACGGGTGCGTCGGCGAAAGTCGCTTCGGCAACAGCCATAAGCCTGGAATCGCGGTCGAACGTCTCGGCAAACATCCGGCGCATCTGGTCGTCGGGAACGTAGAGATGGACGAATTCGAACGGATCGGTGATTTCCCATTCGGACGAGTGCCCCTGCGGCATGACACACAAGGCGCCGGGCCGGCCTTGAGCGGTGGGGCTGCCATCCAGGCGGCGGGTTCCGGCGCCACCGTTGAGATAAAGGCTGAACGTATGTCCGTCCGGGCGCTCATAGCTCATCCTGTCGCTGCCATTGCTCCAGAGGGCCGCAGATCGCCCGAACCCCAAATCGATGGATTGCGACATCCGCGCAGAGGGAGATGCCGACAAAAATCTGAAAACCGAAAGGCGGCTATCCTTCACCAATTCTTCCCCACACCTGGCCAAGCCTTGCGAACAATACTGGTGGGTGGTCCGCATGGCGAGCAGGGAAGTCCGGGCAAATCAATTTCATAGCAAGAATCTGCAAGAGACCTGTCCACGGTTCGCCTATCGGTCGGGAAAACGAGGATCACGCCATGGCAAATGCCGCTCTCTTCATCGCCACCGTCCTCATATGGGGGACGACTTGGATCGCCATTGCGATGCAGGTCGGTCCCGTGCCGGTCCTGGTCTCGGTCTTCTACAGATTTGCGGTCGCAGCAGTGATCCTCGTCGCCATCCTGGCTGTCATGCGGCGGCTCAAGCTCCCTGCCTTGCGCGATCAACCTTTCATCCTTGCGCAAGCGCTCTGCCTGTTCAGCCTTAATTTCATCTGTTTCTACAACGCCGCCGCCTCTATCCCGTCCGGTCTGATCTCGGTGATCTTCTCGCTCGCAACGATCTATAATGCCGTCAATGCGCGCCTCTTCTTCGGCGACCGCATTACAGGCCGCACGCTTCTCGCAGCGGCGCTCGGAGCAACCGGGCTCCTTCTCCTTTTTGGACAGGACGTTGTCGTCGATTTCGATATCGGCACGTTGAAAGGGATCGGGCTCGCAGCGCTTGGCACGCTGTTCTTCTCGCTGGGCAACATGGCATCGCGTCGCAACAGCGCGGCCGGAATCTCACCGCTGACCGCCAATGCCTGGGGCATGACCTATGGCACGATCATCCTCCTCTTCCTGATTGCCGTGACGCGAACGCCGATCGTGGCGCCTCCCAACATCACCTATCTTGCCGCGCTGCTCTATCTCGCCGCCATCGGATCGGTGATCGGCTTCACCACCTATCTCATGCTGGTGTCGCGCATCGGCTCCTCACGCGCTGCCTATGCCACCGTCTTGTTCCCGATCGTCGCCCTGTCCCTGTCGACGGTCTTCGAGGGCTACCACTGGACCGGTCTGGGCCTGATCGGCCTGGCGCTGACGCTTCTCGGCAACGTGGTCATCTTTGCGCGACCTCTGGCCCGTCGCCCGCCGCAGTCAGATGCGAGGCTGCCGGCAGGCGGATGAGTATGCGCTAGCCGAGCGGCTTTTGCAGTACGTCGAAGCGCGGATTGGTTTCGGAAAAGATCGGCAGGGCGGCAGCGCCGAGGATCGCGGTATCTTTGCCGGTCATGCCGATCATCACGCGGGGCACCGTCCGCTGCTGGTTGGGATCGATCGGAACGTGCAGCGGCTCCAGCCGTTCCGCAAGCCTAAGCATCAGCGACGTCGATATGCTGCCGCCGAGCACGATGGTCTGCGGATCGAAGGCCAGTTCCAGAAAATCGACGGTCTGCCGCAGCGGTTGGGCGGCCTGATCCAGCCAGGTATCGAGACCTTCGCCGCCCTTGGCGATCAGCGCGTCGAGATCGTCGGGCGACAGCTCCTCGGCATTGGCAATGCCCATGAATTCGTAGGCGACGGCTGGCGAGATGTAGCGATCCAGACAGCCGCGCTTGCCGCAGCTGCAGAGCTTGCCATGCGGTTCGACGATGATGTGGCCGATCTCGCCGGCATTGTTGCGGCTGCCCTTGTAGAGGTGGCCGTCGAGGAACATTCCAGCGCCGATGCCGCCGCCGCCGGCGAGAAACAGATAGACGAAGCTGCCCAAACCGCGGGCGACACCGTGAAGACGCTCGCCGATCGCCGCTGCCGTCGCGTCGTTTTCGACAAGCACCGGCACCTTTACCCGCTGTTCCAGCTCATGCCCGACAGGAAAACCCTGCCAGCCGGGCAGGTTCAGCGGACTGAGCGACGTGGTGCCGCCATCGGCATAGCGGCCGGGCAGGGCCATCCCGACGCCGAGCAACCTGTTCCGGTCGAATGTGAAAGCCTGCTGAAGATCCTCGACGATGGACTGGAGAGCCGGCATCGCCCTTTGCGGGTCGGGATGTTCGACGTGCCGCTCGATGCGCGCGCAGACGGCGCCGGAGAGATCCGTCAGAACCCCGCTGGCGCGCTGCCGGCCAAGTTCCAGGCCGATCGAATAGGCGCCGCGTGGATTGATGGAGTAGGGGATAATCGGCTGGCCGCGCGCCAGCTTCTGCGCCTCGGACGGAACGAGAAGGTGCGACCTCTCCAGTTCCTCGACGATATTCGACACGGTCTGGGCAGTCAGCGCCGTCATCCGGGCGATCGCCGCGCGCGACAAGGGACCGTGCGTGCGGACAGCCTCGATCACCACACGCCGGTTGTGAGACTTGGCCTGCTCGAGATTCGTGCCGGAGATCGCCTTCATGTCGCCTTCAAAGGAAATGCAGCGTCACCCTTGTCACAAGACGAACACCGATGAAAGCTCCATTCTTCGCAACGTCTTATTTGCTCAATGGGCGCTGCGTTTTTGCAGGAGCCCGAGCAGCGTTATGCCCGACAATCCGGTGACGGCGCTGAGGATCGCGGTTCCCGAATAGCCTGTCACATAGGTGCCGACGGCAAAGATCAGCGCGCCGATCCCGGCGCTGGCAAAGATATTGACGGAGATCAGCGCGCTGCCGAGCCCCGGTCGGTCGGCAATGAGATCCTGCAGATAGGTGATCGGAAAGCTGATGATCGCGGCCGCTCCGATGCCTGCAAGCAGGGCGAGCGTATAGAGGTGCCAAGGCTCGGAGGCAAAGCCGAGCAGGCTGAGGAACACGGCATAGATAATGGTGCCGGCGGCAAGCGCCGCCATCTGGCCGGTCTTGCGCGCGATCCGCGACCAGACGATGATGAAGACGACCTCCAGCAATGCGACGATGCCGACCAGAATGCCGACGTCGCTGAGCCTGCCATGCGCAGCGCCGGTGGCGATCAATGGCAGAAGGGCGTCGTTGAGATGCAGCGTGCTGGTGATCAGCGCCACCCCGCAAATATGCGCCGAGATGCGCGGCGAAACCACTTGGCGAAGCGCGCCGAGATAGGTGAGGTGATGAACCGCTGCCATCTCCGTCGCCGCCCGCTTCGGCAGGGCGAAGATGATGATGCCTTGGCAGAGCAGACATGAGAGGCCGGCAAAGAGGTAGGCCGGCAGCATGCTCGATGCGCCGGACAGCAGCAGGCCGGTGATGCCGGGGATCAGCACCCAGGACAATGAGATCATGGCGCGCACGCCGGAGTTGGCCGTTACCATGTCGCTTCGGCTCATGCCCTGCATCGCCGCGCGCGCATTGGCAAACAGCAGTGAGTTCAGCGCTCCGTAGATCGGTAGGGGCAGCAATCCGGCGATGACGAAGATGGCGGCGCTGGGAAAGGCGTAGACCATGCCGTAGCCGACGATGCCGAACAGGCAGGCGCCGATCATCGTCGGCCGGTACTCGCCCAACCGGTCGGCGAGATTGCCGAGCAGGATGCTGATGACGACGTTCACCGCTGCGGAGAGGAAACTCAGGAAGGAATAGAGGCCATCGCTCAAGCCCAATTCGCGGATACCCACGACCGAACGATAGGGTGCAGTCATCGCCCCCGCCATGCCAAAGGTGAAAATGGCGATCATGCTGGCGCGGATCGCCGGATTGCGGAAGACGTCGGGGAAAAGGCGGCTCATGCGGGCATCTGAAGGTCAGTAGTGCTCCGATTGGGAGAAGGTCCGCGCGAGCTCGGCCTGGCCTGCCGTGAGGCCGCAATCGACGGGCAGGCAGACGCCGGTGATGGAAGCGGCCTGGGGACCGGCAAGGAAGGCCACGGCATTGGCAACATCTTTCGGATCGACGACCCGCTGCAGCGGATACCAGCGGCGTGCTTCCTCGAAAACGTTGGGGTTGACTGCCGCGCGCGCTTCCCAGGCCTGCGTCTTCACCGTGCCGGGTGCAACCGCGTTGGAGCGGATGCCGAACTTGCCGTATTCCACGGCGACCAGCCGGGTGAAATGCAGAAGGCCGGCCTTGGCGGCGCTATAGGCTGGGTGACCGAAGACATGCATGCCGTTGACCGAGGCGATGTTGACGACGGACCCCTTCGAAACCGTCAGCATCGGCTCGAACGCGCGGAAACATAAGAATGCCGCCTCGAGATTAAGCGCATTGTCCGCCCGCCAGATCTCGGGCGTCGTCTCGTGCAGGCTGGTGGCGCGGGCAGCACCCGCATTGTTGACCAGGGTTCGAACGACGCCGACGTCGGCGGCGCGTCTTGCCAATGCCGCAATGCTCGTCTCGCTGGTCACATCGCATTGGACGGCGACGAAGCGGTTGCCCGGCCCGAGCTTCGACGCCACGGCAGCCGCGGCCTTCGCATCGATATCGGCGAGCAACACGACGTCGTGGTCATCGGCGAGCCGTGCGGCGATCGCCGCGCCGATATCACCTGCAGCGCCGGTAACGATGGCTATCGACTGCGTCATTTTCCGTCGCTCCCATTCATGAACCTCAATCTCCAAGCAATTGTCGGTCATCGCCGTCGCGGTGAATGACCAGCTGCTGCTTGATGCGCCGAAGCGTGGTCGTCGCCTTCGGCTGAACGGCATAGGCGACCAGGCTCGACAGGATATCGACCGTGGCGATGTAGGCGATGCGCGTCGAGGTCGGGCGATAGATATTGCTGCCTTCGGGTAGATCGATCGGCACGACGATTTCGGCAGCCTTGGCGACCGGGCTTGCCGTCTGTGTCAAAGCGATCGTCTTCACCTTCGCTTGGCGGGCAAGCTCGAAAGCCCGCACCAGCTCCGTATTGCGCCCGGAGAAGGACGAACCGATCAACACGTCGCCCGGCCTTGCCGCGGCCGCCATCATCAGCTGCATGCTGTGGTCGGAACTTGCCGTGATGCGAAGCCCAAGACGGAAGAGGCGGTTCTGGAGCTCGTCGGCGATCATCGACGAATTGCCGCCTGACCCGAACGCATAGATCATATCGGCCTTGGCGATATGCGAAACGGCAGCTTCGATCGCGGCAAGATCGAGCGACCGATGCAGCAGGAAGAGCGCGTTCTGGGCCTTGGTGATGATATCCTGGGCGACATCGGCCGGATCGGTGCTTTTCGATTCCGGCTTCAGATAACGCACGCCGATATGGGCGGTGCGGGCGAGTTGCACCTTGAAGTCGGAAAAGCTCTCGCAACCGAGCCGCCGGCAAAAACGGGTGACGGTCGGCGGCGATACCTCGGCCCGTTCAGCGAGCTCGATGATCGAGGCATTCACGGCAAACTCGAAGTCGTTGACGATGATTTCCGCGATGCGGCTCTCGGAGGGAGAGAGCCGGCCCCTATCTTCCTGCAACGTCGAAAAGATATCCAAACCCGTCCCCCCGATGGCTCGCTATGCGTCCTTCTTCTTATAGGCCACGCAATCGATCTCAACCTTGCAATCGACCATCATCGTCGATTGCACACAGGCGCGTGCCGGCGGATGTTCGCCGAAATACTCCTGATAGATTTTGTTGAAGGTCCAGAAGTCGCGCGAATCGTCGAGCCAGACGCCGACGCGCACCACATCCTCGACGCCGTATCCGGCCTCATCGAGGATCGAAAGGACATTGGCGATTGTCTTGTGGGTCTGGGCGATGATGTTGCCGTCGATGATTTCGCCATCCTCCATCGCAACCTGGCCGGAAACATACAGCCATCCGTCGGCCTCGACCGCACGTGCGAAAGGCAGCGCCTTGCCGCCGGCGCCCGTTTGAACAGTGCCATAGCGCTTGATCGGCATGCTGAAGTCCTTGCAAATTATTTTCTTGATAAGTTGACAAGTGACCATAGAAAGCAGAATTTGACCAGTGAAAAACGCCGTTTATGAAAAGAATTTCAATCCGGGGCTGATATGCGCGATCCTTTCCAGAATCCTTTCACGTCAGACAGCGCCCGGCATGCCATCTGGGAAATGCTCGTTCCGCGCGATATCGATGCGTTTCTGGCCGCCGACTGGTCGAAGGTGGAGCATGACTTTGTCGAAGAGGGCTTCATCGGTATCGATGCCCAGAAGCAGGTCAGCCCCGACAGGTGGCGCCTGGCATTTCCGACACTGTCGGCTTATCGCCAGGAATGGCTGAGGCAGGCAAAGGATTTCGCCGAGCAGAGTTTCGCGGAGGACGCGCGCACGGCGATCTTCACCACGACGACGCTTGAGGATATCGAAATCGAAGGCGACATGGCGCTGGTTCGCAAGAAATTCGACGGCAGCATTTCCAAGCCTGACGGCACCCGGGATGTCCTGCAATGGCAGACGCTCTATTATTGCAGGCTTCACCAGGGACGCTGGAAAATCTCAGGTTTTACCGGCTACCTGCCGAACCCGATGGGTTGACGCGGGGCCGACAACACGAAGGCCACATTCTTGCGCATTTTCACGGCAGCACTGGCGACGGAAACCAACACCTTTTCCCCGATCTGCGTGGATCGCCGCGCATTCGAAGCCTCGCTTTATGCCCCGCCCGGCCAGCATCCCGAAACACCGACGCTCTGCACCGCGCCGATCACCGTCGGAAGGCGCGTCACCCGGGAAAAGGGCTGGGAACTGATCGAAGGAACGGCCACCTGGGCCGACCCAGCAGGCCTCGTCAACCGGGGAACTTACGAGGAGCTACGTGACGAAATCCTCGAGCAACTTAGCGGGGCAATGCCTGTCGACGCCGTCGTCATGGGCCTGCATGGCGCCATGGTGGCTGCCGGATACGAGGATACCGAAGGCGATCTTCTCCAGCGCATGCGCGAGATCGTCGGGCCTAACGTTCTCATTTGCGCTGAGCTCGATCCGCACAGCCATCTCACCGCAAAACGCGTCGCTGCGCTCGATTTCGCTGTCTATTTCAAGGAGTTTCCGCACACGGACTTCGTCGACCGCGCCGAGGATCTCTGGCGCATTGCGGTCGAGACGCTCGAAGGCCGCATCAAGCCTGCTATGTCGGTGTTCGACTGCAAGATGATCGACGTCTTCCCGACATCGCGCGAACCGATGCGTTCCTTCGTCGACAAGATCATGCGGATAGAAAAGGATGATCCGGACGTCTTGTCGATCTCGGTGATCCACGGTTTCATGGTCGGCGACGTTCCCGAAATGGGAACGAAGCTGCTTGTCGTGACGGATAATAAGCCCGAAAAGGGCGCGGCTTTGGCGCGCGAACTCGGCCTCGAGCTGTTTTCCAAACGCGGCACCTTCATGGTGCCGCAGATCGACGAGAGGCAAGCCGTCTCGCAGGCGATGGCCGCCACCGCATGGCCCGTCGTCATCGCCGATGTCTGGGACAATCCGGGGGGCGGCACGGCAGGCGATGCGACGGTTATTCTCGCCGAGCTCATGGCCCGCGGTGTCACCAGCGCCGCGATCGGCACCATTTGGGATCCGGTCGCCGTGCAGATCTGCTTTGCGGCAGGCGAGGGGGCGGAAATTCCGCTGCGCTTCGGCGCCAAGTCGGCCCCCGGCACCGGCAACCCCATCGACGGCACCGTGAAAATCGTCAAGCTGGTGAAGAACGCCGAGATGCAGTTCGGCGAGAGCCTCGCACCTTTCGGCGATGCCGCTCATATTGTCCTCAACGGCCTCGACATCATCCTCAATTCGACGCGCGCCCAAAGCTTCGATCCGAGCCTTTTCTCGGTGATGGGCATTGATCCCACCCGTCAGAAGACTCTGGTGATCAAATCCACCAACCACTTCTTCGCGTCCTTCTCGAAGATCGCCGCCGAGATCCTTTACTGCTCGGCCGGAACGCCCTATCCCAATAATCCGGCGACGACGCCGTACCGGCGGGCACCGAAGACCATATGGCCGATCGTCGCCGATCCACACGGGTTAGAACGCGGAGCCGCCTAGATGCATGACAACAGGTTTGCCGTCGTCGCCAAGGCAGGAGACAGGATCGCCGATCTCTCGACGCCGCGTCCTGTGATCGACGAAGACAGGCTGGCTGCCAACATCAACCGCGTTCAATCCTATATGGATCAGCACGGGCTGAATTTCCGCCCGCATATCAAGACGCACAAAATCCCGGCTCTCGCCGTCGCGCAGGTTGCCGCCGGCGCCAAGGGCATCAATTGCCAGAAGGTGACGGAAGCCGAAGTCTTTGCCGAAGCCGGCTTCGAGGACATCCTCATCACCTTCAACATTCTGGGACAGCAGAAGCTCGAGCGGCTGGGCAAGTTGAACGAGAGAATTTCGGCCCTCAAGGTCGTCGGCGACAGCGAAGTGACGGTCGACGGGCTCGCAGCACATTTCTCCGGCCACAAGCCGCTGAACGTGCTTGTGGAATGCGACACCGGCGGCGGCCGCTGCGGCGTGCAGACGCCGGGTGAGGCGGCCTCTCTCGCCAAGCGTATCGCCGCTGCCGATGGCCTCACCTTCGGCGGCATCGTGACCTATCCGAAACCGCAATCGGCCGCCGCCGTCGAAGCCTTCATCAAAGAGGCGCTCGCACAGCTGACATCGGAAGGCATAAGCTGCCCGATCGTCAGCAATGGCGGAACGCCAAGCCTCTTCGAGGCGCATCTCGTCAAATCGGCCACCGAGCACCGCGCCGGCACCTATATCTACAACGACCGCCAGATGGTGCGCATGGGCCATTGCACCGAGGACGATTGCGCCATGCACGTGCTGGCAACCGTCGTCTCCCGCCCCAACGCCGACCGCGCCGTCATCGATGCCGGCTCGAAGGCGCTGACATCGGATCTTCAGGGTTTCAGCGATTACGGCCTGGTCGTCGGCTATCCCGAAGCGCGGATCAGCAGCCTCTCGGAAGAACATGGCGTGATCGACCTGTCTGATTGCACCGGCCCCCGGCCGCAAATCGGCGAAAAGCTCTTCATCATCCCGAACCACACCTGCGTTGTGTCCAACCTGTTCGACACAATGGTCTTCCATCGGGGCGGCATCGTCACCCGCGTCGAGGATGTCGCGGCCCGCGGCCTCGTCTGGTAGGCAGCGTGCCGGGTGAGGGCGAGATGGCCCTGATCACCGAAGGCCCCAGGTATTGGCTGATTGCTCGCGGTCTCGGTATCAGCAAGAATGCAGTCGCTGATATCGCAAGACATGCGCGTGGCGGATGATTTCGTTGCGCCAATAACCGATATGAGCTCAGCACCGACGGATGACCCGATTTGGGGCGGAAACTGGCGGTCGATTTTCGGCTTTTAAGTATCGAGAGCAGCCGTTCGATAGCGCCCGAAACGGGACGCAAACCTAGCCCGCAATCAATCGAGATTGCCAGCGCTTCCCAACACCAAACTACCGACGCTGGACTGTTCAAGATCATCGAGTAGCGTGAGTATTTCGGAGACCTGATCGCGCAGCCAAGCATGTGCATGGGATGCGGAATTGCGCCGGTGCCAAATCATTGCCAACAGTGTCGGCGGCAAAGCAAAGGGCAGCGGATGAACGGCAAGCCCCTCTGCGATGGCAACTTTCACGGCCATCCGGCGCGGTACAATTCCGACAAGGTCTGTCGCGGCCACAGACCGCAAGACGGCCGCAAAGGTCGGCACCGAGAGGACAACCTCACTTGCAGGCCCAATGCAGCAAGTGCGGCAGTTTCTCGATCGGGCGCCATCTCGATGACGCGGAAGGCGGCGTGGCGCAGCCTGCAATATAGTTCGACGGGCATCGCCGCCGCCGGCGTAACACCATGCTGACGTAGAACCGGATGATCCTGCCGCGCAACAACAACGTAACTGGCGTGAAAGATCGGTCGCCAATCGACCCAGGGCGAAAAATTGCCCGCAGGCAACAAGATCAGATCCAGCCTGGCTTCTCGTAGGTCGTCCATAGTCTGAAGATTGAGCGAGTCGGTATAGCGCAGCGAAATACCCGGTGCCCGCTGTTCCAGGTTAGCCATTAGGCCGGGAAGCATCATCTCGGTGAAAAAATCCGACGCTGCAATGCGGAAAGTCTGCACCGCACTGATTGGATCGAAGCTTGCCGGGTTCAAGAGGCGGCTTGAATCCTCAAGCAGTTGCGTCAGCGGTAACACCAAAGCAAGCGCAAATTCGGTCGGGCGCATTTGCTGGCCATCGCGCATCAGCAGTGGATCGCCGAAGGCAGCGCGCAACCGCCCAAGGGCCGCCGACACGGCCGGCTGCGATAGGCCAACTCGCTCCCCGGCGCGCACGGTAGACCGTTCGCGCAACAAGGCATCGAGCACTTTCAATAGGTTGAGGTCGAACGCGGATAAATTCATAGGATCAATTCAGTCGATATAATCATCCAATTTATCACAAGCCCGGCGGTGCGCTATTTCAATGGCATTCCGATCAACCGACCACGAAGGTCCCTATATCATGAACATATATACCCAGCCACAGCAGTCTCATAGCTGGAACGGCACCACCTATCGCATCCTGTTGTCCTCCGCCGAAACGCAAGGCGCCATGTCCATCGTCCACGGCGTTGCCGGCCCGCTCGAAGGCCCGCCTTCGCACATCCATGAGGCCGAGGACGAAACTTTCCTTGTGCTGCAAGGCGTCATTGATTTCGAACTTGAGGGCACCGTGTTTCGGCGCGGTCCGATGGAGACTGCGCATATACCACGTGGCAAGCGTCATAGCTTCCGCACCGGTCCTGACGGCGCTGTTTGCATCGCCGTGCTGACGCCGGGTGGCTTTGAAGCTTTTTTCGAAGAAGTCGCCGCAGCCGGTTTTCAAATACCGCGTGACATCGCCGCGGTTGCCGAATGTGCGGCACGATATGGTTCGCAGTTTACCGGCCCCGGGCTGGCGCAGAGAGGCTGATAAGCGTGACATCGCCTTTATCTTTTTTTCTCGCGGCGGTCGTGTGTGGCACCTCTGGCATGGTTTGGGGGATCCAGACGGCAATCAGCGAGGATCACTTGCCGGCGCCGGCCCATGCGCATCTCAACCTGGTGGGATGGACGACGCTGGCGTTGTTTGGCCTGTACTACCGGCTGACCCCCACCACAGTGCTGGGGGAAACTTCCCCGCGTTCACGCCGGACTTGCCATCCTCGGTGTCGCTCTCATGGTCCCAGGTGTTGCCATGGTCATGGCCGGAGGTTCGCCCGCTCTGGCGAGTGCCGACGCGATGCTGACTTGGCCTCGATGCTGATGTTTCTGGTGACCGTTGCCCGCCACGGATTTGGTGCAGAGGCGTGACGACTGGCAGCTTCGCAACACCCGCGGTCAAAAGGCTTGTTTAGCCTCCGGGCACCAGTAGAAAAGCGGACCGAACGCCGCGAGAACTGCCGTCCGATTGGCAGAGGGTCCTGTGGCGGCCGCCGACACGAAGCCAGTCGCTTCAGACCGCCGTGGGATTGATCATGTTCATATCGATTTCGGTCAGTTCCACGCGCCGCTCGAAGGCAGCGCCGGCCTTGTCGAACAAATGGCAATCTGCGGCGTTGATGCCGGTCGCGACTGGCGCGTCCGCGCGGATGCCGACGCTACCCGGCAGCATCGCGCAGAAATTCTCGGCCTCTCCGTTGAGCGAGGCGTAAGCGACCGTATTTGCCCCGAGGCGCTCGATGACCGTCGGGGTCACGGTAAAGACGATATCGCCGCCGTTAAGCTGGATATGCTCCGGCCGGATGCCGAGCGTCAAAGCCTTGCCGGCCATGCCGTCGCGCGGCGTCACGGGCAGGAGGGCTGTCTGGCCCTGATAATCCACCTCGACGCCATTGGCGCTGACGCTTTTACAGGTCACAGGCAGAAAATTCATTTTCGGATTGCCGATGAAGCCGGCGACGAACTGGTTCGCGGGCTTATGATAAAGCTCCAGCGGCGCCCCGGTCTGAGAGATATCGCCGGCGTCGAGCACGACGATACGGTCGGCCATGGTCATGGCCTCGACCTGGTCGTGTGTTACATAGATCATCGTCGCCTTCAACTGCCTGTGCAGCTTGGCAAGCTCGATGCGCATGTCGGCGCGCAACGCCGCGTCGAGGTTGGAAAGCGGCTCGTCGAACAGGAATATCTTCGGTTCGCGCACGATGGCGCGGCCGATCGCGACGCGCTGGCGCTGGCCGCCGGATAACATGCCGGGTTTCTGCTGCAGCCGCTGTTCGAGATGCAGGATGCGCGCCGCGTTTTCGACCTTGGCCTTGAGCTTTTCCTCTTCCATCTTTTCGACGCGAAGCGGGAAGGCAATGTTCTCGAAGACTGTCATATGCGGATAGAGCGCGTAGGACTGGAAAACCATAGCGATGCCGCGCTTGACCGGCGGTAGGTCGTTGACCCTGACGCCATTAATGACGATGTCGCCGGCGGTCGTCGCGTCGAGACCGGCGATCATCCGCAGCAGGGTGGATTTGCCGCAGCCCGACGGGCCGACGAAGACGACGAATTCGCCGTTCCTCACTTCGAGCTGCACGCCCTTCAGAACTTCGTAGTCGCCGTAGAATTTCTGAACTTTGTTGAGAAGGAGCTGTCCCAAAAATCTGTCTCCGCCGGCGGTCTTCGCACATTCGATATAGGGGAGGGGTCGCAGCTTATGCCGCGACCCCGGGAGCCTCGGGAGAGTTTACTTGAAGGCCTCGATTTCGCCGGCAGCCTTCTTCAGTGCGGCTTCCGGTTCGGCCTTGCCAGTCACCACCGACTGGATCATTTCGATCATCGAGTTCTGGAAGCCCTTATAGTCGGTGAAGAGCGGCTCGGGGCCACCATAGCTGATGCCGTCGATCAAGGGCTTCCAGTAGGGATCCTTGGCGACGAACTCGTCGACCTTTGCCGAGGGGCGCAACGGGGTGAGGCCGGCGCCGCCCTGCAACTCGTATTCCGACTGGACATCCGGAGAGGTGATGAACTTGGCGAATTCCGTCGCCTTGTCCTCGACGCCCGAACCCTTGAAGATCGCCAGGCTGTCGGTGATCAGCAGCGTGCCCGGACCCTTGGCGTTCGGACCGAGCGGCAGCGTCGTAATACCCCAGCTGATCTGCGTCTTCTTCAGACGGTCGGCGGCACCCGAACCGGCCTGGATCATGGCGACCTTGCCATCGAGGAAGATGGCGCGGACTTCGTTCTGCTCATAGGCCGTCGGGCCTTCTTCAGAGTAGGGGACGATGTCCTTGTAGGCCTTCAGCGCAGCGAGGATTTCGGGGCTATCCAGCGTGACCTTGCCTTCAGCATCGGTCACCGCACCATTATTGGTGTAAACCCAATGCATGAACTGGTGCATCGTGTTGTCGAAGGTCTTGGCGGAGAGACCGAAGCCCGGAATGCCGGTCTTTTCCTTGATGGTCTTTGCCATCTGGATTTCTTCGGCCCAGGTCTTCGGCGGCGTCTCGGGGTCGAGGCCAGCCTTCTTGAAGAGATCCTTGTTCCAATAAAGCGCCTTGGTGGAGAAGGCGATCGGAACGCCCCACTGGTTGCCCTCGAAGGTCACCGTGTCGACGATGTGGGGGTAATAGGTCTTCTTTTCATCGTCGGTCATCGGCACCGGGACGATAAGATCGTTCTGGGCGAATTCCTTCAGCGTGCGCGAGCCGACATAGGCCATCGCCACCGGCGTGCCGGCGGCGGCGAGCGTCGTTGCCTTGTCCTGGCACTGTGCCCATCCGACGACCTCCGGAGTGATCTTCCAGCCGGTGTTCTTTTCTTCCCACTGCTTGATATATTTGGTGTGGACCGGATCGATCGTGTCGCCGCAATAGATCCAGCTGATTTCCTTGTCGGCCGCCTGGACAGTGACCGTGGTCAGTGCCGTCGAACCGAGCAGGGCGAGCGCCATAAGGCCTGTCTTGATTGATATGCTCACGTCGTAACTCCCATTCTTGTGTTAGCTGTTCACTCGTTTTTTGGTCTTATTGTTTCACCGCACCGGCGGTCAGCCCGCCGACAAGGTAGCGCTGAAGGAAGAAGATGACGACCATCGCCGGCGCGATGCCGACGAAGGAAGCCGCCATCAGCTCGTTCCAGATGACCTCCTGCTTGCCGAAGTAAGCAAAGAGCCCCACCGGCAAGGGCATGTATTCGGTCTTCGAGTTGAACGTCAGCGCGAAGATGAATTGCTGGGCGTAGGCGCCGATGAAGGTGGTGATGGCGACGACGATAATCCCCGGCATCGCAATCGGCAGGATGACCCGGCGCAGCGTGTAAAAATGGCTGGCGCCATCCATGTAGGCCGCTTCGTTGAGTTCCTGCGGAATACGGATCATGTAGGTGCGCAGCAGCCAGATCGCCGAAGGGATCAGGAAGGCGACGCCAGGCACGATCATGGCGAGATAGGTGTTGAGCACGCCAATGCTCCGCATCAGCCGGAAGAGCGGGATCAACAGCACGGCGCCCGAGAACATGTTCACGGTCAGGAAGGCGCCGAGCAGGATGCCCATGCCCTTGAATTCGAACTTCGCGAAGGCATAGGCCGCCGGAATGACCAGGCCGAGCACAATCAGCGTGACGATGACCGAGATGAAGAACGAGTTGAAGATATAGCGCCCGAAGCCCGGCACGCTGATCCACATCGTCCGATAGGCTTCGAACGAGCCGTTCTCCGGCCAGAAGCGGTAGGGCGAGGAGAAGAGCTGGCTGAGCGGCTTCAGCGACACCAGGAAACCTTCGACGAAGGGCGACAGCACGAAGAAAAGAAACAGCGCGATGCCGCAATAGATCAGGATGATTTCCCACCAGCGGTAACGGTCGATCATGGCTGCATTGCTCATGCGCGCTTCTCCGGATTGAGGCGGCGGGTGACGCGGAAATAGGCGAAGCAGAAGAGCGACAGGAAGATGCAGATCAAAACGGCGCGCGCTGCACCTTCACCGTATTTCTTCGAGCCGATCGCGGTCTGGTAGGTATCGATGATCATCGTCGTCGTCTCGCCGCTCGGTCCGCCCTGCGTCAGGATCCAGATGATGTCGAACGAGTTGAAGGTGGCGATCAGCGACAGCATCGACATGGTGATGATCGCCGGAATCATCAGCGGCAGCGTGATGCGGCGGAAGCGGTACCAGCGGCCGGCGCCGTCGGTCCAGGCGGCCTCGTAGAGATCCTTCGGAATGGATTGGATCGCCGCCAGGAAGTAGATCGTCACCAGCGGCACGCCGATCCACACGTCGGTGACGATCGTGGCCCAGAAGGCGGTGCTTCCATAAGCGAGGAAGGCGACCGGGCCGTCGACCAGACCGAAGCGCTGCAACATGCCGGAGATCATCCCGAACTGGCCGTTATACATCCAGCCCCACATGAAGATGCCGATCGCCATCGGCACGATCCATGGCGGCATGGTCAAAAGCCGGAACAATGAGCGGCCGGGGACCGCGGCGTTCAGCATCGTCGCCCCGAAGGTGCCGATCACCATTTTCAGGGCGACCGAGAAGAAGGTCCAGATGAAGGTGCGGATGATGACTTCAGCAAACCGCTCGTTGAAGATCTTCTCGTAATTGACCCAGCCCACCCAATTGGTGGTCTTCCTGAGGGACGCGTCGGTGAAGGAGAGAATGAAGGTATCGACCAGCGGATAGGCGACGATCGCCAGAACATAGAGCACAGCCGGAAGAAGAAGGATGCAAGCGAAGATGAAGGTGCTTCTTTGAACACTCATCCTGCCGCCCCCCTCAAGCCGCTCTTGCGTGAAGGGCTTCGTCGAAGCGGTCCCAGATGGCTCTGAGATCGACGACCGTTTTCTTCATCCTCGCTTCGTCCATCGCCAAGGCGAGGATGCCGGCTTCGAGCGCATTCAGCGTGGACACGGGAAGTTCGAGCCCGGTGCGCACGCTTTCAAGCAGGTCGCTCGCCATCTGTTCGTCGGCACCGTAGTGCTGGGAGAGCTCGGTGGCGGCATATTTGTTTTCGACGATCTTGCTGCCGGTCAGTTGTTCGTGCACATCGAGATAACCGCGAACGAAATCGCCTTCGGCCATGCCGCGCGAGCCCATGATGGCGAAGCGGCGGAATTGGTCGGGCACATTCAGATTGGTGTGGAAGTTCATGCCGACGCCATTGGCATATTCGACGATCGCCACCTGATAATCGATAATATCGGCGTCGCTGTCGAACACCTTGTCCGAGCCCATCCAGCCGCTTGGCTTGCGATGGAAAAGCTCGAGGTCGTTGATGCCTTCGCGCGCCGGGTCGTTCGCAGGAATGAAGCTCTTGCGGCCGCCGAAACTTGCGACCCGCTCCGGCCGCGCACCGACGACGCCATTATAGAGGTCGAGGTCGTGGCAGCATTTCTCCAGCATGAAGCTGCCGGAATAGCGCTCGTAACGGCGCCAGTCGCGCATGAAGAAGGCACCGTGATAAGGCTCGATATGTTCGGAGGCCTCGATAGAGACGATCTGACCAAGCTTGCCCTCGGCCTGGATGGCGCGCAGATCCTTGTAGAGCGGAGAATAACGCAAGACGAGACCGACCATCAGTCGCTCGTGGCCGAATTTTGCCATCAGATGGGCAAGTTCGATGCTTTCAGCGATCGTGGTGACGATCGGCTTTTCGCAGAAGACCTTGAGACCGGCTTGAAGTCCGAGCCTGATATGGTCGAGATGCATATGATTGGGAGAGCCGATCATCAGCAGATCGAGCTTTTCGGAGGCGAGCAATTCTTCCGGCGAACCATAGGCCTTGCCGACTGAAATGCCCTTTTCCGTCAATCCAGGAAGTCCGGCGGGTTCCGGATCCACATAGCCGACAATGTCGAAGCTGCTATCGATTGCCTTGAAAACATAGCCGAGATAGCCGAGCCGGAATCCTAGCCCGATGATTCCCACTTTCATGCCGATCAAGTTCCCATTTAGTAATTTATTTTCTTTAAGTTGGGACAAAAATCGGAAGGCGTCAATAGAAAACGGGCCTCAAAGCGCGAGTATGAAATTAATTTTCATAGATCGGTAGCCGGCGTCGATTGCTGCCTGCGACCGGCCGGGCGCCGATTGCCAAAGCGAATAGGGCGCATCTTCTTGACGCCGGGGCAGCGAATTCAGCGACTGTTGGCGCAGCCAATGATCGCCCCGGCAAGCTCACGCAGAACTCGCGAAATGTTGAAAAGAGCCGCGAGTTTACGTGTGTAGGATAGTGCGAGACCCGAAGGCAAGGAGGAGCCATCATGACCCGCATGACAGCCAAGGATTTCCCCCAGGAACTTCTCGAACTCTACGATTATTACGCGCACGGGAAAATTACCAAGCGCGAGTTTCTCGACCGAGCCGGCAAATTCGCTGTCCGCGGCGTGACGGCAGCCACCATTCTTTCTTCGCTGAGCCCTGATTATGCGCTGGCGACACAGGTTGAGTTCACCGATCCCGATATATTAGCCGAATACATCACCTATCCCTCTCCAAAGGGAAATGGCGATGTCCGCGGCTATCTCGTCCGCCCCGCAAAAGCGGCCGGCAAAGTCGCGGCCGTGGTGGTCGTTCACGAGAATAGAGGTCTGAACCCCTACATCGAGGATGTGGCGCGGCGCGTGGCAAAGGCAGGTTTCATTGCACTTGCGCCGGATGGACTGACGTCGGTCGGAGGCTACCCTGGCAACGATGAAAAGGGGCGGGAACTCCAGCAAAAGGTCGACCCGGAAAAGCTGATGAACGATTTCTTCGCAGCCGTGGAATTCCTGATGCATAGCGAACTCACCACCGGCAAAGTCGGCGTCACCGGCTTCTGCTATGGCGGCGGCGTGGCCAACGCGGCGGCAGTGGCCTATCCGGAACTTGCCGCGGCCGTGCCCTTTTACGGCAGGCAGCCGCGCTCCGAAGACGTGCCGAAGATCAAGGCGCCGCTGCTTCTCCATTATGCCGGGCTGGACAAGGACATCAACGAAGGCTGGCCGGCCTATGAAGCTGCGCTGAAGTCGGCGGGAAAGACATTCGAGGCCTACATCTACCCTAACGTCAATCACGGCTTCCACAATGATTCCACGCCGCGCTACGATGAGGCGGCGGCCAAGCTCGCCTGGCAGCGAACGGTCGACTGGTTTACGAAATACCTCGCCTGAGATTGCAGTTAACGGGGGCCGGGGGTGATCACCGCCGACGGGCAAATGTCCTGTCCGGCTATTGCGAGCCGCCAGCTTTGCGTCGTCGCCGACTGACCATCATTCCGCCGACGATGAGAACAATTCCGGCCGCGTTCGCCCAAAATGATGCTGGAACGGCGCTGATATAATCAAACGCCACCCCTGTCACCATCTGGCCACCGATGATCAGCAGAGCCGAATTGACCGCGCCTATTCGAGCAATGACCCAACTGCCCGCCGCCACGAAGATGACGCCGATGGGACCACCCAGATAGGCATACCAAGGCGCATCGGCAGCGCCTGCAGGAAGCAGGCCCCCGACAAAGAGACCAAGGCAGGTGAGGACGGCAAAGCCCACGGCATGGTTCCAGAAGGATGCGATCAGCGGTGTGGTGGATATGCTCAACCGCCCATTGAGCTGACGACTGAGACCGACGAGCACACCGCCCAGGCAAGCCAGGAGAATGAACACCGTCATGCCGCACCTCGCCCAAGCAGGATAATCAGCGCAGCCCCCATGACGACCAAGCCGAGTGCTACGATGTCTCGTCTATCCGGACGGCGCTTTGGCAGACCAAACAATCCCCAACTGTCGGCTGCGACGCTGAAGGCGACCTGGCCTGCCAAACCCAAAGCCAGGGTGCCTGAGAGCCCGAGCGGTGAGTTGACCGCGGTCGAGGTCAGCATGACCGTTGCCGCGCCGGATATCCCACCGAAATAGGCCCATAAAGGCGCGCGCAAGGTTTGTTCCGGCTTAGGTCTGCGGCGCCGGTGGATCAGCAAAAGAAGAATGACGGCTGCGATGATGCCCGTGCCGTGGGCGGTCCAAGATGAGAACAGGGGATTCCCATAACGGGCCAACTCGCCGTTGAGGTGCACCATAAAAGTCAGGAGCCCGCCCGTGGCAAAAGCTCCGGCAAAATAGATCGGATGCGGATTTCGTGCGGCTTCGATGGTCATGAAGATCCCGTCAAAGAATCGATTGCAGCGGATATTTTCAGATTGTCACTACCGCATCGCGCGTCTTTTGAGAGCCGCAAAAGACGCTGTGCACTTTGAATGGCCGCATAATTCCTGAAATCGATTCCGATTTCAGGAATTATGCGGTAAGACCATTCATCGACATTTCCAGCAACATGATTAGCACTGCGTGTCTGTTAGACCGGCCTCTTCTTGACGGTGTTCAGGAAGCTCGTTTCGATCGACGCACGGTTGGTATATTTGACAGGCTTAATTCGAGCGATATCCCATAATGCAAGATGATGCCACGTCCGCAAACCTCAACGGCCCAAGCGACCCCACGATGCCAAGAGCCGGATTGTCGGAAATCCTCACTCCTGGCCTTTCCGTGGTATTCTGCGGATTGAATCCTGCTCTGTCCGCGGTTCGCGACGGCCATAATTTCTCGAACCCGAGCAACCGTTTTTGGCGCGTCCTGCATCTGGCCGGATTTACACCGCGCCTGCTGCGGGCGGATGAAGAGCGCGCGTTGTTGGAATATGGCTGTGGTCTGACATCCGCGGTTTCACGTCCGACAAAAAGCGCAAGCGAGCTTAAGAGGCAGGATTACCTCAGCGCCGCGCCCATCCTGGAAAACAAGATACGAAAGTTCGCGCCAGCCAATCTGGCTTTTCTTGGAAAGGCGGCATACGCGGCTATCAGTCTTCGAGCCAATGTTGAATGGGGTCGGCAGTCGGAGGAATTTGCCGGCGCAGGTGTCTGGCTGTTGCCAAATCCGAGCGGCCTTAGCAGAGCCTTCACCTTGACGACTTTGACCGAACACTATCTGGAACTCAGATTGACGCTGTAGCCACCCTCCGTCGATCTCGAAATTGCGGTGATCGTCATTCGGGAGAAATGTCATGGTACGCTTGCTTTCGGTCAATGTCGGCCTGCCGCGCAACGTCACCTGGCAGGGCAAGATCGTTTACACCGCCATTTGGAAGACGCCGGTCGACGGCCCGCGCATGGTGCGGCGCCTGAACGTGGACGGCGATGGACAAGGCGATCTGGCTGGCCACGGCGGCGAACGCCGCGCAGTCTTTGTCTATCAGATCGATTCCTATCGGTACTGGCAGGAGCAATTGCGCCGAGACGACTTCGTTTACGGTCAGTTCGGCGAGAATTTCACCGTCGATGGGTTGCCGGATGCAGAGGTCTGCATTGGAGACCGTTACAGGATCGGCGGCGCTTTGTTCGAGGCGACGCAACCGCGCGTCACCTGCTACCGGCTCGGCATACGCATGGACGAGCCAGAGATGGCCGCGCTGGTGGTCAAACATGGTCGACCTGGTTTCTATTTCCGTGTGCTGGAGGAAGGCGAAGTGCAGGCCGGCGACGAGATCACGAAGGTGGCGTCCGGGCCCGAGGGCATGAGCGTTTTCGAGATCAACGCGCTGCTTTATATGCCGGGTCACCCGCGCGATCAGTTGGAGCGCGCGTTGCGCATCCCGCCGCTGAGCGCAGGCTGGCGTCATTCTTTCGAGGCCATACTCAAGCAGGAGCGGAAGGAGGGCGCGACGACAGGAAATGCCGGGCTGACAGCTGCTCCCGGCCTGCCTCCGGCATGGCGCGGGTTCCGCCCGGTGCGTGTGTTGCGCAAGGTGCGCGAAAGCGGCAGCGTGGTTTCCCTCGTGCTCGAACCGGCGGATGGCCAGCCTGTTGCCGCCGCACTCCCCGGGCAGTTCGTGGTGCTGCGGCTCGGACGGGATCCGGCGCCTGCGCTGATGCGCAGCTATTCGCTGTCGGGCGAGCCCAGCGTCACGCATTATCGCGTCAGCGTCAAGCGGGAGGTCCATGGCGCAGCCAGCGGCTACATCGACGACGAGCTACAGGTCGGCGACATCGTGCAGGCAAGTGCGGCGCGCGGCAGTTTCATATTGCGGCCGGGCGATACACCGGTTGTTCTGTTGAGTGCCGGGATTGGAGTGACGCCGGTGCTGGCGATGCTTCATGTTTTGGCGGCCGAAGCATCGCCCCGGGAGGTCTGGTGGTTATACGGAACCCGCAATGGCCGCGAACATCCGTTTGCCGAGGAGGCGCGCGGGCTGCTGAAGAGGCTTCCTCACCACCACAGCCATATTTGCTACAGCTCTCCCGACCCTAAGGATCGGCCTGATATCGATTTCGACGCTCGCGGCCATCTGGATGCGCAGGCGCTCAAGTTGCTTAACCTGCCGCGCGATTGTGACGTCTATGTCTGCGGACCATCGAGCTTCATGAGCGATCTGAGCGTCGGCCTTGCTGCCTTGGGCATCGCGCCGGATCGCATCCACACCGAGATGTTCGGCGCCGGTCCGTCGATCACACCCGGCATAGCTGCTTCGCCTCGCCGGCCGCCACATTTGCCGGCGGGGCTTCCAGGCTCGGGGCCGCTGGTGTCGTTTGCCCGCACCGGCCTCAATGTGCGCTGGGAGCCGACATTCCAGAACTTGCTCGAACTGGCCGAGGCCTGCGACGTGCCGGTGCGATGGTCGTGCCGAACCGGCGTCTGTCACACTTGCGAGACCGGACTTGTGGAGGGAAGTGTCGGCTACCAGCCGGACCCTGTCGACGCGCCGGCGGATGGCAATGTGCTGATCTGTTGCGCAAAACCTGAGGGCGATATCGTGATTGATTTGTAATGCCTGGACGAACGCGCCGACGGTGATTCTTGCTCACCACGCACGGCGCGGTGATGGCTTGGAGGCGAGCAGGGGCTGCGTTTATTGGATGACAAGCTCGAAGTAGAGGCGCAGAGTGCAAGCACGTTGGTCGCGTTTCTGCTCGACCCGAACGCATCTATCACCAGACAGGGGACTGTCGGCGACCACAAGAAGATCCCGCCGGCAATTATCATTCGCGCGTTCCTGCGATGGAGGAAATTTTGCCATATATGTGGCGTCATTCGCTTGGCCGCTCGAAGACCGAAAAGGCGATATGAATGGAACAAGGATGCCCCTAACGGGTTTCGAACCTTAGCGTTCAATAGGAGGAGCATTTCATGCCTACGGTTGCCGCCACACCCATCACCCCACCAGACCAGCACGTTGTAACAGCGCGCGAAGCCATCGAGCCGCTTTATGAGAAGCTCGAGCTTCAAACGGAATCGCTGGTCCTGTCTGCGGCGTTGGAAGCGGGATGGTCTTCGGATGAGGCAACCGAAGCATTGGCGGCACTCAGACTGCAGGATGCACTTTCTACGCTTGGACGAACGACCTGACCGAGAAAGCTCCGAGAAACCGGTGCGCGGGGCAGATTCACCTGAATTCGGTGAATGTCTGGGCGCCTCCGGCAACGCGTGGCATCATTGCAGACAACGTGCCATCATGAATGATTGGCGGGGTTTATTGGAGAGGCGGTTCTCGGTGGTTGTAAAGCACCTTTTTGTTCCATAATGTTGATTACGCCAGTTTTACAATCATAAGTTGCTCAACTATAAACGCGCCCTCACGGTTGGTGCCGATGCGTGGGAGGTCACATACCGTTTGATGACCGCAGTTCATAGAGCACGTGATGGCGCAACGGATGCCCCTCGGCGAAACTGGGATGATTGAACTCACCGATCCGATTCATCCCCAGTCGTCTCATCAAACCCCAGGAATTGCTGTTTGCGGGCACCGTGAAGCTGACGATGCGGTCAAGCTTCAGCGTGTTGAACGCAAAATCGAGAGAGCGTTCCGCGGCCTCGCGCGCATATCCGGCGCCGTGCCGCGACGCTGAAAGCCGCCAACCGATTTCGACTGCAGGCGCAAACGGCAAAGCCGGCGAAACCTTGGCGAGGCCGCACATACCGATCAACGCGCCGCTTTCCTTCTCCTCCAGCGCCCAAAACCCCCAGCCATGGTCCTCGAAGTGCCGGTCGATGCGGTCGAGCATCGCATTCGACTGTTCGTCGGTCAGAGGATTGAGATATCTGACGACGTCGGGCTCGGCATTGATCGCAGCGAAGGGTTTGCGATCCTGCTGTCGCCAGGGTCTCAAAATCAGACGTTCGCTTTCGAGCTTCATCGTTCCTTCGCCCAAGCAATTCCAGGAAAAGTGCAAAGCGGTTTTCCGTCCGGAATTGCGATAAAACAAAAGGTTAGAGCGGTTCTGCATTTCCATGAAAAGCTGAACCGCTCCAGATCCTACCAGAGCGTCATGTGACGGTTGACGTCCTTGTAGAGCAGGTAGCGGAAACGGCCGGGGCCGCCGGCGTAACATGCCTGCGGGCAGAAGGAGCGCAGCCACATGAAGTCGCCGGCCTCGACCTCGACCCAATCCTGGTTCAGCCGATAGACCGCCTTGCCCTCCAGCACATAGAGACCATGCTCCATGACATGGGTTTCCATGAAGGGGATCACGGCGCCCGGCTCCAGAGTCACGATATTCACGTGCATGTCGTAGCGGACATCGGCCGGATCGATGAACCGGGTCGTCCCCCAGCGTCCATCGGTATCGGGCATTGCCGAGATGGTGTGCTGGTCCTCATGCGTGAAGATCGCCGGCGGCGGCTCCAGCCCCTCGACCTCCTGAAAGGCCTTTCGAATCCAGTGGAATTTTGCCGCCGTCGAGCCGCTATTTTTCAGGCGCCAGACCGAGCCCGCCGGAAGATAGGCGAACGAACCGGCGCGCAGCGCATGGCTGTTGCCGTCGAGCTCCACCGTCATCTCGCCTTCGACGACGAACAGGACCGCTTCGGCCCGTTTGTTGGGCTCCGGCCGGTCGCTTCCGCCGCCGGGCTGGACCTCCATCACATATTGCGAGAAGGTCTCGGAGAAACCGGAGAGCGGCCGGGAGAGAACCCAAGCCCGCGTTCCCGTCCAGTGAGGAAGGACGCTGGTGACGATGTCGGTCATGACGCTGCGCGGGATGACCGCGTAGGCTGTGGTGAAAACGGCTTTGCTGGAAAGCAGCTCGGTTTGCGGCGGCAGTCCGCCGAGTTTGGAATAATAATCTCTGTTCATTGGTCCAGATTTCGCGGCATGTAGCACTGCATCTGATTTATGCGCCGCTCACCTTGCAGGCAACTCTTAATTCGTCGCGTGAAAGTCGATGCGGAGCCGCACCGCTGCGTTCCGGTCAGAACTCGACTTCCAACTCGACGATCTCATCCGGCTCGATCATCGCTCCCTCCGTCCATTGGCCCATCAGCGGCCAGGACAGCACCGTCTCGACATAGGCTTCGAGCTGCGGTTCGAGCTCCACCGCATAGGTGCGGAATCGGGTGCAGACCGGCGCATACATCGCATCGGCGACGGTCGGCGTGATCCCGAACAGCCACGGGCCGCCGCTTGCCTCGAGGCATTCGGTCCAGATCGCCTTGACACGCTCGACATCAGGCCGCGCGCCCGAAAATATCTTGAAACTCGCATGCCGCGCCTTGAGGTTCATCGGCAATGCCGAGCGCAGATTGTGGAAACCCGAATGCATCTCGCCCGAAACCGACCGGCAGCGGGCGCGCGCCGCGCGCTCGGTGGGCCAGAGCCCGGCAGTGGGCGCGACCTCATGGAGATATTCGGCGATCGCCAACGTGTCCCAGACCGTCACATCGTCATGGGTCAGCCTCGGCACCAGAACCGACGGTGAAAGCAGAAGCAGTTCCTGGCGCGCCTCGTCATCCAGCTCCACAAGGACTTCGGCGAAGTCCAGCCCGGCCATCCGGCACAGCAGCCAGCTACGCAGAGACCATGAAGAGTAGTTTTTCGAGGAAATCGTCAGTGCCGCCTGCGACATCGGCTCGTATCCTTGTCGGACAATGTTGTTTCTTCCTCGATAATCTTCTCGCATGGCAGGACATATTCCACTAGCATTTTTTGCACTGCCGCATCGATGCGGCAGTGCGGGAGATTTCGGCCATGCTCTACCAGGCCTATCAGTTCCAGGATGATCTCATCGCGCCGCTCCGCGATCTGGCGCGGCGCCTGCAGATCTTCTCCGCGACAGCGCTTTGGGGATCCGGCAGCGAAATGGGACGGCACTTCGCCGCCGCGCTGGAGATGATCTCACGCTTCGAGATCACCCACCAACGTCCGGATTTCGCTATTACGTCGGTCATGATCGGCAATCGCGTGATGCCCGTCACTGTCGAGACCGTGCTCGACATGCCCTTCGGCACGCTGCTGCGCTTTGCAACGGACACCGATGCAAAGCGGCCGCGGGTGCTGGTCGTCGCACCGCTGTCCGGCCATTTTTCCACGCTGCTGCGTGGCACCGTGCAGACCCTGCTGCGCGACCACGACGTCTATATCACCGACTGGGCCAACGCCCGTGACGTGCCGCCGTCGGCCGGACGCTTCGGCATGGACGACTATGTGGACTATATCATGCATTTCCTGGAGGAGATCGGTCCGGGCGCTCATATCCTTGCCGTCTGCCAACCCTGCGTGCAGGCGCTGGCCGCCGTTGCCGTGATGTCGGAAGAGCGGCATCCCGCCACCCCGCGGACCATGACGCTGATGGCCGGTCCGATTGATCCGCGCGAGAGCCCGACCACGGTCAACGAACTTGCCGTATCGAAGTCGCTCGCCTGGTTCGAGAACTCGCTGATCGCGGACGTTCCCTGGCGTTATCGGGGTGCGGGACGGCGCGTCTATCCCGGTTTCCTCCAGCTTGTCGCCTTCATGTCGATGAACATGCAGCGCCACCAGGACGCCCATCGCAAGCTCTACGACCATCTGGCGAAGGGCGAGACGGCCGAAGCCGGCAAGATCAAGAATTTCTACGACGAATATTTCGCCGTGCTCGACCTCACCGAGGAATTCTACATCGAAACCATCGAACGCGTCTTCCAGAAGGCGGAAATCGCGACCGGCGACCTGACCCATCATGGCCGCAAGGTCGATCCCGGCCAGATCCGCAACACGGCGCTTTTGACCGTCGAGGGCGGGCGCGACGATATCTGCGCACTCGGCCAGACCTCGGCCGCGCACGATCTCTGTCGGGCGCTACGCCCACATCTGAAGCGCCATCATCTTCAGGCCAATGTCGGACATTACGGCGTCTTCAGCGGCCGCCGCTGGGAGGGGGAAATCTACCCCGTCGTGCGCAACATGATCCTGTCGATGGAATAACGCCCGTCAGATCCGAAACGCGATGGCAAGTCTTAGCGATCCGCCATGACAAGGTGGCCCGGCCCGACTTCGCGATAAGACGTGCTTGCAGGCTGATAGTCGACCGGGCGCATTGGGCTCTTGATCTCGTCATTCGCCACCATCCGCTTTTCGTGGCGACGGTCGGGATCCGGCACCGGCACTGCCGCGATGAGTTTTTTCGTATAGGGATGCTGCGGATTTTCGAAGACCGCGGATCGCGGGCCGATCTCGACGATCTCGCCGAGATACATCACCGCTACGCGATGGCTGACGCGCTCGACCACGGCCATGTCGTGCGAGATGAACAGGAAGGCAAGGTTGAGGCCCTGCTGCAGGTCGAGCATCAGGTTGATGACCTGCGCCTTGATCGAGACGTCGAGCGCCGAGACGCTTTCGTCGGCGACAATGACCTTCGGCTGCAATGCGAGCGCGCGGGCGATGCAGATGCGTTGGCGCTGGCCGCCGGAAAACTCATGCGGATAACGGGCGGCCATATCCGAGGAGAGACCGACCTTCACCAGCAGATCGGCGACGACATCCTTTGCCTGTTTCGCGTTGCCCATCCTGTGCTCGAGATAGGGTTCGGCGATAGCTGCGCCGACCGTAATGCGCGGATTGAGGCTGGCAAAGGGATCCTGGAAGATCATCTGCACCGACTTGCGCATCTCGCGCAGATCCTTCCGGTCGAGGCCGAGCACCTCCCTGCCCTCGACGAGAACGGAACCGGCCTGCGGCTCGATCAGCCGCATGATGGCGCGGCCGGTCGTCGATTTGCCGCAGCCGGATTCGCCGACGAGCGACAGCGTCTCGCCGGCATGAAGATCGAAGGAGACGTTTTCGACGGCATGCACCCGGCTGGTGAGCCGGCCGAACAGGCCGGAATGAATGTCGAAGCGCTTGGTGAGGTTCTTCACCTGCAGGACCGGCGTTGCTGCCACCGTATCGGCGACCTCGGCGGGAATGTCGGATTCCCCCGTTGCGGTATTGACCACGGGAAAGCGCAGCGGCCTTTGCCTGCCCTGCATCGAGCCGAGCACCGGCACGGCTGACAGTAGCGCTCTCGTATACGGATGTTTGCCGCGGTGGAAGATATCGGCGGTAACGCCGCTTTCCACCTGTTCGCCGCGATACATCACCACCGTCCGGTCGGCGATCTCGGCAACGACGCCCATGTCATGGGTGATGAACAGAACGGAGGTTCCCTCCTCGTCCTGCAGCATCTTGATGAGATCGAGGATCTGGCCCTGGATCGTCACATCGAGCGCCGTCGTCGGCTCGTCGGCGATCAACAGTTTCGGCCGGCTGGCAAGCGCCATGGCGATCATCACCCGCTGGCGCATGCCGCCGGAGAAACGATGAGGATATTCGCCGAAGCGCGAGGCGGCCGAGGGAATGCGGACCTTTTCCAGCAGCCTTATCGTCTCGGCTTTGGCATCGGCCCTGCTCATATCGGAATGGCAGAGCAGCGCTTCGGATATCTGGTCGCCGATGGTGAAGAGCGGATTGAGCGATGTCATCGGCTCCTGGAAGATCATCGCCACCTCGTTGCCGCGCACCTGCCGCATGGCATTTTCCGGCAAGGCCAGAAGGTCGCGTCCGCCGAGCATGACGCGGCCCTCGACGCGGCTCGTATCCGCCTGCAGCAGCCGCATAATCGAGAGCGAGGTGACGCTCTTGCCCGAGCCCGATTCGCCGACGATCGCCACCGTCTCCGCTGGCGCCACCGTGAAGGAAACATCGCGCACGACCGGTTTCCAGACGCCGTCCACCAGGAAGGATGTCGTCAGCCCTTCGACGGAAAGAACGTCGGTGGTCGTCTGGATCGGTTGCATTTGGGCGCTGGCCATGGTGGTTCCTCTTGCGACGGGTAAGCGGCGGATCAATCCGGCCAGCGCAGCACACCGTCGAAGCGGTGCCTGCTGCGGTTCTCGATCGCCGTTGCGATGATCTCGTTGGAGGCGCGCGCCTTGTCGAGTTCCTGCGCCAGGCGCTCCGCGACGACCGTCTCCTCGCCCGCGTGCAGATTGCACGGGTCGAGGTAGAAATAGCGGTGCTCCACCTCATGATCGCGAACGATGATCGGCGGGCTGCCCTTGGCAAGCGCATCGGCCAAATCCCAGGCGGTGATATGGGCTTGCTCGGGATCGACGATCAGGCGCAGCCGCTCGAGCGGATTGTGGGTCGGATCGGGCTCGATCAGCGCGGTAAGGCCAGGGCGGCCGTCGAGCGTGCGCTTCCACAAGTTGAGATAGCCGGTCTCGCGTTCCCGGATGCCGGCATGGTCGCGGTTTTCCCATGCTTCAAGTGCTGCCATGACGCCGAAGATGCTCTCCTTGCCGACCTTCATGCCGCGGCCGATGCCCATGTTCTGCAGGAAGGCGTGGCGCACCAGCTCCTTTCTGCCGGCAACGATGCCCGAGGTCGGGCCGCCGAGGAATTTGTGGCCGGAGTAAAGGGCGATGTCGGCCCCCTGCTCCAGGAAAATCCTGAGATCATATTCCGAGGCGGCATCGACGATGACGGGCACGCCCTTGGCATGGGCGATCTCGACGAATTCCTTGAGGTTCAGCAGGCCGTAATCGACAACATGGTGGGAGACGACATAGACGGCGGCGGCGGTCTTGTCGGTGATGGCGTTTTCCATGTGGAAGCGATGCGTCGAGGTCGCCTGCCCGACAAGCACGACCTTGCCGCCGGCAAGCCGGATTGCCTGGTCGACCGGGGCGCCGTAGCTGACGACATGGCCCATCTGCACCAGCACTTCGTTCTTCTCCGGCACGACATCCGGCAGCTTCTCGATCGCCAGCAGGTTATTGCCGGTGATCGCGCCGGCGACGGCGAGCGAAATACCGGCCGAGCAGGAGGCAGTGACGAAGCCCGCCTCGCCGCCGGTCAGCCTTGCGATGACGGCGCTTGCCTTGCGCTGCAGATCGTTGATCTCGACGAAGTGCGGCAGGATCGATGCCATCGCGCTGATCGCTTCGGGAACGACGATCGAGGCGCCGAGGCTGGTCATGGTGCCCGATACATTGATGACAGGGCGAAGGCCGAGCGACGGGCGGATATCAGTGAACATGGAGATCTCCAGGATTCTGGGTCGAAAAACAAAACATGGGGCGGTCGATCAAATGTGTCGAGCTTCCATCAGCCGTGCAAGGCGACGATCGCCTCGATCTCGACGGTGATGTTGCCGGGCAGCGAGCCGAAGCCGACGGCCGAGCGGGCATGTTCGCCGGCCGGCCCGAAGACTGCGATCAGCAGATCCGAGCAGCCGTTGATGACGCTCGGATGATCCTCGAAATCAGGCACGGCATTGACCATGCCGAGCAGCTTGACCACCCGCTTGACCCGGGAGAGATCGCCGAGCGCATTCTGCATGACGGCAAGCAGGTTGATGCCGGTCAGCCGCGCATGGCCATAGGCCCCCTCGACACTGATGCCAGCGCCGACCTTGCCGGCATGCAGGAAGCCGTCGGCCTCGCGCGGGCCCTGGCCGGAGAGGTAGAGCATATTGCCTTCGATCACGTGCGTGACGAAATTGGCGATCGGCGGCGGCGGCGGCGGAAGCGTTATGCCGAGGGCGGCAAGCCGTTCGTAAGGCGAGTTCTCGACCTTGCCGGCGGCGGTGGGAAACTGATTCACGCAAACTCCTGTCATGCAATTTTCGATTTAGCGAATTTCGATTGGGCCGACGCTTAGTCGGCGGATTAAAGATCCTTGCGAAGTCTCGGATCGAGCATGTCCCTGAGGCCGTCGCCGACCATCTGCAGCGACAGCACGGAGAGGATGATGGCGACACCCGGAAACAGCGTCATCCAATCGGCCTGGCCGATATACTGCCGGCCGGCGGCGATCATCGTTCCCCAGGTCGGGATTTCGGGACTGACGCCGAGGCCGAGGAAAGACAGGCCGGCTTCGGCGAGCATGGCGCTGGCGAAGAGGAACGTCGCCTGCACCAGGATCGGCGACAGCAGATTGCGCAGCACATGCCGCGTCATGATATGGAAGGTCGAAATGCCGAGCGCCCTCGCCGCCTCGACATAGGGCAGCTCGCGAATGACCAACGTCGAAGCGCGCACGATGCGGGCAAGCCGCGGCGCATAGACGATCGACAGCGCGATGATGACCGTCGTCAGCGACGGGCCGAGGGCGGCAACGAGCGCGATTGCCAGCAGAATATCCGGAAACGCCATCATTGCATCGATCAGCCGGGCGATCGGCGTGTCGAGCTTCTGGAAAAAGCCGGCAAGCAGGCCGAGCGTCACGCCGATCACGGCCGACAAGGTCACGACCGCAACACCGACGAGCAGCGACAGGCGGCCGGCGAAGATCGTCCGTGAGAAGACGTCGCGGCCGAATTCGTCGGTGCCGAAGACAAAGGTGCCGCTCGGCGGTTTCAGCCGATTGACGATGGAGAGCTTCGACGGCGAATAGGGCGCGACAAGAGGTGCGAGGACCGCCAGAAGCACGAAGATCGTCAGGATCAACAGACCCAGGGCGACCGTCTTGCGCTTCAGCAGGCGCCTGGCGAATTTGCTGCCCTCGCCTTCGATTGATTTAATTGCGATATCGGCCATCAGTAGCGCACCCTCGGATCGATCAGCAGATAGAGCATGTCGATCGCAAAATTGATCAGCACATAGAGGGCGGCGATGACGAGCAGCGCCCCCTGGATGACCGGATAGTCGCGGCGCAGGACCGCCGAGACGACAAGATTGCCGACACCCGGCAGGCCGAAGACAGTCTCGGTGACGACGGCGCCCGAAATCAGCACCGCTGCCGTCAGGCCGATCACCGTCAGGATCGGGATCAGTGCATTCTTCAGCGCGTGCTTGAGAATGACCCGGCGCTCGATCAGCCCCTTGGCGCGGGCCGTGCGGATATAATCGTCGCCAAGCACATCGAGCATCGACGCGCGGGTGAAGCGCAGGATCAGCGCCGAAGAGACAATGCCGAGCGCAAAGGCAGGCAGCGTCAGGTGATACATGCGCTCGAAGAAGGTCGAGCCCGGACCGCCATAACCCGAGACCGGGAAGAGGTTCAGCCTGACGGCGAAGAACTGCATCAGGATCAGGCCGAGCCAGAAGCTTGGAATGCTGGCGGCAAACATCGCGAGCGTCGTTGCCGCCTGGTCGACGAAGGAACCGCGCCGATAGGCGGCATAGATGCCGATCGGCAAGGCGATGATGCTGGCAATGGCGAGCGAAAACAAAGTCAGGAAGAAGGTCGGCTCGGCGCGGTCGAGCAGAGCCGAAGTGACCGGCATGTTGAGGAAGATCGACTGGCCGAGATCACCCTTCAGCAGCTGAGCGATATAATAGACATATTGCAGGCCGAGCGACTGATCGAGGCCGAGCCGGGACCTGAGGTCGGCAATATCCTGCGGCGTCGCATCCGGCCCGAGCATGACGGCGGCCGGATCTCCCGGTGTCACACGCACGATGACGAAGACGATCGTGACGACGAGAAACATCACGACGATCATGCCGAACAGGCGCTGGAGGATGTAGCGTATCATGAATGTCTGGCAAACCCTTGCAGATGCTGCAAAAAAGAAGACTGATACCGGCCACGATGGGCCGGTATCGCTGGCGATGTTTACTTCTTGATCGAAGCATTCCAAAAATACGGCCACGGAGCCGGATCGACGCCTTCGAGCTTGGTCGATTCCGCCGAAACCGCGTTGAAGTCGCCGATCTTCATGAAGGGTGCATCGGCATAGATCGCCTTCTGGACATCGGCCCAGAGCGCCACGCGCTTCTTCGGATCGACTTCCGATGTAAAGGCATCGACGGCGGCCTTGCGGGCCGGCGTATCCCACCAGCCCGGCGAACTGGTCGAGAGCGAGCCGATCAGCGCCGGCTCCGGCAGGAAGGGGCTATGGGTGATGTAGATATCCCAGAGCTTCGGATCGGTGCGGCGCTGGGTCAGCGTCGCCCAGTCCACAACCTGCATATCGACGGTGAAGCCGGCAAGCTTCAGATATTCGGCGGCGACCTGCGCCATCTTGTAATGGAACTCGTACTGGCGGCTGGTCAGGATGCGGATCGGCTCGCCATTATAGCCGGCCTTCTTGGCGGCGGCCGCCGCCCCTTCCGGATCGGCGACGTTATAGGCGCCTTCGACGCCGGCATCGGTCGACCAGGCAAAGGTCTTCGGATAGATGGCGCCGTCGAGCGCGTAGAAATCGGTGCTGCCGAAGGCCGCGGCCAGCATGTCTTCCATGCTGAGCGCCTGGCGGATCGCCTTGCGGACCTCGACATTCCCGGCAATACCTTCCTTCGTGTTGAAGACGAAGACCGGATAACCGAAGGGCTTGAGGATGATCGGCTGCGAGGCGGTCGAAGCCTTCAGCTTGTCGTAGGATTCGACGGGGATCGAGTCGACATAATCATACTGGCCGGAAACAGCGGCTTCGACGCGGGTGTTCGGATCCGGCACCGGCACGAAGCGGATCTCATCAAGATATTGATGACGGGCGCCGCCATAACCATTGCTGTCGCCTTCGCGGGACTTATAGCCATCGAAACGGACGAGCTGGATATACTGGTCGGCCTTGCGCTCCTTCAGCATGTAGGGACCGGTGCCGATGAAGTCCTTCATCGGCTCGTCCTGCTTTTCGGAAGGGATGATGATCGCGGCCGAATTGTTGAAGGCGAGCAGCGAGGTCAGCGGCGCATAGGGCTGCTTCAGCGCAATCTTGACGGTCGCCGGATCGACGGCGGTGACGGACTCGATGAAGCCGGCCACCTGCTTGCCGCGCGAAGCGATCTTCATCCAGCGGCCAAGCGAGGCGACGACATCTTCCGAGGTCATATCGGTATTGTCGTGGAACTTGATGCCGGTTCTGAGCTTGATCGTATAGGTTTTGCCGTCGGCGCTGATCTCAGGCAGGCTTTCGGCCAGAAGCGGCGTTACGTTCCAGCTCTTGTCGAAGGTGTAGAGCGTTTCGAAAATGTGTTGCGTGACGATGCCGACCAGATCGGCCGTCGACGACATCGGATCGAGCGTTGGCGGTTCGCCGATCGTCGCGACGTTGATGACGCCGCCCTTTTCCTGGGCAAGGAGTGTCGAAGGCAGGGCGATGAGCGCAGTGCCGAGAAGGAATGCGATCAGTGTTTTCATGTGAGAGCTCCCGTTTAGTTCCACAATTATGTAATTCATCTTTTTGTAACAGAATAGGAGATGGATCGATCCTGTCAAGCACGAGCGACGGATTATGCTAGGGCGGATAGCCGGACGCCGGAAAAACACACAATCTTCGGCTGCGCCGGCCTGCACCACGGCCGCGCATTATGCCAAGGTGAGGCGATCGCCCTGCGGTGAGGCTTCAACGGAACGGGAGAACAGGATGAGCATCGACTTCAATGACGGCAAATGGCTGAACGAGCCCGCACACTGGCAGGCGAACGAAGCCGGCCTTACCTTGACCACCGATGAGAAAACCGATTTCTGGCGAGAAACCCATTACGGCTTCACCCGCGACAGCGGTCATTTCCTCGCCTTTCCCACCACCGACGGCTTCACCGCGCAGATCCGCGTCCAGGGCGAATTCCGCACCCTCTACGACCAGGCCGGCCTGATGGTGCGCATCGACGAGAAACGCTGGGTGAAAACAGGCGTCGAGTTCACCGACGGCGAAGCCTTCCTCAGCACCGTCGTCACCGACGGCAAATCCGACTGGTCCGTCGCTCAGCCCTTCCGCGAATTGGAAGATTTCCGCATCCGCGTGACGGTCGCCAACGGCGCGATGCGCATCCAGGCTTCACGCGACGGACGCCGCTGGCCGCTACTGCGGTTAGCGCCCCTCCCGGCTGCCGAGCGCTACGAAGTCGGCCCGACCGCCTGCACGCCGGAGCGCAGCGGGCTGAGGGTGCGGTTTTCGGAGTTTTCGATTGGGCCGGCGATTACCACCGATCTTCATGACTTGAGCTAGCGGATTTCGATGTCGTATTCTCGACGGCAATATACGAATCCAGATAGTGGAGTCCAAGAGGCACCCCGGCAGAGATTATCCGCGGGGTGCGCATCTCTTAAAATCGTTCATCGTCATCGCGCGGCGCAGCCGCAGGACTGTCATTTTCGAGATGACATCCGCCCCGTTCTCTGCGAAAAAGGGCGTGATGAGAGACAGGGGCGTTCGTCGACAGACGGGCTGAGAAGCACCCTTCGAACCTGAACCGGATAATGCCGGCGGAGGGAGTCGCTCGGGGCCGCGGCACCGTCCGCATGAACCGCCCCGTGCCCGCCCCCGCCTGAAAGGGGCCATATGCAGACCAGGACCACACCAGGAGCGATGCTGAAGGCGATGCGCGAGAAGCCGCCGCTCGTTCAGTGCATCACCAATTACGTCGCCATGAACATCGCCGCGAATGTCCTGCTTGCATCAGGCGCCTCGCCCGCCATGGTGCATGCCGCGGAAGAAGCCGGCGAATTCGCCGCGATCGCCAGCGCTGTGACAATCAATATCGGCACGCTGTCGACGCAATGGATCGACGGCATGCAGGCGGCTGCGAAGGCGGCGACATCAGCCGGCAAACCCTGGGTGCTCGATCCGGTCGCCCATTATGCCACCGCCTTCCGCCGCAATGCGGTCGCCGAACTGCTGGCGCTGCGCCCAACCATCATCCGCGGCAACGCGTCCGAGATCATCGCGCTTGCCGGCGGAGAAAGCCGCGGCCAGGGGGTCGACAGCCGCGACCCGGTCGAGCAAGCGGAAGGTTCGGCGCGATGGCTTGCCGAGCGGCAGCGGGCGGTCATCGCCGTAACCGGCGCCGTGGATTTCGTCACCGACGGCGAGCGGGCCGTGCGCATCGAAGGCGGATCGGTCCTGATGCCGCAGGTCACGGCACTCGGCTGCTCGCTCACCTGCCTCGTCGGCGCCTTTGCCGCGACGGCACCTCAGGATATCTTCGGCGCGACGGTCGCAGCCCTTGCAACCTTCGCCATCGCCGGCGAGGAGGCCGCCCTTGGGGCGGCCGGCCCCGGCTCCTTCTCCTGGCGCTTCCTCGATGCGCTGGCCGCGCTCGACGCCGAAACGCTGGATGCCCGGGCAAGGATATCAGCCGCATGAAGGCTTTCGACCTTTCGCTCTATCTCGTCCTCGACCCCGATCTCTGCGCCGGGATCGGCATGGTCGAAACAGCGCGCCTTGCCGTTGCCGGCGGCGCCACCATGGTGCAGTTGCGTGACAAAAATGCCGGCACCATCAGGATGATCGAGACCGGCCGCGCCTTGAAACAGGCGCTGGATGGGACGGGCGCGCTTCTCATCGTCAACGATGACGTCGAGGCGGCCATCGCCATCGGCGCCGATGGCCTGCACATCGGCCAGGAGGATATGGATGCGCGCAGAGCGCGGGCCATGGTCGGTGCCGAGATGATCCTTGGCCTGTCGGTCGAGAGCGAGGCGCTTGCGAACGCCGTCGATCCTGGCTTGGTCGACTATACCGGCGTCGGGCCGGTGTTTGCGACACCGACCAAGGCCGATCACAAGCAGCCGATCGGCTTTGACGGCCTTGCAAGGCTGGTCAAGGCCTCGCCGGTGCCATCCGTCGCGATCGGCGGGCTCAAGGTAGATCATGTCGGCCAGGTGTTCGCCGCCGGCGCCCGGGGGCTTGCCGTCGTCTCCGCCATCTGCGGTTCGCCCGACCCCGAAGCGGCCACCCGCCGCATCGCCGCAGAAATTCGAAAGGCCCGCGCATGATCCGCAACGTTCTCTCGATCGCCGGCTCCGATCCCTCCGGCGGCGCCGGCATCCAGGCCGACCTCAAGGCCTTTTCCGCCCGCGGCGTCTACGGCATGGCGGTGCTGACCGCGCTGACGGCGCAGAACACGCAAGGGGTGAGCGGCGTGCATCTGGTGCCGCCGCAATTCGTCGCCGATCAGATCAATGCCGTCTTTGCCGATGTGCGCGTCGATGCCGTCAAGATCGGCATGATCGCCAATGCCGGCATCGCCGACGCCGTTGCCGGTGCGCTGACCGACCACCGCGACATTCCGATCGTCATCGACCCTGTCATGATCGCCAAGGGTGGAGCCGCCCTACTGGCGCCCGAAGCGGTCGACGTCCTGACCCGCCGGCTGCTGCCGCTTGCCACGCTTCTGACTCCGAACCTGCCGGAAGCCGCCGCCCTGCTGCACCAGCCGGTCGCGACAAACCGCGCTGACATGGCGGCGCAGGCCGAGCGCCTGCTGGCGCTTGGCCCGGTCGCGGTGCTGGTCAAGGGCGGCCATCTCGACAGCGACGAGAGCCCTGACGTGCTTGCTACCGCCGCCGGTCTGCACTGGTTCGAAGCCAGGCGCGTGCCGACCAAGAACACCCACGGCACCGGCTGCACGCTGTCCAGCGCGCTGGCGGCCGAGCTTGCCAAGGGCGCTTCGGCGCGGGAGGCCGTCGCCATCGCCAAGGATTACCTCGCCGGCGCGGTCGCGGCTGCCGGTTACCTCACCGTCGGCTCCGGCCATGGACCTGTCCAGCATTTTCATGCACTCTGGAAAGGCGGCGAATAGGCACTCGCTCAACCAAACATGCCGACCGAAACGGCCGGCCATTGGGCGAGCTTTACAAGAGCTGGGCGGACCCGTCGGTGCGGATGATCTGAAGCGGCTTGCTGGCCTCGTCGCCTGCCCTATGCTAGGGGACAGTCCCTTTCATAAGAGGCGAAGCCGTCATGCTGCCATGGATCCAGCTCGATTCCGCGACCATTCCCGGTGAATACGGCGAATTGCGGCTGAAGCGGCGCGGCAGCGAGTTCTCGATCATGCTCGGCGCCAACGAGCTGATGAACAGCCGTCTCAGCGGCTCGGAGGAGGCACTGGCGACCCTTTCCTGGGATCGGATCAAGGCGCACCCGAAGCCGCGGATCCTGATCGGCGGCCTCGGCATGGGCTTCACCCTGCGCGCCGCCCTCGCCGTCCTTCCCGAAGATGCCGGCGTCACCGTCGCCGAACTGGTGCCGGCCGTCGTCGCCTGGGCACGCGGGCCGATGGCCGAGGTCTTCAAGGGCTGTCTCGACGATCCGCGGGTCGGCATCCATCAGGGCGATGTCGGCGACGCGATCCGCACCGGCAAGGCCGCCTATGACGCCATTCTGCTCGATGTCGATAACGGTCCTGATGGCCTGACCCGCAAATCCAACGACCGGCTCTACGATTTTGCCGGCCTTCGCGCCGCCGGCGACGCGTTGCGCCCAGGCGGCGTGCTCGCCGTTTGGTCGTCCGGTCCGGACCCGGATTTCACGCGGCGTCTCAAGGATAGCGGTTTTTCCGTCGATGCGGTCAACACGCGCGCCAACGGCAAACGCGGCGGCGCCCGCCACGTCATCTGGCTGGCCGTCAAATCGGTGAAATGACGCTCAAGCAGAAGCGATCCTGCGGGCGGCATTGATGGCGCGGCGGGCGCCGGAGCGCAACTGCGCGGTCTCGGCGCCGGCAATGACCAGATCGAAGCCGAACTTCAGCAGTTCGCCAGCCCGCTCGCCGTCACCGGCGAAGGCGCAGGCGAATTTGCCATGGGCACGGCAGCGCGAAACCGCATGCTGCATGGCGCTGTCGATCTCGGCGGCGTTCGGCGCCACCTGATCGCCGTTCGACAGCGCGATCGAAAGGTCGGAAGGGCCGATGAAAATGCCATCGATGCCGGCAACGCCGAGGATGCCGTCGATCGCCTCGAGGGCTGCCCGGGTCTCGATCATGGCGACGGCGACGGTGAGCGCATTGGCGTTCTTCAGATAATCATCGGCCGACAGGCCTGTATGGTTGAGCGCCAGCGACGGTCCCCAGCTGCGTTCGCCGAGAGGCGGGTATTTGGTGGTCTTGACGAAGGCTTGCGCGTCTTCGGCCGAATTGATCATTGGCGCGATGATGCCAGAGGCGCCGGCATCGAGCAGGCGCGAGGCGGACGCGAAATCACCGACCGGAATGCGCGCCAGCGCCGGCTTGCCGGCAAGGCGCACCTGGGCAACGGCGTTCGCTGCCGAGGGCATGTCCCACATGCCGTGCTGCATATCCAGCACGATGGTGTCGAAGGCCTCCTGCGCCAGGTGATTGGCGAGCGTAGCGTCGGGAATACCGATCCAGGCGGAGATCATGCCGCCCCGGTGCTGCCTGATCCTGTCCGCAAATCCGTCGATATCAGCTGCGCTCATGCCATTCTCCTCAATTCGACAGGCCGCCAGCGGCCAGATATTTCACCTCGAGGAACTCGTCGATGTCGAATTCCCTCAAAGCCGTGCACGGGTTGCCGGCTCATCCTCTCCGGCGCAGCCGTGAAATAATAATTGTCACAGCGAGCCCGGCGACGACCATGATGCTTCCCCAGAGAACCCAGATGCTTTGGTTGATCATGAAACTGGACGCGGGATAGGGAAAATAGCCGCTTCCCTGGGCGATCCAGATCAGTCCCAGGAGGATCATGAGCAGTCCAACGATGTATCCGACGGTTCGCGACATGTTTCGGCCCTTCCTTATGAATCGATGCCACAATGTCGATCGACGCCAGTCATGACAAGGCTTCTCTCGTGAGCGCGAACATATTCCGGATGCAATGGCGCGCCGGCCTTGGTCCGAACGTCAGGTCCTGCCGACTTCATCCACCAGCCACGTGCTGAGCCTCTCGCTATCAATATTTGCCGATCGCGGCGGTATCAGCCAGTAACCGCGGTCGGGCGCCTCGAGCGGCGGCCCGGCTTCCACCAGCATATGTGTGGAAAGAAGCGTATCGACCAGCCCCATCCAGCCGATCGCCACGCCCTGCTCGCTGAGAGCGGCCTGGACGACCAACGAGTAAGTGTTGAAACTGACATCACCGCGGCCGGCATGGAGATCGCGAGTAACGGAGAATTCGGCAAGATAACTTCGCCAATCGAACCAGGGCGGCGGCGTCGGCGAGTCGAGATGGATCAGGATCGCCTTGGCAAGAAGCTGCGGATCGTCGAACGGGCCGTTGCGATCGAGAAAGCCTTTCGTGCAGACGGGCACGACCTTTTCCTGCAGCAGAAGCGATCCGATGGCGCCGAATTCCGCCCGCGTCCCGAAAACCACCACCACATCTGCGTCGTCGCGAAAGCCGGGCTCAAGCCTCTGGGTCGCGACGATCTGTATATCCGCTTCCGGGTGAAGCAGGCGAAAGCCGTGCATGCGCGGGATCAGCCAAAGCGCTGAAAAGGCATAGTCGGTTCTCAGTCTGACGACCGGCCTTTGAGCCTCAGTGCGGAAACTGCGCGCCAGGGCATCGATATCACCGACCGTTTTGGCGGCGACCTGGAAAAGCCGCTCTCCTTCCGCGGTCAACTCGACGCCGCGGTGCTGGCGGCGCAGCAGGGCGACGCCGAACTGCTCTTCCAGCCGCCGAATCTGATAGCTGACGGCCGGCTGCGTAAGGCCGAGACCTGCCGCCGCGGCCGAAAAGCTGCCGAGCCTTGCGACCTCCGCGAAAATGCGCATCCATCCCAGCTCAGGCGGGCGGTCTGGCATAAAAATTCCTTTTGACAACCATCGAAAAAATCCAGCTTTACAGGCATGATGATACTGGCTTTGATAAGATCTGCAAATAGCTAGGGGGACGTTCCCCTCATCGGCCCCCCGGCCTCTGAGACCACAGGAGACAATTTCACATGGCGCGTCCGAATATCCTCATCCTGATGGTCGATCAGTTGAATGGCACTTTCTTTCCCGATGGCCCTGCCGATTTCCTGCATGCGCCGCATCTGAAATCATTGGCGGAGCGTTCCGTGCGTTTCACCAACGCCTATACCGCAAGCCCGCTCTGCGCACCGGCGCGGGCCTCCTTCATGTCCGGACAATTGCCAAGCCGAACCCGCGTCTATGACAATGCGGCGGAATTTGCCTCTGACATGCCGACCTATGCGCATCACCTGCGCGCGGCCGGGTACCAGACCGCACTTTCCGGCAAGATGCATTTCGTCGGCCCCGACCAGTTGCATGGTTTCGAGGAGCGTCTGACGACGGACATCTACCCGGCCGACTTCGGCTGGACGCCGGATTATAGCAAGCCCGGCGAACGCATAGACTGGTGGTATCACAATCTGGGTTCGGTCACCGGCGCCGGCATTGCCGAGATCACCAACCAGATGGAGTATGACGACGAGGTCGCCTACCACGCCGCCCGCAAGCTGTTCGATCTCTCGCGCGGACACGACGAGCGCCCCTGGTGCCTGACCGTCAGCTTCACCCATCCGCACGACCCCTATGTCGCGCGCCGCAAATTCTGGGACCTCTATGAGGATTGCCCGGCACTTGACCCGGCGGTAGCGCCGATTGCCTTCGAGCGCCAGGACCCGCACTCTCAGCGCCTGATGATAGCCTGCGATCACGATGCTTTCGACATCAGCGATGAGCAGATCAGGCGGGCAAGGCGCGGCTATTTCGCCAATATCTCCTATGTCGACGAGAAGATCGGCGACATTCTTGGCGTCCTCGAACGGACCCGCATGGCCGAAAACACGATCATCCTCTTCGCCTCCGACCATGGCGACATGCTCGGCGATCGCGGCCTCTGGTTCAAGATGAACTTCTTCGAAGGATCGGCCCGCGTTCCGCTGATGATTGCAGCACCCGGCTGGAAGGCCAGACGGATCGACCAGCCCGTCTCCACGCTCGACGTGACGCCGACGCTGGCAGGACTTGCCGGGATCGATATCGCCTCGCTGAAGCCATGGACCGAGGGCGAGAATCTCGCAGCGCTTGCCCAAGGCACCGGCAGCCGCGGCCCGGTCCCGATGGAATATGCCGCAGAGGGTTCCGAGGCGCCGCTCGTCTGTATCCGGGACGGACGATACAAACTCTCGCTTTGCGAGAAGGACCCGCCGATGCTGTTTAATCTCGAGGCCGATCCGCAGGAGCTCGACAATCTGGCGGCCGATCCGGCGCATGCCGAGATTTTGGCAAGGCTTGTCGAACAGGCCGGCCGGCGCTGGAACCTTGCCGATTTCGACGCAGCCGTGCGCGAAAGCCAGGCGCGCCGCTGGGTGGTTTACGCGGCGCTGCGCAATGGGGCCTATTATCCATGGGACTATCAGCCGTTGCAGAAAGCCTCGGAACGCTACATGCGCAATCACATGGATCTGAACGTGCTGGAGGAAAACCAAAGGTTCCCGCGCTAGAACAGGATGATTTTAGGCCGGGTCGGCCTAAAATCTGAATCCTGTTCTACATTATGTCGTTAGAGCATGATGTCGTCCGAAAACCGCTCATACTTTTTCGGCATCATGCTCTAGGGATGAGCGAGAAGTGCTTCTGATTTAAGCCGTCCTGCGCGCCGGCGACTCGCGCAGGAAATCCTCGATGAACGTCTTTTGCAGCAGGATGCCGTCCCATTCATCCGGGAAGAAGGACGAGTCGTAGATCAGCGTGAAGGGACCGGCATAACCGGCCCTCTCGCACATCTCCAGGCACGTGCGGTAGTCCTCGGCGTCGAGGCCGCTAACGCCGTAATCGGCCTTGGCATGGCAGATTTCCGCCTGGCCCATGATATCGGCAAGGCCCTGATATTTCGCCGGCGCCGCCCAGTTGCCGAGGTCACCGTTGAGGCCGACCCTGCCATCCAGCCGGTCCAGCAGCCAGTTCATCTCGACGGGGGACGGCAGCAGGTCGAACCAGTTCTCGACGACGACACGTACGCCGCTGCCTTCCGCCTTTTCGGCCAGCCAGTTCAGATGGCGGGCGGCGCGGGCGAGGTTTTCTTCCGTCGGCTTCTGCTTGCCGGCTATGACGCGCATCCTCTGCGCCCCGAGGGCTGCAGCGATGTCGATCCACTCCGCCATCCATCTGACGTCGCGTTCGGCGGTCTCGGGATGGCTCGGATCGCCGTCCTCGACCAGCAGCGTCTGGAACAACACGTTCGAGGCCACCATCGCCTCGCGCAATTCGCTTATATAGGCGGCGTCGAGGCTCGGCAGATGGAAGGAACAGACCTCCAGCCGGTTGACGCCACGTGCCGTAAGCGCCGCCGGCACGTCGATCAGCACCGCGCCGCCTGGGCCATAGGGCTCTTTCGGCGCAGCGCTTTTGTCGGGATCGGGACTATAGGCGTGAACGGCGCCAAGCAGCCGATGCAGCGACCATGTCGAAACCGCGAAACGTCCGTTTTGCAAAACCTGCACTTGCTTTCCTCCGGGATCTCCTCACGCCATCAATGGCAACTAATTCCCGGCGGTTCAATTGCCAATTCAGGCAAAGTCGTCGCGGATGACCGGCTCGGCGGCAAGGGCGATCCCCAGGAGCGCCTCATCGCGATGGGCCGTGGCGGAAAGCAGCAGTCCAACAGGCATGCCAGCCTCGCCGGTGCCGCACGGAATGGAAACGCCGCACCAGTCGAGGAAATTGCCGAGCGCGGTGTTGCGCAACGTCTTGTTGTTCGTCGCGAAGAACAGCTCGTCATCCTGCACCAGCGGCCCGATCGGCGGCGCGACATGGGCGACAGTGGGAAAGGCGAGCAGCCGGTCGCCGACCAGGAGCTCGACATCGGCGATCAGGCGGCTGCGCGCCTCGAGGATTCTGAGGTAATCGGGCAGCGTCGTCTTGCTTCCGAGACGGGTACGCAAGACGACACGGTGATCCATCCTGTCCGCGTCCGGTCCGGCCAAGCGTTCCTGATGAAGTGCGAAAGCCTCCGCCGTGACCAGCGGACCATATCTCGTCATCAGCTCGAAGATTTCGTCGAAGGCGGGGATGACGGTGCGGGCAACCTTGGCGCCGGCCTTTTGAAGACGTTCCAAAGCCGCCTCGAACGCGGCGACGACGCCGGGTTCCGCTCCGTCGAAGACGACATTTTCAGGCACGATGAGTTCCAGCCCTTGCAGGGGATGCGCAACGACATCAGGCGCGGTCAGGCCACGCATCGCCGCATCGATCCAGACCGCGTCCGTGACGTTGCGGCAGAGCGGTCCTAGCGAATCCAGGCTCTTTGCCAACGGATAGACGCCTGCCATCGCGTGGCGGCCACGCGTCGCCTTGTAGCCGACGATGCCGTTCAAGGCGGCGGGAATACGCACCGAGCCGCCAGTATCGGTGCCAATGGCGACCGGAACCAATCCGGCAGCGACGACGACACCAGCGCCCGAGGACGAGCCGCCCGGAATGCGCGGGAGATCAGTGCCGCGCGGATTTACCGGCGTGCCGTAATGCGGATTGATGCCGAGGCCGGAAAAGGCGAATTCGCTCATATTGGTGCGTCCGACGGCGACCATGCCCGCCTGCCTGAGCAAAGCGACGACAGCCGCATCGCGCTTGGCCGGCATATCCTTTGCCAGTACGACGGAACCGGCCGTCGTCGGCAAGCCTTCCATGTCGAAAAGATCCTTCCAGGCGATCGGAATGCCGTCCAGCAATCCAAGCGAGCGCCCCTCCCGCAGACGTCGCGACGAAGCGCGTGCCTCCGCCATCGCCCGGCTTTCGAGCAGTGTGGTGAAGACCGCCTTGTCGGCATAATGCGCGATGGAATCGAAGACCGCCTCCGCCACCTCGACCGGATCGGCCGCGCCAGCTTGAATGAGGACGGAAAGCTGCGCGACCGACATCGCGCCGAAGGATTTGCTCATGGGACTATCCAGAAAAAAGATGTTCCTCTCTGGACTACCCCGGATCATTCCGGTGAACCAGAGGTTCACGATATTTTGCATTTATTGGTACGATTTTTTGAACACTGAGTTTGAATATCGCCCCTTCAATTACCACGATCGAAGACACACATGCTGCACGCATGCGGAAGCGGTTCGGCGCGAGGGTAAGAGTCTGCTCTTAAGAGACCGGCTCCGCATGTGTTGCAGGAGTAATTAAAAATGACAGATTGTGAAACTTTGACCCGTCGCCAGGATATGGTGACCCTTCATGTAAAAGAAGACGAAACAGCCGGTTTAGGCGAGCGTGATTATGTAGACCATGTCAGCGCCCAGAAACTTTCGGCCTTCGAGCGCATTGTCGTGGTCGGAGCGCTGGTTCTCTTGAGCTTTGCGGGTTTTGCCGCCCATTCTTCCGGCAATACGGACCCGATGACGACATCGGCCATTGCCGTCACGGGCGGCGATAACATGCCGCCGCATCCGGCCTACGGCCATTGCCGCGACAGCAGCCCCTACGCTGAGAGGGTCTGCTAACAGGAAAGCTAGCTCGCCGGGCATGGAGACCTTGGCCCAGGCTGCATCGACAGCAGGAAAAGGGAAAAGGACCATGGCCGGTGAAATTGACTATAATCTCGATCGGTTCATCGATGCCCAAAACGGCGTCTACGAACAGGCGCTTTTAGAGCTGAAAGCCGGACGCAAGACGTCCCACTGGATGTGGTTCATCTTCCCGCAGATCGCCGGTCTCGGCACGTCGGCGATGGCCGAAAAATATGCGATCCGCTCGGCCGAGGAAGCCGCCGCCTATCTCGCCGATCCCATTCTCTCAAGCCGGCTGCTGCGCTGCGTCGAGGCGATCCTGTCCGTGAACGGCCGATCGGCGCACGAAATCCTGGGCTCACCCGACGACCTCAAGCTGCGCTCGTCGATGACCTTGTTTGCCGCGATCAGCGACCATGGTTCGCCCTTCCACCGGGTGATCGAGCATTTCTATCAGGGAAAATTCGACGCTCGGACGATGGAAATCCTTAGCGCCAGCACAGGATGATTTTAGGCCAGGCCGGCCTGGAATCTGAACACGTTCCAAAATGAAACAGTTAGCGGCCCGGCCTGCTCTCCAGCGTAGCGATTTCCTCGGAAATCTCGCTCAACCGCTGACGCAGATCGCTGTCGGTGCCATCATCGACTTCTTCCTCGCCGAAACAATAGCGCGCATCATGGAGCTCCAGCTTGGCTTCGAGCTCGGCGCGTTTGGCATACAGGCGTTTGAGATAGACGTAGTTCATCTCCCTGCCTCCACATCGCTCTCGGGTTAGTGTGAAAACGGCATGGAAGCAGTAAGGTTCCCCTCCCACACTTGCGGTGGTCAGGCGAAAGAAGCGATTGCCGCATGGCAGGCCTTGGCGAAATGGCCGCAGCAGCCGGCAGCACCCATAGCCTGGCGGCTGACACGCGCGCCTTCGAGCAGCAGCGTCAACGTATCGGCAAGAAGCTGGGGTTCGCGCGCGCCGGCCGCCGAACAGAGCGCGGCCAGGCGATCACGCTGTTCGGCCTTGTGCCGCTCGATCATTTCATGGGCGGGATGGCCCTCGCCCTTCAGCTCGATGGCAGCATTGGCAAGATCGCAACCGGCGGGCTCGCCGTTCAGACATTGCGCCCGCAACTCCACCCAGGCGTCCAGCTGGGCGCGCGGATTGCCGGGATAGGCCGCTTCCAGATCGCGCCAGATGGTACCCGCCTTTTCGGAGGCCCGGCGCAGCGTCTCACAGACGAGTTCGTCCTTCGAGCCGAAATGCCGGTAGAGCGTCATCTTGTTGGTCAGAGCCGCGTCGGCAATGGCATCGACGCCGATACCGCGGATGCCGCGCTCGCGGAAAAGCTCCGAGGCGGTCGAGACGATACGCTCCCGCGGCGGGATGCGATCTTCTGGAACGGCTGCGGAGATTTCATTCGAAGTTTCTGATTTTTTTGCGGACGTAGTCCTTGACATCAATGTGACCGATCGGTAACAAATGCATTGTTACTTACCGGTAACACCACAAAACGCGAAAGTCAATGCCGAGGGCATGGCAGCGGAAAGTGGAACACGGGCGACCGCCCACGAAAGGAGGACAACCATGAGAAAGACCAGAGACGACCTGACGATATCCGAAGCCCTTCACGACCCCCTGATCGCCATGGTGTTGCGCGCCGACGGCGTAAAGCTTGAAGACTTCAAGCAACTCCTGGAGACGGCCGCCCGCAAACGCGAACCGCGCTCGACTTCGGTGGGCAATATGATCGGAGCGCTTGCAAGCCGCGCCAATCTGCCGGCAATGCCCTGCTTCGGCTGAAGAAGCCGCCTGAACAGCTTGGGGATCTCTCCCTGCCCCCGTCAAGGGCTGCCGTCACAACCAGACGGCGGCCCTTGCCGCTTTAAAGCATGTCGCGCAGCGCAAGGATCGCGACGCGCTTTAGAGGATCGGCTTGCCGCCGGTGACCGCGATCGTCGTGCCGGAGATATAGCTCGACAAGGGATCGGCCAGCATCACATAGGCTGTCGCAAGCTCGGCCGGCTGTCCCGGCCGTTTCATCGGCACTTGCTTGCCGAAATTGCTGACGCTTTCTTCAGGCAGTGTCGAAGGGATGAGCGGCGTCCAGATTGGTCCTGGCGCTACCGCATTGGCGCGAATGCCTTTCTCGGCCAGAAGCTGAGCAAGGCCGGCGGTGAAATTCTGGATCGCACCCTTGGTCGTCGCATAGGCAAGCAGCGTCGGGTTCGGATTGTCCGAATTGATCGAAGCCGTATTGATGATGGCGCTGCCGGGCTTCATATGGGCGACGGCTGCCTTGGTCAGGTAGAACATCGAGTGAATATTGACCTTGAAGGTCAGTTCCCACTCTTCATCGCTGATCTCGTCGATGCTCTTGAAGCTTGCCTGATGCGCGGCGTTGTTGACGAGAATGTCGATCCCACCGAGCTCCTTGACCGCCGTCTCGACGATCTGCCTGCAGTGAGCGGGATCCTGGATGTCACCGCTGACGAGAATGGCCTTGCGCCCGGCCTGCTCGATGAGCCGCTTGGTCTCGTCGGCATCCTCGTCCTCGTCGAGGTAGGAGATCACCAGATCGGCCCCTTCACGGGCATAGGCGATCGCCACGGCCCGGCCGATGCCGCTATCGCCGCCGGTGATAATCGCACGCTTGCCCTTCAGCCGCTCGGAACCGCGATAACTTTTTTCGCCATGATCGGGAACGGGGTCCATCTGTGCCGTGAAACCCGGCATCGGCTGTTTCTGAGAGGGGAAAGGTGGCGTGGGATAATTTGGCATCATGACCTCCTGGGTTGAGGGGGTCAAACTCGGACTGCGGCTTGTTGTTCCACGCCGAGCTGTCGCATCTGCCCACACGATCAACCTACAAGATGTTGCGATTTGCCATAGCCACCGCTATGCCATAGTAATGTAACATAACGGCGTTTTTCATGAGGTGCGTGGAATTGGACGGAAAGACATCCCCCCCGGTTTACTCCGAAGATGAGGGCGTTGCCGACGAGGCTGCTGGCAAGGGCGCGCGCCGCGCGCGTGTCAGCGGTATCGACCGGGCGCTTCAAGTGATCGACCATCTTTACGAGACCGGATCGCCTGCCGGCGTCTATGCCATCGCCAAGGCGGTGAAGGCGCCGCTGTCGACCGTTTACGTCATCGTTGACGATCTCGTCGAGAAGAACATGCTGACACGTCAGGCGGACGGCTCGATCTGGCTCGGCGCGCGGCTCTACCATTACGGCCTTGCGTATGCCAGGTCGCTGGATTTCATGAGCATCGCCACCCACGAAATGCACGATCTCTGCCGCCAGGCCGGCGAAACCGTGCAGGTCTGCGGCCGCGACGGCGACTATATGCTGGTGCTGGCCATGGCCGACGGCCCGAGCCATTTTCAGGTGGCGTCCCGCGTCGGCACAAGGGTGCCGCTGAACTGGACGGCCTCCGGCCGCCTGCTCGTCGGCCACCTGGCCGAGCAGGAGCGCATCGAACTGTTCAAGCGCTGCGCCCGCTCTTCGCCGACCGGCCGCGCCGAGATCGATCCAGGCACGTTGTCGGAAGCCGCCGGCAAGGCCTTCGAGTCGCGGCTGTCGATCCAGGCGGGGGAATCCGATTACGCGGTTGCCTGCATCGCCTCGCCGATCTGCGATCGCGACGGCCAGTGCGTCGCCACTATTTCCATCGTACTGCCGGAACAGAAGGCGTTTTCCGACGAGAACCACTATACGGCGCATGTGCGAAGTTCAGCGGAACGGATCGAAAAGCTGATGGGTTGGCGCAATCGCTGAGCATTGCGCCCCTTAGCGGATCCTATCTATAGGAATAGCCGTGGCTGTGGCGCACCAGCTTGCGCGCCCGCGGCACATAGCGGCTGGCGGTGAAGGTATCGGCGCCCATCACTGCATAGCGCGGCTCGAACAGCTTGTTGAGGACCGAGACATCGCCGTTGGAATCCGTCGCCTCGAGGTCGGAATCGACCAGGTCGAAAATGGTGAACTCCGCTTGCGAGCCGACCGAAAGCCGGTTTTCCATCGACAGCTTGATGACGGATGCCGGCGCATGGGTGACGGCCTCCACCACCTTGTCGAAAGGCATGCCGACGCTGAGCAGCTTCGACATCGTGGTCGCCAGGTCCCAGACCGGGAAATTCATCGAATGGCCGTGCAGGTCGGTCGAGATCGAGAACGGCAGAAGCCCCCGTGCGATTGCCGCCTCGGCGACCTTGAAGGAGAAGGAGGCGCCGCCATGGCCGATGTCGAGGCGGATGCCCTCGGAGGCACAGCGCTCGGCGAGGTTGAAGAGGTCCTCGTCTTCCATGATGCTCGACCCGGCCTTGCCGTTGAAGCAATGGGTGACGACGTCGCCGGGTCGGAGGATCTCAAGCACCTCGTCATAAAGCGCCGGCGGCTCGCCGACATGCACCATCATCGGCACTTTCAAGATCTTGGCGATCTTCTTGCCGAGCTTGACCGGGGTGACGCCCCAGGACCCGGTGATGACATGGCTGGCGCGCACCTTGATGCCGACAATGTGCTCGCTGTTTGCCGCATAGACTTCGAGAATGCGGTCGAGATCGATATCACGGATGTCCCGCAATTCCGCGACGCGGTTGCACGCGACGAGGCCGATCGAGCCGAGATTGAGGAAGGCCTTGATGCGCTCGCGCGAGGGCTCGATGATATATTCGCGGAAGCCATGGAAATTCGCCTCACCGGCCGAACCGGCATCGACCAGCGTGGTGACGCCGCGCTCGACGCCGCATTCGGACGGACGTATGGAAATATCGGTGCCGCCGTGCCAGATATGCACGTGCAGGTCGACCCAGCCGGGCGAAATGAAGGCGCCCTTGCCGTCGATGCGCACAACATCCTGCGAGACAGAAAGCGACGGACCGGTCTCGGCGATCCTGCCGTCGGCCTTGACGAGAATGTCGATTGCCCGCTCTTGTGTGCCCGCACCAAAAGCCACTGGTTTGACATTGGTGAGGAGAAGCGGCTTCTTCGCCTGGTCGCCGGGCATGATATGCATTCCTTTCGAAGTCTCGGACCGGGATCACGCCTCGGCCATCCGGGTCATTATGGAAGAGCAATGGAAGCTAGAGATGGCCTCTCAGGGCGCCGTATCGGAAATTCCATAACTATGATACATAAGGCTTTATAATAGAATAAAGCCGAAGACGAAGCTGTCAAGGAAAATGACGCGGTCGTCGCATAGACGAAACGTAAGCGGTGCGCTCCTTGCGAAGCGCGCCTTTTTCGAAGATCCGGTAAATTCGCCTTTATTTTCAATCCCGAAGAATCGAATAGTCAAGCCGTTCCAAGTGATCCGGATCGGCGATGGCGTCGATTGCGGCGATCCTGCCCTCGGCGATCGTCAGCGCCACCACGACGCGGAGCTGGCCCTTGATCTGCACGACGAATCCGAGCTCGCCGTCGACGATGGCGATTTCTGCCGCCTGCGCCCGACCCTTGAAGGCTTCGGCCACGTGAGCCGCGCCGCGCGTTTCGCCAATGGTGCCGAAGCGGGCCGCCGTCGCATCCGGCCGGAAGACGACATCAGGGGCAAGCACCGCGAGCAACCCTTCCAGATCGCCGTTGCGCGACGCCGTCAGAAAGGCTTCGGCGATCGTCCGCTTGCGGCCGAAATCGACATCAGGCGCTTCGTCCACCCCCTGCACCCGGCGGCGGGCGCGGCTTGCGAGCTGACGGGTGGCACCGGACGAACGGCCGATGATCGGCGCGATCTCGTCGAAGGGCAGATCGAACATGTCGTGCAGCACGAAGGCGACACGTTCGGCGGGCGCCAGCGTCTGCAGCGCGACGAGCAGCGCCAGACCGACCGAATCGGCAAAGGCGGCATCGCGCTCGGGATCGTTCGCGGGATCGGCGATCCCGCCATGAACAGGCGCCTCCAGCGGCTCCTCGCGCCGGGTCTTGCGGGTGCGCAGCATGTCGAGACAGATGCGCGCCACCACCGTCGTCAGCCAGCCGCCGAGATTGCCGACCCCTGTCGTGTCCGTGCGGCTGAGCCGCAGCCAGGCCTCCTGAACGGCGTCCTCCGCCTCGCTGCGCGAGCCGAGCATGCGATAGGCTGCGGCCCTCAGATGCGCTCTGTTCGCCTCGAACTCATCGGCCAGCCATTTTTTCTCGTCCATTTGTCACATTCCTCCGCTGCGTTCCGTCAAGGCCATGACGAATGAAACCCGGCCGATGTGACACCCGGCGGATCGTCGAACCATAAACGCATCAAGGAGACATACCATGCAGGAAAAAATGGTCATGCAGGAGCGAATGGGAAATCCCGCCCTCGTCCTTCCCGCAGCCATGCAGGCGCTCAATGCTCTCAGCAAGGTGCCGGCCGAATCCGGCCTTTCACCGAAGCTGCTCGAACTCGTCAACCTGCGCGCCAGCCAGATCAACGGCTGCAGCGTCTGTGTCGACGGTCATCCCCGTATCGCAAAGAAGCTCGGCGAAACCGACGAAAGGCTCTTTGCCATCGGCGCCTGGCGCGACTCGCCCTATTTCAGCGATGCCGAGCGGGCAGCCCTTGCGCTGACCGAGGCGGTGACCCGCATCGGCGACCGCGCCGACCCGGTGTCGGATGATATCTGGGACGAGGCGACCCGATATTATGACGGCAGGAGCCTTGCGGCACTCGTCATCGCCATCGCCAACATCAATGTCTGGAACCGGCTGAACATCGCCACCCGCCAGATCGCCGGGGCCTGGAAGCCGTAGACGGCGAGGTTGCCGGCAGCGCGTCACCCCTGCGCTGCCGGCAACCCACATCCCTAATCAGCATGGCTTCAGGCCATGCGAGACAATCAGCCGTTCAAATGATGCCGCCGCCGCCGGCAGCGGATGCCGGACGTTCGGCCGCCACTTGTCTGCGATAGCCGCTGGCGCGGTAGACGGCGATCGGGTCGATCGCGCCGCCGGCCCTGCGGCGGGCTTCGGCCAGAATCGGTTCGACATCGGCGCGATAGGCGCGCTTCAGCGTTTCCGACGCCATCAGCGCGTCGTTGTCGTCCTGGTAACCGGAGAGCGCCCTGCGATCGACGAGCAGCGCCTGCGCATAGGCGCGGCGGATTTCGTTGGCGCTGTTGATCAGGCTTTCGATCGGGTCGGTGACATTGTGCGACTGGTCGATCATATGGGCCGGGTTGAAGTCGTTGACGCCGCGCTGCTCGGCATCGACCAGTTCGTTGAAGACGAGGAACAGCCGGTAGGGATCGATCGCGCCGGCGTCGAGATCGTCATCGCCATATTTCGAATCGTTGAAATGGAAGCCGCCGAGCTTGCCGAACTGGATCAGGCGGGCGACGATCATCTCGATATTGGTGTTCGGCGCATGGTGGCCGAGATCGACGAGGCAATAGGCCTTGGGACCGAGCGTCTGGGCGATCAGGTAGTTGGTGCCCCAATCCTGGACGATGGTGGAATAGAAGGCCGGCTCGTACATCTTGTGCTCGGAGAACAGCTTCCAATCATCGGGCAACGCCTTGTAAATGTCAGCCATCGAGGCGAGGTAACGCTCGAAAGCCTTGGTGAAATGGCTCTGGCCGGGGAAGTTCGAGCCGTCGCCGATCCAGACCGTCAGCGCCTTGGAGCCGAGCGCCTTGCCGATCTCGATACATTCGAGATTGTGCTCGACCGCCTGCGCCCGTGTCGCCGCGTCGGTGTGGCTGAGCGAGCCGTATTTGTAGGAATGGGCCTGGCCGGGCGCATCGGAAAAGGTGTTGGAATTCATCGCGTCGAAGCCGAGGCCGAGCGCGTCGCCCTTGGCCTTCAATTCGCTAGCATCCGCCTTGTCCCAGGGGATATGCAGCGAGACGTTCGGCGTCGCCTGCGTCAGCTGGTTGATGACGGCGCAATCGTCGAGCTTGTCGAAGATGCCGCGCGGCTCGCCGGTGCCGGGGAAACGGGCAAAACGCGTGCCGCCGGTGCCGACACCCCAGGAGGGAACGGCAACGAAGAATTCCGCAACCTTGCGGGTGACCGCCTCGATATCGACGCCGCGACGGGCAAGCGTCGCGCCCAGCGCTTCATAGTCGGCTTTCAGCGCGGCTACCCGCTTGTCGTTATCCGTCGCAACCAGATCCTGCGCGATCCTGAATTCGGCCATGTCTTCCTCCCGGTTATGCAATTTAAACATTGGGACTTTGTCGTGGGACAGCCCCTCATCCGCCTGCCGGCACCTTCTCCCCGTTCAGACGGGGAGAAGGTGATATGCCGCACCGTCTCCGTCTCACTCCAACATTTCGTTGGTTAGGGTGAGGGGCCGACGCATCCGCCATCAATCAAATCACCGCGTAAAACTCTGCACGTTGCCGGCATCGACGTTGATGATGTTGCCGGTCGATTTTGCCGAAAGGTCCGATGCGAGGAAATAGATCGCCTCGGCGATATCTTCCGGAAACACGTTGAGTTTCAGCATCGAACGCTTGCGGTAATGTTCCTCGAGATCGTCCACCTCGATCTTCGACGAGGCGGCGCGCTGCTCGCGCCATTCGCCGCTCCAGATCTTCGAACCGCGCAGGACGGCATCCGGGTTGACGGTGTTGACACGGATGCCGGCATCCGCACCTTCCAGCGCCAGGCAGCGGGCAAGATGGATTTCGGCAGCCTTTGCCGTGCAATAGGCAGATGCATTCGGCGAGGCGGCAAGACCGTTCTTCGAAGCAACGAAGATGACGTTGCCGCCCAGCGCCTGGCGGCGGAAGAGCCGGAAGGCTTCACGCGAGACGAGGAAATAACCGGTCGCCAGAATATCGATATTGCGGTTCCACGTCGACAGCTCGGTCGCTTCGATCGGCGCGGAGGAGGCAATGCCGGCATTCGAGACGAGAATATCGATGCCGCCGAATTCGACGCAGGCTTCCGCGAAAGAGGCGATCACCGCATCTTCCTTGGTGACGTCGAGCCGGACGCTGCGCACGGCGTCAGCGCCGAACTTCTTGACGAAATCGGCTTCGGTGCCTTCGAGCGCTGCCTGATCGATATCGGCAAGCACCACGCAGGCGCCTTCGCCGACGAGCCGTGCGGCCGTCGCGCGGCCGATGCCGCCGGCGCCGCCGGTGACGAAGGCGACGCGGCCGGCAAGACCCTTCGGCTTCGGCATGCGCTGCAGCTTGGCTTCTTCGAGCAGCCAATATTCGATGTCGAAAGCTTCCTGCTCGGGCAGTCCCTGATATTCGGAGACCGTCGAGGCGCCACGCATGACGTTGATGGCGTTGACGTAGAATTCGCTGGCAATGCGGGCCGTCGCCTTGTCGCGGGCAAAAGACAGCATACCGACGCCGGGTACCAGGAAGATGACGGGATTGGCGTCGCGCATGGCGGGCGAATTGTCATGCTTGCAGTCGTTGTAGTAGCGGGCGTAGTCGGCGCGGTAGTCCTCCAGCGCCTTGTCGAGACCGGCGACGATCGCGTCGACATCCGGCTTGGCCGGGTCGAAATCGACGATCAGCGGGCGGATCTTGGTGCGCAGGAAATGGTCAGGGCAGCTGGTGCCGAGCGCGCCGAGCGGGCGCAGATCGCTGGAATTGACGAATTCGAGCACGGCGTCCTGATCGTCGAAATGACCAAGCTTGCGCTCCTGCTTGCCGATGCGGCCGCGGATCTCCGGCATCAGCCGGGCGGCGATGGCGCGGCGTTCGGCTACAGCCAAGCTCTGCGTGACCGCGCCGCCGAAAATCGTCTTGCCTTCGGTCTTTTCAGCGAACCAGACGATCGCCTTGTTGATGATATCGAGCGTTAGCTCGTAGCAGGCTTTCGCATCGTTCGCCCAGGTAAAGAGGCCATGGCTTTCGAGCACCACGCCCTTGGCATTCGGATTTGCGGCAACGAAAGCGCCGAGATCGAGGCCGAGCTGGAAGCCCGGACGGCGCCAGGGCAGCCAGCCGATCTCGTCGCCGAAGATCTGCTGCGTCAATTCCTTGGAATTCCTCGATGCAGCGATCGCGATGATCGCATCGGGATGCATGTGGTCGACATGGGTGAAAGGCACGAAACCGTGCAGCGGCGTGTCGATTGAGGCAGCGCGGGCATTCAGGTTGAAGGTGCAGTGCGGCAGGAAGCCGACCATGCGGTCCTCGTCCTCGACACCCTTGTAGATGCCCTTTAGCGATTCCAGCTTGTCTTGGTAGAGCGTCGCGAAACCGTCGAGCTTGATCGTGCCGACGTCGCCGCCCGAGCCCTTGACCCAGAGCACCTTGACCTTGCCGCCGGTCAGCGGATCGGTTTCCATCACCTTCGCCGAGGTGTTGCCGCCGCCATAATTGGTGATGCGCTTGTCGGCGCCGAGCAGGTTGGAGCGATAGAGCAGTTTGCCAGGCTCATCGAGGCCTGCCGCGTAAGCCTCATCCCACCGGTTTTCCAGAAGCCGGACGTTCGCCGCCATGTCATCCTCCCATATGAAATCTTCATCGAGACGCAAAGTTCGCGCCGCTTTTCGCTCACGGTATCGCGCATTAAAATGGAGGTTGTCAATCGAAAACGATCAAATTCGATTATTGTGCAGCGCAATATGAAAATTTATGATCGTTTTTGATTGACACATTGTCATATGTGCGAAATAAACGGTCCAAGGAGGAGCCCCATGCACGAACGCGAACGCCATCGCATCATACTGAGCGCCGTTCAGGAAAAGTCCGTCGTGACGGTTCAGGATATTTCCGAACTGACCGAGGCTTCCGAGGCGACGATTCGGCGCGACATCGCGGCTCTTCATGTCCAGGGCAAGATCCGGCGTGTGCGCGGCGGCGCCGAAGCGGTGCATCCGCCGCAGCTCGGAAATCTCGCCGGGCGCCCCTTCCGCGTTTCGGAATCGGTCAACATTGACAAGAAGCGCGCAATCGCACGCCAGGCGGTCGAGCTTTGCGATCCGGGCGACGCGATCATCATCAACGGTGGCACGACCACCTTCCAGATGGTGCATTTCATGGCGGCGCACCGCCTGCAGGTGATGACCAATTCTTTCGCGATCGCCGAACATCTGGTCAAGCACTCGAAGAACACGGTGACGGTGCCGGGCGGCGCGATCTATCGCGAGCAGAGCCTGATCCTCTCCCCCTTCGACAATGACGCGATCCGTAATTTCTATGCCCGTCGCTTCTTTATCGGCGCGCAGGGCATCGGCCCGCTCGGCATCATGGAAGCCGACGCGCTGATCATCCAGAGCGAGCAGAAGCTGATGCATCAGGCCGACGAACTGGTCGTCATGGCCGATTCCAGCAAGTTCCATCGCCGGTCGAGCCTCATTCTGTGCCCGCTCGAGCGTGTGTCTACCATCATCACCGATGACGGCATTCCAGAGGAAGCCGTCAGGATGATCGAGAATGCCGGCATCAGGCTCATTGTCGCGAGCCCGGTCGCCCAAGCAATCAAGGAGGATTCCTCGTCGGTCGCATAAGGCGCCGGAGAGGTGTGAAGAGTGTCAATCAAGTGGGAGGATGAAAGCATGAAACTCGCAAAGAAACTCGCAATCGGCGTGGCATTTGCCGTCGCCATGATGGCCGGAACGGCAAGTGCTGCCGACATCAAGATCGGTCTCGTCGTCAAGTCGCTCGGCAACGGCTTCTTCGATGCCGCCAACAAGGGTGCGCAGGAAGCCGCCAAGGAACTCGGCGGCGTCGAGGTCATCTATACCGGTCCGACGACGACGACGGCCGAAGGCCAGATCGAAGTCATCAACTCGCTGATCGCCCAGGGCGTCAGCGCCATCGCCGTTTCGGCCAACGATCCCGACGCGCTCGTTCCGGCGCTGAAGAAGGCTACACAGCGCGGCATCAAGGTCATCTCCTGGGATTCCGGCGTGGCACCTGAAGGCCGTATCCTGCAGCTCAACCCGTCGTCCAACGAGTTGATAGGCAAGATGTGCCTGACGCTGGTCAAGGACCATCTCGACGGCGGCAAGGGTGACTTCGCCATCCTGTCGGCCACGACCACCTCGACCAACCAGAACATCTGGATCGACCAGATGAAGAAGCAGCTCAAGGATTTCCCGGGCCTCAACCTCGTCACCACCGTCTATGGCGACGACCTTTCGGACAAGTCCTATCGTGAAGCCGAAGGCCTGCTGAAGGCGAACCCGAACATCAAGGTCATCGTCGCTCCGACGACGGTCGGCGTTCTCGCCGCGTCCAAGGTCGTCGAAGACAAGGGCCTTATCGGCAAGGTCTACGTCACCGGTCTCGGCCTGCCATCCGAAATGGCCGGCGCGATCAAGTCGGGCGCGACGAAGGAATTCGCCATCTGGAACCCGATCGATCTGGGTTACTCCGCAACGCAGATCGCCTATCGCCTCGTCAAGGGCGAGACCGACGGCAAGCCGGGCAGCGAGATCGAAGCCGGCCGCATGGGCAAGATCAAGGTCGGCGCCAATGGTGAAGCCGCCATGGCCGATCCCTTCGTCTATAATGCTTCGAATATCGACCAGTTCTCCAAGGTCTTCTGATCTAGAGCCATCGCATAAAAGCCCGGCGGCCTGATGGCCGCCGGGAATTCTCATTCGACACTGGTAGAAGCTTGATGAACGCCGCCTTTCAACAAACCGCCACGGACAGCAAAACCGGTGATGCGCCCGCCATTCTGGAAATGCGTGGCATCTCCCAGATCTTTCCGGGCGTGAAGGCGCTCGACAATGTCAGCATCGCGCTGCATCCCGGCACGGTGACCGCGCTGATCGGCGAAAACGGCGCCGGCAAATCGACGCTGGTCAAGATCCTGACCGGCATCTACAGGCCGAACGAAGGCGAGATCCTGGTCGACGGCCAGCCGGTGACCTTTGCCAGCGCCCAGGCCGCAATCGACGCCGGCGTCACCGCCATCCATCAGGAAACCGTGCTGTTCGACGAACTGACGGTTGCCGAAAACATTTTCCTCGGCCATGCGCCGCGCACTCGTCTGCGCACCATCGACTGGCAGGCGATGAACAGCCGCGCCAAAGCGCTGCTGACCGCGCTCGAAAGCAATATCGACCCGACGATCCGCCTGAAGGACCTTTCGATCGCGCAGCGCCACCTGGTGGCGATTGCGCGCGCTCTGTCGATCGAGGCCCGCATCGTCATCATGGACGAGCCGACGGCAGCGCTTTCCCGCAAGGAGATCGACGATCTCTTCCGCATCGTCCGGGGCCTGAAGGAAAAGGGCAAGGCGATCCTCTTCATCAGCCACAAGTTCGACGAAGTCTACGAGATCGCCGATGATTTCGTCGTCTTCCGCGACGGCCGCGCCGTCGGCCAGGGCCGGCTCAAGGAAACGCCGCAGGACGAGATCGTCCGCATGATGGTCGGCCGCGACGTCGAGAACGCTTTTCCGAAGGTCGATGTCGCCATCGGCGGCCCAGTTCTGGAGATCCGCAACTACACCCATCGCACCGAATTCCGCGACATCTCCTTCACGCTCCGCCAGGGCGAGATTCTCGGCATCTACGGCCTGATCGGCGCCGGCCGTTCGGAACTGTCCCAATCGCTCTTCGGCATCACCAGGCCGCTCTCGGGTAAGATGATGCTCGAAGACCGCGAAATCACCATCCATTCGCCGCAGGACGCGATCCGCGCCGGCATCGTCTATGTGCCGGAGGAGCGCGGCCGCCACGGCTTGGCGCTGCCGATGCCGATCTTCCAGAATATGACGCTGCCTTCGCTTAGCCGCACCTCGCGCCGGGGCTTCCTCAGGGCGGCAGAAGAATTCGCCCTCGCCCGCAAATATGCCGAGCGGCTGGACCTGCGCGCCGCCGCCCTTTCCGTCCCGGTCGGCACGCTGTCGGGCGGCAACCAGCAGAAGGTCGTCATCGGCAAATGGCTGGCGACGGCGCCGAAGGTCATCATCCTCGATGAACCGACAAAGGGCATCGACATCGGCTCGAAGGCAGCCGTGCACGGCTTCATCAGCGAACTCGCCGCCGAGGGCCTGTCGATCATCATGGTCTCGTCCGAACTGCCTGAAATCATCGGCATGTCGGACCGCGTCCTGGTGATGAAGGAGGGTCTCGCCGCCGGGATTTTCGACCGCGCCGAACTGTCGCCGGAAGCGCTGGTGCGCGCCGCCACCGGCAATGCATAAGGTAAGAGCATGGCAAGACTGATCAGAAAACGCGAAACCCTGCTGTTCCTCATCATCGTGGTGATGATCGCGATCTTTTCGACGCGCGCCGCCGATTTCGCAACGCCGGAGAATCTCGCCGGCATTTTCAACGATACCTCCATCCTGATCATCCTGGCGCTCGCGCAGATGACGGTCATCCTGACGAAATCGATCGACCTGTCGGTTGCCGCCAATCTCGCCTTCACCGGCATGGCGATCGCGATGATGAATGCCGCCTATCCCGACCTGCCGCTCATCGTGCTCATCCTTGCCGCGATCGTCATCGGCGCCTGCCTCGGCGCCATCAACGGCTTTCTCGTCTGGGCGCTCGAAATCCCGCCAATCGTCGTCACACTCGGCACGCTTACCATCTATCGCGGCATGGCCTTCGTGCTGTCGGGCGGGGCATGGGTCAACGCCCACCAGATGACGCCGATTTTTCTGTCGGTGCCGCGCACGCCGATCCTCGGCCTGCCGGTTCTCGGCTGGGTGGGCATCGTCATCGTGCTTCTGATGTATGTCCTGCTCAGATACACCCAGTTCGGCCGCTCGGCCTATGCCACCGGCGGCAATCCGACCGCGGCCGTCTATGCCGGCATCGATACCGGCTGGACGAAATTTTTGGCGTTTGTTCTGTCGGGCGCGCTGGCCGGCCTCTCGAGCTATCTCTGGGTGTCGCGTTATGCCGTCGCCTATGTCGATATCGCCAACGGCTTCGAGCTCGACAGCGTCGCGGCCTGCGTCATCGGCGGCATTTCGATTGCCGGCGGCGTCGGCTCGGTCGCCGGCACCGTGCTCGGCGCGCTTTTCCTCGGCGTCATCAAGAATGCATTGCCGGTGATCGGCATTTCACCCTTCACGCAGATGGCGATCTCCGGCACCGTCATCATTCTCGCCGTCGCCTTCAACGCCAGGCGTGAGCGCAACCGCGGCCGCATCATCCTGCGCGACCGCGCCGCAGCCGAGATCAGAACGGAGGCCGCAGCATGAGCGCCGTGTCCACACACGAAAAGCGGGTCATCCCCGACCGCCTCGGCACACCCTTCCGCCGCATCGTCGCGAGCTGGGAAGTGCTGCTCTTTGCCGTCGCCGTGCTGATCTTCATCTTCAATTCGCTGGCTTCGCCCTATTTCCTCGATGCCTGGAATCTTTCGGACGCCACCTTCAACTTCACCGAAAAGGCAATGATTGCCTTCGCCATGGCGCTACTCGTCATATCAGGCGAGATCGACCTTTCGGTCGCCGCGATCATCGCGCTCGCCTCGACGGCGATGGGCGCGGCAGCGCAGGTCGGCATCGGCACACCGGGTCTGGTCGCGATCGGCATCGGCACCGGCTTTGCCTGCGGCATCTTCAACGGCGTGCTGGTCTCGGTGCTGAAACTGCCGTCGATCGTCGTCACCATCGGCACGATGAGCCTTTTCCGCGGCATTTCCTATATCGTCCTCGGCGACCAGGCCTATGGCAAATACCCGGCGGATTTCGCCTATTTCGGCCAGGGTTATGTCGTCTGGGTATTCTCCTTCGAATTCGTGCTCTTCATCGTGCTGGCGATCCTCTTCGCCGTGCTGCTGCATGCGACGAACTTCGGCCGGCAGGTCTATGCGATCGGCAACAACGACTTCGCCGCCCGCTTTTCCGGCATTCCGGTCGAACGCGTCAAATTCATCCTCTTCCTGCTGACCGGCGTCATGAGCGGCATCGCCGCCGTCTGCCTGACCTCGCGCCTCGGCTCGACCCGGCCGTCGATCGCCCAGGGCTGGGAACTCGAGGTCGTCACCATGGTCGTGCTCGGCGGCATCTCGATCCTCGGCGGCTCCGGCACGATCGTCGGCGTTGTCATCGCTGCCTTCGTCATGGGCCTCGTCACCTTCGGCCTCGGCCTGCTGAACGTGCCCGGCATCGTCATGTCGATCTTCATCGGCCTGCTTCTGATCATCACCATCGCCATTCCGATCATCGTCCGCCGCATCAAGCTCATGAGCTCCCGATGACATCAGAGAAACACGCCTTCAAGATGCAGCTCAACCCCGGCATGGAAGCCGAATACCGCAGGCGGCATGACGAGATCTGGCCGGAACTGGTCGATCTCCTGCGCAAGTCAGGCGCCAGCGACTATTCCATCCATCTCGACCGGGAAACCAACACGCTGTTCGGCGCGTTGACGCGGTCCACTGATCACACCATGGCGAGCCTGCCGGAGCATCCCGTCGTGAAAAAATGGTGGGCTTATATGGCCGATATCATGGCGACCAATCCCGATAATTCACCGGTCCAGAGCGACCTGGTCACCGTCTTCCATATGCCATGAACGCCACCTCCTATCGCCGCATCGCCGTCCTCGACATCGGCAAGACCAATGCCAAGGTCGTCGTGCTCGACAGCGAAACGGGCGCTGAGATCGCCGTGTTGAAACGGCCGAATATCACGATCAAAACCGGCCTCTATCCGCATTACGACGTAGAGGCTCTCTGGTCCTTTGCGCTCGATGCGCTGAAGAACCTTGCGCGCGCGCCCGGCTTCGACGCCATTTCGATCACCACCCATGGCGCCTCTGCAGCACTGCTTGCCCGGGACGGCACGCTTGCCATGCCTGTCATCGACTATGAACACGAATATCCGCAGGACATCCGCGATGCCTATACGCGGCTGCGCCCCTCCTTCGATGAGACCTTCTCGCCGCGCCTCGCGATGGGTCTCAATGTCGGCGCGCAGCTGCACTACCAGAAGAGCGCCTTTCCCGAGGAATTCGCCGAGGTGGCGACCATCCTCACCTATGCGCAATACTGGACGGCGCGGCTGACGGGTGTTGCCGCCAATGAGCTGACTTCGCTCGGCTGCCACACCGACCTCTGGAACCCGAGGGCCGGCCGCTATTCCTCACTCGTCGACAGGCTCGCCATCCGCGGCCTCATGGCGCCGATCCGCTCCGCCTTCGATGCGCTCGGCCCGGTCCTGCCGGATATCGCCACGGAGCTCGGCCTTGCCGCACCCGTGCCGGTCTATTGCGGCATTCACGATTCCAATGCCTCGCTGCTGCCGCATCTGGTTCATCGGGAGGCACCCTTCGCCGTCGTCTCCACCGGCACCTGGGTCATCAATTTCGGCGTCGGCGGCGATCTCGCCCGTCTCGATCCGGAACGCGATACGCTCGCCAATGTCGATGCCTATGGCCGCGCCGTCCCCTCTTCCCGTTTCATGGGTGGGCGGGAATTCGAAATCCTGTCGGCCGGGATCGGCCCTGTCGACGAAAAAGCCGCTCAGGCGGCAATCGGTCCCGTTATCGACAAGGGCATGATGCTGCTGCCGAATATCGCCCCCGGTTCCGGGCCTTTTCCCGGAAAAGCAAGCCGCTGGATCGGTGCAGAGGAAGCAAGCCGCGACGAGCGCTCTGCCGCTGCCTGCCTCTATCTCGCTTTGATGACCGATGCCTGCCTCGGACTGATCGGTGCCAAAGGCCCCGTTATCGTCGAAGGGCCTTTTGCGCTGAATGAGACCTATCTCAAGCTGCTGGCCGCCCTGACCGGCCGCGAGGTCATGGCCCTTCCGGGTTCGACCGGCACCAGCCAGGGTGCCGCCCTTCTGACCGGCATCCGGCCGGTGTCGGGCGCCGAGACGCATGTTCCGCCGACCGATGTCCCCGGACTGACCGCCTATCGCACCCGCTGGTACGCGGCGATGGAATAGGAGCTTTTCCAAGAACGGACCTTGTTCGTCCCTGCCTTCTCGCTAGTGTGGCACCTCGAAAATCAGGTCGAGGAGATAGCATGACAGAGACATTCGATCCGCGCGCGCTTGCAGCCGGGCTTCACAGCCTGCGACAGGCCGGCCGTCAGGAGGCAACGGACACTTTCGCGCTGCCAGCCGATCTCCATCAGGCGATGGAGGCGCAGAATTTGCTCACTGCTGCAGACCATATTTCGAGCAATGCCTGGAAAGTGACGGTCTCGCCGCAGGGCCAGGCGGTCACCGGCCCCCTGCATCCCTATGCCGAAGCCGTCTCAGGCGCCGACATTCCCTGGTATCCGGGCCTGAAATTCGAAACCGAGATCGCCGTCCGTCTTGGCAGGGATCTGGCGATCCGCACAGGTGCTCCCTACAGCCGCGCCGAAGTGGTCGAGGCGATCTCCGCTGTCTATCTCGGCGCTGAACTGCTGGTGAGCGCCATCAGGGAAAGCGGCAGCGTTTCGTTTCTGCTGTTCGTCGCCGACCGGCTCGGCAATAGCGGCTATGTGCTCGGCCCGGAGGTCGAGAAAAGTGTCGTCGACACCGCCGGTGGCACGCCGCTCAAAGTCACTCATGCCGGCCGTACGATCTATGATGGCCCGGCGCAGCATCCGAAGGGCGATGTTCTCACCTGGCTCATCGATTACGCCAATGACGGTTTGCGCCCCGAGACATCGCTGAAGGTAGGCGCGCTTGTGACTACAGGCACGTTGAGCGGCGCGATCGAACTGACCGAACCCGGCGAGATCGACATCCTGCTCGGCAATAGCAGCCTCAGCTTCTCGGTGTCGAAGAGTTAATTCGGCGCGGCGGTGCAGCCTACGCCTTGTCGCGGAACATCTCGATGATGGCGGAAAAATCCCTTCCGCCATTGCCCTGCTTTTCGAAGAGCGCAAAAAGCTGTGCTGCTTCCGCGCCGAGCGGGGTGGAGGCGCCGCTCGCCAGGGCCGCCTCCTGCGAGAGCCTGAGATCCTTCAGCATCAGAGCAGCGGCAAAACCCGGTTTGTAGCCATTGTTCGCAGGCGAGTTCGGCACCGGTCCGGGCACCGGACAATAGGTATTGATCGACCAGCACTGGCCTGACGAGGTCGAGGCAACGTCAAACAATGCCTGATGCGAGAGCCCAAGTTTCTCGGCGAGCACGAAGGCTTCGCAGACGCCCACCATCGAGATACCGAGGATCATGTTGTTGCAGATCTTCGCCGCCTGGCCGGCGCCGGCCTCGCCGCAATGGACGATCTTCTTTCCCATGGCCTCGAGGATTGGTTTTGCCCTGGCGAAGGCGTCTTCCGTGCCGCCGGCCATGAAGGTCAGCGTGCCCGCGGTCGCCCCACCCGTGCCGCCGGAGACGGGAGCGTCGAGCGACAGGCAGCTGGCGGCCTTGGCCATTTCATGCGCCTTGCGGCTGCTTTCGACATCGATGGTCGAGCAATCGATGACCAGTGTGCCTGGCGCGGCGGACTGCAGGATATCGGTCCAGGTCGTCAGCACGTGCTTGCCCTGCGGCAGCATTGATATGACGATCTCCGCGTCTTTGACAGCCTGACTGGCATGGCTTGCCGGCTTGACGCCGCTCTCCTCGGCCGCCTTCAGCACCGAAGCCGCGAGGTCGAAGCCGAAAACCTCATGACCTGATTTGACCAGATTGGCGGCCATCGGCCCGCCCATGTTGCCGAGGCCGATGAATGCGATCTTTGCCATGGTCTTCTCCTATCGATTGTCTTCGAGGATCATCGCTGCCGCCTTTTCGGCGATCATGATGGTCGGCGAATTGGTGTTGCCCGAGGTGATCGACGGCATCACCGAGGCGTCGGCGATCCTGAGCTTGCCGAGCGCCCGGAATCTCAGCCTGGGATCGACGACGCTGTCCCTGTCGGCGCCCATGCGGCAGGTGCCGACGGGATGGAAGATCGTCGTGCTGATCTCGCCCGCCGCCCGTTCCAGATCGGCCTCCGTCTGATAGGCAGGCCCCGGCTTGAATTCCTCCGGCCTGAACCGCGCAAAGGAAGGCTGCGCGACGATCTTGCGCGTCAACCTTATTGAACGGACAGCTATGTCACGATCACGCTGCGTCGAGAGGTATTTAGGGCTGATCGTCGGCTGGGCGGCAAAATCCGGGCTCGAGAGGTGGACAGAACCGCGGCTTTCCGGCCTGAGGTTGCAGACGCTCGCGGTGATCGCCGGAAAAGGATGGACGGGATCGCCGAACTTTTCCAGCGAGACCGGCTGCACATGATATTGCAGGTCGGGCGTTTCCCGGTCCGGGCCCGATCGGGTGAAAATGCCGAGTTGGCTCGGCGCCATCGCCATCGGTCCGGAGCGACGGACGAGATATTCGAGCCCGATCGCCGCCTTGCCAATCAGCTTCGTCGCCTTCTCGTTCAGCGTCGGAACGCCCGTGACTTTGTAGGCCAGACGCAGTTGCAGATGGTCCTGCAGGTTCTCGCCAATGCCCTTGACCTCGGTGACGACATCGACGCCCGCCCGTTGGAGAACCTCGCCCCGGCCGATGCCCGACAGTTCCAGGATATGCGGCGAGCCGATCGAACCGGCCGAAAGGACGGTTTCTTTCGCGGCATAAGCGCGTTTTGCCACGCCCTGATGCTGGAACTCGACGCCGGCAACGGCGCCTTCCTCCACCAGCAGCCGCCGGACCTGCGCCTTGGTGAGCACGGTCAGGTTGGAGCGCTTCATTGCCGGGCGCAGGAAGGCCTTCGACGTGTTCCAGCGAATGCCGGAACGCTGGTTGACGTCGAAATAGCCGGAGCCCTCGTTGCTGCCGCGGTTGAAATCCGCGGTCTCCGGAATGCCGGCTTCCCTGGCAGCCTGCTGGAAGGCATCGAGCACGGCCCAGCGCACCCGCGCTTTCTCGATCCGCCATTCGCCGCCGGCACCATGCATCTCGTCTTCGCCGCGATAAAAATCCTCCGACTTGCGGAAGAATGGCAGAACATCGTCCCAGCCCCAGCCGCTGCAGCCCATCTGCCGCCAGAGGTCGTAGTCGCGCGCCTGACCGCGCATGTAGATCATGCCGTTGATCGACGAACAACCGCCGAGCACCTTGCCGCGCGGATAGCTCAGCGCCCGGCCGTTCAGCCCCGCTTCCGGCGCCGTGGTGAAGCACCAGTCGGTGCGCGGATTGTTGATGCAATAGAGATAACCGACTGGAATATGGATCCAGTGATAATTGTCGCTGCCGCCGGCTTCGAGCAGCAGTACCCGGCTCCTGCCATCGGCCGACAGCCGGTTGGCGAGCACGCAGCCGGCGCTGCCTGCCCCGATAATGATATAGTCGTAACGATCCATGCCCCGCACGAGACTCCAGATGCTTGCCGCTTTCCTCTCCCCGCAGCACGGGGAGAGGAAGAGTCGCAGCGTCGCCGCCCGTCTCTTTTCCGGGGAAAAGTAATTCTTCCCGGAAAGAGAGAGGTCCGCCCGTTCAGCGGCGATAGACGAAGCCCAGTTTCCGCCCCAGCCGAGAGGCGTAGAATTCACCGATGATCCCACGGCGGAAGATCAGCACGCAGACCATGAAGACGATGCCGGTGATGATCGTCACCGGGAATTCCGATGTAGCGAGGTAGTTTTCCAGCGCCACCACCAGCCCGGCGCCGAAGAGCGGACCGATCAGCGTGCCGATGCCGCCGAGCAGCGTCATCAGAATCACCTCGCCCGACATCTGCCAGGCGACGTCGGTCAGCGTTGCAAACTGGAAAACGATCGATTTCACCGCGCCCGCGAGCCCGGCAAGCGCTGCCGACATGACGAAGGCGCCGAGCTTGTAGCGCGCCACGGAATAGCCAAGCGAGATCGCCCGTTGCTCGTTCTCACGGATCGATTTCAGGATCATGCCGAAGGGTGAATTGATGAAGCGCCAGATGATCAGCACGCCGATGATGAACACGGCCAGCACGAAATAATACATGTTGGTCGAGCTGTTCAGATCGATAAAGCCGAAGAGATGACCGCGTGGCACCGACTGGATGCCGTCCTCGCCCTCGGTGAACTTCGCCTGCAGGCAGAAGAAGAAGAACATCTGCGACAGCGCCAGCGTGATCATCGCGAAATAGATGCCCTGCCGGCGGATGGCGAAGAAACCCATGACGAGCCCGAGAAACGCCGCCCCCGCCACGCCGATCAGGATGCCGAGTTCCGGCGGCAAGCCCCATGCCTTCACCGTATAGGCGGTGAAATAGGCAGCACCGCCGAAGAAGGTGGCGTGGCCGAAGGAAAGCAGGCCGGTATAGCCGAGCAGCAGGTTGAAGGCGCAGGCAAAGAGCGCAAAGCAGAGCAGCTTCATCAGGAAGATCGGATAGAAGAAAAACGGCGCCAGCAGCAGAAGCAGCAGCCCGGCCAGCAGGAAACCCGCCTGCACCGAAAGGGCGGTCCGGCTTTTTTCCGTTCGGATGGCGTCGGTGATGTCGGCCATGTCAAGCATCCCGTCCGAAGAGGCCCGCGGGCCTGATGAGAAGCACGATCGCCATGATGACGAAGATCACGATGTTCGACGCCTCGGGATAGAAGACCTTGGTGAGGCCCTCGGCGATGCCGAGCACATAACCGGTGATGATCGCGCCCATGATCGATCCCATGCCGCCGACGACGACGACGGCGAAAACGACGATGATCATATTCGAGCCCATCAGCGGCGAGACCTGGTAGATCGGCGCCGCCAGCACGCCGGCAAAGGCGGCGAGACCGGCGCCGAGCGCATAGGTGAGCGTCAACAGCACCGGCACGTTGACGCCGAAGACCTGCACCAAAACGGCATTTTCGGTGGCGGCCCTGAGATAGGCGCCGAGCTTGGTCTTTTCGATCAGCAGCCATGTGCCAAGGCAGACGACGAGCGAGACGACGACCACCCAGCCGCGATAGATCGGCAGGAACATGAAGCCGAGATTGGCCCCGCCGGCAAGGGCCGCCGGTGTCGCATAGGGCTGGCCGGAAGAGCCGTAGAGATAACGGAAGGTGCCCTCGACCGCGAGCGCCAGTCCGAAGGTGAAGAGCAGGCCGTAGAGCGGATCGAGATCATAGAGCCGCCGCAGGAACAGCCGCTCGATGATAGCGCCGGCAAGGCCGACGATAACGGGCGCCAGGATCAGTGACGGCCAGTAGCCGATGCCGGCATAGGTCAGCAGCAGGTAGGCGACGAAGGCGCCGAGCATATATTGCGCGCCATGGGCGAAGTTGATCACCCTAAGCAGGCCGAAGATGATGGCGAGGCCGAGGCTGAGCAGCGCGTAGAACGAGCCGTTGATCAGGCCGATCAGCAGCTGGCCGAGCAGCGCCTGCAGGGGAATGCCGAAGATCATCGTCATCTGGTCACACTCCCAGAACCTTGTGCAGCGTATCCATGCGCTGCGGCAGTTCACCGACCGGGAATTCCGACACCATCTGCCCATGATCCATCAGATAGAAGCGATCGGCAATACGGCTGGCGAAGCGGAAATTCTGCTCGACCAGCAGGATCGTCATGCCGCGCTCCTTCAGCGTCTTCAGCACCTCGCCGATGCGCTGGACGATCACGGGGGCAAGCCCCTCCGTCGGTTCGTCGAGAATGAGCAGCCTGACGCCGGTACGCAGGATCCGGGCGATCGCCAGCATCTGCTGCTCGCCGCCGGATAGTTTGGTGCCCGGGCTGCCGCGGCGCTCGTGGAGATTGGGGAAGAGCTCATAGATCTCGTCGAGCGTCATGCCGCCCGCTGCCACAACAGGCGGCAGCAGCAGGTTTTCCGAAACGGTCAGCGTCGAGAAGATGCCGCGTTCCTCCGGCACGAAGCCGATGCCCCGATGCGCCGTCTTGTGCAGCGGCACCTGCATCATATCGCTGCCGGCAAAGCTGATCTTGCCCTTGCGGGCCCTCACGATGCCGGTGATGGTGCGCAGCGTCGTCGTTTTACCGACGCCGTTGCGGCCGAGAATGGTGATCGTCTCGCCTTCGGCCACACGCATGTCGACGCCGTGCAGGACGTGGCTTTCGCCGTACCAGGCATTGAGCCCCTGGACTTCGAGGAGAGCGGCCATCAATGCTCCTCCGTGCCCATATAGGCCACGCGCACGCGCTCGTCCTGGCTGACGGTGGCATAGTCGCCCTCGGCGAGGATCTCGCCGCGCTGGAGCACGGTGACATGCTGGCAGATATTGGCGACGACGGAGAGATTGTGTTCGACCATCAGCACCGCCCGGTCGCGGGCGACGTCGCGTATGATCGACGAGACGACGCCGACATCCTCCTGCCCCATGCCGGCCATCGGCTCGTCGAGCAGCAGCACTTTCGGATCCAATGCCAGCGTGGTGGCGATCTCCAGAACGCGCTTGCGGCCATAGGAAAGATCGGCGGCGATGTGATCGCGCTCCTTGGACAGCCCGACGCTCGCCAGCAGTTCGTCGGCGCGCTCGTTCAGCCGGCCGAGCGCGGACAGCGGCTGCCAGAACTGCGTGGAAAGATTGTTCGGCCGCTGCAGCGCCACGCGGACATTGTCGAGAACGGTCAGGTGCGGAAAGACCGCCGAGATCTGGAAGGAGCGAACGAGCCCCATGCGCGCCACTCTGTCGGGCGGCGTCTTGGTGATGTCGGTGCCCATCAGCGTGATGGTGCCGGAGGTCGGCTGCAGGAACTTGGTCAGCAGGTTGAAGACCGTCGTCTTGCCGGCGCCGTTCGGGCCGATCAGTGCATGCACGCTCGCGTCATGCACGTCGAGATCGACGTTCTTGACGGCCGTGAAGCCACCGAAATCGCGGCGCAAGCCGCGGGCGGACAATACCACCCGCGGCTTTTCCTGAGTTTCAATTGCGGAGACCGCCATCGTGCTTACTTCACAAGATCGCAGCCGCTCTTGGCGGGATCGATATAGGCTTCCTTGCCGGGAATGGTGGCGAGAACGTTGAAGTAATCCCACGGCTCCTTGCTTTCGGCAGGCTTCTTGACCTGCAGCAGGTACATGTCGTGGATCATGCGGCCATTGGCGCCGACCGTGCCGCCGCGGCCGAAGACGTCGTCGACCGGCAGTTCATGCAGCTGCTTGGCGACGGCTTCCGTCTCGTCGGTGCCGGCCTTCTGCACCGCCTTCAGATATTGCGTCACTGCTGAATAGGTACCGGTGTGGATCATGTTCGGCATCTTGCCGGTGCGGGCGAAGAATTTCTTGGCGAAGGCGCGGCTTTCGTCGTCGCGGTTCCAGTAATAACCTTCCGTCAGCGTTAGCCCCTGCGCCGCATCGAGGCCGAGACCGTGGACTTCGGCCAATGTGAAGAGTAGTGCCGCCAGATGCTGGCCGCCTTGGGTGATGCCGAATTCGGCCGCCTGCTTGATGGCGTTCGAGGTGTCGAGGCCGGCATTGGCAAGGCCGATCACCTTGGCGCCGGACGATTGCGCCTGCAGCAGGAAGGACGAAAAGTCCTGGGTCGACAGTGGGTGGCGGACGGCGCCGACGACCTTGCCGCCACTCGCCTTGACGTAATCACTGGTCTGCTGCTCCAGCGAATAGCCGAAGGCATAGTCGGCAGTCAGGAAGAACCAGCTGTCGCCGCCCTGCTTGACGAGCGCGCCGCCGGTGCCGACAGCTAGCGCATGGGTGTCGTAGGCCCAATGGAATCCATAAGGCGAGCAGGCCTTGCCGGTGAGATCCGTAGTGGCCGCACCTGTGACGATGTCGATCTTCTTCTTCTCCTTGGCGATCGCCTGCACGGCGAGCGCCACCGACGAGGTCGTCAGTTCCATGATCGCATCCACCTGCTCGGTGTCGTACCACTGGCGGGCGATGTTGGAGGCTATATCCGGCTTGTTCTGGTGGTCGGCATCGACGATCTCGACCGGCACATCAAGCACCTTGCCGCCGAAATCTTCGACCGCCATCTTGGCGGCTTCGACAGAAGACTTGCCGCCGAAATCGGCATAGACACCCGACTGATCGTTCAGGATGCCGATCTTGACCTTGCCGTCGGTCGCGCTCTGCGCGAGTACCGCAGTGCTGCTCGCGAGCAGAAATGCAACTGATACAATGAAATTCTTACGCATATTCTCTCCTCCCAGAGATTGGCCAGATTGCGGATCTGTTCAGATTTGGCCAGCCGCACTCCTCAGAGCGGCGGACCCTGCCCTTACGATCACGGAAATTCCCCGTTGAAGCAACGGGTGGTTTACAACTAATTCCAAACAGTATCTGTTCGTTTTTGAACAGATGAGGATCGCGATGAACAATCCACCGCAGTTTACTTGGGACGATCTGCAGTTTTTTCTAGCCGTCGCCCGCACCGGACAGCTGTCGACCGCCGCCAGGCAACTGCGCTCCAGCCATGCCACCGTCTCGCGCCGCATCGACCGGCTGGAGTTCACCCTCAAGGTCAAGCTGTTCGAGCGCAATCCCCGCGGCTACGTGCTAACCGCCATGGGCACGCGCTTCGTCGAGACGGCCGAGAGGATGGAGCAGGAGACCGAACGGCTGCGCGCCGACCTCGCCGACGGCTCGATGGCGCAGCGCGGCCTTGTGCGGCTCAGCGCGCCGGAGGGTTTTGCCAATTTCTTCTTCGCAACCGTGCTGCCGCAGTTTGCCGCCCAGCATCCGCACCTGGCGCTGGAACTGGTGACGATCCAGCAGATCATGTCGCTGTCGCGCAAGGAGGCCGATCTTTCCGTCGTGCTCGACGAACCGAAGGGCGGGGCGTATTTCGCCGAGAAGCTGACGGATTACCACCTGCAGGTATACGGCTCGCGCGATTATCTGGCCAAGGCGCCTGACATCAACTCCCGCGAAGACCTGCTCAGCCATCCCTTCGTCAGCTATATCGAGGAAATGATCTTCGCGCCGGGCCTGGATTATCTGGGCGATGTGCACCCGCGCATCAAGCCGCAGTTCCAGAGCTCCAGCATCTTCGCGCAGCTGACTGCCACGAGAAACGGCCTCGGCCTCTGCATCCTGCCCTATTTCTTCGCCAGCCGTTATCCCGAACTCGTGCGCGTGCTGCCAGACGAGATCGACCTCAAGCGCCATTACTGGATCACCTGCCATCGCGACCTGAAACAGGCGCCCCGCGTGCGCGCCGTCATCGATTTCCTCCGTGAGGCGGTGCGCGGCGAGGATGCGCGCTTCGTCCCGCCCTATGTCACCGCCGCCGGCCCCGCGCGCCGGGCAAGAGCGGATGTTTAGATCAAGAGCGGATGTTTAGATCATGAGTGGCATGATGCCAGCTATTTCAGGAATTCGTAAGCGGGGCTGATTTGGTGGCCGTGCCGACACAATTAGCATGTCTGACCCAGAGCAGGGTGCTAGTTGCGCAAAGGATCGAGAGCGTTCAGGCGCGTGCTGCAACCATCGAGGCGAGGGGTGCCACAAGATGATCTTCGTCACCGATCCCCAGCCGATCGCCGAGATAGTGCCAGAACGACAGGCCGAGCTTTTGGCAGGTCTTCATCAGGCCGAGCATGCTGTCGCGCGCCTGCCGACCGTTGCGACTGACCGTGCCGCCGGAAATCTTTCGCTTGATGACAAGTCCGCGCAGATCTCTTTCCGACGCATTGGTGTGGAGCGGGGTTTCAGGCCGCTCCAGAACCCGCGGCAGTTCGGCCTTGCGGCGACCCAGTCGAAACAGCAGTTTGTCGAGGTCGCCATAACCGGTGCGCAGCGAAAAAATGCGATCGAACCGGGCCTGAAGGCCCCGGGCTACACGGGGATCAGGTCTTCGCCGATAGGCTTTCAGAGCCCTGTAAAAGTGCCAGACAAGCTCGCGCAGGGTTTCGACGTGTTTCACTTGGCCGGGCGTCGCCGGCATCAGCTTGTGCAGCAAACGCTCGGCGTGGACCCAGCACGGCGCATGGGTGCCGACGCGGAATTGTCCGGCATCGTCGGATACGATCACCGCATTGCCGACCAGACCATGATGGCGGATGGCGCCCCAGATGCCGGCCTCGGCAAACGGGCGGATTATGTCCTTGTCGAAGATGTCGATACCATTGGCGGCCAGATACTCGAGAAACGGAACCTGATTGGCAAACCGCTGCGGTTCACATGTCTTCAACCGCGCCAGAAGGGCGGGGTCCACCTGACGGTTTTCCAGAAGGGTGAAGGCGGCATCGTTGAGAACATAGTCCTGATAGTTGCCGCGCAGCAGGGCCAGAAAGTTCAGCCGCGACTTCGACGGCGTCGTGCGGAAGGCGGTGAAATGCTCGCCTCCGATCTGTGTCGTATGGAAATTGCGGTTGGCATGACGGGCGCCAGTGTCGTCGACCGTGACAAAGGGAGCCGAGACCAGGCCGGCATGCAGCACGGCGGCATCCTCGGCATGAAAGCCGTCCAGCCGCTCTGTCAAAAACCGGATGACCTGGCGTTTGGAAATCTCGACACCGACATCGTTCAGCAAGGTCGTCAATCGCTGCGTTGTGACCTGCCCATGGCTATGAAGCATCAGGCAGAAGCGACGCAGACTGGCGCCGTAGCCACCCTTTATCCCTGCTGGCAGCGGCGCAATGATCGTGCGTCCTTCCGGTGTCACCCAGCATTCGCGGCGATAGCGCACCACTTCGGCCCGCACGACCAGATCACGAACCATACAATCCTTGTAGCCTTTAAACCGCGATCCAGGTGGGGCTCTGGCAGGCAGCACCTCTTCGCGCGTGGCGCTCCTGGTGTCGCCCTTCGGCCCGCGATGCCGCGCAGGCTTTCGGCTGCCGGCAACCGTCTTGTCGCTCGTTGCCTGCTCCATACCCGAGGGTCTGAACGGTGGGCGTGGCGGCAGGTTTTTAAGTCGCGCAATCTCGTCGCGCAGAAGCTGGTTGTCGACCTTCAGCCGCGTGTTCTCGATCCTCAGCTGATCGTTTTCTTCTCGAAGCTTTCGGTTGTCAGCCTCGAGCGCCTCAATCCGGATCTCTGCCCGATCGGCCCGCTCCACCAGACCAGTCACGAGCTCGCGCAGCGCCTTCAGCGACAGCGTATCGGCATGCTCGGCCATGGGGAGGCGGCGCTTCGTCATAAAGGAAGTGAATCATGATTCACAAAAAATCGGAATCCCCCGTGCCACCAGATCTGCTCCAGTTACAGGAATTCGGCCCGGTGCGGGGTGAATGCATCGATCAGTCGGCCCTTTTCCAGCGCCTTGACGCCATGGACCAGATTGGGGGGCACGATGAAGCTGCCGCCCTGCTTGAGCACCTCGGTCCGGCCATCGATCGTCACTTCGAAACTGCCTTCGGCGACATAGCTAGCCTGGATGTGCGGATGCGAATGGGCGGCACCCACGGCACCGCTTTCGAAGGCCACTTCCACCATCATCATCTCGGGCAGGTAGGTCATGATGCGCCGGACGACACCGGGCTCCGGATTGACCCACTCGGCGCCTTCGGCCGATACGAACAGATCGCTTGACGACATTTCCGCCTCCTCGTTCCAGAATCGATCGCGGGCAAAGTGGATCATGCCGACGCTTTTGAAAAGATGGCGTGGCCCGTCTTTTCGGCGCGACCGTCGTCTGTTGACGCGGTCGGCTGGCGGGTCTATGGCCAACTTGAGCGAGGCAAGCCTGAACCGGGATGAGGAGACGCCGCCATGCAGCATACGCGCGAAGTTTTCGACTGGGCCGATCCATTTCGCCTGGTGGAGCAGCTGACCAGCGAAGAGCGCATGGTGCAGGACACCGCCCACGCCTATGCGCAGGAAAAGCTTGCGCCCCGCGTTCTCGACGCCTTCCGCAACGAAAAGACCGATCCAGCGATCTTCCGCGAAATGGGCGAACTCGGCCTGCTCGGCCCGACGATCTCGCCGGATTATGGCGGTGCCGGCCTCGGTTACGTCGCCTACGGCCTGATCGCCCGCGAGGTCGAAAAGGTCGATAGTGGTTATCGTTCGATGATGAGCGTCCAGTCATCACTCGTAATGGTGCCGATCGAAACCTTCGGGTCGCAGGCACAGAAGCTGAAATACCTGCCGAAACTCGCCACCGGCGAATGGATCGGCTGCTTCGGGCTGACCGAACCGGATCACGGCTCCGACCCCGGCTCGATGGCTACACGTGCCAAAAAGGTCGACGGCGGCTACAGCCTGACCGGCTCGAAGACCTGGATCTCCAACGCACCGATCGCCGATGTCTTCGTCGTCTGGGCAAAGACCGAGGATGGCCTCATCCGCGGCTTCATCCTCGAAAAGGGCTGGAAAGGGCTTTCGGCTCCCGCCATCCACGGCAAGGTGGGACTGCGCGCCTCGATCACCGGTGAAGTGGTGATGGACGGGGTCTTCGTGCCTGAGGAAAACCTTCTGCCTGATGTGACAGGCCTCAAAGGGCCGTTCACCTGCCTCAACTCGGCCCGCTTCGGCATCGCCTGGGGCGCACTCGGTGCTGCCGAGGATTGTTATGCGAGAGCCCGGCAATATACGCTCGAGCGCAAGCAGTTCGGCCGGCCGCTTGCCGCCAACCAGCTGATCCAGAGGAAGCTCGCCGACATGGCGGCGGAGATCGCGCTCGGCCTTCAGGGTTGTCTGCGGCTTGGCCGCATGAAGGAGGAAGGCCATCCGCCGGTGGAACTGACCTCGATCCTCAAGCGCAACAGCTGCGGCAAGGCGCTGGAGATTGCCCGGGCGGCCCGCGACATGCTCGGCGGCAACGGCATCTCCGACGAATTCGGCATCGCCCGTCACCTCGTCAACCTCGAAGTGGTCAACACCTATGAGGGCACGCACGACATCCACGCGCTGATCATCGGCCGGGCGATCACCGGCATTGCCGCCTTTGCGAACTAGCCTCTTGGCGCGAAAGGGCGAATTGCCACGCGCCTGACAATGTGCAACCTTCGCTGAAGGCGGCAAGAGCCGGCAAAAAGGGGGGACCATGCATGTTTCTGCTTGTTGCATTGCTGATTGGTGTCATTGCCGGGCTTCGCGCCATGACGGCGCCCGCCGCCGTCGCCTGGGGCGCGGCGCTTGGCTGGTTTGATGTCTCGCAGACGCCGCTTGCGTTCATGGCTTACCAATGGACGCCGTGGATCTTCACGCTTCTCGCCGTCGTCGAACTGATCACCGACCAGCTGCCATCTACGCCTTCGCGCAAGGTGCCGGTGCAATTCGGCGCTCGCATTGTCATGGGCGGGCTGGCAGGTGCCACGATCGGCGCCGCCAACAGCCTGCTCTTCGGCGGGCTGATTGTCGGGGTGATCGGCGCCGTCATCGGCACATATGGCGGTGCTGCCGTCCGCGGCAGGCTCGCAGCGTCCTTCGGCAAGGATCTGCCGGCTGCTCTCATCGAGGATGCCGTCGCCGTCATCGGCGCGCTGCTGATCGTGGCCGTGTCATGAAGAGCTTCGACGCCATCGTTATCGGCGCCGGTCAGTCCGGCCCCTTCCTCGCTGCCCGGATGGTCGAAAAGGGCATGAAGGTGGCGCTGATCGAGCGCAAATTCCTCGGCGGCACCTGCGTCAATGCCGGCTGCATGCCGACGAAGACGCTGGTCGCCAGCGCCCGCGCCGCCCATGTCGCGAGAAACGGCGCCGTTTACGGCGTGAATCTCCAGGGCGAGATCGCCATCGACATGAAGGTGGTCAAAGCCCGTGCCGAAACCGTGACCATGAACGCCCGCAACGGCTTGATCGGCTGGTTCGCCGGCATGGACGGTATGACCGTGATTTACGGCCACGCCCGTTTCGAGGGCCCGAAGACCGTCAGCGTCAACGGCGAGACGCTGAACGCACCGCGCATCTTCCTCAATGTCGGCGCGCGGCCCGTCATCCCCGACCTGCCCGGGATCAACGATATCGACTATCTCACCAGCACCTCGATCATCCATCTCGACACGCTGCCGCGGCATCTGGCCGTCATCGGCGGCAGTTATATCGGGTTGGAATTCGCACAGATGTATCGCCGCTTCGGCGCCGAAGTCAGCGTCATCGAGCATGGCCCGAAGCTCGCATCGCGCGAGGACGAGGATATATCCGACGCGATCGCTGATGTCCTGCGCTCGGAGGGCATCGACATTCATACCGGCGCCAGCGACATCGCCTTCGCCAAGAGCAGCGACGGAATAACGGTCGCCACCGATTCAGCGAGAATCGATGCGAGCCATGTGCTGATCGCCACGGGCCGCAAGCCGAATACCGACGATCTCGGCCTCGATACCGCCGGCGTCATCACCGACAAGCACGGCTATATCACCGTCGACGACAGGCTTGCCACCAATGTCGACGGCATCTTAGCGCTCGGCGACTGCAACGGCCGCGGCGCCTTCACCCACACTTCCTACAATGATTTCGAGATCGCCGCCGCCAACCTGCTCGACGGCGACGATCGCAAGGTCTCGAGCCGCATCCTGGCCTATGCCCTTTATATCGACCCGCCGCTTGGCCGCGTCGGCATGACGGAGAAGCAGGCGCGTGCCTCGGGACGCAAGATCATGATCTCGACCCGGCCGATGAGCCGCGTCGGCCGCGCCAACGAGCGCGGCGAGACCAAAGGCTTCATGAAGGTGATCGCCGACGCCGAGACCAAAAAAATCCTCGGTGCGGCGATCCTCGGCATCGAAGGCGACGAGGTGATCCACGGCATCATAGACGCGATGAATGCGGGAACGACCTATCCGGCCTTGCAATGGTCGGTGCCGATCCATCCGACGGTGTCGGAGCTGATCCCGACGCTGCTTGGGGATTTGAAGCCGGTTTAGCTGTAGAAACCCCGGGCCGAGGACAGCTGCGTGTCTATCGAACTGCTGATCGAGCACTACGGCCTGTTGGCGATATTTCTGGGTTCAGCCTTCGAAGGCGAAACAGCCGCCTTCCTTGGCGGCGTGATTTCCCACCGCGGGCTGCTGACCTATTGGTCGGCGTCGCTTGCGGCAACGGCAGGATCGTTCGCCGGCGATCAGTTCTGGTTCTTCGCCGGCCGTTATGCGGCTCGATGGGGTCTCGTCCGCCGGCTGATGGAGACACCGGCGCTGGCGCGTGCAACCCGGCTCCTGGAAAGATATCCCACAGGCTTCATCCTTGCGTTTCGTTTCCTGGTGGGATTGCGGACGATCAGCCCGATCGTCATCGGCACGACGCGAATAGCGACCGGGAAATTCATCATCCTGAATGCCGTGGCCGCGCTGGTATGGGGGCAGCTCTTCACGGCGCTGGGCTATTTGTTTGGGCACGGCCTTGAACAGACATTGGGCCGCCTTCCGCTTCACCGCCATCTCCTGATCGCAGTCGGAGCCGCGGCTGTCGTCGCAGCCGCGGCTCTTGCCTTTCGCAAGATGAAACTGAACGCCAAGCACTCATAGAGGTATGGCGTCCTATTCCATCACAATCTGCAGCTTCACGTCGCTCGGCCGCGCCTCGACGGCGCGGTCAAACGCCTTGATGGAATCCTCGAATTTGAACGTCTCTGATATCAGCGGCTTCAGATCCACGCGACCCGAGCCGAGCAGCGCGATCGAGCGCTCATACTGGTGCGCGTAGCGGAACACCGTCTCGATGCGGATTTCCTTGGTGGATGCCGTCGAGACGTCGAAGCCGATCGGGTTGACCGGCAGGCCGACGACGACGATGACGCCGCCCGGGCGCGGCAGCGCCATGATCGTCTCCCAGGCCTTTGGCGAACCGGAGCATTCGAAGACGACATCGGCGCCCCAGCCGTCGGTCAGCCGGGCAACTTCTTCGGCCAGGTTCTTCTCGCGGATATTGACCGGGATGACGCCCTGGTATTGTGCGGCGATATCGAGCTTCGGCTGGGCAAGATCAGCCACGATCGCGCGGGCGCAGCCGCCGGCAAGCGCCGCGATCGCCACCATGGTGCCGATCGGCCCGGCGCCGAGAACGACGGCAGTATCACCAGGCGTAATCTTCGCCTTGGCAGCCGCCTGCATGCCGACGGCGAAGGGCTCGACCATGGCGCCTTCGGCAAAGCTGACACTGTCGGGCAGCTTGAAGGTGTAGTTGGCGGGATGCACGACCTCTGGCGTCAGCACGCCATGGATCGGCGGGGTCGCCCAGAAGGTGACAGCCGGGTCGATATTGTACATGCCGAGCCGGCTTGCCTTCGAATTCGGATCGGGAATGCCGGGCTCCATGCAGACGCGGTCGCCCACTTTCAGATGCGTGACGCCGGTACCGACCTCGACCACCGTGCCCGCCGCCTCATGGCCGAGCACCATCGGCGCGTTGACGATGAAGGGGCCGATCTTGCCGTGGGTGTAATAATGCACGTCCGAACCACAGACGCCCACCGTGTGGATCCTGATCTTCACCTCGCCGGGGCCGGTTTCGAGCGGCAGATCGATATCGCGGAGCGCAAGCTCATGCTGGCGCTCGAGGACAAGCGCGCGGACTTTGGTCATCGTCGGTTTCCTTCCCTAATGGCTTGCCCATGACTCCATCGGGCAGCGTTGCAGCCGACTATAAAGCCCGAAGCCTTCCCAATTCAACCAGATTGCGAAGGCTTTTGCTCAACAAATGAAAAAATGCTCACTCGTACTTGCCGAGGCTCAGTGCCGGCAGCGGCCCGTCCGAAAACTGCGCCAACCTGGTCCGATGGTGAGCGGCCTCGCATGGGCATTTATAAGATTTTTATATTGATGGCCTGTCGTCCGTCTCGAACCTTTATGCTCTTCGGCTCCATATTGACGTCCGAGAGATCGAAAGATCGTCTCCACGCCAGAAAGCATGAAAGGCGGCCTCCCAGCGCCCTTTGTCTTGTCTGACTCCAAGAAGAACGACAGGAGTCACGATCATAATGGATATCATTCTACTCGGCACGGCGATCATATTCTTTGCGCTGTGCTTTGCCTACACCCGAGCCTGCGACAGGCTTTGACAGGAGAAACGACGATGACCCTCGATTATGTCTTGAGCGGTGCCGTAACCGTGTTTCTCACCGTTTACCTCACCTACGCTCTCCTTCGCCCAGAACGCTTCTGAAGAGAACTGGCGCTTCTGGGGTCGCGCATGCGCGACCGAGAAGCAGCCGGGTATTGAAAGTTTACCTCCATGACCCTCAACGGATGGCTTCAGATCCTGCTTTACTGCGGGATCGTGCTCGTGCTCGTCAAACCGCTCGGCGGTTACATGACGCGTGTCTATAACGGAGAGCGCACATTCCTCTCCCCGGTCCTCGTCCCGATCGAACAGGGGCTTTACCGTATTGCCGGCACCAGCGAGCGCGAAGAGCAGCACGGGACCTCCTATGCCTTCGCGATGCTGATGTTCAACCTCCTCGGCGTCCTCGTCCTCTACGCGCTCCTGCGCCTGCAGGACGTCCTGCCCTATAATCCGGCCGGCATGGCCGCCGTCCCGCCGGAGCTTTCGTTCAACACCGCCGTCAGCTTTCCCACAAATACCAATTGGCAGAATTATGGCGGCGAAAGCACCATGTCGTATCTGACCCAGATGGCCGGCTTCACGGTGCAGAACTTCCTGTCGGCCGCGACCGGCATGGCGATCGCGGTCGCCTCCATCCGTGCCTTCGCACGGGCGTCGGGCAAGGCGATCGGCAATTTCTGGGTCGATATGATCCGCGGCACGTTCTATATCCTGCTGCCGATCTGCATCGTGCTGACCATCGTCTACGTCTATCTCGGCGTGCCGCAGACGCTTGGCGCTTATGTCAATGCGACCACGCTCGAAGGTGCGCAGCAGACGATTGCCGTCGGGCCGGTCGCCTCGCAGCTTGCGATCAAGATGCTCGGCACCAACGGCGGCGGCTTCTTCAACGCCAATTCGGCCCATCCGTTCGAAAATCCCAACGCGATCTCCAATCTCATCCAGATGGTCTCAATCTTCGCGATCGGCGCGGCTTTGACCAACGTTTTCGGCCGCATGGTCGGCAACCAGCGCCAGGGCTGGGCGATCCTTGCCACGATGGGCGTGCTGTTCCTCGCAGGTGTCATCGTCACATATTGGGCGGAAGCTGCCGGCAACCCGCTGATGCATGCTTTCGGTCTCGGCGGCGGCAATATGGAAGGCAAGGAAGTCCGCTTCGGCGTTGCCTTGTCTTCGCTCTTTGCGGTCATTACCACGGCCGCTTCCTGTGGCGCGGTCAATGCCATGCACGGCAGCTTCACCGCGCTTGGTGGCCTGATCCCTTTGATCAACATGCAGCTCGGCGAAATCATTGTCGGCGGTGTCGGCGCGGGTTTCTACGGCATCCTTCTCTTCATCATCGTCGCCGTCTTCGTCGCCGGCCTGATGGTCGGCCGGACGCCGGAATATCTCGGCAAGAAGATCGAGGCGAAGGAAATGAAGATGGCCGTTCTCGCCATTCTCTGCCTGCCGCTCACCATGCTGGTCTTTACCGCAATTGCCACCGTGCTGCCCTCCGCCGTCGCCTCGATCGGCACCGCCGGCCCGCACGGCTTCTCCGAAATCCTCTATGCCTATACCTCGGCTGCGGCCAACAACGGTTCGGCTTTCGGCGGCCTGACCGGCAACACGCCCTGGTACAACGTGACGCTCGGCATCGGCATGCTCGCCGGCCGCTTCCTGGTCATCATCCCGGCGCTTGCCATCGCCGGCTCGCTGATCGCCAAAAAGACGGTTCCGGCTTCGGCAGGCACCTTCCCGACGGATGGACCGCTCTTCGTCGGCCTGCTGGTCGGCACGATCCTGATCGTCGGCGGCCTGACCTTCTTTCCGGCCTTGGCGCTCGGCCCTATCGTCGAGCACCTGGTCATGATCGCCGGCCAGACCTTCTGAGGTGATGCCATGATCCTCCGTCACAGGCTTCGCAACGCTCCCACCCTCGTCCCGGTGCGCCGGGACGAGGGAATGGCCCGACGACCCGCGCCCCCGACGTCATCCTGGTGATGATGGCAGGCTCCTCGTCATCGCCGCCATCTTCAAAATCCTACAGGGCTGACCGGCCGCCGGTTCGCCATCCTCGTTTCAAAGCTGGAGTCTCTTATGAGCCAGGCAAAATCCGCGAGCATCATGGATTCTCGCATCCTCATTCCGGCCGTGGGCGCCGCCTTCAAGAAGCTGAACCCGCGCGCGCTTGCCAGAAACCCGGTCATGTTCGTCGTGGCCACGGTCTCGGTGCTGACCACCGTCCTCTTCCTGCGCGATTTCGTAGCAGGCAACGGTAATCTCGGCTTCTCGTTTCAGATCAATCTTTGGCTCTGGTTCACCGTCCTCTTCGCCAACTTCGCCGAAGCCGTCGCCGAAGGCCGCGGCAAAGCGCAGGCGGATTCGCTGCGCAAAGCGCGCACCGAAACCCAGGCGAAGCTACTCACCGCCAACAACGGCAGCGGCTACCGCATGGTGCCGGGCACCAGCCTTAAGGTCGGCGATATCGTGCTCGTCGAGGCCGGCGACATCATCCCGTCGGATGGCGAAGTGATCGAAGGTGTAGCCTCCGTCAACGAAGCGGCGATAACAGGCGAATCCGCCCCTGTCATCCGCGAATCCGGCGGCGACCGCTCGGCCGTCACCGGCGGCACGCAGGTACTCTCCGACTGGATCCGTGTCCGCATCACCGCCGCTGCCGGCTCGACCTTCATCGACCGGATGATTGCGCTCGTCGAAGGCGCCGAACGCCAGAAGACGCCGAATGAGATCGCACTCAACATCCTGCTTGCCGGCATGACGCTGATCTTCGTGCTTGCCACCGCGACGATCCCGAGCTTTGCCATCTATGCCGGCGGCTCGATCCCGATCATCGTGCTCGTCGCCCTCTTCGTCACCCTGATCCCGACGACGATCGGCGCACTGCTCTCGGCAATCGGCATCGCCGGCATGGACCGCCTCGTCCGCTTCAACGTGCTCGCCATGTCCGGCCGCGCGGTCGAAGCTGCCGGCGACGTCGACACGCTGCTGCTCGACAAGACGGGCACGATCACGCTCGGCAATCGCCAGGCAACGACCTTCCGTCCGGTCCGCGGCGTTTCCGAACAGGATCTCGCCGATGCCGCCCAGCTCGCCTCGCTTGCCGACGAAACGCCGGAAGGTCGTTCGATCGTCGTGCTCGCCAAGGAGAAATACGCGATCCGCGGCCGCGACATGGCAAGCCTGAAAGCAACCTTCGTGCCCTTCACCGCCCAGACCCGCATGAGCGGCGTCGATCTCGAAGGAGCCTCGATCCGCAAAGGTGCGGTCGATGCCGTGCTGGCCTACGTCAACGGCGATTCATCCTCGAAAAACGGCAGCGAGGTCGTGCGCGAACTGCAGTCGATCGCCGACGAAGTCGCCAAATCAGGCGGCACACCGCTGGCAGTTGCCCGCGACGGCAGGCTGCTCGGCGTCATCCAGCTGAAGGATATCGTCAAGGGCGGTATCCGCGAGCGCTTCACCGAGCTGCGCCGCATGGGCATTCGCACCGTGATGATCACAGGCGATAACCCGCTGACGGCAGCCGCCATTGCCGCCGAGGCCGGCGTCGACGACTTCCTCGCCCAGGCAACGCCGGAAATGAAGCTGGCGCTGATGCGCGAGGAACAGTCGAAGGGCAAGCTCGTCGCCATGTGCGGCGACGGCACCAACGATGCGCCGGCGCTCGCCCAGGCCGATGTCGGCGTCGCCATGAACACCGGCACGGTCGCCGCCCGCGAGGCCGGCAACATGGTCGATCTCGATAGCGATCCGACGAAGCTCATCGAGATCGTCGAGATCGGCAAGCAGCTCCTGATGACGCGCGGCGCGCTGACGACGTTTTCGATCGCCAACGACATTGCCAAGTATTTCGCCATCATCCCGGCAATGTTCCTGACCTTCTACCCGCAGCTCGGCGTGCTCAACGTCATGGGATTGTCGACGCCGCAAAGCGCCATCCTCTCGGCGATCATCTTCAATGCCCTGATCATCATCGCGCTGATCCCGCTGTCGCTGAAAGGTGTCCGCTACCGTCCGATCGGCGCCGGCGCGCTACTGTCGCGCAACCTGCTGATCTACGGTGCCGGCGGCATCATCGTCCCCTTCATCGGCATCAAGGCGATCGACATGGCCGTCGCAGCCCTCGGACTCGCCTGAACACTCCAAGGAGTAAGACAATGTTCAAAGAACTTCGTCCGGCAATCGTCATGATCGTCGCCACCACCGCCATCACCGGTCTTCTCTATCCCCTCGCCATGACGGGTGCTGCCCAGGCCCTCTTCCCGACCCAGGCGAACGGCAGCCTGATCGAGAAGAACGGCCAGGTGATCGGCTCGACGCTGATCGGCCAGGCCTTCACCAGCGACAAGTATTTCCACGGCCGCCCTTCGGCCGCCGGCGACGGCTACAATGCGGCTGCCTCCAGCGGTTCGAATCTCGGCCCGACCAGCCAGAAGCTGATCGACCGCGTCAAGGGCGACTACGAGACCGCCAAGGCGACGAACCCGAACGCGGAGGTGCCCGCCGACCTCGTCACCGCTTCGGGCAGTGGCCTTGATCCCGATATCTCGCCGGAGGCTGCCTACTTTCAAGTGGCGCGCGTCGCCACGGCACGTGGTGTTGATGAGGCCAAGGTCAAGGCGCTGGTCGACGGTGTGGTTCATGCCCGCGAAATCGGCATTCTCGGCGAACCCACAGTCAATGTTCTGGCGTTGAACCAGAGCCTTGATGCTTCTATGACTCGGTAACCCTGGCAGGCTGGGCGCCCTTTTTCTTCCCATCGCTGCGCGCGTCGCAGGGACGAAGGATAGGAAGACATAGCGCCCCTCCTCGGCAGCCATCTACAGAAAGACCACACGCATGCCAGACGACAATCGCGACCAGGCCGGCAGGCCCTCGCCCGATGCGCTTCTTGAAAAAGCCCGGGCGGAGTCGCGCGGCCGTCTGAAGATCTTCCTCGGTGCCGCCCCCGGTGTCGGCAAGACCTACGAGATGCTCGTCTCCGGCCGCGCCAAGATGGCCGACGGTCTCGATGTCGTCATCGGCGTTGTCGAAACTCATGGCCGCAAGGAGACCGAGGCGCTCGTCGCCGGCTTCGAGATCATCCCCCGCGTTGAAATCAGCTACAAGGGCCGGCCGCTCGAGGAAATGGACCTCGACGGCATCCTCGCCCGCCGGCCGGATCTTGTGCTGGTCGACGAACTCGCCCACACCAATGCCGAGGGCAGCCGCCATCCGAAGCGCTATCTCGATGTCAAGGAATTGCTCGATCGCGGCATCGACGTTTATACGACGCTGAATATCCAGCATGTCGAAAGCCTGAACGACGTCGTCTCGCAGATCACCCGCATCCGCGTGCGCGAGACGGTGCCGGACTCGATTATCGACCTTGCCGACGACGTCGAGATCATCGACCTGACGCCGGATGATCTGATCAAGCGTCTGCATGACGGCAAGGTCTACATGCCGCGCACCGCCGAACGTGCGCTGAGCAATTATTTCACCCCCGGCAACCTGACGGCACTGCGAGAGCTTGCGCTCCGCAAGACTGCCCAGCGCGTCGACGACCAGCTGCTCACGCATATGCAGGCCCATGCCATATCGGGCCCCTGGGCGGCGGGCGAACGCGTTCTCGTCTCGGTCGACCACCATCCGCGCTCCGCCTCGCTGGTGCGTTATGCCGCCCGCATGGCCTCGCGGCTGCGCGCACCTTGGGCGGCCGTCTATATCGAGACCAACCGCTCGATCAATCTGACGGAAGCCGAGCGCGATATCGTCGCCGCCACGCTGCGCCTTGCCGAGCAGCTCGGCGGCGAAGCGATCACCATTCCCGGCCGCGAGGTAGCCGAAGAGCTCGTCCGCCACGCCACCGCCAATAACGTCACCCATATCGTCATCGGCGCCCCGAAGAAGCCGACATGGCGCGACTGGTGGAGCCGCTCGATCACCGACGAGCTGATCCGCAAGACCGGCGAGATCAGCGTCCATGTCATTTCAGGCAATGAGAAGGACGGCACCACCGCGCGCGGCGTCAGGGCGGCCGCCACCCCGCCGCCACTGGATTTCAGGGCCTACCTGCTGGCAACCGGTTATGTCGCCATCGCGCTCGGCGTCAGCATCGTGCTCGACCAGGTGCTCGACGTGCGCAACCTCGCCCTCGTCTTCCTGATGGCGGTGCTGACCTCCGCCGTCCTCCACGGCCTGCGGCCCGCCCTTTACAGCTGCATCCTCAGCGCGCTTTCCTTCAATTTCTTCTTCCTGCCGCCGCGCTACACGTTGACGATCAGCGATCCGGAAAGCGTACTTGCGCTCTTCTTCTTCCTGGGCGTCGCCATCATCGCCAGCAACCTGACCGCGACCGTGCAGCGCCAGGCGGCCGCCGCCCGCCAGCGGGCGCGCACGACCGAGGACCTCTATCTCTTCTCTAAAAAACTCGCCGGCACCGGCACGCTCGACGACGTGCTCTGGGCGACGGCCTTCCAGCTCGCCTCGATGTTGAAGGTCCGCGTCGTGCTGCTGCTGCCGGAAGAGGGCGGTATCGCCGTCAAGGCCGGTTATCCCCCCGATGACACACTCGACGATGCCGATATCGCCGCGGCCCGCTGGGCCTGGGAGCACAATCATGCCGCCGGCCGCGGCGCCGACACCCTGCCCGGCGCCAAGCGCCTCTATGTGCCGCTCCGAACCGGGCGCACCGCCATCGGCGTCATCGGCCTCGACAGCGACCGCCGCGACGGGCCGCTGCTGACGCCGGAGCAACAGCGGCTGCTCGATGCGCTGGCCGATCAGGCGGCCCTTGCCATCGAACGCATCCAGCTTGTTGCCGATGTCGACCGGGCACGGCTTGCGGCCGAAGCGGACCGGCTGCGCTCGGCCCTGCTGACGTCGATCTCGCACGACCTGAAGACACCGCTGGCCGCCATCCTCGGCGCCGCCGGCACGCTGCGCGACTATTTCGCCTCGATGCCGGAGGAGGACCGCAGCGACCTGCTGTCGACCGTCGTCGACGAATCCGAACGCCTCAACCGCTTCATCGCCAACCTGCTCGACATGACCAAGATCGAATCCGGCGCGATGGAGCCGAACCATGCGCTGCATTATGCCGGCGATATCGTCGGCAGCGCGCTACGCCGCGCGGCAAAGATCCTCGACGGCCATAAGACCGAGATGAGCATTCCCGCCGAGCTGCCGATGGTGCGCGTCGATCCTGTCCTGTTCGAGCAGGTGATCTTCAACCTGCTCGACAATGCCGCGAAATACGCGCCCGAGGGATCGGTGATCCATATCGGCGGCTGGGCCGATGCCGACAACGTCGTCGTGCAGATTTCGGACGAAGGCCCAGGCATTCCGCCGGCCGATCTTACCCGCGTCTTCGACACCTTCTACCGCGTGCGTAAGGGCGATCAGGTGCGCGCCGGCACCGGGCTTGGCCTTTCCATCTGTCGCGGCTTCATCGAGGCGATGGGGGGCACGATCACCGCCGGCAACCGGACGGGCCGTCCGGGCGCTGTCTTCACCATCCGCCTGCCGAAACCCACCGACATTCCAAAACTGGATGAACTCAAATGACCGGTTCAGCCGTCAAAATCCTCGTCGTCGACGACGAGCCTCCGATCCGCAAGCTGCTCCGCGTCGGCCTGACCGCGCAAGGCTACGAGGTGCAGGAGGCGCCGAACGCCAGCGTCGCCCGTCAGTCGGTCGCCGCCGACATGCCCGACCTCATCGTGCTCGACCTCGGCCTGCCCGATACATCAGGCCACGACTTGCTGCAGGCGTGGCGCGACGAAGGGCTTTCCATGCCGGTCGTCATTCTCTCCAGCCGCACTGACGAGGCCGGTATCGTCAAGGCGCTGGAAAGCGGCGCCGACGATTACGTCACCAAGCCCTTCGGCATCAACGAACTCGGCGCCCGCATCCGCGTGGCGCTGCGCCACCGCCTGCAGCAGCAGGGCGAAAAGGCAATCTTCCAGACCGGCGGGCTGTCGATCGATCTCGTCAAGCGCATCGTCAAGGTCGACGGCCAGGAAATAAAGCTGTCGCCGAAGGAATACGATATCCTGCGCGTGCTCGCCCAGCACGCCGGTAAGGTGCTGACACACCAGTTTCTTTTAAAGCAGGTATGGGGGCCGGCGGCGGATGTGCAGTATCTGCGCGTCTATATCCGGCAGCTGCGGCAAAAGGTCGAGCAGCTTCCGGACCAGCCGCACTATATCACCACCGAGACCGGCGTCGGCTACCGGCTCAGGGAACCGGATTGACATCCCCTCCCTCCCGCTGCCCGAGCAGTATTGAGCCGAACAGTATTGAGAATGACATGAACCTTCTGAACATCATCCGGCCGGAACACACCTTCATCGGCGTGTCGGCGCCGACCAAATGGCGCGCGCTGCAGACCATCGCGGACAAGGCGGCCAAGGCATTCTCCGTCGATGGCCAGACCATCCTGAAGGCGCTCGAAGCGCGTGAGAAGCTCGGTTCCACCGGCATCGGCAACGGTATCGCCATTCCACATGCGGCGATCGACGGCATGACCAGCCCGCGCGGCCTTCTCATCCGCTTCGCCCAACCACTGAATTTCGAAGCGATCGACGATATCCCGACCGACATCGCCTTCGTGCTGCTCTTCGGAGAAAACAATCGCGGCGAATATCTGAACGTGCTGTCTGCCATCGCCAGGCGGCTGCAATCGGACGGCGTGCTTGCCGCCATGCGCAAGGCAATAACGGTCGACGAATTCTATTCCGATTTCATCGCCGATTCACGGGTGTGACGTCCAAATTCAATAGCGAGAGCATGATGCTCGTCCGAAGATCGCTCACACTTGTCGGCATCATAAAAAGGCGCGGCCCGAAGGTCGCGCCCGCTCATCTGCAATCAGACTATCTTAGAAATCGCGCTGGAAGCGCAGGAAGCCGAACACTTCGTCGTCGCCTTCGTCCTCATCGTGATATTGCACGCTGAGCTTCGTACGCAGGTCTTCGACGATCTGGTAGTCGATGGTGACACCTGTGGTATAGGCGCTGCCGCCGGTGAAGCCGTTGCCGTCAGCCTCGAGAGCGATGTTTTCGAAGTACTGGAAGCCGGGAGTGACCTTCCACTTGTCGTTGATCTTCAAGGCATACTCAGCTGCGATCGTCCATTCGGACTCTTCGTAGTAGTAGTTGGCGCCGCTTGCCCATACGCCGGCGATGCCGAGCGTGCCCGGGCCGATATCGGCATAGACGATGCCGCGGACAGCGACTTCGCTGGTGTCGGTGTCATAACCGGCAAGCAGGTAAGCGCTGATGGCGCCGGCCTTGTAGGAGACCTGGCCTGCGACACCAAAGTTGTTCGGGCCGTCGCCCGGCTTGGTGGCGTAGTCGTCTTCCAGTTCGTCGACCGAGATGCCGGCCGCGAAAGCGCCGGCCTCGTACTGATAACGGATCGAGTTGTGGGTCGTCTCGTTGCTGGCGAGCGTATCGGTCTCCCCGCTCATGTCGTCATCCCACCAGCTGTACAGCTTACCGACGCGGAAACCGGCAATGTCGATATAGCCTTCATCGAGCAATGCTTCCTGGTCGGTGGCATTGTCGACATTGTAACGCAGCGTGATGACGCCGGTGAGCGTGCCGTACTCGGTGTCGTTCTTGGCCTGGAAGGTGACCTGACCGCGAGTCCAGAAGTCTACGTCGGAGTCGCCGGAAATATGGTCACCGAAACGCACTTCAGTACGGATGTAACCGCCGATCGAAAGGCATGTTTCCGTCCCCGGAATATAAAAATAGCCGGTACCGTAGGCGTCGCAAACGCGAACATATTCCACGGGCTCGGGTTCCGCCGCCACGATGGCGTCGGCTGCACGGGCTCCGGAGGCCGCGGCAAGGGCGGCAACGGAGGCAAAAAGGATCGTCCTGATATTCATTTTGAATGGCCCTTAACAGGTTTGGAATGCGAGGCGCACTTCAAGGGTTGCCCCCGCGTTGCGGTCGGCGAATACGACCGCAACGGAGGCCATATAGGAATCCGCAAGTGCCATCGCGGCAAAATCTTGGCAAAAATCAGCACCATCATGTCGCTTTCGTGGAGGAACTGTGGCCAAAAAAACACGCTCCCGCGACACGACGGCGGGCGACGATCGATTGGCCGCGGCCAACTTCGGCACGTCCATTTCGAAACCGCCTCTTAAATGGAATGACATTCTAACAGTCCGACTGGAACGGGAAGAAACTTCGTTTCATTATACGACTGAATTGATAGAGTTAAGACACAAAACAGGAGGGTTCCCATGCAGACACAACGGTTCACCCGGCTCCTCGCGGCGGCGGTCATGGCAGGCAGCTTCGCAATCGGGGGCATCGCTCCGGCATTCGCGGATCAGACGCTTCTTAACGTTTCCTACGATCCGACCCGCGAATTGTACAAGGATTTCAATGCCGCCTTTGCCGCCAAGTGGCAAAAGGACAGCGGTGAAACCGTGACGATCCAGGCATCGCATGGCGGCTCCGGCGCCCAGGCCCGCTCCGTCATCGACGGCCTCGACGCCGATGTCGTGACACTTGCCCTCGAAGGCGATATCGACGCCATCGCCAAGGCGACCGGCAAGATCCCGGCCGACTGGAAGACCAAGTTCCCCAACAATTCGACGCCATATACGTCGACGATCGTCTTCCTCGTCCGCAAGGGCAACCCGAAGGGCATCAAGGATTGGGGCGATCTGGTCAAGGACGACGTGCAGGTCATCACCCCGAACCCAAAGACATCGGGCGGCGCGCGCTGGAACTTCCTTGCCGCCTGGGCATGGGCCAAGCAGGCCAACGGCGGCGACGAAGCCAAGGCGCAGGATTACGTTGCGAAACTGCTGCAGCACGTTCCGGTTCTCGACACCGGCGCCCGCGGCGCCACGACCACCTTCGTCCAGCGCGGCCTCGGCGATGTGCTGCTTGCCTGGGAAAACGAAGCCTATCTTTCGCTCGAGGAACTCGGTCCCGACCAGTTCGAGATCGTGACACCGACCTTCTCCATCCGCGCCGACCCGCCGATCGCCATCGTCGACGGCAATGTCGACAAGAAGGGAACACGCAAGGTCGCCGAAGCCTATCTCAACTACCTCTATTCGGGCGAAGGCCAGAAGATCGCTGCCAAGCATTACTACCGGCCGTTCAAGCCGGAAGCCGCCGATCCGGCTGACATCGCCCGCTTCCCGAAGCTGACGCTGGCGACCATCGACGACTTCGGCGGCTGGAAGAGCGCACAGCCGAAATTCTTTGGCGACGGCGGCGTATTTGACCAAATCTACAAGCCGGCCCAATAATAGACTTCATGAAAGCACATAGCCCCACGCGGTGGCGGTTCAAACGGCCGAGCGTCATTCCGGGTTTCGGAATGGCGCTCGGCCTTACCTTGACCTGGCTCACCCTTCTGATCCTCATCCCGCTTTCGGGCCTTGCCGTCCGGTCGAGCGCGCTCGGCTGGGAGAAATTCTGGTCGATCGCGGTCGATCCCCGCACGTTGAACGCACTGCGTATCAGCTTCGGCAGCGCCTTCATCGCCGCGATCGTCAACGCCGTCTTCGGCATCATCCTCGCCTGGGTGCTGGTGCGTTACCGCTTCCCCGGCAAACGCATCATCGATGCCATGGTCGACCTGCCCTTCGCGCTGCCGACCGCCGTTGCCGGCATCGCACTGGCGACACTCTATGCGCCGAACGGCTGGATCGGTCAGTTCCTGACGCCGCTCGGCATCAAGATCGCCTTTACGCCAGCCGGCATCGTCGTGGCGCTGATCTTCGTCGGCCTGCCCTTCGTGGTGCGCACCGTGCAGCCCGTCATGGAGGAGATCGACAAGGAAGTGGAGGAGGCTGCGGCAACGCTCGGCGCCAACCGCTTCCAGACGATTTTCCGCGTGCTGCTGCCGGGGCTGGCGCCGGCCGTGCTCACCGGCTTCGCGCTCGCCTTTGCCCGCGGCGTCGGCGAATACGGCTCGGTCATCTTCATCGCCGGCAACCTGCCGTTCAAATCGGAGATTGCGCCGCTGCTGATCGTCATCAAACTCGAAGAGTATAATTACGCGGCAGCCACCGGCATTGCGGCGATCATGCTGGTCCTCTCGTTCGCCCTGCTGCTGGTCATCAACCTCATCCAGAGCTGGAGCAGGCGGAGGTATGGCTATGGCGCTTGATGCGACCGTTCGACCGGCAAAGCTGCGTTCGGTGACGACTGAACATCGGATCGCACGCTACAGCCTGATTGTCCTTTCACTCGTCTTCCTGCTGCTGATCCTGCTGCTGCCCCTCGCGGCCGTTTTCGTAGAGGCCTTCCGCAAGGGCACCGGCCCCTTCCTCGAGGCGCTCGGCGATGCGGAGACATTTTCGGCAATCCGCCTCACATTGATCGTCGCGGGGATCAGCGTGCCGCTCAACCTCGCCTTCGGGGTCACCGCCGCCTGGGCAATCGCCAAATTCGAGTTCAAAGGCAAGGCCTTCCTGACGACGCTGATCGACCTGCCCTTCTCGGTCTCACCCGTGATATCGGGCCTGGTCTTCGTTCTGCTGTTCGGCGCCAATACCTGGCTCGGCCAGTGGTTCAGCGCTCACGACATCAAGATCCTGTTTGCGGTGCCGGGGCTGATCCTCGCCACCATGTTCGTAACCTTCCCCTTCGTCGCCCGCGAACTGATTCCGCTGATGCAGGAACAGGGAACGGCCGACGAGGAGGCGGCCCTTTCGCTCGGCGCCAGCGGCTGGCAGACCTTCTGGCACGTGACCTTGCCGAATATCAAATGGGGCCTGCTCTACGGCGTGCTTCTCTGCAACGCCCGCGCCATGGGTGAATTCGGCGCCGTCTCAGTGGTATCAGGCCACATCCGCGGCCAGACCAATACCATGCCGCTGCAGGTGGAAATCCTCTATAACGAGTATAACTTCACCGGCGCTTTTGCCGTCGCCACGCTTTTGGCCTTGCTCGCGCTCCTGACTCTTGTTTTGAAGACGCTGCTGGAAATGCGCTATAGCGCCGAAATCGCCGCCAGCCGGCGGCACTGAAGGAATTGGAATGGAAGTACGCGTTCAAAACATTCGCAAGGAATTCGATCGTTTTCCGGCGCTGCACGATGTCTCGCTCGACATCCGCTCCGGCGAGCTGATCGCACTGCTCGGCCCTTCGGGTTCCGGCAAGACGACATTGCTGCGCCTGATCGCCGGGCTGGAAAGCCCGACGGAGGGGCTGATCTTCTTCGGCGACGAGGATGCCTCGAAGAAATCAGTGCAGCAGCGCAATATCGGCTTCGTTTTCCAGCATTATGCCCTCTTCCGCTACATGACGGTGCTCGATAACGTCACCTTCGGCCTGAGAGTCAGAAAGGGTGCGCGGCGGCCTGCGAAGGCCGACATCCGCCGGCGGGCGCTGGAACTGCTCGACCTTGTCCAGCTTTCCGGTCTTGAAAAACGCTATCCCGCCCAGCTTTCCGGCGGTCAGCGCCAGCGCGTGGCCCTCGCCCGCGCTATGGCCGTCGAGCCGAACGTGCTGCTGCTCGACGAACCCTTCGGGGCGCTCGACGCCCAGGTTCGCAAGGACCTGCGCAAATGGCTGCGCGAGATCCACGACCGCACCGGCCACACCACCGTTTTCGTCACGCACGACCAAGACGAGGCCCTAGAACTCGCCGACCGTGTCGTCGTTATGAGCCAGGGGGCGATCGAGCAGGTCGGCACGCCCGATCAGGTCTACGATTATCCGAACTCGCCCTTCGTCTTCGGCTTCATCGGCCAATCGAACTGCCTGCAGGTCGAGATATCAGGCGGTGACATCCTCTTCGAAGGCCGTTCGCTCGGTCTTAATGCCGATGGTGAGCCCGAGGGACCCGCGCAACTCTATTTCCGCCCGCATGACGTCAGGCTCTGCGAATCAGCCGAAAACTGCATAGCCGGCCAGCCCGTCTCCAGCCGCCGCGTGGCAGGCACCCGCCACATCGAATTGGATATCGGCAACGACCGCCCGCATATCGAGATCGAATTGCCGCCGAGCGAGGCCGACAGGCTTGACCGCAACCGGGTAGCTTTCAAGCCAACCCGCTGGAAACTGTTCCGCAGCTGATGGAGATTGGGGCAGCGCCGCGCGTCTTTTCGAGAGCTGCAGAAGACGCTGTAACACTTTGAATTGCTGCTTAATTTTATCCTTGGATCGATTCCGATCTCGGGAATTATGGAATGGCTCATCGCCGGAATCGTATTTGGCGAGAGGCCCTTAAGGTTTTTGTTATCTAAGGTTGTTTGTATTTCAGTCATATGACGAGTAAAACGTTTTCGCTTTATCATGAAGGGCTGAACTAATTCCGTAGGAGGCACCTGGCGTTGAGGGCGGAGATTTCCTTTGGAAAATCCCTGATCGGGATTTTGTTTGTAGGACTGGCAGCGGCAAGCTGCACGACGACATCGAAACCGGCGGCAACGGCGGCGAACACCAAGACGAAGCAGGGCCAAGCGGCGAAAGTCACGTTCAATTATACGGCCAAAGACCGCGAGTGCCTGCAACGCGCGATGTATTTCGAATCGCAGCATTCGGACGAGGACGGCTACATGGCTGTCGGGACCGTCGTCATGAACAGGCTCACCTCTGGCGCCTATTCCACATCGATCTGCGGCGTCGTGGCCCAGAAAAGGCAGTTCGCGCCCGGCGTGATGACGCGCGAAGTCAAACCGCAGGCGGAAACTGAGCTTGCGAGCGCGGCCGATGCGATTCTTATCAAGGGCGCACGCCATCCTGCGGTGAAGGATGCGATGTTCTTCCACACCGATGGCCTGAAATTCCCATACGACAATATGCACTATGTGACGGTTGCCGGCGGTAACGCCTTCTACGAGAAGCGCGACTCCAACGGCATGCTTGAAACGCCGCCGCCGCTGCCCTCCTACGAGGTGGCGATGAACTATGTGCCCGGCGAAAGCATGCTGCCGCCGCAATTCGAGGCATTGATACCCTCGGCAGTTCCCGTTCCTCTGCCGGCTCCGGACCCCATGGCGACGGCGAGCACGGGGCAGATGCGGATAACGGCGCCGGTGACTTCGCCGGAAACATCACCGGTAACAGCGGTCGAGCCGGAGCCGGGAATGCCCATCGCGATCCCTATTCCCCGGCCCGCCTATGACAGCGTGATGCTGCGTGAAAGCCTTCCGACGAAAGGTGGTTAAACCGTCCTTCCGGTATGAGTTAGATGGAAGCGCGCCTAGACTAAAGCGCGTCGCAATCTTTCAGATCCGCTGACCGCACTTCATGTCTTTGATTTCCGCATGTCGCGATCTCAAAACCGCTGCACACTTTTGCGCGACATGCTTTAGGCGCGCTCTTCCCAGACCCTCGCCAATTCGACGATCGTTTTGACGGCCTTTTCCATGTCCTGACGGCTCACCCATTCTAGCGGCGAGTGGAAAGCATGGCCGCCGGCGAAGATGTTCGGGCACGGCAGTCCCATGAAGGAAAGACGCGAGCCATCCGTGCCGCCGCGGATGCTGCCGCGCACCGGCGTCATGCCGGCCCGGCGCACCGCCTCGATGGCGTTCTCAACGATCTCCGGGTGACGATCGAGCACCACCTTCATGTTGCGATATTGCTCCTTCACCTCAAAACGATAGGTCGAGCCGGGATAGCCAGCCAACACGTCCTTAACGATGGCTTCGAGCATCGTTTCCTTTTCCGTCAGCCCCTTGTCGGTGAAGTCACGGATGATGAGGCTCAGCGACGCCTTCTCCATCGAGCCGGTCACGCCTGTCGGATGGATGAAGCCCTGCTTTCCTTCGGTGGTCTCGGGGGCAAGATGCCTCGGCAGCCGGTCGATGATGGCGCCTGCGATCTTGATGGCGTTTTCCATGCGGTCCTTGGCAAAGCCGGGATGGATTGCCACACCTGATATGCTGATCTCGACGCCATCGGCCGAGAAGGTCTCATCCTCGATATGGCCGGCCGTCTCGCCGTCCATCGTATAGGCGAAGTCGGCACCGAGTTTCTTCAGGTCGACCTTGTTGACGCCGCGCCCGACTTCCTCGTCGGGGGTGAACAGGATCTTGATCGTCCCATGCCTGATATCGGGATTACCGACGAGCATCTGAGCCGCGGTCATGATTTCGGCCAGTCCCGCCTTGTCGTCGGCACCGAGCAATGTCGTGCCGTCGGTCGTGACGATATCGTTGCCGATCTGGTTCTTCAGTTCGGGATGATCGCTGACGCGGATCACCCGGCTCGTATCATTGGCAAGCTTGATATCACCGCCGGCATAGTTCCTGATGATCTGCGGCTTGACATCGGTGCCGCTGAAATCGGGTGCGGTATCCATATGCGAGCAGAAACAGATGACCGGCACCGTCTTGTCGCTGTTGGCCGGAATGGTCGCGTAGACATAGCCGTGTTCATCGAGATGCGCGTCGGCGAGACCGATCTTCAGCAGTTCATCGACCAGAACCCGTCCGAGATCCTTCTGCTTTCCCGTGGTCGGCTGCGTCGACGAGGCAGGATCGGATTGCGTGTCGATAACGACATAACGGAGAAAGCGGTCGAGAACAGTGTCGGTCATAGCATCCAGTCCAGCAAGATCACACGGACGATATAGCCCTCATGGGCGATGCGGCAAAAGATTTTTCCGCTCGCAGCGCGTGAGGGTTCCACCATCCAATACGTCTCTCAGCCACCACCGCGGCAGCGAGCAACCCACCTCAACCCTCTCAGTCGACGCGTTTTCCCTCGGCGTCGAACACATGCAGATACTGGGCCGGGAAGGCCACATTGATTTTCGGACCTGCCTTCAGCGCTTCGCGGTTCAGCGTGAAGATCTTGAACGGCAGACCATGCAGGGCAAGGTGCAGGATGATGCCGAAGCCTGTGGGCTCGACGAGTTCCACATCGGTGGCGAGCCCTGCCCCGCCGTCGCTCACCAGCACATGCTCCGGCCGGATGCCGAGCGTCACCTTTGCGCCGTCGACAAGCGGCAGCGGCTTTGCAAGCGGCACGATCGTGCCGTCCTTCAACTTCACGCCGCCGGCATCATAGGTGGCCTCGAGGAAATTCATCCCCGGCGAGCCGATGAAGCCGGCGACAAAGAGATTGGCGGGGCGGTCGTAGAGTTCCAGGGGACTGCCGACCTGCTGGACCACCCCGCCATGCATGGCGACGATCCGGTCCGCCAGCGTCATTGCCTCGATCTGGTCGTGGGTCACGTAGATTGAGGTCGCCTTCAGGTCGCCATGCAGTTTCTTGATTTCGGCGCGCATCTGTTCGCGCAGGCGCGCATCGAGGTTCGACAGCGGTTCGTCGAACAGAAAGGCCTTCGGCTGGCGCACGATGGCGCGGCCCATGGCGACGCGCTGGCGCTGGCCGCCGGAAAGCGCCTTCGGCCTTCGTTCGAGCAAAGGGTCGAGGCCGAGCTTGGCAGCGGCTGCGGCCACCGCGCCTGCAATCTTCTCCTTCGCCACCTTCCGGAGCCTGAGGCTGTAGCTCATATTGCCGGCGACGTTCATATGCGGGTAAAGCGCGTAGGACTGGAACACCATGGCGATGTCGCGATCCTTGGGATGCAGCTCGTTGACCCTATTGCCGGCGATGCTGATCTCGCCTGATGTGACCTCCTCCAGCCCGGCGATCATCCGCAGCAGCGTGGACTTGCCACAGCCGGACGGGCCGACGAGCACGACGAACTCGCCGTCCCGGATCTCGAGGTCGACGCCGTGCAGCACCTGCACATGACCATAGGCTTTGTGAATATTCCGGATATCGATCGATGCCATTTGTTTAACCCTTGACCGCGCCGGCCGTCAGGCCCTGGACGAGATAGCGCTGGATAAGCAGGAAGAAGAGGCCGGCCGGAATGAGCGCCATGACGCCCGCCGCCATCATCTGCCCGAAATCCACCGAGAATTTCGAAACGAAGGTGAGAAGGCCGACCGGGAAGGTCGCCGCATCATTGCCGTTGATCAGCATCAGCGCGAAGAGCAGTTCGCTCCAGGCGGCGGTGAAGACGAAACCGAGGGTGGCGGCGATCCCCGGCAGCGTCAGCGGCAGGATGATCTGGCGAAACGCCGTGAACTGCGTCGCCCCGTCGATCTTCGCCGCCTCTTCGAGATCCCTCGGGATGCCGTCGAAGAAGGACTGCATCAGGAAGGTGGCGAAAGGCACGTTGAAGGCGGTGTAGACGACGACGAGCCCGGTCAGGCTGTTGGTCAGGTGCAGCGGCGACAGGATCTTGAAGATCGGCGCCACCAGCATGACCAGCGGGAACATCTGGGTCAGCAGCATCAGGGCGACGATCCAGTATTTTGCCCGGAAATTGAAGCGCGACAGCGCATATCCCGAGAGCGAGGCGCAGATGGTCACGGTGACCGCCGTCGAGGCCGAGACGATCAGGCTGTTCTTGAAGAAGGTCGGAAAGGCGCTGTGGCGCAGCACGAAGGCATAGTGATCCCATGTCATGCGCGATGGCCACATGCGCACGCCCTCGCTATAGAGCAGGTCATTCGGCGTCACCGAGACCTTGAGCAGCCAGAACAGCGGAAAAAGTGCGAAGGCGATGTAGCAGAGGATCGCCAGACGGTGTGCGATGGTGGGAATGACGGATCGTCTCATGATCTCAATCCTTGTTCAGCAGCGTCTGCCGGAGCAGGATGATCAGCATCGAATAGGCAAGCAGCAGCACGAGCAGCACCAGCGCGATCGCCGAGGCATAGCCGAAATCGAGCCGCCTGAAGGCCGTCGTGAAGATGTAGCTGGCGACGATCTGCGTCCGGTCGGCCGGCCCGCCACTGGTCATGACGACGATGAGATCGGCGAAATTGGAAATCCATACGGTGCGCAGCAGCACCGTGATGGCGATCGTCGGCGCCAGAAACGGCAGGGTGATCGAGCGGAAGCGCTGGAACCAGCCGGCGCCGTCGATCGATGCCGCCTCATAGAGATCGCGCGGGATCGCCTGCAGCGCCGCAAGCAGGGTGATGGCGAAGAACGGAATGCCCCACCAGACATTGGCGACGATCGGCCCCCACATCGCATAATTGGGATCGGAGAGGATGTTGCCCGGCTCATGCATCAGCCCGAGGGCGAAGAGCCAGTGCGGGATCGGCCCGATGACGGGATTGAACAGCCAGGCCCAGTTGAGGCCGGCGAGAAAGGACGGCACGGCCCAGGGCAGGAACACCAGCGCCTGGGCGATCGCCCTGCCCTTAAAGGGCTTGTCGAGCAGCAGCGCAAGGATCAGCCCGAAAACGAACTGCAGGACGACGGAGGCGCCGGTCCACCAGAGCGTATTCCGCAGCGCGCCATAGAAGGCGGCATCGCCGGCAAGCTCGCGGAAATGATCGAGCCCGATGAAGCCGCCGGAAAACGGATTGAGCAGCTGGATATCGCGGAAGGCATAGGAAATGCCGACCGTCAGCGGCACCAGCATCACCGCAATGATCAGGATCAGCGACGGCGCGCTGTAGAGATAGGGCTCCGAAGCATCGGCAACGCGACGCAGCCATGGCCTGCGGTCGCGACGCATGTCGAGCGTATCGGCGGAAATGGTCATCGGTCTGCAATTTCCATTGTCTTACCCGGTTGGGAATTTGTGGTGCTTTTGAATGGAGAGACCGGAGCCCCCTCATCCGCCTGCCGGCACCTTCTCCCCGCTGGGGAGAAGGGAATATGCCGCAACGTTTCCGTTCCCTCCTCCCTCGGGGAGAAGGTGGCCCGTAGGGTCGGATGAGGGGGCTTCTGGCTCAAAGCCCGCTATCCGCTATTTCTTGGCAAGGAACTTCTGCTGCGCCTTGGTGAGGTAGTCAGCCCACTGGTCGGCCAGATCCTTTGCCGAGATATCGCCGAGCAATGCCTGCTGCGAGGTCTTGATCGCCAGCGAATCCTTGAAGAAGGCGAATTCCTCGAGGTACGTCGGCATCACGGTTGGTACCGTGTTCGGGTCCGCCAGTTCCTCGAACCAGCCCTTGAACTGGTCACCGGCATAGAACGGATCCTTCTCGGCCGCCGTATAGGCCGGGAGGGCGCCGATGCGCTTGTTCCACTCGATATTGCCTTCCGGCCCTTCGAGGGTGGCGATCAGCTTCCAGGAGAGATCCTTGTTGCCGCTGGTCGTGAACATCGACCAACCGCCATAGCCGATCGTCGGGAAGGACTTGCCGTCAGGACCCTTCGGCAACGGCATCACGCCGAAATCATCCTTATTCATGCGTTCGGCGATGGCGATCAGCGCATCGGGATCCTGGTCGAGGAAAGCGCAGGTGCCGGAGTAGAAGCCGGCGACGACTTCGTTGAAGCCCCAGTTGACGCTATCCTTCGGCGCATAGCCCTTCTTGTAGAGATCGACCATCCATTCGATGCCCTTGGCCCAGCCGGGGCTGTTCATCGTCGAGGTGCCGTCGTCGTTGAAGTACTTGTTCGAGCCGGCCATCGAGGCGGCAAAGATCATCCAGCCGTTGAGGCCGCCTGGTCCGCCGCGCATGCAGTAGCCGTATTTGCCGGACAGTTTGGAAACTTTCTCCGAAGCGGCGGTGAATTCCTCCATCGTCTTCGGCGGCGCGGCGACGCCGGCTTCGGCAAGCAGTTTCTTGTTGTAGAACATCGCCCTCAGATAGAAGCCGTAGGGCAGCATATAGGCTGTGTTCTTGATGTCGCGGCCGAGTTCGAGTGCGCGCGGCGTCAGCTCCTTGGTGTGTTCCCACTTTTCGAGGTAGGGCTCCAGGCTCTCGAGCATGCCGTTATTGGCATAGAGCGACAGCCAGGTGTCGGGCATTTCCATCACATCGGGCACGTCGCCGGCCGATACCATGGTCGCGAACTTCTGGAAGGCTTCGTTCCAGGGCAGCGAGATGATGTCGACCTTGGTGCCGGGATTGGCGGCTTCGAATTTGCCGACGATCGATTTCAGCGTTTCGGTGCGCTCCGGGCTGGTAATGACTTCGACAAGCTTGAGCGTCGTATCGGCAAAGGCCGTACCCGCCATCATCGAAGCAAAGAGCGTCGAGACTATTAGTTTTTTCATGGCTCAGTTCCCCCTTATTAGGTTTCTCTCGGGTTTCAGGATTGTGAGGCGGCGGCGAGCGCCTCCTCGATGTCTCTCCACAGAGCCTCGGTTCCTTCGAGGCCGACATGGAGACGTACGGATCGCGCATGGATGCCGAAGGCATGTGCGGAATTCGGCTGTGCCTTCTGCTGAAGCACCACCTCGCCCGGTACGATCAGGCTTTCATGTCCACCCCAGCTTACGCCCAGTTTGAAGAGCTTGAGGTGATCGGCGAAGGTGCGGATATCGACGCCCTCGCGGAAGATGAAGGAAAACAGGCCCGAGGTGCCGATGAGGCCGGCGGGCAGGCGGTTGGCGAGCCCCGGATGGCAGACCGTCTCCACCACGTCGAGCTTCTGCAGGCGCCTGGCGATTTCAAGCGCCGATGTCTCGTGGGCCCGCATGCGCAGCGGCAGCGTGCGCAATCCGCGGATCAGCAGCCAGGCGTCGAACGGTGAAAGCTTGCCGCCGAGATAAGGATAGGCCTCGGCCTTGACGCGGGCGATCATCGCCTTCGAGCCGGCGATGACGCCCGCCACCACATCGCTGTGGCCGCCGAGATATTTCGAGGCCGAATGGATGACGAGATCGACGCCGAGCGTCAGCGGCCGCTGGAAGAACGGGCTTGCCCAGCTGTTGTCGATCATCGAGACAACACCGTGCCGCTTGGCGAGCGCTGCGAGCGCACCGACGTCATGGGCCTCCATCACCCAGCTCGTCGGGCTTTCCAGGTACAGAAGCTTGGCGCCGGGCAGCGCCCTGGCGACCGCTTCCTCGTCGCGCCCGTCGACATAGGTCACCTCGATCTTCATCCGTTTCAGGATGGTGCCGAACAGGCGGAAGGCGTCGGGATAGACATGATTGACGGCGACGATGCGATCGCCCGGCTCGACAAAGCTCAGCACCGAGGACGAGATTGCCGCCATGCCGCTCGCAAAACCCAGCGAATCCTCGGCACCTTCGAGCTTGGCGAGCATTTCCTCGAAGGCGCGTACCGTCGGGTTCAGGCCGCGCGTATAGATCGGCCGCACCTTCTCGCCGCGATAGGAGGCGATCATGTCCTCGTAATCGGAAAAGGTGAAAAGCGAGGTCTGGAAAATCGGCGGCACGACGGCGTCAGCGAAGTTGCCCTCGTCATGTGCGGTGATGAGGGAAGCAAGATCGAACGGTTCTGCGCCGTTGCTCATTTGGACATTTCCTTGATGTCTTCCTCGACGATATCGAGAATTTTCAGTGTTTCGGCGCGCGCCGCCTCGGGATCCCCGGCAGCGATCGCGTTGAAAAGGGTGCGGTGAAAGGGAAAGGACCGGCGGGCGAAATCCTGCCGGTCGAACGGATGTTCCCAGAAGCGCTCGAAGGTCTCGCGCATCTGCTCTAGAAGCTGGCGAAACAGCGGATTGTGGGTGGCGTCGTAGACGGCGAGGTGAAAGGCCAGATCCTCTGGCCCGGAGGTGCCTTTCTCCAAGTGCACCCGCTCCATCGCGTTGAGCTTTTCCTCGATGACGACGAGATCCGTGCTCGTGCGCCGCCGCGCCGCGACCATGCCCGCCTCGCATTCGATGCCGCGGCGAACCTCCAGCGTCTGCAGCAGCGCGTCGCGCAAATGGACCGCGTCGAGCGACAGCGGCATGTGGATCGTCGCCCTGGAAACCGGTTTCAGCAGATAGGTGCCACTGCCCTTGCGCGTCTCGATGACGCCGAGCGCCTGGAAGTGGCGGATCGCCTCGCGAATGGTCGAGCGACCGACGGCAAGGGCTGCCATCAGCTCGCGCTCGGCCGGCAGCCGATCGCCCGCCTTCAACCTGGCTTCCTCGACATAATCCGCCAGCGCATCGGTCACCTGACGCGCGCGGTCCATGACCGGAAGCGGCCGGATGACCGGCCTATCGCTACGATTTGCCTTCATGGTTCCCCATTTTCTTATCAGGCAGTCAGAGCTTGAAATTGGTCTGACATCTTAGCATTTCTCAAAGAGGGCAAGGCGTCAAGGGTGTTTGTTGGGAACGAACTCGCGTTGGTTCAGCCAACATGCATGGTGGCAAGCCCGTTCTCCGTTCTTATTGGGAGGTTGCGAGTGTCATAGTGCATTCGTGCCAATGTGCGGTTTGGCGCCGGACCAAAAAGCGGCTTAGCTGGACATCACGCGGAGAGCGCTACCATCCTGTCAATTGCCAATTTGTACGCCCGTTGACCGAGAATCGGCATGCGAATCCGAGATTTGGCGGACGCAACGGTGCGTTCACGGCGACGTAATCATCGAGTGAACTTTTAGTCCGATCGATAACAAGTGAACTATGCAGTCTTGCGGAAAGTATAGGCTTGGTGTCCCGTTCCGTCACCCACTTTGAATTGTCCAATCAGCTCGCGTAGCGTAACGGTCTCGTTCGCCAGCGACGTGGAGGCGGCACTCGCCTCCTCGACCATCGCAGCATTCTGTTGGGTCGTCTGATCGAGGCTGTTAACTGCCGTGTTTATCTCAGCGAGACCTGTCGACTGCTCGCGCGACGATACTGCGATCGCTTCGACGTGTTGATTCATTGCTACCACGAGCTCACCGATCTGCTTCAAGGCACTGCCGGTTTTCGAGACCAGCTCGACACCTGTTGCCACCTCCCCGCTCGATGTTTGAATGAGCGATTTGATTTCCTTTGCCGCCTTTGCCGAGCGCTGCGCCAGCTCGCGTACCTCCTGTGCAACGACCGCGAAGCCCTTGCCAGCTTCGCCCGCGCGTGCAGCTTCAACACCTGCGTTCAACGCGAGGAGATTCGTCTGAAAGGCGATTTCGTCAATGACACCGATGATGGTCGATATCTCGTTGGAAGATTGCTCGATGCGGCTCATTGCTTCGACTGCTTGTGTGACAATCTGGCCGGACGTCATTGCGCTGGCGTTGGCCTCAGCGGCAACCTTCCGGGCTTCCTCGGCGCGTTTGGAAGATGAGGCGACGTTTGCTGTGATTTCGTCCAGCGCGGCCGCCGTTTGTTCCAAAGCCGCCGCCTGCTGCTCGGTGCGTCTTGCGAGGTCGTTCGCACTGTTGGCGATCTCGTTCGATCCGCTGTCGATACCCACTGTCGAGCCGGCCACTTTGGTCAGCGTGCGACAGAGCTGGGCCACGGCACTGTTGAAGTCGCTCCTTAGCGCCTCAAAATCAGCATCGAATGGCTCGCTGATCTGGATTGTGAGATCGCCGTCAGCCAGCTTCTTCAAGTTTCCGGCCAATCCGTTCGTCGCCTGAGCCATCGCCGCCGCTCGCGCACGGTCAATCTCCTCACGTCTCTGGCGTTCACCTTCTGAAAGGGCGCGACTTACCTCAATTTCCTGATCCGCTTTGATCTTGGCCAATGCCGTCTGCCTGAAAACTTCGACCGCCCCAGCCATCGAGCCGATTTCGTCGGTTCGGCTGGCATAAGGAATGATTGCCGCCGTGTTGCCTGCAGCAAGCCCGGTCATCGAACCCGTAATCGCATTGATTGGACGGGCGATCTGCGCGGCAACGTAGACAATCGCGCCAGCGACAATCGCCAAGACTAAGGCAATAAGGCCCCAGGTGCTCCAGAGGATCGCGCTATAGGTTAGCTCGCTGCTCTCGTATGAGGCATCCGAACCCTTCACGTTGATGTAAAGCAGCTCGCTAGCGTCCTTGTCGGCTTCTTGGATAATGGGCTCCATATCGTTGTAGAAAATGACCTTCGCCGCATCGTTGTCGTTCTTACGAGATTTCTCGAGCATCGGCTCGGCCGCATTCGCGTAGTCGGTTGCGCCTTTTGCGATCTGTTCCAGTAATTCTTTCTCGTGAGGCGATGATATCAACGCGTTATAGGCTTCGATCGCTTTTGCCAGCTCTTCCCTCTGTGCGGTAACCTGCTTTTCAGCCGCCGCGATCGCTTCGTCACTGAGGGACATGATGTGATTGGCATATGCGAACTTCATATTCTGAAGTTGGAGTTGAATGTTCCTGACGACGGAAACGCTTGGCAGCCAATTCCTGGCAATGGCAGTAGTGTCCTCATTTACCGCTCGCACGCTACTCAGCGAGAACATTGCGAAGCCGAGAAAAATGGACGCAAACGTCAGATTGATGACGATCAGGGAGGTTCGGACGGTAGGCCTGCGCATGTATTCACTCCTTGGAACGATGTCAGGCCAGGTCACAAACTTGGCTCTTGGTAAGCACTGTATGAATTTTAGGGATTTCTGTTTAATTAAACGTCAAACCCGCAGTTAGTGTGCTTGACTTTGTCGCTCGCCAAAAAGCGGTATTAATGCTCGTGTCGAGCAATCTGCCGAAGGCATTTCGGGCAGCAAAGCTGGACGGATTATGCGTAGCTGCGCATGACCACGAATTTGACGCATGGCTTATCAGGGCTTCGACGAGGCGACATCAGAATTGATGATCGTCATCGCCTCCGAGTTACTGGCGGGGGCACCCGAAACCCTCAAAGACAAAGCACTCAGCCCTTACCATAGGGCCAACAAACTTCGGATCAGTGCCGCAGGGTTTGCGTTCTTTCATCGCGGTCCTGACCGAGGCCGAGCTGCACAGGCATTAGATCGCCCTCGCCGACGCCCAGTTCAATATCCCCCGATCCGGGACCCGACCAGCGCACGAAGAGCGAGGCAGCTGGGCTGAGCCGTTCGAAACTGCGGGCAACGAGCCGGTAGGCGCCGTCAGGAATGGCAAGACCGAAGAGGCGAAGCAGCCGGCCTGCTTTGATCTCCTCCTCGGCGAAGATCTCGTCCATCAGCGCTATGCCCTGCCCGCGCAGGACCGCCTGCATCACCAGGCCGCCATCGGCATAGATCGGTCCCCGCGCCGTTTCCGGCATGGCGATGCCAGCCGCCTCGAACTACCTCGACCACACGTCCCGGTTTTCCTCGTGCAGCAGCGTGTGGCGCAGAATGTCCTTCGGCCTCTTGATCGCCGGCCCGGCCTCGAACAAGGCGGGCGCTGCCACCGCTATCATGCTGGCATCGGTGAGATGTTCGCTCTCGGCCCTTGGCCAGGCGGTGACGACCGCGCTGTGGCGGATGGCGATCTCAGCCTGGCCGCCCCGGAATTCGACCAGGCGCGAATCGGCGTCGATTGTCACGTCGATCTCAGGATGCCGTTCCCGAAACTCCGGCAGGCGGGAAACGAGCCAGCACGCCGCGAAGGAAGGTTCCACGCTGATCGTCACCGCTGCCGTTGCCGGCCGGCTGCGAATTTCTTCCAGGCATTCGTCGATCCGGTCGAAGGATAACGTCAGGATCGCCAGCAGCTTGTTGCCCGAGGCGGTCAGGTGGACCCCGCGATGGCGGCGCTCGAAGAGGGCCTCGCCCAGCAACGTCTCCAGCTCGCGTATCTGGCGGCTGACCGCTGCCTGCGAGATGAACAGCTCCTGCGCCGCCAGCGTGAAGCTTTCGAGACGCCCGCCGACTGCGCAAGGCCGTCAACGGCAGACGTCCGCGTTTCATCCATAACCTCAAGTCATTCGAGGCCGACGATAAGCTCGTTTGAAGGCAAGAGGCAAGAGGCGGAATATGATCGCGAAGGAGAGATATCATGCGCAAGCGGATATTCGAGATCATATTGAACGTCATCCGGCGGGTGACGTTTCAGCCGCCGACTGAAGACGATTGACCGCCCCCGCCCTTTTCCAGCGCGCTTCCAGATCTGCTCATCAATCACACAACCTCCGCTCGTAGCCCAGGAGCCTTCGAGCTTTTGACTTGCCTCGGATTCGGAGGAACAGGCAAAAAGAAACAGCACTAAACTCACGGAGCCCTCTTCGGTTGGTCTCAGAGTCCATGCCCACGGCTGACGGCCCGCTGACGCCGTTCTGAGATGATCTGCTCGCTGCTTTCCCTGCGGACGGCCTGCTGCAGAACCTTCAGCTTTTCCTGCATCGCCTCGAAGGCATTGCGCTGCATCTGTGGCACGCGGTGGATGAGATCCTTTTCGCCGCGAATGATGGCATTGCGGCCGAAGCGCTCATCGAGCGCCCTGCTGACGGCGGCAAATTCCTGGCGAATAGTCGGATCGAGAGAAACCGCCGGTGCGTTCCGCTTGCGACCGTTGTTCCTCGCCTCGGCGGTCAGCCGCATGAGCGCCTCTTCGGCCGCCTTCGACAGGCCGGGAATGGCGACCGCCATGCGCCGCCGCTCTTCGGCAACAGCCTGGCGTTCGGCATCGAGCACATTGACGTAGGCCGAACCGAGCGCGCGCAGGCGGGCGGCGGCCTCAGGCACGGCCTGCACCGCCACTTTCCGCTCCCGGCCGGCGGCCAGCATCCGGTCCATCAGGCGATCGGAACCGCGCAAGGCACCATAGGCGGCGGGATCATTGGTCACCGCAGCGGCGATGCGCTCGCCAGCAAATCCTTTGGCAAGCAGGTCTTCGATCTTGCCGACAGCGTCGGCCGGATCGCGCCAGATCGTTGATGCCACGGCCGCCAGCGCGGCACGCTGCTGGCGATAGAGAGGATCTGAGAGCAGACGCGAGCGCGCCTCCTCGTCGAGCGGGTTCTTGAACTCGGTGATAGCGGCAAGCATGGGCAGCACGGCGGCATTCTCCTTGTCTGCCTCCATCCCCTGATCGGCACTGGCCGCCGCAACGATCTTCGAACGATCCCGCCGCTCGACCTGATGCTGCTCGTCGGCAAAGCGCTTCACGGCCTCGAACAACCGGATCAGCTTCTCGCCGCTGATGCTCGCAAGGTCTTCCGGCATACGCTCGATCATGTTGCGTTCGGCAACCGCATCGGCCCTTGAGGTAAAGGCGCTCCAGCCGAAGCGGGCGCTCAGCGCCTCGCTGACCGCCTTGACCTCTTGGACGAACGAGCGATCTTCGGCGGCAAGTGCAAAGGCGGTCTTGTAGGCATCGTCACCACCTTGCCTGCGCACCGCCTCGATTTCCGCAAGACGTGTCATCGCTGTTTTCGAGAGCGCCGGGATCGGCAATGACATATGGGTGCGACGCTGTTGCTCGCGGCTTTCGAACCGCTCGGCGTTTCTTCGGAACTCGGTCGCATGGGCGCGGGCGAGCGGCAGCAGGTCCGTCAAGGCGGTGATCGCGGCAATTCGTTCGTCGCGGGCCGCACGACCGTCGACGATGAGATCAGAACCCCGCAGCCGGCCAAGCCGATCCGGTGCTGCGGCAAGATCGTCGGCAAGCCTGCGGGGTTCGATGCTCATATCCGATGAAAGCGCGTTCAGCGCAGACAGCGCCGCATCCGGGTCACGATAGATCTTCTCCAGCAACGGCTGCAGGATCGCCTCCCGCTCTTTCCACGCCGGCGACGAAAGCTGTGCCAGTCGAGCGTCTTCCTCCACGCTCCTGGCAAAGACCGTGGTGGGCGCGATCAGATATCGGCCACCAGCTACATCCGCCTCCGAGACAGGTTGGGGTTCGGTCCGTTGCTCGCTATAAGCGACCCGCCGTTCCCGCTCGATCGCGAAGCCGAGCGCCATGCTGGCCCGCTCCCAGAGCTCAGCCACCTGCTCCCTCTTTTCCGCAATCCACGCCCACTGCCGGGAAAGGCTTTCCTCCATCCCGGCTGCGGCAAGCGAAAGATGATCGAGACCACGGCGTCGGGCAAAGTCGTCAGCATGGGCGCGATAACCGGCCTCGCTCTCAAAATCGAGTGTTGTCGTCTTGGCGCCGGAGCGCGACAGCCGCAGGGCGAGTTGTTTGAACACTTCCGGCCGATGGCTTTCCCGCTCGATGCGCTCCAGGCGAGCTTCGGCGGTTTCGATCTGCTTGGCAGTCCAGACATTGCGATCGACTTCTTTTTCCTCGAACCGTTTCTGGCCGGTTTGCTCGTCAACGATCTGAACCTGAACCTTGACCTTCTCGACACCGTCCTTGCGTAGGGTCACTGTATCGCCTTGCGAGACCCCACCCTGCTCGAGCGCCTTCGGCAGGCTCACACCCCAGAGACGATGAAGGGTTCCGTCATCCGCCTTCACGTCGGCATAGGGACTGTCGTCGGCATCCTCATCATTCGGTCGGAATTTGGCTTGTCCGGTTTCGACAAGCGCACCGGTGACGCCGGCGGCATGATCGACACGTGGTTTCCTGCCCCATTCCGGCCTCGCTTCAAAATCGTCCTTGGCGGCATAGAGATCGGCCCGGTCGCGATGGCGGGTCATCGACACATATGTCAAATGTTGGTCCATCATGCCGGTGGCAAGCACGAAGGTTCGCTCGACGGTGACCCCTTGTGATTTGTGAATGGTCGCGGCGTAGCCATGATCGACATTGCGATAGCTGTTCTCGCTGATGACGACATCACGACCATTGTCGAGACGGACCGAGAGCAATGTGTCGCCACGTTTGTCGCCGGTGGACACGACCGTGCCGAGCATGCCGTTCTTCACATATTGCGGACCAAGACGGGGAGCACGGGGCTCGAGGAAACGGGCATTCTCCAGGAAGATGATGCGATCGCCGGCGGCAAATTCCCGCGCCCCGCGTTCGGTCCGGAATGAGCGACCCGCACCCAGCGCGCCCTCGTCCGTCATCACCAATCGCAGCGCTTCGTTCAGACGCTTCACGTCTTGATTGGTATGGGCAAGCACAAGCAGTTCGTCGCCGCGAAGGCGGGTCGTGTTTGCGCCTTCGGCAGTTTCCCGAACGAGCGCGCGACGGGCATCCGTCCAGTCGGAAACAATCCGCCCGATGATTTCGTCGCGCGTCGCCGCCTCGACAAGGTGACCCTGCTGCGCATAGGCGTCGAGACCTTTCTCGACCTCGCCACGGGCGAACAGTCGCGAGGCCTCGCGCGCCCACGGCTCACGCTGGCGCCGCACGCCGGCGAGTTCGGCAAAACCGATCCGCTCGGTGATCGCCCGGAACGCCGCACCCGCCTGGATCGGCTGGAGCTGCATCGCATCGCCGACCAGCACGACTTTCGTGCCGGCTTCTTCGGCAATCTTCAACACGCGCGCCATTTGCTGCGACGACACCATGCCGGCCTCGTCGATGACCAGCACATCGCCGCGGTGAAGCGTCTCGTGTCCATTGGCCCAGATGAGTTCCCAGGAGGCGAGTGTTCGCGACCTGATGCCGGAACTATCCTCCAGTCCTTCCGCCGCTTTGCCGGCAAGTGCTGAACCGATCACCCGGCGGCCATCGTGTTCCCAGGCAATACGTGCGCCGGCAAGCAGGGTCGACTTGCCGGCGCCGGCAAGGCCGACCACCGCGGCAATGCCATTGTCGCCGGTGACATGACGAATGGCGTCGACCTGTTCTGCATCGAGCTTGAAAGGCTTTTCGGGATCGCCGGTCTCGACGTGTCTGACGGCGGCCGCGACATGCCGTGACGAAACGGCAAAACCGCGACGTTCCGATAAAACCTGCGCCGACCGCGCCATCTGATATTCGATGCGCAGGATCTCGCGCGTGGTGAAGACGGCAGGTTCGCTCGCCTTGCCCGTTTCGGCGTCGATCTGCTGCGGCTTCAGCATGATGAGATCGTCCGATGCCATCAGCCGCGCGCGGATATTGGCGAAGTCGGCGGGATCGTCGACGTATCGATGCAGCGCCTTGGCGATATCGCGCTCATCGAAGGTGGAGCGTTCGTTGCCGAGCTGCTTCAGCAGAAGCGCAGGATCGGCCAGCAGCCGGTCGGCCATCTCCTGGCGACGGGCGAGATCGGCCGGCGCGAAGTAGAGTTCCCTGCCCTTCCTGGCCAATGCTGCCTTTTCCGGACCGAGATGTTTTTGAGCGATGCCGTCCAGCCCTCGTTCGGCATAGGAGCGTCCGTCGAGCCGGATCTCATGGCCGGCAAGCGCCAGATGCCGGTTGGCCGTTTCCGCCCAGGCGATCTTCCAGGCCTTCATGGTTTCCTTGTCGCCGGCCCAGAGCTTGTAGACGATCCTGCCGTTCGGACGATCCGGCGTGACGACCCGCAGCGGCGTGCCGTCTTCGCCGGTGACCGGCACCTTCTTGCGTCCAAATCCCTCTTCCGTCAGCGGTCTTAGCGTCGTCATCAGATGGATGTGCGGATTGCTGTCCTTGTCGTGAAACACCCAGTCCGCAACCATGCCCTTTGAGGTGAGATTATCCCTCACGAACTCGCGCACCAGTGCGATGTTTTCCGCCCGCGTCAGTTCCTCCGGCAAGGCGATAATCAGCTCGCGAGCGAGCTGCGCGTCCGCCCGTTTCTCGAAAGCATCGACTGCGTTCCACAGCGCCTCGCTCGCCGCTGCAACGGTGCGACCGTCGATGGCCGCGCGCAGCCAATCCGGCGTCTGGTCCGGTAGCGCCAGCTCTTCATGCACCAGCTCGGACGCCCCGCCCCGATAGCTGAACGACGTTCCAGCCTGTTCGTCCATCATCCGAGTGCGATGACGATAGGCGGCAGCCGAGACGATGCTGCGTCCCCCTCCCCTGCCGATCACCTGCGCTCTGACGAACATGATCGCCACTGCCGTCTCCACCTCATGCGCGCACGTCGCGCCAGCGACGTATATTGCGCCCTCAAACCGATCGGCCTGCCAAGGCCGATGCCGCTTTTGCCGGGGCACATTAGCCCATTTAACTGATTTATTCTAGGTAGTCTATTTACTGGAATCACCTCATTGAACGAAAGGAACAGTTGGACGAAGTGGTCTTTCAAGACCGGCGTGACCGTTTCGCACGCGATCCCAAGCTGGGACGACCGAAACGCGAACCCAGAAAAGCTGGGACGTCAACTTACAGCCCCAGCTGCTAAGCGCCAGGAGTGGTGAGCTGCTTATGGCGGTTCGTCCTTACCTGCGCCGGCCATAGAGACACGAGCGGCATCAACCGGAATTCCAGTTTCCTGCGTGATTTCCTTTACGATCGGCGCCAGCGAGCTCAGCTGCTCCTCGGGCAGCGCGACCAGCTCCGGATAGGCGATATCGACCCCGCCGTCATCCGCCGTCAAAGCGTTGATCCACTCGCTGCCATTGATGCGGTATTCATGCGTGTCGAAATCGATTTCGAGGTCGTCCAGCAGATTGATGGTGAAGCGCCCGAATATCTCCGTCTCGCCCTGCAGCTGATATTCGGCGATTTCATCCTTTCCGGTGAGAACACGTCGTTCCAATGCCATCATCATCTGGATTCGAGCGATTGCCGCCTCGAGTCCTTCAATCAGACGGTCGTGAAGTTTTCGCGAGAAATCGGTGTCGCAGCCGAAGCGATTTGCGAGGACGACGAGCCGGAAACCGGCAAGCTTGCTGTAGAGTATGAGGTTCTGGTCGGATGTCATAATGTGATCTCCTTCATCTTGATGACGGAGATCGGCCACTCCTCGGCAAAGAGGGGTCAAGGACCGCGGAACGCGGCTCGCAAGCGGGGGAACCGATTTTGTCGCTTGCGGCAAAATTGGGGGAGACCGCGCCGTCCTTGACGCCGGATTTGCTGGAGTAAAATAGGACGTCAGAGAGAGAAGAGGCCCGCGGCCCCAAAGGGGACGCGACCGTTTCCGGCATCAGCCGGCGGGGAGTGTCGAGGGGTGAAACCCACGATAGCCTGGCGGCCGGTCGATCCGGCCGGCGTGGCTCACGGGCACGGCGTTAAGCTTCCGTCAGAACGGAGGCTCAGCCTTGATGCGGCCGTCCTGCTCGGCCCAGATCACCTCACGTTCGGCCAGCGCCAGTTCGAGCTCGTTCTCGATCTGCCGACGCTCGGCCGTATCGGCGTTCCGAAGCTCAGCCTGCAGCAGCGCGATGATTTCGTCGATGCAAGTGGTCATTGTCGTCTCCTTGACGTTTGTGAAAGACGACGCCTGCGGTCATGGCGGTATGCAGGGGGCAGGGATTGCGAAGCAACCGGCGGAGCCGGCGAGTGGGGGAGCCGATTTTGCCAAAGCGGAGGGGACCGGAGCGGAGACAAAATTGGGGGCACCGCTCGTCCTTGAGGCCTGCATGTCGCCATGGCACCCTCGGAGGGACTGAGCAGACCTTCCCTCTCGGTATGGCACCGGAAAAGCCGGCAACGGGCTCGATGCCCTTGACGGCTCGAATAACAACAAGGCTCGCGGCAGAGGCATTCTGAAAGTCGGCCTCGATCGCTCGAGGCCGACGGTCTGTCGTTCAGTTCGGGTTGTTCCAGAGGATGACCTTGCGGTTCGGCTCGCCGCCGGGGGCTTGTGCGAGATTGCCGAAGATCACGCCGATTTCAGGAGCCTCCAGCTTCACTGCAAGATATTCCTCGCCGGTCAAGCGGGCGATGCGGTTCCAGCCCGCGCCGATCTCGAAGCCGGTCTTGCGGTGGATGATGCGGTAGTCGGGAGCTTCCTCGCTCGCCTTGCTGGCGTTCGGGATGATGGCGATCGGGGCGTTGACCCGGATGGTAGCGAAGATGCCTTCGAGGGTGCCGTCGCTCTTTGCGGTGAGGATTGCGATCGTGGTGGCCATGGTATTGTCTCCTTCGGTTGCTCGGGACCATTCCCGATGGCGCCCGAAGAAGGGGGCGAGCCGCAGGCGTCACCGGAGCGCAAGCGTAGGGGAACCCCTTGCGGGTTGACGCTGATGGCGGCCGGCCTCTTAAAAAGGCGGCATGGTGAACGGGAATAGTCCTGAATAGCGACCGTCAGGGGACAATACCATGGCGATCCGATTGCCACCTCGTGCAGGAGTCCTGCCCCGGACGTCTTACACGAGCTGGATGGGTCTTCCTTTCGCATATCTGCGCCGGGCAGCAAGCCATCTTGGGCGACAGCCAGCTGCCATCGGCAAGGTCGGCTTTCTCATCGCCGATCGTCGGCAAGAGTTCTTCACCGGGTGCTGAAGAAGCCGTCAGGCAGTAGCATGCATCAAGAACATGAATCGATCCGCCACGACCGATTCAGGAAACTCGTTGGACGGCCAATTGGTGAGCGCGCATGATCCGATCATGGATACAACGGCTGACATTATGCTGCTCTACCGGATGGGTCCGTCCCGGAATATGGCGCGTTTCTATCGTCTGTCTATCCAGCCGACGTTATTCGGAGGCAGCTCTCTCATGCGTAATTGGGGCCGGATCGGTACCGAAGGCCGGCTGATGGTAGAACTGTACGATACACCCGAAGAGGCTGATACTGCCTGTGAGCGCATGACCAGCCGCAAGCTGCGTCGCGGCTATCGGTTTGACGGTGCAACATGCTTCGCCCAAGAAATCGTCGCGGCGAAAGGCGTGAAGACTGCTTCAGCTGATTTCGTAGAGCCGGCGACGCCGGCGGAATGGAGCCCCGGCCGGACGATATGCGCCCAACGGGTTCTCGAATTTCCCGAGAGTATGCCAGGGCAGCCACAGTGCCTTGGCGAACGTTAAGGGTGCGTCGGCAGGGTGGACCAAAGTGCACGTATTCCGACGCGAACCTAGGGTCGTACAATGTGAAAACTGCGGCTGGACGGTGCAGGATCTTTCGCCTATCGGTGTTTCATGAAGTCGTCGCTCGATCATATGCCGCTTCGCAAGCAGCGAGAACTCGGCCGGGTTCTGGAAATCCTCCACGAGGAATTCGAGGACGCGCTGAAGGAAGGCACAGCCGACTTCAAGAAGCGCGGACAAGGTTTCGATGTTCTGCCTGAGTGAGAAGGACTACAACGAAGCCGCGTTCATTATGCATCAATCCCTCGAGCAAGCCTATTCCTGCGTTCTGCTCACTCTGACCAACTACGGCCCACCATCGCATAACATCAAATTTCTGCGCTCGCTCGCGGAGGAGCAGGACCGCCGGCTGGCCGAAGCCTTTCCGCGTGATCAGCACAAGGAACGCGCCTGGTTCAACACATTGAACGAGGCCTATGTGAAGGCTCGCTATTCCAAACATTACGAGATCAGCGAGGAGGCTCTTGCCTGGCTTGCAGAGCAAAACGCTTTGCTGCTTGAACTGGTCAAGACGACGTGCGCCGAGCATCTGGAGATGCTTGAGCGGAATGGTGACGACGATGTCGATAAGTGAGTCGGCGTTACGATTCCCCACGCTCGCCTTGAAGCTGGCTGCTCCCCTTCGGAGCCCTATCAGGGCTGAATAGTGGCGCGCACCGTGACCAGTTGGACATAGGCAGCGGAGCTTAAGCTCATCGTAGACTGCGGCAAGGTGATTGGCGTAGTGCAAAGTCTCCGACCGGCTCTAAGTGGCCACCGGCTCCAGATCGACAAGCGCCTTGATCGGCAGGTGGTCGGAGGCGATGCGCGCCAGTGGCGTGTCATGCGCTTCCACCTCCGAAATGATCCCCTTGCGGTTGGCGATGATCCGGTCGAGGGCCAGAAGCGGCAGGCCGGCGGGGAAACTCGGTACGGCGGCCGGCAGCTCGCCGAAGGCGGATTGGAAGGTGTTGAGCGAAGACCGGTCGCCGAGCCGCCATTCGTTGAGGTCGCCAAGCAGGATGGTCGGCATCTCGTGCCTGTCGTTGATCAGTTCGACCAGCGTGCGGGCCTGCTGGGCTCTGCTATGGCGCAGCAATCCGAAATGCGCGGCGATGATGCGCAGCACCCCGCCCTGCTCGAGTTCGATTTCGGCAACCAGCGCCCCGCGCGGCTCCAGTCCCGGCAGCTTGACCTGGTGCACGTCATGCACCAGCCCCTTCTTGAAGAGCACGACATTGCCGTGCCAGCCATGCGCCTTCGCCATGCCGGCAATCGGCACCGGGATCAGTCCCGTCTCCCGCTCCAGCCGGCCGAGATCGAGAATGCCCGTGCGTTCGCCAAAGCGCGTATCGGCCTCCTGGAGCGCAATCACGTCGGCGCCGATTTCATGGATCACCCGGCTGGTGCGTTCCGGATCGAAGCGGCGGTCGGTGCCGATGCACTTGTGTACGTTGTAGGAGGCGATCAGCGTTCCCGCACTGCGCGGCCTTGCCTCGGTATAGGCTGGGTCGAGCCGCTTTTTCCTGCTCCTGATCGAGGCGAGAATGCTGGCGGGAAGGCTGTCTTTTCTGGCGTGCATCGGCAGGCGCACTCGTCCCGTTGTCGAAAATGCTTGTCTCAGCAGTATAGGCAGGCAAGCCGAACTTACCACGTCCGATCACAAAAAATCCGTCAGAGATAGGGCGACCCCAGCCATAGCACCTTTTCGATCAGCCGCACCGCGAAGGGTCGCGCCTGCAGGCCCTCAAGCGTCACCGGCGCTGCCGTTTTCAAGGTTTCCTCGATGTGCTCGTCGATCTCGGCGGCGAAGCCCTCGTTCAGCACTTCGAGATCGACCTCGAAATTCAGCCGCAGCGAACGCGGGTCGAGATTGGAAGAGCCGACATAGGCCCAGGTGCCGTCGATCGTCAGCAGCTTCGAATGGCTGAAGTTGCCGGTGGAGCGCCAGATGCGGCAATAATTCTTGAGGATCTGGTCAAATTGCGCCGTCATCGCCCGGTCGACCAGGACGAGGTTGTTGACCGCAGGCACGACGATATCGACTTCGACGCCGCGCCGCGCCGCCGTCACCAGCGCGCTGATGAGTTCGCGGTCCGGCAGGAAATAGGGCGACATGATGCGGATCGATTGGCGCGCCACGGAAAAAGCGCCCATCAGCATCTTATGGTTGGTCTCGACGCTGCGGTCCGGGCCGGAGGCGACGACACGCATCAGTATGGGATCACCGGCGCTGCGCTCTGGCGGTTCGATGCGCCACGGCTCGTCGTTCAACAACTCCTGCGTCGAGAAGCGCCAGTCTTCGGCGGCGAGGTCGAAGAGGTCGGCCACGACAGGGCCCGTGACGCTAAAATGCGTGTCGTGGGCAAAGTTTTCGCCTGTCGCCTCCTCGCTGAAGCCCGCCCTGATGTTCATCCCGCCTGTCAGCGCAATTTTCCCGTCGACGATCAGGATCTTGCGGTGGGTGCGCAGATTGGCATAAGGCAGCCGCAAGCCCATGATGACGTTGCCGTTGAAGACGGCAACGGTGACGCCGCTCTCCCTGAGATGGCCGAGAATGCTCGGCACCGAATAACGCGCCCCAACCGCGTCGATCAGGACCCGGACCTCCACACCACGCCTGACCGCGGCAATCAGCGCATCGGCGATGCGAAGGCCAACCGCATCTCGGTCGAAAATATAGGTTTCGAGCAGGATGCTGCGCGTCGCCTCGTCGATGGCTGATTTCATCGCGGCATAGGCCTCGTCGCCGGTCTCCAGCACGTCGATCGTATTGCCTGTCGTCAGCGGATTGCGAGTCACCCGGTCGCCCAGCGTCTGCAGCGCGGCAAAACGGCGGCCGAACTGGCTGATCACCGTCTCGGCCTCGGCGTCGAATGTCTCCAGTTCGTCGAATTCGTCCGCAAGCAGCAGCGCGTCGCGGCGGACGCTCAACGATTTGCGGCGGATGCGGTTGATGCCGGCAATCGCGTAAAGCACCGCGCCGATGATCGGAGACAGAATGATGACGCCGACCCAGCCGATCGCGGCACGCACCTCCTCCTTGGTCATGGCGGCATGGATCGCCGCCGCGGCCCCCATGGCGATCGAAACGACAAAGAGGATATGCGGCCAGTAGGTTGATAGGAGATAGAACATCGCTGGCGAATATAGCCGCGAAACCGCGACGTTCAATCACACTGCCGCTCTCCCATGAGGCGAAATTTTTCACCGTGACCGTTGTGCCAGCCCGGGGACCGATCGTGAAAGGTTCCGGAATGGGCCTGCAGATTGCAAAGCGCGCGGCTCATTCCCGAACGGGAACAATCCCGGCACAGATCGATTGACCCCAAGGAAATGAGGATCGCCATCATGAACATAGCCGCAAACGTCGGTCCCGCCTTGGCGCTCGAAGTCGCGGATGCTGACAGCATTGCCGAACTCCGGCATCAGGCCGAAGACTGCACCCGCTGTGATCTCTACAAAAATGCCACGCAGATCGTCTTCGGCGAAGGTCTGGGGAAAGCCGAGATCGTCCTCGTCGGCGAGCAGCCGGGCGATCAGGAGGATCTGACCGGCAGGCCCTTTGTCGGCCCCGCCGGCCGGCTGCTCGATCGCTGCCTCGAAGAGGCCGGTCTCGATCGTCAACGCTGTTATGTCACCAATGCGGTCAAGCATTTCAAGTTCACGCCACGCGGCAAACGGCGGCTGCATTCGAAACCGAATGCCGGCGAGATCAGGCGGTGCGCCTGGTGGCTCGGCGCAGAGATCAATATCCTGCAGCCGAAACTCGTCGTGACGCTCGGCGCAACCGCTCTTTATGCGCTGCTCGGCCCGAAAGCAAAGCTGACGCCAGAGCGCGGCCATATCCTGCATCCGACAAATCGTCCGCCTGTTCTGGTCACCATCCACCCCTCCTATCTCTTGCGCATTCGCGACGAAGAAGAGCAACAGCGGCAGCGCCGGGAGTTCGTGTCAGATCTGCACAAGGCGGCAGCGTTTCGGCCCGCTTGAGTGCCGATTCTCAACCCTAATATGCTGCGATGCGAAATATTTCGGGTTGCGGCGCGATTTCGCTTGAAACAGTTCCCCACCTCTGGAACCATCTCAGCAGTATCGCGTTCGAACGACGGCATCATGTGACTGGAGATCAGCGATGGCAGAAACTCGGGAAGAGTGGATCAAAAAACGTGCATACACTCTCTGGGAAGAAGAGGGATATCCGATAGGGCGAGATTCCATTCATTGGGAACAGGCACGACACGAGCGCGACACGCTCGATGGCTCTGCCGCGTCTTCCAACGGCAAGGAAGTCAAGTCCAAGGCGAAACGCAGCGTGACGGGCAGCAAGACGAACGGCGTCGTGACACCGGCAGCGAAACGGACTGCGAGCCGCAAGACGGCGTCCTGAACACTGAAATACCGAGCATGTCGATTAAAAGGGCGTCGTCGCGACGCCCTTTGATCCCTCTTTGTCATATGCCTGAATTAGTTGTACTTTATGGAATTTGAGAGGTGGGCTTCCATGCGGGGGTGAACAGAGGCCGGATGACGCTGCAAGCTTTGAGGCTTCAAAATAAAGTTGTTCCCCCGCCCGACAACCGGGAACAAGAACATCCAATGGCTGTTAATGGCGAAACCGGGGAGGTTGCCATGAACGACGGCCGTATCGAAATCCTTTCCATCCCGCTCTTCGCAGCCAGCGGCTGCGCTTCGACCACGATCGTGTGAGGGATGGAGATGTCGCTCCTCATCATCGCCGCGCTGCTCTATCTCGGTCTCGCGCTTGGGTTCATCCTTGTCGTCGACAATCTCGTCGGGCTGGTTTTCCGCGATCCGCGCGCGCCGGTGCAGCGGCCCTCCTTCGACATCGGCCGCGCCTTCGCCGCATCGCAAAAACTCTATCGAAAATAACAGCCCGCAGGCGCCGTCCGCAGACTGCTAAAAGTGTTGAACGCCCGGCGGTTAAGGATATTTCGACCGGGCCCTTTCCCTCCTATCGGAAGCCTCTATGTTGACGGTTTGGAAGGGCTGATCCCGAGGTGGCCAATCACCCGGCGCGGCTGACGACAAGAAAGCGATTTTGAATGGGAAGCGTCGCGAACGGCTGGCCGACAGGCGGCGGCGAAATCGGCGAATTGTTACGGCATCCGGCTTTCCATGCCGTCGGTCTCGGTCCGGTCGAAAGCTGGCCTGCGTCTCTCAAGCATATCGCCGAAATGGTGTTGAATTCCCGCCAGCCCAAATTCGTCGCCTGGGGTCCGGATCTCGCTTTTCTCTACAATGACGCCTATGTGCCTGTTTTCCCGGAGCGACATCCCGATGCCCTCGGAAGACCCTTCCGCGAGGTCTGGGCAGACATCTGGGAACAGTTCTCGCCAATCATCGCCAGCACTCTGGAAGGCGGTTCGCAGCTCTTCAAGGAACTGCTCATCCCGATGCGCCGCGACGGCCGCACCGAGGACACCTGGTTCACCTTCTCCTACACCCCGCTGCGCGACGATGACGGCATGGTCGCCGGCATCCTCTGTGCGGCCCTTGATGTCACAGACCAGGTGTCGGCCAAGCGCGGCGAACAGATTGCGCTGGAAGAGCTGCGTGCAAAATCGGACGCGCTTGCAGTCGTCAACCAGGCGGGCGCCGCGATCACCGCTGAGCCCAATGTCGAACGCCTCACCCAGATTGTCGTCGATGCCGGCGTGACGCTGACCGGCGCGGAATTCGGCGCCTTCTTCTACAATGTCGATGACGGTGAGCGCGGCAGCTACATGCTCTACGCGCTCTCAGGCGTCGATCGGAAGAACTTCGAGAAATTCCCGATGCCACGCAATACCAAGGTCTTCGCGCCGACTTTCAACGGCGAAGGCATCGTGCGCTCCGACGACATCCTGCTCGACCCGCGCTACGGGCAGAATGCGCCGCATGCAGGCATGCCGAAGGGGCATCTGCCGGTCAGGAGCTATCTTGCCGTGCCGGTGAAATCACGCGACGGCAGTGTCATCGGCGGTTTGTTCTTTGGCCACGGCCAGCCCGGCCGTTTTTCCCAAGCAGCCGAGGCGAGCCTCGTCAGCCTCGCCGGCCAATCGGCCGTCGCGATCGACAATATCCGGCTCTTCCGTGCCGCCAAAGTCGAAATTGACCAGCGCCGCGATATGGAAGATCAGCTGCGGAAACTCAATGAAATGCTCGAGGTCCGCGTCGCGGCAGAGATTGCCGAGCGCCAGCAAGCCGAAGCAGCACTCCAGCAATCGCAGAAGATGGAATCGATCGGCAAGCTTACCGGCGGCGTCGCCCATGATTTCAACAATCTGCTGCAAGTGATCTCCGGTAACCTGCAGCTTCTCGGCAAGGACGTGGCTGATAACGGCCGGGCCAAGGAACGCATTTCCAACGCGCTTGCCGCCGTCGGACGCGGCTCGCGACTGGCAAGCCAGTTGCTCGCCTTCGGCCGCCGCCAACCGCTGGAACCGAAGGTCGTCAATATCGGCCGCCTCGTCACCGGCATGGACGACATGCTGCGCCGCGCGCTTGGCGAAGAGATCGAAGTCGAGACCATGGTCTCCGGTGGCCTCTGGAACAGCTTTGCCGATCCGACCCAGATCGAGAACGCCCTGCTCAATCTTGCGATCAACTCCCGGGACGCGATGGATGGCGCCGGCAAGTTGACAATCGAGGTCGGCAACGCCTTCCTCGACGATTCCTACAGCCGCGCCCATCCTGAAGTCACCGCCGGCCAATATGTCGTGCTGGCGGTCACCGATACCGGCTCCGGCATGATACAGGAGGTAATAGAACAGGCATTCGAGCCCTTTTTCTCGACCAAGCCGGAAGGCAAGGGTACCGGGCTTGGCCTGTCGATGGTCTATGGCTTCGTCAAGCAGTCCGGCGGTCATGTGAAGATCTACAGTGAGATCGGCGAAGGCACGACCGTCAAGCTCTACCTGCCCCGCTCGTTCCAGAGCGAGGATGGCATCACCAATGTCGACAGCGTGCCGGCAACCGGGGGCACGGAAACCATCCTTGTCGCCGAGGATGACGAGGGTGTGCGCACGACTGTCGTTGAGATGCTGACGGATCTCGGCTATTACGTGCTGAAGTCCAAGGATGCGCAAAGCGCGCTCACCGTTATCGAAAGCGGCGCCCATATCGATCTGCTCTTTACCGATGTCATCATGCCCGGCCCGTTGAGGAGCCCGGAGCTTGCGCGCATGGCGCGAGAGCGCCTGCCCGATATCGCCGTGCTCTACACATCAGGCTATACCGAAAATTCGATCGTCCATGGCGGCAGGCTCGATCCCGGCCTCGAACTGCTCTCCAAGCCCTATACACGCGAGGAACTCGCCCGCAAGATCAGCCACGTGCTTGCCAACCGGAGCCAACGCCGCCAAGGGGCGAGCAATGCCGCAGCACCGGTTGCCCAGCCCGATATCGCCGGTGAAAAGCTGAAGCTGCTGCTCGTGGAAGATGACGCCTTCATCCGCATGGATACTGCCGAGATTCTGCAGGATCTCGGCTATGACGTCATCGAGGCTGATAGCGGTGAGCGGGGCGTGGAAATCCTCCGACACACCATCATCGACATCATCGTCGCCGATGTCGGCTTGCCCGGCATGTCGGGTCCGGCCTTTGCCGCCAAGGCGCGGGAGGCCTTTCCGTCGGTCGGCCTGGTCTTTGCCACCGGCAACAGCAGCCTGCCGGATGCAGACCGTTTCCCCGGCTCGGTACTGCTGTCAAAACCTTTCAGCAGCTCGGCGCTCGACCAGGCGGTCAGGAACGCCGTCCAGCAGCGACCTGTCGGCTAAGGCATTTCTGTTCTCTGCCAGTCGTGGAAATGCTGTAACTTCTGCTTTATGCGTCGGCGCCATGGAACTCGGGATATTTGCGCATCAGATCCACCTCACTGATGCAGCTGTCGTCACGCGCCATCAGTTCGATCGAGATCGTGTCGGCAGGATCGGGGTATAGGTGACCGGCATGCCTGACCGTTCACGTCGATCGCGCCGTTCCATCGGCTTTGACGATGTTGTTTTTCCATGTTCTCGGCTCCTTCCTATGTGCAGCTCATGCAGACTTTTCCCATCGGATACCTGATAAAATCGGCTTTTGTTCCGAATCCTGGGGCTGCAGACCATGATAGTATGACCGGAACTTTTGGCCTCCGTATCGGTTCACTCCCTTTGAAAGCCAGAGGAGGCAAAAATGCCGAGAGGTGACAAATCCGACTATACCGACAAGCAGAAACGCAAGGCCGAGCATATCGAGGAGGGCTACGAGGATCGCGGCGTCTCCGAGAAGGAAGCCGAACGGCGTGCCTGGGCGACCGTCAACAAGGAAAGCGGAGGCGGCAACAAATCCGGTTCCGGCCGCGGCAAGAAGGATACGCATGAATCTTCTGAAAAGGGCGGCCGCATCGGCGGCGCGGCCTCCGCCGCACGCTCGAAGGAGGAACGTTCCGCTTCCGCGAAGAAGGCCGCTGCAACGCGCAAGCGCAACGAACACCACAGCCACCATTGAAGAGGATGCGGCAAGCGGAGGCTTTCCGCCAGCCGCACAGGGAGTTTGACCCATGGCCAAATCGAGGAAGAAATGGTCGCAGGACGTCACCGAACACAGCGATGCGTTGGACCTAAAAGAAGGCGTGTTCAAATCGGACGATCCGAAGAAGATTGCCCGCTCCGTCAAGCACTCAGCCGAAGAGAGCGACCGCCGCAAGTCGAGTCCCTTTCGTGCCGCCATGTCGATGCTGACCTTCTACATCAACCGCGCCGGCAACCAGCTGACGAAAAAGCGGCGCGGTACCCTTGAAAAAGCCAAGGACGAACTGCGAAAAGACTTCGGTCGCCAACCGAAGGATTGAGCAGCCATGGCATATGAGCTTTATTATTGGGACGGCATTCAAGGCCGCGGCGAATTCGTGCGATTGGCGCTGGAAGAGGCCGGCGCCGACTATATCGACATCACCCGCCAGCCCGGGCGCGGCACCGGCGCCATGTTCGACATAATGGAGAGCGAAAGCGAACCGCACATTCCTTTTGCCCCGCCCTTCCTGAAGGACGGTGACCTCATTATCCCGCATGTCGCCAACATCCTGCTTTATCTCGGTCCGAAGCTCGGCCTTGCGCCCGAGGATGAAGGCCTTCGCCATGTCGTCAACGGCCTGCAGCTGACCGTCACCGATTTCGTCGCCGAAGTGCACGATACGCATCATCCGATCGATATGTCGCTCTATTATGAGGACCAGAAGCCAGAGGCAAAAGCTCGCTCAGCCGCCTTCATCCGCGAACGCATTCCGAAATTCCTCGGCTATTTCGAGCGTGTGCTGCGGCAAAATCCGAAAGGCCCCAAGCATCTGGTCGGCGATGCGCTCACCTACGTCGACCTCTCGCTCTTCCAGGTGATCGAGGGCCTGAGCTACGCCTTCCCAAGAGCCATGACAAACCGCAAGGCGGAATATCCCGCCCTTCTGGCTCTGCATGATGCGGTGGCTAAGCGTCCAAACATCGTCCGCTATCTCGCCTCCCCCCGCCGCCTCGCCTTCAACGAGGAAGGGATTTTCAGGCACTATCCTGAGCTCGACAGTGCGGGCTGAGTTAAGAGCCGTTCATTCCAGTGGCACGGCCGCATCGAAGAAATTTCCCCATGGGTCTTTCGGCCGGGTCTCCAATCGCCGCCGCACGTTGCCGAGCGTGAAAGCGGCGGGACCGTTCACCTCGTTCAATTCTGACCAATCCAGCGGCATCGAAACTGGCGCGCCCGATCGCGCCCGCGTCGAATAGGCCGCGACCGCCGTGTTGCCGCGGCCGTTGCGGAGATAATCGATATAGATATGTCCACCGCGTTTTGCCTTTGTCGCGGTTGCCAGATATTTGTCCGGCGCGTCGGCCGACATGCTTTCGGCCAGTGAATAGGCGAAATCCTTCACCTTCGCCCAGCCGGCCTTCGGCGCAAGCGGCGTCACCACATGCAGCCCCTTGCCGCCCGATGTCTTGACGAAGGCAGCCAACCCGCGGGCTTCCAGCCGTGCCTTCAATTCAAGCGCTGCCGTTATCGCCGCGCCCCAGGCAACGTCCTCGCCGGGATCGAGGTCCATGGTGATCATATCGGGTCGTTCCCAATCGTCGGTCGTTACGCCCCAGGGATGAATTTCGAGCACGGCCGACTGCACCAGCGCCACGAGACCGTTGAAATCGGCGATGCGCAGCAGCTTTTCGCCGTCCGCATCCTGCGGATCGGCAATCTCTTCGATATGCGGGTTCATGCCCTTCCAGGCATGTTTCTGAAAAAACCGTTGGTGGCTTTTTATCCCATCCGGCAGACGCAGCAGCGCCAACGGCCGATTGACGACATAGGGCGCCATGAACGGCCAGACCGCCGCGTAATAATCCGCGAGCTGCTGCTTGGTCACGCCCTCGTCCGGCCAGTAGAGCCGGTCGGGATGTGTCAAAGATACGTCCGATGCCGGCGGATGTCTGGGGCTCATTCTTCGATCTCGCTTGTGAGGAAATCAAGTAGCCTGTTTTCCTCGGCCCGCAAGCCCCGCAGCGGTTCGTTGCCGCTCTCCGTCAGCGGATGATCGTTGCCGGCGAGCGCGATGATCGCGGGATGGATATAGCTCGAGCGCGAAATCGCCGGTGTGTTGTGCAGCGTCTCGGCCGCGGCCTCCGACATTTGCTTTACCGTCGGCCGGCCGCCGCCGGCAATTGTCTCGCGCGCCACACCGAAGGCCGCCAGCGAGCCCGCCCAGGTGCGGAAGGTTTTCGCCGAAATCGGAACCCCCGATATCTCGGCCAGATAGGCGTTCAGCCGGCCGGAATCGATCGGCTTCAGCGTCCCGCTTTCGTCCTTCCAGACGAAGAGCTGGCGGCCGGGCAGGTCGGCTATCTCCTCCAGGATCTTCTGGAGCCTGGGATGCTTGAGGCTGCGGTGGACGCGCTTGCCACCCTTGGCGCGAAATTTCAGCTCTATCTGACCGGCGACGATCTTCAGGTGGCGCTTCAGCAGCGTCGTTGCGCCATAGGTGCCGTTCTCCCTGACATAGGCCTGGTTGCCGACGCGTAAGTGCGCCTCGTCGAGCAGCGTCGTCAAAGCCGCAAGTACGCCATTGATATCCTCCGCACCGGTGTCGAGATGGCGCAGCACGGTCCGGCGGATCCGAGGCAGCGCCCGGCCGAACTCGATCAACTGATGGAATTTTCCCGCACTTCGAAAGGATTGCCAGTCCTTGTGATAGCGGTATTGCTTGCGGCCGCGCGCATCGAAGCCCGTCGCCTGCAGATGACCGTTTTCGTAGAGGCAGATCCAGACATTCTCGTAGGCCGGCGGCAATCCAAGTGCCCTGATGCGCGCCCGCTGCGATTCATCAGTGAGCGTCGTGCCGTCGGGCATGACGTAGCTGAAGCCCTTGCCCTTCCTTCGTCTTCGGATGCCAGGTTCGGTGTCGCTGACATAAACGAGACCAAGTTCGGTGATGGCTTCGGCATTCATGCTTTCTGAGACCTACTTGCTCCAGCGGCCGAACTGGAACCAGCGACGACGCTCGGCCTTTGTCGCGCCTTGCGGCGGTTCGGTTTGTCCCTTCGGTGCGAAGACTGCGACGCTCTGGGCATAGACCATCACCGGATTGTCCTCATCGTGCACCTCGAAAGCCTCCGTCTCTGATCCCGTGTCGAGAACCCTCGACCACTGTTTCAGCCCGTTCACGACAGGCAGATGGACCTCGCAATCGCCGCCTGCATTGAAGACGAGGAAAAGGTCGTCCATCCTCTCGGTATCCGGAGCATGCACGCTCCTCGAGAGATAGACGCCAATGACCTGCAATCCGTCGTCATTCCAGGCGCCGTCATCCATGAAACTGCCGTCGGGCTTGTACCAGGCGATCTCGATGCGCCCGTCCTCGGCTGTCTCTCCGGTCAGGAACCGCTCCTGCCGCAGGACGGGGTGGGCCTTGCGGATGGCGACTGCCTGCCGGCAGAAATCGAGGAAGGGGTCGTCGAGCCCTGCCCAATCCGTCCAGCCGATTTCGTTGTCCTGGCAATAGGCGTTGTTGTTGCCGCCCTGACTGTTGCCGAGTTCGTCGCCGGCAAGGATCATCGGCACGCCCTGGGAGAGCATCAGCGTCGCCATCATGTTGCGCCGCCGCCGTGACCGCGCGGCGTTGATATCGGCATTATCCGTCGCACCCTCGGCACCCATATTGTCGGAATGATTATCCGAATGGCCGTCCCGGTTATCCTCGCCGTTCGCCTCGTTGTGCTTGTCGTTGAAGGAGACCGTGTCCATCAGCGTGAAGCCGTCATGGGCCGACAGAAGATTGATCGAGGAGGTCGCTCCCCGGTCCGAATGGTTGAACTGCGGCGCCGAGCCGGTGACACGCGCCGCCACCTCCGACACCATGCCGCCATCGCCCTTCCAGAAACGGCGAACATCGTCGCGGAATTTGTCGTTCCATTCGCGGAAGGGATGCGGGAAGCCGCCGACCTGATATCCGCCCTCACCGATATCCCAGGGTTCGGCGATCAGCTTGACCCCCGATAGCATCGGATCCTGCCGGATGGCGCCGAAGAAGCCGCCTTGGCGGTCGAACTCCAGATCCTGCCGGCCGAGCGTACTGGCAAGATCGAAGCGGAAGCCGTCGATATGCATGACGCCCACCCAGTAACGCAGGCTGTCGAGCACCATGCGCATCACCATGGGGTTGGCGACGTTCAGCGTATTGCCGGTACCCGTCGTATCGAAGGTATGGCGCGGATCATCGGGGGAGAGAATGTAATAGCTCGCATTGTCGAGCCCGCGGAAGGACAGTGTCGGGCCTTTTTCGCTGCCTTCGGCGGTGTGGTTATAGACCACGTCCATGATGACTTCGATGCCGGCGGCATGGAACCTTTTCACCATGGTCTTGATCTCGGTGATCTTGTCGCCGGACATGTAGCGGGATTGCGGCGCAAAGAAGCCGAGCGTCTGGTAGCCCCAGTAATTGCGTAAGTTCTTTTCCAGGAGATAACGGTCGTCGAGGAAATATTGGATCGGCAGAAGCTCGATCGCTGAGATGCCGAGCTTGACGAGATGGTCGATGATCGGATCGCTGCACATGCCGAGAAATGTGCCGCGCAGCCGGTCAGGCACTTTCGGATGCGTCATCGTCAGGCCGCGCACATGCGCCTCATAGATGATCGTGTCGGGCCAAGGGCGGCGGATCGCCTCTTCACCCGCCCAGTCGAAGTCCGGATCCTGCACCACGCCCTTAACCGTGAAGGGCGCACTGTCGCGCTCGTCGAAGGAAAGGTCATCCTCGCCGATCTGGTAGCCGAACAGCGCATCGTCCCACGTCAACTCGCCCGTCACCTGTTTGGCATAGGGATCGAGCAGCAGCTTGTTCGGATTGAAGCGATGGCCGGCGGCAGGCTCGTAGGGACCATGAGCGCGATAACCGTAGACGGTGCCGGGGCCGATGCCGGCAATATAGCCCGACCAGATATCGCCTTCGCGTTTCGGCAACGGCAGCCGGGCGATCTCATTCTTTCCATCAGGCGAGAAGAGACAGAGCTCCATCTGTTCCGCATGCGCGGAGAATACCGCGAAATGGGTGCCAGAACCCGTATACTCCGCCCCCAGCTCCGGCTTGAGGAAGTCGAGTTCCGAAAATGAAAAGCTCATGGTGCCCCGCTTGCTGAAAAGACCAAGCAGGAAACGTCACGGCGGTTCGAAAGTTCCCTTTTAAAAGGGAAAGCGAAGGATCTTGCTCGCCGATCGAAGCGTCTACGGCATCAGCTGGCCGCCATTGACCTCGATGATCTGGCCGGTGATGTAGCCCGACAGCGTCGGCGAGGCGAGGAAGAGATAGGCGCCGACGCAATCTTCCGACGTGCCGACGAAACCCATCGGGATCGACTTGCGCTGCAGCTCCATCTGCTCGTCATTGGTATAACGCTCGTGGAAGGGCGTGGCGATAACACCCGGCGCCACCGCGTTGACGCGGATCCTGTCGGCGACGAATTCCTTGGCATGACCGCGGGTGATCGTCGAGACGAAGCCTTTGGACGCCGCATAAAGGATCGCACCATTGCCGCCGCCATTGCGTGCGGCGATCGATGTGGTGTTGATGATGAAGCCGCCCTGCTTCTTCAGCCAGGGATGCGCCGCACGCGTTGCCGCCAGTACAGAGCGTGCGTTGAGATCCATGACCGCGGCATAATGGGCGTCGGTATATTCTGCGGTCGGCTTGCGCCCCAGCATGCCGCCGGCATTGTTGATAAGCCCGTCGAGATGACCGAAGGTCTTCGCTGTCTCCTCGACGACACGCTCCGTCTCGCCCTCCCTCGACACGTCGCCCTGGATCAGATGCACCGTGCCGACGGCAGCCCGGATCTCGTCTGCAAGCTTCTCCGCCGGTTCGCGGCTGGCATTGTAATGGACACCGACCTTGGCCCCTTGAGCCGCAAAGGCGCGAGCGAGCGCCGCGCCGATGCCGGTCGAGGCGCCGGTGATCAGCACGGCCTTGCCGGACAGGTCCGGCAGCTTGATGGATGCGAGCGACTGCGCAAGTTCGACCATGGCGACGATTGCCTCCCGAAAAACCAAGGACATAGGTGATGAAACGAATAGGAGAAGACTTATCAGGGGAAATCGAGGAAGGGCAATGCACGAAAAGGCGAGATTTGCGTCGCTCTTAGGGAATGCTGGATAATCTTCACGCGGGCGGCCATCGTCACCGACAGCCGCCTTGAAGCCTGCAAGAACAGAGAAGTGTCTGATTACGGAGCCGCGCCGAAGGACGGCTGCGGCTTTTGGTGGGCGAGAGGCGGGAATGCGAGCGCTATCGCCGCGGCCCCCAGCCCGACCATTGCGGAGCCGATGAACAGCCAGGAATAATTGGCGAAAGTGTCGAATATCCAGCCGCCGATCAGAGGGCCGAAGGCCATGCCGAGGCTGGACAGCATCGTCGCTGCGCCCAAGACGGTACCGACGATGCGTTGGCCGAAATATTCCCGCGCCAGCAGCGCATAAAGCGGCATCACGCCGCCATAAGCGCTGCCGAAGACGATGGCGAGCGCATAGAATTCGGTCAGCTCGCTGACGAGGAGATAGGTCGCAAGCGCTGCCGCCTGCACCAGCAGGCCGGCGACCAGCACCGGCTTTACCCCGATTCTGTCGGCGAGGCTGCCATAGAGCAGCCGGCCGCCGAGCCCCGCCAGCCCCTCAACGCTATAGATGCTGACCGCCGCCATCGGTGCGATGCCGCAGATCGTCGCATAGTTCACCATGTGGAAGATCGGGCCTGAATGGGCCGCACAGCAGGCAAAGAAGGTCAGGCCGAGCACGATGAATTGCGGTGACCGGAAGACTTTCGACAGCTGTGGCCTGGCGCCTTCCGCGGAAAATCCGGTGTCGGCATCTGCGGTCTCGGCAGGCGGACGCCTGACCAGCAGCGCGGCTGGCACCAGCAGCACCCAAGTCGCGATACCGATGATCAGCATGGCCGGCCGCCAGTCATAGGCCGAGATCAGCCAACGCGCGAAGGGTGAGATCGTCATCGGCGCAACGCCCATGCCGGCGGAGACGAGCGACACGGCAAGGCCGCGGTGTTCGTCGAACCAGGCGGTCGTCGCCGCGATCATCGGCGCGAAGAAGGCGCTGGCGGCCAGTCCGACGAGGATGCCGTAGGTCAGTTGGAATTGCAGGAGTGTCTCGGCGCGGCTCGCCAGCACCAGCGCCAGGCCGAGCAGCCCCGACCCTATCAGCACGACGACACGCGGGCCGAAGCGGTCGCTTGCCGCCCCCCAAAGGAAGCCGCCTAAGCCCATGACAATGAAATTCAGCGTCATTGCGCTCGCGATGCCGACATGCGACCAGCCGGTCGCGGTTGCGATCGGCTCCTGAAAAATCGCCAGCGAGAACATCGCCCCGATGGCCACGCATGACATCAGAGCGCCGACGCCGACGATGACCCAACGATAAGAAACACTCATGGCTTCATAACCTCCATGCCGACAGAGTGATCGCGAGGCACGCGGCTCACCCGCCGCATTCCGCGCCTGCAATGTCAAGACGTTTGAACCGCCGCGATTTCGACAGCGCATTCACATCTTTTTTCGCCGCACGACGTGGCCGCTAAAGCCTGCGAAACATCACCAATGCGTCGACATAGCCCTGCTTGGGATGGAGGAAGACGCCAGGAAGCCGGCCGACGATATCGAAGCCGAGAGATTGCCACAGCGCTACGGCGCGTTCATTGCTGCTGACGACGAAATTGAACTGCATCGCCCGAAAGCCAAGCAAGCGGGCATGGCCCAGGGAATGCTCATGCATCAGCCGTGCGACGCCGCGGCCGCTCGCGGCAGCATCGGTCATGTAGCCGCAATTGCAGACATGCCGGCCGCCGCCTGCCTGATTGGCCTTGATGTAATATGTGCCGAGGATCACGCCGTTTTCTTCGGCGACGAAGGTCTCGCGGTCCGGTGCCACCCAGTAGGCCAGCGCATCGGCTTCGCTGAGATCGCGATCGAGCGCATAGGTTTCGCCGGCGCGGATCGTCGGACCGATGATCCTCCAGATCGCGCTTCGATCCTTCTTGTCTGCAGGTCGGATCAGCATGCCCGATCTCTAACGAAACCGGGCGCACCGCGCAACGGGTCGGCAGCCTCCGGCTAAAGCTGGAAGCGTCCCGACCTCAAACCCTTTCAAGCGCAACCGCGATCCCCTGCCCGACACCGATGCACATGGTCGATAGCGAGTATTTTCCGCCGGTCTCCAGAAGCTCGAGTGCTGCCGTGCCGGTGATGCGTGCGCCCGACATGCCAAGCGGATGGCCGAGTGCGATCGCGCCGCCATTGCGGTTCACGCGTGCGTCATCATCGGCAATGCCCAGCGCGCGCAGCACCGCCAGCCCCTGGCTGGCAAAGGCCTCGTTGAGTTCGATCACGTCGAACTGCTCAGCGGTCATGCCGAGCCGTGCCATCAGCTTGCGCGAGGCCGGGATCGGCCCGACACCCATCACCCTTGGCGGAACGGCGGCAGCCGCGCCGCCGAGGATGCGGGCGATCGGCGTCAGGCCGTATTTTCGCGCCGCCGCTTCCGACGCGACGATCAGTGCCGCCGCCCCGTCATTGACGCCGGAGGCATTGCCGGCCGTCACCGTGCCGCCTTCCTTTTTGAAAGGTGTCGCGAGTTTCGCCAGCGTTTCGATCGTCGTCGCGCGCGGATGCTCGTCCTTGTCGACGACAACAGCATCACCCTTGCGCTGCGGGATCGTCACCGGCGTGATCTCCTTCGCCAGCCGTCCGTTTGCCTGGGCGGCGGCGGCCTTCGCCTGGCTTCGCACCGCAAACGCATCCTGGTCTTGGCGGCTGACATGATAGTCCTCGGCGACATTCTCGCCGGTCTCCGGCATGGAATCGACGCCGTACTGCTTCTTCATCAATGGGTTGACGAAGCGCCAGCCGATCGTCGTGTCATGAATTTCGGCCGCGCGCGAAAAGGCCGCCTCGGCTTTCGGCATGACGAAAGGCGCGCGCGACATGCTCTCGACGCCGCCGGCGACCATCAGCTCGGCCTCGCCGGAGCGGATGGCGCGCGCCGCCGTGATCACCGCATCCATGCCGGAGCCGCAGAGCCGGTTGATCGTCGTGCCGGGAACCGTGATCGGCAGGCCGGCCAGCAGGGCCGACATGCGCGCCACATTGCGGTTGTCCTCGCCCGCCTGATTGGCGCAGCCGAAGATCACATCGTCAACGGCTTCCCAATCGACGGCGGCATTTCGTTGCATCAGCGCCTTCAGCGGGACTGCGCCGAGATCGTCGGCGCGCACCTGGGATAGCGAGCCGGCGAAGCGGCCGATCGGCGTTCTGACATAGTCGCAGATAAAGGCTTCGGTCATGGCTTTTCCTCAGAGTTTGGGGACAACGAGGTCCGCAACCGGCCCGTCGACATGCAGCGGCGCGCCGGTCATCGCCTGCAATTCCTCCTGCGACATCGCGGCCAACTTCTCGCGCAGGACGAAGCGTCCCTTGACGATGTCGATGACGGCATGGCTGGTATAGACGCGGGTGATGCAGGCGACGCCGGTCAGCGGGAAGGTGCATGTCTCCACCAGCTTCGGCTCGCCCGTCTTGGTGACGTGCTCGGTGATGACGCAGACCTGCTTGGCGCCGTGCACCAGGTCCATGGCGCCGCCGACGGCCGGCACGCCTTTGCTGCCCACCCGCCAGTTGGCGAGGTCGCCATTCTCCGCAACCTGATAGGCGCCGAGGATCGCGACGTCGAGATGGCCGCCGCGGACCATGGCGAAGCTGTCGGCGTGATGGAAGAAGGCAGCGCCCGGCTTCAGCGTCACGGCCTTCTTGCCGGCATTGATCAGATCCCAGTCTTCTTCGCCTGCCGCCGGCGGCTCGCCAAAGTTCAGGATGCCGTTTTCGGTGTGGAAAATCGCCTGACGGCCGGGCGGCTGATAACGGGCGACCATTTCCGGAAAGCCGATGCCGAGGTTCACATAGGCGCCGTCGGCGATGTCCTGCGCGGCGCGCCAGGCGATCTGCGCATTGGAAAGCTTGATGTCTTCGCGGGTGTTGATGGAGCTGATATCGATGGTCATACGTAGGCCACTCCGGCTCGAATGAGCTCTTCTTCCTGCTGGGGATGGGGAACGGCAACGACGCGGTCGACGAAGATGCCCGGTGTCACCACTTGCTCGGGATCGATGCCGCCTGCCGGCACGATCGATGAGACCTGGACGATGGTCTTCGCCGCCGCCATGCACATCAGCGGATTGAAGTTGCGGCCGGCCTTGTTGTAGGTGAGATTGCCCTGGATATCGCCGATCGCAGCCTTGACGATTGCGAAGTCGGCCTTCAGCCAGCGCTCCTGCACGTAATGGCGGCCGTCGAATTCGGCGATGACCTTGCCGTTGGCCAGTTCGGTGCCGTAGGCCGTCGGCGTGTAGAAAGCCGGGATGCCGGCCCCGCCGGCGCGGATACGCTCGGCAAGCGTTCCCTGCGGCACCAGCTCGAGCTCGATTTCGCCGGCTAGATATTTATCGGTAAAGGCGCGCGGATCCGACGAACGCGGGAAAGAACAGATCATCTTTCTGACCATGCCGGCATCGATCATCGCCGCGATACCGATGCGCCCGTTGCCGGCATTGTTGTTGATCACGGTGAGGCCTTTGGAGCCCTTGTCGATCAACGCATGAATGAGCTCGATCGGCGCGCCCGAGCCACCAAAACCACCGATCATGACGGTCGCGCCATCACCGATCTCAGAGACAGCTTCCGCCGTGCTCCCGACTGTCTTGTCCATGCCGGATCTCTCCTTGGCTGATGCGGTCGGGAACTCTCCATCCCGTCCTCTGGCGTAGACATAAAGCGCGGCAAGCCAGCCGGCAACGTATTTTGTGCGGTATTTGACATTTGTTCATATATCGCACAAAGTGAAATGAATCCATTGGAGACTGGACCCATGCGCGAAACGGATTTCGTCAGCGGCTTCGCCCGCGGCCTGAAGGTCATCGAAGCTTTCGGTGAAACGCGGCAGCGGCTTTCCATTGCCGAGGCCGCCAAGCTGACGGAGCTTGACCGCGCCACCGTGCGCCGCTCGCTGCTGACGCTCGCCGAGCTCGGCTATGCCGATTACGACGGCAAGTTCTTCACGTTGACGCCGAAGATCCTGCGCCTTGGCCATGCCTATCTCTCAGCGACGCCGCTGCCGGCGCTGCTGCAGCCGCATCTCGATCAACTCTCGGAAAGGGCCGGCCAGAGCGCCTCGGCCTCGGTGCTCGACGGCACCGACATCGTCTATATCGCCCGCGCTTCGCAGCGCCGCGTCATGTCGATCAATTTGACCACCGGCAGCCGCCTGCCCGCCTACTGCGCCTCGATGGGCCGCGTGCAGCTTGCTGCCCTGGCCGAAAGCGAGGCGCGCGCCATCCTCGCCCGCAGCGAGCTGAAGCAAAACACGCCGAATACCAAGACCGATCCGGACGAGCTGATCGCCGAATTCCGGCGGGTCCGCACTGAGGGTTACGCCATCATCGATCAGGAGCTGGAGATCGGCCTCTGCTCCATCGCCGTGCCCATCGACAACGACCGCGGCGAAACGCTCGCGGCGATCAATATCGGCGCGCCAGCCGCCCTCGTCCCGGCGGCGGAAATGAAGGAACGCTATCTGCCGCTGCTGAAAGAAACACAGGCGGCGTTGCGCCCGCTGCTGCATCGCTGACAGCAAAATTGGGGCAGAGCGGCCCCGGTCAGCACCGGGGCCGCTCGTAATCGGTCAATGTGTCAGGTCGAGTGCAGCTGTGAGGTCACCCATCGGCGGCCGGTCGTTATTGCACAGCGCCTTGTCGCGGGCGAGGATGCCGGGCAAAACCGGCAGATCGTAGCGCGCGGTGATGAAGCGGATGATCGACGTCGTGTCGTACTGGGTATGATCGACCATGCCGCCCTTGGCGAAGGGCGAGATGATGAAGGCGGGAATACGGTTGCCCGGACCCCAGCGGTCGGCCTTCGGCGGTGCGACGTGATCCCAGAAGCCGCCATTCTCGTCATAGGTGACGATAACGAGCATATGGGCCCATTGCGGGCTGTTCTCGAGATGGGAAACGATATCGGCAAGATGCTGGTCGCCGCTCGAAACATCGGCGTAACCACATGTTCGTTGAGGTTGCCCTGCGGCTTGTAGAAGGAAACCGCCGGCAGCTTGCCATCGTCGATATCCCTAAGGAAAGCTTCGCCGCCAAGGCCGCCATCTTTCAGATGTTCGGCACGCGCCGGCGTACCGGGCGCAAAATTGGCGAAGTAGTTGAACGGCTGGTGATGAAACTGGAAGTTCGGCACCGGCGTGGCGTTCTTGCCGTCCAGGGCTGCCTGCCAGGCGCCGCTATACCAGCTCCAGCTGACACCCTTCAGCGACATGAGGTCGCCGATGGTGATTTCATGCTGCGGCGGCAGCGTCGTTGCGGCCGCCGGATCGGCAAAGGCCGGATCGCCGTCCTTGGCCGGCGGATTGGCGCTCGGCTGGTAGGGTGGCTGCATGGTGTTGACGGCGTAGAAGTCGGGCGTCAGCGTGCCGTCGGAGACGAATTTCGGTGCGCCCTCCAGCGCCGACTTCGGGGCATTCTCCGCCACCATCAGCGACGTCCCATCCGCATCCACCTTGGCGATGGTCGGCCTGGCTGGGCTCTTGTCGGCATCCGGATAATAGGGCGCGCAGGCGCAGACCAACGCGAAGTGGTTGAGGAACGAACCGCCGAAGGCGCCCTGGAAGAAATTGTCGGCAATGACGTATTTCTTGGCGACCTGCCACATCGGCAGGATGGAGCCGTCGTAGTGCCCCATGACCAGGCTGCCGGAATCGGCCCAGGCGACGAACTTGTCGTTCTTGCCGCCGTCGATCTGCATCTGCTCCTGATAGAAGCGATGCCAGAGGTCGCGGGTGATGACCGAAGGCGCCTGCGCGAAGCCCTTCGGATCGTCGATCGCGAAGGAGGCGTTGGCAAGATGGGCCGACTGCGCCTCAGTGACAGCAGGCGTCACCCCCTTGGCGGTGAGGCCGCCCCAGGCCGGCGGCAGTTCGGGCAGCGGCTGGCCGTCGCGGTCGAGTTGGCGGGCGCGATCGGCTGTCGCGTTCGAGAGCCCGTCGGCGCCTGGAAAGCTGCCGTAGAGATTATCGAAGCTGCGGTTTTCGGCATAGATGACGACGACATTGTCGATCTTGTCGTAGCCGGCGGGCGCCGCATGGGCTGCCGTCGCCATGGCAAACGGCACCATGGCCGATCCGGCGAGACGGATGGAATGGAGGAGTTTCAGTCTTTTCACGGGAAGTACCTCATGGCTAGGGGGCGTTGGCTAGAGGGAGCGGAGAACGCTCGGGGGCGCGCTGAGGCTATTCCCGCCGTCTATCAACTTTGTGACATCAGGACTTGCCGTGATGCCGCACGAGGATGGCCGTCATCAATTTGTTGCAGCGGGGTTCGATCATAGCGGAAACCGGCCCGAACTTATTGGAATCCTTATGATGACGACGAAGATCATCTGGCTTGTGCGGTCCGGCCTGGCCGTCAGCATGGGTGCCGTGGCGCTTGGTCTTGCCCTTCTTCCCCTGCGGCAAAGCAGCGCGGCAGCTGCCGCCGGCGTGCATCCGGGGCCGATGTCGCGCACGGAAGCCTTCGCCCGGGCCGAAACGCTCACAGCGCTCGGCCGCAAGATATTCTCAGATACCTCGCTGTCGGCCTCGGGGCTTCAAGCCTGCGCGTCCTGCCATGATCCGGCTCACGCCTTCGGCCCGGCATCGGCCATGCCGGTTGAAATGGGCGGCGAGCATCGGGACCAGCCGGGGCTACGCGCCGTTCCGACCCTGCGCTATCTGCAATCGGTGCCTGCTTTCACCGAGCATTGTTACGATTCAGAGGACGAAGGCGACGAGAGCGTCGACAACGGCCCGACGGGCGGTTTGACCTGGGACGGCCGGGTCGATCACGGCGCCGATCAGGCAAAAATCCCGCTGCTCTCACCCTTCGAGATGGGCGACAGGGATGTGGCCGAGGTGGTGGCGAAGCTGCAGACGGCAGCCTATGCCGACGACATCAAGGCGGCATTCGGCGAGGCCGTGTTCGACAATCCTAAGGACGCCTTCGATGCCGCCGCCGAGGCGCTCGCCACCTTCGAACAGAGCGGCCCGGATTTCTCTCCCTATTCCAGCCGCTACGACGCCTTCCTCGCCGGCAGGGCGACGCTGACGGCGCAGGAACTGCATGGGCGCCAGCTGTTCGAGGATCCGGCCAAGGGCAACTGTTCGAGCTGTCACTTGAGCGAACCCGCCAATGACGGCGAGCCGCCGCAATTTTCCGATTTCGGCTTCCTCGGGCTTGCCGCGCCGCGCAACATGGCGATCCCCGCCAGCAACGATCCTAACTATCATGATCTCGGTCTTTGCGGCCCTGAACGTACCGACTTTGCCGGGCGCAGCGAATATTGCGGCCTGTTTCGAACCCCGACGCTGCGCAATGTCGCATTGAAGCAGAGCTTCTTCCACAACGGCTATTTCCACTCGTTGCGCGACGTCGTCTCCTTCTATGCGACGCGCGACAGCGATCCCGGCCGCTGGTATCCGAAAAATTCCGACGGAACGGTTCGCAGATATGACGACCTGCCGCAGGCCTATTGGGACAATCTCAACCAGGATCCGCCCTTCGGCAGGAAGCCGGGCGACGCGCCTGCCCTCACCGATCCCGAAATCGACGACATCGTCGCCTTCCTCAGAACCCTGACCGATGCCGACCTGCAGACCAAGACGACCGGGCATTAGGACATCTCGAATTTTAAGAAGTGCCCGCCGCGAGACTGCGCGGGGCATCTGCCGGACTCAGGGACCAATGACGTCTTTCTCAACAATAACAATCAAACCACCGAAGCATTCCTACTTGATGTATCACAATTTCCGATATACATCACTTCATCGGAAATAGTGGGGGAATGATGGAACGCTCGTTTTTGACGATTGCCGCCGGCGAGAATAATGATGCGATACGCGCGCTTTCCGCGCCGGCGCGGCTTGAGATGCTCAGGCTGCTCTGCGCCAGGGGGCCGATGAATATCAACGATATCGCGCGTGCTCTTTCTCTTCCACAATCGACTGTCGCCACCGGGATCCAGATTTTGGAAGACGCCCGGCTTGTCGATTCCCAGCTGACGAAGGCCCGCAAAGGAAACCAGAAGATCTGCTCTGCGATCTACAGCGAAATTCTGATCAGCTTTGAGGAAAGTGCCGCGCAAAGGGCCAACAACATCATCGAAGTCGAGATGCCGGTTGGGCTCTACACCAGCTGTGACGTCCATGCGCCCTGTGGTCTTTGCTCCACCGAGAGCGTCATCGGCCCGCTCGATGTTCCCGACTATTTTCTGGATCCGCAGCGCATGCAGGCCGGACTCGTCTGGTTCGGCAGGGGATATGTGGAATATAAATTCCCCAACAACGCCAAGGTGTTGAACAAGGATATTCGCGCCATCGAGTTTTCGATGGAGCTGTCGTCTGAGGTGCCCGGCACCAATCCGGACTGGCCCTCTGATATAACGCTCTGGGTCAACGGCATGGCGATCGGCACCTGGACGTCGCCCGGCGACTACGGCGACAAGCGCGGCGCCTTCACGCCGGCATGGTGGAAGCTCGAGGGCTCGCAATATGGTATGATGAAGACTTGGCGGATCTCCACGCGCGGAACCTTCATCGACGGTATCGCCGCGTCGAATGTCACGCTCAGCGATCTCGCGCTTGCCCAGCATTCTTCCATCCGGCTGCGGGTCGGCATCGCGGAGAATGCCGGCCATACCGGCGGCGTCAACATTTTCGGCCGCGGCTTCGGAAATCACGGACGCGATATCATCATGCGGCTGCATGTCTGAAAAATAAAAATCGGAAATCCTGATTTAAACATCACGCTTTTTTCCAATTCCGATGACCGATAAAATACGACAACATACTGTAATAAAACAATTTTCTCGGAAATCTGCATTAGTATGATTAAAAGCGCAACTCGGTTGACAGAACAACATTCCTGATATCAAGTTAGGGGCAAGAAAACAAAAAATCTGATATATAAACGGGAGGATCCGTTGAAGACGAATGTTATTGTCCACCGCGATTTTCGCATCGCGACCATTGACTCCAGGCTCTACAGCTCATTTCTCGAGCACCTCGGCAGGGCGATCTACGGGGGCATTTATGAGCCCGGGCATCCCACGGCCGATGAGGACGGATTCCGCCGGGATGTCCTCGATCTGGTCCGTGAGCTCGACACGCCATACTGCCGTTATCCCGGAGGCAACTTCGTCTCGGCCTATAATTGGGAAGACGGCGTCGGTCCGCGTTCGGAGCGCCCGGTGCGCCTCGACCTTGCCTGGCGCACCCGTGAAGCCAACCAGATCGGCGTGAATGAATTCGTCGACTGGTGCAAGAAGGCGAATACCAAGCCGATGCTTGCCGTCAATCTTGGATCACGCGGCCTTGATGCCGCCCGCAATTTCCTCGAATATTGCAATCATCCCGGCGGCACCTACTGGTCGGATCTGCGCCGCAAGCACGGCTGGTCCAATCCGCACGATGTGAAACTGTGGTGCCTCGGCAACGAGATGGACGGTCCCTGGCAGGTCGGCCACAAGTCGGCCTATGAATATGGCCGGCTGGCGGACGAGACGGCGAAGGCCATGCGCGGCTTCGACAAGTCGCTCGAACTCGTGGTCTGCGGCTCGTCGAATTCCGACATCAAGACCTATCCCGAGTGGGAAGCCCAGGTTCTCGAGCAGTGCTACGACAGCGCCGATCATATCTCGCTGCATATGTATTTTGCCAACCGCGAGAAAAATACCCTCAACTATCTCGCCCGCGCGACGAAGCTCGACCGCTACATCACCACGATCGGCGGCGTGATCGACTACATCAAGGCAAAAAAGCGCTCGAAGAAGACGATCGGGATTTCCTTCGATGAATGGAATGTCTGGTATCATTCCAACCAGCAGGACAAGGAGATCCTGGCGCGCGACGAATGGCCGGATGCGCCGCATCTCCTGGAAGATATCTACAATTTCGAAGACGTGCTGCAGGTCGGCGGCATCCTCAACACCTTCATCCGACGTTCGGACCGGGTGCGCATCGCCTGCATCGCACAGCTCGTCAACGTCATCGCCCCGATCATGACCGAAGACGGCGGTGCGGCGTGGCGCCAGACCATCTATTACCCCTTCTATTACGCCTCCCGGTATGGCCGTGGAACGGCGCTGCAGCTGGTCGTCGATGGCCCGACCTATGACAGCGACGAGGAGAACGACGTCCCCTATCTCGACGTATCGGCAGTCCATTCCGAGGACGGCAAGACGCTGACCTTCTTTGCCGTCAACCGCCATCCGAGCTCCGCGCTCGATCTCGATGTGCGGCTGGAAGGCTTCGGAAATGCCCGCGTGGTCGAGCAGGTGGAGATGACCCACGGGGACCTCGAGGCCGTCAACACGGCTGCGCGGCCGAAGACGGTCGCCCCCGTCAATGTCGAGAGTGGAAAGATCGAGGATGGACGGCTGCGCGCGGCGCTGAAACCGTTCTCCTACAACGTCATTCGGCTGTCGGTGTGACAGTCACCGCCGGGTAGCCCATTCAGGCGCCTCCGGCTAGAACAGGATGATTTTAGGCCGGATCGGCCAAAAATCTGAATCCTGTTCTAAATTAAATAGTTAGAGCATGATGTCGTCCGAAAGCCGCTCACACTTTTCGGCATCGTGCTCTGGGATATTCGGCTCGCTGCGAGGAGGCAGGGAGCCGGAAGGATGGTTCACCGAGGTCCAGGACCTGACTGTTCAAGTCCTGAGGCTTCTGCGAACCGACAACCGCGACGTGCCCATGCGTGCCTTTACGGCCGCCGTATCGTCGCTTTCTAGGGAGGAGTTCATGCAACAGTGGAAGAGGCTCGCATTTGGCGTCGCGCTGGCCGCACTCGGCCTGACAGCGACGGCCAAGGCCGATGACTATACCTCCTTGCCGCGCAAGGAGACGCTCATCGTCGAAAATCCGGAAGGGACCATCAAAAATCCCGGCTGGTTCAACATCTGGGTCAATGGCGGCGGCGGCGTATCGACCGGCCTGCAGCAGCTGACCATGGATACGCTCTGGTATATCGACCCCGAACAAGGACTTGGCGGCGCGACCTGGGATAATTCGCTGGCCGCCGACAAGCCGCAATACAATGCCGACTTCACCGAGATGACCGTGAAACTTCGCAAGGGGCTCTTCTGGAGCGACGGCGTCGAGTTCACGGCGGACGACGTGGTCTACACCGTCAAGACGCAGATGGATCATCCCGGCATGGTCTGGAGTGCTGCCTTCTCGGTGCAGGTGGCAAGCGTCGAGGCGACCGACCCCTCGACTGTGGTGTTCAAGCTGAAGAAGCCCAATTCGCGCTTCCACGCCATTTTCACCGTTCGCTGGAACGGCGCCTGGATCATGCCCAAGCACGTCTTCGAGAAAGTCGAAGATCCGCTTCGTTATGATTTCGCCAATCCCGTCTCGCTCGGCGCCTATAAGCTCAAGGCATTCGACCCCCAGGGCAAGTGGTATACCTGGGAGAAGCGCGACGACTGGCAGCGGACTTCGCTTGCCCGCTTCGGCGAGCCGGCCCCGAAATACGTGACCTATACCGATCCCGGCCCGCCGGATAAGCGCACGATCGCCCAGCTCGAGCATAATCTCGATATCATCCACGACAATACGCCGGAGGGCATGTTCACCCTCAAGGAGAAATCGAAGTCGATCGAAACCTGGTTCCCGGGCTTCCCCTTCGCCCATCCGGACCCGACGCTTCCGGCCGTGATCTTCAATACCCAGAATCCGCCCTTCGACAACGCCGATGTACGCTGGGCGCTTGCCCTGCTGATCGACATCAAGGCGGTTGATATGGCGAGCTATCGCGGCGCTGCGACGCTGTCGGCGCTCGGCGTGCCGCCGACGGCGGCCACGATGAAGGACTATCAGGCGCCGATGCAGGATTGGCTGAAGAATTTCGAGGTCGATACCGGCAAGAGCAAGATCAAGCCTTATGACCCGACGGTCGGGCAACAGATCGCCGATATCCTGCGCAAGCAGCCGAAGTTCAAGGACCAGATCCCGACCGATCCGGAAGCGATCAGTGGCGCCTTCGGCTATGGCTGGTGGAAACCGAACCCGAAAGCGGCCGGCGAACTTCTGGAGAAGGCCGGCTTCAAGAAATCCGGCGGCAAATGGCTGACCCCTGATGGACAGCCCTTCAAGATCCGGATGACGGTGGAAGGCGACACACGCTCGGTCTTCACTCGCGCCGGGACGCTGATCGCACAGCAATGGGCCGCCTTCGGCATCGACGCCAAAGCCGTGCCGGCCGCGAAACTTTGGCAGACGGCGCTACAGCCCGGCGATTTCCAGGTGGCGATCGCCTGGAGCGTCGAAACCTGGGGCGGCGATCCCGATCTGTCGTTCTTCCTGGATAGCTGGCATTCGCAGTTCGTGGCCAAGAAGGGTGACAATCAGCCGCCGCGCAACTGGCAGCGCTGGAGCAATCCGGAGCTCGACAAGATCATCGAAAGCATCCGCGGCATCAGCGCCGACGATCCCAAGGGCGTCGAGCTCGGCAAGGATTATCTGAAGCTGGTTGCCCGCGAAATGCCGACGATCCCGCTGATGTCGTATAACGTCTTCACCTCGATGGATACGACCTATTGGACCGGTTATCCGACGATATCGGATCCCTATACCGATCCGGTGCCGAATTGGGCCAACTCCAGGCTGATGATGGTCAAGCTGAAGCCGGCACAACCGAAATAATCCTCCCAACGCCGGCGCGAGTGTTGCGCGCCGGCCCCCTAATCGACGGGCATGTGGCATGTCCGTCGATCCTTTCCACTCGATGAAGGGAACCAGAGAGGAACCACTGCCCTATGACGTCCTATCTGATCTTTGTGCTGAAGCGGTTCGGTCAGTTTCTGCTTGTCGTATTTCTTGGCGTGACCATCACATTCTTCGTCACGCACCTGACCCCGATCGATCCGGTCGAAGAAAGCATAGGCGCCATCACCCAGATGGGTCAGTCCGATCCCAACGCGATCGAGCTCATGCGCCAGTCGCTTCGCGAGCTTTACGGCATGGAGGGTTCGATCTGGCAGCAATACCTGCATTTCTGGCTCCGGCTTGCCACAGGTGATCTCGGTCCCTCGCTGTCGGCTTTTCCCACGCCAGTTTCCACCATCATCCTGCGGTCCCTGCCCTGGACCATCGGTCTGATGACGGTGTCGACCCTCATCACCTTCGTGCTCGGCAATGCCATCGGCGCACTCGCCGGCTACTACCGCAAGGACATGGTGCTGAAGGCCGTCAGCCTCGTCTTCATCGCCCTGCTTCCCATTCCCTATTACATCCTGGCCTTCGTGCTTCTGATTGTGTTCGGCTATCTCTGGCCGGTGCTGCCGATCAACGGTGGCTACGAGATGAACGCCAATCTGGACCTCTCCTTTGCCCTGGTCTTCGATATCCTGAAACACTCGATCCTGCCGGCCTTGTCGCTGATTATGGTCGGCGCCGGCAGTTGGCTGATCGGGATGCGCGCGCTCGTTTCCAACATCATCACTGAGGATTACGTCGTCTTCGCCGAGCTTGGCGGCGTTCCGAAGCGAAAGATCCTGCGCTCCTATATCGCCCGCAATGCCATGGTGCCGCAGTTCACCGGGCTTGCCATGTCGCTCGGCGCGATCTTCAACGGCACGGTCATTACCGAAATCGTCTTCGGCTATCCGGGCATCGGCAACCTGCTGATCGAAGCGGTGCATGCCGGCGATTACAGCCTGGTGCTCGGCCTCAGCGCATTGTCGATTGTCGGCGTTGCCGCCGCCGTCTTCATCATCGACATCCTGAGCCCGCTGATCGACCCGCGCATCAAGGTGGAATAGAGCATGTTTACGATTGTCCGCGACCTCGCGCGCCAGAATATGGAATTCCTCTGCGGCCTGCTGCTCTTTGCCGTTATCGTCGGCTTCGTCATCTTGTCCTATTTCTCGCCCTACGGCGCGACCGACATCTATCTGCTGCCGCCGGACATGCCGCCCGACGGCGAATACTGGCTCGGCACGACGTCGCGCGGCCAGGACGTTTTCTGGCAGCTGACGACCGCCCTCAGGAACACCTTGTTTTTCGGCATCGGCGTCGCCTTCATTTCACGCATCATCTCGTTGGTCGTCGGCCTCGTCGCCGGTTATGCCGGCGGCGCGGTCGACCGGGTGCTGATGGCGATCAACGACAGCGTCATGGTCATCCCGCAATTTCCGCTGCTGATCCTTTTCTATTTCGTGCTGAAGGATAGCATGACCTGGACGGCGCTGATCCTCATCATGGCCTCGCTCGGCTGGTCCTACGATGCGCGCCTCATCCGTTCGGTCGCAATCAGCCTGAAGACGAGATCCTTCACCACCCAGAGCGTCTATTCCGGCATGAGCATGCGCAAGATCCTCGTCGAGGAGCACCTGCCCTATGTTCTGCCGATCGTCTTTGCCACCACGATGAACAACATGATCTGGTCGATCGGCATGGAGATCACCCTGTCGGTGCTCGGCTTCACCGATATCGAGACGCCGACCATGGGCATGATGATCTACTGGGCCAATGCGCATTCGGCGCTGATCTCAGGCATATGGTGGTGGGTGGCCGCCCCCGTCGCCGTCATCGTCGTCCTCTTCCTGGCGCTCTTCCTGCTGTCCATGTCGATGAACGAATACAATGATCCGCGCAGCCGGCTGAACCGGATGGGAAATTAGTATGGATCCTTTGGTCGAAATCCAGAATCTGAAAGCCTATTACCGCGCCTTCCTCTTCGGCGTCGATCGCGAAGTGCGCGCCGTCGATGATATCAGCCTGACGATCGCCCGCGGCGAGGTCTATGGCGTTGCCGGCGAATCGAGCAGCGGCAAGACCACCCTGATCAAGACCATCGCCGGCGCCATCCGGCCGCCGCTGCGGGTCGTCTCAGGCAGCGTCAAATTCCATTTCGCCGGCGGCACCCAGGACATCTACGCGATGAGCCCGGAAGAACGCATGGCGCTGCGCTGGCGGCATCTGTCCTATATCATGCAGGGCTCGATGAATGTGCTCAATCCGGTGCGCCGGATCCGGCATTCCTTCACCGATTTCGCCTTTCGCCACATGAAGGTCAGCAAGGCAATTTTTTTCGAGAAGGTCGCCATCCACCTGCAGCGGCTGAAGCTGGATCCGCAGCTGCTCGACGCCTATCCCCACGAACTCTCCGGCGGCATGCGTCAGCGCATGACCATTGCGCTTGCCACCATCCTGACGCCGGAATTCATCATCGCCGACGAACCGACGACCGCGCTCGACGTCATCGTTCAGCGCGACGTGCTGTCGATGATCCGCGAAATCCAGCGCGAGATGGGCTCGTCCTTCCTGTTCGTCACCCATGACATGGGGGTGCATGCGACGGTCTCCGACCGCATCGGCATCGTCTATGCCGGGCGTCTTGTCGAGGAAGCGCCGACCCCCAAGCTCTTCAGCAAACCGCTCCACCCCTATACGCAGCACCTCGTCGGCAGCCTGCCGCGCATCGGCGATGCGACGGCCCGCCCTTCGCTGGAGGGGCGCCCGCCGAACCTCGCCATGCCGCCGGAAGGCTGCCGCTTTCACCCGCGCTGTCCGAAGCGCATGGACATCTGCTCGCAGAAGGTTCCGCCGCTCGTCACCGTCGAGCCGGGGCGGCGGGTGGCGTGTTTTGCCGTTTCGGGAGATCAGGTTTGAGCGCTCTTCTTCGCCTCTCGCATGTCACCAAAGTCTACCGCCAGGGCGGCATGCTCGGCCGGCGGCTGATCACGGCGGTCAAGGACGTCAGCTTTGAACTCGGAGCGGAGCCGGAGATCCTCTCGATCGTCGGCGAATCCGGCTCGGGAAAATCGACGATCGCGGCGATGATCCTCGGCCAGACCGAACCAACGGAAGGCGAGCTTCAATTCAGCGGCAAGACCGTCGCCATCCATAGCCGATCCGAACGCAAGGCTTTCATGAAAGAGGTGCAGCCGGTTCTGCAGAACCCCTTCGAAGCCTTCAATCCGCTGAAACGTGTCGATCGTTATCTCTTCGAGACCGCCCGCAATTTTTCCTTCTCGGGAAACCGGCCGGACCGCCAGCAGGCGGAGAAGATGGCGGATGCAGCCCTCGTCCACGTCGGTCTGACCCTCGAAGAAGTGAAAGGCCGGTTTCCCCACGAATTGTCAGGCGGCCAGCTCCAGCGCGTCGCCATCGCCCGCGCGCTAATCCCGCAACCCCGCCTGCTGGTGGCCGATGAACCGGTCTCCATGGTCGACGCATCGCTGCGCATGGCGATCGTCAATCTCTTCGCTCGCTTGAAAAACGAGCTCGGGCTCTCGATCGTCTACATCACCCACGACCTCGCCACCGCCTATTATATCAGCGACAACATCATCATCATGCGCAAAGGCGAAATCGTCGAGCGTGGACAGGCGCGCAACGTCCTGGACAATCCGCAACATCCGTATTCGCGAGCGCTCAAGGATGCGGTGTTGGCGGCGGACCTCAGCCCGGCGACATAAGCGCTGCGGGCAAGATGCGGGAATGCTACGTCCGTTACACCGGATCCGGGAAGAATAGGCAGTTTTCCTTTATAGGACGCCGGCAGATTTAGCGTTGCCTTAAAGAAAACCGTGCAAGGATGAGGGCTTCTCATCCACGCCGGCAACCCGATGAAACTTCGAAGAAATCTCGCTCGCTCTGTCATAAGCCATACCAGCGCATTCGCTCCGGCATTATTTGCGGCCATTATTGCGGCAATCGTCGTCTGGATGGCAACGAACTGGCGGCTGGAGCGATCGCTGGCCGATGAACGCTCGATCGTTGCCGGCGAGCTTGCCACCATATCCTCACGGCTTCAGACAAACCTCAACAGCAATGTGAAGCTGTTGCAGGGACTGGCGGCTGGCATCGCCGTCAATCCGGCGATGGACCAAAATGGATTTTCCAAACTTGCCGCTGAGATCCTGAAGCCCGATTCACAATTGCGAAGCTTCGCCGCCGCGCCCGACATGGTGGTCAGGTGGGTTTATCCGGAGAAAGGAAACGAAAAGGCCATCGGGCTCGACTACCGAACCAATGAGAAGCAACGGGCTGCCGCGATGCTGGCGCGCAACACGCACAATATCGTTCTGACGGGCCCGGTGGAGCTTATCCAAGGTGGAACCGGCTTTGTGGTCAGGTACCCGATCTACATCAATGACGGAAAAAGCCAGATTTTTTGGGGCCTGCTTTCCGGGATAGTAGACATACCCAAGCTTTACCAGGAAAGTGGCCTTGCTTCGACCGAGCTCGAGATTGCTATCAGCACCGTACCGGAGCCGAATGCGCCCAAACAGGTTTTCTTCGGCAGCCTCGCAACGTTTTCCAGGAAACCGGTCCAGGCATCCGTCGATATCACCTATGGCCGATGGACCCTCGCCGCACTGCCAAAGCAGGGATGGGGCCAAAATAACGGGATCGGCATTTTTGAGTTCTACGCGAGCCTGTTGGCATTATGTGTCGTTGCGCCGATTGTCTGGATCGGCTTTCTGACCAAATCGCGCCAAAGAACGATCGAAAAGCTTCGCCTTCACAAGAAAAAGCTCGTTCGGGCACGACAGCGGCTGGAATACCTGTCATTGCATGACGCATTGACGGGGCTTCCCAATCGACGATTTGTCGACCGAATGATCTCGCAACCGCCGAGACCCAGTCCACAAGATTGCCTGATATTCATTCATATCGACCTGGATCGATTTAAAGAGATCAACGACACCAAAGGGCATGCCGGCGGCGACGCGGTCTTGCAAGCAACGGCTTCGCGCCTTGCCGATTTGGCTGGTCCCAACGACGTAGCGGCTCGGATCGGTGGAGATGAATTCATCTTCGCCAGCTGGAGTGTCGATCCGGAGCCGAAGGCAAACGCATTGGCAGAGCAGATTGTCGATGCGCTCGACCAGCCCCTCTTCATTGACGGTGCGGCCTGTGTTGTCGGGGCAAGTGTCGGCGTCGCCTGGGAGAGTGAACATGCTCTCGGGCGCGACCTCGGCCAATTGCTTCTCAATGCCGATTTGGCTCTCTACGAGGCGAAGAAGGCCGGCCGCGGCCGCGCGGCGGTTTTTACGGAAGAGCTTCGCAGCGCCGCGATCCATGCGAAAGAATTGGCGGACGAATTCAATCATGCGCTCGATCGCGATGAGCTCGTTGCATTCTTCCAACCGCAGTTCGATGCAGACACATTGGATATTGTCGGCGTCGAGACACTTGCCCGTTGGGATCACCCGCAAAAAGGTTTGCTCGCCCCGGACAAATTTCTGGAGGTCGCGGAAAAGCTGGGACGCACCGGCGACATGGATAGACTGGTCCTGCAAAAGGCCCTGTTCGAGCTGACAAGATGGGACAGCTTGGGAATGCAAATTCCACGTGTTTCGGTTAACATTTCAGCGCGTCGACTGGCGCAGGCAAATCTGCTTGCCGAACTGTCCGAGCTTCCCATAGCGAAGGGTCGCCTGTGTTTCGAGCTGCTCGAGACAATCTCCTTAAATGCTCTTCAACCTGTTCTCAACGAGATCATTCCCGCCGTCAAAAAGCTTGGCATCGAAATCGAGATCGATGACTTTGGCACCGAACATGCCAGTATCGTCAGTTTGCTTCGATTTGAACCGCGACGGCTGAAGATCGATCGCGAAATTATCAAGCCGATTATCGCGTCTCCATCTCAGCGCCGCCTGGTCTCCTCGATTATCGAAATCGGCCGATCGCAGAACATCGACATCGTTGCAGAGGGCGTGGAGACAATGGAGCATGCCAAGATCCTAAAAGATCTCGGTTGCCATATATTGCAAGGCTACGCTCTGGCACGACCAATGACCTCGGAGCAGTTCATTGAATTTTGCCGTATAAAGGACAAAGGAATCACAAAGGCAGGCCGATAACCCTGCATTTCCTGCATGACTATCTTCCGTCGATCCTAGACCCATCGCCACCAGTCACTTGTGGACCGAGCCAAGACTTCTACATCCCAAGCCCAAGGTCTTGCCGCACTTCAGTGAGCGCTGCAACCCCATCTGCGGGGTAGGTTCTGGATGACTGCGGTCGGCAAGGCGGACGACCTGCTGGACACGCTCTCGCCAGCCTGCGAAGCCGACCCGCTTCAGTTTCTCCGCGAGATCCAGGGCGCGACCGAAGCGCATTTCGATCGCACTGACGATATCCTTTGCCTCGGTGAGGTGAGCGACGGCCCTCGGGAACATGCATGGCGACAGCGAGCTGCCTGTTCATCGCCGGTCAGCGGCCGTTTTTCGCGATAAGGTTGCACTATTGTTCCAACCCCGATTTGCGGGGGTTATTTGCCAGACAAGAGAGATGAGCCAAGTGGTTCTCATCACCACGATGAATCAATCAGCGGCGATTGATTCACAAATGTCGTTGGACGCCGCCGCCCCGTTTTTTTGCGATCCTGCCGGCATGAAACTTCAGCCCTATCACCACTACATCGAACGCAGAGAGCCTGCCAAAAACATGGCACGCTTCTATGCGCTATCAATCGAGCCGAACCTCTTTGGTGGGACATCGCTCGTGACGGATCGGCAGCCGCGGGCACCAGAAGATCCATGTCTTCGATAGCGAGTTAAAAGCGATCGATCTCCTGCTCACCCTTTTGCGCCAGAAGCGTTCGCGAGGCTATCGGCCGCTGCGGTGATCCGCGTCTCGCATGGCCAAGTGAAGGAAGAGACGGCTCACGCCGCCTCCTCCTCGTCGAGTTCCGGCTGCAAGCAATGCAAGTAGTCGACGGCGCGCTGCGCATGTGCTGCTGCGGAAAAGATGGCGCGTTTGTCGTTGCCCAGAACCTTCAGCCAGCTATCGAGATAGCGTGCGTGGTCGGGGCGTGGTTCGAGCTCTGGGACGATGCCGAGATCGGCGCAGAGAAACGCGCTGCCGAGTTCGGCAATGAGCTCTTCGCGGGCGCGATCGCTCCGGTCTTTCGCGTAGCGGCTGAGATCGCGATCAAGCCGTCGCGGTGCGCCGGTCCAATGCGTCATCTCGTGGCTGAGGACGGCGACATAGGCGGCGTCGTCCCTGAAGGCGTCCAGGCACGGCATCTGGATGTAGTCACGCTGAGCGGCATAATAGGCCGCCGATCCTCCGTGCCGGATCAGCGCGCCGGTATTGGCAAAGAAGCGGCCGGCATTGCCGATGCGGCTCATCGGATCCTGGACAGTTGCGACATCGTCAAAGCGGCCATTAAGTCCGGCGATCTGATCGGTGTTGAACACCGTGTAGGCTTTGAGGAACGGAATGTCCTGTTCGACCTCGGTGCCCGTCTCGGTGGTCTCGGTGCGGATGAACGAACTGGCGAAGACGACGGTCGTGCCGGTTTCGCCCTTGCGAACGGCACCGCCGAGTTCGATTGCCTGGCGAAACGTCATCCACCTCGACGAGGCAAAGCCGCGGGCAATGGCTTCGGACCAGAGAAGCAGGACGTTGATCCCGGTATAGGGTTGGCCGTTGTGGCGCAGTGGCCGGCTGACTTCACTTGCCGCATGTCCCGTCGTCCAGGGCTTGGTCCATGGCCGCACGCCCTGTTCGAGATCGGCGATGATCCTGGCGGTGATGCGGCTGTAAATATCGGATCGTTGATTGGATTGCTGCGTGCTCATGTCTGAACCTCCGTTTCGAGGTCGCGGCCATCGCGACCTGCTACGGCAGTCCGAAAGCCGGGCTGCAAGCGCTGCCTGCACCCGCAGGGCCGCAACGCAGTGGAGGACGGCAAAACCGTTGCCGGCGGCGCGAGCCTGGCAGGACCAAAAGCCGGGCAGGACGCTATGGCCGCAATTCAAGTGGAAGGTTAGACGGAAGTGGACATAGCAAATCCGCGAGCCGGAATCGCGTCCCTCAGATGGCCCATGAGCTGACCTTGCCCCGTTGAGAGGACCAGAGGATGAAGCGCAATCGTTTCACAGACGAACAGATCATCGGCATATTGAAGGAGCACGAGGCAGGCACGCCGGTCTCGGAGCTTTGCCGCAAGCATGGCGTCAGCGATGCCAGCATCTATAAATGGAAGGCCAAGTTCGGCGGCATGGAGGTGTCCGAGGCCAAGCGGCTGAAGACGCTTGAGGACGAGAACACGAAGCTGAAGCGGCTTCTGGCGGATGCGATGCTCGACAATGCTGCCTTGAAAGACCTTTTGGGAAAGAAGTGGTGGCGCCCGCGGCCGAGCGGAAAGCTGTCGCGCATCTGATGAGCCATCATGGGATGAGCGAACGGCGGGCGTGTAGAGCCATTGGTTTTTGCCGAATGACGGTCCGTTACGAGACCAGGCGCGACGATGATCATGAGCTTCGCGAGCGAATGAAGGCGTTGGCGCATGAACGTCGCCGCTTCGGATATCGACGCATTCATGTGCTGCTCCGGCGGGAGGGTCACCTCGTGAACCACAAGAGGCTCTTCCGGCTCTATCGGGAGGAGAAACTGACGGTGCGCAAGCGCGGCGGTCGCAAGCGAGCGATAGGCACCCGAGCGCCGATGCTGGTGCCGATGGCGGCCAATGATCGTTGGTCGCTGGACTTCGTTCGGATCAGTTCACCGATGGGCGCAGGTTGCGGATTCTGACCGTCGTCGATGATTGCACGAGGGAGTGCCTGGCGCTCGTCGCCGATACATCGCTTCCGGTCTTCGCGTCGCACGGGAGCTTGACCGGATTATCGAGTAGCGCGGCAAGCCGAGGATGATCGTCAGCGACAACGGCAGCGAGTTCACCAGCAACGCGATCCTGCAATGGGCGGACCGGACCAAGGTTGACTGGCATTACATTGAGCCTGGCAAGCCGATCCAAAACGCTTTTATCGAAAGCTTCAACGGGGCGGCTGCGAGACGAGTTCTTGAATGAAACTCTGTTCTCGTCGCTTGCTCATGCCCGGTCTGCGCTTTCAAACTGGCGTAGCGATTACAACGATCAACGCCCGCATTCAGGCCTTGGCTGGCTGACACCGGCCGAATTCGCTCAGACACTCAACCCGCGACGTGATGCGGTGCTGCGCAGCCGAAATGGCTCCGCAACCCGCCGCTACCGAACCAACAACAGCAACCAAAAACCGCTGGAGCGAACTCAAAACTGGATAAAACTTGGGGGCAAGGTTAACGCCCCTCGCCCAGTCAGCAATCCGGCATCAGACGCCTTTGACCGATCAAGCGGTGATCGCAGATACTGTCGGTCGCGGTGCGGTCGGTGCATCTGCGCTTGCTTGGGCCAACCCGTCGACGGGCAGCGCCGGCGTTATCGAGCAGATCGATGTCGGTAACGATGGCCCGGACGGATGTCGCGGTTTTGTAACCAGTCGGCAATCGCTCGACGGCATGACGCGCTTCAACGGCGTGGCCTGCCCGTCTGGGGACAGTTGAAAAGTGGGCGGGCAATAGTGTACGCTCAACTTCCGGTATCGCGTCTCATTGTCACCTGTTCGCGGTCCGGCTTGAGCGGAGCCGTGAAAGGTCATGTCGCCGCCTCCTTTTTCTAGGACGGATCATCAGTCAATTTACGATTTGTGGTTTAGGGCAACCAGTGTAGAATCGGCCAAGAGCCTAAATTGTCAAAACTATTTCAAGCCGCCCCACGATCATTGCTCTCCAAGATGAAATCATCCCTCAACCATATGCCCCTTCGCAAACAGCGAGAACTCGGCCGGGTTCTCGAGATCCTCCATGAGGAATTCGAGGATGCGCTGAAGGAAGGCACGGCTGATTTCAAGAAGCGCGGCAGAATTCTAAAAATCATCCTATTCGGCTCCTACGCCAAGGGCGGATGGGTCGATGAACCTTTCACGATTGTCAAGCGAATCGAAGAATTGACCCCTTTGCCGAATTGAAGAACTGACCCCCTTCATTGGTTTGCGGTTTCGTTGGTTTCAAGCGCCGCTCCGGCCTTCTGCAGAAGGCCGGAGCGGCGCTTTTCGCGAAGCCGGTAGCTGTCGCCCCGGATGGTGATCACCGTCGAGTGGTGAAGCAGGCGGTCCAATATCGCCGTGGCGACCACGGGATCCCCAAAAACACTTCCCCATTCGCCCACGGAGCGATTTGAGGTGATCAGGATTGATCCCTTCTCGTAACGCCGCGAGACCAATTGGAAGAACAGATGGGCGGCGTTGGCCTCGAATGGCAGATAGCCCAACTCGTCAATAATCAGCAGTTTTGGTCGCGACAAGATCGTCAACTGCTTGTCGAGCGAGCCGTCGTTGTGAGCCTTCGCCAGCATCGCCACCAGGGTGGCCGCCGTGACGAACTGGACGTTGTAATTCTGCCGGATCGCTTCACGTCCCAGACTTACGGCCAGATGGGTTTTACCCGTTCCGGGCGGGCCGAGGAACAGGACCGTGTCGCCGTGAGCGATCCAGCGGCAAGTTGCCAATTCTCGTATCTGCCCCCGATCCAGCGACGGCTGCGCCTCGAAGTCGAAGCCGTCGAGCTCGCGCACGAACGGGAACTGCGCCAGCTTGCTTGACATGGAGATGCGCCGCTCGTCGCGCCGGGCGATCTCGCGCGACACCAGGAAGGCGAGAGCCTCACGTAATGTCATCTTCGAACGCGCTGCCTCGTCCAGCAAGGTGTCGAGCTGGTCGCGAATTGCCGTCAACTTCAGCCGGTCAAGCGTTGCGATCAGTAAATCATGATCCACGTTCGTCATCACCAGCCTCCTCCGACCACCGCCTCATATTCGGCAAGCGGCCGCAGCAAGACAGCGGGAGCGATCTCGATGGATTCTTTACGGACCGGCCCCTCGAAGCCGGCCACGCCAACAAAATGCGCCCGATCCTCGATCCGTTGTCGCCGCCCGCGGCAAAGGGGATGGTCGGCGACGACCTGGCCGGCGTGACGGATAATCACGCGGCCGGCCAGCACCACGACCTGAACGCTTTCGCCGATCAGGCGCCAAGGGACGGAGTAGCTGTTGGTGTCGAGGTCAATCGCGCAATCGGCTTGAACCTTGCGAACAAGATCCCGCAATTGTCCGAAGGGTGCCCGTCCGGCCAGCGGGCGGAGCGCCTTGGCTTCGTCGGCAAAACGTTCCGCCGGTTTGACACCGGTGGTGCCGTGTTCACGCTGATCGGCAACTTCGCGTGTCCATCGATCCAGGTGCGCTTCGAACTCGGCCCAGCTCTCGAAGCGCCGGCCGGCGATCGCGTTCTTCTTGACGTAGCCGACCCCGCGCTCGTCCTTTCCTTTCGTGCGGGCCCGATACGGTGCGCAGGCCCGCGGCGTGAAGCTCCAATATCGGGCAAAGGCATGCAGTCGCGCGTTGAACCTCACTTCCCGCGTTACCGCATCATGATGCTCAACGAGTGCCTTTGCGTTGTCGATCAAGACTTCCGCCGGAACCCCGCCAAACCGAAGGAAAGCACCTTCCATGCCTTCAAACCAATCTGCCTGCCTCTCTCTGAGCGACGCGCGAGTATGCATCCGCCGCGAATAACCAAGCGTTCCTACGAACAGGTGGATCCGAACCCGCTCGCCGCCGATCCACACCTTCGTGTCGCCGAAGTCGATCTGCATCTGATGGCCGGGTGCTGTCTCGAAGCGGACCGTCGCCCGCTTTTGTGCCTTTAGCTCTCGCCGCCACTGCCGTACTCGAAGCTCCACAGAACGCAGACCGATGATAATGCCGTGCTCGCTCGCCAACTCTTGGCGGATCACATCCGCATTGCCGTCATGCCGGAAAAAACGCTCGCGAAGCCAATCATCGAGCCCGTCGAACGCACTGCGCCGATCAGGCTTTTTAAACGGTGCAGCTCCGCCCTCTCGAAGGTATCGGCGAACCGTGTTGCGCGCGCATCCAAATTCCTTCGATAAACGTTTGGCACCCCAACCGAGCTCATGTAGCCGCAACATTGCCACCACCTCATCAGCCTGAAGCATATCCCCGCCCTGCATCGTTCGCGACAATGCAGGATGCAACGAAATCTCGATCGTCATCCATCACTCCTCGTGTTGATACGAGGGGTCAGTTCTTCGCTTCGTTAGGGGGTCAGTTTTTCATTTCGCCCGACAACGATGAAGGGATACCGCTCCGATTTCGATCTCTTGATCATCGTCAACAACCGCAAGCTCTGCGAATTCGCTGAATACTGGCATAAGGCGGCTGACCGACTGATCCACGACAAGTCGATCGAGACGCCGGTGAGTTTCATCGTGCATTCCAGACGCGAGGTGAATACCTACATCAAGGAAGGGCAGTATTTCTTCTCCGACATCCGGAAGCAAGGCATCGTTCTTTATGAACTCGACGATGAAGCGCTTCCCGAGCCGGCACCACTCTCGCCGGCAGATCGACTACGGGTGGCGAAAGAGCACAACTCGGATCGGTATTCGCTCGCGCAGGCATTTTTAAAGGGATTTCGGTTCTACGTCAGCGAGAAAGAGCTCCGCGTGGCGGCTTTTGAGCTTCATCAATCGATCGAGCAGGCGTTTTCCTGTGTCCTGCTTACACTCACCAATTACGGCCCGCCTTCCCACAACATCAAGTTCCTCCGCTCGCTTGCCGAGGAGCAGGACCGACGCCTAATCGAGGCCTTTCCTCGCGATCAGCACAAAGAACGTGCCTGGTTCAACACGCTAAACGAAGCCTACGTGAAGGCACGGTATTCTGCGCATTTCGAGATCACCGAAGAAGCCCTTATTTGGCTTGGGGAGCGAACGGCCAAGCTCCTTGAGTTGGTCAAAACCGTATGCTCCGAGCATCTAGAAAAGCTTGAGCGAAATAATGTTTAGCTGTGGCAAGGGAACCTGCCCAAGCCGCTGGATGCGGTTCCACGACTGAGCAAGTCCAGAAAGAGTACTTCGCTGGTCGTCTTGGAAGAAATGGAATCTGCCGGCCGTAATCTGCCTTCTAAAATCATTCTTTAATTTCCAAGGGAACGCACGATCCGCTTGTCCTGGACTTTGAGGATGCACCGCCCCTTCAAATACGGCCGTTTGCAGGTGAGCGGCGACGGGCATCATGGCCTCTAACAATTACCATGGAGCGAGTCAGAGTTCTTCCGGGTCCGACATTGAAGGGCTGGTGCAAACTTTCAATTGACCGTTTCCGATGGCGAGGCGACACTCGCAACCTGTAGCGAGGCAGGAGGAAACGATGGACGACACAGACCGCTGGCGCGACATGGCAAGCGCACCGAGAGACGGTAGCCGGATCCTCGTCACAATTCGCCCGTCCGAACAGGGGCCGGCAGAAGTTGACCTCGCCTATTGGTCGAATGGCGATCAGTTCGGCGCAGAAGGCTGGCGCGCCTCTGACTCCTCGCCCGGGCATATTATCGAATATGGCGAGCCGGAACTGAAGTGTTGGATGCCCATGCCCTCGGCCAACCTCAATCGCACCTCGATGCCCTCCCCCTGGGAAGGCGACGATGACCAGGAGCTCTATGGGTCAGGGATCTGAGAATGCGCGCGATGGTGCATTGTTGCGATACGCGGCGGGTGACAAATCCAGTTGAAAATGACCCGAGACCGCCAACTCAGCGGAGCCTCAAGGCAGCCGCGCGAACGGCGTGTCGTCGATTCCGGCTTCCGTTCCACTTCAACGCAGGTGCCGTTTTCAATCGTGATTGGACATCGGCTGCGACCTGAGCGACGCTATTTTCGGGAGGCGGACCATCTATTTTTCCGGAGATAGGAGGCCGAAATGGAACAGTACGCATTAGACCAGTTGAAAAGCATCGCAACTGTCAGCCCGACCTGCAAGCGCCTTGAAATGACTTGGCGCGAACGGCTTGAACGCTGGGCCGAAAGTCTCGAAGGCAGCCCCAGACCGTTTCTCAAGACACTTCACGAAACCGAGTATCAGCCGATGGCCGATCGGCTTGCTCTCAGGGCTGACGGCACCCCGATCTCTGTTGCATTCGCTGATCCCATGCTGCGGGCGGCAGGAATGGAAAACGACAGTTATGGAGAGGCCAAACGGTTCTTCGAACTCAGCGATGAGCAATTGCATGATCTTGTGTGCTTCTGCCATTTCGGTGAACGCGTCAGCGCGGCAGTCGTCGCTCGCCGTTTGCGAAAGATGGCAGGCTGCAAACCAAGCGGGTTTTTCGCGCAGCTTCGTGCGTTCTTTGGCTGATTGAAGCGAAAGGCCACCATCTGACGTGCTGGTCGGGGATGCATCGATCCCCGTCGCGGATGGCACGCGCGACGCCCCACGCCGGACTGTCGGGCCGCTGCTCCCGCGGCATCGACTATGGCTGACATTTTGAGGGGGCAGATTTCTGGAGCAGTTGGTTCCTGCTGGTCAACTGGCGGGTTGTGGTTTTCTGCGCTGGCCGACCACGCCCCCCAAGGGACTTGGGTCAGGGCGTTCACCAGCAGCACCGATATCCATGTCAGCGTGCTGGGCAAAGATGCCTCGCCGAGCGACTATCCAGTCAGGCAGACGGTTGAAGAGGCCGTATCGCTACTTGCCGCCAGCCAACCACGCGCTTGCCATTGCAGGTGATTTAACGGAAAGTCCTCGGCGTGGCCCTTGAGGCCTGGGCAGCCTGCCATGATCGGAGAACGCCGTGCCTCTGAAAAACATTTTTGCCGTAGCAGCAATCGTCTTCATGACACTCTCAGGATGCGCAACCAGTGGATCGGACAACACGACCTATGCACAGCCGCTGGGGATTGGCCCTGTTCGCGGCAATATGGGCGGTTACTAGCCGATAGAGGGTGTTTCGACCGCTTTAGAAACACGGCCTGGCTGTTTACGACGAACCAACCTCGGCGCTCTATCCGATGTCATGGTCGCTGTCGCGGAGGAAGCCATGACGATGATGATGGTGACCCACGAAATGGGCTTTGCCCGCGAGCGCGCGCAACGCGTGGCGTTCATCGATGCCGGCGGCAAGATCCTGCGCCACGAGTTCCGCCCGTTACGTGACTCGGTCACGGCTCCGACGAGACCTCACCGCGTTTACCACCCACGGATCGCAGGTGCTGCATAGCGTGGCAGGTCGGGTGTTCATGCTGTCGTGTGACATCGGGTCAGGCCAAAAGCGTCACAGTCTCGATGAGGGATATCTGGAATGTCGATCTTGCTCAGAGGTTTGTCCCTATTGGTCGGACTAACATTGGCGGCGCCCGCCTCTGGCAATTGCTTGAGCGCTAAAGAAACCCAACAGGGCGTGCTGCTTACCAGAGAAGTGCCTTTCTTTTCCGCGTTCTACAAGCCGGACGGTCCGGGTCTCACCGAACAACGGCTGATGGAGCGTAACCGTTCACTGCAGCCGGTGTCGGCTGTATATTTGCACCCCTTGCTCGTCGAAAAGAGAGTTAGTGCCAGCGGGACGCATGAGCTGAAATACGCCAATGCGATTGCGTTAGACGATCTACCACAGAAGAAGAACTGGCAATCCGAGACTACGCTTTTCATCAATGGCAAAAAATCCGTTTCGGGCGCCACTATGATTAGGTTCGACGGCTGGGGAGAAGAAACGATCGCGTCTTGTTCCTACAAAGTTTGGGCCATCAACAGCCGCCTCCAACTGACGGGATTGCCTCCGATTATTTTTGAACAATACTATTCCCCCGAGCTTCGTCTCGTTCTTCGTTCGGTAAGGCTGGGCCCCTCCAACCAGCCGTTGAGCGAGGTTCGGTTTGATCGGTTCCAAATTGGCTGGGGCAACTGATTGATCGTGAGGTCAGACTGCCAGTACGAAAGCAGCTTCGCGTCAATTTCCTGAACGCTGAGCGACCGCCTCCGAACTAAACTGATCTTCGGGAGACGGCCATTCGAGTAGATCTGATCGACAAAGCCAACCACGTGCGGGACCAACTCCGATCTCGCACTGCCGATCTTCTTAGCACCACACGTCATTGTTAGCTCAATTTGTTCGGCAGCGCGGTTCCTTTAAATCACTCGGCTTCATCGCCTGCCTTTGGAAATAGGTACAGGACATTCGATCCGTTCGATCGCGTGACAGTCCCAGTCGTTCGACGGCCGGAGCCTCGTTCTCCCACGCTTTGGATCGCCGATACGAGCCCTTCACGCTGGCGATAGTAGTCAGGCTTGGCAGGCAGCGTCAGACCGAACTCTTCGAGCATGCGCTCAATCAGGTCCATGGCCTCGGCTGCAAGACCCGCATAACCTTCCTGGCGCTTTTCAAAGAAGCCATCGTAGCCGGGCCTAGAGAGATCGAGGCTATCCAACGCATAGTTGAGGTTCTTGACCCGGTTCGAGAGCCACAAGATTTCGTCTGACAACTCGGTAGTGAAAAGCTTCCAATCGGCGTCCTTCGGAAGCGAAAGGACAGGATCCGGAACGTGAAACACGAATTCGCCTTCATCCATCGGATTGAATTCTGGGATGTCCCGGACTGCCGCATAGCTCGCTCCGGCGAAGTCGTCGAGCGCCAACACCGTCATCATTGCCAGATTTCTCGCCTCGCTTCTTGGGCGTCGATTGATCTGCTTTCTTGCGAACTGAATTACTGTGGGGATGCAGGCGCCAGCTGTTAAGCCACCGGCAGCAATCAGCGCTCCCATTACCATTATTCCTTGAGTAGTTTCGAAGAATTGCGTCATAAAGTCACCTCATTCGATTGGAGATGCGGGTCGCGTCAAGAGCACGCGCAGACGGAATCAGAGCTGGTTTCCCCGACATCACTAGGCGTCTTAGCTGAGCACCGGCGGCAGCTTCTTTGGCAAGGAGCTGTCAGTTCAAAATTGAAGTCAGCATATCAAGTGAGATCGAACGGTATCGCTTTCAAGGACCATTTTGTTGATTGAGTAGATCGGCCCCATCCTCACGCAAAAAGCCCCGCGGTTGTTGCGACCGCGGGGCTTCTTGACGCCTCACCCGGGAGAGGGGGTGTCAGGCGGCCTGTACTTTGCGGGTCGTGCGGGCCCATTCGGGCAGCCAGTCGCCGTGGGTGGCGAGCAGATCGTCGACCAGCGACCAGATCTGGTCGAGGTCGAGTTCGGCTGCCGTATGCGGGTCCATCATCGCGGCGTGGTAGATATGCTCGCGATTTTCTGTCATCAGCGCCTGCACCGTCAGTTCCTGGACGTTGATATTGGTGCGGATCAGCGCCGTCAGTTGCGGCGGCAGGTCGCCGATGAAGGTCGGCTGGATGCCGGAGGCATCGACGAGGCAGGGAACTTCGGCGGCGCAATTCGTGGGCAGCGAGGTGATGCAGCCATTGTTGCGGACATTGCCGTAGATAACCGAGGGCTCGCCGGTCCAGACCGAGTTGATGATCGAGGAGGCATATTCCTTCGACGGCGCGACCTCGATCTTGTCGGCCGAACGATAGGCCTCCGCCTGCCCTTTCCAGCGCTCGATCTGCTCGATGCAACGCTTCGGATATTCGTCGAGCGGAATGCCGAATTTTTCGATCAGGTCGTCGCGGCCCTCCTTGATGAAATAGGGCGTGTATTCGGCGAAATGCTCCGAGCTTTCGGTGACGAAATAGCCGAGCCGTGTCAGCATCTCGTAGCGCACCTTGTTTGGGCAGCGTGGGTTCCAACCGGGCTTCGGCGCCCTGCCCTCGCGATAGGCGCGCAGGAGATCCGGATAGAGATTGCGGTAAGAACCGTCGGCCTGGCGATGCTCGAATTTGAGATAGAAGGCCATGTGGTTGATGCCCGCCGCACGGTAGCGGATTTCCTCGTAGGGAATGTCGAGGTCATGGGCGAGCTCCATCGCCGTGCCCTGCACCGAATGGCAGAGGCCGACCTGCCGGATCGTCGGATATTTCTCCGCAATCGCCCAGGTGTTGATCGCCATCGGGTTGACATATTGCAACATGATCGCCTCGGGGCAGACGGCGAGCATGTCCTCGCAGACCTTCCAGAGATGCGGCACGGTGCGAAGCCCGCGCATGATGCCTCCGACGCCGAGCGTATCGGCGATCGTCTGGCGCAGCCCGTATTTCTTCGGCACTTCGAAATCGGTGACCGTGCAGGGCTCGTAGCCGCCGATCTGGAAGGCGACGACGACGAAATCGGCGCCCGAAAGCGCCTTGCGCTGGTCGGAATAGGTTTCCGCCTTCGCCTTCACGCCAAGCGTCGAGATCAGCTTGTTGACGACGACGGCGCTTTCCTCCAGCCGCTGCGGGTTGAGGTCCATCAAGGCGATCGTCGCGCCTGACAGCGCGGGCCGCTGCAGCACGTCGCCGACGATGTTCTTCATGAAGACGGTGGAGCCTGCTCCGATAAAGGTGATTTTGGGATTTCTTGCCATTATAGCCTCCGGCATTCGGTAATCATGCTACCTCGAAAGCGGCCTTGACGAGCCGTTCGGTGTAGGCGGTCTTGGGATGGGATAGAACTTCATTGACAGGGCCCTCTTCGACGATCTTGCCATGCTGCATGACGATGACGCGATGGCAAAGTGCCCTGACGACCTTGAGATCGTGGGAGATGAAGAGATAGCTCAGGCCGCGCTCGTCCTGCAGCTTGCGCAGGAGTTCGATGATCTGCGCCTGGACGGAAAGGTCGAGCGCCGATGTCGGCTCGTCGAGCAGGATGAATTCCGGCTCGAGCGCGATGGCGCGGGCAATGGCGATGCGCTGGCGCTGGCCGCCGGAAAATTCGTGCGGGAAACGCGACAGGATATTGCCCGGCATGCCGGCGGCAATCAGCGCCTCGCGCACCCGGTCCTGGCGTTCGCCCTTGGTCGCGCCCAGCCGGTTGACGACGAGCCCCTCCTCGATGATCTGGCCGATCGTCATGCGCGGGTTGAGCGATGAGAACGGATCCTGGAACACCACCTGCATACGGGCGCGCAAGGGCCGCATCTCGGCTCTGGACAGGCCATGGATCGGCTGGTTGTCGAAACGGATCTCGCCGCTGTCGGGTGTGTTCAGCCGCAGGATCGCCTGGCCGAATGTCGTCTTGCCGGAGCCGGATTCGCCGACGAGACCGAGCGTCTCATGGCGGCGCAGCGTCAGGTCGAGGCTGTCGACGGCGACAAGCTCACGCATCGCCGGCTTGAGAAAAGTACCGTGACGCATCATGAAGGAGACCCGCACGCCCTTGGCATCGAGGATGACATCCGACCCTTCCGGCAGCGGATTGGCCTGGCCGCGCGGCTCGGAGGCAAGCAGATGCTTGGTATAGGCGTCCTGCGGATTGGCAAACAGCGCTTCGGTGGTGTTGTGCTCGCGCACTTCGCCGTACTGCATCACATAGACATAATCGGAGAACTGCCGCACCACCGTCAGGTCGTGGGTGATGAGGATGACGGCCATCCCCAGTTCCTTCTGCAGGTTGCGGATGAGATTCAGGATCTGCGCCTGCACGGTGACGTCGAGCGCCGTCGTCGGCTCGTCGGCAATCAGAACGTCGGGATCGTTGGCAAGCGCCATGGCAATCATCACGCGCTGTCGCTGGCCGCCGGAAAGCTGATGCGGATATTGCATGAGCCGCGCAGCAGGATCGGGGATCTGCACATGTTCGAGCAGTTCGAGCGCCCGCTTTTGCGCATCCCTCCTGCTGATCCGGCGATGCACGCGGATCGCTTCGACGATCTGGCTGCCGATCGTATAGATCGGATTCAGCGAACTCATCGGCTCCTGGAAGATCATCGAGATGCGGTCGCCGCGCAGCTTGCGGCGCGCCCGCTCGGAAAATTTCAAAATGTTGCTGCCGTCATAGGCAACCGTCGATTTCTCGGAGACGACGGCGCGCTTCGACAACAGTCCCATCACCGTTCGCGCCGTCACCGATTTACCCGAACCGGATTCGCCGACGATCGCGATCGTCTCGCCGCGATAGAGCTGAAAGGAGACGTCCTTGACGGCTTCGACCATGCCGTCTTCGACCTTGAAATTCACCGCCACGTTGCGGGCGTCGATAATCGGTGTGTCCGAACGGCCATCATGGTCGTGGCGAACGGGCGGGGCGAAGGAATTGACCAGTGCGAGAGCCATATCAATCACCTCAATAAGGATCGACCGCGTCGCGCAATCCGTCGCCGAGCGCATTGAATGCGAAGACGGTGACGAGCACGAAGCCGACGGGGGAGAGAATCCAGGGATAGGAGCCGATGACCGAATAGGTCGCCGTATCCTGCAGCATCAGCCCCCAGGAGATCAGCGGCGGCTTGACCGCAAAGCCGAGGAAACCGAGGAAGGATTCCAAGAGCACGACGCTCGGTATATGCAGCGTCACCGCGACGATGACGTGGCTCATCACATTCGGGAAGATGTGCTGCATGATGATGCGCGTGTCGGTGGCGCCGACGGCCATGGCCGCCCTGACATAATCGATGCGGGCGAGCGCTAAGGTCTTGCCGCGCACCTCGCGCGACATCTGCGCCCAGCCGAGCGCCGACATGACGGCGATGACGAAGGCCAGGAAGACATTGGTCGGCGCCGTCACCGGGATCAGCGAGGTCAGCGCCAGATAGAGCGGCAGCTGCGGGAAGGCGAGTACCAGTTCGACGAAACGCTGCAACCAGATATCGAAGGTGCCGCCGAAATAGCCCGATACCATGCCGACGGTCGTGCCGATGATGGTGACGATGAAGACCACCGTCAGGGCAATGGTCAGCGAAATGCGCGAGCCGATGATGGCGCGCGACAGCACGTCGCGGCCGAACTTGTCGGTGCCGAGGAAATGCACCGGCTGGCCATCGGTCGAGCCGAAGAAGTGCCGGCTGGCGGGGATCAGGCCGAAGAGTTGGTATTCAGCGCCCTTGACGAAGAAGCCGAGCAGCCGCGGGTTATCGTAGTCGATGCCGACGATCGGCTGGAAGGTGACGGGATCGAGCTCTTCGGAATCGGAGAGCGCATAGACGCGCGGCTGGAAGACGAAATTGCCGTCCTTGTCGTGGAAGCTCATCACCTGCGGCGGCGCGAATCCGACATCTGTCGCCTTCGGGTCCATCGGCGCAAAGAAACCGGCAAAGATCGCCATGACGATCAACAGCACGACGAGCACCAGCCCTGCCATGCCGGTCCAGGAGCGCCTCAGCCGGCGCCAGACAAGGGCGATATAGCTTTCATGCCCACGCGATGGCTTGTTGATGGAAAGTTCTGTCGTCGGTGGAGGCGGCGCGGAGTCGAAAGCCAGCATCTCAGGCTCCTCCATATTGGCGGACACGGGGATCGAGCAGGGCGAGCAGCATGTCGGCGATGATGTTGCCGACGATCAGCGTCGCCGACAGCACCATCATGAAGGTGGCGGTGACATAGACGTCGCCGACCGCCATCGAGCCGACGATCGCCGGGCCGACGGTCGGCAAGGCGAAAATGATCGCGGTTTCGATCTCGCCGGTCAGCATGTAGGGCAGCACGACGCCCTGGTACATCACCAGCGGGTGCAGCGCGTTCGGCACCGCATGGCGCATCACCACGGCTGCGCCGGAAAGCCCCTTGGCCTTGGCCGTCTCGACATATTGGGCATTCAGCGTATCGAGCAGATTGCCGCGCATGACGCGCATATTGTAGGCGAGCCCGCCGAAGGTGGCGATCGCCACGACCGGCCAGACATGGTGAACCAGATCGGCGAACTTCGCCCAGGACCAGGGCGCGCCGCCATATTGCGGCGAGAAGAAGCTGCCGATTTCGGAGACGTTAAGCTGGAAGACCAGGAGATAAACGATGATCAGCGCCATCAGAAAGCGGGGCACGGTCATGCCGAGGAAGGAAATTCCCGAAAGCAGGCTGTCGATCCAGCTATATTGTCGCGTCGCCGCCCAGATGCCGAAGCCGATGCCGAGCACCGAGGCAAGGAGATGGCAGACGAGCGCCAGAAGCAATGTCCGCGGCAGGCGTTCGCCGACGACATCGGCGACCGGCTTGTTGTAAAACATGCTGTAGCCGAAATCACCGCGGGTCACTATCCCGCCGATCCAGTTGACGTATTGGACGACCATCGGCTTGTCGAGGCCGTGTTCGACCCGGTAGAGCTGCGCCTGCGCTTCGGCTTGGGCATAGGACGCGCCGCCCTGGTTGATCAGCTGGGATCTTATATAATCGGCGTAGTCGCCGGGTGGTGCCTGGATGATCGCGAAGGTCACCACGCTCAGGATGAAGAGAATGGGAATCGCAGAGGCTATGCGCACGAGCAGGAATCGTAACATCGAACGGTTCGCTTCTCCTTGCCGCCAGTCGCTCCTTGTCAGCGCGGCCGGCTTGTTGGTCATGTCAGGCCGCGCGCGGCACGCGCGGCCTGGAGCTCACTTCAGCTGGGAGGGAGCTTAGTTGATCGGGCCCTTTTCGCCGGGCTTGCCGGGCAGTTGTTCGGGGAACAGCTCGTATTTGCCCTGCTTGTCCGCAGCCACCCACAGGCGTTCGCGGATCACCGAATCTTCAGCCCAGTTGAACATCATGATCGGCGTGCCCTGGGGCACGTTGGAGAACCGCTTGTTGACGATCAGGGCGCCCGGATATTCCGTCAGGCCGACGGTGTTGACGTGCTCCGTCGAGATCTTCTGATACTGCTTCATCAGATCGACGCGCTCGTCGTTGTTCTGGCTCGTCCTGAACTTGTTGACGACATCGACAAGCTCCTTTTCGAAGGGCATCAGATCAAGCTGGTCATCCTTGCCGGCGCGATGGTGCCAACTGGTGCGCGGACCGACAGGGGCGAGCTGTTCGGTATTCTGCACCACCGACGACAGTTCCGTCGTGTTGCGCTGGATCAGCCAGTCGAAGCGGCCGGCATAATGGGCGTCGTCACGCTTGGCACCGTCGAGCGCATTGATGACGATCTTCAGTCCGAGCTTCTCCATCTGGCCGACGACACCTTCGGCAAGGCTCTTGTCGGTCGTGTACTGATTGTTGATCAGCATGACGATTTCGACATCCTTGCCGCCCGCCGTGCCGGCCGGGAAGTTCACGATGCCATTGCCATCCGTATCCTTGAGGCCGGCTTTGGCGAGTTCCGCCTTGGCGCCCTTAAGATCAAAGGGATAGTAGACGGTCGAGTTGCGGTCGTAGAAGCTGGTGCCGGAGGAGAGCCCGCCCGGATAGATCGCGGTGAACGGTCCCTTGACCAGCGAGTCGCCGATGGCCTTGCGGTCGAGCGCCATGGTGACCGCCTTGCGGAAGTCTTCGTTGCGGTTCAATTCGCGGATCGCCTCACCGCGCTCGTCCGGGTTGCCCCAGCCGTTGGCGGAGAAATTCATGCGCAAGTTATAGCCGATCAGGCGCGGGCCGAAGGCAAGCCGAGCGGGCGCCGTTTTTTCGGCGGCGCGCTTCAGCGACGCGACGAAGTTTTCCGGCTGCTCGAGGTTGGAGAAATCGGCGGAGCCGGCCACGGCCTGAACGTCACGGTCGGCCCAGGTCGAGAGCTTGTAGTGCAGCTCATTGAGATAAGGCAGCTGATCGCCCTTCTCGTCGACCTTCCAGTAATAGGGGTTGCGGCGCATGACGATGATGTCGTCCGGGCGATATTCGACCGGTACCCAGGCGCCCATGACCGGCATGTTCATGAACTCGGGCGGGAAGGCGTTCTTGAACTGGTCGTAGGTGTTCTTCGAATATTTCGGATGCTGCGCCTTCAGGATATGCGACGGACCCGGGCAGAAATTCGGGTAGGACATCGTGTAGAGATATTGCTTCGGGAAGGCCTCCTTAAAGGTCCATTCGACGGTGTAATCGTCAACCTTCTTCAGCGTCGTTCCGGCGCCGAAGGCTTCCGGCGAGGCGCCGCCGCCGAGCGGCGAGACGTTCGGGTCGATGACTTCATCGTCCCAGTAGAACATGATGTCGTCGGCGTTGAACGGCGCGCCGTCGGACCATTTGGCGCCTTCGATCAGGTGCATGGTCAGCTTGTGGCCGTCTTGCGACCAATCCCAGCTCTTGGCAAGGTTCGGCAGCGGCTCGGTGTCGGAGGCCTGCACCTGGAACAGCGGCGCGGTGCGCGTCAGGCATTCGGAAAGGCCGATATCGATGCCGCCCCAGCCCTGCGTCTGGCCGGCGCCGTAGTTCCAGCCTTCCGGCCGGCCGCCGATGACGTGGCGCATGGTATCGCCGTAGACCCCGATGCCGTCGGGCATATTGCCGGTCTTGAAGACCAGCGGCTCCTTCGGCAGGCGGTCCTTGACCGGCGGCAGCTTGCCGGTGGCGACGAAATTCTTCGTGACCCAGTCGGGTTCGTGATATTCGGGCAGCGCCTTGAACTCCAGGATGGAGTCGCGCGCGACATAATTGATCTTGCCTTCGGCCGGAAAGTCCGCCGGTTTCGGTGGAATGGTTGGCTCGGAGGCATATGCATTCAGCGCCGCGGCTGAGACACTGAGCGCCAGTCCGGCCAGAATGCCTGCGTTGCGAAAATTCATCATCGTTTCTCCCTCTTGTTCCGGAGCGCGATCCCGCAGCTCCTTTCTCCTCGAACACATGAAACCGGGCCGGACGCCGCGGATTTCCCTCCCGGAAACCCCCGGCAACCCATGCTTCACGAAAATCAGACGGCCTGTTTCAGCGCCGCCTTTTCCGCCCGCAGCTCCTCGATCGAGCGAACGTTGCGGCGTGCGGCCCCCGCCCAGTCGCGGGTCTGCAGCTTCGATTTCGACAGCCGCTCCTTGGCGGCCGGCACGGCGTCGGCATATTGCGGCAGCCAGGGCGCCTGGGCAACGACCATCTCGTCGACCATCTGCCAGACTTCCTCAGGCGTCGAGACGGCGCCGACCAGCGGATCGTGCAGCACGGCAAGCTTCAAGAGATCGATGTCGCCTGATATCGCCGCATGCACCGACATGCGCTGGACGTTGATCGAGGAAATGCAGGTGGCCGCACAAGCTTCCGGCAGGGTGACGCCGGAGACCATGTTGATGCCGAAGCGATCGACGAAGCCCGGCGATTCGACGATCGCATCTGACGGCAGATTGGTGATGACGCCATTGTTCTTGACGTTGAAATGGCCGCGATAGACCCGGTTCGTCTCCAGCGCCTCGAGAATGTGGCTCGCATGTTCGTTCGAGCGCTTGGCAGGATCGATCGGCTTTGCGGCGGATTCCAGGAATTGCGGATATTCCGTCTCGAACCAGTTGCGCGTTTCCGTCGAATGACGAAGGTAGCCGCCGGTCTCGCCGTGGATCCAGTCGGACATGTCGATCCAGCGGGTGATCTCGTCCGGCCGCTTGCGATACCACGGCAGGTATTCCGAGAGATGGCCGTTGCTTTCGGTGGAATAGACGCCGAAACGCTTCAGCACGTCAATGCGCAGTTTCTCCTGCTGCGAATAGACCGGATGCGCCTCGAAGGCGGCGATCAACTCGTCCTTGCCGGTCCTGCGGCCGTTGAGGCGAAGGTCGATGAACCAGGTCTGGTGGTTGATGCCGGAGCAGATATAGTCGAGCTCGCTCACCGACTTCGCACCGAGCACCTCGGCGATCTGTTCGGCGCCGTGCTGGACGCCATGGCAGAGACCGACGGTATCGACCTTGCCGTATTCGATCGCCGCCCAGGTGTTCATCGCCATCGGGTTGGCATAGTTCAGGAATTTCGCGCCGGGCTCCGCCACTTCGCGGATATCCTTGCAGAAGTCGAGGATGACGGGGATGTTGCGCTGGCCATAGAGGATGCCGCCGGCGCAGATCGTATCGCCGACGCACTGGTCGATGCCATATTTCAGCGGGATTCTGATATCATCCGCATAGGCCTCAAGCCCGCCGACCCGAACGCAGCTGATGATGTAGCGTGCGCCTTCCAACGCCTGGCGCCGGTTGGTCGTCGCCGTCACTTTCGTCGGCAGTCCGTTCGCCTCGACGACGCGATCGAGGATCGCCTTGATCATCTCGAGATTGTGTTCACTCAGATCGGTCAGCGCGAATTCGACGTCGCGAAACTCCGGAACGCACAATATGTCGGTGAACAGCTTCTTGGTGAACCCGACGCTGCCCGCACCGATGATAGCGATTTTGAAACTCATGATCTTCACCTCGACCCAATCGAATGCTAAGGAAAAGAAGGCCATGGAGGATCAGGCCGCATGCCGACGCATGTGGCTGAAAACGCCGAAAAATCTGTCTTTTTCCTCCCGGCCGCTCTGTCGGCCGTGGTCTCTTCCTCTTGTCGAGCGGGATTATGCCCGAAATCGACAGGGCGACCAGAGAAGGATTATGCTTTCGGGGGTAATTTTGTGCTGCAGGATTTGATCGCCAACGGACAGTCGATGAGGACGGTTTCGCTGCCTCGGGGCCGCCAGCGATTGCATGCCATGCCGACCAGCGCCGGCTATGAAGTGCGCGAGAACGAGAGCTATGACTGGGACGGCCGCCGGCGCGGCCAGACCCCCTTCACCGTGCTGCAGCACACGATCAGCGGCAGCGGCCAGCTGCGCTACCAGCACCGCAACTATCGCCTTCAGGGCGGTGACACGCTGCTCGTTCTGGTGCCGCACAATCATCGCTACTGGCTGGAAAAAGGCGACCGCTGGGAATATTTCTGGATTTCGATGAACGGCGAGGAAACGCTGCGCATCCATCAGATGGTGCTGTCGACCGCCGGCCCGGTGCTGAAGCTGCAGCCCTCGACCATCGATCATCTGGCCGATTGCAGCCTACGCCTGGTCAAGGGCGCGACATCGCCGGGTGCCGCCTCGGCGATCGCCTATGAAGCGGCGATGGCGCTCTACGACGACGTCTTCGGCTCGCCGGCCTTTGCCGCCGAGCTCAGCCTCATGCAGCCGGTGATCGACCATATCAATGCCAATCTCGAAAAGCCGCTGCCGGTCAGCGAGCTTGCCGGCATCGTCGGCCTCAGCCGCGCGCATTTCTCGCGCAGCTTTGCCGAGAGCGAGGGCATGCCGCCAGCCGAATTCGTGCTGCAGCAGCGCCTGCAGCGTGCCGTCAAGCTTCTGACCAAGGCGGATTTCCTGCCGGTCAAGGAAGTCGCCATCATGTGCGGCTTCGAAGACCCCAACTATTTCTCCAAGGTCTTCCGCCGCGTCTACGGCACCAACCCCACCGAATTCCGCACGACCGGCATGTATGCCAGCATCGGAAAACTGAGATAGCCGGCCACCTGCTAAACCAGTTGCGTCAGGCCCGCACCTCGAACACCATGTTGAACGGCGTTTCCGTTGCGCGACGGAAATGGGTGAACCCGGCGTCGAGCGCCACCTTTCGGAGTTTCATTTCTCCCGCCTGCGCGCCAAGCCCAAGCCCCACCTCCTGGGAGAGTGACGCCGGCGTGCAGATCATCGTCGATGCCCCGTAATAGACGCGTCCCACAGGATTGAGATTGTCCTTGAGATGGTCATGGGCAAAGGGCTCGACGATCAGCCATGTCCCGTTCGGCCCAAGCGTTTCCTTGACATGCCGGCCGGCGCCGACCGGATCGCCCATGTCGTGAAGGCAGTCGAACATGGCGACCATGTCATAGCCGCGCCCCGGAAATTCCGTCGCCGAACTCTGCTGGAAAGTCACACGGTCCGAAACACCCGCATCCCGGGCGGCGGCCTTTGCTCTTTCGATCGACGGGCCGTGATAGTCGAAGCCGGCAAAGCGGGAAGCGGGATAGGCCTGCGCCATCAGGATGGTCGAGGCACCGTGACCGCAGCCGACGTCGGCGGCGCTGGCGCCGGCCTTGAGTTTTTCTTCGACCCCGGCAAGAGCCGGTATCCATTCGTTGATGAGATGGCTGTTATAACCCGGACGAAAGAACCGCTCGGTTCCCCGAAAGAGGCAGGTGCTGTGCTCATGCCAGCCGAGACCCTTGCCGGTACGGAAGGCATCGGCGACCTTCGGCTCGTCCATCCACATCGATTGAACGACCTCGAAGGCTCCGACGAAAAAGGCGGGGCTGTTTTCCTCGGCAAATACCATCGCCTGTTCCGGCGTCAGGCTGAAACGATCGGTTTTTTCATCGTAAGAGACATAGTCCGCGGCCGCCTGGGCGCTCAGCCATTCCCTGAGGTAGCGCTCCTTCACCCCCGTCTTCGCCGAAAGATCCTGGACGCTCATCGGCGTTCCGTCGGCCATCGCCTTGAAGATTCCGACCTTGTCGCCAAGCACGACCAATACACCGGAAACGGCGGCGCCGACGTCGCGAACCAGACGACCGACAAGTGCATCGAGTTTTTGCATATCTGGCTCACGCATTATGACCTCCCGAGTGCGTGATAAAGGCAATCTAAATTAGACTCTAATAATATTCAGTCAATCAATCTTCCCTTTCGCCAGATGTGCTGGAGAATTAAAGGTCGAAAGGATGGAATAGGCAGGTCCATTCAAGGGCTCACAACGTCCTATGCCGTCATGCACCTGCTCTCGTCATAGCTTGTATAGAGATTGCGTTTTTAATATAATCTGCCCGAGGCAGAATCACACTTTTGATGCAAGGTTATTGTTTTGTGTCTATCCTCCGCTCAGTGCCGCGCTGCTCGCGCCCTTTTGGCGTGGTCCCAGGACGATCTCTCATCGGCCTCAAAAGTCGCCAAAGCGACGATTGCTAATTTCGAGGCCGGGAAGCGCTCTCCCTATGAACGGACCCTTCAGGATGTGAAGCACGCGCTGGAAGTCGCAGGCGTTGTCTTCATCCCTGAAAATGGTGGGGGCGCCGGCGTTCGCCTTGCAAAGCGCGCGAATGCCTCGATCGACACGAATGAGACCGAGACGGTTCAATATGAAGAATATCTCAAAAACGACGCACCGCCCGGTGCAGGTGGCTGAATGATGGCGAAAAAAGAAAAGCTCGAACACTCCGAACTGGCGGGAGAATTCACCGATGACGGGATCACCGTGCTCGTCGATATCTTCCGCACATCGGGCAGCAATGAAGACTGGACGATGGAAGTGGTAACGCAAGCGGAGGACCTGATCCGCTGGGACGAGCCATTTGCGACTGACCGGGATGCCTTCGACGAATTCCTGGCCGTCGTCGCGCGGGACGGCATTCGATCGTTTCTCGAAGACGAAGAGCCATCCGTGCATTGAGGGATATCCTGTGAAAAGCATCAATGATCTCGTCGCATCAGCGAAAACCGTCTGCGATCGATACCGGGCCGGGCGGATGGAGCGCGAGACCGTGCGGGAATGGGTCCTCGGACTCGGCGCCTATCCATCGCCCCATGGCGACCGTGTACGCGAAGCGGCGGAATGGTTCCGCTTGCACAATCGTGAGCCCGTTTCTGAAGACATCGTGTTGGTGGACATCGACCGGCTTGCGGCGATTTCAGCGCCGTGATCCCGGGGCGCGCGAGCGGAAAGGCCGGTTGCAAGGGCTCGCCATATCCGATCGCCGCGAGTCATTGCGAGTCCGTTCGATGCGGAATGGATCGCAGCAGTGCCGGCGCTGTTTGGCGGTTTCCTCGCCGCCTCGATGCGGGCTGGCGCAATTACGCCGGTACTAGGCGGCGTAGGACCAATGACGATCATGAGCCTTATGCATAATACCCTCATCGCAGCTGCCATACGGAGCGGTCTGGGGGTTCCGCGGCTTCGGCAAATGTGACACTCCTTACGAGGCTGGCATGGCTGCTGCATCTCGCGCGAAGCGTACGTCAAGCGCGGCTAGGGTATTTTAATTCGTGCGATAAATAGAAGGAACAGCACGTGGCAGCATTTCCGGAAAAGGCAAAGGTCGTCATCATCGGGCTCGGCGGTATCGTCGGCGCCTCCATCGCGCATCATCTCGTCGAGCGGGGATGGGACGATATCGTCGGCATCGATAAGTCGGGCATACCGACGGATATCGGCTCGACAGCCCATGCCTCGGACTTCTGTTACACCACCAGCCACGACTACCTGTCCGTCTGGACCACGCAATATTCGATCGATTTCTACGAGAAGATGGGCCATTACGCCCGCATCGGCGGCCTCGAAGTGGCGCGCACCGGCGACCATGCCTGGATGGAGGAAATCAAGCGCAAGCTTTCCTCGGCGCGGGCTTTCGGCACGCGCGCCCAGTATGTCAGCCCCTCCGAGATCAAGGAGAAGTTCCCGCTGATCGAGGAAGATCAGGTGATGGGCGGCCTTTTCGATCCGGATGCCGGCCTCGTCATTCCGCGCTCGCAGACCGTTGCCGGCAAGCTGGTCGATGCTGCCGAAAAGGCCGGCAAGCTCAAGGTATTCGGCAACACGCCGGCGAAGTCGCTGATCGTCGAAGGCGGCCGCATCAAGGGCGTCGTCACCCATCGCGGCACCATCATGGCCGACCACGTCATCGTCTGTGCCGGCCTTTGGGGGCGCCTGATCGCGGAGATGGTCGGCGAAGACCTGCCGGTCATGCCGGTCGACCATCCGCTCACATTCTTCGGTCCCTATAACGAATTTGAAGGCACCGGCAAGGAAATCGGCTTCCCGCTGCTGCGCGACCAGGGCAACTCGGCCTATATGCGCGATACCGGCGACCCGGCGACGACGGAGGGCGGTCAGATCGAGTGGGGCTACTACGAAGCCACCAATCCGCGCATGTGCCATCCGCGCGATCTTCTCGAAAAACACGAAGCGCGCCTTTCGCCCTCGCAGCGTGATCTCGAAATGGAACAGATCATCGAGCCGCTCGAACGCGCCATGGAACTGACGCCGATTCTCGGCGAACTCGGCTATAACGAAGGTCACTCCTTCAACGGCCTGCTGCAAGTTTCCGCCGGCGGCGGCGCATCCTGCGGCGAGAGCCAGAAGGTGCGCGGCCTCTGGTATTGCGTTGCCATCTGGGTCAAAGACGGCCCGGGCTACGGCAAGCTGATCGCCGACTGGATGACCGATGGCCGTACTGAAATCGATCACAACAGCATCGACTACGCCCGCTTCTATCCGCATCAGTTGACGGAAGAGTTCATCGAGGGCCGGTGCTTTGAAGCCGCCCAGAAGATCTATTTCCCGGCCGTTCACACCCGCGAACCCTATGCATCCGGCCGCAACGCCAAACGCTCGCCCTTCTACGAGCGCGAAAAGGAGCTTGGCGGCTACTTCATGGAACTTGGCGGCTGGGAGCGTGCGCATGGCTACGCCGCCAACGAGCACCTTCTGGAGAAATACGCCGACCGCGTCCCGGTTCGCGAGAATGAATGGGACAGCCGCCATTTCTGGCGCGTATCGAATGCCGAGCATCTGGCGATGAGCGAGGATTGCGGCATCGTCAATCTCAGCCACTTCCACATGGTCGATATCGAGGGCCCTGACCACGTCGAACTGATGGAATGGCTTTGCGCCGCCAAGATCGGCGGCGACGCAAACATCGGCAAGGGCATTTACACCCACTTCCTCGACGACGAAGGCATGGTCCGCGCTGACTTCACTGTCTTTCGCATGGCCGACCGCTGCCGTCTCGTCAACGGTGCCGATGCCGGCCCGCGCGACTTGCACTACATGAAGCGCGTCGCCGAAGACCGCGGCCTTGACGTGATCATCACCGACGTCTCGGAAAAATTCGTGACGATCGGCATCTGGGGTCAGAACGCCCGCGACACGCTGAAGAAGGCTGTGGCCGATCCGGCCGGGCTCGATCAGGAAAACTTCGCCTTTGCGGCGATCAAACCGATCGAAATCGCAGGTAGACCCGTCACCGCCTTCCGCATCTCTTATGTCGGCGAGCAGGGTTGGGAACTGCACATGAAGTACGAAGACGGCCTCGCCGTCTGGGATGCGCTGCGCGCGACCGGCGTGATGGCTTTCGGCGTCGAGACCTATGCGAACTCGCGCCGCATGGAAAAGAGCCTGCGCCTGCAGAACGCCGATCTCCTGACCCAGTACAACCTGATCGAAGCCGATCTCGCCCGTCCGAAGGTCAAGGAAGCCGATTTCCGCGGCAAGGCAAAACATCTGGAATACAAGGCGCGTGAGCACCAGCCGGCCATGCTCTGCACGCTTGTGATGACCGAGAATACCGACAAGTCGGGCGTGAAGCGTTATCCCGTCGGAAACCTGCCGGTTGTCGATCCCGCCACGGGAGAGGTTCTGGTCGACGAGCTCGGCCGCCGGTCCTACACGACCTCGATCGCCTATGGCCCGACGGTCGGCAAGAACATTGCCTTGGCCTATCTGCCCTGGTCGCATTGCCAGGTCGGACGCAACTTGAATGTCGAGTATTTTGCCGAGAGCTATCCGGTGGAGGTCGTCGGCGTCGGCTACAAGCCGATCTATGACCCAGAAAATCTGAAGCCGCGCAGCTAACGCGTCGGCGCGAAGATCGGACTCGATTTTCGGGAAAGCCGATGCGAGGATTGAATGTGTTACAGCGCCGCCCGTCTGAAGAGACGCGCGGCGCTGTAAGCGCTCAAGTGGGTAGACGATGCTCGATAATCTCACATGGTCCGGAGTGCTTGCCGATCCTGTCGTCCAGGCCGGGACGCTGGCCGTGGTCGGCGCGGTGATCACCCGAATAGCCCTTCGGCCCTTCCCAAGCTGGAAGCTCGCCGGCCAGGTGTTCTTCTTCGCGGCGCTGACAGTCCTGCTGCTCTATCACGACATCGTACCCTACGAAGTCGGGCCGGCGCCGGCTTCGACCTTCGAACGCGTCTTCATCGCCCTTGCCAAGGTGGTCTGGTGGATCAATGCCGCCTGGGCGTTGATCGCCTTCGTCCGCGTCTTCCTGATCTTCGAGCGTCAACCACGCGAAGGACGCCTCGTTCAGGATCTGGTCATCGGCCTGATCTACCTCGGCGCGATCCTCTCGGTGGTCGCCTATGTCTTCAGCTTTCCCGTCGGCACGCTGATCGCCACATCAGGCGTCCTTGCCGTCATCCTCGGCCTGGCGATGCAAAGCACCCTGAGCGACGTCTTTTCCGGCATCGCGCTCAATCTCGGCCGGCCCTATATGATCGGCGACTGGATCGTCCTGAATGACGGCATTGAAGGCCGTGTCGTCGAAACCAACTGGCGCTCCACCCATCTGCTGAACGGCTCCAACGACCTCGTCATCTTGCCCAACAGTTTTCTGGCCAAGGTCGGGCTGACCAATCTCAGCAGTCCCGACCGAAGTCACGGCGCGACGCTGACGGTCCGCGTCGTGCCGACGATCGGGCCGTCGGCGATCATCGACGTCATGCGCGCCGTGCTATTGAGCAGCGACTCGATCCTGGCCGAGCCGAAACCCGGCGTTCAGATAAAATCGCTGACATCGGATGCAGTGGAGCTGGAGCTCTCCTTCCGCGTCAGGGATATCGGCCAGACGGGACCGGCGAAGAACGAGATATTCGATCTCATTTACCGCCATATCAAGGCCGCGGGCCTCATCTTGGCACGACCGCTCGACGCCGCAGGCCCTCCGCCCGACCAGTTGCAGTCGGAAGAGGTGATGAGGCCGCACCGGCCGACGCCGCTCAAGCTTCTCGACGCCATTCCGTTGTTTTCCTCACTGACCGAGGACGAGAAGGAAACGCTCGCGGCCTCGATGACGCGGCGGACCTTCAAGAAGGATGCCATCCTCATCGAACAGGGCGATACGGTTGCATCGCTGATGATCGTGCGCAGCGGTGCGCTCATCGCGACACGGCAGGAAGGCCACAAGGAAATCGAACTCGGCCGGCTGGCGCCGGGCGATTATTTCGGCGAAAGCGGACTGCTGATCGGCGTCGGCGAGGCCGCCAGCCTGCGGGCGCTGACTTTCGTCGTTGTCTACGAGATTGCCCAGGCAAGCCTGACGCCGCTGCTGCACGACCGACCCGCCATCGCCGAAGAGCTTGCCGCCACCCTCGCACACCGGATCGAGACCGGTCAGCATTCCTTCGCGGCCGAGGGCGCGACGTTGCATGGCCGCTCGGTGAGTTCGCTGGTGACGCGTATCCGCCACCTGTTCAAAGTGCCGCAATAGCTGTCCCAGACGCGCGGCGCTGTAGACTATTTCCGCTGAAACTTCTTCCGTGCCGCGCGCGCCAGGCTCTCGGCAAGGATCAGCAGGCAGGCGAGCAGAAAAAGAACGGCAACAAGCAGCGCATCGACGTGGACGAATTTCACCAGAACGGCGACGGCGGCGATTAACAGCAGCGCCAACAGCGCCAGGGCGCCGTCGTCGATGAACATGCCGAAGAGTTCCTTGAGCGCGATGGTAAGAATATTCATCACGCGGTGACCTCGGCGCGGGTATTGAAATACTGGCGCAGCATCCGGACTGCAGCGAAGGAAAAGACGGCGAGGACGGCAAGAATCGCCAGGAGCGATAGGTCGGCGCCCGGCCAGTCGGCGCCCACCCCCTCGCCAACCCAGAATATGCCGAAGGCGCTGAGCAGCAGGCCGACGACGAATTTCAGGCTGTTTTCCGGAACCGCAGAGAGCGGTTTGTGCACGAAGATGCCGATGACGAGTACCAGCAGGCAGGCTGCGGCCGCACCGAGGCTGGCATAGCCGATCATGCCGTGCCCGGCGCCGGTGGCGATGACGATGAACACCACTTCGATCCCCTCCAGCAGCACGGCCTTGAAAGCCGCGGCCCCCGCCAGGAAATTGGCCCGGCGCTCGGCGGATTGGCGCCGCAGGCTATCGGTCTCGGCCGCGAAGGCCTTCTCCTCGTCGTGCAGCGCGATGAAGCCTGAAGCCCGCAGGATCGCCTTGCGTAACCAGCGCAGGCCGAAAAGAACGAGCAGCGTCCCGATCACGAACTGCATCAGCTCGATCGGAATAAGGCCGAGCAGCGGACCGAGCGCCAGCACGAGAAGGGCGAGAAGGGCAAGCGCAAGACCGGTGCCGATGAAGGCCGGACGCCAGCTCTGCGTGACGCCGACGGCGAGGATGATGGTGAAGGCTTCAACGACCTCGACGAAGGAGCCGAGAAACGCGGCCGTGACCGTCGAGGTGATCGTTGTCAAAGTCGTCATGGTGCTTGTCCGCTATGCCGGGGAATCACGTATCGGCCTTACTTTTCTTACTGTTTTCCCGCTTCCGCAACATCATCTGGCACGCGGCTCGGAACGAACCGCTTCGAAATCAGCCAGCAGCCGAGCGCCCAGAGCGCGCCGGCGCACCATCCAGCCAAGACGTCAGTGGGGTAATGGACACCGAGATAGATCCGACTCAAACCGATGATGACGGCGAGAAAGACGCCGGCGCCCATAACGAAAATTCGCGTCGACTGGTAGCGCTGCGTTCGCGCCAGCAGCGCGCCCAGCGTCAGATAGGTCACCGCCGAGACCATCGCATGTCCGGAGGGAAAGCTGAGATCGCTCACCTCGACCAGATGCGGCACGATATCGGGGCGCGGCCGAGCGACGAGGATCTTCAAGAGCGTGCTCGCGAGCCAGCCGGTCAGCACCGAGGAAAAGACAAAGATCGCGATCGGCCAGCGCCGGTCGAGCAGAAGATAGACGGTGACGAGAACGGTCATCAGCGAGAGAACGGTGATGCCGCCGAGGCTGGTGATATCGTCGACGGCATGCGTCAGCCAGCCAGGACCAATCGGCACGGCAAGTTCGCCCGGTCGTCGCAAAGCCAACAGGATCGCCTCGTCGAATCGGAATGTCTCGCCCTCCAGGACTTCGCTCGTCAGCCGCTGGAGCGCGAACAGTCCACCGGCGATCGATGCCACCATGATCAGTGTCAGCGGCTCATATGCATTGAGCCTCGCCAAGAATCCCGGTCGTTGAATCTCACTCATGCCTGCCGTAGAACTCCCCTTACATCAGGTCGGTACTCGCCAGATTGGCAATGCAGAACGAGGATTCAAGGCCTTGCTGCCATCAAGGCGCTCCCGAGACGAGTTTTTCGGTTGGCGAGGCCAGCGATTATGCTTCATCAACGCCATTAGCGAGATGGTGATCACCCTGAATCGGTCGCGGTGCGGCAAAGGACTGCTGCCGATGCGACGCCGACCGCCGTGCTCGAGAGCGCACGGTCTCGCGCCCCATCAACTCACAATCCCAACGCCCTGTTGATGGCCGCAATCAGCGCGGCTCCGGAAAACTGCTTCTGCAGATAAGCAACGCATCCCACCTTTTCCGCCTCTGCCTTCACGGAGGCGGTTTCCAGTGCCGTGATGAAAATCACCGGAAGGGTTGTCCCCTCGGCCTTCAGCCTGCGTTGCAGATCGATGCCGGACATGCCACCGAGGTCGATATCAAGGACAAGGCAGTCTATCGCCGTTTTGGGATCGCGAGCGAGAAAGGCCTCGGCGGATGCAAACTCCATGGCCAGAAAACCGTAGGCGTTGAGCAGCCGCCCCAGGCTGCGCCGCAGGCTTGCGTCATCGTCGACGACAGCGACCGTGCGGCGAAGGTTCTCCACCTCATGCCCCCTCTTTCGAACATATGAGAGACTAACGGTTGCCGGTCAAATTAGGCCGCTTGGAAGCCGATTGATATTGTCCTAAGGGGAAGGAGCCCGATCACCCCAGCGGCGATGCCGTTTCCTGGTCGGTGAGACCGATATTTGCGGCGATCGACACCGCCTCAGCCAGCGAGCGCACGCCGAGCTTTTCCATGACCTGATGGCGATGCACCTTCACCGTCCGCTCGGAGATGCCGAGTGCATAAGCGATCTGCTTGTTGAGACGGCCGCGAATGACGAGCTGGAACACTTCGGCTTCGCGCGGGCTGAGGCCCGCCACCAGGGCCTGCTGAGCTTGAAGACGGTCGTGACCGGCCCGCTGCCTTTCGTATTGGACAAGCGCGCGATCGATCGCCTCCATCAATGTCGCCGCGGTCGATCCCTTCTCCAGAAAATCCTTGGCACCCGTCTTCATCGCCTCGACGCTTGCCTTTATGTCTCCTTCCCCTGTGAGGAACACGACCGGCAATTGCGGTGCCAGCTCGCACAGGCGGCGTTGTATCTGCAGGCCGGACTGGCCGGGCATCTGGAGGTCGAGGAGTACGCAGCCCGGCTCGCAAGCCGAAAGGCCGGCGAGAAACTGATCTCCGGATTCATAGACTTCGACCCTCAGACCATGTGCGGAAAGCAGCCTTGCGGTCGCCGTCCGGTAGGATTTGTCGTCATCGACGATATGGATAACCGGTTTCATCTCGATCGCTCCTGTCGGCGGGCAAGCGGCAGGGCCACACGAAAGACCGCGCCGCCTTCCGGGCGGTTGTCGGCACGGATGGTGCCGCCATAGGTCTCGACAATGGCGCGGGCTATGGAGAGCCCGAGGCCCGTGCCTGCTTTCTTGGTGGTGTAGAATGGCTCGAAGATGTTATTCAGTCTCTCTCTGGGAATACCGTCGCCGGTATCGGAGACCCGCAGCTCCGCCTTCTCGTTCGCCAGTCCCGTTGCAAAGGTGAGCGTTCTCCCGGCCGGGACGGCGTCCAGCATGGAATCCATCGCGTTGATCGCCAGGTTGAGGATGACCTGCTGCACATGAACTTTGTCGGCACGCACCGGCAGCCCGCCGGGCAGCTGGTTCGATGTCAGCTTGATTCCGCGTCGTTCCGCCTCGCCATGAATGATGTGGATCGCGCTCGACGTGACATCGTTCAGGTCGAACTCCTGCCAATCGATCTCGTCTCTCTTCTTGAGCAATCCTCTCATCCGGCTGATAATATCGCCTGCGCGCTGATCGTCCTCCTGGATGTCGAGAAGAATCTGCTGGATCAGTTCGTGATCCGGGTTCTCGCTTCGAAGCAGCACCGACGCTGCCTCGGCATTGTTGCGAATGGCCGACAGGGGCTGGTTCAGTTCGTGAGCGATCGACGAGGACAATGCGCCGGCTGTCGCGGACTGGTTGAGATGAACGGCTTCGAGTAAATGCAGACGCGAGCTGCGCTCGGCGTCGCGGCGGCGCCTCCGCTCGAGCAGAAGCACCGAGATGATGCTGGCCTGCGCCAGCACGAGGCCACCCCCCGCTACCAACACGACCCAATGTTCCGCCCAGAGGCTCCTCTCCTTGTGCATCTGGATCGTGCCCGGTGGCAGATCCTTTTCGGCAAGCCCCCAGCGCTGGAGCTGCCGGGCATCGGCAATGTAGGTCTGCGGCGCTTCGAGATCCGACACCGGCTTGCCGGCAATCGCATCGATGACGAGGTCGCCGACGGTCCGGCCCAGCGCTTCGAATGTGACGGTGTTGCCCCCGACGACGCCATGATCGATGTAAGTCTCGTAGGGGCCGTAGACAGGCGCGCTGGCGGTCGCAGCGATCTGACCGATCGCGTCGCGCGGAACGAAATTGCGCCCTGCCCGATCCTTAAACACCGTCAATGCCAGGATGATGCTGTCGGGCGGCACTCGGGATGCCCGCTCGGCGAATTCGTCGATCGTCAAATCTTGCAGATAGGTCGTCTCGTAGGATTTCGAGAACTGCTCGAGAGCCGCGCGGGCCGTCGTCAGCCAGCCGCGGTCGAAGTCGGACGAACCGCCGACAATGTAGAGGTGGCGCGCATTGGGCTGCAGGCTGCGGGCCATCTCGGCGGTCTTCAGAATGTCGAATGTCGTGAAGGCTCCGATCACGTCGTCCGGCAAGCTGATCTTCTCGGCGGTGGCTGTGCCGAAACCGGCAGCGACGATCCTGGCGCCGGGCGCGATCGTGCCGCGATTCGCGGTTACGAAGCTCGCCGATTCCTTGCCGAGGGCCACAACCACGTCCGGACGGCGCGACGCGTATTTCTCGCCGAGATACCGTGCCATGCGCGCGACATGGTCGCCTTCCGGAAACCGCGAAAGATCCAGGAACTCTGAAAACAGGTCGATCTTGCCGTTTGTCGCCTCCAGCAAACGGCTCCGCAGCGCCTCTCCAGCAGCGGTCGTCGCCGCGATCCTCTCATCATAGGGATAGAGGACGAGCACGCGGGGAACCCGGTCGACGATGGCAATCGAGGTGTCGGAGGCTGCGACATGGCGACTGGGCACACTCAGGGCGACCACCGCCAACAAAAAGGCAGTGCAGCACAATCGACCTGACCATTCGCCCAAGCCCATCCGCTTTCCCCCCAAAGTCGTGCGACAATAACAGCTTCTCGCTGCGCCGTCATCTGCGCATCACTACTTTCGATTGCTTACTGTGAGAGGGATTCCCCAAAGTACAATATCGGGCGAAGACCGTATTGGCTAAGGTCCAGCGCGCCGGGGCAGAGATGCCGTCGGCTTCGCAAACCCCACCGGAGGCAGCTCCGGCAGGATCGTCATTTTCAAAGCAGCCCGTTTGAGCTGACGCAGGCGATCGCAGGCCTTTGCCGCGAGCGACACCGTCATCAACCGGACTCCAATGGAGGGATTTGACATGAACGGCAGAATCCTTGTCCGCTGCATCGGAGCCTTGGCTTCATCCACCATTCTCTGGTGTGCGGCCTCGCCCCTGCAAGCGCAGGACTCCCAACGAAAGCCCAACATCCTGTTCATCGTGTCCGACGATACCGGCTACGGCGATCTCGGCCCCTATGGCGGCGGTGAAGGTCGCGGGATGCCGACCCCAAACATCGACAAGCTCGCCGACGAAGGCATGACCTTCTTTTCCTTTTACGCGCAGCCAAGCTGCACACCTGGGCGTGCGGCCATGCAGACCGGGCGCATTCCGAACCGCAGCGGCATGACCACGGTGGCGTTTCAGGGTCAGGGCGGCGGCCTTCCGGCGGCCGAATGGACACTGGGATCAGTGCTGAAGCGCGGCGGATATCACACCTACTTCACGGGCAAGTGGCATCTTGGCGAGGCGGACTACGCGCTGCCGACCGCACAGGGCTACGACGAGATGAAATATGCCGGTCTCTACCATCTCAACGCCTACACCTACGCTGATCCGACCTGGTTTCCGGATATGGATCCGAAGCTGCGGGAGATGTTCCAAAGGGTGACGAAGGGCGCGCTTTCCGGCAAGGCCGGGGGACCTGTCACTGAAGATTTCAAGGTCAACGGTCAATATGTCGACACCCCGATTATCGACGGCAAGGAAGGCGTCGTCGGCATCCCCTACTTCGACAGCTATGTCGAAAAGGCAGCCGTCGAATTTCTCGACGAAGCCGCAAAGAAGCCGGATGAGCCCTTCTATATCAACGTGAACTTCATGAAGGTGCACCAGCCAAATATGCCGGCGCCGGAATTCGAGCACAAGTCACTGTCGAAGAGCAAGTATGCCGACTCGATCGTGGAACTGGACACCCGTATCGGCCGGATCATGGACAAATTGCGGGAAACCGGAATGGACCGGAACACACTGGTCTTCTACACCACGGACAATGGCGCCTGGCAGGACGTCTATCCGGACGCTGGGTACACGCCGTTTCGTGGCACGAAGGGTACGTTGCGCGAGGGCGGCAATCGCGTCCCTGCGATCGCCGTCTGGCCGGGTAAGATCAAACCCCGCACCAAGAACCACGACATTGTCGGCGGTCTCGATCTGATGGCAACATTCGCTGCCGTCGGCGCGGTCCCCCTTCCGACCGAGGACCGCGAAAACAAGCCGATCATTTTCGACAGCTACGACATGTCGCCGATCCTCCTCGGCACGGGGAAATCGGAACGGAAATCCTGGTTCTATTTCACCGAAAATGAGCTGTCGCCAGGTGCCATCAGGGTCAATAACTACAAGTTTGCGTTCAATCTTCGCGGCGACGACGGAGCGCAGACCGGCGGACTGGCAGTCGATTCCAATCTCGGCTGGAAAGGCCCGGACAAATACGTGGCAACGGTTCCCCAGGTGTTCGACCTCTGGCAGGATCCGCAGGAACGCTACGACATTTTCATGAACAACTTCACCGAACGTACATGGATGGGCGTTGTCATGGGCGAAGAACTCCAGAAAATCATGGCGACCTACGTCAAGTATCCTCCGAGAAAGATGCAAAGCGTCGGCTACACGGGTCCGATCACGCTCTCGAACTACGAGCGCTTTCAGTGGGTGCGTGATCAGCTCGCCAAGGAAGGCGTGACGCTCACCCTCCCGACCGGGAACTGATCGAAGAGCCGCGGCTCTGCGAGGGGCCGCCGCCCGTTTTCTGTTTCTCCCTGTTGCCACCCCCGGAGGATGACCGATGTCTTTTGTCCGCTCGGCGCCGCGATTGATCTGCCTGATGATCATTGCGCTCAGTGTCGCACTGGTTCATGCCACTTCTGCATTCTCTCAAAGCGATCCTTTGCCCTCCTGGAATGATACAGCTTCGAAGGTTGCCATCGTCTCTTTCGTCGAAAAGGTCACTGGCCAGGGATCGCCCGACTTCGTCCCGGAAACCGAACGGATTGCCGTATTCGACAATGACGGTACCCTGTGGGTGGAGCATCCCACGTACGTCCAATTGGCCTTCGCTTTGGACCGCGTGAAGACGCTTGCTCCGCAGCATCCGGAATGGAAGGAGACGCAGCCATTCAAGGCTGTGCTTGACGGCGACATGAAGACGCTTGCGGCGTCGGGCGAAAAGGGCCTCGTCGAGCTCATCATGACCACGCATGCCGGAATGACCAGCAGCGATTTCCAGAAGATCGTCACCGATTGGCTGGCGTCGGCCCGTGACCCAAAATTCAAGCGGCCTTACACAGAACTCGTCTATCAGCCGATGGTCGAGCTTCTCGCCTATCTCCGCGCCAACGGTTTCAAGACCTTCATCGTTTCAGGCGGAGGCATAGAGTTCATGCGGCCATGGGCGGAAAAAGTCTACGGCGTCCCGCCCGAGCAGGTAATCGGCTCGTCGATCAAGACCGAGTTCAGGATGCAGGACGACATGCCAACCCTCTACCGCCTCCCCGAAGTCAACTTCATCGACGACAAGGCCGGCAAACCCGTCGGGATCAACCAGCAGATCGGCCGGCGGCCGATTGCCGCCTTCGGCAATTCCGACGGAGATCTCCAAATGCTGCAATGGACGACCATGGCAGGCGCACCGGCCAGACTCGGCGTGCTGATCCATCACACCGATGCGGAGCGTGAATATGCCTACGACCGCGATACCGAATTCGGCCGCCTCGACAAGGCGCTCGATGCGGCCGCAATCACCGGCTGGACCGTCGTCGATATGAAGGCTGACTGGAAACAAGTTTTCAAAGATTAGGAATGCGCCTCACGCCAGAAGTTTGAACAATGGCGACCCCGACCTTCTAAAACGTCAACAGGGAGCGATTGAGTGGCAGCATCTGTTCGGCCAGCAGCAGTGGGACGAATAGCTGTCCTGCTTTTCCTGTTGCTCGCGCCTGCCGGGCGCAGCCTTGCGACTGACGACATCTCGACATCCAGGGCCGACCCGCAGATATCGATCCATGAGGGCTTCGTGGATGAAAGGACGTGCACATCCTGCCACGCCGATCAGGCCGCGGCCTTTTCGAAGTCCCACCATGCAAAGGCCATGGCATTGGCCGACGACGAAACGGTGCGCGGCAAATTCGACAATACCAGGTTCGATCATGACGGCGTCGTCACGACCTTCACCCGCCGCGATGGCCACTTCTTCGTCAACACCGAAGGAGCGGACGGCGGCCAGGCCGAGTTCAAAGTCAAATATACCTTTGCCTACGAGCCCCTGCAGCAATACCTCGTCGACATCGGAGGCGGACGGCTGCAGGCGCTCGATATTGCCTGGGATACGGCCAAAGGGCAGTGGTTCTGGCTCGGCGACGGCACCCCGACCAAGCCCGGATCGACCTATCATTGGACAGGTCCTTTCTATCGCTGGAACCGCACCTGCATCGATTGTCATTCGACCGATCCCCAGGCGAAGTTTCAACCGCAGACGAACGAATACAAGTCGAGCTACGTCGCCACCAGCATCGGCTGTCAGTCCTGTCACGGCCCCGGAGCCAAGCACGTCGCTTCGGCGCAATCGGGCAATCTCTCATCCTCGATACCGGATATCGGTCTGCCGAAAGTCGATGCGGGCATCTGCTTTGCCTGCCATGCCAGGCGCACCAAGCTGCTGAACGGCTACCAGCCGGGAAAGCCCTTTCTCGACTATTTCTCCCCTGCCCTGCTCCGGCAGGATCTCTATTTCCCCGACGGGCAGATCCTTGACGAGGTCTTCGAGTATGGCTCGTTTCAGCAAAGCAAGATGGCAAGGGCGGGCGTGACCTGTCTCGACTGTCATCGGCCGCACGAGGCCGGGCTTAAGGCCGAGGGCAATGCGCTGTGCACGCAATGCCACACCGAAACGAAGCCGGAGCGCTTCGTCCGGCAGGATCCAAGTGGGCTGTTCGACACTCCCGCCCATACCCGCCATCAGGCCGGTTCGACCGGAGCGCAATGCGCCAACTGCCATATGCCGGAACGCACCTACATGAAGGTCGACCCGCGCCGCGACCACTCCTTCGTCATCCCCCGGCCGGACCTGTCGGCAACGCTTGGAACGCCGAATGCGTGCACGACCTGCCATGTCGGCAGAACGAATGATTGGGCAGCCGAGACAATGGACAAATGGTACGGGACGCAGTGGCGCAAACGCCCGTCGATCGCCCATGCCTTCGCCGGAGCTGCGAACGGCGATGAGGCCGCGATAGAGGCTTTGCGCACGCTTGTCAGCGATCAGGACCAGGCGGGAATTGTCAGGGGCAGCGCCATCGCCGCAATGAGTGGCATCGACGGCATGGATGTCACCACCGACATCCGCACGGCCGCAGTCGATGCAGATCCGCTCGTCAGGCTCGGCGCTGCGGAAGCGGCGGGCAACATACCGCCTGAACGCAGGCTGGAGGTAGTCGGCAATCTGCTCGGCGATCAAACGCGTGCGGTCCGCGTTGCTGCCGCCAACGCACTCGCCGGCACTCCTCCCCACCTCTTCGGCGATCAGCAAGGCGATTTCGAAGCCGCTGTCGCGGACCTGCGCGCCTACGTCGAGGCGAACGCCGACGTCGCGGAAACACAAAGCAATTACGGCTTCTTCCTGTTCGCCCGGCAGCGTACGGCCGAGGCCGAAGCCGCGTTCCGGCGGGCGATTTCGCTCGACCCGACACTGGAGGGAATGCGCGTCAATCTCGCAGAGTTCTACCGCGCTTCCGGCCAGAAGGATAGGTCGGAGCAGACTTATGCCGAAGCGATCGCCATGGCGCCCGAACGCGCGGATCTGCGCTACGGCCATGCGTTGTCTCTGGTGCGGAAACAGGCATTGACCGATGCTATTACGGAACTCGAAGAGGCCGTGCGGCTCGATCCGCAGAACTCCCAGTACAAAACGACCTTTGCCGTCGCTCTCGATTCGGCTGGCCGGACGGGGGAGGCATTGGACAGGCTCGATGGTTGGGCAGCGGGTGAAGACGCCGACATCATAGGCCTGGCATTGCAATACAGTCTCAAGCTTCGACGCTTGCCCGAGGCGCTGAAACACGCGGAGGTCCTAGCGCGACTGAGACCTGAGGACCAGCAGATTTCAGGCCTCATCGGGCAGTTGACGCAGGCGATCAACGAAAAATAGGTATTTTAGCTTGTCGAAATCTACTTCTCGCTGCACAGTGCCGACTCGGGACAGCAGTGCCGAGGCGAAACGAGATCGGGGGATTCTCATGAAGGCCATATACTTGCGTGCCATTCTATTGGTGACGGGCATTTGCGCGGCGTCGGCCGGCAACGCCGCCGATATTACGCCGCTCACGCCGGAAGCAAAAACAGTCGAGAGCCAGAGCGGCTGGGAATTCACCTTCGCGCCATATTTCTGGGCTGCCGGCATATCCGGCGATATTGGGCAATTTGGGCTGCCGGAAGTTCATGTCGACGCGGATTTCGGCGATATCCTCAATAACCTCGACTTCGCTTTCATGGCGGCAGGTGAAGCAAGATACGACCGTTTCAGTATCGTTGGTGACGTGATCTACACCAAGCTCGGTGCCGACGCCGACACACCTGCCGGCATCCTTGCCGATAGCGTCGATGTGACATCGAAGACCTTCGCGGGATTACTTGGCGTCGGTTACGCCGTGCTCGAAGATCAAAATGGCCACCTCGACGTTGTCGGTGGCATGAGGGTCTGGTCGGCCAAGACCGAGATCTCCTTCAATGGCGGCATTCTGGACGGAGTGGACGTCGAAGACAGCGCCACATGGGTCGATGCCGTCGCTGGCGTCCGAGGAAACTACTTCTTCACGCCGGAAATCTATGTCACCGGGTGGGGCCTGCTGGGCGCCGGCGGCGCCGATATCGACTGGGATGTGGCGTTGGGCCTCGGCTACAAGTTCAACGACACCATCTCAGCGGTCGCCGGATATCGTGCACTCGGCGTCAATTACGATAATGACGGGTTCGTCTTCGACGTCGTCCAGCAGGGGCCGATTATCGGAGTCGCCATCCGGTTCTAACGGGCGGACTGGCGAACTTCGTACTGTTGGCGATTATCCTTCCAGTATGCTCGCCTTTTGAAGACCTGGTGTCCATCGAGGAGCCGGAAAACGACCTCCCCAGGAAGCAGAGAGCCGCCGTGACAGCGGCTCACAGTTCGGTATCCAACAGGATCGACCGGGGGATATCGTTTCGTTTCGGAGGAAGCCTGCCTTGCGGGCTGGATTCAATCGGATCATGGAGGCATTGGTGAAGAAAGTCGCTTCTTGGGTAGTACTGGTTGTCGCGCCGCTCGGTGTCTGGACAGGGACGGCAGCCGCCCAGTCGAGTGAAGACCTGGCGAAGAAGCTGTCGAACCCGATCGCCTCGCTGATCAGCGTGCCGTTCCAGTTCAACTACGATCACGGCTATGGTCCAGACGACGGCGACAAGGCGACGCTGAACATTCAGCCGGTCATTCCCTTCAAGATAAACGAGGACTGGAACGTCATCTCGCGCACCATCCTGCCAGTGACATGGCAGAACGACATTGCCGGACCGTCGGGAACGCAGTTCGGTCTGGGCGACACCACGCAAAGCTTCTTCTTCTCGCCGTCCAAGCCGACCGAGAGCGGCATCGTCTGGGGCGTCGGCCCGGTGTTCCTGCTGCCAACGGCGACGGACGAGCTCCTCGGAAGCGGCAAGTGGGGCGCGGGTCCGACAGCGGTCGTCCTCAAGCAGGACGGCCCATGGACGATCGGCTTTCTCGGCAACCACATCTGGTCCTTCGCTGGTCAAAGCGACCGGGAGGATGTGAGTTCGACATTCCTCCAGCCGTTCCTCTCCTACACGACCAAGGACGCCTGGACGTTCTCGCTGAATACGGAATCCACCTATAACTGGGAAACGAACGACTGGTCGGTGCCGATCAACTTCGCCGTCGCCAAGCTGATCACCATCGACAAGCAGCCAATCAGCCTGACGGCGGGCATACGATATTGGGCGGCGGCTCCAGACAATGGGCCGGAAGGACTGGGCTTTCGCGTCGCGGTCACGTTCCTCTTCCCGAAGTGAATCCGCAGTCGACGACGCGCGCGGCGGCTGTAGTAGCAAAAGCTCAACCTTCTTTTGCTATCGCTAGAGCCGATTGCGTTGGAGATGATGTTGGCGATGAAAATTCTCGCGGCTATGGTTTTGATGGCGCCCATCGTGCAGCCGGTCTGCGCCTTCGGCGAGACCGAATGGATGGGCGGGGCGAGACAATGGTCGGTCGGCTTTGCGAATGAGGGCCCACATCCCTATTGCCGCCTGCTGTGGGACAGCGAGATCGGCAAGACCATGGAATTCCGCCAGAACGCGACCGAGACGTTCTGGCTGGTTTCAAAGAACACGTGGGACATTCCGGCCAATACCAAGACCGAGGTGACGCTGACCAACCGGACAGTGACGAAAGTGGTCGCCGCCGAATACTTCGACAAGTACACGCTTCGCCTCTGGGGTCCGGCCAGCAAGGGGAGCGGCGGACTGAAGAAGATCATCAAGAATTCCTTTGCCGGAACACCTGACGTGCAGCTTACCTTTGCCGGCGACGAAGGCGACTGGACGCTTCCGCTCTCGCGGGTCGATCAACTCTACCCGACTTATCTCCAGTGCCTCAAACGTCTCGAGGCCGGCGAAAGGCCCAAGCGGAATTCCGGAACCAGCAAGCCGTTCTGACAGCGGTCTTCGGTTCAACCAATCGGCGGCGGCGCGGTATCACGGATCAGGCTGCGCACGGCTTCGATATCGCTGTTGAGCGGGCGCTCGTCGCCATAATGGGAAACATGTTCCCGCACTGCCTTATAGACCAGCTCCGTGCCTGCCGCCCGCGGCGCCGTCGCTGCCAGGAAATCATGCGCCTGGGCAGCAGCCATCAGCTCGATCGCCAGGATATATTCGGCGTTGTCGATGACGGCGAGCAACTTGCCGGCGGCAGCCGTCGGATGCGCGAGGAAATCCTCCTGCAGGCCGGAGGTCAGCCCGCCGTCCATGGCCGCGGGTGCGGCAAGGCGGCGGTTCTCGTTGCTCAGTGCGGCTGCGGTATATTGGGCAATCATGAAGCCGGAATGGCTGCCGGCATCGCTCGCCAAAAAGGGCGGCAGACCGCTCACCAGCGGATTGACGAGCCGGTCCATGCGCCGTTCGCTGATCGCACCGATCTGGGCCAGCGCAATCGCCAGGCTATCGGCCGCCTGCCCGAGTGCCGGGGCAACCGCGTGTGCCTCGGAAGAGACGATCGGATGTTCCGGCGTGCCTGAGACCGCCGGATTGTCCGTCACCGAAGCAAGTTCCTGATCGGCGATGCGGGCGGAAATGTCGAAGACGTCGCGGGCGGCCCCATGCGCATGCGGCACCGAACGAAGGCTGAGCGCATCCTGCGTGCGCCGCCCGAAGGCGGCGGCGACAAGACCGCTGCCTTGAAGCCGCGCGCGCAGGCTCGCTCCGACTTTCTCTATTCCCGCCGATGGGCGCAGTGCCAGCACCGCCGCGTCGAAGGCGGCAATCTGGCAGCCTGCCGCTTCCAGCGTCAGTGCTGCGATCGCATCGGCCCAGTCGAGCAGCCGCTCGGCGCGGGAAAGCGCCACAGCGGTCAGGCCGGTGGCGCAGGCCGTGCCGTTGACAAGGCTCAAGCCTTCCTTGGCGCCAAGCACCAGTGGTTCGAGGCCGATCGCGGCAAGCGCCTCGCGACCGCTCATGCGCCGGCCGTCCAGGTGAGCGCTGCCTTCGCCGATCAAAACAAGCGCGATATGGGCGTTGTGGACGAGGTAACCGGCAGAGCCCTTGGAGGGCACGTCGGGAATGCAATCATGTTCCAGCATGGCCGCAAGATGCTGGACGATCTCGCCCCGCACGCCGGAATGACCATGGGCGAAATTGGCAATCTGTGCGGCGATGATCGCGCGCACCTCGCGGGCGGCCAGCGATGGCCCGACGCCGCAGGCATGGCTGAGCACGATGCTGCGCGACAACAGGCTCTGCGAGGCACGATCGACCACCGTATCCGCCAGTGCCCCGACGCCGGTGTTGACGCCATAGGCGCGCACGCCTGTCTCGACGATGCGCGCAACGATGCGGCTTGCCTGCTCGACGCGCGCCGAGGCGGCCGGCGACAGAACAAGCGCTTCCCCTGCCGCGACACGCGCGACATCGCGCCAGGTCAGCACGGACTCGATGGCGATTGTCATTGACCGCTTCCGAAATGGCCGATGAACTGGCGAAAGGCGGGTGTGGCGCCGCCGGTGAACATTTCGTCCGGCTTGCCGCTGCTTTCGATCAGCCCTTCGCGCATGAAGACGACGCGGTTCGAGACGTTGCGGGCAAAGCTCATCTCATGGGTGACGACGAGCATGGTCATCCCCTCCTCGGCCAGCGCGCGCATGACGCGCAGCACTTCGCCGACAAGCTCCGGATCGAGCGCCGAGGTCGGTTCGTCGAAGAGCATCACCTTCGGCTTCATCGCCAGCGCACGGGCGATGGCGGCACGCTGCTGCTGGCCGCCGGAGAGATGGGCCGGATAGGCATGGCGCTTATCTGATATGCCGACCTTTTCGAGCAGGGCTTCGGCCTCGGCGATGCAGTCGGCGCGCGGGCGCTTCAGCACATGGATCGGCCCTTCGATGACGTTCTGCAGGATCGTCATGTGGGACCAGAGATTGAAGGACTGGAACACCATGCCGAGTTCGGAGCGGATATGGTCCACCTGCTTCTGGCTGGCCGGCTTGCTCGTGCCGCCCTTGTGCACCATGCGGATCTGTTCGCCGTCGACGAAGATCTCGCCGTCGCTTGCAGTTTCGAGCAGGTTGATACAGCGCAGAAACGTCGACTTGCCGGAGCCGGAGGCACCGAGCAGCGAGATCACATCGCCGTCTTCCGCATCGAGGGAAATGCCGCGCAAGACCTCGTGCGTACCGAAGCTCTTGCGGATATTGCGGACCGATAGTCGGGTTACGCCTGGCATGGGTGCTCCAATCGGGTCAAAAGCTACTACGCTTTCAGCGGCTGCGGGGCCGCGCGGCGGTGTCGGGAGAGCGAATATTCGAGCAAGGCCATGCCCTGCAGGATGATGAAGTTGAGGACGAGATAGATGATCGCCGCACAGAGAAAGACTTCCATTGTGCGGTAGGTCTGCGAGATCAGCCGCTGCGCCACGCCGGTGACCTCCCAGACGGTGACGAGGCTTGCGAGCGCCGTCGACTTCATCATCAGCACGATCTCGGTGGAATAGGCCGGCAGCGCGTGGCGGAAGGCGATCGGCGCCAGGATACGGCGCACCAGCAGGAAGCCGGACATGCCGATCGAGCGCGCCGCTTCGATCTCCTTCGGCGAGACGGCACGAATGCCGCCACGGAAGATCTCCGCCGTGTAGCCGGCGGTGCAGAGCGCCAGCGACAATACGGCGCAGACCATCGGCTCACGCAGGAACGGCCACAGGAAGGAATAGCGGATGAAGCCGAACTGGCCGAGGCCGTAGAATACCAGGAACATCTGGATCAAAAGCGGCGAGCCGCGGAAGACGAAGATATAGCCTTTGGCAAAGCCCGAAAGCACTTTGTTGCCACTGGTCCGCATCCAGACGATGACAAGCGCCAGCAGGCCGCCGGAGACGATCGACAGGGAAAACAGGATGAGCGTCGTCGGCACGGCCTTGAGCAGAGTGACCATGGTCGAGGCGATGAAGGTGAAATCCATTGTCGCCTCCTTACGCCTGGCCCATGGCGGATGCCGGCATGCTGCGATTGGCGCGGCGCTCCGCCCCGTTGAAGATGCGGTCCGAAAGGCTGGTCAGGATGAGATAGAGGCAGCCGCCGGCGATGAAGAACAGGAAATATTGCCGGGTCGAGCCCGCCGCCACCTGGCTGGTGCGCATCAGCTCGGCAAGACCGGTGACGGAGATCAGCGCCGAATCCTTGAGACTGAGCTGCCAGACGTTACCGAGGCCGGGGATGGCGAGGCGAAACACCTGCGGCATGATGATGCGGCGAAGGCGCATACCGCGATGCATGCCGATCGCCGAGGCGGCCTCAAGCTCGCCCTTGGAGATGGCAAGAAAAGAGCCGCGAAACACCTCCGCCTGGTAGGCGCCGGAGATGATGCCGACGGCTAGCGCGCCGGCGACAAAGGAAGGCAAGCCGAGGAACCCTTCGTAACCCAACGACTGGCCGATCGAGGTGACGGCCGACGAACCGCCGAAATAGATGAGATAGATGATCAGCAGTTCCGGCACGCCGCGAAACACGGTCGTGTAGACATTGCCGAGCGTGACAAGGACAAGATTGCCGGAGAGTTTCGCGGCCGCGACGATCGCGCCCAGCACCGCGCCGACCGCCAGTGCCGTCGCCGTGACAGCCAGCGTCATCAAGGCGGCGGCAACGAGCAGCGCGCCCCATCCGGTCGAGCCGAAGCCGAGAAGTTCCAAGCTTGCCATATCGTCCGTTCCCCGTCCGTGGCAGTGTTTTGCGGATTGACACCAGAGCATGATGCCGAAAAGTACCAGCGGTTTTCGGACGACATCATGCTCTAACTCTTTTATTTAGAACAGGATTCAGTTTTAGGCCGACCGGGCCAAAAATCATCCTGTTCGAGCATGCGGTCTCCGGCGATAAAGCCGGAGACCGGCGTTTGCGGCCGAAAGGCCGAAATGCCTATTGCGGGCTGACGTCGACCTTGAACCACTTCATCGAGAGGTTCTTGACGGTGCCGTCGGCAAGTGCGGACTTGATTGCTTCGCTGAACTTGTCGCGCAGGTCCGTATCCGCCTTGCGGACACCCAGGCCTTCGCCCTCGCCCCAGATCGAACCGGCGATCTCGGGGCCGGTGAAGTCGAGTGCGCCGTTGGCGGACGCAAAGGCATTGGCGAAATAGACGGCGTCATCGAAGCCGAGGTCGATGCGGCCATTCTGCAGGTCGAGGTCGCGGTCGGCACCGGTCTTGTATTCGCGGATCTCGGCAATATCGCCGAAATTGTCATAGACGAACTTGGCGTAAACGGTCGCCGCCTGAATGCCGATCGTCTTTCCCTTGAAGGCCGCCTTCAGCGCGTCGATCTCCTTCACGCCGGTCTGGCCGGGCGTCATCTTGATCGTGGTGCCGGTGCCGGCGGCCTTTGCCAGCGGGCTGTCCTTGGCGGTGGCAAAGGCGGCAGGCGTGGCGGCATAGGGAATGGTGAAGTCGATGACCTGCTTGCGCTCCTCGGTGATCGACAGCGCATCCATGATGACGTCAAACTTGCCGGCGTTGAGCGCCGGGATCATGCCGTCCCAATCGGAGGCGACCAGCGTGCATTCGATCTTGGCGCGTTCGCACAGCACCTTGGCGAGTTCCGGTTCGAAGCCGCCGAGCGTGCCGTCGGCATTGGTGAGGTTCCAGGGCGCATAGGCGCCTTCGAGTGTGATGGTCGCCTTCGTCCAGTCTTTGGAAAAGGCAGGCGCGGCGAAGGCGGAAAAAGCCGCCACGCCACAAAGCAGGATTGCGCTGAATTTCATTTGTGAATTCTCCTCTGGAGTTGAAACAGACCTTGCGGCACCACGGCCGATCTTCGCCGGCTTGCCCTTTCCTGTCCTATTTCTGTTTCAAGGACCGATTGGGAGGTTGTATATGGTACCATATGAGATATTTTGTGATATGCAAGGGGAAAGTCGAATTATGTGGCGAATTCCATTTGTGCAAAAGGAATAGGCAATGAAGCCTCCCGGCGAGATGAAGCGCGAACTGGCGCAGAATGATAGCACCCCGCTCTATGCCGGCGTCAAGCAGGTGATCCTCGACCGCATCCACAGCGGCGAGTGGCCGCCGAAATATCGCGTGCCCTCGGAAAACGAACTGGTGGTCGAGCTCGGCGTCAGCAAGATGACTGCCAACCGGGCGCTGCGCGAACTTGCCAACGAGGGCGAACTCATCCGCATCCAGGGCGTCGGCTCCTTCGTTGCCGAGCGCAAGGGCTATTCGGCGCTGTTCGAGGTCCGCAACATCGCCGAGGAAATTGCCGAACGCGGTCATACCCATGAGGCCTCCGTCATTGTTCTCGCCCAGGAAACCGCCTCTCCGGAGATTGCCGACGCGCTCGAACTGCCGATCGGTGCTGCGGTTTTCCACTCGCTGATCGTCCACAGCGAAAACGGTGTTCCCGTGCAGATCGAGGACCGTTTCGTCCATCCGGAGGCCGCCCCTGAATATCTCGACCAGGATTTTTCGACGCTGACGCCGAACGCTTATCTGACGGCCGCAGCCCCGCTCAGCGGCTCCGAGCACGTTGTCGAAGCGGCGATGCCACAGGCCTGGGAATGCAAGCTGCTGACCATCATGAAGACCGAACCGTGCCTGACGATCCGCCGGCGTACATGGTCGGCAAAGCAGGTGGTCTCGACCGCTCGCCTCGTCTATCCTGGCCACCGCTACCGGCTGGAAGCGCGCAGCGGCAAGATGTTCGAGGAATGAAAACACTGCTCACGTTGTATATGGAACATGGGCGCTTATTGTGATGCTGGCGTGAAACGCGCCACCAATGCATGACGATCGCCCGGATAGGTGAAACGCACATGCGTCACCGGGCCGGCGCCGCTCCAGGTGCGGCGTTCGACGACGAGGCAGGCGGTATTGCGCGCTATGTCGAGGACGGCTGCCACTTCTGCATTGGCGGAGACGGCGTGGATCCGGTGTTCGGCCGTGCTCCACGGCACCTGGTTGAGCAGCCATGGCCCCGGCGCCATCGTCAGGAAATCGGCATTGGCGGCCTCCGGCACCGTCGCAAGGCTGATCAGCCGCTCCTCCAGGCAAAAGGGCCGCATGCCGGCATTGTGGATGCAGACGACCTCGACGACAGAGGACGCCACCGGCAGTTCCAGCCTTCGGCTGTCTTCCGCCTTGGCCTTACGGCTCGTCTTCTTCGATACCGCATAGGAATAGGGCAGGTTCAGCGACTGCACCTCGGCCTTGATGTCGTGGATTTCGAGAACAGCCGATTGCGCCTTCGGCTGGGTGACGAAGCTGCCGGACTTCTTGCGGCGCTCGATCAGGCCGGCCTTGGCGAGCTGGGTCAGCACCTTGTTCACCGTCATGCGCGAGCAGTCATACTGCGTGGCGAGATCGACCTCGAAGGGAATGCGGTGCCCCGGCGGCCAATCGCCCGAGACGATACGGCCCTCGATGTCGCTGAGGATGCGCTGATGCAAGGTGGGATCCCTGCTTTGGTTCATCGCCACGTTCCGACTGGTCTCCCGTTATCTCTTTGTTTTTACTAAAATCCAGACGAAAAACCACTACACATTTTTGCTGGATTTGCTCTAATTCGAATGGCCGGACAGGAAAAGCTCTTTCTCAGGCGCTCAGCAATTCGCTCATGACCGCCAGGAAACGCCGGTCGATGGCATCGCGCCTGAGATGGCGTCCACCCTCCACTTGCTTGCGGCCATGCGCCCAGACGCAATCGACGGCGACGCCGCCGGCAAACACCCAATGGTCGAGGATCTGGTCGCCTGCGAGATAAGGAACGGCCGTCGTATCGAGCGAAACGATATCGGCGGAATGGCCCACGGCGAGCCCGGCCGGCGCCTTCAGCGCGGCGCCACCACCGGCCAGTGCATGTGTGAACAGCGAAAGCGCCGTCGAACCGCCGGGTGCGGCGATGACGTTGCGGGCGCGAAGCGCCAGGCGTTGCGAATATTCGAGCTGGCGCAGTTCCTCCGACACGGAGATCAGCACGTTGGAATCCGAGCCGATGCCGTAACGCCCGCCGTCTTCGAGGAAAAACGGCGCGGCAAAGGCACCGTCGCCGAGATTGGCTTCGGTGATCGGGCAGAGGCCGGCGATCGCACCGCTTTTCGCCATCCGCCGCGTTTCGTCCTCGGTCATGTGCGTTGCATGGATCAGGCACCAGCGCTCATCCACAGGCGCATGATCGAGCAGCCATTCCACAGGCCGCGCGCCGGACCAGGCGACGCAGTCCTCGACCTCCTTCACCTGCTCGGCGACATGGATATGGATGGGACCGTCGCCGGCCAGCGGCACGAGCTTTATAAGCTCGTCCGGTGTCGCCGCGCGCAGGCTGTGCGGCGCCAGCCCGAGCTCGGCGCCGTCGAGCCGGCCGGTGACTGCCCGGCATCCCTCCATCAGCCTTTCGAAGCTTTCGAGCGAATTGATGAAACGCCGCTGACCATCGATGGGGGCAGCTCCGCCGAAGCCGGAATGAGCATAGAAGACCGGCAGCAACGTCAGGCCGATACCGGTCTCTTCGCTTGCCGCGCCGATGCGTTCGGCAAGCTCGGCGATATTGGCGTAAGTGCTGCCGTCCCTGTCATGGTGAAGATAGTGGAACTCGCCGACGCGGGAAAACCCGGCCTCCAGCATTTCCGCATAAAGCTTGGCCGCGACCGCTTCGACATGCTCCGGCGTCATCGCCAGGGCAAACTTGTACATGACCGTGCGCCAGCTCCAGAAGCTGTCATTGGCCGGGCCGCGCACTTCGGCAAGGCCGGCCATCGCCCGCTGGAAGGCATGGCTGTGCAGGTTCGCCATGGCGGGAACGAGGAGAGCGTGGCATTCATCGCTCGGTCCCGGAGAAGTCCCGATTTCGACCCGCGCGATGCGCCCGGCTTCAAGCGTCAGCCGCACATCTTTCTGCCAGCCTTGCGGCGTCAGCGCCGTGCCTGCGTGAAGTGTGGTCATGGCCTTCCCTCTCCTTTTGCCGCGTCGCCGATCTTTCTTTTCCAGAAAAGCGCGCAAAATTTCTCTTGTCACCCGTCGATTATGTATATACATGTTATTGACATAAGGAAAGGCGCAAAGCTGATGACCGGGAACAATTTTTCAGAGGAAACCTCGTCCGCAGAAGGTCGCCCAGTTCTTTGGCGCAATGCGCGGCTGGCCACGCTGGCGCCTGGCAAACAAGGACTCGGCATCGTCGAAAAGGGCGCCGTACTGATCGAAAACGGCCGCATCGCCTTTGCCGGCGCCGAAAGCGACCTGCCGGCATCGGCCATCGAACACTCCGAAATCGTCGATCTCGAAGGCCGCTGGGTAACGCCCGGCCTCGTCGACTGCCACACCCATATCGTCCACGGCGGCAACCGCGCCCGCGAGTTCGAAATGCGGCTTGCAGGCGCCACCTATGAGGAGGTCGCACGCGCCGGCGGCGGCATCGTCTCCTCGGTGAAGGCGACCAACGCGCTGTCGGTCGAAGAGCTCGTCGCCGAGGCTCTGCCGCGGCTCGACACGCTGCTTGCCGAAGGTGTCACGACGATCGAGGTCAAGTCCGGTTACGGGCTGAACCGAACCGGTGAAGTGAAGATGCTGCAGAGCGCCCGCCTGCTCGGCCATGTCAGACCAGTCCGCATCGCCACCAGCTATCTCGGCGCCCATGCGACGCCTCTCGAATACAAGGGTCGCAACGGCGATTATCTCGATGATGTCGTCCTGCCCGGTCTCGACGACATGCATGGCCTCGGTCTTGCCGATGCCGTCGACGGCTTCTGCGAGGGCATTGCCTTTTCCACGACCGAGATTGCCCGCGTCTTCGACAAGGCAAAGGCGCTCGGCCTGCCGGTCAAGCTGCATGCCGAGCAGCTCTCCAATCTTGGCGGCGCCAGGCTCGCCGCGTCCTATGGCGCGCTTTCGGCCGATCATCTTGAATATCTTGACGAAGATGGCGTTGCGGCGATGGCCGCAGCCGGCACCGTCGCCGTGCTGCTGCCCGGCGCCTTCTACGCCATCCATGAGAAGCAGAAACCACCGGTAGAGGCGTTGCGGCGGGCAGGCGTGCCGATTGCGATCGCCACCGATTGCAATCCCGGCACCTCGCCGCTCACCTCGATGTTGCTCACCATGAACATGTCGGCCACGCTTTTCGGCCTGACCGTCGAGGAATGCATCGCCGGCGCCACCCGCGAAGGCGCCCGCGCGCTCGGTCTGCTCGACAAGACGGGAACGCTCGAACCCGGCAAATCCGCCGATCTTGCCATCTGGAATATCGAAAGCCTCGCCGAGCTCGTCTACCGCATCGGCTTCAATCCGCTTCACACGCGCGTCTTCAAGGGCGAAAGGAACGGTCGATGACCATCACGCTCCACCCGGGCTCCGTCTCGCTCAAAGATTTGGAAACCATCTACTGGACGGGCGCACCGGCAAGGCTCGATCCCGCCTTCGATGCCGGGATCACCAAGGCCGCTGCCCGCATCGCCGAGATCGCCGCCGGCAATGCGCCGGTCTACGGTATCAATACCGGCTTCGGCAAACTCGCCTCGATCAAGATCGACAGCGCCGATGTGACCACCTTGCAGCGCAATCTCATCCTGTCGCATTGCTGCGGCGTCGGCGCGCCACTGCCTGAGAATATCGTGCGGCTGATCATGGCGCTGAAACTGGTCTCGCTCGGGCGCGGCGCCTCCGGCGTGCGGCTGGAGCTGGTGCGGCTGATCGAAGGCATGCTGGATAAGGGCGTCATCCCGCTGATCCCGGAAAAGGGCTCGGTCGGCGCCTCCGGCGATCTTGCGCCCCTTGCCCATATGGCGGCGGTGATGATGGGCGAGGCCGAAGCCTTCTTCGCCGGCGAACGCCTCTCAGGCGCGCAAGCCCTCGAAAGGGCCGGCCTCAGACCGGTCGTGCTCGCCGCCAAGGAGGGCCTGGCGCTGATCAACGGCACCCAGACCTCGACGGCGCTGGCGCTTGCCGGCCTCTTCCGCGCCCATCGTGCGGCACAGGCAGCGCTCATCACCGGCGCCATGTCCACCGATGCCGCCATGGGCTCTTCGGCGCCCTTTCATCCGGATATTCACACATTGCGTGGCCACAAGGGTCAGATCGACACGGCTGCCGCGCTTCGCGCCCTGCTCGAAAACTCCATCATTCGCCAAAGCCACATCGAGGGCGACGAGCGTGTGCAGGATCCCTATTGCATTCGCTGCCAGCCGCAGGTCGACGGCGCCTGCCTCGATCTGCTGCGCTCGGTTGCCCGCACGCTTGAAATCGAGGCTAATGCGGTCACCGACAATCCGCTGGTGCTGTCGGACAATTCCGTCGTCTCCGGCGGCAATTTCCACGCCGAACCCGTCGCCTTCGCCGCCGACCAGATCGCACTTGCCGTCTGCGAGATCGGCGCGATTTCGCAGCGCCGCATCGCGCTGCTGGTCGATCCGACCCTTTCCTACGGCCTGCCGGCCTTCCTCGCCAAGAAGCCGGGCTTGAACTCCGGCCTGATGATCGCCGAGGTGACGTCTGCGGCGCTGATGTCGGAAAACAAGCAGATGTCGCACCCGGCCTCGGTCGATTCGACGCCGACATCGGCCAACCAGGAAGACCATGTCTCCATGGCCTGCCATGGTGCCCGCCGCCTGCTTGGCATGACCGAGAACCTGTTCGGCATCATCGGCATCGAGGCGCTGACCGCCGCCCAAGGCGTCGAACTGCGCGCACCGCTGTCGACCAGCCCGGAACTTTCGAAGGCCATCGCCGCAATCCGCAGCAAGGTGCCGAGCCTCGACAGCGACCGCTATATGGCCAATGACCTCGCCGCGGCGGCCGAACTGGTGGCGACGGGCGCGCTGAACGCCGCCGTTTCGGATGGCATTCTGCCGGTTTTGGAAGGTTGAGATGATGATGGAAAAAGTCCCCTCCCCAACCCCTCCCCACAAGGGGGAGGGGCTTAACCTGCGGCCCCGGCTGCATTCAATCTTGAACGCAGAGCGTGCGGCTGGCTCTAGCCCCTCCCCCTTGTGGGGAGGGGTTGGGGAGGGGTTTTTGCCATGACCGCACCATACGAAATCCATCGGGGCACCTCCCCCGTCATCCTCGGTTTCCCCCATACCGGCACCAACGTGCCGGCTGAGATTGCCGACCGCCTCAATGACAACGGCAGGATGCTGGCCGACACCGACTGGCACATCCATCGGCTCTATGACGGGCTGCTCGACAATGTCACGACCGTGCGCGCCACCTTCCACCGCTATGTGATCGACGCCAATCGCGATCCGGCCGGCGTCAGCCTCTATCCCGGCCAGAATACCACCGGCCTTATTCCCCAGACGGATTTCGACGGCAAGGCGATCTGGAGGGATGGGCAGGCGCCTGACGAAGCCGACGTCGCGGCGCGGCTGCGGGACTTTCATGCCCCCTATCATGCGGCACTTGCCGCCGAGATCGAGCGCGTGAGAGCAATCCATGGCGTCGCAATTCTCTACGACTGCCACTCGATCCGCTCCCACATTCCCTTCCTCTTCGAAGGCAAGTTGCCGGATTTCAATATCGGCACCGACATGGGCAAGACGTGCGACAGCGCCATCGAGCAGGCGACGCTCACCGTCGTCGAAGCCGCCGAAGGTTACGACAGTGTGCTCAACGGTCGTTTCAAGGGCGGCTGGACGACACGCCACTATGGCCAGCCCGATACCGGTGTGCACGCGATCCAGATGGAGCTTGCGCAATCGACCCATCTCCAGACCGAGGCGGCGCCCTTCGCCTACGATGCCGCCAAAGCAGACAGACTCCGCGTCCATCTCAAAAACATTCTGGTGCGCATCGAACAGATCGCGCCCGACCTGAAACGCTGACGCCCGAAACCTGAGAACAGGGGAACCGCCATGAACAATCCACGCCACAATATCCGCGAAATCCGCGCGCCCCGCGGCAACGATCTCAATGCCAAGAGCTGGATGACCGAAGCGCCGCTGCGCATGCTGATGAACAATCTCGACCCTGACGTTGCCGAAAATCCGAACGAACTCGTCGTTTATGGCGGCATCGGCCGCGCCGCCCGCACCTGGGAGGATTTCGACCGCATCGTCGCGACGCTGAAGACGCTCACGGAAGAAGAAACGCTAGTCGTGCAGTCCGGCAAGCCGGTCGGCGTCTTCCGCACCCACAAGGATGCGCCGCGGGTGCTGATCGCCAACTCCAACCTCGTGCCGCACTGGGCGACCTGGGATCATTTCAACGAACTGGATAAGAAGGGCCTTGCCATGTACGGCCAGATGACGGCCGGCTCGTGGATCTATATCGGCACGCAGGGCATCGTGCAGGGCACCTACGAGACCTTCGTCGAGGCCGGCCGCCAGCATTACGGCGGCAATCTCAAGGGCAAATGGATCCTGACCGGCGGCCTCGGCGGCATGGGCGGCGCCCAGCCGCTCGCCGCCGTCATGGCCGGCGCCTGCTGCCTCGCCGTCGAATGCAATCCCGATTCGATCGATTTCCGCCTGCGCACCCGCTATGTCGACGCCAAGGCGGAGACGCTGGATGAAGCGCTTGAGATGATCGACCGCTGGACCAAGGCCGGCGAGGCAAAGTCCGTCGGCCTCCTCGGCAATGCTGCCGAAATCCTGCCGGAAATGGTCCGTCGCGGCATCCGCCCCGATATCGTCACCGACCAGACCTCGGCCCACGACCCGATTAACGGCTACCTGCCGAAAGGCTGGACGATGGGTGAGTGGAAGGCAAAGCGCGAAAGTGATCCGAAGGCGGTGGAAAAAGCGGCGCGCGCCTCGATGCGCGAGCATGTCGAAGCGATGATCGCCTTCTGGAACGCCGGCGTGCCGACACTCGACTACGGCAACAACATCCGCCAGGTCGCCAAGGACGAAGGCCTCGAAAACGCCTTTGCCTTCCCGGGCTTCGTGCCGGCCTATATCCGCCCGCTGTTTTGCCGCGGCATCGGCCCCTTCCGTTGGGCGGCTCTTTCCGGCGATCCGGAGGATATCTACAAGACCGATGCCAAGGTGAAGGAGCTGCTGCCTGACAACAAGCACCTGCACAACTGGCTCGACATGGCCAGGGAGCGCATCGCCTTCCAAGGCCTGCCGGCACGCATCTGCTGGGTAGGTCTTGGCGACCGCCACAAGCTCGGCCTCGCCTTCAACGAGATGGTGAGAACAGGCGAACTCTCCGCCCCGATCGTCATCGGCCGCGACCATCTGGACTCCGGCTCCGTCGCCTCGCCGAACCGCGAGACCGAAGCGATGAAGGACGGTTCCGACGCCGTTTCCGACTGGCCGCTGCTCAATGCCCTGCTCAACACGGCATCGGGCGCCACCTGGGTGTCGCTGCATCACGGCGGCGGCGTCGGCATGGGCTTCTCGCAGCACTCCGGCATGGTCATCTGCGCCGATGGCACGGACGATGCCGCAAGACGCCTCGAGCGCGTGCTGTGGAACGATCCGGCGACCGGCGTCATGCGCCACGCCGATGCCGGCTACGAGATCGCCATCGACTGCGCCAAGGAAAAGGGCCTGCGCTTGCCCGGCATTCTCGGGAACTGAGCCCGGTGAAGATCCTGCGCGCCGGCGATCACAAACGCATGCCCTGGAAAAACGGCAAGGGAGAGACGGTGGAGATCGCCGTCTTTCCACCCGGCGCTTCGATCGACGACTTCGACTGGCGCATCAGCATGGCGACGGTCGCAGAAGACGGGCCCTTTTCGATCTTCCCCGGCATCGACCGGACGCTGGCGATCCTTAATGGCAACGGCATGGTGCTCGATATCGCAGGCAGCACGCCCGTGCTTCTGACAATGGCAAGCGATCCCCTGGCCTTCCCGGCGGATATCCCGGTCGCCGCCAGGCTCGAGGACGGAACAATCACCGATCTCAACGTGATGACGCGCCGTGACGGGCTTAGCCATACGCTGATCCGCATCGACGTCGATGGCAGCAAAACCGTGCCGCTGCCGCCCTCGACATGCCTGTTCCTCTGCCATCGCGGCGCATTGTCATTCCGCCGCGACGGCGAGACCGGCGCGCTTGCGGCCGGCGATGCGCTGCTGATCGACGACGCGGCTGCAACCGTGCTGGAAATCGATGGCGAAGCCAGATGTTATCTCGCTTTGATCACCACAGGCTGATCTTCGAACAACATACTGAAAACATTAAGCAATCGAGGATTTGGCGAAGCGTGTGCATAAACCATCGCCATCTCGGGCCATGGACGTCATTCCTCGTTTCGGTCTAAACTTCGCCCTTCTGATGCAGAAGAAGACCTAGACTGCCCGCAACGTGCCGGGGAGCAAGGGAGCAGGCGTGACGGATCCATACGATATTCTCGGCGTTGAACGCGATGCGGACGACGCGCAACTGAAGGCCGCCTATCGGCGCCTGGCGAAGGTCGCCCACCCCGATTCGGGTGGCGATTCGGAAGCCTTTGCCCATCTGCAGAAAGCCTATGGGCTGCTTCTCGATCCGGTCCGGCGCAAGGTCTACGACGATACCGGCTACGACGTCGAATTCGCCGATGCGGCCGAATTGCAGGCGCTCGTGATGATCGAGAAGCTCGTCACCGATGCAGTGCTCGACGAGCGCGCACCCGGAAGTTTCGATCCCGTGGCCGTCATGCAGGACAGTCTTTCCGAAGAACTGCGAAAGGCGCGTTTCAGCAAGAGCGAACTGGAGCGCCACGCCTCGCGCATCGGACTGCATCTGGAACGGCTGGAAAAGCAGTCCGGCCGCGATGTGCTCGCCCACATGTTCCGCGCCCGCATCGAAGCGATCTCCAAGGCGGTCGCGGAAACCGAGGCGAAGATCAAGGCGGCGGAACGCGCCGCCGACATGCTCTCCGGCTATGTCTACGACATCGATCCGCCGCCGCTGTCTGATGACGCGGTTACCAGCATCGAATGGGTCGAAGCCTCAAGAAACCGCTCCACCGGCTGACAGCGTAGACGCGGCTGATCTTAATAAGCCAGCTTCGGATACCAGTCCGGTGCCCGACCTTCGGGCGTCGCATCGAGCACGGTCCAGAGCGGCATCAGGTCGGGCGCGCCGCGCGGATCCTCACCGGGATCGGCCGTCACACCGCCCATCTCCTGGCTCCAGAAATGGCGGATGGTGCCGTCGCGCCGCGTGAATACGTTGAAGGCGGCGTCATCGCTGCCATCCCTGCCGATTGCGTGATAGTCGCGGCTGTAGTCGTCCGTCATGTCGGAATAAAGCGGCAGATGATGCCAGCCGCGCTCCTTCTTGAAGGCGAGCAGCCTTTCGATCGGCGAGCGGGCGACGACAGCAAGGGCGGCGCGCTGCTGGATGTCAGGCACTTCGCCGTCCCAGGCCGACAGCAGCGAGGTGCACATCGGGCACGGGCGCTCGCGTTGCGGGCCGAACATGTAGCTGTAGACGATCAGCGTATCCTTGTCGGCGAAGAGCTCGGCAAAGGAGATCGGCCCATCGCTGCCTTGGAAGCGGTAGTCTTTCGTCACCTCGCCGCCCGGCGGCAGCGCCCGGCGCTGTCTTGCCACGCGCTCGATGTGCCGGCGCAATTCGATCTCTTCGGCCAGCAGCGCGTCGCGGGCGCTGCGATACGCCTCGCTCTCATTGGGAAACCGAACGCCGTTCTTGGCCGCAAGCACGGCGGCGGGGACCAGATGTTGATTATCCATGAAGATATCCTCCTTCTATTGCCGCGCGTCTCAGACGCGCCAAGGACGTGCTGAAGCCACGACCGCGGTGCCAGCACATCATTACAAGGACGATCGGCTGATGCGAAAATCGACAGAGCCGACGGAAAATATTCGCCCCGCGCTTTGGCTGGCTCAGCGCCCGGATCGCCAAAGCCCAGCAGATCAAGATCTCGCGTTCCGAAATGCGGACCATCGAACCAGCTCATGATCAGCATTGCGCCCTTCCGAGAGGACGCCGCCCCGTGAACTCATTTCACCGTCGGCTGCGAAACTCAGTGAACGGTGATCACCGGAATGCCAGCTTCGTCGGCGGCACGGATAAGCGCTGCTCGCGCGTCCTGAGCCGGAATTTCCCCATGAATTGCATTTCGGCACGCTCTAATCGCTATAAGATATTCTTCTCCGTCGTCGATCGGCCAGCCAACGGTCAGCATCTCGGCAGCCTGGAAAAGGGTTGCGACAAGCTTGTATTTTTCCGACCCACTCACGACGAGCATCAGAGGGGCAAACTCTTCGGATGTGCGCCACTTCATGACATTAGGTCTCCCCACAGTAAACATATTAGTAACCGTGCAAGAACCGTTCCGTGATCTTGGCTGGCATGCCGAAGCTCGTTTCGGAGGTCGCATATGGAAAGGAGAACGTTTCTTAATGGCCGCTCTAGCCGCCCCAGCATCGCCAGCGTTAGCATGGGCACCTGTTTGCAGGGAAACGGTCGCGCAAGATGACCTTGACACGCCGCCATAATCAATATATCTCGTCGGTTATATAGCTACAAGGTGATATATGGATAGCAGCCTCGATTCGATTTTCTCCGCACTCTCAGACCCAACAAGGAGAGCGATCCTTGAGCGGCTTGCTAGCGGCAAGGCGACCGTGGCCGAACTCGCAGATCCCTTCGAGTTGTCTCAGCCTGCCATCTCAAAGCATCTCAAGGTCCTGGAACAGGCCGGATTGATCCGCTCCGGCCGTGAAGCGACTTCGCGTCCCCGCGAACTTCAGCCGGACGCGTTGAAGAAAATTTCTGATTGGATTGGCGATTACAGACGCTTCTGGGATCAGAGCTTCGATCGTCTCGATGGCTATTTGTCCAAGGTACAAGGATACGAAGATGACAAATCCGAAGACTGATACTGACAATGCTCGCGATCTGGTTTTTGTACGAAGGTTCAATGCCCCATGCGATCTCGTTTTCAGGGCATGGACCGACCCGAAAGCGCTAGCGCAATGGAGCGGTCCTCACGGTTTCAAGGCGGTGGGCGACCAGCTTGAAGTTTGGCCCGGCGGTAGACACCGCGCCTGTCTGATAGCGCCAGATGGAGAGGAGCACTGGGTTAGCGGAAAATACCTTGAGGTCGAGCCTCCGCACAGGCTTGTCTTCACACATGCCTGGGAAATCGGAACCGGCGAAACGAGCCCGGAAACGGTGGTCACGATTGCGCTAAAGGAAAGCGACGGAGGCACGGAAATGACGTTTCGGCAAAGTGGATTTGAAAGCGCATCGTCACTTGAGGGTCATGAAGGTGGTTGGTCGCAAAGCTTCGAGCGACTTGGCGTTTTTCTGGGGGCTGAATCCGAAAGGCCGGACCATGAATAAGGCGGCGATGAAGCTTTACTATTGCGAGACGCTCAATCCTCGGAAGGCCTGCGCCGCTGCCCGTTTTCTTAAAGCCGACGTGGAGTTCATAAGGATTGACCTGGCAAGCGGAGAACAGCGCACCACTGAATTCCTGGCTCTTAACCCGAACGGGAAAGTCCCTGTGCTGCAGGATGATGGCGGAACCTTGTGGGAAGCGAATGCCATCATGTGCCGGTTGTCTGACAGAGTTGCCTCGGATTTCTGGCCGCATGACCACCGGCAGATCGACGTCCTCCGGTGGCTGAGCTGGGACGCCAGTCATTTCACCCGGCACGGGGCAACACTGTGGTTTGAAACCTTGATCAAGCCGTTGTTCGGCGGAGAGCCTGACGTCGCCGTGATCGAAGATGCGAAGACGAGCTTCCGACTCCATGCTCGCGTGCTCGACGACCATTTGGCCGAGAACAGCGTCGCGGTCGGGAAGACACTGACTGTCGCAGATTTCGCGTTGGCCGCTGCACTTCCTTATGCGACTTCTGCTGAGATTCCACTTTCCGAGTTCAGGCATATACAGGCGTGGTACGAACGGCTTGAACAAATAGATGCGTGGCAAAACCCTTTCCCGGCGTAAAAAGTGCGGCCGTCTCCGCTTGGCTGGCGCGGCTGCTTTGCCGGTATTTTCTAACTAATCCGCTTCACGGGGCCTCGCTTCTCCGCCGCTGGAATCCCTTCGCCCGTCAAACGACAAGACGAAAGCGGCGGTATGCGCAAGGGCTGCAAAGCAAAAAGGGCGCTCGACCCTTGCGGGGAGCGCCCTTATCCTGTCGGACAACGAACAATTCGACGACGTCGATACCGCGCGCGTCCATTTTCAGGCAGGACGGGTATATGGACCCTTCCCGCCGGGGTTTCAAGAGGCTGTTCAGCGGTTCTACACTATAATCGACCGTAGTCGATCAGGAGGCGACCCCGGTGATCGGATTGACCACAGGTCGTTCGCTTTTGTCCCTGACCCCAGCCGGCTGCACCGCCGGCGGCGCCATCGATTCTGCGTCGGCGGGCTCCGGCTTTTCAGGAACGACGCCGACATCCTTGGGTCGCCGCTGCTCGGGCTTTACGTTTTGATCATTCGTCGACATTGTCAGTCTCCTTTCCAGGAAGAAGTCACGGCCGTCGACATGGTTCCGGCGATGGGATGGAGGATTTACCGATGCTTGACAGGTTTCTGCTGCAGGGGCCTCAGGATGCACGCTTCACCATCCTTCTTGCGCATGGCGCCGGCGCGCCGATGGATTCGGCATCGATGACAGCAGCCGCAAATGCGCTCGCCGGCGTCGGCTTTCGTGTGGCCCGTTTCGAATTCGCCTATATGGCTGCCCGCCGCACCTCGGAAGGCCGCAAGCCGCCGCCACGGGCCGAAACACTCAATCCCGAATACGAGGCGGCGATTGCCGAGCTCGGCGCCAGCGGCCCGCCGATCATCGGCGGCAAGTCGATGGGCGGCCGGGTCGCCAGCATGGTCGCCGACGATCTTCATCGCCGGGGGAAGATCGCCGGCCTGCTCTGCCTCGGCTATCCCTTCCATCCCCCCGGCCAGCCGGGGAAGCTTCGCACCGGCCATCTCACAGGGCTGACGACGCCCGCCCTGATCTGCCAGGGAACGCGCGACGAATTCGGCACGCGGGACGAGGTGTCGGGCTATGATCTCTCCGACAGGATCGAGATCCTCTGGCTGGAGGACGGCGACCACGACCTCAAGCCGCGCAAGTCGATCTCCGGTTTCTCCAGTGCCGATCACCTCGCCGCGATGGCGAAGGCGGTGAAGGCATGGGCCGAACGACTGCCGCTTTGAGAATCACTCATATCCCCAGCGCGGCAGACGCCTGCGGCTGCCATTGTCAGGCTGCAAGCTTCCTGACATCGATGCGTCGGTCGGTGGCGGAAACGGTGATTTCGAAGTGGTCGGCCTGCACGACGCCCTGAATATTGCGCGGCCGGTGCGCGACGATGGCCACTCCGCCTTTCAGCCGGACACTATCATAGAGGATACCGGCGCCGCCGCTCGAGCGGACCTCTTCCCCCAGCACCTGCGACGCCGCATAGCTGGTGGCGTCATAGACATCGGGCCGCAGACTCTCTTCGCCGCGAATGTCGAGGTAATCGCCAACCAGATTGGCCGCATAGCTTCGATAGGTGCGCGCCATCGTCGCGACGCCGCGCGCGTAAGCTTCGCGCCTGAGATGATGGCCAACCTCCGCGGCGGCGGTTCTGAGATCGTCGGCGGCATACCAGGCGCCGAGATCCGGGCCGTTGAAGCGCATTCCTCCCGGCGCGACATGCAGGAATGCCGCCATCACAATACTGGCATTGGCAATGCCGTAAACCCATTGGTCCTCGGGAAGCCGTTGGATACGGTCAGCGACCAGGCGGTCGTTGGTCCAGCCGACGAGCTCCATCACGGCTTCGAGATCGGCCGCCCGCGTCACCGTCTCAAAAAGCCCGATGGGCGGAAATTGCGAGGGGATCAAGCGGTACGACGGACGCGGCGCCTGGGCAAAACGATCCCTCACCGGAAGACGATGTCCGCATCTTCGTAGGGCGTGAACGCTTCGTCGAGCATATTCGGCTGCATGTAGAGACCGCCGCGGGCGCCGTCGAGAAACCGGCGGACGGTCATCAGCCCGTCCTGGGTCCCGTTCGTCACGATATCAAGCGGCGGATGGCCGCCGAAAACCGGGGCCTGATGCGGCGTCCGCAGCCAGGCGACGCCGGCACGTTCATCGGAAAACAGCACGCCGAGCGCCTGATGAATGCCGAGCACAGCCGAGATGCGGGTTAGCGTATCGACATCGAGCGTGAACGCGCCGTGCTCGCGCGCCTGTTTGGCCCAATTGTGGTAGGTCGACCGAGAGGGATAACCGAGCACGAGCAGACGCTGCTCTTCCGTCAGTCCCCAGAGATCGGCGATCGCCAGGAAGGTTCGTAGTGCCGGGGCGCTGAGCCTCCTGCGGTTTGCCGGAGCAAACCGCTCGGTTTCCAGTCGCTGTGGCCCCTGGCCTTCTCGGTGCTCCCGTCGTGCATGCTGCATAGAGATCTCCTGTCTTGAACTAGACATAGTCCAAATATGGACATTTATCAATCAAATTTGAAGAGGTGGGTCCAGCGGACTGCCGGCTTTGGCGTCACCATAGTCCAGGCAGCAGCCGGTAGCGGACCTTGCGGCGGTATTCGGCGTAACCCGGCAGGTCTCTTGTCAGATGTTTCTCCTCATCCAGCAGCCGCGCAGCAAGTCCGCCAAAGGCAGGAGGGATGGCAAGCAGGCCCCAATAGGAGCCGAGCGATACAGGCATGCCTGAGAAGAGCACCAGCGCCGCCGCATACATCGGATGGCGCACGATGCTGTAGAGCCCGCTGGAAATGACCCGTTGGTCCCTCTGGATCTCGACTGTCGCCGAGGCGAAGCTGTTCTGACGCAGGACGAGGAAGCAGCCGTAAAAACCGGCCGCGACCAGGAGATTACCGAATATCACCATCGGCACTGGAACGGCCAACCAGCCGAACCGATGATCGAGGGCCGAGCCGATGAAGAGCGCAATCAGCGCGACACTGTTGAAAAGCTGAATACGCTTTTGCGCCGGTAGCCGCTCCGCGCCCGGCCCGACATGCAACCGCTGTTCCAGCAAAGCGCGGTCATACTTCAGGAAATAGGCCGTCGTCGCGATGATCCAGCCGCAAAAATTGAGAAGGAACAGCCAGCCCTGCCAATAGGACAGCGAGCCTGCCGCGACGAAGATCATCACCGCCAGCACCACGACGAATTTCACCGACGCTTCCGTCGCCCGCCTGCCCAGATCCTTGTTCTGACTCTCCATCGGTCCGACCTCCGTTATCTCAGGATACCGCGCCTGCCGCCTCGCGGATCGTCTGCATCAGGATCGATTGCGGCAGCGACGGCACGGCATCGGCGCGCATCGTCAACCCGACCGGCCCCTTGGTCTCGCCGGTATCGACCGGCAGAAGCGCCAGCCGCCCGTCGGTGACATCGGCGGCCACCACGCCGTTGGAAATGATCCAGATCGCATCGCTCGCCCGCAGGAAAGCGCGGCCGAACGAATCCGACACCGTCTCGATCTGGTTCGGCAGGCTGGAGACGCCGTTGGCGATGAGGAAATTTTCAACTACCGGCCGGATGATCGAACCCCGCGTCGGCATCAGCACCGTATAGTTGCCGAAGCTGGCAAAGAGCGATTGCCGGCCGTCGAGCAGCGGATGGCCGGCGCGCACGGCAAACACCACCTGTTCGGAATAAAGATGCTCAAAGGAAAAACCCGCCATCTTCTCAGCACCTGCTAAGCGCCCGACGACGATATCGAGATCGCCGACACGAAGCTGTTCCAAGAGCACCGCGTTCTCGCCGGTGACGATCTTCACCCGGCTCCAGGTCTTCTCCTTGAGGAAGAGTTCCATCGCCCGCGGCATGATGCGCGATGACACCGTCGGCAGCGCGCCGATGCGGATCGGCGGCGCATCGGAAAACTGCTCCTGCGAGACGGAATCGAGACCCTGTCGCAGCGCGGTCAGCGCAGCGCCTGCGTGCCGCAGGAAGACCTCGCCGTAGCGGGTGATCTTGATGCCGCGGCCGTCGCGCTCGAAAACATCGACGCCCAGCACCTGTTCCAGTTCGCGGATCGTCTTGGTGACCGCCGGCTGGCTGACATGCAGCAATTCGGCGGCCTTCATGACGCTCTTCTGCCGCGCCACCTCGACAAAGGTTTGCAGATGGCGGAACTTGACCCGGCTGTCGATCATCGCTCGCATAACTCCATGGTTATCGAAACGCCAATAAATATCATTTTACTTAACCGGATCAACCATTCAATTTCGAGCCGGAACGCTGCCTGTTTCATTTGGAAGGGCAGCGAGAACTCTAAAATTTTGAAGCGCGCATCATTCTTTGTGAAATCCTCTATAATCCAGGGAGGCTTAGTGAAGCACCGGATGTGGTTTGCCTCGATAGGCCGGGGCAAGTTTGGCAAGAGGGCTAACCCCACTCTCCGTCATCCTCGGGCTTGACCCGAGGATCCATGCCCGCTGCTGCTCGGGTCAAGCCCGAGCATGACGGAGGGTGAGGCAGGCGGGAGGAGCCATTCATGGCGCAGACGCCTGAGTCAGGAATGCCGTCCGTCAGTTGAACCAAATGCCGGTCCTCCGGCTGAACTGATTTGATGAGGAGGAGAGTGACGTGCAGTTCGCCCGCATAAACGACGTGACGATCCATTATCAGGTCATCGGTGCCCCTGCCGACAGGCCGGTGATCGTCTTCACCAATTCGCTGGGCACGGATTTCCGCATCTGGCGCGACGTCGTGGTGCGGCTCGCCGGCGAATTCGCCATCGTGCTTTACGACAAACGCGGCCACGGCCTTTCCGATGTCGGCCAACTTCCCTCATCGATCGAGGACCATGCGACGGATCTCGCTGGCCTTCTCGATCTGCTGTCGGTCAAGGATGCCGTCATCTGCGGCCTGTCGGTCGGCGGTCTCATTGCCCAGTCGCTCTATCACCGCCGGCCGGACTTGATCCGCGCGCTCATCCTCTGCGACACCGCCCACAAGATCGGCACGGCGCAGAGCTGGAATGCCCGCATCGCCGCCGTCGAAAAAAACGGCATCGCAAGCATCGTCGACGCCATCATGGAACGTTGGTTCACGCCCGCCTTCCGGCGGCCAGAGAGCACCGCCTATGCCGGCTATTGCAACATGCTGACGCGCCAGTCCGTCGAGGGCTATCTCGCCGCCTGCGCCGCGATCCGCGATGCCGATTTCACCGAAATCGCAAGGACGATCACTGTCCCGACGATCTGCATCGTCGGCGACCAGGATGGCTCGACGCCGCCCGATCTCGTGCTTTCGACCGCGAAGCTGATATCAGGCGCGCGTTACGAGGTCATCCCTGATTGCGCGCACATTCCCTGCGTCGAGCAGCCGGAGGCGCTGACGGCGATCATCCGCGCCTTCCTCACATCCATTCCGTCTGGAGAAGTCAGCCCATGAATGAGACCGCGTCCTCCTCCGAGCGCTATCGGCAGGGCATGGCGACCCGCCGCGCCGTGCTCGGCGACGCCCATGTCGACCGCGCCGCCACCGCGTCGACGGAGTTCGACCGCCCTTTCCAGGAGTTGATCACCGAAGCCGCCTGGGGCCATGTCTGGTCGCGCCCGGCGCTGACCAAGCGCGAGCGCTCGATCGTCACGATCGCTCTGCTTGCCGCGCTTGGCCAGGACGACGAGGTTGCCATGCATGTGCGCGCCACCGCCAATACGGGGGCGACCCGCGAGGATATCTGCGAGGCGCTGCTGCATGTGGCGATCTATGCCGGCGTTCCCGCTGCCAATCACGCGATCAAGATCGCAAAACAGGCTTTTGAACAGATGGACGCCGAAAAGGCGGCCTGAGGGAGGAACATGTCCGAACGACCGAACCGCAAGCCCGAGACCGGCGGCTTCTTCGCCCGCGACCGCGCCTGGCATGCGCCGGCGCTGACCCCCGGCTACAAGACCTCCGTGCTGCGCGCGCCACAGCGCGCACTGCTGTCGCTCGACGGCACGATTTCCGAAACCACGGGTCCGGTCTTCGGCCATTCGATGATCGGCGAACTCGACAACGACCTGATCCTGAACTACGCGCAGCCCGGCGAAAGCGCCATCGGCGAACGCATCATCGTCCATGGCCGCGTGCTCGACGAGCGCGCCAGGCCGGTCGCCGGCGCCTTGGTCGAATTCTGGCAGGCCAATGCCGGCGGCCGCTATCGCCACAAGAAGGAAACCTATCTGGCGGCGATCGACCCGAATTTCGGCGGCTGCGGCCGCGCCATTACCGACGAGGACGGCCACTACCATTTCCGCACCATCCGTCCCGGCGCCTATCCCTGGCCGAACGGCATCAACGATTGGCGTCCCGCCCATATCCATTTTTCGATCTTCGGGCATGGTTTTGCCCAACGCCTGATCACCCAGATGTATTTCGAGGGCGATCCGATGATCTGGAAATGTCCGATCGTCGGAACGATCCCCGACAAGGCGGCGATCGAGCAACTGATCGCGCCGCTCGACTGGGGCAACACCATCCCGATGGATTCACGCGCCTATAAATTCGACATTGTGCTGCGCGGCCGCCGCTCGACGATGTTCGAAAACAAATTGGAGGGCAACTGACCATGCAGCAGCTCGGCTATCTCAAGGAAACCCCGTCGCAGACGGCAGGCCCCTATGTCCATATCGGCCTGACGCCGAATTTCTGCGACATCTCGGGCGTCTACGACACCGATCTCGGCATCGGGATGGTCAACGACAAGACGCTCGGCGAGCGTATCACCGTCACCGGCCGGATCTTCGACGGCGCCGGCGCATTGGTGCGCGATGCGGTCATCGAGATCTGGCAAGCCGACAGCGCCGGCCTCTACAACAGCCCGTCGGAAATGCGCGGCGCCGCCGATCCCAATTTCACCGGCTGGGGCCGCTGCCCGACCCGTGCCGAAGACGGCGTCTACAGCTTCGAGACCGTCAAGCCCGGCCGCGTTCCCTTCAAGGACGGCCGCAGACAAGCCCCGCACATCACTTTCTGGATCATCGCCCGCGGCATCAATATCGGCCTGCATACGCGCATGTATTTTCCGGAGGAGACGGAGGCCAATGCCGCCGACCCGCTGCTTTCCCGCATCGAACATCGCGAGCGCGTCGCAACGATGATCGCCACCCGCGACGGCGCGACCTGTCATTTCGACATCTACCTGCAGGGCCCGAAGGAAACGGTGTTTCTCGATATCTGAGGGCATGGTGGCGGCTTGTTTGCCGGCCACTGTGCAAGTAGCCTCCATAAATCGCGGACGCCGCCTCGAGTCCCTTCTCCCCAGTGGGGAGAAGGTGGCGGCAGCCGGATGAGGGGGCCGCCACCACAAACCGAGACGATCATGACCGCATCGCCGTTCGACCACCCCTTCCTTTCCAGCCTGCTCGGCGACGATGAAATCGCGCCCTATGTCTCCGCCGAGGCGGATATACGGGCCATGCTCTCCTTCGAGGCCGCGCTCGCCAAGGCTGAAGCCGCTCACGGCCTCATTCCTGCCGAAGCCGCAAGGCGCATCGCTGACACCTGCGCCGCCTTCTCGCCGGATATGTCCAGTCTTCGATCGGCAACGGCAAGGGACGGTGTCGTCGTTCCCGATCTCGTGAAGCAGCTGCGCGCCGATGTCGGCGAGGAAGCGGCAAAAAGCCTGCATCTCGGCGCCACCAGCCAGGATGTCATCGATACCAGCCTGATGATCCGCCTGAAGACCGTCGTCTTCCTGTTTGCCGGTCGGCTTTCCACCATTGCCGAACGGCTCGATGCGCTGGACCGCCAGTTCGGCCGGACCCGGCTGATGGGTCACACACGTATGCAGGCGGCGATCCCGATTACTGTTGCTGATCGCCTCAACGCGTGGCGCGCACCGTTGACGACCTATCGCGATCGCCTGACCGAGCAGAGTTTTCCCGTCCAGTTCGGTGGTGCGGCCGGCACCCTGGACAAGCTCGGATCGCAGGCCGCAGCCATCCGCGCTTCGCTCGCCCAGGAACTCGGCCTCACCGATGCATCGCAATGGCAGAGCGGGCGTCTGCCGATCGCCGATATTGCCGGCCTGTTTGCGTCGATATCGGGCAGTCTCGGCAAGATGGGGCAGGATATCGCACTGCTTGCCCAGGCCGGTGACGAGATCGAAATTTCAGGCGGCGGCACCTCGTCGGCCATGGCACACAAGCAAAACCCCGTTTCCGCCGAAGTCCTCGTCTCGCTCGCCCGCTTCAACGCCACGGCGCTCTCGGGCATCCACCAGTCGCTTATCCACGAACAGGAACGCTCGGGCGCCGCCTGGACGCTCGAATGGCTGCTGCTGCCGCAAATGACGATGGCAACTGCCGCCAGCCTGGGACTGGCGAAGGAGCTGACGGGGAATATACGGCGGCTTGGATCGCTTTAGCTCAGAACCTGAAGTCCGTGCTTCTGCACTATCGAGAGCAGCTTCAAAGCTATCCCGCTTGGTCGCTTGGCACCGCTTTCCCACTTCTGCACGGTGGATTCGCTGGTATTCAGATATCGTGCGAAAACCGGCTGGCTGACGTGATTGCTTTCCCGCAGTGCCTTGATGGCCTCGGGACCAAGTGCGTGCGGCGAAACCAAGCAGCTTTCATCGAAGGAGCGCATCGTTTCCTTGTCGATCGCTCCTATTTTATGGAGAGCCTCCGCGGACGTGTGAATCGCCTCGAACGCATCGCTTTTGTACTTAATGCTTTTTGCCATGTTCGATCTCCACAAAATGACCGATATCGAGCAACTCCTGAAGCTGGCTGTCGGACAGACCGGCATAGGATTTGGTAAGTTTGCGAAACTTCACAAGTTCGTCGTCTTCAATATTAGCCCTGTCCTTTTTGGCGAACAAATACTCATACACCCAAAATCGGCCAGCATTCGCCAAGACGATCGACCGATGCTGGTTGTCGTTCAATCGCTTCTTGAAGACGCCGCCACCCAGATCATCGGCCTTGCCTTCCGCAACCTGCCTGATAGCTTTCAATAATTCGGAATCGGATATCCGCGCTTTGCGAGCTGCCTTGGTAAACCAGCGGGTTTTGAAAATCCGTTTCGCCATGACTCTAAGTAGCACCCGGTGCTATGTTTTTCAAGTTGACATCCCAAGATGAGAGTAGCCTGGTGACCTTCCCCCTTTTCGACCTCTCCGGCCGCCGCGCCCTCGTCACCGGCTCCAGTCAGGGCATCGGCCGCGCATTGGCGGTCGGGCTTGCTGAGCATGGTGCTTCGATCATCATCAACGGCCGCAACGCGCAGAAGGCGGAGGCCGCCGCCGAGGATATTCGTCGCAGCCATCGCCATGCGGTCAGCGCCGCTTTCGACGTCACCGATGCGGAGGCGAGCCGCACCGCCATCGCCTATATCGAGGAGGAGATCGGCCCGATCGACATCCTCGTCAACAATGCCGGCATGCAGTTTCGCACACCGCTGGAGAACTTCCCGGTCGACAAATGGGACGAGATCTTCAAGACCAATGTCTCCAGCCTGTTCTATGTCAGCCAGCCGGTCGCCCAGGCGATGATATCGCGCGGCTGCGGCAAGATCATCAACATCGCCTCCGTCCAGGCCGAACTCGCCCGTCCCGGTATCGCGCCCTATACCGCGACCAAAGGCGCGGTGAAGAACCTCACGCGCGGCATGGCCACCGACTGGGCGAAATACGGCCTGCAGGTCAATGCGATCGCGCCCGGCTATTTCCGCACGCCGCTCAACCAGGCGCTTGTCGACGATCCGAAGTTTTCTGGCTGGCTGGAAACCCGCACGCCGGCGGGCCGCTGGGGCGAGGTCAAGGAGCTCGTCGGCGCCGCCGTCTTCCTCGCCTCGGATGCCTCTTCCTTCGTCAACGGCCATATGCTGACGGTCGATGGCGGCATCACCGCCTCGCTCTAGAACAGGATGTCGTCCGAAAAACCGCTCACACTTTCGGCATCATGCTCTGAATTCGCATCATCCGAGTTTGGCGATGGCACGGAGATTGTCGGCCGTCGTCGTCGGGAATTCGAAGAATTCGAGATAGGCGGGGATCTGTTCGAACAACATGTCCGTCCCCACCTGAAATGCGCAGCCGCGCGCCCGCACGGCCTCAAGAAAAGGGGTTATCTCCTTCGTCAACACGACTTCGCCGACGAAGGTCGATGGCGAGATGCGGTCGATATCGATCGGCAGCGGGTCACCTCGCCGCATGCCGAGAGGCGTCGCATTGACGACAATGTCGAAACCTTCGGGATCGGCGGAGCCGACCGTCACTTCAAGATGCGGATAATATTTCTTCAGCCTGTCCAGCAGCGCGGTCGCGGTCGTCTGGTTGGCATCGAAGATGGCGAGGTGGTCCACACCCGCCTGTGCCAATGACGCGGCGATCGCCGAGCCGACGCCGCCGGCGCCCGCAATGAGCGCATGGGCTCCTTCAACCTTTTTACCCTTGCGCAACACGCCGCGAACGAAGCCCTCGCCATCGAACATGTCACCGATCAGCCTGCCGTCCGAACCGAGACGCACTGCATTGCACGAGCCGGCGACTTTTGCGTTGGTCGATGTTTCGTCGAGCAGTGCCATTGTCGAAACCTTGTGCGGCATCGTGATCAGAGCACCGTGGATGTTGGACAACCGGAACAGAAGCTTCAGAAATGCCGGATAATCCTCCGGCCTGCAGCCCATCGGCACGACGACGGCATCAATTCCGTTCTTCTGAAAGTACGGATTGTAGATCAGCGGGGCCTTGAAGGACTCCGTGGGATAGCCGAGGTGAGCGATGAGTTTGGTCGTCCCGGTGATCATGTGGTCAGACTTTCTGGGGATCGGAAGAGGCGCTGCCATTGGAGAGGTGGATCATCTGCCCTAAGCGTGCCGATCTCTTGATCGCTTCGACGACCCTGAGCGTAGCAAGGCCCTCCCGGCCACTCACCAGAGGCGTGGCACCGCCACGAATGACGTCGCAAAAGTGTCTGAGCTGAACGCAAAGGGGATCGGCGGCTTGGTAAGGCACGCGCTCCTGGGCAAGCGGCTCCAGCCAATCGGGCTTCGAAGGGCTCGTCCAAAGCGTCAGATCGGGAATTCCGAGCGAACCCTTGGTGCCGCCGATCTGGTAGCAGAATTGATCGTAACGGGGAAAAGCGGGGTTTTCGCCGGTGGTCGTCTCCCAGCTCCAGGGCGCGGCCACGGCATCGCTGCCGTTGAGGGTTGCAAGCACCCCGCTTGCGAAACGCAGCGTGACGACAGCCGTATCCTCGACGGCATGGTTCCGCACGGCGTGGGATTCCATCGCATGGACGGCTTCGACCTCGCCGAAGAAATATCGGAAGAGATCGACATCGTGGATCAGGTTGACGAAGACCGGGCCGGCGCCCGCCTCGCGCCGCCAGGGAATGTCGAAATAGTCGTCGGGCTTGGCGACCCAGAACGTGCCGTGCACCGTGAGGATCCGGCCAAGCCTTCCGCCGTCGACGATCTGTTTGACCGCCTGGATCATCGGATTGTGGCGTCTGTGATGGCCAACCAGCAGCGGTATGCCTGCCTTCTCGCCGGCGGCAACCAGTGCTGCGGCAGCATCGACATCATCGGCGATCGGTTTCTCGATGAGGACAGGAATGCCGGCAGCGACGATCTCCATTCCGTTCTCAACGTGGAGCTGGTTCGGCGTTGCCACGATGACGCCGTCAGGCCTGTCCTCGACGCGGATGCCTGAGAAGCTCCGGTACCATCGGGCGCCGACAGTCTCGGCAAAGTCGCGACCGGCGGCAGAAGGATCGATCACCGCCGAGAGAACGGTTCCGGGCTCGGACATAATACGCTCGACGTGGCGCCTGCCGATGAGGCCAGCTCCCATGACTGCAATCTCCAGCGGCTTCATTGCCTGCTCCCATAATTTGCCAGAGGCATCGACCTTGAAACGCATTACTTCCGCAGGATCTCTCCGAGGAATTTCCTGGTTCGCTCATGCTGTGGGTTTGTGAAGAACTCGGCCGGCGGGGCTTCCTCGACGATCGCGCCGCTGGCCATGAAAATCACGCGATCGGCGACCTGACGGGCAAAGCCCATTTCGTGGGTGACGCAGATCATCGTCATGCCCTCGTCGGCGAGCGCAATCATCGTATCCAGCACCTCCTTGACCATCTCCGGATCAAGCGCCGACGTCGGCTCGTCGAACAGCATCACCTTCGGCCGCATGCAAAGCGCGCGGGCAATGGCCACGCGCTGCTGCTGACCACCCGAAAGCTGCACCGGATATTTGTCGGCCTGCTCCAGGATCTTGACCCGCTCGAGCAGCCCGCGTGCCCGTTCCTCGGCCTCCGCCTTGCCGACGCCGGCAGCCTTCATCGGCGCCAGCATGCAGTTCTGCAGCACCGTCAGATGGGGAAACAGATTGAACTGCTGGAAGACCATGCCGACCTCACGACGGATCGCATCGATGGTCTTGGCCTGATTGCCTAGAAGAATTCCGCCGACGCGGATTTCACCTTTCTCGTAGGTCTCGAGATGGTTGATGCAGCGGATGAGCGTCGACTTCCCACTGCCGGAAGGCCCGCACAACACGATCCTCTCGCCGCTGCGAACCGATATGTTGATGTCGTGCAGGGCTTGAAAAGCACCATACCACTTCTCCACCCGCTCCATGGTGATCATGGTCTCTGCGCCTTGAGCAGGACTGGGACTGGTCATCAGTAGAACTCCACGTTGGCGGGCTGGACCGCGTCGAAGAATGGGCGATGCGGATCAGCGCGCAGAGACGGCAAACTTTCGTTCGAGGCGCGCGCCAAGGATCGTCAGTGGGCAGCACATCAGGAAGTAGAGAGCGCCGACGATGCCGAAGACCGTCAGCGGTTGGAAGATCTGGTTGGAAATGATGTTGCCGGCCCGCGTCAGCTCGGTGAAGCCGACGATCGATGCAAGCGAGGTGCCTTTGATCAGCTGCACGAGGAAACCGACCGTGGCTGGCAGCGAGATGCGCAGCGCCTGCGGCAGGATGACATCCCTCATACGCGAGACGTATCTGAGGCTGAGAGCCTTGGCCGCTTCCGTCTGGCCGCGCGGCACCGCTTCGATCGATCCGCGCCAGATCTCGCCCAGATAGGCGCTGGCATGCAGGGTCAGGCCGATGGCAACGGCCACCCAGGCGTCGAGCATCAGCCCGACCAAAGCGAGGCCGTAATAGACGACGAAAAGCTGCATGAGCAGCGGGGTTCCCTGGAAGACGGCGATGTAGCCGGCCGTGACGCGTTCCAGCAGCGGTATGCCCGAGGCGCGCGCAAGGGCGACGCCGAGCCCTGCAATGCCGCCGCAGACGAAGCCGACGGCAGACAGGACCACGGTCCATTTCAAGCCGATGAGGAGGAAGACGAATTCGTCGTGACCCATGGAATTCCTCCTACTTGACCGGATATTTGAAGTAGCGCGCCGAAAACAGCGCGAAGATTCGCATCATCAGCCAGGAGATCACGAAATAGAAAACCGTGACCGTGAAGTAGACCTCGAAGCTTCGGAAGCTCTCCGACTCGATGCGCTGCGATACGGAGGTCAGCTCGTAGGCCGAAATCGCCGATGCAATGCTGGTGGTGAGCGTCAGGAGGACGAACTGGCTGGTCAGGGACGGATAGATCGCCCGCAATGCCGGCTTGAGAATGATCAGCCGGAAGACCTGAGCCTTGTGCAGACCAAGGGCCAGCCCCGCTTCCATCTGTCCCCTAGGGATCGACTGAACACCGCCGCGAATGATCTCGATGGCGTAGGCACCACCGTTGATGCCGAGCGCGATAATCGCCGTCGGCGTCGGATCCAGCCTGATGCCCGTGAGCGGAAGCGCAAAATAGATGAAGAAGATCTGGACCAGGAACGGCGTGTTGCGGATCAATTCGATGAAGGCGATGACCAGCCATCGCGCCGGCTTGAACGCAGAGTCGCGCAGCGCAACGCCGCCAATTCCGATGATGATCGCCAGCAACATCCCACAAATGGCAAGCAAGAATGTCCCGAGACAGCCAAGCAGAAGGCTCGGCAGGCCATCTATGACCGGGGTGAAATCCAACTTATAATTCATGGCGACCCTTCCGGTCCGTGTTCCTGAAAGTTCAGTCCCGCTTGACCATTCCAGCCATCGCCTGGATAGCCAGTTCGTAGCCGTCGGCTCCAAAGCCGATCATGATGGCGGTGGCAACGCGCGAGATCAGCGAATTGTGGTAGATGCTCTCGCGCGCATGAACATTCGAAATGTGCAGCTCGATCTTCGGCGGGTCGAACATTTTCAACGCATCCAGAAGAGCGATCGATGTGAAGGTATAACCGGCAGGATTGATGATGATGCCACAGGCGTCTGTCCTGGCCTTATGCACGCTCTCCACCAGTTCGCCCTCGAAATTGGTCTGCCGGAAGTCGATGGCAAAGCCGAGACTGTCAGCCTTTGCGAGGCACTTGTCCTTGATATTGGCCAGCGTCACCGAGCCGTAGATGGCGGGCTCGCGCTCACCGAGCAGATTCAGGTTCGGTCCGTTGAGCACAAAAATGGTTCTGGTCATGTCGCGCACCTCAGGGCCGTGGGTATGGCGGTTGCGTTGACGGGCATGGCTGCCCGCCTTCATTGGTAAGGGCTTCGTCTGGACCTCAATATTCCCGCGCCAGGAGATGGCCGCCTGCCCCTCATCCGGCTGCCGCCACCTTCTCCCCGTAAACGGGGCGAAGGGATCAAGCCGTGACCTCTCCGTCCCTCGCCAGCGTCCCGTGGAGCACGTCCCCTCTCCCCGTCCTTACGGGGAGAGGGTTAGGGTGAGGGGCAATCGGGCGGCCACCGACGCGAAAGCCAGCCATCCTTTGCCGTTCGCTCAGTTCGCCGCGAATGGAATGCCTTCCAGCTTTTCCGGGAATTCCGGTACCGGAACCTTCATCCACTTGTCGTAGACTGCCTTGAGGTCGCCGTTGGCCTTGATCTTGTCGATGAAGGTGTTGAGCGCCGCATTGATTTCCTTTTCGCCGAGACGCGTGCAAGCACCGTTGTAGAGCTTCTGGAATTCAAGCTTGTTTTCGAATTCGCCCGGACGGGCCTTCTCCACCCGGTCCATGTAGAAGATATTGCCCCCGAGTGTCTCGACCTGGCCGGACACCAGCGCTTGGACACTCGCGGCGTCTCCATCATAGCGCCGGATGGTCGTGCTCGGCGGCGCGTTCTTGGTCACCTGCGTGTCCTGAGCCGCACCCTTGGCGACGCCGACAGTGAACTTGGCCATGTCGGCATTCGTCTTGATCTCAGCCGATTTCGGACCAATCAGAACGATCGCGTTGGCAACATAGGGCTTGCTGAACTGCACGGCCTTTGCGCGATCCGGCAGCATCGCCATCGTTGCGAAGAGAACGTCGACACGGCCGGCCGTCAGTGCGGGAATGCGATTGTTGACTTCAAGCGGCACGAACTCGACGGATACACCCAGTTCCTTGGCAAACAGCGTTGCGATGTCGGCGTCGAGGCCGTCCTGTTTGCCGCCGCTGGTCACGAAACCCCAGGGCGGGTTGTCACCCTGAATTCCGACGATGATCTTGCCGCGAGCCTTGATTTCATCAGGCGTGATGGCGGCGGCCGGTTGCGCCAGGGTGACGGCAGCCACCAGGGCTGCGGCTCCGAGCATCGCGTTTCCACGCGTTAGGAAAGACTTGAACATGTAACTCCTCCTCCTTTGGCGGTCATTCGACCGGACAGCCACCTCACCTTTTGACTGTGTGAGGAATGATTGCCAGAGACGAGCGCTGAAATCAACAGAGTTTTTAAAAATCATATGAGAGTTTATAATAAGACACGCTATTTGAATTCCTCACGACATTTGCCATAATAGTAACGAGCGGTTTTCTGGAATGCATCTTTGTGTTCGGCGCTCGTTCAATCCCGCACGGATATCGGAAGGGCTTTGACATGAGGACCTCGATTGCGACTGTAACGATCAGCGGCGAACTGCCGGAGAAGCTCGAGGCGATCGCCCGAGCGGGCTTCGACGGCGTCGAGATCTTCGAGAATGACTTCCTCGCCTTCGACGGCAGGCCGGCCGATGTCGGAAAACTCGTCCGCGACCACGGCCTGGAGATTACCCTGTTTCAGCCATTTCGTGATTTCGAGGGCATGCCGGAGCCGCTGCGGAGCCGCACGTTTGACCGCGCGGAACGGAAGTTCGACGTCATGCAGCAGCTGGGAACGGACCTGGTGCTCGTATGCTCGAACGTCTCGCCGGCCGCGATCGGCGGCATCGACCGGGCGGCAGAGGACTTTCATGAACTCGGCGAGCGTGCCGCCAGGCGAGGACTGAGGGTGGGCTACGAGGCGCTTGCCTGGGGTCGCCATATCAGCGACCACCGCGACGCCTGGGAGATCGTCCGTCGCGCCGATCATCCGAATGTCGGTCTTATCCTCGACAGCTTCCACACTTTGTCGCGCAAGATCGACGTCAATTCCATCCGCTCGATTCCTAAGGAGAAGATCTTCATCGTCCAGCTTGCCGATGCGCCGCTGATTGACATGGACCTGCTCTATTGGAGCCGCCACTTCCGAAACATGCCGGGGGAAGGCGACCTTCCCGTCACGGCGTTCACCGAAGCCGTCGCGGCAACAGGTTATGACGGGTATTTCTCCCTGGAGATCTTCAACGACCAGTTTCGAGGCGGTTTGTCGCGGGCGATTGCCGCCGATGGCCACCGCTCGCTGATCTATCTTGGCGATCAGGTGCGCCGCCATCTCGGCATCGGCAGCATGACCGGGGCGGCGATGCCGGAAAGGCCTTCCGTCAAGGGCGTCGGCTTCGTCGAGTTTGCCACGGACGAGGAAGACGAAGTCGAACTGGTTGCATTGCTGCGCACTCTCGGGTTCAAAAAGACGGCGGTCCACCGCACGAAAAAGGTCTCCCTCTTCGAGCAGGGCAAGATCCGGATCCTCGTCAATGTCGATCAGGCAGGATTTGCCAACGCGGCCTACGCCGTTCACGGTACTTTTGCCTATGCCATGGCCCTGATCGTCGACGATGCGACAAAGGCCTATGAGCGCGCGCTCGCCTTGGATGCAGAGCCATTCACCCAGCCTGTCGCAGACGGTGAGCTCGAGCTGCCTGCCATTCGGGGCGTGGGAGGCGGAATCATCTATCTCATCGACGACAAGAGCGCATTGGGTCGTTTCTCCGAAATCGACTTTCAGCCGGTCACGGACCACAGCGACGCGCCGTCTGCTGGTCTTTTGCGCATTGATCACGTCGCCCAGACGGTCGGCTACGATGAAATGCTCACCTGGCTTTTGTTCTACACCTCCATTTTCGAGACGCGGAAGACCCCGATGGTCGATATCATCGATCCGGCCGGGGTGGTCCACAGCCAAGTCGTCGAGAACGACACCGGCGCGCTGCGCATCACCATGAACGGCGCCGAGAACCGCCGCACCTTGGCGGGACATTTCATGGCCGAGAAATTCGGGGCCGGCATCCAGCACCTGGCGTTCCTGACCGACGACATCTTTGCGACCGCCGAAAACCTTCGTGCCTGTGGTTTCAGATCGCTGCACATTTCGCCGAACTACTACGATGACGTCGAAGCACGCTTCGGCCTCGATCCTGCCCTGACCGAGCGGCTGAAGGCGGAGAACATCCTCTATGATCGGGACGAGCATGGCGAATATTTCCAGCTCTATAGCGGAACCTATGGAGAGGGTTTCTTTTTCGAGATCGTCGAGCGCCGCGGCTACCGCGGCTACGGCGCGCCGAACGCAATTTTCCGGATCGCCGCCCTGAAGAAACAGATGCGTCCGGAAGGAATTCCGAAAGACGCCTCTTGAGGCCCTGGTTTAGAGCGGTTCAGTTTTTCATCGAGAGCAGAGCCACTCTAAGCTTTTGTTTTGAAAAACTGCTTCGCACTTTTCCCGGAATTGCTCTAGCGAATCCGGCCGCTCTTCAGCACATGCTCCACGCCGCTTTGAACGTGCGTTCTGACGACGTCGGTCGCGCCAGCGACGTCGCGCTGAATGGAAAGTTCAAACAAAAGCCTGTGGTCATCGACGACTGGCTTGCCGCGAAAACTCTCAGCCAGCATATGGTAACGAAGAAAGCGGTCGAAGACAGACGACAATGTCGCCATCAGCGTCGCTGAATTGCAGGCCGAGACGATCGCCTGATGGAACTCCCAGTCGTATCGAACCCAGTCGACGGTCCGCGAGACGTCACCCGCAAGCAGCTTGCGTTCGGCGGCAGCCAGCCTGTGATGGGCAGCGACGATGCGCCCCTCCCATTCAAGATTTCCCGCAGCGAATGCAAGGCCGATCGCATGCGTTTCAAGAACAATCCGGAGGTCGGCGAGCTCCAGAAGTTCGCGGCGCGAAGCAGGGCTGACTTCAAAGCCGCGCTGCCCCTCGGCGACAACGAGGTTTTCCGTCGTCAGGCGGCTTAGAATTTCACGCAGCGATGAAATGCCGATGGAGTAGCGCTCCTTTGCCTGCTCCAGCTTGATCTTGGCCCCCGGCGGCAATGTCCCAGATATAATATCCTGGCGGATCTGCCGGAAGACGACATCGCTTACTGTTTCAGCCGGATCATGGATTTGCTTGAGCATGGCTTTTTCCTGGTTTTGCCGAAATGTCACCTGTGTTGGTGGACCTAAAGCTCGAAGAGCAACATCCGGATCATTTCTATTTCAGCGTCCCTCTTGCCAGCGCATGTTCGACCCCGCCTTGGATATGCAGCACAAGCACGCGCTTGGCCGTCTCCGCATCACGTCGCAGCGCCGCATCCAAAAGCTGCTGGTGTTCATTGGCGGCGACATCGCCTCGATAGGACAAGGCAACCATCTGATATCTGAGATATCTGTCGAAGATCACCGAATGCGTTTCCATCAGCAGCTTCGACCCGCAGGCGGATATCAGGGCCTGGTGGAACTCCCAGTCGTAGCGCTTCCAGTCCTCGGCCCTGCTGGTGTCGCCGGATGCCATCACCCGTTCCATCCGCGCCAATTTGTAATGCGCCGATACCAGGGGAGCCTCCCACTCTACGTCGCCATGCACGAACGACTGTTCCAGCGCATGTGTTTCCAGCAGAAGCCTCAGCGCCGCTGTCTCCTTGAGGTCCGAAACGGATACCGGAGACACTTCGAAACCCTTTTGTCCCTCGGCAGCGACGAGCCCCTCGGAGGACAGCCGGTTCAGCACCTCCCGAAGTGTACTGATGCTGGTCTCGTAGGACTCCTTCAGGCTTTCCAGCTTCAATTTTTGTCCTGGAGCCAGCCGGCCAAAAATGATGTCGGCCCGAATGCGCCTGTAGCTGGTCTCGGCAATGGTCTCGTTGATAGCCGGCTGCAACATGGCGAGTCTCTTATATTTTCTGTATCGTCGGATATATCTCTTTCTGGCATTCTCAATCAAGAAAACATTCGCAGAACAGGAATTAGAATTTTCTCATATGATGCTGCCGGAGAACGTGGAAGCGGCCGGCAGGGCCTGACCATAACACCGTGCCCCATGCGTGTTGGGCGAAGCCCTTTCACGGGGCTTTCGTGCTGCTCTTAAAACCGGATTTTTCGGCTCAACAGGGCGGCAATTGTTTTTTCAATCGCGCGCAACCATCTAATAGGCATGACGTACGGGAAAATGTCCCGCCCTCAGCAGCCCGTTTACCGAAAACCAACCATACTGGGTTGCTTTCCGAAGCGAAAGCCGATTGCTTAGGAAAATCTACTTCTTCTTCCGCTAGCGGTTAGGAGAATGAAAGGGGCCGCAGGCAAACCCGTGGAATTCTACTGCTTCGCATCGGGATGAACAATGACTACGATGGCGATGCGGGAAGGCCGGTTTGAAGAACGATGACGACAGATTTATTTCAGGTAAAATTTTGGGGCGTCCGCGGCAGTATTCCCGTGTCGGGCCCCGAGTTCGATCGCTACGGCGGTAACACTTCCTGCATCGAAATTCGCTGCGGAGAACATCGGATGATCTTCGACGCGGGCTCCGGCCTGCGCGAGGCTGGGCTCTCGCTGCTCGCCGACAGCGTCAGCGACGTCGATCTGTTCTTCAGCCACTGCCACTACGACCACATCATCGGCCTGCCCTTCTTCAAGGCGATCTATTATCCCTCGATCAACGTCAACATCTGGTCCGGCCATCTCCATGGCAAGATGAGCACGCGGGAAATGGTCGAGCAGTTCATCAGCCCGCCCTGGTTTCCGGTTAAGACCGACATCTGCCAGGCGACGATGAACTTCCGCGATTTCCATGCCGGTCAGGTGCTGACGCCCCATGCGGGCATTGAGATCAAGACCTTCATGCTGAACCATCCGGGCGGCGCCATCGGCTACCGCATCGAATGGCAGGGCCGTTCGGTCGCTCTCGTCTATGACATCGAGCATATTCCAGGCAGCTACGATCCGGTTTCGCTGGAGATGATGCAGGGCGCCGATCTCGTCGTCTACGACTGCACTTACAATGAAGACGAGATGCAGCGTTTCAAGGGCTTCGGCCATTCGACCTGGCAGCACGGCACCGAGCTTGCGAAAATGGCCGGCGCGAAGCGCTTCGCCTTGTTCCACCACGCGCCCTCCCGCACGGACGAACAGCTGGCGCAGATGGAAGCACACGCGCAGGACGCTTTCCCCGGCGCCTTCGCCGCCCGCGACAACCAGACTATGGTGGTCTAGAACCGACAAGTCTCCTGTACCCGCGCAAGTGGGCGCGCCCGGCAGCTTGCGCCTTGCTGACGGAACAGATGTCGGATCCGACCGTTTTCCCGGCAGCGCAAGATCGATGAAACGGGGTATCAGCCATGACCGTGCTTTCCGGACAATGCCTTTGCGGGCAGGTGCAGCTTTCTGTGCGGGGCGAACCGCTGCGCGTCGGCATCTGTCATTGTACCGACTGCAGAAAAGAAAGCGGTTCGGCCTTCACCTTCTACGGGGTCTGGCCCGCCGGCCAGTTTGAACATTCCGGCGAAACCGGCGAATTCCACGGCCGACGCTTCTGCACCGGCTGCGGCGCGCGCCTGTTTTCCGCCGATGACCAGGAGGCGGAAATCAAGCTCGGCATCCTCTCGCAGGCGCCGACGCCACTGGTGCCACGCTACGAACTCTGGATCAAGCGCCGCGAAGCGTGGCTGCGACCGGTGGAGGGCGCCGAGCAGTATGAGGAGGACCGAACGTGAACGTGGCCACGCTCGTCCGACATCACTTCGTTACGGTTGCAGGCGTCGAGACTTTTTACCGCGAGGCCGGCCGAGAAGATGCTCCGGTCTTGTTGCTGCCGCACGGATATCCCTGCTCATCCTATGAATTTCGCAATCTCATGCCACGCCTTGCCGACCATTGGCGCCTGATTGCGCCGGATTTCCCGGGTGCGGGCTACAGCGGCACGCCTGATGATTTCGACTACAGCTTCGACGGATACGCTGCCTGGCTGGAGGCCTTCGTCAGCGCGATGAATGTCGACCGGTTTGTCCTCTACCTCCACGACTTCGGGTCGCCTATCGGTGCGCGGTTGGCGATCAAGGACCCCCAGCGCATCTTGGCGCTGATCATCCAGAACGGCGACATCCCCTATGATGATGCCCTCGGGCCGAAGTATGCGGAGATCGAGGCGACATGGACGCTTCCGAGATCCGAGATGAAGAAGGTGCTGGCGGAGACAGTCAGCGAGGAGACCTTCAAGGAGGAATTCCTCAACGATCTGCCGCCGCTTCTGGCCGACACGGTCCCGCCGGATCTCTGGAAGCTGCACTGGTCGCTGATCACGCCGCGGCGCAAGGAAATCGCCATCGACCTGATCGCCGGACTGAAGGAGAACCGGGCGTGGTTCCCGGAACACCGCAAATATCTGCGCGAATATCGGCCTCCGACTTTAATCGTCTGGGGTCCGAATGATCACTACATGCCGGAAAAATCGGCGCGAGCCTACATGCGCGATCTGCCGGATGCCGAACTGCATCTGCTCGGCGGCGGCCACTGGCTGCTCGAGACGCATCTCGATGACGTCGTAGCACTCATGCGAGAGTTTCTCGGGCGAGTTTCACGCCGCCTGATCGGCAATGTCTAAGGCTCTAGCAATTCCGACGCCGATGACCAGCGGACGGCGGGATGCCGGCCCGTCGCTGCAAACAAGGCGGACAGAAAATCCCAGGCGGCCGCATCATGAACCAGATGGTGAGTGAGCACGCCGATCGGCTCGTCGCTGCCGGCAAGCCGGTCGCGGAGTTCAGCGACCAGTTCGGCCACCAGTTCCCCCTCGCTGCGGCCGCCGCGCGTGCCGTGCCAGTCAATAATGTCGACGTGGGTGTTGAGCAGCGGGATTGGTCCGCCCTCTCTTGCCCGCCCGTAAGTCGAAAGCGCGGCAAAGCCGAGTTCGGGCAATGCAGGAATCAGGGCGGCATCGATCCGGTTCCACGGCGGCACCAGCACCGGCAGGAAGCGAGCCGGATGGAGCCGCTTCAGGCGCTGTAATCCCTCACGCAACTCGCCGAGCACCACCTCGGACGCCCGTTCGCCGCCGAGTTCCTGCTTCTTGCGCTCAGGTCCGGCGTGATTGGTGTGGGACCAGCCGTGCACGGCGACAGCGACGCCTGCTCCCCCCGCCAGCCGCGCGGCCAATGCCTCACCCGTCAGGGCGGGAATGACGGCAAGCGTCAGCGGAATTCCGTTGTCGCCGGTCAGCGACAGCAGCTTTTCCAGATCAGGCGTCGGCTCGACGGCGTCGTCGTCCCTGAGCCAGAACCGCACCACGCGGCCGGCGGCACGCCAGCGTTCAAGCTCGCGGCCCAACGGTTCCCAGTTCATCACCTCACTCCTGTTCCTGCGCTTCTGCGCAAAATCCCGTCCAAGACACGGGCAGCCCTCGCAAGCGAACGCTCCTCGAGCACGAAGCATCGTGCCGCCTGCCCCATCGCGTCACGCTTTTGACCGTCGCCGAGCAGGGTTGCGATCGCCCTTGCATAGGCAGCGACATCACCCTCCGGCGTCAGCAGGCCGGTCACGCCAGCCTCGACCACCGCTGGCACGCCTGCCGTTGCCTGCGCCACGACAGGAAGACCGGCTGCCTGGGCCTCGAGATAGGCGAGACCGTAGGCTTCGCCGCAGCCGGGCCAGACATAGATGCCGCCATGTCCGAGCAATTCGGCGATCTCGACGACATTCCGCTCGCCCAGCCATTCGATGCGGCCGGGAAAGCCGGCAAACAGCGCCTCCACCTCTTGCCGCAACGGACCATCGCCGATGACGGCCAGCGTCCAGAGCCGGTCTTCGATCAGCCGCAACGCTTTTGCAAGCATGACATAACTGTCCATCTTGTCGCCGGCCCGCATCATCGCGACCGTCATCAGCCGGCGCTGATCGGGCGCTGGCGACACCGTCTCGAACAACGCCGTGTCGATGAAGGGGTTAAGCCTGGCAAGGCGCGCCTGCGCAAAGGCGGCGGCAAGTCCGGCCTGGTCGCGCCCGGTGAAGCTGATATTGACCGCCGCCCGCATGATCGCCTCGCCCACCAGCTTCTGTGAAGCTGCCCAGCCGGTTCGATCGCGTTTTGCCGCATAGGAGGATTCGGCGGTGACGTAGGGAATTGCGAATTCGGCTGATATCGCCGGCCCGAAGGGATCGGGCGATTTGTAATAGGGGTGGTAGCAGAACCAGAGTTCCGGCCGCGGCGCGGATTTCCATCTTAGCCGCAGCCGCTCCAGTTCGGCGCCGATGGCGGGTTCAAGCGCCGCTGCGGCTTGCGGTGTCGAGGCATAGGTACGGAATTCGGAGGCGACGTCGACCTGATGCCCGCCAAGCTCCAGTGCCCGGATCAGCAGTCGCGCCATCAGCCGGTCGCCCGACGGCACCGGATGGTTCGGCGATTTCATCGGCGCGTAGAAAGCCACCCGCATTGACACCTCACGTGAGACAGACTGTTTACAACTTTCGCGCCCGTCGGAAAAATTCCGCTCTTGTCCCTTTGCCGGAAACTTGCGCATAAGCATATGGAATGTGATCGCGATCGAAGCAATTCCGCCTCTTTCTCAATCTCTATGGGCCTGCGGTTACATCGACAAGAACGGGAATGAATGACGACGGTCTCGGCCACAGGGATTTTTTCGGAGCGTACGATCAGAAGGGCGAGGCTCGGTTCCGGCCTCGTCATTTTCATCTTCGTCCTCTTCCATTTGTCGAACCATGCGATTGGCCTGATTTCCGTCGCTGCCGCCGATAAAGCCGCCCACCTCTTCCTGGCGATCTGGCGCAATCCTCTGGGGACCGCCATCTTCTATTCGTCGGTCCTCATCCATATCGCGCTGGTGCTGCGCGCCATCTACATGCGCCGCAGCCTCGTCATGCCGAAGGGGGAAATGGCGCAGATCGTGCTCGGCTTGATGATCCCGCTGCTGCTCCTCGATCATGTCATCGGTACGCGCATCGCCCACGAATTCTACGGCTACATCGATGACTACGAGACGGTCGTCGGAATGCTCTGGATCAGGAACCCGACAAACGGCGTTCGGCAGGTGTTCGCCGTTGTCGCCGTCTGGATCCACGGCTGCATCGGCATCCATTTCTGGCTGCGCTACCGCTCCTGGTATCCGGACTTCGCTCCGCTAATGCTGGCGCTTGCTATCCTCGTGCCGGTGCTCGCGCTGCTGGGCTTCGTCGAAATGGGCCGGGCGCTCGCCGACCCTTCCTACCAGCAGTCAATGACGGTCAGCGCCTACAAGGAGGGGGTCAACACCCGCTACGCCTCGAACCCGGACGTTCACCGTCAGGTCGCCGTGATCCGCGCCGGGCTCTACGGCGCCTTCTCGGCCTCGCTGCTCATCGTCGTCGTCGCCCGCGCCCGGCGCAAGCTGAAGGAGCGGCTCGATCAGGTCGCCGTGAATTATCCAGGCGGCGAGGTGATCCGGGTGCCGCGCGGCTTCTCGGTGCTGGAAGCGAGCCGCCTCGGTGGCCTGCCGCATTATGCCGTCTGCGGCGGCAAGGGCCAGTGCTCCACCTGCCGCGTGCAGATCTTTGGCGATTACGAAAGCCTGCCGGCCCCCGACAAGATGGAGCAGACGACGCTGAAGCGCATCAATGCCGGCCCGGATGTCCGGCTCGCCTGCCAGCTTCGTCCGAACCGCGACGTTGCGGTCGCGCCGCTTCTCGTCCCGGCGGTCGAGGCAGCCCTTCCTGCCAACAGCCAGGAAACGAGCCCCGGCCGCGAGCGTGAAATCGCCGTGCTCTTCGTCGATATCCGCCATTTCACCACGCTGACGGAAACCCGCCTGCCCTTCGACGTCGTCTTCCTGCTGAACCGCTATTTCGCCATCATCGGCAAGGCGGTGGAGCAGGCGGGCGGGCGGCTCGACAAGTTCATCGGCGACGGCGCCATGGCGCTCTTCGGCCTCAATACCGCGCCGGAGGAAGCCTGCCGCCAGGCGCTCAACGCAGCAGCCGCGATCGTCGCCGAGGTCGAGAAACTCGCTGCCGAGTTGGCCGATGAACTGGCGCTGCCGCTGCGCATCGCCATCGGAATTCACACCGGTCCCGCCGTCGTCGGCACGATGGGATACGGCCGGGTGCGCAGCATGACGGCGATCGGCGATACCGTCAATGTCGCGAGCCGGTTGGAAAGCGCTGCAAAAGAGTTCGAAGCGGCGATCGTCATCTCCGAACCGGTGGCGACCCTTTCGGGTGCTGATCTTTCCGGCATCGAAAGCCGTGAAATCAGTGTGCGCGGCCGGGCCCTGCCCTTGAAAGTCTACGTCATTCCGAGAGAGAAAGCAGCAGAACCGCTCGAAGGAAAAGACTGATGCCCGGCAAGCCCTGGCTGACCACCAAATACTGGAGCCGCCGGCTGCGCAAGGCGCGCAATAGAGCCGCTTCGCGCTTCTTCGACACCCGCTTCGGCCGCCGCTTGCTGATCGAAAATATCGGCCCGCGCGTCGTCTCGATGACGATCGACGCCGGCGACCACCTGATGACCTTCTCGCCCGCCGACTATATCGGCCGCAAGGTCTTCCGAAAGGGCCATTTCGAGCGCGAGGCCGTCGACCGGCTGATCGCCATCCTGCGCGAGCGCGGCCTCTTGCGAAAGGACGCGACGCTGCTGGAGATCGGCGGCAATATCGGCACCCAGACCGTCTATTTCGCCCTCAGCGACACCTACGCCCATGTTGTCAGCATCGAGCCCGATCCGCGCAATTTCCCGCTGCTTGCCCTCAATATTCGCCAGAATCGGCTGGAGGAGAAAGTCCGCCTCGTCAACTGCGCCGCCGGCGAGAGCGAAGGCGAGATCGACTTTTTCCTCAACCTCAACAATCACGGCAAGAGCAGCGCCATCCGTCAAAGCCCGACAGACAGGAAGATCAGCGTGCCGGTGAAGCCGGTTTCCGAGATCCTTGCCGGTCTTTCGGTCGATCCGGCCGCAATCGGCCTCGTCTGGATGGATATCGAAGGCTACGAGCCGGTCGCCTGCCGCTCGATGCGGCCGCTGCTTGCCCGCCGCGTGCCGCTCTATATGGAATTCACGCCGCTCTTCTACGGCCCGGAGGGAACGAAAGCCTTCATATCGATGCTGTCGGGGTTCTACGAGGATTGCCTCGTCGTCTTCGAGGACCGCGAAGAGGAAATGAAGGTCCGCGACCTGCCGGGCAATTTCGGACAGTACAACGTGCTGTTTCTGCCTTAAATGTTCGGCCATGCATGCCGGAGAGACTCTTTCCCCTGCGTCAATTGAAATTCACCAGACACGCGGTGAAGATGCAGCACTTGTCACTTGCTTCGGTATCCGGCGGTTACAGCGGGTTTGTCATCTCCGCCAAGCGCTGCCGCCCTTATCATGCTTGCCACCACTTGGCTCTTTCAATCATGACTTTCCGCAGCACTTTGCGGTTGTCGGGAACCTGGATTACAATGGTTTTGCTTTTGTTTCCCTTTTTTACTTCTCCACAAATTGCAAACACCGCCGAAAGCAATGGCTCGCTAATAAGACCCGACATTCCAAGAGTGGTTGCAGCTTTTAACGCCGACTCTGGCGTCATCTTGAAACCGCATGTCGATTTCGTCACATCATGAAAGAAGATTGCTGATGCGGCGGCGCGTTCGTCGGCCTGAGCGTGACCCGTAGCAGCAAGAACAAGCGCGAAAGCGCCTAAAATACGTAGCTTCATTACATTATCCCTAAAGTACAATCTATGGGCATAGTACAACCCGGCGGATTTCCGAAGTAACTTCTCTCCAACTCAAAACCACAATTCCTTCAGAGTTCGATCGGTAGGAGGGCTCTAACAACAGCCAAACTGGCATCCGATCACCTGTCGTCGAGCTCAAGCCTTCTCAATGCTTCAAAAAAGACGTTCATCAATTGGTGGCGGTGACTTGCCACTTTCGTCCCAAAGCATTCACCCCATCAAACGAGCTTCTTCGCCTCTGATCGCGAATGCTCATGATATTTGTTTTCGCGAAGCGTGCCGAAAAGCTTCAAGCTCTCGAGATGCTCGCGTTGGGCGCGATAGAACTCATTCAGGAAAACCAGTCCCCGGCCGGGCTTCACCGTGTCTTCATACCGGATCCTCCGGGTAATGGTTCGCACGATCTGTTCGATCTCTTTATGGTTGGCTGTCTTCGTCGAGTCGCGAAGCACGTCCTCCAGCGTCTGCAGCTCATATTTGCCGTAGATATCGAGATGTTCCGGCAGGAATTCGAATTCCGCCTGCGACGAGACGGCGGCAGGAGCAGACAGCGCAAGGTCGGACAAGAGCACGGAACGCGGAGTGTCGACCACCAGGGTGCCGGCAATGATGTCGCCAAGCCTTTGCCGGCGTCGGTTGGTGAAGGGGACGACGACCACCGCTAGAAGCCAGAGGCTCGTCAGACCGTTTTCCCAGACCGACTGCGTGCCGACCGAAGCCAAAAGGCCCATGGGGGCGAAAATCTCCACCTGTTTCATCAGGTTGCGTGCGGTCACCTGGTGCGGCGTGAGCCGCCGTCCGTCCATGTTGATGACGCGGATGCCCGTGATTCTCTTTCCGAGCGTGCGTCCGTTCCAGATGAGCTCCGAGAGAATGTAATAGGGGGTCTGCACCAAAAAACCGAGCATCACCATGAGCATCGCCTCCGCCGTCATAGGCAGCACGCCTGTGAAGAGGATGGCCACAGCGCAGATGAATATGATGATCGAGGTGAAGACGATGTCGAGGAATTGCGCGCCGAAACGGGTTCCGATCGAGGCAATGGCGAAGCTGATCGGGACGCCCTCAGGCGGTATGAACTGCTCGACGTGGCTGCCGTCCGTGACTGTCTGGCTCATCGCATGGCCTCACGCGAAACCTTGCTTTGGCGACCTCCAAGCAGCAGCCAGCCTACCCAGAAGAGGCCCATCCCCCAACCGATGACGATGCGCCAGAGCGGATCCTGGATCAGCTGACGCAGGAAGCCTTCGATGAAGGCTGCCGCGACAAGCATCAGCGCCGCCAGGATGGCGAGCTTGACGGCATCATGCGCCTGGTGGCGCAAGGCTTCCTTTCGCGTTCTGGCACCGGGAAGGAGAACGGCAAGTCCGAGCCTTGCCCCACCGGCGCAGGCAATGGCGATGGCCGCAAGCTCGGTGACGCCGTGGATCGAGAGCCAGGCGAAGACGTCGTAGCCTAGCCCTCTGCGATAAAACATCGCGAAGAACGCGCCGAGGATCAGACCATTGTAAAAGGTCAGGATGAAGCTCGGCACCGACAGGAAAACACCAAGGGTGAAGATCAGGATGACGATGGTGGTGTTGTGGGAAAAGAGAAAGCTGGAAAATGCGGCCAACTGGTCGCTGTCATGCCCTTCATTGCCATAGATGGTCGAGCGGAGGTAATCGGTCGAGGCATCGGGCGTGCGCTGGTCGGCCATCTCCGGCGGCACCAAGGTATAGAACCAGCTCGGGTCGTTGGCGCAAAGTCTGTATCCGGCCAGCGCGCCCAGAATGAGCGCCAGGAAGCCGATGAACAAAGGCAGGACCGAGCGCCGCACCGCCTGGGGAATGCCGTGCAACAGCAAGCGCCTCATTAGGCCGCCAAGGCTTTCCTGAGGAGCGTAGACGACGAGATAGGCCCGGGCGCAGAGGCTTTCCAGATAGGCGATCAAGGCGCGATCGAGGGAAATATCGCGCGCCACGCTCAACGAGTTCATCGCCTGCCTGTATCCGGTGGCGAGATTGCGGACTTCATCATAGCCGAGTGCGGCTGCGCCCCCTTTCTCGGCACGCGTCACCAGTTCGTCCAGTTGGCGCCAGTGTGCCTCGCGCTCCAGCCGGAAGCGGGCCGAACGAAGCGTATCGTTCTGAACGGCGCCGACATTGACTGTCGCGCCCCTATCCATCCTGCCGTCGATACCGATATCCATCATATCATCTCACGGGATTTGATTTCGATGTAGCGCGCAATGAGATCCGCAGTTAGTGCCTCCGGCGTGCTGTCGAGGCAAAGCACCCCGAGACGCGCCAGCTTTTCCATGACGGCGCGCCTCTCCTGCAGGATCTGGCGCGCCGCAACCGAGCGAGCGACGGCATCGAGCGTCGTTTCCTCAGGTTCGATGAGCTTGGCCAGCATCGGATCGCGCAAGGCGACATAGACGACAAAGTGATGCCGGGCGAGCACCTGCATGTTCTCGATCATCAGCTCCGCCGTGATGGTGTCGACGAAATCGGAGAATATCACAATCAGCGACCGTCGCTTCAGGCGTCCTGACAGGTGGCTCAGTCCCAAGGTATGGTTGGTCTCCTGGGTTTCGTAGCGCAGCCCGGCGCACACCGTCTGCAGCCGCGGAAAGGCCGCTCGTCCGGGCAAGGCCGGCACGAACAGACGCGGACGGCTGTCGAAGCTGTAGAAGCCAACAAGATCGCCGGCAAGGCCTGCGCCCCAGCACATGGCGAGCGCCGCATTGATGGCGCGATCGAGCTTCGTGAAGCCGGCAAGCTGCTCGGCCATCAGCCGTCCGGAATCGACGCAGAGGATGATCTGGTGGTTTCGTTCGGCCCTCATCTCGCGCACGACGAGGCTGCGCATGCGCGCCGAGCGCTTCCAATCGATGCTGCGCGGATCCATGCCGCTTACAAATTCACGCAGCTGGTGGAATTCCGATCCCTCGCCGCGCAACCGCAAATCCTTCTGGCCGGCCTCCAGCGGCAGGATCTGGGTCTTGATCGCTCCAGACAGCACCGGCGATATGTCGGGCTGGACAGCGATCTCTTGCCCAACGGGCATCTTTGCGATGATCTCGAGCAGCTTCAATCGCGATGACCACTTCAGCCATAGCTCGTGGACAGCGTATCGTCCCCGCCGGGTCAGATGAAGGTCCAGAGAGGCCTTGACCTCTCCTTCACCGGCACCCGATGCAGGGTCGAGCCATCTGATTTCGTCGACGACCAGCTCGGGAGCGAGATCGAGCCGGATTTCGATTTTCCGGGGCAGCGCGCCCTTCTGCGGCCGGATGCCGACCGTAAACGCGGCGGTGTGGCCGACAAAGCCTTGCGGCGGCAGATCGAAATCGATCGTCATCCTCCCCGCCAGGTTGGAGATGACCAAATCGGCGACGGTCAGGGCTGCAAGCGCAAGCCACATGAGGAGCAAGAAGGAGCTCATGTCGCGCCACCACACGCTGGTGAAGACCGTCACCGCGGCTGATATCAGAACGAGCGCGATCAGAGTGGAGGATGGCCGCATTTAACGGGGCGCGTCCACGCGGTTCATGATATTGCGCAGCACCTCGTCCGGCGTGCGCCCGTCAATTTCCGCCGAGGGCGAAAGTACGATGCGATGGCGCAAGGCAGGCACCAGCAACGCCTGGACATCGTCCGGCAAGCCGTAATCCCTTCCCTCGAAAGCCGCTCGCACGCGCACTGCCGATGCTACCGCGTCGGCCGCGCGGGTGGACGCACCATAGAGAATGTCGGGATCGGAGCGCGTGGCGCGCACCAAGTCGACGATGTAGGTCAGGATCGTGGTGTCCAGATGGATCGCATCGATCAGCGCCCGCCCCGTAGCGAGTGCGGCACTCGTGACCAGCGGACGGATGCCGGCGTTGCGCAGGTCTGATTTCAGCGCCTGCGTCGCATGTTTGGAGAGGATGGCAATTTCCGTATCGCGGCTGGGAAATTCGACGACGAGCTTGAACAGAAAGCGATCGAGCTGTGCTTCGGGCAAGGGATAGGTGCCCTGCTGCTCGATCGGGTTTTGCGTGGCAAGCACGAAGAAATCCGGTCCCAGGGAATAATCGGTTCCGTCAAGCGTGACCATCCGCTCGTTCATCGCCTGCAGCAGGGCCGATTGCGTCTTCGGGGGGGCGCGATTGATCTCGTCGGCGAGAAGAATGTCGGTAAAGACCGGGCCCTTGGTCAGGTGGAACTGATTGGTCTGGAAATTGAAGAGATTGACGCCCAGAACATCGCCGGGCATCAGGTCTGGCGTGAACTGGATGCGGCGATATTGCAGCGCCATGGCGGCGGAGACCGACCGGGCAAGCAAGGTTTTGGCTGTGCCGGGCGGACCTTCGACGAGGCAGTGGCCGCCGGCAAAGATCGAGATCAGGACGAGGTCGATGATCGCATCCTGCCCCTGCACCGCTTTGCCGATTTCGCCACGAACCGCGGCGATAAGATTGCGAAATTCACCTAGATCCAAGATCAATGCTCCCTCGAGCATGATGCCGAAATGTGTAAGCGGTTTTCGGACGACATCATGCTCTAACTCTTTAATTTAGAACAGGATTCAGATTTTAGGCCGACCCGGCCTGAAATCATCCTGTTCTAGCGACTTTCTAAATATTTCGAGATTGCGGTGCAGATCCGCCCGCGTCATCCGATGCCCACGATCGATCAGCGCTTGCGCTGACGAGTGCAATGCCTTCGCCGCCGCCTGATCGCGGCGCGCCAGGCGTTGAAACAGCCGCTCTACGCCTGCCTCGTTTCCGGCTCCGGGGCCGAAGACCAGTTGCGCCTTGTCCGCAAGCAGATGGAGCACGAACTGTCCGGTCATCCGGCCATCATTGCCTGACAGGCGCAGCAGACGCGCCGTCGCGTCGATCGCGGCCGTCTTCGACATCTCGGTGTTTGCGGATGCCTCGGGCAAAGCAGGCCCGAAGCGATAGGCGCCGCGCCAGAAACAAATAGCGGCGACGACGAACAGCACTCCCCAGATGACGGACAGCGGATAAGCGAAAAACCGCTTGAAATCGGAGGCAGAGCGCTCGTAGGTCCGGCCTTCATCCGCCGGTTTCTTACTATCCAGAGGCAGGCCGGCCGTATCCAGATAGACCGGCCGCTTCTCGCCCGCGCCGCGCAACAGCGTGACGAGCGACACGGCAAAGGAGGCGTTATCGGCCAGAGCCAGTCCGTGATTGTTCAACAGGTCCGGATCCGACAGCAGATAGACGTTCGGGTCGTCCTCGCCACGCAGTAGCAGCGCGCCCGACGGTGTGCCCGCCAGCTCCTCCCAACCGCTCGGCAGGCCCGACCGTTCGAAGGTTTGCGCCTGATAGAGGGCGATGTTGATGGGCTGGCCCGGTTTCGGCTGCGGCTGCGCCTCTTCAAAATCGGTGCTGCTACGGGCAAAGCCAAAATCTGAATAACCGAGCTTGTCGAGTTCGCCGCCGATATCGGCGAGATCGATCAGTCCCGATGTGCTGGCAACACCATCCGTTGAGACGCTGCCGCGCCATTTCGGCAATATGATCAGCGTCGGCAACGCATAGCGGTTTGACTCCCGGATCGGGCTTTCCGGGCCTGCGTCATCCGCTTCCTCGCTTGCCTGAGGTGCGACAACCATGGCTTGGCGTATCGACAGGGGAATGATGCGCAGCGAGATTTCCGAACGCGCCCGAGCGACATGAGGGTCGGATCGTACGACAGGGATACCCTTGGCTTGCAGCCACGTTTCCAACCCCTTGTTGCCAAGCGGCGAGCGGTCGAAATCGCTGCCGCGCGAAAGCGCAAAGACTGCCAGCGCCGCCAGCGCAAGCAACAGCCCCAGCAACAGAAGAGGCCCCGCGTTACGCATTGGCTACTCTGCCCGATGACAGCAAGCCGCGCGCGGTCGTCAGAAGGATGCCGAAATGGCTTTCCGCAAGCGTGCGGCCACCGTAATGAACGAGCTCCACTGCGGTCAGAAAATTTTCAAGCCGATCGCGGTCGGGCATATTGTCCGGCAGACGGGCGAAAACGGCCCGTTCCGTATCCGAGCGGAAAAGCCGTGTTCCCGTCACATCTGCCGCGTGCAGCAGGCAATGTCTGAGCAGCAGGACAAGCGCCTGCCTGCGATCCGCCATGGCGGCAATGCGCTGCAGAAAGTCGCTCGGCTTTTCCTCGGCCTCGGCTGCTGACGTGCGCCAGCTTTCCGGCGCCTCCCCCTGCCGTTTAATGTCGCGTGGCGCAGATGAAAGCAAGACGCCGCCATTACCGAAGCGTATCCATAAACCGATGACCACGATGAGACCGACAAGCACGACGGCAACCGCCAGAGGACCGTTGACGACCGGCTCCCGCGGGCTCATCAACGGCTTGCGTTGAGGCGACGATTTTGTCGTATTCGATGCCGGTTCGACCTTTGCAGAGGCATCGGCATAGACGAGCGTGCAGCGCAATCCGTTCTGCTGACACTGGGCGGCATATTCGGCTCCGACGGCGCTCTTTCGATGATCACCGCCCACAACCTGCCGAGTGTCGCTGTCCTGCGCCCACGCAGACGAAATCTGAGCCGAAGCGGCGAGCAACAGAGCCACCAGCAGGCTGACAGTGCGGATGGTCATGCTGCTAGGCAAAGACCTCTGCTCTTGCTTCGGGACGCAGCGGATCCGGCCCGAACCTGTTCGGACCATCCGTGCCCCTCATTACGGAAATAACCGTGATCGCGAGACCCGTAATGGTACCGATATAGGGAACCATGCCCAGGACGATCAGCGCCAAATACCACCAACCGGAAATGTCGCGATCGTGAAAACGGCGAACCTGAAGGGATAATATTGGTATAAAGATTGCAAGCCCAAACAATCCGCCGATCACCATGATGGCGACCACCGCTGACGAAACTCCACCCTGTTGGTCGGAAAAAGCGCCTACCGCCAAAGCCAAAATTACAAGCGCGAGCCCAACCAAGGTATAGAACAGCACGAACCACCAATATTCCGAGCGGGAGGCCCTGCCGGAAAAGGTTGCGTATTTCTGCGTCAGAACGGTCCGAACAGCATCAGTAAACCCCATATGAAATGCCCCCATTTCAGCTTGCTGCAAGCGCGGTGATCCACGGTTTCACCATCGTCTTGCTTGTTAGTCATTCAGATGAAAACAGCTACAATTCAAACGTAGAAATTGCAATAAGTCGGTTGCATTGGGACCATTATTTTAAAAGCAATGATTAACGCGTTGAGATTTTCACCTTGGTCACGAGGTGGACGTAAAGGTCCCTGACCTGCTGGGGGAAGATTCAGCCCGTTTAACCTGCTGTTTTGCCTCATGCCGCCGACTGCATCACCAGCGATTGATGGCAGTGCACGCCGGCGAGCACGCCTGAGGCGGAGGCGAGCGTGGCATTGTGCATGGCGCTTGCCGCATCGCCGGCGGCGAAGACACCCTTGATGGTGGTTTCCTTGTTATCGGCGATCCGAATGATTGGCCCGAACGGGCCGTCGTCGAAGGCGCAGCCGAGCTGTTCGGCAACCGGGCTAGCCATCGTCGTTTTCGGCGCGACGAAGACGGCATCGAGTGGCACGACGCGGCCATCGGCGAGGCGAACGGCCTCAAGCTTCAAATTGTCGCCCAACAATTCCACGATAGGGCTGCGTTCGATCCGGACGCCACGGGCGGTCAGCTTCACCAATTGCTCTTCGTCGAGCTCGAACAGCGCCTGGGTGAAAAAGGTCGTCGCGCCCCAGTCCGGGATCATCATGGCGGAATGGGCCGAATGCGGATGGTTTGCGAGAACGCCGAGCTTGCCGCCGCTGACCTCAAAGCCGTGACAATAGGGGCAGTGCAGCGCGGAACGGCCCCATCGCTCCTTGAGGCCGGGGATCTCGGGCAGTGTGTCGCTGACGCCGGTTGCGAGAACGATGCGCGCGGCTCGTTCTTCGCTGCCGTCTTCGGTGCCGACAATGAACCCGTCACCATCGCTCTGCGCCCGGACGACTTTCCCTTGGCGGATGGTGATGCTCGGATAGAGCGAAAGCTGCCGTTTTCCCTCCCGCATGATCGCCGCCGGCGTCTGGCCGTCCTGGCCGAGGAACCCATGCGACGCTTCAGAAAACCGATTGCGCGGCGCGCCGGCGTCAACGAGCAGCACGCGCCGCCGCGCCCGGGCCAGCTGCATGGCGGCCGACAGGCCGGAAAAATTTCCGCCGATGATCATGGCTTCAAACCACATGGAACTCTCCCTTGATATCGAACTCATGGCTCAACATAAGTTACATGAATTGGCGCCGTCAAGCATCATGTTACTTGTCTTGTTACGATCCGCTTGCGATAATGATCCGTCCGATCGACAGGAAAGAGAGCCATGCGCAATGACAGCCGCCTTTCACGCATGCTGCACGTGCTGATCCACATGGATAAGCACCAGCATTCGGCGACCTCCGAAATGATTGCCAAGATGCTGAACACCAATCCGGTCGTCGTCCGCCGCACCATGGCCGGCCTTCGCCAACAGGGCTATGTCCGCTCCGAGAAAGGCCATGGCGGCGGCTGGACACTGGTGCGTCCGCTGTCCGAGATCACCCTGCTCGACGTCTACCGCGCCATCGGCGAACCGCATCTCTTCGCCATCGGCCCAGCCGACGATCAGCCGCAATGCCTCGTGGAACAGGCGGTGAATGTCGCTCTCGGCGACGCGATGAAGGAGGCACAGGCCCTGCTGCTGCGACGGTTGGACAGTGTGACGCTGGACAAAATCGCCGCCGACTTCGAGGCAAAACTGACCGCCCTCCCGACTACATCCTATTCCTGCGCCTCATGAGCGGTGATTACATCTCTCGGTAGAGAAAGTAACGATCTTCCTTCGTTGTGAAGCGAGCACGCCGGCCCGAACCGTCACTCGCAGCGCACAAGGTGTGTCGTTTCCGCATCACTTTCTGTAAGGTTGCAAATATCCGCTTGGCAATGGCGAATTGCTTCGGTACAAAACGCTCACCGCTTTAGTTCAAACATAAGGGAGGCGTTGCATGCCAGCAATCATCGAAACCTTCCCGTGCGGAATGTCCCGACGCTAGGTCATTTCCATTCGCGGCCCGCCTCAAGCGCGCCCGACATGCGGTTTTCCCTTAATTCATAGCCCGATGATCTGACGGGATTATTTCGTCTCCCGCTTGGGCTGTGCCTTCCAACTCTCTATTTTGAGGACCGGTTGCCGAACACGGCGCCGAGCGATTAAAATGACTCGCAAGAAGCTCGATTTCCGCGCCGATGCCTATCGCCATGTGCTCGGCTTTGTTTTCCATCATTGGCGCCATCGGCCTGTATTAGTGGGCATTATCATCGTGTTGGTGATAGCAAGCACGCTGGCCGAAGTCATGGTGCCGGTGTTTTCCGGCCAGATCGTCGATGCCATTGCCGGTAGCAACGCGGCTGACCGGGCGCTGCGCGCCTTCGTCATCGTCGTGGCACTGGGCCTGACCAGCGTGGCATTGCGCTGGTTCATCTTCAACGGCATTATCCGGCTGACGCTCCGCACCATGGCGGATGTGACGAACAACGGTTTCCACAAGGTGCAGCGGTTCTCGACCGACTGGCACGCCAACAGCTTTGCCGGTTCGACGGTGCGCAAGATCACCCGCGGCATGTGGGCGCTCGACTCGCTCAACGACCTGCTGCTGGTCGCCTTGCTGCCGTCCATCGTCATGCTGGTGGGCGCCAGTATCGTGCTCGGCAGCTACTGGCCGATCATGGGCCTGATCGTGGCTGCGGGGTCGCTGATCTATATCGGTGTGACCGTGGCGCTTTCCATGGGCTTCGTATCGCCGGCGGCAAGGCTTGCCAACGCCTGGGACACCAAGCTGGGTGGTGCGCTGGCAGATGCCATCAGCTGCAATTCGGTGGTCAAGGCCTTCGGCGCTGAAAGCCGCGAAGAGACGCGACTGGGCCAAGTGCTCGCCAGATGGGACAGCCGCACGCGGCGGACATGGAAGCGCGGCACATTGAGCGGCACGATCCAGGGCTTCATGATGGTTTCGATGCAGGCCGGCATTCTGGGAACGGGCCTGGTGATGTGGCGGCAGGGGCTGGCGACGCCTGGCGACATCACCTTCGTGCTGGCCATGTTCTTCGTTCTGCAAGGTTATCTGCGCAATGTCGGCCAGGACATCCGCAACCTGCAGCGTGCCGTCAACGACATGGAAGAACTGGTGCTGCTCGACAAGATGCCGCTCGATATCGAGGACAAGCCCAACGCCAAGCCTGTCAAGATCAGGGAGGGCGAGATCGTCTTCGATCGCATCACCTTCCAGTACGGCGCTCATCCCACTCCGCTTTACGAGGATTTTTCGGTCACCATCAAGCCGGGCGAACGCGTGGGCCTGGTGGGGCATTCGGGCTCGGGCAAGACGACCTTCGTCAAGCTCATCCAGCGCCTCTATGACGTCAACTCGGGCGCGATCCGCATCGACGGGCAGGATATTGCAGGGGTCAAGCAATCAAGCCTGCGCGGCCAGATCGCCATCGTGCAACAGGAGCCTATCCTGTTCCACCGAACGCTGGCGGAAAACATCGCCTATAGCAGGCCGAACGCCTCGCGGCGCGAGATCGAGCAGGCGGCGAAACAGGCGAGTGCCCACGACTTCATCATGGACCTTCCCAAGGGCTATGAGACGATGGTGGGGGAACGCGGCGTCAAGCTGTCGGGCGGCGAGCGGCAGCGTGTCGCCATTGCCCGTGCCTTCCTGGCGGATGCGCCGGTGCTAATCCTGGACGAAGCGACGTCGAGCCTCGACAGCGAGAGCGAAGTGCAGATCCAGCAGGCCATGGAACGTCTGATGAACGGCCGCACGACGCTGGTCATCGCCCACCGGCTGTCCACGGTGCGGGCGCTGGACCGGCTGCTGGTCTTCGACAAGGGAAAAATCGTTGAAGAAGGCGACCACCAGGCGCTGATCCGGCTCAATAACGGTATCTATCGCCGGCTGTTCGAACGGCAGGCGCTGGAGCTGACCAAGGGTCTGGTGGCGTGAACCGAAACGCTACAGCACCGCGTCTTTTCAGACGCGCGGCGCAGTAGCAGTTTGAATGGCTGCATAATTTTATCCTTAAATCGATTCCGATTTCAGGAATTATGCAGCAGGGCCGATGCTATCCTCTACGTCCGTCGGTAGAGGAAATAACGGCCTTCCTTGATGCCGTCAGGCAGCGGCAGCGCCACCAGCTCGGGATGCTCAAGCGGCAGCCCGCTGACGGCGACGCCGTTATGGGCGAGCACGCCGGCCATCAGTTGCGGCAGCCAGGTCAGCGTCACCGCGTCGATCTCGTCATGGCCGGTGCCGATATCGGCATGGGCAAGGGCTGCGCCGATGCCGACGAAGGCCTGGCCGGATTCGCGGATATTGCCGGTCACCATGTCTTCTGCCTCTGGTGTCGAGGCCGAATAGGAGCGCGCTTCCCAGTCGAAGGCGACGATGCGCCGGCCGGGAAAAATCTCGCGCAGATGATCATAGGTGCGGCCGTTGCCGAGGCCGAACTCCAGCACCGGGCCTTCAATTTCCCCCACCAGATCGACGATCGAGTTCAAAATGTCGCGTTGAGCCGTCAACCGGCGAATGAAGCTGTCGAGGCGGCTCATCTAATCTCTATCCGTCATGAAATCGTCAGCGGTCCTGGAGGAATTCCAGCAAAAGTGCGAGAGCGGTTTTGCATCCGGAATTGCGTAAAAACAAAAAGATAGAGCATTTCCGTGCGTCCGAAAAAGCAGGTAATGCTCTAACACATGAAACCTTGGCAAGTCGATTGCCGTAAATGGGAATTGGCGTTGCAGTGGCAACATGGGTCTGTGCTAAGCTTGATGACATGAAAACCGTGACCGACGAAGATTTTTTTGCCGAAGTGCCGCTCTTCAGCGAATTCGAGGGCGTGACCGACGCCGCCAACTACCGGCCGCTGCCGGACGGATGGGTGCTGGCGCTCGCCGACATCGTCGGCTCGACGCAGGCGATCGGCGCCGGCCGTTACAAGGACGTCAACATGGCAGGCGCCAGCGTCATTTCAGCGGTGTTGAATGCGGTCGGCAAGGGCGACTATCCCTTTGTCTTCGGCGGTGACGGCGCACTGATCGCGCTTCCGGGTTCGCTGGAGGCGGCGGCACGCGGCGCCCTTGCCGCCGTGCAGATCTGGGTCGAAGAGGATTTGGGCCTGATGCTGCGCGTCGCCATCGTGCCGGTCGCCGACACCCGCGCCGAGGGCCTCGACGTCCGTGTCGCGCGCTACTCCGCAAGCCCCTACGTGACCTATGCGATGTTCTGGGGCGGCGGCACCAGTTGGGCCGAAAGACAGATGAAGCTCGGCCGTTACGGCATTGCCCGCGCGCCCGCTGGAACCCGCCCGGATCTCACCGGTCTCTCCTGCCGCTGGAGCCCGATCGATGCGAGAAACGGCGAGATCGTCTCGATTATCGCCGTGCCTGGCGAAGGTCGGCCAGGCCGGGAATTTCAAGAGCTCGTCGGCGGCATTGTCGCCATCACCACCGAGCAGAACCGCGACAGCCATCCGGTACCGGCCGATGGTCCGGACCTTGCCTTCTCGCTCCATGGCATCAATCGTGAGGCCAAAGCCACCGCCCCACCGCGCCGGCGGTTGTGGCAAAAGCTCTTCATCTTCCTGCAGCTCGCCATCACGGTTGTGTGCTACAGGCTCGGCATTCCGCTCGGCCGCTTCGATGCACGCCGCTACAAGCGCGACGTCGCCGACAATTCCGATTTCCGCAAGTTCGACGACGGGCTGAAAATGACAATCGACGTCGACGCCGAACACCTGAAGCGCATCGAGACCCTGCTGCAACAGGCACAGGCCAAGGGTGTTGCCCGCTACGGCCTGCATCGGCAATCCTCAGCGTTGATGACCTGCTTCGTGCCGACGCCGATCGCGCGCGATCACATCCATTTCATCGATGGCGCCGCCGGCGGTTATGCCGTGGCCGCGAGCCAGATCACCGGCAAGTCGCTTTCTACAGCGCCGAGCGTGATCTAACGCTGTAACCGCGCAATCTTTCGGACGCCGCAATCACCTGCACCACGCATGAACCTACTTTTCGTAATGAAATCGGCACTGAATGATTTCCAACTCCTGGTCGGAACCCTTGCCAGTCACGCAGTAGACGAGCCGATGCTCTCCGAGGATGCGCCTTGACCAAAATCCGGATAGATCGCCCTTCAATGGCTCTGGCTTGCCAAGAACTTTAAAGGGCGACCTTTTTGTATCTTTCAGGAGCTCGTTGATTTTCTCGACCATCTTCTGGTCGCTTTTCTGCCAGTATTCGTACTCTTCCCAGGAATTCGGCGTCCATAGCAATTTCATGTCAGAGGGTGGGATCGCTCTCTACCACCTGCCCCTTGCGAAGCTGTCCGATACTTTCGCGTAGCCGGGCAGAATTAGCAGGCGTCGAGAGCAGGTGTAACATCTCTTGCATACTCTCGTATTCGCCTTCGGCAACCAAGACCATTGCTTCCGAACCTTGACGGGTCACGAGCAGAGGAGCCCGAGAAGAGAGGACTTGATCAAAATAGGTTGCAATATTTTGCCGGAACTCCGTCAAACGAACGTGGGCCATCGACATCCTTTCCCAACTTCCAAGCGTACGGATATATGTACAGATTGCCGGAAAGTCAGTACGGAACATTAGCTCGCCCGCCATCTCGATGGGAGTCGCTGCCAAATAGCAGACTTATGCGGTGACGTTTGCGTCACGCCTTGACGACGTGATCGCCCGAGAGGCCGAGCCGGTTGAAGACGTTGCGCGTGTCGATAATCAGCGCCGCACTTTTCGACAGCCCCGCGTAATCCACCTTGTCGTGGTCGGTCGCCACCAGCACCGCATCGTAGCCGGCAATGGTATCAGGCGTCAGCGTCACCGATTTGCGGCCCTTCAGCGCCTGGTATTCGCGCGTCGGCGGGATCTCGGCGACGAAGGGATCGTGATAATCTGCATGTCCGCCACGCTCCTCGATGATCTCGATCAGCCGCAGCGACGGGCTTTCTCTTATATCGGCGACGTTCTTCTTGTAGGCGAGCCCAAGCACGAGCACCCGGCTGCGGCTCAGCGCCTTGCCGGCGCGGATGTCGAGCGCTTCGGCGAGCTTGCCGACGATATAACGCGGCATTGCCGAATTGATCTCGCCGGCGAGTTCGATGAAGCGGGTCGGCAGCTCATATTCGCGCGATTTCCAGGTGAGATAGAAGGGATCGATCGGGATGCAATGGCCGCCAAGACCGGGGCCGGGATAGAAGGGCATGTAGCCGAAGGGCTTGGTCTTGGCAGCGTCGATGACTTCCCAGACGTCGATACCCATCGCCGCATAGACGGTCTTCAGCTCGTTGACGAGGGCAATATTGACCGAGCGGAAGATGTTTTCGGTGAGCTTCACGGCCTCGGCCGTCGCATTCGAAGAGACCGGAACGACGGATGATACCGTCGCACCATAGAAGGCCTTCATCAGCGCCAGCGCCTCAGGCCCGTCGCCGGCGACGACCTTGGGGATGGTGGCGGTATGATAGTGCTGGTTGCCGGGATCCTCACGCTCCAGGGAGAAGCCGACGAAGAAGTCCGAGCCGGATTTCAGTCCGGTGCCTTCGAGAATGACCTTTACCACGTCATCGGTCGTGCCGGGATAGGTGGTCGATTCCAGCACGACGAGCTGACCGGGGCGCAAATGCGCGGCAATCGAGCGCGACGTCGCCTCGACGAAGGAAAGGTCGGGATCGCGATGTTTGGTGAGCGGCGTCGGCACGCAGATGATGACGACGTCGCACTCGGCAAGGCCGGCGAAATCGGTCGTCGCCTTGAAGCGGCCCGCATCGATCTCGGCAGACAGCGCCTCATCGCTCACCGCGTCGATATAGGAGCGGCGGGCATCGAGCGCCACCATCTTGCCTGGATCGATGTCGAAGCCGGTCACCGCAAAGCCGCTACGCGCCACCGCCATCGCCAGCGGCAGGCCGACATAACCAAGCCCGATGATGCCGGCACGGGCCGCGCGGGTTTCGATCTTCTGCAAAAGCGTATCGAAGGTGGAGGTGGTCAAGGCGGGATCTTTCAAACGGGAAGGGAAGGCTGATCTAATGCATGATCCAGGCAAATTAAACCCGGGCGCGGATCTTCCTCGTCTTTCCGGCGGCACGGCCGGCCGGTTCTCGCCGATGGCTGCCCCTCAACCTAACCCTCTTGCCGATCTCCTGGGCCGGGATGTCGGCATTGATGCCCAAATCCCTTAACCTGTGTGGCGGAAATGACTCAGGCCGCGCCGTTTGCTGCAACTTCAGCGCACAAAAAATTGCAGCTCCCATTGTTTCGCATTTGCAGCGTCCCTATTTTGACTTTTGATAATGAACCAGCTGGAAAGGACAGCCCGTCCGATCCCCGGATATGGGGAGCTGAGGGGCGCCACTGCCGGGCTTTCGGCAGATCCGTTGACACTATATTACCGCTCGTACATCCTGATTTCCCTGTGACCTGCGCATGAAAATGCGGCGGCCGAGGGAATTTTTGGCTCTTAGGGATGGCGTGCCTTATGAGGATCATACCGAGAATGAGCACGATCGAAACCAGCGTCTCCTCCATCCTGTTGGACCGGGTCGCTGAATGGCTGACGAACTCTTCGCTGGCCGGAGACGAGCTTGAAAACATCGTCCGCGGCTTCTGCGAAAGACTTGCGGCCGCCGGCCTGCCGATAGCGCGCGTGCACCTGACCTTTTCGATGCTGCATCCGCTCTACGATGCGCTGAGCTTCACCTGGCGGCGCGCCAGCGGCGTCACCATCGAAGGTTTTCGCATGCCGGCCGGGCAGAAGCCGGACCGCTTCCTGCAGAGCCCCTATTATTACCTGCTCGACAACAACCTGCAGCACATCCGCCGCCGGCTGACCCAAGAAGGCCCGGCCGAATTCCCGATCTTCGAGGACCTGCGCAAGGACGGCATCACCGACTACCTCGCCTTCGTGCAGCCCTTTGGCGACGGCTCGGTGCAGGGCATGATGGGTTCCTGGTCGACGGACCATAATACCGGCTTTTCCGACGACATGATCGATGCGCTGCTCAGGATGCAGAACCATCTGGCGGTCGCTGCCAAGATGGCGGTGCTCGGCAAGCTCGCCAACAACATGCTGACCACCTATCTCGGCGGCGACGCCGGCAAGCGGGTGCTGAACGGCCAGATCCGCCGCGGCGACGGTGAGACGATCCGCGCAGCCCTCGTCATGGGCGATATGCGCGAATCCACCATATATGCCGAAAAGGAAGGCCGCCAGGCCTATATCGATACGCTGAACCAGTTCTTCGACGCGATTGCCGCCCCCTTCAACCGCAATGGCGGCGAGATCCTGAGCTTCCTCGGCGATGGCTTCCTCGCCGTCTATCCTTGCGGGCGCCATAAGGACCCATCGAAAATTGCCTGCGAGGCGGCGCTTTCGGCCGTGCATCAGGCGCAGGCGCGGGTCGCCGAGCTCAACAGGGACCGCGAGCAGAAGGGCCTGACCAGGGTCGGCTACGGCATCGGCCTGCATGTCGGCAACGTCATGTTCGGCAATGTCGGCCTCAAGGACCGCCTAACCTTCTCCGCCTTCGGCTCAGCCGTCAACGAGGTCCAACGTTTGCAGATCCTGACCAAGAAATACGGCCGCGAGGTCGTCGCCAGCCAGGCCTTCGCCGGTTATTGCGGCGGCGAATGGACAACGCTCGGCGAGGAGAAGCTGCGCGGCGTCCGCCAGAAGGTGACGGTGCTGCAGCCGCGCGCGCCGGCACCCACAATCAATGTCGACGAGAGCTTCCGCGAGGCCGTACAGAACGGACTTTCGGAAGCCGAGCAGGTCATTCTCCTGCATCGCGACGCCAAGAAACAGGTCAAGCGCACCAGCATGGAGAAATTCATCCAGTAAGAGCTTAGAACCCCTGCCATAATCTTCGCATCTCGCCCGGGGGAACTTCGGCGGGGGCGGCGGTTTTTCTATGATTGTCATCAGCTAGACACCCCGTTTGCGGTACGATAGTGTGCCTTAACGGGAACATAGAAGACTGGGGAATTTCATTGGTATGGCGTCTGCAGCCGATCTGTTGCGTATTGAAAATCTCGACGTCTCCTTCTCGGTTTTCGGTGACCGGTTACGCGTCGTAAAAGAAGCTAATCTTCGCATCCTTCCAGGCAAGGTCACCGCCCTCGTCGGTGAATCCGGCTCCGGCAAATCGGTGATCAGCCAGTCGGTCATGGGCATATTGCCCAATCCGGCCAAGGCCTCCGGCCGCATCCTCTTCACCGATCCGCTCGACGGCAGCACGACCGATATCCTATCCTTTCCGCGCGACAGCGAGGAAATGCGCGACCTGCGCGGCCGGCGCATGGCGACGATCTTCCAGGAGCCGATGACCTCGCTCTCGCCGCTGCATACGATCGGCAATCAGATCAGTGAAGTGCTGCTGATCCATACCGAGGCCGACAAGCGGGAAGCCCGTGAAAGGACCGAGGAGATGCTCGGCCTGGTCGGCTTTTCCAACCCGCATCGCACTTACGACATGTATCCGTTTGAACTGTCCGGCGGCATGCGCCAGCGCGCGATGATCGCCATGGCGCTGATCTGCAAGCCGGCTCTCTTGATCGCCGACGAGCCGACGACGGCGCTCGACGTGACGATCCAGGCGCAGATCCTGGAACTGCTCCGCGAGCTGCAGGCCAAGCTCGGCATGGCGATGCTGCTCATCACCCACGATCTCGGCATCGTCGCCAATATGGCCGACGAGGTGGTCGTCATCTATCACGGCGAGATCATGGAAGCAGGACCCGTCGAGGCGATCTTCCGCAATCCGCAGCATCCTTATCTCAAAGGTCTGATGGCCGCCGTTCCGCATTTCGACATGAAACCCGGCGAGCGGCTGAAAGCGCTGCGTGAGGTAACGGTCAATCTCGAGTCCCTCGTCGGCAAGAAGAAGCCGCTCCAGGCAGAGGCGCCGGGCACCCTGCTGTCCGTTGCCAATCTGTCGAAGACCTACAAGACGCGCAAGCGCAGTTTCTTCGGCAAGCACGAAGCCACCGTCCTGCGCGCCGTCGACGACGTCAGCTTCGACGTCCGCCGCGGCGAATGTCTTGGCCTGGTCGGGGAATCCGGCTGCGGCAAGACGACACTCAGCAAGATCCTGATGCGCGCCATCACGCCGGACAGCGGCGCGGTGGTATTCAACGACGGCAAGGAGGTCGTCGACGTCCTCTCCGTCAAAGGCGCCGAACTGCAGGACATGCGGACCAAGATCCAGATGGTGTTCCAGGATCCGGTCTCCTCGCTTTCGCCGCGCATGACGGTGCGCAACATCCTGAGCGAACCGCTCGAGATCCATGACCGCGGCGACAGTAACGAGCGCAAGCGCAAGGTCGAGGGATTGATGGCGGCAATCGGCCTCGACAAGCGTTATCTCAGCCGTTACCCGCACAGTTTTTCGGGCGGCCAGCGCCAGCGCATCGGTATTGCGCGCGCACTCGCGCTCGGGCCGAAGCTCGTCATCCTCGACGAGCCGGTCTCGGCTCTCGACGTTTCCGTGCAGGCGCAGATCCTCAACCTGTTGAAGGACCTGCAGAAGGAGCTGGGACTTACCTATCTCTTCATCTCGCACAATCTCGCCGTCGTCGATTACATGGCCGACCGTATCGCGGTGATGTGCAAGGGCCGCATCGTCGAGATCGCGCCGCGCGAGATCATCCTGCGCGATCCGGTGCATCCCTATACGAAATCGCTGCTCGCCGCCGTCCCCTTCCCCGATCTCGACCGGCCGCTCGATTTCAAGGCGCTCAGGGAAAACGGCGCCGCCGACAAGCAGAACTGGGGCGTGACCTTCACCGCCGAGCACGACGACGCTTCCGAACTCGCCTATGCCGACCTCGGCGACGGCCATCTGGTGCGCGCCCGCAAGGGCGCCGATACCAAGGAGTTGCGTTGATGGTGACGCGTCGCATATTCCTGGGCGGCCTCGTCGGCGCGGCGATCGCGCCTGCGGTGGTGAGGGCGCAACAAGCCGCCGAACCGGAATTCCTGAAGGAGCGGCTGACATCAGGCAGCCTGCCGCCGATGGCCGAGCGCATTCCCGCCCGCCCGCGCATCGTCAACCTGAAGGAATTGGGGCTGGAACCGGGTGCCTACGGCGGCACGGTGCGCACCATCATCGGCGGCCAGCGCGATATCCGCTTCATGACGATCTACGGCTATGCCCGCCTTGTCGGCTACAACAAGCACCTGCAGTTCCAGCCGGATATCCTGGCCGGTTTCCAGTCCGAGGACGACACGGTCTTCACCTTCACGCTGCGCGAAGGCCATAAATGGTCCGACGGGCAGCCGTTCACGGCCGACGATTTCCGCTACTGGTGGGAAGACGTCATCCTGAACGACAAGTTGACACCCGGCGGCGGCGCGCTGGAGCTTCGTCCGCACGGCAGCCTGCCGCGCTTCGAGATGCTCGATGCGCTGACCGTGCGCTACACCTGGGAAAAACCCAACCCGATGTTCCTGCCGACATTGGCAGGCCCGCAGCCGCTCGTCATCTTCGGCCCTGGTCATTATCTCAAGCAGTTCCACAAGAAATTCCAGCCGGACCAGGCGAAGATGGACGAGCTGATGAAGACCTACCGCGTCAAGAAATGGCAGGATCTGCACATCAAGATGGCGCGTTCCTATCGTCCGGAAAATCCGAACCTACCGACGCTCGATCCCTGGCGCAATACGACGCCGCTGCCGTCCGAGCAGTTCGTCTTCGAGCGCAACCCGTTCTTCCACCGCGTCGACGAGACCGGCAGGCAGCTTCCCTATCTCGACCGTTTCATCCTCAACGTCTCCTCCTCGTCGATCATCGCCGCCAAGGCGGGTGCAGGCGAAGCGGACCTGCAGGTGACCGGCATCGATTTCAACGACTACACCTTCCTGAAGGAGGCCGAAAAGCGCTTCCCGGTGAAAGTCAATCTCTGGAAGCTCGCGCGCGGCTCGCGCATCACGCTGCTGCCGAACCTCAACTGCGCCGACGAGGTGTGGCGCGGCCTCTTCCGCGACGTGCGCCTGCGCCGGGCGCTGTCGCTGGCGATCGACCGGCACGAGGTCAACATGGTGGCCTTCTACGGCCTTGGCACGCCAAGCGCCGATACGGTCCTGCCCGACAGCCCGCTCTTCAAGCAGGAATATGCCGACGCCTTCGTGAAGTTCGATCCCGACGAGGCCAACCGCCTGCTCGACGAGCTCGGCTTGACCAAACGCGACGACGACGGCATCCGGCTGCTGCCCGACGGGCGGCGCGCCGAGATCACCGTCGAGACCGCCGGCGAGAGCAATCTCGATACCGACGTGCTGGAGCTGGTGCATGACCACTGGGCCAATATCGGCCTTGCGCTCTATACCCGCACTTCGCAGCGCGACGTCTTCCGCAACCGGGCCATGAGCGGTTCGATCATGATGTCGATCTGGTACGGCCTCGACAATGGCGTGCCAACGGCCGACATGTCGCCCGCAGGCCTTGCGCCGACACTCGACGATCAGCTGCAATGGCCGCTCTGGGGCATGCATTACCTCTCCGCCGGCCAGGAGGGCGTCGCACCCGACCTGCCGGAGGCGGCCGAACTGGTCGACCTGCTTGGCCAATGGGGCTCGACGGCGAAATTCGAGGAGCGCCAGGTGATCTGGCACAAGATGCTGTCGCTCTATACACAGCAAGTGTTCTCGATCGGCCTCATCAACAGCACGCTGCAGCCGATCCTTCGCGCCGCCAAGCTGCAGAACCTGCCGGAGAAAGCGCTCTACGGCTTCGATCCCACCTCCTATCTCGGCGTCTATATGCCGGATGCATTCTGGTACAAGGAGGCCTGAGGCGTGTTCAGATATATACTTTGGCGGATCGCCGCCATGGTGCCGACGCTCTTCGTCATTTCGGCACTGGTCTTCACCATCATCGAGCTGCCGCCGGGCGACTTCTTCGAGAGCCAGATCGCCGAACTGCGCGCCTCGGGCGAAACCGCCAACCTCCAGGAAATCGAGGAGTTGCGCCAGCAATACGGCTTCGACAAGCCGGAGATCGTGCGTTATTTCTACTGGATCGGCGGCATGCTGCACGGCGATTTCGGCTATTCCTTCGAATACCAGCTGCCGGTCTCCGACGTGGTCGGCGATCGTCTATGGCTGACGATCCTCGTCTCCTTCACGACGATCCTGCTCACCTGGCTGATCGCCTTTCCAATCGGCATCTATTCGGCCACGCATCAGTACAGCTGGGGTGATTACGGGCTGACCTTCCTCGGTCTGATGGGCATCGCCATTCCGAACTTCATGCTGGCGCTGATCCTGATGTATTTCGCCAATATCTGGTTCGGCATCTCGATCGGCCATCTGATGGACCAGCAATATATCTCGGCGCCGATGAGTTGGGCGAAGGCGCAGTCGATCCTTGCCCATCTCTGGATCCCCGTCATCATCGTCGGCACGGCCGGCACGGCCGGCATGATCCGGCGGCTGCGCGCCAACCTGCTCGACGAGATGCAGAAGCAGTATGTCGTCACCGCGCGCGCCAAGGGCCTGCCGCCGCTGAAGGCGCTCATCAAATACCCGTTGCGCATGGCGCTCAACTTCTTCGTCGCCGATATCGGCTCGATCCTGCCGTCGATCATCTCGGGCGCCGAGATCGTCGCGATCGTGCTGTCGCTGGAGACGACGGGACCGATGCTCATCAAGGCGCTACAGAGCCAGGATATGTATCTTGCCGGCTCCTTCCTGATGTTCCTGGCCTTCCTCAACGTCATCGGCGTGCTGATCTCGGACATCGCGCTCGGCTTCCTCGATCCCCGCATCCGTCTGCAAGGCAGGAGCACCAAATAATGTCGCCCCTTCCCGCACCCGGCGCGCCGCTGCCGCATTACGTCTCGACCGCGCCTTTCGATCCGCTTGCGACCGAAAGCATGACTTCGGCGCAATCGCGCATCCATCTCGCCTCGCAGAAGCAGCTGATGTGGTGGAAGTTCAAGCAGCACAAGCTGGCCTTGATCTCCGGCATCTTTCTCGCCGCCGTCTACCTGATGATCCTGATCGTCGAGTTCCTGGCGCCCTACGGCCTGCACACGCGCAATGTCGATTTCATCCACGCGCCGCCGCAAACCATCCACTTTTTCGACAAGGGCAGCTTCGTCGGTCCCTTCGTCTACGGCCGCAGCATGACGCTCGATATCGACACGCTGCACCGCGTCTATACCGACAAGACGAACGACGTGCAGCCGATCCGTTTCTTCTGCCGCGGCGACGCCTATAAATTCTGGGGCGCTGTCGCCTCGAACTATCACCTCGTCTGCCCGGCGATCGGCGGCCAGATGTTCCTGCTCGGCACCGACCGGCTCGGCCGCGACGTGCTGTCGCGCATCCTCTACGGCGCGCGGATATCGCTGACCATCGGTCTGATCGGCATTTCGATCAGCTTCGTGCTCGGCATCGTCATCGGCGGCCTTGCCGGTTATCGCGGCGGCTTTTTCGATCTCATCGTCCAGCGCCTGATCGAAGTGTTGCAATCGCTGCCGAGCCTGCCGCTGTGGATGGCGCTGGCCGCCATCATGCCGGTGACGTGGAGCCCGATCGTCATCTATTTCGGCATCACCGTCATCCTCGGCATCATCGACTGGACGGGGCTGGCGCGTGCCGTACGCTCCAAGCTCCTGGCGCTGCGCGAGGAGGATTATGTCCAGGCCGCACAGCTGATGGGCGCCAGCACGCCGCGCATCATCGGCCGGCATCTGGTGCCGGGCTTCATGTCGCATCTCATTGCTTCGGCGACGATTTCAATCCCCGGCATGATCCTTGGAGAGACCGCGCTCTCCTTCCTCGGCCTCGGCCTTCGTCCGCCGATCACCAGCTGGGGCATTCTGCTGACCGAGGCAAAAAGCGTCAGCGTCATCGCCTTCTACCCGTGGCTGCTCTATCCGATCATTCCTGTTGTTCTTGTCATTTTGGCGTTCAACTTTCTGGGAGACGGCTTGCGTGATGCGGCAGATCCCTACAAATAGCAGGAAACGCGGCGGCGCATCTCGGCACCGCCCCCACCTCTTGCCCTCCGGACGGTGGGGGTACTAAGTATGTTGCTCACCCCAGAAGGGATGCCCATGTCCAGACGTCTCGAAGATGCGCGCATCCTCATGTACAGCCACGACACCTTCGGTCTCGGCCATCTCAGGCGCTGTCGCGCCATCGCCCACGCGCTGGTCGAGGACTATCGCGGCCTGAACATTCTGATCATTTCGGGTGCCACGATCGCCGGCGCTTTCGACTACCGCGCCCGCGTCGACTTCGTGAAGATCCCGAGCGTCATCAAGCTGCGCAACGGCGAATATACGTCGCTTGCCAGCCATATCGACCTGCACGAGACGCTGAAGATGCGCGAATCGAGCATTCGCCACACGGCCGAGACTTTCCAGCCCGATATCTTCATCGTCGACAAGGAACCGATGGGACTGAAGGGCGAAGTCGAAGATACGCTCGCCTATCTCAAGGCCCGCGGCACCGTTCTGGTGCTGGGGCTTCGCGAGATCATGGACGCGCCGCATCTGCTCGAGGCCGAGTGGAAGAAGAACAGCATCATGCAGAAGATCGACCAATATTACGATAGCGTCTGGGTCTACGGCCCACCTGACTTTTACGATCCGCTGATCGGCCTCGACGTGCCGGCAAGCCTGCGCCGGAAGATGGATTTCGTCGGCTTCCTGCAGCGTAGCGTCTCCAGGGGCAAGACCTCGATCAACGCCCGCAAGGACAATTACATCCTCGTCACCACAGGCGGCGGCGGCGACGGCTCCGATCTCGTCCACGACGTCATGAACGCCTACGAGGCGGACCCCACCTTGATGCAGAAGGCGCTCGTCGTGCTCGGCCCCTATATGCCGGCCGCCGAGCGCGCCAAGCTGGTGCAGAAGGGGGAAGCCATTCCCTATATCGAGGTGATCGAGTTCGACAATCACATGGAAGAGCTGATCGACAGCGCCACCGGCGTCGTTGCCATGGGCGGCTACAACACCTATTGCGAGATCCTCTCCTTCGACAAACCGGCCCTCATCGTGCCGCGTGTCAAACCACGCGAGGAACAGCTGCTGCGCGCGAAGCGGGCAAGCGAGCTCGGCCTCGTCGACATGCTGCTGCCGGAACAGTCGGTCGACCCCACAATCATGGCGGAAGCGCTGAAGCGTCTGCCCTTCCGCCAGCCGCCGTCAAAGAGCGGCGGCAACATGCGTCTTGAAGGGCTGGACCATATCTCGCAGACCGTCGGCCGGTGGATCGACGGCCGCGGCAGCCACCTTTCGCTCGTCGGCGCGGAATAGGGCCAAGCCTTGCCGCCACGCCGCAAGATCCTCGTCGTGCTGAAAGGCTATCCCCGCCTTTCGGAAACCTTCATCGCCCAGGAGTTGCTCGGGCTCGAAAAGTCCGGCTTCGACCTGACGCTGATTTCGATGCGCCGGCCGACCGACAAGAAGCGCCATCCCGTGCATGACGAGATCAGGGCGCGCGTCGTCTATCTGCCGGAATATCTGCACGAGGAGCCGATCCGCGTGTTGAAAGGCCTCATCGCCGGTTTCTCCAAGCCCGGCTTCAAGCCGCTGATGAAACGCTTCCTCGCCGACCTCAAGCGCGATATCTCCCGCAATCGCTTCCGCCGTCTCGGCCAGGCGCTGGTGCTGGGGCACGAATGGCCGGACGAGGGCGAATGGCTGCATGCCCATTTCATCCACACGCCGGCCTCGGTGACGGAATATGCGAGCATCCTCACGGAAACGCCCTGGACCTGTTCGGCGCACGCCAAGGACATCTGGACGTCACCCGACTGGGAGCTTAACGAGAAACTCGGCAGCGCCCGCTGGACCGTCACCTGCACCAGGACGGGCTATGACCACATGCGCACGCTGACATCACGCAAGGAGGCCGTGCACTTGAGTTACCACGGTCTCGATCTCGCCCGTTTCGGCCATTTTGCCGGCGAGCGTTCGAACAGGACCGGCAGCGACCCCGACGATCCGGCCTTCATCCTCAGCGTCGGCCGCGCCGTCGAGAAGAAGGGCTACGACGTGTTGCTGCGCGGGCTGGCGCTGCTGCCCGCCGACCTTCACTGGCGCATGGACCATATCGGCGGCGGCGAGGAGCTTGCGAAACTGAAGGCGCTGGCCAGCGAGCTCGGTATCTCCCGCCGCATCGTCTGGAAGGGCGCGATGGCGCAGGAAGACGTTCTCGATCACTACCGCCGCGCCGACCTCTTCGCGCTTGCCTGCCGCATCGCCGCCAACGGCGACCGCGACGGCCTGCCGAACGTCCTGGTCGAAGCCTCGAGCCAGCGGCTCGTCTGCCTCTCGACCGAAGTATCCGGCGTGCCGGAGCTGCTGAAGAACGGTGAAAACGGTCTCGTCGTGCCGCCCGAGGACCCGGCGCGGCTGGCCAGCGCGCTGGAGGCTGCGATCCGCGACCCGGCACTGCGCAAGCGCCTCGGCGACGCCGCCGAAGGCCAGGTGCGCGAACATTTCGACTATCACTCGAGCATCCGACAGCTCACAGGCCTGTTCGAGGCCGAATGGCAGAAGGCGTCATGACGGCACCGCGTATTTTCTTCTATGTCCAGCATCTGCTCGGTATCGGCCACATAGCCCGCGCCAGCCGCATCGCCAATGCGCTGGTCAAGGATGGTTTTGACGTGACTGTCGTGACCGGCGGCCTGCCGGTGCCGGGCTTTCCGGGCGAAGGCGTGAAGACCGTGGCCTTGCCGGCAGTCGTCGCCAGCAATGCCGGTTTCTCCGGCCTCGCCGATGCCGATGGCCGGCCAGCGGGCGAGGATTTCCTCCATGCCCGCTGCCAGCTGCTGCTCGATGCCTTTCATGCCGCAAGGCCCGATGTCGTCATCACCGAAGCCTTCCCTTTCGGCCGGCGACAGATGCGCTTCGAACTCCTGCCCCTGCTCGAGGCGATCGAAAGGGCCGAACCCCGGCCGAAACTCTTGAGCTCGGTGCGCGATATCCTGCAGGAAAACCGCAAGGCCGGCCGCGACGCGGAGACCGTCACGCTGGTCAAGGACCATTTCGATGCCGTGCTCGTCCACGGCGATCCCGGTTTCGTCAGGCTTGAGGACACCTTTCCGCTGACACCCGAGATCGCCGACAGGCTGCTTTATACCGGCCTCGTCGCACCCCCGCCGGCGCCGGAACCGACGGAGACATTCGACATCATCGCATCGGCGGGCGGCGGCGCGGTCGGCGCTGCGCTGATCGGCGCGGCGAAAGAGGCGGCAGCGCTGCTGCCCGCCGATCTTCGCTGGCTGCTGGTCGCCGGCCCGAACCTGCCGGAGGCAGATTTCGCCAAGCTGTCTGGAGACGCGGCGGCGAATGTGACGCTGGTGCGTTTCCGTAAAGATTTTCCCTCGCTGCTGCGTGGCGCCAAGGTCTCGATCTCGCAAGCAGGCTACAACACGGTCGGCGATCTACTGCGCACCGAGTGTCGGGCGATCCTCATCCCCTTCGTCGCCGGCGGCGAGACCGAGCAGACGGTGCGCGCCGAACGGCTGCAGGCGCTCGGCCTTGCCGATATTCTGCCGGAAAACGGACTGACCTCGGGCCATGTGAAAGAGGCCGTCGAAAAGGCGCTCACCACACCCACAAGGGGATCGTTCCTGCTCGACCTCGACGGGGCGGAGAAAACCGCCCTCATCATTCGCTCCATGATTGCCGAATCCCTCGCCCAATCCAAAATTCCTGTGGTATAAGCAATGTTCCGGCGAGAATCGGCGCTTTTGCGGCCGGTCGCTTCGCCTTGTTTTCATTGCGATATCGGCGGTCCGGCTGCATGATCCTCTTCTCAGAATTCCTCCCCGACCCGGCGCCCGGATCGCGCCCTCGGAATTTCCCAGCAAGCTGACGGTTAGCCATGGAAAAAAGCCTCGCCCGCTACATCTGGAAGAACACGCGGCTGCAGCAGCTGTGGATTCTGGCTGTCGTCGCCGCTTCTATGGTGCCCTATTTCCTGTCCTTCGACCTGCCGAAGCAGATCGTCAACGGACCGATCCAGGGAGACGGGTTCGAAGGTCCGGGCGCAAGGCAGACCTTCATGCATATTGCCTACGACATTCCGCTGATCGGACATGTCGAATTCTTTCAAGGCTTGCAGCTCAACCGATTCCAGATGTTGATGGCCCTCAGCATGGTGTTTCTGGCACTGGTGGTGCTGAACGGGCTCTTCAAGTTCTATATCAACACCTATAAGGGCCGGCTCGGCGAACGCATGCTACGCCGTATCCGCTTTGAGCTCATCGACCGGGTGCTGCGGTTTCCGCCCATCCATTTCAAGCGGGTAAAATCGGCCGAAATCGCCACCATGATCAAGGACGAGGTGGAGCCGATGGGCGGTTTCACCGGTGATGCCTTCGTCTCCCCTGCCCTTCTCGGCGGCCAGGCGATCACGGCGCTCGCCTTCATCATCGTGCAGAATTTCTGGCTTGGCATGATCGCGGCGGGCATCGTCGGCGTGCAGGCGCTCGTCATTCCCCGCATGCGCAAGCGCCTGCTGGATCTCGGCCGGCAGCGGCAGCTGACGGCGCGTGAGCTTTCCGGCCGCGTCGGCGAAATCGTCGAAGGCATCGGCACGATCCACGGCAACGACACGTCGAACCTCGAACGCGCCGACATCGCCTCGCGGCTCGGCCGGATCTTCTCGATCCGCTACGACCTTTATCAGTGGAAGTTCCTGGTGAAGTTCATCAACAATTTCCTGGCCCAGGTCACGCCGTTCCTGTTTTACGCGATCGGCGGCTACCTCGCGCTGCAGGGCAGGCTCGACATCGGCCAGCTCGTCGCCGTCATTTCAGCCTATAAGGACCTGCCCGGCCCGCTGAAGGAACTGATCGACTGGGACCAGATGCGCCAGGACGTGCAGGTGAAGTACCAGCAGGTCTATGAGCAGTTCAACGTCGAGCCGCTGATCGACAGCCGCATCCAGGAACTCGCAACCGCCCCCGTCGGCCCGCTGACGGGCGCGTTCGTCGTCACCAATCTGACGCTCTCCGACGACAGCGGCGCCCGAATCGTCGACCACGTCTCCGTCGAGATCAAACCGAACGAGACGGTGGCGATCGTCGGGCCGAACGGCAGCGGCGCGGAAGCGTTCGCCGAAGCGCTCGGACGCATGGTCTGGCCGGACTCCGGCCGCATCACCATCGACGGGCGCGATCTCCTGGAGATGCCGGAATCGATCACCGGCCGGCGGATCTCCTATGCCTCGTCCGACACCTTCTTCTTTCACGGCACGCTTGCCAGCAATCTGCTCTACGGCCTGAAACATGCGCCGATGACCGATCCCGTTTACGATGAGCGGGAAGCGCTGGAATATAAATGGCATTCCGCCGAGGCGGAGAAGGCCGGCAATCCGACGCTCGACCTCAACAGCGACTGGGTGGACTACAAGGCCGCCGGCGCCAGCGGGCCCGAGGATCTGCTGAAAGCGATCCGCCCTGTGCTCGACGCCGTCCTGATCTCGCAGGACATCCTCGATCTGGCGCTGCGCTCGACCGTCAACACCGACGTGCATGTGGCGCTCGGCGACCACGTCGTGGCGCTCCGCGCCTCGCTGCGCGACAGGCTGCGCGACGAGGGGCTCGACACGATCGTCGTGCCTTTCGATTTCGACGCCTACAATGCCCAGGCGACGGTTGGTGAGAACCTGCTCTTCGGCACGATGAAGCGGCCGTTGATGACCAATCGAAGGCTTGCCGCGCATCCCTATTTCCAGCAGCTCTTCCGTGAGACCGGCCTCAGCACCGATCTCTACGACATGGGCCTCGAGATCGCCGAGAACGCCGTGGAACTCTTCCACGACCTGCCGCCGGACCATCCTTTCTTCCAGCAGCTGACCTTCATGACGGCGGACGACATCCCGGCCTATCAGGCGCTGCTGCAGAAGCTTCAAAGCCGCCGCTTCGAGGACGCCACGCCAGAGGAACGTTCGGCCATCATCCGGCTGAGTTTTGCCTATATCGAGCCGCGCCACCGCTTCGGCTTGCTGACGAACGAGCTTATGGACAAGATCGTCAGTGCCCGCAAGCAGTTCCACGAACATATTCCGGCCGATCTCTCCGAGCTGATCGAGCGCTACGACGCCGAGCGTTTCACTCCGTCGGCTAGCCTGATGGACAATGTGCTCTTCGGTCGTATCGCCTATCAGCAGGCCGACGCCTCCGACCGCATCCGCGGCATCATGGGCGAGCTCTTCGATGCGCTCGACCTTTATGACGACGTGCTGTCGATCGGCCTCGAATTCGATGTCGGCTCCGGCGGCAAGCGACTGACCATGGTGCAGCGGCAGAAGCTGAACCTGGCCCGCGCCCTGTTGAAGCGCTCGGACTATTTCATATTCAACCGGCCACTGTCGGCGCTCGACCAACGCGTTCAGGATCAGATCACCCGCAATATCATCGAGAACCTGCACGAGGAAGGCCATCGGCCAGCGATCATCTGGGTGCTCTCCAATGCCCGGCTGGCAGAAATGTTCGACCGGATTCTGCTCTTCGACCGCGGGGGATTGGCGGAAGCCGGAAACTATCCGGAACTTTCCGAGAAAAACGGGATGTTCAAGGAACTGTTATCGTAATATTCTATAGGGGCGGCGATGGTGGGTGTTCCCGATGGGGAGCGCCTCGGAGTTTGAAGATGCCTGGTCTTATGGACCCTGCGTCAGGGGATTGAAACGCTCATGCTGTTGAGAGACGAAGTCGAAATGCTGCGAAGGGTACCGATCTTTTCAAGGATCGCGCCAGCAAAGCTCAAGCTTTTGGCCTTTACCTCCGATCGCATGACCTACAAAGCCGGGCAGAACCTCTTTCATCAGGGCGATGTCGGTGATGCGGCCTACGTCATCCTCTCGGGTACCGCCGATATCGTTGTCGCCTCGCCAGCGGGCGAGATCAAGGTCGCCGACGTCGAACCCAATTCCATCGTCGGCGAAATCGCCATCCTCTGCGATGTCTCGCGCACGGCAACGGTTCGCGCCACCTCGCCTCTCGAAGTGTTGCGCATCAGCAAGGAGCACTTCCTGAAGCTGCTCAGCGATTTCCCGGAGATGGCCGTGGAAATCATGCGGGTGCTGGCCGACCGCCTGAACCATACCACCGCGGAACTGACCGCGGCTCGGGCGGCGAAACAGCCGCAGATGGCGCAGTAAAACGCATTCAGCGTTTCGGCGGCCATTGCTGCGCGCCATGTAGAAGGCGCAGTATTTCCACCCTCTGTGCTTTTCTGTCGATGCGATAGATCAGCAGAAATGTGGTACGCGGAATGACCAATTCCCGGGTTCCGTCAAGACGGCCGCCGCGTCCTGCTTCGGGGTGATCGGCGAGCATTTTGGCCTGATGTCGGATAACATCATCCAATGCGATTGCAGCCTCTGGATTTTGAGCGAAGACGTGCCGGATCTGAGCTTCCCGATCCCGGAGAGCCTGTTGCAGCCATTTGACGATCAAGAAGCCTTATCTCCGGATTCCAGCTGCGCGAGCAGTTCGGCCCGAAGCTTGTCCATTCGCTCTTCGGCGTCCTGCGCGCTGATCCAGACCGCGTTCGGATCATCGGCTTCCCTGATCGCTTCCTCGATCTGTTTGCGGAACCACTTGTCGTATTCCGCCGCCTCATGGGTACGACGTAGAGCTGCGGCCCGATCCGGCCGCGATGCCGTCCCCGGAACGTAATCGGCCGCATCGACATCGAACTGCGAGATGCCGACATCCTTGAGATAAGACACCAAGCTATCCATGCGCTTGAACACGCGCACCTGCCGGCTGCGTTGGGCGGCGAGTGGGCGCTCGGCCTTGCCGTAGCGGATGACGACGGACCAGCCACCGGTCTTGCCGACGACATGAGCCGCCTCAACCGCCCCTGCTTCGACAAGGCGGGAAAGGGTCGAATGATCGATGGTTTCCGCGGTCATGGCCTATCCTCGTTCAGGCCGACAAGAATATGCATTTAATTATAGATTGCAATGCATTCAATAATTGAAATTGCGCTGCCCGAAGACGAAAGCCTGCATGGTTTCCCATGCAGGCCCCCATGCGTTCAAATCCGTCTATTCACGCTGTTCCAGCGCCCTGCTGAAGGCGAGGGCCGCAAGCGTGCAGATGGCGCCGGACAGCAGGTAGTAGCCGACGAAAGTCAGGCCGAAGCGGCTGGAAAGGCTGAGCGCCACCAGCGGCGCAAAACCCGCGCCGATCAGCCAGGCGAGGTCCGAGGTGAAGGCGGCGCCCGTATAGCGGTAACCGCGGCCGAAGCGCGAAGAGATCGAGCCCGTCGCCTGGCCGAAGGAAAGGCCGAGAACGCCGAAGCCGATGATGACGAAAGCGTCATGACCACTGTTGCCGGACGCGATCAGGATCGGCCCGACGAAGCTGAAGATAGCGATGATGACGGCGCAGATGGCAAGCTGGGCGCGTCGGCCGATACGGTCGGCAATCAAGCCCGAGGCGATAATGGTGACAATGCCGACCATGGCGCCGACCACCTGCACCACCATGAAGGCGCCGATCGGCTGGTTGCCGTAAAGGCTCATCCAGCCGAGCGGGAAAATGGTGACGAGGTGGAACATGGCAAAACTTGCCAGCGGCACGAAGGCGCCGATCAGGATGTCACGGCCATGGACGCGCAGCACGTCGAGGATGGGGGCTGCTTCCAGCTCGTGCTGTTCCAGCAGCGTGCCGAATTCCTTGGTCATGACCAGGCGCAAACGCGCAAACAGCGCCACGACATTGATCGCGAAGGCGACGAAGAAGGGATAACGCCAGCCCCAGGAGAGGAAATCCTCACTGGAAAGATTGGCGACGAAATAACCGAACAGGGTACTCGCCAGCGCAAAGCCGATCGGCGCGCCGAGCTGCGGTATCATCGCATACCAGCCGCGGTGCTTGGCCGGCGCATTGAGCGCGAGCAGCGAGGCAAGGCCGTCCCAGGCGCCGCCGAGCGCGAAGCCCTGGCCGAGACGAAAGAGCGCCAGCAACGCGATCGACCAGACGCCGATCTCGTCGTAACCCGGCAGGAAGGCGATTGAGGCCGTGGAGCCGCCGAGCAGGAAGAGCGCGATCGTCAGCTTCGTGCCGCGGCCGTACAGCCGGTCGATCGTCATGAAGACGACGGAGCCGACCGGGCGGGCCAGGAAGGCCAGCGAGAAGATGGCGAAGGAATAAAGCGTTCCCGTCAGCCTGTCCGGCGCGAAAGGGAAGATCAGCTGCGGAAAGACCAGGACCGAGGCGAGACCGTAGACGAAGAAATCGAAGAATTCCGACATGCGGCCGATCACCACGCCGATGGCGATGCTGCCCGGCGAAACCGGCTTGTCGTCGTGAATGCGCCGCGCGTCGCGTTCCAGCGACGACGATGACGGTCCGTAATGCGATGTTGTAGCCATGAAACGCCTCCCTCGTTGAAGCGCTTTCGCCAAGGCGCCTCAACCTGATCTTGATCAAACCTGCAGGCTTATCAAGTCCATAAGACGTAAATAGTTCATCATGGCGGCTCAAAATGAGGCGTGAACGGAAAAAACAGCGTGATCCGGACCGCGATTTTCCGACGGGATGCTGGCCTGCCCGGTTCTGGCGGATATATTGCTTGGAAACATGCGCTGGCGGAAGAATCCTTCTTGAGTTCATCAGGATTTCAAAGCTGTAGTGCGACATGATTCTTGCCGCAGTGCGGCATGATTGCTGCGCTGCGACCAAACACCTCATGTCGCTATCGGGTCCAGTGCGTTAGTCGCGGAACGAACGAAACAACAAGAGCTTAGAGACGTGCTAAAACTCATGAAGTTTTCCCGCCTTCTATCCGTCTTGCCGCTGCTTTTCCTGGCAGGATGCAACATGGTGGTCATGGCGCCTTCCGGCGACATCGCCATGCAACAGCGCGATCTCATCGTCATCTCGACGGTGCTGATGCTTTTGATCATCATACCGGTGATCTTCCTCACGCTGTTCTTCGCCTGGCGCTATCACCGCTCCAATACGGCTGCAACCTACGCTCCGGAATGGCACCATTCGACCCGTCTCGAAATCGTGATCTGGGCAGCACCGCTGGCGATCATCATCGCGCTCGGCGCCGTCACCTGGATTTCCACCCATAAGCTCGATCCCTACCGCCCGCTCGACCGCCTCGATGCGGAGCGGGCCATTCCGGCCGATACCAAGCCGTTGAACGTCGAGGTCGTAGCGCTCGACTGGAAGTGGCTGTTCTTCTATCCCGAACTCGGCATTGCCACCGTCAATGAACTCGCTGCCCCAGTGGACAGGCCGATCAATTTCAAGATCACCGCCTCCTCGGTGATGAACTCCTTCTATATCCCCGCCCTTGCCGGCCAGATCTATGCCATGCCGGGCATGGAGACGAAGCTGCACGCCGTCATCAACAGGGAAGGCGAATACGAGGGCTTCTCCGCCAATTACAGCGGCGCCGGCTTCTCGCACATGCGCTTCAAGTTCCACGGTCTCACCCAAGAGGGATTTGACCAATGGGTGGCGCAGGTCAAGCAGCAGGGCACCATGCTCAACCGCGACGCCTATCTGAAGCTCGAAAGGCCGAGCGAGAAGGAACCGGTGCGTTATTATGCCGGCACCGATGCCGACCTTTACAACGCCATCCTCAACCTGTGCGCCACGCCAGGCAAGATGTGCATGAACGAGATGATGCACATCGACATGATGGGGGGCGGCGGCAAGGAAAGTGCGGAGAACCGCGAGAAGCTGCGATATGACGGCCGTCACGCCGGCGGAGGTGTCGTCGAGCACGGGGCTACCGTGCCGGCAACGGGTGTTCCGGCACAAGTTGAGCCGCCCAAGAGCACCGATGGCGGCATGCAGCACGACATGCCTGGCATGCCCGGTATGCCTGAAATGGACATGCAGCATGAGGGTCATTCCATGCCAGGCATGAGCAATGGCGCCGATCCGGCGCCGGCGCAGCTCAACAACAACAATTAACCTGGCGCTTTGCGTCGCGAGACATAATGAACGGGTTGTTCCATGTTTTCCAATCCTGACCTCCTGAAGTTCGTCTTCGGCCGGTTGACCCTCGATGCCATCCCCTATCACGAGCCGATCCTGGTCGTGACCTTCCTTGGCGTCATCATCGGCGGTCTCGCCGTGCTCGGCGCCATCACCTATTTCAAGTTCTGGGGTCCGCTCTGGCAGGACTGGATCTGCAGCGTCGATCACAAGAAGATCGGCATCATGTATGTGATCCTCGCCGTCATCATGCTGTTGCGCGGTTTCTCCGACGCGATCCTGATGCGCGTCCAGCAGGCGATCGCCTTCAACGGTTCGGAGGGCTATCTGCCGCCGCACCATTACGACCAGATCTTCACCGCCCACGGCGTCATCATGATCTTCTTCGTGGCGATGCCCTTCGTCACCGGCTTGATGAATTTCGTGGTGCCCCTGCAGATCGGCGCGCGCGACGTCTCCTTCCCCTTCCTGAACAACTTCTCTTTCTGGATGACTACCGCCGGCGCGATCATCATCATGCTGTCGCTGTTCATCGGCGAATTCGCCCAGACCGGCTGGCTCGCCTACCCGCCACTGTCGGGCGCTGCCTACAGTCCAGGTGTCGGCGTCGACTATTATATCTGGGGCCTGCAGGTGGCCGGGGTGGGAACGACGCTTTCGGGCATCAACCTGATCGCCACCATCGTCAAGATGCGTGCTCCGGGCATGACCTTCATGAAGATGCCGGTCTTCACCTGGACGGCACTCTGCACCAACGTGCTGATCGTTGCCTCCTTCCCGATCCTGACCGCCACGCTCGCGCTGCTGTCGCTCGACCGCTATGCAGGCACGAACTTCTTTACCAACGACCTCGGCGGCAATCCGATGATGTACATCAACCTTATCTGGATCTGGGGTCATCCGGAGGTCTACATTCTCGTGCTGCCGGCCTTCGGCATCTTCTCGGAAGTCGTCGCCACCTTCTCCGGCAAACGCCTCTTCGGCTACGCCTCGATGGTCTACGCAACCTGCGTGATCATGATTCTTTCCTACATCGTCTGGCTGCACCACTTCTTCACGATGGGCTCGGGCGCCAGCGTCAATTCCTTCTTCGGCATCACCACGATGATCATCTCGATCCCGACCGGGGCGAAGATTTTCAACTGGCTCTTCACCATGTATCGCGGCCGCATCCGCTTTGAGGTGCCGATGCTGTGGACGGTCGGCTTCATGGTGACCTTTGTCATCGGCGGCATGACCGGCGTCATGCTTGCCGTGCCGCCGGCCGACTTCGTGCTGCACAATTCGTTGTTCCTCATCGCCCACTTCCACAACGTCATCATCGGCGGCGTTCTCTTCGGTATGTTCGCCGGCGTGAACTACTGGTTCCCGAAAGCCTTCGGCTTTAAGCTCGACGCCTTCTGGGGCAAGATGAGCTTCTGGTTCTGGCAAATCGGCTTCTGGTTCGCCTTCATGCCGCTCTACGTGCTGGGCCTGATGGGCGTCACCCGCCGCATGAGCCAGTTCGAGGACCCGTCGATACAGATCTGGTTCATCATCGCCGCCTTCGGCGTCGGCCTGATCGCGCTTGGCATTGCCGCCTTCCTGATCCAGATCGTGGTCAGCTTCATGAAGCGCGAGGAATTGCGCGACGACAGTGGCGATCCCTGGGACGGCCGCACCCTTGAATGGTCGACCTCCTCTCCGCCACCGGACTACAACTTCGCCTTGACGCCTGTCGTGCACGACCATGACGGCTGGTACGACATGAAGAGCCGTGGTTATGCGCGTCCGCTGGAAGGCTTCCGGCCGATCCATATGCCGAAGAATACCGGCACCGGCGCGATCCTCTCGGCCATCAGCATCGCCCTCGCCTTCGGCCTGATCTGGTACATGTGGTGGCTGGTGGCCGTTTCCGTCGTCGCCATGCTCTCTGTGGCGATCGGCCACACCTTCAACTACAGACGCGACTTCTACATCCCCGCCGAAGAGGTGACCGAAACGGAAGGCAAGCGCACCGCGTTGCTTGCCGAGCAGGTGTGATGACCATGAGCGATCAGACTATCGACGCGGCCGAAAAGCCTGAATTCTACCTGACGGAAGATCATCATCCGGAAAACAGCACCAATCTCGGCTTCTGGCTCTACCTGATGAGCGACTGCCTGATCTTCGCGGTTCTGTTTGCAACGCACGGGGTGCTCGGCCGCAACTATGCCGCTGGTCCGTCGCCGGCCGATCTCTTCGATCTGCCGATCGTTGCCCTCAACACATCGATGCTGCTGTTTTCCTCGATCACCTACGGCTTCGCCATGCTGCAGATGGAGCGGAATGCAAAGGCGGAAACGCTGTTCTGGCTTGCTGTGACCGGCTTGTTCGGCGCAGCTTTCATCGGGCTCGAACTCTACGAGTTCATCCACCTGATCCACGAAGGCGCCGGGCCGACGCGCAGCGCCTTCCTCTCCTCCTTCTTCACCCTGGTCGGCACCCACGGGCTGCACGTCACCTTCGGCATCATCTGGCTGATCACGCTGATGGTACAGGTGTCGATGCACGGACTGATCGAGGCCAACCGCCGCCGCCTGATGTGCCTATCGATGTTCTGGCACTTCCTCGACGTCGTCTGGATCGGCGTCTTTTCCTTCGTCTATCTGCTGGGAGTTGTCGGATGAGTTCGCAAGCACCTGCACATGAGGATGCCCACGAGGCTCATCACGGCCACAGCCACGGCCATCAGGCCGGCCATGGCACGTTCCGCAGCTACATGACGGGCTTTGCGCTCTCCGTCATCCTGACTGCCATTCCCTTCTGGCTGGTCATGTCAGGCGTGTTCGACAGCCCGGCGGTGACGGCGGTGCTGGTGATGGGCCTCGGCGCGATCCAGATCGTCGTCCACATGGTCTTCTTCCTGCATATGAATACCAGGAGCGAGGGCGGCTGGACGATCATGGCGCTGATCTTCACCCTGATCATCGTCGCCATCGCGCTCTCCGGCTCGCTCTGGGTCATGCATCATCTCAACACCAACATGATGCCGATGAGCCCCGAGATGATGAAGAACATGCCGTGACTATGACGAAGGGGCGGCGCCAACGCCGCCCGCAGCGGGTCAGCTCATGAGCGAGGCTCACTCGGAAAAATCGGAAAGACGGCGTTATCAGTTCAAACGCGCGATCTTCGCCGCCTGCGTGATGCTACTTGCCGCGGCACTCGCCGCACTCGGCACCTGGCAGGTTGAGCGCCTAGCCTGGAAACGCGACCTCATCGCCCGCGTCGACCAGCGTGTGCATGCGCCACCCGTGCCGGCCCCGGCACGCGCCGACTGGAACAAGGTCAACGCCACTGATGACGAATATCGGCGGGTGACCGCAGTGGGGACGCTGGCCAACGACAAGGAGACGCTGGTCTATGCCTCCACGATGCTCGGTCCAGGTTATTGGGTGATGGCGCCGCTGACGCTTGCCGACGGGACATCAATCCTCGTCAATCGCGGCTTCGTGCCAACCGACCGGCGCGACCAGGCCTCGCGCCGCGAAGGCGAATTGTCAGGCCCTATCGAGACCACCGGGCTACTGCGGATGACGGAGCCGAAGGGATCGCTGCTGCAATCCAATGACGCCGCCGCCGACCGCTGGTATTCGCGCGATGTCACAGCGATCGCTGAAAAGCGCGGCGTTACTGCGGTCGCGCCCTATTTCATCGATGCCGATGCCAGTGCCAACCCCGGCGGTCTGCCTGTCGGCGGCCTGACGATCATCGAGTTCCCCAACAACCATCTCGTCTACGCGATCACCTGGTACGGGCTGGCGGCGATGGTGCTGGCATTGCTGGTGTTCATTCTTCGCGGCGGGAGGGCTGCTGCATAATGCAGCAGTGATCCCCTTATGGAGCGATCCGGCTGATCGCCTCGGCGAGTTGTGCTTGGGAAAAGGGTTTGCCGAGGCGGGGCAGATTGGCGATGCCGGCCCCTTCAGGAACTTCGGCGTAACCGGTTGCGAGAATGATCGGCATCTCGGGCCATTCGCTGCGGATCGCCTCGGCGAGCTGCGCGCCCGTCATGCGCGGCATGGCATGGTCGCAGATTACCAGGTCGATCTGTTGTTTGCGCAGGATGTCGAGCGCCTCAGGACCCGCCATCGCCTCGAATACCGTATGGCCGAGATCTTCCAGCATCAGCGTCGTATTCATCAGGACGAGACCATCGTCGTCGACGGCGACGATGCGCAGCCGGCGCGGCGCATTTTCCTCCTGCTGCGGCCGGTCGGCAGTTGCCTCGGTCGCCCGTTCGACAATTGCGACCGGGAACCACAATTCGGCGGTCGTGCCTTCGCCGAGGCTGCTCTTCATCGTGAGGCGGCCACCGGACTGGGACACAAGGCCCTGCACCATGGAAAGGCCAAGCCCGGTGCCTTTGCCGACACCCTTGGTGGTGAAGAACGGCGTGATCGCCTGCTCTAGCGTCTTTGCGTCCATGCCCTCGCCTTCGTCGATCACTGCGATACGGACATAGCGGCCAGGCGACAGCGGGCCTTTGCCTGATGGCAGCGACTCCTCGGACGCGCGAAGCATGATCCGGCCGCCGGACGGCATGGCGTCGCGGGCGTTGACTACGAGGTTCAGGATCGCCATCTCCAGCTGGTTCGGATCGGTCAGGATCGTCGGCAGCCTGACGGGGAAAGAGGTCTCGATCACGGTCAGCGGGCCGAGCGAACGGCTCAGCATATCCATCATGCCGCGGATCAGGCCGGAGACGTCGATCGGCTCCATGTGCAGTTCCTGCCGGCGGGAAAAGGCCAGCATGCGTTGCGTCAGCGCCGCACCCCGCTGGGCGCCCTGCATGGCATTGTCGACCAGCGATGTCAGCGAGAGATCCTGCGGCATGCGTTTCTTCAGGATTTCGAGACTGCCGAGGACAGCCATCAGCAGATTGTTGAAATCATGGGCGATACCGCCGGTCAATTGACCGATCGCCTCCATCTTCTGCGACTGGAAGAGCTCTTCGCGAGCCTGCTCCAGGGCCCGCTGGGTCTCCATCTTCTCGGTGATATCGCGGGTGATCTTGGCAAAACCGATCACATCGCCTTCGTCGTCCCGGATGGCGTCGATGACGACGCTGGCCCAGAAACGGGTGCCGTCCTTGCGGACGCGCCAACCTTCCCTCTCGAACCGGCCCTCGGTACGCGCGAGGCCAAGCGCGATCTCCGGCAGGCCGGATTCGCGGTCCTCGGGGGTATAGAAGGTTGAGAAATGCCTGCCGATGATTTCTTGCGGCCGATAGCCCTTGATCCGCTCGGCGCCGAAATTCCAGCTGCTGACATTGCCGTCGGGATCGAGCATGTAGATCGCATAGTCCGAGACGCCCTGGATGAGCCGGCGGAACTGTTCCTCGCTCTGGCGGATCGCCTTTTCGGCAGCCATGCGTTCGGTCAGGTCGCGGGTGATCTTGGCATAGCCGATAAGTTCGCCGGAGGGGCGGCGGATCGGATCGATGACCACATGCGCCCAGAAGCGACTGCCATCCTTGCGCTGGCGCCAGCCTTCCCCCTCGAACCGGCCGTCCTCCGATGCCGTGGCAAGCGCGCGCGCTGGTGCACCCGCGGCGCGGTCCTCTTCCAGATAGAAACGGGAAAAATGCTCACCGAGAATTTCGGAAGGCTGGTAACCTTTGAAGCGCTGGGCGCCGGTATTCCAGCTGGTGACGATGCCTTCGGGGCTCAGCATATAGATAGCGTAGTCGGTGATGGCATCGACCAGAAGGCGAAAGCGTCCCCCTTCGTCAAGAGACGTGTCATGTCGATTCAGCAATTCCATCGGCCCCTCTGAGTCACCAGCGCTTTAACGCCGAGGCAGCCAGATGGTTCCGAAACAGCTCCAGATTTTCAGACGGCCTTGACCCTTGGATAGAACCGTTCGCCGACGCGCTCGGCAACGGCATAGGCCTGCGAGACGATCTCGGGCACCAGATCGATATCGGGCAGGCTGCCGAGGCCGAGCGGGCCGACGGCAAAGAGTCCGGCGACCGTCGAACCGTCCTCGAGGAAGGGCTCGCCGCGCGCATTGACGGCTAGCCCGAGCGAGAGTTCGTCCGGCACGGCAAGGCCGGCGGAAAGCAGGCTTTGCATCAGCGGCGCTGAAAGATCCGGCGCCTGACAGCGGCAATCGATGATGCGCTCGGCATGAATGATCTCCTCGGCGGCGGAACCGGCCGGCGTGAAGAACAGGCCGCTCAAGCCGCGGCGGCCGGCCCGGCCGCGGCGCAGCACCGTGCGGCCTTCGGCGAGCTCACGTTTCAGACGCAGGTGCATGGCTTCCGGCAGCCGGTTGCGATGGCTGTCGTAGATTGCCCTGAGGTGCCGGTTGAACTGATGTTTGTCGCGGGCCGGCAGCGAGCGCCAGAGCGAGCGGGCATGTTTCCTCAGGCCGTTCATTACCGATTGCCAGCTTCGCCCCGCCTCCTCCGCCTCGCGACAGGCTTCACGGATGAAGCGCACGATCTCCGGCAGGCTCTGCGGCAGCGTTTCGGCCGGGAACACCGGATCGGCGGAATTCGGCGTATGGCTCTGGGGCAGGAAGCCGCGCCTTGAAATGATCGTCACCTGGCCGGTATAACCGGAATCGCGCAGCTGCAGCAGCTGGTCGACGACGCGGATGCCGCTGCCGAGCAACACCGCATGCGGCCGCGCGAAGAGGCGCTGGGCTCTGACCGGCGAAGCATCCTCACCGCCGGCATTCGGCGCAGCCAGGCCGTAGCCGGTGGCGAGGATCACGGTATCGAACAACGGATTGGCGGGATTGGCGCTTTCGAGCAGGAAGCGGTTGCCGTGGCTCCTGCGGATCGCCACGACCGGATCGTTGCAGACCTGGACGGTAATGTCCCTGCGCGCGGCCAGTGCTTCCGAAAAGCGCTGGTAGACATAATCGCTGAAGATTTCCTTCGGCACGAAGATCTGCCGGAATCCGGGGATGGCGGCCGGCACGGCGGCGCGGAAGGCGGCGTTGCTGCAAAGCCAGTCGTTGAAATCGTCATTGTCGCCGACCGAGACCGAGAGGTCCCGCACGCGGGTGTTGAGGATCGTCGAGGAGCGGACTGAGGCCAGCGCCTGCCCACCGCTGACCGACGAATTCGGATCGAACAGCTGCAGGTGGAAGGGCGCGCGCACCGTCTTCATCAGCGCGATGGCCGTCATCATGCCGGAAAAGCCCCGCCCGACGATCGCAATGCGTGGTACGGCTGATATCTGCGCCGTCGCATTGGCCCTCGCGGAAAAAAGTCCCTGAACCGTCATCGCAACTCCTTTGCGGCTTCATCCGCACCGTGGGTCGATCGAGGTTTCAACGCATAAAACAGCGGTTCACGCGTTGATGAGGTTCATGCGGCCATTCACAACATCTGCCGCGGCATCGGGGTCCGAACCAGCGGTCCCGCAAGAGAACTAGGGGAGCAATCACGCTCGTCCATAGTCTATCAAACTAGTAGTGTATGAAAGCGCCAAATGGCGCAGGTGGCAAGAGGTTTGTTGCCGTTTTTTTTAACCTGTTGAAATGCAAAGTAATTTATAGGCAATCTGCGAAAATATGACCGACCTTTGCACCCCAGGCTGCCGGGATTGGCCGTTGGCAAGATTGCTCCCGCCGGGGATGCGAGGAGACCTCACGTAAAAATAACCAACTGGTGAATTCTTTACTTGAACCCCCAAATGGAATCGGCAAAAGTGAAGGCGCTATCAATCCCTTCATGGATTTGCCGTCTTTTCGGGCCAGCGTCCGACCACACATCTACTGGAAAAATACCGTGAGCAGCGATGCGTTAATACGCGCGACGAAGCCTTCGGCTTCGATGGCGCTTGCAACTGCGGCAGGCTGGGGCCGAGGCCTCTTCACATTGGTGCGCATCACCATGATGGCCTTCCGCCACCCCTGGCAATCCGGCTTTGCGATCGGCGCCACGCTTGTTGCCTCCACCTTCCAGCTGATGATTCCGCGCCTTCTCGGCCGCGCCGTCGACCACACGCAGATGGCGATGAGCGGCGGTGCGGCGGGCCAGGTGGCACAGGACGCGCTTCTGACCACGGCGCTACTGCTGCTTGGCGCCAGCGTGCTGCGCGGCCTCTTCACCATGGTCCAGAACTATTACAGCGAAGCCGTCGGCCATCACATCGGCTACGAACTGCGGCTGGCCTGCTACGAGAAAATCCAGCGTCTCTCTTTCAGCTTTCACGATACCGTGCATTCCGGCGACCTGATCACCGTCGGCCTGCTCGATCTCGAAGGCGTGCGCATGTATTTTTCCACGGCGCTCGTCCGGATGATCCTGCTGTCGATCCTGATCGGCATCGGCGCCTATATGCTGCTGTCGACCGATGTCGTGCTCGGCCTTCTGGCGCTAAGCTTCGTGCCCTTCGTCGGCTGGCGCTCCTCGGTGACGCAGCTCAGGCTACGTGCCACCTGGCTCGACCTGCAGGAGCGGCTTTCGGTGCTGACCCGCATCATGGAGGAGAATCTTGGCGGCATCCGCGTCGTGCGCGCTTTCGCCGCCCACGAACACGAGATTTCGAAATTCGAGGCCGCGTCGAAGAGCGCATTGGCGCTTGCACACCAGCGCGTCGGCATCCGCGTCACCAATACTAGCGCCATGACCTTCTCTTTCTTCGCGGCGATGGGCCTGGTGCTGTGGATCGGCGGCGGCAAGGTGATGTCGGGCGAGATCACCGTCGGCACGCTGGCTTCGTTCCTGACCTTCATGACCATCCTGCAGATGCCGGTGCGCCAGCTCGGCCTGATGGTCAACGCCTTTGCCCGCGCCTCCACTTGCGGCTCGCGGCTCTTTGCCCTTCTCGACCTCGACATCGCGATCAAGGATGCGCCGGACGCGAAGGAGCTCAACCTCACTGACGGCGTGTTGCGCTTCGAGAATGTCAGCTTCGCCTATCCGGGTTCCGAAAAGCGCACCGTGCTCCAGGATATCTCCTTTGAAGCCCGCCGCGGCCAGACGATCGGCATTGTCGGGCCTCCGGGCAGCGGCAAGTCGACGATCGCCCATCTTATTCCCCGCTTCTACGACGTCAGCGGCGGCAAGGTCACGATCGACGGACAGGACATCCGCAAGGCGACGCTGCAATCGCTGCGCCGGACGGTGGCCGTCGTGCAGCAGGATTCCTTCCTGTTCACGACGACGATCGAGAACAACATCGCCTATGGCGACCCGTGGGCGAAGGAAGGCCGCATCGAGCGCGCAAGCGAAAGCGCCCAGCTGCACAACTACGTGCTCGGCCTGCCCACAGGTTACGGCACCGTCGTCGGCGAGCGCGGCGTTTCGCTTTCCGGCGGCCAGCGGCAGCGACTTTCGATCGCCCGCGCGCTGATGCTGAGACCTGCGGTGATGGTGTTCGACGATTCGACGGCGGCGATCGATGCGGCCACCGAACAGCGCATCCGCAGCGCCATGCGCCGCTACGCCGCAGACCGCGTAACCATTATCGTTGCCCACCGCCTGAGCTCGCTGATGCATGCCGACCAGATCCTGTTCGTCGAAGACGGCCGGATCGTCGAACGCGGCACGCATGCGGCGCTGCTTTCGCTCGGCGGGCGTTACAAGGCGCTCTACGACCTTCAGGTGCGACCGGGCGACGAGGCTTTAAGCGCCTAGCGCATACTCCCTCTTCTCCCCAGCGGGGAGAAGAGCGGACAAAATACTGACTATGCAGGCAACCTGAAGTGTTGGCCGCGGGAGGAATGACATGGCCGAGGAACTGGAAACCGAGCGTCCCGACGTTCGCGAGGACGGACGCCGCCCGCCACGGGCAGTCGTCGGTTCACATCGCGTCGAAGAGGAGATGTTCGGCAAGGCCTTCGACGGCAACATCGTCAAGCGCATCTGGGTCTTCGTCAGCCCCTATCGCCGGCAGGTCCTCTGGTCGGTCGTCGCCGTTTTGACCTTCACGATGATGCAGCTGATCATCCCGCTAATCATCCGCTATGCCATCGACCACGGCATGTCGCCGGGCGGCAACGCTTCGGCGCTGATCTGGTCGATCGTCGCCTTCACGATCGCCATCCTCATCAACTATGCGGCGAGCTACGCGCAGGAGACCCTGGTCGGCGGCGTGGCGGAAGACGTGCTCTTCGATATCCGCAAGGCGATGTTTTCGCATCTGCAGCGCGTCTCGCTCTCCTTCATGGACAAGACCGAAGTGGGACGGTTGATGTCGCGCCTGCAGGGCGACGTCAACTCGATGCAGGAATTCCTCGAGACCTCGGTGCTCTCCGTCGGCGACATCATGCTGCTCTTCGGCATCGTCTTCGTGATGCTCTATCTCGACTTCAAGCTGGGGCTGCTGACGCTCTCGGTGCTGCCGGTGCTCTTCATCGTCCGGCTGTTCTGGTTGCCGCTGGCGCGCAAGTCCTTCATGGCCGCGCACGAGACCAATTCGGTCGCAAACGGCGCGCTTGCCGAGGCGATCCACGGCGTGCGCGCCGTCCAGAGCATGGACAGGCAGGGCGTCAACTTCACGCTCTACGACGACAAGGCGCATGCCAACCTCGAGACGCATCTGACGGCGGCGCGTTATGCGCAGGTGATGGTGCCGATCGTCGACAGCCTGACGGGCGTAGCGATGGCACTCGTCATCGTCGTCGGTGGCGCACGCGTTCTCAATCAGGCGCTCGATGTCGGCGTGCTTGTCGCCTTCCTGTTTTATATTCAGCGTTTCTTCGACCCGATCCGTTCGCTGACCCTGCAATACTCGGTGATGCAGCGCGCCATGGCGTCTGGCCAACGGCTGACCGAAGTGCTCGACGTGCCGGTCGACATCAAGGACGCGCCTGGCGCCAAAGCCTTGTCGCGCGACATGGACGGCTCGGTGGAATTCAAAGACGTCGTCTTCGGCTACAATCCGAAAAATCCGGTGCTGAAGCACGTCAGCTTCAAGGTCAATCCCAGCGAGACGGTGGCGCTGGTCGGGCCGACGGGGTCCGGCAAATCTAGCTGCATGTCGCTGATCCACCGCTTCTACGACGTTCAGCAGGGCCAAGTGCTGGTCGGTGGCCATGATGTGCGTGATCTGACGCAGGATTCGCTCGGAGCTCAGATCGCCATGGTGCTACAGGAACCCTTCCTCTTCACCGGCACGGTCTTTGAGAACATTCGCTACCACATGCGCGAGGCGACGCGCGAACAGGTGATCGAGGCGGCGAAGGCCGTTGGCGCGCACGAGTTCATCATGCGCCTGCCGGAGGGCTACGACAGCGTTCTCGGCGAGCGCGGCGGCAATCTCTCGCTCGGCCAGCGCCAGCTTTTAAGCTTTGCTCGCGCGCTGGTGGCGGATGCGAAGATCCTCGTGCTCGACGAAGCGACGGCCAATATCGACAGCTATACCGAGATGCTGATCCAGAAGGCACTGGTGAAGCTGCTCGAAAACCGCACCGGCCTCGTCATCGCCCATCGCCTCGCGACGATCCGCGAGGCGGATCGCATCATCGTGCTGCAGAACGGCGAAATCATCGAAAGCGGGAACCATCAACAGCTGATGAAGAATGGCAAGCTCTATTCGAAGCTCTATAACCTCAACTATGCGTCCTTCGACGATATTCCCGAAGACGTGCTGGAGGAGACGACGGCGACGCAGTCGGCGACTTGATGGTGTGTAATGACTTGAATTAACACTTTTGCAAAGTTTGAACGAACAAACGCGTTGCTGCCGCATTTCCCTTTTATCCGGGGCGAATGCCACTGAGGAGAATGTCATGAAGAGAGTTATTAGCAGCCTGTTGATCGCGACGGCCCTCGTTGGATCGGCTATCCAGCCTGCTGCCGCGCGCGATCACCATCATCACAATAATACCGGCCGAGTCATCGCCGGCGGCGTTGCCGCAGGCGTCGTCGGCGGGCTGATCGGAGGCGCAATCGCCAATAGCGGTCCTCGCTATGTCGATGGCCCTCGTTATGTCGAACCCGCGCCAAGATGCTGGTATGAGGACCGCGACGTCCGTAATCGCTACGATGGCGGTTATCATACCGAAACCGTGCGGGTCTGCGAGTAGCAAGTTCGCACCGGGACCATTTGCGGTCGCCGCTGATTTTTGCCCCTCAACCGAGGCTGCATCTGGGCAGCCTCGGTTTTTCTTTGTGACGACCATTGTTCTGCCTCGGGCCAATGCGATTGGTTCACAGCCATTCTCCGCAGCAATAATTTCTGGCTGCCCTCGGCCGCCTGTCATCCGGCTGTTAGGGGCGACCAATAGCTGAAGCCGATGAATGATGGTCCAGTGAACGGCGGTAAGACGCCAAAGAAAGAACGCATGCGCTTCGTCAGCGCCGAGCAGGTGGCGCAATTGGCGGGGGTTTCGCGCTCCGCCGTCTCGCGCACCTTCACGCCGGGCGCCAGCGTGGCGCCTGCAACGCGCGAAAGGATGCTGCAGGCGGCGCAAGAACTCGGCTACCACATCAACGACTTGCGCGCCGTTCTTGCCAATCAGAGCCGCCTGGTCGGCATCGTCGCGACCCTGCTCATCAAACGCGGCAGCATCTCGATCCTTGTCAATACCGGCCAGCCGGAAGACGAGCTGCTCGCCGGCCAACGTGCCGAGGCGACCATCATCCTGTCCGGCTCGCCGCCGGCGAGTTTCTTCGAACTCGCGCAGCGAAATGGCCAGCCGCTCGTCCAGGTTACGAACGCGTCATTCCGGAGCTCGTCATCCGCCAGAGCTTCAGAGCCTAATGCCTCCCCCGGCTTTTCGCAGGCGCCATCCTGTGGCAAGAAAGGATAAACGCGATCCGGTGGGGAGGAAAATCGTCGAACATGAAGGGAATCCGCCAGCTCGCCGAGCATCTCGACATTTCGATCGGAACGGTGTCCCGTGCGCTGAACGGCAAGCCCGACGTCAACGACGAAACGCGCCGGCGCGTGCTCGCCGCCGCCGAGGAGCTCGGTTACGTCGCCAACCAGTCGGGCCGCAGCCTTCGCCAGGGCATGACCAACGTCATCGGGCTGATGCTCGAGGTGAGCCGCGAGACGGTCGAAAACAGCGACGATTTCTTCCTTGGCGTCACTGACGGGCTGCAGAGCGTCTTTTCCCGCCACAAGCTCGATCTCGTCATGCTGCCCTGCCCTGATGACGAGGACCCGCACGAATATCTGAAGCGCATGGTGGCGCGCCGGCTTGTCGACGCGTTGATCATCTCTGCGACACGACGCACCGACCGGCGCATCGAACTTCTGGAGAAGGCCCGCATCCCCTTTGTGGCGCTCGGCCGCAGCGCGTCGGGCGGCAGCTACACCTGGGTGGATCTCGATTTCGAGGGCGTGGCGACGCACGGCGTCGACCGGCTGGTCGCCAAAGGTCACCGGCGGATCGCCGTGGCTGTCCCCTCCTCCGACATCAATCTCGGCTACCTCTTCCTCGACGCCTACCGCCAGGCACTGCAACGGCACAGCATCCCCTACGACCCGGCCCTCGTCATCCGTGTCAAGTCGAGCGAACAGGGCGGTTATCAGGCCGGCCATGAATTGCTGATGATCGCGCAGCGGCCAACCGCAATCATCCTGATCCATGAACTGATGGCGATCGGGCTTTACCGCCGGCTTGCCGAGGCCGGCATCGTGCCCGGCCGTGACCTCGCCATCGTCGGTTTCCGCGAGGAGCCGCGCACGCTTTTCTTGCAGCCGACGCTGACTTCCTTCCGCATGTCGCTGCGCGATCTCGGCGCGCAGCTTGGCGAAACCCTGCTCGCCACCATGCCGGCCTATGCCGATCATTATCCGCAGGGGGCCCGCAACAGGATCTGGCCGCTGGAACTCGTTCCAGGCGAAAGCGACGCTTTCACGCTGCCGACCTGAAGCCCATCGCGTAGATACTTTTGGGTGTCTGCATCAGACCCGGCTTGGAGCCGCCGGATGCTCCCTCTGTGACAGCTGACGCGTGACGACGAAGACCAGCAGGGCGCCGAACGCAAGACAGGCCGAGAGAAAGAACATCGGCGCGATCGTGCTGCCGCTCTCATCCTTGATCCAGGGCACGACGTTCTGGGCGACGAAACCGCCGAGATTTCCAACCGAATTGATGGCGGCAAGGCCCGCCGCAGCCCCCGCGCCCTTGAGGAAACGGGAGGGGAGGCTCCAGAACACCGGTTGGGGTGCGAAGATCCCTGCAGCGGCGACGCAGAGGAAGGCGAATTGCAAGGTGTGGTTCGGGATCAGCGCCGAGAGCAGCAGGCAGGCGGCGCCAATGAAAGCGGGAATGACGATATAGGGCGTCTTCGATTGCGCCTTGTCGGCCATGGCGGGAACGGCATAGAGCGCGATCGCGACCAGCACCCAGGGAACGATGTTGAGGAACCCGTTCACCGTGTTGCTGACGCCGAAAGCCTTGACGATCGTCGGCAGCCAATAGCTGAGGCCATAGGCCGAAAGCGGAAAGGCGACATAGCAGAGTGCCATCAGCAGGACGCGCGGGTCGATGAGCGCCTTGAAGGCGTTTCCGGCATTCTCGCCCATGCCGGCATTTTCAGAGGTGAGCCTGCGTTCGAGCCAGTCCTTCTCCTCGCTGCTCAGAAAGCTTGCACTTTCAGGCCGGCCGGGAAGATAAAAGAAGGTGACGATGCCGGCGATCACAGCCGGAACACCGGTCGCCAGGAAGACCCACTCCCAGCCGGCAAAGCCGTAGAGACCGTCGAGATCGAGCAGTATGCCCCCGAGCGGCGCACCGACGGCATTGGCAATCGCACTGAAGATCATGAACAGTCCGACCATCCTGCCGCGATAGGCCGAGGGAAACCACAGCGTCAGCAGATAGAGGACGCCGGGAAAGAAGCCGGCTTCGCAGACACCGAGCAGGAAGCGCAGGATATAGAACATCGTCGCGTTCTGCGTGAAGGCGAGCGCGATGGTGACGATGCCCCAGGAGACCAGAATGCGGGCGAACCAGACACGGGCGCCGAGCCTGTCGAGGAAAAGGTTGCTCGGCACCTCGAAAAGAAAATAGCCGATGAAGAACAGCGAAGCGCCGAGACCATAGGCATATTCGCTCATTCCGAGGGCATCGACCATCTGCAGCTTGGCGAAACTGACGTTCTGCCGGTCGATATAGGCGATGAGATAAAGGATGCCGAGAAACGGCATCAGCTTCCAGGTGACTTTCGAGATCAGCCGCTTCTCGTCGACCATAAGTTATCCTCCGGTATGACCATGCTTCGTCATGGCGTAGATAGCGCAGCCTGCCGATAATCAATTGCACGTTGCATTTTCTCCAGGGCCGCGACCGGATCATTGGGTCGCACCCGGACACCGGGTGCGACCTGTCTTGAGATCATTCGGCAGCGGCGACGGCGGCGCGGCGGCCGATCGTTAGCTGCGTCAGCGCGAAGGCTGAGAAGGCGCAGAGCGCAATGCCGACGGCCATCGGAACGGCTGTTCCGTCGAAAAAGACGCTCGATATGACCATGGCGACGGCGGCGATCACGAAATGCAGCGTACCCATCAGCGACGAGGCGGTGCCGGCGATCTCGCCGTGATCCTCAAGCGCAAGCACTGCGCTCGTCGGGATGACGAGGCCGAGGAAGCCGTAGCTGATGAACAGGAAGGTCGCCAGCACAGGCAGCTGGTTGAAGCCGGAGGCCATCACCACCGCCATCACGACCATCGCAAGCGCGTAAGCGCTGACCGCAATCCGCATGACGCGCACGAGGCCGAAACGCTCGCCGAGCCAGCCCGTCGCCTGCGATACCGCGAAGAAGGACACGGCGTTGATCGAGAAGGCGAAACTGTATTGTGTCGGCGTCAGCCCGTAATGCTGGATCAGGACGAAGGGCGAGTTGGCGAGATAGACGAGGAAGCTCGAAATGCCGAGGCCGCCGATGAAAGTCAGCGTCAGGAAATTGCGGTCGGTTAGCAGAAGGCGGTAAGCCGCCATGGCGCTCTTCAGACCGCTGCCGTTGCGTTCGTTCGCCGAACGGGTTTCGTCAAGCTGGGTGGCGAGCAGGACGAGGCCGATGAAGGCTGCGATGGTCACAGCCCAGAATACGCCGCGCCAGCCGTAGAACTCGATGACGGCGCTGCCTGTCAGCGGCGCGAGGATCGGCGAGATCGAGAAGACCAGCATCAGCAGCGACATCAGGCGCGCGGCCTGCACGCCAGTGTGCATGTCGCGGACGATGGCGCGCGGAATGACCATACCGGCAGCACCGCCGATACCTTGAACGAAACGGAAGGCGATCAGCGTTTCGATGTCGGTTGCCAGCGCGCAGCCGATCGAGGCGATGGCGAATAGGCCGATGCCGAGATAAAGTGGCAGCTTGCGGCCCCACATATCCGACAGCGGACCATAGACGAGCTGGGCGAGCGCAAAGGAGATGAAGAAGGCAAGAAGGGTAAGCTGGGTGACGTTGTTATCGGCATGCAGGTCCTGGCCGATGGACGGCAGCGCTGGCAGATACATGTCGATGGCGAAAGGCCCGATGGCCGACAGAAGGCCGAGAATGAGGGCAATGCGAAAGAAGGGAGCCGTCATAATGGTGATCTTTCATAATAGCGCAGCGGAGGTACCGGATTGTCGCTTCGCCGCATTGTTCTGAGGGCGCCGTGCGTCCTCTCGGAGGCACAAGGGACGCTCTAACACTATAAATCTACGCATCGTGCTTTCCGAAAATCGGTTCCGATTTTCGGGCCGATGCGCCCGTTCAATGATAATCGTTCGCGCGAAGACGAAGTTGGGAGCTCATATCTCAGCTGGAACCAGGAGTGTCAACAAATTTGGACACGGATGTAAAAATAGACGCCATTGTCTAATACGTCAAGACGTCTTATCTTCGATCGCATGAAAGATCGCATGACACCGGCAGTCCGGATGACAGGGCATACGCAGCGTGGACAATGCGCCAAGCGCATGTCGATCCTCGATGCCGCGGCCGACGTATTCTGCCGCCAGGGTTTTGCCGGCGCCAGCATCGACGAGATCGCCGCCGTCGCCTGTGTCTCGCGCCAGACGATCTACAATCACTATCGCGAGAAGGAAACGCTGTTCGTCGCCGTCGTCGAGGACGTCATGAACCGCGCCAATGCCATGCTCTTTTCCGTGTTGTCGACCTTTCCTGATCGTCCCGACAATCTGGAAGACGAGCTGACGGCCTTCGCCGTGCGCCTCAACAAGAACTGCATCTGCAACCACGACGGAAAATTTCTGCGCAAGTTGGTGCAGACCGAGGGCGAGCGATATCCGCACCTCTTCGAAGGCTGGCGCCAGCAGGGGCCCGGCAAACTGACCACCGCACTTTCCGCACTTTTCGCGCGGCTTGCCCACAAGCAAGCGCTCGTCATCGATGATTTCGACGTTGCCGCCCGGCAATTCGTGGCGCTCGGCAATGCCGACCTGCAGATGATGATCCTTCTCGGCGCCACGCCCACCGATGAAGAGCTGGAAAAGGCGGCGCGCAACGCCGTGCGTACCTTTCTCAAGGCCTATGGCCGGGCAGAGGCTGAAAAGACCGGCCATCCGCCGCAGCTCGCAGCCATATCAGGCTAACCAGGACTTTCAGATAAAACCGGCAGATCAAGCCGGCCGATCAGGCAAAGATCGTCATCTGCGCGGGCACGACCGCGAACATGCCGACACGGCGCGCGGCAAGATATTTCACCAGCTGCTCGACAACCGAAGGCATCACCGGCTTCTGGACCACGCCGACGGCGCCCTTGACGCCGTCAGCCACCACTTCGGGATTGCCGGTCATGAAGACGACGGCAATGCCATGCTCCTGCGCCAGCCGTCGGCCGATCTCAGGCCCGGTCGGGCCATCGGCGAGATTGACGTCGACGAAGGCGATATCGGCAAGCGGCGCCAGCCGCAGGGCCTGCTCGCGACCATTCGCAAGGCCCGCAACTCGCATGCCCATGCCTTCCACCGTCGCCTCGAGATCGAGCGCGATCAGGAATTCATCTTCGACGATCAATACTCTCTGTTTCATGAGATCATCTCGCTGCCAGCGCCGCACGACATTGGTGGCCATGATACGTCCCTTTGGTTACGCCTATACTTCTAACGAGTGATCCGCTCCGACAGCCTATCCCACGCGAAACTCACGGTGGTAACGGGCAACTCAACGATATGTTCCGCCGTGGAACGCCGTTTTTTGCATTTAAGATATTGTTAACGTTGATAAATTCTTAAGTGCACAGAGGTGGCGCAGAAAGGGCGGCACCATTGCCGCCTCGATAATGCCAGCACCGATAGGGTTAATCAGCCTTTGACCTTCATCACCAGGACCGGTTTGCCGCGGTAGTCGGCGGGAAACAGTGACTTCAGGTTCTCGATTTTCGGCAGGTCGTTGTAAACGATATAGGGATAGGTCGGATTGAGCGTCAGGAAATCCTGATGATAGGCTTCGGCCGGATAGAAACCTGCGGCTTCAGAGACCTTGGTGACGATCGGCTGCGAGAAGACATGCGCCTTGTCGAGCTGGCTGATATAGCTCTCGGCAACCTTACGCTGCTCTGGATCGGCAACGAACAACGCCGAACGGTACTGCGTTCCCCGGTCCGGGCCCTGAAAATTCAGCTGCGTCGGGTTGTGCGCCACCGAGAAGAAGATCTGCAGCAACTTGCCGTAGCTTACCTGTTTCGGATCGAACTTCACCTGGACGGATTCGGCGTGGCCCGTCGAGCCGGTGCTGACGGTTTCGTACTGCGCCGTTTTGGCGTCGCCGCCGGCATAACCGGAGACGGCGCTCTCAACGCCCTTCACGTGCTGGAAGACGCCCTGGACGCCCCAGAAACAGCCGCCGGCGAAAATGGCGGTCTCTGTGCCTGGCCCGGCCGCCTCGTCGACGGACGGCGGCGGGATGACGACGGCATCTTCGGCCGCGCCTGCAGCACACGTACCGAGCGAGAAAATGGTGGCTGCAAGGAGCGCGGCAAGGCTCCTGCGGTGGGAAGACGGGGACATGGCACTACCTCCTGCGATCACCCAAATCCTTGCTCATCCTTGCAAAAGCCGCAAATCACAAGGCGGTCACTCACGCCGATGTGACAGCCAGACGAAAGCGCCTGTGTGAAGATGAAACAGCGCTCAACCTGAGTTGACAATCTCGCGAGGAGTGAGGAGAGTGCCGCCGGTCAGAGCCAGCATTTCCGGGGGGAACCTATGTCCGTGCGCTCGTTCTTCGCATTCGCGACAATCGCATTTTCCATGATCGCCATCAGCTTTCCCGCCGCCGCTGCGGACACCAAGCGAGACATCCAGACGATCAAGGACGCCGATTTCTTCGGCTTCGATCTTCGCACCGAACAGAACGTCTCGCTCGATCAGTGCAAAACCTCCTGCATCGGCGACAAGAGCTGCAAGGCCTTCACCTACAATCCCAAGGTGAAATGGTGCTTCCTGAAATCCGATTTCAAGACGATGAACGCCTTTCCTGGCGCCATCGCCGGCAAGATCGTCGAAACGGCCGGCCAGCAGGAGCCGGATATCGGCGCCGCGCCGCGCCCCACCTTCCTGACCAACGACCTCATTCAGCAGGCCCGCGACTTCAAGGACAATCTGGAGCTTGCCGACGACCAGCATGGCCAGAGTGTCGACAGCCTGACGGCCAATGCCCGCATCGACCTTACCGGCAACAACCTGGCCGACGCGCTGAAGTCCTTCCATGGCGCGCTGTCGATCACACCTGACGACGCTGATCTCTGGCTCGAAGCCGCCCGCGCCGCCGCTTCGCTGGGTACCGTCGATAGCAATACGAGCGGCCAGGCCGTGCTCGACGCGCTGAACGGCTACGAGCTGACTCGCACCAAGCCCAAGCGCGCCGAGGCGCTCGCCGTCCTCGCCGACGCCCTGGACCGAAACGCCAATTACCGTCCGGCGCTTGACGCCTACAAGGCGAGCCTGGCGCTGGTTGCCTCCGAAGACGTGCAGACCGCCTACCTGCAGCTGAAATCGACGCAGGGCTTCCGCATCACCGAACACACGGTCGATGCCGACAGCGCCACGCCGCGTGCCTGCGTCACCTTCTCAGAAGCGCTCGTCAAGACCACCGACTACACGCCCTTCGTGACGCTGAACGGCCAAGCGCCGAAGGCGCTGGAAACCAAGGACAAGCAGATCTGCGTCGAGGGGCTGACGCATGGCCAGACCTACAAGATCGCTTTCCGCACCGGCCTGCCGTCGTCGGTCGACGAGCCGCTCGACGCCCCCGTCAGCATCGACGTCTATATCAAGGACCGCAGCCAGATGGTGCGTTTCACCGGCGACAGCTTCGTGCTGCCGTCGACGGCGCGCCGCGGCATCCCGATCGTCTCGGTCAACATGGCCTCGGCCAACCTCAAACTCTATCGCATCGGCGATCGCGCCATCGCGCCGCTGCTGACCAATTCGCAATTCCTGTCCCAGCTCGACGGCTACAGCGCCCAGAACATCCAGGACCAGAGCGGCGAGCTCGTCTGGCAGGGCTCCATCGACATCGCCAATGAACTCAACAAGGACATCGTCACCAGCTTTCCGGTCGACGAGGCGCTGCCCGCGCGCAAGCCCGGCATTTACGTGATGACCGCAACGGCAGCAAACGGCCCCGCGCAGGAGTGGGATTCGCAGGCGACGCAATGGTTCCTGGTCTCCGATATCGGTGTCACCACCTATGCCGGTACTGATGGCCTCAACGTCTTCACCCGCTCGCTCGCTTCGGCAAAGCCGATATCAGGCGTCGAACTGCAGCTGCTGGCCAAGAACAATGAAGTGCTAGGCACCGCCACCACCGACGAAAACGGCCGAGCCACCTTCACCGCCGGCCTGATCCGCGGCACGGCGGCGCTGACGCCCGCCGTCATTACCGCCAGGAACGGCGCGTCGGACTACGTCTTCCTGGACATGACGCGCGCCGGCTTCGACCTTTCCGACCGTGGCGTGACGGGCCGCGCCGCACCCGGCGCGATCGACGTGCTGACCTTCACCGAACGCGGCATCTACCGCGCCGGCGAGACGGTGCATGCCCAGGCACTAGCCCGCGACACCGATGGCAACGCCATCGACAACCTGCCGCTCACCTTCATTTTCAGCCGTCCCGATGGTGTCGAAGACCGGCGGATCGTCAGCCAGACCAGTAATCTCGGCGGCTATAGCGTCGATTTCCCGACCCAGGAAAACGCCATGCGCGGCACCTGGACGATGAACATCTATACCGATCCCAAGGGCAGCGCGATCGCCACCAAGAGCTTCCTCGTCGACGATTTCGTCCCCGATCGCACCGACATGGAGATCAAGACCGAGGCCAAGGAAGTCGGCCCGGACACGCCGGCGACGATCACCGTTTCGGGCAAATATCTCTACGGCGCCCCGGCCGCCGGCCTGACGCTCGAAGGCGACGTCGTCGTCAAGCCGACGCGCGAGAGTGCGGCCTACAAGGGCTTCCTCTTCGGCCTCGCCGACGAAGAGGCGAGCGAAGATTCGCGCCTGCCGATCGACGGCCTGCCGGAACTCGACGAGAACGGCGAAGCCTCGACGGATCTCACCATCAGCGAACTGCCGGCAACGACACAGTTGCTGAACGCCACCGTCTATATGCGCATGCAGGAGGCGGGCGGCCGCGCCATCGAGCGCTCTTTGACCATTCCGGTGAAGAACGAGCGCGCTTCGATCGGCATCAAGCCGGAATTTTCCGACGATCTGCCGGAGAACGCGATCGCCAACTTCACGGTGATCAGCGTCAAGGCCGATGGACAGAAGCAGGAGACGAAGAGCCTGCGCTGGAAATTCTACAGCCTCAACCGCGAATATCAGTGGTATCGCGAGGGAACGGCTTGGAAATACGAGCCTGTTTACACCGCCGAGCAGGTCTCCAACGGCAGCGTCGACGCGACGATGGACGGCGGCAAGATCTCCGTGCCGGTGAGCTGGGGCCGCTATCGTCTCGAAGTGGAAAGCCCGGATGCCGACGGCCCGACTTCCAGCGTCGAATTCGACGCCGGCTGGTTCGTGACCTCGACCTCGACCGAAACGCCCGACGGGCTTGAGATCGCCCTCGACAAGGACAGCTACAAGATCGGCGAAACCGCCAAGCTCAAAGTCACCTCGCGCTATGGCGGCGAGCTGATGGTGACGGCCGGAACCGAAAAGCTGGTGGCGGTGCAGAATGCCACGATCGGCGAGACCGGCGGCGAGGTCGACATCCCCGTCACGGCTGATTGGGGTGCCGGCGCATATGTGACCGCCACGCTCTTCCGCCCCGGCGACGCGCAGGACAGCCACATGCCGATGCGCTCGATCGGCATCAAATGGCTGAAAGTCGATCCTGAACAGCGCGCGCTGCAGGTAACGCTCGACACGCCCGAAAAGATATTGCCGCGCGGACCGCTGAATATTGGCCTGCAGGTGGCGGGCGCCGGCGCCAACGAGGATGCCTATGTCACGGTTGCCGCCGTCGATGTCGGCATTCTCAACCTGACGCGCTACGAACCGCCGAATCCCGAAGACTGGTATTTCGGCCAGCGCCAGCTCGGCCTTGAAATCCGCGACCTCTATGGCCGCCTGATCGACGGCTCGCTGGGTGCGACTGGCAAGCTCCGGACCGGTGGCGATGGCGGTGCCATCGCGCTGCAGGCAAGCCCGCCGACGCAGAAGCTCGTCGCCTTCTTCTCCGGGCCGGTGAAGCTCGACGCCGAAGGCAAGGCCAATGTCTCCTTCGACATCCCGCAATTCAACGGCACGGCGCGCGTGATGGCGGTCGCCTGGTCGAAATCAGGCGTTGGCCACGGCGTCAAGGATGTCATCATCCGCGATCCTGTCGTGGTGACTGCAAGCCTGCCGAAGTTCCTCGCCCCCGGCGACAAGGCTAATCTGCGCCTCGACATCGCCAACACCGATGCGCCAGCCGGCGATTACAAACTGCAGCTGACCGGCAATGACGCGGTCGGCATCGAGCAAGCGTCCGCCTCGCAGACGATCCGTCTCGAGGCCGGCGCGAAATCCGAGCTGACGCTTTCGCTCATCGGCAAACAGCCGGGCGCCGGCAGCGTCTCGATCAACCTCTCCGACGCTTCCGGCCTCTCGCTCGACCAGAACCTCGACGTGCCGGTGCGCCCGGCCTCCTTGCCGATCACCGAACGCAGGGTGCTGGCGCTGAAGCCCGGGGCAAAGCTCACCGTCGACAAGAACCTGCTCGCCGACAGCGTGCTGCCCGGCGCCTCGATCAGCGTCAACGTCACCCGTTCTGCCGCCTTCGATATCCCAGCCCTGCTGATGACGCTCGACCGCTATCCCTTCGGCTGCGCCGAGCAGACCACCAGCCGGGCGCTGCCGCTGCTCTATCTCGCCGAAGTGGCGAAGCAGGCCGGCATGGAAAACGACGACGATGTGAAGAAGCGCGTCCAGGATGCGATCTACCGCGTGCTCTCCTATCAGGCCTCGGCCGGCAGCTTCGGTCTCTGGGGACCGGATTCGGGCGATGTCTGGCTCGATTCCTACGTCACCGATTTCCTGACGCGGGCCCGCGAAATGAAATACGACGTGCCGGAAAGGGCTTTCGTGCAGGCGCTCGAAAACCTGCAGAACACGCTGTCCTACACAACCGACATCAAGGGCCAGGGTGACCAGATCGCCTATGCCATCTACGTGCTTGCCCGCAACAAGAAGGCTGCGATCAGCGATCTGCGCTACTATGCCGATACGATGATCAACGACTTCCCGACGCCGCTCGCCAAGGCGCATATCGCCGCCGCACTGGCGCTCTATGGCGATGCGCAGCGTTCGAAGACCATTTTCCTCGACGCGCTGCAGATGTCGGAGCAGTCGATGGTGTCACGCGTGAACCTGTCGCGTACCGACTATGGCACGATCCTGCGCGATGGTGCGGCGATCCTGGCGCTCGCCGCCGAAAGCCGGCCGGTGCCGCCTGTCATCCCGGAGCTTGCCAAGGCCGTCACCAAGGAATGGGGCCGCAGCAAATATAAGAGCACCCAGGAAGAGGCCTGGATGCTGCTCGCCGCCCGCGCCATCCAGGGCGGTGACGACGGCCTCAAGGTCGATGTCAACGGCGCGCCGCACACCGGTGCCTACATGGCGAAGATATCAGGCGATGCGCTGAGCGACCATCCGCTGACGCTGACCAACCAGACGGGCGACGCGGTTTCGGCCGTCGTCACCACCGTCGCCGCGCCCACCGTGCCGTTGCCGGCCGGCGGCGACGGCTTCATCATCGACCGCACCTATTACACACTCGACGGCGAAGAGGCGAATGTCAGCGAGGCGAAGCAGAACGAGCGCTACGTCGTCGTCATCCATGTGCGCGAAATCAATGCCTGGCCGTCGCGCATCGTCATCACGGATCTGCTGCCGGCCGGCTTCGAGATCGACAATCCGAATCTCGTCGACAGCGCGCAGATGACGAATTTCGACTGGATCGGCGAGATCTCCGCCGCCCATAACGAATTCCGCTACGATCGCTTCGTGGCCGCCTTCAACCGCGCAGAAGGTGACGAGCGCGAATTCAACGTCGCCTATGTCGTGCGCGCCGTCACCCCCGGCACCTACGACCATCCGGCGGCAAGCGTCGAGGATATGTACCGGCCGGAGCTTTCGGCCCGCACGGCTACCGGCAAGATGGAGGTCGTGACGGCGCAACAATGAGGCGGTGGCACAAGTTTGCGATCGGGTCCGCAGCCGGCATCGTTCTTGCCGGTGCGGCTCTCTTTGCGCTCGATGCCGCCGACAAGACCTTTCCGCCGCCGCTCGACAGGGCAAATGCCGTCTCCGCCGAAGTGCTGGATGCCGACGGGCAATTGCTGCGTGCGTTTGCAACGTCGGAAGGCCGCTGGCGGCTGAAGACGGCGGTCTCCGACGTCGATCCGCAATTCCTGCGCATGCTGATCGCCTATGAGGATCAGCGTTTCTACGAACATGGCGGCATCGACCTCTGGGCGCTCGGGCGCGCTGCCGTGCAACTGGTCAGCAACGGCCGCATCGTCTCCGGCGCCTCGACGCTGTCGATGCAGGTGGCGCGGCTGATCGAGCCGCGCGAAGGCCGCTCGCTTTCGGCAAAACTGCTGCAACTGGCGCGCGCCGTGCAGATCGAACGGCGGCTGTCGAAGGAAGAGATCCTCGACCTCTATCTGACGCATGCGCCCTATGGCGGCAATCTGGAAGGCGTGCGCGCCGCAAGCCTTGCCTATTTCGGCAAGGAACCACGCCGCCTCACGGTCGCCGAGGCAGCCCTGCTTGTCGCCCTGCCGCAATTGCCGGAACGACGCCGGCCGGATCGCAATCTCAAGGCAGCCGAGGAGGCACGCAAGCGTGTCCTCGATCGGGTGGCGGTCGCCAGAGCCGTTGGTGACGGCGAGGCGGAACGGGCCGAAGGCGTCGCGGTCCCGCCCCAGCGCATGCAATTGCCGGCACTTGCCGCCCATGTCGCCGAAGCAGCACTGCGCAAGGAGCCTGATGTCCTCAAGTATCAGACGACACTGAAGAGGCAGGTGCAGCAGGGGCTGGAGGCGGTTGCGCGGGCAGCGGCATTCAAGCTCGGGCCGAAGCTTTCGCTTGCCATGGTGATGGCGGATGCGCAGACGGGCGCGATCGTCGGTGAGGTCGGCTCGGCCGATTATTTCGATGCCAGCCGCTCCGGCTGGATCGACATGACACGCGTGAACCGCTCGCCAGGCTCGACGCTGAAGCCCTTTATTTACGGGCTGGCTTTCGAACAGGGCCTAGTGTCCCAGGAGACGATCATCGAAGACCGCCCCGCCGATTTCTTCGGCTACCGGCCGCGCAATTTCGACATGAGCTATCAGGGCGACGTTACCGTGCGCGAGGCGCTGCAGCTTTCGCTAAATGTGCCGGCCGTCAAGCTGCTCGATGCCGTCGGGCCGTCACGGCTGATGGCACGCTTCCGCCGCGCCGAGGTACGGCCGGTCCTGCCGCCGAATGAGACGCCGGGGCTTGCGATCGGGCTGGGCGGCGTCGGCATCACCCTGAAGGATCTGGTGCAGCTCTATACGGCGCTCGCCGATCGCGGCCAACCGGCAAGGCTCGGCGACGGCGTCACCGGCGCACCGGGCAAGCTCGACGGCGAACCGCTGCTGGAGCCGGTCGCGGTCTGGAACGTCGCCGATATTCTCTCCGGCGTCATCCCCCCCGTCGGCGCGCCGCAGCGCGGCATAGCCTACAAGACCGGCACGAGCTATGGCTATCGCGACGCCTGGTCGGTCGGCTATGACGGGCGCTATGTGCTCGGCGTCTGGGTCGGACGGCCTGATAACAGCGCCGTGCCGGGATTGACCGGTTATGGTACCGCCGCGCCCATCCTCTTTGAAGGGTTCGCCAAGTCAGGCATCGCGACGACGCCGATGCCCCGCCCGCCTGCAGGCGCCGTACGCATCGCCCAGTCCGAGCTGCCGATCAGCCAGCGGCGTTTTGCCCTCAATGCCAGCGGCCTGCTCACCTCCGGCCACGAGGCCGCGCCTGAGATTATCTATCCGCCCGAGGGCGCGCATGTCGATCTCGGCGCTAGGCAAGGCAACCTGTCACCGCTGATGCTGAAGCTCCAGGGCGGCCGAGCCCCCTTCCGCTGGCTTGCCAACGGCAAGCCGCTGCCCGATCTCTCCCGCCGGCGCATCCAGCAATGGCTGCCTGATGGCGGCGGCTACTCGAAACTGACGGTCATCGACTCGGCCGGCCGCGCCGCAAGCGTCGGCGTTTTCATCGACTGAAGCATCGTTCTTTGCACGTCTGAAAAGACACGCCGGCCAGTAAGGGAACAAAAGCTATGCTGCAACCGTTGGGGACAGTCTCCCTCCAACGTCAGACGGCCTCATGACACTTCCGACCGCGACCTACCGGATACAATTCCGCAACGGCATGACCTTCGATCGCGCCTGCGGCCTCGTCCCCTACCTCAAGACCCTCGGCATCAGCCACCTCTATGCCTCGCCGATCTTCACCGCCGTCAGCGGCTCGACCCACGGCTATGACGTCACTGACGCCAACGACATAGACCCGGCGCTCGGCGGCCGGGTAGGATTCGACAGGCTGACCGAAAGCCTCGCCTCGGCGGGCCTGGGGTTGATCCTCGACATCGTCCCGAACCACATGGCGGCCTCGCCGGAAAACGGCTGGTGGCGCGACGTGCTGACATTCGGCCGGCAAAGCGCCTATTGCAGCTATTTCGACATCGACTGGAGCGAGCCGCTGACGCTGCCACAGCTCGGCCAGGATTTCGATGGGGCGCTGGCTGACGGCGAGCTTCGCATCACGCTCGACGAAACGCATGGCAACTTCGCCTTCGGTTATTTCGAGACGCTGTTGCCGCTGAACCCCGGGAGTTACGGGGCGATCGCAAACCAGCTCGACGATCCGGTTGCCACCAGAATGGCGGAAGCTGCGGCCGTGACATCCGGCGAGAGCTTCAACCGTGCAATGCGAGACATTCTCTTCGAAGCCGGCGATCGGGCAGTCCTCCAGCAAAAGCTCGATGACATCTCGGCCGATCGCGATTTCATGAGAAGCCTGCATGAGGCACAGCATTGGCGGCTGACGCATTGGAAGGAGGCGGCGCGACATCTGAGCTATCGCCGTTTTTTCGAGGTGACCGGACTGGTCGGCACCCGCGTTGAAGACCCTCCTGTGTTCGAGGACATGCACCGGCTGGTGCTCGAGTTGGTGCGCCATGGCAAGGTCCAGGGCCTGCGCGTCGACCATATCGACGGGCTCGCCGAACCCAAGGCCTATCTCGACAGGCTGCGCGAGGCGGCCGGACTGGACACCTATATCGTTGTCGAAAAGATCCTCGGAGCCGGTGAGGTCCTGCCGGAGAGTTGGCCGGTCGCCGGCACCACGGGATATGAATTCATCGCCGCCCTGAGCGAGCTGTTCATCGACGGCGGTGGCCTGCGCATATTGGACGATGCCTATCGCGGCATCGCCGGCGAGACGGGTGATCTCGAGGCGGGCCGGCGGAATGCCAAGCAACTGATGGTCGAGCGCAATTTCGCCGGTGAGACCGACCGGCTGGTGTCGATCGCAGCAGGCATCTTTCCCGAGCTAAAAAGAAACGAGATCGCCACCGCCCTCAGCGAACTGCTGATCACCTTTCCCGTCTACCGCACCTATGGCGACGGCGGCCCGCTTTCGTGGCAGGATTCAGCCGTCCTTGCAGCGACCGCCTCGCAAGCCATGGCGCGGCTCGACGATCGGCGTGCCCCAGACCATGTGCTGAAGCTTCTGGAAGGCAAGGTCGAAGGTGACGCGGCCCACGAGTTCCGTATCCGCTTCCAGCAATTGAGCGGACCGGTGATGGCGAAAGCGACAGAGGACACGCTGTTTTATCGCTATAACCGGCTGCTTGCCGCAAACGAAGTCGGTGGCGAACCGGGCAAGGCGCCTGGCGGCCTGGAGGAATTCCACCGCCGAATGGCCGAGCGGGCGCGGCTGCAGCCGCATGGGCTTTCGGCAAGCGCCACCCACGACACCAAACGCGGCGAAGATGCGCGCGCAAGACTTTATGCCCTGAGCGAGGGAGCCGACGTTTTTGCACAGGCGGTCGAGCGGTGGCGCGAGATGAACCGGCCGTGGCTGAAGGATCTGCCGGAGGGTGCCGCGCCGGAACCCAATGTCGAATGGATGCTCTATCAGGCGCTGGCCGGCATCTGGCCGGAGGATTTTGACAGAGGACAGACGGAAGAACTCGGCGAACGCTTCACCAATTACGCGGTCAAGGCCGTGCGCGAAGCGAAACTGCGTAGCAACTGGACGGAACAGAATGCCGCTTACGAGGAAGCGGTCGCCACCTATGCCGCGGCGCTGGTCTCGCCTGACAATGACGTCTTTCTCGAGGACTTCGAAAGCGTGCTGCAGCCTTTCATCGCGGCGGGTTACCTCAACAGCCTGTCGCAGACGCTGCTCAAGCTGACGGCCCCCGGCATTCCCGATATTTACCAAGGTGCGGAAGGCTTCGATTTCAGTCTCGTCGACCCCGACAACCGCCGGCCGGTCGATCATGAGCGGCTGACGGTGTGGCTTGATGAAGCCGGACCGATCGCCAAGCTGCAGGCGGCGGCGCTGAAGCAGCGCCTCGTCGGGATCGGTCTGCAGCTGCGTCAGCGGCAGGCGGAACTCTTTGCCAGAGGCGACTATCTGCCGCTGAAGGTGACGGGCGCCCGACGCGACCATGTGCTTGCTTTTGCCCGGGTGCATAAGGATGATTTCGCGATCATCGCGGCGCCCCGGCTGATGTTCGGCTGGCTTGATCCGGGTGTGCTCTTTGCCGGCCCGGAATTCTGGGAGGATACGGCAATCGCCGTGCCCTCCCCGCTTCACGGTCTGAAGGCCGACCTGCTGACCGGAAAGACAATCGAGCCCGGGGGCAGCATTTCAGTCGCCGCCCTGCTCGGGAGTCAGCCGGTCGGGCTGATCACCCCGATCTGACGATCAGCCGTCGCAAAAATCGAGTCCATGAAAATAGTGCTTGACCTTCCAGTCGCTGGAAGGTGGATAAGCCTATCCAACCGCCCTCCAGGCACAGGAGATAGTCATGGATATCAAGCACGAACACGATCACCATCACAGCCACGCCGATGGCGACGATCATTGCCATTGCGGCCATGAACAGGAGAAGGCTGTCAGCGCCATGATCCGTGATCCTGTCTGCGGCATGACCGTCGATCCGCAGGCTGGCAAGCCCTCGCTCGATCATGACGGCCGCATTTATCATTTCTGCTCCGAGGGCTGCCGGACGAAGTTTGCGGCGGCACCTGAGGATTATCTGACCGCGAAGGACCCCGTCTGCGGCATGACCGTCGATCGCTCGACCGCAAAACATTTTTTGAAAGTCGAGGGCGAAAAATTCTACTTCTGCTCGGCCGCTTGCCAAGCGAAGTTCCAAGCCGACCCCGCAGCCTATCGCGACGGCAGCAGCCCGGTGGCAAAGCCGGCACCTGAGGGTACGCTTTATACCTGCCCGATGCACCCGGAGGTCGTCAGCGATCGCCCCGGCGACTGCCCGAAATGCGGCATGGCGCTGGAGCCGATGGGCATTCCGCCTGCTGACGAAGGCCCGAACCCGGAACTCGTCGATTTCGTCAGGCGGCTCTGGATCAGCACCATTCTCGCCATACCGTTGCTGGCGCTCAGCATGGGGCCGATGCTCGGCCTGCCGCTGCGAGAAGCAATCGGCGAGCCACAGGCGACCTACATCGAATTGCTGCTGGCAACGCCGGTGGTGCTCTGGGCGGCCGTGCCCTTCTTCCGCCGCGCATGGGCGTCTGTCGTCAACCGCAGCCCGAATATGTGGACGCTGATCGGTCTCGGCGTCGGCACCGCCTATGTCTACAGCGTCGTCGCCACGCTTGTACCCGGCATCTTCCCCATGAGCTTCCATGGCCATGGCGCGGCTGTGCCCGTTTATTTCGAGGCGGCAGCCGTTATCGTCGCGCTCGTCTTCGTCGGCCAAGTGCTGGAATTGAAAGCGCGCGAACGCACCGGCTCGGCAATCCGCGCTTTGCTCGACCTTGCGCCGAAGACAGCGCGGCGCATCGATGCCGAGGGCAGCGAGAACGACGTGCCGGTGGACGATATCCAGCCTGGTGACCGGTTGCGCGTGCGCCCCGGCGAACGGGTGCCGGTGGACGGCTCCATCCTCGAAGGCCAGTCGACGGTCGATGAATCGATGATATCAGGCGAGCCCCTGCCGCTGGAGAAGTCGAAGGGCGACCCGCTAACCGGCGGCACGATCAACAAGAACGGCACCTTCGTCATGACCGCAGAGAAGGTCGGCGCCGACACTGTGCTGTCGCGTATCGTCGACATGGTCGCCAGGGCGCAACGCTCGCGAGCGCCGATCCAGGGCGCGGTCGACCGGGTGTCGGCCATCTTCGTGCCGGCGGTGGTCGCCGCCGCCGTGCTTGCCTTCCTCGTCTGGGCCGCGATCGGTCCGGAGCCGCGCATGGCGAATGCACTGCTTGCCGCCGTTGCCGTTCTGATCATCGCCTGCCCCTGTGCACTCGGCCTTGCGACGCCGATGTCGATCATGATCGCGACGGGGCGAGGGGCGCAGGAAGGTGTGCTGATCAAGGACGCAGAAGCGCTGGAGCGCTTTTCCAAAGTCGACACGCTGATCGTCGACAAGACCGGCACGCTGACGGAGGGAAAGCCGAAGCTTACCGACATCGTCACTTTCGGCGGGGTCGGGGAAAATCGGCTGCTGTCGCTGGCGGCAAGCCTGGAGCGCGGCTCCGAACATCCTCTGGCCGAAGCGATCGTTTCGGGCGCCGAGGAGCGCGATGTCCCCTTCGTGGAGGTCACCGGCTTCGAGGCAAAGACCGGCAAGGGCGTTCAAGGTCGTGCCGGCGGCACGACGGTAGCGCTCGGCAATGCGGCGATGCTTACCGATCTCGGCATCGATCCAGCGGTCCTTGTCGAGAAGACCGAAGTCCTGCGCGGCGACGGCAAGACGGTGATGTTCGTGGTGTTCGACGGTGCACTTGCCGGTCTCGTCGCCGTTGCCGACCGCATCAAGCCGACGACATCAGCCGCCATCAAGGCACTGCACGATAGCGGCCTGAAGATCATCATGGCGACAGGCGACAACGAGCGCACGGCACGTGCGGTGGCAAAAAGCCTCGGCATAGACGAGGTCCGCGCCGATGTGCTTCCGGAAGGCAAGAAGGCGCTGATCGACGAGTTGCGGGCAAAGGGCGCGATCATCGCCATGGCCGGCGACGGCGTCAACGACGCGCCGGCGCTCGCCGCCGCCGATGTCGGCATCGCCATGGGTACCGGCGCCGACGTCGCGATGGAAAGCGCCGGCATCACCTTGGTGAAGGGCGACCTGAACGGCACCGTCAGGGCACGGCGGCTGGCGGAGGCGACGATGCGAAACATCCGGCAGAATCTCGGCTTTGCCTTCGGCTATAATGCGCTCGGCGTGCCGGTCGCGGCCGGCGTGCTCTACCCGATCTTCGGGCTGCTGCTTTCGCCGATGATCGCGGCGGCGGCGATGAGCCTATCGTCCGTCTCGGTGATATCAAATGCGCTGAGACTGCGTTTTGCAAAACTATAGGAGATGGCGATGAATATCGGCGAAGCATCGGAACGATCCGGCCTGCCTTCGAAGACCATCCGCTACTACGAGGATATCGGCCTCATCCGCCCCAAAAGGGGCGGAAACGGCTATCGCGACTATGCCGCGACCGACGTCCATAAGCTGCGCTTCCTGCAGCGCTCGCGCGGTCTCGGCTTTTCCGTCGCGGAATGCCGGCAATTGCTGGCGCTCTATGAGGACAAGGACCGGGCGAGCATCGATGTCAAGGATATTGCTGAGACCAAGCTTGCCGAGATCGACCGCAAGATCCGCGAACTGACGGAACTGCGCCGCACGCTCGAGCATCTCGTGCATGCCTGCCATGGCAACGACAGGCCGGACTGTCCGATCCTCGAAGAGCTTTCGGACGGCGGCTGGCCATTCCGGGAGAGCAGGCGTCGCGTTTCAGATGATCTGCATCAGGAAAGCTGAGGCATGTTCTGGTTGGCCGCCTGCGAGGATTGAGGCCGCTCGTCGGGGCCCTCGTCTTCGGTGTCGTCCAGCACGCCGTCATGCAACCGATGCTTGATCGCCAGCGCATAGATCACGTCGAGAATATTGCGGTCCTTCAGGTGAGAATCGGTCAGGGCGAGAAGCGAGGCTCGAACGATCTTCCTGCTGGTGGCCTTCGGACAACGCGCCTTGACGAAATCGTAGAGCGCCTGATCGGTCAGCCCTTCCATGGCGCCGTCCACGAGAGCTTCGTAGACCCGCTTCTTTTCCTTCATTCTTTCTATTCCCCTCCAAATCAGCGGCGCCATGATCTGTCATGTAATTGTCATAAACAATCGCGGATTTAAGGCGCGCGGCCGCTGAAGAGGGATATTTGAGATGATCGGGCGAGGTTTTTGGTCCCGCATGATTTTTTTACGCCGGCCGGGAATAAAATCCGCCGCACGCGCGTATACTCAAGCATGGAACGCAAAGAACGCCCCTTCGACGTCATCGGACAGCTTGCAGCGCTGAGGCGCTACGCTCGCTCGCTGGTGCGCAATTCGGATGAGGCGGAGGATCTGGTGCATGATGCGCTGGTGCGCGCCTTCGAAAAGCGAAAGAGCTTCCGCAGCGGCGGCAACCTGCGCACCTGGCTGCTCTCCATTCTGCACAATGCCCATATCGATCGTCTTCGCCGGCACCGATCGCTGACGCGCCGCCACGATGAGGCGGCTGTCGAAGCCGAGCAGTCACTGCCGGCCGGCCAGGAACATGCCGTGCGCCTGCAGCAGGTGCGCAACGCCTTCTTCGACCTGCCGGAGGAACAACGTGAGGCGCTGCATCTCGTCGCGATCGAAGACCTTTCCTACCAGGAAGCCGCCCAGGCGCTCGGCATTCCAGTCGGCACGCTGATGTCGCGCATCTCCCGCGCGCGCGCTCAACTGCGCGAATTCGAGGAGAAGACGCCGCGGGTTTCGCATCTGAGAATCATCGGAGGGAACGGCAATGAAAGCAATTGATCCGATCCTCGATGCCGATCTTAACGCCTATGTCGATGGCGAACTCGATGTCGCCCGTCGCATCCAGGTGGAATCCTATCTTTCCGAGAATCCGGCGATTGCCGCCAAGGTCATGGCCGACCTCAGCGTGAGGGGCGAACTGCGTCTGGCGCTGGCCGGCGAAAGTGCCTTTGGCCGCCCCGAGACCCGCGATGCCGCCCGCCGGCTGGAACGTGGCCTTTCCTATGGCCGTATCTTCCATTCGATGCAGCGCGTTGCCGCCGTCGGCATTCTGATCGCCGCCGGCTGGGTGGCGCACAATTCCTTCGGCGCCTTCTCGGCGACTGAGGTGGTGGCATCGGTTCCGGCACCCGCCTATGTCGAGGATGCCGTCCGCGCCTATCAGACCGCGGCCCTGCGCCAATCGATGCCTCCGCAGACGCCAGCCACTTATAGCGCCGACGATATTCGCGCCGCCACCGCGATCGTGATGCCCGAACTGCCTGGGGATTGGAAGGTCGCCGACGTGCAGATCTTCCCGTCCGAATTCGGCCCCAGCGTCGAGATGGCGATCGAACAGTCGGATGGAAAGCGACTGTCGCTTTTTGCCGTCCGTCCGGGCGCCTTCGAGGTCAAGCCGGTCAGTCATCTCACGCTGGAAAAAGCAGAAGCCGCCTACTGGCAGATCGGCGAGGTCGCTTATGCGCTGATCGCCGACGATAGCGGTCTCAATCTCGACCAGGCGGCCGAACGGCTCGCCCGCTCGCTCTATTAATTCAAACCGAGGAGATCAGCATGAACCCGATCAATCCCCGCTACGGCGCCGTCGCCGGCTCCCAGGCCCTCTTCGACGAAGGCCTGCGCCAGCATATGCTGCGCGTCTACAACTATATGGCTCTCGGCCTCGTCATAACGGGCCTCGTCGCCTTTGTCGTCGGCTCGACGCCGGCACTCTACGTCCCGATCTTCGGCTCGCCGCTGAAGTGGGTGGTGATGCTTGCCCCGCTCGCCTTCGTCTTCTTCTTCTCGTTCAAGATCCAGACGATGTCGGCCAGCACCGCCCAGATCACCTTCTGGGCCTTCTGCGCCGTGATGGGCTTGTCGCTCGCTTCCGTCTTCCTGGTCTTCACCGGGATGAGCATCGCGCGGACCTTCTTCATCACCGCCACGATGTTCGGCGCCACCAGCCTCTACGGCTATGCGACGAAGCGTGATCTCTCGCGCATGGGCTCGTTCCTGATGATGGGCCTCTTCGGCGTCATCATCGCCTCGGTCGTCAACATCTTCCTGGGTTCGAGCGCGCTGCAGTTTGCGATCTCGGTGATCGGCATCGTCGTCTTCGTCGGTCTCACCGCTTACGACACGCAGAACATCAAGGAACAGTATTCGGAAAACTTTGATCAGGAATCGAACCAGAAGCTCGCCGTCTTCGGTGCGCTTTCGCTCTACCTGAACTTCGTCAACATCTTCCAGCTTCTGCTCAACTTCACCGGCGAGCGGGAATAGGACTGCGCTTCTGGGGGCAAAGGAAGCGCAAGAGCGCCTGGTCTGCAGTCTGTGACAGGATGGCGGACTGGGTGCTCACCTAAACGAGACGGCCGGGTCAACGCCCGGCCGTTTTCGTTTAAAGCGCATCGCGTCAAATCGGAATCATACGACGCGCTTTAAGTCTTTATTTTATGCATGTCGTTGTCCCAAAACCGCTGCACACTTTTGGGCGACATGCATTAGATGATACCCCAGGCGCGATAGCGGCCCCGGCCGGTAATTTCACGAATGCCGATCTCATTGACGAGGTTCAGCGCACCGCGCGGCGTGATGCGCAGATGACGGGCGATCATCGCCGCCGAGACCATCGGCCGCGACAGGATGAAATCGGCAAGCTCCGGCAAGCTGCTGTTCGAACGGCGGCCGCGGAAGCGCAGCTCCATCTGCGTGCGTGCTAAGGACAAGCGGTCGATTTCCTTGAGGCCGGCCGCAGCACCCAGATGCATCGCCTCCAGAAAGGCTTGCAGCCGCGTGGCCCGATCGCGCGCCCGACGACGCTCATGGCGCACCAGCTTCAGCCCGCCGTAAAAAGAAAACAGATGCGAGACGACCTTGCCGCCGGCGCGTAGATGGCTTGCGACCAGAAGGCCGCCGAGCCAGTGCTGACGCCGCAACGGCTCGATCCTTTCCCAGGCTTCGAAGAGGATGATGGCGCCGAGAACCGGCGCCAAGCTGTCGGCCAATGGCAGGACGCTCCGCCACTCCGCAAGCCGCTGTTCCTCGTCCCACTCGTCGTCACCGAGCAAGCCAAGAGGATCCTCGTTGCGCCTTGCCGGGGTAACGGCGGCCGTCTCGCTTGCCGGCGTTTTCCCTGTGTGGATATCGAGCAGCTTCTGCGAGCGGGCAAGAAGCGCATCGATCTCCGCCATCTCCGCAGCAAGCGGCCCGTCTTCATGCTCGCCCTCCTCGTCGATCTCGACCGGAGCTGCGGGGCTCTTCGCGTCCGGCACTTTCCCCTCCCCCTCCCCGCCGGTCGCAGTCAGGGTCGCAAGGCCCGAGACTCCGAGTGCCCAGGAGGGTTCGCCGGTCCAGATGCGCCGACGTGCCCGCAGTACGGAATGGGCGATCGTCAGTTCGTGGGTGGGAGCGCGGCTATCCATATGCGCATCATGCAAAACGAGATCCTCGACATGCACAAGTTCGCCGGCCACCCAGAGCGCGCCGGCGGCGTCGAAGAAATGGCTGCGTTCGGCAAATCCCCCGCCGACGGGCGAGCGTAACACGCGTTCGTCCAGCCGCGCCACCGCATCCTCCGCCGCGGCAATGGAGGGAAGCAGGGTTTGAAGCATTGCACCGTCAATATCGTAGCGCATTGTTAAGCTTTACAGTTTTTCACAAATGGAAGCAAAACGAACGTTTCCTTCCGCCATGTATGACATGGTTAACAGCGGTTTTCAACAAACTACGGGAAAGGAAGCCGTCAAGACGGCTGATCGACCGGCCGCGTATGCTTCTAACCGTCGCAGCTGGCGCGAAACTTTTTCATAGCCGTTCATCCGGTTTTCCTCGCCGTCGGACCATTTGACCGCATCAGCGCCATCAGCATCGGTCCGATCGAGAATTCGCCACGCTCCGCCCGCCGCGTCAGGTCACGCAGGTAACCGCCGGCGGAGTTGATATGTCCGCCCCTTTCCAGAATGCAGGCGATCACCGTGGCGGCGTTTTCCGGCCCCATGACATCGCAGGCCAGCTGATAGGCGCTGGGGCTGACGCCAAGCGTGGAACGGACGATGACGGCCGCGGCCATCAGATCTCGCCAGCTGCCAATGCCGCCGCCCGGTCCGTAAGCGATGATCTCCGGGCAGGCCTGCAGCACCATGGCAAGAGGAAAGCATTTTGGCGGCTCCCGCCACGGCTGCGGTTCTTCCTCCGGCTTTGCGCCCTGCTTCGTTTCGAAGCTTGGTTCAAGTTCAGATGGGGGGTTTGGGTTTGAATTATGTATGTGCCGACCGTTTTGGTTATCATTGGCGTCTGTTTTTTCTGTTTTCGACTTCGATTCCAGCGTCTTGACGATCAATTGCCGGAAAGCTTCGAGATCAGCCAGCAGGCTTTCCATCTCGGCAGCCGACGGGCGGCGCGGCAGGCTTGCGGAAAGCAGATTGAAATGCGTCTGCATCTCGATCCATTCGCCGGCAATTTCCTCCTCCAGCGCGATCTCGATGAGCTTGGCGATGTCACGCCGGCAAAGCGTCAGGCGCTCCCTCAGGCGCTTCCATTCGAGTTTGGCGGCCATCACTTGAGCAGCCTGCGCCTCGATCTCGCGAGCGCGCACCAGGAGCGGCGCCAGGCTGAAACCAAAGGCCTCACCAAGCCCGCCCTCGCCGTTACGGCGGGCAAAACGTTTCCCGTTCGGGCTATCTCGCCGGATGATCAGACCGGCTTCCACCAGCATTGCCAGGTTCCGCCGCAGCGTCGTGCCGGCCATGCCATGCGTGCGCAGCGACAGCTGGTCATTCGATGGGAAGACGACGAAACCGTTGGCCTCGGTAATCTCGTTCTTCGGGTAGAAGGTCAACAGCGCGTTGAGAACGGCCAAGGCACGGTCCGATACGCCGACCATGTCCTTTGCTTCGCAGAGCGCACGAAATATCTTCCACTTGTCGACCGATGCGTCCGGATCGACCTTGCTGGCGCTTTCCTGGCTTGCCAGCATGCCAAGCGTCATCGATCGCCGCCCGAAGGGCGTCGATACATATTGAGGCTCCATGTCCCTCACCTTTTCTCAAGGCAAAAGAAACCTACCACCCAAAAGGATGCCGAAGACGCTTGACAGTGATTCGAGGAAGTGCGATTCTCAGATTGTCCAGATATGAGAAAGGCTTCCGCGACGGCAACGTTCGGAGGCTTTTTTCTTTTGCGGCCTACTCTCCTGCTTGCAACTTGCCGGCCCGATAGGCTTCGTAAAGCTCATCGAGACGGCGTGAAATGTAAGCGCCGAAATCCGGCGCATCGCCGGTCTTCAACGCGATCGTGAAGGAATTGCCGGCGCTCTTGATTCGGCCGGCAATCTTGCCGCCGCTCTTCGGCTTCCAGTCATATTCCGTGGTTTCGGGCTTTGCCTCTTTCTTGGCGAGCTCGGCAACCAAGAGCTCGAAACGGCGGTCGCTCTCTTCCGCCATGAAACCTCCCGAGGCAATAAGCTTCGCAAGCCGGGCGGCCGTCATCCCATTCCAGTCCTGGGCAAGCGCCATCCACCGGCGTCGCCCGATACCAGGCGCGGCTCCGACCGACCTGACGATCTCGGCGGGAATAGCTTTTGCAACAGATATCAGCTTCGATAACTCCGTCTTGTCCGTCGACAGCGCTTTCATGATCACCGGGCGCTCAAAACCCTTCAGCTCGAGATTGAGGGCAAAGACCGCGCGCTCGATATAGGAAAGGTTGCGGCGCGCCGAATTCTCGATACCCTGCGCGATGACGACATCGGTATCGTCGAGCTTACGGACGATCGCCTGCACCTTAAGGCCGAGCAGCTTAACCGCCTGCAGGCGGCGATGGCCGTAGGCGATCTGGTAGCGGTCCTCATTATTGGGATGGCGGCGAACGAGGATCGGCACTTCCTGGCCGTTCTCGGCAATCGACTGCACCAACTCATCCTCAATATCGAGGGGCTGGTCGGCAAGACGATCGCGGACGAAGGAGGAATCGATCAGATCAGGGTCGAGCTCGACGATGCGCTCACCGGAGAGCAAAGCCTCCTGCATCGCCCTGCTCTCTTCCTCCATGCGGCCAAGGGTCAGCGCCATCGTCCGAACCGGCCCGGCCGATCCGCGCGAGGATGGTTCCTCGTAGTTGGCCGCGGCCAACTCCTGCGCTGTATCGTCGAAAAGACCTTTCAGGCGATCGCGTCTGCTCATGCTCGACCCCAGGCTTTGTGAATACCGGCGAGAACCTCGCTGTTGGCGGCATTGACCGATTCCAGCGCCCGGTCATAGGTCGAGCGGCGCACCTGCCCCTTCTCGATCTCGTAGAGCGTCTGCTTGGTCAAGCCGACATCGGCGATCGCCGTCGATTTGAGAATGGTCGCCGTCAACACGTCGTCACTGAAAAGACTGCGCAGCAGCGCAACGATCTGCGACTGCGGCGCATCGAAGGGCTCGTGACGAGTGACAACATATTTGATGAAATCATGCTGCAGGTCGCCGCCGGCCTTGCGCACGACGGAAAGCAGATCCGAAGTCATCAGCAGGAACTGCGACATGGAAGCGACGTCGACCATCTGCGGATGGATGGTGATGAGCAGCGATGTTGCGGCGCAGACGGCGCCAAGCGTGAGGTAACCGAGCTGCGGCGGGCAGTCGATCACCACGATGTCGTAATCGGCCTCGACCTCGGCAATGGCGACGCCGACACGGCGGAAGAACAGCTCGCCGGGCCGCTGCCGGTCGTTCAGTGCCCGTGGCGTCTCATGCTCGAACTCCATCAGTTCGAGATTGCCCGGCACCAGATCCAGCCCGTCGAAATAGGTCTTGCGGACGATCTCCTTCAGCGGCTTGCGGCCCTCATCATAGCGAATTGCGCCATAGAGCGTATCGCCTTCGGAAAGATCGAATTCGGGCTGAACGCCCAGCATGGAAGAGAGCGAAGCTTGCGGATCGAGATCGATGGCAAGCACCCGGTAACCCGCCAGCGCCAGATACTGAGCCAGATAGAGCGTCGTCGTAGTTTTGGCCGAGCCACCCTTGAAATTGGTGACGGCAACCGTCTGCAGCTTTTCGCCAGGGCGGCGCCAAGGCTGATAGGAAAGCGCATCCTTCGGCTTGAGCTTGGCCATATATTGGCGCAATTCGTTGATCTGGCCGAGCGTGTAGGAACGCCGGCCATTCTGGGCAAGATCCGGCTGCGGTCCCTTGCCATCCAGCGAAAGCTGGCGAAGATAGCCGTCCGAGACGCCGATCATCTGGGCCGCCTCGCCGGAGGAGAATGTTCGTAGCGTCTTTTGCGAGAGCGGCGGAAACAGCTTGTCGCGGAGGAGCTTCAGTTGCCGCGAAAGCTGGTTCGCATGCCGCTCGATCCGTACATCTGTCGTCGATACGCTAATGTTGTCCAA
>NZ_CP104139.1:0-1180112 GCF_025200775.1 Rhizobium sp. WSM1274 | reverse complement strand
GATCTTTTTCCCAGGTAACTGCGCAATTTTGAACGAAAGCGCTTCAGTTGCGCAGTTACTATATGCCTCGATTCGTTACCAATTTACAAATGCTTAACCAAACCGTCCGTTTCAGCCCATCGAGACGGCTGGCGACATGAGCCAGATTTCAAGTGATTCGCACATTGCCGATGACTCGAAGTGACCGATAACCACGGTGGCTTTCCAGCCGACCCGGAGGTCAATCGCGTCGCCGTATAAGCTCAGTTTATTCAATAGCTTGGCGCTGCCTCTCTATTTCCCATCGTCCTTCAGGTAGTTGTTGCCGTTGATCACCAGAAGCCCGTCGGAACCCTTGTCCGGCTCGAATATGCTCATGGTCTCGGTCTTACCACTCACGTCTGTCAGATCGAGACGATAGCCGGAAAGTTTGTAGCGTCCGCTGGCGCCCAGCCGGTTGCTTGACGTCGTGACGCCCGATTGCGATCCGCCGATTTCATTCGTCATCGAGGCGCCCGACCAGCCTGTGCGTTCGAAAGTGCCGTTTCGATGAAGCTTCAGCGTATGGCTGGAAGCCACCGATCCCGATGAGGTCGCGGTCATCCCGCTGGAGGCGAAGGTGGATACCCATTCGCCGTCGAGCGTCGTGCCCTCATCAAACGGTGGCACGGCGCGGTGGTCTGCGTCGGCAATCACTATGTCCTCACCTTTTTTCGAGAACGGTTTCGTCTCGATCTCAATCGTGCCGTAAGCAGAGGTGACGCTACGCATTTCGATCGCCCCGGCGGAGGAGAAAAATCCGCCGCCGGTAAGCTTGTAGAGGCCGCAATCGGTCGGAGTCTCCTTGCAATGTTCGGTGATGCTCCGGCCGCCCTTCGGCAGTTCCGTACTGAACAGCCCCTTCGGGTCGAACATAGTGATCGTGCTGTCCGAATAAAAATCCATGCCGCCAAAGACATTCGGCCGGAGACCGGTATCAAGATGGGTGAAGACGCCGTCCAGCCCGCCGTCTTCGCTCGCCGGCACGAGATCGAAATCCTTGTCGGAAGGATCAAGCTTCACCGAGCGCACGAGGGTCGCAAAATCGGCCTCGGCGCTACTGCTTCTGTCACCGTTCACATTCAGCAGCACGAGCTGCAGATAGGCCTGCGTCTTGTCGCCGGCGATGCCGACGACGATCTGGCTGATGCTGACATTCTTCTGATGAACGCAGCAGCGTTCTTCCACGCGGATATCGTAGCCGTTCACCGTGACCCCGTAATGTTTGACCAGGATATCTTCCTTCGCCATGTCGGGCAGCGTCGCGACGAAGGTCTTCATGCCGGCCTGCAGGGAACTGCGCGCTGCCGGGAGCGGCTTGGTGATCTGAATCAAAGCATTGCCGGGCTTGTCGTCCTCCGTTTCCGGAAAATCCTTCTGCAGCATAAACAGATTGCCCTTGCCGGCCTTCCTCCAGCCGGTGGCGGCATCGGGCAGGGTCACCGTCAGGCCGCCGATTTCGGCGGGCGCCGCCAACGCAGGGGAGCAGGGCACAAGGCAAAAAAGACTGAGAACGACGCCCAAGGCTAGTCTGCCCCGGCCAAACCAATGAAACTGCGCGCTTCCCATTACCCCTCCCCGGCTTCGATGACCGCCGACGGGATTTGGAGCCGGGTGTGTGCTTTTCAACCCTGGGGTTTCATGAAGGTTTCTTGAACGCCTAGCCAACGCTCCACTAAACGGATTACTCACGACGCCACGCCACCTCCTATTAGGCGAATGGCGGGGGGCCAGCAAAAGTGGGAGAACTATCGACCGGAAATTCTCCGCACTTGAAGGTTCCTACGACGCCTGGAGGTGTGCCATGAGAACCATGTGCTCTGCATTGACGCTGTGTATCGCGATTGCCCTTTGCACGGCAAATGCCAGATATGTCACCCTGCCCGGATACGCCTTCAAGACCAACCCGAAATGTCAGCGCCACGAACCGAAAACGAGGTTTGACACAAGGTGCGACTGGCCGAGATTGGGCTTCAAGGACTTCACGCCCCCGCTCGTGACCGTGCTTGGAATCTGAAGATCCTGCTCAGCATCCGGCGCTTTAGAGATAACCGCTGGCGCGGAAATCATCGCCCGGACAGTTGCCCGACCCGTACGAGAGGTTCTACTCCCGCGCCAGCACGAAATCGTGCTCCACCTGCCAAAACTTGTCCGCGAATTCAAGGTCGCTAGCCCGCACTGGATCTTCTACGGGCTGAAACTTGGCAAGCAAGCTCTCCTTCACGCCGAAGACGGCGTCCGAGTGGATGTACGGGTCGTCCGGATCGAAGATGTGTGTTGTCAGCGCCTCGAAGCCCTCGGCCTTTATGATGTAATGCAGGTGAGCCGGCCTGTAGGGATGACGTCCAAGAGCGCCGAGCAGCTTGCCGACCGGCCCGTCGTCCGGGATCGGGTAATATTTGGGCTTGACCGCCCGGAACCAATAGCGGCCGTCCGCGCCCGTGCGAAAGACGCCGCGAAGGTTGAAGTCGGGTTGTATCCCCTTCTGTTGCACGTCGTAGAAGCCTTCGTCGTTGGCCTGCCAAACGTCGATGACAGCATTGGAAATCGGCCTGCCATCCGTGTCGAGTATCCGCCCTCCGATCACCATATCCTCGCCTTTCTGGTCGAGGCAGATGTTGGCGCCCATCGGCAGTTCCGGCACGTCGGCAACGTGAAACGGACCGAGCACCGTGCTTTCAGAAGCCCCAGAGGGCTTGCGATTGTTGATGGCGTCGACCAGCATCGACACGCCGAGCACGTCCGACAACAGGATAAACTCCTGTCGCCATTCATTGCACGTCTGCCCGGTACGGGTGAGAAAGAAGATTGCCTCCATCCACTCGTCCTGCGTCGGCTCAAGCTCCTTTACTGCCTCATGTAGCTTGCGCGTGACAACCTCCATCACCCGCTTCAGGCGCTCGTCCCTGGCTTGAGCGTTGCGGCTCGTGACCACCTCCACGGAATTTTCTTCGGTGAAATAGCCCTTTTCTTCGGAGCTCATAGTGCACCTCACAGAGAAAGAATTGTTTTCAAAATCCGGCGTAGCTCCGCTTCCGGATCAGCCGACACGGCGTCCGCGCGCCACGCGACATGATGGTCGGGCCGCACGAGCAACACGCCTGAATCCCGGACTTCGCGGGCCCGCGCCCAGTCACCGTTCAGATCCTGCCACGTCTGTCGCGGTCCGATCCGATGCGTGGCGATCGGCAGCCCCAGCTCCTTCGAAAGCGTCGTTGCCGCTGCAATCCAGCCGTCGCCCCCGATGCCCGTCAGCACCGTGAAAACGCCGTGGCCCGTCAGATCAAGGCTGGACACCTTTTTTCCATCGGCACCGAAGAGCCAGGCATGAGGAAGCCGCGCACCCGGCCAAGTCGTCGGCTGGAAGTGCAGCTCAGGGTCTCTCTCGAAGGCGGGTTCCGGTTGACCATCCTTCACCACGGCGTTCGAGGCGTAGCGGTGGTTCATCTCGACGCCGTGCGCGTCGAATTCGTAGACCTTGTTCGCGATCGCGGTCCGGATTGCCGCGCGCTGCGCTTCGGATGCTGCCGTGTCATTGCAGCGCGCGTCCATGTTCTGCTGCATCTTCACCGGATCAACCGAGTCAAGCAGGCCGAGCGCCTTGAAAATAGGGCCGAATTCTTCGATCGACTTGTTGGCGCGGGTGACGATTTGCTTGGCGACTGGCGCCCGCTCGGCCTGGTAGCTGTCGAGGAGCTGAGGACCAGCTTGACCTTTCAGCACCATCGCAAGCTTCCATGAAAGATTGAACGCGTCCTGAATCGAGGTGTTGGAACCCAGGCCGTTTGACGGCGGATGTCGATGCGTTGCGTCGCCCATGCAGAAGACGCGGCCGTTCGATATCGTCGTCGCGTACATATTGTTGACGGTCCACGTCGAGACCGACTTTATCTTCGGCTCGATGTCCTCGACGCCCACGAGCTCGCGCACGACCTTCGTGGCGAAGGCGTCGTCGACCTGCGGTGCGGGCTGGTTGATATCGTATCCCCAGACGATCAGCCACTCGTTCCACGGGCGAACCATGCGCACGAGACCCATGCCGATGCCCCCCACGTCGGCGCCTGGCTGCAATACCCAATAGAGCACGGAAGGGCGATGGGCGACGTAGCGCGACAGATCGGCCTCGAACAGGATGTTCATCGATCCCGCGACGCCCATCTTGCCTTCGAATCTCAGGCCGGCATGTTCGGCGACCTTGGAGTTCCCGCCATCCGCGCCGATCAGGAATTTGGAGTGAATGGTCAGCTCCCTGCCTGTCAATCTATCGACGCAGGTCGTCGTGACCCCATCGGCGTCTTGAACATGGCTTTTGTATTCGGTCGACATTCGCGGCTGCGCGCCGCGAGAACAGGCGGTCTTGAATAGCAACGGCTCCATGTATGTCTGAGGCAGGTCGTTCATCCGGCTCGGCGACGAGAGAAGATGTTCGGCGCGGGACAGTGGGTGGTTGCCCCAGCTTTTCATGCGGCCAATCTCCTCCCCGGTCAGCGAGGTGCAAAAGACGTTCTCGCCCATCAGATCCTGCTCGGCGGCGAACATGTAAGCTTCGTCCTCGACGTCGCGGCCAAGATCGCGCAGCACTTCCATCGTGCGCTGGTTGGTGATATGCGCGCGCGGCGTGTTCGCCAGCCAGCGATAGCGGTTGATCACCAGCGGTTCGAGGCCGTGTGTCGCGAGCAACGCGGCTGCCGCCGAACCGGCCGGGCCTGTGCCAATGATCAATACGTCTGTTTTGATGTCAGCCATGTGGCCCTCCCATTTCATATTCTGAAGATCCGTCCTTGAGGCGACGGCGGACCGGAAAAAGTTCCCAACCAGTGCGGTCGGATATCAGTCCCCAGACGCCGCGAGGCGCAAAGAGCATGGTAACGATGGCCAGTGCACCGAGCGCCAGAAGATACCAGGAGCCGAAGCTCGAAAACGCGTTCTGCAATACGAAGAAGACAAGCACACCCAGGATCGGACCCTCAATTGTGCCGATGCCGCCGATGACGACGATGAAGATGACGTAGGCCGTCCAGTCGGTGAGCGAGAAGGCCGCGTCGGGCGATATCCGAGCCTTCTGCAGGTAGATGAGCGCGCCGACCACGCCCGTGATGAAGGCCGTCAGGAGATAGATCAGTGTCTTCAGCCGCTGTGCGTCGACGCCAAGGGCACGTGCCGCCGTCTCGTTGTCGCGGACGGCCGCAAGCCCCAGCCCATGCTTGCTGCAAAGCAGCCTGTAGACGAAGATGATCGTCGCCGACGCCAGCACGAGCGCCATCCAGTAGGCCAATGCATCGGCGGCGACGGACGAGCGCATGCCGAACCAGTCGTTGAGTGCGGCGGCGCCCAGCATGTCCCGCGTCGCATCTCGCGGCATGGACGTCCCAGTTCCGCCCCCGAGGGTCTTCCATTGCGCAAGGAGCAGCCGCCCGACTTCGGCAATCACCCAGGTACCGATCGCAAAGTACGGCCCATAGAGGCGGAAGGCGAAGAAGGCGGTCGGCACCGCGACGGCGGCTGCGAAGAGGCCGGCAAGCAGGACCGCCAGAACTGGATCCATTCCAGTCAGGATAACCAAGCCGAATAAGGCGTAGGCACCACATCCGACGAAAAGTTGCTGTCCGACCGAAATGAGGCCGGCATAACCAGCGAGAAGATTCCAACTTTGGGCCAGCGTTAGCATGGTCAGGATGAAAAAGAGATCCTGTACGACGCCACGCGAGACGACGAAAGGAGCGAAGATCATCAGGGCCGCCGCCAGGAAGAGGAATATTGTGAAGATTCGGGAGACAGTCGTCCTCGTCTCGATGCGCCAGCGAGCCGTTCGTTCATTGGTCATGGTTTGAAAACCCGTGGTCATGGCCGCGCCTCAGTCGACGGCCCGCGGAAAAAGACCGCGCGGACGAAAAAGCAGCACGAGAAGAAAGGCGACGTGCCCGGCAAGAATTTGCCATTCGGGATTGACCGCAGCGCCGATCGTCTGCGCAAGGCCCAGGATCACACCGCCCGCGAGCGTGCCCCAAAGCGAGCCGAGGCCGCCGATGATCACCGCTTCGAAGGCATAGATCAATCGGGCGGGTCCGGCGGTCGGATCGAAGTTCGCTCTCATGCCGAGGTAGAGCGCAGCAACGGTCACGATCATCATCGCCAGTCCGGTAGCGGCGGCGAAGATCGAGTTTGGCCGAATGCCCATCAGGCTTGCGGTCACCACGTCGTCGGACGTGGCGCGAAATGCCCGGCCAAGAGAGGTCCGATAGATCAGCTGATTCAAGGCCAAGATAACGAGCACGGCCGAGGCGAAAGTCAGCAACGGCATCAGTCCGGCGTTGACACTTCCGATCTGCACCGAGGCCGTTTCAAGCGAGCCCGTCGAAACTCGCCTGCTGTCGGCCGTGAACGCTTCCAAAAGACCATTCTGGATCACGATCGAAAGGCCGAACGTCACCAGCAGCGGTGGCAGGACGTCTTTGCCGAGCGTGCGATTGAGAAGATGATACTGGAGGATCCAGCCGAGCCCGAACATCAATGGCGCCGCTATCAATGCTGCGACAAACGGATTGAGCCCAAAAGATGACCCGATGAGCATTATCAGGAATGCGGCAAGGACGATCAGGTCGCCGTGGGCCAGATTGACGAGCCGCATGATGCCGAAGACAAGGCTCAAGCCAGCCGCGAATAGGGCATATAGTCCGCCGAGCAGTATTCCCTGGAGAAGCGTATCAAGCCAGTTCATGGGTCCCCGATCCAAAATAGGCTGCATGGATGTCCGCACGATCGAGTTCGGAGGGACGGCCGGTCAGGGTGACGCGGCCTTCCATCATGCAATAGATCCGATCGGCGACCTTTAGAGCCTGCACGATGTCCTGTTCGACGATGATGATCGCGGCGCCCGATGCCTTGATCTTGGCGAAGGCGGCGTAGATATCCTTGATCACCACCGGCGCCAGACCGAGGCTGAGTTCGTCGCAGAGCAGGACGTCTGGGTTCGACATGAGGGCACGACCGATCGCGACCATCTGCTGCTGGCCACCAGAGAGGGCCGTCGCCGGATTGCGTCGCCGCTCTTTCAGAATGGGGAAAAGCCCGTAGATGCTTTCCAGGGTCCACGGTCCGGCCGCCACCTGGCGGCCGTAGCTGCCGATCAGCAGGTTCTCCTCTACGGTCAATGACGGAAACAGCCTGCGGCCCTCCGGCACCAGCGCGATCCCGCGGCGCACCACATCCGGAGCTCCCAGCGCACCGATCGGCTCGCCGCGATGGAGGACCATCTCCGCGCTGTTGGCAATCACACCGGCGAGGGAGCGCATCAAGGTCGATTTGCCCGCGCCGTTGGCGCCGATCACGGCGATGGTCTCGCCGACCTCGAGCCGGATATCGACCCCGAAGACGGCCTGGAAGTCGCCATAGAAGGCCGTAAGGCCTCGTGTTTCGACAAGGCTCGCCATCAGACCTCCATCCCGAGATAGATTTCGCGGACGTCGCTCGAGGCCATGATCGGATCGACTGCGCCGATGCCGATCACGCGACCGAAGTTCAAGACCAGCAATCGCTCGGCGACGGCGGTCAGGGCGTGCAGTACATGTTCGATCCAGATGATCGCGACGCCGCGCTGGTGGACGCGTTTGATCGTCGCCACCAGCAGCCGACACTCTCCCTCCGTCAGTCCTCCAGCGATTTCGTCGAGAAGCAGAAGCTTGGGCTGCGTGGCGAGCGCGCGCGCTAGCTCCAATCGTTTGCGCTCAAGAAGGGAAAGGGAGCCTGCGGGGACATTCGCCTTTGCGATTAGGCCTGTCTCCACCAGGATGTCGGCACAGAGATCGACGACATGGGCTTCCGCCTGGCGCGTTCCGAAAGCGCCTGCGACCAATAGATTTTCATAGGCGGTCAGGCGCTCGAAAGGCTGCGGTATCTGAAAGGTGCGTCCCATGCCCGCAAGGCAGCGCTGCATCGGGGGCGTATGGGTCACATCGCGGCCGTCGAATTGGATCGAACCACCGGCCACCTTGAGGTTGCCGTTGATGAGATTGAAGAGTGTCGATTTTCCAGCACCGTTCGGTCCGATGACGCCGAGCGCCTCTCCCGGCTCCACCGAAAAGGAAACCCCTTCGGCGACGATAAGCGCGCCGAAGGACTTCGATACATTTTTAAGTTCGAGAATGGGCATCGGTCCTCCTCCGAACAGTTCCGCCCGGCTCGGGCGCCGGGCAGAGCTTTTGCCTTAGGCCAAAACTTCGAGCTTACCGCCCAGCGGCACATTGGGCGCCAGCCCGTTTTCGACGACGACGAGATCGTAGCCGCCGCCCGACTTCAGGCGCCACTGGCCGCCGACGAGAGGCGTCTTGGCAACATTCTTCTGCGCAAATGGCGGAAGCTTCTCGTTGCCCCACGCGATCGGCCCGACAAGTGTATCGAGCTTGGTCTCCCCTATGGCCTTGGCAACAGCGTCTCCGTCGCCGTCCTCTCCCGCTCGCTTCATCACGTCGACGGCGATCTCGAACAACGCGTGGGCGAAGCCGATAGGTTGTGTCCATGGGCGGCCGGTCGACTTGGTGAATGCGTTGGCGACGGTGACTGCCGTCTCGCCTGTCAGTGACGATTTGAAGGGGTGGCTGGGCGTCCACCAGACTTCCGTGGACAGGTTATGACCGGCATCGCCCAACGCTTCGACCGTCTGCGGAAAGAGCAGCGCCTTGCCGATCGAGGCGATTTTCGGTTTCAATCCCTGCTGTTTCGCCTGGTTCCAGAAGGTGGTGAGATCCGGCGGTATCATCACGCCGGTAAGGATGTCGGTACCCGCCTGCTTGAAGGCGTTGATCTGCGCTGAGAAGTCGTCCGTCAGGTTCTGGTAGCGGCCGGTGTCAGTCAGTCCGTAACCCAGTTTTTCCAGGACTGGCGGAAACCCCACCACCCTATCGCCCCACGCGTTGCCGTCGCCGTCGTTGGGGAAGAGCCCGCCGACCTTCTTATTGGTGTCGATCTGACCCCACATGCCCGTGAAGACGGCAATGATATCCTCAAGCCCCCAGAAGAAGTGGTAGGCGTAGTCAAATGGCTTCCATGATGAGGGATCGCCGGGATTGCCCTGCTGGCCGATGAACCACGGCTGCCAAGGAGCCACCGTGGAAATGCAAGGCATTTGCTCGCCTTCGCAGGTGGTCGAAACCGGGTTGGTCGTTTCCGGCGTGGAAGAAACCAGCATCAGATTGACCTGGTCGTCGACGATAAGCTCCTTTGCGACCTCGGCCGCGCGGTTGGGATTGGACTGGCTATCCTTGACCACGACCTCATAGGTCAGGCCGAGCTTCTTTGTCGTCGCCAGGAACGAATCGATGACGAATTTGTCAGCCTCGCCAAAGGCGGCAAGCGGGCCGGTTTGCGGACTGACGTAGCCAAGCTTGATGGCCGCGTTCTGGGCGATTGCCGGAGCGGCAAGGCTGGACGTCGCCATGATGGCCCCGCCGGTCGCCGTTGTTTTCAGAAAATCGCGTCTCGTGAACATGCGTCCTCCCATTGTCCCTCTCCTCCCAAAGAGCGCGCCGTCCGGCGTGCCAAAATTCAGTCTTCGGGACGTCGTCCCTCCCAGGCGTCCTGAAGAAGCTTCCTGATCGATTGACGGTCTATCGGCCGAGGGTTCCAGTACGGATTTTCGACAGCGATCGACGCGGCGCGGTCTAGATCGGCCTGCGTCATTCCGAAATCCTTGAGTGACATCGGCGCACCGATCTGCTTGGAAAAATCCCAAAGACCGCCACCGATCGAGCCGCCGAATATCGCCGCTGCCTGGGAAAGCTCCGCAGCTGCCGCCGCTGCATTGAAAGCTGCGGTATGCGGCAGCAGGACAGCATGTGTTTCTGCATGCGGCGTATCGAAAGAACCGCCGAGCGTGTGGCAGATCTTGTGATGCAGCGCCATCCCGACGGCACCAAGGACCGTGCCGCAAAGCCAGGCGCCGTAGAGCGCATCGCTGCGGGCGTCCATGTCGTTCGGTGACTTCACGATCTTCGGCAGGCTCAGTTTGAAGGCCCGCAGGCCTTCAAACGCCATGAGCGTCGAGATCGGATTGCGATCGCGGGCATAGAGACCTTCCAATGCATGAGCCATTGCGTTCAGCCCGCTTGTCGCGCTCATCGCGACAGGCAACCCCAGGGTAAGAGACGGATCGTAGATCACGATCTCCGGCAAGATCTTCGCGTCGCGCACCGTCGTCTTCCGACCGCCTTCGGTTTGGCCAAGAATTGGCGTCACCTCCGACCCGGCATAGGTCGTCGGCACGACGATCTGAAAGATGTCGTTGCGATAGGCGATCGCCTTGCCAAGCCCGGTGGTCGATCCCCCACCGAGCGAGACGACGCAGTCGGCAGCCGTATCGAGCACCACCTTCATGGCAGCCTCGGTCACCTCCACGGGCGTGTGCATGACCGCCCCCGAGAAGACGCCGCAGGCCAGTTCGCCAATCTTATTGGCCAGCTCTTCCGCGTCCGCCTTTTGGTGCGGGGTCGAGAGCACAAGCGCGCGCTTGCGCCCAGCCTTGGCGATCCATGCACCGACACTGCCAATGCTGTCGTTGCCGAAAACGATCTGGGCGGGACTGCCTGCGTAGCAGAACGGCCGTGTCATCCCTGCCTCCCCGGTCTCGCGCGAACCATCACAAAGGTCAGGTCGACCGACCTGCCCCGCCGACCGTCGACCTGTGCAGGTTCGAACCGCGCGACGAGGTCCGGTCGGACACCGAAAAGGGCATCCTCCGCAAGACGTGGATCGTTTGAATCGTAGATGTGCGTCGTAATCGTTTCGAACCCCTTCGCTCTGACAACGAACTGAAGATGAGCCGGACGATGCAGCGGATAGCCAGCACCTTTCAGCAGACGGCCTACGGGCCCATCGTCCGGCACGCCGTAGCCGGCTGGCATCACCGAGCGATACATGACGCAGCCTTCCGCGTCGGTCCTGAACAGTCCGCGTAAATTGTGCTCTGGCTGGAGATCCGGTTGCTGGTTTTCGTAGAAGCCCTCGGCGTTGGCCTGCCACGTCACAACCTCGGCGCCCCCGATGGGAAGCCCGTCGAGATCCTGCACGCGCACGGAGACGCCTAGGGGCTCTCCCTTTCCGTCGACCGAGATCGAGGCTCCGGATGAACGCTCAGGGGCGTCGTCCCGATAGAAGGGCCCGCGGATTGTATTCGGCGTCGCACCCTTCTGTCGACGTGAGTTGATTTCTTCCACCAGCGCGGAAGCGCCGATGAGGTCCGAAAGCAGCACCCATTCCTGACGGCGCTCGTCAGAGGCGTGCCCGACTTCGGTCAGAAACTGGATGACCTTGCGCCACTCGTCCGGCCTCGGGCGGAACTCCTTGATGAGGTCATGAACATGCGTCACGGCCGCAGCGATCAGGTGGGCCAATTTGCCGTTCCGGTTCGCGCTGAAGCGTTCGGCAAAGGCTTCGGATGACGTGGCCTCGTCGAATGTGAGCGCCCTGGCACTCCCTGTCATCATCGTCTCCTCCCGATCGACATATGACAAGCCTAGCACGATGGAAGTCGAGCGTTGATGATTTTGCAGAGGATCAGTATAACAGATTGTTATGAAGATCGACGAACGTCACCTCATTCAGCTTGCGGCCGTGGTCAAAGCTGGCGGCGTCACGGAAGGTGCTGCTTTGCTGGGTCTGGCCCAGCCGGCAATGTCCCGAGCGCTCTCGATGCTGGAAAAGCGGGTGGGCGAACCTCTTTTCGTCAAAGGGCGCAGGCCACTGCAGGCGACGCCGTTCGGGCTGTCGCTGGCGGAGCACGGCCTGGTCATGCTCGCCGCGTCTCGAAAAGCCTCCGACCTCGTCGACAGTTTCCGAATGGGGAGGAGCGGCGTCGTCCGCGTCGGTGGCACGCCCTTTTTCATGGACGCTCTGATCGCGCAGTTCTGCGCTGAGTTCCAGCAGACACATCCCGACGTGCGGGTCGAACAGAGCTACGGCTATCTTCCCGATCTCCGCGCAGCCCTCAAGGCCGACCAGATCGACCTGGCCGTCTGCCCGATCGACATCCTCGAAGAAGGCTCCGGCCTAGAGTTCCAGCAGATACTGCCAGGTCGGAATGTCATCGCCTGCCGCTCGACGCACCCCCTCCTCATGAAACGGCGCCCGCGGCCGGGCGAGCTTCTCGACTACCCCTGGGTGGCGCCCCCGCCAGGCAGTCCCCTGCTCGCCGATCTTCGGGCGCTTCTTCTGTCCTTCGGAGCGACCGAAATTAAGATACGCTACTCCGGCGGCTCGCTTATGGGCGTCATCAATTACCTCAAAGCGGCCGACGCCTTGACCGTTATGCCGCACAGCGTCGTCTTCGCGTTGAGAAAGGAGAAGGCGATCACCGCTCTTCCTGTCAACATTCCGCATCCTGAACGAGCTCTTGCCATCCTGACGCGAACTGATGCTCCTCGCGCTCCAGCGGTCGATCACTTCGCCGAGTTTGTCAGGTCCGGCTTCGAGACCTTGCGCCACCTGATCAAGCGTCATGAGGAAGCCGTCGTCTGGGGCAACTAGCGGGCGGCAGCCTGCGATGAAGACGTGCTTCGCCAACGACCGAAACATGGGATGTGCGGGTCGCTACGCGGCACTTCACATTCTCGACCGTTCCCAGCGCTGTCCGCTGCACCATGGTGCTGGTAACATAGCTGGCGCTTTTCCCTCGACGAACCCTTAGTCCGGCTCGTCGAGGGAGATTTGTTCGTCTAGAAGCGACGCGGTCCTTCGGGCTTGTTTCCGACGATCGTGTCGATCCGGTCCAGAACGTCAGACGTCATCTTCTGTCGGTGTGAGAGGGCCGCGAGATTGTCCTGCAACTGGCTGGCGCGCGAGGCTCCAAGAATGACGGTCGAGACGTTCCGATTGGCAAGGCACCACAAAAGGGCGAGATGCGTGATCGACATGCCGATCTCGTCCGCGAGCTTTGCGAGCTCGCCGACTTGTCTGAGCTGGGCGCGGCCGGCATCGCTGGACCACTTCTCCTTCAGCCATTCGTAGCCCGGCAGGTTCATCCGGCTGTCGGCCGGAACACCGTCGTTGTATTTGCCGGTCAGGACGCCCGAGGCGAGCGGCGACCAGGTCGTGGTGCCAAGGCCCATCAGGTCATAGAGCGGCAAGTAGTCGGACTCGACCTTCTGGCGTTCGAAGATGTTGTACTGCGGCTGCTCCATGGTCGGCGGCGTGATGCGCAGATCCCGGGCAACGGCATAGGCTTCCGTCAATTGCTGCGCCGACCATTCCGACGTGCCCCAATAGAGCACCTTGCCCTGGGCAACGAGATCATGCATCGCCCGGACCGTTTCCTCGATCGGCGTGTCGATATCCGGGCGGTGGCAGAAGTAAAGGTCGAGGTAGTCGACCTGAAGCCGCTTGAGCGCTGCATGGCAGGCGTCGGTCACATGCTTGCGCGACAGGCCGCGCTGTGTGGGCTTCTGGCCTCCCCAGAAGACCTTGCTGGAGACGACGAAGCTGTCACGGCTCCAGCCAAGTCGGTTGAGCGCCTCGCCCATCACGATCTCGGACCTGCCGCTTTCGTATCCTTCAGCATTGTCGAAGAAGTTCACCCCGTTGTCGTAGGCAAGCTTCATGAGGTCGACGGCGTCGCCTCCATTGACCTGTTTGCCGAATGTGACCCATGAGCCGAAAGAGAACTCGCTCACCTTCAGGCCCGACCTTCCCAAACGTCGATATTCCATCATGCAACTCCCGAAAGTTATGAATAGGTAGCGGCCGGTCACCGGGGTCGGTGTCGCCCGATTGATCAACGACCGATTGGCGTAATCTATGGCATGAGCAACGATATGCGAGGCTCAGCTACGGTTCTCATACCCTCTTTTGTGACGAGACGCCGAATCCAAAGAAAAGGGCGCTCCACGACATCAGTCGGAGCGCCCCGTGGCATGCGATCGACGACGTTTGCGGCGGAAGTCGACAGCAGCAACGGTAGAATGACGAGATTCGGAACGGATAGGCAACATGCGATTGGAAACTGCGACGTTATCGCGCGCTGATTGATCCTGTCATCCACCGGATATCCACAGCCTATCCACAGGCACCGCTGCAATGATCGCAGCAACTTCAATGACATTCGCCTGTCGGCAAACCACTCCTCACAAATGCTTATGTGACTGTGGAATGACACCGCATCTTTGTTTGTCTGCTTGGATACAAACCGTGCCTTGGCTCAGATAGGCTCACTTCTCCTCCCGACCGTGGCGGCGGACGCCGGGAGGGGTGGGCGGTGGGCAACATGAGGGCCCGCCGCCTTCCTTTAACCGCGCCCTCGGCCGGGCCAGTTCACACGCCACTCTCGCCGACAACCAAGTCGTTGGAAAGGCGTCCTCCAACCGCCAGCCCTTTACCACGCGCATTGCTAGCCCGACGGCATGACGGCCGGTGTTGCCGATAAACTCCCGCGTGCGGTCAACTCATTACCGAGGCGTCGCCGACGATCCGTGCGGCGGCCTGGAAGCCCGCGTAATCCGATACCAATCCTTTGGACCTTCCGCTGCCACTCCAACGCTAGCCGCCGGAATCCCGCCCAATGTTGACTTACCCGGCAAATGAATGTTTGCCATTTCTTGTTTTGCAGTGCACAATAAATGCTGCCAACAGGACTTGAGCCGTTGAGAATTTGCATCTACAAATCAGATGAAGCTCCTGAAGTAACGCTGTTTTTGCGAGAAGGCGTACCGGTGCCGGCACATCCGAAGGGCCAAAAGTGGCGACACTTAAAGGCGGTTGTTGGCGAAGAGGTAAGGGCGGACCTTCTGACACAAATAGAGATCGGCAATGGATGTCTTTTCGTCAACCTTGGGGCATCCCCGAAGCACTGATCTAGGATGCCGCGGTGAACGCCGTTCATCCAGCATGGATATATGCTCGCTCATTATCTTACCGGCCGTCAGATACCAAACGGCTGTATTTCCAGCAGAATGCCGATAGCGGCGCCGGGACCGGCGGCTATATCTGGGATTACGGCTTCTGGACATATGTCAGGGACAGATTCTACTTCAGATCCTTATGGAACACCTCGGTCTTGTGGTTCTACGGCTATCCGTTCTTGGTGCTGCTGGCGGTCGGCTTGTGGATGCCGCCTAGCCCCGCCGAAGACCCGAAGCAACGCACCCTTTCGGCCATTCCCTATGTGTGGCTGGCTGCGGCCATGATCGTCTATCTGGCTGCGGCCGGCGAGATCACCAGCAATGTGTGGAACTTCCACATCTTCCATGTGCCGGTCGCGATGTTCTGCGGCCACGGCGCGCTGCTTCTGGCAACGCTTGCATCTCGAGGCATTCTAACGCCGACGGTTGTGCTTCGCTCAATCTGCATCGTGGCCGTCGGGCTTGCCTGGTCGACATTGCCGCCCGTCAGGACGATGAAGAAGCCAATCGCCATGAAGGACAAGCTGCTTGGCGAGGAACTGGCGCGGTTGGCGCAACCGGGCGACCTCGTCGTCGCCATCGCGCCCGAGGTCGGCGATCCCGTCGCAGTCTACTACAGCAGGGCGCGCGGCTGGTTGTTCCCGCCTGGCGGAGGCGATGTCGAATGGTCGAAATTCGTCGCGGATGACGCCACCGCGATCGCACAGCTCGACGAATTGCGCGCGCAAGGCGCGGATCTGTTCGGCGCGGCCAAGAACGCCGTCGACAAGCAGGGCCGGCTATTCGTCGAGCATCATGATGGTGTCATCGACTATCTGGACAAGACCGCAACCAAGCTTGTGGATTCAGATGATTTGCTGGTCTACAGGATCACCCGTCCATGAGATCGAGACAGTTCACGGCCATCGGCTTGGAACAGGACAGTTCGAGAGAAAAGAGACTTCGGTATCTCGCATTGCGTATTCCCTTACCACGACCGGATCAATGCTGATCCGGTCGCAGAACCACAATGCGCCGTTTATTTATTGGACGCAGCGTCTTCGATGACCTTCGCGACTTTATCGGGATGAGAGACCATCACGACGTGAGACGCGCCTTTAACCACAACCGTCTCTTTAGAACCCGCTCGTTCCGCCATCCATCCTAGCGCCTTTGGCGGTATGTTTTTATCCGCGTCACCATAGACGAACCAAGACGGGATCTTCTTCCAGCTCGCCACGGTCGAGGCCTCGCCAAGAGCCTTATCGGTGATTGGGCGCTGTGTTGCGGCCATCAGCTTGCCATCCGCCTTGGATACATCTGCAGCGAATTGATCGTGAAACGCGCTCTGCTTGATGTACAGGTCCTTTACTCCCCCATCCAACTGCACGGGTTCCGCGAGGGTCGGTGCGAGCGTGCTTCCGGGAAACTTGCCCGAAAGCACGAGGGCCGTTTCCCCAACATCGGGCGCGAACGCCGCGACGAAGACGAGCGATTTGACATTGGCGCTGCCTGCTGCTGCCTCGTTGATCACTGAGCCACCGTAGGAGTGGCCGACGAGAACGACGTCGGTCTTCAATCCAGCAACCACTTTGCCGACGTAATCGCCATCGGACGTTACGCTTCGAAGGGGATTAGCGACCGCCACCACCGGATATCCATCTTTTTCAAGACGTGTGATCACGCCATTCCAACTGGAGGCGTCGGCAAATGCGCCATGCACAAGGACGACCGTCGGCTTTTCGGCCGCATGGGCGTTCAAAAGGCCGCCTGCGGTGATCGCGACAGCGGCGACAAATATCTTCAACATAGTCAAACTCCTTTTATATCGCACCCGATTACTTAGCGCGCAATCTTTCAGAAAACAAGTCCTGGAATTCCCGTTCAGCTCGATTTGACGATTGCGGTGAGCCATTGAGGCCGCACGCATTGCTCGGACCAGACCCGGCAACGATGCCGGTCCATCGCCGCGTCCGGCTCTTACTCTAGGAAACTGTTGCAATTCCACTGGGCCGCGCCATTTGGCGTATTCAAAACGCGCCAGGGCTCCAATCGAAGTGAGGTGAAAGTTCAGCGGCAGGTCAATTTTAAATGCCTTAGCTGCCGGCAAAAAGCCGCACGACCTACTCCCCCATCGATTGGTAGAGCCAGTCGGAGAGCTTCTCGGTCGCCACTCGCGCGCCGGCGCCCGGAAGCAGCGCGTCGTCAGTCAATTCAACGCCGAAATAGGAGGCGGATGGATCCGTTACCACCTGCCGTTCGTCTTCGTTCGCGGCGAGATAGATCCGAGCGATTTCATCAATACCGAATTGCTCCGGGCCGCTGATTTCGGCGACATCGTCCAACGGCGCTCCCATTGCCAATTCCGCCAGCAACGCGGCGACGTCTCCGGCTGAGACCGGTTTCATGAACGCCGGCGCCAATCGAAACACATCACCATCGGCACCGGTGTCGATCAATCCGCTGATGAACTCGTAAAACTGTGTGGAGCGGAGAATAGTATAGGGTCGCTTTGACGCCCTGATGAGATTCTCCTGGACCATTTTCGCGCGGAAGTAATCGCTTTCAACGAGACGCGGCGTGCCGACGACGGAAAGTGCAAGATAATGGCTGACGCCGGCCTCAGCTGCGGCAGCAAGCAAATTCCTGGTCGAAGCCCTGAAAAAATCCAGCGCTGCGCGGTCGCCGAAGGACGCCGCGTTGGTGACATCAACAATGACCTCAGCCCCTGCCAAGGCCGTATCAAGGCCTTTTCCGGTGATGGTGTCGAGCGACAACGATGCAGCCGCGACTTGATGACCGGACTGGCGCAAGTTTTCACTGAGCCGTGTTCCGATAACACCGGTTGCTCCCGCCACGGTGATTTTCATCTCAGCACCCCTTTGTTGCATTGCGCGGCGCGAATGAGGACGAGATCGCAGACGGGCTCCCTATCGTCTTCAATGTCTGGCGATCGATTGGGTCGACAATGACTGGAAAGCCAGGCGCCATCTATCGTCCAAGGGGTTCGGTCGCTTTAGCCGTAGGTCTAGGAAAGCCAGCCCAACGGTTAGGATGCCCCACCAGGAAGGCAGAACAGGTCCCCAATTTATCGTTCGCGCAAAAGTGCCGACCCCGGCACGGCGGCTACACCCCCGCGCAATGCATGGGTTTCCATGAGTTGCGGTTGTAATGTGGCGGGGTTACGGTTTGAACATGAGCTCGCCAGCCCCGAAATCGAGAAGAACTACAGTGCGAAACGCCGACGATCCGCCGGCTTTGTCCGTCAGACAGGGGCAACTGATGATGAGCGTCTGGTCGCATCGCCCCCAACCTCTGCATCTGGGGCTTTTCATCGTCGCCTATGTGCTGGCATGCGGATTCGCGCAGTCGCTCGCAGTTGTCCCTGGAACCGGCATTTCCATCTGGCCTGCGGCGGGGCTTTTCATCGCGACACTTGTCCTCGCCCCCCGCTACAGCTGGCCTTGGTGGGTACTGGGGGGCTGCCTGGCTGAATTGTTCAGCAATTACGTGTGGTTCCACAGCCCCCTGCCTGCGGCCGTCCTGATCTACATCGGCAACGCCCTTGAAGCGGTAGCCGGAGCATGGCTCGTCAACCAGACTTTGAAGCGGCCAGTTCGGTTTGAAACCCTGCAGGACGTTTTGGCATTTGTGGTACTGTGCGCAGGGATTGCGCCCATCGTCAGCGCAACAGTGGGAAGTGCGACCCTGGCATGGTTTGGCATGCAATCGCAATCCTTCGCAACGGCTTGGCCTCTATGGTGGATCGGAGACGCCACCGGCGTCTTGATTGTAGCGCCGCTGGCGCTGGTTGTATTTCATAGCTGGCGCGGCAAGACCCAACTCTCAGCCGCGCAATGGGTGGAAGCTGGCGTCCTGGGATTGATCTTTCTCGGCGTTGCCGCTCTTTCTCTGAGCGGCTACCTCCCCTTCGCATACATCATCATGCCGCCCCTTCTTTGGGCTGCCGTTCGCTTCGAGTTCAAAGGTGCTGCCGTATCCTTGGCTCTCCTCGCCCTGATCACGGCGCTGTTTACGATAACGGGGACCAGCCAGTTCGCCGGCGATCCCGAGTCCCAGAAGCACAAGCAGGTCATGCTGCAGCTTTTTCTGGCCATCTCGGCATTTTCGGCGCTCATCGTGGCCGCCATTTCCCGGCAGCACCAGTTGGCATTGCTCAATTTGCGCCAAAGCATAGAAACATTGCGGGAACGGGAGGAGGAGCTTTCGCATCTCGTGGATATGGTTCCGAGCCATGTGTGGCGCCTGACGCCCGATGGCGAGCCGACATTCTTCAATAGGCGGATGGTCGATTTCCTCGACCTGGATGTGGTGGATTTCGATAAGCCGGGCATGAGTCGGCTGGAGGCGCTCCTGGACGCCACTGTTCATCCCGAGGATGCAGTGGGATTCGGTGATGCCCTCCGGAGGTGTCTTCTCACGGGCGAGAACTTCGCCAGCCGCTATCGCTTGCGCCGCGCCGACGGAATTTATCGCTGGATGTCGAGCCGGGCCGAGCCAATGCGGGATCAGGCGGGGCGCATCGTCCAGTGGTACGGTCTTTGTCACGACATCGACGATCAGGTCCAGGCCGAGGACGCTGTGCGTCGCAGCCAAAAACAGCTTCAGCAGATCATAGACGCCGTGCCGGTCCGCATCTGGAGTGTAGAGCCTAACGGCGGGTCGTTCTATTTCAACAAGCGGTATCAGGACCATTTCCGCTCGGTTATCGCCAATTTCGACGCTCTCGGTGAACCGCGCATCGACGATCTGCTGCAGCAGCTGGTTCATCCCGAAGACGCTCCCGATATCCAGCGCACGCTCCGGAACTGCTTCGAAACCGGCGACGGCTCCGCGATGCGATTTCGCTGGCGCGAAAAGGATGACGTCTACCGCTGGGCGGAGTGCCGGGTAGAGCCTCGGCGCGACGAAAACGGGGCGGTCGCGGAATGGTATGGCGTTTCTCTCGACATCGACGATGAGGTCCGCGCACTGGAGGCGTTGCGCAACCGAGAGCGCGAACTCTCGCAGCTCGTCGACATGGTCCCCGCTCAGATCAGGCGCCTGACGCCCGAAGGCGAGCCGGTCTTCTTCAACAAACGCCTGATCGACTTTTTCGGTCTCGACGTAGGCGACATGGACAGGCCGGACATGAGCCGCCTCGCCTCGGTCATTCACACCCTCGTCCATCCCGATGACGCATCGAGGTTGCTGGAGACGGTTCACCATTCACTCGCCAGCGGCGATCCCTTCTCGATAAAATACCGCATGCGCCGTTTCGACGGTGCCTATCGCTGGGTTGACGGCCGCGCGGAACCGCTGCGGGATCAAGGCGGCACAATCATGCAATGGTATGTGATCTCAGTCGACATCGACGACGAGATGCGCGCGCAGGAAGCGCTGCGCGACCGCGAGCGAGAGCTTTCGCAACTGGTGGATATGGTTCCCAGCCTGCTCTGGCGGCTCAACTCGGAAGGCACCCCGACCTTCTTCAACCAGCGCCTGATCGATTTTCTCGGTCTCGGCATCGCCGATATGGAAAAGCCCGGCTTGAGCCGGCTGGCAGCCCTCATCGAAGCCGCCGTCCATCCCGATGATGCCGCCAGCCTCGCCGAAGCGCTCAACCATTCCCTCGTCACCGGCGAGGGCTTTTCGAAGCAGTATCGCCTGCGGCGCGCCGACGGCGTCTACCGCTGGGTGAAAGGCAGCGCCGAACCGCTGCGGGATCAGAGCGGCCGTATCGTCCAATGGTATGGCCTGTCGCATGACATCGACGATCAACTACGCGTCGAGGAGGCGTTGCGGGAGAGAGAACGATCGCTCTCGCAGCTCGTTGAAACGCTGCCGGCAATGATCGATTGCGCAGCACCTGATGGGGAGCCGATCTATCGCAGCCAGCAACTGCGCGACTTCCTCGGTTATAATCTCGATGAGTTGGATGGAACAGGCAAAACCCGGCTGGACGGCACACTCGATGCCGGTGTTCATCCCGACGATGTGGCAGGGGTCAAAGAAAACTATGCCCATTCATTGTCCACTGGCGAGCCCTATGCGCGTAGGCACCGTCTGCGGCGCCATGATGGTGAATATCGCTGGGTCGAGACGCGCGCGGCACCGATGCGCAATGCCGAAGGCGTCATCGTCCAGTGGAATGTCATATGCCTGGATATCGACGGTGAAGTTCACGCGGAGGAAGATTTGCGTCGGGCGCGAGAGGGTCTTGCACGAGCGAGCCAAGTGGCGAGCCTGGCCGAGCTTTCAGCCTCCATTGCCCACGAGGTGAACCAGCCGCTTGCGGCCGTCGTGGCCAACTCACACGCCTGCCAGCGTTGGCTCATGGCCGAGCCGCCGAATATGGAGCGGGCACAGAGGACGGTCGAGCGTATCATCCGGGATGCCAACTCGGCCGCAGATGTCGTCAGCCGTATTCGCGCTCTGTTCAAGCAATCCGTGGACAGGAGGATCCCATCGACGCTCTCCGGTATCGTCAACGAAGTGCGCAATCTGATGGCTGACGAGGCCTGGCGTCGTCACGTTCGGATAGAGGCGGAGGTCGACGCCACCCTTCCGCTCATCGCAATCGACCGCGTCCAGATCCAGCAGGTTCTGATCAATCTCATCCGCAACGGCATCGAGGCAATGGACGCCACGACAGGTGACAACGTCATCGAAATCCGCGTGCGCCAGATCGGGAATATCCTCCAGACCGAGATCAGCGATCGCGGACAGGGCATCGACTTTCCCGAAAAGATGTTTGAGCCGTTCTTTACGACGAAAGAATACGGCATGGGCATGGGGCTGGCCATCTGCCGCTCGATCGTCGAATTGCACGGCGGACGATTGTGGGCCGAGAAGAACGAACCTCGCGGAGCCACGTTGATCTTCACATTGCCTATTGAAACGAAGGCGGTGCCATGACGGTTGACGACCATATCGTCTTCATCGTCGACGATGATGAACGTGTTCGGGAAGCGCTCGGCGAGCTGCTGGACTCGCACGGCATGCGCGCCATCGCCTTCGAATCGGCCGGCGACTATGTGAGAGCGGACAAGCCGGACGTGCCCGCCTGCCTCGTGCTGGATATCGAGCTGCCTGACATCAACGGTCTCGATCTGCAGAGGCAGATCGCCGACAGGGATCATCCGCCGATCGTCTTCATTACGGGACATGGCGACATTCCCTCCTCCGTGCGTGCGATCAAGCATGGCGCCGTGGATTTCCTGACCAAACCGTTCAGCGATGCGGATCTCATGGCGGCAATCCAGGCGGCGCTTGCTCAGGATCGGGAAAAGAGAGCCGAGCGCGCCGAGATCGACATGCTCAGACGGCACTATCTCGATCTGACGCCGCGCGAGCGCGAGGTGCTGCCACTCGTTGTCAGCGGCCTTCTCAACAAGCAGGCGGCAGCCGAATTGGGAATCAGCGAAGTAACGCTGCAAATCCACAGAAGAAATGTGATGCAGAAAATGGCGGCGGCGTCGCTCGCCGATCTGGTGCGGATCGCGGAGAGATTGGAAATACCAATAACCCACTCGCGCCGAGTGGGAGGGAATTGAACATGAACAAGACAAGACACGTCGTGGCAATCGTCGATGATGATCCAAGGTTGCTGGAATCGATGGGCGACCTTCTGGAATCTGCGGGTTATGTGGCCCGCAGCTTCTCGTCGGCGGGCTCGCTGCTCGTCAACGGGCTGTCGGACCTCGACCTGCTCATCACCGATATCGGAATGCCTGGCATCGATGGCTTCGAACTTCGTGACCTCGTGAGGAAGTCACGTCCGGAGCTGCCGGTGTTCCTGATCACCGGCCGCCACGAGATAGCCGATCAGGGACGCGCTCAAGGCGCGGGCGGATTTTTTCGCAAGCCCTTCGATGCCCAGGCCCTGCTGGCGGCCATCGCCAATGCTTTGCATAAATCGACAGATGGAGGGTGACATGAGAGTTGACCAGCCGTTGCAGCGGAGATCGGCGCCGTTATCACTGCAGTGCACTTATGAAGAGAACCAGCCGCTTGTCATTATCGTCGATGACGACGCATCGGTTCGCGAGGCGCTATCGGAGTTGATCCTGTCGGCGGGTTTCCAGTCGACCAGCTTTGCTTCGACCCGTGAATTGCTTGACGCCGATATCTTGGGCAGCCCCGGCTGCCTGATCCTCGATGTGCGCATGCCGGGGGCAAGCGGCCTCCACCTGCAGCGTCATCTGGCCGAAAATGGCAATTCCAAGCCGATCATCTTCCTGACCGGGCATGGCGACATCCCGATGACCGTCCAGGCGATGAAGGCCGGTGCCGTGGATTTTCTCACCAAACCGGTGCGGGACCAGACGCTGCTCGACGCCATCAGTGCAGCCATTGCGATGGATGCCGAACGACGGGCGGAAGCCGCGATCGCCAAGCGCAATATCGAGCGCTTGGAAACGCTGACGCAGCGTGAACGCGAAGTTCTGCATGAAGTGGCGCGCGGACGTCTGAACAAGCAGATCGCCTTCGACCTCGGCATCAGCGAAGTGACAGTCAAGCTGCATCGCAGCAATGTCATGCACAAGATGGAGGCGGCCTCTATCGGCGAACTGATCCGGGCCTGGGAAACACTGCCAGCACAAATGCGCCAGGTCGGCCCGCGCTAGCGCATAGGCTAAGGATGCCGGCCTCGAACATGATCTGCCGCCGCTGTCCATTTGATGCGCGCCGTATCCGATTCGCGCCGGAAAAGACGATGCGGCGCCGATAATGGGTTTCGGCCCCGCACCCATGCGTTATCTCTAAATTAAAGCTCGGGGATATGACCCGGCTTTGGTTCCCCAAAGGAGATCTCGCCTTGAACAATCAATCGTCAGCCGCGCCGTCCCCTGAATCCAACGCCTTCGACAACGAAGCAAACTTCTTGTCGGCCATGGGGAACGCCAAACGGCTTCACATTCTGCATCTGCTGGCCGAAGGAGAAATGTCCGTGGGCGTTCTGGCCGACGAGGTCGGATTGAGCCAATCTTCGACTTCCCAGCATTTGGCAATTCTTCGAGATCAGGAACTCGTGCAGCCGCGAAGGGCTGCCCAGACGATCTACTATTCACTTCAATCCGACGCGGCCAAGGCGATGCTCGATACGCTCGCTGACGTCTTCGGATGGCACCGTCGCACCCAAGGGGAACGCGTCCGAGCCGCAGGCGCCTGACGAAATGACGAACCGTTGCCCTTGCGGCTCATGATTGTCAAGCGAATCGAAGAATTGACCCCTTTGCCGAATTGAAGAACTGACCCCCTTCATTGGTTTGCGGTTTCGTTGGTTTCAAGCGCCGCTCCGGCCTTCTGCAGAAGGCCGGAGCGGCGCTTTTCGCGAAGCCGGTAGCTGTCGCCCCGGATGGTGATCACCGTCGAGTGGTGAAGCAGGCGGTCCAATATCGCCGTGGCGACCACGGGATCCCCAAAAACACTTCCCCATTCGCCCACGGAGCGATTTGAGGTGATCAGGATTGATCCCTTCTCGTAACGCCGCGAGACCAATTGGAAGAACAGATGGGCGGCGTTGGCCTCGAATGGCAGATAGCCCAACTCGTCAATAATCAGCAGTTTTGGTCGCGACAAGATCGTCAACTGCTTGTCGAGCGAGCCGTCGTTGTGAGCCTTCGCCAGCATCGCCACCAGGGTGGCCGCCGTGACGAACTGGACGTTGTAATTCTGCCGGATCGCTTCACGTCCCAGACTTACGGCCAGATGGGTTTTACCCGTTCCGGGCGGGCCGAGGAACAGGACCGTGTCGCCGTGAGCGATCCAGCGGCAAGTTGCCAATTCTCGTATCTGCCCCCGATCCAGCGACGGCTGCGCCTCGAAGTCGAAGCCGTCGAGCTCGCGCACGAACGGGAACTGCGCCAGCTTGCTTGACATGGAGATGCGCCGCTCGTCGCGCCGGGCGATCTCGCGCGACACCAGGAAGGCGAGAGCCTCACGTAATGTCATCTTCGAACGCGCTGCCTCGTCCAGCAAGGTGTCGAGCTGGTCGCGAATTGCCGTCAACTTCAGCCGGTCAAGCGTTGCGATCAGTAAATCATGATCCACGTTCGTCATCACCAGCCTCCTCCGACCACCGCCTCATATTCGGCAAGCGGCCGCAGCAAGACAGCGGGAGCGATCTCGATGGATTCTTTACGGACCGGCCCCTCGAAGCCGGCCACGCCAACAAAATGCGCCCGATCCTCGATCCGTTGTCGCCGCCCGCGGCAAAGGGGATGGTCGGCGACGACCTGGCCGGCGTGACGGATAATCACGCGGCCGGCCAGCACCACGACCTGAACGCTTTCGCCGATCAGGCGCCAAGGGACGGAGTAGCTGTTGGTGTCGAGGTCAATCGCGCAATCGGCTTGAACCTTGCGAACAAGATCCCGCAATTGTCCGAAGGGTGCCCGTCCGGCCAGCGGGCGGAGCGCCTTGGCTTCGTCGGCAAAACGTTCCGCCGGTTTGACACCGGTGGTGCCGTGTTCACGCTGATCGGCAACTTCGCGTGTCCATCGATCCAGGTGCGCTTCGAACTCGGCCCAGCTCTCGAAGCGCCGGCCGGCGATCGCGTTCTTCTTGACGTAGCCGACCCCGCGCTCGTCCTTTCCTTTCGTGCGGGCCCGATACGGTGCGCAGGCCCGCGGCGTGAAGCTCCAATATCGGGCAAAGGCATGCAGTCGCGCGTTGAACCTCACTTCCCGCGTTACCGCATCATGATGCTCAACGAGTGCCTTTGCGTTGTCGATCAAGACTTCCGCCGGAACCCCGCCAAACCGAAGGAAAGCACCTTCCATGCCTTCAAACCAATCTGCCTGCCTCTCTCTGAGCGACGCGCGAGTATGCATCCGCCGCGAATAACCAAGCGTTCCTACGAACAGGTGGATCCGAACCCGCTCGCCGCCGATCCACACCTTCGTGTCGCCGAAGTCGATCTGCATCTGATGGCCGGGTGCTGTCTCGAAGCGGACCGTCGCCCGCTTTTGTGCCTTTAGCTCTCGCCGCCACTGCCGTACTCGAAGCTCCACAGAACGCAGACCGATGATAATGCCGTGCTCGCTCGCCAACTCTTGGCGGATCACATCCGCATTGCCGTCATGCCGGAAAAAACGCTCGCGAAGCCAATCATCGAGCCCGTCGAACGCACTGCGCCGATCAGGCTTTTTAAACGGTGCAGCTCCGCCCTCTCGAAGGTATCGGCGAACCGTGTTGCGCGCGCATCCAAATTCCTTCGATAAACGTTTGGCACCCCAACCGAGCTCATGTAGCCGCAACATTGCCACCACCTCATCAGCCTGAAGCATATCCCCGCCCTGCATCGTTCGCGACAATGCAGGATGCAACGAAATCTCGATCGTCATCCATCACTCCTCGTGTTGATACGAGGGGTCAGTTCTTCGCTTCGTTAGGGGGTCAGTTTTTCATTTCGCCCGACAATGATTGGCCTCCAATTCTGCCGAGCATGATCTTGTAGGCAACTCAGTATCGGCGCCGAGGCAACGAAGAGCAGCGCAGCGGGGAAGAACGCGGTTTCGAAGGAGATGATTGCGGCTTGAGCGTAAGCGCCAAGCTGGAAGTCGGGGCGTAATTCCAGGCCGGGATGCAGTTGCGCGGGAGTCTCGCGATCCTTCGCCCACATGCCCCCGATCGCATCGATCCCTGATGTACGTTTGATGTACGCCTCCTAGACCACGGTGTGATTACGCCTCCATTGCGAATGGAGATAATGAACCACATCAGGAACGGAACAGTCAGCACGAGACGGCCATGACTATGGTCGTAACGAACGGCCGGCGGACGGAGGCGATCATGGACGTATATGAGGCAGTCAAAAGTCGACGGTCGGTGCGCGGATTTAAAGACGAGCCTGTGCAGAGGGAGGTGCTTGAGCGTGTGCTGTCCGCCGCCGCTTGGTCGCCGTCAGGATCGAACATCCAGCCGTGGAACACCTACGTGATGACGGGCGCATCGCTGGCAGAACTCAAGACGTCCGCCGTCGAGCGCGTCGCCCATGGCGACCCCTGGGACAAGCGGCAGTACGAGATGTACCCGCACGAGCTGAAGCCCCCCTATGGGGAGCGCCGGTCCGCCTTCGGCAAGGAGCGCTACAGCGCTCTCGGCATTGCGCGCGAGGACTGGGAGGCGCGCCAGCGGGCAGCAATCGCCAACTGGAACTGTTTCGGCGCGCCCGCCGCCCTGTTCTGCTACATCGACCGTGACCTGGGGCTACCCCAATGGGCTGACGTCGGCATGTATCTGCAGACCGTCATGCTGTTGCTCCGCGCCGAAGGTCTGCACAGTTGCCCGCAGATGGCGTGGTCGCAGGTTCGCGAGACGGTCGCGGAGGTCCTGTCGCCCCCGGACGGGCTGATCCTCTTCTGCGGCATGTCGATCGGGTACGAGGATCCCAGGGTCAGTTACGCCCGTACAGGCCGCGCCCCGCTCGACGAGACGGTCACGTTCCTCGGCGATTAGTGACCTGCGATCAAAGGACAGGAAACCCCTTCTGTGATCCTAGCGTATGATACGTCCATTCTCATGCGAGATATTGGAGAACGCCATGACCACGCATAAAGTAGGCTATCTCATCGGCAGCCTCGCCAAGGGCTCGATCAACCGCAAGCTCGCCAACGCGTTGGTGCGGCTCGCCCCGCCGGAACTTGAAATGTCGGAGATATCCTTCAAGAACCTGCCGCTCTACAGCTACGACTATGACGCCGACTACCCTCCGGCTGGCAAGGCATTCAAAGCGGCAATCGCGGCTGTCGACGCGGTGCTGTTCGTCACGCCCGAATACAATCGATCCATACCCGGCGGGCTGAAAAACGCCATCGACTGGGCGAGCCGCCCCTACGGCACCAACTCGTTCACACGCAAGCCATCAGCGGTGATCGGCACGTCGCCGGGCGCGATAGGCACGGCAGTCGCCCAGCAGAATTTGCGCAGTGTGCTCAGTTTCTGCAACTCTCCCCAGATGAATGCCCCGGAAGCATACATCCAGTTCACAACGGGGCTGATCACCGATGACGGCGAGGTCACGAACGACCAAACCGCTGATTTCCTTCGCACTTACATGCAGGACTTCCATGTCTTCATCGCAAGGGTTCGCTCAGTGCTGCCGAAAGATGCCTAGAACAGGATGATTTTAGGCCGGTCGGCCTAAAATCCGAATCCGGTCCTAAATTAAATACTTAGAGCATGATGTCACCCGAAACCGCTCACACCTTTCGGCATCATGCTCTAGAAGCGTCGCCCAGCGGGCGCTGGCCGCGTCCATCCGGGCGGCCAGCGCCTGTTATGAAAGCGCGCAATGCCCTCAGGCGAAGGCGTAGGAGCCGTCGGGCCGCTTAGGCACGCGCCGCTGCCAATGGATGTAGCCTTCCTCTTCCATCGCCTTCTCGTCAATTTCGACGCCCCAGCCCGGCCGATCGGGACGCAATTCGAGATAACCGTCCTTCGGCAGATAGGGATCGACGACGTAGCGGGTTTCTCCCTGCCGCTTCTCGATATCGATGCCGCCATAGACGTAGGCCTGTCCCTTTGGCAGCCGGTATTCGAGGATGCGGAAATTTTGCACAGCGGCCGAAAAATGAACGTTGACCGCGGTGGCAAGCGGTCCCATCGGGTTATGCGGCGCCACACCGACGAAATAGGCTTCGGCGAGCGTGGCAATGCGGCGCATTTCACTGATGCCGCCGACAACACAGATATCCGGCTGGATGAGGTCGGCGCCCTTGACCTGTAGCAGGCGCAGGAACTCGTTTCTGTTATAGAGCGACTCACCTGTCGCCAGCACGCAATTGAGCCCCTGTTTCAGATCACCCCAGGCCTCGATGTTCTCGGGCCGCAGCGGTTCCTCGTAAAACAGCGGGTCGTAGGGGGCCAGCGCATTGCCGAGTTGCCTTGCGGCGATCGGCTCGAAGATCTTGGCGTGGGCGTCGAAGGCAATCTCGTATTCGTCATTGACCGTTTCGCGCAGCGAGCGGAAATAATCCGCCGAGGCTTTGACGACATTGCCCCAGCGATGTGCGTGCATGTCGAGCCGCCAGGGGCTGAGCTTGAAGGCGGTAAAACCCCACCCCTCCTTCAGACGATCGAACTCGTCGCGGGCCGCCGGCGCATCCGGTGCAGTGTATACTCCGGCATAGACCTTGATGCGGTCGCGTACTTCGCCGCCCAGCAGCTTGTAGACCGGGACGTTCGCCGCCTTGGCGGCAAGGTCCCACAGGCAGTGATCGAGCGCGGAGATCGCGGCAAGGCCAAGCGCGCCCGGCGGGAACCGGCTTTGCTGGATCAACAGATTGACGAGATAGTCGACGCGTGTCGGATCCTGGCCGGACAAAAATTCGTAGAGATAATCGAGCAGCGGCGGAAGCGCCTTGTCGGGGCCGTGATTGTAGCATTCGCCCCAGCCCGTCAGTCCGTCATCGGTGTCGAGTGCGACGATCACGCGGGGACGGTCCTTGTCGCGGGTCATGAAAACCCGCATGCGGTCGATCTTCATCTTTCTGTCCTTCTAGCGATTGAAATAGCTGCGGCGCGACTGGCGCGTCTGCACGTAGAGATGCTCGTTGTCGGTTCCGGGATTGTAGGCGCCGGCACTTTGCGGTACCGAGACATTGCCGCCGCTGGGGAAGCGCGCCACGAAGGCCTCGTCGATATCGCAGCCAAGTCCCGGGCCATTGGGAACGGCGATCAAGCCGTCGACCTGCTCGGGATGCGGCACGATCGTCTGGCGGCGGCCCTCCCAGTCATCGTCGAGGCGCTCGAGGATGAGGGCGTTCGGGATCGCCGCAAGCAGATGCAAAGCCGCATATTCCGCCACCGGCCCGAGCGAGCCCGAATGCGGCGCCATCTGGATATGATGCGCCTCGGCCATGGCCGCGATCTTCTTCATCTGGGTGATGCCGCCGGCCCGGCCCGTGTCTGGCTGGATCACGTCGACCAGTTCCTTCTCGATGAGCTCACGCTCGCCGAAGATGGTTGCCGAACGTTCGCCAGCGGCAAGCGGCACATGCGCTGCGTCGCGGATGCGCCGGTAGCCGTCGATATTCTCCGGCGCGATCGGATCTTCCACCCACATCAATTCATAGGGTTCGAGCGCCCGGACCAGCCGGCAGGCATCCGCCGGCGTCAGCCATGGCGGCCCATGCAGATCGATGGCGATGTCCATGTCGTCGCCGACGGCCTCACGCAGGGCGGCGACCTTGCGGACCGGATCGGCGACACCGCCGCATTTGATCGCCTTTATGCCGCGCTCCTTGAGGGCAAGTGCGTGCTCGGGTGTATTTGCATGCGAATAGATCGGGATCCGGTCGCGCACCTTGCCGCCGAGCAGCATCCAGACAGGCACGCCGAGCGCCTTGCCCTTGATGTCCCATAGCGCCATGTCGATCCCGGTCACAGCACCGCCGCCGACCGTCCCGAGCATGCCATGGCCCATCATGGCGATATGCATCTTCTGCCACAGCCGCTCGGTATGAGCCGGATCTTCGCCGACGAGGAGTGGGGCCAGATCATGGATCGCCGTCTCGACAACGCGCGGCCAGCCGGAGCATTCACCGATGCCGGTGATGCCCTCGTCGGTATCGATTTTCAGTAAGAGCCAGTTTCTGGTGCCACCGAAGTGCTTGGACGCGCCATCACCCGCAGGTTGGTCGGAAGCCCATTTCGAGGGGTCTGGTTGACCGACACGCATGAGAAAAGTGCGGATCCCGGTGATTTTCATCGCAGAGAACTCCCATTCTTCAAAATGTCCGGCGCGACGTAGCGGAAACGCCGCGAATGATCGCGATCACGCGGATCGGGGCGCGGGATTGCCGATATCAGCGCCTGCGTATAGGCGTGCTCGGGCGTGCGGCAGACCTTCTCCGCATCGCCGATCTCGACGAGCTGGCCTTTGTACATCACCCCGACACGGTCGCACATGTAGCGGATAACGCCGATGTCATGACTGATGAAGATATAGGCGAGGCCGAGTTCGTCCTGCAGGCGCATCAGCAGATCGAGCACCTGCGAGCGCACGGAGACGTCGAGCGCCGAAGTTGCCTCATCGGCAACGATGACGCGCGGATTGAGAGTGATGGCGCGGGCAATGCCGATGCGTTGACGCTGGCCGCCGGAGAATGCGTGTGGATAGCGCTCGCGTGCCCTCGGGTCGAGACCAACCTGCTCCATAAGATGGCAAACCCGCTCTTCCAGCGCCCGCCCCTTTGCGACACCATTGACGAGCAGCGGCTCGCCGATGATCTGGGAGACGGTCATGCGCGGGTTGAGGGAGCCGAAAGGATCCTGAAACACCATACGCAATTCCCGCCGTGCGGCGGCGAGCGTCTGACCTTTTGCCGTTGCCAGATCAATGATGTCGCCGTCGGCACGGCGATAGAGGATTTCGCCTGACGTGGGATCGATCAGCCGCATGATCGAGCGACCCATCGTCGTCTTGCCGGATCCGCTCTCGCCGACGATGCCGAGTGTTTCGCCCGGCAGAAGCGAAATGGAAACATCGTCCAGCGCTTTCACCTCGCCGAAATCCATCGATACATTGCGGAGTTCGAGGATCGGTGGCGCCGTCGTGTCGAGCGGGCCGCGCGCCAGCCGGATTTCGGCCTTCGCTTCCAGCTTCAGCACCGAGCCGATCAGCATCCGGGTATAGTCGTCTTTCGGCGCATGAAAGATCTGCTCGACCGGCGCATATTCCTTGGCGACGCCGTTGTGCATAACGAGCACATCGTCGGCGATCTGCGCCACGACGCCCATGTCATGCGTGATGAAGAGCACGGCCATGCCCTTGGCCTTCTGCAGCCGGGCGATCAGGTCGAGAATTTCGGCCTGAGTCGTCACGTCGAGGGCCGTGGTCGGCTCGTCAGCGATCAGCAGCTGCGGTTTGCAGGCGAGCGCCATGGCAATCATCGCGCGCTGGCGCATCCCGCCGGAATATTGAAAGGCATATCGGTCCAGCGCTTTATCAGGTGAGGGAATCTCGACCTGCTTGAGCAGCGATATGGCCTCAGCACGCGCCTCTGCCTTGCTCATCCTGGTGTGAAGGCGAAGCGCCTCGACGATCTGGTTGCCGACCGTGTGGATCGGTGACAGCGACGACATCGGCTCCTGGAAGATCATGGCGATGTCGCGTCCGCGGATCGCTCGGATCTGGCGCCCGCGCGGATTGAGGCTGGTCAGGTCGATCGAGCCGCCGTTCTGATCGTTCAGTGTGATCGATCCGCCGGATATGCGGCCGGGCGCGTCGACGATCTGCAGGATCGAACGCGCCGTCACCGATTTGCCGGATCCGCTTTCGCCGACGACACAGAGCGTCTTGCCCGGCTCGATCGAGAAAGACAGATCGCTGACCGCGCGAAAGACGCCGGTGCGCAGGGGGAACTCAACCGTCAGATTTTTCACCTGGAGCAGCGGCCTGCCGGCAATGGGAAGGATATCGGTCATGCCGGCCTCATTTGTTGTAAGGATCGGCCGCATCGCGCAGGCCGTCGCCGAGAAGGTTGAGCGCCATCACGGCGACCACGACGGCACAGCCCGGCATGAAGAGCCATGGCGCAGTGGCGATCGAGCGAATGTTCTGGGCCTCGCGCAGAAGCACGCCCCAGGAGATGGTCGGCGGCTGCAGACCGAGCCCCAGGAAGGAGAGAGAGGTTTCGGCAAGGATCATCGCCGGCACCGCAAGCGTGATCGAGGCGATGATATGGCTGGCGAAACTCGGCAGCATATGGCGAAAGATGATGCGTCTTTCGCGAACACCGTCGAGCCTGGCGGCAGCGACGAATTCCTCGGTGCGCAAAGACAGGAAGCGGCCGCGAACGACGCGGGCGAGCTGCGCCCAGCCGGTCAGCGAAAGGATGATCGTGATCATCATATATTGCAGCGTCGCAGGCCAGTCCTGCGGCAGGGCCGCGGCCATTGCGAGCCAGATCGGGATCGTCGGCAGCGACAGCACGAAATCGATCACCCGCTGCAGGAAGAAATCGATGCGGCCGCCGTAATATCCCGAGATGCCGCCGAGCACGATGCCGAGCATGAGCGAGAAGAAGACACCAACGAGGCCGATCGACAACGAGATCTGGGAGCCCTGCACCGTTCGGCTGAAAACATCGCGCCCAAGCCTGTCGGCGCCGAACAGAAGCAGCGGCGTCGTCTTGTCGGGCGAGGCGATCAGATGGATGTTGGTCCTGAACAGGCCGAACACGGAATATTCATAGCCGCGCCCGAAGAATTGGACGTCGACACGTTTTGTCGTGTCTTCCTTGAAGATGGCGGCCAGCGTTTCCGGATCGCGGGTCAGCTTCATCGGATAATAATGCGGACCAAATGAGAACCCGTTCTGCGTATCGATCAGATGCAATCTCTGCGGCGGGTGAAAAGTCGCCCGCGCATTTTGCAGATTCGGATCGTTGATGGCGAAGAAGCCGGGAAGCAGGGCGACGATATACATCAGCACGGTGACGACGAGCGCGACCATGGCCAGCCGATGCCGGCGGAAAGCCCACCAGATGAGCTGCCACTGCGATGCGACGGCGGCGCGATCCGGCGGAATGTTCGTAACGGTGATGTCGGCCATATCGGCTCCTATTCCAACCGGATGCGGGGATCGACCAGCGCAAGCAGGATATCGCTGATCAGAGAGCCTATCAGCGTCAGCGCGCAGATCAGCAGAACGAAGGCGCCGGCGAGATACATGTCCTGGGCCATCAGCGCCTGCAGCAACAAAGGAGCAGCCGTCGGCAGATTGAGGACGATGGCCACGACGACCGAGCCGGAGATCAGATTAGGCAGCAGCCAGGCAATCGTCGAGATGAACGGATTGAGCGCGATCATCAGAGGATATTTCACCAGCAGCCGGAACTCGGAGAGACCTTTTGCCCGTGCCGTGGTCACGTAAGGCTTCGGCAGCTCATCGAGCATGTTGGCGCGCATGACGCGGATGAGGCTCGCCGTCGAGGAGACGGCAAGAATGATGACGGGAAGCCAGAGATGCGAGAAAAGATCGCCCATCTTGGCGAAGCTCCAGGCCGCGTTCTCATATTCCGGCGAAAAGAGCCCGCCGACGTCCTGGCCGAATTCGACAGCCGCGACATACATCAGCACCAGCGCCAGCAGGAAGGACGGAACGGCCAAGCCGAAGAAGGTGAAGGCAGTGAAGAAATAGTCGCCGATCGAATATTTGCGCACGGCGGAAAAGACGCCGATCGGCAGCGCGATCGCCCAGGTGGCGATCAATGTCGACAGAGCCAGAACAAGCGTCAGCGCCATGCGTTCCCAGATCAGATCCGAGACCGGCTGCTGCCATTCGAAGGAAATGCCGAAATCGCCGCGCGAAAGTATACCCCATATCCATTTGAAATATTGGATCAACATCGGATCGCCGAGACCGAAGCGTTCGCGCAATTGCGCCGCCGTGTTCTGATCGACGATCTCGTTGGAGGCGGCCAGCGTCGCGATATAGGTGGTGACGTAATCGCCCGGCGGCAGCTGGATCAGCACGAAAGCGAGGAAGCTGACGGCAAAAAGCGATGGAATCATCCATAGCAGGCGTTTGGCGATGAAGACCAGCATGGGGCGCCTCTTGCATTGAACGCCGCCTTCCGGACCTTGTCGGCCGCCATGGCCGGCAAGGCATCTCGGAGGGCGAACTGAAAGAAAGCGCCGTACCGTCAGGCACGGCGCCGGAGGTCCAAATCAGCTCGTGAAGGTGAACTGCTGCGGCATTGCCGGCCCCGGATTGGGCCAGGACCAGCTATCCGGCTGCTTTTCGGGAACATTGCGCAGATTGTTGCGGATGATGCCGAAGCCGCCGACGGCAAGGCAAAGCCCGACAGTCTCGAATTCTTCCGCCGCGATATCGAATATCTGCTTCATGATCGCACCGCGCTGGTCGAGATCGGCCGTCGAACGCGCCTCGTCGAACAGCTTCATACGCTTCTTCTGGCTTTCCGGTGGCTCTTCGCCGCGTGCACCGTTGGAAGTGTACCAAAGCGTCCACGGAATGGCGTAACGCGACCCTTGCGGATGAAAGGCGAAGAAATCGCGCGGATCGAGCATCGGATCGAGGCCGCCGGGGCCAGGCCATACCTGCGCATCATGGGCATTGTCGTCGCCTCGGGTGTAATAGAGCGCCCGCTCGATCGTGTTGACCTTCATGTCGATGCCGATCTGCGCCCAGTGGGTCTTGACCAGTTCGAGCGCGTCGACGAGGTCGGGATAGAGCGTCGGAATGACGTCGATCGAGAAGAACACCTTCTGGCCATCCGGCCGGAGGCGGAAACCATCGCCGCCTTTCTTGTAGCCGGCCTCATCGAGCATCGCGCCTGCCTTGTCGGCGTCAAATTCGGTGAACTGGCGGGCGTATTTCTCGTTGTACCACGGATGGGTCGGACGCGGCCCGGCCTGGTAGGGCTCGCTCTGGCCGAAATAGACGATATCGATGAGTTCCGGGCGGTTGATGCCGATCGAGAGCGCTTGCCTGAATGCCTTGTCCGCAAACATCTTGCGCATCGCCGGATCTTTGTGAGTGATGTTGAAGTAGATCTGGCACTGCTGCGAGGCCGAAGGCACGAGCGTCAGCAGACGATAATCGCCTTTTTCCATGTTCTTCGACAGCGTCGGCTTGTTGGCAAGCACGCTGATGTGGCGTTCCTGGATATCGATCTTTCCCGAGATGACATTCAGCATCAGCGATTCCACATCCTGCGAAATGCCGAAGTTGATCTCATCGATGTAGGGAAGCTGATTGCCCTCAGTGTCGACCTGCCAGAAATAGGGATTGCGGGTCATGACGACACGCGTCGCACCACCGGCATAGGGCTCCTTGACCACCCATGGATCGAGCGTCGGCTTGTCGACATTGCCCCAGCGCGACGGGATCTCGATGTCGCCGCAGCGGCTGCGGAATAGTTCCGTCCAGCTGGTGACGCCGGCTTTCTTCGCATCGGCCTCGATATTGGGGTTATATTTCGGCAGGAACTGGCTGCAGTAATGCTTCGGAAAGAGCGTCGGATGCTGACCGAGCGGCGTAGCGAGATTTTCCAGGTAAAGCGCGTTGGCCGCCGCAAAGGTGAACTTCACCGTATGATCGTCGATCTTCTCGACGGTGACCGGCTTGCCGGCGACGGCAAGCTGCGCCGGTGTCGAGCTGTAGAGTTCGGTGTTCTTGACGCAGTCTTCGATCGCAAAAACCACGTCGTCGGCGGTAAAGGGATGACCGTCCGACCAGCGCACGCCCTCGATCAGATGGAAGGTGAATTGCGTCGCGTCGTCGCTGACTTCCCAGCGCTCGGCAAGATTCGGCTCCACAGCGGTAAATTCGAGGTTCCAGCGCACGAGACTCTGGTTGCCGACCATGCGCAGGATGCCGTTGTGGTCGGATGAACCGCGAAGGCCGCGTCGCAGCGAGCCGCCATAGGTGCCGACTTTCTCGAACGGCTTGACGACCATCGGCTTCTTCGGCAGGCGCTCGGCGAGCGGCGGCAGTTTTCCGTCCTTCACAAGCTGTGCAAGTGCGGGTGCTTCGCCGCCTGCGGCGGCAGAGACGCGACCGGAAATGGACAAGGCTGCGACGCCCGCCATGCCACCAAGCACAGTGCGGCGGGTAACGCCGCGCGACAGAATTTCATTGGGCATCGAGTTCCTCCCTTTCTAAGCCGGCGCACCTTTTGAACCGGCTGATGCGGCAGGCTCCCGACCTGCCGCTCGCACCCTCCTCGGCGCTGGGACCGAACCATAGACACGTTCCCAAATGATTACAAGAGTTGACAGATAATTACAAATTTTGTAGCGATGCAGCAACAGAACCCGGTTCTCGCGCGCCAATAACAAGGCAAAAACGCATCCAAGACAGAGATCTGTTAGAAGCTGTACACTTCCACGCAGACGTTCGGTCGGCAACTGCAAGAGCCCAAATCGTTCGGAGAAAAGCACCATAATGACATTCGCGGTCGATGCCGTTTCGAACAGGGGCGCAACGCGCTTCAGCGACATCATCTACGAGAAGATCGTGGGGATGATCGCCGACGGCAATTTTCCGGTGAACGAACGGCTGCCGTCGGAGACGAAGCTCGCCGCCGATTTCGGCGCTTCGAGACCCGTCGTGCGCGAAGCGCTCGAACGCCTGAGAGCCGACGGCCTGGTCGTTTCGCGCAAGGGCTCGGGCTCCTATGTCCGGCAAAGACCGGATTCGTCGATGCTGAAAATGGTGCCGGTCGGATCGCTCGCCGATGTCCAGCGGTTTTTTGAATTCCGCGCCGGGCTCGAGGCCGAGGCGGCGGAGCTTGCAGCGCGAAACTGGCAGCCGACCGACAAGGAGAGGATTACGGCAGCGCTTCTTTCGATCGAGCAATGTCTGCGCAACGGAGAGCTCGGTGCCGAGGAGGATCAGGTTCTGCATGATGCCATCGCCATGGCGACCGGCAACCAGTTCCACATCACCGTTCGCGAATGGTTCAGGCCGCATTTCGCCATCGGGCATTCCGTCACGCGAAGCCTGAGCTTGAAACGGACCCTGGAGCAGATTCGCAGCGTCCAGGATGAGCATGCGGTGATCGTCGAGGCGATCTTCGCACGGCGGGAAACCGAAGCACACGATGCGATGAAGAAACACATACTGAACGCCCGCGCCCGCATGTTTCAGGGGGTTGAGCGATAATGGAAGGAAGAATAATGAAACGGATCGCTGTGACGGGCGCTGCCGGCCGTGTCGGAACGCTGCTGCGCCCTCACCTTCACGCTTATTTCGAGCACGTCCACCTGATCGACCTGCAGGAACCGGCTGAGCTTGGCGAAAACGAGACTTTCGTAAGAGCAGACCTTACAAAGCTCGACGAGGCAACGGCAGCGCTGAAGGATGTCGACGGCGTCGTTCATCTCGCCGGCATCGCCAGCGGCATCGACATGAACGCCATTCTGCACGCGAATGTACTTGGAACCTACAATCTCTACGAAGCGGCACGGATCAACAAGGTCCAGCGGGTCGTCTATGCTTCCAGCAACCATGCCACCGGCTTCTATCCGCGCGGCGAAGTCATATCGCCGCTCGATCCGATGCGTCCCGACAGCCCCTACGGGCTTTCCAAATGCTGGGGCGAACTGGTGGCGGGGCTCTACTACGACACGTCGGGCATTCGCTCCCTTTCCATCCGCATCGGCAATGCCGGCACCTATCCCAACAGCGAGCGATCGGTGGCAATCTGGATCAGCGCGCGGGATCTGGCGCAACTGGTGCGGATTGGGCTCACTCACCCACAGATCGCTGCAACAGTCGTCTACGGCGTTTCCGATACGGACACGCAATGGTGGGACAACGAGCTGGCGGCACGATTGGGCTACCAGCCGCAGGACCGGCCGCGCGATTACGCACTGATCGAAGAGGGATCCGAAGGTCCAGTCGCGCTGGCATTCCAGGGTGGCGGCTTCTGTGAGATCAATCACGACGGCACCATCCGCATGCGCGACGCCGATGGCTTGGCCAAGAGCTCGGAGACGGTTGAATGACGGCGCCTCGGGTCATCCGCCCGGACGTCCGTTCCGTTATCCAGCAACCGCTGACGGTCGGTGAATCGCCGGTATGGGACGAAGAGACCGGCAGTCTGTGGTTCGTCGATATTCTGGCGCCGGCGCTCGTCCGGCTTTCGCCTTCAGGTAAGGTCTACCGCTTCGAGATGCCGGCCGCAATCGGCGCGCTCGGGCTCTGCCGCGATCACAGGATCGTCGTGGGGCTCCAAACGGGCGTCCATCTCTTCGATCCTGTTTCGGGAGATTTCGAGTTTGTGTCGGATCCAGTCGGGCGCCACATCAACTGCCGCCTCAATGACGGAAAGGTCGGCCCCGACGGGCACTTCTGGATCGGCTCGTTCAGCGAAGCCAAGCCGCAGACCGATGAGGCCGCCCTTTACCGCGTGGGCGCCGATGGCCGCACGCGGACCGTTGCAACCGGACTGACTAGCTCCAACGGTCTCGCCTGGTCGCCGGACGGCCGGCGGATGTATCACTCCGACAGCCGGCAATGCTTCCTGCAGGCGTTCGACTTCGATCCTGATACGGGCGAGCTCGGCGATGGGCGCCGGCTTCGCAGCTTCACGGAAGACGAGGGTCGGCCCGACGGCGCGACAACCGATCGTGACGGGTTCTACTGGAGTGCCGGCGTTTCCGCCGGTCGCCTCAACCGGATTTCGCCCGCAGGCGACATCGTCGAAATCTACATTCTGCCGGTTCCCGCACCGACGATGCCGTGTTTCGGAGGGCCGGATCTGCGCACCCTCTACGTCACGAGCCTGTCGACGGACCGCACCGGACATTTCGAGGCAGGCACTGTCATTGCCTTCGATGTGAATGCGGAGGGCTTGGCGCCCTACCGCTTCGGATAACGACCATTAGGATGGAAAGCGAACGGGGAAGAAAAAATGAGCATCGCGATCATGCGCAAGGCGCTTACGGGCGTTTCGGGTGTTCCCGTCACGGCCTATGACGGGAGAGGCGAAGTCGAACCTCGGATTACGGCGAAAGTCTATGAGCGGGTGGCGGCAGCGGGTATTCACAACATCGTCGCTGCCGGCAATACCGGGGAATTCTATGCGCTCACGCCGCAGGAAATCAGGATCGTCCATGAGGCGGCGGTTTCAGGCGTCGACGGCAAGGCGCCGGTGACGGCCGCAATCGGCCGGTCGCTGCGAGAGGCGATCGGCATGGCGAAAGATGCGGCGGTGATCGGCGCATCCGCCGTCATGTCGCATCAGCCCGTCGATCCCTTCGCAGCACCTGCGGCCCAGATCGACTATTTCTGCAATCTTGCGGATGCTTCCGCCCTGCCGCTCATCGCCTATGTCAGGGCGGATGGTTTCGCCGTCGCCGATATCGTCCGCCTTGCAAATCACGGCAATGTTGCCGGCATCAAATTCGCCACGACCGATCTGATGTTGTTGTCGAGAGCGATCCCGGCGGCGAGCCCCGGCGGCGCGCTGTTCGTCTGCGGCCTGGCGGAGAGCTGGGCGCCGACATTTACCGCAGCCGGCGCCCGCGGCTTCACGTCCGGCCTCGTCAATGTCGCGCCGAAGCTCTCGCTTGCGGTCCACGCTGCGCTTGAAAAAGGCGATTTTGCCGCCGCCAGGGCGATCGTCAACAAGCTCGAGCCATTCGAGCGGATGCGGACCAAATTCCGCAATGGCGCGAACGTGACCGTCGTCAAGGAAGCCGTCACCTATTCCGGTCTCGATGTCGGTCCCGTGCGTGTGCCGGGATTGCCGCAGCTCGACCAGCATGACCGCGAGGAGCTTCATTGGCTCCTTCAAGGCTGGGAGGCCGAAGGCGACATTCAAACTCATTCAGACCAGCCGGCCGTCAAGGCGGCCGGCTGATTTCGACACTATCCACGAACAACAGGATTGGGAGGTCTTGAGATGCTGAGACAAGTACTGACAACGATCGCAATTGCCGGCGCCCTGACGACGGCGCAGCCCAGCTTCGCGGCGTCGCCGCCCAACATGCTGGTGATCGGCACCAATCTCACCGGCATAAGGACGCTCGATCCGGCCCAGAACAATGCCCGCACGGTATCCGAGCTGATCTCTAACCTCTACGACAACCTCGTGCAGCTGTCGCCGGACGATCTTAAAACGCTGAAGCCGATGCTCGCGACGCAATGGAGCGTCTCGGCGGACGGCAAGATCATCACCTTGACACTACGCGACGATGCGGTCTTCCAGAGCGGCAACAAGGTGACCGCCGAGGATGCAGCCTGGTCGATCCAGCGCGTCATCAAGATGGGACAGGTCGGCTCCACCGACATCGCGCTGTGGGGCTTCACGCCTGAAAACGTCGAAAAGCTCGTTCGCGCAAAAGACGAACACACGCTCGAGATCGAGCTGCCGCAGTCGGTCAATACCGATCTGGTGCTCTATTCGCTGGCGGGCTCGTCGATCGGCATCGTCGACAAAAAGACGGTGCTGTCGCACGAGGCGAACGGCGATTTCGGCGGTGCCTGGTTATCCGCCAATTCCGCCGGCAGCGGCCCATTTAGTCTGGCCCAGTGGCGGCCGAACGATGTCGCGATCTTCAATGCGCAGCCGAAATATTGGGACGGCAAGCCGGCCATGGCGCGCGTCGTCGCTCGTCATATCCCGGAATCCGGCAATCTCCGGCTTCAACTCGAAGCCGGCGACGTCGATGTCGGGCAGTATGTGGCAAGCGGCGACCTCGATGCGCTCGCCAGCAAGAAGGACATGGTCATCGAGAATGTCCCTGGTCTCGGCTTCTACTACATCGCCCTCAACCAGAAGGACCCGGATCTGCAGAAGCCGAAGGTTCGCGAGGCCTTCCAGCATGCCTTCGATTGGAAAGCGATCTCCGGCAACATAATGCGCTATACGGGCTTTCCCTGGCAGTCGATGATCCCGCGCGGCATGATCGGCGCCCCTGAGGAATCTGCCTCGCACTACGATTACGATCCCGCCAAGGCCAAACAGTTGCTGGCGGAGGCCGGATATCCCAACGGCCTGAAGAAGGTGCTCAATCCGTCGGGAGCCCCGACCCTGCCCTTTGCCGAAGCGCTGCAGGCGAGTGCCCGCGCCGCCGGCATCGATCTCGATCTCGTGCCCGGCGAGTTCACGCCCGCCTTCCGCGAGCGCAAATTCGAAGTGCTGCTCGGCAATTCCGGCGCCCGCCTGCCCGATCCCTTCGCGGTCGCCACGCAATATGCCTTCAACCCCGACAATAGCGACGAGGCGCGCCTCGGCAGCTATTACCTCTGGCGCACGGGCATGAAGGTGGACGAGCTCAACACGCTCATCGACCAGTCGATGAAGGAGCGCGACACGGAAAAGCGCACCGACATCTTCAAGAAGATGGATGGCATCTATGCCGGCATGGCTTCGCCGCTGGTCATCTTCTTCCAACGAACCGACCCCTATGTCATGCGCGCCAACGTCAAGGGCTATCACGGGCATACGACATGGTCGACGCGCTGGCATGACGTGACCAAGGAGTAGAATGCCGTGGCGAGCGCCGATCTGACATCGAAGCGGGAGAGCAGCCGTGGTTCTACGGAAGGCGGGTTCGCCGAGGCGACCCCGCACCCGGCACTGAGCCTGCTGCGGCGCCTGGCGGGACGCGTCATAGCCGTCGTGACGACGCTGCTAGGCCTGCTCTTCCTGACCTTCTCGATGGGTCGCCTGCTGCCCGCCGACCCGGTGCTCGCCGTCACCGGGGCGGAGGTCAGCAAGGAGGTTTACGATCGCGTCTACAACGAGCTGGGTCTTGGGCAGCCGATCTGGATGCAGTTCCTCTCCTACGTCGGCAAGATCGCCACAGGCGATCTCGGCATGTCGGCGACGACGGGCCAGCCGATCCTCACCGATCTGATGACGATCTTTCCCGCGACGATCGAACTTGCGATCATCGCCATGATCATCGGGGCGATCGTCGGCATTCCTTTAGGGATCACTGCTGCGGTCAGGCGCGGGACCATTATCGACCACATCGCGCGGATCGTCGCCCTTGCCGGCCACTCCATCCCGATTTTCTGGACCGGACTGATGGCGCTCTTCGTCTTTTATGCGAAGCTGAAGCTCGTCGGGGCCTCGGGCCGGATCGATGTCTTCTATGAAGGCCTCGTCACGCCGATGACGGGCTTCCTCCTGATCGACGCGGCGATTCAGGGCCAATGGGACGTGTTTTACAACGCCCTTGGCCACATCATCCTGCCGGCGGCAATCCTCGGCTACTATTCCGTCGCCTATATCAGCCGCATGTCGCGGAGCTTCATGCTGGAGCAGCTCAGCCAGGAATACATCATCACCGCCCGGGCCAAGGGGCTCGGCACCCGCAAGGTGGTCTGGCGCCATGCATTCAAGAACATCCGCGTACAGCTCCTGACGATCATGGCGCTGACCTTCGGCGGGCTGCTCGAAGGCGCGGTGCTCATCGAGACCGTCTTCGGGTGGCCGGGGCTCGGCCAATACCTGACCCGGGGGCTGCAGATGAACGACATGAACGTGGTCATGGGTTCCGTCCTGACGATTGGTGCCGTCTTCCTGACGATCAACATCCTGTCGGACTTCCTTTATCGCATTCTTGATCCGAGGACACGGTGACGCCATGACGATCTCCTCTGAGCACGCGGACAGCGCTAACACTGGCGGCCTTCGCAACTGGCTGCTCGCGCCGGAACCGCGAGGCTGGTTCCAGTCATCCGCGCAGCAAATTCATCAGGGCTGGCGGAAATTCAGCCTGCACCCGCTTGGACTTGCCGGACTTGCCATCATTGTCGTGCTGATCGTCGTGGCGACGGCGGCGCCCCTGCTGACGAGTTATGATCCGATCGTTCAGGACATGGCCGGGCGGCTTGCTCCGCCATCCGCCCGCCATTGGCTCGGCACCGACAATTTCGGCCGTGACGTCTTCTCCCGGGTGATCTATGGCGCTCGCACCACGCTCTACATCATCATGCTTGTCACGGTCATCGTCGCACCGCTCGGCCTGCTGATCGGCACTGTCTCAGGCTATTTCGGCGGCATCGTCGATGAAATCCTGATGCGCATCACCGATATTTTTCTCTCCTTCCCCGGTCTCGTGCTGGCGCTGGGTTTTGCCGCAGCGCTCGGTCCAGGCATCACAAATGCGATCATCGCGATTTCGCTGACGGCCTGGCCGCCGATCGCGCGTCTTGCACGCGCCGAGACGCTCAGCCTCCGCAAGGCGGACTACATCGCCGCCGTACGCCTGCAGGGCGCGACATCAATTGCGATCATCACCCGTCACATCCTGCCGATGTGCATTCCCTCGGTGATCGTCCGCGTCACCCTCAATATGGCCGGCATCATCATCACCGCCGCCGGCCTCGGCTTCCTCGGCCTCGGCGCGCAGCCGCCATGGCCGGAATGGGGTTCGATGGCCGCCAGCGGACGTGAATTCATGCTCGACAGCCCCTGGGTCATCGCGGCACCCGGTATTGCCATTGCGCTGGTCAGCCTCGCCTTCAACCTTGTCGGCGATGCGCTTCGCGATGTTCTCGATCCCCGAGGTTCGGAATGACTGACCTGATCGATATTCAGAACCTCGAAATCGCCTTCGGCGGCGGACAGGTGCGAGCCGTTCGCGGCGTCAGCTTTTCGCTTGGACAGGAAAAGCTCGGGATCGTCGGTGAATCCGGATCGGGAAAGTCGACCGTTGGCCGCGCGATCATGAAGCTGCTGCCACCGACCGCGATCGTCAATGCCGAGCGGATGCGCTTTTGCGACGTCGACCTGCTCAAGGCGAATGAAAAAACGATGATGACGATCAGGGGACGGCGGATCGGCCTGATCCTGCAGGATCCGAAATATTCGCTCAATCCCGTCATGCGGATCGGCGAACAGATTGCCGAGACCTACCGCTTCCATCATCCGAGGACGAGCAGGGCAAAGACCTGGCAGCAGGCTCTCGATATGCTCGAGGCCGTTCAGATCCGCGATCCGGAGCGTGTGGCCCGCCTTTATCCGCACGAAATCTCGGGCGGGATGGGCCAGCGGGCGATGATCGCCATGATGTTGATTGCCGAACCAGAAGTGCTGATCGCCGACGAACCGACATCAGCACTCGATGTGACGGTGAGGCTCGAGATCCTGGCTCTGCTCGACGAGCTCGTCTTGCGCCGCAATCTTGGGCTGATCTTCATCAGTCACGATCTCAATCTCATCCGGAATTTCTGTGATCGCGTCCTCATCATGTATGCGGGGCGGGTCGTTGAAGTGCTCGAAGCGCGCGATCTCGACAGGGCCAGACATCCCTATACGCAAGGGTTGCTGGCATCATTGCCGACGATCGAAGATCCACCTGCCCGGCTACCGATCCTGAAACGAGATCCGGCCTGGCTTGAAGAATTCGCATTGGAGCCGCCGCGGTGATTAAAATCGACAATCTTACGGTCCGTTTCGGACCCGGGCAGCGGCCTGTCGTCCGAGACGTAAGCTTCGCCATCGAAAAGGGAACTGCTTTCGGCCTGGTCGGCGAATCCGGCTGCGGAAAGTCCACTGTCCTGAGGGCGCTTTCCGGCCTCAACGCCAATTATGACGGCCGGATCGAGCTCCACGGAGAGACGCTGGACCGACAGCGCAGCCGGCCGTTCTTTCGCCGGGTGCAGATGGTGTTCCAGGACCCTTATGGATCGCTCCATCCCCGCAAGACCATCCGCTCGCAGCTGAAGGAACCGCTGCGCAACCAGGGCCTGGATACGAATTCCGTCGACATGAACGCCGTCCTGAGATCGGTCGGCCTTGACCCGGCGCTGAGCTACAGATTTCCGCACCAGCTGTCTGGGGGCCAGCGGCAGCGCGTGGCGATCGCCCGTGCCTTGACGCTGGATCCGGACGTTCTGCTTCTCGACGAACCGACATCGGCGCTCGATGTGTCCGTTCAGGCCGAAATCCTCAATCTCCTCCAGGATCTGCGAACCAATCGCGGCCTGACCTATCTGCTCGTCAGCCATGATCTCGCCGTCGTCTCGCACATGTGCAGCCGCGTCGCCATCATGGAAGCGGGCGAGATCGTCGAACAGGTCGATGTCGGTGCCTTGCGAAGAGGTGCGGTCGAACATCCTTATTCGCAACGCCTGCTGCGGGCGAGCCGGATGTATGGAAAGGCGTAATTCCCAATCTGGCCTTATTCGCTCGATCTAGAGTACAGGCCAAGGTCGCCTATCATCGCAAATTCGCAACGCTGATAGAACTCCGACAGCGCCCCTCCTCGCTTCGAGATCAGCCACAAGCTGCTACATCCTTCAGCTGTGGCTGTTTCGAACATTGCAGAAAGTAGAGCGGTCCCAATTCCCTTACCCTGTGCATCGGGCTGCACTGAAAGCTCGTCCAGATAAATGACCGGGCCGGTATGGCGCCGCTGTCGTATCCCGAGCGCAATGCCGAGCACCTTGCTTCCGTCAACTGCCGCAAGTGCAATTGACCTTGGAGTTTCAAGCACATAGGTCACATTTTCTGCAGCCGCTTCAAGGGACCAGCTCTCATTCCACGGAGGCAGGGCATAGGCATTTACCAATACGACGGCCGCACCGCTAATGTGTTTTTCAACCAGACGCTCGATCCGAAATGACATAAACTCGCCTCACGCCACGTCAGGTGACATTCGCCGAAGGCTGTTGGTTTCGCAATGGTGAGTTGCCTGCATCCGCAGGTTTTTCGCCGAACTTTTTCCTAAAGAGCAAAGATCGCGGGCGGGGCTGGAGGGAACTCGTCGAGAGCAGACAGCATCACTTCTTTTCGGCAAACTCGAGGCGGATGCCAGTTAACGCACCCGATTCAGAACCGTCCGGTGAATGCTGGGCAGATCGAGCATCCTGGTTCATGGCAGACCGGGCAACGCGATAAAACAGCGCATCCAACCTCTATTTCCAGCTCGTATAATCGTCGGCGACGCAACCGAACGGCGCGCGTTCCTGTCCAAACCGCTTCTTGAGCTGCTCGCATCCCCACTCATTCAATGGCGCCGGCATGAGATTGTTGATGTCCATGCCAGGCGATTGGAATGCTGTCGGTGAGGTCGTGACGTACCAAAGCCAGAAGCCGACCACACCGACGACGATCAGAAGCAACACACCGAAGAAAAGCTGCAGCCGCTTCCAGATCGACACCGTCTTTTTTTGTTCTTCAATCAAAACCGGCGCATCGCGATCGCTTTCTTGCTGATACGCAAAGGGCGCAAGAGCTGCGGTGCGCTCATCGTCCGTAAGCTCCACACGCTGCAGGCGATCGTCGAGAAGCACCGGCAGGGCTGTATTGCCGTGCCTGACTGCCAGTCCGATCGCCTTGCCCTTGGCTTCACCGACGATCAGAGGCTCCTCTCCACTCTTCATGCGCGTGTAAGCGGATCGCCCGGTTTTGTCGTTGGCAATCTTGTCGTTGTAGGTAATCGAAAGGACGCCGCGTTTGCGGTCGAATGCGGTGATCTCGACCGGAACAGGGGTCAGCATGGCAGGCCGGAGCAATTGGCCCTTAACCCGCCAAATGCGCATAGAGAAAAAAATCATCCCCAGGCCCATGCCGCCAAGCAGGACGGCGAACACTGCAAGCGTGACGATCCGGTTCCAGAGCATGTCCAAACCCAGGCTCATCGTCGCAAGTTCCGGGTGATCGGCTGAAATCACCAGATCCGTTTCATAGTCGCCGGTATGGAAATCGACGAACATGACCTCGACTTCGGTATCGTAGTCTCGTCCACCGTAGCTGTAGACCAGGCGTGCCTCGCAATCGGTAAAGACTGCCCTGCGTGTCGTGCATCGCCCGTTCTGCACGTCCCCATTTTCGAGCGTCACGGGGTTCTGGCTGATCTGGAAATCGCGGAACACGCCTGGTGCTTGCGAGACGAATAGAAAGATGGCGAGTGCCAGGATGATGGGCGTTGACCAGAAATAAGCGTTCGGCGTGGAGATGACGTTGCGCGCCAACGAGATCGGGCGACTAGGAAGAACAAGCGAAGGCAATGGCGTCGAACTCCTCGTGTGACAGCGCTGGCTTCCACAATCTGATTGTGTAAAATCGATCTAAAGCCTCAGGTGGGCGATCGGCAATCCCTCTTAGGGTCCGAAGGTAGCATTGGTATCTTGATCTGTTGAAAACCTGCACGCTGTGGCGAGCGAGTTGCTCTCGAATGTCGACGACTCGTCTCCTCGGCGCTGCGAGACACATGAATTAAGATGGTGATGGCTGCGAACGTGGTCGAATGCTTCCCATACGGAACCAATTCACCGCAAAGCGGTTATATCAGACCCTCCCGATCAGCCGAGCGTCGTTATGCAGATGTTACGCGGTCCGAAAGTTACTCAGCTGATGAAGGTCCTTGCGTGCGCCATCGCCGTTGCGACGGCGTCGATAGTCGTGGCCGGCGACGCCAAGGCCGACGAATCCGCGTTCCTGAAAACACTGGCGGGAAATTGGAGCGGTAAGGGTACGGTGAAAGTGCGGACAAATGCCCCCACCATGACAGTCACTTGCCGTTTCAAGTCAGACGCGAATGCAAGCTCCCTCGCACTCAATGGGCGCTGCACCAGTCTCGTGCTTTTTTCCCGTGTCATCAGCGCTAACCTCAAGGCTAGCGGTGACACCTACACCGGCTCCTACGTGGGCGCGGGCACTGGCACTGCGGGTCTTGGCGGAAAACGCGCTGGCAATGCCATAAGCCTCGCGATCAGATGGGCGAAAGAAGTCAATGGCGATCGACTTGCGCAGATGACGATCGAAAAAACCGGGGCATCGGGCATGCGCCTCACAACCGTCGATACCGACCCCGCGACAGGTCGATCGGTTGTTACGAGCCGCATTGAGCTACGTCGGAGCTGATATCTTTTTGCGTTCAAAAAGCCGCCAGTGTGCTAAAGGGTTGATAGAGAAGCCCCGAAGCTATAGTTTCGCCTTCGCAAATCGCTGAACGACACAAGGAAATAGTTATCTCATGCCGACAGGTACCGTTAAATTCTTCAATGACGACAAGGGCTTCGGCTTCATCACCCCTGAGGGTGGCGGGCAGGACGTTTTTGTTCACGTGTCTGCGCTGCAAAGCGGCGGGTCGCTCCGCGAAGGCGACAAGGTCAGCTTCGAAATCGGACAGGATCGCAAGACCGGAAAATCGAAGGCTGAGAACGTCTCGACCATCTGATCGAAAACCGAAGATGGCCCAGCCTGCGTTGAGCAGGTTGGGCTCGTCGTCATGGCGACCTGCGATGTCGCCCTCTTCCGCAAACGACTCCAGCCGGAGCGTTTTCGCCTGTCCCCGTGTCACGAAAACGCTCTATCTTTTTGTTCTGCGCAGTTCCGGGCGCAAGACCGCTCCGCAATATGCCGGAGTTGCTCTACAGCCGATTGGCACGCAATAAGGTGTCACGAGACAAATATCCCGCAAGCGTCCCATCGGCGGCTCTGACATGCAGTCCCGGCATCTCACCGGAGAGGATGAGCGCCAAGGCGTCGTGAACCGTGGCGTCGGCGGCGATCTCGGCATCGGCGCTAGACGGTTCCAGCGCGGTGGTCATGATCATCGATACGGCAATCAAGCTCAACCTTTTTGTGGCTCGGTCGGGACGGAAGATACTCTCGACAAATTCATTGACGGGATGCGCAAGATTGCTTGCGGGGTATCATATTGAAAGATGATCGATCAGACGATATTCAGCAGCCCAATCAGGCAAAGCCCGAGAGCCCCCAACGCCAACAGCGACAGCGTTGCCGCGGCGAGGACACGACCGCCGGTATGCGCGACCGACCTGACATCGACCGAGAGGCCTAAAGCGGCCATCGCGGTGACGGTGAAGGCGGCGGAGACAGCCGCCATCCCGGGCAGCAGCGGCGCCGGGATTGCGTCGAGCGAACGAAGCGTCGCCATGGCAGCAAAACCGAGGATGAACCACGGAAGAGCATGGCGGAGCTTGACTGGCGAACCGCCAGGACCGCGGCCATGAACTGCGCTGAGCACGAGGATGACGGGTCCGAGCATCATCACGCGGATCAGTTTGACGAGCGTGCCCACCTGAGTGCTAACGGCCCCGGCAGAGGCCGTGGCCGCCAGGACCTGCGGAACGGCATAGGCCGTCAGTCCTGCGAAAACGCCATATTGTACGGCGCTGAGACCAAAAAGCAGGTGAAGCAGAGGCAGCGTCAGAACCGCGCCGATGCCGAGCACTGCGGTAAAGGCTATCGAGGCCGCAAAGTCGTCCGGTTTGGCGCCGATTACCGGTGCTGCAGCGGCAATTGCAGAATTGCCGCAGATCGAATTGCCGCAAGCAACCAATGTCGCCAGGCTGGCCGACAGCCCGAAGAGCCGGCCGATAGCAAAGCTGCCGGCCAAAGACAGAGCAACCAGAACGGCAATTCCGCCGACCAGCGGCAGTCCAGCCTGACTGATGGCAGCCGTGCTGAGCGAGGCGCCGAGCAACACGACCGCAATCTCGAGCAAGGTCTTGGCGGCGAATTGGATGCCGGGAATGAAGGTCTGCGGCAGGCAGACCGAGGAGCGCACGGCAATGCCGATCAAAATGGCGAGCACGAGGTTCTCGATCAAATGCGAGCCGGAAACCATCATCTGCAGCTGTTCAACGAGATAGGCAGAGAGCGTGACCGCCGCACACAGGACGAGTCCCGGGAGGACGGCAGGAAGCGACAGGGAACGGGAGGCGGAAACGATCATCGGCAAGACCTTGCAGAGGACCGTAATTTTCCCACACTCGATTGTCGCCTTCCATTGAATAGTATAGCAAAAGTTCATTCGACAAAATCGAACGATTTAGATCAATGACGTTTGAACAGCTTTCCATTTTTGTTGCGGTTGCGGAACGCGAGCATCTGACCAATGCCGCCTTTGCGATCGGGCTGACGCCCTCGGCCGTCAGCTCGGCTATCCGCAATCTCGAGACCTCCTATGGCGTCGAGCTTTTCCACCGCGTCGGACGCCGCATAGAACTGACATATGAGGGACGGGTGTTTCTGGGGGAGGCAAGAGCGACGCTGGCACGCGCAAAGGCGGCAGCGCTCATGCTGTCCGATCTCGGCGGCTTGCAAAAGGGTGAACTGGTGGTTTTGCGAGCCAGACGATCGCCAGCTACTGGCTACCGGCGATGCTGATGCGTTTCAAGATTCGCTACCCAGGCATTGACCTGAAGCTGATGATTGGCAACACGACCACCGCCGCAAAAGCAGTCCTCGATGGATTGGCCGAAGTCGGGTTCGTCGAAGGCAGCGTTGATGAGCCGGCGCTGCATGTTCAGCCGCTTGCCGAGGACGAGCTGCTTGTCGTCGTCGGTCCGCGCCATCCCTGGGCGCGTGGCAAACCAATTGCTCCGGCAGAGTTGGTTTCGGGCACGAAATGGGTCATGCGGGAAAAAGGGTCCGGAACCCGGTCGGCCTTCGAGGCGACGATTTCCAATCTCGGCATAGACCCTGGAGATCTGGCTGTCGCGCTTCAACTGCCGTCGAACGAGGCGGTCATATCGGCAGCAAGAGAAGGTCTCTGCGCCACAATCGCTTCGGGAGCCGTGGCCGCGCCGCTCTTGACCCAAGGTCTGCTGGTCAAGGCGCGCTTCCCCCTGCCGTCCCGCCAATTTGCAATTCTGCGGCATAAACAAAGGCACGCCAGTCGTGCCTCGCTGGCGCTGGAAACGATTTGCCGAGAGGACAAAGCTGCCGAAGTCCAAAATTGGGATGATTGGGCGCTCTAGCTGATCCAAGCCGCCGACGGTCTTTGTCGTTGCTGCTCAGGGCGCGTCAGCGGTACTCTTCCACCCCCCGGGAAGGTTTGGCCTGCTTCATGGCATTTTGGTGGTCGCCACGCACGACGATGTCGTGACATTTTCAGCATGGGGATGCCCACTTGCTGGCATCGGTGCTCCTTGATCAGCGAGCGGGCTTCTGTCACCAGGCTCGCTAAATTGCGCGTCCAAAACTTGTCACCGCATCGTCTGATGCGTCCGACGTCACCACCGCAATAGGCTTCGCGCGAAGCCGGCTTGCGTCGCGGGCGGGCGGAAGTCCGAACAGCCGCCCGTATTCCCGGCTAAATTGGGAGGCGCTTTCATAGCCGACGGCGAAAGCGACACGGGCGGCGTCGCCCCGAGTCTCGAGCAACAGACGGCGTGCCTCGTGGAGACGGAACCGCTTCTGATACTGAATGGGCGTCATGGTCGTTGCCGCCTTGAAATGACGGTGGAACACCGAAGCACTCATTCCGGTCATCCGCGCCAGATCTTCGACCTTGAAAGATTCCGTGAAGTTTTCGCGAATCCAGGCGAGCGCCCGCCTGACCTGAGACTGGCGGCCGTCGATCTGTGCGATCTGCCGCAGCTTCGCTCCCTGCGGTCCCCGCAATAGGCGGAACAGGATTTCCCGCTCAATCATTGGTGCCATGACGGAAATTTCGTTTGGCCTATCGAGAAGTCGCATCATACGTAGAAACGCTTCCTCGAGCTGAGTATCGGTCGGGCTCACGCCCAGGCCACACAAGAATTCCGGATCGTGCACATCAGGCATCTCAATCAGAAGATCGGCGATGTTACTGGCATCAAAGCTGAACCCGACGCCAAGAAATGGCTTCTGAAGGCTCGCTTCGGATATTCTGCCAAAGACAGGAACCTCGACCGAGGCCACGAAGTAGCTGCCCGCTCCATGGTGTAATACGTTCTCGCCGCAAGTGATTGCCTTGGCGCCTTGTAACACCAAGCATATGACAAGCTCCGTCATGCCTGCCGTCGGCTCAGTCGTGCGTTCTGCTCTTAGCAAACCGACGCGTGGAATGGCGGTCGTCGTACGACCGCCACGCGAGTGCCTCTCGATCAGGGACCTTAGTTCTTCGCCCACATTGTCCATGCTGTTAAATTGCACCCTCCTCCAACGCGCGCAAGTCTTTCGGCAGGATTAGGCAAGAGTTCAGTAGAATTTGGCACGCGGCCGGAAAAGCGCCTACTCGAAGAATGCATTGATCACCGGCGCCAACAAAAGCATCGGATTTGAAACCGCTCGACGGCTCGGGGGAATGGGTTATCGTGTTTGGCTTGGTGCCCGCGATGCGGGGCGCGGTGAGAGTGCGGCGGAAACTCTGCGAGCTCAGGGTCACGATGTGCGCTTCCTTGAAATTGCCGTCGAGGACGACGCAAGTGTGAAGGCAGCCGCGGATCGTGTCAGACAGGAAGACGGCAAGCTCGACGCACTGGTCAACAATGCGGGCATACCCGGAGCATTCATCGACCCGGCAGATCAGACCGTAGACGACATCCGTCAGGTCTACGAGATCAACGTATTCGGGCCAATCCGAATTACGCAAGCTTTCCTGCCTCTGCTCAAAGCAGCGAGTTCCGCCAATGTCGTCAACGTCAGCAGCGAACTCGGTTCGCTTGGCGCCCTGACAGACCCGGAGAGCGAATTCTTTGGTGTGAACAGCCTGGGCTACAACAGCTCGAAGACCGCCCTCAACGCAGTGACCGTATCGTTTTCCAAGGCCCTCGCGTCGTTCGGCATCAGGGTCAACAGCGCGGATCCCGGATACACGAAGACCGATTTTAACGGCAATACAGGCTATCGGACGGTCGAGCAGGCGGCTGAGATCATCGTCCAGCTTGCAGTCGCGAACGACGGCCAGACGGGTGCCTTCATCAATGACAAGGGCACGCTGCCTTGGTGAGCCTGACTTAATATTTGGGGCGGGCGGCGGTGCGCCCAATTTAATCGCTGATTCCACGACTGTACGTCACGGCGCCTCGATCAGACAGGTAAGCTGTCGGTCAACGTGAACGAGAACGGTCGCTCGCCATTCGCCTATGGCAAATTCGAGTACAGCCGCTTCAAACTGACCATTGACATCGGCAGTGTTAAGGCAGAAGCCGCACTCGGCCGCGCATGCGCGGCCGTTTTTGCGAGGATGCGAGAGATGACGACCAAGACTGGCTTAGCCGATGCCGGAAACCTGATCATAACAGGCGTCGTGCTGATGCTGCTCGGCGATCTGCTCTTTGCGCTGAACGATGCAATGGGCAAGTGGCTGGTCGCCAGCTTTGCCGTCGGCCAAGTGCTGGTGATCCGCTCGGTCGGCGCCTTCATCGTGCTCGGACCAATGATCCTCCGGCAAGGGCCGATGGCGTTGTTCCGCGTCGAGCAGAAGGGCCTCCAGTTCATCCGGGTCTTCATGGCGACTGTCGATGTCGCCTTGTTCTACGCTGCCGTCGCCTATCTGCCGCTCGCAGATGTGATGACCTTCTATATGGCCGGGCCGATCTACGTTGCGGCGCTCTCGCATTTCTTTCTCGGAGAAAAGATCGGCTGGCGCCGTTGGCTCGCCGTTCTGACCGGCTTCGCAGGCGTCGTCATCGCGCTGCGTCCGTCCACGGCGATGCTGTCGCTTCCATCGCTCTTCGGGCTTGCCGGCAGTCTTGCCTTTGCGCTGTCGCTGGTGATGAGCCGCTATCTGCGCTCGACCAGCGACACGACGCTCGTGACATGGCAGACGGTCGCGGCGCTCGTCACCGGCATCGTCCTGAGCATCGGTCATTGGCAGCCGGCGGCGCTCATCGATTGGTCCGGCATGCTGCTGCTCGGCGTCGTCGCCTCCTGCGCGCATCTGCTCATCACCCGCTCGCTGAAGCTCGCACCGGCATCGCTGCTCGCGCCGCTGCAATATACGCTGCTGCTCTGGGCGATTGTCCTCGGCTACCTCTTCTTCAATGATATTCCCGATACGCAGATCATCGTCGGTGCCGCAATCATCGTCGTTGCGGGGCTCTTCATCTTCCATCGGAAGAATTTGAAAGAGATGGTTCCGGCCGAAGCCGTCCCGCCCGACGGTCATTGAGAACTGGTGCAATCGCAGCAAAGGCGCGAAGCGGTTTTATAAAGGGCTAGGGCATTTTCGTCACTCGGAAAGACGGAGATGTTTTAGCTCTCATCCGCGGGCGGCTCCTCCCAGCCGAAGACGCTCCGACCGCCGAAATCGGCGGATTGGCGGAATTCGCCGGCGATGATTTCCTTGAGGTCTGGACCCGTCACATAGCGTTCCATCTGCCTGGATTGGTCGTCCAGGCGCTTGAGCGCCTGCAACTCCTCCTCGCGTCCGAGCCTGCCCTTCTGCACCGCCGTTTTCATCACGGCGATCGTCTCATCATAAACCTTGAGCGGGACCGGAAAAGGATGGCGATCCTTGCCGCCATGGGCGATCGAGAAGCGCGCCGGATCGGAAAAACGGAATGGCGCGCCGTGGACGACTTCCGCCACCATCGCCAACGCCTCCACCGTGCGGGCGCCCACGCCTGGAACGAGTAGCAGCTCTTCGAAATCCGCCGGGCCGCGGTCGGCAGCGGCAGCCAGGTTTCCATGCAGCCGCCGCATGTTGACGTCGCTCTCGCGGACATCGTGATGGGCAGGCATGATCAGGTGCGGCAGCATCGGCTGTGCCGCAGGTTCGGGCGCCGCCTCTTCGGCACGCAGCAAGGCAGCGGCCTCGCGGATGATCCGGTCGGGACCGAGGGTCGCCAGCAGATCGAGCTGACCGCGTCGCGAGCGTTCCGCTCGCCGGTCGGCAAGATTGACGATTTCACCCTGGCTCCTTCCCTCGATTGCCGCATGCGGCGAATCCACGAAGCTCTCCAAGCCTTCGGACAACCAGTGATAGCGCCGGGCCTGCCGCTTGTCGCCGTTCATGCCCTGCTGCACGACCACCCAATGGCCGTCATCGGCGACGATGAACCCGTGCAGATAAAGATCGAACCCGTCCTGAAGGGCGGCGCTGTCGACCTTGGCTATAAGACGGCTCGTGGTCGCAAGCCCCTCGCCGTCGAGACCGACACGCTCGCCAATCGAGACGAGCTCCAGCGGCGTCTTGCGCGAATGCGCGCCGCGGCCGCCGCAAACATGCAGGCCGAGCTCGCCGGCACGCGGCTTCAGCCCGCGTTTCAGCGCGCCGAGAACGCTGGTCGTGATGCCGGAGGAATGCCAGTCCATGCCCATGACCGCGCCGAAGGACTGGAACCAGAAGGGATGCGCCAGCCTGCGCAGGAATTCGTCGCGGCCATAGTGATGGACGACCGCCTCGGTGATCAGCGTCCCGAGCCGCGTCATCCGGTCGCCTAGCCAATGCGGCACGCGTCCTCCGTGAAGGGGAAGATCGGCGCTGCCTGCTCGTTGTGACATTTCGCTGTGTCAATCCTCTATGGCGGGCCGCCGACCATTGCAACAGCCGCGTCCTGCGATCGGGAACCCGGTGAAATTCCAGGCGTTTGTTCTCAGTCGAGAGGCCGAGGCAAACATGACCGCATTTGAAACCATGTCCGATCAATCGTACCTGACCCGAACGAAAGCGCAACATCCGTGCGGCGAAAAACAAGAAAGCACGGCACGGCGCCTGCAAGGATATGCGGAAAAGGCTGCTTTCCTGATCAATGGTAACCGCTATTTCTCAGAACTGGCGCGTGCGTTGCGGCAGGCGCGACGCAGAGTGTGGATCATTGGGTGGGATTTCCATCCCGATATTCGGATCGAGCCCGAAAAATCCGACGAAACCTTGGCCGACCTGCTGCATTCCGTAGTAGCGGCGAACCCCGACCTCGAAATACGCATCCTCGTTTGGGCGCTGGGGCCGATCTATTCGGACAAATCAATCCAGTTGCTTCGGAAGAAGGATTTTCCAAAGGATGACAGGATCGATCTGCGCTTCGACCTTCCAGGTACAGTACGCGGCTGCCATCATCAAAAGCTCGTCTGCATTGACGATGCCGTCGCCTTCATCGGCGGCATCGATCTGACGTCGCGGCGATGGGACACAAGGCGCCATCGCGTCATGGACAGGTGGCGGCGCGACCCTGGTGGCGAGCCCTACGATCCTCTGCATGACGTTCAGGCGATGACCACTGGCGATGCCGCCCGGATGATCGGCGACATCGCCAGGCGGCGCTGGGAAAACGCCACCAGCGAACGCCACCTGCCGTTGACTGAGAGCGTTCCCTTCACATGGCCCGCCAATCTCGCCGTTTCCATGCAGGAGATCCCGGTCACCTTGGCGCTGACCGAACCGTCGACCGCTTTTCGCAACGGCATCAGCGATGGCATCGCCATGACATTGGACGTCATCGCCCGGGCGCGGCGGCAGCTCTACGTCGAGGCGCAATACCTCGCCTCCTTCCGTGTCGCCGACGCCATTGCCGCGCGGCTGCAGGAGGAGGACGGGCCCGAGGTCATCATCATCTGCACGCGGAGCTCTCACGGCCTGATCGAAAAAATCGTCATGGGCGGCAATCGCGACCGCGTCATCCGCCGCCTCAAACGCGCCGATCGCGCAGCCCGCCTGCGCGTCTACTATCCCGTCGTGCCCGGGCCAGTGCAGAAAAAGGACAACGAGGTGGAGGTGCTCATCCACTCCAAGCTGATGATTGCCGATGATGAGCTGATCCGCATCGGTTCCTCCAATCTCAACAATCGCTCGGAAGGGCTGGATTACGAATGCGACATGCTGTTCGAGGCCGACAGCGGCGAACACCGCCGCGCGATCGCTGATCTGCGTAGCCGGCTTCTGGCGGAATATCTCGGCACCGCCCCGGAGACTTTTGCCGCAGCCTTCATGAGAAGCGGCTCGGTGGTCCAGGCAATCGACGCACTCAACGACGGGCCGCGAGGTTTGCGGGAATTCGCCGTCGACCTGTCGGGCAGCATTTCGCCGATTCGGGGTACTGGCCTCTTCGATCCGGCTCGGCCTTTCGCACCCCTAGACCGACTGGGCCTCGGGGCGCTCGTCCGCCTCCTCATCCGCCCCGCGTGATTTCCGCCGGAAGATTACCTCGCTGATTACAAGGAGCATGGTACCGAGCGCCAGCGGAATGAAGAAATAGGCACAGCGGAATGCAATCAGCGCGCCGATCGACGCCTCCTTCGGCACCGCGTAGGAGACAGTTGCCTCGAGCACGCCGAGACCGCCCGGAACATGCGTTGCGATGATCGCCGAATTGGCGAGCACGTAAGCCGTTACCGATCTGAAGAAGGCAACGTCGCCGAAGGTGGAAAGCATCTGATGCAGACAGGCGGAGACGAACATGAAGTTGATCGTCCCAATTCCGACCTGCGCAACCGCGATCGAAAATCGCGGCAGCTGAAACGACCAGCGCCACAGCCGCAACGTGCCGCGGACGAAAAGCGCCAGAGACGCATAGACGACCGGCACCATCAGCGCCAGTGAACCGAAGACACGGGCGCTTGCAGGATCGATGCGCAACAGGCGCCCGGCATCGCCGGGATTGATAATCATGGCGAGGCCGCCGAGCGCGATGAGCCCGAGCCCCACAGTGACACCGCAAAACAAGATGACTTTCGCCACGTCTTCCGTCGTCAGCCCCCAACGCGAATAGTACCGATAGCGGAAGGCGCCGCTGCTTAGTCCGGCAAACCCGATATTGTGGCCGAGCGAAAGGCTGACGAACGAGGCGAGTAGAATGTTCCGGTATGGCAAGGATTTGCCGAGCGAGCGGATCGCCAGGAGGTCGAAGCAACTGAGGCAGAGATAAGATGCCGCCGTAAACAGAAGCGCTGTGCAGAAGGTCAAGAATGGAATGCTGCGAACCGATTGGACGATCTCATCCAGGCTGTACTGTTGGAAGATCCGATAGAGAAGGAAGACCGCAAGACAAAGGGCGGCAATTAATAATCCATTCCAGATTATGCTTTTCAGGCTCATCTATTATCCATTCCGAAGCGCGATGCGCAGATTTTGCGGGCGAGCGCTTCCCCCTGCCTTCGAAGAAAGCACGAAGGCGTTACGTCGATCATCTGGAACGATCAAACGAGTTCTGTGTTCCCCCGAAGGACAATTTCCATGTCCTGGGGGAACGAGCTTTCAGCGGGGCCGATGCCGGATCAATCAATCAAACTCCTGACCTATAATGTGCACAGCTGCATCGGCGGCGACCGGAAGCTCGATCCCGGCCGCATCGCTTCTGTCATCGCCGAGGCGAAGGCTGATATCGTCGCTCTTCAGGAGGTCGATGTTCTCCGGCGCAGGACCGGCGGTGTTGACCAGGCCCATGCGATCGCCTCGCTTTTGAAGATGCAGGCTCATTTCCATCCGGCGCTGTCGATTGCCGAGGAGCAGTATGGCGATGCGATCATCACGGCGCTGCCGACAGGCGCGGTCAAGGCCGGCCCGCTGCCATCCATTGGCGAACAGCGCGGCGCTTTGTCTGTCGAAATACTGGTCGGCGACAGAAAACTGCTGGTCGTCAACACCCATCTCGGCCTTCGTGGCCGCGAGCGCATCCGGCAGATGACGACATTGCTGAACCCCGGCTGGCTGCGCGGCACGGCGGATGAGCCTCTTCCAACCATTCTCTGCGGCGATTTCAACGCCATTCCGTCCTCGGCGACCTACCGACTTGCCGCGCGGTCATTGAAAGACGCCCAGCTGGCAGGCGGCGCCGCGCCGAAAGCGACCTTTCCGTCGCGCTACCCGCTGATGCGCCTCGACCACATCTTCGTCACTGACGATCTCATCGTCAAACAGGCGGCGGTCTTGGAAAGCCGCCTGACAAGGATCGCATCGGACCACCTGCCCCTGCTCGCCGAAATCGGCTTCGCCTGATAGTCATCGGCATTGATGACTTTAGCGGGCGAGCTTCCGGTTCATCACCGCCGCCACCAACGGCAGCGCCGTCGTCGCCACGGCTGCCAGAGGCAACCTCATGATGCCGCGCGTGACGACGAAGGCCGCCGCCATAGCACCTGCCAGCTTGAGCCAGGGCTGATTGCCGAGCTGCGCATGGGCGCTGGCATCGGCCCATCGGACGTTCTCCGTAACAACGGTCGCGGCCTGATGTTTGATCACGTGAAGGCGAGCCCGTAGGTTTTCGAGTTCTTCTCTCAGTTCTTGCAAACGGCCTTCCAAGACATGACCTTCGTAGATCGGGAGGGGCTCCTCGACGGTGTCTCCAACGGAAGCATAACCACCGAGCGTCGCAATATATGCCCGATATTCGGCCTCGCTGGCGAAACCCTCACGTCTAATAAGATCAGGGTTGATGCTCGCCTCTTCAAAGGAGGCCGGCGCGATTTCCACACCGTCGTGCATATCCTTGTTTGTGCCGGTGTCCCCGAGTTCGTCCTTGAACATGATGCGTCTCCAGTTGTTCCTGGCGATAGAACGCTCGAGGGCTCAGAAGGATGCATCGGCCTCCGCTCCTGCCTTCATCTTCGCGAGGCGCTGAAACGCTCCGGCCGAAAGTCCGCCAGCAGCTGATGGCGGCGTCCAGTGCCGATCTCGTCCGCCAGCAGTTCGCCGGCAATTAGGCCGAGGGTGGCGCCGCTATGGCTGAAAGCGACGAAATAACCCGGGATCGATGGCAGTTCGCCGAAGACGGGCTCGCCGTCGCCCGGAATGGGCTTCGGCCCGACCCCATAATCTTCGACCTCCAGCGCCGGATTGCCTTCGAGAACCCTGGAGGCCTCGCGCAGCAGCCCCTCCAGCGTCGATTGTCTGATTTCGTAGCTGCCGTCGGGCCTGACACTCACCTCTTCCTCGGACCAGGCGGAATCGAGCGCGAAGCCACCGTTGGGCGTCGGCCGGATGGCGACGCGAGGGGTGTTGAGCACGGCCTTCAGCGGGTGGCGGATCGGCTTGGTCCGGACGAGAAGCGCGACGGGCGTTGCATCGCCGATATGCTGGCCGACCTCGGCCACGATTGCGGGGACGTCGCCGCCGGCAGCGAGCAGCACGGCATCCGCATCGCGGCGCATGCCGTCTGCCGTGATCACGCCACGGGCACGCCCGCTTTCGACGTCTACCGTCGCGCGACCCGCGTCCGTGATGATCTCGCCCCCCAACGTGCGGTATTCCTGCGCCAGCACGCCGATCAAGGACGGAAGATCGACCCAGCCCTCCCCGGGATTGAAGATCGCGCCTTGGCGCGTCACAGTACTCGCGTCCACACCTGGCGTTACCCCAGCAATTCTTTCCGGGGAGAGCCATTGCGCGTGATAGCCTAGCTCACGCTCATAGTCGAAGACCTCGGCGATCTCGTTGCTGGCATCGTCCGCATCCCAGGTCAAGCCGCCGTTGAAGCGCAGCCACGGCGCGTCGGGATTCCGGACAGCCAGCGTGCGGTAGCGATCTATGCCGGCCAACCGCAGCCGGTGATAGGCCTCGGTGCGTTTGCGTGCCGAGTTGAGCCAGGCGAGCGAACGGCCGGAGGCGCCATTGGCAAGCGGGCCGTCATTGACGAGCACGGTGCGGACCCCGAGCCGTGCCAGATGGACAGCGGTCGAGACGCCAAAGATGCCGCCACCGATGACGACGACCTTGGAAGGCTTGATGGAAGCGTTCATGTCGATAACCTTGTTTTCTGCTCTTACTAGATGAAATCCGGCACGCCGGCGTGAGGACGACCGGGAGCACCATGCGTTGCCTCAGGCGCTTCAGAGAACTTCAGCAAGGAAGCGCTTCAGCCGCTCGCTTCGGGGATTGTCGAAGATCTGCTGCGGGCAGCCCGCCTCGACGATGCGGCCCTCATCCATGAAGACGACCTGATCGGCCACCCTGCGCGCAAATCCCATCTCATGCGTCACCACGGCCATCGTCATGGCCTGGCGGCCGAGAGCGGCCATCAGGTCAAGCACACCTTTCACCAGTTCGGGATCGAGCGCACTCGTCACTTCGTCAAACAGCATGATCTCCGGATCCATGGCCAGCGCGCGTGCGATGGCGACGCGCTGCTGCTGCCCACCCGACAGACCTGCCGGCCGATGATCCCTGCGTTCTGCGAGACCGACCTCGGCCAGACGTGCCTCGGCGATGCGCCGCGCCTCCTGCCTCGGCATCTTCTTGATCTTGGTCAGCGAAAGCATGACGTTTTCAAGTGCCGTGTGGTCGGGAAACAGGTTGAAGTGCTGGAACACCATCCCCACGCGCCGGCGCAGCCTCTCTTGCTTCATCGCCAGGATGCTCTCGCCATCAAGCAGGATGTCGCCGCTTTTCGGTTCGACAAGCCTGTTCATGCAGCGCAGCAGCGTCGATTTGCCCGAGCCGGAAGGGCCGATGATGCAGGTGACGGTGCCGGCGGCGATGTCGAGATCGACACCCTTGAGCACGTCGAAATCGCCATAGGCCATGGTGAGGTCGCGGATGTTCAGGACGCCGCCTTTGAAGCGCGGTGTCCTCTCCTCGGCCGTGCCCGTGGGGTGGGGGCCGGCAGCGGCCCGCAATTCGCTTACCTCGACCAATCCGCTCGCAGCACCCGAGCCGCGGCCTTGTTTTCCGAGGCGCAGTCTCGCATCAATATAATTGACAAAGTGGGTCAGCGGCACGGTGATGACGAGATAGAAGACGCCCGCCAACAGCAGCGGTGACAGATTGCCCGTGACCACCGCCTGATCTTGCCCAACACGGAAGATTTCCCGCTCGGAGGCGAGCAATCCCAGGAAGTAGACAAGGCTGGAATCCTTGACGTTTCCGATGAATTGATTGACCAGCGCCGGCAGAACGCGCCTGATGCCTTGTGGAATGACGATCAGGCGCATGCCTTGGCCGTGGCTCATGCTGAGCGCCCGGCAGGCTTCCATCTGGCCGCGCTCGACGCTTTGAATGCCGGACCGGAAGATTTCGCCTATATAGGCTCCGGCAATCAGGCTGAGCGCCAGGATGCCGAGCGGAAATGGAGACGGACCGAAGATCTCGCGCCCGATACGGGCAAAACCCTGGCCGATGATCAGGATCGTGACGATCGCGGGCAGCCCGCGGAAGATATCGGTGTAGATGCGCGCCGGCAGCCGCAGGCAGCGGGATTGCGAGATGCCCATCACAGCAAGCGCCATCCCGATGATGACGCCGAGCACGGTAGAGGCGGCGGCCAGGATCAGCGTGTTCTTGAGGCCGACGCTGATCATGCTCGGCAGAACGTCCGCCATGGCGTCCCAGTCCAGGAAGCTGCGGCGGAGATTTTCAAGCCAGTTCATTCAGATCCCCATGAATTCTTACCCGGCGCAGACGCCGCCGTCCGGCAGAGCCTTGGTAAGCCGCCCACCATGAGCGGGCGGCTTGCGGCGTCACTTCTTGGGAAGATATTGTTCCGGCATCGGTGAGCCGGGGAACCACTTTTCGTAAAGGGTCTTCCAGGTGCCATCCTGCATCGCGTCGTGAAGCGCGCCGTTCAACGCCGTCCGGAAGGCATCATTTCCTTTTCGGACCACGAAGCCTGCCGGCGCATCGAAGGACGGGATGTTTACCGCAACCTTCAGTGCGGGATAGCGCTCGCCATATTGCTTGGCAGCCTCGTAGTCGAGAAAATGCGCATCGACCATTCCGTTGTTGAGCGCGGCCACGCCGGAATTGTTGTCGGGGAATTTCACCAGATCAGTTCGCCCGAAATTCTTGGCTGCATAGACTTCCTGCAAGGTTCCCTGCACGACGCCGAGACGCTTGCCCTTGAGGCCATCGGCATCCTTGATACCGGCATCCGGGGTCAGGACGGAGAGATAACCGGCGAGATAGCCGTCGGAAAAGTCGACGGTCTTCTTGCGGGCTTCGGTGGTTCCGATCGCTGCAACGGCAACGTCGAACCTTTCGTTTGCGACCGACGGCAGGAGTGCAGAAAATTCCTGGCCCGTGAACGTCACCTTGTCTTTTGGAAAGCCGAGGCGGGAGACGACGTTGAGAAACAGTTCGATATCGAAACCGGTGAACTGGCCGTCCGCAGTCGCAAACGTATAGGGCTTGGAATCGCCCATCGTGCCAACGCTGATGGTCCCTGGCTCGATCAGGTTATAGGGATTGTCAGCCGCCGCTGCGGAGCCTGCGCCCATCGCAAGAAGGCATGTTAAAAGGCCAGCGCGCAATGGGGCGAGGGTGGCCACGAATGATTCAAAAGGCTTCATGTTCGTTCTCCGCTCTGAAAGGAATGCTCTTGTCGGCATCGTCGGGTCGCCCTGCCCCGCCACATATGCGGCTAAAGGCTTCCTGGACAAGATACCGGTCTCCCGTATAAAGAGACCGGTCTCATAACATATTTGATATCCGTCAATTGACCGGTAGTCAACAACTCTTGTAGTCCTCAGCTCATGGAAGATTCCGCTCATCCGAAACGTTCAGTCACGGTCGCCGACGTCGCGAAGGCCGCAAAGGTCTCGAAGGCGACGGCCGCCCGCGTTCTCGGCGGCTACGGCGTGGTCAGCGCCAAGGTCACAGATCAGGTGATGGCGGCTGCCGCCGCCCTCGAATACCGCCCGAACGAGCTCGCCCGAAGCATGAGCACCGGAAGATCCGGCATCATCGGGGTCGTGGTCGGCGATATCGAGAACGCTTTCTTCAGCCTGGCGGTGCGCGGCATCAGCGATGCGGCCCGTCTTGCGGGCTTCAACGTCATCATCGCGAATTCGGGCGAAGAGCTGGATGCGGAAAAATCAGCCGTCGACCTCCTGATCGGCAAACGCGTCGATGGCCTGATCGTCACGCCTGCCCGTTGCGACAGCGTCGATCATCTCCAGCACGTCCGCCGCGCCGGCGTGCCATTGGTTCTGTTCGACCGGGCCATCCCGGAACTCGAAGTCGACGCCGTGACCGGCGACGACCGGAATGCGGCCATCACCGCGACCCGGTACCTGATCGGGCGAGGACATCGCCGCCTCGCCTACGTCTCTGCCATGGATGCCGGCGACGGTGGGCTCACCGATATTGGGTGGATCTCGAATTCCGCCGTGCGCGAACGCGTGGAGGGTTTTGTCAGCGTGCTGACCGAGGCGGGTTTGTCGAGCCCTCTTCATTATGTCAGGCTTGGCGCTACCGACCAGCATCAGACGGACGCCGTGATCAAACGCCTACTCTCGGATGGATCGCCGCCAACGGCGCTGCTAGCTTCAGACAGCCTCGTCGGTTTGCGCATCTTCAAATCGCTGCAGTCGCTCGGCCTGTCGATCCCCAAGGACGTCTCGATGATTTCGTTTCTCGACGCGGACTGGACCAGCGTCACCGTTCCGCCGATCACCATCGTCGACCAGCGCGTCTATGAGATGGGCAAGCTTGCCGGCGAACGGCTCGTCGCCCGCATCGAACGCACCCCCCTTGCCGTCGAACATCTGCGCGTCAGCACGAACCTCGTCGTGCGCGGTTCTGTCGCGACGATCGACCGGTGAGATCGCGGCTAATCATAGAGCTCGCCGTGACCGATCTGCGCCTGTCTGGCTGGTGTGTCGCTGATCGAGGGATCGTCGGCCGGATCGGGATCTCTCTTGTTGGCATCGCTCATAAACTGCGCGGCCTTAAGCAATGCCGCGGTGATTTCTTCGGTGCCCCATCCGGCTTCATTGGCAGCTGCGATCACCCTTTCCAAAGCGTCGCGTGCGGCAGCGGTCGCCTCTTCGAAGCGCTGCGCGGGGAATTCGGTCTTCGGTGATGGAAAGTTCATCGGCGTTCCCTCCATGTGTATGGCAGTTGGAGGATGAACGCAGGTCGCGGGAAATGGATGCACGACTATGGTGATTTAACCCGCGGAAGCCGGTTCGTACCCAACCGAAAACGGTCGACGACGTCTTTCCCGCGTCAGATGACGGTCTGCAATAGAAACGGCGAGCGCTCCACTGGACGCTGGGCAAGAATCCTCAGCATTGCGGGGCCTTGTATGCCACTGGTCGTGCGCGAACGACCGTCGTAATAGACTACGGTCATGACCTGATTGAGAATATCGTACCTGATCTGTGCGATCGTTCGGGTGTGAACCGGAAAAATGAATTCATCGGGGCTAATTTCCAGCCCGGTGGTTTTCAAGGTCATCGCGATGCCTCAGCAACAATAGACATTTCGGCCCGACCGATGGTCTGAGCCCAACGGCGCCTATCAAGCACATATTGCTGCGACGGTCGCGTGACATCGGCGTGACATGCAGAATCGAGATAATCAAATGCGGGCCGCGGGTCTCGTAGCCGTCGGTCGGAAGCCTGGCGATGAGCCGTCAGTGCACCGTTCTGCAGATTGCGTGCACGTGGGCACCTTTCAGCGAATATTCAACCGAGCGGACCAGCGAGCGGACGGCCTCGTCCACATTGAAAACAATGTCTCCGAGTCGCTCAATCTCATAGTCGAGCTCGTACACTTCTACCTCGTCAAACTCTTCACTCTGCAGCATCCGCCGCATCGCCTCGATCAGACGCTCCGTCTGCCCAACGATATCAAGTGCACTTCTCACGATAATATCGAACATGTAATCCCTCGCTGATGATGGAGCGTCGGGCATATCGATGATTTTCGCAATCCTGAAATCTTGTTAGAGCCGGTCGCGGACAGAGTCATAGAGCTCGCGCAATTCGTCGAGTGCCGGCCGATAGCGATAGCGATAGCGCCGCGGCGGCTCTGCACGACGTCCGGTGAAGATAAGCGCTAACGCGCCACATACAGCCGCCACCACGACCAATGTCGAGACCGGATGACGCTTCACGGCCGCCTGCGTCTGCCGCATTGCGTCGCCGGCATTCCCCTTGGCCGATTGGGCGGCGTTGGCCACCCGCTGCTGGAGCGCGTCGATTTGTTTTCGCAGCGCGCTCAGGTCTTCCTGCAGATCAGACTCTGCCTGCCTTGGAACTCCGACGGAGGCGGTATTCGTATCAATGATGGCTTTTGGCACGGGCTCGCCAATTTTGGCTCCCGTGGTGTCGAGTGTTTTCGTTGCTGTGCTCTTGCGGGGCGGCATGATCATTCTCCTTCCTAATCTCTCAAGGCAACTGCTCGTTTTAGTCGTCGTCGAGCGAGAAAACCGGGCGGTAATGGCGCTCCGCGATAAGCAAGCTCCTGTCGGGTCGGATGACGTAGATTTCCTCAACCTCGCGTCCCCATTGATCGGTGAAGGTGTGCGGGAAGGATGAACCTGCGGGCGACTTCGTCAACTTGGTGCGGGGCTGGCCACCATAAGTGATGCTGCCAGGAATGGGAGCGAGGCCTGACGACGAATAACCGCCTACACTCGTCGTGCAGCTTGTCAGCATAAGGGCGAAAACCAGCGCAAATCCTATCCTTAGCTGCATCGGAACCTTCACTTCTTCCTGTCCCCCGAGTGTTGCTCGTCTTTCGCCAAGGTAACCAGGCTTGAGGGACATTTGTTCCAGAATTTGCCTGAGACATGAGACAGGCGAGGCTCCCGATTGAACCGGAACAACCCCGTCATCGCGTAGCTTGGTCAGCAAAGGAGATACGCTGTTGCGGATTGCTGACTGGCGCAGCCAATCGACAATCGTAAGGGCGCCAAGGCGCTGGGACTTGTCAGCGGTATTAAATCAGGAATCGCGCTGATGAAAGAATAGGATTTGCACGAGAGACTAAGAACAACCCGAACGCAGCATCAGCGTCCCAGCGGTGCCGGCGCAAGGACGAGTCGGCAGCGGCGGACGCCGCTGCCGCTACAGCTCATCGCTGCGACGCTTCACTGCGTGCTTCAGCGCAATCAGATGTTTGCGCCGCTCAAGCATATAGTCGGCATAGCCGACACAGATAAACAGCAATGTCGGGCCGGCGAAGATGACGATGAGAGCCAATGCAACAAGAATGAATGCGGTCGTCATGGTCTGTGTTCCATCATATTGGTCATGTTGTGCGGAAGGACCTCGTGCCTTCCGCCGATCAGTTTCCACCGCTGCGGCTGCCGCTCACTTTCGCTGCGGGTCGTGGCTGTGATGGCGATCATGCTCACCGCCACCGCCTGAGACCTTGCTTTGCGTGCGCCTGTCCGGCTCTGCCGCCGGCTTGGGTATTTCGAGCGGAGCCTTTGCGTTTTCATGCGATGCGCCGGGGCCACCCTGACGGATGGTCGACGGGCTCTTCTTCGATGTAGACATCGATGCCTCCTACCGGTCCTGCTGGTTACCCTGATGGGTCGTATTGATCTTGCTATTGCCTTGCTGCCCCTTCTTGTCGGGGTTTTCAGCGCTGCTTGCCATTTCGGCATCGTCAGCACTGGTCCTTGCTCGCTTGCCAGCGACGCCCTTGCCGCTGACATTCTCGGCTGGAACGGGGGGTAACCTGCTGCTCATCAACGTCTCCTCATTCAGGATCTCGATTGGCGCTGTGATCTGAATATTGCTCAGTCTGGACCGTCTTGCTGTCGAGGCCGCGCTCCTTGGAGTGCCGGGCCTTGTCGCGGTTGGAAAGGACCATGTTTTCGGGAAGCTGCTCCTCGTCGAGATTGGTCATCGCGCCGCTGCCGTCGCCCTTCCCCTTCGCTCCGGCGCCAATATGTTTTCGGTCGGCATTTGCCATAGTCTTTCTCCCTTCGGTTATCAGGTCAAACAATCAAAACCCGCGGAGGTTCCGCCTGAAAAACAAATCGCGACAGCAAGGGCGGGTGTTCCTACGATTTGTCCAGATGCCGGCGCAGTTCGTCCTTATGGATGAAGTGATCGGTTTTGCCCGGCTCATGATCGGGATGTGAAACCTCCACATCGAGTTCATCAGGAAGCGCGAGCGCCTGTTTGTCGTTCATGATGCCCAGCGCAATTCGCCCTTCTTCGGTATCTACGGCGACTTCGACCAGCTGTTTCTTAGAAATCATCTCGAGGATCCTCATCCTTGCCTATTCAGAATCGGCCCATCTGCTATTCGTTCCCTCGCCCCTCGATTTTGCGGCCTTTCTTCTCCCGTCGCCGCCGTTACGCGCTTGAGTAGCGGGCTCGACGTCATATCCTCGAGCAACACCGATAGCTTCGGCCTCCAGTTCGGATAGCTGTCGCTCGTGCCTGGAATATTGGTCGGCTTTTTCTCCTCGGTGAGATCTGCAAGACGCACTGCGACGAGAAGCGATGGAGTCCTGGCAATGAAGCGATAGGCGCTGACGGTCAGTTCCCGCAGCGCCTCCCGACTTGCCCGCGCGGTAAGCCCGGCGGGCAGGTCGAGGCCGGCCGCCTTGAGCGCCGCCTTCAGGCTTCTCCGCTCGCGCTTACGGTGTTCGAGATGTCTTTCGGTAAGATCCGGCGGCACGATGCCGTGATCGCACCGGTCCTGAATGTCGGCGCCGCGCCACCAACCGGCAAGGGTCCGGTGGTCGTGCGTCGAAATGCAGGCCAAAGCGAGCACGGGATAGGTGTCCGCCGGCTTGAAGCCCTTCTCGTCCTGTTCATAGGAAAGGATGCGGTAGGAGAGAATGTGGGCTGCCGCCAGATCGTCCTGCAATCCCTTGGGGATCAGTCCAAGGTCTTCTCCGATGACGAGGCACCGATGCTCGGCGGACACTTCTGCGAGGATCTGCAGGAGCCGATCCTGGGGATAGCGGACATAAGCGCCGTCGTCTGGTTTGCTGCCCAATGGCACCAGGAAGAGGCGGCGAAGCGCTGCGGCGTGGTCGATACGAATGGCGCCCGCATAGCGCATGGCAGCGCCCACCATGCGCCGGAAAGGCGACATTTCTCCTGCCGCGATCGCGGAAGGCAGGTACCCAGCGAGGTGCCAGTCCTGTCCATCTATGGCGAAGGGATCGGGTGGGCTGCCGATCGTGGCCTTCGAGAGATAGATATACGGCTCGCTCCATGTCGCCGAGCCGTCGACCGCCTCCCCGACGGCAAGATCGAGATAGAGTCCGATCCGCAGGCCGGTCTTCCGCGCCCGGTCCGCTGCCTGCATCAGCTGCCGATGGGCGAGCCATTGCAACCACATGTGGAAGCGCACATCGTCCGCGTGTCCACGCTCGAATTCGGCGACGGCTGCGCTGTCAAAGCGCTGGAAATCGGCCGGCCACCGTTGCCAGCCAGCGCCCGCCCCCCGCTCGACCATGGAAAACGACAGGCATTCGAAAAGCGCGTGCAGACGCAAGCTGTTTCCTCCTTGCGCGACGAAGGCATCGAAATCAGCCGGATCATAAGCCTCGTCGATCACGCTGCGCCTTCGCCAGACCGGCCAGAGATCGCGAAGAGCCTTCAGCTTGATCTCTGCGACGCCGACGTAGTCGACGAGATCGGTTTGGCGAAGGCTTGCCAATTTCCGTTCGAGTTCCGGGTCACAGGCAAAACCCGGCAACCGGTCGACCGCGACATAGAGTGGGTTGAGATGCTGGCGGCTCGAGGGCTCGTAGGGACTGCAACGCTCGGGATCGGCGAGAAACGGCGCGTGAAGCGGGGTGAGGCCGATGAAATCGGCGCCCAGCGATCCCGCGAGATCCGCCATATCCGAGAGATCCTCGAAGTCTCCTATGCCCCAGTTACGTGCCGAACGGAGTTCGTAAAGCTCCAGGCTTATGCCCCAGACCGGCGTTTTGGAAAGGAAATCCGGCAGAAATGACCTGGCGATCTTCTTGGCCGCAGGCTGCCGCCGCGGCGCACCGATCTCGTGATCAGCCGCTCCCGCCAAGTCGACCTTCAGTGCCTGAAGGATCTTGCGTTTGGTCTCGCCTGATATCGCCACCTCCTGATTGTCGGGACTGGGCCTGGTCAGGCCGATGCCGTGCCGGCGGGCGAGCTTGTCGAGGTCAGCAGATTTCATCGTTCGATCGCCTTCCTGTCAGCGCGCCATCAAGCCTCGCTGATGCTCCAGATCACCGTCCAGGGCGCGAGATTGCCACCATCGCTGCCGCCGAGACGGAAGATCGTCTCGCCGTCGTCTCGCTCCGAGACGAGCGGCGCCGCCTCGGCGCCGAGGTTGGCGTGCAGATGAAGACGTCGGTTTTGCGCCAGGCTCCAATCCACCGCGAGCGCGCTTCCCGCCGAGCGATAGACCGCGTTTCCGGCGCCGGCGCCTTTGAGCAAAGGCACGATCCTGCGGTGCCGGAGGTCGAGAAGCGTCCTGTAAAAATCAAGGATCTCGGAAGAGGTGAGTTTCGACCAGTCCAGCTTGGCGGTGGCGAAGGTCGATGGCGCCGTCGGGTCGAGAAGATCGTTGGCGTCGAATCCCGGCAAACGGGAGAGCTCCTCGCGACGGCCCTTCCTGACCTTCTCGTTCAAGTCCTGGTCGAAATCGCAGAAGAAAGGGAAAGGCTCTTTGGCGCCCCATTCCTCGCCCATGAACAGCATCGGGATCTCCGGCGCCAGCAGGTAGATGGCGACGACGGCCTTGACGACATCGGCAGGGCTCGAAGCAAGTATCCGGTCCCCCAGCGCCCTGTTGCCGATCTGGTCATGGTTCTGGATGAAGGAGATGAAAGCGGTGGGCGGGAGGTGGCCGCTCGGCCTGCCGCGGCTTCCACCGCGGTAGGGCATGTGTTCCCCCTGAAACACGAAGCCTTCCGCCAGCGCCCGGCCGAGCTTGCCGGCGTCACCGGCGTAATCGGCATAATAGCCGAAGGTTTCGCCCGTGGCGGTGATATGCAGCACATGGTGGACATCGTCGTTCCACTGGGCGGTGAACAGCCTCACTTCCCCGTTTTCGTCACGCTGCAACAGGTCGCTGTCGTTTTCCTCGTTTTCGACGATCAGGTGCACATGCCGGCTGCACGCCGCCGCCCTGACACGCCGGGCAAGCGCGTGAAGCAGATGCTCGGCGCTGTCGTCCTTGATGGCGTGGACAGCATCGAAGCGGAAACCGTCGAGCCTGAACTCGGTGATCCAATAAATGGCGTTCTCGATGATGAACTCGCGGATCATCTCGGATCCGTCGCCGTCGTAGTTGATGCCGTTGCCCCAGGGCGTCTTGTGATGATCGGTAAAGAGTGGCGCATAGGCCGGGATATAATTGCCGGCCGGCCCGAAGTGATTGTAGACCACGTCCAGAAAAACCGAGATGCCGCGCTGATGTGCTGCATCCACCAGCGCCATGAAATCTTCCGGCCGGCCGTAGCTGCGGTCCGGAGCATAGGGAAGCACGCCATCATAACCCCAGCTGTAACGTCCGGGGAATTCACTAAGCGGCATGATCTGCAGTGCCGTGACGCCCAGCTGCTGCAGATAGTCGAGATGCTCGATTGCCGCCTTGAAAGTACCCTCCGGCGTGAAGCAGCCGATATGCATCTCGTAGATGACCATCTCTTCCCAAGGCCGACCCGCCCAGTCGATCGTCTTCCAGCGATAGAAGGAAAGGTCGACCACTTCGCTCGGCCCGTGCACATCCTGCGGCTGAAACCGCGAGGCGGGATCGGGAATTTCGAGACCGTCCGGCAGGACGAAGCGATAGCGGGTACCGACACTGGCATCCGCGACCGTATAGTGGTGCCAGCCGTTTCCGACCGCCTGCATCGGCCGCGGATCAGCGCCTTCGAGTTTCAGCGACACGCTTTCATGCAAGGGAGCCCAGAGGCGAAACAAAATGCCCTCTTCGGTGAATGCGGGGCCGAACTTCATTTTGGTCAAGGGAAAGCCTTCGATGAAGTGAGATTGGATTTGGGTAACTTTTGCGGGAGCAAAAAGTTTCGTCAGCAAGCGGACGCGCGAAGGCGGCCGCTGTCACCATTCACCGAAACATAGAAGTCTGGGTCAGTCGAGCCAGGTCGCTGGCTCGCGCATTCCATGTACGACCACGACAATTTCGGCGCCGTAACTGGTCGGCTCATAGACGGCGATGTAGCGCCCCTCGACAAGTAAGCGGGCCGCGGGGCTGATTTCCGGGCGCGCAGGTCCCATTTCGGGATGAGCGGCGACCAGTTCGAACTTTTCAAAAAGTTTTTGCAGGAGCCTGTCGGCAGCCAGTTCATTGTGAACGGCGATATTGCGCCAGATATCGCGCATCTGGCGTCTGGGCACGCGGAGACAACTTATATTTAGCCACGAACTGCGCGTTCTGCTTTCAGTTCTTGCAGGAAGGCCGCAGGGTCAATCTCTTCGGGTTCGCCGCTGGCTTTACCTTCGGCATATTCCCGCTTGAGTTTTTCCAGTTCAAGCGCGCGAATTTCCTCCCGCTGTTCCAGCAAGCGGAGGCTATCACGCATGACTTCGCTGGCGCTGGCATAGCGTCCACTTTCAACAAGCTCACGGACAAAGCCTTCATAGCGAGGCCCGATATTATAGCTGGAGGGCATGGCAATACCTTTCATCGAAGCCATGTTATCAGTTTTTGATAACCCGGACAAATAAAACTCCCGTCAACCGCCTTGACTGCGACCCGAAATTGCGGCGCCGGCACTTCGACTGTCAGGCCGCCGCGACTTTGCCCGAGAGAGCCTGATCCATCGCCGCCTGAAGCTGTTCCTGCGTGAATGGTTTCTTCATCCGCAGCATCCGGCCGAGGCCATGGTCTTCGGAAAACTCGGCATAGCCCGAGGCAAGGATGATGGGCAGGCCTGGAAAGGAGGAGCGAAGGTGGCGCGCAAGCTCAGCGCCCGTCATGCCCGGCATGGCATGATCGGTGATGACGAGATCGCAACCCTGTCCGTCGGCAAAGAATTCCAAAGCCTGGGAAGCGGAAGATGCCTCTTGCGGTAGGTGCATTGCCGCGTGCCACGGCCGTGGTCACCTGGGCGATATTACGGACCTGGGCCGTGAGGTTGCCGCACATGGCGTTGACGGAATCGGTCAGGTCCTTCCAGGTGCCTGCCACCCCAGGCACCAGAGCCTGCCCGCCGAGCTTGCCTTCGGTGCCGACCTCGCTGGCGACTCGCGTCACTTCCGAGGCGAAGGACCTGAGCTGGTCGACCGTGGTGTTGATCGCTCCCTTGAGCTGCAGGATTTCGCCGCGCACGTCGACGGTGATCTTCTTGGAAAGATCGCCATTCGCAACAGCGATCGTGACGTCGGCGATATTGCGCACCTGCGCCGTCAGGTTCGAGGCCATCGAGTTCACGCTTTCGGTGAGGTCCTTCCAGACGCCGGTTACTTCCGGCACCTGCGATTGACCGCCGAGTTTTCCGTCCGTGCCGACCTCGCGCGCGACGCGCGTCACTTCCGACGTGAAGACACTCAGCTGCTTGATCATCGTATTGACGATATCGGCGGAGCGCAGGAACTCACCTTTGAGCGCCCGCCCGTCGACATCGAGCGGCACGGTCTGCAGCAGATCTCCCTTGGCGACCGCGGTGATTGTGCGCGTGACGGCGGTCGTCGGCCATAGAAGATCGTCGATCAAACCGTTGATCGATCCTTCCATTTCGGACCAGGAGCCGTCCGACAGGCCGAAGCGTACGCGCGTGCTCGTTCGCCCGTCCCGGCCGACCACCTGCCCGACATGCTCGAGCTGCTGGGCCATGCGTTGATTGGCGGCGATGATGTCATTTAGAGCGTCGGCAACCTTGCCGGCAATGCCGGTCAGGTCGGAACGCATCCGTACCGAAAAGTCGCCTCGCCTGACCGCAACCAGCACCTCTAAAAAGGGCGCTGGCATCGTCAAATGCCATAGTTTTATGGTCCTGCCCGTTGAAGCCCTCATCCGCAGCCTCTTCGCGCGAAAATCCACTCGTTTGTGTGCTCACGGAATCCCCCTGTTCGAACAAACCTAATTTAGTGCTCCGCCGGAAAAAGGCGATGGGCGTCCATAGGGTTGCAGAGAGAAGCCAAACCCAAGATCAACGGCCAAACTTTGCCCGCGCGGGAACAGTTTCCGCTCGACCGTCGTTTCCGGCAAGACAAGGAGAGTGACATGTCGAACGTCTCAAGGACAGGCAAAGAAGAGATCAACAATGCAACGAGCTCGACGACCTTCGGAAGGTCGGTCGAGAGTCAGGCGCAGATGCAGGATGCCGCTGCGGAGGCATCGCCCGAAACCGGCGGCGAGGTCCTCAATATCTATCGGCTGGAACCCATCGCCAAACCTGACGATCCCCGGTGGGACAATGCTCCCAACCACGGCGTCATCGTCGTTGCCGCGAGGACGCCCGGCGACGCCAGGATCGTCGCCGCGGCGCGTGAACTCGATTTCATGGAAGTCGATGCTGCGCCCGCCGAGGACGTCACCACGGCGAATGCCAGCGCCTTTCGCGACGACAAGCTCTACACAGTGATCGAGATCGGTCGGGACAGAAGTGATATAAAGCGAGGTATCCTCAATGGCACGGTCTCTGTCGACACGATCCGGCCGGTCGAGACAGACTAAAATCCTTCTTCACCTGGGAGTTCTCATGAATACCGCCAATCTGCAGCTCAAGGGCCTGATCATGGCGATGGCCTCGCTATGTGACGCAATCGTCGAGAAGGAACTGCTCACGCGCGGGGAAGTTGACGCCGCGCTTTCAAAGGCTCAAAAAGCGATCGAGGAGGATGACGACCACGAGCTGTCCGGCGCCAATCTGGCAGCGATCCTGTTTCCGATCCGCGTGCTGCGGCTTGCCGGCGAAGCCGGTCGCAAGGGCGAAGGGGCCACGTTTTCTGAATACGCCAAGCGCGTCGGGAAGCTCAGCTGAGCATGTTCGAAGACTTTTCTCTCGAGACCGTCGACGTTGGGCCGGGGGCGTTTCGCGTCCGTCACGGCGGAACGGGACCGGCCGTTCTGCTTCTCCACGGCCATCCTAGGACACATATGACTTGGGGCAAGGTGGCCGATCTGCTGTCGCCCTACCTCACGATCGTCTGCCCCGACCTGCCTGGTTTCGGCCGCTCCTACCTGCCGCTCGATACTCCCGACAGCCGCAACTCTTCGAAGCGCGCAAAGGCGGGAGCCCTGGTTGAACTGATGCTGAGGCTGGGACACGAGAACTTCGCGGTGGCCGGCCACGACCGCGGAAGCTTGGCTGCCTTCCGCATGGCGATGGATTATCCCGAACGCGTGCAGAAACTCATCATCGCCGACGGCATCCCCGTCATAGAGCATCTGGAACGCGCCGACTGGAAATTTGCCAGAGACTGGTACCACTGGTTCTTCTTCGCTCAGCCGGAAAAGCCGGAACGGGCAATCTTGGCCGCTCCCCTGGCATGGTACGACAAACTCTCGCCGGCACTCATGGGAAAGCAGGCCTATGACGACCTCGTCGACATCATCCACGATCCAGCAGCGATCCATGGGATGATCGAGGACTACCGCGCCGGCATCCGCATCGACCATCTCCACGACCGCGAGGACCGCGACGCCGGCCGAAGAGTGACCTGCCCCATGCTCTGTCTCTGGTCGCTGCGCGACGACATGGAACAGATCTACGGCGATCCGGTCGCCGTCTGGCGGAACTGGGCGGATGACGTGCGCGGCTTCGGCATAGACAGCGGCCATCACGTGGCCGAGGAGAATCCTGGAGCGCTCTCCCAGGCGATCCAGGAGTTTCTCGAGCACGGATAGCACCTGAGCTCAAGACGCACTCCGGTAGTGTCGCCATCCCGCTACGTGCGCAGCGTTGTCAGTTTTCGCTATAAGTTGATCTTTCCTCTCTTGTTTTAGTCCCACTCCTGTGGCTATACCCCGGCCGCATATGTACACGCACCGGGATTTCTTTCGTGACTAACCTCAAACCACTTCTGGCCGCCTGCGGCCTCTCAACCATGATCGGCCTTACCGCAAATCCGTCTTTGGCCGGTTCGACGACCTACCCGCTGACCCTGGAAAACTGCGGCGCGCAGGTGACGTTCGAGAAGGCGCCCGAACGGGCGATCGGCCTCGGCCAGAACAGCGCTGAAATCCTGCTGCTGCTCGGCCTTCAGGACAAGATGGCCGGCACGGCCTTCTGGCCAAGCAAGGTTCTGCCGCAGCTCGCGGAAGCCAATGCCAAGGTCAAGCTTCTGACCGTAGAGATGCCGACCTTCGAATCGATGCTCGCCGAAAATCCTGATTTCGTCGCAGTGGCCCTGCCGAGCCTGGTCGGGCCGAACAGCAAGATTGCCAAGCGCGAAGATTTCGACAAGGTCGGCGTCGCCACCTATCTCTCGCCCAGCACCTGCCTCAGCACCAAGGACGTCAAGGGCCAGTATGGCAGCCGCCCCGAGCTGTGGAACATGGATCTTCTCTACAAGGAGATCGACGAACTCTCTGAGATTTTCGACGTCGCCGATCGCGGTCAGGCGCTGATCGCCGATTTCAAGGCGCGCGAAGCCACGCTTCGCGGGAGCGTTTCGAAGGACGGCAAGAACCTTTCCTACGTCTTCTGGTTCTCCAGCCCCAGCCCGTCGGCCGACGCCTATCTCGGCGGCAAGAACAGCGCGTCCGGCTTCATCGCCGACCTGCTCGGCGGACACAATGCGATATCAGCGGAAGCGGAATGGCCGACGCTCGGCTGGGAAGGCATCATCGCCTCCAATCCCGACGTCATTGTCGTCGCCAGTCTCGACCGCAACCGCTGGGAGCTCGACAAGCCGGAGGCCAAGATCAATTTCCTGAACACCGATCCGGCCGTCAGCCAGATCCCTGCCGTGAAGAACAAGGCGATGGTGATCATGGACGGCCAGGCCATGAACCCGACCGTCCGCACGGTCTACGGCGCCGAGCAGGTGGCCGGCCAGCTGAAGGCTCTCGGTCTGTTGAAGTGACGGAAGCGGGCCGCATCTTCCGGCAGCTGGGAGCCGTCCTCGCACTGCTCGTCGCCTCTTTCTGCCTCATCGCTATCGCCATTGGCGTCAGCGTCGGGATCGGCGACCTGCCGATCCCGCTTGCAACCACGTTTTCGGCCGTCACCAACCGGCTGGGATGGACCGCGGTCGAACTGAACCGCATCCATGAGACGGTGATCTGGGATTATCGTCTCAGCCGGGCGCTCGTCGCCGCCTTCTGCGGCGCGGGCCTTGCGCTGTCGGGCGCGATCATGCAGTCGCTGCTGCGCAATCCGCTCGCCGAACCCTATGTTCTCGGCATCTCCGCCGGCGCCTCCACCGGCGCCGTCGCGATCGTCATCCTGGGCGTCGGCTCCGGCGCGGTCTCGCTTTCCGCCGGCGCCTTTGCTGGTGCCTTCGCAGCCTTCTTCTTCGTCGCCCTGCTGTCGAACGGCACGCGCGGCGGAGCGGATCGCACCATCCTTGCCGGTGTCGCCGCGTCACAGCTTTTCAACGCCACGACCTCCTATATCGTCACCACCTCGGCCAATGCGCAGCAGGCCCGCGACGTCATGTTCTGGCTGCTCGGCAGCTTCGGCGGCGTGCGCTGGCCGGAATTCGCGCTGGTCTCGATCGTCGTCGGCATCGGCCTGGTCGGCTGCCTGTTTTACGCCCGCGTGCTCGACGCCTTCGCCTTCGGCGACGAGGCGGCATCCTCGCTCGGCGTCAATGTCGGCCGCGCTCGGATGGTGCTCTTCGCGCTGACGGCCATGATGACGGCGACGATCGTCAGCATGGTGGGGTCGATCGGCTTCGTCGGCCTCGTCGTGCCGCATGTCGCCCGCTTTGTCGTCGGGCCGCTGCATGTCCGTCTGCTGCCGGCCTGTGCCATGACAGGGGCGATCTTCATGGTGCTCGCCGACATCGCCGCACGCGCCCTCATTCCGAACCAGATCCTGCCGATCGGTGTCGTCACGGCCCTGGTGGGCGTCCCCTTCTTCTCGATCATCCTTTACCGATTCCAGCGCGCATCATGAGTATCAAGGCCGACAACCTCACCTGGAAAATTGGCAGGAAAACCATTCTCGACGGCGTTTCCATGGAGGCGCAGCCCGGCCGGATGCTCGGCCTGCTCGGGCCGAACGGCTCGGGCAAGACCTCGCTGCTGCGGCTTCTGGCCGGCCTGAAGCGGCCGCATTCCGGCCGCGTCACGCTCGACCGGAGCGACATCGGCACGATCAGCCGCCGCTCGATCGCCCGAAGGATTGCCTTCGTCGAGCAGCACGCCACGACAAATGCCAATCTCAGGGTCGTCGACGTCGTCAAGCTCGGCCGGTTTCCGCACCGGTCGATGTTTTCAGGCTGGACGAAGGCGGACGAAGAGGCGGTCGAAGAGGCGCTGGCGCGCGCCGGCATGGCGGAGAAGCGCGACGATCGCTGGCAGAGCCTGTCGGGCGGCGAAAAGCAGCGCACCCATATCGCCAGGGCGCTCGCCCAGTCGCCCCAGGAGCTGATCCTCGACGAGCCGACGAACCATCTCGACATCCAGCACCAGATCGGCCTGATGCGGCTCGTCTCCGGCCTGCCGATCACCAGCATCGTCGCCCTGCACGATCTCAACCATGCAGCCATGTTCTGCGACGAGCTTGTTATCATGCAGCAGGGCAGGATTGTCGCCTCCGGCGCACCGCAGGAGGTGTTGAGCGAAGACCTTCTGCGCGAGGTCTTTTCCGTCGAGGCCCGCATCGAAGCCTCGCCCCATCATTCGCGCCCGCACATCCACTATCTCAGGTGACAGCGGCCGCTCTCACGTCACGATCTGCAGCGGCAAAGCGGTCGTCTTTTTCAGTGTCTTGAGGACAATGCTCGATTTGACCGATGCCAGATTATCGGTGACCCGGATCATTCTTTCGAGAAACTGACTGAGATGGTCGAGGTCGCGCGTCATGACCTTCATCAGAAAGTCGGCGTCGCCCGTCTGCGAGTAGCATTCCAGGATCTCCGGCGCGGTCTCGATGAAACGATGGAGCCGCTCGTTTCCGCCTTCCGTATGCGCGCGCAGGCTGACAAGCGTATGCGCAACGACGGTGAAACCCAGCCTCACCGGATTGAGGATGGCGACAACGCTCTGAATATATTGCTCCTTGCGCAGTCTTTCCAAACGACGTGCGCATTGAGTGGCGGACAGGTTGACCTTCTGGGACAGCTCGCCCTGCGTCACCTCGCTGTTTTGCTGGAGGGCGGCAAGCAATTTGATATCGAACTGGTCGAGCATGGCCTGCCCTCTCATATAAGGGGAATTTCTGCGTAATATACCCGCAATTCGCCGATTGTCTGCATTGACGCGACTATAAAAGGAGATAATCGCAGAAATTCGTCGCGAAAGTTCCGCTAATCTCCGGCCAATGACATCAAAAAAGAGGTGGACCTGTGTTTGAGGAACTGAAGAACCGGCCGGCCGACAGCCTGCTTGCACTCATCAAGGCTTTTCAGGCGGACGAGCGCTCCGGAAAGATAGACCTCGGCGTCGGTGTTTATCGCGACGCCATGGGACGCACGCCCGTCATGCGTGCCGTCAAGGCGGCGGAGCGGCTTCTTCTTGAGACTCAGGACAGCAAGAAATATCTAGGCCCCGAAGGCGACCTGCAATTCGTGCGCCTGCTTGAGCCCATCATCTTCGGAAACTCCCCGAAAATCGCCGACCGCCTCACCGGCATTCAGACGCCGGGTGGAAGCGGCGCGCTCCGACTCGGCGCAGAACTCATCCAAACGGCAAATCCATCGGCGAAGGTTCTCTTGGGGACGCCGAGCTGGCCCAATCATGCGCCGATCTTCTCTTCGGCGCGGCTGACCGTGAAGGAATATGCCTTCGTCAACCTGACTTCACAGCATGTGAAATTCGAAAGCGTGGTGGACACCTTGTCTTCTGCCAACGCGGGCGACGTCGTGCTGCTTCATGGTTGCTGCCATAATCCCACGGGTATCGATTTCACCATGGAGCAGTGGCGAGAGATTACCGATCTCCTCGTTGCGCACAGGCTGGTGCCGTTCATCGATCTTGCCTATCAGGGCCTGGGCGACGGTCTCGAACAGGATGCCGCGCCCACCCGCATGATCCTCGATGCGGTCGAGGAAGCGCTGATCGCCTATTCCTGCGACAAGAACTTCGGCCTCTATCGCGAGCGCGTCGGCGCGCTCTATGTCGTGGCCCGCAATGCCGACGACGTTGCAAAGGCCGAAAGCAATATGGCGGCCCTCGCCCGTGTCAACTGGTCCATGCCGCCGGATCATGGAGCGGTCGTCGTCAAGACCATTCTCGAAAGCCCCGAAATGACGGCAATGTGGCGCACCGAACTCGGAGAAATGTGCGAGCGCGTCAACGGCAATCGCGCGGCGCTGGCCGCTGCCTCTCCCGAGCTGGCCTTCATCAGCCGGCAACGCGGGCTGTTTTCCAATCTCTCCATGCGCAAGGAAACGGCGGTCGCGCTCAGGGCAAACCACGGCATCTACATGGCAGATTCCGGGCGCATGAACCTTGCCGGCATGCAGCCGGCCGATGCCGGCGCCATCGTCGCGGCGCTCCGGGCCGAAGGCTGCCTGAGATCGTAACCGAACGCAGCATTGGAGGCTCCGAATGAGCAGGAAAGAAACGACCGGCCAGGCGATCACCCGTTCGCTTGTCGCCCATGGGATCGACACGGTCTTCGGCATCCCGGGCGCCCATATGTATGATTTCAACGACGCCCTTTATGATGCCGGCGATAAAATCCGGTTCATTCACACCCGGCACGAGCAGGGCGCCGGTTACATGGCCTATGGCTATGCCAAGTCCACCGGCCAGATCGGCGCCTATACTGTCGTTCCAGGCCCAGGCGTCCTCAATTCCGGCGCGGCTCTCTGCACCGCTTACGGCGCCAATACCCCGGTCCTGTGCATCACCGGCAACATCATGTCCCACCTGATCGGTCAAGGCAGAGGACAGTTGCACGAACTGCCGGATCAGCTCGCGACGATGCGCGGAATTACGAAAACGGCGGAGCGGATCAATCACCAGTCCGAAACCGGTCCTGTCACGGCCGGGGTCGTCGCTAAAATGCTCTCCGGCCGCCAGGGTCCAGGAGCAGTCGAAGCGCCATGGGACGTGTTCGGGCAATTCGGCCCAGAAACCGATCTGCCGGTCGGCGCGAGAGCACCTCATCCGGCCGTCGACCCTGATCAGGTCGCTGCCGCGGCGGCACTGATCTCAGGTGCGAGCAACCCGATGATCATGGTTGGTGGCGGCGCGGTGGATGCCGGAGCGGAAGTCGCTGCTCTTGCGGAATTGCTGCAGTCGCCCGTCACGTCCCATCGCTCCGGCAAGGGCATCGTCGCCGACGACCACCCCAACTACCTGAATTTCGTCTCGGCCTATGAATACTGGCGGAAGACGGACCTCCTGATCGGGATCGGCAGCCGGCTGGAATTGCAGTTCATGCGATGGAAGTGGCTTCCCAAGGATCTCAAGGTGATCCGCATCGATATCGATCCGACCGAGATGGTACGTCTCAAGCCGAACGTTGCGGTGGTCGCCGATGCCAAAGCTGGAACGCAGGCTCTTCTCGATGCCCTGGCAGGTTCGAGCCGCACGGATCGCACGCGCGAATTTGCCGAACGCAATGAAGAGGCAAGGTCTCGCTTCTCGGCAGTGCAGCCGCAGCTCGCCTATCTCGATGCCATTCGCCAAGCCCTGCCAAGGGACGGCTTCTTCGTCGAGGAAATCTGCCAGATGGGCTTTACCGCCCGATTTGCATTCCCGGTCTATGCCCCTCGTCAGTACGTGACATGCGGTTATCAGGACAATCTGGGTTTCGGCTTCAACACGGCCTTGGGCGTGAAAGTCGCCAATCCCGACAAAGCCGTTATTTCTGTTTCCGGCGATGGCGGCTTCATGTTCGGGGTTCAGGAACTTGCTACCGCCGTCCAGCATAAGATCAATGTCATCGCCATCGTCTTCAACAATTCGGCTTATGGCAACGTACTGCGTGACCAGAAGCAGGCGTATAAAGGCCGTTATCTTGGCTCGGAGCTCACCAATCCCGACTTTGTCGCGCTTGGCGAGAGCTTCGGCATTCGAGCATTCAAGGTGACGAGCCCTGGAGAATTGAAACACGCGATCGAGAAAGCCCTCTCTCTCGACGAACCTGTTCTCATCGAGGTTCCCATCGAGAAGGGATCCGAGGCGAGCCCTTGGCCTTTCATTCATCCGGCTCCGCACACCGAATGAATATGCAAGGGCTAAAATCTTATGGTGACGGCCCTTGCAGAAAGATCGTCGACAGCGGCGGGAGCGTCAGCGACAGGGAGACGGACCTGCCGTGGGCGGGCACGGGTTCAGTCGACACCGCGCCATTGACAAGGCCGGAGCCGCCATATTCCCGCGCATCCGTGGTCATCCGCTCGACCCACACGCCGTCTCTCGGCACACCGATCCTGTAGCCGTAACGCGGCACCGGCGTGAAGTTCGACATGACCAGGACCGTCGAAGCGTGATCGGGCGCATAACGGAGCATGCCGAGGACGGAATTGACGGCGTCGTCGGCTGCCGCCCATTCGAAACCCTCGGGATGAAAGTCACCGAACTGCAATGCCGGCTCGTCCCCGTAAAGGCCGTTCAGATCCTTCACCAGCCGCTGAATCCCCACATGCTGAGGCCGGTCAAGCACATCCCAGCTCACCGAGCCGTCATGATTCCACTCGTCCGGCTGGGCGACTTCGCTGCCCATGAACAGGAGCTTCTTGCCGGGATGGCCCCACATGAAGGCGAGATAGCTGCGCAGATTGGCGAATTTCTGCCATTCGTCGCCCGGCATCTTCGTCAGCAGCGAACCCTTTCCGTAGACGACCTCGTCATGTGAAATCGGCAGAATGAAGCGCTCGGAATAGGCATAGAGCATGCCGAAGGTCATCGTGCCGTGGTGATAGCTCCGGTATACCGGATCCTTCTCGATGTAGCTCAGGCTGTCATGCATCCAGCCCATGTTCCATTTGATGTCGAACCCCAGCCCCCCCTGCTCCGGTGGCTTCGTCACGCCGGGCCAGGCCGTCGATTCCTCGGCGATCGTCATCGCGTGCGGGCAGCGCTCGTGAATGATGCTGTTCAGGTGCTTGAAGAATTCGACCGCTTCCAGATTCTCGCGACCGCCATATTGGTTGGGAATCCATTCGCCCTCGTTGCGGCTGTAGTCGCGGTAGAGCATCGATGCCACGGCGTCGACCCGCAAACCGTCTATGTGGTAGCGCTCCAGCCATTCCAGCGCGCTGGCGATCAGGAACCCTTTCACCTCTTTGCGGCCGAGATTGTAGATCAGCGTGTTCCAGTCGCGGTGAAAGCCCTCGCGCGGATCTTCGTGCTCGTAGAGCGCGCTGCCGTCGAAGCGGGCAAGCCCCCAAACGTCTGTCGGAAAATGGGCTGGCACCCAGTCGAGGATGACGCCGAGCCCGGCGCCATGGCAGCGGTCGACGAAATAAGCGAGATCTTCAGGCGTCCCATATCGGCCAGTTGGAGCGAAGAGGCCAAGCGGCTGATACCCCCAGGACCCGCCGAACGGATGCTCCATAATCGGCAGCAGCTCGATATGCGTAAATCCCATATCGCTGGCATAGGGAACGAGCCGCTGGCTGAGCTCGGCCCAGTCGAGCGATCTGCTGCCGTCCTTTTGGTCGCGAAGCCAGGAGCCGGCATGCACTTCATAGACGGAGAGCGCGCCCTCCAGCCTGTCTTGCCGGGACCGGCTCTTCATCCAGCCCTCATCCCTCCATCGAAACGGCGTCGACGATGCGACGATGGAGGCGGTGGATGGGGCGGCCTCGCTCGCCCTCGCCACCGGATCGGCTTTCTGCGGCAGGCAGGTCCCCTGCGCATCGATGATCTCGAACTTGTATCTTTCACCCGGAGCCAGCCGGGGGATAAACAGCTCCCAGACGCCTGCCGACTGTCTCAGCCGCATTGGGTTTCGCCGTCCATCCCAGGCGTTGAAGTCCCCGACGACCGAGACGCGGCGCGCATTCGGAGCCCACACGGCGAAACGAACGCCTGATATACCGTCGATCGACATCTCAACCGCGCCGAGCGTCCGGCTGAGACTATAGTGAGTGCCCTCCGATATCAGATGGAGGTCGAGTTCCCCGAGCAGCAGACCGAAGCTGTAGGGGTCCTCGGTCAGTTGGACTGCATCCGGCCAAGTGATCCGCAGCCGGTATCCCGTCCTCGAAGCGGCGGCCGCCGCAAACAGGCCGGACGGGTGGACGATGCTGAACGGCGTCACCTCACGACCGCTCGTCGCGTCGATCAGATCGACCGCTTCCGCGCCGGGCAAGTACACCCGCACGATCGTCATGCCGCCGCTTTCGTGGGGACCGAGGATCGAAAAGGGATCGCCGTGGCGGCCCTCTATCAGAGCCCAAAGCGCATCCTGTCCGATGCCTGCGAGAAGTTCCATTCGTTCAACATTCATGCCGTTACCCCCGCTAAGCGCGATGCGATTTCGGTAAGGCCGGCGAGCGGGATCGGCAGCCACTTCGGCCGGTTACGCGCTTCATAGGCGATTTCATAGGCGGCCTTTTCGAGAAGAAAGGCATCGAGGACCCTCCGTCGTTGCTCGGGCGGCATAGCGAGCGTCTTCGATGCGGAGACCGCCTGCCAATAGGCATCGAGAAAGGCCTCCTCGGCACTGCGCCCGAAGCGGGCGATGGCGTCCCGTCGCACCTCGTTCTCGTGTTCGGTAACCGCATCATTGTCGAGCTGCGCGGTGGCGACGAGATAGTTCAACGATCTTAAAAGCCCGGCGACGTCGCGGAGCGGAACGGTCTTGGCGCGGCGCTCGGCGAGATTTTTCGCGGGCTCGCCTTCGAAGTCGATGATGACGGCATCGCCTTCGCTGACCAGAATCTGGCCTAGATGGAAATCGCCATGCGTACGCGTCATCAACATGCCGCGAGTGCTCTCCGCCAGGTTTGCGCCAAGCTCGACGAGATCGGCGCGGCGCTCCAGAAGCGGGCGAGCGAGCAGATCGACCGCGGGATCGGCACTTTCCTCGCGTTCGGCAAGCTTCGACATCGCATAAGCGATTTCGCCCGCCACCGCCTTCTTGATCGCCTCAACCTCACCGCCACCGGCGATCAGAGGGCTGAACGCCTCGTCCGCGTTCTCCCCCGAGAGGACGACATGCAATTCGCCGAGCCTCAGGCCCACCATTGCAACGAAGCTGATCAGTGACTGGAAGACATCATCGCCTGGTTCCAGCGCCGGGTCATTCAGCACGAGCTCGTCTGCCGCGCGGCGCAAATTGCTCAACATCCAGTTCCAGGCGTCGCCCTGGTTGCGGATCGCTCCCTGAACGATGATCAAAGTCGAGCGACGCCCGCTGGAATCAGTGTGCGCGACCTCGCCAAGCAGCGGCGCGGTGTGGTCGTAGCCGGCGCGGGTGAGAAACCGCGTCATCTCGACCTCCGGATGGACGCCGGGGAAAATATGCCTGATCAGCTTGATCATCGCGACGTCACCGACGATCATCGAACTGTTGGATTGTTCGGCGGAAAGCCAATGGATCGGCATATCGTCGGTAACATCAAGCCGGTCGAGCCGCTCGGTGCCAAGGAATTCCAGCGTGCCGGTACGCCCGGTGATGATGGAGCGGTCGGCAAGCCCGCGCAGGACCCCGCGCGCCATCGGCTCTACGGCAAACCCGTCCGTCAGGAAGCCGACCCGCCTGCCCTGGCGAACCCGCCCCAGAGCAAGCTGCTGCGTCAAAGCAGAGGGTTGCGCGTCGTCCCAGGCGATCGCGAGCGGCAGCTGATAGGATTCGGTGTGATCCGGCAGCACCGCTTCCAATTCGCCGAGAACGACACCATCAGCAAAGGGGATCGGCGTTGCCGAGATCAGCCGCGCCGCCTGGAGCGGCTGGTCCTTCGCCCCGAACCAGCGGCGCCTGGCGAGGTAAGCAGGCAGGATTTCGTTGCTGAGGACGCGTCCCAGCCGCGGCTCATCGACGAGATCGAGCAGGCCGCGGCGAATGACCATCGTCGTGAGGTCGGGCAATTGCTCGGGCGGCGCGGTGCGCCATGCCGGCGGATCGGCATCGGCCTCCAGCTGGAACCAGAAGAAGCCGTAGGGCGGCAATGTCAGGAGATAGGTCAGCTGACCGATCGGCGGAAAGGGCGACATGCCGGTCAGCTCGATCGGCACACGGCCCTCGAAAGCCGAGAGGTCGAGCTCGACCGCCTGAGGCAGCCGGGAAAGGTTTGCGACGCACATCAGCGTCTCGCCGTCATATTCCCTGAGATAAGCGAGAATCTTTCGGTTCTCAGGCGAGAGGAACCGCAACGAGCCGCGCCCGAAGGCCGGATGCCTGCCGCGCAGCGCCAGCATCTTTCGCGTCCAATTGAGCAGCGAATGGGCATCGGTGCTCTGGGCCTCGACGTTGACTGCCTCGTAACCATAGAGCGGATCGGCAATCAACGGGAGGACGAGACGAGCCGGGTCCGTGCGGGAGAAGCCGCCATTGCGGTCCGGCGACCATTGCATCGGCGTCCGCACCCCGTCCCGGTCGCCGAGATAGATGTTGTCGCCCATGCCGATCTCGTCGCCGTAATAGATGACAGGCGTTCCGGGCATCGAGAGCAGAAGTGCGTTCATCAGTTCGATGCGCCGGCGGTCGCGTTCCATCAGCGGCGCCAGACGCCGCCTGATGCCGAGGTTAATGCGGGCGCGTTTGTCGGATGCATAGGTCTCCCAGAGATAGTCCCGCTCGGCGTCGGTCACCATTTCGAGGGTCAGCTCGTCGTGATTGCGCAGGAAGATCGCCCATTGGCAATTCTCGGGGATTTCGGGCGTCTGGCGCAGGATGTCGGTAATCGGGAACCGGTCTTCCTTGGCGATCGCCATATACATGCGCGGCATTAGCGGGAAGTGGAAGGCCATGTGGCATTCGTCGCCCTCACCGAAATATTCGCGCGTGTCCTCCGGCCATTGATTGGCCTCTGCAAGCAGCATGACGCCGGGATGAGTGGCGTCGAGAGCGGCGCGGATCCGTTTGAGGATCGCGTGGGTCTCGGGAAGATTTTCGTTGATCGTTCCCTCGCGTTCGACAAGGTAGGGAATCGCGTCGAGACGGAACCCGTCGATACCGGTTTCCAGCCACAAGCGCATCACCTTCAGCAGTTCCTCCATAACGAGTGGGCTGTCGAAATTGAGATCGGGCTGGTGGGAATAGAAGCGGTGCCAATAGTAAGCGCCGGCAACCGCATCCCACGTCCAGTTGGATTTTTCGGTGTCGAGGAAGATGATGCGGGTTTCAGGAAATTTTTGGTCGCTGTCCGACCAGACATAGAATTCGCGCTCCGGCGACCTCACCGGGGCGTGGCGAGCGCGCTGGAACCAGGGATGCTGGTCGGACGTGTGATTGATGACGAGCTCGATGATGACGCGAATATTGCGCAGATGGGCGGCGTCGACGAACGCCCGGAAATCCTCCTTTGTCCCGTAGTCGGGGCTGACATTGCCGTAGTCGGCGATGTCGTAACCGTCGTCTCGGCGCGGCGAGGGAAAGAACGGCAGCAGCCAAATGGCGTTGACGCCAAGGGCTGCGATGTGATCGAGCTTCTGGTGCAAGCCGGCGAAATCGCCTACCCCGTCACCATTGGCGTCGTAGAACGACTTGATGTGCAGCTGATAGATGATCGCGTCTTTGTACCAGAGCGGCTGGTTCATACCGTCGGGATTCAACGTGTCCATTCATGCCTCCGCTGCGCGAACGCGCCAGATCGCAAAGGGCAGGATCTGAGGGTTGAAGCTCACTCTCTGCCATTTGCCATTCCATCTGAACCGATGCCCAGCGACCAGATCCTCGGCGTCGAGCGCTCCACCGTCTCCGAGCGACCACTTCCAGAGCGGCAGCTCGACGTCGCTTTCCTGGAAGTTGTGCGGATCGAGACTGATGGCGATCAACAAGACATTGTCGCGGGCGCGGCTCGCCTTTTCGAAGAACAAGATGTTGTCGTTCCAGGCGTTCAGCAGTGTCAGCCCGAGATGGGAATGCAGGGCAAGATTTTCGTTCCGGATGCGGTTGAGCATCCTGATCTCGGCGATGATATTGCCCGGGCGGTCGTAGTCCCAGGCGCGGATCTCATACTTCTCGCTGTCGGCATATTCCTTGCGCTTGGCATCGGGACGCCCCTCGCAAAGTTCGAAACCGTTATAGACGCCCCAAAGCCCAGACAGCGTGGCGGCCAACGCCGCCCGTATCAGGAAGGCGGAACGTGGCGCGTTCTGCAGGAAATCCGGATTGATATCATGGGTGTTGACGAAGAAATGCGGGCGGAAGAATTCCTTCGGCGCTGTCTCCGTGAGTTCCCCCATATATTGCTCGAGCTCCCACTTGGCATTGCGCCAGGTGAAGTAGGTATAGGACTGTGAGAAGCCGATCTTTGCCAGCCGGTACATGACTTTCGGCTTGGTGAAAGCTTCCGACAGGAAGATCACATCGGGGTGACGCGCCCTGATATCGCCGATCAGCCACTCCCAGAACGGAAAGGGCTTGGTGTGCGGATTGTCGACGCGAAACAGCTTGACGCCCTGGTCCACCCAAAGCTGGACGATATCCCTGAGCTCCACCCACAGGGAGGGCAACGCATCTTTTGTATAAAAATCGACGTTGACGATGTCCTCGTATTTCTTCGGCGGGTTCTCGGCATATTTGATCGTTCCGTCGGGACGCCAGTCGAACCAGCCGGGATGCTCCTTCAGCCATGGATGATCCGGCGACGCCTGGATCGCGAGGTCGAGAGCGATCTCCAGGCCGTGCCGGCCTGCCTCCTCCACCAGCTGGCGGAAGTCCTCGAAATCGCCGAGCTCGGGATGGATGGCATCGTGGCCGCCGTCCTCGGAGCCGATGGCATAGGGGCTTCCGGGGTCATCTGGCCCGGCTTTCAGGCTGTTGTTGCGGCCTTTCCGGTTGGTCGAACCGATCGGATGAATCGGCGGGAAATAGAGCACGTCGAATCCCATGTCACGGATGGAGTGCAACCTCGGGATGACGTCGTCGAAGGTGCCATGTCGGTTCGGATCGCCGCTCTGCGAGCGCGGGAAGATCTGGTACCAGCTGGCAAAGGCAGCCGCCTTGCGTTCGGCATCGACGGCGCTTGCCGTCGAGCGAAGCCGAAACGGCCGCTTGTCCGCCTTGTTCATCAATTCCGATGTTCGGGCATCGAGCAGGATCGCCGTGCGCTCGGCATCCGAGGCGCTTTCGAGACTGCTGACGAGAACCTTCAAGTCGGCGCCGAGCGCTGCATCGGCAGGCGTCGCAGCCGAACGAACCAGGTTCAACCCCTCCTGGAGTTCAAGCTTCAGGTCCAGTCTCGCATCGCTCTTCTTCGTCAGTTCGTAGCGAAAGATCGCAAACGGGTTCTTCCATGCCTCGACGGCGAACTCATAGCGTCCGATGCGCTCCAGCAGGAATTCGGCGCGCCAGCGATCGTTTTCGACCAGTTGCATCTCCGTCTCGGTCCAATCCGCCGCATCGAGCGGCCGCCACAGCAGGACCGCGGCGATCGGGTCGTGCCCGTCCGCGAATATATCCGCCTCGACACTGACGACATCGCCGACCACTCGCTTGATGGGAAAACGCCCGTCATCGACTCGCGGCATGATGTTTTCAATGGCGAGCCGCGGCGACGCCGTCGCCTGCGCGATGTCCAGCATAGGCCGGGACGTGATCGGCGCCGGCGCCCTGCCTTCGATCACCAGGGTTTCCCCTGCCCGCAGCCGCAGCCGCAGAGGGGTGCCGTCGGCTGCAACCGGAAGAAAACCGGAAGCCGCTTCGCGCAGTGCCGTTAGCGGAGCTGGCGCACTTTTCCGCAGGTCCCTGTTGAGCAGGATGAAGCGCACATTCTCGGCGCTGCGCAAGTCTTCCGCCGCCGATTGCAGCAGCGCCGAGACCGGTCCGTTGGCGTTGCGGATGAGCCGCAGTGATGAGCCTGGCGCATAACTGACTTTGCCGATTTCGCTGTTCGCAAGGCGAATTTCGGAAGAAATATCGAAAGCGAGATCATGGCGCAGAGCCCGCAAGCCCGTCCCGTTCCCATGGGTCGGATCGAGCGGCGTGGCGGCCCCATATTCGAAACCCATCGGAACCATCAGGCCGCCACCGAGCGAGGCGGCAAGGCGCAGCGCCCTGATAGCCCGTCGTTCGAGGATTTCGCGGCTCTGGGTTCCGTGCGCGATCCGCCTGCCGAATGGCGGCTCCGGAAAAGCGATCTGCCAGCCAAGCGGCTTCTGAACCCGGTGTTCTTCGATGAACCATCTCTCGTCGAAATCCCACCAAGCCATAGATGAAAAACATCCATCGAAGCCTGTATTCTGGACCGCGCTCCTCGCCCCAAAATCAGTGCCCGGCGTCCAGGCGAGGAATTGCGCGTCCGCCTTCTCGCGCACGGCGGAAATCAGCGATTTGAACGCCGCCGGCGCAATGCGATCAATCCCGAGCGCGCGGTAGCCGCAGAGGCCGAGACCGGCCAGCCCCCGCAGCCGTTCGGCCCATTCTTCCAACAGCCGGGATTGAGACTCCGCGTCCATCTCAGTCATCGGCCCTGCTGGATCCAGTGGTGAGCGTCTTGGGTCGACAGGGCGAAAGCCTGCCTTGGTATCCAGGGCTTTGCCGTCGAGCATCAGGTCCATCATCAGGGTGACGCCGCTCCTGCGGGCGGCCTCCACCATGCGACCCACCCCATCCTCGACTGCACTTCCGAGCGACAGTTGAGGATCGAGTCGATTCACATCCTGGAAGGAAAAAATGCTGCGCGCCCCGCCCCGATCAAAGAGCGGTGCTGTCAGCACACGGTCGAAACCGGTTTCCGCAGCATGGTCGAAAACCTCGCGCCATGCATCGATACCCTGAAGAAGGAGTGGATTGACATAATAGATCCGGGGTGGGGTGCTCAACACACCCTGGTTTGGAGAGAATGACATCGGCCGCCGCTCGAGTTTGGTTTGAAGGCAAACTTCTGTTGCCGGACGTTGTTCCACCGAAAGTTTCAATTCAGGTGGCGCCAGGCATCGCCGGCCGCACCGGCGCGGGACCGATGGGAGGCGCTCGACATGCACCTGAAAAGCCTTGAACTGCGCGGACGGACCTTGAAGGTTCGCGATATAAGTGAATAGTCTCGGGCTGTCTGAGACGATGACCCATTTGGCTGCTAACGGAGGGCCCCGCTCCGTTTTGAAAGATCAGCGCCCGAACGAGACTTGATGTGTCCGAATGAAATCACTGCGATTGCAATAGAGGCAGCCAGACGTGAACCCATCGGTGGAATTATGTTCATATCCCGAACTCGATGATCGAATCGTGATCGTCAGGGCGGGCGACGAGGTTGATGGCGTGTTTATCCGGACCGAAAGGTTCAATGTGCTGATCGATACGCTCGGAACGCCCGAGCTGTGCCTGACGGCGCTGGGCATGCTCGGGGAACAGATAAACGCTCGTCCGCTGATCGTCATCAATTCGCACATGGATTGGGATCATTTCTGGGGGAATGCCGCCATTGCGCGGCGCGCTCCGATTATCGCGCATGCCGCCGCGCTCGACCGTTTACGCGACCCTTCCGCGCGGGAAGTCCTGAGAGACAAGGCGAGCCAGGAGTCGAGGTTTCGGGACGTCGACCTCATCGGTCCCGACATCACGTTCTCCGGCTCGATGACCGTCAACGGCGGCGATCTGACGCTGGAGCTCATTCATACGCCGGGACATACGCCCGACCATGTCGCCGTATGGATTCCCGAACTTCGCATCTGCCTGGCCGTCGACGCGGTGGAATACCCCATCCCCGAAGTCTGGAGCAAAAATGCAGGCGACCTGCGCTTGATCCGTTCCTCGCTCGAGCGGATACGTGACCTCAATGCAAGACTGGTCATCCCGGCGCACGGCCGGACGCACTCTCCTTCGGCGGTGCATGACAACCTCGCCTATTTCCAAGCCCTGGCCGATCGTGTCGGCAGTTTGAGCGAGAGCCAATTGGCGGAGCCGCAACTCGGCGGTTCAAGCGGCCTGCGGCTTGAAGACTTCGTCGCCATCCCCGAGGGAATGCCTTCCGACGTGGTGGCGTTCTACCGGAACTGCCATGAGACAAACCTTGGCGCGACGGTTCAGGCCCACATCGACAAGCTGAAATCCGCATAGAGGACGTCTGGAGACCGGAAAATGAAACCGTTGGAGGGCGGACGAACCGGGCAGATCTGGCGTGACGGCGACACCGTGATCAGGCCGTCCGGCGCATGGACGCCGACGGTGCACCGGTTTTTGCGCCATCTGAGAAGCAGAGGCTTTCCGGGAGCGCCTCATCCCATTGAAATAACCGGGAACCAGGAAGTCGTCAGTTATGTTGCCGGGCGCGTCTGCGAAGACTTGAGCGACCAGTTTGTCGGGTCGGAGCGCATGCTGCTTTCCGCAGCCAAGCTACTGCGCGAATTTCATTCGGCATCTCATGGGTTTCTGGAATCGGATCGCGAGGTCCAGGCATGGATGCTGCCGCCGCAGGAACCGTACGAGATCATATGCCACGGAGATTATGCACCCTACAATATCGCCACAGCCGGTCATGAGGCTGTCGGGATCATCGATTTCGACACCGCCCATCCCGCACCCCGCCTATGGGATCTGGCCTATTCGGTTTACCGCTGGGCGCCGCTCTCCGATCCTGTCAATCCTGATGTGACCTTCGGCCTAGACGAACAGCTGCAGCGGGCGGAGATTTTCTGCACGGCATATGGGGCGACGATGCAAGAACGGCTCCAACTCCCCGAGATGATCTGCCGACGGCTTCAGGCGCTCGTCGACTACATTTTGCCAAGTGCAGCGGCCGGAGATGAGACATTCGTGGAGCATGTGGCGAGAGGAGACGCCCGGCTGTATCTCAGCGATATGCAGTATGTTCGAAGCCATCGGGATCGGCTGCTGAAGGCCCTGTGCTGACGCACCTTTGCCAACTCGAATGTCCCGACTGCCGCATGCCCACCCCTACAGCCATTTCCTCCGTCGGAAGAAGCCGAAAAGGCCAAGGCACAAGATGGCTATGACACCAAGCACGACGAAATAGCCATATTGGGTTTTCAGCTCCGGCATATCGCTGAAATTCATCCCGTAGATGCCGGCGATCGCGGTGGGGACGGCAAGGATCGCCGCCCAGGCGGCGAGCTTGCGGGCAATCGCCGTCTGCTCCGACTGGCCGATCATCACGCTCGCCTCGAAGGCGAAGGCCAGCACCTCGCGCAGCGCGTCGATATCTTCCTGAACGCGGCGCACATGGTCCGTGACATCGCGAAACAGCGATTGCAGCGTCGGATCCATGCCGGGAAGATCCGTGTGCTCGTATCGCCGGCAGACGTCGACAAGCGGCACCACGGCGTTGCGCAGCCGCAGCAGCCTGCGCCTCAACAGGTAAAGCCGCTCGATATCGGACTTTGTCAACTGTTCGCGCAGCACCAGATCCTCGATATTTTCGACCTCGTCCTGCACGACCTCGATGACAGGCATGTAGTTGTCGACGATGAAATCGAGGATGGAATAGAGGATGTAGTTCTCGCCGTGGGCAAGGGCCGCCGGCGTCGCCTCGCATCGCTGCCGCACCGCCAGATAGGAGGACGAGTCGCCGTGACGAACGGAGACGACATAACCGCGACCGACGAACAGGTGCGTTTCGCCGAAGATGATTTCGCCGTCCTTCATGTGCGCGGTCCGGGCGACGATGAACATCGCCTCCCCGTAGATCTCCAGTTTCGGGCGCTGGTGGGGCTGCGCTGCATCCTCGATCGCCAGCGGATGGAGATTGAACTGCGCCTGGACTTGGCTTAGCAGCACCTCATCCGGCTCGTGCAGGCCGATCCAGACGATCGCATTCTCCCGGCCCCGCCATTCGCCGGCCTCCTCTATCCTGATGTCGCGAATACGTTGCCCGTGCTGGTAAACGGCGGCAGCCACGACGCCAGGCCGTTCATAGGGAGGCGATGTGGAACCGCTAGCCCCCTGCGCGGGAATACTGTCCAGATCCTTCAGCCGTTCCAAATCCTGCCGTCCTCTCATTCCTGCACGGATCGTATATCCGCAGCAGCCCCTCCGCCGGTCAGGCGCTCAGCCGATCATAATGCTATTTCGTAAAACATGCATCATCCGCATCGGTGCGGGGTCCGACCAGCCGCCTTCGTCGTGGTCAGGCGGCGGGCGGCGCCTTCCAGCTCGTGCAGAGCCCTGCAAACGGTTGCCGCTCGCCGCTGAAACAGGCGACAGCAGGAAATCCGACATGTAAGCCGCCCGGCAATTGCCGGGCGGCTTTCATTTGCTCAGGACGCGAAGGCCGGATTGCGCCGCGCGCCCATTCTCAATGCGAAATAGATCGCCCCGCCGATGGCGACGCCGAAGAACCAGCCGTAGGTGCCCCACCAGTCCGGCAGGATGGTGGTGAAGGTCGGCAGGATCGAGGAGAACAGCGCGCCCACCACAAATGCGATGAAGGCATTGCCGTGCCATCCGTTCTGGAACCGGAACTCGCCATCCTCATGATAAAGCGCTTCGACGTTCAGTTGGCTCTTCCGGATGAGATAATAGTCCACCATCATGATGCCGAAGATCGGCCCCATCGTCGATCCGATAAAATTGACGAAATGCGCCGCACCCGTCTCCCAGGGAGCAAACGGGTAAAGCACAAGAGCGATCAATGCGGCGATATATCCCCCGCGCTTGAAATTGATCTGGCGCGGGAAAACATTGGCAAAGTCGAAGGCCGGCGACACGAAATTCGCCACGACGTTGATGCCGAGCGTTGCGATCGCGAATGTTAGCGCGGCCAGCAGCGCCAGGAACCAGCTGTCGAATTTCGCCGATATCATTTCCGGATGCAGCAGCACCTCTCCGTAGACGGTGAAGGCAGCGGTGGTCGTCACGCCTGCGACGAGGCAGAACGCCAGCAGGTTGATCGGAAGCCCCCAGAGGTTGCCTTTCCTGAGCGCCTTTTCATTCGTTGCGTAGCGCGAAAAATCGCAGAAATTCAGGTAAAGTGCTGCGAAATAGGTGATCCAGGTGGCGGCCACGGCAGCTAGCGCTGCAATCGAACCAGGCTCACCCGGCACGCCCGCATCCTTGGTCTTTTCGATCAGCACGTCGCGCGGGATTTCGGACCCGAATGAGAAGGTGCCGGACTTGACGACCAGATAAACCGAGAGCACCAGCATCATGATCCAGACGGCCGGACCGGCCCAATCCTGGAACTTGCGAACCGTTTCCATCCCGCGCTGAATGATCAGCAGCTGCAGCGCCCAGACGATGACGTAGCAGATGACCTCGAGGGTTGAATGACCGAGAAAGTGACTGTTCTGGTGAAAGGCGAGCAGGCTGTCGTTGCGGATCAGCAAGGCGACGATCGCGCCGGATGCGGCGGCGGTCTGCGCCCCGTACCAGAAGCAGGCGACCACCGCTCGGACGAGTGCCGGCACGTTCGCCCCGAACGTGCCGAAGGAGGCGCGCGCCAGAACCGGAAAGGGTACGCCTGTGCGCACGCCGGCATTGCCGACCAGGCTCATCAGGCAGAAGATGACCAGAGATCCAATGCCGATGGCGATGACGAAATTGACGAAGCTGCCGCACAGCAGGAACAGGCTCGCCGCCAGATAGTAGCCCCACAGGCTGTGGACGTCTGATGTCCAGACGTTGAAAATGCTGAATGCACCCCATTTGCGCTCCTCGGCGGGTGCAAGGTCCTCGTTGTATAACGAGGGAGACGGATTTTGTACGCTCATGAATGCCCTCCCATGTCCTTGAGGCCAAATCGGCCACAGGCGGAAGTTTGCTCTTCATTTGTGCAGCTGACAATTTAATAGTCACATTGTACACATCTCTTGGCGATGCCTCAGGATTAGCCATGGGGCTCGCCCGGTACACGAATTCTAGTCAGTTCGATCCGACGACACGTCCAGCCAGACGAAACGGACTTGCGACTGCGGCACCGGCGGCATCGAAGACATAGGCGCCAACGTCCCCGGCGCTCGACCGCTTCCCGCTTTCGAAGGATGCAAGCTGCGCGCCGAACTTGGCAAGCGACGCGTAGCGGTCATGCCCCAGCCCGTCGGACGCCCGGATCGACGTGATGTCGATGACCCGAAGCCTTTCCTTCAAGGCGGCATCTCTGATGACGGGATCGTCGATATCGAGGCGTCCGACGCGCGCCCGCTCACCCGCGATGAAGCTCGAAGCCACCAGCGCACGGTCGTCCTTCGACACGAGAAGAGATATCGGGGCCGGCATTCGCCCGATATCGTTCAGCTGGGACCGGAAAACATCGATGTCGATGTCAGGGGCGGCAAGGATCACCGCCAGTTTGCCGATGACGTCGTCGCGATGCTGCAGTTTGAGCTGGCGCACCGTTTCCATGACCAGGAATCCGCCCATGCTGTGTCCGAAAAGGATGATGCGTTTCACCCTTCCTGAAGCCGAGAGCGACGTGACAAGCGAGTCGAGGTCGCTGCGCGAGGAGAGCGCCGCATCGCGGTCGGCGACATAGCCGGCGACGGCTGCGGCGGAAGGCCACGAAAACAGAATCGGAGAACCCGGAATGTTAGCGTCCGCAGCGATCTGCGCGGTGCGAAACAGCGCTTCCTGATAGCTATAGTTGTAGCCGTGGACAAAGATGCCGACGGTGCCCTCGTTCTGCGTAGAGCGGAGCACCTCCTCCACGAAGGCATCCTTTGCAAGCTGCTTGCGCCCGATAACGGCAAATTGGCGTTCGGGATCCGGCCTCTCGGTCGGATATGTGATCGCGGTGTCCTTCCGGCCGGGAGGGACCGAAAACCCATACTGCTCATAGGTGAGCTTGTCAGCCCATGCGCTGCCGAACCCGCCCCGTATGCTATCGGGGGTTCTATTGGTCGCCACGAGAACGTTCACGCTGACCGGAGCCTCTTCGGCATGAGTCAGTTGACTCAGATGAACTGGCTTCAATACGTCCGGCGATGGCCTCGTCGCACAGCCTGCAAGCATAGCCAGGCCGATCGCGGCAACGATGGCCGGCCCGGTCTTCAGGAGCTCTCGGTGATCTGCCTTCGAGGATTCCGGAGAATACCATTCCGTCATCGATAAATTTCCCCTGGAATCAAGGCTCTCGGGCGCATGGATCAGCCAATCTCGTCATACGATATGTCGTTCCTTCCCGCGTGGGATGGCATCGCCTGCGCCACCCCACACATATTATCGCGGCCGGTGTTGCAGCGGCCGCCGCGGCGGCCGTGGGCGATGGCCGTCGAAGACTGCGTCATACCTCTGCAGCCGCGGCTCCGGCCTGAACGCCTTCATCCCTGGGAATCCTGAACCACGCGACGTAGAGCGCAGGCAGGAACAGCAGGGTGAGCGCGGTTCCGACGACGATGCCGCCCATCATGGCGTAGGCCATCGGCCCCCAGAAGATCTCGCGCGAGATCGGGATCAGCGCCAGCGTGGCCGCCGCGGCCGTCAGCATGATCGGCCGCATGCGGTGTTCAGTGGCCTCGATGACCGCCTGCCAGGGCGCCATTCCTTCGCTGCGTAGGTGCTCGATCTGAACGACCAGGATGACGGAGTTGCGGATCAGAATGCCGATGAGCGCAAGCACGCCGAGGATCGCGACGAAGCCCATGGGTGCGTTGCTGAGCAGCAGTGCTGCGACGACGCCGATCAGGGCGGTCGGCGCAACCGCGAACACCAGGAAGAGGCGGCTGAAGCTCTGCAGCTGGATCATCAGGATCGTCGCCATCACAAACAGCATCAGCGGAGCGACTGCCGCGATCGGCCCCTGGGCATCTGCACTGGATTCGACCGCGCCGCCCACTTCCACCTTGTATCCTACGGGAAGGTTTTTCTGGAATTCTTCGACCTTCGGCTTGAGCTGTTCGACGATCGTGGCGGGTTGCGTCGGACCGACGACGGCCGCCTTGACCGTTATGGTGGGTTGCCTGTCGCGACGCCAGATCGTCGGCTGCTCGAGCTCGTAGCGGAAATTCGCCACGGCAGACAGCGGCACGACCTTGCCGTTGGAGGTGGAGAGCTGCAGATTCTCAAGCGTCTGGATGGAATCGCGCTCGGCTGCCCTGGCGCGGCCGATGACGTTGACCAGGTAGATGTCGTCTCGAACCTGGGTGGCCGTCGAGCCTTCGACGATGCCGTTGAGGGCAGTGGCGATGTCTTCGGAGGATACGCCGAGCTGGCGCGCCTTGTCCTGCAGGACATCGACCTTCACCACGCGGGACGGCTCATTCCAGTCCAGGACCATGTTCGCCAGAAGCGGGTGCGATCCCATGACGCCGGCGAACTGCTGCGAGAGGTCGCGGACCTTTTGAACATCGGGACCGCTGATCCGGTACTGGACCGGCTTGCCCACCGGCGGGCCGATGTCGAGAAGCTTGACGAAGGCGTCGGTGCCGGGGAAGGTTTTCGTCAGATAGTCCTGCAGTTCCGCCCGCACCTTGTCGCGCACGTCGAGCCCTTTGGTGACGATGATCGTCTGCCCGAACGACACGTCGGGCGTCTGCACGTCAAAGGACAAGATGAAGCGTGGCGCACCCTGGCCGACATAGGTCGTCCAATGGTCGACATCCTTGTTATCGGCCAGCATCTCCTTTTCGAACTTGGCCATCTGCCTGTTGGTTTCGGCGATCGAACTGTTGTTGGGGAGATTCCAGTCGATGACCAGCTCGGTTCTGTCCGAGTTGGGGAAGAACTGTTGCTGCACCAGCCCCATGCCGCCGATCGAAAGTGCAAAGACACCGACCGTGAGGATGATGGTGACCCAGCGCCAGCGCATCGCCAGCCCCAGGAGCCATGAGAAGACCGAGGCGAAGCGGCCCTTCTTCTCGTGATGCGATTTCATCGTCTTCGGCAGGATCGTGACGCCGAGAAGCGGCGTGAACAGCACCGCCACCACCCAGGAAACGATCAGCGAAACTGCGATGACCACGAAAAGCGTGAAGGTGAACTCACCGGCAGCACTGTTGTTGAGACCGACCGGGATGAAACCGGCAACGGTGACGAGCGTCCCCGTCAGCATCGGAAAGGCGGTCGATGTATAAACGTGGGTGGCGGCTTTCCTGAGATCGTCGCCCGCCTCCAGGCGGGCCACCATCATCTCGACGGCGATCATGGCATCGTCGACAAGCAGCCCGAGCGCGATGATGAGTGCGCCAAGCGAGATGCGCTGAAGCGAAATGCCGGAATATTCCATCACCACGAAGGTGATCGCCAGGACGAGCGGAATGGAGATCGCCACCACCATGCCGGCGCGAAGACCAAGGCTGATGAAGCTGATAATCAGGACGATGACGATCGCTTCGAAGAGCGCGCGGGTAAATCCCGACACCGCTTCGTCGACGACGGCCGGCTGATCGGAAACGCGGTGGACGTCCACGCCGATCGGAAGGTCAGCGACGACACGTTTCATCTGCGCGTCGAGCCCCTCGCCGAACTCCAGAAGATTGGCGCCCTGCTTCATGCCGATCGCAAGCCCGATCGCCGGCTGGCCGTTGAACCGGAACAGCGACGAGGGCGGATCCACGTAGCCGCGTTTGATCGTGGCGACATCGCTCAGCGGAAAGAAGCGGTCGTTGATCCGAAGATTGATCGATCTCAGGCTGTCCTCGGACGTGAACTGTCCGCTGACCCGCAGGGCGATGCGCTCCGGCCCGGCGTCAACAAAGCCGGACTGCGTGACGGCATTCTGCGCCTGCAGGGTCTGAATGACCGACTGTTGGTCGATCCCGAGTGCGGCGATCTGGCGTGTGGAGAATTCGAGATAGATCGCCTCGTCCTGGGCGCCGACCACATCGACCTTGCCAACGTTGGGCACGGTCAGAACCTTGGAACGGGCATCTTCCACGAGATCACGAAGTTGGCGCTGAGTAAGCCCGTCGCTGGTGAAGGCGTAGATGTTTCCGAAGACGTCGCCGAAGCGATCGTTGAAGAAAGGACCGACGACCCCGGTGGGGAAATCGCCCTTGATGTCGGCAATCATGTTGCGGATGCGCAGCCAGGTCGGCGCAACATCCTTCGCCTTGGTCGTCGGCAACAGCTCGACAAAGACGGTCGTCTGGCCCGCAACGGTCTCGCTCTTGGTGTAATCAAGCGATTCCAGTTCCTGAAGCTTTTTCTCGATCCTGTCGGTCACCTGCCGCGTCACCTCTTCGGCGGAGGCGCCGGGCCACTGGGCGGTGATCACCATCGTCTTGATCGTGAAGTTCGGGTCTTCCTCGCGGCCGAGCTTCACGTAGGAGAAGGCGCCGGCGAGAATGAAGACGATCATGAAGTACCAGACGAGCGAACGGTGTTCGAGCGCCCAGTCGGAAAGATTGAAGGACTTCACTGGCTGATCTCCTGGTCGATCCTGATGGTCTGGCCATCTTCAAGTTTATGCACGCCTGCCACGACCACCCTTTCTCCGGGGGCGATCCCTTCGCTGACGCGGGCGGTGCCGCCATCTTCGATGTCACCGTCGATCTTCACGCGGCGAAGCGATACCTTCCTGGCTGGCGCATCGACGATCCAGACGCTCGGGCCGTCGCTGCCGACAAGGATTGCAGAGGAAGGCAGGACGATCTGCGAATCGGCTGCAATGGTTGCCGAGGCGGATATGACGGAGCCCAGCCGGAAGGTGGCGGGGGGATCGCTCAGTGCGATCTTGGTCCTGCTCGTGCGGGTGGACGTCTCCGCCTCCGGTGCTATTTCACGCACGATCCCGGACGTGCGGATGGTCGGATCGAGCTGCAGCGTCACCTCGAAGGGCGCGCCGATCTTCAGTTTCTGGGCGGCTGCCTGGGGCACGTCGACCACGGCATCGCGCTTGTCCGGCCGTGCGATGGTCACGACCGTCTGGCCGGCCGACACCACCTGTCCGACCTCGGCCGAGGTCGCGGTCACCACCCCGTCGAATTCCGCCCGAAGCTGCGCGTAGCCGAGTTGCTCCGTGGCCTTGTCGAGATTGGCCTGCGCCTTGGCGACGGCGGCCGCGGCCGTCCGCCTTGCCTGTTCGGCCTCTTCGAGCGAGGCTTCGGTGCCTGAGCGCGACTCCAGCAACGTGCGCTGGCGCTGTTCTGTGGTCACCGCGTTCCTGAGCTGGGCGTCGCTGTTCTCTACGTCCGACTGCGCGTTGCGCACGGCAAGCTCCAACGCCAGCGGATCGATGGCGGCAACGACATCATCCTTCTTAACGAGATCGCCGACATTGACGTTGCGGGCGATCATCCGCCCGAGAATCCGGAAGCCGAGTTCAGTCTCGATCGTCGGTTCGATCGTGCCGGTCAGGCTCAAGCTCGAAGACGACGTTGGCTTGGCTGTCATCGACAGCACGGGACGAGGGGCTTCCTCCTTGCTTTCCTCCTGCGGCGTACAGGAGGAGATCAGGGCCGTAGCCATCATCAGTGCGACTATCTTGGGACGAATAATCACTTGGAAGCTTCCTTGACATAAGACACGATTTCACCCGGCCTGAGGAACTTGGTTCCGTCGGCCACCACGACCTCTCCTTCAGACACACCTGACTTGACGATGAAGCTGCCGGTCTCGTAGCCGGAGACATCCACCGCCCTTGCCGAAACCGCAGATGATGCGGGATCGACAATCCAGACGGCCGGCTTGCCGTCCTTGGATGTCATGGCGGACCAGGGAAGCTGGATGACGTCCTGCGAGACATAATTGAATCTTCCGACGACGGGAGCGCCGAGGGGGATCGGAGCGTCGCTCGATATCGCGACCTTGACCTTAATGGTTCCGGTGGAGGGATCGATCGTCGGCGAAATCTCGCGAACCTTCGCCGTAATCTTCTGCGAGGAGTTCGCCAGAAGGGTCACGGTCCCGTCGCCGTCGATCGGGCGCAGGAACGCGCTCTCGACCACTTCAAAGACGGCATCCCGGTCGCCGTCATGGGCAAGCGTGAACACGACCTGGGCGGCCTGCGCCACTTGCCCGACCTCGGCATTGCGGGCGGTGATCATTCCGTCGGCGTCCGCCTTCAGCTCGGTGTAGGACAGAGTGTCCTGAGCGGTCTCCAACAGCGCTTGCGCTGACTTCGTCGATGCCTGCGCGGTCAGGAGCGCCTCCTGCGCCTGATCGAGTGCCGCACGCGTCGTCACCTGCGTTCGAAACAGGCTCTGCTGGCGGTCGTATGCGAGCTGCGCCTGGGTTTGCTGCGCCTCAGCCGACTGAAGGTTGGCAGCCGCCACATCCAGATCGGCCCTCTGCTCTTCCGGATCGATCCGCGCGAGGAGCTGCCCCGCCTTCACGGACTGTCCGACTTCCACCAGCCGCTCGACGATCTTGCCGCTGACGCGGAAGGACAGATCGGTCTGGACACGGGCGCGGACTTCGCCGGTGACCGCGCCACCTCGGACCAGCGGCTCAGGCCTGGCGACGACGATGCCGACCTGCCGTGCGGTTGGCTTAGTCGGCTCGCCCGCATCGCTGCATGATCCGAGACCGATGGCGCATGCGATCGCCGTGGCGACCAGAATGGTTCTCATAGTTGACCTCTTGCTCTCAACGGCAGCTTCTATATAATTGACTGACGTATTAGTCAATGAAACTTTGCGTCGCGGGGACGAGGGCGTGCGCAATAAGGGAGGCGAGGCAAACGGCAGCTCAGAAGAAGATCACGCGGGCGGAACAGAAGGCGCTGCGGCCCATCCAGATCCTGGATGCCGCCTTCGAGGAATTCGTGAGAAGCGGTTTCGCGGGCACACGCGTCGAAGACATCGCCGACAGGGTCGGCGTCACCAAGGGTACGGTGTACGTCTACTTCGAGACGAAGGAGAAGCTTTTCGAAGCCATGATCCACCACTTCTCCGTGCCGTTTCAGGAGCTGCTGGGGATCACCGAGAGTCTCAGCGGCAGCGCCGCCGACCGGCTGATTTCCATTCTCGCACTGCTCTACGAACAAATCGCCGAGGATCGCACGACCCGCGAGCTGACGCGGCTCGTCATTGCCGAAGGGCATCGATTCCCCGACCTAATCGACCGCCACCACGATCAGTTCATTGAACCGATCATCGCCAAGGTCGACGCTCTTATTCTCGAGGGTGTGGCGTCAGGGGAGTTTCGCGAAGTTCCGGTGGAATTCTCCGACATCGTGGTCGCGCCCATCCTGACGACGACAGTTCTGCGGCTGATATTCGACGACCGCCGCGTGCCCACTCCCAACAAGGAGGCCTTCCTGCGGGCCTATTTCGACCTGCTGCTCAACGGCCTGCTTGCCAAACCTCACTGATGGCCGAACGACGAATAATTCCGTGCCAAACACGTAGCTTTTTTGAAGTTTTTATGTAAAAACATCGAGTTAGCTATGCCTTCGAAGGCACGACCTCAATTCGTGACGGAAAAAGTGGAACGCAAAGTCAATCTCAAGGATGTCGCGCGCGATGCTGACGTATCGCTGAGCACGGCCTCGCACGCGCTGAACGGAACCGCACCGCTGACGATCGAGGTACGCGAGAGGGTTCTGGATTCGGCAAAACGCCTGGGTTACCTCGACCGCCGGCGGAAGAAGGCGACGATCGCGACCTTACGCGTCCTGCTTCTCGCCATTCCCGACGATGCCGCGCCGGAGAGCGACCTCAATCTGGTGAGTTGGACGATCCTCAACGGTCTTCGCAGGGAGTGCGAACGCCGCGGCATCAGGATCGTACCCTTCGTTAGCACCGGCCGCCGTATCGACGGCGCTCGGGTCAGGCAGATCGCGCTGTCGGAGCGCGCCGACGGCATCGTGGTCCTGAACGACGATCAGCCGGAATTGATCCGAAGCCTCGCCTCTCCTGATATGCCTGTTGTCATCGTCAACGGCGAAGACCCGGCCATGCTGGTCGATACGGTCACGCCCGAAAACCGTTTTGGGGCAAGGCTCGGCATCGAGCACCTGCTGGGGCTGGGGCATCGCCGCATCCTGCACCTGACCTGGAAGGGCCGCACGACGATCCAGCGCCGATATGACGGCTTTTCCGATGCCTATTTCGCCGCGCAGCTTCCGGTGCCCGACGATATGATCGTCGAGGCCGAGGGGTATGAGCCCAGGCACGGCGAGGCTGCGATCAATGCGCTGCTCGACCGCGATGCCACGATGAAAGGCGCGACCGCCGTCTTCTGCGCGGCCGACAATCTAGCGCTCGGATGCCTGAAGGCATTGGCCGATCGCGACATCCGCGTGCCCGAAGCGATATCAGTGCTGGGGTTCGACGACATCGTCCCCGGCGAATTCAGCCGCCCGCCGTTGTCGACGATCAGCGTTCCCACAGACAGGCTCGGCGCGGCCGCTTTGGCGCTCATCGAACAGCGGCTGATCGCCAACGACCCGCAGCGGCCGGCCCATCGCCTGGAACTCGGTTGCCATCTCGTCTTGAGGGGCAGCATCGCGCCGCCGCGCTCCTAGAACAGGATGTCGTCCGAAAACCGTTCACACGTTTCGGCATCCTGCATTAGCGCAAGCGCTCGGCCCGCAGGCGCGTATCGCGCGGGCTTTCTCCAAAGGCGCTGCGGTAGACACTGGAAAACCTGCCGGCATGAGAAAAACCCCACATCGCGCAGATCTCCCGGACGGATCGCTGATTCATCGGATCCCGCAACTGGTCGCGGGCTGCCTGCAGCCTGATCGTGCGCAAGTAACCGCCCGGTGAAGTTCCCCTGAAGGCCTTGAAGCCCGTTTGCAGCGCCCGAAGTGAAACACCGACGTCATCCGCAATCATCGTCATGGTGAGGGGCTCTGCGATATTGGCGTGCATATAGTCGATAGCACGTCGGACATGCCAAGGCGCGACCAACGACACTTTGTTTTTTTCCAGATAGCCGGAAAAACGGTGAGAGCCAAATCGGATCACGAGATTGGCAAGGGTTTCGCTCATTCCTGCCATGGCAAGCGGTGAAGACAGAAGCGGACCGTCATTGAGCATGCCCCGCACGATCGTCTGCGCGAGGCTGCCGATAAGCTGGCCCGATGGTGTTGCGAGATCCAGAACGGGTTCTAGGTCAAGCGAATCGAGGATCGGCGTTTCCACCAGTGAAACGAGCATTCGTCTCACAATTTTCCAGTCCAGGAACAGCGCATCCGAGCGGTGCGGGCCGCCCTGGACGAAACGATCGCCGGCCTGATGGTTGTTGGCCATGAGAAGATGACCCGCCTCACTTTCAACCACCCTTTTTCCAATGGACAGTCGAAAGGATCCGGTGTGCGGGATGTAAAACGCGAGGTGTTGCGGCGTCTCCTCGAGCGTTCGAATCGTCCAGGAACTCTGATAAACCGAATGAAGCGCCGTAAATGGCCCGCTTGTTCTCAGGTCCGCTGCCCAAGCAAAAGCCCGATCTTTGCTCAGCGGCTTGGCGCTAAAGGCTCCGTAGCCTGCCAAATAGGCTTGCACCATCGACTCGAAGTCCCTGCCTTCATGCGTCGGCGCAAACCCATATGTCTCACGCTCAGGAGCGCGCGCCGTGCTCTCGGATCTCAACGATATCCCCTCTGCGTTCGTGAATTGTGATCCCGGCTGGCTTGGCCAATCTCAATGGAGTAAGCAGGGCCGGCAAACCGGGGCTCGAATTCCTTGTTTGACAGAAGCAAAACGCCCTCCCAATGTGGTTCACACTCACAGTGTAAATCAAACCGAACCCAAAATGAAGTATGATCCGCTAGACCACATCGCCGCGCATTTTTTGCGAGACACGCAAGCTGTGCGCGTCGCTTCCCGCAACGAACGCGACCTGCTGCGGCTGATCTGGAAGTCTCCGGGCATTGAGCGCTCCGACCTAACCGAGCCGCTCGATCTCACCCAGCAATCGCTGCACAGGATCGTCGCGCGGCTTCATGAGCGAGGAATGATCGTCTTTTCCCATTCGGAAAGCCGGCGGCCCGGGCCCTCCAGCCCTGGCCTTACTCTTTGCAGAGACTGGTGTCTGACGCTCGGCATCGCCGTGAACGTCGGTTCGATCGGCCTCTGCCTCATGGGTTTCGGAGAACCTTTGGACCACATGGAAATTCCGCAGGAGGGATCGTCACTCGCCGCGGAGATGGAGCGGATCGAAGCGGCGGTCGAAGAGCTCCTTGCCCGGCGAGGAGCCGAGCGGCGCGACGTCCTCGGCATCGGTCTGGCAGTCTCTGGCCACCATATGCTGGAGACGGCCTTCAACTGTCCTCTGCCGCTCGCTCATTGGTCATTGATCGATTTGGCGCCTTTGCTCGGAGAGCAGCTCGGCCTACCGGTCTGGGCAGACAATGTCGCCAGGACCGCCGCCTTGGCGGAAGCAATTTTCGGTGTCGGCCGCGACGTCGCTGATTTCGCCTATATCGCCCACCTTCACGGATACGGGGGCGGCCTCGTTTCCGGAGGCATGCCGTTTCGCGGCAGTTTCGGAAATGCCGGCGAATATTCCGTTCTCTTCGGGCGTGAGGAATACGACGATCGCCCTGCACTCAGCCTCTTGCTTCAACACCTTCATGCCAAGGGACGCTCGAACTTGACCCTCAGGGACCTGAAGAACGAAAACCTGGTGGATTGGGATGGCGTTGCGGAGTGGGTCGACCGCATCGCGCCGGCCCACAACAAAGCCATCAATGCGATCTGCGCAGTATTCGACCCGGCCTTGATCGTGCTTGGCGGCGAGCTTCCGCATTCGCTCGCGAGAATGCTTATCGAACGGACCGAGTTCAATAATCTGCCTCGGCATGGCGTGCTGCGTGACGTCCCACGCCTTGCCGTGGCACAGATCATCGATGCCCCCGGTGCCATCGGCGCGGCCTTGATCCCGCTCTTCGAAACCGTTTTGTGATATGCGCAGGAGGTATCGACCGCCGAAGCGCGCCGCATGAACCGAGTTCTATACGACGCGCCTCAGCCGGAGGTCGGCGTGGTTTGGGTTCTTCGACGGTTGCGAGGAGATCTCTCTCAATGCAGGCCCACTTACTTCATCCCTGTTCCGGCGATGCCCGTGGTGATGTACTTCTGCAGAAACAGGAAGACGACGGTGACGGGCAGCAGGCTGAGGAACGTCATCGCCAGGATATAGTGCCACTGCACCGAGAACTCTCCCTGGAATGCGTTCAGGCCGACCTGCAGCGTGAAATTCTCGCGGCTGTTGAGGACGATGAGAGGCCAGAGGAAGTCGTTCCAGCGCCAGAGCACCGAAAAGATCGCCAGCACCGCCAGAGCCGGCGCCGTCAGCGGCAGGATGATGCGCCAGAAGATGCAGAATTCGCTCGCCGCGTCGACGCGCGCCGCCTCTATCAGCTCGTCGGGTATGGTCAGCATATATTGCCGCAGCAGGAAAACGGCGGTCGGAGAGGCGACCGTCGGCAGGATGACGCCCCAGAGGTTGTCGGCAAGCCCGACCCCGACGATGACGAGATAGGCCGGCACCATGACGACGGCGAGCGGGATCATCAGCGTCGAAATGATGATGACGAAGACCGTCGTATCACCGGGAAATTTGTATTTCGACAGGGCGAAAGCCGCCATGGCGTTGACGATCAGCGTCAGCAGCGTTGCGACGAAGGTGACGAACACTGAATTCTTCAGAAAGGTCAGGAAGTTGAATCGGGTCAGCGGATCGGTGTAATTCTGCCTGGCGACCGTCAGCTTCTGCACCGGCGTCAGCCCCTTGACGTCGACGCTGACCGGTGATCCCGGATTTGCCGGATCGACCATCTGGGCCTTGAGGCCGATGCGGCGAACCATGGCCATTTCGCGCATCTGGCCGTCGACGGTAACCTGCCAGAGGCTGAGCGGCTTGTCGAAGCCGGGCACGGTCTGTTCGACGGCGGCCCGGGGAAGCAGCGTCGGCGGAAACCGGGTGATCTCAGCCGCCGGCTTCAGCGAGGAGAGGCCCGCCCAGAGGACCGGAAGCAACACCACGAAGGTTCCGCCAACCAGCCAGACCCACGACAATATGTCGGTTATATCAATGCGTCCGGCTCGGCGTGTGCGCGTGAAAAAGCTGATCTGGTTCATCTCAGGACTCCATTCGCTTGCCGATGCGCAGCTGTATGAGGGTGAGAACCAGAAGCACCAGCCCCATGAGAACCGATGCGGCGGAGGCCAGTCCGAAGAGGCGAAGATCGCTGCCGAATGCCATCTGGTAGATATATTGGACGATGAAGCTGTTGGCCGTGCCGGGGCCTCCGCCATTGGTCAAGACCCAGGCCTCGTCGAAGATCTGGACGGACTTGATCATCAAAAGAATGAACACGACCAAGAGGTTCGGAGCGAGCAACGGAAGCGTGATCCTGAACAGCGTGCGGCGCGGCGAAGCGGCATCGATGGAGGCAGCCTCGTAGAGCTCCTTCGGGATAGCCTGGAGGCCGGCAAGCAGGATCAGGGTATAAAAACCCATGTGAAACCATACCGACACCGCAACGACGAAGAAGCGCGACCAGCCGACATCAAGCAGGAAGATTTCAGGGGGGACGCCGATCATCTGGAAGAAGGCGTTCAGGAGCCCGTTACGATCGAGGAACCATTTCCAGATGAGACCGATGACGACGGGAGACAGCAAGACGGGATAGAAGAACATCGCCCTGAAGAAGCCGCGCGCGACGATCGCCCGATTGAGGATCAGCGCCGTGATCAGCGCCACGAGCAATGTGGCGACGACATTGAAGGCTACGAACCAGAGCGTGTTCCACACGGCCGTCCAGAACAGCGATTCCTGACAGGTTCCCGGCTGCAGATAATTGCCGCAGGAAAGCAGCGTGCGGAAATTGTCCAGGCCGATGAAGGGACGCTCCGACACGAAAAGGTTTGTGCCGCCGGTAAAGGCGTAACCGATCGCGATCGCGATCGGAAGGAACGTGAAGATAGCAAACAGTACGAGGTTCGGGGCCAGGAACAGCCATGGCATACGCTTGCGGCCGAAGATGCGCTCGATCAGATTTATCGGGGCTTCGACCACTCTCATCGCCGTTTCCCCTGTCTGGGTCAGCAATGCACCTGCCTTGAGCGCCGCCATGTTCAGCGCCTCCCCTGTCCGGGCCGCCGGGCAAAAGCCAGGCCGCTTTCGGGATCGAACAGATGAACCCGCCCCGGGGCGGCATCGATCAGGATGTGATCACCAGGGGCCGGCGCGAAATGGCCGGCCTCATGAATGATCATCTGCTCGTCCTGACCTGCAAGGTTGCCGTAGACATAGGTCTCGGTCCCGAGGCCCTCATGATACTGGACGATGAACGGCAGGCCTCGCTCGCTGGAACGTGAAAAATGCGCGGGCCGGATGCCGGCGAGAACGGCCTGTCCGACCGCAATGCCGGCGAGGTCGACATCGCTGACGATGCTGCCGCCGTTGCCGACATCGATGGTGACGCCGCTTTCGCTGACGCCCGATACCTTGCCCTCGATGATATTCATGCGCGGCGAGCCGAGGAAGCCGGCGACGAAGAGATTGCGCGGGCTATCGAACAGGTCCAGCGGCGCGCCGACCTGCTCGACCCGCCCGGCGCGCAGCACGACGATCTTGTCGGCCATCGTCATCGCCTCGACCTGGTCATGCGTGACGTAGATCATCGTCGTCTTGATCTCGCGGTGGAGCTTGGTGATCTCGGCGCGGGTCTGGACGCGCAAGGCGGCGTCGAGATTCGACAGCGGCTCGTCGAAGAGGAAAATGTCCGGTTCGCGCACAATGGCCCGGCCGATTGCCACGCGTTGGCGCTGGCCGCCCGAAAGCTGCTTCGGGCGCCGGTCCAGATAAGGTTCGATCGCCAGCATCCTGGCGGCTTCGGCAATCCGCGCCTCGATCTCGGCGCGCTTGAACTTCAGGTTCTCCAGGCCGAAAGCGAGGTTCTTGCGAACGCTCATATGCGGATAGAGCGCGTAGGACTGGAAGACCATTGCGATCTTGCGCTCGGCAGGCGAGAGCGCGCTGACGTCGCGCCCCCCGATCGCGATTGCGCCCTCCGTGACCTCTTCGAGGCCGGCGATGACACGCAGCAGGGTCGACTTGCCGCATCCCGACGGACCGACGAAGACGACGAACTCGCCGTCTTGGATATCGAGTTCGACGTCATGCAGGACTTTGACTGAGCCATACGACTTGTTGACGTTGGAAAGTTTCAGTTCTGCCATGCCCCACTCCCATCAGGTGCCGCCGTTTCGAAGACGGCGTTGTTTTTGTTCCAGCCTTGCGGCAGCGGTGTCGGTCTTGTGATCCGCACCTCGTTTATCAAGATCCCGACGACATCAGCCACGTAGACGGCCGGCATTCCCCCCGGATAGTGCTCAAGACCGATCACCCGACCGTCAGACCCGCGGGTCCAGGCATTCGCACGGCCGCCGCCATCGGCTTTCGGGGAAAGGTCCGCGTTCGTCGGACGCAGGTCGTAGGACCGCGCCGTACCGAGCTGCCCAGGCTGCTGATCGATGGCGATGCGCGCAAGCGATGCGTTCCTGATACCGGCCGACGAGGTCGAAATGATCGTGATCGCCCCCTCCATCCGGCCGGTTATGTCCTCGACGATGAGATTTTCGATGGCGCCTGCCGTGCGCTCCGCGACACGGTCAACCACATTGACGGTCAGCGCCTCCCCCGAGCCCCAGAAACCGTCGGGGGTCTCGCGGCACTCCACCGCAATTCTCGAAAACCTCACATTCGATATCCGGCCGCCGTCGCGGGAAAATATGCCGAGCGCCCTGTTGGAGGATGAGACGTTGCAATCCTCGAAAACGACATTGGTGACGTCGCCATGCGTTTCCGTGCCGATCTTCAGCGCACAGCTGAGGCTCCGAACGGAGCAGCGGCGGACAAGAATGTTTTCGCATCGTCCGATGGCGACACGATTAGGCCCGATGCTCGTCTTCAGGCATATGCCGTCGTCGGCCGTCGATATCCCGCAGTCCTCGATGACGGCGCCGCGGCAGGCATCCAGCACGATGCCGTCGGTATTGGGAAGGCGGCGGTCGTTGTCGATGGTCACATCCCTGACTGTGACATCGGTGCAGTTGACGAAATGCAGCGTCCACATTGGCGAGCGGCAAATATGGACGGAGCTGATCTCGACCTCGTCGCAGCCTTCGAACACCACGACACGAGGACGAAATTCGGCCGGGATGAAGGTTCCCACCGTCTCGTCGTCTCCCACAATGAAGCTGTCACAACCGGCTTCGATGCGCCCCGCCCCCGTCAGGCTGATCCGCCGTGCATCCTTGGCGACGACCATGCCGCGGTCCGACTTTTCAGCGATCACCGAAACACTCGTATGCGCATAGGCCTCGTAGTCCGGGACGGGACGCAGGATCGCGCCGGCGGCCAGATGAAGGTCGACGCCGCATCTGAGCTGGAGCCCGCGGCAGACATGGATGCCGGCCTTGAGCTCCACGCGTCCGCCGCCCGAAGCCGACAGGCCGTCGATGGCCGCCTGCAGGCGGATCGTATCGTCGCCCTCCGCCGGCTCGATCGCGACAAGTGACACGGGGCTCATTGGCGCTCGCCGTTCTCGAGAAAGACTTCCGTCAGGAGCAGCATGGTCAGCGCCTGGCCATAAGGCGTCGGCACGTTGGGGATGCGCCTGTAGAAATCGAGGTCATGGCCCATCGGCGTGCCGTCCGAGACGCCGTGGACGACACCTTCTTCGTCGATCTGCGCCAGCACCGCCGCAAACGCGCGCTCCGCATAGGCCCTGTCGTCTTTGTCGAGAATGCCGGCATCGATGGCGCGCAATATGCCATAGGCAATGCCTGCCGTGGCTGAGGTTTCCAGCGGCGAGGACGGATCGTCCAGAAGCGTCGTGAACATCCCGTCCGGCCGCTGGCATTCCTTCAGCGAGCGCACCTGGCTGATGAGAACGTTCGACAGAAAACGCCGGTCCTTCTCGCCGAGCGTCGGGACGAGATCGAAGAGCTCGGGGATGGCGACGGTGATCCAGGCATTGCCGCGCGCCCAGAAGGCATTGGCGAAATTGTGCCGCCCGTGGAAGGTCCAGCCGTGATACCAGAGCCCGCTGACCGGATCGGAGAGATAGCGGGTGTGGATCACGAATTGATAGACGGCCTCGTCGATCCACTCGCTGCGCTGGCAGAGTACGCCGGCCCGGGCGAGGAACAGGCAGGCCATGAACAGCGTATCGTCCCACAATTCACCGTCGTTGAGGCGCTCCTTGACGACGTGCTGAAAGCCGCCGTCCTCGGTCTTCGGCAGTTCCTTGACGAGCCATTCGGCCCAGTCCTCGACGAGAGCGCGAAAATCGGGACGGTCGACATGCTGGACGAGGATCGCAAGCGGCAGCATCGGCGCGGTGCTGTTGATCTGGCGCGGAGGCAGGCCGCGTTCGATCTGGACGGCATACCAGGCGACGAGCTCCTGCAGCGCTTTCTGATCATTGGTGGAAATGGCGCGACGCAGGAAGCCGTAAAGGCCGACACCGACTTCCCAGTCCCATTCGTCGAACTGGATTCCTGAGGCGGAATTTCCGGTCACGAGACCTTCCTTGATGCCCCGGAGCCGGCTGAACGCCATTGCCACGCGATCGATCGTCGTCAGGAGGGCGGCGTTATCGACAGATGTTGTGTTCATGCTGGAGACCTATGTTTCAGGAGTAGAACGGCCCGTCAGTGCCGGCGCCGGAGGCTGCACTGTCGTAGGTGAGGATCGGATGCGGCTGATCGTGGATGAAGGGCTTCGCCTTGCCGCCGATCGAAAGTCCGTCGGCATAGAAGAGGTCGATCGCCGAGCCGCCGGGCGGTGTCAGGGAGAGACGCCGAAGCCCGGGATCGAAGGAAACCGTCGTCTGGCCCAGGCGTTCGATGAACGTCTTGAAGGCGGCGTCGTTGCCGCATCCGACGATACCAGCCCAGCCGCACAGCGGCCCGTAGGAGCGCACCTCGCGGCCGGCCGTCGGGCCATCGGTGATCAGCTCCAGGCCGTTCGACGCCCAGAGGGCGGAAAATCCTCTGCCTGATCGGACAATCAGCCATTTGTCTTCGATAATGAGGTCGTCTAGCCCGTCGCGGCCGATATAGGCGTGCGTCCATGCGTGCCGTGCGTCGCTTGTGTCCTGGATCAGCAGGGCGACGTCGCGATGCTGGGCAACGCGCGGCAGGATGCCGTTGCCGGCCCAATAGGACGGCCGTTGATTGCCCCAGGGATCGTCCTCACCGGGATGATTGACCCACAGCCTCGCCATCGGATGGCCGGCCAACCTGATGTCGAGGACATGCTGCTGGTGCCCCTTCTGGCCGGTCTTGTGATCGACGACCGTCGAAAGCTGCGCCGCCTCGTTCTTGAACAGCACGAGTCTTCCGCTCTCGAGCCCCTGGCTGTAACGCGCCTCGACGCTTCTTGACGGGGTGAGCGCCGCAAGCTCGGCCAGCTCGGCCGGCGGCTCGTAGCCGCCGGCGCAGAACATCGTCAATGCCGCGACACCATTGTTCAGCCAGCCGGTTCCAAAAGCGACCTGGGCGAAGGGCGCAAGCTCGGTCAGCGGGCCGGCGCGCAACTCCTTGTCGTAAGCGCGGCCCTGCGATCCGGCCGGAACGCCTGCGAGCGTATGAAGGGCAATCATCCGGAAGATGAGATCGATCTGGGCGCTGGCACGCGCTGACATCGCCGTCTCGGCCCACCGCTCCAGCGCGAGCAGACCGATGAAGTCGATCGGGTAATAGGCGGCCGAGTTCCACTCCGCCAACCCATGGGCTTCGACGCTGTCGAACCAGCGACCGAGGCGCTGGCGCGCGAGTTCCGCTTGCTGCCGCCCCGTCCTGCCCGAGGCTGAAAACACCTCGTCGGGCAGGAGAAGTCCCGCCAGCAATTGGCTCGTATGAAAGCAGAGCACATGGTTCTCGCTCCAGAACCACATCGCGTCATTGCCCGGCTCGTCGACCCAGTAACGATAGGAACGGACAGAATGCCGGATGCGGTCGATGGTGGCCCTGGGCATCCGGTCGCCATAGGCGCCGATCAGCCATAACAGCGGCACCATGATGAAATCCGAGCAATCCTCCCGCGCATCGATGGACGCGAGCGTCGCGTCGATGATGCGGTCGAAGCTTTCCTGGTCGTGGTGACCGGTTTCCATCATGGCGATCAGGCGCCCGACGCGGTTGGCGCCGAAGCGGGCGCTGTATTCCAGCGCCTGCCGCTTGCGGGCGGCGAGCGACGTCTCTGATGGCACCGGCGAAATGCTGCTCATGAAGGCGGCATCGATGACGCGCGTAACCGAACCCGTGCCGCTGCCGATCGTCATATGCATGCCGTGATAACCATCCGCAATGCCGCAGACGTCGTCGGCCGTGAGGCTGCTCTGATGAGCCTTGAGCGTCAATCGGGAGTGCGCGAGAACGGGCCGTTCGTGCCCATGACCGACGACCTCGATCTCTACCGGCAGATCGCGTTCGGGCGCAGTGCCGAAGATGATCTCCAGCGGCTGATTGACGAAGACGTCGCGGGCCGGGCGCACGCCGCGCGCAAGGGCTTCCAGCTCGCGGACCTCATCCTGATCAAGCGATACGGGCAGCAGCACGCAGAGCGGCTCCTCGTCCAGCATCTCGAGTTCGAAGAACCATGTCGTGTCGCGCTCGGCGAGGTCTTCGGTATGGACGAGAATCTGGTTGTCGCCGGCTTTAAGCGGCAGGCTTATGTCGGTTGCGCTCTCGGTGTTGCGCTTGAAGGGTTCGAAGCGCACTTCCTCCTGTCCGTTGACCCATATGCGAACGCCGCCGCAGGTTCTCAGCCTGAGATTGAGCGTTCGCGCGGTCTCCGTCCTGAACGTGCCCTTCAGCCATCGCCTGAGATGCGTCGGCACGTGCCAGAAACCGGTGAACTCGACGCGGCGGTTTGCGCCGGGAAGATTGAGGCTTTCGGTCGGCCAGGCTGTGTCGGGCAGCAGCGGCCGCCCGACCATGGTCGACCAGAAAGCCTTGCGGCAGGGCAAGTCGCCGACATCGACGAAACCGTTGATGAAACGATAGTTCACGCGGTCTTCGGCTGGCGCGGGCTCGCCGGGAAAATAGCTGGCGATGAGGCCGGAAACGGCCCATGCCGTGATCGTCTGGCCCTCGGCCACGCTGTATGCCGGCGTCATCTCGCCCGGCTGTTTGCTGGATTCCGTTTTCACAGACCGCCTCCTCCGCAATTCTATGAAAATATTTTCATTATGTCTTTTTGCGGGCTATTTTTGCAAATTGCTCAAAAACATTCACTAGTGCCGCAGAAAATAGCTTGACCGAACGAATGTCAAGTATATGAAATTCGTTTATCGATGGCTGAAGCCGCGATTGATGAAAATATTTTCATGGGAGGATGAAAATGAAAACCTATCTCTCAGGAGCCCTCGCACTGGCGCTGGCTACCGTTTCTTTCGCATGGACCGGCGCGGCCATGGCGGAAACCAAGACGATCACCTTTCTGTTCACCGACGATGACCAGGCTTACGTCGAGCGGATGGAAGCGCTCAGCAAAGAATTCGAGACGGCGCATCCCGACGTCAAGGTCAATTTCGTCTCGTCGGGCTATGATGCGGTCGCCAAGCAGTTGCCGGTACAGCTTGCCGTCGGCGAAGGCCCTGACATTGCCAAGATCACCGACTGGCAGCTGGCGCCCTATTACCTCGACTTGCGTCCTTACATGAAGGACCCGGACGGTTTCGCCAAGCTGCACGGCGACAGCCTGAACACGCTTCGCTTCCCCGGCGTCAACGACCCGCAGTCGATCAACGGCTATATCGCGTCGCAAACCTTCAACTTGCCCTTCGTCAACAAGACGCTGTTCGAACAGGCCGGCGAACCGCTTCCGAAGCCCACCGCCACGCTGAAGGATATCGTCGAAGCCTCCGCGCGCGTCGCCAAGGCGACCGGCGCTCAGATACCCTTCACGATGGATCGCTCGGGCCACCGCTTTTCCGGCGCGGCATTCTCCTACGGCTCGAACTACGTGAAGGACGGCAAGTTCTTCTTCCCCGACGATGCCGCCAAGCGTTATGTCACGGATCTCTACGGCTGGACGAAGGACGGCTCCTTCCCCAAGGAAATGTGGGGGGCTGCCGGCGGAACCCAGTACAAGAACATGGGCGACGAGTTCGTCAACGGCAACGTCGTGACCTATCTCGCCGGCAACTGGATGGTCAATCCGTTCCAGAAGAAGATCGGCGACGCATTCGACTGGACGGCAATCAGCGCGCCGTGCGGCGATGCCGGCTGCTATGCGATGCCTGGCGGCACCGCGATCGTCGGCTTCAAGCGCACCAAATCTCCGGAGGCCGTGGCCGCGTTCATCGAGTTTCTCGGCTCTGAAAAGGTCCAGCGTGAAATCGCTGAAAACTACGTCATCCTGACGGGCGCCGACATCAAGGACCCGCAATACAAGCTCGAAAGCAAGAATGCCAAGGAGGCGATGGCCGTCTTCCTCGCAAGCCGCAATAGCGTGCCGCAGGCAGCCCGGGACCTGGAACGTCTCAAGGGATCCTCCGCCATCTATCAGCTCATCGTTCAGAGGATGAGCCAGCTGATCGTCGGCGAGCTTTCCCTCGACGAGACCTTCAAGGCAATGAGTGCCGACGTCGACAAGGTCAACGTGGCGCTCGCCGCCAAGTAACCGGTCACGCGTCGTCCCGCATCATGCGCGCATGCAGCAGCCACGGCCTCGCAACAGGGCCGTGGCTTTTTCTTTCCCACAGACACTTCGACTAGTTTCGAATTGTCGATAGCCTGAATCACGCTACGTCTCCCTTCAAATTGTTACAGCGTCCTTTAGGCCTCTGAAAAGACGTGCGGCGCTGTAGGGGAAAGGCAGCGTCATGAATTCGATCGAACAAAACACTGGGGCTCACTCGCAGTTGAGGCCCGCCGCTCTTGCCATTTTGTGCCTTGGCGTGATCGTGGCGCAGGTCGATACATCGGTCGTCAATCTGGCGGTTCAGCCAATAGGACTCGACCTCAAGGCCTCCGTCACTGAACTGCAATGGGTCGTTGACGCCTACAATCTCGTCTACGCAGCACTTCTCATCAGCGGCGGCTTGTTCGCCGATCTTTACGGCCGACGTCTAATGTTCATGATCGGCTGCGCTGTCTTTGCCTTGGCGAGCCTTGGCTGTGCATTCGCCTCGACCATTGCCATCCTCATCGCGGCGAGAGCCTTAACCGGCTTCGGCTCCGCCCTGCTCCTGCCCGCTTCGCTTTCGTTAATCCGGGTCATCTACCGGGATGAGAAAATCCGTGCCCGAGCGCTCGGAATCTGGGCCGGCTGCAACGGCATGTCGCTGGCGATCGGCCCGAGCCTCGGGGGCTTCCTCATCCGTGATTTCGGTTGGCGATCCGTCTTCTTCGTCGTCATCCCCATCGGACTGACTGCGGCGGCCGGAGCGCGGCTCTTCGTTCCCGAGAGCGCGGATCGGCAGGGCCGATCCTTCGACATGCTCGGTCAGTTGCTGGGGATCGCTGCCCTCATGGTCATGACGCTCGCCGCGATCGAATCGTCGCACCTGCCGCCCCTCTGGACGTCCCTGCTGGCCATTGCCGGCGGGCTGTTTCTCTTGCTCTTCGTCAGGGTCGAGCGGCGGCTGGAACAGACGGCGCTGGTTCCAATCTCGATGTTCTCCGGCAGCCAGTTCCGCGGCGCGATGCTGGGAACGGCGGCGATGACTTTCGGCATGTACGGCACGCTCTTCCTCTTTCCGCTCGCCTCCCTCGGCCTCGGCCGGCTGGCGTCGGTCGAGGTCGGGCTATCGCTGCTGCCGATGGCGATCAGCTTCATCGCGATCTCTCCCTTCTCCGGCGCGATCTCGGAGCGCCTGGGGAAGAAGAAGGCCATATCCGCAGGGCTCGCCTTGATGGGTCTCGGCAATCTGCTGCTCGGCGCCGCCTTTCTGGCGAACTGGTTCATTGCCGAAGAGATCGGGCTGCTGCTGACTGGCGTCGGTATGGGCATGGCGACAGGACCGCTGACGGCGGTGGCCGTCTCCACCGTGACATCAGATCGCGCCGGCACGGCGAGCGCCTTGATCAACGTCGCCCGCATGGTGGGAGCGACGATCGGCGTCGCCATACTGGGCGCGGTCTTCGCCTTCCTCGGCGAAGCCGAAACCGCCTTCATCATCGCGATGTCGGCCGGCGGTAGTGTGCAACTGCTTGGAAGCTTCATCGGCTGGCGCTTGCTCTAAATGAACGGTCGGTGCGAAGGCATGCGCAGTGCCGCCACCCGATGGTGAAGGCATGGTGACACGCGGTTCGGGAGAGGCTATAGGCGTTGTCGGCCTTCGCCGGCTCGCAGGCGCCATGGTCAATTCACACATGCCGGCAACCCGGTTACATCAGGCGACCCGGCGACTGCCTACCGTATAGAGGTGCATTTCCATGCCGATGGGCTCCGAGCATCCGCTGCGAAGAGAGCTTCACAACGAGCTCCACGCGCGGCCGTCGCTTTACTTCGATGGCGACACGGATGTGTGGCACGTCGCCATCGTCGGCGTGAATGCCCCTCCTCAGATACCGAATTCCCTGCCGGGACTGGAGGATGTCTCCACGACCCGCGAAGGCAACCACGGCATCGGCCGCATCGGCGACGGCCGGCTGAAGTGGGAGGCGCATACCGAGTTCCTGACCCTCACCTTCGTCGTTCCGGCATCGGCCGAACCCGGCAGCAACCCGCCGGAAGCCTTTCAGACATGCTGCCGTCAGATCGACGGGAAGGTCATCGCGGCCGTCCGGGTGCTGGTGCGCGACGAGAAGGACGGGCAGCGTCCGGAAAAACCGAAGCTTGATTATGTCGCCTCGCAAGTCGGCGGCGGCGATGCGGAAGTGCATTCGAATTTCCGCCTGACAGACAGCGGCTTCGTGGAATTCCTGTTCTTCAACCGCAACCTCAATGCCTATCGCACCGGCCGCATGGTCAGGCGTTTCCTGGAGATCGAGACATACCGGATGATGGCGTTGCTGGCGTTGCCGATGGCGCGCGAGACGGTGTCGAAGCTTTCCGTCTTCGACCGGCGCCTCGACCTGCTGATCGCGCACATGCAAAGCGCGGTCAAGGTCGACAAAGCCCTGCTTTCCGAGGTCACCAAGCTCTCGTCGGATGTGCTCAACTTCTCAGCGCTCGCTCGCCACCGCTTCGGCGCGACGAAAGCCTATGCCGAGATCGTCGCAAGCAGAACGTCGGAGCTTCGCGAGGTGCGCGTCGAGCAGCGTCAGAGGATCGGCACCTTCATCGACCGGCGGTTTCAACCAGCCGTCCGCTCGGTCGAAGCCGCCGAACGCCGCCTCGACGAACTGGCCGAACGTGTGAGCCTGGCCGGAGACCTTCTCCGGACGACCGTGCAGGTTCAGCTCGAAGATCAGAACGCCTCGCTACTGACCTCGATGGAAGAGAGGGCGCGGATCCAGGTGCATATCCAGCAGGCGGTCGAAGGCTTCTCCGTCATCGCCATCACCTACTACACCGTCGGGCTGGCGAAGATCTGCCTGGAAAGCATTTCCGAACTGGGCGTTGATCCGCACATGGCGAAGCTCGCCGTCCTCGGAGCCATCCCGGTCGTGCTTTTCGCCGTCTGGACGGCAATTCGTCACGTTCGCAAGAGCATTGCCGGCGCACCGCACGCTCCGGCATCCGGGAGCCATTGATACGACACCAGACACGAGCAAACGCCGCCGCCATTTCGGGCGGCGGCGTTTGCTCGTATCGACAGGACGTCAGGATGCCAGCGCGTAATGCCGATGCTCCGATCCCCGGCCGCTGCTCGTCCTGAAGCGCCGCAGCAGCTCGGCAAGGCTTTCGGTTTCATGCGTCAAGCTCTGGGCGGCGGCCGTGGTCTCTTCGACCATCGCGGCGTTCTGCTGCGTCACCTTATCCATCTGGTCGCCGGCGGCGGAGACCTCGCGCAGGCTCGTCGCCTGTTCGCGGGCGGCAACGGCGATCTCGGCCACGGTCGCATTCATGGCGGTGACCTGCTCGACGATCTGTTCGAGCGACAGGCCGGATTCACCCACCAGCTGGACGCCGGTCTTGACCTGCGCCGAGGAGGTAGAGATCAGCTGCTTGATCTCCCTTGCCGCGTTGGCGGAGCGCTGGGCGAGCTCGCGGACTTCCTGGGCGACGACGGCAAAGCCCTTGCCTGCTTCGCCGGCGCGAGCCGCTTCCACGCCAGCATTCAGCGCCAGCAGGTTGGTCTGGAAGGCGATCTCATCGATGACGCTGATGATGTTGCCGATCTTGGACGACGAATTTTGAATTTCCGTCATCGCATCGATCGCGCGGGCAACGATCTCGCCGCCCTTTTCGGCATTGGTGCGGGCGGTCGCCACGACTCCCTGGGCGCGGCTTGCGCCCTCGGCCGTTCCATTGACGCCGCGGGTCACCTCACCCAACGCTGCGACGGTCTCCTCCAGCGAGGCTGCCTGCTGCTCGGTGCGGCGGGCGAGATCGTTGGAGGCGGTGGAGATTTCCGCAAGGCCGGAGCGGATGGTGCCGACCGCGCGAATGACGGCGTCAACCGCCTCTTCGAGGCTCGCGACCGAATTGTTGAAATGATCCCGGATCCTGACATAGCGATGGTCGACTTCGCCGACGCGGACGGTGAGATCGCCCTTCGACAGCGCGTCCAGCCCGACGGAGATCTGGCGGAAGGCATGTTCCATCACCTGCGCGTCGCTGAGCCGCTCGGCCTCCTGGCGCAGCCGCTCTTCTTCGGCCGCCAGGCGGGCGCGTTCGGCATTGGCTTCCGCGATCAGCTTGGCGCGCCCCGTTTCCTGGAATACCTTCAGCGAACGCGCCATGGCTCCCAACTCGTGGCGATGTTCGACGCCCGTGATCACGATTCCTTCCTCACCACGGGCAAGCTGCTCCATGGACTGGGCCATGTTGCGCACCGCCGAGGAAATCAGCCGGCCGACGAAATAGGAAAGTACGAGGCCGATGACGATCAGCAGCCCGCTGATGACGAGCGTCGCACTGGTCGCGGAGGCAATCGTTGCGTCCACCGAACCGTCCAGGGTCTTCTGCGCACCGGTAACAGTTGCCTGCAGATCCTTGAAGCCGCCTGAGATTTTCGGCGCGAGCACGCTGAGCTGCGTCTGGCGGATGTTGCCCGAGGCCTGCAGAACGTCCTTCATGTCGCCGAGACGGGCAGTGTAATTCTGCATCAGTTGGCCGGCGCCCATCAGGCGCTTCTTTTGCAGTTCGTTCTTCGCGGCCTTGGCAGCGGCTTCGTTGAGCGTGAGCGATTCGGCCAGTGCCGCCTGCGCCGTGTCATAGGCGGCGAAATCGTTGGAATGCACGAAGCGCTCGGAGAAATAAAGGCTGCGGTTCAGAGCCTCCAGCGTCGCCGCCGTCTTCTGCAGCAGGGCCACATCGTTCTGGCGCCAGGCGCTGCGCACGACGTCGTTGAGCGCGATGCTGGTCCAGGGGCCGAATTCGGTGACCTTGGAGATCAAGGCGTCACGCCTGGCCTGAAGGGCAACGATCTCTTCGAAAGCCTTACCATAGGCGGCAATGTCCCGGCGGATCGCCGCAAGGCCGGACTGCAGGTCCTTGTTGCCGGCGAAACGCGGATCGTCGGCGTCGAACGCCTTCACGCCGGCTCGGAAGCGATCGACGACATCTTGCGTCGGGGTAGAGCGGAAGGCTTCCGCCGACATCTGAATCTCGTGCAGCTGGTCGCTGTAGTCCGAGATGGCGAGACTTTGGCCGGCCGTGGCACGATAAGACGCAAAGATCGAGGCGAGTCCGTTCATGCCGGAGATCGCGCTGACCGTGAGCAGGCTCATCAACAGGATCAGCGGCACGAAGCCGGAGGTGATCTGCGCGCGAATGCCGAATTTATTCCAGAAATGCAACATCATAATCCTCTTATGCTCACTGGCTCTTCGGCAGATAGGTGGCAATGTTCTCAGGTGTGACGAGTTCGAAGGGAACGTCGTTTTCGCGCGGCACCTTCTCTTTGCGGATCAACTTCGTGGCGGCGTCGACAGCGGCGGCGCCCTGTCCGACGGCGCTCTGGAGAATGGTCACGTCGAGATCACCGGCCACCATGGCGGCGAGCGCGTCGTCGGTCGCGTCGACGCCGGCGACGACGACATCTTTCATCGGCATGCCGGCCTTCTTCATGGCCCGGATCGCGCCGAGCGCCATCTCGTCATTATTGGCGATGACCGCGTCGAACTTGACGCCGGCCGACAGCCATTCCTGCATCTGCTGGTCGGCATAATCGCTCGACCAATAGGCGGCCTGCCGCTCGACGATCTGAAGGCCCTTGCAATCCGGGGTGGCGATGACGTCTGATATATCCTGGGTGCGGGCACGGGCAGCGGCGTGGAAGGGTTCGCCCATCAGCACGACGACGCGACCTTTGCCTTTAAGGAGCGCGCAGACCTGCTTGGTCTCCAGCGTTCCGGATTCCTTCTCATTGGAGGCGACCACCACCTGATTGTCCGGCAGGTCCAGCAGGTTGGAAGGAACGTTGTTGATGTAGACCAGCGGAATGCCGGCATCTGCCGCCATCTTGGTCATTTGCGGCCCGAGGTCGCCATCGGAGACGGCAAGAATGATCGCGTCGACCTTGTCGGCAATGAGCTTCTGCACCTGCTGCTTCTGGAGCTCCTTGTCGCCATTGGCGTTCTCGGTGACGAGTTTGAGGCCGGATATCGTCTGCCCATGCGAGACGACGCCGTTGAGAAGCGCCGTCCTGAATTTGTCGAGACCTGACATCGAAACCCCGATCGTCTGGGCATGGGCAGCAGAGATCGATATCGCCAAGGCGATGGATGCAAGCGTGGCGGTTTTCATGAATTCCCCTGCACAATTCGGATATGAATGCGTTATTTCAAATTTTGGTTAAATTTTACCTTTCTTCCGGAAGCAAAAGTTAAGCGCGAGGCTGTGATCTTGCGGCGGCAGGAGCGCCTTCTTCGATTGCAATCGACCGGGCTTGAAGGGCATCACACCAAATTTGATGCAATGCACTCAGATCTTTGTTCTTGTGAAGATTAGCGTCCACCGAATCCGGAGCTGACGGTGATACCCTTGTAGATCACCCTCTGCAGCACGATGGCCAGGACGACACCCGGCAGCATGGAGATGGTCGCACCGGCCATGATGTAGTTCCAGGCGGTGCCCTGCTGTGTCTGGAACAGGGTGAGGCCGAGCGGCAGCGTGGCCTTTTCGACGCCGCTGGTGGCGATCAGCGGCCAGAGGAAGCTCTTCCACTGTGCAATGAAGGTGAACAGCGACAAGAGGCCGATGGCTGGCATGGCAAGTGGAACGATGACCGTGACCAGGATGCGCAGGCGGGAAGCCCCGTCCATCATCGCCGCCTCGTCGAGATCCTTGGGAATGCCGAGGATGAACTGCCGCAGCAGAAAGGTGCCGAAGGAGCTGAAGGCGACCGGCAGGATCATGCCGTGATAGGTGTTGATCCAGCCGAGCTTGCTGACGATGAGGAAGAGCGGGATGACCAGCATCACCTGAGGGATCATCAGCGTGCTGAGATAAGTAAGCAGCAGCCCTTCCCGGCCGGGAAACTTCAGCCGGGCGAAGGCGTAGGCGGAAAGGCAGGATACCGCAATCACGATCGCCGTCACGCCGCAGGCGACCACGAAGGAATTCAACAGGAAGGTTCCGAACGGCAGGGAAACCAAGGCTTCGACGAATGTTCCCCAATGATACTCCTCGGGGAAGATGCGGACCGGCACGGCCATCACCTCGGCATTGGAGCGCACCGCGTTCGACACCATCCAGAAGAAGGGGAAGAGGAAAAGCAGCGCGATCAGCGAAAGTCCCGCGTAGCTGACGAAGGTGCCGACACGCCGCAATATACGGTGACGATGCTGAGACACGGAATGCGGATGCCGTGAGGCCGGGTCAATCGTCATAATGCACCCATTTGCGCTGCATGTGGAATTGCAGGATGGTGAGCGCCATGATCATGACGAACATCACCCAGGCGAGAGCTGAGGCATAGCCCATCTGGAAGTTGGTGAAGCCCTTCTGGTAGATCGCAAAACCGAGCGTCGCCGTTGCCGAGCCCGGGCCGCCGCGCGTCATCGCGAATATCTCGTCGAAGACCTGCAGCGAGGTAATCGCCGTCATCACGGTGCCAAAGAAGATGGTCGGCGAGATGAGCGGCAGGCGGATGCGCCAGAAGCGCTGCCAGGCATTGGCGCCGTCGATCGTCGCTGCCTCGAGATAGTGCTTCGGCACGAGGTCGAGAGCGGCGTTGAACATCACGACGTTGTAGCCGACATTCGCCCACAGCGTGACGAGCACGACAGCCTGCATGGCCCAAGTCGAGCTCAGCAGGAAATTCGGCAGGCCGAGGCCGAGCGCTCGGATGATGGTGTCGGCCAGCCCGTCCGGCGTGAAGATCAGCAGCCAGACCACCGACGCCGCAATGGTCGGTGTGAAGGTCGGCAGGAAGAAGATCACCCGGAAGATCGCCTTGCCGCGCTTCAGGCTCGATATCCAGACCGCCAGCGTCAGCGAGACGATGATATTCAGCGCCAGATACTCGATGGCGAAGAACAGCGTGTTGCGGAGTACGGTGTAGAAGGCCGGATCGACAGTGAAGAGCCTGATATAATTCTGAAAGCCGACGAAGGATGGCGTCGAGATCAGCTGCCAGTTGGTAAAGCTGAGCGCCAGCGATGCCAGGATCGGCACGGCCATGAAGACCATGAAGCCGAGAAAGCTCGGCAGCAGGAACAGCATGGCTGTCTGGGTCTCCGGCTTCAGGAAGCGCCGTGGCTGAGCGGGCTGCAAGGCAACTTCGGCAACAGCGCTTTGCGACATGTCTTCCTCCATGCGCGGCAGGTCCTGCCGCAGCGAGAGCTGGCGCATGACCCGAAAATCGGAATCCATTTTCCGAAAGGATCATGCGCAGATTTCAGGCGACGGCGCGTCCTGTCGGACGCGCTGGCTCTATTGCTGCGCAAGGCTCTGGATGGACTCCATCGTCTGCTTGGCATCGGCGCTGCCGGCAAAAGCCGGCGGGAAATACTGGTTGAAGAGGTTTTCCACCGCTGCCCAGTTGTTGGTGATCACGTAGGGTACGGAGTGCGCCAGGGAATAGTCGATGGCCTCGCCGCCATTGGTGATGTCCTTGGCCGCCACCTTGTACCAGGCCGATTGCGACGCCGTGCGCGCCGGCAAGGCACGGCCCTGTTTGGCGAGATAGGACAAGGCTTCCGAGCTGGTCAGCACCTGGATCGCCTTCCAGGCCGCGTCCATGTTCTTGCTCGTCGTGGAAATGCCGAAACCGGAGCCTGCGGTGACGGCCGAAAGTTCGCCCTCATCGCGCGGCAGGGTGGTGAGGCCGATCTTGAACTTCGCCTGGTCCTTCATGCCGATGATCGACCAGGGGCCGTCGATATACATGGCGACGTTGCCCGAATTGAACCGGCCCTGGACGACATCACCGGGATCCGCGCCACCCGAGGGGACCAGCGGCGCGACCTTATCCTTGGCGGCAAAGCCGATCAGCCTGTCGGCGGCGGCAACTGCGCTTGCACTGGTCAAGTCAAGCGCACCGGCGTCGTTGACGTATTTATCGCCCCAGGCCGCGGCCAGGACCGAGTAGTTCGTCGGTGTAATGCCGAAGCCGTACTTGCCGTCCTTCGTCAGCTTCTTGGCGGCATCGGTGAACTCGGCAAGCGTCCAGCCCGGCTTCGGCAGCGGAACGCCGGCGGCTTCGAGCGCGTCCTGGTTATAATAGATGACCCACGGCCCAACGTCGTAAGGCAGACCGTAGAGCTGCTTGTCGACCGACATGCCGCCGATAATCGAGGGTGTGAAGGCGCCGACGTCGAATTTGTCGGCCTCGATCCGGTCATTCAGAGGCTCGAGCAGCGAATAGAAGTTCGGCATGCGCAGCGACTGCATGGAAACGATGTCGGCGAGCTGTCCCGATGCCGCCAGCACCGGCAGCCGCGTCCAGTAGTCGACCCAGCCCGTCGTCGTCAGCGTCACCTTGATATCGGGATACTTGGCGGTCACCATCTCGGCTAGGTGCTGCCAGCTCTTGGTGTCGGTTTCGGAGCCGGTCCACATCTGCCAGGTCAAGTTGACCTGCTCGGCCGATGCGGCGGTGGCATAGAGGCTGCTGCCGACCGCGGCGAGCAAAAGCGCTTTCTTCAAAACCTTCATGGGTTTCTCCTCCCTCCATGAACGCAAAGGACACGCGGGGTGCGACCGAGATCACGCCTTGAGTACGATCTCGATCACCGGCACGGTAACATCCGGGCGCCGGACCGGCAGTTCGAGCGTGATCATGCCTTCCGGCACCATCACGCCGACATTGGAATCCACATCCCTGGTCTGGGCGAGCCAGCGGACCTCGCTGGCGTCGTGCAAGAACTGCGCATAGGCGATCCTGTCGGCGATGCCCTCGATGTGGATGTGGCGGTAAGGCCAGTTGTAAACATGCAGATAGAGGCGGTTGTCGCGCTGCGTATAGCGGCAGCCGGCCGGCGCTGGATAATCGGACGGTCCTGCCCCGTAAATGGAGCGCGCATTCACGGCCATCCAATTTTGGTAGACCTCGAGCGCGGCGATGGCGCGCGCGTCGAGCGTGCCCCGGCCGGTCGGGCCGACATTCATCAGAAGGTTGCCGCCGAGCGCGACGGAATCGATGAGCAGCTGGATGATCTGTTCCGGGCTCTTCCAGGTATCCTCGTCACGATGATAGCCCCAGGAGCCGCTGAAGGTATGGCAGGCTTCCCAGCGCACCCCCTGGCTGGCGATAGCGGGTGCCACGCGCGGCGTATATTGCTCCGGAGTCGTCACGTCGGGCAGGTTGCCGGGCGGCAGATCGAGGCGGTTGTTTACGATGATGCCGGGCTGCAGCTCGCGCACCAGCTCGACCAGGCGCTCGCTTTCCCAGTCGGCCCGCCCTTTGCCGGGCAGGCCGCGATATTCGCGCCGCGGGTAGCTGAAATCGAACCAGATGATGTCGATGCGGCCGAAGCCGGTCAGAAGCTCGCGCACCTGTTCGCGCATATAGGCAGCGTAGTTGGCGATGTTACGGCCGGCATTCAGCGCCTTGGCGTCGGGATGGTTGCGTAGCGGATGGTGAACGTCGATCGGGAAATCGGGATGGTGCCAGTCAAGCAGCGAATAGTAGAAGCCGATCTTCAGCCCTTCGGCGCGGAAAGCTTCGACCAGCGGCGTGAGCAGATCTTTGCCGCAGGGCGTGTTCGGCGCCTTGTAGTCCGTCACCTTGCTGTCCCAGAGGCAGAAGCCCTCATGATGCTTGGTCGTCACCACGACATAGTTCATGCCGGCAAGACGTGCCCGCCGCGCCCACTCCTTGGGATCATAGAGATCGGGATCGAAATTGTCGAAATAGCGCTGGTAATGGTCGTCGGTCAGCTCTTCCCGGTTCTTCAACCATTCGTGCCGGGCTCCTAGGGCATAGAGGCCCCAATGGATGAACATGCCCAGGCGATCCTGGCTGAACCAGGCGTGTTTCTCCGCCCCTCCAGATGCCGGATTTTCCGGCTGGCGTTCCGAACTCGTCACAGGTTTCTCCTCCCTGTTTTCCGGCTCAACATCATATCGAACCGGTTCGGTAAACGATCATCTCGCCTGATCCGATGTCTGTCAAGCCGAAATTCGCGATCACAAGTTCAGAAAGGAAGCCCTGCAAACACGTGTTTTGCAGCACGAACGTTGCGCAGACCAATAATATCGGACATAACAAGACATTAGAACCGGTTCGATAACCATGACAACCATACGAGATGTCGCGCGCCTTGCGGGGGTTTCAATCTCGACCGTCTCGCTCGCGCTCAACAGCCCGAAGCGGGTCGGCGCCGAGACGCTCGACCGCATCCAGCAGGCGATAAAATCGACCGGTTATCGCATCGACCCGGTGGCCCAGACGCTGGCGCGCGGACGCAGCTCGCTGATCGGTTTCGTCTCGGCCAATCTCGGCAACATGTTCTTCGGCGACATCCGCCGCGAGATCGAGCACCAGGCGCTCGATAACGGGTATTTTGTCCTGATCGCCGACTCCTCCGGCAGGGCCGATCTCGAACGGGCGCTGCTGGAGCGGCTGGAGGCGCAGAAGATTGCCGGCATTGCGCTGGCGGCAAACGGGCGCGGTGAGGAGTACGCCACCTTCCTGCGCGACTTCAAAACCCCGATCGTGATGTTCGACCAGAAGGTGGAGGGCGCCGAGCGCGATTTTGTCGGTTCCGACAATCCGCTGACCACCACCATCCTGACGGAACATTTGTTGCAGCTCGGCCATAGGCGCATCGGCTTCATCTCCGGGCCGAGCGGCCTGCACACCGCCGACGAGCGCCTGAAGGGCTTCATGGATACGATGGCCGGCGCCGGCGTGGACCTTGATCCTTCGCTGGTGGTCGAAGGCGGCTACACCAGAACCGGCGGCCATGCGCAGGCAATGCGCCTGCTCACCCGCCGCGATCGGCCGACCGCCATCATCGGCGCCAACAACATGACGGGTCTCGCAGCGCTTCAGGTCATGCAGGAGATGGGTTTCCGCTGCCCTGACGACGTGTCGCTGGCGATGGTCGACGACGTGCCCTGGAGCAACGTCATCACGCCACGCATCACCATGGTGGTGCAGGATGCGCAGAAGCTCGGCGAGCTGACGGCACAACGTCTGCTGGCAAGAATAGCAAGCCCGGAGGGCGCCGCAGCACCGCCGCAGGATTTTATCCTGACGCCGAGATTCGTGCGCGGGGAGTCGACCAGGCGGTTGTGAGTGCTTATCTGAGTTCCATCACCGAGGCAAAGGAAGAGGCGCGCGGAAGGATGCCACGATAAAGCTCAAGAGAGCCTCATCCTGAGGTGCCCCGCAAGGGGCCTCGAAGGGCGAGGCGGGCACGCCGGCGGTGCTGAATGCAAGGAGCAAAGTTGCGGCATGTCCTTCGAGGCTTCGCCCTATGGGCTACGCACCTCGGGATGAGTCACCTGGGAGGCTGCCGCGCCAAGACCCAACAGATCATCTGCAACGTACCGCCGTTGTCGGCGATACCGGCAAGCGACAAGCGCGGTTCATCCATTGAAAGACCACCAAATTTGTCATACATGTGTGATGAATCGTGAATTTCGGGTGCCGCGCGTTTGAATGGCACTCGGATCAAAGCCGATGCGGGGGTCAGGCGTGGCTATGCAGATGAAGGATCGCAGCAAAGGCTCGGGGTCGCTGGTCACACAGGTCGGCGAAAGCCTCCGGCAAGCCATATTGAGCGGCCAATATTCCGCCGGCGACAAGCTTCCGAGTGAACATGAGTTGACCGAAACACACGGCGTCAGCCGGACCGTCGTGCGTGAGGCGGTGGCAGCACTTCGCTCCGACGGGCTTGTCGAGGTGCGCCAGGGAGCGGGTATTTTCGTACTCGGTGCCGATCCGGCGCTCTCCGCGCGGAAAGTCGACAAGGCCCGCGTCGCCTCCGATCTTGAGGTACTTGAGATCAGAACACCTGTCGAAATCGAGGCAGCGGGCCTTGCAGCCCTACGCCGCTCGCCGGCACAGGAGGAAGCGATATTCGAATGCCACCGGAAAATCCTCCGGTGCATCGAGAGTGATCAATCCATTCGCGATGCGGATCTCGAGCTCCATGCCGCGATCGCGGAAGCCACGAACAATCCGCTGTTCAGGCAGTTCCTGGAGTCCCAGGGTTCGGCGATCATCCCGCAGTCGAGGCTCGTTCCGGAAACGAGGACGGCCGAACAGACCGCCTATCGAAAGCTGATCCACAAGGAGCACCAGGCGATCGTCGTCGCCATCTCGGACAGGGATGATCAAGCTGCCCGCAACGCCATGCGCGACCATCTGGTCGGCAGCCAGGCGAGATACCGCAATCTCCTGAGGGATCTGCGAAGCTTTACGAGCTGACATCTGATCCCAAGAGCTCACACGTTCCAGCCGGTCATCAGGTGACCTTAACGGCGCGGACAAGACGTCTCACGATTTTCATGTTGAAGCGGTTAGCGCGAGCGCTGAACGCTGCCGATGCGCTCGGAAAAATGCTGGCGCTGTCATTGATGCATGGACGGGATTGGACGGGCTGCCTGCCCGTCTGCGGCTGAAAGCTAGTTGAAAGCTTCGACGTCATAGAAAGGGGCGGCATCGTGGAGGAGACACGGTCAAGGTGGCGAGACGACGATGCACGCAACCACAAGGAGGAGATTTCTATGCGTTATTCACGCAGCCTTTTTCACACCGTCGCTTTTTCCACGCTTCTCGCCGCATCATCTTTCGCGACCAGCGCCGCACATGCGGCCGATAAGATCACCATCATGGTCGGCGGTTATGAGAAGCAGATCTATCTGCCCGCCAAGCTTGCCGAATCGCTCGGTTACTTCAAGGATGAGGGTCTCGACGTCGAACTCCTGAACGAACCTGCCGGTGTCGACGCCGAAAACCAGCTTCTGGCTGGCGCCGTTCAGGGCGTTGTCGGCTTCTACGATCATTGTGTGGATCTGCAGGCGAAGGGCAAGTTCGTCGAATCCATCGTGCAGTTCAGCCAAGCGCCGGGCGAAGTCGAACTGGTGTCGTCGAAGCATCCCGAGATCAAGTCGGTCGCTGACTTCAAGGGACACAGCGCTGGCGTAACCGGCCTGGGCTCTTCTACCAATTTCCTCACCCAATACATGGTCGCAAAGGCCGGTCTGAAGGGCGGGGATGTCACATCGGTCCCGGTCGGTGCCGGAACGACCTTCATCGCCGCCCTGCAGCAGGACGCCATCCAGGTTGGCATGACGACCGAACCAACTGTTTCACGCCTGCTGAAGACCAAGGAAGCTTCGGTACTGGTGGACATGCGCACCATCGAAGGATCGCGCAAGGCGCTCGGCGGAACCTATCCGGCAGCCTCACTCTACATGGAAACGGCGTGGACAGAGGCACACAAGGAAGAGACTCAGAAGCTCGCCAACGCCTTCGTCAAGACGCTGCATTTCATCAATACGCATACCGGCGCTGAAATTGCCGAAAAGATGCCGAAGGATTTCTACGTCGGCGACAAGGAGGGCTACATCAAGGCCCTCGATGCCGGCAAGGGCATGTTTACCGCTGATGGCATCATGCCAGAAGATGGCCCGAAGACGGTTCTGGCCGTGTTGTCCGCTTTCTCCAAGAATATGCAGGGCAAGCAGATCGATTTGTCGAAGACTTATACGACGGAATACGTGAAGCACGCCCAGGCAATGTAAGCGCTGACCCGTCACCCGCTGCCGTGGGGTGACGGGTTACCGACCTGTACGCCTGTTTCTACTCTTTGAGGAAAAAACATGTCCAATCATAGTCAGGGGGCCGCCATCGAGCTCCTCAATGTCAGCCGGCGTTTCGTCTCGCCGACCGGCAAGTCGCTGACGGCGCTACGCGATTTCACCATGTCGGTGGAAAAAGGTGAATTCGTCGCGGTCGTCGGCCCGACCGGCTGCGGAAAATCCACCACACTCAACCTCGTGACAGGTCTCGCCCGACCAAGCGCGGGCGAAGTCCGGCTGATGGGCGGTCCGGTCAACGGCATCGACCCACGCGTCGGTTTTGTTTTTCAGACGGATGCCCTTTTCCCGTGGAAAAACGTCATCGACAATGTGATGGCGGGGCCGCTGTTTCGCGGCGCAGCCAGAGCCCAGGCGGAAGCCAGCGCCAAGAATTGGCTTGCCCGGGTCGGACTGTCGAAATTCCTGCATCACTATCCGCATCAGCTCTCGGGCGGCATGCGCAAGCGCGTCTCGCTGGCACAGACCTTCATCAACGAGCCCGAAATTCTGCTGATGGACGAGCCGTTCTCCGCGCTCGACGTTCAGACCCGCACCGTCATGCACGAGGAATTGCTGCGGCTATGGGCGGAACGCAAGGCATCGGTGGTCTTCGTCACCCATGATCTCGAGGAGGCCGTTGCGCTGGCCGACAAGGTATATGTGCTGACAGCGGGACCGGCGACCGTCAGATCGGTCTACAAGATCGATCTGCCACGGCCCCGCGTCGTGTCGGAAATCCGCTATGAACCGCAATTCATCGATTACTGCCGAACCATCTGGGAGGATCTTCGGCAGGAGGTGGATGCCGGATACCGGCGTTCCACCGAGGCAGCGTAAGGAGAATAACGATGGCCGATACACTTACCGACACCACGATGGCCCCGCTTTTCCGCCCGGGAACCTCCGATGCGGAAATCGAAGCCGTTGCGACCCGCGCGATCAAGAGACGCAAACAGCATGTGCTATGCCTGCAGGTCGGCATTCTGGTTGCCGTGCTGGCACTTTGGGAAATTACGTCCAACCTGATGTGGATCGACGCATTCTTCTATTCCAGCCCGAGCGAGATCGTTTATCGCCTCTACGATTGGGCTGTCAACGGGACCAGTGAAGGCTCGCTCTGGTACAATCTCTGGGTCACGATGGAAGAGGCGCTGATCGGCTTTTTCGCGGGGTCCTTTACCGGCGTGATCGTCGGCATCAGCCTCGGCCGGAACCTGTTTCTCGCCGACGTCTTCTCTGTCTACATCAAGGCGATCAATTCCATTCCGCGCGTCGTCCTTGCGCCTATCTTCATCATGATCATGGGCCTCGGCCTTGCCTCGAAGGTCGCGCTCGCTTTTATCATGGTATTCTTCGTCGTGTTCGCGAATGCCTTTCAGGGCGTGCGCGAGGCCGACCGCAACATGATCGCCAATGCACGCATCCTCGGTGCGTCCAACTGGCAAGTGACGCGCACTGTCGTCATCCCCTCCGCCATGAGCTGGATCTTCGCCAGCCTCCATGTCTCCTTCGGCTTTGCCATCATCGGGGCCATCGTCGGCGAGTTCGTCGGCGCCCGTTTCGGCATCGGCCAGTTGATCTCTATCGCCAAGGGCACGTTCGACGCGGCCGGAATGTACGCTGCCATCGTTCTCGTCATGATCGTCACCCTGATTGCCGAGTTCATCATGACGCAGATCGAGAAGCGTCTCGCAAAATGGCGTCCGCAACAGCACCTTGATACCCAGTGATGAAATCGACCTCCTCCACCTGCATAATTCCTTAAATCGGAATCGATTTAGGGATAGAATTTACAGCGTCCTTTGCGCGTCTCAAAAGACGCACGGCGCTGTAAGGCAGATCGACGGAAGGTCGGGCATCATGCCCGGCCTTATTTCATTTGATGCGGATCAATCTTGAAACGAGGATTTCTTCGAGCTCAGGTTCACGTCAGCGGAATCCGTACGGTAACGACGAGACCACCGCCTTCCGCATCGTCGAGCGAGACCGAACCTCCCGCACCTTCGACGACCTCCCGAACGATCGAGAGCCCCAGACCGCTCCCCTCAGCTTCGGTTCCCATGACCCGGTAGAATCGTTCGAAAACCTGTTCGCGCTCCGCATCGGGGATACCCGGACCATCGTCCTCGACGGTTACGACGGCGTTGCCGTCCGCCTGCCCGACGGCGACGGTCACCCGTCCATTCGGGCGGGTATAGCGGATCGCGTTGTCTATGAGGTTGACCAACATTTCGCGCAACATCGTCGCGTCGCCTTCGACAATGACCGGGCGGACCGCTTCCAGGCCGACGTCGATGTTGCGCCTGAGCGCCTCTTCGGCATGCGCTTCGAGGATTTCGCGGGCACCCTTGCTAAGGTCGGCCGCATCGCTGCGCGGGCGCCGGCTTCCGGGCTCGGCCCGCGACAAGGTCAGGAGCTGGCTGGCAAGACGCGAAATCTGCTTCGTGCTGGTGCGAAGAGCGACAAGCGCCTCATCGCGGCGAGCCGCATCGGCTTCGCGGGCCGCCACGCTCGCCTGGGTCGAAATCAACGCCAGCGGTGTTCGGAGCTGATGCGCGGCATTGGATACGAACCGTCGCTGCGCAGCCATCTGGTTCTGGACGCGCTCCATATGGTCGTTCAGGGCATGGACGAGCGGCTGCAACTCGCTCTGCACCATCCCGGGCGGCAGCGGATCAAGACGATTGCGGCCGCGCTGGCGCACGGCGTCCCGCAGTCTCAGCGCAGGCGCCAAGCCCCGTTGGAGCCCAAGGATGGTCACCAGGCTGGCGACGAAGACGAGCACGAACTGCTTCGAAAAGTCTGAGAGCCACAATTGCCTTCGCATCGCATACTGGCTGTTATGCGTCACGGCGACGGTGACGGAGATCGCGCTGTCATCGGGAAGGCCGACGACAGGATGGTCGAGCATCATGACGCGCACATCGGCACCATGGAACGCGCGATCCTCCGCTGCCCGCTGGACGGCCGGCAACGGCAGGTCGGGAAGACCGCTCACCAGACTGCCCCACGCGGTGATCACCTGGTAAAATACCCGGTCGCCGAAGCCTGTATCAAACATCTCCAGCGCGGAAGGCGGCACATCCACCTGAACATTGCCGTCCTCATCGACGCGAACGGCCTCGGCAATGACGCGAGCCGAGGCCAGAAGTGTTCGATCCGTCACCAGCTTTGCCGTCGCGTCGGCCATCCAGAAGCTGTCGTAGAGATTGAAGCCGATCGCGCCGAACAGGGTCAGCAGCACCCAGCAGAGCAACTGCACCCTCAGGCTCTGGCTGAGCCGCGCGATCGTTGCGCCCACCTTGGTGACGAGACTAATGGACATGTCTGAGGAGATAGCCGAGCCCGCGCAACGTCGCAATCTGAACCGAACTGCTCTCGAGCTTCTTTCGCAGTCTGTGGACGTAGATTTCGATGGCGCTCGGATCCGCCTCGTCGTCAAAACCGAACACGCTTTCAGAAAGGGCGGCTTTCGAGACTGTGTTGCCAAGCTTCATGACGAGTTGCTCAAGCACGGCATATTCGCGCGGCGTCAGTTGCAGCGGCTCGCCTGCGACGAAAAACTGCCGCGTCCCACCGGAGAAGCGCAGGTTGCCGACGGTGATTTCAGACGATGCCCGGTCCTGGCCACGGCGGACCACCGCACGGATCCTCGCTTCGAGTTCGGCGATTTCGAAGGGCTTGGCGAGATAGTCGTCGGCACCGCTGTCAAGCCCTGCAACACGGCCGTCCAGGCTCGCATTCGCGGTCAAGATGATGACCGGCAGCTTGTTTCCGGACTGTCGCAGTCGCTTCAAGAGCGTCAATCCGTCAAGCTTCGGCAGCGCCAGGTCGAGGATCATCGCGGAATACTCCGCCACCTTGAGCATATGCTCCGCGTCCTCGCCGTCGTGGGCAATGTCGATCGCATATTGCGCCTGTCGCAGGGCTTTACCCAGCCAGGCCGCCAGATCCTTGTTGTCCTCCACCACAAGCAGTCGCATCCGACTTCCTTAGCATGTGCGGACCGTCTGGTGGAAGCGTGACACGGCTTCCACCGCCGATGTCTGCCATCGATGGCGCGAATTGTCCGTTATTTGTCCGGCGCGCGCATTTTCCTCTGTCTTCAAATCGCCGAATATGACTTCATGATCAACCTGGATGGAGCAAAAAATGTCCGGCCATGAAACTATCCTTCTCGTTATCGACGCTCAAGAGTCCTTCCGACACCGCGATTATTGGGATGAAAACCTCGCCTCCGCTTATATCGATCGTCAGCAGGCTCTGATCGACGGCGCGGAAGCCGATGGAATACCCATTATCCAGATCTTCCATGTTGATAAAACCGGGCCGTTTTCGGAAGAATCCGGGTTTGTCAGCACACTCGCCCCGCTCAGGATCGTGCCCAGGGCGACGTTCAGGAAGAGGCGGCATAGCGCCCTGGTCGGTTCCGGTCTCGACGTGTGGCTGACCGAAAATGGCGTCCGTCGTATCCTCGTCTCCGGCATTCGCACCGAACAGTGCTGCGAGACGACCACCCGCCACGCCTCCGATCTCGGCTATCAAGTCGACTATGTCGGCGAGGCGACCCTGACCTTCCCGATGACCGACGCCGCGGGACGCACCTGGAGCGCGAGGGAAATTCGGGACCGGACCGAACTGGTCCTGTCAGGCCGTTTCGCTCGGATCGCGACCGTAGACCAGGCCCTGGCAGGGCGTGGAAAGTCACTCGCCGCATGACGGACGCCACGCAGCCCTTCGATATCCCGGTCTTTGTCGTCGTGCCGCCGCGCGTGCTGCTGCTCGACGTCGCCGGCCCGATCGAAGTGCTGCGCAAGGCGAACCTCGAACAGCGCACGGTGCGCTTTACCGTCACCTATATCGGTCCATCGGCGACGGTCGGCAGCTCGATCGGCCTTGCCGTTACGGGCGTCGCCGCATTGCCGGAACGCTTGCCCGATACCGCGCTTGTCATCATCGCCGGCAGCGCCGATGCCCCGATGGAAAACAGCGCCCCAGGGAACGAACAGGAGCGCGCCGACCAGGCTGCCATTGTCGCATGGCTGAAGCGCACCATTCTTCCGGGAATTCGTCTGGTCTCGATCTGCTCGGGCGCATTGCTCGCTGCCGAAGCAGGCATGCTCGACGGCCGCGATTGCACCACCCATCATGGCTGCATAGAGGATCTTGTAAGGCTCGCGCCCACCGCGCGCGTCCGGGACAACCGGCTCTATGTCGAGGATGGAGATCGCCTCACCAGTGCTGGCATCACTGCCGGCATAGACCTCATGTTGCATATCGTTGCCGAAGCGGCGGGACATGCCTGTGCGCTTGCGGTGGCGCGATATCTTGTCGTCTATCTCAGGCGCGGCGGCTCGGATCCGCAGCTTTCGCCCTGGCTCGAAGGTCGCAACCATATCCACCCGGTCATTCACCGTGCACAGGATGCAGTGGCCGCCAGCCCGTCTGAGGATTGGTCGGTGGCGTCGCTCGCCCGCCTCAGCGGCGCCAGCCCGCGCAACCTTTCACGGCTGTTCAACGAGCAGACGGGCATGAGCGTTACGGATTTCGTCAACCGCATGCGCGTGGCTCTTGCCCGCGAGATGCTCGCCGGTTCGCGACTGGACATGGAGGCCGTCGCCATGCGCGCCGGCTTCGGCTCGGCACGGCAGCTACGCCGCGCCTGGAACCGCCTGAATGACGGCCCGCCGAGCGCGGCACGGTCGAGGCTGCCTACAGGCTCATAACGCGAGAGGAAGGGCGGACGGGTTGAGCCCGGCTTCCTGTACCTCGGTTCCCCATATTTCGATCTGGGTCAGCGCCGGATAGGGCGAGGCGTCCTCAGCCTTGATCAGGCCGTGCAGTTCCACCCACTCGACGACACAGGGCTCTATCGGAAAGGCCTGGGCGACGCCCGATTTCACCAGCGGAAAGCAGCAGGTCCTGCCGTTGGAGAAGGTGACGCTGGCCTTTTCCCACCAGGAATCATGCGGGAAGTCAGCCCGAAGATAAAAAACGATCTCGTCGATCCTGACCGGCCTGCCGAATTCCACCGTCAGGGCCGCCTGCGGATCGCGATTGATGCCCCAACTCGTATAGGGCCAGAAGCCGTGATCATCGTTGGCCTTTTCGCCGTCGATCGCGTTACGCGCGGCAAAGACCGCTTCGCCGCGGGTCTCGACATTGGCGCGCGCATGCGGAAACAGAGCCCGGTTGGCGTGATCGTCCCAGGGGTTGAGGGCGAGATTGCGCCGGTGAGCGATCTCGTCTGGCCGCGTGCTTCGCGCTGAAAGCCGGTGTATATCGCCCCTGAAGGCATTCGGCGAATAGGGCTTGCGCTTGTCGCCGAAGGGTACGGCCAGCGAATAGGCGCATTCCGTCATATAGACCAGGCTGGGTTGGATCGCGCCATCCAGGGAGAGGTAGACGTGCCCAGGCTCGGAAACCTCCACGACGACGCGATCGCCTTCAAGATAGTTCTGGCGATAGACCAGGAACGCCTCGTCCCGGCCTGTGGAACTCGCCAGCACCGCCCCATCGGCATCCACGATCTTCAGCGTCAATTCCATGCTCGCCCTCCCCAGAGCATGATGCCGAAAACTGTGAGCGATTTTCGGACGACATCATGCTCTAACTCTTTAATTAAGAACAGGATTCAGATCCTAGGCCGACCCGGCCTACAATCATCCAGTTCTAGACGATCCGCAATCTCAGGAGCCTGCCGGCAAACGGCACGCGCAGCCGGTAGATTTTCTCGGGCCAAGCCGATCTTAGCCGGGCGTCCTCCACCACGATCTCGTCGATTTCGATCTCGCCGGCGCCCTCAACGAACATGCTGCCGAGGTCGGCTAGGTCGATCCTGTTCGGGCCGACGGTCGGCGGCAGGCATGTCATCAGCGACAGGACCGCCGGCTTGCCGCCGTCATAGGTGTCGACGATCTCGACATGGCGTCCGCGCAGCAGCGAAACGACGCGCCGATAGCTGTGCAGTTGCGCTTCGGACGGATAGGCGCCTGAAATATCGAGCGATATGCGCGCGCTCCCCTCGTCAAACCCGACCTCGACATCGCGCGCGCCAAAAGCTTCGCCGGCCGACTGCATGACGCCCGCAAATGTCGGCAGGTTGTGGAACGCCGACTGCATCGTCCATATCTCGTAGCGCCGCGCCGAAAAGGTCTTTGCGGTATAGGTCTCGACGCCGACGTCGATCAGCAACGGACGTCCGTTCTTGTAAAGCGTCACGCTTCCGACATCGTTATGATTGTGGCCCTCGCCATTGTTGCCGCCCTTGACGGCAAGCGAAAACTGCTCGTCGCGGGCGATGAACAGGCCGATGCCGGGATAGAAGATATCGCGCTGGGATGCGGGATGAGGTTTGGCGGCTGGGGGAAGCGTCGGGCCGGCCAGCAGTTCCTGCACGCGATACCAGAGGTTCCATTCCCCGGGCAGGTGCGGATTGCCGGAAGCGGCCCTGTCGGCCGCAGCGAACTCAGCCAGCATCTCAGAGCCGACCGCCTGTCCGAACAGGTATTCCCGCGCGTTGCAGGGTTCGACCACAGCGGAGGAATCCGCGAAATTGAAATAGTAGCGGCCGGCCACATGCATATGGACAATATATTCGGCCATGTTGCGGATCTTCGGCTGCTGCCAGAGCCCGGCGAACAGGCCGGGCGCCACGGCATCCAGGATAGTCAACGCACCATGCAGGCAGAGCGCGGCGTGGCGGTAATAGAGCACGCCCTCCTCGCAGGCGCCGTCCTCGGCATAATCCTTCAGGAAGGCACCGAGGCTGCCGAGCGCCTTCTTGGCGACGGCGTGACGCGTGGGCTGATCTGTGTTCAGGGAGAAGGCCGTCAACAGGACATTCTGGCTTATCCATGCCGTCCAGTTGTTCATCCGCTCTTCGCCGCGGCCCATCCACCAGAAATGCCGGCCGAGATAGGGCGAGAGGATGCGGATCTCGATCTCGCGCTCGACGCGTGCCGTAATCTCGGGGCTGATGCCGTCGAGCTCGTCGCGAAACAATGCGACGATGGTGGCAAGCAGGGCGGCCGTTTCGGCGGCGAAGAGATCGATGACAGGCTGCGAATTGTCGGGAAGCGGCAAGCGTGCGCCGCTTCGTTCATAGGCGTTATGCGCCGGAAGCTGCCAACCGCTCTCCTCCGCGATCAGGAAAATGCCGTCGACGATCTTCGGCAGGAAGCGCGCGCCGCCTTCGACGAGTTCGCCGAGCACCAGATTGTTGAGCATCCGGCGCCGTCTGAAATAAAGCTCCTCGAAGCGCGCGCGGTTGCCGGTTTCGGTGTACTCCCGGTAGTCCGACGCCGTAATCAGCGGAAAGGCGCGCGCAAGCGTCTCTTCGGCCTCGCCAACGACCAGTTCCCGTACCGCCTGCGGCACGGAGTTCCATCTGGGGCGATCAGAGCCCACGGCCCCGGGCGTGAAATCTCCCAGCACATCGGGCAGATCCTCTGAAATCTCGCTGAACATGTCTCTCCCCGTACCGGAAAAGCATCGATGGGCGTTTGGTCTGCATGCTCACCTATCATATGTCTTTTGCGCTTTCCATGAAATTCGTATGATCTATTTAGAACTTGTTTGACCAATACCGGATATGTGCTATGTGGTTGCAGGAGGAAGAGGAGACATCGGTGTCCATATCGAATTCAGTCATCGCGACGGATGGCGCTCCGGCAACTTCTCGCCGGAAGGCTGCGGTCTTGTCCAAGCGCCAGCGCAGGATACGCAGCGCGCTCGTCGCCTATTCCTTCATTGCCCCGAATTTCATCGGCTTTGCCGTCTTCACGCTCGGCCCGATCCTGTTCGCCTTCGTGCTCGCCTTCATGCATTGGGACGGCTCGAATGCGATCACATTCGCCGGGCTGGATAATTTCTGGCGGCTCTTCGAGGACAAGGCCTTCATCGCGGCGTTCTGGAACACGGTGATCTATACGGTCGCCTCCGTGCCGGCGACGCTCATCTGCGCGCTCGGCCTTGCCGTTCTCCTCAACCAGAAGATCGCAGGGCGCGACTTCTTCCGCACGGCGATGTTCTTCCCCTATGTCGCCTCGCTGGTGGCCGTCGCCGTCGTCTGGAACATGATCTTCAATCCCGAGATGGGACCGGTGAACATGATCCTCTATACGCTCGGCCTCGATCCCAAGAACATGCCGGGATGGGCGGCCGATCGCCACTGGGCGATGGTGACGGTGATCCTCTTCGGCATCTGGAAGAACATGGGCTATTACATGGTCATCTATCTGGCCGGCCTGCAGGGCATCAATTCCGAACTCTATGAGGCCGCCGATCTCGATGGCGCCAATTCCTGGCAGAAGTTCATCCATGTCACCGTGCCGCAGCTCGGGCCGACGACCTTCTTCGTCACCGTGATGCTGACGATCCAGTCCTTCAAGGTGTTCGACCAGATCTACATGATCACCCAGGGCGGGCCTGGCACCTCGACACTCGTCCTCGTCTACCACATCTACAACGAGGCCTTCATTTCCTGGGATCTCGGCTATTCCAGCATGGTTTCGCTGGTGTTGTTCTTCCTCGTGCTTGCCGTCACCGTCTTTCAGTTCCGGCGCCAGAGGGAGGACGAGGCATGAGGATCGCCGGACGCAAGGTGACCGTCAGATCGGTCGCGATCTACGCCATCGTCATCGCCGTCACGCTCATCATGTTGATGCCCTTTGCCTGGATGCTTTCGGCATCCTTGAAGCTCAGCCGCGACGTGTTCGCCTTCCCGATCGAATGGATACCGTCCGAGCCGCAATGGCATAACTACGTCGATATCTGGACGAAGATCCCGCTCGCCTTGTTCATCTACAACACGTCGAAGCTGACGATCATCGTCACGCTGCTGCAGCTTTTGACCTCCAGCTTTGCCGCCTACGCCTTCGCCAAGCTGAATTTCCCCTACAAGAACACCCTGTTCCTCGGCTACATCGCCACCATCGCCATGCCCTGGCAGGTCTATATGGTGCCGCAATTCCTGCTGATGCGTGAATTCGGGCTCAACAACACCCATCTGGCGCTGATCTGCCTGCAGGCCTTCACCGCCTTCGGCGTCTTCCTGATGCGGCAGTTCTACATGTCGATCCCGACCGAGCTCTGCGAGGCGGCTCGCATCGACGGCATGAACGAGTACCAGATCTGGGCGCGCATCATGCTGCCGCTGTCGAAACCCGCGCTCTCGACGCTGACGATCTTCACCTTCGTCACCACTTGGAACGATTTTCTCGGGCCGATGATCTATCTCACAAAGACCGAGCTGAAGACCGTCCAGATCGGCCTGCGCATGTTCATCTCGCAATATTCGGCCGAATACGGGCTCATCATGGCAGCCTCCGTCGTCGCCCTCATTCCGGTCCTTGTCGTCTTCCTTGTTCTCCAGCGCTTCTTTGTCGAGGGCATCGCCTCGACTGGATTGAAGGGTTAAGCCGTGAACGCCGTTTCATCCGTCGCCCCGCAGCCGATTACCGATGAGGAAGTGAAGGCCGCGCTCGATATCGCCGTCGAGCAGGTCAGGCGCAACCTTCCAGAATTCACCCACGCCGCGCAGAACCATTCGAGCATCAAGAATTTCTATCCCCCCGTGGCGAACGATCAGTGGACCGCCGGCTTCTGGCCCGGCGAGCTGTGGCTTGCATTCGAACACAGCGGCGACGCGGCTTTCCGGGATGCGGCACAAATTCAGGTCCAATCGTTCCTGCATCGGATCGTCAATCGCGTCGAGACCGATCATCACGATATGGGCTTTCTCTATTCGCCCTCCTGCATCGCCGCCTGGAAACTCGTCGGCGACGAGGATGGCCGCAGAGCCGCGATCCTTGCCGCCGACCAGCTGATCGAGCGCTTCCAGCCGATCGGTCAGTTCATCCAGGCCTGGGGTCGTAAAGGCAAGCCGGAAGAATACCGCTATATCATCGACTGCCTCTTGAACCTGCCGCTGCTCTACTGGGCAAGCCGCGAGACTGGCGATCCGAAATACCGCGAGATCGCGCTCATTCACGCCCGCACCACGCTTGCCAACTCGGTTCGGCCGGATGATTCCACCTATCACACCTTCTATATGGACCCGGTCACCGGAGCGCCGGTGCGCGGCGCCACCAAACAGGGTTACAAAGACGACAGCGCCTGGGCGCGCGGACAGGCCTGGGCAATCGCTGGAATGGCCCTCTCCTATCGCTATGAGCGGGTCGAGGAATATCGCCAAACCTTCGACCGGCTGCTCGCCTTCTATCTCAACCGGCTGCCGGGCGACATGGTGCCCTATTGGGACCTCGTCTTTTCGGACGGCGACGGCGAGCCGCGCGACAGTTCGTCGGCCTCGATCGCCGCCTGCGGCCTTCTGGAGATGGCCGATCTCGCCGAGCCGGAACCGGCAGCACGCTATCGCACGCTGGCGCGGCGCATGATGAAGAGCCTTGCGGATCACTATGCGGTCAAGGATCCCACAGCCTCCAACGGCCTGGTGCTGCACGCCACCTATTCGAAGAAATCGCCGTTCAACACCTGCCGCGGCGAGGGTGTCGATGAATGCGTCTCCTGGGGAGATTATTATTACATGGAAGCTTTGACGCGCCTTTCGCGCAGCTGGTCTTCCTATTGGTGAATTCAGGAGAACCCGATGGCCAGCATTTCACTTAAAGAGTTGAACAAGAGCTACGGTGCGCTCACCGTCGTCCACGACATCGACCTCGAGATCGCAGACAAGGAATTCATCATTCTGGTCGGCCCCTCCGGCTGCGGCAAATCGACCACGCTGCGGATGATCGCCGGCCTCGAAGAAATATCCGGAGGAGAGCTCAAGATCGGCGGCGACGTCATGAACGACGTCCCTTCCAAAGATCGGGATATCGCCATGGTCTTCCAGAATTACGCGCTCTACCCGCATATGACCGTCTACAAGAACATGGCGTTCGGCCTGCAGCTCAGGAAGGTGTCGCGCGACTTCATCGATGCCCAGGTGCAGGACGCCGCCAGGATCCTCGACATCTCTCATCTCCTGAACCGCAAGCCGAAGGCGCTTTCGGGCGGGCAGCGCCAGCGCGTCGCGCTCGGCCGCGCCATGGTGCGCAATCCGGCGGTCTTCCTTCTCGACGAGCCGCTTTCCAACCTCGACGCCAAGCTGCGCGGCACGATGCGTTCGGAAATCACCAAGCTGCACAAGCGCCTCAACGCCACCTTCATCTACGTCACCCATGACCAGGTCGAGGCCATGACCATGGCGGACCGGATCGTCGTCATGAAGGACGGGCACATCCAGCAGGTGGATACGCCGCAGAACCTCTATGACCGCCCCGTCAATATGTTCGTCGCCGGCTTCATCGGCGCGCCGCAGATGAACATGCTGCCCTCGACCATTCTGCGACGGGGCGACGGCTACGTCGCTGTCTTCGATGGCCGGGAACTGCCGCTTCCCGCCCATTTCGACAAGCGCAGGATCGCGCCCTACGAGGGCCGCGAGCTGATGCTCGGCATCCGTCCGGAGAATTTCCACGAGCTGCCGCCGGCCGACATCGCGCCCGAGAACCTGGCGCCCCTCAAGGCGATCGTCGAACTTGCCGAACCGATGGGCTCGGAAGTGCACCTGAACATGGTGGCAGGCGGTCGCAATCTCATCGCCCGCGTCTCGCCGCGCTACCGGCCCGAGATCGGCGAGGAGGCGGCGCTGGTCGCCGATATGACCAATGCGCAGCTGTTCGACACGGAAACGGAACGCTCGATTCTATACTGAGACGCCTGCGGGAGACGGCTATGCAGTGGTTGCGGGACATGTGGACGAGGGAGGGACCGGGCATTCCGAAGGATGCGCCGAAGAGGACCGGCCTTGCGCTGTTCGCCGAGATCCTCGCCCGCGAATGGTGGGAGATGGTCAAGCTGAACATGTTGTTCATCCTGGCCGGCCTCTTCGTCGTAACGCTGCCGGCAGCGCTCGCCGCCATGGCCCGGGTCTCGGTCGCCCTCGTGGAAGACCGCAACTCCTATCTGCTGCGGGACTTCACGGAAGCCTTTCTGCGCTACTTCTGGCGCGCCACCGCCTGGGGCCTGGCGTTGGGTGGCGCCCTCGCAATCGGTCTTTATGCGATCGTCACCTATGCCGCAGGCGCACGCGACAATCTGTTGCTAAGCGCACCGCTGACGATCGCCTTCGTCGCCACCGCCTTCGTCGCGGTCCTCGCCTGCCATCTCTTCGTTTTGATGGTGATGCGCGATCTGCCGGCTCTCATGCTGCTGCGCCTCGCCGCCCTCGCCTCCATTGGCCGTCCTTTCCCGGCGCTTGCAGCGCTCGCCTTTACCGCCAGCCTCTGGCTGGCTCACATCCTCTTCTATCCGGTTTCGGTGTTCATGCCGGCAATCTTCAATTTTTCACTCGGAATGTTCGCCGTCGCATTCGGCGTCCATCGGGCGGCGGTGACGGTTTTACACCTGCCAAACGCAACACAGCCGCACCGGGAACCGCATAGACGAGACGCTTCATAAAATAACTGATCCAGAGATGATCCAGGGAAGGAGAACGGGAATGTATTTGGAAAAATTCGGGGGGACGGTGAAACTTGCCGTGGCGGGTTTCACCTTGGCGGCGATGACGGCCGGCGCAGCGCTTGCTCAGGACGCCGTGACGCTCAAATGGGCTTTGTGGGACTGGGACAAGACCGCCTACTACAAGCCGCTGATCGAGGCCTATCAAGCCAAGCACCCCAACGTGAAGTTCGAGCCGATGGACCTCGGCTCGCAAGACTACCAGCAGATGATCTCGACGCAACTGACCGGCGGCTCCAAGGACATCGACATCGTCACCGTCAAGGATGTGCCGGGCTACACCAACCTGGTGCGCGCCGGCAACATCGCCGATCTCAGCGGCTTCATGAAGGATCAGAAGATCGATCCGGCGCCTTATGGCGGCCTGATCGAAGAGCTGACCATCGACGGCAAGATCTATTCGCTGCCGTTCCGCTCCGACTTCTGGATCGTCTATTACAACAAGGACATCTTCGACAAAGCCGGCGTCCCCTACCCCACCAATGACATGACCTGGGCGCAGTTCGACGCGACCGCCGAGAAGCTTACGGGCGGCATGGGCACCAACAAGACCTATGGCGCGCTGCTGCACACCTGGCGTTCGACCGTCCAGCTGCCCGGCATCCTTGACGGAAAACACACGCTCGTCGATGGCGACTACGCCTTCCTGAAGCCCTGGTACGAGCGGGCGCTGACCCTGCAGAAGGACGGCGCCATTCCCTCCTACGCCTTCCTCAAGACGTCGAACACGCATTATTCGGCGCTCTTCTTCAACGGCACGATCGGCATGCTGCCGATGGGCACCTGGTTCGTCGGCACCCAGATCGCCAAGGTGAAATCGGGTGAATCGAAGAGCAAGAACTGGGGCATCGTGAAGTTCCCGCATCCGGACGGCGTTGCAGCCGGCACGACGGCTGCACAGATTTCGGGTCTGGCGGTCAACACCAATTCCGGGCACAAGGATGCAGCCCTCGACTTTATCAAGTTCGTCACCGGTCCTGAGGGCGCTGCCGTCATCGCATCGACGGGCACCTTCCCAGCGCTCAAGACCGCCGATGTCAGCGCAAAGATCGCGGCAACACCCGGCTTTCCTGAGGACGCAGCCAGCAAGGAGGCGCTGATACCGTCGAAAGCCTATCTGGAAATGGCAGTCAATCCGAACGCCGCCAAGATCGAGGTCGTGCTCAATCGCGTGCATGACGCGATGATGACCGACAATACCTCCATCGACGACGGATTGAAGGAAATGACCGAAGGCGTGAAGGCCATCAAGTAAGCCTCGCAAGATTGCCCTGGCCGCGGACCGGCATCTGGCCCGCGGCCGATTTGGTTTGAGGAATTTCGAGCTGACGATGATCTATGATCCCGCAAGGGCCAATCCGCTTTTCGGCAATCCCCTGAGGACACGCGACGACCTGGCCAAGGCCGTCACCGATCTCTTCGAGCCGCTGCTGCCGTATTTTTCCGAAGGCGGCGCCCGTGTGCGCCTCGGCGCAGCCGGCGCGACCTTCGATCGGGCGGCGGCGGATCTGGAGGGATTTGCACGGCCGCTCTGGGGGATCGTTCCGCTCGTTGCCGGCGGAGGCACGTTTCCGCATTGGGATCTCTATCGCCGCGGCCTGGCAAACGGCACCAATCCTGCTCACCCCGAATATTGGGGCGATCTTGCCGACCGCAATCAGCGGCTGGTCGAGCTCGCCGCCGTCGGCTTCGCCCTGTCGCTCGTTCCCGAGCACATCTGGGAACCGCTTGACGACAGCGAGAAGAAAACGGTCTCTGCCTATCTTCTCAGGGCGCGCGAGTTGGAATTCATCGATAACAACTGGAAATTTTTCCGTGTGCTCATCGATCTCGGGCTGGAACGCGTGAGCGTGGCGTTCGATCACCGGAAAACCCTCGCCTATCTCGACGAATTGGAGGCCTTCGACCTCGGGTACGGCTGGTATCGCGACGGGCCGGTTCGGCGGGTCGATCATTACATTCCCTTCGCCATGCATTTCTACGGCCTGATCTATGCCGTGCTGGCCAAGGGCGACGAGGCGCGCAAGGATCGCTTCCGGGGTCGCGCCGAGATCTTCGCCAGGGATATTCGCCACTGGTTCGGCCCGGATGGCGCAGCCCTAGCCTTCGGCCGCAGCCAGACCTACCGCTTTGCGGCGGGCGGCTTTTGGGGCGCGCTTGCCTTTGCCGGCGTCGAGGCGCTGCCCTGGGCTGAGATCAAGGGCTATTACATGCGCCATATCCGCTGGTGGTCCGCCATGCCGATTGCCGATCGCGACGGCGTTCTTTCGGTCGGCTACGGCTATCCGAACCTCTTCATGAGCGAGAGCTACAACTCTCCCGGTTCACCCTATTGGGCCCTGAAATTCTTCCTGCCGCTCGCTCTTCCGCAGGGTCATCCGTTCTGGACCGCCGAAGAGGCACCGCAGCCGGAATTTCCGGAACCGGTTCCGTTGACGCCAGCGGGAATGGTCGCCATGCACACGCCGGGAAACGTGGTCGTACTCTCCTCAGGGCAGCAGCACGACAAGATGCTTGGCGCAAACGAGAAATATTCGAAATTCGTCTATTCCACACGCTACGCCTTCAACATCGAAGCCAACGACCGGAATTTCTCCGCCGCAAGCTTTGACGGCATGCTCGGCCTCTCCGATGACGGCGTCCATTTCCGCATGCGGGAAAGCCTCGAAGAGGCGTTGATAACAGGTGACCTGCTCTATTCGCGCTGGCGCCCCTGGAGCGATGTCACCATCGAGACCTGGCTGCTTCCCGAAAACCCGTGGCACATACGCATCCACCGCATCGCCACGCCGCGCATCCTGCTGACCATCGAGGGCGGCTTTGCGATCGAACGCGCGGATTTCAATGCCGATCGCTCCGATGCAAGCGATGGCCGGGCCGTCTGGTACGGACGGACCGACGTCAGCGCCATCGTCGATCTATCGCCCAATCCGAGGGCCGGCCATGCGATGAGCCCGATCCCGAACACCAATCTCATCCACGCCAAGACCCTGCTGCCGCAGCTACGCGGCGAAAGCGGCCCAGGCACCACCGTGCTGGTGACCGCCGCGATGGCCCTGCCCAGCCGTGAAAACTGGGCAAAGGCGCTCGATAATCCGCCGGCCTGTCCCCGCCTCGACGAGGTGGAACGGCTCTTTCGCGAAAAAGGCACCCCGGTGCCGGCATTCGCCCTCGGGACGTAGCTTGGGGGCATTCGGGTTCAACCGGGAGCCAGGAGATTGATTATCGTGCGGTCAGCTCGGAACGGTATGCTTCAGAGATGCGCTGCGCCAACTGTGCCATTTGATCGTCAGGTATCTGCAAAACCCCGTATTCCGCCATCAGTGCATAATATTGCTGCTCTTCAAGAGGTACACCTGAAGGCAAGGGAACGACATGAAAATGCAGGTGGCTATTGGCTTGTTGGCTGCCGAGCGAAAGCACATAAATTCGCTCGGCGTCGAACACGCTCTTGAGGGCGCGCGCCAAGACATGCACCTTCTCCTGTAATCGAAGATATTCATCCGTCGACATGTCCCGCGCCAGATCCTCACGGTGCTCCCTCGGACAGACGATGCAATAACCCGATAGAGTGGGATATTTGCTCAGGAAAATGATCGTCTCGTCGTCTTCAAAAACGCGATGGTGAAAGAAGTCAGGGTCGTTCCTGACCAAGCCGCAGATAAAGCATGGCCTTTTTCTAATGTCGTGCCCATAAGCCTTGAGATCAAATGGTTGGCGTTCGGTCATTCTGAGCCTCTGTCGTCTCACGCGCGGCGGTCCCGGACGCCGGAACTATTGCAAAAGCCATCGTCGCGAAAATAACACGCGCCAAGACCGGTTGCCAACCGTAATATTTTCGGATTACTCCAAGTAATTATATTTATATCTTCGATAAAATAGCAAAATATCCGTTCATCGTAATATTGTTGAACTACAGCTGGGCAAAGCGTAGGGATGTACTGGCCTTTCATTTTTCAAGGCCAGAGGAGGATGCAATGCCAACCATAATGGTCCATCACAATGTCAAGGACACGAAACACTGGCTCGCTTCACCGATGCGCAAACAGATATTCGAACCGATCGGCGTCACGAACATTCGCACGTTTACGGATCCTCAGACGTCCAACCATGTCGGCCTGGTCATGGACGTTGCTGATACGGATAAGTTGATGGCCTTCATGCAGACCAAGGCGGCGGCCGATGCGATGGCGAGTGACGGCGTCTTGCCCGAGACCATGACGTTCCTCGTGCAATCGTAACACGCGTCTGAACCGAACTTGAAAACGCAACGCGGGAGGATGATATGACGACATTATTCGTGAGGCACGAGGTTTCCGACTACGCCACTTGGCGCAAGACATATGATGCGTTTCATCAGGTGCAGAAGGCCAACGGGGTGACGGCGCAGGCCGTATATCGCGCCATCGACAATCCGAACGATATTACCGTCACCCACGAGTTCGCCACGTTTGAAGCGGCGCAGGCATTCAGCAAGCTGGACGAGCTGAAGACGGCGATGCGTACGGCAGGCGTGCTCGGCGCGCCGACGGTGTGGTTTGCCAACAAAGCATGAAATGGGCCAAAATGGCCTCCGCCGCTGTGCCACGGAGGCCGCCGGCGTTCGATGCATGACATGAAGGCGGGTAGTGGACGCTTGCCCGATTGCCGACCTTGGTGACAGTGCCGGCGAACTGCGTAAAATTATGATCCGCTCGTTATGTCGCGCAGGAGATCCAGTCCGCGCTGGTATTTTTCCGTTTTCTTGCCGGCCTGTTCGGCCTGCCGGAGATTGTCTTCGAGATCGGCCCGTTTGACGGGCAAGGACAGCGGGTTTGATGCCGCACGCCTGACGAAGTCGTCGTCCGGCTCGTCCGGCCGCCGTGTCAGAGCATTTACCGCGGAGATGATCGCCGGCGGAAAGCCTTCCTCCCTCAGCCTGTCGAGCGTCCAGCCGTTTCCCTTCTCGACGACGTCATGAAGGTAGGCAACCGTTCGTGGCTCGTCGCCGGAAACGAGAAGGGCTACCCGCTGGCAGTGCTCGAAGAACGGCTGGCCGGTCTTGTCTGACTGACCTTCATGGGCCGTAAGTGCGATCTGGATGGCATGGTCGAGATGCTGCATGACGATCACGGCCCTTCGGTCTTCCTGATCTTCCGCGTGGAAGGTCTTTCGCCCGTCGTCATCTCGATGTCAGGCACCGGAGCCTTGGCGGCCTGAACAGGCCTCGTTCTTGGCCGATCGAAATCGCCGCTTTCACCGGCGCCCTGAAGCAGGGCCGCATCATCCCTGTCGTCTTCATCGAGCAGGTCCTGCAGCGTCTCGTGCTCATCCTCACCGGCCAGTTCGTCGCAGGCTTGCAGCCAATGGCGCTTGTCGGCGCCCTCCGGGCGGCCCTCGGCCTCCCAGATTTCGTAGGCGCGCTGGCGAATCTGCTCGTGCTTGTCTATAGCCATGGCCTTCTCCAAGCGCATTGGGATGAGCCGTCCGAAGAGCGACTCTTCAAGGCGTGTTGATGGTTGGAAGGAAATCCTCCACCTGTTTGCGTTGATCCTTTGGAAGCGTTTCCACCCGTTCCTTCCAGAACCGTTCCGCCTCCGGCGGATCCTCATCCCACTGGCGAACGTCGGTGATATTGTCGTCGATCATGGATCGGCGGTGGCCACCGAGGCTAAGATAGTCCATTGCAAGCTTCAGGCTTGGGGTTCCGGTGCCGCTATCGCGATCTGATGCCGACCTCGCGTTGCGCAGGGCGTTTGCCAATGCCCTTTGGCGATCGATCTCGGCCCGTTCGGTATCGGCGGACCGGGCATCGTCCGTGCCGCTCTCTGGCGGCACGTTGGATCTAGAAGTCGTCATGGGTCACCTTTCGATGTTGTGATCCAATAACCTCTGCAAACGAGGAGAGTTCCGCGCGCGTTTAGAGAATGATTGGGCGGGTGGCGAGCCGCATCGCCCGGGGCGCGATCAATGCACGGCCATGCTCACCATCCGATAGGGGTGCACGGCTTCGAATTGTGAGATCATCGCCGTTGCCTGCTGCAATACCAGCTCGGCATTTTCCGGATCGTCACGGGCGAGTTCGTCGGCGTTGACGCGGATCGCTTCGGCCATGTTGTTGGAAAGTGCCGCAAAATGCGTATTGCCTTCGACAAGGGCCTCACGCGCCGTGTCCTCCAGCGTACGAGCGATATCGACGAAGATTTCCTCGCGTTCCTCGATACTGAGGTCTTTGATCAGTTTGGTGTTCTCTTCCATGTCACTCACTCCTAAAGACGTGGGACGGTGGCCGAGCTCATCAAGCCTCGGCCACCACAGAACTAGGAATGGCGAAATCCGGATTCAAGCCTCAATGCCATTCGCCTTTTTATTCGAACGCAGGAGCGGATTGTCTGTTCCCTGTCGGGCGTTAGCAGTCTCCGGCGGAGAGTGCTAATTTTTCTTTCGTCGCCTCTTGAAATTGCTGAACCCTCGAACCAGATCATTCGCGCAAGGCGCGCGCGCGAACCTGCACCCGCCCGGATCGGTTATCCGGTCCGGCCGCGGGAACAACGTCATCATTGTTTGTCGATGGAGGAAGATATGTCGTTCCGACCGCTTCATGACCGCATTCTCGTCCGCCGGGTCGATTCACAAGAAAAGACAAAGGGCGGCATCATCATTCCAGACACCGCCAAGGAGAAGCCGCAGGAAGGCGAGGTCATCGCCGTCGGCCCCGGCGCGCGCAACGAAGCCGGCCAGATCCAGTCGCTCGACGTTAAGGTCGGCGATCGCATCCTGTTCGGCAAATGGTCCGGCACCGAGATCAAAATCAATGGCGAAGACCTGCTGATCATGAAGGAAAGCGACGTGATGGGCATCATCGAGGCCCAAGGCGAAAAGAAGCAGGCCGCCTGAGGTCCCGGCTGACATCGGTCGATGCTGGAGCGCTTCAGCTTTTCATGGAAACGCAGAACCGTTCCAAGCTTTTATTTTACGCAATTCCGAGCGAAAACGCACTTTTCCTGGAATTGCTCTGGCTGGCTATGAAGGAGTGAGGACATGGCTGCTAAAGAAATCAAATTCAGCACCGAAGCCCGCGAGAAGATGCTGCGTGGCGTCGACATCCTGGCCAACGCCGTGAAGGCGACCCTCGGCCCGAAGGGCCGCAACGTCGTGATCGACAGGTCGTTCGGCGCGCCGCGCATCACAAAGGACGGCGTTTCGGTCGCCAAGGAAATCGAACTCGAAGACAAGTTCGAAAACATGGGCGCCCAGATGGTCCGCGAAGTTGCTTCGAAGACCAGCGACATCGCCGGCGACGGCACCACGACCGCAACGGTGCTGGCCCAGGCAATCGTCAAGGAAGGCGCCAAGGCCGTTACGTCGGGCATGAACCCGATGGACCTGAAGCGCGGCATCGATCTAGCGGTCGCGGCCATCGTCGCGGAACTGAAGGCCAACGCCCGCAAGATCTCGAATAACTCGGAGATTGCCCAGGTCGGCACAATCTCCGCCAACGGCGATGCCGAAATTGGCCGCTTTTTGGCGGATGCCATGGAAAGGGTCGGCAATGATGGCGTCATCACGGTCGAAGAAGCCAAGACCGCCGAAACCGAACTCGAAGTCGTCGAAGGCATGCAGTTCGACCGCGGCTATCTCAGCCCCTATTTCGTGACAAATGCCGACAAGATGCGGGTCGAGTTCGAAGACCCTTATATTCTCATCCACGAGAAAAAGCTCTCCAACCTGCAGTCGATGCTGCCGGTTCTCGAAGCCGTCGTCCAATCCAGCAAGCCGCTCCTCATCATCGCTGAAGACGTCGAAGGCGAAGCGCTTGCTACCCTCGTCGTCAACAAGCTGCGCGGCGGCCTGAAGATTGCCGCCGTCAAGGCGCCTGGCTTCGGCGACCGCCGCAAGGCCATGCTCGAAGACATCGCCATCCTGACCGCCGGCACCGTCATCTCCGAAGATCTCGGCATCAAGCTCGAATCCGTGACGCTCGACATGCTCGGCCGTGCCAAGAAGGTTTCGATCGAGAAGGAAAACACCACAATCGTCGATGGGTCAGGCGCCAAGACCGACATCGAAGGCCGTATTGCCCAGATCCGCGCCCAGATCGAGGAAACCACCTCCGACTACGACCGCGAGAAGCTGCAGGAACGTCTTGCCAAGCTCGCCGGCGGCGTTGCCGTCATCCGCGTCGGCGGCTCGACCGAAGTCGAGGTGAAGGAGAAGAAGGATCGCGTCGACGACGCGCTTCATGCAACCCGTGCCGCCGTCGAAGAGGGCATCTTGCCCGGCGGCGGCGTAGCGCTGCTGCGCGCCGTCAAGGCGCTCGATAATCTCAATACGGCCAACCAGGACCAGCGCGTTGGTGTGGAGATCGTCCGCCGCGCGGTCGAGGCGCCGGCTCGCCAGATCGCCGAAAACGCCGGTGCAGAAGGCTCGATCGTGGTTGGCAAGCTGCGGGAGAAAAGCGAATTCTCCTATGGCTGGAACGCTCAGACGGGCGAATATGGCGACCTCTATGCCCAGGGCGTCATCGATCCGGCGAAAGTGGTGCGCACCGCGCTTCAGGATGCGTCCTCCATCGCCGGTCTGCTCGTCACGACGGAGGCCATGATCGCCGAAAAACCCAAGAAGGACGCCACTCCGCCAATGCCTCCCGGTGCCGGCATGGATTTCTAAAAAGGCTGCCGGCCCGCCCGCACCCCCGGGCGGGCCATGTCTAAGGGAATAGAGATGGTTCAAACGATCAAAAGCCGATCGCAGGTACCGCTGGACTCCCGCGATCTCGACATCTGCCAGCAGGTCTTCGACAAGATCAGATCCGATTACCAGGTGGCAAAGGACAGCGACGAAGCCGAACGAATGGCGAGCATCGTCATCGAACTCTACCGGCAGGGTGTGCGCGACCCCAATCACCTGCAGTCGATGGTCGAGGCGGCCCGCGGCCTCTTCGAAACGAGCGATCGGTAGGAAATGCGGTGCCTGCAGGTCATAAGCACCGCGCGGGATCACACATAACGATGATGTCAGCGTGGATGCCGTCCGGAGGATTTACCCCGAAGAACGGTCATCTGCTCCTGCTGCACTTCATTTTCATCGTTCAAAACAGCTTGCCAAAGCCTGTTGCCGAGCCGAAGCGACACCCGTTTCGTCCCCTCGTGTTCAGCTGTGCCGATTTCCACGGAGCTGACGACGGAACCATGGCGCATGTGGCGGCGAAGATCGGCCAGCGACAATCCGAACCGCTCCGCCAGTTCCGATGATTCCAGGATAAAATCGCCATTTGAATCGCGCTCGATCAGCACCGACTTCTTCTCCAGCTAAGCTCCACGTCCACGCCTCAGGCCACCGCCGCAATAGCATTGTCCTCCTTTGGCAGCAGCCGCGCCACTGCGCTCAGGAGATCCGTCTGCGATATCAGGCCAAGAATGCGGTAATCGCCATCGACAATGATAACGGCATGCGTGCGCCCGTCCGTCAGAACGGGCAATAGCGACAGAGCAGGATCCAACGGTCTAGCCACCGCCGGCCTCGAGATCGCATGGGCGATGGTCTCAGTGCTCATCGACAACTCCCGTAAACCGACAGCGCCGACGAGACGGCCTTCTGGATCCTTCACCGGCAGTGTACGGATATTATGCTTGAGCAGAAGGTGCCGAGCGGCATCCGGTTCCGAAGCCTCCCCAATGGCGATCACGTCGCGCGACATGATATCGGCACAGCTGATCTTGCCGTTTGAGCGGATGGCCGCTTGCAGTTCGACCTGCTGCAGCAGCCGGCCGAGGTCTGCCCGGTCGATATCGAAAGTCTCGTCAAGCGCTTCGAGGGCCGCATCGACATCTTCCTCGCGGAAACCCACACGCACCGCAGACGGCAGGTCGATCGTCTGATGGGTGTTCTCCGCCGGCTTTGGAACGACGTGCGGATAATTCCGCTTCGACAGCCTGTGGAACAGCAGGCCAAGACCGACGAGAATGCAGGAGTTCAAAGCGACGGGCACGAAGGGAAAGAGGAACCCCCAGCCGGCAACGACAGGGCCGCCGAGCACGGCGGTCAGTGCGGCGGCACCTCCTGGCGGATGAAGGCACCGCGTGAAGGACATCGCGCCGATGGCAAGCGAAACGCCGACGCCGGTCGCGATGATCGGATCACGAATGAAATAGGCGGCAATGATTCCCATCAGAGCCGAAATCGTATTGCCGCCGATGATCGACCATGGCTGCGCCAGCGGGCTTGCCGGCACCGCGAAAAGAAGCACCGCGGACGCCCCCATCGGCGCGACGATCAAGGGAAGATGCGGTCCCTGTCCGAACAGATAGCCGCTGATGACGCCGGTGAAACCGATGGCCAGCAAAGCGCCGAGACATGCAATCAATCGCTCTCGTAAGGTCGCACCGGCCAGAATAGGTGAGAACAAACGGAAGCGGCGGAAGCGGCTCGGTCCCAGCTTTGGGGAAACGGGATACTGCATGACAAGACAATTTTAAGCGAGGATTATCTGGCGGCGAAGGAGAAAGGTGTGCGGACTAGTTTGTTGTCAACCGGGGACCTCTGCCTTTGGTCGCGCTGAGGACTTCGTGGAATGCGTTGAACGCGCTGGGGCGATCATTCCTGCGATAGACGAGCAGCGTCTCAACGAGCCCCAATTGATGGGTCTGGACAGGCGTCGGCCAGTGCATGAGGTCAAGGACGGATCGCGGCATGACACCCGCCGTATTCCCGGTCGCAACGCTCGCCAGGATCGCGTGGTAGGAACCGAGCTCGCTCGTCGGCAGCGCGCTCGATTTGCGCGCCCAGTTTTCGGCGATCCTGCGATAGGTGCAGCCAGGCTCTAGAGCGGCGAGTGATCCGACACGCAGGTCTGCGGCGGATTTGATGGAGGGATGCCCGGATGGCAACACAATCAGCAGCTCTTCGACGAAGATCGGCTCCATCTCCAGCGCCTTGAGTTCAGCATCGAAACCTGAATCCTCCTCGCGCATCGTCTTGGGTGGGCGGGCAATCAGCGCGCAATCCAGCACATCGGAGAGAACGTCGCGGGCAAGATCGCGGGAGGCCCCCATCGTCAGATGAAGTGACACATCAGGCCACATCTGATTGAATTGCGTCAGCGCCGACGGCAGTCTGCTTGCCGCCGTGCTCTCCATGGTGCCGACCCGCAATATTCCCGATGGGGCGAGAGGCCGCACGGCCTGGCGCGCTTCGAGCGCAAGCGCCATAAGCCGGTTCGCATAGGCAAGAAACGTCTCGCCCTCCCGTGTCAGCGTCATCTTCTTGCTGTCACGGCTGAAGAGGGAAACGCCGAGGTCCTCCTCCAATTGCTGGATGCGCGTCGTCACATTCGACGGCACCCGCCCTACAGCCTTGGCAGCCTTGGTCACGCTGCGGTCGCTGGCAACGGCGAGGAATATCTCGATCGACGAAAGGTCCAATGAAAAGATCTCGTTTCCGAAATTAAGACGATAGATAATTCTCTATATAAAAATCATCATGCCAACTCAAGCCGGTTTCGGCGTTGAACGAAAAACGCCATCCGCGGACCGGACAGGCAAGCGATTGCCGAAAAAAGGATCGCGACGCCGAGGAAATAGCCATGCAGGCGGCGACATTGCCTCCGTCGGATGAGCATTTGCGGGTTTGAGGCTGGCATGCGGTTTGCGTCTTCCGGACGATCTGCAGATCGATCGGCGACGACCACATGTTGCACCTTGTCTTGACCTGTCTTCTTCTGAGCGTCGCTTCTGGCTTGAGCATGCGCCGTTTTCTGCTGCCGTATTTCTCAGATGGCGATCTCGCCGAGAAATCCGCCGCAGTGACCATCGTCGCGAGCGCCGTCTTTCTGGCGGCAATCGCTTTCACCGTCTCCGATCAGAATCTCTGGGCAAAATCTGCCATCCTGATGCTCGGCCTTTCGCTGGCGGTCATGTTCGACGATGCGAGACCCAGGCTGACAATCGCCCTCTCCGCCGTCAGTTTGGCGGCCTATCTCGGGCTGCGTTCGATTAGCTGAGCCATCCCACTTCCAGGGGATAATGCCGTCTTGTTGGCGGTGCCGAAGCCCTTATCGAGATGCTGCATCCAGAGACGAAAGTCATTCGTCAGCAACGCCACATCGTACAGCCATTCCGCGCGCAGAAGCTCCCAACGACTTGCTTCCCCATTCTCAAGCAAGGCGCGGACTCTTTGCCGCAGCTTTTCGAACGCCTCATCACGAGGAAAGGGCGCAAGGCGGCGCAACGCGGGATGCAGTCGGTTTTCCATGAAGTTCGCTCCTCAACAATCGGTGCATGTTGATAATATATCGTATTACGATATACTTTCAAGATGCCTTGAGTGGAAGCCGAAGGTTTGGGCGCGGGGAAAGCAACCCTCTTGGATTTCGGCGCCTGAAGCCCGTCCCACTGACAAAAGAGATTTCAGGTCACGCGAACACCGATCTCTATTGAAGAATGGTATCGCGCTGTTATTCTCTAATTGAATATGAAATGAGGACGACGAACAGAAAAGAAACGCTCCATGAGTGACGATGTCAGGAAAATCATTGCCGATGGCTACGCCTCACCGGCCTGCTTCATGCACGAGGTCGATCCGGTTTACATGGGGTTTGAGTCGCACCCGGAAGCTGTCCGGAAGTGGCGGAAGGCTGAACGCCGTCGTCTGATAGAGCGCCGGACGCTGCTCGGCGCGAATGAGCGGGAGCAGCGAACATCTCTGATCCGCCATCATCTGGATCGGCTTTTGCCGAAGATCGCCGGCCGCAACGTCAGCCTGTACTGGCCGTTTCTGGGTGAGCCGGACCTTCGCGGCTGGATGCAGTCGGCGGCAGCTTGCGGCGCCACCTGCCTGTTGCCAGTGGTGACGGAAAAAAGGACACCCCTCAGCTTCCGCTCGTGGAGCGTCGGCGAGGAACTGACACGCGGCATCCTGAACATCCCGGTTCCGCTTCGCGGCGAAGAGCGCTTGCCCGATATCGTCGTCGCGCCGGTCGTCGGATTCGACGCGCAATGTTATCGGCTCGGATTCGGAGGCGGCTATTTCGATCGAACGCTGGCCTCTCTCCATCCCCGGCCTTTCGCGATCGGCGTCGGTTTCGACTTCCAGGAGATCGACACCATCCGTCCTCAGGACCACGACATCCCCATGGATGCGATCGTAACCGACGTCGAAATCCGATTTCGCCAAGGCGTTGGCTCCCTTGCCTCGCGGATGTTCGAGGGTTAGCTGATGGATATGAGCAGACGAGCGATGATCATGGACGGGGATCTGTAAGAAAGATCTGGTCGCAGTGGTATGGGTGGCATCCTGTCTTGCCGATCGATGCCTCAGTGTTCTCGCTCGAGACCGTGTACCGCTGGGAGAGCCCGGTAGCGTTCTGAGAATACCACTCGCTCCGGCCCGAATTCGAACGTCAGCAGGTTTTGACCTGCCTCCACCTCTGTCCCTGCGCTTGATGCATGGCGAAGGCCGGTTGCGTCGGCGCCTATCCGGCCTGCGTCAACCGAGTGCCTGGCTGACGAGCGCATAGGTCCTCGGCTCGTGCCCCGCTTGATGTCCCGGAACCGGGAGCCAGGGGCCGCCGAGCGACATGGTCGTCACGATATCGTGGACAGGAAGTCCGCAGCGGGAGAGGAAATCGGAAAAACTTCCGCCCTGCTCGCGTGTGTCGAGGCGCAGGAACGCCCCTGCATGCTCGGCCGCATGCGGGCGGACGACGGCGATCGCGTCCGCGTCACTGCACGCAACAATGGGACCGATGACATGGCCACGCCCGAACCGCCGGCAAAGCGAGAAAGCCTCGATCCAGCCGGCGCGGGTCAATACGATGCCTTTGGAGTTTGCCATCAGCCTGGCCAAGAGCAGCTTACGATCGGTGCCGAAGGCCACGCAATCCAGTTCGGCGATCGCTTCCAGATCGCTGGCCTCAACTGCCCGTATTGCGGCACCGGGCGGCAGCTCCACACCCGGCGGCGATATCGCTTCTCCCTGGCATTGAAAGACGAGCGCCTCGTGAACAAAGTTCAGGGAATGATAGAGACGTCGCGCTGCGCGCGTCGCATTCAGCCCGAGGTTCCGCCCGGCGACCTGCTCCAGCGCGTGGCCCATGAGCCATTGCCCGGCGCCATTGGTTTGAAGACGCGGCGAGGTGATGACCATACCGATCGTGGCAAATTGGGCATCGTAGGGAAACCACATCGCAGAGCCCAGGATGCGGCCGATTTCATCGATCGCCACGATACCCTGGCCGAATTCCCGCAAGAACTGCCAGTCTTCGCCACGATGCGGCCAGGCGACGGTCATCGACAGCGCATGCAACTTGTCGAGGGCAACGCTGTCGATCCCGGCGATATGTGTCTCGAAACTATCGACGAACCTGGATTCGGATGTCAGTTCACTCACTCCCACCCCCTGCCGCATTTTTCTGGCCAAGCCGGCATCTGGAAACCTCTGCCAAGACTAGAACAGATCGTTCGATACAATTCACTGGTGAGGCCGGCGCAAACACAACAATCGACCAAATCCGCTACACTTTCGGCAAATAAAGCCTGGAGCGTCCTCTAAAGTCATTGACTAGGCCAATCGGCCGCTGTCGCCGTTCACCTTAAGAGCCCGGAAATGCCGTCTCCCGTCAGCCCAGTTGCAGGCACCTCGAAGATCCCCGCACTGTGAGGAATCCCATGCAGGCAATTGAAATTCTCGAAAGGCTCGTTGGTTTCCCCTCCGTCGTCGGCACGCCGAACGGCGAGATCGTGGCGTGGATCCGGCACTATCTGCAAAGCCACGGCGCTGTCGTCACGGAGCTCCCCGGCCCTGAGGGCGATCGGTCGAATCTCTTTGCCACGATCGGCCCGAAGGAAACGCCGGGCTATATCCTCTCAGGCCATATGGACGTGGTCCCCGCCGCCGAAAGCGGCTGGACCAGCGACCCTTTCCGCTTGCGGGCCGAAGCAGACCGCTTTTACGGTCGCGGCGCTACCGACATGAAGGGTTTCCTGGCCGCCGTTCTTGCGGCCGTTCCGGCGCTGGCGGAAACACCGCTTCGCCAGCCCGTCCACCTTGCCCTTTCCTATGACGAGGAGGCGGGCTGCCGCGGCGTACCCCACATGATCGCCCGCCTGCCCGAGCTCTGCGCCACTCCGCTTGGCGCGATCATCGGTGAGCCGAGCGGCATGCGGGCAATCCGCGCCCACAAGGGCAAGGCCGCCGCCCGGCTGACAGTCAGGGGCCGCTCCGGCCACTCCTCGCGTCCGGACCAGGGACTGAACGCAATCCATGCCATTACCGATGTTCTGGCTCGCGCCCGCGCCGAAGCCGAACGGCTCGCCTGCGGCCCGTTCGATCCTGTCTTCGAACCGCCCTACTCCTCGCTTCAGGTCGGCACGCTGAAGGGCGGCCAGGCGGTCAACATCATTCCAGACAGTTGCGAGGCAGAGTTCGAAGCGCGGGCCATTTCCGGCGTCGATCCCGCCGCGTTGCTAGCGCCGCTCCGCACGGCGGCCGAGGGGTTGTCGCAGCGCGGCTTTCAGGTGGAATGGCGCGAGCTCAGCGCCTATCCGGCGCTTTCGCTGGCCGCCGATGCGCCGCTTGCAGCACTGCTTGGCGGACTGACCGGCGCCGAGCCGCTCGCCGCCGTCAGCTACGGCACGGAGGCCGGGCTTTTTCAGCGCGCCGGCATCGATGCGATCATCTGCGGACCGGGCGACATCGGCCGCGCCCACAAGCCGGACGAATTCATCCTCGCCAGTGAACTTTCGGCTTGCCAGGCGATGGTCGAGGCACTCGGCCGCCATTGCGCCGCCTGACATGATCGAGGAGCCTATTCGATGACCTTTCTCTTCAATTCCGATGCGAAGCGCGGCGCCATATTTGCCGATGCCTTCGCGCGGGAACTGCCGGACATTGCCTTCTCCATGGATCCCGAGTCGGTCGAACCGGACGCCGTGCGCTACCTGATCACCTGGACCGTACCCGAGGATCTCGCGCGCTATCGCAATCTCGAAATCCTCTTTTCGATCGGCGCCGGTATCGACCAGTTCCGCATCGATGCCGTGCCGGCATCGGTCAAGCTGGTGCGCATGGTCGAGGACGGCATCATCAGGATGATGCAGGAATATGTGACGCTGGCGGTCCTTGCGCTCCATCGCGACCTGCCGACCTATCTCGACCAGCAGCGGCGCCGGGCCTGGCAGGCGATCGCGGCGGTGCAAGCCTCGGAACGCCGCATCGGCGTACTCGGGCTCGGCATGCTTGGAAGTGCGGTGCTCGAACGTCTGCAACCCTTCGGCTTTCAGCTTTCCGGCTGGAGCCGCAGCCCGCGCGAGATCGACGGCATCCGATGCCTGAGCGGCCGCGACGGCCTCGATACTCTGCTTGCAACCACCGACATTCTCGTCTGCCTGTTGCCGCTGACGGATGAGACGCGCGGCTTCCTGAATGCCGAGCTCTTCGCCGGATTGCCGGCTGACGCTGCGCTCGTCCATGTCGGCCGCGGCGCTCAGCTCGACCATCAGGCGCTTGTCGGTGCGCTCGACGCCGGACATCTCTCCGGCGCCGTCGTCGACGTCACCGAGCCGGAACCGCTGCCCGCGGATCACGCCTTCTGGAACCATCCGAAGATCCTGCTGACGCCGCACATTGCGAGTGCCACCCAAGCTGAAACCGCCGCGGCTGCCGTGATCGGCAACATCAAACGGCACCAGGCGGGCCTTGATCCGATCGGGCTGATCGATCGCAGCCGCGGCTACTGAGTTCTCAACCCAGGAAAGCAAAATCATGTCCCTCCTCAAGACGATCGACACCAATCCGACCTTCGCGCCGCGCGAGTCCGGACCGCTCCCCGAACGGATGATCTCGGGGAATCCCGCCTTTAAGACCTGGGCACAGGACGTTGCCCGCGGCGAGACGGTTCATAGCGGCGTGTGGGAAGCGACACCCGGCGAGACGCGCTCGATCAAGGGCGAGACGTTCGAGTTCTGCCATATTCTTTCCGGGCTGATCGAACTCACGCCGGAAGGTGGCGAATCGGTTGTTTACAAGGCCGGCGACAGCTTCGTCATGAAGCCGGGTTTCGTTGGCGTCTGGAAGACGATCGAGACGGTACGCAAGATCTACGTCACCGTGTCGTGACGCCGACGCCGTAGATTTGACTGCGGCGGCGGCGAAAACGCAATTTTTCGCCGCCGCGGCATCGCCGGTCGACGCATGCTGCTCGCGTTCTCCAGTTAGGCTTGTCTCAGCCCATCCCGAGGACATGCGATGACACTCAGCTTCGATCCGAACACGATTTCCCTGCCCGTCGGACATTTCATCGGCGGCCGGCTGGTTCCGGCCGAGGCCGTCATCGACATGCATCGCCCATCCGACGGCACGGCCTATGCCGGCTGCCCGCTGGCCGACGAAGCCCTTGTCGACCAGGCCATCGAAACCGCCAAAGAAGCGTTGAAGACGAGCAATTGGGGTGGTGTGCGGCCGCGTGAGCGCACCGTGGCGCTGCAGCGCTGGGCGGACCTGATCGAAGCCGAGGCGGAAACCCTCGCCAGGCTCGAGGCGCTCTCCTCGACACGGCCCATCGGTCATCTCGTCGCCGGCGACATCGCCGTCACCGCCGAGCAAATACGCTTCTTTGGCGAGTTCGCCGACAAGGAAGGCGGCGACCTTGTGCCGACAGACGATGCCAATTTCGGCATGATCATGACCGAACCCTATGGCGTCGTCGGCGCCATCACGCCCTGGAATTTTCCCTTGTCGATGGCCGGCTGGAAGCTCGGCCCGGCGCTGGCGGCGGGCAATGCGGTGGTGCTGAAACCATCGGAAATGACGCCGTTTTCGACGCTCTATCTCGCCGAACTTTCGGTGCGGGCCGGCCTGCCGGCCGGTCTCGTCAACATCGTGCTCGGCGACGGCCCAACCACCGGAAATGCGATCACCGGACATCCGGGCATCGCCAAGGTCAGCTTCACCGGCTCGACTGCGGCCGGCGCGGCAATCATGACCAATATCGCCCGCACCGGCGTCAAGCCGATGACGCTCGAACTCGGCGGTAAAAGCCCGCAACTGGTCTTCGCCGATGCCGATCTCGAGCTTGCGGCGGGCGCAATCGCCGGCAGCATTCTCTCCAACGCCGGGCAGGCCTGCGTCTGCGGATCCCGCCTGATCGTCGAGGCGAAGGTGGCGGACGCGGTCGCGGCCGCACTCGTCGAGAGGCTGGCGGCGATCCGCCCCGGCCCCACCTGGGATGAGGCGACCGATTATTCGCCGGTCATCTCCGAACGCCAGATCGCCCGCATGGACGGTATCATCCGCGCCGCCATCGACGACGGCGCCGAATGCCTCACCGGTGGCCGACGCCTCGACCGCGAAGGTTATTTCTACGCACCGACCCTGATTTCGGGGGTGACCGCAACATCGCCGGCGGTTCTGGAAGAAATCTTTGGACCGGTGCTGACCATTCAGACCTTCGAGGACGAGGAGGAGGCGCTGGGGCTCGCCGACCATCCGGCCTACGGGCTCGCCGCCGGCCTCTTTACCCGCGATCTCTCGCGTGCCATCCGCGTGACGCGCCGCCTGCCGGCCGGCACCGTCTGGGTCAACCGTTACGGCCGCTCGCGCGACCATATCCTGCCGACCGGCGGCTACAAGCAGTCCGGCATCGGCAAGGATCTCGGTCGCGACGCCTATCTCGCCAACCGCAAGAGCAAGAGTGTGCTCATCAGCCTGGAGGACCTGCGATGAAGACCTACAAGATCGCCCTTCTGCCCGGAGACGGCATCGGCCCTGACGTGACCGCTGCAGCCTGGGCCGTACTCGAAAAGGCAGCCGGCCTGAACGGATTTTCTCTTGGTGCGACCATCTATCCCTGGTCCTGCGACTACTATCTGGAGAACGGCAGCATGATGCCCGCCGATGGCATCGAAACGCTCAGATCCTTCGATGCCATCCTGCTCGGCGCCGTCGGCTGGCCTCGTAAAGTGCCGGATTCCGTCTCGCTGCATGGGCTTCTGCTGCCGATCCGCAAGGCCTTCGTGCAATATGCCAATATCCGCCCGCACCGGCTGCTACCGGGTGTGCAGGGGCCGCTAAGAGCTGACGGCTTCGACATCCTGTGCATTCGTGAAAATACCGAGGGCGAATATTCCGGCGCCGGTGGTCGCGTCCACCAGGGAACCGATAATGAAGTGGCTGTGGAGACCTCGATTTTCACCCGCAAGGGAGTCGAGCGCATTCTGCGCTTCGGCTTTGAGCAAGCACGGGCGCGACGCAACAAGCTCGCCTCGGTGACGAAGTCCAACGCGCAGAAATATTCGATGGTCTTCTGGGACGAGATCACCCAGAGGCTTGCAGCCGAATACCCCGATGTCGAGGTGACCAGCTACCATATCGACGCCATGGCCGCCCGCATGGTCATGGCGCCTGATAGTCTCGACGTCGTGGTCGCCTCCAACCTGTTCGGCGACATCCTGACCGACCTCGGCGCCGCCATCCAGGGCGGGCTTGGCTTTGCAGCCTCCGCCAATATCAATCCCGATCGCTCGGCGCCATCGATGTTCGAACCGGTCCACGGCTCGGCGCCAGATATCGCTCATCTCGGCATCGCCAATCCGATCGCCGCGATCTGGTCGGGCGCGATGATGCTGAAGCATTTGGGAGAAACGGCTGCCGCCGAAAGGGTGATGGCATCAATCGAGGCGACGACGGCACGCCGCATCGGCGCAATTCCCGGCAAAGACAAGACCGAAGCGATCACGGCATCGGTGCTTTCGGCACTTGGCTGATCAATGGAGAACAGAATGAACGGATTAAGGGATTGCGGCCTGTTTCGTCAGCAAGGGCTGATCGACGGAGAATGGCTTGGGGCAGCAGCCGGACGTACGATCGAGGTGATCGATCCGGCGACCCAGCATGTGCTCGGCACGGTGCCCGACATGGACGGAGCCGATACCAGAGCGGCAATCGCGGCGGCGGAAATGGCCTTCGGCCCATGGCGCGCAAAGACCAATGCCGAGCGCGGCGCGTTGCTGGAAATCTGGCACGATCTGCTGCTCGACAATATCGAGGATCTGGCACTGATCCTCACCCGTGAGCAGGGCAAGCCGCTGATGGAAGCGCGCGGCGAAATCCGCTACGGCGCCTCGTTCATCAAATGGTTTTCCGAGGAGGCGCGCCGCATCGGCGGAACGACCATTCCCTCGCCGACGGCGGACCGGCGGATCGTCGTTCTGAAGGAGCCCGTCGGCGTGTCGGCGATCATCACGCCGTGGAATTTTCCGAATGCGATGATCACCCGCAAGGTCGGGCCGGCGCTCGCCGCAGGCTGCACCGTCGTCGTCAAACCATCGGACCTGACCCCCTTTTCGGCGCTGGCGCTCGGCGTCTTGGCGGATCGCGCCGGCATCCCCAAGGGGGTGATCAATATCGTCACCGGCATGCCGGCCGGCATCGGCGACGAACTGATGGCAAACCAGATCGTCCGCAAGATCTCTTTCACCGGCTCCACCCGGGTCGGCTCGCTGCTGATGCGCGGCGCGGCCGACAGCGTCAAGCGGCTCAGTCTCGAACTCGGCGGCAACGCGCCGTTCATCGTCTTCGACGATGCCGATCTCGATCTTGCCGTGGAAGGCGCAATCGCCTCGAAATTCCGCAATGGCGGGCAGACCTGTGTCTGCGCCAATCGCCTTCTCGTCCAGTCCGGCGTCTACGAGGCCTTTGCCGCCAAACTTTCCGCACGCGTATCGGCCATGAAGGTCGGGGCCGGCACGGATGCCGGCACCGATATCGGGCCGATGATCAACAAGGCGGCGATCGAGAAGATCAAGCGTCATGTCGACGATGCGGTGGAAAAGGGAGCAAGCATCCTCGCAACCGCGGGTTCCGTGCCTGAAGGCGATCAATATGCGGTGCCGATGGTGCTCGGCGGCGCGACGACCGAGATGCAGCTTGCCAGCGAAGAGACCTTCGGACCCGTTGCCCCGCTTTTCCGTTTCGACAACGAGGAAGAGGCGATCCGCATCGCCAACGCCACGCCCTTCGGCCTTGCGGCCTATTTCTACACCGAGAGCTTGAAACGCTCCTGGCGGGTCGCCGAAGCGCTCGAATTCGGGATGCTCGGCCTGAACACGGGGGCCATTTCGACCGAGGTCGCTCCCTTCGGCGGCGTCAAGCAGTCCGGCCTCGGCCGCGAAGGCGCCCAATGCGGCATCGATGAATATCTGGAAATGAAGAGCTTCCACATCGGCGGGCTCGCCTAAGAGAGGAGAGGAGAGCCGACAAGGCGGCCGCCCGCTACTAAGCCCAGTCGGCTCGAAGCTACAATTTTTGCCATATGAATGGGAGCTTGCCGCTACGCACACTGAAAAGACAGGAGTTTCGCAAAGCGGCATTCACTGCTGAGCTTAACTGCTAACCGCGAAGATGCGACCGATGGTATTGAGCAGAATCTGGGCGGCGAGGATAGCCGTCGAGCCGGTATGGTCGTAGTCGGGCGCGACTTCGACCAGATCGATGCCGACGATCTTGCCGCGCTTCGCTAACCCTGCGATCAGTTCCAGAACCTCGTAGTAGATGAAGCCGCCGTGGCTCGGCGTGCCGGTGCCAGGCGCGATTGAAGGATCGAAACCATCGATGTCGATGGAGAGATAATAGCGCTTTCCCGCAGGAATGCGCTCCAGCACATTTTCCACGCCGAGCTTGCGGATTTGCCGAACGGAGAGGATTTCCGATCCATGCGCTCGGGCATAGTCATAGCCTTCCTTAGCGGTGGAGGAGACGTTGCGGATCCCGAGTTGCGTCATGCCTGTAACCCACGGCTTTTCCGAGGCACGGCGCATCGGGCTGCCATGACCATAGCGGACGCCGTGACGCTCATCGACGAAATCGAGATGGGCATCGAACTGCACCAAATGAATGGGCTCCTGATCGCTGAAAGCATTGATACAGGGAATGTTGATGGAGTGGTCACCGCCGAGTACGACGGGGAGCGCCCCCGCCACAAGGATCTTGCGAACACCGAACTCGATATTCGCGTGGCTCGTCATCGTGTCGGTGTGCACGATGTCGGCGTCGCCTATGTCTACGATCCTGACATTTTCGAGATAGGTGACGTCATCTTCGTGATCGTAGGCTCCGGCATGGCCGAAAGAAAACAATGTGGAAGCCTCCCGGATGCCGCGCGGCCCGAAGCGGGCGCCGGAGCGCCATTGCGTACCGAAGTCGAAGGGCGCTCCGAGGATTGCGACATCGGCGTCGATCGCGTCCCAGTTCTCGACATAGGGACTCTTGGCGAAGGTGGAAATGCCGACGAATGGTAGATTCAGCCGGCCGGTGTTGTAACCGTGAGCAGCCATGGGTCTTCCTTTCAAGATATCAAAATGCGCGTTCGCGCCAGGTTTGCAGGAATTGCGAAAGGCGCTCGCTCTTTGGCGCTGCGAAAAGCGTTTGCGGCGAGCCTTCCTCAACAATGCGTCCGCCATCCATGAAGACGACGCGGTTGGCCGCGTGAGCGGCAAATCCCATTTCATGCGTGACGATGAGCATGGTCATGCCTTCGGCAGCGAGCGCTCTCATGACCGAGAGCACCTCGCCCACCAGTTCCGGGTCCAGCGCCGAGGTCGGCTCGTCGAACAACATCACTTTCGGTTTCACGGCAAGCGCTCGGGCGATTGCCACGCGCTGCTTCTGCCCACCGGAAAGACTTTCGGGACGACGGTCGGCGAAAGCTGCGAGCCCCACCTTGGCTAGCGCCGCATGTCCGGTTTCTTCTGCCTCGGCGCGAGGGACGCGGTGGACGAGCCGGAGCGCAAGTGTCACGTTGTCGAGCACGTTCATATGCGGCCAGAGATGGAAATGCTGGAATACCATGCCAAGTGGACGTCGGACGTCGGCTAGCTCCTTCGCGCCGGCACGTTCACGCGCCAGGGGCGTTTCCCGCCAGCCCATCATCCGGCCGAACACATTCACCTCGCCGGCGTCGTAAGGATCAAGAAAGGCGATGGAACGCAGGAGCGTGCTCTTGCCCGAGCCGGAGGGACCGATGATGCAAGCGACATCGCCGGCATGAATATCAAGATCGATACCGTTCAGTACCGTTTTTTCGCCGAAGCGTTTCTCAAGTCCGCGAACCGATATCGCCGCCGGTCTTGCCGTCATGTCAGGAGCCTTTCGCTGCAAGGCGGCGCTCTGCGTTTAAGCCGAGCCGCGCAATGGTTTCGACGAGCGCCCAATAAAGCAGAGCGACGGTGAGGTAGGGAGTGACGACCGCGAAACTGATGGAACTGATTGTTCCTGCAACCTTTGTCAGTTCACCGAGTGTGATGACGGACAGAACAGCAGATTCCTTCACCAGATTGATCGCCTGCCCGACGGAGGGCGGAAGCGTCAATTTTATCGCCTGCGGCAGTTCCACATGCAGGAGCGCCTGGCCGGGTGTGAGGCCGAGCATAGCGGCCGCCTCGCATTCGCCCTTCGGCACCGCATCGAGCCCAGCCCGGAAAATTTCCGCGAAGGGCCCCGCGCCATAAAGACCGAGACCGACAATGCCGGTGACATAGGGACTGAGCACCAAACCGAATTGCGGGCCGCCGTAGTATAGAAGGAAGAGCACCAGTGCCAGAGGTGCGCCACGGGCGAATTCGACATAGACCCTGACCGTCAGGGACAGGAACCGCAAGCGGCTGCGAAGGGACAATGCCAGCAAGACGCCGACCAGAACGGCAATGCAAATTCCGAGAACCGAAACGGCGGTCGTGGTTGCAAGACCGGAGAGATAAAACGGAAGATCATTGAAAAAGCCGATCATCGTTGTCTGGCCCCTTGGGTCAGGCGGCGCTCCACCAGAAGACCAATACCGGCCAGAACCGCGCCAATTCCCACATACAGCAGGAGAGCGGAGGCATAGGCCTCCAACGGACGGAACGTAGAAGCCGCGACTTGTTGTGCCCTGCGGGTGACGTCCATAACCGCGATAACTGAAACCAGGGACGAATTCTTCACCAGCGCCTGCATTTCTCCGACAAGCGCCGGCAGCATCTTGCGCACAGCTTGCGGCACCTCGATGCGCAAGAAGGTTTGAGCCGCCGTCAAGCCAAGCATTTTGGCCGCCTCAATCTCACCTCTCGGCACCGCCAGCAGCCCGGCACGGTAGATTTCCGATTGGAAAGCCGCGGTGTTAAGCGCCAGCGCCAAGGTGGAGGCGACTGGTGGCTCCAGTTCCAGGCCGAGAAACGGCAGCAGATAGAAGACAACGAGAAGCTGGACGAGAATCGGCGTGCCACGCCAGAACGAGACATACAGCCCCGCTACGGCACGCGGCAGCCGACCGCCGCGCGAGGCGGCTGCAAGCAGCACAGCCAGCGGCCCGCCGAGCAGAAGCGCCGAAAAGCTGACCGTGACCGTGGTGAAGAGACCATTGAGAAGAGCCGGCCAGACGTCCGCCAGTATCCTGTCCATGACCGGTTCTCCCCTTACCCTTCACTCAGTGGCGGGAAGCGCTTCCGGCAGTTCCATCGGGGCGCCAAACCACTTTTTCTGCAGTTCGGCAAGCTTGCCGGATTTGTTGAGCTTGAGGAGTTCCGCATCGATCAGCGTGTTGAGCGAGGCGCTGTCGGCGTCGTTGCGGCCGGCCCATGAGAAATAGGTCTTCGGTCCGAAGGTGGGCAGCACGACTTCGAAGATATCCGGCCGCTGACGCGCCGCTTCAAGCAGGTTTGGCAATGAGTTGACGACGGCGTGGATGCGACCCGCGGCAAGGTCCGCATAGGCTTCGGAGAAGTCGGTATAGGTTGAAACGGTTACATCGCCCTTACCGGCAGCTTTCAGTTCCGTCGCGAGTGCCTCAAGCGCCGCGAGTTGGGCGGAACCCGCCTGTGAACCGACTGGTTTACCGGCAATATCTACCGGCTTGGCGATCTCGGCATCGCCCTTTCGTTTTAGGACAGCCATCGTGGCATCCGCGATCGGTACAGAAAGATGATAAGCCTTCATTCGCTCCGGCGTGACCGTGACCGAGGTGACGACGAAATCGAAGCGGCTAGCAGCAAGACCAGGCAGGATACCCTGCCAGGGCAGATCGAGTCGCTTCAGCTCGACTCCTGGCAGCTCTTTCATGACTTCGTCCATGATGTCGGCGGAATAGCCAACGATCTTCCCGTCTTCGACAAATTCGAACGGCGCAAAACGTGCCTCGGTGGCAACGGTGAAAACCTTCGCGGCCTTGATTTTGTCGAGCAGGTCGGCCGCGTGCGCGACTGGCGCAGCCATGGCGATAGCAAGCACGGCGCCCACCAGAAGAATTTTCGAATTCCGAATGGCTTTCATAGTCTCGTTCCCCTGTTTCTTCGGGATCGCTTCGTGATCTCCGACGAAGAGGAAAGCATGGACAATAGCGCAGAAAAATAGGAAATTAATGGAGTTTACATCAGAATTATTAATGTAAGGAAAGCAGATGCTACTGGCTCAATCCGACCTCCGCTCCTTGACGGTGTTTCGCTCAGTCGTGGAGCATAAGAGTTTTCTCGGCGCACAAATCGCGCTCGGCGTCAGCCAGTCCGCCATCAGCTTCCACATCAAGGCTCTGGAAGATCGCTTGGGTTTCAAGCTGTGCCGACGCGGCCGCTCAGGTTTCGAGCTGACGGATCGTGGCGTCATCGTACACGAGCGATCGAAAGGGCTTTTTCTGGCTCTTAATGCCTTCGAGAGCGACATTGGCACGCTCAAAAACCGGATCACCGGCACACTGAGGCTTGGCCTGGTCGACAACACCATCACTGACAGCGACCTGCCGATCCACCGGGTGATCGCTCGCATTAGTGAGAGGGCCCCGGAAGCCCGCATTGAACTGGCAATCGACTCTCCGGATGCATTGCTTTCCGAAATCGCCAACGGCGGACTCGACATCGCGCTTCTGCCGGAAACGCAACCCTATCAGGGTCTGAAGCTCTCCCGATTTCGGGAGGAAATCCATTCACTCTACTGCGCTCGAGGTCACCCACTCTTCAAGCAAGTGGAGGCCGGGTTGACGATAGAACACATCGAATCTTTCGATTTCGTTGTGCGGCCATACGCCAACATGCGTGAATTGCAATTCTTTCCGCAGGCACGAGCTCGCTCTGCAGCCTCCAATATGGAGGCCCAAGCCATGTTCATCATGTCGGGACACTATCTCGGTTACTTGCCGGACCACTATGCACGCGACTGGGTTCAGAAGGGTTCCTTCCGGCCACTTATGCCGGACGAAACTCGAATTCACTCCACATTCGTCATAGCCACGCGCTCCGCAGAAAAACCCTCGACCATCCTCGACTTCTTCATCCGCGAACTGGCAGGCATTGCCTCCGAATCCTTGCACAAGAGGCAATCCCCTGCTGCGGGGAGCGTGGTGTAGCTATAGGGTTTACGCCCAATCCCCCGGTTAAGGATTGGCGATAGGTTGTTCACGGTTTCGCAGACACAGCTGTCGCCCCGCAGCTTTGGATCGATCAGGCCTACTGGAAGCGATCGAGCGTCTTGTAATAGAGCCCGACGAGCGGCAGGAACCACGGCTTTCCGAAATGGCCCGGGACGGCCGGCCAGTCGAGCCCCTTGATCGGGTTACGATCGGCCTTGCCGAGGATGGCGTCGGCCATGATCATGCCGAGATGGGTGGAGAGCTGGGCGCCGTGGCCGGAATAGCCCATGGCATACCAGACACCATCGACATAGCCGGCGCGCGGATAGCGGTCCTTGGTCATATCGACCAGCCCGCCCCAGCAATAGTCGATCTCGACGCCGGCAAGCTGTGGGAAGATTTCAGCCAGGCTGGCGCGGAGAATGTCGCCGCTCCTTGCGTCTGATCGTTGATCGGACGTCGCGGAAAACCGGGCACGACCGCCGAAGATCAGCCGCTTGTCCGGCGACAGCCGGAAATAGTTGCCGATGTTCATCGACGTCACACAGGTCCGGTTGCCCGGCATCGTAGCGGCGATTTCGGCGTCGGTCAGCGGACGGGTGGCGATCAGGAAGCTGCCGACGGAAACGATCCGGCGGCGAAAATAGCTGAAGAGCGACGGCGTATAGGCGCCCGTCGCGACCAGCACGTGATCTGCGGCGACGGTGCCGAGTGCCGTCATTAGGCTATGGCGACCGTTGCCCTGCCGGTGCGCGGTCACCGCCGCCTTTTCGAAGATGACGGCACCGTGACGGGCGGCCGCAGTGGCGAGCCCGCCGACATAGCGGCCCATATGCATCATCGCGCTCTTCTTCGAGAGCATGGCACCATGGAAGGGCGAGCCGACCTCGCTCTTCAAGTCACCCGCCGAAAGAAGCGCCGTCTGCGGATCGACCTCTTTATGCACCGCCTCGAAATTGCGCGCAATGGCATCGAAATGCTGCGGCTTGGAAGCGAGCTTCAGCTTGCCGGCGCGGCGGAAATTGCAGTCGATTCCCTCTTCGGCAATGATCGCCTCGATCGTATCGATGGAATCGTCGAACGCCTTGTAGAGGGCGACGGCGCGCTCCACGCCGAGTGCGGACTTGGCTGAGAGGAAACTATGGGCGAGCCCATTGTTAAGGTGGCCGCCATTGCGTCCCGACGCTCCCCAGCCGACCCGTTCGGCCTCCAACACGACGACCTTGACGCCGACTTTAGCAAGCTGGCGCGCCGCGGCAAGCCCGGTGAAGCCGGCGCCGATGACGGCGACGTCATAATGTCCTTCGACAGGGCCTTCTGCGCCGCCGGCAAAGACTGGTGCCGTGTCGTGCCAGTAGGATTCGAACTGCATCCGCGTGTCTCCGTCAGAGCCCGACGACGCCAGGCAGGCCCGAGATGTCAGGAATTTCGACATAACCGTAATAAGGATTGGCCGGCTCATGGCCGCGATTGACCCAGACCTTGTTCTTGATGCCGAGATCGTGGGCCGACATCAGATCGTAGCGGAACGAGGACGAGCAATGCAGCACGTCTTCCGGCCCGCAGCCCAGCATATCGAGCATATATTCAAAGCCCCTGAAGCGTGGCTTATAGGACTGCGCCTGCTCGGCGGTATAGACCGCATGGAAGGGCGCGCCCAGTTTTTCGACATTCGACATGATCTGCGAATTCATGGCGTTGGAGAGGATGACCAAAGGGATTTCCTTGGCGACCTTGGCGAGACCGGCCCGGACATCCGAATGCGGCCCCCAGGTCGGAACCCGCTCATAGATCATCCGGGCGCCTTCGTCGCGAAATGTCACGCCGTTGCGCTTGCATGTCCGCTCGAGCGAATTGTGCACCACCTCGGCATAGGGTTTCCAGTCGCCCATGATCTCGTCGAGGCGATAGGCAGCGAAATTCTTGATGAACTCCGCCATGCGTGGCTCGTCGAGCTCTTCGCCGTAGAGATCGCGTGCCGCCTCCGCCATCTGAAAGTTGGTCAGCGTGCCGTAGCAGTCGAAGGTGATATATTTCGGACGGAACGTCGTCATTTGAGTATCCTTGAGCGATCGGAACTGGGGACGTGTCACAATCATAGGCACCGCTTCACCCAGAGCTCGCCTGAATTGGCGGCATCGGAAGCAGAATCTATCGTATCGAAAGCAGGGTTTGGCAGAAGGTTGCGCGCTTGCCCGCGGTCAGTGGCCGGCGGAATGACGCCTTCAATCGCCGTCGTGATCGTGATCGTGATGCGATGGAAGGTCCAGGCCGAAGGTGTTGACGAGATCGGCCACCTGCGCCGGGCTGAGGAAACGAGGATTGAGGTTGCGCAACAGCAGATAGAGCTTCGCCGTTTCCTCCAGTTCCTCGGTCGCAAAGACCGCCGCCTCCAGGCTGTCGCCGGCGACAACAGGTCCGTGATTGGCCAGAAGCACTGACGAATACTTGCCCGCCAGTCCGCGGATGGCGTCGGCCACCGCCGGATCGCCGGGACGATAATAGGGCACCAGCGCGGTTTCGCCGGCGCGCATCAGATAATACGGCGTCATCGGCGGCAGGGCGGCGCGCGGATCGATCTCCGGCAGCATGGTCAGTGCCACCGCGTGGGTGGAGTGAAGATGGACGATGGCGCGGGCGCTGCCGCGCGTATCGTAAAGGGCCCTGTGCAGCGGAATTTCCTTGGTCGGCTTGTCGCCGGACAGGAGCCGGCCCTCGGCATTGAGTCTGGAGATCCGCGCCGGGTCGAGAAAGCCGAGCGAGGCGTTGGTCGGCGTAACCAGCCAGCCGCCATCCTCCAGCCGCAACGATATGTTGCCCGACGAACCGGGCGTCAGCCCGCGCTCGAATAGCGAGCGGCCGTATCGGCAGATTTCCTCACGCAGGCGCGCGTCGGACATGACAGTTCCTCCAATATTACGCGGTTGCCCCTTCGATCAGTTCAAAGCCGAGATCGACGGACTGCGGCGGCGCATTAGCGACGACCAACTGCGCGGCTATCTCCCCGGTCGCCACGCGCGGCGTTCGGATGGTCGACAACGGCTGTGGGGTTGCCCGGCCGATATCGAGGCCGTTATAGCCGAAAACGGCGAGCTTCGAGGGGATCGCGATCCCCTCGGCCAGACAATGAAAATAGCCGCCCAGCGCCATGTCGTCGTTGGAGAAATAAACCGCATCGAGATCGGTCGTCTGGGCAAGCAGCCGCTCCAGCCCCAACCTGCCGTTTTCCACGGACGAAGCGCCGGCGAGAATTTCGCGGGCGACGAGCGGGGCGTCATGCGCGCCGAGCGTTTCGCAGAAGCTGGAAAACCGCTTGCCGGCACGGGTATCGCGGTTCAGGTCGTGACCGACATAGCCGATCCGGCGATAACCCCGCTTGAGCAGGAAGGCAGCGCTCTCCCGCCCGGCTGCGCGGTTCGAGAAGCCGACCGCGATATCGAGTGCATCGCCGTCGAGATCAAGCAGTTCGACGACCCGGCACCCGCTGGCGCGCAGCATCTTCACCGTACCCTCGGTATGCTCGCATCCGGCCAGCATGACCGCCGCCGGCCGCCAGGCGAGCATCGCGGCGGCGAGCGCTTCCTCCTTGCCCGGATCATAATCGGTCACCGAGAAAACTGCCTGATACCGGTTTTCCTCCAGAACGGCACTGGCGCCGCGCAGCACATCGGGAAAAACGATGTTGGACAAAGAGGGAATGACGAAGGCGACAAGACGCGAACCGGTGGAGGCCAGCGTTCCCGCAATCCGGTTCGGCACATAGCCCAACCGCTCGACGGCGGCCATTACCCGCTCGCGCGTCTTGCCGGAAAACGAACCGTGGTTGCGCAGGACGCGCGACACCGTGCTCTCGCCGACACCGGCCGCTTCCGCGACCTCGGCAAGCGTCACCGTCGCCTGATGTTTGAATTCCATCGTTGCGTTTGAACCCGACTGTTGAGGTGGTTGCCTGGCCTTCCCGCCCGATGCCCACCGCGTTGGCACCATTTTTCACCGCTCCAGCGAAGAAGCAAGATTTTTTTGGCAGCGCTACCAATTTCTTGTTGGCAGCGCTGCCAAAATGGCTTATTGAAAATGGCAGCGCTGCCAAAAGTGGCTCGGCGCGCCGCGGGAGGATCGACAGGAGACCGCGGCAACAATCGGAGGAGTAAATCATGACGCTGCAGACGCAAGCGCCAGTCATTGGCGCACATCCCGTCCAGACGCTCGAAGACTGTGCCTATGGCAAGGTATTCTGGCGCATCGTACCGTTCTTAATGCTGTGCTACGTGGTGGCCTATCTCGACCGCGTCAATGTCGGTTTCGCCAAGCTGCAGATGTCGAGCGAGCTCGGCCTCTCGGAAGCCGCCTATGGCATCGGCGCCGGCATTTTCTTCATCGGCTATTTTCTGTTTGAAGTGCCGAGCAACATCATCATGAACAAGGTTGGCGCACGGGTGTGGATCGCCCGCATCATGCTCACCTGGGGCATCATTTCAGCCGCCTTCATGTTCACCTCGTCGGAAACCGTCTTCTATATCCTGCGTTTCCTGCTGGGCGTTGCCGAAGCCGGATTTTTCCCCGGCATTATTCTTTATCTGACCGCGTGGTATCCGGCCCACCGCCGCGCCAGGATCATCACTACCTTCATGTCGGCGATCCCTATATCCGCCATTTTCGGCAATCCGCTTTCGGGTCTCCTGATGGACAGTTTCCACGGCACGCACGGACTTTCCGGCTGGCAGTGGATGTTCCTGATCGAAGCCATTCCGGCCATTCTTTTCGGCGTTGCGACGTTCTTCTACCTTGATGATACGATCCAGGGCGCAAAATGGCTGAACGATGAGGAAAAGCGCGTGCTGACGGCCAATATCGAGGCGGAGAACCGGGCCAAGACGGCAAGCCCGCACAGCATCGCCGCAACACTGAGCGACCGTCGCGTCTGGCTGATGTGCCTGATCTATTTCTGCTTCGTGCTCGGGCAATATGGCCTAAATTTCTGGATGCCGACGATCGTCAAGGCCTCCGGCGTCAACGGAAACCTCAATATCGGCCTGATTTCGGCGATCCCCTATATCTGCACATTCGTCGTGATGCTGGCGCTCGGACGTTCCGCCGACAGGCTGCGCGAACGCCGCTGGCACCTCGTGGTCCCGGCACTCATCGCCGCCGGTGGCTTTGCCGCGGCGACGATGGCGACGAGCACGGCGGTCTCGATTGTCTGCCTCTCGCTGGCTGCTGCTGGCGCCATCAGTTGCGCGCCGCTGTTCTGGTCGCTTCCGACAGCGTTTCTCGCCGGCACGGGCGCTGCGGCCGGCATCGCCTGGATCAATTCGGTCGGCAATCTCGCCGGGTTTCTCGGGCCGTTTCTGGTAGGCTATCTCAAAGACTTCACCGGCACCAACAGCGCCGGCATGTATCTGCTGGCGGCTGCCTTGGTCGTTGGTTCGCTGGCCGTGTTGACGGTTCCGGCGAAAAGCGTCAATCGCTAAAACACAGCCCCTCCGGGATGGCACCCGGCGGGGCGCAGACCTTCCTCACAAGACTGGAGAACCTCCTCATGTCACCGCTTGCTGAAAACTCGGGCTCGGCCGTTGTCGCGGCCGTCATCGGTCTTGGTTCCATGGGGCTTGGAATGGCCCTGTCGATGAAGCGCGCAGGTCTCGACGTCGTTGGATATGATGTCACGCCGGCGGCAGTGGACCGCTTCATCGCCGACGGCGGACGGGGCGCGGCGACCCCAGCCGCTGCGGCAAAGGATGCCGACATCGTCGTCTCCGTAGTTGTCAACGGCGCGCAGACCGAGGCCGTGCTGTTCGGGCCTCACGGCGTCGCGAGCACAATGAAGCCCGGCGCCGTCTTCATTTCGTCGGCCACCATGGATCCAGCCGTCGCGCGCGATCTGGCCGGGCGGGTGGAAGCTCTCGGCCTGCATTACCTCGACGCGCCGATTTCGGGCGGCGCGGCCAAGGCGGCGCGTGGCGAACTGACGATCATGGCGTCCGGCTCCAGACAGGCCTTCGATACGGCGCGCCCGGGTCTCGACGCCATGGCCGCCAAGGTCTATGAGCTCGGCGACGAGGCCGGAAAAGGTGCTGCCTTCAAGATGATCAACCAGCTTCTCGCCGGCGTGCACATCGCAGCCGCCTGTGAGGCCATAACCTTTGCCGCCAAGCAGGGCCTCGACCTCGACAAGGTCTACGAGGTGATCACCGCGTCGGCCGGCAATTCCTGGATGTTCGAAAACCGCGTGCCGCATGTGCTGGCCGGAGACTATACTCCGCTCAGCAGCATCGAGATTTTCGTCAAGGATCTCGGTATCGTCCAGGACATGGCCCGCTCCGAGCGCTATCCGGTACCGCTCGCGGCAGCGGCCCTGCAGATGTATCTGGCCGCCTCCGGGGCCGGCATGGGCCGTGACGACGATTCCTCGCTCGCGCGGCTCTATGCCAAACTTTCCGGCGCTGAATTGCCCAGCTCGACCAAAGAGCCGCAGAGCCTGTAAAAGGAACGCTAGACATGCCCGTTTTCGCGGCCAACCTGACGATGATGTTCAACGAATGGGCGTTCCTCGACCGCTTCGACGCCGCAGCCGAGGCCGGCTTTGCTGCGGTCGAATACCTCTTTCCCTATGAAGCCGCGCCGGAGGCGATCGCCGAACGGCTTGCCCGCAACAATCTGCAGCAGGCCCTGTTCAACCTGCCGCCGGGCGACTGGGCAGCAGGCGAGCGTGGTATCGCCGCGCTTCCCGGACGCTTCGATGCACTGAAAGCCGATGTCGAGCGGGCCCTGGACTATGCGGCGGCGACGGGCGTCAGACGGTTGCACCTGATGGCAGGCATCGCCGATCGTCATGACGAAGACGCCTCCTCCTGTTACCGGCGCGCCGTCACCTATGCTGCCGGGCGGCTTGCTGAAAAAGGCATCGATCTCCTGCTCGAGCCGATCAACGGGCGCAACATGCCTGGATATTTCCTCAACGACTTCGCCGCCGCCGAGCGGCTGATTGCCGAATGCGGCCTGCCGAACCTGAAGCTGCAGTTCGACATCTATCACCGCCAGATCATCCACGGCGACGTCACTATGGCCTTGCGACACCTCCTGCCGATTGCCGGCCATATCCAGATCGCCAGCGTGCCGTCACGCAACGAACCGGATGGGGAGGAACTGAACTACCCCTATCTGTTCGGCGAAATCGACCGACTTGGGTATGACGGTTTCATCGGCTGCGAATACATCCCGCGCGGCCACACACTGGACGGTCTTGGCTGGTTCAAACCTTTTGCACGGAGCTAGACGATGGCTATTTTGCTCGGATCAATCGCTGACGACTACACGGGCGCCTCCGACCTCGCCAACACGCTGACGAAGAACGGTCTGCGCACGGTGCAGACGGTCGGCATCCCCGATCCGTCGCTGGCACTACCGGATGTCGACGCCGTGGTGGTTTCCCTGAAGATCCGCTCTGTCCCTGCCTCGGACGCCGTGGCGGCGGCGGCGAGCGCCGAGCGATGGCTGCGCCGGCGGGGTGCCGGCCACGTGCTTTACAAGATCTGCTCGACCTTCGATTCCACCGATGCCGGCAATATCGGCCCGGTCACCGAAGCATTGAGCGACGCGGCCGGCGGCGGCTCCGTGCTGGTGACACCCGCCTTTCCGGAAACGGGACGCACCGTCTATCTCGGTCATCTCTTCGTCGGCGGCCAGCCGCTGAACGAGAGCCCGCTCAAGGACCACCCCCTCAATCCGATGCATGACGCCAGTCTCGTGCGGGTTCTCACCCGACAATCGCGCAATGCCGTCGGACTGATCGATCTCGCAGCCATCGCGGCCGGACCCGGCGCCGTCAAGGCGAGGCTCGATGCCCTGCGCACGGCAGGCGTCTCCACGGTTATCGCCGATGCGATTTTTGAACGCGATCTTGAAACGCTCGGCGAGGTCGCTCTCGAAACGCCGGTGTCCACCGGTGCGTCCGGCCTCGGCCTCGGCCTTGCCCGCGCGCTCGTCCGCTCCGGCCGGATATCCTCCGGCGGAGCAACGACGACGGACGCCATTCGCCCGGTGGGCGGGCTTTCCGCGATCGTTGCCGGCAGTTGCTCCAAGGCGACGCTCCACCAGCTCGACATCGCCGAACGGTCGATGCCCGTCCTGCGGCTCGACCCGGAGCGGCTGCTTGCCGGTCCCGATGAGATCGCCGCGGCGATTTCCTGGGCTGGAGACCGCATCTCCGCCGGTCCCGTCGTCGTCGCCGCGAGCGCTGCGCCTGAAACCGTATCCCGGCTGCAATCGCTCTATGGACGAGAGGCCTCCGGCCACACGATCGAGACCGCGACGTCGATCATCACAGCCGAACTGGTGGAGAGAGGCGTGCGCCGCCTTGTGGTCGCAGGCGGCGAAACCTCAGGAGCGGCGGTCGACAGGCTCGCCATTCCGGCATTTCTGATCGGCCCGGAGATTGCGCCCGGTGTGCCGGTGCTGCGCACGGTCGGCAATGCGCAGGGCGATATGCTTCTGGCGTTGAAATCAGGAAACTTCGGAGGCGAGGATTTCTTTACCGCAGCGCTGGCGATGATGCACTGACAGGGCTTGGATCCGATGAATATCGATCGGTTCTAGCATAAGATGCGGCGCCCCATGACAGCAGCGCCATAAGATACTGCTTCAACCATGGCCTTCAGACGATCTGCCCGCCGGTGCTCCGGCAGACTGGCGGCACGACATGAAGGACGCCCCCATGCAAGCAAGTCAGATCGAAATCGTCCCGTTCGGCCCCGATCATCTGGAAGCCGCCGTTGCGCTCTCAAGACAGGCGGGCTGGCCGCATCGGACGGAAGACTGGCAACTGGCGCTCGCCTTGAGCGACGGGATGGTCGCGGTCGAGGACGGCAAGGTGGTCGGCACCGTCCTCGTTACGCCTTACAAGGAAGATTGCGCGACCATCAACATGGTCATCGTTGACGAGACGATGCGCGGCCGCGGCCTCGGCCGCAAACTGATGGACGCCGCACTGCTGACCGCGGGAGACCGGCCGCTGAGGCTGGTGGCGACGACGGAAGGTCTGCCGCTCTACCAACGGCTTGGCTTCCGCGAGACGGGAACGGTGCTGCAGCACCAGGGCCTTGCCGGAGACATCGCCGCGCCGGCGGAAACGGGGGCCGCTACCGACACCGACCTCCCTGCTATCGCGGCACTCGACCGCCTTGCCTTTGGCGCCGACCGCGAAGGGCTGCTCTCTTATTTCACCAAGATCGGCGAATTCGCCGTCATTCGCCGCGACGGCCACATTTCCGGGTTCGCTTGCCTGCGCCCCTTCGGCCGCGGCGAAGTGATCGGCCCGGTGGTGGCCGCCGACCTCGGGCAGGCGAGGACACTCATCGAACATTTCATCGCCAGACGGCCCGGGCGGTTCCTCAGGGTCGATACCACTGATGAGACCGGGCTTTCCCCATGGCTCGCCGAACAGGGGCTCGCCCATGTCGGGGGCGGAGTCACGATGACAAAGCCGTTGATTCGCGACGCCGCCGATCCGACCGCCTCCACCTTCGCCCTCGCCAGCCAGGCGCTCGGCTGATCCGGAGATCTCCATGTACAGCAATTCCCTCATCGAACTCGATCGCGCCCACCTCATTCATCCGGTCGCCTCCTACCGCGGCCATGAAAAGCTCGGCGTGCGCGTGCTGGCCTCGGCCAAGGGCGCGACGGTCACCGACGCATCGGGCAAGCAACTGATCGACGGCTTCGCCGGCCTCTGGTGCGTCAATGCCGGTTACGGCCACGAAAGCATCGTCGAGGCGGCGGCCCGGCAGATGCGCGAGCTTCCCTATGCGACCGCCTATTTCGGCCTCGGCTCCGAACCCGCGATCCGGCTTGCCGGCGAACTCGCCGACCGCGCACCGGGCGACCTCAACCACGTCTATTTCACCCTCGGTGGCTCCGATGCGGTGGACAGCACGGTCCGCTTCATACGCTACTATTGGAATGCCCGTGGGCAGCCTCAGCGCGATCAGTTCATCTCGGTCGAACAGGGCTATCATGGCTCCTCGACGGTTGGAGCGGGTTTGACCGCGCTGCCTGCCTTCCATGCCGGCTTCGGCATTCCCTTCGATTGGCAGCATAAGATTCCGTCTCACTATGCCTATCGCAACCCGGTGGGCGACAATTCGCAGGCGATCATCGAAGCCTCGCTTGCGGCGCTGAAAAGCAAGGTCGAGGCGATCGGGCCGGAACGCGTTGCCGCTTTCTACGTCGAGCCGATCCAGGGCTCGGGCGGCGTTCTGGTGCCGCCGAAAGGCTGGATGAAAGCCATGCGCGAATTCTGCCGCGCGCACGACATCCTTTTCGTGGCGGACGAAGTGATCACCGGCTTTGGCCGCACCGGCCCGCTTTTTGCTTGCACCGAAGATGAAGTCGTGCCCGACTTCATGACGACCGCCAAGGGTCTCACCTCCGGCTACGTCCCCATGGGCGCCGTCTTGATGGCCGATCACGTCTATCAAACGATCGCCGAGGGCGCGGGTGCTGCCGCCGTCGGCCATGGCTATACCTATTCGGCCCATCCAGTCAGCGCCGCCGTCGGCCTCGAAGTCCTGAAGCTTTATGAAAACGGCCTTCTCGAAAACGGCGTCAGGGCCGGTGCGCGGCTGATGCAGGGCCTGGAGTCGCTGAGGGATCATCCGCTCGTCGGCGATGTCCGCGGCCGCGGCATGCTGGCCGCCGTCGAGCTGGTGGTCGACAAGGTGAACAAGACGCCATTGCCGGCATCCGCCGAACCCTCCCGCCGCATCTTCGATCGCGCCTGGGAGAACGGCCTCGTCATCCGCGCCTTCGGCAATGGTGTGCTCGGCTATGCTCCGCCACTCTGTTGCACTGAAACGGAGATAGACGCGATCGTCGAGCGCACCCGCATCACGCTGGACGAGACGCTGGAGGACCCGGATGTGCGTCGGGCGTTGCAGGCCTGAGAATATCGGGAAACGGCCAGATTCGGTATTTTGTGCCGCCTTGTGACGCCTATTCGGCGAATCCGGCGCAGTGCAGGTGACAAACTGAAGTCAACGAAAGGCCTGGATCCCGACAGATGCGGGCCTTCCTATACAAGAGCGGGACAATGACCCCGCCAGCGGAACAGAATTTTCTTCTTCGAGAAGCCGCGCTCCCACCGGAGCCGAACACTGGGGAATTCACGTGAGCAAAAGCCTTTCGGAATTCAAATATATGACTTTCGACGTCGTCGGCACGCTCATCGACTTCGAAGGCGGCCTCAAGACCTGCCTCGCCGAGATCGCGACCGAGGCGGGGACTGAAATCGACGGCGAGCAGGCGCTTAGCCTTTACCGTGCAGCCCGCTACTCCGAAGACGCCGATCTCTTTCCCGACGACCTCGTTCGCGTCTACCTCGCGATCGCGCCGAAGCTCGGCCTGCCCGCCGAGCGAAAATATGGCGAACAGCTGCGGGATTCGGCAAAGAGCTGGAAGGGTTTCGCAGACAGCGCCGCGGCGCTGGCCAGTCTTGCGAAGGATTGCCGTCTCGTGGCCGTGACCAACGCCCGCCGCTGGGCCTTCGATTTCTTCGAGAAAGAACTCGGCAATCCCTTTTATGCCGTCTTCACCGCGGATGATACTGGGACCGAGAAACCCGATCCCGCCTTCTTCGAGACGGTATTCGACTACGTCGCCTCGGAAGGACATTCGAAGGACGACATCCTGCATATCGCCCAGAGCCAGTACCACGACATCGGGATTTCCAGGAAACTCGGGCTGACCAATTGCTGGATCGAGCGGCGACATGCCGAGAAGGGCTACGGCGGCACGATCGAACCGGCCGAGTTCACCAAACCCGATTACCATTTCACCTCCATGGCCGGCCTTGCCGATGCCGTGGCCGCCGCGCGCGCCTGACTTTGAAAGCAGATCGGGCCTGCCCGCAACGAGCAGCCCGCCACAGAAGAAAAGGGGAATGAGATGAACGACAAGATCACCAATTGGACCAGATCCGACGACGCCATGGTCGAAAGCGCCATCCGTCGTGGCGCCACTCGTCGCGAATTGCTGCATATGATGCTTGCGGGCGGCGTGGCGCTGTCTGCCGGCGGGCTCGTGCTTGGCCGCGCCGGCAAGGCGCTCGCCGCCGCGCCCGTTTCCGGCGGCGCGCTCAAGGCGGCCGGCTGGTCGTCCTCCACGGCCGATACGCTCGACCCCGCCAAGGCGTCGCTCTCCACCGACTATGTCCGGTGCTGCTCCTTCTATAATCGCCTGACTTTCCTCGACAAATCAGGCACCCCGCAGATGGAGCTTGCCGAAGCGATCGAATCCAAGGATGCGAAGACCTGGACGGTCAAGCTGAAGAACGGCGTTACTTTCCACGACGGCAAGCCGTTGACCGCCGATGACGTGGTTTTCTCGCTGAAGCGCCATCTCGACCCGGCCGTCGGCTCGAAGGTCGCCAAGATCGCTGCCCAGATGACCGGCTTCAAGGCGATCGACAAACAAACCGTCGAGATCACGCTCGCCAGCCCGAATGCCGACCTGCCGACCATTCTGTCGATGCATCATTTCATGATCGTTTCCGACGGCACGACCGATTTCACCAAAGCCAACGGCACCGGCGCGTTCGTCAAGGAAGTCTTCGAGCCGGGCGTTCGCTCGGTCGGGGTCAAGAACAAGAATTACTGGAAATCCGGCCCGAACGTCGATTCCTTCGAATATTTCGCCATCAGCGACGACAACGCCCGCGTCAACGCACTGCTTGCGGGCGACATCCATCTCGCAGCCACGATCAATCCGCGCTCTATGCGCCTCGTCGAGGCCCAGGGCGACGGCTTCACCTTGTCTAAGACGACGTCCGGCAACTATACCAACCTCAACATGCGACTGGATATGGAGCCTGGCAACAAGCGGGATTTCATCGAGGGCATGAAGTATCTCGTCAACCGCGAACAGATCGTCAAATCGGCGCTGCGCGGCCTCGGTGAAGTCGGCAACGATCAACCCGTTTCACCGGCGAACTTCTATCATGACACAGAGCTGAAAGCGCGGACCTTCGATCCCGACAAGGCGAAGTTCCATTTCGACAAGGCCGGCGTTCTCGGACAATCCATCCCGATCATCGCCTCCGATGCGGCGAGTTCCTCGATCGACATGGCCATGATCATCCAGGCCGCCGGCGCCGAAATCGGCATGAAGCTCGATGTCCAGCGAGTGCCATCCGATGGTTACTGGGACAATTACTGGCTCAAGGCGCCGATCCACTTCGGCAATATCAACCCGCGGCCGACCCCTGACATCCTCTTCTCCCTGCTCTACACCTCGGACGCACCGTGGAACGAAAGCCACTACAAATCGGAGAAATTCGACAAGATGCTGATCGAGGCGCGCGGTTCTCTCGATCAAGAGAAGCGCAAGACGATCTACAACGAGATGCAGGGCATGGTCGCCCAGGAAGCTGGTACAATCATTCCGGCCTATATCTCGAACGTCGATGCCACGACCGCCAAGCTCAAGGGCCTGGAAGCCAACCCGCTCGGCGGCCAGATGGGATACGCTTTCGCGGAATATGTCTGGCTTGAAGCCTGATACAGCAAAGCAGACTGGGGCTGCAGCCGCGCCCCAGTTCCTCCATCTGCATTGATGGAACTCAACTCGAACGCAAAGGGAAGACGCCCGTGAACCGCCAGGTCTTATCCCTTGTATTGAGCAGATTGTTCGTCGCCGTGATCACCCTGGTGATCGTCTCCTTCGCCGTCTTCTTCGCGACAACGCTGTTGCCTGGAGATACGGCGACGATCCTGCTCGGCCAAGCCGCCACGCCAGAAGCGGTCGAAGGCCTGCGCAAGGCCATGCATCTCGACGAGCCGGCGCTGTTTCGTTTCCTGCGCTGGTTAGTCGGGCTGTTGCAGGGTGATCTCGGCACGTCCTATGCCAACCAAATGCCCATCGCCGCTCTCATCGCCGGCCGCTTTGTCAACACGCTGAAACTTGCCGGCGTCACTGCGCTTTTCTCCGTACCGATCGCACTGACGCTCGGGATCACTGCGGCGATGCTGCGCGGCACGCTCTACGACCGGATCGTCACAGTGATCACCATCGGCGTCATCTCCGTGCCGGAGTTCATGGTTGCGACCTCCGCCGCCCTCATCTTCGCCGTCTATCTGAAATGGCTGCCAGCGCTGTCCTTCGCCAATGAGGTCCACAGCCTGACCGACCTGTTGCGTGTCTATGCCATGCCGGTGATCACCCTCACCTTCGTCGTCTCGGCTCAGATGATCCGCATGACGCGCGCGGCTGTCATCGAGACGCTCAACACACCTTATGTCGAGATGGCATTGCTCAAGGGCGCCTCGCGGCCGCGCATCGTCTTTCGCCATGTACTGCCGAATGCGCTGGGCCCGATCGTCAATGCCGTTGCGCTGTCGCTGTCCTATCTGCTCGGAGGCGTCATCATCGTCGAGACCATTTTCAACTATCCCGGTATCGCCAAGCTGATGCTGGATGCCGTCGCAACCCGCGACCTGCCGCTGATCCAGAGCTGCGCGATGATTTTCTGCCTGGGCTATCTGCTCCTGATCACCATCGCCGATATCATCGCCATCCTTTCCAATCCGAGGCTCCGATGACCATGACCAGTTCCGAAACCACCTCCGGCCGGCTGTCCGGAACCCGGTTTGGCTATCGCTTCAACATCGTCGGCGCGATTGGCTTCACTGTCATCCTCTCATGGGCGCTCGTCGCGATCTTCGCGCCGTGGGTCATCCCCTACCCCGTCGGCGAGATCATCGATCTCGACTATTTCGGCCCGATGAGCCGGGAACTCTGGTTCGGCTCCGATTATCTCGGCCGCGACATGCTCTCGCGGATTCTGATGGGCGCGCGCTATACGGTCGGCATCTCGCTGGCGGCGGTGACGATCGCCTGCTTCAGCGGCGTGGTGCTCGGCATGATCGCAGCGGTCGCCGGAGGCTGGCTGGACACGATCCTCAGCCGTTTCCTCGATGCTCTCAACTCCATCCCGAGCAAGTTGTTCGGCCTGGTGGTTGTCGCTGCCGTCGGCTCCTCGGTCCCGGTGCTGATCCTGACGCTGTCGGTGATCTACATCCCCGGCGCTTACCGCTTCGCCCGGGCGCTCGCCGTCAACATCAATGCGATGGATTTCATCACCGTCGCGCGCATCCGCGGCGAAAGCACCCTCTATCTCATTCGCTCGGAAATCCTGCCGAACATCGTCGGGCCGGTGCTTGCCGATCTCGGCATCCGCTTCGTCTTCATCGTTCTGCTCCTTTCCGGGCTTTCCTTCCTCGGCCTTGGCGTCCAGCCGCCCTATGCCGATTGGGGTGCGCTGGTGCGCGAGAATATCGGCGGCCTGCCGTTTGGTGCGCCGGCGGTGATGTTCCCCTCGCTTGCCATTGCCAGCCTGACGATCAGCGTCAACCTGCTGATCGACAACCTGCCGCAGAAAATCCGCGACCGGAGCATGTCATGAACAATTTCATTGAAATCCGTGACCTGAAGGTCGAAGCCACCACCGATTCCGGTCGCCGCGTCGAGATCATCAAGGGCGTCAGCCTCGATGTTGCCGAGGGCGAAATTGTCGCGCTGATCGGCGAGAGTGGCTCGGGCAAGACAACGATCGCCCTGACCCTGATGGGCCATACCCGTACGGGCTGTCGCATCTCCGGCGGCAGCGTTTCGGTCGGCGGCAAGGACATGGTCACGCTCAGCGAGAAGCAGCGCGCCAAGGTGCGCGGCACGGAAGTCGCCTATGTCCCGCAATCGGCAGCTGCCGCCTTCAACCCAGCCACATCGATCATGGACCAGGTGATCGAAGTCACGCGTATTCACCACCTGATGTCGCCGGATGAGGCGCGTGCCCGGGCAGTCGAGCTCTTCCGGGCGCTGTCCCTGCCGGAACCCGAGACGATCGGCAGGCGTTATCCGCACCAGGTTTCCGGCGGCCAGTTGCAGCGTCTGGCTGCCGCCATGGCGCTGATCGGCGACCCGACCCTCGTTATCTTCGACGAGCCGACCACGGCGCTCGACGTCACAACCCAGATCGAGGTGCTGCGCGCTTTCAAGTCGGTGATGAAGAAGGGTGGTATCGCCGGCGTATATGTCTCGCACGACCTTGCCGTCGTCGCCCAGATCGCCGACCGCATCGTGGTGTTGAAAGGCGGAGAGACCCAGGAAACCGGCACCACCGACGAGATTCTCAACAATGCCAAGCATCCCTATACCAGGGAGCTGCTCGCAGCCTTCGAACCGAAACCGCGTGGCGCAACTGGCCCCGCCGAACCCGCGACGGCTCCCCTGCTGAGCATCGAGGATCTGGTCGCGGGCTATGGACAGCGCCAGGCTGATGGCCTGCCACTCGTTCGCGCGGTCGAGCATGTGAGCCTGAAGGTGGAGAAAGGCCGTAATCTCGGCATTATCGGCGAATCCGGTTGCGGCAAGTCGACGCTCGCCTGCACCATCGCCGGCATCCTGCCGGCCGCGGTCGGCAAGATCGTCTTCGACGGCACGGAACTGCATCGCAACGCGCGCGAGCGTTCGCGCGATGAGTTGCGCGAGATGCAGATCGTCTTCCAATATGCCGATACCGCACTCAACCCGGCCAAATCGGTGGAGGACATCCTCGACAGGCCTCTGGTCTTTTACCACGCCATGGATCGAAAGGCGCGGAACGCCCGGATCGATCAGCTGCTCGACATGGTGCGCCTGCCCCGCAACCTGCGCCATCGCCGGCCGGGCGAACTCTCGGGCGGCCAGAAGCAGCGTGTCAACTTCGCCAGGGCGCTCGCCGCCGACCCGAAGCTGATCCTCTGCGATGAGATCACCTCGGCGCTCGACACGGTGGTCGCCGCCGCCGTCATCGACCTGCTCAAGGAATTGCAGCGCGAACTCGGTCTCTCCTACATCTTCATCAGCCACGACCTCTCGGTGGTGGAGGCGATCTGTGATGAGATCGTCGTGATGTATGGAGGCCGGAAGGTCGAGGAAATCACCTCCTCGACGGTGAAGGCGCCGCAACACCCCTATTCGCAACTGCTGTTCTCATCGGTGCCGACGCTCGATCCGGCCTGGCTCGACGGGCTCCAGCAGGATCCGGAACTGGTCCGGACCTATTGCCGGCACTGAGCGCCGATTCAAGCTTGCCAGATCCGGCGCGCACCGGCTCCGGTCGTGTTGAAACGCCTGGGATCCACGGCAGGAGATCTGCAAGTGGCAGCAACATTTGCTTTGGAAAGCAAGCCCGAAATTCTGTCGCAAGTCCTTCCAACCAGTATGAAGCTAACAATTATAGGGAGAACAACCTGCGACAGAAAGAAACCGGCATCTGCGCAGGACCGACGGGTCGGGGAGATGCGGTTCAGAAGGAGGCCCCGGCCGCAGTCTTTCTCGCCGGCTAATGCGGAAACAAGGTGGTCAGCGGCATGTGGGCCTTGATGATCGGCGACTTCAGGACGACGAAACTGAAATATTTGTCGATGCCGACGTCCAGGTCGGTCAGCCGCTCCATGATCGTCTGGTATTCGTCGATGCCGGCGGTGACGAATTTCAGCATATAATCGTAGCCGCCGGAAACCAGATGGCATTCGATCACCTGGTCGACCTTCTCGATCGCCGCCAGGAAACGGGCGAAATCGATCTGCCGGTGGTTTTTCAGGGTGATCTCGGTGAACACGGTCAGCGTCTGCCCCAGTTTGCTGACGTTGATCTGGGCCGAATAGCCTTCGATATAGCCCTCCGACTGCAGCTTCTTCACCCGCATCAGGCAGGGGCTCGGCGAGAGATTGACCAGTTCGGCAAGTTCCACATTCGTGACGCGGCCATTCTTCTGCAGTTCGTAAAGGATTTTTACGTCGATCCGGTCGAGTTTCATCTCACACGCCCTCACTTGTTGGAGATCGCCAATGACGCAGCAGATTATGCTGCTTGTTCCCCAACACCAACCTTAGCACATGACGTCGGCCTGTCGATCGCGTTGCGAGATAGGCCGAAGCACAAACGGCTGCTGGCATCCCCCCAACGCGGAATCTTCTGCTGCCACGAACCGATCTCCGGCAAAGCCGTGGCGTCGGATCCGCTACACTGCCGTTAAAACGGAGACTCTCCCATGCCCGCACCGCTCAATCGCGTCGACACCACGCCTGAACTGCCTTCCACCGCTGATGCCGTGGTCATCGGCGGCGGCATCGTCGGCGTTTTTGCGGCCTATTATCTCACCAGGCGCGGATTGAAGGTCGCCCTCGTGGAGAAGGGCCTGATCGGCGCCGAGCAATCGAGCCGCAACTGGGGCTGGTGCCGCCAGCAGAACCGCGACGCCCGCGAACTGCCGATGTCGACGAAGAGCCTCGATCTGTGGGAACGCTTCGCCACTGAGACCAGCGAGGACACCGGCTTTCGTCGTTGCGGCCTCTTCTATCTCAGCAATAGCGACGCGGAACTGTCCGGCTGGGCGCGCTGGCGCGATTTCGCCCGCTCGGTTGGCGTCACGACACATATGCTGAGCAGCGCCGAGGCAACCGAACGCGGGCATGCCACCGGCACCTCTTGGAAAGGCGGGGTGTTTTCGCCGACCGACGGCACCGCCGACCCGGCGAGCGCTGCGCCGGCCGTCGCGCGTGCGATCCTCAAACTCGGCGGCACGGTGCATCAGTCCTGTGCGGCCCGCGGCCTTGACGTCGAAGGCGGCAGGCTCTCGGGCGTCGTCACCGAGCATGGCACGATCCGCACGAAAATCGCGATCCTGGCCGGTGGCGCCTGGGCCTCCTCCTTCTGTCGCCAGCTCGGCATTCGATTTCCGCAAGCCTCGATACGCTCCTCGATCCTCTCCGTATCTGCGGGCGCAGGTAGCCTTCCGGATGCGCTGCATACATCCGCCGTTTCGGTGACGCGACGCCGCGATGGCGGCCACACGCTGGCGATCAGCGGCCGCGCCCGCGTCGATCCGACGCCACAGCAGTTCCGCTTCGCGCGGCAGTTCCTGCCGATGTTCGCCCGGCGCTGGCGCAGTCTCGCACCAGGCGGGTTGGAAGGGTTTCGTTCCGGCCACGAATCTCTGGCCCGTTGGCGGCTCGACAGGCCGACGCCGATGGAGCACATGCGTATCCTCGATCCGACCGTCGACAAGGCCACCATTGCCCTCACCCATGCGCGGGCGCTCGAGCTTCTGCCCGCCTTGAAGAAGACCGCCATCAGCGCGGCCTGGGCGGGCTATGTCGATAGCACGCCCGACGGCGTGCCGGGGATCGGCGAGATAGCCACCTTGCCCGGTTTCATCCTCGCGGCCGGCTTCAGCGGCCACGGCTTCGGCATCGGGCCGGGCGCCGGTCATCTGATCGCCGATATCGTCACCGGCGATGAGCCGATCGTCGATCCCAGGCCCTACCACCCCGACCGCTTCGGGACATCCGCTTGGGGCAAAGTTGCCGATTTTTAAGTGCGGCTAGGCCAGCCCCACTCGAACCTCGGGCTGCCGCAGATATGATTACTGTCCGGATCGCAGCATAGCCCCGTCATCCCGTGTTGTCGTGAACCAGCGGCCGTGCGCTTCCTCCAATCCGTCCGCGCTGCTCTCCTCACCAAGCCACACAGGCATCGGGGCGGATCAGCATCGAAGGACCTCTATCGATGGCGACTCAACTTATGGGGCCCCCAGGTTCCCTGGCACATCGGGGAGATTTCGAAGCATCCCTTCAGGAGACCAGGGACATCGGCGGGCGGGCGGCGGGCGATGTCTTGCGGATATCGGCGGTCTGAAAGTGGAAGATTCTTTCGTTCAACGGTGCCGACCTGCAATGGGCTGGTGGAAAAATGAGGTGCTTAAGACCTTGGTATCGAGAAAGTCGCCAAACGAGCGACCGAAGTCGCTAAGACGCGGCACTTCGTGACGGTATCGCCGCCCCCCTTGCTCCGCTACGCAATCCATGCGTCTATTTAACCTTTGAGGGGTGAGCTTCAACGTCATGGCATCACGCACGAAGATCGCCGCTTCGCGGCAGCTCGGAGCTGGGGTCGACCTCCATCCCCAAGGGACAACGGAAGACTTGAGGATGAGTGTTTTGCGCAAGAATTCAACTCGGGTTGGCCCCGGCTATCCACAGGTCGTTGTGCTTGTCGGCGCGACAGGCGATCTCTCACGACGCAAGCTACTGACCGGGCTGTTCCACCTGACGAATGCGGGCTTCATTCCAGGCTGCCGCATTATCGGCGTCTCGCTCGACGACATCGACGCGGATGCCTTCCGCACTATTGCCCGTGACTCGCTGGACAAGTTCTTGACTCGCAAGTTCTCGCAGTCCGAATGGGAAGCGTTTGCCGCATCGCTCGACTACGTCCCGCTCGCTGCCGGCGCCAATGCTCTCAAGGAAGCGGTCGACAGGGCCGAGGCAGCGCTGGGCGCCGAGACGCGGCGCGTGCACTATTTATCCGTGCCACCAAGTGCCGCCCTTCTGGCCGTGCAACTTCTCGCCCAGGCTGAGCTGACTGAACGCTCCCGAATCATTATGGAAAAGCCCTTCGGCACAGACCTTGCCAGTGCCGTTGCACTAAACAAGAAGCTGCACGAAGTGTTCGACGAGAAGCAGATCTTCCGCATCGACCATTTCCTCGGGAAGGAGCCGGCACAAAACATCCTGGCCTTCCGATTTGCCAATGGCCTTTTCGAACCAATCTGGAACCGGAACTTCATCGACCATGTGCAGATCGACGTCCCGGAGACGCTCGGCCTTTCCACCCGCGCCGCCTTTTACGAGACCACCGGCGCCTATCGTGACATGGTGGTGACCCACCTCTTCCAGATCCTCGGCTTCATGGCGATGGAGCCGCCCACTGCTCTTGAGCCTGCGCCAATCTCGGAAGAGAAGAACAAGGTGTTCCGCTCCATGTTGCCGATTGAGCCGCGCGACGTGGTGCGCGGTCAATACATTGGCTACCGTAATGAGCCTGGCGTCGATCCCGAAAGCGACACTGACACCTTCATCGCCCTAAAATGCGCCATCGACAACTGGCGCTGGGCCGGAGTGCCCTTCTACCTGCGTACAGGCAAGCGCATGGCCGAGGGGCAGCGCATTATTTCGATCGCGTTCCGCGAGCCCCCGAAATCGATGTTCCCTGCGGGATCTGGCGTGGGGGCACAGGGCCCTGACCACCTCACTTTCGACCTCGCTGATGCCTCCAAGGTCTCGCTTTCCTTCTATGGCAAGCGCCCTGGCCCGGGCTTCCGGCTCGACAAGCTCTCGTTGCAATTCGCCATGAGCGAAACAGGCCTGATTGGCGAAGTTCTGGAGGCCTACGAGCGTCTGATCCTCGACGCCATGCGCGGTGACCACACGCTCTTCACTACGGCCGAGGGTATTGAGCGTCTCTGGGAGGTTTCCCAACCTCTCCTCGATAACCCGCCGCCCGTACGCCTCTACGACCAGGGCGGCTGGGGGCCGAAGTCGATCCATCAACTCATTGCCCCGCACGCCTGGCGCCTGCCGTTCGAACGCGCCTGGAGGGATGCGGCAAAAGGATGATTGACGGTCAAAAGTTGGATCGATGTCGGCGGTCGGAATGGCGCCGACCAATTGCGAAAAATCCCAATAAAATGACGTTGGCAGAGATGTGCAGGAAACCGAATTTCGACCGCTAATGCTCAGTTCCGGAGTGGCATTGGTGCGCGGACCTGCATTTGTGCAGTTTTTGGTCTTTTGATACATCGTTTATTTCGTCGCCGCCGTCGGTACCTTGCAGCGAGCGGATTTCGGGCGTCCGCGGCGGGTGTTCGGTTCAGTATTGCAGCCGATCACAGCCTCTGTTTGCTGAGCGGCGAACGAGCTATGCACCCCGCTGCAACGTCGTCCTGGCAAGTGCTCGCTCCAGAGCTTCGATCCAGGCCGGATCGTGCGAATGCCCACCCGTCCCGTAGGATCGCTATTGCCTTGCTGATTGGCATGGCAACTTGATACCGCCCGTCGGCCGCCTGGGTAAATTGGCTGGGCTGTGGTAATCGCGTCAGGATTCAATGATTGGGATTGCGGTCACGAAGAAGACCCTGCAAGCGGCCGCTTCCGCTTGTGAGGGATATGCCTTTGAACAACCGCGATATGAGGCGCGGCCGCAATCCTTGCCTCTCATCAATGAGGAGGAATGACATCCTCTTTATCTCGATCGTGATCACGCCTGTATTGTCATGGCGACGATAATTCCCCGAATCCATCGCATGGAAACCATTTTCCACCGCCCAGGCGGCTATCATATCCGCGTTCATCTAGCGGCCACCTCGATGATCTCGCCACCCTTGTGTGCGCATGTTGGCAATGCTGAATTCGCCGGCCGCTCAATGTTGGGATAACAGTATCACTCGTAACGATGGCTTCGCATGGCCGCCGGGCATCGATTTTTTGAAGCCAACCAAGCTCCTCGTAGAATCTGTAGTCCATGTCACTGATTCCTCTTCCGGTGCAAACGAGATTGTAGTTCTCTAGAATCCGTGAGATTCTCCAAAGTCGGATGAAAATAGCGTGCGAACAACAAAGCGTCTCGACGTTTTCGGCGGGCGTCCAAACGCAGGTCGTGCCCTGATTGTCTGACGGGCTGCTTAACCCGCCAAGGGAGGACGACGATGACTGTACGGCCAGACCGGACTTTCCACGCGACTGCCAAGCTCGCAATGCAGGCGCCAGTCGAAAATTTTGCGTACACTTTGATGCTGAGTCCCGACTTCTCTCGGCCTGATGGATTAGCAATAGTTGACGTAGACCCGAAGTCAAAGGACTACGGCAAGGTCGTCCATAGCGTGATAATGCCAAACAAGGGCGACGAGTTTCACCACTTCGGCTGGAACGCGTGCTCTTCGGCCCTTTCGCCGCTGAACGGTCACCCGTTTCTCGAGCGCCGGTTTCTGATCATTCCCGGTATTCGATCTTCGCGCATCTACGTAATAGACACCAAGGGCGGACCGACCAAAGCCAAAATCCACAAGGTCATCGAGCCAGAAGAAGTGTTTGCCAAGACGGGCTATTCTAGGCCTCATACGATTCACTGCGGTCCGGAAGGTATTTATGTCTCGACGCTTGGGGGCGGTGGCCCTGAGGGCACCGACGGACCTCCCGGCATCTTTGTCATGGATTGCGAGACGTTCGATGTCATCGGGCGCTATGAGATCGATCGTGGGCCACAGGACAAGCAGTATGATTTCTGGTGGAACCTGCCACGCGACTACATGGTATCGAGCGAGTGGGCACTTCCGCCGCAGTTCGAGAAGGGCATCGTCCCGGAAGATCTCCTGTCGAACAAATATGGACACCGGGTGCATTTCTGGGATTTGCGCGAACGCAGGAACGTGCAGACCATTGATCTGGGAGCCAATCACCAGATGGCACTGGAAGTCCGCCCCGCCCATGACCCGGTAAAAGAATACGGTTTCCTTGGAGTGGTCGTTGACACGACAAACCTTGAGGGATCGATCTGGACATGGTGGCGCGAGGACGGCAAATTTCATTGCGAAAAGACGGCGACTATCCCGCCCGAGGCAGCCGCGAAAGATGACCTTCCCCCGCTTTTGCAGGGCTTCGAGGCGGTCCCGCCGCTGGTAACCGACATAGACCTATCGCTCGATGACCGCTTCCTCTACGTATCCTGCTGGGGGACCGGTGAGATGCGCCAATATGACGTCACCGATCCTATGAAGCCTAAGCTTGCAGGGTCCGTCCATATTGGCGGCATCACGCGCAAGACCAAGCATCCCGGCGGCGGCGACTACAGGGGCGGACCGCAGATGGTCGAGATCAGCCGCGACGGCAAACGCGTTTACTGGACCAACTCCCTGTATTCGACCTGGGATGACCAATTCTATCCCGATGGCATCCGGGCAGCCATGGTCAAGGCCAGTGTCGGCGAGAACGGTGGAATCACCCTGGACAAGGACTTTTTTGTCAAGTTCCCCGAGGGGTATCGCTCGCACCAGATTCGTTTGGAAGGCGGCGATTGCTCAACGGATTCATTTTGCTATCCATCGGTGTAACGGACTGCTCGGATCAATGAAGCGATGAGCGAGTGGACGACTGCCGGGTCTCTCTGGTTGGCCGTCATCGCCAGCGGCATTTATCATGGCGTCAACCCCGGCATGGGCTGGCCGTTGGCCGTCTCGGCCGGACTGTTGGACAGACGTGCCAGCGAATTGTTCCGGGCGCTCGGCCTTTTGGCAATGGGCCACTTTGTGGCGATGATTGGCATCCTGCTGCCCTTCGGCGCGATGCTGACGCTGATTGTCTGGGAACGACAGATCCGCATCGCAGCCGGGTTGATCGTGATCGCAGCCGGAATCTATCTCTTGATCAACCGGCGCCACCCGCGTGTTCTTGCCCGTATCCCGCCGGCGCAACTGGCGTTGTGGTCCTTCGCGGCTGCCACCGCGCATGGCGCCGCGCTGATGCTGGTGCCGATTTATCTGGGCCTGTGCTTGGCCGGGGATCCGGATGTCGGACACCGAGCGGCTGCCACGCTCATGACTGGTAATCTGATCACAGCTACCGCCGTCTCCGTGGTCCACGCGGCCGCCATGATTGTAAGTGGCGGCGTTATCGCCTTTGCCGTCTATCGATGGCTCGGACCCAAGTTCATCTCACAAAGCTGGTTCAATCTCGATATCGTGTGGGCCGCGAGCCTGATCCTGGTGGGGGGAATTGGGATCGCGAGTCTCGGATTCACTCAGTAGGCCTGAGGCCCTCGATGGTAACGACAAGCATTGCTCCGCTTTCGATCGCGGTTGTCCTCGCCTTAAAAGGCGCTGATGCCAGCCCTCCTTTTCTTGGCGGCAGCTGCAGGATTAATCGTTATTTCTCGCCAGACTTATGGGGGGCCGACCTTCGTTGCGGTCGCGCTCCGTATGCTGATCAATCTAGGCGAGGGGTCTTTTCAAATGGCCAGATCACGATGATCACGGCAAAACGCAAAGCGTATGTTCAGCGGCTCCTGGACAAGAGAGCGGAGCAGACGTTTCACTGTTCGAGTTCTTTAGGCTCAGGACCTAATGATTAGCGGATGCAAGCGGTCCAGCGGAAAAGTCATGCGAGACTCGGGCTGGTTGACGCGTTTGGTGGAGCGTCTGACGAAGCTTGGCACTGCGATCCAGACCACCGTTCTCGCGCAGCGCATATCCGTTGATAAAGTCCTCGAACGCCTCGCGATTGTCCCCACCCGCTGTCACATCTCCGGCAGGCCGGCCTTTCGAAAGCCGTCGACAAAGTGGTCTCGTACAGATGCATCGCGCAGCGGCTGGGAGCTGAGCCAATGGCCGATCGTGAAATGAGGGTGAGCGATCAGGAACAATTCTGCTTCTCGCCGCGCCTCCTCAAGGTGGCCCAACTGCGCAAGCGTAGCAGCCAGGAATTTGCGTGAGTTGGTACGATACGTGTCTTCCCTGCGGAGTGTCGCGGCTGCCGCCTCATAGTCACGCGCGGCGTACTGCGCCTGCCCAAGATGACAAAGATACCAGCAGGTTGGATGGGGATTGAGCCGCAGAGCTTTTTCGATTTGCGCTAGTCCGTCGGCAATCCTGCCGTCCAGCACGGACATGTCCGACATGGCGGCCCAGGTGTCGGCGTGGTTGGGGTCCAGCTCCAGGGCCTTGGCGAAGGCGGCGTCCGATTCCTCCCATCGCCGCTCATAAGCCAAAATGGTCCCCAGAACGTAACGGCAGCCGGCATCGTTGGGATCTAGGTCGACCGCCTTCTGCGCGAACGTCACCGCCATCCGACGGTTAGGATCTTCGGGCTCGCCGAAATGAGTCCAGGCAAGCCAACGGTTATAGGCGAGCAGACCGAGCGCCTCGGCATATGATGGCTCGAGCTTAACCGCGCGTTGGAGCAGCACATAGGCCTCACGCTCAGTTTGCGGCGACTCTTCCGTCAGGAGGCGAGCGCGCACACACAGATCGTACGCCTCAAGGTTCTTCGGCCGATTGCGCTGCTTCGGGATGGTCAGCCGGCCGACGAGGGCTTCAACAATCTTGGCGTTAACTTCATCCTGTAATTCGAAAACATCTTCCACCGTCCTGTCAAACCGGTCGGCCCACAAGTGCTGGCCGCCAAGCGCGTCGATCAATTGGGCATTGATGCGGACACGGCCCATTGCGCGTCTGGCGCTCCCCTCCAGGACGTAGCGGACGCCGAGTTCCTGGGCGACCAGCCGCACGTCGACCGGCTTGCCCTTGTAGCGATACACGGAATTGCGCGCGATGACGAACAGGCCAGCCGTACGGGAAAGGTCGGTGATCAGGTCTTCGGTCAAGCCGTCGACGAAAGGCGCGTCCGCTTCATCCCCACTCATATTCGTGAACGGCAATACAGCGATCGAGGGACATTCGGGCAGCGGCAATGTGCTCTGCAGCGCATCCGGCCAATGCCACACGCGGACCGGGCGAGTCAGGTTCTTTAGGTAACGTTCGCCTGCATCAAAGAACCGGTCGCCGATCTTGCCGACGATCTCGCCGTGAACTTTGGCTGAAATGCATATACCTCCCGGTGCGGCCTGCGTCTCGAGTCGCGCCGCGACATTGACGCCGTCGCCGAGGATGTCTGAACCGTCGTCAATGACATCTCCCAGATTAACGCCTATACGCAAAAGCAGGCGCCGGTCTCCGGAAGCCTCAACAGCAGTGGTGGCCCGTTGCATTTCCAATGCTGCTGCGACCGCGTCGACCGCGCTACCGAATTCGATTAAGAATCCGTCGCCCATGACCTTGAAGATGCGACCCTTGTGGCGCTTTACAGCCGGCTCGATAACGCCAGAACGGAGTTCTCTGAGGTTCGCCAGCGTTGCGACTTCATCAGCCTCCATCAGGCGTGTATAACCCACCACATCGGCAACGACGATGGCGGCAAGGCGACGCTGAATAGATTGGTCCGTCATGTGAGGACAAGCCTAATGACCAAATTAGCAAGTTATTGTTCAACCGCAGGTAAGTCAACAAATCGTAAGAGGTAATATCCAGGCGATCTCCACCTCCATCGAGCCGTAATCCTTCTTTGTGACCGACGGCGTCGAGGTGGACGACACGGAAATGAGTATCCACGAAAAGCGGACGGTTCTTGAACGTCTGGTGATGGGCGGGACGGTCCGGTCGCTGCTGCCTGCACCGCCCGCGGAGCACGTTTGGCAGGCGCGTGGCAACAGATCGCCGTGCAATTGGCTAATTCGATCAACTGAAGGGCCGAACACCCAAAACTAAGATGTCGCAAAGCCTGGATGGCACCGGCACCGAACCACGCCCGTCAAATGACGGACGCGGCTCAGCGGGAGGCGCCGGGGGATCAGCCCAGCCGATTGCCTTCGGCGGAGAAGAGGTGGATTTTCTCGGATTTGGGCGCGAGGTGGATTTGCTGGTCAGGTTTTAAATCCACCCGTCGGTGCAGCACGATGGTTGCCGTCTGCGTGCCGACACGCACCGAAAGATGGGTCTCCGCACCGGTCGGCTCAACAGTCAGCACGGTGGCCGGAATGCCCGTCTCCGCAATGTCGAGGTCTTCCGGACGGATGCCGTAGGTGCGCGCCGCGCTTTGGCTCAATTGCGGCGGAAGCGGCAGGGAAACACCACCTTCGATACGGAAGCCGCCGTCGCTGACGCCGCCCTCGAAAAGGTTCATCGACGGCGAGCCGATGAAGGCGGCAACGAAGGTGTTATCTGGGCGGTCGTAGAGATCGAGCGGCTTGCCGATCTGCTCGATGCGGCCGGCGCGCATGACGACGATCTTGTCGGCCATGGTCATCGCCTCGATCTGGTCGTGAGTGACGTAAACGATGGTCGTGCCAAGGCGCTGATGCAGCTCCTTGATCTCGCTGCGCATGGTCACCCGCAGCTTGGCGTCGAGGTTGGACAGCGGCTCGTCAAAGAGGAACACTTTCGGATGGCGTACGATGGCGCGGCCCATGGCGACGCGCTGGCGCTGGCCGCCGGAAAGCTGTTTCGGCAGGCGCTCCAGCAGGGGTTCGAGTGCGAGAATGGCGGCGGCTTCGCTCACCAGCTTGTCGATTGTCGCCTTATCGCGCCCCTGCAGCTTCAGGGCAAAGCCCATATTTTCGCGCACCGTCATGTGCGGATAGAGCGCGTAGGACTGGAACACCATGGCGATATCGCGCTCCTTCGGCGCGACGTCGTTGACGACGCGGCCGTTGATGCGGATTTCACCGCCGCTGATATCCTCCAGCCCCGCCAGCATGCGCAGAAGCGTGGACTTGCCGCAGCCGGACGGCCCGACGAGCGTGACGAACTCACCGTCTGCGATATCCGCGGAAACCCCGTGGATAACGGAGGCCGCGCCGTATTGCTTCAGAACCCGATCGATTGCTACCGATGCCATTGTCTGTCCTCCCTCACAGTTTCAATTGCCAGACGCCGGCCGCGGCGACGGCGCCGGCGCCGGCGAGCGTTGCCGAACGTGCGGCGGCAAAGCCCGGAATCCGTTTGGACCCCGTCCAGCGGCCGTTGTCAGCGAACACCTCGATGGAACCGGCATCGAGGAAGATGCGCAGGCTCGACGGTTTTGCGCGCGCGGCGACGTAACGTGGCGGCGTTTTACCGGTGCGAGCGTCGAAGACAATCGCCAGACCATCGGCATCGAGTTTCACGGCTAGATCGACATCCGGATGATCGAAGGTGAGATCGAAGGCGGCGCCAGGCTCGGTGAGATCAAGCAGGATCTCGACGGCGCCGGTGCCGAGCGGCACGGTCTTGCCGGCGGCAAGCGCGGTGTCATCAAGCAACTGATGGCGCAGGCTTTCGACGGCTGCGACCGGCGGGGTCAGCACGCTGTCGCCGTCGAGAATCACGCGGCGCGGCAGGGTCATGGCCGTCGGGAAATCATCCTTCTTGGAAAAATCCGACCAGTTGGCGAGCCAGGCGATGCCGACCGGCTCGTCGCCATCAACGAAGGCCTGGAAGGCATAGGCATCCGAACCGAAATCCAACTCCTGCTCGAACTCCGCAGTGAAGGTGCGGCCATCGAAACCGCCGACGGTCACGGAGGTGAGATTGCGGCGGCCGGTGGCCGGGTCGCGGCTGGTGAGCAGACCGAAGATCAGCGCCCAGCGGGGTTCTGCGTTTTTGCCGGAAAGCGGCACCATGCAGGGGCATTCCGCCGCCGTCATGCCGAAACCGTCCTCGCGATGGAGGATGCCGAGGAAGGTCCAGCCATCGGCGCCTTGCGCGTCTGCAGTTTCATAGAGCAGTACGACGCCGCCCTGCCTGTCGCGGCTGCCGAGCAGCATCTTCCAGCGCCCGTCCGGGCCTTTGAAGACATAGGGGTCGCGGAAATCGGTGGTGAGGTTCAAGCCTTCCGGGCGCAGCGGCATCACGATTTCTGATGGCCCGGCGACGATGCCGTCGCGGCTGACCGCGGAAAGCTGGATTTGCTCTTCCGGTTGCCGGTCACGAACATGCTCGGTGTAGAAGACCCGGATCTCCTCGCCTTCCGGGCCGGAGCCGGGGATCGCCGAGCCGGAGAAGGCGCCGCCGCGGCCATCGTCCTTTTCCGACAGATGCGCTGCCGGAAAGAGGAACATGGGCAGATGCCTCCAGCGGACGAAATCCTTCGAGACGGCATGTCCCCAGTGCATCGTGTTCCAGCGCGGCTCATGAGGATAATGCTGGTAGAAGAGGTGAGCGTTTCCGCCGAACCGTCCAAAACCGTTCGGATCGTTCATCCAGCCGAAGGGCGGGCGGAAATGGTAGCTGTCGGGCACCTCGGGGGCGGCGGTGCGGGCATCGCTGTACAGGACGCGGATGCCCTCCTTCATCACGGTTTCCGGCCGGAAGGCGTAAGCGACGGAGAGCGCTGTGGTTGTTGCATCATAGGACAGCGTGGAACGACCGCCTTTCGCGAGCGTCACAGCGAAGAACTCAAATTCCCCCGTGCGGCGGGTCGAGGGCTCGCCGATGTCGTTGCCATTAACGGCGACGAAGAGCTTCGCCTCGCCGCCGGCATGGCGCGCCTTCAGCCAGAGATGCAGCACCGTGCCTTCGGGCAGTTCCGCTTCAATGGTTTCAGGTGCGGACGTTTCGGATTTTGCCTGCAGAGACATGATCAACCTTTCACGGCGGAGCCGACGAATGAACTGACGAACCAGCGCTGGAAAGCCAGATAGAGAATGAGGACCGGGATCATCATCAGCACCGAGGCGGCCATGGCGCGGTCCCAGTAGATGCTGTCCTGTCCGAAGAAGGTGGCGATGGCGACGGCAATCGGCCGAGCATAGTCGGTCTGGGTGACCAGCGTCGGCCAGAGATACTGGTTCCAGCTTTCGATGCCCATGAGGATCGAGACCGTGGCGAGTGCCGGCAGGCTGAGCGGCATGTAGATCGATCGGTAGATGCGGAAGGCCGATGCGCCGTCCATTTCCGCCGCTTCATAAAGTTCCTTCGGCAGCTGCGCGAAGAACTGGTAGAAAAGGAAAACATAGAGCGGGCTTGCCACCCAGGGCAGGATCTGCACCGCGAATGTATCCGTCAGCCCAGCCCGCGACATCATGACGACGAGCGGCATGATGATGCTTTCCTGCGGGATGACATAGAGCGCGACGACCAGCGCCAAGAGCGCCGCCTTGCCGCGCAGCGAACCCCAGGCGAGAACGAAGCCCGCCATGGAATTGATGACCAGTCCCGAGACGACTGTGGCGACGAGGATCGCCAGCGAATTGAAGAGATATCGGCCATAGGCCAGCTCGCCGGAGAAATGGGCGATCTCCTTATAGTTCGACAGCGTCGGGTCGCTGACCCAGAAGGCGCGGAAGCTGCCCATGTCGGCGAGGATGCGGAAGCGGTCGTCCTTCAGGCTGGCGATCAGCAGCATGAACAGCGGTGAGATCATCACCAGCGCGATGACCAGGATGCAGAGGCTCTGCACGATGCGCAGGCTTCTCTTGCCGTTGCCCCGTGCGATTGCCAGCGGGACGGGCTGGGTCAAAGCGAGATCAGACATCGAAGCGCCTCAGGAGTTTGCGTTGCAGGAGCGCGATCAGAAGAACGATGACGAAGAGGATGACGGAAACGGCCGATGCGTAGCCGAGTTTCTGCTCCTCGAAGCCGGCGCGCACCATGTAGTGGACGACGGTTTCGGTGCTTTCGTTCGGGCCGCCCTGGGTTAGGATCGCCACCTGCGTATAGAGCTTGAAGGCCTGGATAGTGGTGATGACCAGCACGAAGACATGGGTCGGGCGAAGGCCGGGCATGGTGACGTGCCAGAAGCGGCGCAGCGCGCTTGCCCCGTCGATGCGGGCGGCATCGTAAAGTTCTTCGGGAATGCCCTGCAGGCCGGCGAGATAGATGATCATCTGAAACCCATAGGCCTGCCAGGCTGAAAGCAGCACGATGGAAAACATCGCCCAGTTGGGGTCGCCGAGCCAGTCGATCGGCTGAATCGCGCCGCCGGAAAGAAAACCGACGATCTGGTTGAGCGGACCGCTCGGATACTGGAACAGCGTGCCCCAGATGACGCAGACCACCACCATGGAGGTGATCGCCGGCAGGAAGAACAGGCCGCGCAGCAGGTTTTGCATCGGCAGCTTCTGATGCAAGAGTAGCGCGGTCAGGAAGGCGAGGCCGCACTGCAGCGGCAGCACCCAGACGGTGAAGCGCGTGACGTTCCACAGCGAGGTCCAGAACAGCGGATCGGTGAAGACGCGCTCGAAATTCAGCAGACCGACGAAGCGCACCGGCGTCGGGCGCGGCACGAGCGGCTGGTTGGTCATCGCCGTCCAGAAGGACAAGAGGAACGGCGTGATCAGGAATATCGCCATAAGCAGAAAGGCAGGCGCGATCATCGCCATTTCCTGCCAGAGCCGCTTGTTGTCGCGGCGTTTCGCCGGACGCCGCAAAGCGGGCGTGGAGGTCTGTTGCAAAGTCATTGTTTCCTCCTCATCGGTCATCCTCCCGAGATGGTCCAGGGCCGGAGAACCGGCCCCGTCAAAACCACCCCCTACTGCTGTTCGTCGAAGGGCGGGTAGCCGGCGTTGTCCTCGATATCCTCGTCGATCTTCTTGGCAGCGGCCGTCAGCGCTTCCTGCGCGTCACCACCGTTGAAGATCTTGTCGACGGCCTGCATGAAGGCCGAGGTGATCGTCGGATAGGCCGGGTGCGGCGGACGGGCGATCGCGGTCTTGGAAGCCTGCTCAAAGGCGATGGCGAGCGGACCGCCTTCCGCATAGAGCGGGGATGCGGCGGCGAAGCTCTTCAGGCCCGGATAGGCGGACTGGGTCTTGGCGTACTCCCGATAGTCCTTCTCCTTCAGCAGGAAGCTCAGGAACTTGCCGGCGATCTCAGGGTTTTCCGAGGTCGCGGAAATGCCCCAGATCCAGGTTCCGTTCGGGCTCACGCCCTTGTCGCCGATCTTGGGCAGCGGCATGACGACGATATTGTCCTTCATCGCTGCCGATGCCTCCGCGTAGAACCAGTGTCCGCCCATGGCGAGCGCGGCCGGCTGTCCCTCGGCGTAGAACTGGTTGGTGCCCGACGAAGTCGGTACGACCCAGCCCTTCTTCACCCAGTCCTGCATCATCGTCAGCGCCTTGACGCAGACCTCGCCATCAAGCGTGCCGCTGGCCTTCCAGGTCTTGCGGTCGATCAGGTCGCAGCCGGCGCTCTCGAGCAGCGGGCCGTAGGCATAGGTGATCCACTCGGTCTTGATGCCGTAACCCCGGAAGGTGTCGATCGGCCACTTCACGCCTTCAACCTTGGAAAGCTTTTCGAGATAGCCTTCGAATTCCTCGCGGGTCCAGGCATCGTCGACCGATTTCGGAATGCGGGCGCCAATGGCTTCAAGATATTTCTTATTGCCGTAGAGCACGACCGAGGAGTCGGTGAGGCCGATCGCATAAAGGTCCTTGTCGATCGGATAGGTGCCCTGGGCAATATTCGAATCCGTCATGTCATCGAGCAGGTCCTTGTCAATGAGCGGCTTGACGGCCTGCAGATAGCCGGACCAGACATAATTGGCGAGGAACGGAGCATCGAGCTCCATGATATCGGGCAGCTGCTTGGCCATGACGGCGGCGCTGAACTTTTCGTTATAGGCATCGTGCGGCGCGTAGATCATCTCGATGTCGAAATCGGGATTGGCTGCCTCAAAGCGGGCGGCAACATCGCCATAGGCCTTCACCCAGCCGGGATCGCCCTGGTGCATGACGTGGATGACGGTCTTCGCCTCGGCGAAACCGGCGGTCGCGACCAGCGTGGCGGAAGCCAGGAATGCGTAAAGTAATCGATTACCCATTGAAGTGCTCATTGATATTCTCCTCCTGTTAGACACTCGATGTTTCAGACGGATGCCCGTTCGACCAGATGGAACGGCAATTTCCGCAGATGCGGCGGTTGGGGCTGCTCGGCCAGGAGGATCTCCATGGCAAGGCGGCCCATGGCGCGGTGCGGCAGGGCCATCGTCGTCAACGGCGGGTCCAGCCGCGAGGCAAGCTCGACCTGGTTGTCGAAGCTTGCCACCGCGATATCATCCGGAATGCGAAGGCCGGCGCGGGCAAGCGCCGCATAGACTTCCATCGCCACGCGGTCATTGCCGCACAGGATGGCGTCCGGCCGTTGACCGGATTTCAGAAGCGCCTCCACATGAGAGGCAACAAGGCTTGGCGCACGGTCGCTGTAGACGCTGCGTCGCACCGCCGGCAACACGCCGACGGGGTCGATGCCCCCCTCCTCAAGCGCCGCACGAAACCCCATCTCGCGTAGCGTGCCGGCGAGAATGCCCGGCAGGTTGATGAAGGCAATGCGCCGGCGGCCGGCGACAAGCAGATAACGCACGATCTCCCGCGCGCCGCCCTCTTCGTCCGGCACCAGCGCGGTCACGCGGCCGGCAGCCTCGCGGCAGTTGATCATCACGCCGACGGCGCCCGCCAACCTGTCCGGCAGGGCGACATGCTTGTGGTACATGGCGGCATATGCAACGGCGCGCGGCCGGAACTGCTGCACCTCGTCGAGCACCGAACCGATAGACTGGCCGCTTCTGTGGTTGACCGCAAAAACCGCCATGCCGGCGCTGCGGGCCGCCCCGTCGAGGCCACGCACGATCTCGGTGGCGAAGGGCGAAGTGATGAGGCCGTCGGAGACGACGCCGACCAGCGGCAGCCAGCCCTGACGCACGCCGCGCGCCGCCAGGTTGGTGACGTAGCCGAATTCTTCCGCAATGGCCTTGATCTTCTGGCGCGTATCGTCCGACATGCGGGCGGAGCCGCCGTGCAAGGCGCCGGAAACTGTCTTTACCGAGACGCCCGCACGTTCCGCGATGTCAGAAAGTGATACTGCCACGATCTTCACCATCCTCCTTGGGTTATCGATTACCCAATAGTGGCAGCGGGCACGTTTTGTCAAGGGGATTTTAGACGCACTGCACATGCCAATCAGGTTGCCGCTGGCATTTGATGGAGACCGCCAGCTACGCCTTTCTCAACTGTGCGCAAATTGGCGCGGCAGGTCGCCGCCCGCCTGGGGTAATCGACAGGCTAGCTTCGGCTCCCCAAGTGGTTTGTTTTGCGCCACTCGTCGTACTCTCCGCGGGCATCGTCATGCAGCGGATAGTAGCGCTGCAACGACCCGCCCTCCATAAGCTTCACTCGCGAGAACTCCTCCCAATCGTGATGCTTTTGCGACTCTTCGATGACCTTCGAGGCCATTGCGACTGGAAGCACCACCACCCCGTCGTCGTCGGCGACGATGATATCGCCGGGGATGACCGTGACACCGCCGCAGGCAATCGGAACGTTGACGGCGTTCGGATAGATGCTGGTCTGCACATGGTAGTTGGGAGTCCAGCCACGCAGCCATAGGGGCAGATCCAGCTTCTCGACATTGGGCCGATCGCGCATGCACCCGTCGATTACGATGCCAGCGCCACCTCTGCCTTTGAAATAGGTCGACATCATATCGCCAAAGACGCCCGAGCTCATGTCGCCGCGCGCGTCAACCACGACCACATCGCCCTCCTGCGCGTGATAGAGCACGTGCCGGTGCAACTGCGTCTCCGGATCGGCATATTCTCCCTCGGTGAAGAGGTCCGGCCGCTGTGGCATGAACTGGAGCGTCAGCGCCGGCCCGACGATCGACTTCCCGCGGTTCTGCGGCACGGGACCGACCATGTGGGGATTGCGGAAGCCCATGTGGCCAAGCGTGCCGGCAACCGTCGCGGCGCCGATTTCCTTCAGCGCGTCGATCATATCTTTGGGCGGCCGCATAATGTCGGGAGTATGCGTCATTTTTAGACTCCGTTGGATGGACTACCAGTTCGTAACAGAACCGTCGCGGCGCTTCAGGTGAGGCGCTTCCCAGAACCGAAAGCTTTCCGCGTTGACCGCCTCTTCGTTGACCTCGATGCCGAGCCCCGGTAGATCGCTGACCGGATAGTCGGGGCCGTCGAGCCGTGGTTGCACGGGGAAGAAGTCGGAATTGTCGAAGCCGAGCTTTGCTTCGGGCGCCCTGGTCTCGAGCCAGGCGAAATTCGGTACCGCGGCGGCGAGATGGATGGTCGCGGCCGTGCAGACTGGGCCGAGGGGATTGTGCGGCATCAGGTCCACATAGTGCGCCTCGCTCCAGCCAGCCACCTTCATCGCTTCGGTTAGCCCGCCAACATTGCAAACATCGAGCCGGTTGAACTGATGGATGCCGCGCTCGATGTAGGGCAGGAACTGCCACTTGCTGGCAAATTCCTCGCCGATGGCGAACGGGATGTCGGTCATCGTGCGCAGGGATTCGTAGGCCTCCGGTGTCTCGTCTCGTATCGGCTCCTCGAGGAAATCAAGCACGCCACGGCCGAGCTTGTTGCAGAAGCTCGCCGCCTCTGCGACCGACAGCCGATGGTGATAGTCGATGCCGAGGACGACGTCGTCGCCCAGCGCCTCGCGCGCCTTGTTTAGCATGGCTGCGGTCGCGCCGATCGACTGGCGCGGCTCAAAGATATCCTTGCTGTTTTGCCCGATGGGAAAGAAGCGGATCGCCTGCCATCCCTGTGCGCGTAGTTCGCCGGCTCGTTCGATCGCAACGTCGCCCTCGGCCTCGTCACCGGTCGAGGCGAAGGTAGGAATGCGATCGCGCTGCTTGCCGCCCAGCAGGTCGTAGACCGGCACCCCCAGCGCTTTTCCCTTGATGTCGTGAAGGGCGATGTCGATGGCGGAAATCGCCGCCTGCAGAACGCGCCCGCCTTCGAAGTACTGGCTTCGATAAACTTCTTGCCAGATCCGACCAATCTGCATCGGGTCGCGGCCGATGAGAAATTCGCGATAGTGCTCGATCGCGCCAACCACGGCCTTCTCGCGACCGCTCAAGCCGCTCTCGCCCCATCCGAAGATGCCGTTGTCGGTCTCGACCTTGACCAGCATCTGGTTGCGGGTTCCTACCCATACCGGATAGGGCTTGATCGCGGTGATTTTAAGCTTCGTAGTCATCCACACCCTCGTTCCAGACGCATCGGCTCTGTCTCAGTTGGCCCTGAGAGCCATTTCTGTTTCGCCGTCGAACAGATGCATCCGCTCCTGGTCGAACTCGAGCCAAATAGGCTCGTCGGGCGCGACGGCAATGGTCGGCGGCACGCTGACGTTGACGATGGCGCCAGACAGGAACGCCTGTACGAAGGTGACGTCTCCGGTCGGCTCGACAGTGTAGGCCTTGGCAGGAAGGCTTCCTGGCACCGCACTCTTGTGCAGCTTGATCGTCGAGTGGCGTGCGCCGAGCACCACTTTCCTGGTTGTTGCCCTCTCAACCTTCCGGGCGTTGGCTGGCGAGAGCTCGAGGCGCCAGCCCTCCGCGCTGGTCAACACCGTGTTGCCGCCTGCAATCGACGCCTCCAGCGGGACAAGGCTCATTGCCGGGCTGCCGACGAAGCTGGCGACGAACATGTTCACCGGATGGGCAAAGACCTGCGCCGGTGAATCGTATTGCTGCAGGTAGCCGCCGTTCATCACCGCCATCCTGTCGGCCATGGTCACGGCTTCGAGCTGGTCGTGCGTCACATAGATGATCGTTGCCTTGAGGTCCTGGTGGAAGCGTTTGATCTCTGAGCGCATCTGCACGCGCAGCTTCGCGTCGAGGTTGGAGAGTGGTTCATCCATCAGGAAAACCGCCGGATCTCGAACGAGGGCACGGCCGAGCGCCACGCGCTGCTGTTGCCCGCCCGAAAGTTCGCGCGGCTTGCGCTCGAGCAGCTGGGTCATGTCGAGCACTCGCGCTGCTTCCTTGACCTTCCTGTCGATCTCGTCCTTTGGCAGTTTGCGCATCTGCAGCGGGAACGCCAAGTTTTTGTAGACCGATTTCTGCGGATAGAGCGCGTAGTTCTGGAACACCATTGCGATGTCCCGGTCCTTGGGGTCGAGGTCGTTGACCACCCGGTCGCCGATGACGATGTCGCCCGATGTGATGGGGATCAGCCCCGCCACAAGATTGAGCGTGGTCGTCTTGCCGCAGCCTGAAGGGCCGACGAGCGCAACGAATTCGCCGTCATTGACCGTCAGCGAAACATTGTTGACAGCTTTGAAGCTGCCATAGGTCTTGACCAGATCTTTGAGGACCACGTGGGCCACCGGTAACTCCTCTAGTGCTTGACTGCGCCTTCCGTAAGGGCGCGGACGAAGTATCGTTGCAGGACGAGGAACAGGACCACGACAGGCACGCTCATCATAAAGCTGGCCGCCATCAGGCCCGGAAAGTCCGTCGTATTTTCCGAGAAGAAACGCTGGATGCCGACCGGCAGCGTCAATTGGTCGTTCTTGGAGAGGAAGGTGTAGGCGTAGATGTACTCGTTCCACGCGCCGATGAAGGCATAGATCGCCGTAGCGATGATTCCTGGCGCCGAGAGCGGCATCACGATCAGGACAAAGGCCTGGAACCGCGTTGCCCCGTCGATTCGCGCCGCCTGCTCGAGCTGCACCGGGATGTTGTCATAGAAGCCCTTGAGGAGCCAGATTGCCAGCGGCAGGCCGAATGTGAGGTAGGTGAGGATGAGCGACGCATGCGTGTTCACCAGCCCGATCGCGCGCATCAGGATGAAGAGTGGCACGAGAAAGATTACGGCCGGGAACATGTTGCGAAGCAAGACGGCGAAGAACAGAAAGTTTCGGCCCGGGAAGGTGAAGCGCGAAAACGCGTAGGCCGCAGGAACTGCCACGATAACCGAAAGGATGGTCGTGGCGGTGGAGACGAAAAGGCTGTTCCAGAAGAAGCGCAGGAAGTCCTGGCCGACGCTGTTTTGCGGATCGAGCAGCTTCTGGTAGCTGGCGAGGGTGGGTTGGTCAGGCCACCATTGCGGCGGGAATTGCATGGCCGCGAAGCCGGACTTGATCGAGGTGATCAGCATCCAGATCATCGGCAACGCGGTGTAAAGCAGCATGAACACCAGGAAGATGCGTCCGCCCCACCGCCATCCGTCGATGCGCATACGGCGACCGGCCTTGCCTTGAGAAACAGGCTCGGCAATCGTGCTCATGCGCTCCCATCCTTCCGCTCGTTGCCGCTTAGCGCACGGACGTAGAAGTAGCCGAGCGACATCAGGATCAGGAACAGCAGCACCGAATAAGCCGATGCCACCCCCCAGCGCTGGCGGCCGAAGGCGAGCTCGTAGATGTGGGTGATCCAGATATGCGATGCGTTCGACGGCCCGCCGCCGGTCATGATCCAAGGGATGATGAATGAATTGAAGTTGGCCACTGCCAGCAGAAGGATCGTCACCGTCGAGACATTTCTCAAATGCGGGAAGGTGACGTGCCAGAACCGCTGCCATGCATTGGCTCCGTCGACTTTTGCCGCGCGCAGCAACTGGTCCGGGACTGTCTGCAGGCCAGCCATCATCATGATCATGGCAAACGGAAACTCCCGCCAGATATTGACGACGATCAGGGAAGGCAGCACAGTGCTGACGCTGTCGATGAAATTCGGCGGCCTGTCGGCCAATCCGAGGCCGACCAGCACCGCGCCGATGATCCCGAAGTCCGAATGGTAGATCCACTTCCAGATATAGGAGGCGGCGACCGCGCTGATGACCCAGGGAATGATCAGGACGGCGCGCAAGATGCCACGGCCGACAAAGTCGCGATGGAGCGCGAGCGCGCTGGCAAACCCCAGGACAAATGAGATGAAAGTAGATCCCAGTGTCCAGATAAGAGTGTTCGAGGTGACTGTCCAGAACACCGGACTTGCGAGGATGGCGGTGTAGTTGCCGAGGCCGATGAAAGTCTTGTCCCGGAGCTGCAGGCCCGGCGGCGTATTGAAGAACGACAGCTCGATCGTATAATAGATCGGATAGGCTATAACGATGAGCATCACGGCGATCGCAGGAAGCACGTACGCGTAGTCAGCGCGATGCTCCCAAATCTTTCGCAGCACACTGGACCCGTCGGGTTGCAGTCTTCGGCGAGCCTCGGCCTTGCCAGTCAAGATCGTCACTGTGCCCTGCCCTTGTTCTTGGGAACAAACCGGCTGCAATCGAGGCGCAGCCGGTCAGATCGTCAGGCTTGGACTAGAGTCCGCCGTCCATCAGGTCTTTCACCTTCTTGGCTGCGTCGTCCGCTGCTTGGTCGACGGTCATGGCTCCGGTCAGGGCATTCTGCAGCATGTCCGGGATGATGATATTCATGATCTCGGGGGACTGCGGCAGCGCAGGGAACGGGATACCGTATGGCAGCATCGAAGTTGTGACATCGAGGAACTTGATGTTGTCCAGACGTTCCTTCATCCATTTGGTCTTGAAGCCGTTAAGGTTTCCCGGGTTCGAGCCGGCATAGGCCATCTTCAGCGACCATTCAGGGCTCGTCCACATGCAGATGATAGCCTTTGCGGCCGGCTCGTCTACCTTGCCGCCCTCGACATATTCGGGCTTCAGGATGTGAATGTTGGAGCCGCCAAACACGACGGCGCGCTTGCCGTCGGGGCCAGTCGGGATCAGACCGTAGCGCATGTTGTCGATCACGGTCTGCGCCTTATCCTTGTCGGTACCCGTCGCCTTCTTCTGCAGGTCGAGCATGACGTTGTAGTCGGACGGGTGCGAGATCATCATGCCGAGCTGACCAGCGAGGAAGAGGGGCTGGTTGTCGGCCTGCTGGTTGGTGAGCGCCGAAACCGGAACCGACTTGTCGCGAACATACATATCGTAGGAGGCTTGCAATGCCGCCTTGCTTTGCGGGCTATTGAGCTCGACCTGCTTATAGGTCGGGTTGGCGGTCGCTTCGTCGAAGACGCCGCCGCCATAGGCCCACAGCTGCGGCATGAAGCGGTACGGCGTATTGCCGGCATTCTTGCGAGCCACGAGGCCGTAGCCGGCAATGCCGAGCTTGTCGTGGATCTGCTGGGAATCCTTGACGACGTCATCCCAGGTTGCCGGAGCCTTGTCCGGATCGAGGCCTGCACGTTTGAAGACGTCGGCGTTCCAGATGAACGCCATCGTCTCGTTGTTGGTGGGAATGCCGTAGGTCACGCCGTCCCAGGTTACAGCCTTCATTGCGCCGGGCCAGAAATCCTCGGTCGAATACCCTACATCCTCGGGTTTGAGCGGCTGCAAATAGCCCTTTGAGGCGAACTCGGTGCCGCCCAGGATTTGCAGGCGGACCGCCATGGGCGCTGCATTGCCGAGGAGCGCCGTCCGGAACTTGTCCAGCAGGTCGTTATAGGTGAGGGCTTGTTCCTCAAGCTGGATATTTGGATAGGTCTTGCGGAAGGTCTCGAAGAACTCCTTGTAATACTGACGCAGGAGGTCGGGGTCGCCCTCGAAGACGCCCTGATACCAGAACGTCAGTCGCCCCTTGTAGTCGAGGGGCGTGACCTTGGCGCAATCGGCCGCCGTGTCAAAATCCTCTGTGCCGGCAATGGAGCGCACATATTGCGGCGACCACTTGCTCAAGTCGACCGGCGCACCCAGCGCCGATGCGGACATCAACGATACCATCAAAGCAGTGGAGACAGCGCCGCGCAGGACGGCACCGCCGAGTGAAATCCTCGTCATAAGGTATCCTCCAGGTTCTCCCATGCCGCTCTGCTTCGAGGCGAGCGGTCTTTGCTCCCCGGTCGCGGGACTATCCACAAATGTATCCCTTTGACCTAATCATACGTTTTCAGATTGAAGATTGTCTGTCAATCAAAGAAATCGTACATTGTTTACGGAAGCCTTGCGTGATATCCGAGCAATATGTGTATTGATTGGGGACCGTCTTGGCCGGAACAAGCGATTTTAAAGCAAAGCCACCCGAAGGGATCGACGCAATCGGGGCCTCCAGCGAGGGCGCCTCGCTTTATCAACTGATCAGGGATGACATTATCGAAGGGCGGCTCGCTGCCAACGAGCGGCTTGTGGTCACTGATCTCGCCCGGCGCCACGGCACCTCAACCAACCCCGTGCGCGAGGCTCTGCAACTGTTGCGCGGAGAAGGCTTTGTCACCCTCGTTCCCAACCGCGGAGCGCGCGTCCGGCCTATAGATCAGGATTTTGTTCGGGACATCTATGAGATCGGAGTCTTGATCGAGCCGGCACTGACGCGATGGTTCGTGAATATGGCCACCGTCGAGGACATTGCCGAACTCGAACGCATCCAAGGCCTGATCGAAGACAATAACTTCGACGACACGTTCAGGCACAGCGAGCTGGACACCGCCTTTCACACCGTAATGTACCAAAAGCACTACAACCGCCATGCCGCCGAGCTTTGGTGGAAGCATCGCGAAGTGCTTCGAGCCGTGAGCCGGCGTTTCAACTTCACGCTCGCCCGGCGTGCCGCGATCCTTAACGAGCATCGCGAGCTCATCGCGCATGTAAAAGCGGGAAATGCGAACGAGGCAGCCGAACTCATTGCACGCCATGTCGAGGGCTCCGGCCGGCACATCCTCGAACACATGCGTGCGCGTAATGCCGCTCGGGCAGGATAGAATAGATAGCCTGGAATATCGTTATCCCGACCATTTCAGTAAAGGCAGTTGAGATGAAAATCACCAGCGTTCGGCCGTGGCTGATCAAGTCCGATGCTTCTTATTGGGGAGAGTTTCTGTTCGTCGAAGTGACGACCGATGAGGGGGTGAGCGGGTGGGGAGAGATCACCACCACGACAAGGCTCGCCAATCGCGCGCTCTGCACGATCCTGCGACAGATCGGCGCTGCGGTGACAGGCGAGGACCCGGCGCGTATCGAATATCTGTGGCACAAGATATTCCGCAGCTTCACCTACATGGGCAGTCGCGGCGCCGCAGTCGAATGTGTAAGCGCCATTGACATAGCCCTTTGGGACATCCGAGGCAAAGTCTTGGGCAAGCCAATTTACGAGCTGTTGGGCGGACCGGTCCGCGATGAAATTGCGCTCTACACCCATCCCAACCAGGCCAAATTTACCAGCAAGGAGGCTGTGGTCCGGGAAATTCGAGACATCGTCGAGTCCGGCCACACGGCGCTCAAGTTCGATCCTTTCCCCTACCAAGGCCGCACCGCCGATGGACTGCCTCGCGAACAGCGGGACGGCTACCTCGATGGCAGCATGACCCGCAAGGACGAGCGCGAAGCCGCCGAACTTACGGCTCTGATCCGCGAAACGGCGGGCTCTGATGTCGACATCCTCATCGATGCGCACGGCCGCTTCGACGTTCCCACCGCCATTCGCCTTTGTCGGAGCCTCGAGGAAGCCGGTCAGATCGACTGGTTCGAGGAGCCTTGTCCACCGGAGAGCCTCAACGCTCTCAGGCAGGTGCGCGAAAAGGTCAACGCCGCTATCTCGTGGGGCGAGCGCGGCCACACGAAATGGGATTTCGTGCCGGTGCTCGAAAACAGGCTCGCCGACTACATCATGCCTGACGTTACCTGGACCGGCGGCATTACTGAACTCAAGAAAATTTCTGCCCTATGCGAGGCCTACTACATCCCGGTCTCGCCGCATGACGCCGCAGGGCCGATCAACGTGGTTGCGGGAGCGCAGGTGATGATGACCGTTCCCAACTTCTACAAACTGGAAACGTCGGAGTGGAACCTGGGCAAATACGATCACCTCATCGACAGACCACTCGATGTTTCGAACGGCAGCCTCAAGCTTTCGCCCAAGCCCGGTCTCGGCGTCGAAATGAACCGCGACTACCTTCAAAATCACGAGATTGAACTGGCCTAGCCAACAATCTACGCCGCCACCAGCGTGCGCGGCGGCGAACCCGGCCGATCAGAATGAGGATTAAATCATGCTAGAGGCAGATGGAGCCGACGAGGCGCTTAATCGAGTGAACACGCATTCCAGGCCGTCCGACCTTCGCATCACGGACATGCGGGTCGCCGAAATCATCGGCGCGCCCTTCACCTCAGTACTGCTCAAGATTTATACCAACCAGGGCATCGTCGGGCTTGGCGAGGTGCGCGACGGCGCCAGCGCCACCTACGCGCTGATGCTGAAGAGCCGGTTGCTTGGCGAGAATCCTTGCGACATCGACCGCCTGTTTCGCCGGATCAAGCAGTTCGGCGGGCACGGTCGGCAAGGCGGCGGCGTATCGGCGGTTGAAATCGCGTTGTGGGATCTTGCCGGCAAGGCCTATGGCGTCCCCATCTACCAGATGCTCGGCGGCCGGATTCGGGAGAAAGTGCGCGTCTACTGCGATACTGATGCCAACGTGCCGAGCGGTACCGAGACCGGCAGGCGCCTCAAGCAGCGCATGGAGCTCGGATTCACCTTCCTCAAGATGGATCTGGGGCTGATGCAGATCGCTGATGTGCCCGGTGCGGTCGTGTTTCCTGCCGGCTCACTAGAAGGATACCGCAACGGTCCCAGTCGCGGGCCGCTGAAGACTATTGAAGAGCGGCGTGCCCGCAACGCTGCGTACGATCTGCATAACGTCCCGCACCCGTTTACCGGCCTCCACTTTTCCGACAAGGGTCTCGACTTCCTTGAACAATACATCGCCGAGGTCCGTGAAGTCATCGGCATGGATATTCCGCTCGCCATCGACCACATCGGCCACATCTCAGTGCAGAACGGCATTCGCCTTGCCAGGCGAATTGAAAAATACGTGCCAGCCTGGCTCGAGGATGTGATCCCATGGCAGTATACTGAGCAATACCGACAACTGCAGGACGCCACTACGGTGCCGATCTGCACCGGCGAGGACATATATCTCAAGGAGGGCTTCGGGCCTCTGCTCAAGAGCGGCGGCCTCTCCATTATCCACCCGGACCTGCTCACCAGCGGCGGCATTCTCGAGACCAAAAAGATCGGCGATATGGCGCAGGACCATGGCGTCGCCATGGCCATCCACATGGCAGAAAGTCCAATCGCCGCCATGGCCGCGGCCCATGTCGCGACCGCGACTGAAAACTTCATGGCGCTCGAATACCACTCTGTCGATGTCGACTGGTGGGACGATATCGTCACCGGCCTTCCCAAGCCACTCGTGAAGGACGGCTTTATCACCGTTCCGGACAAGCCCGGCCTGGGGATTGACGATGTCGTCGACGAGGTGATCTCGCAGCACCTGCAGCCGGGCGTCACCGGCATTTGGCAGCCTACGGATCGCTGGGACGATGAGTATTCCTGGGATCGCACCTGGAGCTGAGGCGAAAGAACCGAAGATGAAGATCACCGATCTCCGCTGTGCCGTTATCGGCAAACACCCGATTGTCCGCATCGTGACGGACGAGGGCCTCTATGGCCTGGGCGAAGTCGAATTCACCAAGACCTACCTCAAGCCCTTTGTGCTGCATTTCCGCGAGGCGCTGATCGGCGAGGACCCGACCGACGTCGAGAGAGTGATGCTGAAGATCCGCCAACGCGGCTCTTTCAAGCCGTACGGCGCGGCGGTGAGCGCTATTGAGCATGCGCTGTGGGATATTGCCGGCAAGGCCGCGGGCGTGCCCGCCTATAAACTGCTCGGCGGCAAGGTGCGTGACAAGGTGCGCGTCTACAACGGCTCGATCCGCCAGAAACGCACGGGCGACCGGCCGGAGGATTACGCCGCCGACGTCAAATGGATGATGGAGCAGCCGCAGAACTTCTTCATGGTCAAGCAAGGAATCTCGTTCCACTCCAACATGAAAGACACCATCGAGGACTTCCACTACGGCGTGACGCAGAATAAGGCAGGCTATCACGGTGCCATGGATCAGGGCGCAATCAGCGAACGGGGTTTCAATCACATGCTCGACTGCGTGATCGCGATGAAGGAAGTGCTGGGTGACAAAGTCAGCCTGGCGCTCGACTGCGGGCCGGGCTGGATGCTGCCCGATGCGATCAGGTTCGCTCGCGCGGTCGAGAAGTACAATTTGATGTGGCTCGAGGACATGCTGACTGGCGACTACGTGCCGTGGGTCAATCCGCAAGCCTATCGGGAACTGACAACCTCCACCTCGACGCCGATCCACACCGGTGAGCAGATCTACCTGCGGCACAATTTCAAGGAACTGATCGAGACGCAGGCGGTGCGCGTCATCGGCCCTGATCCGGCCGATATTGGCGGTATTGCCGAGCTCAAATGGGTCGCCGAGCACGCCTACATGCACTCGATCCTGATGGCGCCGCACGGCACCGCCAACGGCCTGCTGGGGCTCGGCGCGTTGATCAATGTCTGCGCCACCTTGCCGGCAAATTACGTCGCGTTCGAATATCCGAGCGCCACCGACCCCTGGTGGGAGGATCTGGTCGTCGGCTTGCCGCCGCAGATCGTGAAGGACAGCATGGTGGACCTGCTGGACGCGCCGGGGCTGGGCCTCGATATCGACGCCGAAGCGGCCAGGAGATATCTCAGGGAAGAGGATGCGGGCTTCTTCGACTGAACCTCCCTTCACCGGCATGACGTGAATCGTCTACGCAAATGACTGGAATGACACGCTTCGCGTCATGCAGCGCTCAGAGGCCTTCTTCCCATCTTGAGTTTGATCGGCGATGGATGCCGACGATGATCATATTTTCAACGCCCTCGTCACTTACTCAGCCGATGGCCATGAGGCTTGCATTGCCGCCGGCAGCTGCAGTGTTGATCGACGTCGACACCTCCTCCAGCAGCCAATTCAGGCAATAGGCTTCGGGATCGCTCGCCAATTCCTCGGTCGTTGCGGCCTGGACCAACAGAAGCGGACCAGGCAGGTGGGCGATCTTCTGATTGACGGCCAGGACCCTGTCGCGATCCCCTTCGACGAGGGCACCGGAAAACGGCCCGTCCTTTTCCCAATCGGATGTCCAGGAAATCCGGCTGGCGACTGCCGCCGGAAGATCCGCCAGGACTGACTTCGATAGGGAGCCGGCGTCCACGACGATGTGGTTGCCGGTCGATAGGGCTGCGGCGATCTGACGATGAAGCCCGCCTTCCGTCTGCGGCACGATGAGAATACGGCCGCGGGGATGGAGCGCGTAGAGATTGAGCTCGCCGACCGGACCGGTGAGTTCACGTTCGAGACCGAGCGCCGAGCGGCTTGCATATCCACGCGCCGCTTCTCCCTCGCCCGATAAACCCTTCTTGTCGAGCCAGACGATGTAGTCACGAAGGGCAAGGTCCGTATGAACGGAATCCTGCTGCGGCGGCACGGGCGCACGCTGCACCAGCCGGCCGATATAGAGCGGACCGCCGGCCTTCGGTCCCGTTCCCGACAGGCCTCGGCCGCCGAACGGCTGCACGCCGACGACGGCGCCGATGATGTTCCGGTTGACGTAAAGGTTTCCAGCCTTGATGCGGCTGGTCACATGCGCGATCGTTTCATCCAGCCGGGTGTGAAGCCCGAATGTCAGACCATAACCCGATGCGTTGATGTCGTCGATCAGTCGGTCGAGCCCGTTTCGCTTGAAACGGATGACATGCAGCACCGGTCCGAAGACTTCCCTCGTCAGGTCCGACAGCGACTGGATTTCGATGATTGTCGGCGAAATGAAGGTTCCAGCGGCAGCACTTTCCGGCAGCGGCAGCTGATCCACCTTGCGACCTAAGCCTCTCATATGCTCGATATGCTGCTCGATCTCCGCCTTTGCGCTATCGTTGATGACAGGACCGACATCAACGCTCAGTCGATCCGTACGGCCGATCGTCAGTTCGCGGAAGGCGCCCTTCAGCATATTGAGCGTTCTGTCGGCGACATCGTCCTGAAGGCAGAGAACCCTGAGGGCCGAGCAGCGCTGACCGGCGCTGTCGAAGGCAGAGGCAATGACATCGGCCACCACCTGCTCGGCCAATGCCGAGGAGTCGACGATCATGCCGTTCTGACCGCCGGTTTCGGCGATCAGCGGAATAGGCTTGCCGCTCGCCGACAACCGTTCCGCCAGCTGCGCCTGGATCAGGCGGGCAACTTCTGTCGACCCGGTAAACATGACGCCTGCCGTCTCCTGAGCCCCGACCATGCCGGCGCCAAGACGGCCGCTGCCAGGCACGAACTGCAAGGCACCGACCGGCACGCCCGCCTCGTGAAGGATCTTCACGCTCTCCGAAGCGATGATGGGCGTGACCCCGGCCGGTTTCGCAAGCACGGGATTGCCGGCCACCAAGGCTGCGGCGACCTGTCCGGTGAAAATCGCCAGCGGGAAATTCCACGGGCTGATGCAGACGATCGGGCCGAGAGGCGCATGCGAGGGGCCGAGCGTCTTGCGCGCCTGCTCGGCGTAATACCGCAGGAAGTCGATCGCCTCACGCACTTCGCCGACGGCATTGGCCGCAGACTTTCCGGCCTCGCGCATAACGATGCCCATCAGCACCTTGATGCGGGCCTGCATGATGTCGGCGGCCCGTTCCAGGCAGGCCGCGCGCTCGGCCGGCGGTACGGCGGCCCATTGCGGCGCGTACTCCGCAGCCATGCAAACGATGCGCGTGGCGTCCTCGACCTTCACCTCGGTCACCGTGCCGACGACATCCCGGTGATCGGCAGGATTGAGAACATCGCGTGTTACCCCATCCGTAGAGCCATCCGCAAGAATGGGAAGCGCATGCCACGGCGCAGCAGCCGTAGAAGTGAGCGCCTCAGCCAAATCCAGAAGGGTGGCCTCGTTCGAGAGATCGAGACCATCGGAATTTACCCGAGCGTTGCCGTAAAGAGCCTTCGGCGAGGCGATCTGCGCGTGGGGCGCGCCAACGACAGGCATGGCTGCGACGATTTCGGCAGGATCGGCGATCAGGGCTTCGACCGAGACATTCGGATCGGAGATGCGGTGCACGAAGGAGGAATTGGCGCCATTTTCCAGAAGGCGCCGAACCAGGTAGGCGAGCAGCGTCTCATGTGTTCCCACAGGCGCATAAATGCGGCAGGGCCGGTCCAGTTTTTCCTTCCCGACGACCTCGTCGTAGAGCGGTTCGCCCATGCCGTGCAGGCATTGGAACTCGTATTTGCCGACGGTGAAATCAGGACCGGCCAGACGATAGATCGTGGCGAGCGTCTGCGCGTTATGGGTGGCAAATTGCGGGAAGACCGCATCCGGAGCATCGAGCAGCTTGCGCGCGGAGGCAACGTAGGCGACATCGGTGTAGATCTTGCGGGTATAGACCGGATAATCCTCGAGACCATCCAACTGGGCGCGCTTGATCTCGGCATCCCAGTAGGCGCCCTTGACGAGACGAACCATGATCCGGCGCGCGGAACGGCGCGCGAGATCGACGATGTAGTCGAGGACGAAGGGGCAGCGCTTGCCATAGGCTTGTACGACGAAGCCGAGCCCATTCCATCCGGCAAGCTCAGCGGCGAAGCAAAGCTCCTCGAGGAGATCGAGCGAAAGTTCCAGCCGATCGGCTTCCTCTGCGTCGATATTGAGGCCGATATCATAGGTCTTGGCGAGAGCGGCGAGCTTCTTCACCTTCGGCAGCAACTCGCTCATTACCCGTCCGGCTTGCGACCTTGCGTAACGCGGATGCAGGGCCGAAAGCTTGATCGATATGCCCGGGCCGTCATAGATGCCGCGCCCCTCCGACGCCTTGCCGATGGCGTGGATCGCCTTTTCGTAATCCCGGTAATAACGCTCGGCATCGGTGCCCGTCGTGGCGGCCTCGCCCAGCATGTCGTAGGAATAGCGGAAGCCGCGCGCTTCCACCGGCCGGGCGCGTTTCAGCGCCTCCGCAATCGTTTCGCCGGTGACGAACTGCTCGCCCATCATGCGCATCGCCATATCGACGCCGCGGCGGATGACCGGCTCGCCGGCGCGCGCGATCAGCCGCGTCAGCGCTGCCGACAGGCTTCGGTCGTTGACCGTCGACGTCAGCTTGCCGGTAACGACGAGGCCCCAGGTTGCGGCGTTGACGAACATGGATTTTCCGCCGCCGATGTGGGAGGTCCAGTTGCCCTCGGCGATCTTGTCGCGGATCAGCGCGTCCCGCGTTTCGGTATCGGGAATGCGCAGCAGCGCTTCGGCGAGGCACATGAGCGCCACGCCTTCCTGGCTGGAGAGCGAGTATTCCTGCACCAGCCCTTCGACACCGGTCCCCTTGTGCTTGGTGCGCAACGCTTCGATCAGGCTGCGGGCCGTACTGCGAATGTCATAACGTTTTGCCTCGGAGACACGCGCTGCGGCAACGAGCGGCGGCAGGCATTCGGTTTCCGGCCGGCGATAGGCTGCCGTGATGGCCTGGCGAAGTTCGGATTGCGGTCGGATCGGTGGCGCAAAGCCGAAAAACGGCGCGCCGTCGGCGGCGTCTTTGGATTGAGTAGTCTCGATCGCTGCATTCAACATGAAGGTCCCCATCAGTCGATATCTAGTTTAACGGATAAATGAGACGCCGGGTTCATCGTCCCAATCAGCGTCGTCCGAGGCGGCCGGGCCGGAATATTCCGTCTCGCGAAGCGGACGCGCATCCGGATTGTTGCGCTTGAGGGTGAGCGCCTCAGCAACCGCTCTTATCGCCACCGGTCGGTAGTGAGCGAGCAGGTCCGGCTTCTGATCGTCATCCGGTTCTTCCTTGCGCATGCATGACCCCATTTTGCGTGCGGCGCCGATGCGATCCTGGCGATCCGTCAGCGCCTGCGCCTTCCATCCCATTGCCGACGCACAAAGTATCACAGATCGCAGATCTCGATCTCACTTGATTTTTGCAGATATTAGCCTGTATGAACTTATTAAAGCACTCTTGAGAGTTCAAATGGCTGGCGAACCCGATATCTTTAGTGAATTGGACCAATTCGACAGAAAAATCCTCGCGGCTCTTGCCGAGGACGGCAGACTGTCGATCACCGATCTCGCGGCGCGTGTCGGCCTCTCGAAGACGCCGTGCCAGCTCCGCTTCAAAAGGCTGATCAGCGAAGGCTATATCGAAGGCTTCAAGGCCGTCCTCAATCCGTCGAAAATGCAGCTCGACCACATTGCTTTCGTCGAGGTGAAGCTCTCCGATACCCGCGAGAACGCGCTAAAAAGCTTCAACGATGCCATCAAGAAGATCAGCGAAGTCGAAGAATGCCATATGATCGCCGGCAGGTTCGACTATCTCCTGAAGATCCGCACCCGCGATATCGGCCGCTACCGCCGCGTCCTCGGCGAGCGCATCTCGACACTGCCCCACGTCGCCAGCACATCGACGAATGTCGCGATGGAAACGGTCAAGGAAGGCTGGGACAGGTCCGGTTCGAGTTTTTCGTGAATGTGATCCTTGGGGTGACCACCCGCCGCTGAGTTGCCGCAGAGTCCATCATTGGTTACCGATGCCGGTAGCGAAAGGCTTCGACGAAGGCGGAAAAAGCCGGGGACGGATGGCGCCGGCTGGGGTAATAGAGATGATATCCTTGGAACGTGGGTGCCCAATCCGCCAGCACTTCCTTCAGTTGACCGCTGTCACAATATTGCCGGACGAGCTCCCTCGGCACATAAGATAGCCCCGCCCCATCGAGAGCGGCATTGATCGCCGGCCCGATGTTGCTCATCACGAGCTGGCCTTCCACGCGAACGCTGAACTCGCGACCATCCTTTTCAAACTCCCAGGCATAAAGAGCGCCTGACGTCGGCAGACGCAGGTTGACGCAATTGTGGTTCGTCAAGTCATGCGGGGTCGAAGGCACAGGACGGGCCGCAAAATATTCGGGTGATCCGACCACGGCGTAAGAAATATCGGATCCAATGCGAACGGCCACCATGTCGCGCGCAATCGCTTCGCCGAGCCGCACGCCGGCATCGAATTGGCGCTCCACGATATTTGTGAAACCGTTGTCGACGATGAGTTCCACGGTGATATCGGGGTAATCCCGTAAAAATGCCGGCAGCCTCGAACGGAAGACCAGCTCCACGGCATCATCGGGACATACGAGGCGGACCTGGCCTGAGGGCTTGTCGCGCAACGCGCCGAGGGCACTGATCCCGGCGGCGATGCTCTCGAAATGCGGTTGGATGCTTTCCACGAGACGCGCACCAGCCGCCGTGGGAGCCACGTCCCGCGTCGTGCGGGAGAGAAGCCGGACGCCGAGCCGGGCCTCGAGCGCGCTGATCGTATGGCTCAACGCCGAGCGCGTGACTCCCAATTTTGATGCAGCGCGCGTGAAACTCCGCTCCTGAGCCACCTCCAGAAACGCACGCATTTCCGTGAACTCGTCGCGCCGCATTGTTGAATCTCCTTCATCACGACATTCAGATTATAGCTTCTAGTCGCCCAAAACCAGTCCGGCTATCTATCTGGCAACGGACAGGAGAACATGCATGACCGTCGAGTTGACATTGGATGAGACCTCACTCACGGACGACACGGCGACCTCATGGTCTGCTGTGACCTGTCTCTCGCTTCTCACTTTCCTGCTGGTGGGGCTGGAATTTCTCCCTGTGAGCCTTCTGACTCCAATCGCCACGGATCTCTCGGTGTCAGAGGGGCAAGCCGGATTGGCGATCACCGTGTCGGGAGTCTTTGCGGTTATCACCAGTCTTTTCGGCAATGCATTCCTGGCGAGGATCGACCGCAAGTCTGTCGTCCTGCTCTATACGGCAGTTCTTGTTGTATCGAGTTTGGCGGTTGCCCTTGCACCCAACTTCCTAGTCTTTCTCGTCGGGCGGTCCCTGGTCGGCGTTTCGATCGGCGGCTTCTGGTCGCTGTCGACAGCTATTCTGGCACGCCTGGCTTCGGACCGTGACCTGCCCAAGGCGATTGCCCTTCTGCAAGGTGGCACCGCATTCGCGCTCGTCCTTGCCGCACCGCTCGGCAGTTTTCTTGGCGGGTTGATCGGATGGCGCGGAACCTTCTTCATCACGGTGCCAATCGGAATTGCCGCGCTCGTCTGGCAACTGGTCGTCCTGCCGAGGATGCCGGCGGCATCAACCGTCTCGGTGGCCAGAATATTCGGGCTGCTGCGCAATCGCACATTCGCGATTGGAATGGCGGCGACCGCTCTCGCCTTCATCGGCCAGAACGCGCTGTCCATATATCTTCGTCCATTCCTCGAAGGCGTCACGGGCCTCGAATTGAATGTTCTGTCCATGGTGCTTCTCGGCCTTGGCGTCGGTGGACTGGCTGGAACCTCCGTCATTGGCTTCGTCGCCCGGCGGCACCTCCGCCTCGTTCTCGTAGGCCTGCCGGGTGCTCTTGCGCTCATTGCCCTGCTGCTGATCGTTCTCGGGCCGTTCGCCGCGGTTACGGCATCCCTGCTCGTCATGTGGGGATTTTTCTCAACCCCGATTCCGGTTGCCTGGAACACCTGGATGGCCGCCATCGTCCCCGGTGAGTTGGAAGCCGCAGGTGGGCTGCAGGTGGCGCTGATCCAACTTGCCATTGCCGGCGGCGCTTTCGCTGGCGGCGTACTGTTCGACACCGCGGGATGGTGGAGCACCTTCCTTCTGGCCGCCTGCCTTCTCGCCGGTTCGGCTGTCCTCGCCGCACTCGCCGGCCGCCGCGCCTGAAACCTTCCGAAACCTCAAAAATGGAGATCACCATGTCACAAGGAATCGAAAACAAAGTGGTCGTCATCACCGGCGCAAGCAGCGGGCTTGGCGAAGCCACCGCGCGTCACCTTGCTGAGCGCGGCGCGTCCGTCGTCCTCGGCGCGCGGCGTAGTGACCGTATCGCTACGCTGGCTGAGGAGCTGGCCGCCAAAGGCTATAGAGCCAAGGCAGCCCAAACCGACGTCACGGATCAACATCAAGTCAAGAAGCTCGTCGACACCGCCGTCAACGCGTTCGGCCGCATCGACGTGATGCTGAACAATGCCGGCCTGATGCCGTTGGCGCCGCTCGAACGGCTCAAGGTCGACGAGTGGGATCGCATGATCGACGTGAATATCAAAGGGGTGCTCTACGGCATCGCAGCAGCGCTTCCGCACATGAAGGCGCAGAAGTCCGGGCACATCATCAACGTGTCCTCCGTCTACGGTCATGTGGTCGATCCGGGTGCCACCGTCTACTGCGCGACGAAATTCGCCGTGCGCGCCCTCTCCGAGGGGCTGCGGAAGGAGGTGAAGCCATACAATATCCGCACCACGATCATTTCACCCGGCGCAGTGAGTACCGAACTGCTCGAACACATCAGCGAAAAGGACATCCAGGCGGGCACCAAGGAGTTCGTCAGCAGGATCGCCATCAGCGCGGACACCTTCGCCCGAACGGTCGCCTTCGCGGTGAACGAACCAGACGATGTCGACATCAACGAAATCTTGTTCCGGCCCACGGCTCAACCTGTCTGACGCGAGGCGCGCTATGTCGATGACATCCACGTTCATGAGCCGTCGCGCGATTTTGGGCGGAGCCTTGGCGGCCGCCGCCCTCCCTCTCGTGGCGCAAGGGCAGGACGGGCACAGCTCGACCACTCACAAGGTGTCAGATGTCAGGATCAGGATTGACTTCAACAAGCTTCCCCTGACGGCGACACTCTTCGATAATCCGTCGGCGCGCGATCTTGCTTCCATGCTGCCCCTAAACCTCAAGATCGAGGACTACGGCAGGAACGAAAAGATCGTCTATCTGCCGCGTAAGTTGACCGAAGAAGGCAGTGGTGCTTTCGGAAACGAGCAGGCGGGCGACCTTTGCTACTTCAAACCGTGGGGTAACCTGGCCCTGTTCTACGCGGATTACCGCTGGGACGGGTTGATCCGGCTCGGCCGCTTCGACGATGGCTTCGGTCCGTTGCTGGTGCGCGGCGCGTATCCGGTCCGCATTGAACGCATCTGACAAGGGCGTTTTGGGTGGAAACCTGAAATCGCTTTCCTCCCAAGCATGAAGAACCCAATGATTATAAATTTCCGCAAATAGGAGCAACGCCCCCTTTCCAGGCGGACTCTTTTTTTCAGGCCGAGCCAACGTGCGACCTAACGCGGTCTTTGAATTTCACAGTAGACAATGCTCCGGTTTGAGCCGGACCAAACAGAAACCTTCATATCAGCCCCAGTCGTGCTTTCGCCGGCGATCAAGCCCATCTCTCGTTCCGACCGCAACAGCAGGGCCCAGTTCATGAATGTCTCCATATAGCCATCGACGTCCGTCTCCGGAGAGAAGTTGGCGAATAGGAATGTGCCGCCAGGCTTAAGCATGCTGATGCACTTCCTGGTCAGCCTTACGGCTACCGCGTCAGGCAAATAGTCATAGAGACCCGCGGCATAGACGAAATCGAACATTCCCAACGCATGCCTTCCACCGAGCAGGGATTTGACCGACCCGTTCACCGCTTCGACGGAGGTGCCGGCGAAATCGCGGGCGACGGTTCCAACGCTGATCGGGTCTTGATCCAAAGCTACCCAGCGTCTGATCGCGCCGGCGCTCAGAGCGTGCGACAACGGCCCCTCGCGGAGATGCCCGGCGGCGATGGCAAGGACTTCAGTGGCGCCAGGTCGGGTCGAAGCAATTTCGTCTGCGCGGCGAGCCAGAATGTCTCGACGCTCCCTTACCGCGACGGATGACGAAGCATTTCGAGTGTAGCCGTAGATCGAGCGTCCCAAGTCGCTCGCTGATGCGACGGCTTCCTCAATCTCAGGTCTGCCGTAGATGAAATCGAGAAGACGTGCGTCGCCGGAATAGCCGCGCGGCTTTTCAAACGACCAGCGGGTCAATGGATCTTGATGAAGATAGTAAGCAACGGGATGAGATTGCGCGATCGGAACGATGACGTCCCACACCTCTGGATGAAAGCGCCGCCGCATCTGATGCAAGGCATCGGTAAGACGCTCGATGATCACATGAGGCTCGACGCCGGATTTGAACTGACGGATCGACACGTCAAGGCTGAGGGCAAGCTCGGCCTGGGCAACGATAAGATCGCCGGGATCCGGGGCAGCAACCCTCCTTGCCACCCGCCGAATTTCGCCAGGCGCAACAAGACTTTCACCGTCGAATACCAGACTTTGTTCCATTTCGAGATCCTCTTGACATAGCGTTAAGCATAATCAACCTCGGAATAGGATGCGACTAGAATCTACACGGGATAAGGGTAATTCTACTCTTGCGGGTCCGATGCTACCCCTCTAACAAAGCCAAGCAATAAGACAAACCGGTTGCAAGTTGCCGAATGCGATTTTGGAGGGCGCCGAAGTATGGCTTACTTTTCAACATACTTTAGATGGCTTTCGGGTCGGCGTCGTTGCATGATCGCGGCTTGCGATAATGTCCAGCGGGACGAACCAACCGCCGGCATTTCATTCGCCGAGGCCCTCAAGTCTCTGAAAATTGAAAATGATGCTGTCCGAAGGCAGAGCTCGCGGCACGGTCTTTGGATGGCGGTTGCCGTCTATGTGGCCTTCGCACTTCCCGACCGTTGGCTGATCCCCGACGTTGCGCCTGCGACGATCGCCGCTCGATTCGCTGTCGCGACGATCGCCCTGCTGGCGTTCGAAATCTTGCGGCTGGCAAATGCGAAAACCGCCTGGCTTGACATTACGTGCGCCACTGCACTGCTTGTGGGCTATGTAGGCTGGCTTTACCCGGCGATTGCCACCCACGACGTCACTGCTATGTCCTACTACATGATATTCGGCGCCATCTTCATGATGGGCGCCAACCTGTTTTTCAGTTTTCCGTTTCGGCTTTCGGTGATCACCTCCGGGCTCGTTCTCTGCGCGTTTTTCATTACGATCGAGGAACTTTTTCCTTCCAGCCAAACCTATAAGCTCGCTTTCGGGCTGTTCTACATTTCGTGCTTTGCTTTCACGTCTTTCGTCAATTGGCGATTGAATGTTGAGCGCCGAAACGTGTTGCTGAACGCGGCGGAGGCTCGCCACCAGCACTGGGAAGCGTCCGAACGAGGAAGGTCACTGCTCGAGCTTTCACATACCGACTACCTGACAGGCATAAGCAACAGACGCGCGCTGGATCGGCGGCTCGATGAATGCTGGGCCGCTTGGAAAGACGAACGCCGCGACTTCTCCGTGTTCCTGATCGACGTCGACTTTTTCAAACGCTTCAATGATCGCTACGGACATCAGGAAGGAGACCGATGCCTGACTGTCATCGCCAATGCGCTGAAGGCGGTTGTAGAGTCGTCCGATGGCATGATCGGCAGGTATGGTGGCGAGGAGTTTATCGTGGTCATGCCGGCGGCCCTTCCCAAGGTTGCGATGACTCTCGCCGAGAAGATCAGAATGGAAGTCGAGTCTCTTGCGATTGCTCACGACGAGCGACCAGACGATATATCGACCGTAACCGTCAGCATCGGCGTCGCCTTCACCCGCGAGAAAGTCGGAGAGAAAGTTGAACGAATAGTCCGTGAAGCCGACCTCGCTCTCTACAATGCCAAAGCAAGCGGCCGAAACTGCATTCGCAGTTTTGATCCGCTGCTGCCTCGCCCCGACGATTATGCCGGTAAACTCGTGCCCCTGCTCGCGGCAGCCATCGATCGCAAACTGGTCTCGCTCGTGTACCAACCGATTTTCGACGTGACGAACGGGAAAGCAAGGGCTGTCGAGGCTTTGATGCGCCTCAGGATGCCTGATGGCACGGCGGTTTCGCCGAAGACATTCATCCCGGTTGCAGAACGAAGCGGCGCTATCCTCGAACTGGGCAGGTGGGCGATCGAGACGGCATGCCGAGATATACTGATGACCGATCGCATGGCGACCGTCAGCGTCAACGTGTCGCCGATACAGCTGCGCTCCCCCGGCTTTGCCACTAGTGTCGCTGATATTCTTATTCGGTGCGGGGTCTGCGGGTCGCGATTAGCCTTGGAAGTCACCGAGGGCCTGGACATGGATATGCAGTCGGAGGTGCTCAAATGCATTGCCGATCTGCGCGCACTCGGCGTCGAAATCTGGCTTGACGACTTCGGCTCCGGCTTCGCGGGCCTCTCTTGGCTGAGGGCAATCGAGTTTCAGACGGTCAAGGTCGATAGAACCTTCCTGCATGACTGCTCGAACCCACGCGGTTTGACGATGCTTCAGGACATGATTGCTCTCATCCGCAATCGCGGGAATACGATCCTGGTAGAAGGCGTCGAAACGGCAGCACAGTTTTCCCTTCTCAAGGATCTTCGCATCGACCGCGCCCAGGGCTTTCATATGGGAATGCCGGTGAGCGCTGAACTTCTGAACGCGGCATAGCTCGACATCGAGGTTTCCAGATGGCTCAGCGCGCGGCCGATAATCGGTGCGCGTGCATCACGTCTCTGCAAATCGCGAATTCGGACAGGAGCCGCATCGACCGCCCGCATGGCAAACCGCTATGAGGGGCCATCCTACGGGCACTTGCGATCACATCGGTCGCCGGGAGGCCGGACCCGATCAAAGCAATTGGAGCCATTTCAACGAGGGCTGCGCCGCCATTGTCGGAAGTCTTGCTTTTGGACGAATCAGGCCGTCTTATGCAGCGAGGCAACGGATCGCCGAAGGCAGACGAATATTCGGCGGTTGACCTGAGAATGAGGATCGAGATGGATCACGCCAGCAGCCCGCAATCGTCAGTGAACGAAGAGAGGGAAGCGCGCAGGCTTCAATACCTGACCTGGGAACACATTGCGTCTGACCTTCGTCATCCCGCTCACCTCGCCCGCAGGGCGGAACTCCGGCGATCATGCGGTGCGGAGCTGGCCGAGACGTCCTACATCGCCGAGCAAGCCGCAATCTTCACCGAAAGCCTGACGATGGGCGAGCGGTCCTGGATCGCAGGGCACGCTCTCGTTCGTGGCCATGTGATTCTCGGCGACGATTGCACCATCAATCCCTATGCCTGTGTTTCCGGCACGGTAACGTGCGGCAATGGCGTTCGGATTGCTTCGCATGCCTCGATCGTCGGCTTCAATCATGGCTTCGACGATCCGACTATTCCCATACACCGTCAAGGCGTCGTCAGCATCGGCATTTCGATCGGCGACGATGTCTGGATCGGCGCCAACTGCGTGATCCTCGATGGCGCCACGATTGGAAACGGTGCGGTGATCGCCGCCGGAGCGGTGGTCACGGGAGACATTCCCGCCATGGCGATTGCCGGTGGCGTGCCCGCCCGGGTGCTGCGGAGCCGAGGCTCGGCACCCCGGAAAACAGGCAATGGCGACGTCGAAGATCAGTTGGTCAGGCTCGGTCAGAAAGCGAAAGACCAGTGGCCGGACATTCTGGCACGCTGGAAAACGCAAGGGACCTATCAATCGCTGGAAGCAGACGGCGTCCGCAGACCGGCGATCCGGCATCTCTGCGACGCAATCGAGATCGCTGCCGGCTTCGGCCAGCTGCCGCCCGACCTCCATCCGGCGGAGACTGTCGAGCTTCTCCAAGGTCTGCAGGACCGAGAGACCGGCCTTTTCCCGGAAGAGCATTCGCGAATGCATGGCAAGCCCCTCAGGGATGATCCAAAGGCGCTCTATAACGTCCTTGCGGTTGGCTATGCGCTTGAACTGCTTGGTTCCGGTCCACGCCAACCTGTCCATGCGGTCGAGCTCGGCGCCGGGGAGCTGGAAGAATGGCTGAGCGCCCTGCCCTGGTCGACCCGGGCATGGCACGCCGGAAGCGTGGTCGATGCGATCGGCACCGCCATGTACTTCAACGCGAGGTATTTTCGCATCAGGCATTCACGGCAGGCGCTCTTCGAGTGGCTGAGCCACAATGCCAACAGCGTTTCGGGGCTCTGGGGTGAACCGACCGCGGCGGAAGGATGGCTTCAACCGGTGAACGGCTTTTATCGCCTGACGCGCGGCACCTACGCCCAGTTCGGCGTGGCACTTCCGCATCCGCATGCCTCACTCGAAACGGTTCACCTCAACTATCGCAACCACAAGGGCTTCGTTGGTGCAAAATACAATGCGTGCAACCTGCTCGATACGATTCATCCACTGTTGCTGATTGCCCGGCAGACCGACTACAGGCGGGCCGACGGGGAGGCGATCGCCCGCAAGCTCATATCGAGGGCGTTGGATAGATGGCGGGATGGCGAGGGATTCCCGTTTGCCGACGGTGGTGAACCGAGCTTGCAGGGAACGGAAATGTGGCTTTCCGTCATTCACCTGGCGGCCGACTTCCTAGGACTGGCAGATTGCTTCGCATTCGTCCCTAGAGGCGTTCACCGGACGGCAACGGTGGGGCTGGGCATGTGACCACGCTTCGATCAACCGTGCAGTGATGCCGTCAGCCAAGCAGCGGCAAGGTCGCGCGCATTGCTTCGCTTGGATTTGATAGGCACGATCACATTGTAACGATCCTCCGCCGCAAGCTCGCCGCCGCCGATCTGCATCAAGGTTCCATCCTCCAGAAAGGTGCCGACCAGCATACGCCATCCCAAGGCAATGCCTTGCCCCGCGCGCGCGGCAGCGATGGTTTCGGTATAGTGGTTGAACCGAAGCGACGGCTTTACATTGAGGTTGGCGCCGGTCAGCGAAAACCACTGGGCCCAGCTATACCAGGATCGATCAAGGACGTCAGTCTCGATGAATTCGTCACTGGAGCCGAGCGGACCATCTCCTCGTCGCCTGAGATAGTCGGGAGAGCAGACGGGGCAAATGACGTCGCCGCGCGAGGCGATGACGGTGCTATCGCTGAACGGAGGCACACCATATCGAATTGCCACATCGACTTCGCCGTCGTCGAGAGCGAGCGGGCTGTCCTGGGATATCACCCGCACCAGAATACCCGGGTTCGCCCGGCGGAATTCGGCCAGCCGCGGCAGCAGCCAGAAAGAGGAGAACGCAACGGTCGCCCCTATGGTCAACACGTCCTGGCTGCGCGACTGGAGCGCTTCCACGCCCTCGGCAATATCGGCAAAGCTCTTGGCCAGGGTGGCTCCGAGGTTGATGCATGCCGCCGTCGGCTCGATCGCTCGATGCTTGCGCACGAATAAGGGCTGGCCGAATTCCTCCTCCAGCAATGCAATCTGCCTGCTGACCGCCGCCTGGGTGACGCCCAATTCGGCCGCAGCGGTGGTGAAGCTCTTCTTTCTGAGCACCGCCTCCAGGGTCACCAGGGCCGTCAGCGACGGGATCCGTCTTCTAAAGTGCATCACAGAACCCTCATCGCATGATAAAAACTTATGCGAAGCTAATTTTTTATGCCGTTGAAACATCGGAACTGCAAGGGCAATCTGGGGAAACTCTCGCATAAGAGGTTCTGATGCTAAACAAGCTCCCATCGTCCATTTCGGCTCTTCTCGACGCTCGTGCCAACGGTCACTCTCTGCCGGCCGGCCTTTACGTCAGAGAAGACGTGTTCGAAGCAGACATCGACGTCTTCTTCCACAATCACTGGATCTGTGTCGGTCTCGATTGCGATGTTCCCGAACCCGGCGACGCCACGGTCATCGATATCGGCAAGACGAGCCTGATCCTTCTGCGCGACGACGACGGAGAAATTCGCGTCCTGCACAATGTCTGCCGCCATCGCGGCTCCCGCCTTCTCGATCCGGGCAAGACGATCGTCTCGAAACTCGTCTGTCCCTATCACACCTGGACATACGAACTGACCGGTGAGCTCAGCTACGCGCCTCACATGGGCAAGGACTTCGACAAGGAGTGTCGGAGCCTCAAGCCCGTCACTTTCAAGTCGATCGGCGGACTGATTTATGTCTGTCTTTCCGACAATCCGCCCGAGGATATTGCCATCCTCGAACAGGCCATGACCGAGCGCCTCGCCCCCTACGATATCCGGAACGCAAAGGTTGCCTTCCAAACGGATGTCATCGAGGACGGCAACTGGAAGCTGACGATGGAAAACAATCGTGAATGCTACCATTGCTCCGCGAACCACCCGGAGCTCTGCGTCTCCTTCGTCGATCTCGACTTCGGCTTCGACCCCGAGACGCTGAGCCCGGAGGATCGCGAACAGGCCGAGGAGCATTTCAGGCTGTATGAAGAGCGGACGAAGGCGTGGGAGTCCGACGGCTTTCCCTCGGCTGCCGTCGAGCAGCTCGCCGATTGCGCCACCAACTTCCGCACCCAGCGGCTGATCATCGCAGGCGCCGGCGAATCCCAGACCCACGACGCCACCGCCGCATCCTCCAAGCTTCTCGGTCACATGACCCGCAAGGATCTCGGCGACACGCATCTTTGGGGCCACAACAGCTGGAACCACTTCATGGGCGACCATGCCGTGGTGGCAACCGTCATTCCGCTCTCCGCCGGCAAGACGCTTGTGAGGACCAAGTGGCTGGTCCACAAGGACGCCGTCGAAGGCGTGGATTACGATCTCGACAAGCTGACGGATGTCTGGGTCGCGACGACGGACCAGGACGCCGATCTCGTCGCGCGCTCCCATGCCGGCACTCTCGACCCAGCATATCAGCCAGGCCCCTACTCCCGGTTTTCCGAGACGAACCTCGACAAGTTCGCCAGCTGGTACATCGATCGGATGCGCGCCCATGGATACTAGGAGCCCGCAGATGCCCGTAGCCAGGGCCGCCCTTCACGACGTCTGGAACCCGGAAGAAGACGACGCGCTCGTCTGCCTTGACGTCCAGCAGGAGACCCATGACGTCAAGACCTTCACCTTCGCTTCGCGCGACGGCAAGCGGTTCGCGTTCAAGGCCGGCCAGTATTTTCTGTTCGACCTGGAACACAATGGAGAGGCTGAAAACAGGTGCTACAGCATCTCCTCCTCGCCGCATCGGACGAACGCTTTCTCCGTGACGGTGAAGCGCGTGCCCGGCGGAAAGATCTCCAACTGGCTTCACGACACACTGGTTCCCGGGGCGACCGTCAAGGCGAACGGCCCACTTGGCCATTTCATCAGGCCCGAGCGGTCGCGACGTAAGCTTCTGCTGCTGTCGGGCGGCTCCGGCATCACCCCCGTCATGTCCATTCTGCGGGAACTCGCCGACAGTTGCGAACCTGCCGACGTCGTCTTCATGCATGCTGGACGGACGCCGCAGGACCTGATCTTTCGCGACGAACTGGCCTGCATCGCCCGCAGGCTGAAAGGCCTTCGCCTGCATTTCCTCCCGGAGACCGTGGCCGGCGAGCCGTCCTGGCCCGGTCTGACCGGTCGCATTTCGAAAGACTATATTAGGCTTGCGGTTCCCGATATCGCCGAGCGGATCGTGATGTGCTGCGGCCCCGCACCGTTCATGGCCGCCGCGCGCGGCATTGCAGCCGAACTCGGCGTGCCCGCCTCAAATTATCTGGAAGAAAGCTTCGACGCAGCGGTCATTGACGAACCCGAAATCCCTGCGATTCAGGAGGCAGCCGCCAAAGTCTTTCAGGTCACCTTCTCGAAGCAGGCCCGCAGCATCGAGGTAACAGGCGACCAGAGCGTGCTTTCTTGTGCGAAGAAGTCAGGCGTCAGGATCCCGTCGTCCTGTGCGAATGGCGTCTGCGGCACCTGCAAGTCGAAGCTTACGTCAGGCACGGTCGACATGAACCACAATGGCGGAATCCGCCAGAGGGAAATCGACGCCGGCTTCTTCCTGCCCTGCTGCTCCAAGCCGCTGAGCGATCTGGTCATCGAGCGCTGAACGCCGGGTACCGCACCACCCGAGGAAGATGTTGCGGGATTGCGCGTTCAGTGCGCTCTCAAAGCTGCCGCGCGATGCTGCGAAGGCGTTTGCCCGAATGTGCGCTTGAACGTTCTCGTAAACTGCGAGGCGTTTTCGAAGCCAACATCAAGCGCGATCTCGATCAGAGGCGCCTTCGATTGGGCAAGGATCGACTTCGCCCGCTCCATACGAACACGACTATAGGCCTTGGCAGGAGACATGCCCGTCTTGTCGATGAAGATTCTCTCCAACTGCCGTCGCGAGAGTCCAACCGTGCCGGCAAGCTTCTCGATCGACATGCTGCCGTCGACGAACTGCTCCATCGTGATCATCGCCGCCTTGACGCGGGCATCGTCATAATCGTCGTAAAGCGGACGCCGGGGCTGGACGTCCGCAGGTGCGCGGGCTCTCTCGATCTGCAGCACCTCCAGCGCGTTTCGTTCGGCGTCGCGGCTGATGTATTTCCTGACCAACAGCGCCGCCATGTCGGCTGAACTGCTGCCGCCGGCGCAAGACCCACGCTGGCGGTCGAGATTGAAGAGCCGGTCGGAACGAACGCTGAGGTCAGGAAACCGCTCCCGGAACTCCTTGTAGTGCAGCCAGCTCACACAGGAGTCATGCCGCTTCATCAGGCCGGCCGCAGCGAGAATGAACGAGCCCGTGCACACGCCGATCAGCGGCACCTTCTTGGCGTCCGCCTGCTTGAGAAAAGCGATGGTCGCCTGGTCGACAGGGTTCTCCACCGTCAGAAGACCGCCGACGACCACAATGTAATCGAAGCGTGACGGATCGACAAAATCGGACGTCGGAGCGACCTGGACGCCGCAGCTCGCGGTGATCAGATGCCGCGTGCTGCCGATCACCTGCCAGTCGGCAAGAATCCTTCCGGAACGATCCTGCTCGTCGCTGGCAAGCCGCAGTGTGTCCACGAAGAGCGCGAAGGCGGACAGCGTGAACGATCGCGCCAGAACGAACCCCACCTTGAGCCGGGCAGCGGGCTTCGCGGCGCCGTCTGCCTGCCGATGCTGTCCGGGTCGCATGGTCATCTCATCACCGTTTCTGAATGCATTCACGAATCTGAAAACCGTGCGCCAGCGGATCACGATCGTCAACGAAAATGGTGTTGTGGCCGATGACGCGCGCCCAGCCTCCGATGCTTGGAAGAATGCCGCTGTAGGGTCCAATGCGTGCTTCGGCTTGGACCCGGCCAACCTGGCCGTCGAAAAGCCGTGCGCAGCCATCCGGAATATCCCGATATCCGGATATCGCCGGGGAGCGCCGCTGCGGCGCTCCCCGATCTCGTCACGCGGCCAGGACGCCGCTCTTCTTCGCGGTCCAGGTTGCCATATAGTCCATAAGTCCCGGGTTCAGGCAGTCGTAGGGCTCGAGGCCCGATGCCTTCAGCTGCGCTCTGACGGCGTCCATCTTGGCGGGGTCGAAGCCGCTTTCGATGATCGACGACACAAAGGCCGCAAAGCCCGGCTTCGCCCAGCCGCTTTCCTGAAAGCGCTCCGGATGGACGAACGACAATCCCTGGAACGGATGTTCGCGCATGACCGGCCCATACATATGAACGCCGCATTCCTTGCAGGCGTGGCGCTGGATCAAGGCTGTGGAATCGACGACGGCGAGCTTATCGCCATTCTCCTGGACTTCGACGCTTTCGGTTGGCGCGACGGCCACGACCGAAAAGACGGCACCGTCGGGCTTCCAGCACTTCGTGCAGCCGCAGGCGTGATTGTGGGCGATATCACCTTTGATCCTGACCTTCACGGGATTGCTTGTGCACTTGCAGACGAGCGTCCCGCCTGCGAAAGCAGCGTCAGTCGCCCGAAAGCCTGAATCCACTGCCGGATGTATGGCTATGCTGGTCATGGGTTTCTCCTCCCCTTCTGGGCCGTTTGCGATATGCCCGGCCAAGCTCTGCAATCAGTCTCCCAATCTTCGCGCGTGCCAGCGCAGATGGTCTTCCATGAATGTCGAAATGAAGAAGTAGGAGTGGCCGTAGCCTTCCTGCATGCGAAGCCGCAGGCTGATGCCGGCCGTCTCACAGGCTTGCCTGAGCTCGTCGGGGCGCAATCCATCCTCCAGGAAGCTATCCGCCGTCCCTTGATCGACGAGGAATTCCGGGAACCGGTGCCCGTCTTCGATCAGCGAGCAGGCATCATACGCCCGCCAGCGCGCTTCATCCGCTCCGAGATATTTTCGGAATGCCGGCTTTGACCAGCCGGAGACCGTGGGATGGCTGATCGGCGCGAAGGCCGAGCAGCTGCCGAAACGTTCGGGGTTCTTGAGCGCGATCGTGATCGCGCCATGCCCCCCCATCGAGTGACCGAAGATTCCCTGTCGCGTCATGTCGACCGGAAACTCGGCCGCGATAAGCTTCGGCAATTCGTCGACGATGTAGCTGTACATCCGATAGTTCTGTGCAAACGGCGGCTCGGTGGCATCGACATAAAAGCCGGCGCCCTTGCCAAACTGCCAATTATCCGGTTCGTCCGGGACGGCTTCGCCCCGCGGGCTGGTGTCGGGGCAGACGATGACGAGACCAAGCTCGGCCGCAAGCCGCCGATATTCGCCCTTGTCCATGACATTGGCGTGCGTGCACGTCAGGCCGGACAGGTACCAGAGAACCGGCAGCTTCCGTGCTTTGGCCTGCGGCGGCAGGAATACCCCAAAGGTCATGTCGCAGTCACAGACATCCGAGCGATTGACGTAAACGCCCTGGGTGCCGCCATGAGATTTTTCGGTCGAGATGGTCTTCATGGCTCAGTACACGACCACGCCGCGGATGCTTTCGCCCTTGTGCATCAGCTCGAAGCCCTTGTTGATGTCTTCGAGCGGCATGGTGTGGGTGATCATCGGATCGATCTGGATCTTGCCTTGCATGTACCAGTCGACGATCTTCGGCACGTCGGTGCGGCCGCGCGCGCCGCCGAAAGCGGTGCCCATCCAGTTGCGGCCGGTGACCAACTGGAACGGACGGGTGGAGATTTCCTGGCCGGCGCCGGCAACGCCGATGATAATCGACTTGCCCCAGCCGCGATGCGAGGCCTCCAACGCCTGACGCATCACCTTGGTGTTGCCGGTGCAGTCGAAGGTGTAGTCGGCGCCGCCGATCAGGTCGCCGTGGCGCTTCGTCAGGTTGACGAGATAGGGCACGATGTCGTCGCCGACCTCCTTCGGATTGACGAAGTGGGTCATGCCGAACTTTTCGCCCCAGGCCTTGCGGTCAGGGTTGATATCGACGCCGATGATCATGTCGGCACCAGCAAGCTTCAGACCCTGGAGCACGTTGAGGCCGATGCCGCCAAGGCCGAAGACGATCGCCGTCGAGCCGATCTCGACCTTGGCGGTGTTGATGACCGCACCGATGCCGGTCGTGACACCGCAGCCGATGTAGCAGATCTTGTCGAAGGGGGCGTCCGGGTTGACCTTGGCAAGGGCGATCTCCGGCAGCACGGTGAAGTTCGAAAAGGTCGAGCAACCCATATAGTGATGGATCTTGTCCTTGCCGATCGAAAAGCGCGAGGTGCCGTCCGGCATCACGCCCTGGCCCTGGGTCGCGCGGATCGAGGTGCAGAGATTGGTCCTGCGGGAAAGGCAGGAATAGCATTCGCGGCATTCCGGGGTGTAGAGCGGAATGACGTGGTCGCCCTTCTTCACCGAGGTGACGCCGGGGCCGACATCGACGACGATGCCGGCACCCTCATGGCCGAGGATGGCCGGGAAGAGGCCTTCGGGATCGGCGCCCGACAGGGTGAAATCATCGGTGTGGCAGATGCCCGTCGCCTTGACCTCGACCAGCACTTCGCCGGCTCGCGGCCCCTCCAGCTGCACGGTCATCACTTCGAGCGGTTTTCCGGCCTGTGTGGCCACGGCGGCGCGAACGTCCATTTTGATATCCTTCCTGTCAAATTGAATTATGATGCTGCATATTCGAAGGGGCCAGCTCTCGCCGATCTGCTGCTGGTTCACCGCGAGACTTCACGCTCTCGCGTTCGGCTTTTCGTTCATCTCAGGCTCGCTGTTGCCAAGGACCCTATCACCTCTCCCGCTCAATCTGGCACCAGACCGCCAGCAGCGGCCGGGCTGTGCATCTTATCGCGAAAGATTGGCCGGCGTCGTTCGCAAAGACCGTCCCGATAGCGGCAGAGAACCACTCGGAATCGCCAAGGCGGATTTCACCCGGCGAAAGCAGAATGAAGGCGCGGGGCTGCGTCTGAACATGATCGGGAAATCTTGTATAGCGATCCATGTAGATCACGCCGACCCTGAGATCGGCGCGCTCCTCCATGCCGCCGGGACCGACCAAGACCGCATGGGAATGCGTATCGCCGAAATTCAGGCTTGCAAACGGACCCGAGCGGCCGCGTCTCCAGAGCAGCTGGTCGGCGAGACTACGGAACTGGCTGGCGATCGCCTCGTATTTCCGTCCCGATTTTGCAAGATGGCCGATGGCGTCGTCCAGCCCTTCCGGCGCGCCGGGAAGAGGCCCGCCCTCCGGACGCACCTTGCCGGTCTTGAGCAGCCTCTGGAGGACCTTGCCCGCGACGAAACTGGCGACGGCAGGAGCCTCGGCCGACAACATCAGCCCGCCGATGTCATTGAGGAATTCCTGCAGCGGCCGAGAGCGCCTCTCCCTGCCGATGTCGTGCAGCCGTATATATGCCGGCTTCTCGTCATCGTTGAGAAGAAGGTCGGCACCAGGTTTGATTGGACGTCCCACGACGCGCGCCACGTTCGGTCTCCCCGCTAGAGCGCCTTTTGCAATTCCGGTAAGACATCGAAGAGATCGGCGACCAATCCGTAGTCGGCGACCTGGAAGATCGGCGCCTCCTCGTCCTTGTTGATGGCGACGATCACCTTCGAATCCTTCATGCCGGCCAGATGCTGAATGGCGCCTGAAATGCCACATGCAATATAGAGCTGCGGCGCCACCACCTTGCCGGTCTGGCCGACCTGCCAGTCGTTCGGCGCATAACCGGCATCGACGGCGGCTCTGGATGCGCCGACGGCAGCACCGAGCTTGTCGGCGAGCGGCAGGATGACTTCCCTGAACTTTTCCGCCGAGCCGAGTGCCCGGCCGCCGGAGATGATGATCTTCGCCGAGGTCAGTTCCGGCCGGTCTGAGGCCGACAGCGCGTCTCCGATGAAGGTCGACAGCCCCGGGTCGGAAACCGCCGGGATTGCGTCGATCGTTGCCGAGCCACCCTCCGGCGCGGAGGCAAAGGATGCGGTGCGCACGGTGATCACCTTCTTGGCGTCCGTTGCCTGCACCGTCTGGATGGCATTGCCGGCATAGATCGGCCGCTTGAAGGTGTCGGACGAGATCACCTCGATGATTTCGGAGACCTGGGCGACGTCGAGAAGAGCGGCGACGCGCGGCAGCACATTCTTGCCGACCGAGGTGGCAGCCGAGATGATCGTGTCGTAGCTTCCGGCCAGCGAGACGATCAGATCGGCCAGCGGCTCGGCCAGATTGTTGGCGAGTTCGTCGCTTTCGGCCAGCAGCACCTTGGAGACGCCGGCAAGCTTGGCGGCGGCATCGGCAGCGGGCTTGGCAGCCTTGCCGGCGACGAGAATATGAACATCGCCGCCGATCTTAGTGGCGGCCGTCAGCGCCTTGGCGGTCTGATCGGACAGGCTGGCATTGTCGTGGTCAGCCAGAAGAAGAATGGTCATGATGATGGCTCCTGTTCCCAGCTGATTACAGCACGCCGGCTTCGTTTTTGAGCTTGTCGATCAGTTCGGCGACCGACTTGACCTTGACGCCGGCCTTGCGGCCCGACGGTTCCTCGGTCTTCAACACTTTGAGGCGCGGCGTAGTGGAGACGCCGAAATCGGCAGGGCTCTTCTTGTCGAGCGGCTTCTTCTTCGCCTTCATGATATTCGGCAGCGAGGCATAACGCGGTTCGTTCAAGCGCAGATCTGATGTGACGACCGCCGGCAGCTTGATCTCGATCGTCTGCAGGCCGCCATCGACTTCGCGGGTGACAGTTGCTTTGCCATCACCGATCTCGATCTTCGAGGCGAAGGTCGCTTGGGCGATTCCCATCAGTGCTGCCAGCATCTGGCCGGTCTGGTTCGAATCGTCGTCGATCGCCTGCTTGCCAACGATGATCAGCCCCGGCTGTTCGGCATCGGCAACAGCCTTCAAGATCTTGGCGACAGTGAGCGGCTCGATTTGATCGTCGGTCTCAACCAGGATCGCCCGATCGGCGCCCATCGCAAGGGCGGTCCTCAGCGTCTCCTCGGCCTTGGCCGGACCGATCGAGACGACCACCACTTGCTCGCACTTGCCGGCTTCCCTCAGCCGCAGCGCCTCTTCCACCGAGATCTCGTCGAACGGGTTCATCGACATCTTCACATTGGTTAGCTCGACACCCGTGTCATCCGGCTTCACCCGGATCTTCACGTTGTAGTCGACAACCCGTTTGACTGGGACGAGAATCTTCATGGGCAACTCCCCTTTATTTCTAAACTGCTGGCCGTCAGTTCGGCCGTTCGGCAAGCAATGCCCAGAAGGCGAAGAGCGGCGTGTCGAGCGACCTCATGGCATGTCGGATGTCAGGGACATTGTAGAACGACCCACCGATACCTGGCGAGAACCAGTCTCCCTCTCCTTGCTGGAACTCTCCATCGGAAAGCACGAGATAGACTTCCTCGGGCGCATGATCATGATCCGGATAGCGCACGTGAGGCGCCATCAACGTCACACCGATCCACAGATCGCTCCGCTCTTCCAATCCTCCCGGGCCGATAATCATGGCATTGGCATGCCCATCGACAAAATTGTCGCTGGCCGTGTGGTCATACTTGGTGCGCCGATGCCATTCAAGCATTGGCTCGACGCCTTTGAACCCCTCGATCAAACGTGTCAGCGAAGGATAGGACGTATCGAAGGAAAGCGCCACATCAAGCTGAGCACACACGGGCAATCGGCTTCCCGGCCCCGTACGCGCGATCCCTGGGCGCTCCAGCGCCGCAAAAATCTGACGGACCGAACGGCGGGCCTCTGGGGCCTTCGCGAACTGGTCGAAAGCCGCGAAAGCCGCATCCAGGAAGATCTGGAGGCTTTCATTGCGTAACCTCATGTCATCACCTCCCGAGACGATCGACCGGCAAGCGGTCCACTGTAGCGATTAGATATCTTTCGCGATGCGCAGGCCGTCATAGACGGCGGCATGGGTGTTGCGTGCGGCGACCGCGTCGCCGATCCGGAACAGCTGAAACTTGCCATCAGGATTGCGGATCACGGACTGCGGCTCTCCGGAAAGAAGCTGGTCGTGCGACATTTCGCCGAGATTGCTCGAGCTGGGTTTCAGTTCGAAATAGAGCTCGTCGAGCGGAATGGTCCCATGATTGACGACGATCTGGTCGAAGCTCTGCTGCCTGGCAATCCCGCCGTAATCGCTGCCGACATGGGCGACGAGCTGGTTGCCGCTCTTCTCGACGGCCTCGAGACGATAGGTGACGGTGAAGGTCACGTCGTGCTTCTGGAGAGACCGCATATAGGGCACCAGGTTCATGGCCATGACCTCGGGCGCGAAGGAGCGGTCCGGCGTCATGATCTCGACCTTGGCGCCCGCCTTGGCGAGGAACTCAGCTGCCTGGAGGCCGGCATGGTCGCCGGCATCGTCGAAGATCAGCACGTTGGTTCCAGGCTTCACGTCGCCGGAGATGATGTCCCATGACGAGACCACCAGCTCGTTGCCGCTGGCGAGAACCTCGGTATGCGGCAAGCCGCCGGTCGCGATGATGACCACATCGGGATTCTCGGCTCCGATGGTGTCCGCTTCCGCCCATGTGTTGAAGTGGAAGGTGACGTCGTATTTCTCGCACTGGCTCATGCGCCAGTCGATGATGCTGCTCATCTCCCTGCGGCGCTCGCTTTGGGCGGTGAGCCGGATCTGACCGCCGGGATTGTTCGCCGCTTCGAAAACCACGACCTGGTGGCCGCGTTCTCCGGCGACGCGCGCCGCTTCCAGACCGGCCGGGCCGGCGCCGACGATGACGACCTTTTTCCTGGCGTCGGCCTTCGCCACGATATGCGGCATGGTCAGTTCGCGGCCGGTGGCGGCATTGTGGATACAGAAGGCGGCCCCGCCCTGGTAGATGCGATCGAGACAGTAATTGGCGCCGACGCAAGGACGAATATCGTCTTCGCGCTTTTCCATGATCTTGCGGACGATATGGGGGTCCGTCATGTGAGCGCGTGTCATGCCGATCATGTCGACCTTGCCGGAGGCGATCGCGTGGCGCGCGGTGGCGACGTCAGGGATTTTCGCCGCATGGAAGGTCGGGAAATCGGTTGCGGCGCGAATTTCGCCGGCGAAATCGAGATGCGGTGAATTCGCCATGCCCTGGATCGGGATCACGTCGGTCAGACCCGCATCGGTATCGATGTGACCGCGGATCACGTTGAGGTAATCGATCAGGCCACTTGCCTTCAGGCGCTTGGAAATTTCGATCCCGTCGCCCTTGCCGGTGCCGCCGGGAAGACATTCGTCGGCAGTATAGCGCACGCCGAGAATGAAGTCGTTCCCCACCCTTTGCCGGATCGCCTTGAAGACATCGAAGCAGAAGCGCAAACGGTTGTCGAGGGAGCCGCCATAGGGACCATCGAGCTCGTTGGTGAGCGGAGACGTGAACTGATCGATCAGGTGGCCGTAGGCTTCCAGTTCGACACCGTCCATGCCGCCTGCCTTCATGCGCTCCGCAGCGTCGGCGAAATCCTTGATGATGCGCTCGATGTCCCAATCTTCCATCTTCTTCGGGAAGGAGCGGTGGGACGCCTCGCGATGATGCGATGGCGCCACGACCGGCAGCCAGTCGCCCTTGTCCCAGCGCGTGCGCCGGCCGAGATGAGTGAGCTGGATCATGATCGCCGCACCCTCTTCATGCACGGCGTCGGTCATTTCCCTAACCCAGGGCACGATCTCGTCCTTATAGGCGAGCAGGTTGTTGAAGACCGGCGGGCTGTCCCTGGAAACCGCGGCCGAGCCAGCCGTCATCGTCAAGGCCACGCCGCCCTTTGCCCGCTCCACCGTATAGGCGCGATACCTCTCCTTTGGCATGCCGTCCTCCGGATAAGCCGGCTCGTGGGAGGTCACGATGATACGGTTGCGTAGCGTCAAATGCTTGAGCTGGTAAGGCTGAAGAAGGGGATCGTTCGACATGGGCGGCGGTTCCGGATTAAAACGTCAGAGGAGACGCTAAGCACAATGTACATATGTGTCAACATTGAAAACAGCTTGGTCGTCGATTTAGACACTGATGTACATTTTTCTTGTGCGTGGCTTGATAATCTGATAGGAGATCATCCATGGATCAGGCTTTGAATGATACAGGCTGGCGCGGATCACAGGAGGGATGGCTGGAAGCAGCATACCACTCGCTGCTGGATTCCGGCGTGGATTCGGTGAAAATTCTGCCGCTGGCGAAGAAGCTCAACCTCTCGCGCACGAGCTTCTACTGGTTCTTCAAGGACCGGGAGGAACTGCTGGCCGGGCTCGTGGCGCGGTGGCGCGACAAAAACACCGGCAACATCGTCAAACAGTCCGAAGCCTACGCGGAATCGCTCGCCGAGGCGATGCTCAACGTCTTCGATTGCTGGCTCAACAATGATCTGTTCGACGCCAGGTTCGAATTCGCCGTGCGCAGCTGGGCGCTGCAGTCCGACGAGATTCTTGCCGAGGTCCGGCAAGCCGATCAGCTCCGGCTCGATGCGCTCAAGCGGATGTTTATCCGGTTCGGGCTACCAGAAGCGACATCGGATGTCCGAGCGCGAACAACGTACCTCGTGCAGATCGGATACATCTCTATGCAAGCCAAGGAGGAACTCGCCGTCCGCATGAAACGGATTCCCGAATATATCGCGATCTACACCGGCGAAGTGCCGCAGCAGAGGGAGCTCGATCGCTTCTTCTCCCGGCATGGCTATAGGCCGGGTTAGGGAAGGCCGGGATGAGCGCTTTCTTGAGAATCGGGATCATTGGTGGCGGTGGCTGGCTTGGCGGAGCAATCGCCGGCTCGATCCTTGGTGCCGGCCTGGTCGAACCTCGAAACCTCTCCCTCTCTTATCGCAGCGAGCAGCCGCGCCGCTTCCCGAATTCTTTCCTGACCACCGACAATCAGGCGCTTGCCGACCGTTCGGACGTGATCCTTCTCTCCGTCCGTCCTGATGACTGGCATGCTCTTGATGTCGATGCCGGTGGCAAGCTGGTCATCTCGGTCATGGCGGGCATCCGCCTGGACGCACTTTCCGAGCGCCACAACACCGGTCGCGTCGTCCGCGCTTTGCCGAACGCCGCCGCCGAAGTCGCCAAATCCTATACGCCGTGGATTGGCGCGAGCGCTGTCACCGAAGACGACCGGGCGCTCGTCCACGCGATTTTTCAGGCATGCGGATCTGAGGACGAGGTCGCAAGGGAAAGCGACATCGATTACCTCACCGGCCTTTCCGGGTCCGGACCGGCATTCCCTGCGCTGCTCGCCGCCGCCATGATGCGCGACGCCGTCGCAAACGGCCTGCCGGGGGAGATTGCGCGCCGCGCCGTCAACACGGTGATCACGGGCGCCGGCCGCCTGCTGGAGCGCCGCGACGAATGTCCCGATGACGTCGTTCAAACCTTTCTCGGCTATCGCGGCACCACTGCAGCGGCCATCGAAGCCATGCGCGCTGCCGGGTTCGACGCTTCGGTCGCGAAGGGACTATCGGCGGCATTCAAGAAATCGGTGAGTATGGGAGACGCTTCCTGACAACCGTTGGAGCGGGTCCTGCGGCGCCCCGCTTAGCAAAACCGGCCGCTAAACAGAGGGAACGAGAATGAAAAAACTACTCGCATCGACATGTCTGACGTTCGGCCTGATCGGCGGGGCGTCTTTCGCCAGCGCCGCCGAATGCGGCACTGTCACCATCGCCAGCATGAACTGGCAGAGTGCCGAGGTTCTCTCCAACCTCGACAAGTTCATCCTGAACGAAGGTTACGGCTGCCAAGCGGAAATCACCGTCGGCGATACCGTTCCGACGATCACCTCGATGGCTGAAAAGGGCCAGCCGGATATCGCGCCGGAAGCCTGGATCGACCTGCTGCCCGACGTCGTCAAGAAGGGAACGGAAGAAGGCCGGATCGTCCAGGTCGGCTCTCCGCTGCCCGATGGCGGCGTCCAAGGCTGGTGGATTCCCAAATATCTGGCCGACGCCCATCCCGACATCAAGACCATCGGCGACGTGCTGAAGCATCCAGAACTCTTCCCCGCTCCCGAGGACCCGAAGAAGGGCGCCATCTACAACGGACCGCAGGGCTGGGGCGGCACCGTGGTGACCACGCAGCTCTACAAGGCCTTCGAAGCCGACAAGGCCGGCTTCACCCTCGTTGATACCGGCTCGGCTGCCGGCCTTGATGGCTCGATCTCCAAGGCTTACGAACGCAAGGAAGGCTGGGCCGGCTACTACTGGGCGCCGACCGCGCTGCTCGGCAAGTATCAGATGGTCAAGCTGGAAGCCGGCGTGCCGAACGACCCCGCCGAATGGAAGCGCTGCAATACCGTCGCCGACTGCCCCGATCCGAAGCCGAACGCATGGCCGGTCGACAAGATCGTCACCCTCGTTGCAAAGCCTTTCTCGGAAAAGGCCGGGCCCGAGGTGATGGACTACCTGACCAAGCGCTCCTGGAGCAACGACACGGTCAACAAGCTGATGGCGTGGATGACCGACAACCAGGCAACCGGCGAGGACGGTGCCAAGCACTTCCTCAAAGAAAACAAGGACCTCTGGACCAAGTGGGTTTCGCCTGAGGCAGCCACGAAGATCGAAGCTGCGCTCTAGGACAGGATGATTTCAGGCCGGATCGGCCTAAAATCTGAATGCTGTTCTAAATTAAATAGTCAGAGCATGATGTCTGCGAAAGCCGCTCACAGTTTTCGGCATCATGCTCTAACGCCGACAACTGCGGTGCGCTTAATGCGCACCGCCTTTCGCTGCCGATAAAATCAAAAAGACTGCCACGGCTCTTTGAAGAAAAAGGGGAACCGAATGGAATGGTTTTATAAATTCCCGCATATGGATGACGATGCCCTTCGCAATCTGAAGAAGGCGATCGATGACGGCTTTCGCGCATTTACCCGCAGCTATGGCGACGCGATCGAAAACCTCTTCTCCCCGCTGCAGCATTTCCTGATCGCCGCCGACCGCTTCATGACGCAGACGCCGTGGCCGATCATTACGGCAATCATCCTTGTCATCGCATGGTTTGCGAGCCGCAGCCTGAAGATCGTCTTCGGCTGTCTCGTGACACTGCTGCTGATCGGCTATTTCGACATGTGGGACGATACGATGCGGACGGTGTCGATGATCTTCGTCTGTACCGTGCTCTCCATCGCCATCGGCATCCCGATGGGGATATTGATGGCGCGTTCCGACCGGCTGCAGCGCGTTATCAATCCGATCCTCGACGTTATGCAGACCATGCCGAGCTTCGTCTATCTCATCCCTGTGGTCATGCTGCTCGGCATCGGCAAGGTGCCGGGACTGATCGCCGTCGTCATCTACGCCATTCCGCCGATGATAAGGCTGACCGACCTCGGCATCCGCCTGGTCGACAAGGACGTGCTCGAGGCAGCCGATGCCTTCGGAACATCGAGCGCGCAGAAGCTGTTCAAGGTCCAATTGCCGCTGGCGCTTCCCACCATCATGGCCGGCATCAACCAGACCATCATGATGGCGCTCGCCATGGTGGTCGTTGCCTCGATGATCGGCGTCCAGGGCCTTGGCCAGCCGGTTCTGAAGGCCATCGCCAACCAGTACTTCACCCTGGGTATTTTCAACGGCCTTGCCATTGTCGGCATTGCCATCATCTTCGACCGGGTCAGCCAGGCGTATGGCAAACGGCTCCAGAAGCATCGGGAGATCGTCCATGGCTGATCAACGTTTCGGCGGCATCAAGATCCGCCACCTCTACAAGATCTTCGGTCCCAACCCTGCCGCTCATGTCGATGCCGTCCAAAAGGGATTGTCGAAGACCGAGCTCAACGAAAAGCACGGCCACGTGCTCGGCCTGAAAGATATCAATGTCGAGATACCCTCGGGCCGCATCCAGGTCATCATGGGCCTTTCGGGTTCGGGCAAGTCGACGCTCATCCGCCACATCAATCGCCTGATCGATCCAACCGCCGGAGAAGTGCTTGTCGACGGCGTCGATGTGGTGAAAATGAACGAGACCGAATTGCGGGCGTTTCGCCGGCACCAGACGGCAATGGTGTTTCAGAAGTTTGCGCTTCTGCCGCACCGCAATGTTCTCGACAATACCATCTTCGGCCTCGAAGTGCAGGGCATGGAGCGCTCGAAAGCCGCCGACGTCGCCATGGGCTGGCTGGAGCGGGTCGGCCTGAAGGGCTTCGAGAGCAAATATCCCAACCAGCTATCGGGCGGCATGCAGCAGCGCGTCGGGCTGGCACGAGCCCTCTCGAACGATGCGCCGGTTCTGCTGATGGACGAAGCCTATTCGGCACTCGACCCTTTGATCCGTACGGATATGCAGACAGTCCTTCTCGACATTCAGAAGGAGATCAAGAAGACCATCGTCTTCATCACCCACGATCTCGACGAAGCCCTTCGGCTGGGCGATCAGATTGCGATCCTGCGCGATGGCGAAGTCATCCAGCAGGGCACCAGCCAGGACATCGTTCTGCGTCCGGCCGACGCCTACATCGCCAACTTCGTCAAGGAGGTCAATCGCGGCCGGGTCATCCAGGTCGATGCCGTCATGACATCCTTGCATTCCGGTGCGGTGCCAGGCGGATTGACGATTGCATCAGGAACGACCGTCGAAGAGGCCGTCCGGATGTTGGCATCGGCGCAGGACAACGATGCGAGGGTGATTTCGCCATCCGGGGAAGCATTGGGCCTTGTCACCTTCCGCCAGCTCGCGGGTGCGATGGTGAACTCGCAGGAGGTGGCTCCCCAACGCGATAGCGCCCTCTCGATCGCGCTCTGAAGCTGCGCTTGCGGCTGTCTCTCCGTTTCGTTGGCGACACCGATATCTGGCAGGTCGCCATCTCCGGAACCTGGAGTCGGCCGTCTGATGATTGGGGCTGAACGAGGGCTGGCGCGGCTGCGCAACCGCCTGGAAGCTCGCTGAAGATGAGCAACTGATGACGATTCTCTCGCCCGATCCCTTCCGAGCGCGGCGGCCGGCAGGCCGCACCGCGGAAGATACGGCTTGAGGCGAGTGCTTGCGTATACATTTTGCGCAGGAGCAGTCCAGACTGCGTAGCGAAAAGCCGATCGGCCGACAATATCGGCGCCTGACAATTGCTCCATGGCTGGAGAATAATAAGATCAATCCTGACCAAGACCATGATGGTTTGCGGTCTCTAAGCCAAAAGGCCCGTCCATCCGTCGCCCCCAGAAGGATGGAAGGGATCATACATACGCACCCCATCCCGTGCGTATGCTTGCATGCCTGTCTGCCTGCCGAAGGCTCCTTAAACGGTCCACTATAAAACCTTCGGCAGGCGACTGCGCGGCTCTCGGATGGACATTCCTACAAACTTCAGATGATGAGCGTCTCGGCAAGGTCGCGGCAGTTGAACCTGTGGCATGGCAGCTGCAGCTGCAGCTGCAAGATCGCGTCTTCAGCGCAATCGATTTACCAGCGGACTGCCGTCATAACCGGTAGCGCAAATCTTGCCAATCGCCGCATGTTCTGTCAGTTCCTGCCGTCTCGCAAAAACATCTGAGCTCTGCCGGAACGATCGATGGTGCATGTAAAGGGTTGGTCTTTCTGACGCTTGCCACGCCCGAATTCGGGCTGGATCGGCTGCCGAAAGCCGCTGATCCGAGACCGACCATGCGGAAATCCACCTGCTCCGCGGCAAGCAGCTTCACTATAAGTTACAATCGTCTAATATACAGGCGAGCTCCGCCCATCCACACCGGCTGCTGGCCCTGATGAAGTCCCGCGACGGCGCATGCATGACGACCGGCAAGACTGGCAGAGGTAGGCGCGCCGATCCGGCGCCCGCGCGGATCGCGCATCACACTGGCATCTCAGAGCGGTCAAGAAGGGCATGTCGAAACAGCCACATCGAACAATGGGAGCAGCATGACAGAAAATAGCACTGCCCCATTCTCATTTCGATTTAGCGGTTCGTCCTTCGACAACATGGTCGAAACGCTGGGGGGTGCTTTTGGCGCCTTTGATGCCGAGCCTGTCGGCCGCGCCCAGGACTTCCATTGGGGACTGGATTTCTCCGTCTGTGACAAGGCCGTTCTGCTGACGGGTTATCATGAGGCGGAGTTTCAGTTCAATATCGAGCCGACCGTCGATACGTCGGAGTATCTGTCGATTGTAGTGCCGCGCAGCGGCGGCATGGGGGTAACCTATGGATCGTCCCGCATCGCCGAGGCCGGGCAAGGAAAATTGCTTCTCTATAACAATTTCGAACCCGACAGCGTCATCATGCATGGGCAATCAAACGTCATCGACGAGTTGCTGATCAACTGGCCTGTCATCCTCCAGACGATCGGCCAGACATTCGAGATGCCGTTCAGCGGCTCCCTCGACCTACTGCCGGAACTGGATCTGTCCAAGCCCGCCGGGCGGTTGATCGGCAACCTCACGGAAACGATTATCTTAGGCATGCGCGACGATGGCCCCTTGCTGCAGTCGCCGATCGCCATGGCGCATATGACGCAGGCGCTGGCCGATCTGGTCGTGCGCCTAGTGCCTCACCGGCTATCGCATTTCCTGGAGAATGGCCCGTCCCTGATCGCCCCCCGGCACGTCCGCAGGGCGATCGAATTCATGCACGCCAATATCGATCAGCCGATCACAATGCTGAAGGTGGCCGAAGCGGCCGGCGTATCCAGCCGGGCGCTCGAAACCGGTTTTCGTGCATTCAGAGGAACCTCTCCCGCCGCCTATCTGCTGACGCTTCGGCTGCGCGCCGCGCGCCAGGATCTCATCGATCCCGAGAGCAAGGAGACCATGAAGGCCATCTGCCTCAAATGGGGCTTCTTTCATTTCGGCCGGTTTTCGGCAGTCTATAAAGCCACATATGGAGAATACCCCTCCGACACCAGGAAACGCCTGATCGGTCGATAATGGCCTCAGCTTGCGGCGAGTACGCAGGTGGCCGGCGCTGACACAGTGTATTTATGTCTCGTCCCGCGGCGGCAACGTGTAGTGCACTCTCATGGTCCTCGGATCCCGCTTCACGATCTGCAGCAGGCCTTTGCGCTCCGCCAGGCCGTTGAGTTCCCTGAGCACGAGAGAATGCGCGATCCCCAGCTTGCGCGCAAAGGCGCGACTGTCACGGGCAATCCCGAGTTCCGCGGCGACAAGGAGACCGGCCTGTATGGATGTCAGCCTGATATCCCTGTCTTGCGCCGCAGCGACGAGGGCAAGAAAACGATCGGCCTCTGACGCCTCCTCGCTCACGCAGCTTTTCGCCGGCGGAAGGAAACCATGATGGATTTTGAGGTCGGCGTATCGCTTTCCCTGCCGGAGCTGCCGAGCGGCACGAGCACGTTCAGTTCGGGATAATAACCCGCTATGCTTCCCCGCGGAATATCATAGGGCACAAAGCGGAAATTCTCAGCGATGCGCTCGATACCGTCCTCATGCTCGCCGACCACGTCGACCCGGTCACCGGCCTTGGCATTTATCGCCGTCAGGTCGGCCGGATGAATGAAGATGACCTGCCGCTCCCCGTAGACGCCGCGGTATCGGTCATCGAGACCATACACCGTCGTATTGTATTGATCGTGTGACCGGAACGTCTGCAGGGCGAAACGCCCCTCGCCCTTTCGCGCCCGCTGATGCACCGTCTCGTCGGGAAGCGCCTCGGAAGAAAATGATGCCTTGCCTGTCGGCGTATCCCACTCCCGATGGGCGGCCGGGTTGCGCAGGTGGAAACCGCGCGGCTTGCGCAGGCGCCTATTGTAATTTTCGAAGCCTGGGATGGTCGCCTCGATATGATCGCGGATGCGGTCGTGGTCGTCGGCAAGCTCTGACCAGTCGACCACGGCGGAGCCGACCGTCGCTTGTGCAATGCCGGCAATGATGGCGACTTCCGAGAGGAGATGCGGCGAGGCCGGGCGATTGATGCCGGCGGAACCGTGCACCATGCTCATCGAATCCTCGACGCTTATGAGCTGTGAGTTGCCCGCCGCGTTCAGATCCATCTCGGTGCGTCCGAGGCACGGCAGGATGAAGGCCGTCTCGCCGGGCATGAGATGCGAATGATTGGGTTTGGTCGCGATGTGCACCGTCAGTTTCAGCCGCCGCAGCGCCTTTTCAACCAGGGCGCTGTCGGGCGTGGCGCGGGCGAAATTGCCGCCAAGCCCGATGAAGGCTTCCGCCGAGCCGTCGAGCATTGCGCCGATCGCGGCAAGGACATTGTGGCCTTGTTCGCGGGGAACGGTGAAGCGGAAGTGCTCCTCCAGCGCATCGAGGAAATCATCCGCCGGCCTTTCATTGATGCCGACGGTGCGGTCGCCCTGCACGTTGGAATGGCCGCGAACGGGGCAAAGGCCGGCACCGGGCTTGCCGATATTGCCGCGCAGGAACATGAAATTGGCGATCTCGCGGATCGTCGCGACGGAATGCAGGTGCTGGGTCACGCCCATCGCCCAGGTGCAGATGACCCGCTCGGCGTTGATATAGACATCGGCCGACCGTTCGATGTCCTGCCGGCTCAGTCCCGATTGGTCCTCAATGTCAGCCCAGCAAGTCGCCTCGACCGCTGCCCGGTATTCTGCAAAACCATCGCAATGTTCGGCGAGAAATGCGTGGTCGAGAACGGAAGGCAGGCCGGCGGCGACGGCTGCTTCTTCCGCGGCCAGAACGGCCTTTGCCATCCCGCGCACCGCGGCCATGTCGCCGCCGAGTTGCGGCTGCAGATAAAGGCTGGCGATATCGGTCGAACCGCCGCGCAGCATCTCGACCTTGTCCTGCGGGTCGGAGAAGCGCTCCAGCCCACGTTCGCGGATGGGATTGAAGACGACGACGCGCGCGCCGCGGATCGCCGCCCGGCGCAAGTCGCCGAGCATCCTCGGATGGTTGGTGCCCGGGTTCTGTCCGATCACGAAGATCGCGTCGGCCTCTTCGAAATCCTCCAGCAGCACGGTACCCTTGCCCGCACCGACCGCCTGGCGCATGGCGATGCCGCTTGCCTCGTGGCACATATTGGAGCAATCGGGAAAATTGTTGGTGCCGTAGACGCGCACGAACAGTTGGTAGAGGAAGGCGGCCTCGTTGCTCGCCCGGCCCGACGTGTAGAATTCCGCCCGGTTGGGATTATCGAGGCCTGTCAGAATACTGCCGATCTCGGCAAAGGCATCTTCCCACGCGACCGGCAGGTAACGGTCGCTCGCCGCATCGTAGCGCATCGGATGCGTGAGGCGGCCGTTGAGTTCCAGTTCATAGTCCGTCAGCTGGCGAAGCTGCGATACCGTATTCTCCGCGAAGAAGGCCGGAGTTGCCCGTTTCTCCGTTGCCTCCCAGGCGACGGCCTTTACGCCGTTCTCGCAGAACTCGAACGACGATCCGTGCTCCGGATCGCCCCAGGCGCAGCCCGGGCAATCGAATCCATCCGGCTGGTTCGCCTTCAGCATCGTCCGCGCCCCTGAAATGGGCATGCCGCTTTGCAGCAAACGCTTGCCGCAGCTCTTCAAAGCGCCCCAGCCACCGGCTGCCGCCGATTTCTTACCGATGAATTTTGTGTCCATGCGCCCTTATTGTCGAAGCGGGGGAAACATCAAGGTCGGATGATCGATGGTTCGATAGGAAAAACCTATCAAAGGTTTGGCTAACCGACGTCCTTCATGGCATGCCGTTCGTCGGGCGAATGTGCCAGGATGCGATTGCGGCCTTGCGTCTTGGCGTCGTAGAGCGCGGCATCGGCCTCGGTCAGGAGGCGGTTCGGGTTGATCCTCAAGGTGGCCCCCGTCGCGCAGGATATGCCGATGCTGGCGGTCACCCGGCCGAATTCGCTGCCGGAATGAACGATATTCTCCTGGCTGAGGAGACGCGCGAATTGCTCGGCAACGATCATTGCGCCTTTCGCACTGGTTGCGGGGAGCAGAACCACGAATTCTTCTCCGCCGTAGCGCGCGACGATATCTGCCGGGCGGCTGACCGACTGGCGCAGGCACCTGCTGACGACACGCAGGCATTGGTCTCCGGCGGGATGACCATAGGTATCGTTATAGGCCTTGAAGCGGTCGATATCGACCATCAGAAGGCTGAACGGCGTGTTTTTCCTGGCGCTGCCTGCGGTTTCGCGCGCGAAAGCTTCGTCGAAGGCCCGGCGATTGACCATGCCGGTGAGCCCATCTGTCTCAGCGAGGTTCTTCAGCTGTTCCGCCGACAGCCTGAGCGCGATTTCCGCCTGCTTGGTCGCTGTGATGTCTGAGACAACCGCCATCGCCGTGCCGTCTTCCGCTAGCCTTGTCCGGATGCTGCGCCAGTCGCCATTGTGAAGCTGAACCTCTTCGTCCTTGTTGCTGTGCAACGTAGCACTGACGGACCTGATCCACTCTTCGCGGTCATTATCCGGGATACCCGTGCGCTCGCCGGTTTCGGCAACGCGGCGAAGGATGTCGCTGATATGAGCGCCAACCACGCGGGCGTCTCCGGATAGCGGAAAGGCGGCGCGATACTGGTCGTTGCAAAAAACGAGAAAACCCTTGCTGTCGTACATGGCGATGCCATCGGACATGCCGGCCATCGCATGTGACAGCAGGTTCTTGCTCTTGCGCAATTCCCGCTCCAGAGCAGTCCGCTCCGTCACGTCACGCGTGACGCCGGCAAGGCCGATCACCCGTCCCTGCCTATCCTTCAGCGGCACCTTGGAGGCGAGCAGGTATCTGTCTTCGACACGCTCGACGGAGTCGATCAGGGGCACCCCGGTGTCCATGACCTGCTGTTCGAGATAATAAAATTCTTCGGCGCGCGGCCGCGACAGAAGATTGAAATCCGACAATCCGGTCATCTCCGCCGTGGTTTTGAAACGAAAAAGGCGGATCATATTTTCATTGACGGTGATGAACCGGCTGTTTCGGTCCTTCACGTAGAGATAGTCGGGCGACTGCGAAAACGCGGTCACCAATATGCTTCGCTCCAGCTCCCATTGCTGCGTCTTCAACAGAACGAAACCACACAGCGCCGTCGCCAGGCAATTCAATACCGTCATCGGCAGACCGATGATGGCCAATACGCGGGCATGCACCAGTGTGGGAAGCACCGCCATCAAGACGATCAGTGCGGCGCCGAGCGCGAGGCTCAGCATCGCAACGTCCATAAGCTCGGGGGATCTCTTCCGGATCCAGACATTGGCAGCCAGGCCGATCCCGGTCGCGACAGCAATTGCGATCAGGCCATCGATCATTGCCGTGCCGCCCACACAGAAGCGGAAAGCCAACGCCAGCGCCGCCGCAAAAGCCGCTGCGACCGGTCCGCCAAACATGCCTGCCAAAGCAAGCGGCGAGAAGCGCATGTCGATATAGATGCCGGGATTGACTTCGACGGCCAACAATATCGATCCGACGGAAGCGCAGCCGGCCACAATTCCGAAGGCGATTTTTTCCTGTGTGACCGAACGACGCTGAAATTGGATCGAGAAATGCGCCCAGAGCGAAATCGCCAGGCACACGAATGACAGGTTGCCACCAAATTGCGTCCAGATGCCATTCACTGCGTTGGATCCACCTTCCAATACGTCATCCGAACCAATCATAAGGCAATACTGGTTTGAGCTTCGTTAAGTCGCAGGACTGTCAGCCTATAATCGTCAGTAGTTGCGTCTGCAGGTCGGTCGGCAGCAATACGGCGATAGGAAAGCGGCGTCCGCGGCGACGATATGGCACGCAGGCCCTGCTGCCAAATTTGACGACAGGAGATCACTCGCAAGCAGCCACCCATGCCGTCAGCAGCCGCGCTGCCGACGGCATCGTCCGCCACTTCTCTTCTACTTGCAGATCGCCGCTGCCAAGAAGCCGCGCATCGCCTCGCCATAAGGCGGCCGCATCATGTATTCCGCTTCGACCATCCGGCTCTGGTGATAGACGGCGCGTGGATGCGAGAAGGTGAGGAAGCCGAACTTGCCGTGATAGGCTCCCATGCCCGAATGGCCGACGCCGCCGAAGGGCAGGCCTTCCGCCGTGACGTGGCTCATGCAGTCGTTGACCGTCACCCCGCCGGAGGTCGTATTGTCGAGGACGCGGGCCTCCTCTTGCTGATCCTGGCTGAAATAATAGAGCGCCAGCGGGCGCGGCTTGGCATTGATACGATCGATGACGTCGGCGACATCCCGATAGGGAAGAACCGGCAGCACGGGTCCGAAGATTTCCTCCTGCAGCACGCGCATCTCTTCCGTCGGATCGAGGATCAGGGTCGGAGGCATGCGGTGGGCCGATTGCTGGGAAAAATTCTCTGCCGCCGGGTTGATCTCGACGACACGGGCGCCCTTGGCCCTGGCATCGTCGATCAGGCCCTGGATGCGGGCGTGATGGCGGGCATTGACGATCGAGGTGTAATCAGGATTTTCCTTCAGCGCCGGATACATCGCGCCGACAGCCGCGACCGCGTGCCCGGCAAAGGCCTCGACGCTTTCCTCCGGCACATAAACATGATCAGGCGCAAGGCAGATCTGGCCGGCATTCAGCGTCTTGACGGTCATGACGCGCCGCGCCGCGTCGGCGAGATCGGCCGAGCGGCCGATGATGACCGGCGACTTACCGCCGAGCTCGAGCGTCAGCGGCGTCAGGTTTTCCGCCGCCGCGCGCATGACATGATGGGCGATCGCGGTTCCGCCGGTGAAGATCAGATGGTCGAAGGCAAGTGATGTAAAGGCCGTGCCCGTCGCCGGTCCGCCCTGAACGACTGATATTTCCGTTTCGTCGAAAGCGCCGGCGATGAGTTCCGCCATCAAGGCGGCCGAGGCCGGCGTCACCTCCGACGGCTTGATCATGGCGCGGTTGCCAGCGGCGAGAATTCCGGCAAGCGGCGCAAGGGCGAGCTGATAAGGAAAATTCCACGGGCTCAGGATTCCGATAACCCCCTTCGGCTGATAGACCACTTCGGCCACTGCGTCCGGGAACAATGCCTCGTGCTGCTCGGGCTTCAGCCATTCGGCAAGATGGGCCTTGGCATATTTGAGCGATCCGACGCAGGTAAAGACGTCGAGAAGCAGGCTCGCTCCGACACTGCGGCTGCCGAAATCGTCCGACAGGGCAGCGGCAATCGCATCCTTATGGTCGACGAGAAGGGCGATGACGCGGTCGATGCGATCGAGGCGGGTCTCAATTTCTGGCGGCCCTTCCCTCAGGAAAGACGCCCTTTGCCGGTCAAGCAGCGCCTTCATGACATCGGGGCTGGTATCGGTGGCAATTGGGGTGACGGTGTTCATTGTTTCCTCCCTTGAACGGGTTCAGGCGGCCGGCTGACGCACGACCGGTTTCAGCACGATGCCCTTTTCCGAATCCTCCACCGCCTGGTTGATGTCGGCGAAATCATAGAAGGTGATGAGCCTGTCGAAGGGGAAGCGGCCCTGCCGATGCAGCTCGATCAACAACGGGATCAGCACGTCGGGATTGGAATCGCCCTCGACGATGCCGCGGACCCGGCGCCCGCCGGACAGGATATGGGTGAGGTCGAGCGTCAGCGTCGCACCATGCGGCGAGGCCCCAACGATGCCGCAGGTGCCGCGCGGCGCCAGCACCCGCACGCACTGGTCGATGACGGCGGGCACGCCGGAAGCATCGATCGAATAATCGACGCCGGCGCCGGTCAGCGCCATGATCGCGGCAACCGCGTCGCTTGCCTTGCCGTTGACGATGTCGGTGGCGCCGAGTTCCGCTGCAAGCGCCAACCGCCTCTCGTTGACGTCGACGGCGATGATCCGTGAAGCGCCGACGATCCGCGCCGCCATCACGGCGGCAAGGCCGACGGAGCCCATGCCGAAAACTGCCAGCACTTTTCCCGGCTCGACCTTCAGCGCGTTCATGACCGCGCCGGCGCCGGTCTGGATACCGCAGGCAAGCGGCCCGAGCAGCGCCAGATCCACATCCCCAGGCACTTTCACGATATTGCGCTCATGGCACAGCGCGTGGCTGGCGAAGGAGGATTGCCCGAAAATATTGCCGTGAACCCGCTCTCCCTCGCATGAGAGCCCGCTCGAACCATCGGCGCGCGCACCGAAGAAATTGCGCGGGAAGAATTCGTGGCAATAGGTCTCCTCGTTATCGTTGCAGCTGGGGCAATGACCGCAGGAATTGAAGGTCATGACCACGTGATCGCCGGGCTTGACCTTGGCGACGCCCGGTCCGACACGCTCGACGATTCCAGCGCCCTCATGGCCGAGCACCACCGGCTGCGGCACCGGCAGATGCTGGTCACGCATGACGATATCGGTGTGGCAAACCCCTGTTGCCACGACGCGAACCAGGATTTCACCGTCGCGCGGCTCCTCCAGATCGAGCCTTTCCAGCGAAAACGGCGTATGCGGCGCACGCGCCACCGCAGCATGGATCTTCATTGCTTTCCTCCTCCCGATGATCGGCTCGTCAACCCGCCCGGCGAGCCGGGCTCGCCATCAACGGCCGCGCTTGTAGGCGCCGAGCCCCGGCTGATAGGTCTTGTCGTCGAGGAACTGTTTCAGCCCCTCGTCACGCCCCTTGGTCTTGTCGAGAAACAGCATCTGTTCCAGCTTGGCGTAGATGTAATCGTCGGCGAGATCCCAAGGCAGGTCTCGCACGCGCTTGTAGGTGTCCTTGGCGGCCTTCAGCGTCACCGGGTTTTTTTCGAGCAGGCTGGCGCAGATCTTGCGGACCCGGGTTTCCAGTTCCGCCAGCGGCACGGCCTCGTTGACGAGACCCATATCGGCGGCCTTGCGCCCGCCGAACAGTTCGCCGGTCATGATGTAATAGAGAGCGTCACGATGGCGCATCACTTCGGCGACCGCGCGGGTGACGTTGCCGCCCGGCAGAATGCCCCAGTTGATCTCGGAAAGGCCGAAATTCGCCTCCTCGGCAGCGATGGCGAGATCGCAGGAAACGAGCGGCGTGAAGGCGCCGCCGAAGCACCAGCCGTTGACCATGGCGATCGTCGGCTTTTCGAAATACATCAGCCGGCTCCACCAGCCGCCGGATTGGCGCCGCGCCTTCAGCGTCGCGCTGCGAGGCTTGTCGTCATTGTCGCGGAAATATTCCTTCAGATCCATGCCGGCCGACCAGGATTCGCCGGCGCCGCGCAGGACGAGGACGCCGCAGCGTTCGTCGCCCTCGAGCTCGTCGAGCACCTCGAGCATCCGAGCATTCAGGGCCGGATTCATCGCATTGCGCTTTTCCGGGCGGTTGAGGGTGACGAAGGCGATGCCGTTATCGAATTCGACCAGAACCGGCGATTGCCTGTCAGTCATGTTCTCTTCAGTCATGAGGTTACTCCATGGGTTTCGGCGTGAGTGCCGGGGGCCGCTTCACAGGGCCTGTCGTTGAAGGGTTTCGTCGGAATGGAACTGGCGCAGGACATGTTTCTGCACCTTGCCGGAGGCGGTGCGGGGAATGGCCTTGACGAAGAGGATGCGCGCGGGGCGCTTGAAAGCGGCGAGCCTTGCCGCGCAATGGCCGGCGATCTCATCGCCCGTTGCCACGGCACCCGGCCGCAGCACCACATAGGCAACACCGCATTCGCCCCATCGGATGTCGGGAATGCCGACGACCGCGACGTCGAGGATATCGGGATGACTTGCGAGCGCTGCTTCGATCTCGGCGGGATAAACATTCTCCCCGCCGCTGATATACATGTCCTTCAGCCGGTCGACGATGCGATAGAAGCCGTTCGCTTCACGCCGGCCGAGATCGCCGGTGCGGTACCAGCCGTCGGTGAAGGCGGAAGCGGTTTCCTGAGGCTTGTTCCAATAGCCCGGCGTCACTGCCGGCCCGCGCAGCCAGAGTTCGCCGATCTCACCTTCATCAACCTCCCGGCCGTCCTCGCCGACGATGCGAATGTCGAGCAATGGCGCGGGAAGACCGACGCTGCCGGGATTGTCCTGTACGGCGCGCCGGTCGATCGGCACGTGCAGCACCGTTCCCGCCTCGCTCATGCCGTAACCGTTGACCAGCGCCACGCCGTCATCGAGATAACTTTCGATCAGCGCCTGCGTCAGCGGCGCGCCGCCGACGAAAAGCGCATGCAGGCCGGCGAGCGCCGCGGCGCTATAGGCGGCATCGCCACGCAAGGCGAGCGCGATCTGCGGCACGGCGAAATAATGGGTGATGGCGCGCTGCCGGTCGGCAAGGGCTGCGAGTGTGCGCGCCGGCGTGAAGCGGTCGGAGACGACGAGCGTGCCGCCCAGCATCAATGTGGTGCGCGCCACCGCGATCAGCCCGATCGTGTGGAAGAACGGCAGGTCGCACAGGGCGACGGATTTTGGCCCGATTTCTCCGACGACCGAAAAATTGATCGCTGCAAAGAAGGCGTTGCGGCGGGTGATGACGACGCCCTTCGGCTGTCCCGTCGTGCCCGAGGTGTAGAGAAGGACGCAAGGTGCGTCGGCATCGGCGGTCACCGGAGCGGCCGGAAGGCTCGCCTCGATCCGCGCGGCCAGCCCGGCCGGACCGTCGGCCGTCGATATCACCGCCATCTCAGGATCGGTGCTCGTGACGTTGGCGACGGTTGCCGCGAACTCCTCGTCGTGAACGAGCAGAGCCGGCGCGCAATCGGCAAGGATCGGCCGAAGCTCGGCGGCGTTGAGGCGCCAGTTGAGCGGCACGTAGATGGCGCCGGCACGCTGGCAGGCAAAGGCAAGCACGATCGAATCGATGGAGTTGCGCGCCAGCATGGCGACACGCGCCCCGTCGCGGCGCGCTTCGAGCAAATCGCTCAGTAAGCCGGCGCAGCGGGCGATCCGCGCATCGAGCTCGGCATAGGTGAGCTGCCGGCCGGTGGCGATCTCGAACAGAGCCGGACGGTCCGGTGCGACCCGGGCGCGGTAAAGGATCGGATCATCCGTCACCAGTCCGCAATCCGCCGACGAAGCCACCCCGGAAAAGGAATGCGCCATGTTCTCCTCCCATGCCCACCGCTCCCCGCGGCAGGCATCAAATTTGTATGTAACACATACTAATATCTTTTTCCCATGATGCAAGAGGCTGTTTAAGGCAAATTCGAATCGCTCGAATGGCGCGCGGAAATCCGCACGACGGATATTGACTAACCTGCTGATTTTGATGGTTATGATGATGGATGAGGCGAGAGCGAACGATGAGCACCAAACCACCGCAGGACGATTTCGAGGGCGACGATGCTCCCGCGACGCCGGGCCTCGACGTCGGCCGGCTTGGCGATCTGCTGGGATTTCATCTGCGCATGGCGCATGTCGCAGTCTATCGCGACTTCGCCGAAACCATGGCGGCTCTGGCGCTGACGCAGAAGCAGCTGGCGGTGATGGAACTCGTCGCCGGCAATCCGGGCGCATCGCAGATCGATCTTGCCAATACGCTCGGCACCGACCGGGCGACGATGATGGCCCTCGTCAATCGGCTGGCCGCCCGCGACCTGATCGAGCGCCGGCCCTCCGCGGCCGACCGCCGTCGCCAGGAGCTTCATCTGACGACGGCGGGAGGCGCAATGCTCGCCCGGGCGCGTGAACTGATCGATAGGCATGAGCAGCGCTTCATCGAGCTGTTTTCGCGCGAGGAACTGGATGCGCTGCTGACGGCGCTGAAGCGGATATACAAGGGGAGCTGAAGCCCGCCTTCGCTTGGGAAGCGAGCAGCATCCGAGCCTGTAGATTTCTATTGGGACACTCCCGTGTTATGATCCCGGTCCTGGCGTTGTCCGCCGTGGGTTCTGCACACGGAGACTTGTCTCATGAGCGAAGTGGACGTCCTTTTTGCCTCCCTGCGACAGGCGGCTGACCCGCAGACGGTGGAGTGCATCGAAAATGTCGTCATGAATGGCTCGGATCGCGAGCTCAATCGCATCAATGCGCTCGCTTTCGCCGATACACACCATCTCGATGAAGAAAAAACCATCGCCGCGTTTCTCCATGCAGCCCGCATAGGCGCATTCGAGATGACCTGGAATGTCCTTTGCCCGGGATGCGGCGGCGTCCTCGACAGCGGTGCAACCCTCAAAACCGTCGTCCACGAGACGTACCATTGCGCGCTTTGCGCGGCCGGATACGAGCCGACCCTCGACGAGATGGTCGAGGTCACGTTTACGGTCAGTCCGCGCGTGCGCAGGATTGCCGCCCACGATCCCGATCGGTTGTCCCCGCTCGAGTACTACCGCCAGATCTTCTTCAGCTCCGGCGTCGACCTGCCTGACGATCTTGAAGCGAGGCTGGCGCGCATCCAGCTGGAGATGATCGAGCTGGATCCGGGCGAGAAGGCCTTCGTCTCGCTGCAACTGCCGGCGCAATTCGTCATCATCTTCGATGCGGTGACACACTCGGCGCAGTTCATCGACGTGCAAGGAGAGCCCACCGACGAACGTCAGAACCTCTCGATGATCATCAGCCGGACGCATGCGCTGAACGAAACGCTGACCCTGCGTCCTGGCTCACTGCGGCTGACCCTCGAGAACCACACCGATCGCAGGGTGGTGCCGAACGTCTGCATCGCAGGCGATGACCTGCACGACCTCTTGGGCCGCAGGCGGCCTTTCCTGACGGCCAAGCGCCTGCTGACGAACCAGAGCTTCCGGGACATCTATCGGACAGACACACTCGACGTCGACCAGCGCCTCAAGATCACCAGCCTGACCTTCCTCTTCACCGACTTGAGGGGCTCGACCGCGCTTTACGAGCGCGTCGGAGATCTTGCTGCTTTCGATCTGGTGCGAGCGCATTTCCGGGTTCTTCACGAGATCGTCGCCACAGAGGCCGGAGCAGTCGTCAAGACCATAGGCGATGCCGTGATGGCGACCTTCCCGAGCCCGGACCGCGCGGTGGCGGCGGCACTCAGCATGCGCGAGGCGATGCTTCGGCTAAATGCCGAACACGGCAGCGACGATCTTCTGCTGAAGATCGGCATCCATGAGGGACCATGCCTCGCCGTCAACCTGAACGACCGGCAGGACTATTTCGGCCAAACCGTCAATATCGCCTCCCGCGTCCAGGGCCTTGCCGATCCGAATGTGATCATGACAACGGAAGCGATCGTTGGGGATGCCCAAGTTTCAGAGATCCTCCGCGACAGCGGCATCACCTCGGCTTCCCGAATGGCGGAGCTTCAGGGCATCGGGAGAGAGGTAAGGATTTTTGCGCTGTCGTGAGTTTGGTCTTCTCTTCGAGGTCAAGTCAACTTGAGCGGTTTCCACTGCCGGCCCGGAGCGGACTTTTTCGTTATCGAAGGATATGGCTGCTTTGCGCCCCATGGCGGCCGTAGAGCGCATCCTAGCCGCACCCCGAAAGCGGACATTCAGGGGATCGGCGAGAGCTGAGTGCCATAGTGCTTTCCACGGCCCACTTGATGTCGTCGGCGATGGATCGAAGACGAACCTCGTTCAACGCGCGTATTAATAGGTGGTGGAGGATGGAGTGGGTTTGCAGGCTGACACAGAAACAGATGACATTCTCTAAGAGTTTCAGGTACCGATCCGGCAAGCGCGACACTGGAAAGAACGCAACAGCTCGAGTCGCAGACCTAAGGTGTCTGGTGTCCCTTATGAATCGTCCGGAAACCGGTAATTCATTCTAGCATAAATCTGCTCGAATCCGGCCATGAGATTGGCGTGAGAGATATTTGGCTCCGCGGCAGAAGGCTGGGCCGTTTCGACGACGAATGTCTGAAACGCTCTGACTGATGCCTTGATTCAGACGCGCGGTGATGAGGGCCTTCTGTGCCCCTCGATTGCGAAACTCGGGAACCGTCGCGCCACCATCAAGCCACGCACGGCCGTCTGCCGCATACATTGCGCCGGTCGCAATCGGTCTGCCGTCCAATTCCGCGAAAAAGCAGGTCCAACCGTCCTTCCCGACGATCGATGACCAAAGCGGTGTCAGGTTTGCTGGAAAGTTAAATCCGGCGCACATCATCGCGCCGAAGATTTCGGCCTCGGTGACTTTGACCTGCCGGGTAGCGACCTCTCCAGAATGAATGAGTGGCGTAGAAGGCGCTGTTCGCCATAGCTTTGCCCAACCGTTACCTTGGGGAACAAGACCCCGTTTCCTTATCCAATCGTGTGTCTGTTGAGGAGCGCTGGCAGCGTTCATTTGCAAGTAGCGGCGGCCTGCCTTTTTGCTCATCCACTCAAAGGCCGGGTCAAGATCTTCAAGTGCTGCAATGCCGAGCACGCGATTGAGACCGATGGCGGGCGCGCTGGGCAGCGATATTGCGCAACCTGCAGCCAATTGCATGCAGCGAAACTCAGCCCTGTCGGCGAGCGTCTGGGGCGCGATCATGAACAGGCCGATAAATGCTTTCGCTTCGGTGATATCTTCTTCCGGCACCGCTTGGCGCGATGCTGACGGGCGATCCATGGCAGTGTCCTTAAGCTATCAACAAGCCAAACAGGCTTCACCGCAGCGAAGTCAGCAACGGTGGAAGCAGGCTGAGGTTGCGAGCGCGATTAAGTCAGGAAGTCGGCCATTGCGATGGCGATTTCCGCGTGAAAAAGCGATGATCGCCTCGCCGCCGTTTATGCACTCGGAACGGTTGCGCCACCGGCTGTCATGGCTATAGGCCAGCGCTACCTTTCGGGATTGCGGCTGTTCCAGCCATCCTTCGCAAGCTGAACCTTTTCTGTTGCGGAAGCCCATGAAAAGGGCGGCAATGGGGGTCTTGTGGCGTCCATTATTTTCCTCCCCAGGCTTCGAGCCGAGTACGCAATTCCGCATTCTCCGACTCCAGTTCGGCCAAGCGTTCACGCAACGGTGCTACCGCTTTCTCCACCTCGTGTTCGGTGTAACGCGGTGTAATATGCTGAGGGCAATTCCAATCGAAGGCTTCCAGCCGCAGCCGGAAAATCCGCTCAGCCTTTGCTCGGTAGCCGGCATCCAAAACAAGATCGGTCAGTGCCGGGTCGGCATCGAGTGCAAGCTTCTCGACATGCACGTAGATTTTGAGGCGGGCTCGCCGCGGGTAATCAACCAGAAAGAGACAGGCCCGATCGTTTGCGGCGAAGTTACCGGTACTGATGTATTGGCGGTTACCCCGGTAGTCGGCGAATGCCAGTGTCTTGTTGTCAACGATCTTGAGAAAGCCCTGCGGCCCGCCGCGATGCTGCACATAAGGCCAGTCGGTTTCCGACACAGACGCAACATAGAAGCTGTCCCGAGCAGCGATGAAGGCGCGCTCGCTGTCGGTTAAACTATCCGACTCTCGATGGTGATCGCCCAACCATATCTGATCGGCACCCATTTCAGTCTGGGCCAGCCGCACATTCGGAGTGATTGCAACTTCCAAAAAATGGTACGGCACGGGAGATCTCCAAAATCTGGAATTTAGTAACCGCCGTTCAGCGGTGTGACCTCGGTTTGCGGAACCTTGGTCACACCGCCGGTGACCATGTCTGATGGTCACTTCTTCGCGACGTGGCGATCCAGGAAGTCGTTGATTAGAGGAGCAGCGACGTCAAGTTTTTCTTCGAGCAGGAAATGACCCGAATTCAAGACATGAATTTCGGCATCTGGGAGGTCCTTGAGATAAGGATGAGCGCCGGCCTCAGGAAAAATATAGTCGTTCTTGCCCCAGACGATGAGCGTGGGAGGTTTACGCTCACGAAAGAAGTTTTGGAAGTCAGGGTAAAGCGGCACGTTGGTGCGATAGTCATACAACATGTCGAGCTGGATGTCTTTGTTCCCTGGTCGGTCCAGGAGAGCCTGGTCGTGAACCCAGTTGTCGGGGCTGATGCGCGACACGTCTTCCATCCCGTCGGTGTACTGAAACTTGGTCGTTTCGAGCGTGACCAGACCGGAGAGCGCCTCACGGCTCTTCTGCGATCCATCGGACCAGTAGGTCTTGATGGGATCCCAGAATTCCTTCAGCCCTTCATCATAGGCATTGCCATTCTGGATGATCAGCGCACTGACCCGCTCGGGATGTTTCAGCGCCAGGCGGTATCCCACCGGTGCACCATAATCCATGACGTACATGGTGTAGCTTTTGACGGCCAGATGATCCAGCAACTTGTCGACGATATTGGCGACCCCGCCAAACGTATAGGCAAATTTGCTATGATCGGGAGATGCGCTTTGCCCGTAACCCGGATAGTCCGGCGCGATGACGTGGTATCGATCTGCAAGCAGCGGGATCAGATTCCGGAACATGTGGGATGACGTCGGAAAACCATGAAGCAGCAGCACGACCGGAGCGTCGGCCGGCCCGGCTTCCCGGTAGAAGATATCGAGACCCTCGATCTTTGCGGTTCGGTAGTGGACGGGAACCGGAGCCTCGCGAACGTCCGTCGTGGCCTGCGCGGGAAGCGCTGACGCCACTGTTGCTGCAGTCATGCTGGCGGTCGCCAGCATCAAGCACATAATCAAGCTACGCATGAAGGTCTCCCTAAAAGTTGAGATGAAAGGAATGATTTCGAATGAGGGCTGCTGTCGGTCGTTCGGACCGCGCAAGCGCCGTGGCGGTTAACAACCTCACCGGAGGCTGTTGCCTCAGGTCAGGAAATGGCAGCGATGTAGAAATTCGTTGCACGTGAATGGTCGATGTGAAGGCGACGAGGGATCCGTTAGGTCACCGTTCATCAAAGACTTCGATGTTTAGGAGTAAGCCGGTTTATGGCCTCGCTCAATTGCGATCTAGGTCACGCGCAACTAGACGATGGCATTGCAACCATAGACCTTCGTATATCGATTTTCCCTTACCCAAGTCACAGAAATCCCGTAACTATTTCCGACGGACGATCGGCCATCTTTCGACATTTCCTGACATGGAGTCGGTACGTCTGGGCTCTGTAACGTCTCAAACACTGAACGGAGGGTGCGGTGGAACGAGAGCCGGAAACCGATCCCATTATCGATCTGATCCCCGCCATGGTGTGGTCCGCAACGTCGGAAGGCATGTTGGATTTTGCCAACCAGCATTTTCTCGAGTTTATCGGGGCGCCGCTTGAGGAAATCTCCGGAGTGGGATTCTACAAGCTATTTCATCCCGACGACATGTCACATCTCGCTTCGGAATGGCACGACATCATGGCCTCGAAACATGCCAGAGAGGTCGTGGGCAGGCTCAGGCGCGCAGATGGCCAATATCGTTGGTGCACGCTTCGGCAGAAGCCGCGGCTCGATACCGAAGGAAATGTCGTCAGGTGGTACGGTGTGGTCCTCGATATAGAAGACCGCAAACAGGCCGAAAATGCATTGAAGGAAACGAAGACTGCGCTTGCGGCCAGCGAGGAAAACCTCAGCCTTATCATCAATTCGCTGCCTGTTCTCGTATGGTCAGCGCGACCGGATGGCAGCGCCGATTTTGTCAATAAAAGCTGGTTGGACTATGCAGGTCGTCCTGCTGATCAAATCCTCGAGTGGGGCTTTCTGGACCTTTACCATCCTGACGACATTCCAGGCATGGTGGACATCTGGAAGAGAGACCTCGAGCATTCCGACCACACTGTTTTGAAAGGACGCATTCGCGGAGCAGACGGCAAATATCGTTGGTTTTACTTCTCAGGGCGAAAGCTGGTCGATGCCAACGGCGTCGTTCGTTGGTTCGGTGTTAACATCGATATCGAAGACCTGCAACGTGCGGAGAATGCTCTTCGGGAAAGCGAAGCTGCGCTCAGGGAAAGTGAACACAAGCTTAATCTTATCATCAACACGATACCCGCCATGGCCTGGTCCTGCACCTCGGATGGCCGGCTTGAATATTTCAATCGAAACTTGATCGACTATGTTGGTCTACCTTCTGAAGAGATCGTCGGCTTCGGTTTTTATCGTATGTTTCATCCTGATGATGTCGAGCCGATGCGTATGGCTTGGGACGATATCGTAGCCTCAAAAAAAAGTCGTCCTGTAGACGCCCGCATCAGACGCGCCGATGGCGAATATCGATGGTTCAACCTTCGACAAAGCCCCCTTCTGGATCCCGATGGAAATGTTGTGAGATGGTACGGCGTCGTCGTGGATATCGAGGATCGCAAACGGGCGGAAGAGTCCTTGCGGCAAAGCCAGAGTGACCTCGCGCATGTGACGCGGATGACGGCCACAGGTGAGCTTGCCGTTTCAATTGCCCATGAAGTCAACCAGCCGCTGATGGCAATCGTCACGAATGCCGGCACATGTCTGCGGTGGCTACAGCCGGGCCACACCGACCTGGAGCAGGCGCGTGTGGCCGCCGAAAGGATCGTCCGGGACGGGCATCGCGCCGGCGATATCATCACCAGTATCCGGGCGATGGCTCAGAAGTTGCCTGCCAGGATTGAGCTAACTGACTTCAAACCTGCCGTCCGCGAGGTGCTGGATCTGTTGACGGGCGAACTTCAACGGCGTGGAATAGAGCTCAGTCTTGATATGGCAGCAACGCCCATCGAAGTCGTAGGAGACCGAACGCAACTGCAACAGGTTGTTCTCAACTTGGTTATGAACAGCGCCGAAGCGATGACAGCTTCTTCAACAGCAAAACACATCAACATCAGATGCGCTGTGGAGGAGCAGCTTGTCAGCGTGAGCGTTTCTGACACGGGTCGCGGGGTACCTATCCACGAATTGGAGCGCGTTTTCGAAGCATTCTACAGCACGAAGGCCGACGGTATCGGAATGGGCTTATCGATATGCCGTTCCATCGTCGAAGCCCATGGTGGCCGTATTTGGGCTTCATTGGGGGAGAACGGGGACGGGGCCATATTTACGTTCACGTTGCCAATGGCGGAGGGCGCTGTCGTCCATGATAGATGATCGCAAGAGAGGGCAGCCCACAGTTATTGTCATCGATGACGACGAAAGTGTCCGCGAAGCTTTGAGAGGATTGTTCCAGTCAGTCGGACTTGTCGCTGAAACCCATGGTTCGGTGGCAGAGTTTCTTGCCGCGGATGATCCTGATCGTGCCGGCTGTATTGTGCTTGATATTCGCTTGCCAGGTCAAAGCGGCCTGGAGTTTCAGGAGGCACTCGCGAAAAGCCGGCATCCAAGGTCGGTGGTGCTGATCAGTGCCCATGTCGATGTGGCGATGGCTGTCCGCGCCATGAAGGCAGGTGCTATCGATGTTCTTACCAAGCCTGTGCGCGAGCAGGACCTGCTCGAAGCGGTGAATCGGGCTTTGGCAAGTGATAGCGCTCGACGCGAAGAGGCACGTCAAACGGCGGCATTGCGCCTAATGTATTCCAAACTTACCGAGCGCGAGCGGCAGATTATGGCATTGGTTGTCGCCGGGAAGCTGAACAAACAAATTGCGGCTGAAGTTCAGCTCGCTGAGGCCACCGTGAAGCTTCACCGCGGTCACATGATGCGAAAAATGCAAGCATCGTCAGTTGCGGATTTGGTTAGGATTGCGGGCATTCTGAAGGGCTGAAAGCAGCGATTTGGAGGAAGCGTTCGATCCCTTGCAAGAGCTGAGGGTCCCACACCGGCCGATGGTGATTGAGCCTTTTGCCTGTGCGCCATAGTCCGGACCTGAAAACTTCGCGCTGCGATCTGACCGTCTTCTACAGAAGTGAAGGACACCGGGAGCTACCAGTCCGCTACCGGCCCCATGTCGGCCATTGCCGATTGCAGCGCGCAATGAAGGCTATTGGCGCATTGCAGTTCTCCGCCAGCTTGGGATTTCATGTCAGCATCATCGCGATCCAAGACCGGCAAATTCTAGCGTTGACCAACGAGCCCAGAGCCTAATCTAAGGCCAATCCGCATAACCCGAAGACAGCATGCTATTTTCCGAGCCGGCCGAAGCGCGGGCGATTTCGCGGTAGCCGGCGGGTGAAAGCCCGGTCTTGCGCTTGAAGAAATGGCTGAAATAGGTCGGGTCGCGAAAGCCGAGGCTGTCGGAGATTTCCTGGATATTGCGGGCCGATCGCTCCAATCTGAGCTTCGCCTCCTGCACCACGCGCTCGTGCAGGAGCTGGATCGGCGAGCGGCCGAGCGCTCTTTGGCAGGTGGAATGCAGCCTGTCGGCCGTGACGCCCAATTCCGCGGCATAATCGCTGATCGGCCGGTGCTGGCGGAAACCGGCCTCGACCAGTTGCCGGTATCGCTGCAGGATCGATCCCACTTCGCCCTGCCCGCGCTGCTCGCTTCTCTCGCCATCGGAGCCGCGCCACAGCGCCATCAAGATGAGCCTGATATAGGCGGATGCGACCATCCAGGAGGAGCGGGAGGGATCGCTGAGTTCCCGCACGAAGCCAGAAATCAGCGGGCTGATTTCGGCCACCGCCAAGGGATCCAATGCCTCGACCAGCTTGCGCTGCTCTGTGAAGATGCGCAACGAATAGGATTCCACCTTGTCGCCAATCGCATCGACCATGATCTGCGGCGAAGCGCCGACCAGATGAGCCGCGGTTCCGGCTGATATCGACAGGTCGCACCGCGCCTGCGGCGGCAGGAAGGCAAGCAGCGGTCCGTGCAGCGGCCGATGTTCGCCATTGTCGAAGTGAAGCTCCCCACTGCCCTCCCCGAGCAGAAGGAAGTGATGGAAATCGGTGTTCAGCCCTTTTTGAAGACGGATGCGCCGGTGCGACAGCGACGGAGCGTGCCATTCGCCCCTGGCATAATGATGAATCCCGCCGTTCGTCGCCAACGCTTCCCCTCCGCTCCCATGTCAAACAATGCCGCAATCGCCGGATAATTACAATATTAACCCAATAAATCGCATTCCATCTGCACCAGATCGGCGTAACCTTTTCTCCATCAGCCTTTGGGAGGAGGCACATCAACAGATGCAGGAACAGTCGGGCAGCCCTCGTGGCGCCGCGTCCGCTCGTCTTCTCCCATGGCAACAACGCAAACCGACATTCGGCGCCAACACCTGGCGCCAATGTGTGGCACCAACACATGGCGAATTGGGTGAAACAGTGTTTTCGGCACAGCTGATGATCAACAACCAGGCGATGAATGCCTCCGAAGGGGCCACCTTCGAACGCATCGATCCGTTGACCGGCGACGTCGCAACGATTGCCTCGGCAGGATCCGTTGCCGACATGGCGCGGGCAGCCAACGCGGCAGCAGCAGCCTTTCCGGACTGGTCGCAGACCGGCCCGGGCGAACGGCGCAGGCTTCTGAATGCCGCAGCCGGCATCCTGGAGGCCCGCACAGCCGAACTCGTTGCCGCCATGACTGGCGAAACCGGCGCCACGACACAATGGGCGGCGGTCAATTGCGGCCTTGGCGCGGATATTCTTCGCGAGGCGGCGGCGATGACCACGCAGATATCCGGCGAGATCATTCCTTCCGGCATTCCGGGAAGCCTCGCCATGGCGGTCCGCCAGCCGGCAGGCGTCTGCGTCGGCATTGCCCCCTGGAATGCGCCAATTATCCTCGGCACCCGCGCGGTCGCCATGCCGCTTGCCTGCGGCAACACCGTCGTCCTCAAGGCCTCAGAACTTTGCCCGAAGACCCATGGCCTGATCGGCGACATCCTGTGTGACGCCGGCTTTCCGCGCGGCGTCGTCAATGTCGTTTCCAATGCGCCGATCGATGCCGCCGCCGTCGTAGATGCGCTGATCGCCCATCCGGCCGTCCGCCGCATCAACTTCACCGGCTCCACCCGTGTCGGCCGGATCATTGCCGAATCCGCGGCAAGGCATCTCAAGCGCTGCCTGCTCGAACTCGGCGGCAAGGCGCCGTTCATCGTTCTTGCCGACGCCGATATCGATGAGGCCGTACGTGCTGGCGCCTTCGGCGCCTTCATGAACCAGGGTCAGATCTGCATGTCGACCGAACGGATCATCCTGATGGACGAGATCGCCGATGGCTTCGTCGGCAAGTTCCGGACGAAAGCCGCAACCCTCATTGCCGGCAATCCCAGGGACGGCAACACGCCGCTCGGCACGCTGATCAACACCGAAGCCATCAGGCGCGTCCGATCGCTCATCGACGATGCCCTGCAGAAGGGCGCAGTCCTCGTCTGCGGCGGCCAGGCCAACGGCACGCTGATGGACGCGACCGTCATCGATCACGTGACGCCTGCCATGCGGATCTACCGCGAGGAGAGCTTTGGACCGGTCGCGGCGATCGTCCGGGTCGGCAGCGTCGACGAGGCCGTCACGGTTGCCAACGACAATGAATACGGGCTGTCGGCCGCCGTCTTCAGCGCCGACGTCAATGCAGCGCTTGCCGTCGCCATGCGGCTCGAATCCGGCATCTGCCACATCAACGAGGCGACAGTTTCCGACGAGCCGCAAATGCCCTTCGGCGGCGTCAAATCAAGCGGCTACGGCCGCTTCGGCGGCAAGGCAGCGATCGATGAATTCACCGAGCTCAGATGGATCACCATGGCCTCGGGAAAACGGCACTACCCGATCTGAATAGATCGGCCGAAATGAACACTGGGAACGGGCTGGGAGGCCCGATCAAGAGGGAGGAATGATTTCATGAACGGCATTTTCCGCAACGGTATCAACGCGGCACCGCTGAGCCGCCGCTCTTTCATCGCATCGGCCGTGGCGGGCAGCGCGGCGCTAGCGCTTTCCGGCCGCACGGCCTTCGCTGCAAGCGGCGATACGTTGAAGGTCGGCTTTATCAGCCCGCGCACCGGCCCTCTCGGCGGCTTCGGCGAAACGGACGGCTATGTGCTCGAACTGGCGCGCAAGGCGCTGGCGGACGGCCTGCAGGCGGGCGGCAAGACCTGGAAGGTGGAGATTCTCGACCAGGACACCCAGTCCGATCCCTCGCGCGCCGGCCAATTGGCGAAGGACCTGATCAACAACCAGGCGATCGACCTGATGCTCGCCGTCTCGACGCCCGAGACCATCAATCCGGTGGCCGACGCCTGCGAAGCGGCCGGCATTCCCTGCCTCTCGACGGTCATGCCCTGGGAAGCCTGGTATTTCGGCCGCGGCGCCAAGCCGGGCGCACCCTCGCCGTTCAAGTGGACCTATCATTTCGGCTTCGGCGTCGAAGAGTTCCACAAGGCCTATGTTTCGCAGTGGAACCTGATCGAGACCAACAAGAAGGTCGGCGTCATGTATCCCAACGACGCCGACGGCAATGCGATCCGCACGCATCTGGCGCCGGCGCTCGCCAAGGAGGGCTTCACCATCGTCGATCCCGGAGCCTATGAAACTGGAACCACCGACTTTTCCGCGCAGATCGCTCTCTTCAGACAGGAGGGCGTGGAGATCTTCAATTCGTTCCCGATACCGCCTGACTTCGCCGCCTTCTGGCGTCAGGCCGCACAGCAAGGCCTTACCCAGCAGATCAAGATCTGCCAGATCGCCAAGACCGGCCTGTTTCCGTCCGACATCGAGGCGCTCGGCGATCTCGGACTAAACATCGGCAGCGCCGCCTACTGGCACAAGGCCTTCCCCTACAAATCCACGCTGACCGGCGTTTCCGGAACCGAACTCGCCGACGGTTATGAGACGGCCAGCGGAAAGCAGTGGACGCAGCAGCTCGGCGCCAGCCTGGCACTTCTCGACGCCGGCTTCGATGCGCTGAAGGCCAGCACGGACGTCAAGAGCAAAGAGGCCGTGGCCGAGGCGATCAGCGCGCTGAAGACCACCACGATCGCCGGCAAGGTCGATTTCACCAGCGGTCCCGTCGCCAACGTCTCTCCCGGGCCGATCATCGGCACGCAATGGGTGAAGGCGCCGGAGGGCTCGAAATTCGCGCTCGACTACGTCGTCACCGAAAACGCCACCGACCCCAACGTCCCGGTCGGCGCCAAGCTCACCGCTTATAACGGATAACGAACAGTGCTGCAGCGGGAAGCTCAAAGACGGCCAGGGGAAGCCTTTCTCTCGGCCAAGGGGATCCACAAGCGGTTCGGCTCGCTGGTGGTGCTGGAGAATCTGGATTTTTCCATGGGCGATGGCGAGGCGATCGGCATTGTCGGGCCGAACGGCGCTGGCAAGACGACCCTGCTCAGCGTGCTCGCTGGCGCCTTCCCGCCGAATGAGGGAAGCATCACCTTCGACGGTGCTGACGTCACGCGCCGGACGGCGGCGGAGCGCTGCCGCTCCGGGCTTGTCCGGACCCATCAAATTCCGAAGCCCTTCGGCGGCATGACGACCTTCGAAAATGTCTTCGTCGCCGCATCGCACGGCAATGCCGCAAGCCGCGACGAGGCCTATGAGCGGGTGGTGGATTCGCTTTCGCTCTGCGGCATGCTTGGAGTCGCCAACCGCCCTGCGGATACCCTTGGCCTGCTCGATCGCAAACGTCTGGAGCTTGCCCGTGCGCTTGCCACGCAGCCGAGGCTGATGCTGCTCGACGAGATCGGCGGCGGCCTGACCGATGGCGAGGCGAGCGAACTGGTGGAGACCATCCTCGAATTGCGCCGCCGCGGCATCGGCATCGTCTGGATCGAGCATATCGTTCATATCCTCCTGCAGGTGGCGGAGCGGCTGATCTGCATGGATGCCGGCAGGATCATCGCCGATGGCGAACCGAAAACGGTCATGAACGACGCGGAGGTGGTCAAGGCCTATCTCGGAGGGACACCCGCATGAGCCTTCTCTCCATCCGCGACCTCGACGTCCGCCACGGCCTGCTCCAGGCGGTACGCGGCGTCAGTTTCGATCTTGCCAAGGGCGATGTGCTGGCGCTGGTCGGCGCGAACGGCGCCGGCAAGACGACGCTGCTCAGATCGATCGCCGGCGCCCATCTGCCATCCTCCGGCCGCGTCCTTCTCAACGACGAAGATCTGGCAGCCATCCCTTCCCACAAGCGGATCGCCAAGGGCATCGCGCTGGTGCCGGAAGGCCGGCGCCTGTTTTCGCAGATGACGGTGGAGGAAAATCTGCTCCTCGGAAAGAGCTCCGGCCGCAAGGGCGAGTGGAGCATCGACCGCGTCCTCGACGCCTTTCCGAACCTGAAACCCCGCCGTCACGCCAAGACAGGACATCTCTCGGGCGGGGAACAGCAGGCGACCGCCATCGGCCGGGCGCTGATGAGCAATCCCGATATTCTTCTCCTGGACGAGGTCTCGCTCGGGCTTTCGCCTCTGGTCGTCGATCGCGTCTACGCCCAATTGCAGGCCTTGCTCACCTCAGGAACGACCATCGTGCTCGTCGAACAGGATCTCGCCCGCGCCATGAGCGTCGCAAGCCGTGTCATCTGCATGCTGGAAGGGCGTATCGTCCTCGACCGGCCGGCCGCCGACGTCACGCGTGCGGCCGTCACCCAAGCCTATTTCGGATTGCACCGGGCAGCCGGCGAAAGGAGCGCATCGTGATCAACACCCTGCTCCAGGGCATTCTGCTCGGCGGCTACTACGCCGTTATCGCCTGTGGACTGTCCTTCATGTTCTCGGTCATGCGGATCATCAATCTCGCGCATGGCAGTCTGGCGGTCGCAGCCGCTTACGGGCTGTGGCTGCTGGCCGCCAAAGCCGGCATTCCGCCCTTCGCCGGCCTGCTGATCGTGCTGCCGGTCATGGCGGCCGCCGGCTGGCTGCTGCAGCGCTTCATTCTAGAACGCAGCGCCCGCGGGGGCACGCTCCTGCCGATTCTTACGACCTTCGGCCTGTCGATCGTCATCGACAACCTGCTGTTCGAGCAGTTCGGCGCCGACACCCGCTCGCTCGCGCCGTTCATCGGCAACCTGTCCTATGCATCATGGCAACTGCCGGGCCACATCTACGTCGGAAAGCTTGCCATCATGATGATGGTGACGGCAGTCCTTATTCTCGGCGGGCTGCAGTTGTTCCTGAGCCGCTTTGCGCTTGGCCGCGCGATCCGCGCCACGGCGGAAGATCCCGACACTGCGGGGCTGGTCGGCATCGACGCCCGCAGGGTCAACGCCGTCGCCACCGCGATCACCATGGTAACGGTCGGGATCGCCGGTGCGTTCCTCGGGATGCGGGCAACCTTCAGCCCCTATGCCGGCGGCCCGCAGCTTCTCTTCGCCTTCGAGGCGGCCGTCATCGGCGGAGCGGGATCACTATGGGGCACGCTTGCCGGCGGCATCGTTCTCGGTCTTGCCCAATCGCTCGGCGCGCAATTGCATCCGCAAGGCTTCCTGATCGGCGGCCATGCCGTGTTTCTGCTGGTGCTTTTCGTCAGGCTGTCACGGTCCGGAATGCCGATCTTCGACAAACTCGGCGCACGTTTCAAACTGCGCACCCGTCTCCGGAGCCCGACATGAGCCCCAACGCTACCCTTGCCTCCAACGGAATATCCATAGGACGCTGGACGAAGTCGTCGCGGGTGGCGCTTGGCTGCATGGCTGCGGTGCTTGCCCTGCTGATGTTTGCCCCCGCTGCGCTCGGCGCCGGCGCGATCGACCGGATGACTGCGCTGTTCATCTATGTGATCCTTGCCGCCATGTGGAATGCGCTTGCCGGCTTCGGCGGCCTGGTCTCGGTCGGCCAGCAGGTATTCTTCGGCCTCGGCGCCTATTTCACCATTCGGCTTGCGGATGCAGGGCTCAATCCCTTCGTCGCCGTCTTTGCCGCTGCGATCGTGACCGGCGCGCTGTCGATCCCGCTTTCGCTGTTCATGCTGCGCCTGAAGGGCGGCGAGTTCGCGATCGGCATGTGGGTGATATCAGAGCTCGCCCATCTGCTGGTCAACCTCGACCGGCTCATCCAAGGAGAAACGGGAACCTCGCTGATCTCGCTCAACGTCTATGATAGCGGCACGCGGCGGGCGACGATCTATTGGCTCGCCTTGACGGCCATGGCGGCCCTGCTCGGCGCGCTCTTCATGCTGATGCGCAGCCGCGCCGGTGCGGCCATGCAGGCGATCCGCGACAATGAGGAGGCGGCGACCTCGGTCGGCGTGCGGGTGATCGCAACCAAGAGGCTGCTCTTCGTGCTCGCCGCCTTCGGCATCGCGATCGCCGGCGGCCTGTGGCTGGCGACCGCCACGACCTTCCAGCCGAAGACCTATTTCAGCGTTCAATGGACGGCCTATATGATCTTCATGGTGCTGGTCGGCGGGATCGGCAAGTTCGAAGGCGCGATCCTCGGCGCCATCCTGTTCTTCGTGATCGAGACCGTCTTCGGCGCTGCCGGCGTCTGGTACCTGATCGGGCTCGGCGCCACGGCTTTGATATTCTCGCTCTACCTGCCGCGCGGCCTTTGGGGCGAAATCGAGCGCCGCTTCGATTTTCAACTTCTGCCCGTCGGCTACCGACTGAAATTGCCCGGTCCGACCAAGATCCAAGGGAAAGAATGAGCCGGCTTGCTTCCGGATTCTCTCGCGAAAGGTGACATTCATGCTTTTTGGTAAAACAATCCTGGTGACCGGCGTCGCTTCCGGCATCGGCGCCCGCACGGCGGAACTCGCCGGGCAGATGGGCGCCGAGGTCATCGGCGTCGATGTGCGCGAGCCTGCCAGTGGAAGTGTCGCCTTCATCAAGGGTGACCTCTCCACAGCATCAGGCGTTGCCGAGATCGCGGCACGGCTTCCAGCCCGCCTCGACGCGCTCGCCAATGTTGCCGGCCTTTCCGGCAGCACGGGCGTCGCCTCGACGCTTGCCGTCAATTTCTACGGGCTTCGCGCCCTGTCGGAAGCCGTGGCCCCCCGCCTGCGTGAAGGCGGCGCCATCGTCAACGTCGCCTCGATCGCCGGCTATAGCTGGCGCGCCAATCTCGAGCGGGCAAAGTCGCTGACATCAATCGAAGGCTTTCCCGACGTGGCGGCGGTTGTCGCCGAACACGGTCTCAAGGATGAGGAAGGTTACCCGCTCTCCAAGGAGCTGCTGCTGCTCTGGACGATGCGGGCAGCCCACCAGCCATTGTTCAAGAACCGCGGCATCCGGGTCAATGCCGTCAGCCCAGGGCCGGTTGAAACGCCGATCCTCAAGCAATTTCGCGCCGTGCTCGGCGATGCCAGGGTTGATAGCGACATCACCCGCGTCGGCCGCGCCGGCACCGCCGCCGATATTGCGCCTGCCGTGCTCTTCCTCTGCTCGGATGGCGCGCGCTGGATCAACGGTGCCAATCTTGCCGTCGACGGCGGCCTCGAAGCTTCCATCAACGCCGAAGTCCTCGGCTTCTAGTTCTTGTCCCAAGGAGACCTCCGATGAATATTTCCCTCCTCATCAACGGCGCCGACCGCGCAGCCTCGGCCGGCCGAACCTTTGATCGCCTCGATCCCTTCACCGAAAAGCTCGCAAGCCGGGCCGCCGCAGCAGGCCTGGACGATGTTGCCGCGGCCGTCGAGGCCGCCGCCGCCGCCTTCGGCGCCTGGTCGAAGACCGGCCCCGGGCAGCGCCGCGCGATACTGATGAAGGCTGCCGATATCATGGATTCGAAAGTCGCCGAGTTTACCCGGCTGATGATCGAGGAGACGGGCGCAACTGCGCCCTGGGCCGGCTTCAATGTCATGCTCGCCGCCAATATCCTGCGCGAGGCCGGCGCTATGACGACGCAGATCGCAGGCGAAATCATTCCTTCCGACAAACCCGGCACGCTCGCCATGGGCGTTCGCCAGGCCGCGGGCGTCTGCTTGGCGATTGCTCCCTGGAATGCGCCGGTCATCCTCGCCACCCGCGCCATCGCCATGCCGATCGCCTGCGGCAATACCGTCGTCCTCAAGGCATCCGAACAATGCCCCGGCACGCACCGGCTGATTGCGACAGTGCTGACCGAGGCCGGCCTACCGGCTGGCGTCATCAACGTCCTCACCAACGCGCCGGAGGATGCGCCTGAGGTCGTCACCGCGCTGATTGCTCATCCGGCCGTCAAGCGCGTGAACTTCACCGGCTCGACCAAGGTCGGCAAGATCATCGCCGAGACCTGCGGCAAATATCTCAAGCCTGCCCTTCTCGAACTCGGCGGCAAGGCGCCGCTGGTTATCCTCGACGATGCGGATATCGACGGTGCCGTCGACGCCGCCATTTTCGGCGCCTTCATGCATCAGGGCCAGATCTGCATGTCGACGGAGCGGATCATCGTCGACGAGACGATCGCCGATCAGTTCGTCGCCAAACTCGCCGCCCGCGCCAGCCAGCTCCCGGCCGGCGACCCGCGCGGCCACGTCGTTCTCGGTTCGCTGATCAGCCTCGACGCAGCGAAGAAAATGGAAGAGCTGATTGCCGATGCGACGGCCAAGGGGGCAAAACTCGTGGCCGGCGGCAAGCGCTCGGGCACCGTGGTCGAGGCGACGCTGCTCGATCACGTGACCTCCGAGATGCGCGTCTATGCGGAAGAATCGTTCGGTCCGGTCAAGCCGATCATTCGCGTCTCCGGCGAGGAAGAAGCCGTCCGCATCGCCAATGACACCGAATACGGCCTATCGTCGGCCGTCTTCAGCCGGAATGTCCAGCGGGCAATGGCGGTTGCGGCACGGATCGAATCCGGCATCTGCCACATCAATGGCCCGACGGTGCACGACGAGGCGCAAATGCCCTTCGGCGGCGTCAAGGGCAGCGGTTATGGCCGTTTCGGCGGCAAGGCGGCGATCGCCGAATTCACCGACCTGCGCTGGATCACGGTCGAGGATTCCGCCCAGCACTATCCTTTCTGAGCTGGTTTGATAGTCGCCATCGTGCCACGACGCCATTGCGGTCGTGGCACGGCCTATGCACAGACCGCAAAGGGATTTCGCACCGCCCTTAGGAAGATGCTTCAGTGCTTCGGTATGCGTGGGCCGCGAAATAGCGCCGTGCCTGATTGAAAAGGTTCCAGGACCTGTTCTCGGGTTCCAGTCCGGAACCAAAACTTGTCACACGTATTCGTTCTCGAATGGCTTTCGATCTTATGGCGGGCGAGCAAATGGCCTTGCACATCAAACGAATCTACGAGCCGAAAGACGACAAGGACGGCATGCGCATCCTGGTCGACAGGCTATGGCCGCGCGGGTTGAACAAACAGGATGCGGCAGTCGATATTTGGTTGAAGGATATCGCGCCAAGCCCGGCGCTACGCCGTTGGTTCGGCCACGACCCCGCCAAATGGACAGAGTTCCAGCGCCGCTATCGAGACGAACTGGAAAAGAATCCATCGACCGTCGAGGAACTGAAACGCGAGATCGGGCAAGCGGACGCGACGCTTCTCTACGCTGCGAAAGACCTGCACCACAATCACGCTATCGTTCTTCAGCACTTCGTCGGCGAAGGCTGACGCGTCGGCGACTGGCAATCGATGACACGCGGCCTTTTTGTGTCGGAAATTTCGGGAACCTTTTCGACAAACCTACATCCAATGTTCGCTTCCGAAGGCGCACCACCGTTGCCACCGGAGGACATTCGGTCACGACACAAGGGAGACAGATCATGTTCAAACGAATTCTCGGTGCCACCCTGATGGCGGCGTCGCTGGGCACGGCTTCGATCGCCGCCGACGCCAAACCGACCGATCCTCAGATCGCCCACATCGCCTATACGGCAGGGCAGATCGATGTCACCGCCGCAGAGCAGGCGTTGAAGAAGAGCAAGAATGCCGAAGTGATTGCATTCGCCAAGACCATGGAGCGCGACCACAAGGCCGTCAATGACCAGGCGCTCGCCCTCGTCAAGAAGCTGAAAGTGACACCCGAAGACAACCCGGTCAGCCAATCCCTGTCGACACAGGCGAATAAGGAACTGAAGACGCTGGAGACACTCAACGGTGCAGCATTCGACAAAGCTTATGTCGAAAACGAAATTGCCTATCACAAGTCGGTCAACGACGCGCTTGCCAACACCTTGATCCCTTCTGCGCAGAATAAAGAGCTCAAATCACTGCTGGAAACGGGCCTGACCCTGTTCAAGGAGCATCAGATGCATGCCGAGCATCTGGCTTCGATGATCAAATAGGCAGGAGGGATGGGCTCGCTCATGAAATCGCTCCTGCTGCTGGCCGCGCTGCTTTGGGCTAGCAACGGGTTTGCCTCGGCGACCGAGTATCAGATCACCATCGCGGGCATGAAATTCGCCTCGCCGACTGCTGACCTGCATGTCGGCGACGTGATCGTCTGGCGAAACGATGATATATTCCGGCACACGGCAACCGCTCGTGACAAGAGCTTCGATATCGACCTGCCGCCGAAATCGGAAAGCCGAATGACGATCGGCGAAGCGGGAGCCATCGATTTCTATTGTCGTTTTCATCCCGCGATGACGGGCAAACTGGAGGTTCGGCCGTAGGCCGAGCTTCTATCGAAAGACAGGCGAGCAGGCGGAGAATTTCCATGGCAGCCATTCCAGTTCCGGCGGGGCAACATCGGCCGCAGACGTCGACATTGTCCAACGCCGATCTGGTGCTGCTGGCGAAGATGGGCGACGAGTCCGCCATCCGAACCATCGTGCAGCGGCACAATCAGCGCCTGTTCCGCACCGCGCGCGCGGTCATCCGCAACGATTGGGAAGCTGAAGATGTCGTCCAGGCGGCCTACACCAAGGCTTTCACCAATCTCGCGGCATTCCGCGGCGAGGCGCAACTCTCGACGTGGCTGACCCGCATTACGCTCAACGAGGCGCTCGGCCGTGTGCGGGCCCGAAAGAACACCACCGGCCTCGAGGAAATCGACATGCAGACGATGGCGCCGGGTGGCGAAGTGTTACAGTTTCCATCCTCACTATCCGCAACCGACCCGGAAAGCGAGCTGTCTCGGAGCCAGGCGCGGCATCTCCTCGAAAATGCGGTCGACGAACTTCCGGACGATTTTCGCGCGGTCTTCGTGCTGCGGGACGTCGAGGGCATGAGTACGGATGAGGCCGCATCTTATCTCGGCATAAGACCAGAAACAGCCAAGACCCGGCTGCACCGGGCGCGCAAGATGATGCGCCAGTCGATCGAGAAGAAGCTCTCGGGAGCTTTCTCGGCCCTGTTCCCATTCGATGGTGCCCGTTGCGCATTCATGGCCGATCGCGTCATCGCTGCGCTTCGTCACAAAATCTTATGATTCCTCATATTAAAGTCGATGCGGCTTGCCGGGAAGCGCAACAATTCGTGCAGATACCGACAGCTCCCTGTTATCGCTGATCCGCTCGGACCCTGCCTGTAGATCCAGTCGCCTGTCCCGCGGTAGCCTGTCATAGGCTAGAAGGCCGGCGCCCGATTGTTCTTCCTGCCGCAATGCTCTCCGGATCTCAACCCGATCGAAAAGCTCCTTGCCAAGATCAAGCACGAGCTGCGTAGGCGCAGGCCCGAACCCGACAGGCCATCGACGACGCGCTGGCAGCTCCCCTTCAAACCGTCTCGCCGAAAGAATGCCAAAACTACTTCAAGGAAGCCGGATATGAACAAACCTAAAACAATCCCGCTCTAAGACATGCTGGTGGTCTCGAGAGCGTAGCCCGCCCCATATATCGTGCGAATTCGCAGGCCCCGGAGTCCTGCAAACGCTTTTCGCAGCCGGCCGATATGCACGTCGACCGTCCGACTTTCTACAGCGTGCGGATCGCGCCAAACGCCCTCAATGAGTTGCTCGCGGGTACTGATCTGCCCCTGCCTTTCTAACAGAAACCTGAGGATTCTCATCTCCATAGGCGCAAGCGCTACCCTCTTGCCTGAAACCACGACCGCGTGCGGCCCAAAGGCAATCTCGGCGGCACCGGCAAAGTTTGGTAGGGTTCCAGCCTGCGGCAGGGGTTTTATGCCGTGCAGAAACGCGAGAAGCTTTGAAGGCGACAAAGGACGCGTGATGGCTTCGAGGCCCGCCTTGATCAATTGCAGGTGCTCTGCACGCATATCGCCGCCGATGAGTGCACCCACCGGTAGCCCTGCGCTCTTCAGGAGCATGCATAGAGGCGCAACATCGCTCGGCCAGCCCGCACAATCCAGGATCACGGCGGAAAGCTCTGCTGATGTACGGGCGCCCGCCACATCGTCGTCACTTGCTGCTAGACGAGCTTCAAAACCTTCGCTACGCAGAATGTGCGCAAGGAGTAGATAAAGCTCGGCGTTCTGCGAGCAAACCAGAATGACGGGAGCCATGTCGATTGCCTTTTTTCTCGCCTGATGAACCGAGCTCAGCTCGGCGCGAACTCGCCACCGTTGACATCTATAATGGCTCCATTGACGAACCCGGCATCCTCCGATGCCAGAAACGCGATCACTGCGGCGACGTCGTCCGGAGCTCCTAGCCGACCGGCCGGAATACGGGCTAGCGCGTCGATGTTGATCTTGCTTTGCGGGGAGCCTGTCAGTGGCGTCAGGACGCGACCTGGCGCCACGACATTCGATGTTATGCCATAAGGACCATATTGAGAGACCAACACGCGGGACAATCCTGAAAGTGCTGCTTTAGACGTCGCATAACTCGCGCCAGCGATCCGTGGTCTCGTCCGGCCGGCAAGAGAACCGACGAATATAACGCGTCCATAACTCATTTCCTTCATGGCTGGCAGAACCGCCTGGCAACACAGCATCGTCCCCGTCAGGTTGACCGCGAGCACGTCGTTCCATTCTTCAATCGGAAGGTCGCCGACGTGACGAGGGCCTTCGGGGCCTTTCGGTGATATCCCCGCGTTGCAGACGAGGATTCCAGGCACGCCCAAGTCACGGGCGACTTCGCCGAAAAAGGCGCTAATTGCCGGCGGTTCGCGGATATCAACCCTTCTCGCGAGGAAGCGCTCTGGCCCAAAAGCCTCAGCAAGCGCGGCGCCTGCCGCCATGACGCTTGCCTTACCATGGCTAAAGACGGCAACCCGATGACCCGCCTTCAGCAGGCGAAACGCGGTGGCAAGACCGATCCCGGTGGTGCCACCGCTGATAACCGCAACATGTGGGCTGCGGTCAGCGCTCATGCCGCGTGATCCATAGCAGCAAACAGCGAAAGGGGAGGACGGGCGCCCGCCTCTGTTATTACCTCAATCAGCAAGGGTCCTTCTCCAGAGAGACCGCGTTCAAGGTATTCAGGAAGATCGGCGGGATCGGAGATGCGGACTGCAGAGCAGCCGCAGGCTTCCGCAATCCGCCGATGATCGACGTCCGCGAAGCTGCAAGCAGTCGTGAAGCTGCCGAACTTGACAGTTTCCGCATCACGTTGGAAGCCAAGGATCCCGTTGTTCAACACGATAATCAGTACCGGAAGCTTGCTTCGCACCATGGTCTCGAGCTCCGCCCAGCTATGCGCGAAACCGCCGTCCCCTACGATGACAACAACTGGTTTGTCGGGTTTTGCCGCCTTCGCACCGAGCGCGAGTGGCAGGCCCCACCCCAGTCCAGCAAGGCCCCGCGGCGACAGGAAGCGCATACCGGGAGAAAGGGCCCGCAACTGGCCGGCTATCCACATTGAGGAGTAGCTCGCATCGGAAACAACGGTCGTATCTGCCGTCAGCATTTGCTGCAGCTCGGACATGACTCGCTCGGGACGGATCGGACTGTTCTCCGAGCGAGCGACAGATCGTCGCTCAGTGTCAAACGCGCGCCAGAATCCAGCGATCCTGGCCGTCAACTTATCGCACTGCGATGCGCGGTAAGAGAGATCGCGTCGGGCAAGTGCGCCTCGAAGCGCCCTGATGGTCTCGGCCGCGTCGCCCGTCAACCTGAGCGCCTCATATGTGCGACCAATTTCGGTGGGATCGACATCGATGTGGATGACTGATGCGGACCGAGGGATTTGGCGCCAACTGTCAGTGCCGTTCTGATTGGTTCGCGTCCCGACCAAAATGACGAGATCGGCCTCTTCGACAAGGGCAAGCGTGTGCCGTCCGAGCGATCGCGGCCCCACGAGTGCACCGAGAACGCCAGCTGACAGCGGGTGGTATTCGTCGACTGCGCCTTTTCCCATATTGGTCGTCAGCACGGGGAGCGAGGCTTCGACCTGTAGCTCCGAAAGCTCGCCGGCGGCATGGCTCGCATGGACGCCTCCTCCGGCGATGACGATGGGTGCCTGGGCTGCAGCGATCATCGAGGCCGCGCGTTCGATGTCGCTATCGCGCGGACGCAACCGATCGAGTGGCCAGTGGCCAAGCACGGCCTCACGACGAAAGGGCGAAGGTGCTATCTGCTCCCGCAAGAGGTCGGCGGGGAGCAGGAGAGCTGTCGGTCCTGGCCGACCCGAGGCGGCTGCCGTGAAGGCCGCATCGACATAGTCATCGATGCGCTCAGCAACGAGGACCTTGCGCACCCACTTCGTGCAGGATTGAAATAGGACGAGATGATCGAGTTCCTGGAATGCATTGCGATCAGCCTGGTCTCGTTCGACATCCTGGACGAGAGCAACAACCGGAACGCTAGCCTTTAGCGCTTCGGCCAGCGGCGGAACGAGAAGCGTTGCGGCAGGTCCGTTCTGCGCTGCTACCACGCCGACCTTGCCGGACAACCGCGCATACCCGTCTGCCATGGTCCCTCCCATATTTTCCTGTCGGTAGGCGATTTGCCGGATGCCGATTGCTTCGGCCGCAAGGATAACCGCCGAAGGCAGGCTCTGCGCAAAGATGTGGGTGACGTCGTGCCTCTTGAGGGAAAGGGCGATACGCCCGGCGACGGTTAAAATGTCGGTTGCCATGGTTACATGCCTGCTTCGGTTGGATTTGCTTCGAGGATTGAAAGGAAGTCTGCAAAGGCTGATATGACCGCGTCACCGTCGGCAGTTGTCATCGCCGTCGAAAGGCACGCCGCAGCGCCATTGGGAAGCAGGATGCCACAATTGAGGAAGTGCCCGGAGAGCCGGCCCATCAACTCGGCCTCTTCCGGGGCCAGATACGCCTCGCGGAAGTCCGTTGGCTGCTTTCCTTTCGGATGGATGCGAAACAGGGATGCGGCTCCTGTCACACTGAAGCTTGCACCATAGCGCTCGATTTCTTTTCTAAGCCCGGCTCGGATGCGATCGCCAAGGCTCTCGAGTGAAGCGAAAGCGCCATCCGTCATCGCTTCCATAGCGACCCTGCCAGCGACCATCGATACGGGATTTGCGGAAAACGTGCCGCCTTGCGGCAGCAGCGGTTTGCCGCTGTCACTTGCGAAGACACGCATCACCTCCTTGCGCCCACCGATCGCCCCAACAGGAAAACCTCCGCCGATGATCTTGCCGGCGGCAATTAGATCAGGCTGCAGGCCATAGCGCGCCGAAGCCCCCGTATACGACTGCCGCAGATTGAGAACCTCATCGGCAACGATGAGAATCCCGTATTGCTTCGCAATCGCCTCGACAGCGGCAAAAAAACTCGGTTCGGGAGCTATCAGCCCGGCTCGGCTCGGCATCGGATCGATTAAGATACAGGCCAGCGAAGGGGCTGCCGAAGCAATCCGGCGCTCCAGATCCGCGATGTCATTGAAGCGGATAACGGTCACCTCCTCGCCTACCGAAGACGGCATTCCGCAGTAGGCGGGTACAGCGGGCGACCGCAGTGGGTCGTTCCATATTGCCGGCGACACCGCCTGCCCCGTTTCCGCCCAGTCGTAAGCGCCGTGATAGGCGCCTTCTATCCGCGCGATGCCCGGTCGGCAGGTGAAGGCGCGGGCGGCTTTGATCGCAAACATCACCGCCTCGGTCCCGCTGTTGACGAAACGAATATGTTCGATCGCCGGAATGCGCTCGATCAATAGCTCTGCCAGCGTGATCTCATGCTCGGTCGGATTGGAAAAACAGGTTCCGCGATGAAGCAAATCTGCAACCGCGTCGGCTACTGGAAGGAAGCCGTGGCCGTGTATCAGCGTCGTGAAATTATTGTTTAGGTCGAGTAGGCGGTTGCCGTCGACGTCGATGAGATAGGCTCCCTCCCCGCGCGAAATGTAGAGCGGGCTGGGCTCGTGATCGACGGTGACGCGCGTGATCCCCGTTGGAAACACGCGGCGACCCTTTCTAAAGAAGTGTTCGGACCTCGACCGGGAAAATCCCCGGCCGGTGCGAAGGACATTAGGGTGAAACATTTGATCTTCTCCGGCCAACGCGGGTCGCGGTGCAACCCTTCATAATTTTGTTATCACAAACATCATGAACTCGAAGAAGTTGCAACAAAAAAATCCGCCGTTGCCGCTATTGTCGCTTGAACCGCTCCTGCGCGGCCTTCTTCAGGCGCCGGTAGCCGTCTCGAATATCGTTTTCCATTGCGGCCCTGACCGCAGATGGGTCTTTATCCACCAGGCCCTCTATTGCGGCCAAATGGTTGTGGACGCCGTATTTTGCTTCAGCAAACTCAGGATAGAGGTCGTGGAACGAGGCGCCTACCCTTAACCACAGCGCCTCGATGGTCGAAAGGAGGTGTGGCATCTCGCACAACCGATAAATCGTAAAGTGGAACTCCTTGTTATCGTGAAGCGCGTCGGAGTAGCGCTTTTCCCCGAGCGACAGCGTGATTTTCTCCTGTAATGCCAATAGCTTATCGATTACATCAGTCGTCGCGCGAAGCGCGCCTTTTTCCGTCGCCAAGCCTTCAAGCGCAAGCCGCATCTGCGTGACTTCGTAGAGCGCCGCAAGATCGAGATGCGGGACGATGACGGTTTTAGGGCCTACCATGACGAGCGCGCCTTCGAAGACCAGCCGGTTGATCGCCTCGCGTGCCGGCGTAGCACCAACGCTCAGCATTTCGGCAACCGAACGGATCGGAAGCTTGTGACCGGGCTTGTAAACACCGCGTATGAGTTGCTCCTTGAGTGATGAATAAGCGAAGTCGCTGAGGCGCCCAGACTGCAAATCCGGCGCCGCCGATTCCTCTTCAGTTGTATTTTCGTTCAAGCTTGACCCCTGTGCGTTGACATCTTCACATTTTTGTTGCAACAAAAAGGAATTGCGTAAAAACCGGAGACGTAATGTGACAGCATAACGTCATCGCGAATATTAGCAACGCGTTGGCCGAGAAGGCCATGCCCGAACACCTGCCGGCCTTGCCGGCATGACACTCAAAGCACCTGGCGCCGCACGAGCGGAGCCGGGAGGGGTCAATGCGTGGCAAAGCACGCAAATAAGGAGATTTCATTTTGATTGGTGCGCCTGTTTTTATCGATCGCATAGGCAAGACCTACGGCAGCCAGACTGCCGTTGGCGCAGTGACCCTGGATGTTCCGGCAGGCGAATTCCTGTCTGTCCTCGGTCCGTCCGGGTCGGGTAAGACGACGCTTCTGACAATGATCGCCGGTTTCGAAACCCCGTCTGCCGGACGCATCATCATCGACGGGCGGGATGTCACCGCCGTATCACCCGATCGTCGCAATATCGGGATGGTCTTCCAGCGGTATGCCTTGTTCCCGCATTTGACCGTCGCCGAAAATATTGCGTTTCCCCTGAAGATGCGCGGCATCCGCAAGGACCTTAGAGCAGAGCGGGTTGGCCGTGCGCTCGACCTCGTCCAACTTCCGGACTATGCCAAACGCTATCCCCATGAACTTTCCGGCGGCCAGCAGCAGCGGGTGGCGGTCGCGCGAGCAATCGTGTCCGAACCGCCTGTTCTCTTGATGGACGAGCCACTTGGGGCACTGGACAAGAAGCTGCGCGAATCCATGCAGATCGAGATCAAGCAGCTTCAGCGACGCCTCGGTGCCACGGTCATTTATGTGACGCACGATCAGGAGGAGGCGTTGACGATGTCCGACCGGATTGCTGTCATGGCAAAGGGGCAACTGGCGCAGCTCGGAACCCCGGCGGACCTCTACTGTAATCCGCAGAGTGCCTTTGTCGCCGATTTCATCGGCAAGATGAACTTCCTGACCGGAGAATTCCTGGGCGAGGCCGCTGGCCGCTATACGATCAGACTGGGTGACAACGTGCTCATTGATGCGCCCGGTGCTGCCCATGGTTTCAAGGATTCGGCAAAGATAGGTGATCGCGTTCGGCTCGCGCTACGGCCGGAGCGCCTTGGTCTTGCACCGCGCGGCGCAGGGGGACAGAACGCCCTCCCCGGCCGGATCGAAACGTCGGTATTTGCGGGCTCTTTCGACCTTCATCTCGTTCGCTCCGACTTCGGAAGCGGAGAGATCATTCAAGTGCAGATCCCTGCTGATGGAAAGAGGGTGCCCTTTGCAATGGGGGGCCTCGTGGACGTCATTGCCGAAGGCGACGGCCTACGGCTCTTTTCGGTCGCGGAGGCATGAAATGACAATGACGGTCGACAATTTACCCCTTGCGCCAACCCACCCAGCAAGCTGGTTTTTCTCACACTCGGCGCGGCAGTATTCGCACGCACTGACGTTCCTGCTGATTGCGCCGTTGATGCTCTTACTGACTGTCGGCTTCATCTATCCAATCGGGCGGCTCGTCTCTTTGAGCCTAATGACGCCGGGATTCACGCTGGAGCATTACGAGCGGATCGTCGCCGAGCCACTCTACATGGAAGTCCTGCTTCGCACGTTGCAGACGGGCGCAATCGTAACAGTGGCGAGCCTGCTGCTTGGATATCCGGTTGCCTTTCTCATGGCGCGTGCCAAAGGCAAGATCGCGATGATCGTAGCGGCCGCGGTTTTCGTGCCACTATGGACCTCGGTGCTGGTACGATCCTACGCCTGGATCGTGCTGTTGCAGCGAAACGGCATCGTTAACGGCCTGCTGATCGAGAGCGGCCTCATTAGCAGTCCGTTGAAGCTCATCTATACGGAAGGTGCAGTGATCCTTGCGATGACGCATGTTCTCATGCCCTTCATGATCCTGCCGATCCATAACGCACTTCGCACTATTCCTGCCGAGTACGCCCAAGCCGCTCGCAATCTCGGCGCCGGGCCGATCGGCGCCTTCCTGCGCGTGACCTTGCCGCTCAGCTTGCCTGGAATCTTTGCCGGGTGCGTCATGTGCTTCATCCTGGCGATCGGCTTTTATATCACGCCGGCACTCGTCGGCGGGCCTGGAGCATTGATGATGGCAACGCTGATCGGCCAGCAAACCACCGTCCTGCTTGACTGGCCATTTGCCGCAGCGCTCGCGACCGTCCTTCTGACTACCACTCTGGTCTTTGTCCTTGTGTTCCGCAAGGCGCTTTCCGTTAGCAAAGGAATGAACAGTGTCAACTGAACCCGCAGCCATCGCCCCATTCGCCGCCCCTCGTGTCAACAGCACCCATCGACCTTACGGCAAAGTGGCATTGCGGCTCATTGGAGGTTTCCTTATCGGAGCAATCCTGTTCTTTTTGGTGCTGCCGACGCTGCTCGTCATCCCGATTTCCCTGAACGACAGCAGCTATATCGAGCTCCCGCCGAAGGGCTTCACGCTTCGCTGGTATATCGACTTTCTATCCGATCCGGACTGGCGCGCGGCAACGATATTTAGTCTGAAGATTGCGCTGGCGACAACAATTGCCTCGACGGTCATCGGGACATTGGCCGCCATCGGGCTCGTTCGCGGCAATCTGCCGGGGAAGACCCTTCTGCAGGCATTTTCGCTGGGGCCAATGATCGTTCCCCATGTTGTCTTTGGCGTTGCCCTTTATCTGGTTTTTTCACCGCTCAGCCTGACCGGCAACTTTCTCGGCTTCCTTATCGCCCACACCGTGATTGCGGTTCCCTACGTGATCATCACAGTATCGGCGGCACTCGAGCGCTTCGACACGTCACTCGAGCTTGCCGCACTGAATTGCGGGGCAAGCCGGAGCCGCGCCTTTTTCAGTATTGTGCTTCCTAACATCGCGCCGGCGGTGGCTGCGGCTTCAGTCTTTGCGTTTCTAGCGTCGTTCGATGAGGCGACAGTTGCCTTCTTCATTTCCGATACCGGCGGAAAAACGATCAGCCGTAAGATGTTCGAGGACATGGATTTCAATCTCACGCCAGTCATCGCGGCGGTTTCGACGCTGCTCGTCGCGGTATCGATGCTGCTCATGGGGACCATTCATCTCCTTACCGGCCGCGGGGAGGATTAACGTGGCCACATTCGTCGGGACAAAGGAACACGCGATGAAAAAGCGGACGAAGATCAAGCCAATGCTTGCGGCTTGCCTCATGCTTGCTGGAGTGGGGGCGGCGCAAGCCGAGGAGCAGGTCATCATTGCGACCACCGGGGGCGCCTACGATAACGCACTTAGAAAATTCTGGTTCGATCCGTTCACCGAAAAGACTGGCATCAAGGTTATTTCAGTCGCCGCAACGAATGCCGAGATGCGGGCGAAAGCTGTGGCCATGGTCAAGACCGGCAACGTGACCTGGGACCTGTACCCGGACGGCGAAATCCAGGCGAGCGCTGACGCGCATCGGCTGACATCTGAAGACCTGACGGAGTTTTGCACGTCTTTCCAGGGCCGGCCAGATCTGGTCGAGGATGCCTGCGTCAGTGCCGGGGCCCGGCTTTTTTCGACCGCAACGCTGATGGCCTACGATCCGACTGCCTTCAAGGATGGGGATCCGTTGAGCTGGGCCGATATGTGGAACCAGACAAAATTTCCCGGTGGTCGCTCGTTTCCAAATTTCGACGATCCGTGGCGGGTGATGGCTGCAGCGCTCCTCGCCGATGGTGTTCCGCGCGATAGACTCTTCCCGCTCGACATCGATCGCGCCCTCAACAAGCTCGACGAGATTCGCCCGGCGATATCGCTTTGGTGGAAGACCGGTGACCAGAGCATTCAGGGCTTTCGAAACGGCGATTACAGCATTGGGCAGATTTGGCTGACGCGCGCAAATACTCTGAAGGCGGAAGGACGTCAGATCGCTTGGTCCAAGCAGGCCTCGTTCCTCGTCGGCGACCGATTGACGATTATCAAGGATGCGCCGAATCGCGCGAACGCCTTGAAGTTGATCGCCTACTGGCTTGATCATCCCGAGGCGCAGGCCAGGGTGTGCGAGGAACTCCTTTGCACGCCACCGAGCCGGAAGGCGATCGACTTGATGTCTCCGGCTGCACGCGCGGCACTTCCCAGCGAGAATGATATCCGGGATTACATCGTCATCCCGGACGCCAAATGGATCAACGACAACGCCTCGATGATGCTCGAGCGTTGGAATGCCTGGATCCGATGACGATCCGCCCCCGGGCCGGCGCTGCTGTCCGGGGGCCGAGACGGATCTCTACCTCTTGAGAGCACGGTTGATGGCAATTGCGACGTCGTGCACCTCGGCAGCCGTGTGGCCGGCAGTCGGACATATTCGCAGTCCTGCCCTTCCCTTGGCCACGGTAGGGAAGAAAATGGCCGATGTATAGTAGCCGGAATCAAGCACCAGTCTGGCAGCGCCGATTGCCGCAAGCTCGTCACCGATCACGATCGTTCTGATCGGCAGTCGGGATCCCGCCTGTACGGTCGGCACCAGTTCGTCGAAAAGAGAAATGTGTTCTGCGAGCACCTTTTGCCGCACGCCTAGCTCCGGTGTGCGATGGATCATCTGGGAGGCGAGAGCTGCACCAATCGCGGCAACATTGATTGAGGCCGAGAAGGCGTGCGCGAGAGCAAAGCGCCGGAAGATCTCTTCCTGAAACTCGGTTGAGACCATCAGCATGCCGCCTGAGGCTCCGAAGCCCTTGCCGAGCGAGGCTGCGATGATCGTCCGCTCGCCGAGACCCTCGGGCATTTGCGAACGCGCAAAGCCCTCGCCTCTTTCTCCGAAGATCGATATGCCGTGAGCATCATCGATGTAAAGGAAAATGCCGTATCGCGCCTGAAGCTCGCGCAACTCCTTGATCGGGGCACAGCCGCCCATGGAATACACACCGTCGCAAACATAGGCAACCGTAACGTTCTGGCGGCAAATATCTTCAAGCGCCTGAAGATCGTTGTGGCCGATCGTGCGGACCTCGCATTCTTCGGCAACGACGGGCTTATTGAAGGCAAGCGTCGCATGTGCAAGCCGGTCGAATACCATGACCGGTTTTGTGCCGCCGGTAAGGTCTCCCGACGCAATCAGCGGAAGCGCGCTCAAGTTGGCGGCAAGCACAGTTGTGTAGGTAATCACTCTCGCGCCGAAGAGATCAGAAAGAGCATCTTCGAGGTCTCCGAGGGCTGCAAAATTGAGCCTCGTGCGGGCACACGACCAATGCAGAGTCCCGTAGCGTCGAACGGTCTCGATTGCGCCTTCGATGATTGAGGGATGATTGTCGAGCCCGAGATACGAGCAGCGAACGAAGTCAATGACGCGCTCCGATTTGCCCTCTGCAACCGGCAGTTCCACCGCTCGCCCGTCAGACGGATGGACATAGAGTGCCATCAGGCCGTCGAGATGAGCGGCGGCGAAATGGGGACCGGCTTGGCGGATCAGGCCCGCGGTGTTTCTGTGGGATGCTTTCGCCGATCCGGCGCCCGAAGCTGCCTCTTGCATGTTGTGCTCCAAATGTTCAATGGTCTTCACGCTATGCGCGTGCTCATTGTTTATGCAACGAAGGCGACAGCAAATTTTTGGGACGTTTCGGTGAAGATGTGAACGCGCGGAAATTCACATGCCTTAGGAGATGTCGAATGCGTATCCCTCCTTTGGCACGGTGCGGATCACGTCGCGGCCAAGGACCCGCTTCAATGCGCGCCGGAGGCGGCCGATATGAACATCGACTGTTCGCGGCTCCACGAATACTGTCTGTGGCCAGGCCACGGTTATCAGTTCCGCACGGCTGAGAACGCGCCCCGCGTCACCCATAAGGGCACTCAATAGACGAAACTCGATCGGGCTCAGATTGACCGGCGTGCCTCGCACCAAAACACGCCGGCTGCTGACGTCAAGCTTCACATCGTCAAATATCGGAGCAAGGCGGCTAGCCGCTTCGGCAGCCGAATTGCCTATTGCACCGTGAAGGTAAGACAGAAGCCGTTCCGGCGGCATTGGCCTTGTAAAGCTCTCATCCACGTTGGCTTTCAGGATGTCGAGATAGGCGGCCTTTTCGGCAACGAGCGCTATCAGCGTGACGTCGCTGGCAAGTCCCCTTTCCTTCAGACCCGACGCGATATCAGCCAGAATTTGTGAACCCGGCTGGCAGTCGACGATGATGGCTGCAGCGTCACGCTCCTCGGCAGTAGCCACGGCCTCGATCGGAATATCGACGAGCATCGTCCTGTATCCGGCGCCCTTCAAGATGTATGACAGCATCAAATAGTAGTCAGCGTCTTGGGATACGATCGCCAGAAGTTCGTTCATTGTCTCGCCCCGCCAATTGCTGACCTTAGCGCGATCGATTTTGATACGACAAAACTGCCAGAGAACTGCCTCATTTTGATTGAAACCTCACGCCTCGGCTTGTAAAATATGCGCAACAGAATCGCAGAGCGCTATCATTACGGGTATTTTATAACTTGCCTTTCTGTTTTGTTACAACATAATGTTGAGAGCGCGAGAATCTCGCGCCGTAGCGCATATTTGCCAGGGACGGCACGTGATCGTGGCCCAGTGGGATCGACGTCCGGCATAATTTGATGGCCTGTTTCCGGACGGTAACGGGGCTTTTAATGCGCGAAACGTTCAAAAGGTTCTCAACCGGCAGCGCTGCGGCGACACCGGATTTTTGGAGTGATGCAGATGTAGGGGACATCAGTACTGCTACCCGATCGCTTTACGGACAACATGCGAAAACGGCGGCCGCCTGGTGCGCACTATGCGCGCGCCACGACGGCCGCTCAGGTGATTTCACCTTTTGGGTACGCGTTTTCAAACTTCTGGGCGCCGATGAGATCGAGGAAGCTTGGAAATGAACGTGACCGCTATGAATATTTCGTGCTGGATGACCTGAAGAAGTTCGCCGAGCTGCAGATCGCCGGGTGAGGCTATGGCACGGGCAGGGAATACGTCCGCGAGTTGATCCGTCATGACAAAGATCGGCTGCACTTGCGTGATCTCCTGCTTGAAGGTCCTTCAACCGAGACGACTGAGCCGGTTGATGCCGCCTATTTCGATAGCCTACGAGCCCGTGCTCGCGGCAAAGCTCCAGGTGACCGCATAGTCTATCGTTCGATGGACTTTAAATTTCCCGACCACGGCTGACGGCCCGCTGACGCCGTTCTGAGATGATCTGCTCGCTGCTTTCCCTGCGGACCGCCTGCTGCAGAACCTTCAACTTTTCCTGCATCGCCTCGAAGACATTGCGCTGCATCTGTGGCACGCGGTGGATGAGATCCTTCTCGCCGCGAATGATGGCATTGCGGCCGAAGCGCTCATCGAGCGCCCTGCTGACGGCGGCGAATTCCCGGTGAATGTCGGGATCGAGAGAAGCGGCCGATGCATTCAGCTTGCGACCGTTGTTCCTCGCCTCGGCGGTCAGCCGCATGAGCGCCTCTTCGGCCGCCTTCGACAGGCCGGGAATGGCGACCGCCATGCGCCGCCGCTCTTCGGCAACAGCCTGGCGTTCGGCATCGAGCACATTGACGTAGGCCGAACCGAGCGCGCGCAGGCGGGCGGCGGCTTCAGGCACGGCCTGCACCGCCTCTTTCCGCTCGCGGCCGGCGGCCAGCATCCGGTCCATCAGGCGATCGGAACCGCGCAAGGCACCATAGGCGGCCGGGTCATTGGTCACCGCAGCGGCGATGCGCTCGCCAGCAAATCCTTTGGCAAGCAGGTCTTCGATCTTGCCGACAGCGTCGGCCGGATCGCGCCAGATCGTTGATGCCACGGCCGCCAGCGCGGCACGCTGCTGGCGATAGAGAGGGTCTGAGAGCAGACGCGAGCGCGCCTCCTCGTCGAGCGGGTTCTTGAACTCGGTGATAGCGGCAAGCATGGGCAGCACGGCGGCATTCTCCTTGTCGGCCTCCATCCCCTGATCGGCACTGGCCGCCGCAACGATCTTCGAACGATCCCGCCGCTCGACCTGATGCTGCTCGTCGGCAAAGCGCTTCACGGCCTCGAACAACCGAATCAGCTTCTCGCCGCTGATGCTCGCAAGGTCCTCCGGCATGCGCTCGATCATGTTGCGTTCGGCAACTGCATCGGTCTTCGAGGTAAAGGCGCTCCAGCCGAAGCGGGCGCTCAGCGCCTCGCTGACCGCCTTGACCTCCTGGACGAACGAGCGATCTTCGGCGGCAAGCGCAAAGGCGGTCTTGTAGGCATCGTCACCACCTTGCCTGCGCACCGCCTCGATTTCCGCAAGACGTGTCATCGCTGTCTTCGAGAGCGCCGGGATCGGCAATGACATATGGGTGCGACGCTGTTGCTCGCGGCTTTCGAACCGCTCGGCGTTTCTTCGGAACTCGGTGGCATGGGCGCGTGCGAGTGGCAGCAGGTCCGTCAAGGCGGTGATCGCGGCATTTCGTTCGTCGCGGGCGGCACGACCGTCGACGATGAGATCAGAACCCCGCAGCCGGCCAAGCCGATCCGGTGCTGCGGCAAGATCGTCGGCAAGCCTGCGAGGTTCGATGCTCATATCCGATGAAAGCGCGTTCAGCGCTGACAGCGCCGCATCCGGGTCACGATAGATCTTCTCCAGCAACGGCCGCAGGATCGCCTCCCGCTCTTTCCACGCCGGCGACGAAAGCTGTGCCAGCCGAGCGTCTTCCTCCACGCTCCTGGCAAAGACCGTGGTGGGCGCGATCAGATGCCGCGCACGGTCAGCATCGGCATCCGAGACGGTTTGCGTTTCAATTCGCTCCTCATTGTAGGAGACGCGCCGCTCCCGCTCGATCGCAAAACCGAGCGCCATGCTGGCCCGCTCCCAGAGCTCAGCCACCTGCTCCCTCTTTTCCGCAATCCACGCCCACTGCCGGGAAAGGCTTTCCTCCATCCCGGCGGCAGCTTGAGAAAGATGATCGAGACCACGGCGTCGGGCAAAGTCGTCAGCATGGGCGCGATAACCGGCCTCGCTCTCAAAATCGAGCGTCGTCGTCTTGGCGCCGGAGCGCGACAGCCGCAGGACGAGTTGTTTGAACACTTCCGGCCGATGGCTTTCCCGCTCGATGCGCTCCAGGCGAGCTTCGGCGGTTTCGATCTGCTTGGCAGTCCAGACATTGCGATCGACTTCTTTTTCCTCGAACCGTTTCTGGCCGGTTTGCTCGTCAACGATCTGAACCTGAACCTTGACCTTCTCGACACCGTCCTTGCGCAGGGTCACTGTATCGCCTTGCGAGACCCCACCTTCTTCGAGCGCCTTCGGCAGGCTCACACCCCAGAGACGATGAAGGGTTCCGTCATCCGCCTTCACGTCGGCATAGGGACTGTCGTCGGCATCCTCATCATTCGGTCGGAATTTGGCTTGTCCGGTTTCGACAAGCGCACCGGTGACGCCGGCGGCATGATCGACACGTGGTTTCCTGCCCCATTCCGGCCTCGCTTCAAAGTCGTCCTTTGCGGCATAGAGATCGGCCCGGTCGCGATGGCGGGTCATCGACACATAGGTCAAATGTTGGTCCATCATGCCGGTGGCAAGCACGAAGGTTCGCTCGACGGTGACCCCTTGTGATTTGTGGATGGTCGCGGCGTAGCCATGATCGACATTGCGATAGCTGTTCTCGCTGATGACGACATCACGACCATTGTCGAGACGCACCGAAAGCAATGTGTCGCCACGTTTGTCGCCGGTGGACACGACCGTGCCGAGCATGCCGTTCTTGACATATTGCGGACCAAGACGGGGAGCACGGGGCTCGAGGAAACGGGCATTCTCCAGGAAGATGATGCGGTCGCCGGCGGCAAATTCCCGCGCCCCGCGTTCGGTCCGGAATGAGCGGCTCTCACCCAGCGCGCCCTCGTCCGTCATCACCAATCGCAGCGCTTCGTTCAGACGCTTCACGTCTTGATTGGTATGGGCAAGCACAAGCAGTTCGTCGCCGCGAAGGCGGGTCGTGTTTGCGCCTTCGGCAGTTTCCCGAACGAGCGCGCGACGGGCATCCGTCCAGTCGGAAACAATCCGCCCGATGATTTCGTCGCGCGTCGCCGCCTCGACAAGGTGACCCTGCTGCGCATAGGCGTCGAGACCTTTCTCGACCTCGCCACGGGCGAACAGTCGCGAGGCCTCGCGCGCCCAATCGTCGCGCTGGCGGCGCACGCCGGCGAGTTCGGCAAAACCGATCCGCTCGGTGATCGCCCGGAACGCCGCACCCGCTTGGATCGGCTGGAGCTGCATCGCATCGCCGACCAGCACGACTTTCGTGCCGGCTTCTTCGGCAATCTTCAACACACGCGCCATTTGCTGCGACGACACCATGCCGGCCTCGTCGATAACCAGCACATCGCCGCGGTGAAGCGTCTCGTGTCCATTGGCCCAGATGAGTTCCCAGGAGGCGAGTGTTCGCGACCTGATGCCGGAACTATCCTCCAGTCCTTCCGCCGCCTTCCCCGCAAGTGCTGCACCGATCACCCGGCGGCCATCGTGTTCCCAGGCAACACGGGCGCCGGCAAGCAGGGTCGACTTGCCGGCGCCGGCAAGGCCGACCACCGCGGCAATGCCATTGTCGCCGGTGACATGACGAATGGCGTCGACCTGTTCTGCATCGAGCTTGAAAGGCTTTTCGGGATCGCCGGTCTCGACGTGTCTGACGGCGGCCGCGACATGCCGTGACGAAACGGCAAAACCGCGACGTTCCGATAAAACCTGCGCCGACCGCGCCATGTCATATTCGATGCGCAGGATCTCGCGCGTGGTGAAGACGGCGGGTTCGCTCGCCTTACCCGTTTCGGCGTCGATCTGCTGCGGCTTCAGCATGATGAGATCGTCCGATGCCATCAGCCGCGCGCGGATATTGGCGAAGACCAAGGGATCGTCGACGTATCGATGCAGCGCCTTGGCGATATCGCGCTCATCGAAGGTGGAGCGTTCGTTGCCGAGCTGCTTCAGCAGAAGCTCCGGTTCGGCCAGCAGCCGGTCGGCCATCTCCTGGCGACGGGCGAGATCGGCCGGCGCGAAGTAGAGTTCCCTGCCCTTCCTGGCCAATGCTGCCTTTTCCGGACCGAGATGTTTTTGAGCGATGCCGTCCAGCCCCTGCTCGGCATAGGAGCGTCCGTCGAGCCGGATCTCATGGCCGGCAAGCGCCAGATGCCGGTTGGCCGTTTCCGCCCAGGCGATCTTCCAGGCCTTCATGGTTTCCTTGTCGCCGGCCCATAGCTTGTAGACGATCCTGCCGTTCGGACGATCCGGCGTGACGACCCGCAGCGGCGTGCCGTCTTCGCCGGTGACCGGCACCTTCTTGCGTCCAAATCCCTCTTCCGTCAGCGGTCTTAGCGTCGTCATCAGATGGATGTGCGGATTGCCGTCCTTGTCGTGAAACACCCAGTCCGCAACCATGCCCTTTGAGGTGAGATTATCCCTCACGAACTCGCGCACCAGTGCGATGTTTTCCGCCCGCGTCAGTTCCTCCGGCAAGGCGATAATCAGCTCGCGAGCGAGCTGCGCGTCCGCCCGTTTCTCGAAAGCATCGACTGCGTTCCACAGCGCCTCGCTCGCCGCTGCAACGGTGCGACCGTCGATGGCCGCGCGCAGCCAATCCGGCGTCTGGTCCGGTAGCGCCAGCTCTTCATGCACCAGCTCGGACGCCCCGCCCCGATAGCTGAACGACGTTCCAGCCTGTTCGTCCATCATCCGAGTGCGATGACGATAGGCGGCAGCCGAGACGATGCTGCGTCCCCCTCCCCTGCCGATCACCTGCGCTCTGACGAACATGATCGCCACTGCCGTCTCCACCTCATGCGCGCACGTCGCGCCAGCGACGTATATTGCGCCCTCAAACCGATCGGCCTGCCAAGGCCGATGCCGCTTTTGCCGGGGCACGATCATCAGCCGGAATTCCAGCCCCGACATTTTCGGGTTGGTGCAAAATAGGCTATTTAACTGCTTAATTCTAGTTAGTATAATCGTATTGCTCAGGTGATTTTGAGGAAGGGAGAGTCCAACAGTGGTCGTCAAGTCATCGATTTCTGATCTCGATGCCCAGATCGAGAAGCTCAGAGAACGCAGGAGAAGTTTGATCGTTAAATCCGCCGAGCGGTTTGCCCGTGCGGCGATGAAGTCCGGGCTGGCGGAAATGGAGATCGCCGACGAGGAGATCGACCCGATTTTCGAAGAGATCGCTGCGCGATTTCGCAAAGAGGAAAAGAGAGAGCCTGATGGCGCACCTCCTCAAACACGTCGACCGGCAGATGATGGGACTGGAACGCAGTCGGAGGTTTCACATGACGGCTGACCGGAAGAGGCAAGCGCGCGAGAAATTCCTGCTTGGCGGTATCGTCGTCAAAGCCGGCCTGTCAAAGGCCGACCGGGCATTTCTGCTCGGCGGCCTCACCGAGCTGGCGAGAGTAATACCGGGTTCAGCGGAACATAGGCGGTTGCGCGATATCGGCGAAGAGGCTTTCAAGGCCCCTTTGTTCGATCCTTCTTCGCCATGCGTCGAGGAGAACTCCGGATGGCGCTGAAGTGCCGCTTGCATCCGGGCCTGCTGCTCGTTCTCGTGCCGGTCGCGGTCACCGCCATAGCTGTCTATATCACCGGGTGGCGATGGCCGGCACTGGCCCACGGCCTTTCTGGCAAATCCGAATATTGGTTCATGCGGGCCGCACCGGTGCCGGCGCTTCTGTTCGGGCCGCTCGCTGGTCTTCTGATCGTCTGGGCGTTGCCGCTGCATCGCCGGCGGTCGATAGCCGTCGCCAGTCTCCTGTGCTTTCTCGTCATGTCCAGCTTCTATGTTTTGCGGGAATATGGACGTCTCGCGCCATCGGTGGAGAGCGGCACGGTCTCATGGGATCGGGCGCTTTCCTATCTGGATTTCGTTGCAGTCATCGGCGCGCTGGCGGGCTTCATGACCGTGGCGGTCGCCGCCCGTATCTCTGTCGTCGTGCCCGAGCAGGTCAGGCGTGCAAAGGGCGGAACATTCGGCGATGCGGATTGGCTTTCGATGTCGGCGGTGGCAAAGCTCTTTCCGCCCGATGGCGAAATCGTCGTCGGCGAACGCTATCGCGTTGACAAGGAAATCGTCCATGAGCTGCCGTTCGATCCGAACGATCGCAACACGTGGGGACAGGGCGGCAAGGCGCCGTTGCTGACCTACAGCCAAGACTTCGATTCCACCCATATGCTGTTTTTTGCCGGATCGGGCGGATACAAAACGACCAGCAACGTCCTGCCGACCGCGCTGCGTTATACCGGTCCTCTGATCTGCCTCGACCCTTCCACCGAAGTCGCACCGATGGTGCTCGAACACCGCACCCGCACCCTCGGACGCGAGGTCATGGTGCTCGATCCGACCAATCCGATCATGGGCTTCAACGTGCTGGACGGCATCGAGGCATCGAAACAAAAGGAGGAGGATATCGTCGGCATCGCCCACATGCTTCTATCCGAAAGCCTGCGCTTCGAATCCTCGACCGGCTCCTACTTCCAGAACCAGGCGCACAATCTCCTGACCGGTCTGCTCGCCCACGTCATGTTGTCGCCGGAATATGCCGGCCGGCGGAACCTGCGTAGCCTGCGCCAGATCGTTTCCGAGCCGGAGCCGTCGGTGCTCGCCATGCTGCGCGACATTCAAGAACACTCGGAATCTGCCTTCATCCGCGAAACGCTCGGCGTCTTCACCAACATGACCGAACAGACCTTCTCGGGTGTCTATTCGACGGCGTCGAAGGACACGCAATGGCTCTCATTGGATAGTTACGCCGCGCTCGTCTGCGGCAATGCCTTCAGGTCGAGCGATATCGTCGCTGGCGGGACGGACGTATTCCTCAATATCCCGGCATCGATCCTGCGCTCCTATCCGGGCATCGGGCGCGTCATCATCGGCTCTCTGATCAACGCCATGATCCAGGCCGACGGCGCCTTCAGCCGCCGGGCACTCTTCATGCTCGATGAGGTCGATCTGCTCGGCTACATGCGCATTCTGGAGGAGGCGCGGGACCGCGGCCGCAAGTACGGGATCACGATGATGTTGATGTATCAATCGGTCGGCCAGATGGAGCGGCATTTTGGAAAAGACGGCGCCACCTCGTGGATCGATGGCTGCGCCTTTGCCAGCTACGCTGCGATCAAGGCGCTTGATACCGCCCGGAACGTCTCTGCCCAATGCGGGGAAATGACCGTCGAGGTTCAGGGCCGATCCCGCAACATCGGCTGGGACACAAAAAACGGCGGCACGCGCAAGTCCGAGAGTGTCAATTTCCAGCGCCGGCCGTTGATCATGCCGCACGAGATCACCCAATCGATGCGCAAGGACGAGCAGATCATCATCGTGCAGGGCCATCCCCCGATCCGCTGCGGACGGGCGATCTACTTCCGGCGGAAGGACATGAATGCAGCAGCCAAGGCGAACCGTTTCGTCAAACCGGGGCCGTGAGTGACGGTTGATCCTGCACCTCGTCCTTGCAGGCTGGCGCCTTTATCGATCCTGCCGACGATAGTGGAAGGTATCGCTGGTGCGTAGCTGGGGCGGATCGGAGCCAACGGGTAGGAGAAGCTCGAAAAGTCGACGCGCCGAGCGGCGGAGACTATTTGCGACAGCTGCAGCAGGCCAAGCGGTAACGAGGCTATCACGCGCCAAAGGCCAGCGGAATCGGCTGACCTCCGTGGCCGACTTGCGGCGACTGATGAATTCGTGCAGCAGCGGCGGGAAGAAGGCTTTGCTGAAGCGTCCGGTCGGCGGCTCGGGCTCAAGATAGAATGAGTTTCCAACGATGTCGGTATTGAACTCATCGAAGATGATCCAAAGCCTGCGATCGGCATCGAGGCCGGCGCGGCGCTTTTCGGTCGCTGGCACTTCCACAGCAAACCGCGACGCCTCCGGCTATTTGGTAGTGACGGGAAAGAAGGGAGCCAGATCACCGTCCCGCCGCGGCATTCTCACACCCACGACGACCGGCCGCTCCTTGCGTCCCCACGCCCAGCCTGTCGCGCCCATAGGTAAGGATAGCGTATGACGCTTGCGGTCTGGATCAGCTCGTAGTTCATGAGCGGCCTGCCTCATCCTTGCCGGCGCAGGCCTCGACGGCGTTTTCGAACTCGGCAAACAGTTCATCGGGCATCGTTTCGATGATCCCGACGGTGCGCCGGTCCGATTGCTTCATCAGCCGCTGGTAGTCTTCGATATTCAGGAGAACCAGCCGGGGTTTATTCCGCTGGGTGATGGTCACTGGATGGCGCAGGGCCTCGGCGATGATGTCGCCAGACTTACGCGAGAGATCGCTGGTGGAATAGGAACCAGTTGATTTAGACATGTGGTTTTCCTTTTTTGCTGTATTTGTTGTAATATACAATATTTGCAACAATGCTGCAATTTTGGACACAATGTCTGAGCATCGGCAGTAGGAGGCGGCGGCGTCCGCCGCCTCTCTGCATCCGAAGCGCCGTTACCACGAGGATTGAACGGCGCGCACCGCATGAACCAGAATTCCAGTTTCCTGCGTGATTTCCTTTACGATCGGCGCCAGCGAGCTCAGCTGCATCTCGGGCAGCGCGACCAGCTCCGGATAGGCGATATCGACCCCGCCGTCATCCGCCGTCAAAGCGTTGATCCACTCGCTGCCATTGATGCGGTATTCATGCGTGTCGAAATCGATTTCGAGGTCGTCCAGCAGATTGATGGTGAAGCGCCCGAATATCTCCGTCTCGCCCTGCAGCTGATATTCGGCGATTTCATCCTTTCCGGTGAGAACACGTCGTTCCAATGCCATCATCATCTGGATTCGAGCGATTGCCGCCTCGAGTCCTTCAATCAGACGGTCGTGAAGTTTTCGCGAGAAATCGGTGTCGCAGCCGAAGCGATTTGCGAGGACGACGAGCCGGAAACCGGCAAGCTTGCTGTAGAGTATGAGGTTCTGGTCGGATGTCATAATGTGATCTCCTTCATCTTGATGACGGAGATCGGCCACTCCTCGGCAAAGAGGGGTCAAGGACCGCGGAACGCGGCTCGCAAGCGGGGGAACCGATTTTGTCGCTTGCGGCAAAATTGGGGGAGACCGCGCCGTCCTTGACGCCGGATTTGCTGGAGTAAAATAGGACGTCAGAGAGAGAAGAGGCCCGCGGCCCCAAAGGGGACGCGACCGTTTCCGGCATCAGCCGGCGGGGAGTGTCGAGGGGTGAAACCCACGATAGCCTGGCGGCCGGTCGATCCGGCCGGCGTGGCTCACGGGCACGGCGTTAAGCTTCCGTCAGAACGGAGGCTCAGCCTTGATGCGGCCGTCCTGCTCGGCCCAGATCACCTCACGTTCGGCCAGCGCCAGTTCGAGCTCGTTCTCGATCTGCCGACGCTCGGCCGTATCGGCGTTCCGAAGCTCAGCCTGCAGCAGCGCGATGATTTCGTCGATGCAAGTGGTCATTGTCGTCTCCTTGACGTTTGTGAAAGACGACGCCTGCGGTCATGGCGGTATGCAGGGGTCAGGGATTGCGAAGCAACCGGCGGAGCCGGCGAGTGGGGGAGCCGATTTTGCCAAAGCGGAGGGGACCGGAGCGGAGACAAAATTGGGGGCACCGCTCGTCCTTGAGGCCTGCATGTCGCCATGGCACCCTCGGAGGGACTGAGCAGACCTTCCCTCTCGGTATGGCACCGGAAAAGCCGGCAACGGGCTCGATGCCCTTGACGGCTCGAATAGCAACAAGGCTCGCGGCAGAGGCATTCTGAAAGTCGGCCTCGATCGCTCGAGGCCGACTGTCTGTCGTTCAGTTCGGGTTGTTCCAGAGGATGACCTTGCGGTTCGGCTCGCCGCCGGGGGCTTGTGCGAGATTGCCGAAGATCACGCCGATTTCAGGAGCCTCCAGCTTCACTGCAAGATATTCCTCGCCGGTCAAGCGGGCGATGCGGTTCCAGCCCGCGCCGATCTCGAAGCCGGTCTTGCGGTGGATGATGCGGTAGTCGGGAGCTTCCTCGCTCGCCTTGCTGGCGTTCGGGACGATGGCGATCGGGGCGTTGACCCGGATGGTAGCGAAGATGCCTTCGAGGGTGCCGTCGCTCTTTGCGGTGAGGATTGCGATCGTGGTGGCCATGGTATTGTCTCCTTCGGTTGCTCGGGACCATTCCCGATGGCGCCCGAAGAAGGGGCCGAGCCGCAGGCGTCACCGGAGCGCAAGCGTAGGGGAACCCCTTGCGGGTTGACGCTGATGGCGGCCGGTCCCTTAAAAAGGCGGCATGAAGTACGGGACGGCCCCAGATTGCAACCCAGGGCAGGACAAACCATTATGGCCCCCGGGTCCGGATCTGCGCGGGATGTGACTACGGGCTGTTGGAATGCCTCGCCACCATTCGGCGCTAAGACGTCGCCGCTCCTGGCCATTGCAAGAGAGTCGCTCACTGCTGCCCCATCATACTTTGTCGCTCAGCGGGACCGACGCGGCGACCGCATCGGCAACTGCAAACCGTGTGAATGTCGGGTGGAACTGCCAGCTCGGGGATCGAACATGTGATCCTTCGCGGACTCGCCCCGGCACCCAATTGACAGATTCGACCAGTGTTCCGGCGGACATCCAGTCGTTGGCACACCGGCAACCTCGAGCGACCGAGACCGGCTTCGTCGAGCGTTCTTCGCAGGCCCGTGACGTGCCAATACATCACAAAACGGAATCCATCGGCTGCAAAGGATTCAAAACTCTCGTTGGACAGGGTCGGTCCCCACGGGAATGATTTCCGGCATGACCCGAATGTCGTTCCACCTCCACTGCCGGCGCATCGATGCCAGCCGCAACATGGCGCGCTATTATACGCTTGCAATCGAGCCGACGTTGTTCGGCGAAACCGCGGTCTTGCGCAGTTGGGGACGGATCGGCAGACGTGGCGGCGAGAGGACCGACGTGTTCGGAACCGAACAGGAAGCCGTCGCGCATGTTCTCGATCTTGCTCGCCGGAAGCATCGGAAGGGCTACAGGCCGACCAAGGTTGCGTCTGCCGTCCGCGACCCGACGTGATCACTGGGCAGGTAATGGCGCGCGCTGCCGCGCAAGAGATCGTCACGCCTCACGCAAAGACTGCAGCGCAGTGAGCCACTCGTGGGCGAAATAGAGCCCATTCCAGCGAATAGGCCGGATGCGCATACAAATCTATTACCAAGTCGGACCACGGGAAGTTGAAGGACCCGAACAGGTCAGCAACGCCATGCCGTAAAGCGGCACATTCTGGTCCTCCGAAACGAAATGCGCTCCCACCGCGACCGCCTGCGCCATGAGGCGATGGTCGGATTTCGATGATGGGGCGGAAGCCTTCCAAGTGCAATCAGATATGCGTCGGCAATATCGAGCCTATCAAATCCCTGATCTGGCAGGACCTTTAGGAGCTCGTATGTCCGGATCGAGCTCCCGATCCGCAACTTCACCGTGATTTCCCTCGAGGAAACTACCCCTGGCGGAGGGTTAAGGGTGCCGCGCGAGCGGGGCTGCGCCGGTTCGGTTGAAGGAAGACCGAGGAAATGCTGTGCCTCGTCGGCGAGGTCGCGGAAGTCGATCAGCCCGCAGGTTTCGCGCACGAGATCGAGCAGATCGCCTCGGCATCGAGCGTGCGACGCCAAGGCCGGTCTGATGCACCTGCTCCAGCAACATACTGCCTATTTTGCGCTAGTATAATCGTGGAAGCCCGTGCTACTTTTGCCGTGATTTGGTGAGCCGGTCCGGCGAGATGATCAAGGAAGCGATGTGCGACAGTTTTTGATTGGCGAGCAGACGTTCGATGAAGACGCTCCCGAGCTTCCGACTCGCCTCGAACAGGCTTACGCGCAGAAGCTGCGGCCACTTTGCCGATGCAAAAACCCGCCGCTTCCCATGTACATTGCGCGCGTCGATGAGCTCTATGTCATCAAGCGCATGCCGCTTTCCGGACGGGACCATGCCCCCGCATGCCCGTCCTACGAACCGCCCTACGAATTATCAGGCCTGGGGTCCTTGATCGGCAATGGGATCCGGATCGATGAGAGTGGAAAGGCCGCCCTGAAGCTCGATTTTCCCCTGACGAAGAACGGGGCTCGCAGCACAATAGCATCATCAACGGAGGCGTCTGAGGCGGCTCTACGCAGCGAGTCAAAGAAGCTCTCGTTGCGCGCCGTCCTGCACTATCTCTGGGAAGCAGGGGAACTGACGGAATGGCGCTCATCGTGGACCGGCAAACGTGGCTGGGGCCGAGTCCGCTCAAGCCTCATGAACGCGGCCTCGCAGATGACCGTACGCGGCGGACCGTTGAGCGACATTCTGTTCGTGCCGGAAGTGTTTCATCAGGAGGACCGGGAGGGAATAGCCATCCGCCGAGCGGCGGCCTTGGCTCCTGCCTATACTTCCGGTGCCGGAGCGCGGAAACTCATGATGACCGTGGCGGAGGTCAAGGAGTTCGCGGCGGCCCGCGGCGGCCAGAAAATCGCCATACGTCACCTTCCCCTCCCGTTTATGATCGAGGAAGGGGCATGGAAGCGGTTGAGTGCCAGATACGAGACGGAGCTCGAACTGTGGCGGTCAAGAGTAGACTTCCATCTGATCATGATTGCGACCTTCGGGATATCAGGCGCGGGGATCGCTTCCATCGAGGAAATAGCCATGATGGTGGTCAACGAGAACTGGATTCCGTTCGAGAGCATCCATGAGGAACATCTCCTGGAACGGCTTTCAAGGCTGAAGAGAAAGAGCGTGAAAGGCCTGCGCTTTAATCTCTCCCGAGAGCAGCCGGTGGTATCGGTCACCCTGCCGGAACAGCGCCCGGCTCCCGTCGCTATGTTCATTGTGCCTCCCGGCGCCGGCGAAGACTACGACAAAATGCTGGCTGAGATGATCGAAGAAAGACCGGATATCACAGCATGGATCTGGCGTGTCGCGCGGGAGGAAATGCCGCGGCTTCCGTGATCGCCACCAGCTTTGCGTCGATTGGCCTATGCGGGCGAATCGAACGAGATCATCAATTCACTAAGCTCCGCCCGTGTCGGTATTGTGTGGCTGGCCTTGGCTCATAGCTGCAGTGACAAATAATACTTTTCCATTTGGTGCTGTGTCGACATAGAGCGGCGTAGGCTTTCACTGCGGAGAGCTTGCAAGGCCGGGGACGGCCTGGTCATTCAGGCATTTTATCAGCCAAGGAAGAGACGGCTCACGCCGCCTCCTCCTCGTCGAGTTCCGGCTGCAAGCAATGCAAGTAGTCGACGGCGCGCTGCGCATGTGCTGCTGCGGAAAAGATGGCGCGTTTGTCGTTGCCCAGAACCTTCAGCCAGCTATCGAGATAGCGTGCGTGGTCGGGGCGTGGTTCGAGCTCTGGGACGATGCCGAGATCGGCGCAGAGAAACGCGCTGCCGAGTTCGGCAATGAGCTCTTCGCGGGCGCGATCGCTCCGGTCTTTCGCGTAGCGGCTGAGATCGCGATCAAGCCGTCGCGGTGCGCCGGTCCAATGCGTCATCTCGTGGCTGAGGACGGCGACATAGGCGGCGTCGTCCCTGAAGGCGTCCAGGCACGGCATCTGGATGTAGTCACGCTGAGCGGCATAATAGGCCGCCGATCCTCCGTGCCGGATCAGCGCGCCGGTATTGGCAAAGAAGCGGCCGGCATTGCCGATGCGGCTCATCGGATCCTGGACAGTTGCGACGTCGTCAAAGCGGCCATTAAGTCCGGCGATCTGATCGGTGTTGAACACCGTGTAGGCTTTGAGGAACGGAATGTCCTGTTCGACCTCGGTGCCCGTCTCGGTGGTCTCGGTGCGGATGAACGAACTGGCGAAGACGACGGTCGTGCCGGTTTCGCCCTTGCGAACGGCACCGCCGAGTTCGATTGCCTGGCGAAACGTCATCCACCTCGACGAGGCAAAGCCGCGGGCGATGGCTTCGGACCAGAGAAGCAGGACGTTGATCCCGGTATAGGGTTGGCCGTTGTGGCGCAGTGGCCGGCTGACTTCACTTGCCGCATGTCCCGTCGTCCAGGGCTTGGTCCATGGCCGCACGCCCTGTTCGAGATCGGCGATGATCCTGGCGGTGATGCGGCTGTAAATATCGGATCGTTGATTGGATTGCTGCGTGCTCATGTCTGAACCTCCGTTTCGAGGTCGCGGCCATCGCGACCTGCTACGGCAGTCCGAAAGCCGGGCTGCAAGCGCTGCCTGCACCCGCAGGGCCGCAACGCAGTGGAGGACGGCAAAGCCGTTGCCGGCGGCGCGAGCCTGGCAGGACCAAAAGCCGGGCAGGACGCTATGGCCGCAATTCAAGTGGAAGGTTAGACGGAGGTGGGCATAGCAAATCCGCGAGCCGGTATCCCATCCCTCTCGTCGCGGATGAGGAGTGGGCGATGCACACGCGCAATCAAGATCTTCATCCTGAGTGGTGAACATCCCGGGCGTGGCGCGAGAATGGGCTCAAATGCCGGCTGGCAACCGTCGATCGCCCGCGAGGCAAGCAAAGTTGGAGGTATGTCGCTTCAAATCTCTCAGCGATGTCGTCGATGAGCACGAGCTGGGCTTTGCAATTGTCGTCACGTTGCGCGATGTTCGAGCGAGGCTGGTCGGGCAAACTGACCAGGATGACTTCATGTCACGGCCAACCGCTCCGTCGGGCTGATGGTGGAGACGGGGACGGCCAAGGCATCTCAGTAGAGGCAAGTAGCGTCGGCATTGAGCACAGCCGTACAAACCCAGTTGCTAGCTTTCATTTGGCAGCAGGCCGGATAGACGATGCCTGCGCCGGCAACGTAGCATACCCTTTCGGAATTAAGGCAGATTGGCCCGAGATGCGGGAAATGGATATCTTAGCTGTCGAACCGTTCCAGCATCCTGTTCAATTGTGCGTTTTGAAGTCGGAGCTTCCTCGCCAACTGATCCCGGAGCAGCCTGATTTCGCCATCCAGGCTGATTACATCGTCAGAAACGATCGAACTGCGTGGAGAAGGTTGCGAATCGACAGCTTTCTTGGCCTGTCTGCTGCGCTTTCGCGCTGCCCCTTTGTCAATCTGCAAGGCCTTTTGTGCGACGTGCGCAGCTATATCGGCCCCATTGGAGGGGGCCGGATCAGCCGCTTTCTCGAGCGAGGAGCTTTTGACATCTGTCGTGTCATCAACACTGCTTGCCTGTTCGGCACGATCCGGGGCGACTGACACCGCCGAGGAATAACCCTGGAGAACTGGCTTTTGGTCTGCCGGACGGTCTATGGCGTCTGACTCGTTGGCTGCAGTTTCAGTCGGGTTGGCGATGGCCAATAAGTCCGGCTTCACGTCAATGGTCGAGCCGTATTCTTGCCTCTGCCGCCGTCGCGGCGACACCAGCCGAGCAAGAAGTTTCCATGGAGACGCCATTTTATTCGACCTCGACTTCTATCCCGTGTGGAAACTGCGAGAAAAAGCGTCGGCGGCAGAACGAACCGCCGCCAAAATATTCACATCAATAAGCATGAGAATGCGGCCAGCGCTTGGCCGTCTGCTGCCGATCAAGCCAGGTTGAGTCGCTTTCGCAGATCGGCATTTTCTGCACGGAGCTTCTCCGCCAGCAGCTTGCGCAGTCTTTGGTTTTCCTCTTCCAGCTGCAGCAGATCCGCAAACTCGTCAACTGCCGCCACCAACGGTACGGTCGTCCCCCTCGGAGCACGTTTGACAGGCGCACGCGTGGCGCTTGCTGCACCTTCGTCGGACTTTGCCTTGCGTCCTCTCTTCTGCCTTCCAGCTGTGGCATTCGAAGCCGCTGTCGGCTGCACAGAAACGCCTGCTGAGGCCGTTTCAGGCACCGCCTTCCTGGCGCGAGGTTTGCGCACCTTCTTCGGTACATCAGGCGCCGCGGCGGCCGGCGTGTCAGCATTGGTCGTCGTGTCGTTTTTGTCGGCCATTGTGGTCTCCTGTAAAGCCGATGCATTTGTCTCCTGCTCCATCGGCAGTGTCAACAATGGCCCGGCCTGCTCTCCGGATAGAAGCATCTCGCCGCTGCTAGCGCGAGGCGCTGCCGAAAGAAATGGCATTGTCTCGTCTTGCAGATCTTTCGCAACGGACTTGAGATCCATGTCTCCCCAGATCGAACTCGAATTGGAACTGAGTTTTCGGCGTCCAGATTTGTATTCGACGGCAAAGCTGCGCCGCACTTGTTTCACTTTGAGAAGCCTTGGGTGTCTGCGGTGATGTTTCGGCGACGTTTTCAGCATCGCAGCAAGGCCTGCAGATAACCACTATCATCCCGGCGGTCCATACCCCTGATGATACCAGGCCCCGAACACGATTCCGGATTGCTCGGTTGCGCCACGGGTCACCCGTGCGATCTAGCACTGGCTAGATCGCATTCAGCCGCGAGGGCATAAGCGGCGGCCGCATGAGCCACTGAGTAATCGAGCAACCGAACGGTCAATTCCCGCCTTGAAAAGGATCGAACCAGCGTTGGCTAATCGTGAGGTACCTGATAGGTCATAGACCCCCGGGTATGAGGTCTTTGGCGCCATGTTCAGAGACAACCCTCGGACTGGACTGGAGAGCTTTTGATGGGCTGGAAAACACCGAAGATCGAATACGTGAATGGCTATAAGATCGTTCAAGTTGAAGGGCCTAGCTTCAAAGTCTACGATGGGGACCGTCAGCTCGGGGACGATTTCCCCTACCCCGGCGAAGCTGCTGCTTACGCAACCTCGTTGCCAAAACGGGGACAAGGATAGGAAACGATGCGATCGACTATCAATCTCGACGACACTCTCATGGAAAGGGCCAGGTCCCTTACCGGCACAAATGAAACTGCTGCTCTAGTCCGCCAGGGGTTGGAGATGCTCGTCCGAGTAGAGTCCGGAAAACGCCTCATCGCGCTCGGCGGAACCATGCCCGATGCAGAGGCAGCTCCACGTTGCCGAAGCGCAGCTGCCAAGTGATACTGGCAGACACTTCTATATGGATTGATCATTTCCGCCATGCTGATGCAGAGCTTCGGACGATCATTGAGGACGATCGTCTACTCTGCCATCCGGCTGTGGCTGGCGAACTGGCGCTTAGCAGCCTTTGAGTCAGAGCGCGGGGGCGCAAATCGTCTCCAATAGCTCTAACCAGCTGTGGTATCACCGACAGCCTTTTCGGCAGTAAAGTAAGATACCACCGATCCGCGCTTACCGTCAGTCGGAAATCCACCCGATCAGGTCAACCGCGGAACCGATGACGAACGGCAGCGCTTAAGATATCGCCAACACTGCCCGAAAGGCCGGAATGAAGGCGCATAAGCGAATCTAAGGCGATATGCGAAGCTTGTGTGCAATGCGCACCCCCTGGAGGACCCCCGTCCAAGGAGTGCGCGGGGCGTGCTCACGGGAGAACGCGGATGACCGTCTTTCCCGCGCGCCGTTCCGTCGAATTGAAGTTGGCGACCGCATCGTCCAAGCTTGAAACCTTGCCGATGTTCGTCCGCAATCTTCCGTCCCGGACCCGCTGAATAATCTCGGATAGCTGGGCACGATCAGCCTCGACGACGAAGTCAATCGCCAGGCCATCGGCAGGTCGAATATCCGTCGGTCCGACGGCTGTCACAAGCGTTCCCCCGGACCGGATCAGCGCTGCGGACCGCCTCTGAACATCGCCGCCGATAACGTCGAACACCAGATCGACGCCACCCACGTCTTCTAAGGTGTCGTTTCCAAGATCGACGAATTCATTTGCACCGAAGTCCAGGGCCTTCTGGCGGTCAGCTGCGCGTCCGGTACCGATGACATAGGCGCCGGCTTCCCGCGCAAGCTGCGTCACGATTGAGCCGACGGCGCCAGCCGCGCCGTGTGCTAGCACGCTCTGCCCCGCTTGAAAGCGGCCGTGTTGAAACAGCCCCTGCCACGCGGTCAGGCCAGATATCGGCAGGCTTGCGCCAACTGTGAAGTCGACGTCGCCCGGCAGCGGCGCGAGGTTGCGGGCCTCGACCGCGACGTACTCGGCGAGTGTGCCGTCGCGATACCAGTCAGACAGGCCGAACACCCGCTGACCGATCGACAGCCCCGTGGTGCCATAGCCGAGCGCGGTAATCACACCGGCCAGCTCGTGGCCGAGGATCGATGGCGTCCGATCGTGAAAGGTCCGATCGGTCCAGGTCGAAGGCCAATCCAGTTCGGTGTTGACGAACCCCGCGGCATGGACCTCAACAACGACGTCGTTTATCGCGGCCTGCGGCTCGGGCCGCTCCAGCAGCTTGATTCCGGCTGCTCCCGCAGCCTGGTCGGTCACTACGATCGCTTTCATGGGAATTGTCTCCTCGGATATTTGTTGGTTCGGTGAAATTGCAGGTGTGGGAGGTCTTTTCGATCTCTCGCGCAACTCTTTGTGGGCTCGACGCCTTTCGCGAAGGCCTTGTTATCGTGTTGCTGTGTGATACCGCGCGGCAGCCCGGCTTATTCGGCTTCAACTGCGCGCCGGTGGCGGGCGCTTCATCGTCAGAAGGTCCCTCACATCATGCAGATCGTCTGCTGATGAGATGGCAAGCGTCAGCCATTTTCCGTCGATATATGTTTTGGCTTCATCATAAAGCTTGACCAGTTGCGTCCGCCAGATATAACGCCGCTCCTCGAACTTCTCTCGCTCTGCTCCGCCCATGACGACCATGGCCGAAAACCGTCGGTATCCCGGCACCAAGGTAGTGAACGCCTTCGTTTTCTTATAGCGCAAGGACCAACCGCGGTTCTTGCCGCCGTAGAGCCAGTCTGGCGCGAAAACTCCCGGATAGAATTCGTCAATCCAGGTCCGCAAGCCGGTCCAATGGCCGAATGCCTCTGGTCCGAGCCAATCCCGAACGGCGCTGTCATCAGGCGGTGCTGATTTGCTGGTGATCCTGTCGCCGATTTGGGAGGAAGTATTTTTTGGTAAAATCATCTGAAGCCTCGTGTTCATGGTCCGGCGGAGGCCGGAGGGGTTTGGATGCGGGCGCCAAAAGCTTGGGCGCGCTCTCAGGACACTCCTGGTGACGCTTGCCGGAGCGAGAGGACATCGCGATACGGTCTGCTACCGCTTGTGAGCATTGCAGGACGATCGTGGAATTCTCGAAAATGCTCAGCGGCGGTCAGATCGAGAGCGGCGAGCGCTTTGTCCCTCGCTAACGGCGCCTGACTCCGATCCAGGAAAGCGGTCCCTTGAAGCGGGAGAAATTGTTGCGTTTTCAGCCCAATCGAGCTGAGTGCCAGCGACAGATAGGGTGTGAGAAAATCCGGCTGGTTGGCGCGCTCGCCGGTGAAGAAGCCACCGGAAGCCACGCCGATATAGACCGGACGGTCCCGGAGCATTCCAACCTTGCCTGATGGCGTTGACTTCATCGTGCGGCCGACGCGGAGGATCTGGTCGATCCACGCCTTGAGGACCGAGGGTATCGTCAAATTGTGCATCGGCGTTCCGATGACAATCACGTCGGCCGCTTCGACTTCCCGAATAAGCGCTTCGGAAAGATCAAGAGAACCCATCGGCGGGGCGGCCAACGTTGCCGGCGACGCCAACGCAACGGCGTAGAGGGCTTCGGTTTGTGGCAGGGGTTCAGCCCCCAGGTCACGTCGAATGATGCTCGCGCCAGGCGCAACCTCAAGAAGCTTTTCGATGATCGCCGCCGAAAGCTGACGGCTGTGCGATCCCAGCCTCGGGCTGCTATCGATATGGAGAATATTCATGTCAATGATCCCAAAGCTTCAAAAGGTTGCGCAGTCGAAGGCTCAGATCGAGCCAGCTGGAGTGACGAGAGGGAAGTCCTTCTCGGGATCGAAGACGTTGTTGAAGAAGTTCGTCAGCGAATACATCGCCACCAGTGCGATGATCTCGATGATGTTGGCGTCGGTGTAGCCGACATCCCGGACCTCTTTCAGGTGGGCGTCGCTGACGTTGCCGCGGGTTTCGATGACGTTTCGCGCAAACTGCACAGCCGCGTCCCGCTTCGGGTCTTTGGCATGGCCCCTTCGGGCGAGAATGATGTCATCGGCCGGCAGTTTGGCCATATGTTCGGCGGTGAAGCTGTGAACCGTCAGGCAATAGTTGCAACCGTTCACTTCGGAAACCGCGAGGCCGATGCTGTCGCGTGTCCTCACGTCGAGCGTTTTGCTCAGGGAGCCGAGCAGGGTGGCCCAGGCGTTGAACGCAATGGGGCTCTGCGCGAAAGCCGCCATCATGTTCGGCGTGAACCCGATGTTCCTGGTGAACGTGTCGAGCGTCTGTTTCGACTCAGCCGGCACCTGTTCCGGCGTCAGAACAACGGTTCTGGACATTGTAATCTCCTATTGTTTGATTGGATTGGTAATCAGGCGAAGGACAGGACGTCGGCCACCGGCATGCGCGGCTTCTGCGGCCAGTTGCCGGCCCGCTCCGGCCCTATCGTCAGCAGCATCACCGGGATTTCGTCTTCGGCCAGGCCGAACTCGAGATGCACCGCCTCGGCGTCGAAGCCGATCATCGGTGTCGAACCCAGGCCGAGCGAGCGAGCTGCATAGATGATCGCGGCCGCGCCGAAAGTAGCGGAGCGCACCGCCTCGTCACGCTGGCGCTGCGGCTGGTGGTCATACAGACCGCGGGCGGGGATTTCCCATTCCGGCACCAGATGGGCCGGCATGATGCCGGCTTCCACGACCGGCGCCAGGCGCGGGGGGACCGTGCTGGCATCGGCCAACTGGCCGACGATGATGAAAGTAACGGCGGCGTCGAGGATCGCGGGCTGCTTCCAGGCGATCGGATGGAGCCGTGCCTTGGCGTCAGGCGTACGGACGGCGATAAACCGCCAGTTCTGCAGGTGGAACGATGTCGGTGCGGACGTGCCGATCCGCACCAGGTCGCGGATCTCATCGTCGCTCAGGGTGGCGGCGCGGTCATAGTACTTGGCAGCACTACGGCTCAGGATGGTTTCGATGACGGCGTTCGTCGGCGTCAGTTCGTTGGCTGCGTTGCTGATGTAGTTCATTGGGTGGCTCCCTCATCAAGTGATTACGGAGCCCAATTTACGGTCGTCAGTGAGAATATCGAGACTGCATTACCTCAATATAATGCGCGAAAGGATCATTCCCCGGAACGCGCCCGCCCGGAATGCGCTTGTCGGCGCCATTCCCCGGGGGTCATTCCCATTCTCTCAGTAAATACACGACGGAATGCCGAGACAGATTGATAGCCGACCGTTTCGGCCACAGCCTCGGTGCTGATTGCTGGCTTCTTTAGCTCGTTGGCGGCCAAACTCATGCGGAGATCGGTCAACAGGTCGAGCGCGGAGCAACCCAACCTGTCCTGAAAGTGCCGCATGAATGTGGCGCGTGACATGCCACACAAGTCCGCCAGATCGGGCAGTTTCCATGGCTGGGCCGGATCGGCGAGCATGGCGGCAATTGCCGGAGCCAATCGCGGGTGGCCGGCCAGGGCTAACAAGCCTTCGGGAGCTTTGTCGGATTCGCTCGCCGCTCGCAGCACCAGCGTGAACAGGGCCGAAGAAAGGGCGTTGAGAACGGCGCGTCCTCCTGCGCGGTCGCCGGCAGACTCCATCCGCATCAGTCCCACCAGGCTGGCCAGTTGATCGGCAGCCGATCCGATACCGTCTTTTCCGACGTCGTCTCCCGTTCGCGCCACAAGGTTCGTAGGCAGGTAATTGCGGATCAGCCGATCGTGGGGCGGTGCAATGAAAAATCGCCCACACAACAAATCGAGTTGCTCGCCCTGACTGTCGTTCTCGCTCAACATCCATCCGGCAGAGCCTTTGCGCTGCTGGGTGGGGATTGGCGTTTGTCCGCTACCGTCGTGAAGCACGTGCGCCGCACCGTGAGGAAGCAGCACGATATCCCCGCTCACCAGTTCCCTTGCTGTTCGCGTCTCCGGATCCTCGAAGATGGCCCGGCCCTTGACGATGACGTGGTAGGGAATTTCGTTCGCCGCCGCCCGGCCCCACGTCAGACGCCACGGCGCACCATAGGCACAGCGCACCTCGAGCTGACCGGTTACCGTGACGATTTGCAGGAGATGGCTTAACCAATCGACTTCAGACATTGGACCTCAAGAACCGGAAACGAAACATCTTACCGCAATTGTGCGCTCGTTCCACTTACCGGCATGGCTTGGTCAGCCGATCACAGCTTTCAGGCAAGGCGAGAGTGATGTCACTGCTCAATGAGGGTGCAGAGGCTTCGTTTGACATTGTTTCAGCCGCCATTGCGAAAACCAGCGATGCACGCCTTGAGCAGGTTCGAACCGGACCCGTGATTTGCGCACATTTGAGAACGTGATTTCAACCGTTTTCGCAGGTGAACAGATTGGCGTAGTGGTGCGTTCTTTCGGTACCCACCTTGAGAAAGCCGACCACCTTCTTTATATGATGCGTGATGATTGATGCGCGATGAGGCGGAGATGAGAACGACCTTGGCAATCGACGACGATGTGCTGACCGCAGCAAAAGCGATGGCAACCCAGCAGCACCGGAGCGTCGGCGAGGTCATTTCTGAGCTGGCGAGACGTTCTCTGCGCCGACCGCCGAGCAGCGGCGAGCGCAACGGCATTCCTCTCCTGTCAACACGGCCGGATACGCCGCCAGTGACGCTCGAAATCGTGAACGCCATGCGTGACGAAGTGCCGTGACTTTCCTGCTCGACGTCAATGTCCTGATTGCCTTAATCGATCCGGGCCATGTAGCCCATGATGATGCGCACGAATGGTTCGCGGCGATAGGTCAGAGCGCGTGGGCTAGCTGCCCCATTACCGAAAATGGTGTCATCCGGATTGTCGGCAACCCCAAATATCCCAACTCTCCCGGTTCACCGTCACTCGTGATGGAAATTGTCCGCAAATTGCGGTCGCTCCCCGGTCACAGTTTTTGGCCGGACGATGTGAGCCTTGTCGGGTCAGGTGATATCGCTCCCACGAAAATTCTAACGTCGGGGCAGGTAACTGACACCTACCTGCTTGCGCTAGCCAAGGCGCGTGGGGGCCAGCTGGCGACATTCGATCGCAAGCTGTCAGCAGCAGCGGTTACAAGGGGCAATTCTGCCTTGCACCTGATCACCACGAGTAGATCGTGAGTTCCCGTCGATCCTTGTTCATCTCAAACCTCGCTGGCGGCCTGCCAGCTTAGAAACGCGTGCGCTTTCGGAAGCCGTCTTGGCAGCCGTGCGCAAGCGCCACGCTACGGTATTCAAACCGGATCGCTAAGATCCACTTTGGCGCGATGGTCTTCGCCCTCAAATTCCCGGCTGCGTTCACGGAACTTCCAATTCCCCTTTATGTTGTGGTTATAACATCTAGCAGGTTATCACCATCATGACGCTTTCCAGATCACATGTTGGGATCGGCGCGGGGTTTGCAGCGATCTACCTTATTTGGGGCTCGACCTATCTTGCTCTTGCGCTTGGACTGCGAACCATGCCACCGTTTCTTCTGATGTCCGTGCGCTGCCTGGTCGGTGGCGCTATTCTTTATGGCTATGCGAGAATAAGAGGCGCCGCATCGCCCTCAGCCAGAATGTGGACCGTCGCGGGGCTTTGCGGCCTGCTCTTCTTTGTCGGGTGCCATGGTGTCTTGGCGGAGGCGCAACAGCGGGTTCCCACGGGTCTCGCGGCGCTGATGTTGGCGACGATCCCACTGTGGATCGCGCTCCTGCAGTCACTCGTTCCGGGCGGCGACCGTCCAACAGGCATGGCCATCGCACTCCTGGTCCCCGGCATTGGTGGCGTCGCACTCATTGCATGGCAGGAAATGACTTCCGGCGGGCACGCGCTACGTCTCGGTGACTTATTTCTCCTGCTTGGGGCGTCCCTATCTTGGGCCATCGGAACATTTGTCTCGGAGCGTCATTCCGCCGAATTCGCGTCGACGGCCCTCGCCGGCCTTGAGTTGCTCGCCGGCGGCGCTGCCTTGCTGGCGATCAGCGCGGTGTCTGGCGAACTGACAACCTTGCGATTGACCGAAATCTCCGCCGTCTCACTCGGTGGCTGGGCCTACCTGACCTTCGCCGGTACCGTGATCGCTTTTGCCGCCTACATATGGCTCCTAAAGCGGGTGTCGCCCGCACTGGTCGCAACCTACACCTTTGTAAACCCTATCATTGCCGTTTTCCTCTGCTGGGCTTTCCTTGGTGAAAGCCCGACATTGCCGGTACTCGCCGGCGCGGCCATGATCATCACCTCGGTAGCCGGGCTCCTGCTCAGTCGCGGCAAGTCAATCAGGAATGATGAACTATCATCTTCGTGCGAGCATCGAGTATCTTCCGGCCACTGCTGACCTCGTAGTCGATTTCCTCTTGGTCTTCCCCAGCCAGCAGATCGATGAGCACGGCAGTGCTCGTGACAGGACATGTCCAGGGTGGGCGAACAGAAGGAACCTGTTCGCAGGTGCGGCCGCTGTGTGCAGTCTCCGTAGGGTCCAACCCGCCAAGGCGATGAGGAGGATTGCGGAGATGGCGAGCGCCCACTCCGAGCTTGCGACGGCGCCCTTCAGTTCGGGATCGTGCTCGCCTTCATCCCCCTCGATTGATTCGACCCTCTTCAGCTTTGTGGAAGTAACGCGAGCAGACCAGCCATCCTTTCAGGGGCCTCAACAACAATATGCATGCCGGCCGGTCGGTGGAACCGTCGGGACCAGATGGACCCAGAGGTGAACGTCGAACGTGAACTGAAGCCATAAAGCAAAGGCAAGCGCGGGAATCGAGACGATGCTCATGGCACGGAACGCTGGCCCGTCCGCCGGATCCGCGAACGAGTAGGCTTATGGTGCGGTCGTTGCCTACGATGCCAGCGCTGCTTCCAGGGTTTGCCGATGATGGAGCATCCAGGAGGCACTTCTAGTGCGCCAGGTGATTGCCGATAGCGGTTCCGCATCGTTCGAACCGCCGTCAAATATCCGCAGGAGAATGTACAGCGTCGTTTGCGACCATCCAATTACCCTCCGACAATTTGTCCCGCGACGACGTTTGCATTTAGAGACGAGCGACGGGAGAGCAATGGAGCTGCTCTCCCTCCCAGGTTCAGGCGGCTTCGGCTGAGAATCGGTCAAACAGCGGCTTAAGGCGGGGATGACGGGCGGTCCGGGGCGGATGGATCTCAACGATTCGCCCAGATTTCGTCTCGCGCCGGAGCCATTCGCTAATCGTCTCAGCGCTGGTGTGATCCATGTAAAACAGATGTTTGCCGATGATATTGACTTTGCGGCCGTCGGGTAGCCCTTCGAAAGTGCTGAGTAGCGCCGGCACGTCTTTGCAGGTGACCGCTCCGCGCAAACGGACATGAATTTCGTCGTCGATCTCAGCATGCCTGATTACAAGCTTTCGGCGCAGATAGGGGAGAATTTCCAGTATCGACAGCGCAAGGCCGAGCGCCACGCCAACCAGCAAATCCTGAAGGACAACCATTGCCACCGTCACTGCCCAGATTCCGACCGGTACAAAACCATGGTGTTCGAACAAGTGGCGGACATGGTGAAGGCTGATCAGCCGCCAGCCCGTGACGAGCAGTACAGCGGCTAGCGCCGTCAAGGGCACCATTGCCAGTATCACCGGCAAAAGCGCAACCAACCCCAGGATCCAAACGCCATGTAATATTGCCGAGGTGCGCGTGCGAGCTCCGGCCTGGATATTGGCCGATGAACGAACAATGACACCCGTGATCGGCAATGCCCCGAGCAATCCACAAAGGCCATTACCGACGCCTTGGGCGAATAGTTCCTTGTTGAAACGGGTACGTTCTCCATCGTGCATTCGGTCGACGGCGGCCGCGGAAAGAAGCGTTTCGGCGCTTGCAATGACGGCAATCATCAACGTCGCTAAAATAATGCCGGGCTGCACTAGCTGGGCGAAATTCCCGGGCGTCGGAAAGGATATGCTGTCAATAAGAGAGGCGGGCACGTCCACGCGGGCGATCGGGAGTTCAAGCGTGATTGTCAAGATTGTAGCGGCAGCAACACCGACAAGAGCTCCCGGGACGAGCGACAGTGATTTCGGGCGGAATTTCTCCCAACACACCATTGCAAGGAGAGCGATAAGGCCGACCAACAGTGCAATGGCCTCGTTGGTGACACTGGTGCCCGTTAACCGGCTGACGCTCTCGTCGATGGCGGTGACATTCTCTATGCCGCCTGCGGCGGGTTTGGCACCCATGAGAACATGGATCTGTCCCAGGATGATCAAAATGCCGATGCCGGCGAGCATGCCATGAACCACCGCCGGAGAAATCGCTCTGAACCACGAGCCAATTCTCAGGAAACCCGCCACGATCTGCAGAAGTCCGACAACGAGGAGCACAGGACCGAGCATGGCAATGCCATGCTGTTCGACGAAGCCGAAGACGATCACGGCAAGACCGGCGGCAGGCCCGGAGACCTGTAGAGGCGACCCCGCGAGCAGGCCGACAACGATGCCACCTACGATACCGGAGATCAGCCCCATGGCCGCGGGCACCCCCGATGCGATCGCAATGCCGAGGCAAAGCGGAATAGCAACAAGGAAAACCACGAGAGACGAAGCGAGGTCGCGTGAAACAGAGCCGGTGTTTGTCATGGCACTACTCCCCTGCGAGCGCTGCGGCAATCCGCGGCATGACATGCGGATGGCCTCGTCCCGTGAAGGCCACCGGCAGCTGCTCCCCCTCCTGTACCTCCGTAAACCTTGCCAGAACCCCGTCATAGACCTGGACCTCACCCGTCTCGATGTCGAAGAACCAGCCGTGGAGTGTGATTTCGTTGGTCGCGAGCTTTGCCGCCACTGATGGATGGGTCTTCAGGTGGTCAATCTGCACGACAACATTTTCCATCGCTACCGCACGTACACGCTCAGCGTCGGAAAGGTCGTCGGGATAGGCTTGGCAAACAATCGAATAGGCCGCGTGGCTGTGCCGCAACCAGGCTGAGACGTTTGGCATTGGTTCCAGCATTTGTGGGTGGCACAGCCCTTTCATCGCCCCGCAATCGGAGTGACCGCAGACGACAATGTCACTGACGCCGAGCGCCAGGATGGCGTATTCGATTGCGGACGAGACGCCGCCGTTGAGGGTCGAGAAGGGGGGAACGATATTGCCTGCATTGCGGCAGACGAAGAGATCGCCGGGGCCGGACTGCGTTATCGTTTCCGGCATCACGCGGCTGTCGGCGCAAGATATCATCAGCGCATGGGGCTGCTGGCCTTCGCGCGCGAGTTTGCGGTAGAGCGCCGAGTGGGTCGGGAACACGGCGCCGCGAAAACTGGAGATGCCTTTCAGGAGATCACCCATATCTGGATCCTCTTTCTGGCCGGACGTTGGAATATCTCTCGTCCGGCGGGTTGCAGAAGCGATCTGTTCGCACGTGCACAATAAGAGTTGGTGAGAACCCAATGAAAGAGGGTCTGCCATTTTTGCACCGCAACAATTTTTGAATGAGAAGTGATCCGGTCGCCCGCTAGGGTGACTATAGAAGCGAGGCTTAACTGTCCATCAGCCCACGTTCGTTCGAAGCGTCGAACTTGCGGACATCCCCTTGCATGCGGCCCTGCCACCGACCAACAAACGAGACGGTATCGGCGGCATCGAGATGAGCGCTGAGCGCTGTCTGGTCTGCCCATCGTTCCGATATGAGCAACCTTCCGGCCTGTAGATCGTCCACCGCGGCGTCATAAGCAATGTTGCCGGGACGCTTTCGCGTGGTAATCGCAAGCTGCTTTAGGTCGGCGAGAAATTGCACCACGTCAGCGGGATCGACGTGTATGTGTCCGGCTATAATGAGCATGACGCCTCCTTCTGCTGCCGCCGCCCTCCGACAGCCGACTGATGTGGATTTGACCGGCGGGACTTGCGTTCGTTAAACAACCGAGAGCACAATTTTTCCCTGAATTCTTCCGTGAGACGCGCGCTGATGCGCAGCTGACGCTTCCGCTAACGGATAGACGCTGTCGATCACGACGCGAATGGTGCCGTCGTCGAGCAATCGACCGGCCTCGGCCAGATGCGCGCCGTTCGAGCGAACCTGTGTCGACGACACCGTTATCTCGCGCCTTGCCGCTTCCTCATGACCGGAAAAGCCCAGAGGGTTGACGAGATATAGCGCTCCGCCCCGCTTCAGGACCCTCAAAAAGCGCTCCATGTTAGGGCCGCCGACAGCGTCGATTACGAGATCCACATCCTGTACGGCCGCCTCAACGGACGTCGTGGTGTAGTCGATGAACTGATCAGCGCCCAGCTCGCGCAGAAGCGCCTCGTGCTTGCCGGAGGCGACAGCGATCACGCGCGCCCCTTTCCACTTCGCGACCTGAACCGCCAGGTGCCCGACGCCGCCACCGGCACCGTTGATCACAACGATCTTGCGATCGAGCGGGATTGGCGCATGAGGGAACGACTGGAACGGGTTCGGGGCATCGTGACCGAGTTCGACCAGAAACTGCCAGGCGGTGAGCAGGGACATCGGCGCACCGGCTGCCTGGATGTGTTCGATGCCCGACGGCTTGATTGCCATTTCCGATGCGGACACGCGGACATACTCAGCATAGGCGCCGCTGCCTTTCATGACGTCTTCCGGGAAACGCACCATCGCAAAGACCTCGTCGCCGACTTTGAATCCCGAGACGTCTTCGCCAACTGCCGCGACCACCCCCGACACATCGGTACCAAGGATCAAAGGAAACACAGGATCGGGTTGCCATTCAGGCGGCAGCGCGCGATACCCTTCACGCAGGTAGAGATCCGGTGGATTGAGGCTTGCCGCATGAACGCGAACCAGGACCTCACCCCTTGCCGGTGTGGGTCGCGGCGCATTCTGGTAGCGCAAGACTTCCGGGCCACCAAACTCGTGCAGCTGAATTGCTTTCATCGTCTCGGTCATCATAGCCTCACTTTAGGGTTCACTGTTCAATCAGAAGATAACCCCGCGCCACACCGTTGATAATTGCGGTGTTGTTCGCTTTAATAGTGCCATGAAGGAACAAATGGGTTTGGAGAGGCTGGCCGGCCTTATTGCGTTCGCGAAAGCAGGGTCTCTGGGGAGCTACACAGCGGCCGCTCGATCGCTTTCTATCTCTCCCTCGGCGATCAGCAAGAGCGTTCAGCGGCTTGAGCAGCATCTCGGCGTCTCGCTGTTCATGCGGACGACGCGCTCGCTGACCTTGACCGCCGAGGGGCGCGACCTGCATGAGCGCGCCTTGCGCCTGTTGCGCGATGCGGAAGAGATCGAGCAGGTGGCCAAGACGGCGCGGGCAGAGCCCTCCGGCACCCTGCGAATTGCAGCGTCGCTGCCGATCGGCCTGCATGTCATTGCGCCTGCGCTTGCCGCATTCCGGAAACTGCACCCGAAGGTGACGATCGATTTGCGGCTGAGCGACCAAATGGTCGACCTCATCGAAGAGGGTATCGATCTGGCTGTCCGTATCGGTGAGCTCGGTGACTCGCGCCTTCTGTCACGCCGGCTTTCGCCGCATCGGCTCTGTTGCTACGCGTCGCCCGAATATCTTGCTACGCGAGGCACCCCGGAGCATCCCGATGACCTTGAGGGGCACGAGACGGTCAATATGCGCTACCAAAGCACGGGCCAACTGTTTCGGTGGCCTTTCCGGATTGGCGAACGGGAGATCGAGATCGTGCCTTCTTCCGGTATTGTCGTCGATGCAAGCGAAGCTGTTATTGCTGCAATTGCTGCGGGCGCAGGCGTAGGAATGGGCACGAGTTTTACGGCTGCGCCGTGGATCAAGCGCGGCGAGTTGACCCCGGTTCTGTCCGAGTTTTCAGTGGACCGCCATAACATTACGGCCGTCTGGCCGGAGAGCCGCCGAACCAACCCGTCCGTTCGCGCCTTCCTGAACATGTTGATCGAACTGGCCTAGCTGCGGGTGCTCGTCTGAAGCCGCTACCCTTCAGGACTGGTCCATCGCCTTCGACGGCGAGAAGCATTGTGCCAACTCACCAGGGGCCTTGTGTCCGTCATACAGAACAATTTCGGGACGGCGCTAGCGAAGGGTTTTGAGGTCAACATTGTCTCGTTCACAACCATCCGACATTAATGCCGACAATCCTGCCGCGGCGACGAAACAAGGAATGGTGACCGCAGATAGCTCGCCGCTTTCGCCTTCCAGCGCATAAGGATGCCGATGGTAGCCTCAGATGCACGGGAACTTGATTGCCCATCGTGCTCGCGAATGACGCCTTTCTCAATCTGACCGGCTACACCGCCGAGGAACTTCTCGGAAAAAACTGCCGGATCCTCCAGTCAGAAGCGCTGCTGCTGGGCATCCGGCGGGCTGGCGTCACCGATGAGCTGCACATTCTTGAAAGCATGCACGCCATCAGATCGACACGCGGCAACGTCCACATCACGGACCGCAACAAGCTGATCGAGATCGCAGGTGGCTGCTATGGCGTTGCAGGGAGGAGGAATACGAACGACTGATCGAAGGCAAAGGGTTGCAGGTGGTTCATCCTGCTAGGCGCTCTAATGGAAATCATGCCATTGTCGCGCGGTAGCTTCGTCGCGGGATTTCAGGACGGCCGGCGGCTCGTGTAAAGGAACCTTCATGGCTGGAGCAGCTTTTATCAGTCGGATAGGCTCCATGTTATCGGATGATGTTTGGACCGTAACGACATGCGCAGAACAATGGCAGTCGATTTGGCCGCCTTGATCGCCATGTACCTTCTCGGCGGCATGAGCGCGAGACGAAGACCGCATTCCGCTTCCGTCCAGCATCGACAGCGCCCCGCCGACAATCTTGTGCATCTACACCCGGAGTTCGCCGAAGGCTCGTTAAAGCCGGTTCCAGTCTCAAATCTTGTCTAAAACCCCTAGAGCGGCTGCTGTTCTTCGGATCCGCGACGCGTCGAAATCCGCGTCGTTCTCCAGAGCTGTCACCTCTGCCACAGTCAGACCAGTGGTTTCTGCGACGTCGTCCAACGGAGAGCCGCGAGCCTGGCGGGCCTCGGCGAGAAGTGCGCGATGGATGGGACAGCAGGGGATTTAGCAATCTTCGAGGCCATGTTCATGTCGTTGAGCTTCCTTTTGGCGGCCGGAAAACGTGCAGACCGTTTTCTAGTTCCACCGCTGCCGGCCGCGTCCTGCAGCGGACGATTTCTCCGATTTCCGCGGGCGCTCGTTCTATCAGTTTATGCGATGGAGTACAGGTCTGGCCTGGCGAAGGAGTGCATGGCCTTGGTTGCGGCAGTGCCCGTTCAGCGGAAACAGGACCGACCGACATGACCGCATTCTCAACCGTACTTTCCACTTGGGGATGCCGGCATGACGAATGTTCCAAAATCAAGAATTTCTGCTATTTTCCCTCCGAGTGGGAGTCGATGCTATGTCGGTAGAGCGTTTAGTTCCGGACGAATTTTATTGGGCCAGGCCCATCAAGGGCGAAGGCGGCAAGAGCACGGTCGTTCGAGTCTCTGCGATTTTCGGCGAAGAGCCTGAATTTTGGACGTTGATGGTACCCGGCTCGGACCTGCACCACATGCCCGGGGACTTCGAAATAATCGCAAAGATCGAACGTCCGGCTGAATACTTTATGCGTCACGCCGCCGAATGAATGCTAGGCATCTGGACCGGGGGACTTCGCAAGCCGGAAAGCACGTTGAGGTTCGAAGGTCTCCTACGACGTTGGACAGGATCGCAAGAAAAACCCAAGACGGAAAACGTCCGCGCGATCTAGCTGCCATCGAATGACGGCGCCAGATGAGGCCGTGATGCGGCAACGCCAAAGCTAAAGCGCTTGTTCCTGACAAGGGTCGCGTTCGGCACGCGGGCACCAGTCATGAGAGCAACAGGTTTAATAAGGATCCACTAACTTACGCTTAAGTTTTAATTAAAATGCTGTTCACTTTGTTTGCAGATGATGAGCGACGCTTTCGGCAGCTGACGCGTTAACGCGCAATGCAACAGATGTACCGCCAATGGCAGCTCTCTGCCCAAGACGCTCTAAGCTATCGCGCCAAATTCACCCTGGCGACGGAGATCCTGAGGTCCGACATGTCTTCTCGTGAAATCCGGGGTGCTGCCCGCAGGGTGGTTCGTTCTCTTGAAGCCGTCATCGACCTTCCTATCGCAAGCGCCGACGTCCTAAGGAGGGCGCGAGAGCACTTTGGAGCTTTGACAGAACTCCTCTCATCAATCGAACCTTAAGCCGGGGGCAGAATGCCTTGCCGCACGCCGGCGCCAGTGTCGGGTCGCAGGACCCTTTTAAGTTTTATGTCCACGGGACGAGGCCATCAGATGATCCATCAACGGTCGAAGCCTCGGTGGAGGGAAGCAAGGCGCCGTTGGGACTTCAAGGCAAAACGGCTGAATTCCAATCTAGCCAAATGCTTATTCAGCGAAACAGGCGGACTGGGGGGCGTCGCTTCAAGCGGTGCATGGTTGCTTCCCAGCTCCATTGTACAAATCGACAACGGCCGCCCGGGCAAGGGGCCGCGAGATCAGGAACCCTTGGAGGCTGTCGCACCCGAGTGCCACCAGCGCGTCGCTCTGTTCATCCGTTTCCACCCCTTCAGCCGTGGTCTTAAGACCTTTCGCCCGCGCCATTTTGATCATCGCCTCAATGAGGGGCTTGCTCTCTCCCTGCACTGCATCGATGAACGACTTGTCGATCTTGATCCTGTCGACCGCGAGGTTCTGCACTCGCGAGAAGGAGGAGTATCCGGTTCCGAAGTCGTCGATGGCGATGCGCACACCCGCATTTCGGAGCATAGCAATGTTCCGATCGCTATGGCCTTCTCCACCCAAAGCCAAAGACTCGGTGATTTCTATCTCCAGTCTCTTTGGATCGATGTTCCATTTCGCCAATCTGGACAACACACGAAGAGGATAACCGTCGGAACAGAGCTCCAGTGTCGACGCGTTGATCGCCATAGAGATGGAAGGAAGGTCCGCCATGACACTGCAGGCATCCTCGAGCACGATGGCGCCGACCTCTTGGATAAGGCCGATTTCCTCGGCAATGGGGATAAAAACGTCGGGAGCGACAAAGCCTTCTTCGGGATGCTTCCAGCGGGCAAGCGCTTCCATCGATGACAGGCCCTTGTGCTCCGCCGAATACACCGGCTGATAAAAGACCTCAATTTGAGACCTGGTTTCGAGCGCCAGCCGAAGGTCGTGTTCAAGCTTCCGACGGCTGCGCAGCAACTCGTCCATATGGCCGCCGAAGATCGCGAAAGTGTTTCGACCCGCAGCCTTCGCGTGATAGAGGGCGATGTCGGCCTGACGGGTGAGTTCCGACGGATCCGCGGGGCCGGCAGCAACCGCAGCTCCGACACTCGCGCCGATGACAATATGGGCGCCATTGATCTCGAAAGGCTCCCGCAGGCGCTGCACGATCTTAGCGCAAGCGGCGGCCACTTTGTCGTCGGCTTCTTCGAGCAGGACGGTAAATTCGTCACCCCCGATGCGGCCGATCAGCGCCGCCGGCATGATCTCATTCATCCGCTGGGCCACGAGTGAGATGAGCTTGTCTCCCGTCGCGTGCCCGAAAGTATCGTTGACTGCCTTGAACCGATCGAGGTCGATGAACAGCACACAGTGGCTCTGGTTCTGGGAAGCTGCCCCGAGCCGAGCGGTGAGTCCCTTGTTGAAATGAGCGCGGTTGGAAAGGCCAGTCAGCGGGTCGCGCGACGCGAGATGCTGGAGCTCCTCACGACTTGAGGCGAGCCGAGCTGAACGTCTCCAGATCGCATGCCCACACACGCTCGCCGCGAGGAAAATGGCAAAGGCTGCGAGGCCGACCGCCGGCAGGGTCGCTTTCATCACGCTCGCACCGGGACGAAATGGGCGCCAGGTGAAGCAGCCGATCGCCGCGCCTGAACGATCCGTTAAGGGAACAAATGAGTGCTCAGCGTCCGTTGGAGCGTCCTCCGCGAACTGCATTTCAGCAAACTGGTATTCCTTTCCGATCTCGGATACGAAACTTTCGTCGAGGAACCTCACAGCCACATGGAGATTTTGCTCGCCTGGCTGTTGCTCGATATCGCCGGTGTCTGAGACGATTGGCTTGACGCTCACAATCGCCGGTCGTCGCCCGACGTATGCAAGGTCGCTTTCGCCGATTGAGAGCACCCGGTCCGTGACGCCTTCGGTGTCGCTGGCAGCAAGTCGTTTCTGCAATGCAACCGCCAGCGGCATGTAAGCGACGCGCATATCGTCCGACGACGATGAATTCGAGGGCGCTATGAACTCGTAAATCGGGCTAAGGTCGGCGGAAAGGACGATGGCCGCGTCATGCCCAAAATAAGTGTGCATCCAGTCGCCGAGGTTTGAGTTAAGCCAACCCAAATCCCGCGCGCTAGTGTTCCGAACGGCATCGTCCCAGACGGTCGCGCTTTCCTGATCATGAGCGACGCTGACCTGCATCTTTGAGACGATCAGCCTGGCGAGATCCCGCTGACGAGTCTGGGCTACTATATCTGTGTTTGCTGCGGCCCAGTGGAGGGTGCCTAAAAGAACGCACCCTATGATTAATGACGTGGCTGCCGGGAGAATCCATTTCAAAACCCATTGCCACCGCGCCTGCCTGTTCATCTGCATTACGTCCTTTTATGTTCGCAGAGCGTAAAACAGGGAGCGTTAAAGCACGCGGAAAGGGATTGGTTAGCATTTCCTTTCAGATTCGCTTTGGGTGCGCTGCTGCTGACATATTTACCTCTGGCTGGCGCTGAGAAAGGTGGGGAATGTCCGTTGCCCGTTACGTGGACGGAAATGCGGCCAAATCTCCGCATGGGCTCTAAGGGCGATCCCACTGGCGAGACCCTCCTCCGGGGGGAACGTTCGCCTTGAATGGACCGGAACCCTCGGCAGCTCATTCCTTGCGCCGAAGTCCGTGATTTGATTTCAGCGATTTAGCAATCAGCTTGGTCAGGAGGTCAGCGCGTTGTTGAGGTCATGCAACCCGACCAGCAGCATCATGGGGTCGGAGGGGGAAGGCAGGAAGCCAACCGCTTGGTAGAAGGCTCGTGCGTCATCCGAAATCGCATGGACCAAAACGCCGCGAATCCCAAGTATCTCGGCGGCATTGATCAAGCGCAGACCTGCGTCGCGCACTAACGCCCTGCCGAAACCGCGTCCCTGATAAGTTTGATCAATGGCAAGGCGTCCAAGCACGGCGACTGGTATCGGATCAGGCATGTTCCGCCGGAAACGTCCCGGCGCTTCCGATTGTCTTACCGCGCCGGAAGCGAGGGCGTAGTAGGCGATGACGCGGCTGGCCTCACACACGACGAAGGTACGCGATGCGCCGCTCGCCTGATTGGCGCGGGCGCGGAGACGCAGCCAATCGTCAAGCTCAGGGACACCAGAATGGAATTCGGCTAGCTCGTGATGGTCAGCAAGTGGCGCGGGTACGCTTAAGGTCACGCCTCATCCCACGGCGCTTTGGTCGACATGGTGCGTTTAAGACGCTCATTGGGCTGTGTTGGCGCATCAAGCCGGGCCAGATACTCTGCGTAGACTTCTGCGCTGACAGTGAAGATCGTCCGGTCAAGTAGAACTTCCTCGGCACGGCGCTCGGAAGCTTCCAGCATGAAGTCTGTGCGTGTCTTGCCTAGCATTTCAGCGGCGCGGTCAATCAAGTTGCGCGTAGCAGGCTTAATGCGCATATTCAGCGCCACGCTTGCGTCCGGGCGTTTGCTTGGGTGCGAGGTCGGCATGGGAAGCTCCTGTCAAGTAGGACCATATAGCGTAACGACACCATCTTTACAAGTTCGTTAGGATGATGTCGTTACGCGTTCATTCTCAGCGCTTGAAGGGACTCGAACCGGTCGCGACGCAGTCCAACAGATTAGATATCTGATTTAGAGATGAAATTCTGCGGGGCTTCGGTCAGACCAAATCCACTAACTCAATCTAATTTCGCATACGTTCAGTTATTCTCTTTTTCGGTCAGGCTCTCAGACTCAGAGCCTGGCCGAAAAAGAGTTGAGTGAAATCAGCCGGTCGTGATTCTGTTTGTTTGCTTAGGACGAACGGAGACCACAATGGGCTGGACTGATTTCACCCGTCGGCAATATGCCCGACGCGCAATGCGGTATGCAAGCGATCTGACGGACCGGGAATGGGGATTGATCTCGCCTTGCCTGCCCGAACCGAGGCGGCTGGGCAGGCCGCGCAGCACCGATCTTCGCGAGGTCGTGAATGCGTTGCTTTACATCGCCACGACTGGGTGCCAATGGCGGATGATGCCCAAGGATTTTATTTTCCGCCTTTTACAACTGTGCAGTCCTATTTCTATGAATGGCGAGCGACAGGGTTATGGGGTCGGATCAACCATCATCTTGTGATGGAGGCGCGTGAATTGGAAGGCCGGGAAGCCTCGCCGTCTGCGGGCGTGATCGATGGTGGGTCAATTCCTCTGCCTGGACACATCTACCGCAACGGGCAAGAGGTCGGCAAAACTTTGCTTCGCGAAGGCTTTGCGAAGACGTGGAGCCCGAAGCGACGAAATGTTTGGTGCGATTCATCAGTTCACGTAGCGAAGCCGTTTCGTATTAAATTCGTCGCAGTTCACATAAACCGAGGATCGGCTGTCATCTTTACGGCCCGATGCAATGCATGTCCGTTCGCATCGCGCAACTTCTTTCCGAATTCGACCGCTTCGTCAGTCGATGACGCCTCTAGGTGGGTATGCCAAATCGGACGCTCGCCATTTCCTTGCCAATTGGAGTAATAGGGTTCGATCGTCACTGTGAATTCAGACATGGGTTTCTCCTTTGCCTTCATTTGATGAAGTTGGAGGCGACGGTGCGCGAATTCAGGCCCGGCTCTTTCATCTCGCTTCTGAAACGAGAAAGCCGCCTCTGAGGACGGCCTTTCGTATTTTTTGGGATCTATGGGGGCTTCGTTCAGCCTGCAGCCTTAATGCTCGTGTTGCAGAGGCTCCAATAGCCGCCGCCCTTCTGGATCCACTTCAGATCGCCGAGCGTGCCGGCATCCTTGGCGGCATGGTAGGAGTCGACGCATGTGTGCAAGCGGGCCTTGCCAGGCGTTTCAGTGGAATATTTCTTATCGATCGCCTTCGGGAACTTGACGTTCTTCGGCGCCGCGGTGGTCGGCTTTGCCGGTTCCTTCTCGCTGGTAGCGGTGACGTCCGCTTCGTCCGCTTTGTCGGCAGCAGCGGCGTCGGCGCCACAGAACTTTGCGCGGAAATCGTTCCACTTCACGTCTTTGGCGGAGCCGTCGGCCTTGGCGGCTTGGTACTTGGTGCTGCACTCTTTCATCGTCAACGCATGCGCCGGCGACGACATGAGGAAAGCAGCAACCACCGAGCCGGCGGCGGAGAGAAGCAGTTTGTGCGTGGTGCTATATGACTTGGTCGATGCAACGAAACCCATGACACTCTCCCTGGTTAATTTACAGCGCGAACGGTGCCACCCACCGAATGAACCACGAATGAACAAATGCCACAGCGAAAGTGCATCAAAGACGCTGCGTCGGGAAGGATTCGCCCGGAGGTGGATCCCAAGATGGCGGAATGATTGGTGTGACTGATCGCGAGCAATTGGAGGCAGCCCAGCGTACAGGAGACAATATGCTTGGGCTAGCAAGTAATCCCTAAGCGGCTTACTGTCTAATACCAAAACGTCACCGTAGATTGAAGTCGTTTTTCAGAGCGAAAACGTACAATTGCTCGTTTATTTCGGCACGCGAAGCGCAACTGGAACCTAACCAGTCCCTTTTTGTTATATTGGCAGGAGAGCACGGACGTTCCTCCTGTGCGATCCTTTCTTTGTCAACAAACTTGCCCCCGCTTCGGCGGGGGTTTTTTGATCGAGCGCCGCGGAAGCAATATATATATATATATAGACGTTCATTTTGAGGCAGTGCCGAAGCGCCGCCACTGCGCCGTCGGTCGCATAAGCAATCATGCCGCCGATCGTGAGCCGGCGAAGGCGATGAGCCCTGAGATGCCGTAGCCCAGGGTATCTATTTTTTCACTCCTCAAGAGCGGGGGCGACCGCACCGTGCTACTTTTCGACGGTCTCATTGCTACATAATTCCGCATCTCTGAGTTCGTTTGGACATCATACATGACTTTGCGACATATTTCACGACTCTCTAATAAGCATCCGTCGGAGTATTCGAGCAGTAGTGCCAGACGCCAACGCGCCTTTGAGACCGGGAACAGCTCAGCGGTGGTTTTGATCGAAGCGCCTCATCTTTTCACCTGGCGATCCCGTCCGCCATAAGCCAATTCTGGTCATCCGGAACGCCATGAAGCACTGAAAGCTGTGAGGATATCGAAGCTTGATTTGACGGCGCGAACGCGCGGTCGTGCTCGCGCCTCGAGACGAAGGCAGTTCTTGGACGCGCGGTTCGGAGACGCGATCAGGTCCGAGGGATCGCTACTACGAATAGATCTAAGGCAGCCTGAGGCCGCCCTTCCGCTCGTGGAAAAGCGATCAAGCGGCGGACCAGCATTGATTTCCGTCGATGGTCGCAGAGCCGACCGTAGGGCCTGTCAAACCTGATCGCTAGGAAGAAGAAGAAGTTGCTCAAGCAAGCGAAGAAGGAATCGAGAGCTGGGAGGAACAACTCGCCGCCAAGGAGGTTGGGCAGCCATTTATTATGGAGCAAATCATGCCGAAGTATTTTTTCCACGTCCGCAGAAACGATGTCTTCGAGGAAGATCTGGAGGGCATCGACCTGGCCTCACCTGAACTTGCACGCGAGGAAGCAACCGCCGCCGCCCGCGAAATCGTCGCGGAGCGGATCCGCATGGGCAATCCCGTCGACGGAGACGTGTTTGAGATCATGACGGAAGACGCCACGTTGGTCGCGAGGTTCCCTTCCGGTCGGCGGTTCAGTTGACCTAGCGCCTTGGGCGCAGGCGCTCAGAAGCCCATAATGTCAAAATCGCACAGAGCCTGAAGCTCCCGAACGATAGGAATATCATCTCCCGTTCGACGAGGGCGACCCCATGACAGAATTGCAGCAGAGGCAGGTGAACAACAGGTTGTTGCGGCGATTTCCGGAGGACGCCTTCGAGCTTCTCGCGCCGCTCCTCCAGCCCATCGAGCTTCCCGTCAACCATTCGCTCGTGCGACCGCGCCAGGCGATCGAGCATGTCTGCTTTATCGAGAGCGGCCTCGCCTCGATGGTTGCGGAAAGCGCCGACGGAAAGAGCGTCGAGATACGCCACATCGGACGCGAGGGCATAGCCGGCTACCCAGTCGTCCTCGGCGTCGACCGAACGCCGAACAAGACCTTCATGCAGGTGCCGGGTCACGGGCTTCAGGTGGCTACGGAGGATTTTCTTCCGATCCTTGACCATCCCGAGGTGCGGCAACTGCTGCTGCGCTATGTGCATACCTGCGAACTGCAGCTTGCCCACAGCGCGCTGGCAGCCGCCAAATTCAACGTGCATCAGCGGCTGGCCCGCTGGCTGCTCATGTGCCACGTCCGCATCGATGGAAATCATCTGCCGCTGACGCATGATTTCCTGGCATTGATGCTAGGCATCAGGCGAGCTGGCGTAACCAATGAGCTGCACATTCTTGAAGGCATGCACGCCATCAAGTCGACGCGCGGCAACGTTCGCATTCTGGATCGCAACAAGCTGATCGAAATTGCAGGCGGCTCCTACGGCGTCCCCGAGCAGGAGTACGAGCGGCTGATCGAGGGGCCGCGGTCGGTCAATCCCGCCGCGTGCCTAAACGGACATGATGCCATCGTCCTAAGCTAGATCGGAAGCTCTGTTGTCTCGCGCAATCACTATATTTCTGCGTTGTCGTTGAACGGCAGGCCGCGCGTCCTCCATTCGGCCCTCAGAATATCTTCCAGCTCCTCGACCGTGAACTCGTTGAAATTCGCCCAAAGCTGTACGGCCAGCGACTTCAAGTTCGACGTTGTTTCTGGGTCGGCCTCGGCCGCCGCGGCAAGCCGCTAAATCTGGCCGCGGAGTGCATCTCTCTCTGTCATGTCGTCCTCATGGCTCTGCCGAAGCTTCCTTGTGCTGGCAAGCAGCGATCATGGTAATTCCGAAGAGCCTCGGACAGTTCCGATGAGTCGGCAATTTCCGCGCGTGCCTACGGAAGTTGAGGCTCGCGTCGTCGAGTGTTTCGAAAGGTGGATGCAACCGCTGAGCATACCTCCGCGTTGCCATCAGACCGAGCCGGTGGCAACTTCCAGCATTCACCGTGCATACTATAGGACAGCCCATTTGACCTACGAAAAGCTGCGATCAGCGGATCCGGAAGTGGAACACCAGAACCGGCGAGGACTGCCATCGCTCGTTCTAGCTGCCCTCGGCGTCGTCTATGGCGACATCGGAACAAGCCCGCTCTACGCTTTCAGGGAAGCCCTGCATGCTACCGGTGGATCCGGAGCGCATCACGCGAATGTGCTTGGGATCCTGTCGCTGATCGTCTGGGCGCTCACGATCATCGTCACCTTGAAATACGTGACGTTCGTGCTGAAGGCGGACAACCGGGGCGAAGGCGGCACGCTTTCTCTCATGACACTCGCTCGCGAAAGTCTGACCGGGCGCCCCAAGTGGGTGCTCATCCTGGGCGTGATCGGCGCTTCGCTGTTCCTCGGTGACGCGATCATCACGCCGGCGATCTCAGTCCTATCTGCGGTCGAGGGCATCGAGGTGGTCGCACCGGCGTTGTCCAACTGGGTCGTGCCGATCACTCTCACGATTATCGCCGTGCTGTTTTTTGTCCAGCGGTTCGGGACGAGCGGTGTGGCGTCGGTGTTCGGTCCCGTAACAGCTCTGTGGTTTATCGTCCTTGGCCTCAGCGGAGCCATCCACATCTTTGACGACCCGTCGGTGTTAGGCGCGGTCAATCCGATCCATGCGATCCGGTATGTCGCCAACAACATTGGCTCGGCCGCCGCCGTGCTTGGGGCGGTCTTCCTTGCCGTGACCGGCGCCGAGGCCCTCTATGTCGACCTTGGCCATTTCGGACGCCGCCCGATCGTCACCGCGTGGTTTTCGCTGGTCTTCCCCAGTCTGCTTCTGAATTACTTCGGACAGGGAGCCTTCGTGCTCGCGAACCCGCAGATGGCGGCCCAGCCCTTTTTCAGTATGCATCCGGACTGGGCGAGAATCCCAATGGTCTGTCTGGCGACCGCAGCAACGGTCATCGCCAGCCAGGCCGTGATCTCCGGCGCTTATTCCCTCGTCCGTCAGGCGATGCACCTCAACCTGCTTCCGCGCCTGCGCATCCTCCACACCTCCGAAACGCAATCAGGGCAAATCTTCATGCCGAAGGTGAACAACTTGCTGTTCATCTTCGTCGCTGCTCTGGTGCTCTTCTTCAAAAACTCGAGCGGCCTTTCCGCTGCCTATGGCATCGCCGTGACAGGCGAAATGTTCATCACTTCAATCCTCCTGTTCATCGTGATGCGGCGGATCTGGAGCTGGAAGCTGGCGACGGCTCTTGCCGTCATCATACCGATGGCGCTGATCGACGCCGGATTTCTAGCCGCCAACATCGCGAAGTTCGCAAATGGCGGATGGGTTCCAGTTGCGGTGGCTACAACGATGGCGCTCATCATGCAGACATGGACGGCGGGGCGTCGGTTGCTTGCTGCCCGCACGAAGGCCGACGAAATCCCGCTCGCAGCGATCATCGATAACCTGGCACGGAAGAAGCCGCCGACGGTGCCTGGCACGGCAATATTTTTGACGAGCGAAATCGAAGGTGCGCCGACCGCACTCCTCCACAGCCTGAAGCACTACAAGGTGCTCCACGAGCAGAACGTTATTCTCAGCGTCGTGACCGCGACGACGCCGTTCGTCCCGGACGATGAGAAAATCTTCCTTGAGAGCTTCAATCGCCACTTCAGCCGGCTGGTGATTACATTCGGCTACATGGAGACGCCCAACATCCCTCGTGCGCTCGTCCTCGCCCGTAAGCTCGGCCTGAAGTTCGACATCATGTCGACCTCGTTCTTTCTGTCCCGGCGAACGATCCTGCCGTCGAAGAAAGGCGGCATGCCGTTCTGGCAGGACCGGCTGTTCATCTCGCTTGCGCAGAATGCCAGCAATGCGACAGATTATTTCGGCCTGCCGTCGGGGCGAGTGGTCGAACTCGGGCTCCAGACAACCATCTAACGGCTGCCGATGAGCGCCGATCTTCCGTCATATTGCGAGGAACTCCGATCTTGTCTGTCTTCGATCTCATCTCGCTGCTCCTGGTTCTCACAGCGGGGTTCTCCTGGGTCAACCATCGCTGTTTGAGGCTTCCCCCCTCGATCGGGATCCTCGTGATGGGACTTGCGGCCTCAGCTTTGCTCGTCCTGCTGGAGCTTTCCGTTCCAGACGTCTCCATCTACGCGGACGTCGCAGCTCTTGTGCGGCAGGTCGACTTTCAGACGACCGTCATGAACGGGCTTCTCGCCTTCCTTCTGTTTGCCGGCTCGCTCCACGTCGACTTTTCCGCCCTTCGCTCACGAGTCGCGGTCGTGGGTGTGATGGCGACCATGGGCGTGCTCCTTTCAACGGTGCTCGTGGGCGTCGCGATGTGGGGCCTGGCAACCCTGCTTGGCATGGAGCTGCCATTCCTGTGGGCGCTGGTGTTCGGCGCGTTGATCAGTCCCACGGATCCGGTGGCGGTTCTTTCGACGCTCAAGGCCATCAAGGTTCCGCAAGCGCTCGAGACCGACATGGCGGGCGAGTCGCTGTTCAACGACGGCGTCGGGGTCGTCGTATTCACCGCATTGCTGGCGCTGGCGAGCGGCGGCGCCGATGTTGGCACGGCGCAGGTCGCGGAACTCTTCGTCGTCGAGGCACTGGGAGGGGCAGTGGTCGGCCTGATATCTGGTTATGCCGCATACCGGGCGATGAGGGCGATAGACGACTATCCCGTCGAGGTGTTGATTTCCATCGCGCTGGCGATGGGATGCTATTCCCTCGCCTCCGCGCTGCATATGAGCGGCCCGATCGCCGTCGTGGTTGCCGGAATCCTGGTTGGCAACAGGGGTCCGAAGGACGCGCTCAGCGACGTAACGCAGCGATATCTCTTCGGCTTCTGGACGTTGGTCGACCAGATCCTAAACTCGGTGCTCTTCCTCCTAATCGGACTTGAGGTCCTTGTTCTTCGCTACGAGGCGTCGATCCTGCCGCTCGCCCTCGCCGCGATACCTGTGGCACTCGCGGCCCGCTTCGCGTCGACCATTATCCCCGTGACCCTGCTCCGCAGACAGTACGACTTCGTTCGCGGGACCGTGATCGTTCTCGTATGGGGGGGTCTCAGGGGCGGCATATCGATCGCCTTGGCGCTGTCCCTTCCGGAAACGCCTTTCAAGGCGGCTCTGCTTGCCGCCACTTATGCCGTCGTGATCTTCACGATCGTGGTGCAGGGACTGACGCTCGGGAAAGTCGCCAGCCGCTCGTTGCGGCCGTCCGGCCCTTCACTGTAGAGAACATCAGTAGCTTGACTGGACGACAAAATGAATATCCCGCAAAAAACGGCCTTTCTTCGCGTCGAAAAATGCTCATATGCCCTTCAACCCGGCAGCAGGTTTGGATGGGCTTCCAAGTTTGAATAGTAACCTTTGAGTACTTTAATGCTCAGGGGTAAGAGGGTTCCAATGGGGCCCCCCTTGCGGTCCAGCTCCATCCACTTCCCGTCCCGGAATTCGGTATCCAGCCGCCGCACGCAGTCATCCTTTGGCATGTCGACGCCGCCGTACCTGTTGGCCTGGCTACTGCTGCCCGCGCTAGTGCAGCACAAATCCCCACGCTGAGGGATCGAGGTATTCGCGAGGCGGCTGCATTTCGCCGATGTCGACGGGTCGACGCGTAAACCACACTGTGTCGAAGCTCTCCACTGCGCTCCTGCCGTACCACTGCTCGTCCTTCAACGGAATACCGTCGGACGTGATGCACTGCTTGTGACTTGAACTGGCCGTATTCGGCGTTAGGTTATACCATATGCAATTTTCGCCAAGAAACTGGCCTTGCTCACCCAGATTTTCCATTCCTGTTTGGCTGCTGAATCGAGAGAAGGGACGCTTCGCATCCAGCGAAGAGCGACCACCGACAATTCTGCGTTCCATCTTCGACGACGAATAGACAACACCCTGGTTCTCAAGCTCGTTCCAAACCTCGATCCGGATTGACCCGTCCTTGCCCTCACGCCGACGAAACCACCATGGATAATGTCGCAACAGCCTCACCTCAGAAGACTTGTCTATCGACGGATTGTCTGACGCCCTCGTAACCAACTTCGCCTCGAAGTCGACAGCACTTGGAGGGTGATCCGGGTAGGTACGCAGCGGCTTGAGCCACGTGCTTGCGTCAAAAAGCTGTCTTGGCGGCAACACTTCGGCCTCCGGGACCGGACCTCGCTTGATCTCGGTCAGACGCGACTCGGACATCAATTTACCCTTGGAAAAGAGAACCTTGGTTGCGACCTCTATTCCGTCGCTGGTCAAGCAGGTCATCCAAATAGGGCTTGGCGGATCGTGTCGAACTATTTGAAGCCAGCGACACTCCTCGCCGCCCACTGTCTCCACATCGTTCGTTTCCTTGACTTGCTTGATGCCGAGGTAGTCATACGCTGGCTCGACTTGCCTGATACTGAAGCGCTTGATCTCCTCTCCATCTTTCTTGACTGTTGACAAAAAAATATTCTGAAAGAAGTGCCCATACCAGATATGTGTCTCGTCACCTTGTGTCTCCTCAACATGCGTCCAGCCGTTGTGATGCTGCACGAGCCGCCAGTTGTCCTTCCCATCTAATGTGTCGCGCACAACCAGCTTCGCGGTGTAGTCTGGAACATTCGAGTTGGGGAAAAACGGAAGCCCGCTCGCATGCGCGGTGCCGGTCGCAAGGGCAATAACCAAGAAAATGATCATTCGGTTCATGAATACACCCGGTCACAAACGCTTGCACACTTGCGGTAGCATTTGGCTCAGCTCTTTTTGGTCGCCAGCGTATCGCCTCGATCTGCTCATGCGTGACATAGACTGGACGTGCCGGTCGCCTGATGCAGGCGCTTGATCCCGATACGCATGTCGATACACAATATCGCGTCGGGATTTGAGAACCAGCGCTAGCGATTTGCCGAAACCGAACCTCTATGTCAACGGTCTCGAGCCGCGACAACAGCGTCCGCAGGCCCGGCTGGGGAGCTGGGGATGACGTCACAGGGAGTGGTGTAGCTCGATAGCGGTGGTCACCAGTGTTTTCCGGTAGGGTCGGGTTGTTCAAGACCAGCCTGATGGAAAGACCACCGATGACCGACGATATGATGAAGGTGCGCTCGCTTGTCGAGAAGAGCGCGGATCCAGATTTATTGCGTGAGATGATCGGCTTTGCGGCCGAGCGGCTGATGGAGCTGGAGGTCGGCAGTGCGACCGGTGCTGGCGACATCATCACGCTCTCGGTCCCGATCGCGGCCTCCGAGCATCTGCCCGCCCACAAGTTCGCGGACAAGGTCGTACTCGACCAGACGAACTACTATCCCGCATTCGGCAACGATGAAGTCCTCGACAAGTGTGAGCCGACCTCCAGCGAGCTGATCCAGCGGCGTGTGCCGGGGGCGAAGGTCGTCAAGGGCTCTCACAACCTCAGGTGGCTCCACATGAAGGCGGCGATCAACAATCTCACCCATGCGGTCGCGATGGAACTTGGCCCGCGCGGGATCACGGTTCGCCAAGAAGGAGCTTGATCGATGGTTGGAATCATCCGTTATGACGTGAAATCAATAGAGTGGCCGGCCCAGTGCGCGCATGTGTTCAGATGCAGGTCTTGAAGGGATCCGAACTCACGACACCTACATGCACACGTAGTTATCTGGACCAGGGATTAATAACTTTCAGCCTAGCAGCCTCGAATGGGCTTGTGTCACGTGTGGCGATCGCGAGACCGTTTGCTGCCGCTGTGGCTGCAATGTAGCCATCAGCCGTGCCAATCGCTCTCCCAGATACTCGAGCGCGTGCCATCAGTTCGGAATAAAACTGAGAAGCAGCCAGGTCGAAGGACAGGATGCGCTCGGAAAAGTGGGGCAGCACTTCGCCCTCAAGGCGGTCGCGAAGGATGGTTTGCCGTTTCCCTGAAGGCATAGCAGCGATCCCGGAGCGAAGTTCAGCAATCGTTATTGCGGAAAGGAAAAGCGTTTCGATTGCTTGGGCGTCCAACCAGGCGATTACTGCCTCATCAGGTACCGGTTTCCAAGGCTCGGATATAACGTTGGTGTCCAGCAAGATCATTCGAAGGTCATCGGTTCAGCAGGTGTCTTGTCGCGACTTTTCTGTATGGCTTCAACGTCGCTGTCGGAAAGCCCGGCGTCGCGACCAATGGCAGTCAGCAAGGAACCGAGCTTTATACGTTCAGGAGGACGGACAGCGGCTTCAATAATGTCGCGGATCTCGGCCTCGGTGCTCCGGCCATGATGAGCCGCTCGAACGCGCAGAGCGCGATGTGTTTCGTCAGAAAGGTTTCGAATGGTGACTGCCGGCATTGATATCACCTCCATAAGAATGATGGCTTTGATATCAAAAATACAGAAATGACCCAACTTTTCAAGACGTTCATTAACGAGGACGAACATCCCGATATCCCGCCTTGAGCAGGTTCGAACCGGACCCGTGATTTGCGCACATTTGAGAACGTGATTTCAACCGTTTTCGCAGGTGAACAGATTGGCGTAGTGGTGCGTTCTTTCGGTACCCACCTTGAGAAGGCCGACCACCTTCTTTATATGATGCGTGATGATTGATGCGCGATGAGGCGGAGATGAGAACGACCTTGGCAATCGACGACGATGTGCTGACCGCAGCAAAAGCGATGGCAACCCAGCAGCACCGGAGCGTCGGCGAGGTCATTTCTGAGCTGGCGAGACGTTCTCTGCGCCGACCGCCGAGCAGCGGCGAGCGCAACGGCATTCCTCTCCTGTCAACACGGCCGGATACGCCGCCAGTGACGCTCGAAATCGTGAACGCCATGCGTGACGAAGTGCCGTGACTTTCCTGCTCGACGTCAATGTGCTGATTGCCTTAATCGATCCGGGCCATGTAGCCCATGATGATGCGCACGAATGGTTCGCGGCGAGAGGTCAAGCCAGTGGATTCTTCAGGGAGTGGGTCGCACCACAGGGTTTTTTCGACGCGGCGATCTTTAACATTCAGCGTTACCATGCAAGTGCAGCCGCCTTCACCATAATCACCGGAAGGGATTACGGCCTGGTGGATCACGAACTGCGCACCAGGCTGCAACTCCTGGCCCCGCATCTTCAGCGCGCCGTCCTAATTAGTCGGGAGATGGACAGGCAGCGATTGCGATCACAGTCACTCGAGGCGGCGCTCAATCAGGTCGAAGCCGGCGTGTTTATTCTGGACGCGACAGGACGCCCGTTCTGGACCAATGACGTGGCCAACACTCTACTTGCGCGTGGCGACCTCGTTCGCAACAGCGTTCTCGGGCTCGGCCTTGCCGGCCCAAACGCCGACCGATTGCTGCGAGAGGGCTTGGCGGCCCCCCGCGAAAAACCAGAAAAACTGCTTACGCCAACACCGGCCCTCATCAAGATGACGGACAGCGAAGGTATCGAATGGCTCGGCTGCCTAATGCCGCTGCAGCTACACTCACAAACGCAGGCTGCCTTTAGTCAGGTCGGGCGATCCGCGCAGGCTGTCCTTTTCGTTCGGCGCGTAGAACCAGTAACAGCATCGAGTGTTGAAGCCGCCGCCAAGCTTTACGCGCTCACGCCTGCAGAAGCGAGGGTCCTGCAGGCAACGCTGGAACTCGACTCGGTGGCAAAGATGGCGGACGCTTTGGGAGTCGCGCCCAGCACTGTCAAGACGCATCTGTCCTCGATATTCGGCAAGACTGGTGCCTCACGACGGGCTACCCTTGTCAAGGCGGTCATGTCCCTCCAGCGATGAGCCTTGAGTCTCTCCCGGCAAGGTGGGGAACTTCGGAATGTAAGCCGTTCAAAGCGGCCGGACTCCGGCTTGAGCAGCACTTTCTCGATACGCCCTCCGTTATCGCAGATCTGCGATCGGCTGCCGCGGCTGGACACACTCAGCTTTCGGGCATCGATTTTATCGCCCGCGATTCTGTCTTCGCTTACAAGAGCAAGCCCGTAGTGCTCGCGGATGCGGCGCGCGCGCTTAACGTGCGCTACCTGGTCAAACATGGCGCGCAGTCATCGGAAGTTACGGATCATCTGGTGATCTGGCACTCGCCATCACACAGCCTATATGAACCAGCAGATATCGGTTTGTCGCGCGATAGCCTGGTGCTTGGATCGGCTGTGCACCTTAGGCGGCGGTGAAGCTTTTCGTCGCCAACAGCTCGCATTCCTTGAATGGGGACGATAACGCGAAGCCCCAGTCTGAAAGGGTTTCTGTCGGCGCTTGAGGATTCGTGATGCCTATGACGGGCGATCTTAAAATCAAACTCTCCCACAGCCAACAGGCAAAGGCCTGGGCGGCCGAAGCGCTGTATCGGCACAATACGGAAGCAACTGGAATTGACGATCGCGCTCCGATCGGAGCGGAAGTTTGCGATCCTGCCGGAAAGATTTTGGGTGGACTTTGGGGCCGCACCGAGCTGGGCCTCTTGTTTCTCGACATGTTTTTTCTGCCGCACTGCCTGCGCGGAAGTGGCTATGGAGCGCGGCTCCTTGCCGTTGTGGAAGAGGAGGCCAAGAGGCGCTGCTGCCACCGCGCTGTTGTTGAGACGAGCAGTTTTCAGGCGCCGGGCTTTTATGCAAATCAAGGCTATGAAGAATTCGGTCGGATAGACTTCGGAGTTGCGGCGCACTCTCGGATCTTTCTTTCAAAGCACTTGTAAAGAGTACCGCGTCGTGCCGCGGCGCCAATACCCGGTGAAATTGATGTGTATGAGAGGGATATCCGCCCATGGCCGGGAGTTGGCCGGAAAGCATCAGATCCCCTAATGACGATCTGAGTTCGCGAGATTCGCCGAAGACCGGCTCCGGCGACCGGGAACCAAACCGCGCCTGTAAAGTTAAGAGAACTCATTTTTCAGCGATGCAGCGCCGGAAATTTTCCCATCATGCAGCATCTGAAGCCAAGGCAAGCCAGTCATGCAACATCACGACGGTAGGGAACATGAGGGAATGAGCAAGCATCCATACGCGATGTTCGCCGTCAACATGCTCCTCAGCCTCTTTGTCATGTACTTCGTGATGTTCTCGATGATCGACGGATTGAGCGACTTCCGAAATAACCTCAACATGCGCTATATGGCGCTGACGATGGTTGCGCCGATGGGCATCATCATGCTTGCGACCATGGGCGGCATGTACCGGAACAAGAGGTTGAACGCGCTTATACATGTCGGCTTGGTGATCCTGTTCGCGGCCGGCTTCGCGGCGACGCGCATCCAGGCTTTCATAGGAGACAGGCAGTTCCTCGCCTCGATGATCCCTCATCATTCAGGCGCGATCCTCATGTGCGCGGATGCGGATCTCAAGGATCAGGAACTCGTCGCTCTTTGCTCGCAAATTTCGCGTGGTCAGCGCGAGGAGATCGAACAGATGAATGCGATCCAAGCTCGCCTGAACGATCGGGGCTGAGACTTCAGTGCGGCGCTAAGCGGCTGGATGAAGAGATGGACTTCGGCATAATGGTCGCAGCTTCCTGAATTGATTGTCAGGGCGTCCTAATCCACCACGCGACGAATTCTTCGACTTTCTTGCTCACCGTCGCGAGGCTCCAGGCATATATTCCTCCGCCATTCGCTTACAAAATTAGATCACTGCAGACGGTTTATGGTCTGCTTGTTCTTGAGACCATCGTGGCTGTGCGAAAGATCGAGCGTCGGCGTCGGCTGCACCTTGACGAAATCCTGCACCTGCCGGCCGGGCCCGCCTTTTGCGATCGTGGTCCCGCCGTCGACGAACCAGAGCGCGCCGGTCACATAACTTGCCTCGTTGGAGGCCAGGAACGCATAGACATTGGCGATCTCTTCGGGTGTGCCGCGACGGCCAAGAACCGTTCCGGCGAGTGTCATCTCCTCCATCTGCTCGTCCATCGGCCCCGTTTCCTTGTGGGTCCAAGCCGTATCGATTGGTCCGGGGCAGACGCAATTGGCTCGGACACCGTATTTACCCTGCTCGAAGGCAACGCCACGCATGAAGGCATGAACGAATGCTTTTGTGCCGCCATAAGGCGCATTGTTCGGCTCACCGACTTCGCCAGCCTCAGAGCCGGCCGACAAGACCACGCCGCGACTTTTCTGCAGGTGGGGAAGCGCGAATTTCGTCATCAGGAAAACGGAGCGGATATTGTTGGCGACCGTCAGGTCGAAATTCTCGATAGAATAGTCCTGGCATTCCGCGACCTCGAGGAACATACCGGCATTGTTGACGAGGATGTCGAGCTTTCCATATTGCCGCACCGCCTGCTCGACGCAGGATCGGGCATGAGCCTCCTCGGAGAGATCGCCGGTACAAGCGACCGCCTCGCCATTGTGCCGCGAAACGGCAGAAACGACGTCTTCAACCGGATCGTTCGGCAGCCCGGCAAGAACGAGTCTTGCACCTTCGCTTGCGAATTTATGGGCGATCGCCTCTCCAATGCCCGCACCTGCACCGGTGATGATTGCAACCTTACCTTCAAGTCTTCCAGCCATGATCAGATCTCCTTGTGAAACTCTCGTCGAACCTCCGGGTCCTATCGATGTTCCCCAGAAAATTCGAACGTTCATGTCTTCGCGCAACTTGTGGACCTCATCATCCACCTGGAACGGCTGCGGATGGTGCAATGATGCTGTGAGCACCAGTCCCGCACCGTATCGATGACACATCAACATCCCGCTCCATTGAGTTCTCGCGCAGAGCGACAACAGGACCGCTCGGGGCACTTCTCCACCGAGCTGTTCGAACACTACCAGCGCTCGGAGCGCGCTAGTCGAGATGTATGTGCAGGGGGTGTCGACGCGCAAGGTCAAGGCAATCACCGAAGAACTGTGTGGGCACGCGTTCTCGGCCACATCGATCTCGGCGATCAACAAGCGGCTCGATGAAAGCGTGAAGGCCTTTGCCTGCCGCCCGCTTCAAGAGCCCTTTCTATCCTCGATGCCCGTTATGAGAAGGTCAGAGAGGCCGGCGTCGTCAGGAGCCAGGCGGTGTTGATCGCCGTCGGCATCGATTGGGACGCCCGGCGGCAAATCCTGTCCGTCAAGATGGCCAGCCGCGAGAGCCGCGCGGCCTGGCAGGACTTCTGTTGGGATTGAACCGGCGACCCGTCATTAGGCGTTATCATTCTCCGCCGCCGTTTGGACCAGCCGCTTGGCCATGTGCGGACTTCAGCTCACAGCACCTTGAGATCAGTGGTTCGAGATATTCCGTCCCGTCTCGCACTCAGCAAGATTTCGAGCCGCAAGTCCCCCCGATGCAGCAGCATCGGCAAGAAAACCTGAGCTGAACCTTGGGTCTGCGGTAATTTCTGGACCGGCCCAATCGGGCAGAACAAGCGGGTAGTCCTCGTCGGGTAGTTCGACATCTGCTGTGACCAAGCCAGAAAGTAAACCCAGATATTCATCCACCTGCCATATGAGACCGCAGACATCGACTTCGTTCCGAATCTTTTCCAGCGCTGGGCCGCTGCTGAATTCTTTGACTATCGCTCGCGCGTCCTCGTCCGCCAAAGGAATATGATACTCGCTGCGCTTCAGGCCGCGTCTGGCCCCTTTGATCGTCAGCATCGGCTGTTCACCGCAGAAGCGAATCCTCGCCTTGCCGTTGTCGAAACGCGCGATCAGATGATCAGCGATTTCGAAACGAGAGCCGACATTATCCCGCCAGCCTTCATCGACGACCAGGAATTTTCGCTCGATCTCGGATGCCATTTTACCCTGAACCCTTTCTCACTTCTGACGAAACATTCGAGGGGTTTTGAGGTTCCAATCCAGCAGGGACGACAAGCAGCATCCGCCATCGGAACCAAGAGCGCGCGCGCATGTTAAGCCCCACTAAAGGAGGTTTGAGTTATGGCGAAGAAAAACAGGATTCCCAGGAAGGTCGCAGGTTACAAAATTCCGAAAGCAATCCGGAAGTCGCCGATGCTGAAAGCATTGCTGTCTAGCGATATCGGTCGCGGCGTATTGGCAAATGCCCTGACGGCGGCGGCTGGTGCCGGAGCAGCCGTACTGCTCGACGAACCCGGCGAGGTCGCCAGCGCGGCGGGCAAGGGAGCGAGCAAAGGCAAGCGAGCAGTCGGTATTGCCGGTTCTGCGATAAGCGAAGCGACGGATGCTGCAATGGATGTCATCAGAGCCAATGCTCGCGACCACCTGCCAAAGAAGGCACGGGAGGACGACCATAGCCGCCCTCGCCGGGGCGCGACGCACTGACGCTCGCGCCCGTTCTCGATTCGGTTTCGGATGCAAGCTTCCTCGAAAACTATGCGACGCGTAAATTTGCGCGTAGCGGTTTCGAGAAGGTCGCGGTCGCCGCCTTGGCCCGCATGGTGGTGTTGTTAATCAAAAAGCATCCAATGGTAGCCGCAGAACTTCTGCTCGCCGGCACTGGTCGAGCGGGTCTGGTCGGATGGAGAGAGCTGAGTTCTCAGCTACAGGCGCATTCCAGGCTCGAAAGCAGACAAGCTCGGCATTCGGTTCCACTGATCACCCGCGGGAGGTGAAGGCGGGCCGGCCCAGCGTCAATGGTCTTCGGAAGCCGCTCTCCCGGCCCACGCACCTCGCCGACCGCATGAACAATCATGCGAGGCCAGGAGGAAGGGCTACGCTGCTGCAACGAGATTGCTCACAGAAGTTCTGCAAGGCCGCTCTGGCAAGTCCGATGTTAAACGCCCATAAAAATATATGAAAATGTCCTTTATGTAGAATGTGAGGTGTTTTGTATGTCGCAGGTCGAAGATCCGCCGCCTCTTTCGCTGGAATTGAAGGCGGCCATTCGAAAAGAAATCATTCAGCGGGAGCAGCGATGAAGGAGAGTGATCTCAAAGAACTGGGCGAGGCGATCCTCAAGGAGACGCGGTCCGATATCACACCCAAACAACTCATCAAAGCAGTGCGAAAAGCGCATCCGGAGGCGACGAAGAAGGAGATCGTCCGGGCTGCGTTCTATGCACTGATCGCTAACGCCGATCGGGAACCTGAAAAGGCGACGGCGCTGCAGAATTTCGCGATCACCCAGCGCATGAACGATGACGAGCTGCAGGACTGACGGGCCTCGTCGGCATGGAATTTCATTGTTCTGTCACGCAACCTTCTGCCGATGACGGACTTAAGCGAAAGGTCCACCAGCAAAGGAAGATGCTATGTCAGATGATCGCAAGAGCGCCCCGCCGGCAAAGCAGGCGGTTTTGACTCCAGAAACGAATGTGGTCGATCGCGCAGAAGCGGCAACATTGGTAGAAGACCTGCGCCGCGATGTCGAACCCTCGACGCAAGCCCGTCAAACCGCAGATCAATCCGAAAATGCAGTGAGCTGGCAGGCCGATCCCGCAGATGTCACAAACGCGGTTTTCTCGGCGGCCAGCCTGTCGTTGATCTTGTGGAGCCAGTCTCTGTCGATGGCGCGAATGTTCTGGTCGCTGCCGATGACAATGTGGCAGGCCGGGCTCGCCAATCCATCGACCGACAAGAACATCGGCTAGAGCCTTTCCAGGATGACGAAAAGCATGGTCGGTTTTCCACCGACATCATGCTCCAACGCCTAGGATTCTAAGCAAAAGGCAGTTTCGCTGGCTGCGAGCGAAGGTCGCGAAGCACATCCTTCGGCCCTGGCTGATGGACATGGCGTGCGGCCTCCGTCAGAGGCACCCATTTCCGCCGGCGCTGCGCGCTCTCCGGAAAATCGTCGTCGATCTCGGCGACATCAAGAGCATGGACCGTGACATGGAGGGGGCCAGTTCCGCCCGGACTTGCGATAGGTGTAGGTGCCGAGTACCTTGCAGCTGCAAGCTGTATCGTCAAGCGCAACGAGGGATCATAAGAAAATGTCGTCGGCCCTTCGAACGCCTTGCGGTCCTCCGGGTCAATTGGCGACTGAGGATGGTCGCGAAACAGGGTCGAACGGGTGGCGCACCAAAGCCCCAAGCAGCAACCACGTCCGGCCTAGAACGTACCTCGTAGTAGAGATTTGCGATCTTCTCGCGCCATTCCCACAGTTGTTGAGTGTCGTTCAAATCATTTCCCCCATGTCGGAAATTTCGTCGCTCTCGTTCATCGACGCTCGCCCAATCACCGCGGCGCAACTTTAAGCAATCACGCACTGATCCGAAAGGTGCCGTCTAGCGGAGAAGCTCTTGGTCGATGGACCCGGCGAATTGAAACGTGTTTCCTCGTGTCTTGTCTTGATGTTTGAGCGCTATCCAACTGACGATGTGCTTCCTATCATCTCGCCATCGAAATGACTGTTGAATTATTCGCTGAAGAGCGAGCGCGAGAAATCGTTCCTGAAACTATCGCGCCGGGTTGTTGCGAGGAGCGCCTTCTTGTGAGGACTCGCGCAACGGCCCAGGTCCACGACATGCATGTCGTTCTCGCGAAGTTCCAGACCCGCCGCCGCCGGCGTGACCCCCTGTTCGACTTCGGCCTTCAGTCCCGGAGTCGCGACGGTGATGGGGCAAATGGTGACGAATTCCTTCCCGACGCCCATGTTGACGATGTCACCGTCACCGCGGCAACGTGTAAGTCTGCGGCGAGCGGCGATACGCTTCTTCACACTGCGGCGAGCAAAACCACGGTCCTTCGGGGGCGGCCCGCCTGTACGACGAGTACGGCGCATGCATCTTGCACACCGGGTCGATCCAGGCGGGGTCCGCAGACGGAGCAAGCTCGATCTCATAGAGAGCGACTTCCCCTGCTACTGACCTAAGCTCCACCATTCCGAGATCCCGCACCAGGATGCCTCTGGCGGCGGCCGCCTCGGCAACGGGCTGGGTGGCGAGCAACTGGCCGGGTGACGCGAGCGCGGCGATTCGTGCTGCAACGTTGACCGTCGATCCAAAGAGATCGCCTGCTCTGCGGACGACCGGCCCGTGGTTCAGCCCGGTCCGGGTGAGCGGCAGCCGCGGCTCCTTCCGGCAGGCCTGCAGCAGCGGTCCGAGTACCTGGATCGCCGTACCCGGTTCAGGAAACGATAGCATTGCCTCGTCGCCGATCCATTTGATCGGCGGCTCGTAGTCGCTGAGCGCGTCGCCGACCATGCTCTCGAATATTTCAAGCACGTCAAGCGCGGCCGCGTCTCCGTAAACGTCCGAGATCGCGCTGAATCCCGCGATATCTATGAACGCAACGGTAGCCGGCGCGCTCGCTATATTCTCTCGCTGCCTCACATCCGCCTCCATGGCCCGAAGATTTGACCCCAGCAACGCCGCATTCTCGCTCGCGTTCGCTTCCCAAGCAACCTGCGAAAATCCTTGTCGAAACGAGCTGCGATGTGGTGGCTCGCGGAAGAAATCCGCACGGGCATGACGCCGCTTCCGGAGGAAGTCGTGCTGACGGAACCTGTAGACGAGATAGAAGACACGCCGTACGCGATGGCGGTGTGAAATCGATGGATTAGCGCCATTTTTCCAATATGTGAGAGCGCCGCTTGACCAGCGACTTGCTGCCTCTGCGTCGAACGACAGTGCTCCAATTCATTCAGGAAGATTGCTGCGACCGGCCGCTGCTCGGCACAGCCTCACTGACGTTCTACCGAGCGGATGCAGTTGCGAAACGCGGATGCGCTGCCTATGAGTCGAGGCGTCACCAACAAGGACACGGGGGGAATTCGATTGGCGAACGGCACGGTTAAGTTTTTCAATCAGGACAAGGGTTTCGGGTTCATCACGCCGGACGATGGCGGCCAGGACGTGTTCGTCCACGTGAGCAGCGTAGAGGGGTCGACCCTACTGCGCGAGGGCCAGAAGGTGGCCTACGAGATCGGCCAGGATCGCGGGACGGGGAGGTCGAGGGCGGAAAACGTCCGCGCGATCTAGCGGGTCCGGGGAGCAGTTCCATGGCCGGAACTGACAGGATAATGCAGCGGCAATCGGCGGTGTCAGTTCCGTACGGTTCAGCACCGGAACTGGTGCCTTCGAAAGAAGTTACTTCTCCGATTGCCATGGTACTTGGCGATCTATCGGAGCCGCGCAGAGGCAAGATCATTGGTCCACTTCCCACCAGCGCCTCTGCGCGACCGCTACTTCTAGCCCGCTACCACTTCACACTGAATCCGACTTGGCGCCGATGGCGCTGCTGGCGCCGAAGTCCTTGAGGCTGGTGCGGGCAAACGCTTCACCGTGGGCTGCATAACGCTCATCAGACCAACTGAGTGAACCGCCCAGGCCCAGACCGCCCCAAAGCGCCTGGTTCTCACTCACGACGCTGGTTCCGGAGACGTCGACATCCGAGCCGTCTAGGAAGTCGTAATAGAGATTGGCGATGCCGTAGAGCGTAGAGCGGCTGGTCTTTCCTGAGGCATCCTTCCAATCGCTGTCAAAATCGGCCGAGACGCCGAGGCGGCCGGTCAGGCTGTCACCGTCGTCAAGCGAGACATCGGCGCCATAGGCATCGGTGAAGCTGTCGAAGCGCACGGAGGAATAGGCGAGTTGCGCCTGCGGCGTCAGCGACCATTGGCTCGTCAGAGCGATATTCTGTCCGGCTTCCGCGCTTGCCGCCAGTCGGAATTCCACCCGAGCTGGCCATCCGCCGAAGCGATGATGAACGGCAGGCTTAGGAAACCGTGCAATGCGCACCCCTGGGGGAATCCTTCCAGGGAGTGCCGTGTCGTGCTCACGGGAGAATGCGAATGACCGTCTTTCCCGCGCGTCGCTCCGTGGAATTGAAGGTGGCGACCGCATCGTCCAGACTTGAAACCTTGCCGATGTTCGTCAGCAGTACATCATGGCGTCGACGTAGTTCGAAACTTCGCGGGTATCGTCGACAGGTTGTCCCGCCTGCGCTTCCGTTTCAAAACGTAGAAGATCGGAGAGCGTCGACTGTGTTCCTTCGATCTGTGAAGAAAGAACAGCCTCCTTCCTGACATACATGTAAAGAAAGAGCTCCTGACGAGTGAGAAGCATCGTGATACCATCTAGCCGTCCGAGAGCTCGCTCTGCCAAGCTGAGACGCTCCAGAAGTGAAAGAACATCAATGGCAGGCATAGGCGGCAATGGCGGAGGTACGAATGCCCGCACGGTTTCGCCAGCAACGGCTGTTTCGACAAAGCGGCCGAATCGCTGATTTAGTTCGGAGTCAGACACGGGCTGATTATGATTTTCACCTGCTATTTAAGCAAGCGGGCATTCGCTTAAATAACGAAGCAGGTAAGGTAAGCGCTCTTAAATAAGCGTACGCCCCAGTCGAGCGCCTTCAAAGAATTCGACTGGCAGACCTCATCATCGGTTCGAGTTGGATAAGCCATATTTATGGAACTGGCGCTGCGCGGTCCGATAGTCTAGCAGTCCTCAACAGGAATGCCACCGGCAGCGATAATCGCCTCGGCGGTATCGACATCGGTTAGCGCCGCGGTTCCTATCTCGACTTCAACGACCTGCAGCCCCGATGTTCTGATCAGGTCGCGGGCACCGATATCGCCCCTCAAGCGGAGAACGCTGTCGTTAAGGGACCGTGGTAAGATTACCGGGTTGCCTCGCATACCCTCAGACGCGGCGCAAACGATTGCGGCGCCGTCCGCGACTTGGAACGCGTCAATCAGCTGATTCAGATTGACTGTAGAAATGCCTGGCATATCGGCAAGCAAAATCAGAACACCATCGGCGCCGTCGGCTACAGCAGCGGAAAATCCGGTCGCCAGTGAACTCGACATACCCGCTCCGTAGTCTGGATTGACGATAAGATGCACGGGCAGGCCTGTGAGAACGTCGCGGATATCGTCCTGCCGATGGCCGACGACGACGATAATGGAAAGGGCGGCACTGGCGTTGGCGACCAAAGCCGAGCGACGCACGAGCGGCATTCCGTCAAACATGGCCAACAGCTTGTGCCCGCCATTCGAGCCCATGCGCGTTGCCAAGCCAGCCGCCAGCACGACGATTGATACATTCGGCTTTGCTCCCATCTCTTTCCCGATCCCACCAACGCCGCAGCGTCCTCCGTCGACAAACTCCAGGTTGCGAGGTCGCGAACGTGCAGCGGCTTTTACCTCGGCAGCAATGCGTTTTCGAAACGACGCCTTGCAGCAGCTTAGCGTCCAGGCGAGCTATTTTCCATCTGCGTCATCCCTGAAGGGTGAGTCTCTCCGTAGGCGCTACGCAGGCATCGTCTGGCGGCTGCTCGTGCGAAGCGCTTTGATGACCTGAGCAAGGATCGCTACGGAGATCTCAGCTGTATTGGATGCGCCGATGTCGAGCCCGATCGGCGCGTGGATCGTTGAAAGCGCATCGGCACCGAAGCCGTATGCGGCAAGGCGGCCCGTCCGCGCTGCGTGGGTCTTTCGGCTGCCGAGCGCGCCGATATAGAAGCAGCCGGTGCGCAATGCCTCGGCTAGCGGAAAATCATCGATCTTGGGATCGTGGGTGAGTGCGACTAAGGCGGTATAGCGGTCGAGTGGATCCGCCATCAATGCATCGACGGGCCAATCGGTGCATATCTGCACATCGGGAAAGCGATCACGCGTCGCAAAGGCTGTGCGCGGATCGATGATGCGCACATCGAAGCCGGCCGACCTTGCCATCGGCGTCAGATACTGGCTGATATGGACGGCGCCGATGACGGCGATGCGGGGGGCAGGTATGTAGACATTGAGGAAGCCGCTGGCATCTATCGTTTCGAAAGCCATCGAGCGGCCAGACCGAAAGGCGCCTTCGACGAGCGCGGCAAATGGCGGCTCGACTGGATCCCCGTCCAGGAAGATATGCTCTTTTCCCCGAAAATCTGTCAGCAGCACGACGGCGAGACGTTTCCGGCGCGCGGCGTTTAAACGCTGCAGGCTGTCGCGGAGCATCAGCCGAGCCTTTCGACAAAGACACGGATGCGCCCGCCGCACGACAGCCCGGCGCGCCAGGCGGTCTCGTCCGCAACGCCGAATTCCAGCATCTGCGCCTTGCCGGCGGCAATTACCTCGGCAGCGGCGGCAATCACCGCACCCTCGACGCAGCCACCGGAAACCGAACCCTCGAAGTTGCCATCACCATCGACCACCAGATGACTGCCAACCGGACGCGGCGCCGAACCCCACGTCTCGATCACCGTCGCAATCGCAACAGCTCGGCCCGCTTCCATCCAAAGCTCGGCCGTCAGCAGCGGGTCGGTCAGGTTCGTCTGGATGGTCATTCCTGCGGGCCTCAATCTAGTGTTGGTTCAGTTCTGAAAAGACTTCGGCAATATCCGCCTCTTTGACGCTGTCTCCGACATACCAGCTCAAAGTGTCGTAGAAGCCGAGAAAGGAGCCCTTTGTCTTGGCAAGAAGGGCCATGGCGTCGGCGGCGGAGATCGAAAGCCTGCTGACGAAGAAACGAACGAGAGCGGGCTCGGTGTTCGGGTGGGCAAATACAAGCGCTGTCGGAGAGTTGGCCGAAATCGTCGGCAGGGCCGGAGCCTCCGACCTGCATGGCAAGGTGATCGACAAGCGGATGTCTCTGGAGGATGCAGCCGCTTCGATTACAAAAGCCTCGGCATCGAGAACCCAAGCCGAACGCGACGTGTCGAAATACTGGAAGTCTCGCAGCGACAGCCCAAGCGTTACCCTCTTCGCTTCTCCTGGCGCCAGATGAAGCTTGGTGAAGGCCTTAAGCTCACGGACTGGTCGTTTGAGACCCGGCTTAATCGGCCGGACATAGAGTTGCACGATTTCCTTGCCGGCAACCGTACCTGTGTTGCGTATGGTAAGGGCGGCGGTGCAGCCGGCGCCGGGCGTGATCGCCTGCGTATCGAGCCTGAGATCCTCATAGGCGAACGTGGTGTAGCTGAGCCCATGTCCGAACGGAAAGGCTGGCGTCATCGCCTTCAGATCGTAGAACCGGTAACCGACGAAAATGCCCTCGCTATAGACATGCCGGCCATGCTCGCCCGGATAGGTGTGCCAGCCCGGAATATCCCGCATGCGAACCGGCATGCTGGCGGAGAGCTTGCCGCACGGGTTCTGCTCGCCAAACAGGATGCGGGCCAGTGCTTCGCCACCGCCCTGCCCGGCATAGAAGCTGGCCAGCACGGCGTCGACATCCCCGATCCATGGCATCTCGACCGTGTCTGGCATCGAGAGCACGACGACGAGCTTGCGACCTGTCGCCGCCAACGCCGTGATGAGTGCATCGTGGCTGGCGGCGAGTTTCAGTGTGTCGCGGTCGTTGCCCTCGCCGTGCCGGCTCTTCTCGTTTTCCGCAAACACGACAACGACATCGGCACGCTCCGCGGCTTCGACGATCGCCTCGATCGACGCCGTTACGTCGGGCTGCGCGACCGGCGAGAAGGGCAGATGCCGGACCTTCAGGCTGTCTCCTGCCCGCGCGGCAATCTGAACGAACGGACTGTCGACGCGATAGGGATTGGTGGTGGCCGAGCCGGAGCCTTGGATAACAGGAGTGACGGCGCCGTCGCCGACAATGAGAAGCTCACCCGGCCGGCCGGGATCGAGCGGCAGCGCCTGGCCCTCATTGCGCAGCAGCACGATCGATTCCGCCGCGATGTCGCGCGCCAGCGTATGATGCGCCTCGAAATCCGCCGGCGTGCCGCGCCGCTCGCTCGACTTGCATTTGCGCACGAACGCCAGAACTTTAGCGCAAGCCGCATCGATCACCTCGGGCGCCACGTCGCCGGCGTTGATCGCCGCATGGAGACGCGCCTTTCGGGGCTTGCTTTCCGGCATGTCGAGTTCGGTGCCGGCATCGAGTGCTGCGGCACGATCCTTGATCGCGTGCCAGTCTGACAGGACAAGCCCGTCATAGCCCCATTCATCGCGCAGCACGGTTCGCAACAGCCAATGATGTTCGGCGGCCTGGATGCCGTTCAGCGGATTATAAGCGCTCATCACGGTCCACGGCGCGCTCTTTTCGATGGCCCGCTCGAAGCCTGCCAAGTATATTTCGCGCAGGGTGCGCTCATCGACATCGGAACTGGTCGTGGTTCGCTCGATTTCGGAATTATTGCAGGCGAAGTGCTTGAGCGAGGCGCCGACGCCGTTATTCTGCAATCCGCAGATGACGGCCGCCGCCATGTCGCCGCTGATAACAGGATCCTCGGAATAATACTCGTAGGCCCGCCCAGCCAGTGGCGTGCGCCTTATGTTGATGCCGGGGCCTAAAAGCAGATGAACCCCGAAATCCTGGCACTCGGCGGCCAGCGCAGCGCCCATGCGATAGGCAAGATCGATATCCCAGGAACAGCCGAGCAGATTGCCGTTGGGAAAGCATGTGGCTGGACGGGTGGCACCGAACATGCCGCCCGATTCGTCGCCGTGTTGCCCGACGAGATCGAGGAACGCCCGCAGACTGTCTTCGTCGTTATCGCCAGCGTCGATCTGGGTGGTCGAGTAGCGCACTCCGTAGGCCCCATCGGTCATGACGATCGAAGGAACACCGAGCCTTTCGATCGATGCCGTCTTCCACAGGCCACGCCCGCTCAACAGATCGACCTTTTCGGCCAGCGTCATCTGATCGACAAGGGCTCGAATTTCGGCGTCGCTCGGCTGGAACATGAATGGTCTCCTCTAAGGGATCAGGCGTGCGTCAACAGATCTTCTGAAGGAGTTCCATCAGCATCATCCGCTCGGCAATCGTCAGCGTGCTCAGCGTTTCCTGCGAGATCTGCAGCGCGACCGACAGGTTGCGGGCCACTGTCGCCTCGCCTTCCGGCGTCAGCGTCAGCACCAGCCGACGCGCGTCGGTCGCGTCGGGGGCGGTGTGAACCAGGCCACGCTTCACCAGTCGATCGACAACGCCCTTGATGGTCGCCATATCCATGGCGGTCTCGCGGCCGAGATTGCCCTGCGAACAGGGCTGCAGGTCCTTCAGCCTGACGAGCGCCGCCCATTGGGTGGTGGTCAGCTTCTCCGCCATCAGGCTCGCAAAGATCGCCACGTGCCGCTGGTTGGCCTGGCGAAGATAGAAGCCGATCTGCTCGCCAAGTGTATACTGGGCCTGCTGGCCGGGCCCTTCGGTCGCTGCGGTCTTTTGTCGACCGTCTTTTTCTTTGAACGGAACGTCCATCGGATCTCTCAAATCTGCCTGTTCCTCGTGATGACCGGCATGGCGCTGCCGTATTCACTCTCGCCATAAATTCAGAATGGCTTCTGTCGTTAGAATTTCAATCTGCTCCGAAAGCCTTGGCGCCAGGATCTCGATGATCATGGCATGTGCCTTCATGTCGCCGCTTGCCACCGCATCCTTGGCCAGAATGACCCGGTAGCCGGCGTCGACCGCATCAAGAACGCTGGCGTAGACGCAGACGTCGGTCTCGACGCCAGAGAAAATCAGCGTGTCCGTTGCCGATCCTTGCAAACGCGCAGTAAACCCGGGCGAGCCAAAGACCGAGTAGGTCTCCTTGTCGACGATGGAGCCTGGATCGGCAATCGCTGTAAGCGGCGCCACCAGATCCAGCATGGCGATATCGAGTTCATCCAGCGTCACCGATGGCCAGCGACGATAGTAGGTCTTCCAGCGACCCGTAGCATCTTCGGCACTTTGGGGCACCATGAAGCGAGCAAAGACAGTCTCAGCGGGCCGCGCTTTGCTGAGCGCCACCACCTTGGCAAGGATGCCTTCAATCGCTGGCGTATACCACGCCGTTTGCTCAGCGAAGAGGCGTTGCATGTCGATGACGACATGCAACGCATTCCTGGAGAGTGGCGCGGGTGCCATCATCAGTCGGCCACGGGCACGGTGTGTTCCGCGGCCCAGGTCAGGGTGATGGTGTCGCCATCACTCAGGACTTTGCCATCGCGGTTCTGTGCAAACAGCTTCAGCGGCAGACCGTCTGCGGTTTCCAGCAGATAGGACAGCACGGGACCTGCGTAGATGACGGTGGTAATGCGTGCCGTCAGGCCGTTGCCGTCCGTCGGACCCGATGCGATCGACATCTTCTCCGGGCGCACGGCGAGCGTGACGTTCGAACCGCTTGCGGGCAACGTGGCGGTGGTCTGAACTACCGTCCCATCGGCGAGACGCACAGCGCCGTTCTCCACGGTGCCTGTGAGGAAGTTGGAGTCGCCGAGGAATTCGGCGGCAAAGCGCGTCAGCGGTCGCTCATAGACGGTTTCCGGCTCGCCAATCTGGACGATGCGGCCCTTGTCGAGGATCGCTACTTTATCGGACAGCGTCAGCGCCTCTTCCTGGTCATGCGTCACGAAGATGGTGGTCAGGCCACTCTCACGCTGTATGCGCAAAAGCTCGACCTGCATTTCCTGGCGCAGGCGTCGATCGAGCGCCGACAACGGCTCGTCGAGGAGCAGCACGCTCGGCTTGATGACGATGGCGCGGGCCAGTGCGACGCGCTGTTGCTGGCCGCCGGACAACTGCTTCGGCGTGCGGTCGCCGAAGCCGGGAAGACGAACCATTTCGAGAGCACGATCGACTTCCTTGCGGGCGGCGGCGCCCTTGATGCCCCGGCGCTCGAGACCGAAGGCGACGTTCTGCGCGATCGTCATGTGCGGGAACAATGCGTAAGACTGGAACATCATGCCGATGTTGCGGCCCCAGACCGGGATGTGGGTGACATCGTTATTGCCGATCGTGACAGCGCCCTGATCCGGCTTGATAAAGCCCGCGATGATGCGCAGGAGAGTGGTCTTGCCGGAGCCGGATGGGCCGAGAAGGCTGGTGAAAGAGCCTTCGGGGAACTCGGTGGTGATATCGGACAGGACCGGCGTCGTGCCATAGGTCTTGGCGACGGAATTGACTTTAACGTTTGTCACTTGTGTCTCCGGGCTTGGCGAAGCGCGCAAAAATCAGGATGATCGTCATCGAGCCGAGCAGAAGCACGGTGGAGATCGCGTTGATTTCAGGGGTGAAGCCCTTGCGGATCGAGGAGTAGATCTGCACCGGCAGGGTGGTGTATCCGGGCGTTGCGAGGAAGTAGGAAATCACGAACTGGTCGAGCGACACGGCGAAGGCGAAGAGCGCGGCGCCAAGGATGCTCGGATAAAGCAGCGGTAGCGTCACCGAGAAGAAGGCGTGAACCGGTGTCGAACCAAGGCTCATCGCGGCTTCTTCAAGGTCGGCTCGGATTGTCTTGAAGCCCGTGCCAACGACCAGAACAACGTAGGGGATGGCGAGCGCCACGTGGCCGATCAACAGGGCGTGCATGCCGCGCCCGATACCGGTCCAATAAAAGAAGATCAGCATGGCCGTGCCGGTGATCAGCCAGGGAATGGCAATCGGCGGCAGCAGCATCAGTTGCAGGAGACTTCTGCCGCGAAAGGTCCGGCGCGACAGCGCAACGGACGCCATGGTACCCAAAGCCGTCGCCAGAACCGCGGTGATACTGGCGATCACCAGGCTGTTCAGGCCCGCCGTCAGAAGGATGCTGTTGTCCCAGAGCGCGTTGTACCATTGCAGCGAGAAATGGAATGGCAGTTCGTAAAGTGGCGAAGCGTTGAACCCCATCGCCATCATCACGAGAATGGGCGTGTAGAGGAAGATGAGGATGGCGATGAGATAGATTGGACCGAGCGTTTTCATGATCCCTTCCTCAAGCGACCGTTCCGCGGCGCAGGACACCGGAGAAGGTTGCGAAAATTGCGAGCACGACAGCCAGCAGCGTAAAGGACAACGATGCGCCCAAAGGCCAGTTGAAGGCCTGGGTGAACTGATCCTCGATCACCGTTCCCATGGTCACGCCGACACGACCGCCCAGAATGCGCGGTTCCATGAATGAACCGATGACCGGAATGAAGATCAAAACGGCGCCGGAGATCAGCCCGGGAGCCGCAAGCGGCACCAAAATCTTGAACAGGATGGTCCACCAGCGCGCGCCGAGACTTGAAGCAGCCTCAATGATCGCGTCGTCGATGGCCACCAGCGCTATGTAGCAGGTCAGGATCATGTACGGCAGGTAGCCGTGAACAAGACCAACCACCACGGCATAGCGCGTGTAGAGAAAGCCGATGGAACCCGCGTCCGGAGCAATCATATGCAGCAGACTGTCGAGAAAGCCGTTTTCGCGCAGCACCATGGTCCACGAAAAGACGCGCACAAGACCGTTGGTCCAGAATGGCAGGAGAATGAGGATCAACAACATCTCGCGCGTCTTGCCGAAGGTCGAGCGGACCAGTGCCACGGCCGCCAGGAAACCAAGCACCGCGCAGAACAGCGTCGTCCAGAAGCCGATCAGCAGCGACGTGATGCCGATCCCGACCAGATAGGGTTGATCGATGAACGCGCGGTACTGCTTCAGCGTAAAGACGATCGGGGCCTTGCCCATCGGTGTCGCCGACATGAAGCTGAACACGAACATGGTCAGCAGCGGCAGAAAGACGGCAAGTGTCAGCCACCCATAGGTCGGCAGCAGCAGCGCCGTCGTCGAAACCCATGGCGGGAGTGGGCGCCGGCTGCGCGGACCCGAAGGTCCGCGCTCTGACGCTGATGCCAGACGATCATTCTGCATAGAAGGCTTTCACTTCCTGCCAGATATTGTTGAAGGCTTCGCGCCGGTCATCGGGAATGCCCGATACAAAGGACGTCGTCTTCAAATATTCGGTCTTGTGTACCAGGCGGGTGAGATCGTCAGCAGGAAGTGCTGAAAGGGCTGCCGAATTTGAAGAAGCGGGGGCCCCAATCTTGGTTGCCCATTCGACATAGAATGTCGGATCGATCATCCAGTTGACGAATGCAAGAGCACCTTCTGGATTCGGAGCCGATGTCGGAACACCGAGACCATCGACCCAACCGACGCCGCCTTCCTTAGGCACTACGAACTGAACCGGAAGTTTAGAAACGCGCTTGGATCGCACCGAGCCGCCCGACCAGAACAGCGACAGGTCGAATTCCTTGGCGGCGAACGACTTGTTCCACTGATCTTCAGTCGACCACAGCAACCTGACGTTCGGCTTGATCGATTTCAGCGCGGCCTTAACAGCAGCCAGATCCTTGGGATCGTTGATGTCCTGCCCGCTCATCAGCGCGCCAACGCCGACATTGATGATGGCGTCGTCGTCCATGGCAACACGGCCCTTATAGGCCGGGTCGGCGAGCACCGCGTAACTGTCGGGAACGGTCATGCCTTCACGGATGGCAAGCGAGGTCATGCCCCAGACCCACGGAACGGCATAACCCTTGCCGTCCTTGCTGAAGTTCGGGTTGGCGCGCAGGGTCTCGTCGACTGTTGACGCGTTTGGAACCTTGCTGAAATCGATCGGCTGCAGCAGGTCTTCGGCAACCGCCTGGGCGCAACGCGCAGCGTTGAGGATAACAAGATCGTAGGCGCCCGGATTCGTGCGCATCTTGGTCAGCATTTCCGATTCCGAGCTGTAGTAGTCATGGACGACTGTGATGCCCGTCTTTTCGGTGAAAGCCTTCAGCGACCAAGCTTCGTCGGTGCCGTAGCCCTGCCAGTTGAGGACCGTGATGGATCCGGCCGAAAAGGCTTTGCGCGGCATGGTGGAGATGCTGACGCCAGCAATCAGTGCTGCGGACATCAACTTCATTGTGTTGCGTCTGGTGAGTTCAGTCATTGTGGCACCCCTCTTGAAGATACACAGTTATGGACCATCATGACCCGCGGTCATCGACCTCAACGGATCGGCTAGCTTGAAAACAAACAACGTGCCAAAGCGCGCTTAATCATTTGTATACACACTAAAAGCAGATGGGCATTGTCCGTGGGGCGCTGACATCTCGGCGAAATGAAGCGCGCGCTGCGACGCAGCGGCACACCACTTTGTAAGAAAAGCACATCACTTCATTGAGCGGCCGGCATGAATCCACGGATCTCCTGCAAGCTGTTCGTTCAACCCTCTGACTTTAGCATCAGTCTTTTATTTTATATGTACACAAACTATCGATGAGGAATCGAGACCTGTCAAGCACTGCCTTGCTTTAGTGAGCGCTTGACGATGAAAAATAGACGTCGAGCCGGCGATCCTCCGCGTGGTCAGCAATCATGACGCGTATTCCGTCGCCGCCCGACACATAGTTGATGTCCTGCCCGTTGATACGGGCGGCAAGAACATCGCCCAATGCCAAGCCTGGCAACTCGATGAAACCTGCCTCGGAGACCGGAGCAATCGTGCAGGCCACCCGCCCGTTGGCGAAGACGATGCGCGACAGCGTAGTGTGCAGATCTGTCTTCAGTGCTGCGCGCCCGTTCAATGTCATCACCAGGGTTCCGGACTTGACGACCAGCTCGAGCGTTCCCGACGGCGAGACCATAGGTCCGAGCACCACATCCCGGCCCGCATGGCGCATCGTCCATCCGGTCCACGGATCGAAGTCAACGATCTCACTGGCAGCCATCAGCGGTAGCATGGCGGCCCAGATGTAGAATGGATCGGTATCGCCCTGGTCCATCGCCTCGCCGGTGACGGCATTGTAGTTTTCGGATGCGATACGATGCTCGCGCCAATTCTTCATGAACAGGTCGTAGCTCTGGCTTGCCAGCTTGCTCGCCGCCGCCACGAAGCCGTAGCGCCGCAGGCCGAGCCAGACCATGTAGTTGACGTTCGGCCAGATGCGGCCGCGCCAGTATACGTTGTCGGCGAAGGCCGGATCGTCTCGCGTTGCGTTCGGCAGCACGAAATCACCGCCGAAGGTCGTGTCGTCGCTCAGATGCTCGAGCAGACGCTCCGCCTGCGCCGGCGTCGCGGCGCCGCACAGCAGCGGGTAGAAGCTGGTCGGCGACAGCGAGCGCACGAAACCGCCGCGCCGCTGGCGATTGGCGAAGATGCCGCGGCTCTCGTCCCAGAGCGTCTGCGAGATCAGCGTCCGCTGACGCTCGGCCAGAGCGGCGAATTCGCGGGCATCGTCATGCTTGCCGAGCACGGCGGCCATTTTCGAAAGCATCTCGGCATCGAGAGCGGCCGCGCAGTTAAGGCCGAGATCGAAGGTCGACAGCGTCCGGGTGACGGGATCGTAGATCGCCTCGTCATGGGTCGCGGAATTGTCCATTCCGGTCTCGTTGCGCGCGGCAAAGGCCGTCCCCTTGTAGAGGCCCTCGCCCACGTCGGAGGTGCCGCAGGACAGCAGGCCGAAACCGTCCGGATCGCGGTTGTCCTGCCACCAGCGCCGATTGCGCACCAGCGCCTCGTAACTTGACTGGATCATCGACCGCTCGCCCGTCCGCTGGTAGAGCTGCCAGACGACCAACGCGCCGAACGGCAGCTGGGTGCGATCGACCCAGGCATCGTTGGAGGTGACGATGCAGGCGATATTGCCCTGCGGGGTCGCGCCGGCCATCGCGGTCGCCATGTTCTCGCGCGCCAGATCGGCGTCGAACACGCCCGCAAGAAGGGCAGCGAAAATCTGGTCGTTGAACCAGACGGCGAATTTCCCGAGGTTCCAGATCCGGGTGACCGCCGTGTAGGAACGCGCGTTGGTTTCGTCCCAGATGGTGTTCCAGGCGACGACGTCGCGCATCGCGTCGAGTGCGCCCTCGAACACGCCGGTCTGCGCATCGGCGATCTCAGCCGGCGCGTCGGCGGCAAGGCATGCCTGCGCCTTGGCGATCGCCAGTTCGGCACTGTCGGCGACGCCTGCGGCATAGGCGCCCTGGCGCATCATCTCGAGATTGAAACGCAGGGCAATCAACGGCGCTTCGCTCCTGCGGGTGGCGGTATAAAAATAGCCGTTTTCCTCGAAGTCGGCCCGTAGCGCCTCGATCGTCTCATGACCGGTGACGTGCACCGGCGCCTCGGCGGTCGCGACCGCCACGAAGCGCGTTCCGACCTTCAGCAGCGTAATATTGCGGCCCGCGTCATGGACCACCACCTCGCCGCCATCTGAGGAGATTGCCAGCGTCAGCCAGAATCGCAGTCCCCACTCGGCCGATACCTTGCCGTTCCAACTGCCGCGGATGGCGAAGGGGTCTGTCTTCGTCGTAGAAAAGGCGATCGTCGTGCCGCTGAGCTCGGTCTCCAGCTCGATCAGCGAGCCGTCGATGGTGTGACGGCCGAGGCGAACCATATCGCGTCGCGGCTCGATCGCGGAGGTCGTCTTGCTTCGGGTCGAATAGAGAACCGGTGTGATCCGCACGCCGAGCGGCAGGAAGACCATTTCGGCCGGCCGGTTGGACCAGCTATTCCAGGCACGCATCAGGGGGATCGTCGAATGTTGTGGCATGGCTCAGTAACTTCCAGTCAGTGTCTCAACGGGATGAGTTTCGGTGCGGCGGACAGGCCGCCCTTGTCGGCGGCGTCCCCGAGATATGGCGTGTTGGTGTAGTAGCGGTTTGCCGCCGTGTTGGCGACGCGCAGCTCCAGCGAATGGACGCCGGGCCGCAACCGCCCCAGCGCGAAACGATAGGGCCGCCAGCCGCGCCGGTCGATCTGCCGGCCATCGAGGCGGGCGGTGACCACGGTTGCGACCTCAGGCAACTCTAAAAACCAGTCGGCCTCGTCGCCGATCTCCAGCGCCAGCCGGTAGATACCGGTCCCGGAGAAATCGGCAAATCCCTGCGTCTCCCATCCGGTCTCGACCGAGATCGGCACGAATGTCGCATCGGCTCCCGGCGCGAAACGCCAACCATCGACAAGCGGGACGGCGCGCGCGGCGTCAAGTGGCGGCCGGGTCATGAGACGGCCCTTTCCCGCGCCCTGCTGCGCCGTCTGACGCAGGCGGATGCAGCGCGCTTCCTGCGGGTCGAGCGTGACCGCCAGGTGGCTGAAGACAACGGCCCCCGTCACCGTGCCCGTCGTGGCGGACCACACTTCGCAGTCAAATCCGTCACCGAAGGAAATTTCGTTTTCCAGCGGCGTTGCCCCATCGTTGAAGAGAACGATCCGCCACCAGCCATCGGCATCGTATCCGACCCATTGCCACGGCCTGTCGGCGGATTGGCCGGTGATGACAGGGCCAGACGGCGCAACCCGCGCCAGCAGCGCGTCGATATCGCTGCCGCCCGGCATCCGGTCGATATGCGTGGACGCCACCTCATTCACGCGATCGGCCGCATCGCAGACGGTCGATAGGCGATCGCCGGAGGACCAGACCACGCCGCCGGCGGCGCGGAACGCCTCCAGCGCCCGCAGCGTTTCCCCTGTCTCCAGCACAGTCACCGATGGCAGGATCACCGCATCGAAAGCAAGCCCGCAGACCAGCATGCGGCCGCCCTCGGTCCTCGCCTTCGCCACGTCGGCCTCGCTGACGAACATGAAGTCGGAGCGCCTGGCCAGAAGCCCTTCACACCATGCGCCGATATGGGTGGCGTGGCTGTGGCGCGGCCCCTCCGCGAAGGCGGTCTGAAGCGGATAAAGGATCGCCACTGGGGTGTGGGGCGTGGCCGGCTCTATGAAGGCGGAAATCCGTGCCGTCTCCTCGGCAAACAGATCGTGGTAGCTCCACCATGGCTCGAAATTGATGCCTGGCCCGAAATCGAAACGTGGATTGGAAAACGGCGTCGGATCGTTGTCGCGCCCGTCCGTCTGGTAGACGCCGTGCCAGAGGAATTGCCGGGTCCCGAGGCAGTGAAGCCGGATGGCCTGCGCCCGCATCGTCTCCAGCGTCAGTTCCCATTGCCCGGCGGCACGCACGGGCGTTCGCTCGGCGCTGGCATAGGTTTCGACGACGCATCGGCTGCGACCATTCGAACGGGCAACGGAATCGCCGAGCTTCGGCGCCAGCTGCGCCACGAAATTGTTGGAATCGACCACCGTCTCGTGCCGGTAGGCATCGATGCCGAAGAAATCCACGGCAAGCGCCACCCTGGGGTCGATGCTGGTAAAACCGCCGTTCAGCGACCACGAACTGATATGCGGCAGGATCTCGTGCCCGGTGAGGACAATCCCCCTGCCCTCGGCCCATCGGCGCAACGTGCCGGAAAAGGCCTCGTTCATCAGCGCCGAATATGCGGCGTAGAATTGCGCACGCAGCCGCAGGGTTTCAGGCCCGACGTCACGCACTAGAGCCAGCAGGCCCCTGGCGAAGGTCTCGCCTGTGCCGCGCGACACGGCGTCCGGCAGGGTTGGCGCAAAGAGCAGGCTGTTGCCGAGGTGACCTGATAATTGGTCCCATTTGTAGAAACCCGCCGCCGGCTGGTCGTAGAACACGAAGCCGACGGGGTCTGGCACGAGATCACCGAGCACCTCGACCAACGGGTCGAGCCCGACCTCGATGAACCGCTCCGCTGCCTCTGGCAGGAGATAATTGATCAGCCGCGAGGTCGTCGACCGGGCGCTGACGAACACCGTGAGCATCTGCCCCTCGGCGGGTACACCGTCGAACAGGTAGGTGCACGACGTTCGGTCGCTTTCGACGACGAATGTCCGCGCCGTGACGTCGACCACCTGGTCGAGGCTGTCGATGCCGACCGACGGATGCAGCAGCGCTGCCTCGACGGTCCACTGGCACCACTCGACGATGCTGCCCTCATACTGCCACGCGACGATATCGGCGCCCATCTTGCGGGTGAACGGCGGATGGACGCCGCTGATCTCGCCCTGCGCCCCTCCCGAGGACGACCAGAACAGGTGGCGCTCGCGCAGGTCGTCGCGGTCCACGACCGTCCGGCCGCCGGCGTGACCGCTGATCCAGTTGTAATCGTCGTAGATTCCGAGCTTCAGGCCCAGCTTGCCGGCAATCTCAGCCGCAACACGATAGGCGTCCAGATAGGCCGGCGACAGGTAGTCATCGCGCGACATTGCGAGACGGGCCTGGATCAGGATCGTGCCGATCCCCTTCTGTTTGAAATCGGCGAGCTGCGCGTGGCAAACATCCTCTGTCGGAATCAAATGCCAGAACCAATAGGCCGACGGGCGAAACGCGGCTGTCGGGTTCTCGAACAAGTCGCGGCCGCCGATATCCTGTCCGGTTCGGATCTGCTCCAACTCGTCTCTCCCTAGTGGCTTGCTGCCGTCACGCGTTGCATGGCTTTGGTCGTTTCCGTCCAGGCCGGCTTGTCGGGGGCGAAGCGCGCTCTCAGATAATCAGCGAGATCCTTGATCTGGCCGTCGTTCAGCGTCTGGCGGAAAGCCGGCATCGACATCACCTCCGGGGCTTGGCGGCCGGTCGTCTGCGCCAGGATTGCCGGCGCCTCGACACCGTTCAGTATTGCCTGGATAAGATTGTCAGGGGTCGCCGCATGAAGGTTGCTGTTGAGCGCCAGCGACGACAGGATCGTGTTTCCAGTGTGGCATGTGGCGCAGGCGCCACTAAACAGCCGCTCGCCCTTCGGCGATATGCGCGCGGCGGAAGCCTTGGCCGCTTCACTCGCGGCAATGGCCGCCTCGCTCTGCGCCTTGCTATCGGCCAGGCCCCCGTTGAGGCTTGAGAGATATGTGGCCATGGCGCGGATATCGCTGTCCGGCAGCGGCTGCATGACCTCGACGACATGCGCCATCGGGCCAGCGGCACTGCCGTGATCGCGCGAATGTCCGGTGCGCAGGTAGTCATAGAAGGCGTCTGCCGTCCAGCCGACCGGGCCGTTGGCGAACGCATTCAGGGCCGGCGCCTCCCAGCCATCGGCAAAGCCGCCGGAAAGCCGGGCGCTGCCGCTCTTTTCCGCGCCGAGCGCATTTCGGTCCGTGTGGCAGGCCGAGCAGTGGCCCAAGGTCTCGACGAGATAGGCCCCCCTGTTCCACTGCGCATCGCGGGTCTCGACATATTTGAACGGCTGCGCCTTCAGGAACAGCGCGTTCCAGCCCGCCATCATCGCGCGGATGCTGTAGGGGAATTTGAGCTTCGTCTCAGGCGCCTTTTCGGCGCCCGGCGCCTGCGTCATCATGTAGGCGTAGAGCGCCTGAAGATCGGCATCCTCGGCGCCGGCGAATGAGGTGTAGGGGTGCGCGGGATAGAGGTGATGGCCGTCGCGGCTGATGCCCTCGCGCATGGCACGTTCGAAGGCCGGGTAGGACCAGGCGCCGATGCCGCTTTGGACATCGGGCGTAATGTTGGTGGCATAAACTGCGCCAAATGGCGTGTCGAAGCGCCGGCCACCGGCAAAGGGTGTTCCGTCGTTTCCGACATGGCAGACATTGCAGGCGCCGGCCGCCGCCGCCAGCCGGCCGCGCTCGATGGTGGCGGCGCTGTAGACATTGGCGTCCGGCTTCTGGATGGTGCCGATCGCCGGGCGCCATGGCGATGCCATGGTCACGATACCGGACAGAGCGGCGACGGCACCGATCGCCGACAGGCCGACGTTCCACCACCTCTGCTTTTTTGCGACCGGGGTGGCCGGCGTTTCGTCCGTCTTGCCGTTCAGCGCGGCAAGGACCAGTTCCGGCGTCAGCGGCAGTTCGCGGAAACGAATGCCGGTGGCATCGTAGACGGCATTGGCGATGGCCGAGGCGCTGGGAACGGAGGCGGACTCTCCGACGCCGAGCGGCGGCTCGTCCTGCCGCGGCACCATCAGCACGTCGATATCAGGTACCTCGGGGAAGGTAATCAGCGGATAGCCGCCCCATTCCTTCGACTGCACCGCAGTCGAGGAAAATTCGACCTTTTCCTTCAGCACCCGGCTGGTGGACTGAATGATGTTGCCGTGGATCTGGTGGCGCACACCGTCGGGATTGATCATCATTCCCGAGTCCTGCGCGCATGTCACCTTGGTAACCGCGATCTCGCCGGTCTTCTTGTTGACGGCGACATCGGCAACCCATGCAGCCCAGGCGGCGGCCTTGCCCGGAAACGGCCCGTGGACGTAGACGGCATAGGCAAATCCACGGCCGTAGAGCAGATCGCCTTCGCCGCCGAGCGTGCCCCACGTCGTATGCGGCACCCACTTCGCCCGTTCGGCAAGCGCGTGCACCAGGTCGACGGCGCGTGGGTCGTGGAGATAACGGAGCCGGTACTCGACCGGATCGACGCCGGCGGCGGCGGCCAGCTCGTCGACGTAGCATTCGTGGGCGAATGTATTCGGCATCGCCGACACGCCACGGAACCAGGAGGCGCGCGCGATCGGCGGCATGTCGTGCACGGTTACGCGCAGGTTGCCGTAGGCATAGGGTGGGATGGCGGTACGATCGCCCATCTGCACGACGTCGGAAACGGGCGGCAGCTTGCCGGTGAGGATCAGGGGAAGGGTTGGCGCCAGATTGGAGGGATAGCGCGTTTCGAAATCATAGGCGGACGGACCGCCCTCCAGGTCGAGACCGCCGCGCACATCCATGATCTGGGCGGCGCCCTTCGGCTCCCAGGCATGTTCCTGGTCGCGCGTCAGCTGGACCCGGACGGGTGCCTTAACGGCCCGCGACAGCAGCGCCGCATCGGCTGTTACGTCATCGGCGCAGTTGCGGCCGTAACAGCCGGCCGCCTCCAGCCGCTCGACTCTAATCTGCTCTTCCGGCATGTCGAGCAGCAGCGCCAGATCGCGGCGCATGGGATAAGGGTTCTGGGTTCCCGACCAGACGGTCAGCCCGGCGTCATTGTAATCGGCCACCGCGCAGGACGGCCCGATCGAGCCGTGCATCTGGTAAGGCCAGACATAGGTGCGGTTCATCGGCTGGGCGCTGCCGGCCAATGCCATGTCGACATTGCCGCGATCGGCAAGCTTGCGTGGCGTCGACGGATTGGCACGCAGCGCCTTCTCCGGCATGTTCAGATCCGGCCACTCGGGCGGCGCGCGCCACACGACCTTCAGGCTCCCGGACGCCTCGATGGCGATTTCCTCGCGGGTCGCGACAACACCGACGAAATCACCGATGGCGACGACGCCGACCAGCCCGTCGATATGCGCGACCGAGGTCTCGTCGATCGAGATCAGGCTGTTTCCGACATGCTCACCGTGATCGAATCCGGCATATGGCGGGCGAATAACGCGGCCATGCAGCATGCCAGGCACGCGCACATCGTGGACATAGGTCCAGCGCCCGGTTGCCTTCTCGGGAATATCGACGCGCGGGCGCGACGAGCCAACCAGTTTATAGTCCGACGCCGGCTTCAGCGCCGCATTGCTTTCGATCGACAGCCTGACATGGCTGCCGACGACAACATCGCCGAAGTTCAGCTGCCAGTTCTCGCCGCCGTCGGCACGGATGATGCCGTCCTCCAGCCGCAGCCGCTCAATCGGCACGCCGACCTTCTCGGCGGCCTTGACGAGCAGATGGTGGCGGGCGGTGGCGGCGGCCTGGCGCAGCGGTATCGCGGTGATCTGGATGGTTTCGCTGGCAATGGTCGCCCCCTGGTTGGGCGCGGCGGTCGTCGTGCCGAGCACCATGTCCACCTGTTCGAACGGCACGCTGAGCTCTTCGGCGACGATTTGCGCCAGCGACGTGCGGATGCCTGTCCCGAGATCGACGTGGCCGTTGAACGCTGTCACCCGGCTATCAGCCCCGACAGCGATATAAAGCTCGGCGGCGTCGCCCATCGACGCGTCATTGACAATCAGAAGCGTGCTCGCGGCTGCCATGTAGGCGGACTTGGGTGCTTCGCGGTGGTTCATCGCGAAACCTCCGTCATGTCGTTGGTCATCGAATCGACTGGCCGGCCGGCTTTGGTAAGGGTTACGGCGCGCCGCACAGCGGCCAGTATCTCAACATGCGTTCCGCACCGGCAGAGATGGTGCCGCAGAGCATCGCGAATATCGCTCTCGTCGGGATCCGTATTTCGCTGAAGCAGTCCAACCGTGGCGATGATCATGCCGTTGAGGCAATACCCGCATTGCGCCGCCGCCTCTTCGATGAAAGCCTGCTGTACCGGGTGCAGAAGCCCATCCACCGCCAGCCCCTCGAGCGTGATCACGCGTCGTTTGCCGATCGCGCCAAGCGGCACAGTACAAGACCGCACCGGACGGCCGTCAACCAGAACCGCGCAGGCGCCGCATTCGCCCAGGCCACAGCCATATTTCGGTCCATTCAGGCACAGGTCGTTACGCAAGATGTAAAGAAGCGGTGTTTCCGGTTTCGCGCTAACGCGCCAAAGAGCGTCGTTGACATTCAGTGAAACGGAAACGGGAGGCTTCACGGGAACTCCTCCAGCATCGCGCAAATAGCCAAGCCTTTTGCTACTGGACGGATCGCTATACGGCGGGCGCCTTGGCGGCGCGTGCGCATCATAACGATGCGACTGTCACCGACATCACGCATCTACTGCCCCTCATTTTTATATAAATAGCGTATACGCTTCATATGGAGAGCTGGCAAGTCGAATTTCGTTGTTGCAAACGTGGAAAAACGCGTTACGCTGGGGTATCCATCTAGGCCAGCCGGCCACGAATGCTTGTCTCGCTGTTACATTTTAAAGCGTATACGCTATAAGTAAGCCAATTCGCCTATCGCCAGAGCGATACGTTGAAAAACGGAAAAAAGGGGTCGCCATGTCCACGGGAAATGAGAAAATCGCGATCATCGGTGCCGGTCTCGGCGGCGCGGCAGCGGGGGCGCTGCTCCAGCATGCCGGCTTCAACGTCCAGATCTTTGAACAGGCCCCGAGCTTTTCCCGCCTCGGCGCCGGCATCCACATGGGACCGAATGTCCTGAAGATCTTCCAGCGCATCGGCATGGACCAGAAGCTGATCGATATCAGCAGCACGCCGGCCTATTGGTTCAGCCGGGATGGCCTGACGGGAGACTATCTCTCCCGCATTCCGCTCGAAGGTTATGGAGCGACCTATTGTACCGTCCATCGCGGCGATCTCTCTGCCTTGCAGATGGACACCATGACTCCCGGCACCGTCCAGTTCAACAAGCGATTGACCCGTCTCGAAGACAATGGCTCGAATGTCTACCTCGAATTCCAGGACGGCACCTCGGCGCGTGCCACGATCGTGATCGGTGCCGACGGCATCAATTCGCGCGTCCGCGAGACATTGCTGGGCGCCGAAAAGCCGCACTATAGCGGCTGGGTCGGTCATCGCGCGATGATCTCGGCGGAAAAGCTGAAGAAGTTCGACCTGACCTTCGAGGATTGCGTCAAGTGGTGGGGGCCGGATCGCCACATGATGGTCTATTACACCACCAGCCGCCGCGACGAATATTACTACGTGACCGGCGTCCCGCACCCCGCCTGGGAATTCGACGGCGCTTTCGTGCAGAGCAGCCGCGAAGAAATGTCGGAAGCCTTTGCCGGATACCATCCGGTCATCCAGGCGCTGATCGAAGCCACCGACGACGTCACCAAGTGGCCGCTGTTCAACCGTAACCCGCTACCGCTCTGGAGCCAGGGCCGCATGGTCCTGCTCGGCGATGCCTGCCACCCGATGAAGCCGCATATGGCTCAGGGTGCCGCCATGGCGATCGAGGATGCGGCCATGCTGGCACGATGCCTGGAGGAAACCGGATCGCAGGATTACGCGACCGCCTTCCGCCTCTATGAGGCCAGCCGACGCGATCGCGCGACGCAGGTTCAGACCGTGTCCAACGCCAATACGTTCCTGCAGACGCAGGAAGATCCTTCATGGGTCTACGGCTACGACGTCTATGCCGAGCCTATCCTCGACAAGAGCGTCGCATGAGCGCGGCCCTTCTCTACGGCGCGAATGTCTCTGCCAACGGCATTCGCCAGCATTACCTCCGCTATGGCGGCAAGGGTCGGCCGGTCATCCTCACTCCCGGCATCACCAGCCCGGCGATCACCTGGGGCTTCGTTGCCGAACGCCTTGCCGAACGCCATGACGTCTACGTTCTCGATGTCAGGGGCCGCGGCCTCTCCTCGACCGGTCCGGATCTCGACTACGGTCTCGATGCCATGGCCGCCGACGTCATCGGCCTTGCCCAGGCGCTCGGTGTTGGCGCTCCTGCGCTGCTTGGCCATTCGATGGGTGCGCGCATCGCCATGCGGGCGGCAAATACCGGGGGCGAGTTCTCCCGCCTCGCCCTTATCGATCCCCCAGTCTCCGGGCCGGGCCGCCGGCCTTATCCGAGCAAGCTGCCCTGGTATGTCGATAGCATTCGCCTCGCGCTGGCAGGCATCGATGCCGAGGGCATGAAGGCGTTTTGCCCGACATGGACGGAAAGCCAGCTGCAGTTGCGCGCCGAATGGCTGCACACCTGCTTCGAGCCTGCCATCGTCACCGCCTTCGAGGACTTCCACAAGGACGACATCTTCCCGGATTTCGCCACACTGAAGCAGCCGTCGATGTTGATGGTCGCGGGACGTGGCGGGGTGATTGCGCCGGAAGATGAAGCGGAAATCCGTGGGCTCAATCCCGCTATCGAGATCAGCCGCGTCCCGAATGCCGGCCACATGATCCCTTGGGACGATCTCGACGGCTTCTTCGAGGCGCTTGGAGATTTCCTCTCTCGATAAACGCCAATGGCGGGTCTTTGGCCCGCCATTTTTTATTGCCGCAGCGAGAGCGCCCAACGTGCGCCCGCTCACTCATCAAAGGAGCCGTCCGTGCAGAAACCCTATCTTATCGGCCAGATCGTGCCAAGTTCCAACACGACGATGGAGACGGAAATTCCGGCGATGCTGATGGCTCGCCAGCTGATCCGCCCGGAGCGCTTCACCTTCCATTCCAGCCGCATGCGCATGAAGAAGGTGGTCAAGGAAGAACTGGCCGCCATGGACGCCGAATCCGATCGGTGCGCCATCGAACTGTCCGATGCCCGCGTCGACGTGTTGGGATATGCCTGCCTCGTCGCCATCATGGCGATGGGCCTCGGCTACCATCGCCAGTCGGAAAAGCGACTGACCGGCCGCACGCAGGAAAACGACACGAACATCCCGGTCGTCACCAGCGCCGGCGCCCTGATCGAGGGCCTGAAGGTGATGAAGGCGAAGAAGATCGCCGTCGTCGCGCCCTATATGAAGCCGCTGACCGAACTCGTCGTGAACTATATTCGCGAGGAAGGCTTCGAAGTGATGGATTGGCGGGCGCTTGAAATTCCCGACAATCTGGATGTTGCCCGCCACGATCCGGAAAACCTGCCGGCCATCGTCCAGACGCTCGATCTTTCCGATGTCGATGTCATCGTGCTTTCGGCCTGCGTGCAGATGCCGTCGCTGCCCGTCATCGCCAAGGTCGAGGCCATGACCGGCAAACCGGTGCTCACCGCCGCCGTGGCGACCACCTATTGCATGCTGAAATCACTGGGACTGGAAGCCGTCGTGCCGGGTGCCGGCGCGCTCCTGTCCGGCGCTTATTAAACCTGAATTTGTCGTTTCCGGCCGCATTGCGGCGGAGGAAAACAAGGAGTGCCCCATGCAGAGTGCTGAAACCAACTATCAGGGCGTTTGGGGCAACCGCATCGGTTTCGGCCGGCGGCCGGCCCTTCTGGTGATCGACTTCCTGAAGGCCTACACGGTGGAAGGTGCGCCGCTCTATGCGCCGGGTGTCGTCGATGCCGTCGCACAAACACCAGCACTTCTGGCTGTGGCGCGCGCCGCAGGCATTCCCGTCATCCACACCCGCATTCTCTATCTCGCCGAGAACTGCGCCGATGGCGGCATGTGGGTGAAGAAGGCTCCGGTCATGAAGGCCATGGTCGAGGGCAACGTGCTGGCCGAATTCTGCGATGGTGTCGAGCCGGAAAAGGGCGAGCTGGTCATCGTCAAGCAATATGCCAGCGCCTTTTTCGGCACCAGCCTTGCCTCTCTGCTTCACACCCAGGGTATCGATACCGTCATTCTTGCCGGATGCTCGACAAGCGGCTGCATTCGCGCAAGTGCGGTGGATGCCGTCCAGCACGGGTTCCGGACCATCGTCGTGCGCGATTGCGTCGGCGACCGGCACCCCGATCCGCACAATGCCAACCTCTTCGATATCGACAGCAAGTATGGCGATGTCGTTTCGAGGGAGGATGCCATCGCCGAAATCGCCAAGATCAAGTCCGACTGTCCGTAACTTTGCAAAAACAGCCAAGCCTTCACGTAAGATAGGGGAACGAGCATGGATCAATTCAGCTTCACCGAAATCTGCCTGCATCAGTTGAAGATGTCGGGCGTCCACGAGGGCGAAAAACTCATCGTCCTGACCCAGGGCAACGAGCGCCTCGATTATGCCGACGCCTTCATGGCGGCGGGCATGCGTCTTGGGGCCAAGATGTATCACATGCGTTTGCCGCCGGTGCCACCGGCGGGTGCATGGGCCGTCGGCCAGACGGGCCTTGCGGCCATGCCTGACGCGGTCGAGGCCCTGAAGGCCGCCGACATGCTGATCGATTGCATCTTCCTGCTGTTCAGCCCGGAACAGATGGCCATCCAGGCGGCCGGAACGCGCATCCTGACCGCCGTCGAACCGCCGGAAATTCTTGCCCGCATGTTGCCGACAAAGGAACTACGCGAGCGCGTGGAATTTGCCGGAGACCTGCTCTCCAAGGCGAAGGTGATGCGGATCACCTCGGACCATGGCACGGATGTCACCTACAAACTCAACACCTATCCGGCCGTCACGGAATATGCGTGCACCGACGAGCCGGGCCGCTGGGATCATTGGCCATCCGGTTTTGTCTTCACCGGTGGTGACGATGACGGCGTCGACGGTACGATCGTCGTTGCTCCGGGCGATATTCTGCTGCCGCAGAACATTTACGTGCGCGATCCGATCTACTACACCATTGAAAACGGTTGGATCACCGACATTCGCGGCGGCCTCGACGCCGAACTGGTCAAATCCTACATGGACGGTTTCAACGATCCGCGTGGCATGGGCATGAGCCATGTCGGCTGGGGTCTTAATCAGAACGCCAAGTGGCATCGCATGGTGCCCGGCGAATTTCCGGGTGGCATGGGCATGGAAGCCCGCTCGTTCTACGGCAATGTCATGTTCTCGACCGGCCCGAACAATGAACTGGGCGGCCCGAACGACACGGCCTGCCATCTCGATATCCCGATGCGTAATTGCTCGCTCTTTCTCGACGATGAGCCGATGGTCCTGAACGGCGATATCGCCGTCAAGGAAATGAAACACACCGTCAAATCCTGATCACAACCCACCTGCTTGGCGTGAAAACACGCCAAGCAGCTCGAGCCTCGTATGCCTTGACCGGTGAAACATGCTGTGGTGTTTCCTGCATGGACGCACTCGACGCCGCAACCGATGGACCCGCTAACATGACTGTCAAAGACACCGAACGCCCACGCGAAGCCGCGGTGTCTGAAACCGTCTATGATGTTACCGAGCAAGTGGGCCACTTGCTGCGCAAAGCCTATCAGCGGCATCTCTCGATCTTCCAGGCCAACGCCAGTGACCCAGACCTGACATCCATCCAGTTCGTCACGCTCTGCGCGCTACACGATCTCGGCCCGAGCTCGCAGGTCGAATTGGTGAAGGCCACCTCGGTCGATCAGGCGACCATCCGCGGCATCGTCGAGCGTCTGAAAGCACGTGGATTGATCGATTTGTCCAAAGACAAAGCCGACGCCCGCAAGGTCGTGATTTCTCTCCTGCCCAAGGGAGAGGCGCTCCTTCAGGACATGTACCCGCGTGCATATCTCATCAGCGAAAAAACCGTCTCTCCCCTCAATCCGGCGGAGAGAATTGCGCTGCTGTATCTTCTTCGCAAAATCGCGGACGATGAGGTTGGAGAGCGGTGACGAGCTTGGCGCCCGACCGATGCACCGGCCTGGTCGCCCAAATGCCTCAGGAGTTGCTGATGGTCGCGGCAAGACTTTAGGCTCAATTCCATATAGGTGTTGGTGACGATCTTTGCTTTGGAGCGACAAGGCGCTCCATAACGCGTTTCATCGCGCCTTCTGGTTGAAGTCGTTCCCCGTGAATGCTGACTAACATAGTGAGGTAGCTGGGGAGGCGAGCGGTCGACACGCCTCGATGCGTTCGATTGAAGCGTGTCTCCATCAACTCGTGCCAGGAGTTGATCCGGCCGAGTCCCAAAGCTCCTTCGCGACCGATTGGTAGGCCTACTGCCTTCTCCTCTGGAGTCGGTTTTTTCGGAATGAAGACGTGGTGGGCGCTGCCTGTCGCCTCAGCCAGTTTCTGGTACCCCTGGACGGCGTCGGAGCAGATCACCGACTGCGGTTCCAGTGCTCCGCTCATCGCCGCTGTTGTTGCTCCCTGGCTAGCCAAAAAAATTTGCCTGCGGGCGGCCTATGTCTCGCCTTGAAAAGATTCGAACCACCGACCCGTTGATACTCAGCACGATTACAAGGCCTCGCGCTTTGGCAAAGTGTCTGCCCATTCCTGCGCGCCATGGAGGATGCGAAGAATACGAACCGCTGTTTCGGAAATTGCATATGCCGCGACGTACGGCGTGCCGTTAATCACCAGTTCGCGGGTGCCGGCAATTCTGCCAACACGACCGCTCGCAGGAAAATCTACTAACCGACGGACGGCAGCAACGATCCGCTCGTCGACCAGTATGGCGGCTCACGGATTTTCTGCTTCTATGTATGTGAAAAAGGCATCGCGATCCGATAACGCGAACGCAGACCAGGTAAGCTTCACGACTTGCGCGCACCCGCGTTAAGGCGGGCTGCCGCTCGACGTTCAGCGAAATGCGCCTCGACTTCATCATCTGATACGTCCGGTCGAATATCGTTCAGCGCTTCAAGTACCTTGGTGCGAAACCAAGCGTCATGGGCCTCGCTGCCTGAAAGAAGCTCCAGCGGCAGCGCACCTTCGTTGGCCGTTCGGGTGAGTAAGATACGAACCGCATCAGATACGGTCAGCCCCATATTTCCAAGCACTTCGGAGGCACGATCCCGAACCTCGGCATCGATACGAGTTTGTACCAGTGCATTTGCAGCCATAGCGTTCTCCACTTTTCGGCGACATGATAATGCAAATGAATGACAAACGCCATAGTGGTTTTTAGGACCGCCTTCGCCCGTTCTCGTTCCTCTGGTTGCTCTTGAATGTATCTGAAGCGACGAGCGCAATTTAAATCTGTTGTGTGCGGCGTAAAGCTCATTTATGGAACTGGGCGCTGCTCGTGTAGCCATTGCTAATCATGGGGACAAATCGCTGGGTCTGGGAAGGCCTCCCTGAAGCAAGCAACTGACGACGTAGACAGGGACCATCCCAGTGTCGACACTAATAAATGTCAAGTCGTCGGTTACCGGGAACGGAGCTTGCGACTTGACGCTCGAATCCAGCACGCACAACAATGCGACGCGACGGCCACCTCCGACGGCGTAACTCGCTGCTTGCTCAGCGAACTGTTTGCAATCCGGCAGAAGGCGCTTGTAGCGCTCAGATTTGAGCTCGATCCTGATGCCTCGAAACGTGAGATCGACTCTGCCGCCCGCGACGTGCCCTTGGACCTCAAGCTCGCTTCCGATGGCAGCGTTCGCTCGGAGGAAAGACTGGAAGTCCGCTTGAAAGTCTTTTCGTCAATTGGCTCAGGATATCGTTTGTCTTGTACGGCCTGCCCCATGAGATTTCCGACGGGGATAAGCAGTGCCAATAGGTCACGAATATCGTCACGGACAAGCTCCGCTCTTACGGCGCTGCACTGTGTCAGATCATCCCCAACGGACAGGTCGAGCGGATGAACCGGACGATCAAGGAAGCGACTGTCAAGCGCATCCATTACGAGATCACGCACAACTGAAAAAGCATCTGGCCGACTTCATTGAAGCCTACATTTCGGCCGCAGGCTCAAGACGCTAAAGGGCCTAACGCCCTACGAATTCATCTGCAAAACGATGGATTTTGGAGCCGGATCGACTCATCATCAATCCAATCCATCAAATGCCGGGACTAAACAGCTAGTCGCTAACGATTTACATTTTTATTAGCAGGCGGTCGCAGAATCCGGCTTGTTTGTCGTCGTGCCGGAGTGACGCGAAACGGCGGATCGCATCTCCCGTGGCAGCCGATGCCAGATAGACGGAAACAGGCTGGTCGCGCCCGCGGCGGCGATCCCGATCGCCGCGGTGGTCAGGAACCTGCGCCGGTCGCAGTTCGGGGATTCCGAGCCGCACTTGTGAGCATTTTGAAGAGCATGGTCATGGCATTGTCTCCTTGAAGCAGACGCCTTGGGCAAGACTTCGATGAGTTCGGCCGTCGTCAGAATAGCATGGGCGTAGGTCGGGCGGTTCAGCTTGTGCGCAGCATGCATCATTAGGTGAGAGAAGGCGGCCGTCGCGTCGCTCACCAAGGTCGCGAAATAACCGAGTTCCATGGCGAAGCGGGCGGTGGATTCGATACAGGTATTCCCGCCGGATCATCTCGATGCGAGGCCGGTCGTATTGCGCAGGTGATCGGGATGCGTGCCGCCGCCCATACTTCTCGCCACCATCGCGACGATGGTTTCGAAGAGTTCGTCCTTCGCCTCGACGGCAGTGATATCGCCTGACGCAGCGGCATAGGAGAGGGCTTCGGCAGCACCGAGCAGGGCCCAGAGGCCGGCTGCAGCGATCGTGCCGGCGCCGGCGAAGGGCGAAAGGGCAATGCGGCATTTCTCGATGAAGGCCGCTTCGTATTCGCGCTTGATCCTTTCGAGTTCCGGCGAGCCGGCAAGTGCTGCGATCACACCGGGGATTTCGCGGCCCTGAAGAAGCACGCAGTCGACATAGGAGGTGGCGATGACTGTGGCCCGGTCGGCGAGCGACGGCTGGCTTGCCGCAAGGGCTGCGTCCATCACAGCCGTCTGGCGGGCGTCGAATTCGCGGTAGAGCGCTGCGAGCAGGCCGGGGCGGGTTTCGAAATGATCATAGACCACGGGTTTCGTTACGCCCGCCAACTCGGAAAGCCGACCGAGGGTCAGCGCTTCCGTTCCTTCGTCACGGGCGATTTGCCAAGCGACGTCGAGCAACTGGCGATGCCGATCCTGCCGCGACAGGCGGCGGCGCGGTTGCGGATTGGTCGGCTGACCTTCGGCGCTTGACATCACTATATACCAAAAGTAACTTACTGAAAGTAGCTTACCAAAGGTATACAGCCCGCGACTTCCGTCCGCAATCATTCAACAGGAGTTTTCTGCATGCACGCGCTCATCGTCGTCGCGCATCCCGATCCCCAGTCGCTCACCCACGGCGTCGCCGCCCATCTTGCCGAAGGTGTCACACTGTCCGATACCGGTCATTCCGTCGAGTTTGCCTATCTCGCGGCCGAGGGCTTCGATCCCCGGTTCACCGCGGCCGATATCGCTCTGCATCTGAGGAAAGGGGTGCTGCCCGCCGACGTTGCCGCCGAGCAGGCAAGGATCGACCGCGCCGATGCGCTGGTGCTCGTCTATCCCGTCTACTGGTGGTCGATGCCGGGGCTGCTCAAGGGATGGGTCGACCGGGTGTTCACGAATGGCTGGGCTTACGACGATCGCGCGGATGCCGGGCTGGTGAAACTGCTTGGCCGCCTGCCGGTGCATCTGGTCGGCCTCGGCGGCGCCGATGCGGGGACCTATACGCGGCACGGCTATTTCGGCGCGATGAAGACGCAGGTCGATCACGGGATCTTCGACTATTGCGGCGCCCGCGTCGTGACATCCGAGGTGCTGTTCGAAGCCGGACCGGACCTTGCTACCGCTCATCTGGAGGCTGCGCGCGTCATCGGCAGTAGGCTTTTTGATGCCTCCCGGCAGCGCAAGGCGGCCGACGCGGCGTAACGATGTAGCGCGAGATCCGACGGCGCGGTTTTGCTGGCTGGCGCGGGCAGAGTCTTGCGCCGCCGGCTTTTTAACGAGACAAGCTTGGATGAGTATTCCGACGACACATCCCTTCGATTTCGATCCGACCTACGGAATGCAGCTCGAAGAACTTCTCGCGGTCGAGCCGCCCGAGGCGCCTGCCGGCTTCGATGATTTCTGGAAGGCCACGGTATCTCAAGGCGCTGGCGGTCGATCCGCAGCCGGTGCTGCGGCGGAGCAAGATCGCCCATCCCGACAGGCATGTGCTTGATCTCGTCTATATCTCGACCGGTTCATTCAGGATCGGTGGCTGGCTCATCCTGCCACGTCAGGGAGAGGTGCGGCGCGGCCTCGTCGTGGGACACGGTTAGCTTCGAGGTTCGCCGTCAACCTCTCTCGTGCGGAATGCAAATCAACGTGACAGCTGCCGAGTTCGAGGATCACGCGTTGATCCGCATCCCCGCTTTTGACGACCCCTCGTTTGAAGGGGAAGCGGTCTCATTGGTTCGGAGGTTTGGAAAAAAAGATATCTGATCATAGATGTTCGCGGAAACGGCGGTGGCGACACCCCAAAAGCCCTCATCGAAGCCTTGATGGATCGGCCCTATCCGGGTTGGATCGATTCTTCCCCCAGCCGCACGGGACTAGAGCTCACCGAAGCATTTGGCGTCACGAAGGCCAGTTCCCGATCGGACAAACACCGCGGACGACGGTAACGTGGTCGACCGGTTTGAAGCGACCGTGTGAGGAGCCCTATCCCGGGCTCGCGATCCTCGTCGATCTCGGCTGGAAGTCCGCCACCGAGGACTTCATTATGCCTTTTGCTGTGACCTAGCGAGCCACGATCATTGGAGAAATGACGGCCGGGAGTAGCGGACAGCCGTATGTCGAACGCCCGCACCCCGACATTTTGTTCACTGTCGGAGCCAAACGCCAGTTCTTCCCGGATATGCGGCCTTTCGAGGGCCACGGGATCAAGCCGGACGTTGAAGTCGACGCCCTCGCGGCCCTGCGGACTGACACCGATTTACACCTGAACGTCGCGCGAGAAACGATGCAAGGAGGCTTTAATGGATATGCCACTCGCAGCTCGAGAGACCGTGCTTGATGACGGAAAAGCGGAGTGCTTCGTCATCAACCGCTCCATCGGACGGAACGTCCGACTACAGCGCAATCAGATCGAACCTCCGTTCCCTCTCCGCAGAAGAATGCGAAGGAATCGCGGGGCGTTTGAAAGGGCCGTTACCGAGGCGACTTCAATCGATTGGTCGCTGAACTCATCAACGCTCTAAAAGCGCGTTCTTCGAAGGTTCGGCACACCTGAACTGGGTGGCGACCATCTTCTTAAATCTCTTCAACGCGGCGGGTTGCTGGTTGCGGACCCCCGGGGCCTGGAGTTCGAAACAGAAGGCGCGTATCGATCAGAGCACGTTTGGTATCAGCGCTTTGAGTTCCCGCGAGATTGCATTGGGAGGCCGCCTGGCGTGTTTAATGCCCAATGGTGAAGCTACCCTGACGCTGGCGGCCGTTCCCCACATCCATAGTTTTGATTTTGTATCACGCCGTATCACGCGCGTAGCCGGATGGCTTCCTCGCCGCCACAGGTTACCAAGCCCTCGAGGAGATGGCGCCGGGCCGTGAGCTCGGTTCCCGTAAGGTCACGGCCGTCGAAATAGAGGAGGTCGAACGCCATCAGGACCGCCTCACGAGACATCCTCTTGCCACTGCGGCCGCCGAGCGATTGCTGAAGCCTGCCAAAGTCCGACCGGCCATGCGCGTCGAACACAACCGCTTCGCCGTCCAGAATGGCTGTGGCCACCGGAAGGCGCCTTGCTTCGGCGGCGATTGCTGGGAAGCGATAGGTCCAGTCGTGACCGCCGCGCGTCAGGATGCGCACTTTAGACGGCGCGATGTGGACTGCCAGGCGGTATCCGTCCCACTTCACCTCGAACGCCCATTGTGGGCCTTTGGGCGGCTTCGGCTTCAGGAGAGCGAGGCGGGGCTCTATTCGATCGGGCATTGGGTCGAGGGGAAGGTTCGGCTGCGCGGGATTTCGCGGCGTGCGCGGCCGGGATCGAACCGGCTTGTCAGCATCCTGAAGGAGCGGCTTTGGTTTCGGCGGCTTTGTCATGCCTCCATCCCATCAGCAACGTCTCAAAAAGCAATTGACCCAGATTGATTATTGACTCCATCGGGCACGTGAACATAATAAGAACATCGGCGCGGCGGCCGCCAATCTGAAAACTGAAGCATGGAGCACGGATATGCGAGAGCAGCCGATCGGCGAAGCCGTGGAAGACGATGAGCGTGACAAGGTGATTGCCTACCACAGGGGCGATACCCACGCAGCAATAGATACCCCGCTGGAGGATATTCGCCACCTCCGACGGCAGCTTGCATTGACGGAAGGCGCCATGAGCCTCGGCATGGCACGCGGCTGGCGGCCGAGCTACGATCGAGACTGACAATGCCGGAAATGAACAATGCCAAGAAGTTGCGTGGGTGGAGTCTGCGCGACGCAGCCGAGGCGGGTCAGTTGCTGGAGGTCACATGCCAATTCTGCAGAACGACTTATCGCTTTTTTCCGAGCGACCTGCTGAAGCTGACGACTAACGTCGGCCTCGACCGCCTGGCATGTCGCTTCCGCTGCGAGCGTTGCGACCGAGGAGACTACATGAGCCTAAAAGTGCTTCAAATCTGGGGCTCCGAATTCGGCAAGCTTCCAGTGCGCCGCCTGGTCAGGTTTACCACGGTCAAAAAGCCGATATGGGAAGACGGGGTTTTATAAGATGGCAGATCAACGCGAGAATCCGCTTGCGCGCTGGCGGCTCGACAGCCACCTGCCGCACCATGTCATAATTTGGTGGGGCAACTATCAGAGCGACGATTCTGCTTACACCCCCCGGGAAGGGGTGACGTTCTCACCTCTGCGCTTGCGCTTGACCAAACTTCGAAGTCCTATTTTGCTTCGATCGAATGGGATGAATATCTTGTCTTTTGCTTCAGCAGCCGCGAAGCTGCGCAGCAATTCAGGGATCGGTGGAACGGTCAATTTATCGACACGGACGAAGTCAGCCGAAAAGGTACGTGGACGCCGAGGGAGGGCGATGTGTGCAATCTCTATCGCATGGACGCGAAGGATTGGGTCAACAAGTGGGCGCAAGACGTTGAGAGTTTGATCAACTTGATGCCGGCCTACCAGATGAACCCTGACCAGGCGGGGCCAATTCTCCGCAACACTGCTGACGGCCGCAAGCAGCTTGCTCATGCGAGATGGGGGCTGCCGTCGCCGTTTTTCGTGATCAAGCAGGCGGCTGACGCCCGTGCGGAGAAATTGCGGCAGAAGGGCAAGCCCGTCGACATGGACATGCTCATCCGGATGGAGCCGGACAAGGGCGTTACCAACATCCGGAACCTCAATGTTCCCCACTGGAAGAAATGGTTCGGTGTGCAGAGCCGTTGCATCGTGCCAGTAACCAGTTTTGCCGAGCCTGACCCTGCCAGCAAGGAAGAGGGTGGCAATACGCCGAACGCTTGGTTCGCCCGCGACGAAAGCAAACCACTGATGTTCTTCGCGGGCGTGCACGTTCCGCAGTGGCAAAGCGTCCGGAAAGTCAAAGATGGCCTGACCACAGACGACCTCTACGCCTTCTTGACGACCGATCCGAACGACGTCGTCAAGCCGATCCATGGAAAGGCGATGCCGGTCTTGCTGCTGACGCAAGAGGAAGTCGACGTGTGGATGCGCGCCCCTTGGGACGAGGCAAAGGCGCTCGCCCGCCCGCTGCCGAACGACGCAATCATGGTGATATCGCGCGAGGCCTATGGCTCGAGCATCATCGACACGGGCGGGGAGCCGGCGCAAACAACGCTGCTTTAAAGGTCGATCGAACTCAATGATAGCTGGACTGATTATCTGCGCGTCTCTTACCGTCGTCGACGGCGACACGGTGAAATGCGACGGGCAGAATATGCGACTGCTGGGAGAAGGTGTTCCGTTCGTCTCGGGCATCGATACGCCGGAGATCGGATCACACGCGAAGTGCATGAAGGAACGGAAACTGGCGCTGATCGCCAAGGGAAGGCTGAAAGACCTTTTGGCTGAAAAGGTTTGCGCGTTGTGTTCAGCGGCGCGGTGGACAAGACACCTACTCACCGGCCGCTAATCAACATCGAATGGTGAAGAAATCGGAAAGACACTTCTTCGGGAAGGCCACGCCAGGACTTGGAGCCCGAAGCGGCGAAACGACTGGTGCGCCTGATCGCAGTACCGATCATTTGGCCGCTATCCTCTATGTATCTAAGGTTGGCCCTGTTGTGTGCGAGAAGGCACATTCCGAGATTGCGGCGGTTGTTGGCCGTTCATCTCCTTCACGGCCAGATCCCAGATCTCGGCGTCCTTCCCCTCGGGACAACCTTGACGTTCCCAAATCGCGTACGCGCGACGGCGAAGCTGCTCTTCGTCATTGAATTGCATCGTCGTGTCTCCTGGTCTTAGGCGCCGATAAACATATGAATGACTATGGCTACCGAGACTGCCATTCCTGCCAAAACCGCTATTTTGATCGCAAAGGATTTGAGAGGGTAGTCGCAGACGGCGCGAATTATTTTTTCCGACTGGAAGCGACGTGCGTAGGTAGTCAACATCTCATCATCCTCATCATCAGGCAGCAGGCTTGTATTAAGACGTCTACTCAGCCGTAATACTTGAGACACAGCGCGCCATAAATGCAGGGAAGTCAAACCATCAGGCGACAATCCAAGAGAAATACTTATTATATATTTTTGGAACTTTATCGTAGCAGGCAAGTTGGCTTTCGGAAGTGATGAACGCTTTATCTAGAATTGCAAGGATCCCGCTCGGAATATCCGTTTGCACCGAAGAGGGCGCAACCCTGCGTGAAGTAGCGGTTGATCGCGCCATTCCAGAGATAGCTCAAAGCCTCAGAACGCTCGGTGCAAGCCAATTCTCTGCCCGGGGGGAACAAACGCGGAAGCTTAGAGTACGAGGATCGGCTGCGCGGAACATGATGCCACGTCAGTCACCGCGCGGCTAACTTCCCCCAACTAGCCTCGCCTTTGGCGGGGCTCTTTTCCGGATGATACTCAATTGATCTTCAGCCAGTGCCTCACCCACAGCACGGCTCCATCGCTCATATAGGCGACAATCCCGCCGATGGTGAGGCCGGCAAATGCGATCAGCCCTGAGATGCCGTAGCCGAGGGTTTTCATCTTTTTCCACTCCTCGAGAGTGGCGGCAACCACATCATGATTCTTGTCGACGGTTTCCTTGAGGGTTTTGATTTCCTCTCGGATCTGGCTATCGACGTTGCTGCTGACGGTTACGGTCATGTCGAGCAGATGGATCTGCCTCGCTTGCTTGTCCAAGCGCCGATGGATCACCGATCGGCTTTCGTGAGCGTTGTCCTTCTCGTCGCTGACATCCTCCGGTGTGTTCCGCCTTGGCAACAAGTAGCCCGGCAAAAGATTGGTTTTGCCCGCACCAAAGAGGAGCTCGTTCGATGGCAGCATATAAGAGGCGAAGATAATTGCCCGCAGGCGGAACGCAAACAGCAAACAGGGGCTACATGACATCTCACCTCACAAGACAAAAGTATGCCGAGGAAGACTAGGCGCAGCGCTTCGGCCGGCGCCAGTTCAGGTTCCGCAGTTCTGCTCTGCCTTGAGTCGATCGAATACCTCGGATGCCATCTAGCGCTGGCATATGGCTAAACGGGTCTCGCCCTGCAGGAATGCTGGCAGTGGAAGCGGCGGGCCGACCGGAAGCAACGAACACTCTCCTGGTGCTCTTCATGGTCAGACGGCCTTGGCGCGCACCGCGTTTGCGAGCGTCTCACGCAGCGCACGCGCTGGAGAGGGCGAGGTCGGCTGACGGCTGACAGTTCCGGCAAGCGAAATGGCAGGGCGCCCGTCTGCCTGCACCTTGAACCGCGAAATCAAGCGGGAAAGAGAAACGACTTCTTCTGCCAGTCGGTCGGTGCTTGCGGTGGCTTCCTCGACCATCGCCGCATTCTGTTGGGTGACCTGATCCATCTGATTGACTGCCGTATTGACCTCCGAGAGACCGATCGTCTGCTCTTTTGCTGCAGTGGCGATCGACTGAACGTGTTCGCTGATCTTTGTTACCTGACCTTGAATCAGGCTCAGTGCTTCGCCTGTGGCAGTCACAAGTCTCACGCCGGTCTGCACTTCGCTGCCAGAGCGCGTAATGAGATCCTTGATGTCCTTGGCAGCGCGAGCAGAACGCTGCGCAAGTTCGCGTACCTCCTGGGCGACGACCGCAAAGCCTTTCCCAATTTCTTTGGCAAAGAAGGTGCCCTCGCTGAGCAGCCGGCACCTCGATGCGCGTTGAAACCCGGTAGATCGCGCAAGCTCTCGAGACCGATGCGACAGGAAGGCCTTGGTCGTCACCAGCGTGTAGGGCCCGCCCGGCTGCAGGCTGCCCGGACCGGAGGAAACCAAACCGAGAGCGGAGGTGCGCGATCGTGTCCCGGCTGACTTCCAGCTGGTGATCTTCGATATTCCCCGCGCGTGATCGGCTGGTGATCGGCGACGATCGACATAACTGCAGGTCGGCCTGCGACAGATTGGTCCCTGCTGCTCGACGCCCGTCACGGTACGGATCGCGTTGGCGAAGGATGTGCGAGTCCGGTGATCCCAGCCGCCGGCAATCGAGACGAGCTCCTAGAGCGGTTCATGTTTTGACTGAAGCGTATCCTGCATTGCGGAAGTAGTTTTCGCATTCGTCTGGTTTGATGGTTTCGACGAGGTGCCCGAGATGGCGCCATGTATCCTCGCTGGTTCGCTTTTGAGCTTCGCGCATCCAATGCTTGATTTTGGCGAATGTCTGTTCGATCGGATTGAGGTCGGGCGAGTATTTCGGCAGGAACCACAGCCTTGCCCCGACCGCCTTGATGGCATCCTGGATTGCTTTGGATTTGTGAGAACCGAGATTGTCGGCGATGACAATGTCGCCGGATTTGAGGGTCGGAATCAGTTGCTGGCTCACATAGGCGCGGAAGCACTCGCCGTTGATTAGACCGTCGAAGACGCAGGGCGCGGTTAGCCGATCGCAGCGGAGCGCGCCGAGGAAGGTCAGCGTTCGCCAGCGGCCATGCGGGGCAAAGCCGTGCAGCCTTTTGCCCTTTGGCCCCCAGCCCCGCAACGGCGTCATGTTGGTTCTGATCCAAGTTTCGTCGATAAAGACCAAACGACTCGGGTCGAAACGGCTTTGCCAGGCTTTCCAGCGCCTGCGGTGCCGGGCGATATCGGCACGGCCTTGCTCAAGGGCGAATAGTGTTCTTTTTAAAGCTGAAGCCTTCGCGACGCATGAACTGCCAGATGGCGTTGTGGGAGACTGTCACGCCGTGCGCCGCCAGTTCGTCCTTCAGACGATGCAGCGTCAGATGCGAGGTCTGCTCAATCCGCTCGATGATGAAGGCACGATGCGGCTCCAGCACCCGCCGGCGATGGCCGCCCATCTTCCCAGGCGTAACGCTGCCCGTCGTTCGATAACGCTGCGACCACTTCACCACAGAGGAAACAGCTATATCGAACCGATCCGCCACCACCCGGCAGCTCTGACCGGCCGCAACTGCAGCGACAACTCTTTCACGAAGATCATTGAAATATGGTCGTGTCATGGATACTGGCCTCCTTTCCAGTACCCATCAGGAATCACATATTTGCTGATTCGAGAATCTAGCGATTCCGAGAAGCGATGAACCGCTCTAGGGACGATCGCACAGCTCGGCACAGATGTCGTCGATCAAAAGATCAATGCTGCAGTTCCGCCAGACCAGCCGTGCCAGCGTCTCGCGCGATACGGGCTCCGACGAGGAGAAGATTAACCGCCTCGACGCGCCCCCCATCCATTCGCGCCAGCGCAGCTCCGGCGGCAGCTCTTCGAGTTCGGTGACGATGGATTCGGTGATCGCGCGCGTCGTGCCATTGTTTGCGGTCCATAGAGCAGGAACGTCGGCCGCCCCCCGTCAGCTCGCGGTCAATCCGAGAACAAACCTTCCGGTCTCGTTCACGATGCAACTTTCAAGCAGAGAGACTATTTGGGTGGCCGGAAATGCGACAGAACATATTGTCGAATATGCATCTGGTATGGCCAAGAATATGGCGGTCGCCGACCGCAATGGCGACGAGCTCACCCACGTCGGAAGCGTCGGCAAAAGCCGTCAAATCACCGCGGTCGGACGTGTAGAGTGAAACTCCTCGGTCGTTTTCAGGAGTTAGTAAATGAGATCGGCGCGCATTAGATCTGCGCCGATCCGCCGTCCGCAAAGAGCTCGCATCCATTGACGAAACTGCTTTCGTCGGAGGCAAGGAAGAGTGCCGCGTTGGCGATTTCGCGGGGGTCGCCCATGCGCCCAAGGGGGATGCTCGCCAAGGTCAGGCGCATCATCTCCTTCTTCATTTCCTCCGACGTCGCCAGATCATGCCAACCAGGCGTCGATGTCGCACCGGGCGCGATAACATTCACCCGGATGCCGCGGGGTGCGAGATCAAGAATCCAGTTGCGGGCGAAACTGCGGATGGCTGCTTTCGTCGCACCGTAGACACTGAAGGCAGGAATGCCCGTCGACGCCGCCGTCGAACCCGTCAAGATCACGGAACCGCCGTCCTTAAGGAGCGGCAAGGCCTTCTGGACGGTGAAGAGCGTGCCCTTCACGTTGATGTCGAAGGTTCGATCGTAGTGCTCCTCGGTTATTGCGCCGAGCGGTGCGAACTCCCCGCCCCCTGCATTGGCGAACACGATGTCCAGATGGCCGGCTTCGGCTTTCACGATTTCGTAGAGACGATCAAGATCAGCGAGGTCTGCGATATCGCCCTGGACGCCTCGGGCGTTCCCGCCAACTTCGCGGACGGCGGCGTCAAGCTGCTCCCTGCGCCGGCCGGTCATGAAGACACGAGCGCCCTCCTCCGCAAATCGCTTGGCGGTCGCAAGACCGATGCCGCTGTTGGCACCCGTAACGACGGCAATTTTTCCTTGGAGGCGCATGTTCATCTCCTATGGCAACGTGAAATTCGTGATGATGACCAGACGGTACTCCTGGTCGTTATCTCAGGCTAAGGAGTTGCAGGAAGAGGTTGTGAGTTTGCGTTAGAAAGTCCCGCTAGTGTGACTGCGATGGCAGAGAGGCAACCCCCTAGGCGTTGCGGGGCCGATCGCCCGGCCCCGCTTGCACGTCATCCCTGATGCGCGGCAATCGTACTTTAACGAAATCGGTGGACCGCTTGCCGATATCTCGCTGCCTGCTACTCTGCCGGTCGGACGCACCTCCTTGGGAGCTTCGCGATGGACACAACGACAGGCCTGCGAATGCTCCGAGCGCTGTCCTTCGATGCGGACCGCGACAGGATCGCCGATGCCCTGGTTGCAGCGTGCCTTCAGCAGGTCGGCGTAGCCAGCGCCGAGGTGGTTTTCCCTTCGGATGAACATTCAGCTCTCGGCGTCCCCTCCGAGACGATGTCTGAATTGCGCCGAAACCAGCAGTCGGTTTTGATGACGACAGGCGCCACGGCGGACGCGGCACGCTTCTTGGTGCCATTGTCTTGTGGCGACCGCCTCCTTGCCATATTGAATCTTGAAATCGCCGGGCACCGGGCGGACGACGACCAATACCGCGAGAACTTCGAGACGCTTGCTGGGTTCGGCGCCTTACGTATCGACAGGGCGGGGGTGCAGGCGGATCTCGATCAAGCCCGCGAGCGAGCGCGGCTCGCCGAGCGAGAGCTGCGGCTATCCTGGGACATGCTTCCCGCCCACGCTTGGCACACGAGACCAGACGGAACCCTCGAGGCCGTGAATCGGGAATGGTCAGGCTACTTCGGCCTAACGGAAGAAGAATCATCGGGGTTCGGCTATACGCGGGTGTTCCATCCCGATGACCTGCAAAAGGTCATGGACGTGTGGATGCGGTCCCTCTCTCAGGAAGTGCCCGGAGAGGTCGAGACGCGAATGATGCGCGCGGATGGCGAGGCCCGCGTTTTCCTTATTCGCACCGTTCCGATCCGCGACGAGAACGGCAAAGTCATTCGGTGGTACGGCATCAACATCGACGTCGAAGATTTGAAGGACGCCGAGCGGGAAATCGCCAGGACGGCTGCCGCCCTGGCGGAAGGTCAGAAGATGAGCCGGACCGGCAGCTGGTCCTGGCGGTCCGGCACGGACTCTTTCTCGTGGTCCGACGAATGCGCCCGGATCTTCGGCATGGACCCAAACGAACGACAGCCGACCTTCGCCGCGATGCTCGAGCGCGTGCACCCGGACGATAGGACGGCGATCGAGCCGACCGACGCCTCTCCGGAGTCATCGCCGGGGGACACGCAGAACGAGATGCGGATCGTCGTATCTGACGGGACCATCACCTTCGTCGAAAGCCGGACCCGCATCGTACGCGACCCGGCGGGCAACGTGGTCGAATACGTCGGGACCGTGCGAGATATAACAGAGTCAAAGCTGGCGCAGGACAGAATCCAGGAAAGCGAGAGGCGGTACGCCGCGACACTTTCGAGCATTGGTGACGCGGTCATATCGACCGACGACAAAGGTCGCCTCATGTTCATCAATCCGGTAGCGGAAAAGCTTACGGGCTGGACCCAGATAGACGCAGCGGAGAAACCGGTCAGTGAAGTGTTTCAGTTGATCGACGAAACGCGTGAGCTCGTCGGCGACCCAGTCTCGGAAGTCCTCGCAAGGGAAGTCGACCCGCTTATCGGGATCCAATACGCACTTCGGTCAAAGGCAGGCTCGGAGCTTATAATCGACGTGTCGGGCGCGCCCATCATCGACTCTCGTGGCGATATGAAGGGCGCGGTCCTGGTATTCCGGGACATGACCCAGCGAAACGAAACGGCAGACGCCCTGCGCAAATCCAAGGAGGACCTTGCGCGCATGAGCCGTCTGACTGCAATCGGCGAGCTGGCGGTCTCGGTCGCACATGAGATGAACCAGCCCCTGATGGCGATCGTCACCAACGCGGCTGCCTCCATGAGTTGGCTCGAAGGCAAGCCCCCAAACATCGAAGAGGCGACGCAGGCGATCGGCTGGGTGCTCCGAGATGGACATCGCGCGGGAGAGGTTCTGAGCGGAATACTCGCGCTGGCGAGAAATTCTCGCCCGAAGTTCGAGCCGTTGAACGTCCGGGGCGTAATAGAGGAAGTTCTGCAGTCGACGAAGAGCGAACTTCGTCAGCGAGGCGTCGTTGTCGAGACCGTTCATGACAACGCCGCCGACGCGGTCACTGGCGATCGCATCCAGCTCCAGCAGGTCCTTATCAACCTGGTCATGAACGGCGCGGAAGCGATGACGCCGCTGGAAGACGGGAGGGTGCTCCATGTCGCCACTAAACGGTCTAGCGACGGGCTTACCCAGGTGAGCGTGTCGGACAACGGCATCGGGCTCGATCCCGATACAGCCGATCGGGCGTTCGAGGCGTTCTTCACCACCAAGTCGACTGGCATAGGCATGGGTCTCTCCATCTGTCGGTCCATCATCGAGGCGCACGGCGGCCATATCTGGGTTACGACTGAGAAGGGCATTGGAAGCACGTTCAGCTTTACCCTGCCGCCTCCACCGTCCTTGCAAGAGCGATCCGCAACTCCTGAAGAATAGCCGGGCGAGGCTCGAAGCTCGTGTAGGAGAGATGGATCCCAGCTTTAGCGGCGGACACGAGCAAGTTCGGATGAGAGCTTGTGAGATCGCGTATGATGCGACCAATGCTCAGAATCCGAAGTGGCTTAGGCCCCAATGCTCGTCTGGCCTTCTTCCGAGCGGCCAATTGAAGGCACGTTCTTCAGGCTTGATGGGGTGCTCGTTGATTGACGCGTGCCGGTATTTCATAAGCCCGTCGGCGTCGAATTCCCAATTTTCGTTGCCATACGCCCGAAACCAGGTGCCGCTGTCGTCGTGATGCTCGTAGGCGAAGCGCACAGCGATCCGGTTCCCGGAAAACGCCCACAGTTCCTTGATCAAGCGATAGTCAAGTTCCTTCGCCCACTTGCGCGTAAGGAAGGATTCGATGGCCGTGCGCCCGACGACGAACTCCGCACGGTTCCGCCAGTGGCTGTCGACGGTATACGCGAGCGCGACCTTCACTGGATCGCGCGAATTCCAGCCATCCTCCGCCAGCCGTACTTTCTCGATAGCGGATTGGAAGGTGAAGGGAGGCAATGGAGGGCGGGTCATGTCATGAATCCTTTCTTGAATCCTTTGAGCGAGACTATTGGACGACGGAAGATTTCGCGGACTTAAGCGTCGCGATCTCCGCCTCCAGTTCTTTTATCCGCGCGTCCCTGCTTTCGATCGACTTCAAGACTTCGTCAGCCTCGAACCGCAGCGGAATGTGCTGCGGGCAGTTGGCGTCCCAGGCCTCGACATGGAAGAGGATGACCTGCTCGGGCCTGGCCTGGTAATCTTTCGGCATCAACTGATCTATAAGCGCCGTATTGCCTTCGACCACGCTTGCCCTTCCCCAGATCTTCACTCGAGAACGACTGCCATAGTCGATCAGGAAGAGCTGCGCCTTGTCGTTGTCGACCAGGTTTCCCTGAGTGATGTATTGGCGGTTGCCGACGTAGTCCGCGAATCCCAACGTGGTCTCGTCGATGACGCGGAGGAATCCAGGCGGGCCGCCCCGGTGCTGGATATAAGGCTGGCAATTCTTGTTGGCGGTTGCCATGAAAATACTGATCTGCTTCTCGATGAAATCCTTCAGATCCGGCGTGATCGCCGTCGCCCATCCGCCACGCTCTTCGACACGGGCATAGGACCGGCGCGAGCCCTTCCTTGTCTGGATCTCCTTCACCGACGAGGAAAACGCGACGTCGCTCGAAATATGCTTTTGAGTATCCACGGTCGCCTGCCCTTCTTATGGATTCGCGGCCCGGCGCCGCCGCGGGGAGTTTCCGCTCAGACGCCTTCGTACACAAGGCGGGTGAACAGCGCCGGCGAGATCGCCCATTTCCCGAAGACGGAGTCCCACTGCTCCGTGGGCTTGGCGGCGACCGCATCCTCCGCACTACGTCCATCCTTTTTCAGCTTGGCGACGTTTTCCCGGATGCCTATAAGCATGTCCCGCCAGGCGATGAGGTCTTTCTTGTTGCCGATTTCGCCGTGGCCGGGAACCACGATCGTCTGGTCATCCACCATCTTGACATTGGCCTCGGCTGCATTGATCTGCCCTTCGATGCTGCCGCCCGTCGAATAGTCGATGAAAGGATAGACGCCGTTCCAGAAGGTGTCGCCCACATGGACGACGTTCACTTCCTGGAAGAAGACCGAGATGTCGCTGTCGTATGGGCGGGACCGTAGTACTTCAGCGCAATCGTCTGGCCGTTCAGCTTCAGCGTCTCCTCGTCGTCCTTCATCAGCATCGTCGGCAGCGCGCCCTTCGGCGAAGGCGGGAAGTCGAAATCCCAGTCCTCCACGCGGGTGGCTGCCGTCAAATGTTTCAGCGTGTTCGGATGAGCCATGATCATGGCTCCCTCAGAATTCAGCCATTCGTTGCCGTCTGAATGATCGAAATGCCAATGTGAGTTGATTAGATGCCCAACAGGCTGCGGACCGAGATCCGCGAGCGCCTTCTCGATGCGCGGGCGGGTTGCCGTAATTCCGGCATCGACGATAAGCTGTCCATCGTCGCCGACCAGGACGCCCATGTTCCCTCCGGAACCGGACAACGCACTGACGCCGCCCCGCAACTTGGTCGTTGTGATGTCGGCTGCGGCGGCAGCTTCGCGGATCTGGACGACAAGACTTTTAGCAGCGGCGAAAACCTCGGCCGGAGTCAGCCAGCCGCCCGTGGCCGCGAAGGTAGCGCCGCCGAGGCAGCAGAGGCAGAAACCACGTCTCGAGAGCGCGTAATCGTGCTTGTTCATTTCCTGCTCCATCGTGTTGCGACAGGCGCGATGAAAGGGTGCCACCACGCTGGGAGGCGTACGTGGTGGCCGCCTCGATCTAGTTCCGGCTAAGTTTTCGATCGAGGAAATCATGAATTATCGGAGCCATCTCCGGCAGTTTGTCTTCGAGCGCGAAGTGGCCAGTGTCGAGCAGATGCATCTCGGCGTGCGGTAGGTCGCGCAGATAGGGCGACGCGCCGTCGGCCGGGAAGATCTTGTCGTTCTTCCCCCAAACGATCAGGGTCGGCGGCTTCTGGTCCCGGAAGAATTCCTGGAATTTCGGATAGAGAGGGACGTTCGTTCCGTAGTCGTGGAAAAGGTCGAGCTGGATATCTTTGTTGCCGGGACGGTCGAGCAAGGGCTGGTCGTGGCCCCAGTTGTCGGGGTCGATGTGAACGATATCGCTCATGCCGTCGGTATACTGGAACTTCGTCGTTTCAGGGGCGACGAGCACCGACAAGGCCTCGCGGTTGGCGGGCGTGTCGCTCTTCCAGTATACCTTGATCGGATCCCAGAACTCCTTTAGGCCTTCCTCATAGGCGTTGCCGTTCTGGACGATCAGCGCCGAAACGCGGTCGGGGTGCTTGAGCGCCAGCCGGTATCCGACCGGAGCGCCATAGTCCATCACGTACATCGAGTATTGCTTGACATCCAGCTTGCCGAGAAGGCTGTCGACGATGTCCGCGTAGTGCTGGAACGTGTAGGCGAACTTAGTGTGGTCGGGCGCGTCGCTCTGGCCGAAGCCAGGGTAGTCCGGCGCGATGACGTGATATTTGTCGGCCAGGATCGGGATCAGGTTCCGGAACATGTGCGATGACGTCGGGAACCCGTGGAGCAGAAGCACGACTGGGGCGTCGGCGGGACCCGCTTCGCGGTAGAAGACCTGGGTGCCGTCGACGTCCACAGTGTGATAAGTGACCTGCGGGACGACCAGCTTATGCGTGGCGGCGACTTTCTTGGCCGCGTAGGACGTGGCCGGCAGGGCCGTCGATGCGGACAATGCGATTGCTATGGCCAATGCAGTCTTGCTGATGATCGATCTGTTCATTTCAGCCTCCGGTTCAATGAATTAGGAACGTGATGGCGACCGCTCGTCGCGTCGCTGATTTCCCAATCATTGCTACGCTCGATGGGCGGAAACGACGAGCTAGTTGTCGTAAGGGGCCGTGAGTTTCCGTGAGACGTGATGCCAGGCAACTTCGCCAAGTCCTTCGAACTCCTAGACCTTGGTCTAGTTTTTCACGACGTTGTCGGGGCCGGACTGACCATTGGTCGGATTGCTTGCGTGCATGGAGGGAGCTAGGCTTTCACCTCAATCGCACGCACTTGCAGATCGCACTTCGCACTGGGCATAGATTTGTACAAATCGATCTCAGGAGTGGGGTGAACAATTGCAGCCGAGGGGGCAAGTCAGCCATGCAGGTCCAATTCGACGACGCGCTCGATCAACCAACCTCATCAGACGCCTACCCGCCACCGAGAGAGGCAACGCGTGGATCTTTTGACGATGCCATACGCTTTGGGCGTTTCCGTGCGGTTCCGCATTCCCGTCAGCTCTTGCTGGATGGGCGACCGCAAGAGATTGGTGGGCGGGCGTTCGACCTTCTGATGGTCCTTTTGAAGTCCAAGGGAAGGATCGTAAGCAAGGACGAAATCCTGAACGAAGTGTGGCCGTCGATGGTGGTCGAGGAATGCAATCTTCGCTTCCAAGTCAAATCATTGAGGCGGGCGTTGGGCAGCCACGGCAACTTGATCAAGACGATCGTCCGGAGAGGCTATATGCTGATCAGGGACGACATGGTGTGCGAAAACGAGCCGCGGTTCGACGCGATGCGGTCGATCGCCACTTCCGTAGCAACCAAAGCTGCCACGCCGCACATCGTCCTGATCGAAGACGACGAGAGCGTTAGGCGCTCGATATCGACACTGTTACGATCGGTCGGCCTCGACATCGCCGCTTTTGAATCGGTCAAGGAATATCAGGAGAGCGGACACGCGGATCAGCCCGACTGCCTCATCCTCGACGTCTGCCTGCCCGGAAGGAGCGGCTTGGACTTCCAGGCCGACCTCCTGAAGACTGGCATGCGCTACCCGATCATCTTCATAAGCGGTCATGCGGATATTCAGATGTCCGTCCGGGCCATGAAGGCAGGCGCGTTTGAGTTTTTGACAAAGCCGGTGCGGCATCAGGATCTGCTAACCGCGGTGGATATGGCAATAAACGCATAACCGCACAGGCGCGACGGAGCATTGACGCTTAATGGAAGGCGGCCCGAGTGCCGCCTTTATCCGTTGTGGCGCCGATCTTGACCTTTTCCATATTCCTGATCGACACCGGCCGCAGAATCCGCGGCCAACTGGATCTCACACGCCCTCTCGACAACTCACGCCTTTGGACGGCGCCGCGTAGTAGCCTCCGGAGAACGTAAATCGAGCGCGCATGCACAAAGCGTCAGGCGCGCCACAGTGTGAGGTTCTTCGCATGAGTAATTGGTTGTCTAGTTCAGCATTGATCACAGCGCTAATCCTGGGACAGAACGCGATGGCGGCCTCTAAGCCGACAATCGTCCTCGTCCACGGCGCCTTCGCGGAGTCGGCGAGCTGGGACGGAGTCGCCGCCAAACTGGTGAAGGACGGATATCCAGTCGTCGCGGTGGCGAACCCGCTCCGGGGACTGAAGTACGACTCCGACTATGTTTCCGCAGTCATAAAGTCCATCGACGGGCCGGTCGTGCTAGTCGGCCATTCATATGGCGGCTCGGTTATCACCGACGTCGCGGTCGAAGGAACCAACGTCAAGTCCCTCGTCTTCGTCGCGGGCCTCGCGCCGGACAACGGAGAAAGCGCTGGCAGCCTTGGCAAGAAGTTCCCGACGGGCACGCTCGGCGACGCGCTGGCACCACCCGTCATCCAGCCCGACGGAAAGCACGATCTCTACATCCTGCAGAGCAAGTTCTGGAAGCAGTTCGCTGCGGACGTCACGGAGCAGCAGGCGGCACTCATGGGTGCGGAGCAGCGTCCGGTGACGGCCGAGGCCCTGAACGATCCTTCCGGCGATCCATCCTGGAAGAAGCTGCCTTCCCATTTCATCTACGGCACCGCCGACAAGAATATTCCGAGCGAACTCCATGAGTTCATGGCGAAGCGAGCGGGCGCAAAGGAAACGGTCGGCGTAAAGGGCGCGTCCCATGTTGTGATGATCTCACATCCCGAACTGGTGTCTGCAATGATCGAGCGGGCCGCCGCTGACAAATAACGCCACAGCCATCAACTCAAATCGCGCCCTTTCATGAGGAGCAGCCGGATGCAGACCGGTGTCGCCATAAAGGTGACCTCGGGCAAGGTTTCGCGATGTCGACACATTCACCGTAAACGGTGTTCCCAGGCCATGTCTTCGAGCGGTTGGTTCACAGACTAGAAACATCTTCATGTGAAGTTTCGTAAATGTGGACAATAAGTGATCTTATACCGTGGGCGTTTGCGCTGCCTCCCGCTCTTTGGGAATTACGGAATGTTTGGAGACGGCATGGCTGGATTTTGGGAGCCTGTGCCGGCTTAATCGTCTTCGGCGGCATATTTGTCTGGATTTATGTTGTCCAGCAGTCAGTCCACAATATGAACTATGGAGCGCTAGGTGTTGCGCAAACGCTCGGTTTGCTGCTTGGACCACTTGCGGCCGCCATCGTTATCACCCAGAGGACAAGCTTGGCTGCTGGAGTTTTTGCTGGAGTAGCCGTTGGATTCTGCGTCTACGTCGCCACTGCCACCATTGGAATTGGCATCTACGGCGAGTGAAGCCCAAGTGATTCTATTCGGCTGCGGGTTCGAGCTTTGCGGTATAAGCCCATGGTAACCTCCCCTGCGCACAAAAGGAACATCCCCTCGCGACGGAATCCGAGGGGATGTTCTCCGGAGATCGCGGCCTGAGAGGGGCAGGCTGCGGGCATGGCCCGTTCCGCGTGCGATCGCCCTGGGAGCTCGAGTCCTTCAAACTATTTCTTCTCGGGGACGAAAAAGCATGACCGTCTCGGCCGTGATCAGGTTGAAGTCGAGTTAGTTGTCATGAGCGACGATTTGGTCTGGTGGAGCGGCAAGTGACGAGCACTCCTATGCCGTGGGAGCAGAATCACTCGCCAGAGCCGTCCTGATCGCCTCCAGCAAGTCCGTCGGACTGACGGGCTTCAGGAAGATACGCGACGCCCCTGAATTCCTGGCACGGTCACCCACCGCGACGTCGGAGTGGGCGGTGATAAGAATTGACGGAATCCTTCTGTTCATACCGGAAAGCTTGTCCAGCAAGTCCAGTCCCGAAATCCCGCCGAGCTGGATGTCGGTGACGAGGCAGGCCGCGGTCTGCAACTCCGTGGAAGCGAGGAATTCTTCTGCCGACGCAAAGGCTGCGACCCGCATGCCTTTGGCGCGCAGCAGTCCTCTCAGCGCATCACGGACGGGCTCGTCATCCTCGACGCAAATCACCAGGGAAGTCTTCGAGGCATCAACCATTAATCGATCCTATCATGGTGATTCTAAGACCGGGGTTGCACGCTCGCAATGCGACTAACGTCACAAAATTTCAAATGAAAACTAGCCTTTGGTAGAGGTGTTAGCCGGCTCGCCCAGCTCCAGCAAATCGTAATGACGAACCAACTCCGGAAGGGAGTGGACATGCATCTTCTGCATGACGTTCCCTCGGTGCAACTTCACCGTCGCCTCGGTAATCCCTAAGGCTGTGGAGATCTGCCTGTTGCGCTGGCCCTCCACCACCCGAATTAGAACCTCTTGCTCACGTTTCGTCAGCGTCTCGAAGTCGGCTCGGGCGCTCGCTGCCTCCTCCTCCTTCATCGTCGAGCGGCTCTCCCGCTTCATCGCGGCGTGGACAGCGTCCAGGAGATCCTGCTCGCGCACCGGTTTCGTCAGGAACTCTACCGCGCCTGCCTTCATCGCTCGAACGGCGATCGGGACGTCGGCATGACCGCTCATGAAGATTACCGGGCGGTGGAAACCACGGGTCCGTGCCTCTTCGTAAAATTCGATTCCGCTCTGCCCAGGGAGCCGGACGTCCAGGATCATGCAGCCGACAGACCCCAATTGGCCTTTCGACGAGAACTCGGTCGCCGAGGAAAATGAGGTCACGTTAAACTTCATGGAGCGCAGCAGGCCGACGAGCGACTCGCGGACACCGGCGTCGTCCTCGATTACGACGACCTGCGCGGAGGTGTCCTCACGCTGCTTCTGGTTCATCTGCCCCCCTTGCATATGGTATCGCGAATTCGAAGACCGATCCTCCCGACGCCCGAGTTCGCGCGGACAGCGTCCCGCTATGCGCCTCTACGATAGACCTGCAGATCGCCAGACCCATGCCGGTCCCCTCCGGCTTGGTGGAGAAGAATGCTTCGAAAATACGTTCTGATGCAATGGGGTCGAGACCACTGCCGTTGTCCTCGACGCGGACGACCACGGAATGGGAGCCGCGGTCCTCGCTTATCACACTGATGATCCGGCCATCCTCCTTTCCAGTCATCGCTTCGGCCGCATTGAGAATGAGGTTAAGAAGAACCTGCTGAAGCTGGACCTTGTCGCCCCGGACCGGATTTACGGTAGGCGACAACGAAACGGACGCATTGATCTGGCGGCTGCGAAGTTCACTCCGCATCATCGTCAGCACGTCGGCGACGACTTCGTTGATATGAACTATCGCGATGGGTGGACGCGAATTGCGCGCCATGTTTCTGACGTTCAGCAGAACGTCCCCTGCCCGCCTCCCTTCCTTGACGATCCGTTCGGCCGCCATCTTTGCTTCACCCAGATCCGGTTCCGGACGGTCGAGCCAGCTTAGACATGTGGCCGCGTTCATGACGATGGCCATGAGCGGCTGGTTCATTTCGTGGGCAATACTGACGGTCACGGCGCCCATCGCAGTCAGGCGGTTCATTCTGACGACGTCGGCTTGGGCTTTCCTGAGCGCCTCCTCGCTGTTCACACGATCCGTCAGATCGATGATCGCCCCGAACACCTCAGGTTCCTCTTCTGGGTCAGTCTCCATGCGAGTGACACAGTGCACGTGCCTGATCGAGCCGTCCGGCATCAGAAGCCGGTGCTCCGCCTCCCACGGCCTGCGGTCGCGGATCCCCGTTGCATGAATTGCATTGATCCGCTCTCGATCATCGGGATGCGTGCGCTCAACGATCGCCTCGGCTGTCAATGGTTGGGCCGGGTCGAGACCGTAGATGTTGTACATCTCCTCCGACCAGATGATCTCGCCGGTCGACGGTCTGAGCTGGAAGCTGCCGACGTGGCTGAGCTTTTGTGCTTCGGCGAGCGAGGCCTGCGCTCGTTGGGCTTCGGCAAGCGAACTGCGTATCCGGTCTTCGGCGCGCCTTGCGTCGGTGACGTCGACGATCGTGCCGATGTAGGCAAGTGGATGGCTTCTCTCGTAGATCAAGCGGCCTCGAGCATGGATGAATTTCACAGTGCCGCCCGGCAGGACGAAACGGTGCTTGACGTTCAGTTCGTCGCCCTGAAGTGCGCGGCCATGCGCTTCCGCGACCATTTCACGATCATCTGGATGTACCCTTTCCATGAGGGTTTCGAAGGTGATCTCGTTACTCGGGAGGCCGACGATGTTCGTGCACTCGGCCGAGCAGGTGAAGACGTCCGACATCATGTCCCACGACCAACTGCCGGTCTCGATGATACGTTGCGCTTCGGCCATTACGGCCTGGCTTTTCGCCAGTTCGAACTCCGCACGTTTCAGATCGTCGATATCCGTGTTGATCCCGTACCACTTCCGGACCTTGCCATCGTCTCCCACGAATGGCACGGCTCTGAGCATGAAATACCGTGCCTCGCCGTCGTGTCGAAGGATGCGGGCGTCGACGCCGCCGGCCTTTCCCGCGATGAGAAGGTCGGTCCAGGCGGCGATGACTTTCTGAACATCGTCGGGATGGAACGACGCCAGGAACCCCATCCCGAGGGCGTCTTGCCGCTTTATGCCCGTGTATTCGTGCCACTGCCTGCTCGCATCTTCGAGCTCGCCGTCGGGGCCACCGATCCATGTAAGGGCGGGGATCATGTCGAGGTTCAGCCGTAGCTCCCGGACCACGCTGGCTGCTTCCTCCCTAACAGAGCGCAGATCCTCGTCGGCCTTTCTCTTTGCGAGCGAGGTGGCGAATGTCGTCGCCATCCACTCGATATTTTCTAACCGCCGTTCGGAGACTTGATCTCCCTCGATCTCCAGATAAACCGCTGCCTTGGTACGGTCGGGAAAACTGATCGGAACGCATGCGATTGATCGGTGTGGACCCGAGATCGCTCTTCGTTTCCCGGAGCCGATCACTTCGCCAATGATGATCTCATCCAGTTCGTGAACAGCCACAGATGAGACATCTCCTGCTGCGGCCTTGGCGGCGACTAGAAGGCCATCGTCGCCGGCCGTCACTATAAACGTCCTGTCCGCTCCAGCCGCGTGCAACGCCGATATCAGGAACTGTTCCAGATCGTGCTTTTCGGCGGCATCGATGTGCGACATTCCTAGGGCTTCAGTATGCGAGACGTCGTTCATCGGTGCCCTGCTCCGCGATCACATGCCGGGATGCTATTCCTGAGGGCCGACGAAAGCTAGTTATGAACGCGGTCAAGCGTATCCCATGGGGTGCAACCCCTTCCATGCGACGATTCGCTCAACGACATATTCAACCGCCCGTCCGAGGAGTAGGCCCAGTTCTGCCCGGACGATCAACTGCAGTAGTGCAGCATGTGCGGAATTCGAGCTGGCGGCCTCTGGGAATAGGCTTGCCCAGGAACTCGGTGAGCAGCGAGAACGGATCGGTGGCGCCTGGCTCCTGCGAATTCCTACTCGTTGACGAGGAACGCTGGTGACCCCATCTAAGCGGCATGCCGAAAGACGAAAAGAACGTCGAGCTGGTCAGGACATGGGTGCTGCCGCCAGCAGCGACCCTGGGATCTTCGATCCGGGCGAAGGGAATTCTTCTCGAACTACGTGCACGTCTCCCGGTCGCTTCGAAGAAGTCGCTCGATATCGAGCAAGGAGAACTGACGCTGTCGATGCCTGCGAGTGCCAAGGCAGAATTCCATGCCGCGGCGTCTGTTGTCGCCAGTACCCTGCAAGACATCGAAAGCCTGCCTGTAATCCCGCGCGAGATCCAGGATATCCTGTCGATCAAGACGAGCGAGCGTCATCGCTGGCTGAAGGACGGTCGCCTGCCGAGTGCCGGGACGCGCACGGTGAAACTGCGCGGCCGCGCGCGGAAGATCACGTTCCACGTCTTCGACCCGCGCGTCGTGGAAGACCTGCTCGATCGAGGCGCCGTCGAAGAATGGCGCGAAGAGGATGCGGCCGCGGCCTCGGAGAACCGACGGCGGGCAGCATATAAGGCGAAGCTGACGCGGTCATTGAAGAAGGGCAGGACCGTCAAGGCGGATGACTTCGCCGGGCACGACGAAGCCCCTCGCGCGGAACTGGCGGGCTGGGAGGAGTTCGGACGCGACGGATTGCTTCGCTAAGCATGCGGATCGCGGGGATCCAGCGGTTCTACAGCAAGGCATCTCCGGCCCGCTTCGTAAGGCGGGCCTTGAAACGGACGCAGTGGTCGACTATCTTCAGGTCATCGGCGTTGCTGGTGAGTGCTCCACGAGAGCGTTCGCGACTGCCGAAGTCGCTTTTTTACTTTTGACCACGGATGTACTGGCACTGGTGTTGAGAGCGATGTTGGAAAGGTCGGTGCGGTTTCGCCCCGGCCTTTTTTATTGCCCTTAACGCAGAGCACCCGGCCCGTCGTTCGAGGGTATCCCGGTCATGAGTTCGAAGCCCTTCCGGTGAAGCGCGGAATCTGCGGTTTCAGTTGTCTACCTCTCTTCCTCGAACCGGATTTCGGCAAGCTTTTCGCGATTCACCGAACAATCAGTCCTCATAGTCGTTAGGCTCCGAAAGGAGTTCCCCATGTCCAAGATCACAGACGGCCTCAATGACCGCCCGAAGGATTCCACCATCGCCCAAAGCGGTCCCGGCCTTCCGGACGATTCCGGTCAACCCATTGAGGCGACCGACCAGGAAGCGGAACGCATCCGCGCGAAGTTCGAAGGCGACGCCCGAAAGAAGGTGAAGCCGGAAATCGACGAGCAGGTCGAGAAGCCCCAGCGCGGCACCGCATGAGTTCGCCGATTCCCGGAGCGTTCACTTCCATCAGCATACTGGCATTCGATCTCGATGATCGCGGATAGCCGGTCCGGGCTTGGAAAACGGTCTACGACGGAGGAGAGGCGGAGGCCGTCGAAGAAGCTAAGGCTGCTGCAAGGTCGCACGCGGGCGCACTCGTCGTAAAACGGGAGGGACACCCTGTGGGCGAGGAAGGCGATCCCATCGTAGTCTTCCAGATCGGGAAGATCGGCGACTTCGACTGAGCTGGTCTCGTCCTGTCGGCGCCCTGTCATGTTAGCGGGTTCCTCGACAGCGGGCCTTCATCGTCGGCAGGGTCAGGATCGAGTCGAGCGCCTCGCGAAGGCGCTTCAACGAGAACTAAGAGAGCAAAAAAACTCTTCAGCCTTCATGACCGGAATGATATGTACTTTCTGCTGGAGCTTGAATAGTGGGAAGCACTTATCAGGTGAGGCAACTTAAAGGCGGTACATTTTCTTTCGATGGGGCAGCATTTCTGTCAAAACTTAGCTTGTCAGAGATATGCGAGCAAATTCCTGCAATCGTTTGGACAACGGACGAGGCAGGCTTAACTATTTATGGCAACAGCCGCTTCAGAGCCTATTTCGGCTCAGAAGGTCATGCTTCCGATGGACTTAACGCGTTGCATCCAGATGATGCGATCACACTGCCTGTTAAAATCGTGAACGCTCGTAGAGAAGGATTAGACGTAAAAACCGATGTGCGGCTTCGACGGTTGAGCGGTGAGTATTGCTGGTTTGCGTTGTCGGCCTCGACGTGGGACGACGGTGCCGCTCTCAAATACTGTTGGGTTGCCGTCGAACGCAACAAGCGTGTTGGCGACAATTTCATCATGCAAAGGGTCGACGATTCATGGCAGGGCGGCCATCTCATTGCCAGTGAGACCGAGATACTCGAAATGGTCGCGAGAGGGACGGCAACAGCGGAGGTTTTCGACAAGGTCTGCCGTCTCGTCGAGGAACTAATCGACGATTGCTTTTGCTGCATTCTGGAGCTGTCTCTGGATCGCCGACATTTCCGTTTTGGTGCAGCACCTAGGCTGCCGGGTGAATTCAACGGTGTTTTCGACGGAAGTGAGGTCGCCGCCGGACTCGGACCTTGTGGCCTTGCTGCATCCAGCCGGCGTCCCGTCGAGGTTGTCGACTGTGCTTCTGACGCGCTGGCAGGATCCGCCGAGGGGAGGCTCATGCTCCTCAACGGCTTCAATGTCTGCCACGCCAAGCCGATACTTTCTCCGTATGGAAACACGGCCGGTGTCTTCACCATATATCGTCAGCGATATGCCGCCTTCTCACTATTTGAGCAACAGGTGGTCGATCGAGCGACAAACATCATCGGTATCTCGATCGATAGAACCCGTCACGAAGAAGCTTTGGTGAGGCGGGAGACCCAGGTTCGCAGGAGTCAAGCTCAGCTTCTTGCTGCCCAACGCATCAGCTCGACAGGAAGCTTCACGTTCGACATCCAGAAAAATGAATGCGTGTGGTCTGAAGAACTGTACCGGATATTCGATATCGACCCGTCCCTCGAACCCGACATCCACGACGTTCGGAAGCGAGTCTATCGCGACGATCTCGAAAAGTTCAACAGAGAATTACAGCGCGCGCTTTCTGGGCAAAGCATTGACGTCACATTCAGGATCGTGACTTCACACGCCGCTCTCAAATTCCTAAGAGGGTTGGCAAAGATTTCCTATCACGTCGGTGATAGTCCGGTTTTGGTGGGGACCGTTCAGGACATTACTGATTTCAAAAACGCACAGGAAGCACTTCAGCGCGGAGAGGAAGCTCTAGTCAAAGCCCGCGAAGACTTGGCCTACGTCTCCCGCGTCATGACGATGAGCGCGCTAACAGCATCGATCGCACATGAGGTCAGCCAGCCATTGGCTGGGATTCTAACTAATGCCAATGCATGTCTGCGCCTGCTGGCCCTCAGCCCCCCCAATATCCAAGCCGCCTCCGAAACGGCGCGAAGGACCATTCGCGATACAATGCGCGCTACGGAGATAATCAAGCGGCTCCGGGCAATGTTCGCGCGCCAGCCATCTACAATGGAGTATACCGACCTAAACGACCTTGCCCGCGAGGTCATCATTTTGTCTGCAAGAGATATGCATCAGAAATCGATCAGTGTGACCGCTCAACTAGAGCCCAAAGCACTTCTGATCATGGGGGATCGCGTCCAGTTGCAACAAGTCATCCTAAACATGCTGTTGAACGCGAGGGACGCAATGGGCGATATCGAAAGGCGACCAAGAATCCTGACCGTGAGCACGCACGTGGACATTGAAGAATCGGCAGTCTTGTCGATTACCGATGTGGGCATAGGATTTCCGCTGGAGAATGCTGACCAGATGTTCGAAGCTTTCTTCACCACAAAGCAGGACGGCATGGGAATCGGTCTCGCTATCAGCCGCTCGATCATCGAAAACCACGGTGGGATAATGTGGGCAGAACCGAACGACGGGCCGGGCGCGACCGTCTCGTTTTCGATACCACTTCAGAGCCCACCCCAATAAGTTCCAGTTCGATAGGATTACCACCCCGGCCAAACGGTGTTCTCACACCACGCGATGCCTGGCGCACGCACAAGCCGCAGGTGGTCACCTGAGGCCAGCAGGTTTCGTGGATTAACCTGAGGTCATGCTTTTCCCTCAGCCTTCTTCTTCCGATACTGAACTGTTGGAAGGCCGCCCCAGCCCCAGTTGTCCAGGTCGATCTCCTCGATCACCACGTAAGTCGATTCCAGCGGCTTGTTGAGGACGTCGAGCATGACCTTGCTGACGCCGGCGATGATTGCGGCTTTCTCTTCGGCGGTAACCGAGCTGCGATCAGGTGCCGTGCCTTCACGGGTTACCTGTACGGTCACTATGGGCATTTCGTAGTCTCCTCGTTCAAGATCTGGATCGATCTGCTAGGCGGCCATTGCCGCAAGGTGCTTCTCAAGTTCATCGACATGCGCATATCCAGCGCCGACCCTTCGAAGAGTTCCACCCTTCTTAAGGAACAGCGTGGGGAAGCTCGAAACGCCCATGAGACGAGACGTCGCGAAGTCTGTCGCGGCCTCATCGATGGTGCTCCGCTTCTTGTAGGTCTCGAGAAATTCGTCAACGCTGACGGGATGACCAACTTCCTCAAGAGCACGGGATCCGACTTCCGCCAAGACCAGGCCGTTCGTAGTATCGAGCGCATCGACGTAGAAGGCGTGTTGGAATGCGCGGAAGACCTTCAGAAGATCCGCTTCCGGATAAAGAATCCGGGCGGTCACGACCCCACGGCATACGGGCTCGGTGTCATAGACGAAGCCAGTTCTTGCAAGCAGGCCTTCTCGGTTGAACGATACGCCGCTGGCTTCCTCGACCTTCGCCCAATGATGTAGTCTGAACTGCTTGCCCGCGTCGTCAAGAATGTCCGTCGCGCCCGCCCGGAGCCCACCGAGGACGATCTTCAACGAGGCGTCCGGACGCCGCTCAAGCAGCAGCTCCATCTGCTTGCCGAATCCATAACACCACGAGCACATGGGATCTGCGGCCAGTACAAGTTCCATTGTCTTTCCTTTCACTCGCTTGCAGGGCGCGCGGCGTAGCCACGCCACGAGCCCGCGTCCTGTTTGAGGCCTACTAGCGGCCGGCGTTCTGGCCACCGTCGACGTGTAGGATCTCTCCCGTGACGAAGCTTGCGCTCTCTAGGTAGATCACGGCGTCGACGATGTCGCTGATCTCGCCCATGTGCCCGACCGGATGCAGAGCGGACAGGAACTCGTGAGTCTCGGGAGCGTGCATCGGGGTCTTGATGACGCCAGGAGACACGGCGTTGACGCGGACGCCCGTCTTGGCGAACTCGATGGCCAGTTCCTTCGTGACGGCGTTCAGACCGCCCTTGGTGAGCGAAGCGAGAGCCGTGGGAACGCTCGACACCGGCTGGTCTACGAGGCTCGTCGTGATGCTGACGATGTGTCCGGAACCTTGCTTGAGCATTTCCCTCGCAGCCCGCTGCGTGATGTGGAAGAAGCCCGAAACGTTCACGCCGAAGTTCAGGTCGTAGTCTTCCTGCGTGAAGTCGACGAAGGGCTTTGCGGTGAATACGCCCGCGTTGTTGACCAACGTGTCGATCCGGCCGAAGCGTTGAATCGCCTCGCGGACGACGCGCTCTGCGGTCTCGGAATTGGAGATGTCGCCCGCCACGGCATGCACGCCGTCGTCCGACCCCTGTTTGATCGAACGCGAGGTGGCGACGACGCGATAGTTCCGCTCACGATAGGCGCGGACCAGACCCGCGCCGATGCCCTGAGACGCACCGGTGATGATGGCGACCTTCTGCTGATTGCTCATGATATTACATCCTTTCAATTGCAGCGGTCCTTGTTCGGGCCGCCCTACGCCCTCGGCGTCGGTGCAATGGATTTAAGCGCTCACGATCATCGGGAGAATTACTGAGAAGCGGTATTCACTCCACCGTTTTTCGGGATAATGTCTTGTCGCTCGTATCGATCGGCGCTCGCCTAAGATTTCCGATCGTAGGCGAGGACGGACGCGAGGTTTCGGGCGTTCCGTCGGACGATATCGGTTCTGACCCCCCTCGGTAGCATCAGGCCGCCGCCGGGATCGTGCCAGAAAGCTCTATGAAAGCCTGGCTGGCGGCGGACATGGACCGCGCCACGCCCTACGACTATCGCATCCTCCAGTTAACCCCGCCCGGCTCCGGAAGCACTGTATTGTTCGGCCAGGACATCACCACTGCGGCGCCCAGTTCCGCTCGAGGCATGCATTTCGTGGTGTCCGACGTCCTTGCCGCGCGCGACACCCTCATACGACGCGGGGCGATGGGCGTTCGCGTCCGGACACTCAGATCGGCGGGAGAAGGCGACGAAGGTTTTCCCTATCTGTTACTCCACTCTGGAACCACCGTAGGAGGCGCCTGGCCGTGTCCTCGGCTTCGGCGCCTTGTGTCTCGCATCGTCGGCTTTCACAGTACTCCCTGACCAGGCCGCGTATCATCGCTACATCCTCCGGCCACAGTAGCGCCCCGCACATGTCAACCTGCCGCTTCATCGGTTTTGCCTTTGGTTCAGGATATCAAATCGAGTCCCTCGAATTGCAGACCGCCCAAGCGGGGGAGCAGGTCGCCGTAGACTTCCCTGCGGGGGAGCCCGTCGACTGAACGGGCACCCAGACCCGGACCGGTGCCGTCGATTGCCTCATCGAAACCAACGCGCCGACAAGACCTGCCATCGCGAGAAGGAGTACCACGCCGGGAAAAATGGTGCCCTTCGGCTCGTCGTCTCTGTAACGCATCGTCATCTCCTGAAGCGTTGTCGGCACACCACCGCGGTCAGGAAATCAATATGTCGAACCGTAAACCGTGGCTGTTGCACCTAGGTATCGACGATACCTTCGTATGCCCGACACCTTAGTCCACTAGCGGATCCGACCCGCCAGTCTCAAACTTCGCTGGCCAACGCCACTCTCGAGGATCTCGAGCGGCAGCCATTCATCGTCTATGACCGGAGAAGCAGTCATGCCCAATCTTGAAACTGGAAACCTCACACGTCGGTCCCTCGGCGGGGTCGCTCTTGGGCTGACGGTCGCCGGAATCCTCGCAGGACGCACCGCGGGGGCGGATCAGAGGGAAAAAGCCGTTCGCCAGAACAGCCATGGTTGGTCGCCGACGGACGCATCGACGCCGGAGACCTCAATGTCGGATACGCCGACCTAGGTCCCCGCAATGGGTCACCAGTCATCCTTTTTCATGGCTGGCCCTACGACATCAACGCCTTTGCCGAGGTGGCCCCGTTGCTGGCCGACCAGGGTCATCGCGTGATCGTACCGCATCTGCGCGGATACGGCAGCACGACGTTCCTGTCCGACAGCACCTTGCGCAACGGCCAGCAATCGGCTCTTGCCGTCGACGCTGTCAAGCTGATGGATGCTCTGAAGATCGACGAGGCCACCCTGGCGGGGTTCGACTGGGGTGCGCGCACCGCCGACATCGTCGCCGCGCTGTGGCCGGAACGATGCAAAGGCCTTGTGTCCGTCAGCGGCTATTTGATCGGAAACCAGACTGCTGGAAAGGCGCCCTTGCCGCCCTCTGCGGAGCTTCAGTGGTGGTACCAGTTCTACTTCGCGACGGACCGCGGCCGCGACGGCTATGAAAAATACACGAACGACTTCGCCAAGCTGATCTGGCAGCTCGCCTCCCCGCGTTGGAAGTTCGACGACCCGACGTTCGAACGGAGCGCCGCAGCGTTTGCCAATCCCGACCACGTCGCGATCGTCGTCGATAACTATCGCTGGCGGCTTGGTCTGACGGAAGGCGAGACGCGGTTCGACGAGTTCGAAACCAAGCTCGCTTCCGCTCCCGAAATCCACGTTCCCACGATCACGATGGAAGGTGACGCAAACGGAGCCCCCCATCCGGATCCGAAGGCCTACGCCGGGAAGTTCAAAGGGAAGTACGAACACCGTCTGTTAACTGGCGGAGTTGGCCACAACCTCCCGCAGGAAGCCCCCGAGACCTTCGCCAAGGCGGTAGGGGATGTCGATTCCTGGGCGTGAAAGATCAGGAATGGTCAACCAACGCTCTGTCGCCGCTGCACGATTATCGAATATTTCGATGATATCCATCATAAAAAACAGGCTGGCGCCGCGCTCGCCAGCCGTGTGATGGGTGGCGTGTTCTCGTCAGCGTCGCTCGACTACGCAGGCGCGTTTGCTTTCGTCGCCTCAAAAGGATTGATCATTGGAAATCGGTATCGATAGTTTTGCAATGCTCCTGACCGACCCGGCTACAGGTCGGTTTCAGTCGGCCCTCGATCGCATTGAGAGCGTGCTGGCCGAAGTCGAGTTGGCGGATCAAGTCGGACTCGATGTCTTCGGAATGGGTGAACATCACCGAGAGAACGCGCTTGATTCCGCGCCCGCGGTGATCCTTGCCGCTGCTGCCGCGCGCACGAAGTCGATCAGGCTGACGAGCGCCGTCGCCGTCCTGAGCGCCGCCGACCCCGTGCGGCTCTTCCAGGAGTTCGCCACACTGGATCTGATTTCCCGCGGACGCGCGGAAATCGTGGTTGGTCGCGGCTCCTCCGTGGAGGCCTACCCATTGTTCGGATTCGACCTGCGGGACTACGATGCGCTCTTTGCGGAGAAGCTGGACCTGTTGCTGAAGGTCAGAGCGCAGTCCAACATTAAGTGGACGGGCCGTTTTCGCCCTGCGATCAATGGCGAGGGTGTTTTTCCGCGCCCGCACCAGCCGGTCTTGCCCATCTGGCTGGGCGTCGGCGGGACGCCCGAATCCTTCGTCCGCGCCGGAACGCTCGGTCTGCCACTGATGGTCGCCATCATCGGCGGAAGTTTCGAGCGTTTCCTGCCGTTGGTCGAACTCTATCGTCGCGCATGGCTTGCCGCCGGTCATCCGGCAAAGAACCAGAGGATCGGCGTGCACGCTCTTGGCTTTGTTGGGGACACCGACAACGCTGCCAAGGAAGCGTTCTTCCCCGGCTGGTTCCAGATGTTCACAGACGCCGGAAGGGAGCGCGGCTGGCCGCCACCGACGCAAGCTCAGTTCGAGCATATGTGCGGGCCGGATGGCGCGTTTCTGGTCGGCAGCCCGCAAACTGTGGCTGCGAAGATATCGCATGTTAACAGGTCGTTAGGAGGGATCTCTCGCATCACCTTCCAGATGAGCACCGCCGCCCTCGAAGCGAAAGCGATGCGACGTTCGATCGAACTGCTGGGAACCGACGTTGCGCCTTTGGTGCGGCGTGAACTTCGCAACTAGCGGGAGCACCTCTGCTGTGGGCGCCGGCAGCGGCCGACGCCCATTCTCTTTATCCGAAGATCAATCTTTGGTAGTCAGCCAGCATTTTCGGATCCTCGACCGACCCGTGATGGTGTAGCTGTCGCCAGCCGCCGTCTCTGCGCACGAACCACCGGGTTGTCCGGAAGGCGACGTCGAGCGTCTCCTTTGCCGTCCTGCACACACCGCGTTCGCGACCGACGAACAGATGCCAGTCGTCGGCGCCCTGGCTCGTGAAGTCGTGGAAGGTCACGTGAACCTTCGCCTGACCTTTGAAGAGTTTCGAATACCCGTCGACGATCTGGTCCCATCCGCGGCGGATGCCACCGATAGGGTTGTCCATGCTGGGCTCCGAACCGCCGAGCCAGACCTCTTCCAACCCCGCCAGATCGCCAGCGTTGAAGGCCCGGTAGAATTCGATCAACGCATCCAGGGAGCTTCCATCGCCTCGCTTTCTCTCGCCGCCGTTCACTTCTGTGAGATGCCGGTTCATTGGTATTCTCCTCGTACGTTGCTCGAAGGCTGCCTGATTTAACGTTGCGAGAGCATGTAACCCTCGTCGGGCTGGCCAGACCTGATACGGCCCGTCTTCACCCCCGGCAGCATGCTGAAGAGAGACCAGGGCTTCTATTGTACGATAGTGTCGTCGGTATCTTTGCAGATGCAGGCGATCGCATCGCGGAAGATCGAGGCGCGTGACCCTTCAAGTTTGACCGGCCGGTCGTCCTACCCTTCTGGCGCTCCGCTCGCCCGGAAAAAGCAGGATCATGAGCACGTATATCGCTGCGCCCACCACCAGTGCGATACTGGCAGCGGCGAGAGCAAGATCGAACCCCGCATCGACGTCGGCCACGCGACCCATGATCGCTCCGACAGTCGGCGGCCCCAGGATCTGCCCGATGGCGAACACCGCCGTCAGCAGCCCCATGTAGCGAGAGTGGTGGCTCGATCTGATCCGTCTTACTTCATTCATCGCGAAGAAGCTGATCGCGGTGAACGGCAGGCCGACGAGGATGCTGCTAATGGCAAGACCGAAAGCGTCGTGCCATACGACTGACAGTGCAACTCCCACCGCCTGCACTAAGTACGCGCCGGTAAGATGAAGCCTTACGTCGGCGCCGTGCTTCACGCGTGCCGCCAGCAGCGATCCGACGACAGCCGCCAGTCCGAGAAGTGGCCAGAAGACCGTGAGGAGAGGCGAGCCAGGGATGCTGTTCTTCGCGATCACCGGGAGATACGTTGCCGTGACGATGTAGCCGAAGCCCGCCAGCCCGTAGGCGATCGCGAACAAAGGCATTTCCGATTTCGGCACCTTGCCGGAGGCGCTTGTCGGTGCACCGACCGAATAGGCGTCGGACGGTTTCGAGCTCTTCCCGAAGGTTTTCCAGATAATCCCGCTGATGATGGCGGAGATCGCCGCGAATACCAGCCAGGCCGTGCTGCCGCACAGCCCGAGCACGGTCATTCCGCTGGCGGTCAGTCCGGATACTGCGATGCCCGCGCCGGGCCCTGTGAATATGGCGCTTCCGATCGAGCTGCCGGTTCCCGAAAGCTGAGCAAGACACCACCCGGAGGTGAAGACGAATCCGACCGCGGAAGCCACCCCCGCCAGGAACCGAAGAGCGACCCAGGCCTCGGCATAGGGTGCAGACATGAGAGCCGTGAGCAGGATTGTGGAAACCAGTGTCAGGCGGATGACGAAGGTATGGTCCCACCTTCTGGGTACTGCCATCGCAGTCACAGCACCGACCAAGTAGCCGACGTAGTTTGCGGTGGCGAGTTCTCCGGCTCGCGAAAGGTCGAGCACGCTGTCGTGCAGCATCATCGGCAGGATCGGAGTGAAGGCGAACCGACCGACGCCCATGGCGATGGCGAGCGACGCTGATCCTGCGAGCACGACCACATAGGGACTAGGGCTGTGTTTAGACATCACGCTGTCCTTCGTTTAGTTGGAAAATATGTCGACACCCTGAGAGAGGCGCGCGCCATCGAGCCTCCACATAGTGGTGGCCGACGTCTCAGTGAACGGTTGGCCGGCGACAGGCTGTCCGCCGCAATCCGCAACGATCGGCGAAGATGCCGTTACGTGGCGCTGCGGCGTGCGATGACGTCCAAGGCCGATTGATAGAGCTTTCGCGTCAGTTCCTCGGCCCCAACCCTCAAGGCGAGACTGGCGGCCTGACCCGACCAGAGGTTCGTGAAATCGTTTCGCGACTCCGCCTCGGCCATCGCTCTGATGGGAACGAGAGCTCCTCCGGCAGTTGGAAATGCCGGCACGCTTTCCGAAATCGGTCCTAGCTCGCGCATCAGACGGTTCACGACGCCCCTCGCCGGATGGCCGGTGAAAACATTCGTTATCGCAGTGCTATCGTCCCGTGCAGAAGCTAGCGCCTCGGCCTGAACTGCGGGAATCTTCGCCTCCGGGCAAAACAAGTATGCCGTTCCAACCTGGACGGCGGAAGCGCCGAGCATCAGGGCGGCGGCCACCCCTCGCCCGTCGGCGATGCCGCCGGCCGCGATGACAGGAACCCGCACCGCGTCGACCACCTGGGGAACGAGCGCCATTGTTCCGACCTGCGTTGTCATCTCCTGAGTCAAAAAGTTTCCACGATGTCCACCGGCTTCGAAACCCATGGCGATGACTGCGTCGACACCGTTTGCTTCGAGCCAGACGGCTTCGGCCACGGTCGTCGCGGATGATATGATCCTTGCGCCTGTCGCCTTCACTCGATGGACCAGTGCCTTTTCGGGTAGCCCGAAATGAAAGCTCACGACCTCGGGCTTCAACTCCTCCACCACCGTGCAAAACGAAGAGTCGAAAGGTGCGCGCCCTGCCGCCGCGATCGGCGCGGCGGGGTCGAGTCCTACCTCTACAAAATAGGGCGCAAGCAAAGCTCTCCATCGCATCTGGGCAGCCGGGTCGCCCGGTGGTGGAACATGCGAGAAGAAGTTAACGTTGACCGGAGATTTTGTCGCGGTCCGAATTTCGGTCAAGGCCTGGCGCAGTCCCTCGGCGTTTAACTGTGCGCTTGGAAGAGAACCCAGACCGCCGGCCTTGGCCGAGGCGACGACCATGTCGACCGTCGTCGCGCCGGCCATCGGCGCCTGGATGATGGGAAGTTCGATTCCGAACAGGTCGAGAATTCGACAATCCGGCCAGCGGGTCATGTGAACTCCTTATCGTGCTTGACGTTGCAATGCTGATACGTCCGGCCACCCTCCACGTCTATTGGACCTTAGTGTGCTGGCGCAACGACCCGATCCGAAGGTATCGGAGACACCTTGGTACAATATCGCTGCTCGTTTTTCGGCGCGATGGTCTCGGCAGAGCGGAAGACGGCGCGACCGTCGGACAAGCTCCCGGTCAATGGCCGGCCCACGCATCACTCGAAGACCAGGGCGACGCTCGCCATTTGGCGGCGGAACGCTAACGCGTCGCCAGAACGGAGGCGGAAATGAGCCTGCACAAGACAGTGGTGATCACCGGCGCATCCCAAGGGATTGGCGCCGGCCTCGTGAAGACCTTCCTCGATAAGGGATACAATGTCGTCGGGACGTCGAGACGCATCAGCGAGACGAGCGCGTTGGAGCGCAATGACAGGCTGGCGTTGATCGACGGCGATGTCGCCGATCCGGAGACCGCCGAGCGTGTGGCGCAGCGGGCCGTCGAGCGGTTCGGGTCGATCGACGCGCTGGTCAATAACGCCGGCATCTTCGTCACCAAGCCTTTCCTCGACTACACGATCGATGACTTTCGGCGCCTCACAGCGACCAACGTCGAAGGCTTCCTTCACTTCACCAAGTCCGCTGTCAGGCAGATGCTTCGCCAGAAGTCGGGAGGAAGCGTCGTCACCATCACGTCGTCGTTGACGGATCATCCGATCGCCGGCGTGACGGCGTCCGTGCCGATGATCACGAAAGGCGGCCTCAATGCCATCACCAAGAGCCTGGCGCTGGAATTTGCCAGAGATAACATCCGGGTCAATGCGGTGTCGCCGGGTGTGGTCGATACGCCGCTGCATGCGACGAACCCAAAAGATTATCTCAAATCGCTTTCGCCGATGGGAACGATCACGGCCGTCCAGGAGATCGTCGACGGTGTCGTCTATCTGACCGAGTCAGCGAATATCACCGGGGAGGTGCTGCACGTCGACAACGGCGCACATTTGGGAAAATGGTAGGCCGCGACCCGGAGGGGCGCCTGCAGGAACTGGGGATCGTGCTGCCTCCCCCGCCGACGCCTTTCGGCGCCTATGTCGAGGCGATCCAGTCAGGGCCGCTGCTGTTCCTGAGCGGCATGCTTCCGGTGGTCGGCCACGATCCCGTCTACTTCGGGCGGGTCGGCGAGGAGCTTTCGACCCTTCAAGGCTATGATGCCGCTCGCACCGCCTGCCTCAGCGGCATCGCGGCCGCGAGGTCGCACCTGGGATCGTTGAACTCCGTTCGTCGCATTTCCAAGCTCGGCGTCTATATCGCGACATCCCACACGTTCCGCGAACATCCGAAGGTGGCAGACGGCGCCTCCGAGCTTCTGCTCGACATCTTCGGAGCAGAAAGGATTCCGCCGCGCATCGTTCTCGGCGTCACCAGCATCCCGCTCGGAATGCCCGTCGAAATCGAACTCATTCTTGAAATCGAGCCCTAGCGAAGGATTTCGCTGACCAACCCCAGACATGGAGACAATCATGACACTGACATCATCGAAAAGGTTGCGGTCCCGGCTTGCTCTTTCTGTCGTCGCCGCGTCATCCACGTTTCTGACAGCCTCGGCGGTCCTGATGCTGCCGGCGCTTGCGCTCTCCGGCCAGTCGCCGGTCAAGCCGGACAGCACGGCACAAGCAAAACCCGCGTCCGAAACGGCGCACGAATCCCAGATCAAAGTGGACAGGCGGACGCCGGCCTATTGGCGGGTGACATTCGACAACCCTCCGTTCAATATTTTCGGTCCGGAGACCATTCCGCAACTCGAGAAGGTTATCGCCGACATCGAGACCGATCCGAACCTCAGGGTCGTCGTGTTCGACAGCGACGTGCCAGGCTTTTTCCTGACCCATTACAATTTCACGCCGCCTCTGGAGGAGTCGACGAGCCTTCCCTCAGGGCGCACCGGCCTTCATCCGCTTCCCGACATGCTGGTGCGATTGAGCAAGGCGCCGGTCGTATCGATCGCCCTGATCCGCGGCCGGGCGACGGGGGTCGGCAGCGAGCTTGCTCTGGCTAGCGACATGCGGTTCGCCAGCCGCCAGAAGGCGATCCTGTCGCAATGGGAGGTCGGCGCGGCCCTCGTCCCTGGTGGCGGCCCGATGGCAAGGCTTCCCAGGCTGATGGGTCGTGGCCGCGCGCTCGAAGTCCTCCTTGGATCCGACGACATCAACGGCGATCTCGCGGAGGAGTACGGCTACGTCAACCGGTCGTTCGACGACGACAAGCTCGATCCATTCGTCGACGCCCTGGCGGCCCGGATCTCCGGCTTCGACCGCCAGGCGATCGCCGACACCAAACGCCTCGTCGACTTCGCAAGCCTTCCGAGCGATCCCGAGATCGCCGCAAGATGGGACGCCTTCATAACATCGGTCCAGCGCCCAGTCGCGCAGAAGAATATCGGCCGCCTCATGGAAATGGGCCTGCAGAAAGACCCGGACGTCGAAGCAAGACTAGGACACTACACGCAAACTCTGGCCGACAAGTAGGCCGAGACGGTGCCCGCGCAGTGACTCGGCAGGTCACGCGGGCACCGGGCATTGAACTGTCGATCTGCACTCAGGAGCTCCTTCTCGCTCCTCCTCGAAGACGGATTAAGGTCGCCTCAGCCAACCAAACAAACAATGGAGACTTCAGATGCACAGCCTCGAAAACCAAATCGTCGATTCCAGCTTTTCGGCCGTTATCAATGCACCGATCGAGAAGGTCGACATCCCGAAGTGGTGCTTCAACCTGCCCGAAAAGGAATACCAGGGATGCTCACCGGCGCACATTGCCGCAGGATTCACCACTGCGCCCGACGGTACCCGGATGTCGATCAACGTCGAAACGATCGGCGGAAGCCTGATGGTCCAACACTACCTGGAGACCTTGGGCGAAAAGGATCATCTGATCCTCGACTCGGACTCCGACGTGTTCACGCCGAACGGCCGCGTCACCATCCATGTCACCTGGGAGCTGAGCGTGAAGAAGGTCGATGCGAACCACTGCGAATTCACGAACCGCGTCAGGTCCTACGCGACGGACGAAATGATGGCGTTCCTCGATCGCCAAGGCATTCCGTTCGAGCTCTTCCGCACCCAGCGCCAGCCAATGTCCATCGCGCACAACAAGGGCGAGACGCCGTTGTTCGCGGCGAGCATCGAGCGCGCGGCTCTACAGAGCACGGCTACGAAGGCGGCCTAATCGTCGAAGGAGAACACCATGACAGAACTATCCTTCGATCGAAGCAACACAGGTTTGCTGGTGGTCGATGCATACAACGACTTCATTTCCGAGGGCGGCAAGATCTGGCCCCGGATCAAGGAGGTCGCGGAGGCGAACAACTGCGTCCCGCACATGCTCGAAGTGCTGACCGCCGCTCGCGAGGCGAAGCTTCGGGTCTTCTTTGCAATGCACCACCGCTATCGGGAGGGCGACTACGAGAACTGGAAGTTCGTGGCGCCGATCCAGCGTGCGGCCTGGCACCGCAAGAGCTTCGAGTTTGGGACCTGGGGCGGTGAGTTTCGTGCGGAATTCGTGCCCGTGGCCGGCGAGGTCGTTGCCTCGGAGCACTGGTGCTCGAGCGGATTTGCCAACACCGATCTCGATCTCGAGCTGAAACGGCATGGGGTTCAAAGAGTCATCGTGATCGGGCTCGTCGCCCACACCTGCATCGAGGCCACGGTCCGCTACGCCGCGGAACTTGGTTACGACGTGACGGTCGTGAAGGACGCGATCGCGGACTACTCGCCAGAAATGATGCATGCGGCGTTGGAGGTAAACCTTCCGAGCTATGCCAGCGCGATCGTCGACACAAAGGAAACGATCGCGGCGATCGCCCTTGCCCAAGCGGCCTAGGCTGGATTCCAATCGGAAACAAACATCCGGCGGGCGACCACGCGCCTGCCGGATTCTCATGCTGAAAAGTAATACTTTTCGCATGCAAAGGGTTGGAATGCCCCTTCGATGAAGCTTATCTCAGCGCGACAGCCATCCGCCGACGGTTCACGTCGATCTTCTCATTCTAGGTGGGAAGACGGTCATGGCTCCACATTTCGAAAGGATCCACGATGACATTCTCCGGCGACCTTCTTATCGGTGGCGCGAACGTGCGCGGCGCGGCCGCCGCATTCTCCGCAATCAATCCCGCCACCGGCAACCCGATGGAACCGCGCTTTGCCGGCGCGACGAAGGAGCAGGTGGAAGCGGCCACGAGTTTGGCGTGGGACGCCTTCCCGATCTACAAGGAGACGTCGCTCGATGATCGGGCTCGGTTCCTGGAAGCGATCGCCGAAGGCGTCGTCGCAATCGGCGACGATCTCGTCCTGCGAGCGGTTGACGAGACTGGCCTGCCACGCGGCCGTATCGAGGGAGAGCGCGCCAGGACCGTCGGCCAGCTTCGCCTGTTCGCCAAGGAGGTTCGCGACGGCAGGTTTCAGGAACTTCGCTTCGATCCGGCTGATACGGAGCGCAGGCCAGTTGCAAAGCCGGACCTTCGGCTGCGAAACGTTGCTCTCGGCCCTGTCGCGGTGTTCGGGGCATCGAATTTTCCCCTCGCTTTCTCTGTCGCTGGCGGTGACACCGCCTCCGCCCTCGCCGCCGGCTGCCCGGTTATCGTCAAGGCGCACTCCGCCCATCCCGGCACGTCCGAGCTGGTCGGCAGAGCCGTCGCGGACGCGGTCGCAGCATGCGGCCTTCCGCCGGGGACGTTTGGGCTTTTGTTCGACGCGGGATTCGAGGTGGGCCAGACCCTCGTCGCCGACCACCGCATACGCGCCGTCGGCTTCACGGGCTCGCGCCGCGGCGGCACCGCGCTGATGAAGATTGCCTCGGAGCGGAAGCAGCCGATACCTGTCTACGCCGAAATGAGCAGCATCAACCCTGTCATCCTCTATCCCAACGCGCTTCGCAGCAGAGGAGCCGAGATCGGAAAATCGTTCGCATCCTCTCTGATCCTCGGCGCTGGTCAGTTCTGCACCAATCCTGGCCTGATCATCGCCGTCGAGGGTGCGGGCCTCGATGCCTTCATCGGGAGTGCCGCCGCAGCGCTTTCGGAATCGCAGGCTCAAACAATGCTGACTGGTGGCATCTGTGATGCATATCGCAATGGCGTCGCAAGGCTGTCGTCATCGTCTTCCGTTTCGCAAGTGGCCGTTGGAAAGGAGGGGACGCCCCATCAGGCCGCGGCGGCGCTCTTTGAGACGACCGCGGCTGCGTTCCTCGCGAATCCGGAATTTCAAGAAGAGGTTTTCGGCGCCTCAGGACTGATCGTCCGCTGCCGTGACGATGAGGAGTTGCGAAGGGTTGTGGGGTCCCTGGAAGGTCAGTTGACCATCGCCCTGCACGTGGACGCCGGAGATTTCGGGGCCGCCTCGCCGATGATCTCGCAGTTGGAGCTTCTGGCCGGCCGACTTCTCGTCAACGGCTTCGGAACGGGGGTCGAGGTATCCCCGGCGATGGTCCATGGCGGACCCTATCCAGCCACATCGGACGGACGATCGACCTCGGTCGGGACCTTGGCGATCTATCGCTTCCTACGCCCGGTCTCCTATCAGGACTTTCCGGTCGACCTGCTTCCGGCACCACTCAAAAATTTCTAGGCGGCCGTGACCGCCTCAGAAAGAACGATGTCGTGGGGGCGTTTCACGCCCCCACGACATGTAATTGCCGAGGTCAGACCTCTGCAGCCTTGGCGGCCATTGTCGCCTTCGCCCACCAGACCAGCTCGTCGAGCGCAGTCTTTGCCGATGGCAAGAGATTGGCTTCGATCTCCTCGATCGCCTTGTTGCCGCCCATTGAGAAGACTGTAAAGAAGTCGCTACCGCCGATATGGACGGCTGCGTGGGTAGAGACCATCTGCAGTTCGACCCCGATCCCACGCAGATGTTCGAGTGCGCGCGAACCGCCAGCAGTGCCGTATGCGATCGCGGTGAACGGCTTGCGAGCCCATTCGGTGTAGGACTGGTCGAGGGCGTTCTTGAGCACCCCGGTGATAGAGCGGTTGTACTCCGCAACGACGAAGATGTAGCCGTCGTAGCGACCGACTGTCTCCTGCCAGCGGACGGCCTCAGCGTTCTGGCTGGGCGCATAGGCGTTCGACGCGACCTCGTCGAAGAACGGCAGGGGATGGTCGCGCAGATCGACCACTTCGACGTCGATGTCGTTGCGGGCCTGCGCCTGCTTCAGTATCCACTGCGCCGGCTTGTCGGCGAAACGAGTAGGCCGCGTGGAGCCGATGATGATGGCGATCTTTGGTTTGGTAGCCATGGTATTCCTCGTAGTTGATAAGATTACCCTTGGAAGAGAGGATCAGTTGCTGTTCAGGGCGTCTGCGTATGCATAGAGCCCAGGGGAACCTCCGGTCATGACGAACAGGACGTTCGATCCTGGCGCGATGACTTCGTTTTCGATATCGGACAGCAGACCGGCAAAGGCCTTCCCTCCGTAAACGGGATCGAGCAGCAGGCCTTCCGACCGGCCGACGACCCGGACCGCTTCGACCATCTCGGAGGTCGGCATGCCGTAGCCGCGACCGAGCTGCGTGCCGCTTATCGTCAGGTCTTCCGCTTGAACGCGGTCTTCTTTCCCAAGGAGCTCGAAGACCGCGTTGATCTTGTCGACCGTCGCGGCGACGCATGCGTCCACTGACGACAGGACGGTGTAGGCCATTATTCGGGAAGGATCTTTCCCGGCCACAGCCGCTCCCGCCACCAGGCCGGCGTGCATGCCGCCGCTGCCATTGGGAATGACGACCCGCTGGAACGCGATACCCATTTCGACGGACTGCGCCGCAATCTCGATCGCGCAGTCGACATATCCCAGAGCCCCGACCGGCGTCGAACCGCCGAGGGTGGCAACGAACGCCTTTCCGCCCGATGCTGCGATCTCGGAAGCTCGGTGGTGTGCGAAGCTGCCGGCGTCGTCTCCCTCTGTCAGAACATGAAGGATTGCACCAAACAGCCGGTCTAGCAGCACGTTGCCGTTACCCTGATAGATCTCGCTCTGGCGGGGGACCATCTGCGTAAGCACCAGTTCGCACGCAAGTCCGGTTCTGGCGCAGGCGGCGGCGGCCAATCTGGCGAAGTTCGACTGCACTCCGCCTGTCACGATTACGGTATCGCAGCCTTCGGCGATCGCCTGCCCGAGCAGAAACTCAAGCTTGCGGAGCTTGTTGCCGCCGCCACCCAGCTCCATGAGGTCGTCTCGCTTCACCCAGATGGAGGCGCCTCTTCGTCGCTCGCCGATCACCCGCTCCAGACGGTTCAGCCGCTGGACCGGCGTCGGCCCGCTCATCAGGCGTACGCGGGGGAACCGATTCAATAGATCGCTGCGGGACATTCTCTGATCTCGCTTTGTGTGTTGTCGTGCGGCTTATCAGGACGCCAGCGCCGGCACCCCGTAGCGAGCCGCCGGGACATTGCGCGAAAGGTTCGGCATCAGCTTCTGGCGAGCTGCCTCGTAGGCGTTCCAGTCACCAATGTCAGGCACCGAAGGAAGTGTGATCAGCTCGCCCATGTCGAGACCGGCGAGCGCTGCATCGACAGCGTCTCCCGCCTTCATGACGATCTGGTCGGGCAGACGGTCCAACGAACCTCCCGACGCTTCCCAGAACGGAGTTTCGACCGCGCCGGGAAGGACTGCCTGGATGCGGATGTTCTTCTCGGCAAGTTCCTTCTGCAGCGAGAACGTCAGGGCGATGACGAATGCTTTCGTCGCGCCGTAAACGCCGTTGAGAATTTCGGGCGCGATGCCCAATGCGGACGCCATGTTGACGATAGTGCCGTGCTCGCGGGCTACAAATGACGGCGCGACGGCATATACGAGACGTGTGAGCGCGATGACGTTGACCTGGATCATCCGCTCCATTGCCTCCACGTCCGACGTGAGAAGCGGCTCCACTGCACCGACGCCGGCGTTGTTGACCAACATCGTTATCGATGGGTCGCTGCGAAGGATTCCTTCGATCTTCATAAGGTCGTCCCGCTGGCCGAGATCGGCTCGGACAGTCTTCACGGTTCGACCCGTCGCCTGCGCGATTTCCTTGCCGACACGGGTTAGCGAATCCTGACTTCGCGCCACGAGTATGAGGTCATATCCGCGTCGCGCGAGCCTGTCGGCATAGAGGGCCCCAATGCCCGACGACGCGCCTGTGATCAGCGCGGTGCCTCGTGTAAAGTTCGTCATGGTGTTGCTCCTTGTATGAGGAAATTGAGCGCCCGTCAGCGCAGCGTCTTGAACGCCGCACGCAGCTCCGATGTGAAGAGTTCCGGCTCTTCCCAGGCGGCGAAATGGCCGCCCTTGTCGACTTTGTTGTAATAGATGAGCTCGTGGTAGGCTTTCTCGGCCCAGCTCCTCGGCGCCTGGTAGATCTCGCCGGGAAACACGGTGATCGCCGCAGGAATCTTGATGTCGACCGCGTTGAAGTTGTTGGCGTTGTTTTCCCAGTAGAGTCGCGCGCCAGAGGTTGCTGTTCCGGTGAACCAGTAGAGCGAGATGTCGTCGAGCATCTCGTCCTTCGTCAAAGACTTCTCAGGGTCTCCGCCGCTATATGTCCAGTCCGCGAACTTGTCGTAGTACCAGGCGGCAAGACCGACGGGTGAATCCGTCAACGCATAGCCCAACGTCTGCGGCCGCGTCACCATCATCAGGGCGTAGCCAGCCCCTTTCGTGTAGAGAGCGTTCATCTGCTCATATGCGGCCTTCTCGTCTACGGTGAGCCCGGCCGGAGCAGGTTCGCCATCGGCCAGCGCCTTGGCGATATCAGGAGGGACGGTCGCGGGCATGTTTGTGTGAATGCCGAGGAGGCCCTCCGGCGCTTGGGCCGCCATCTTGTCGGATACCACGGCACCCCAGTCGCCGCCTTGCGAGACGTATCGGTTGTAGCCAAGCCGCTTCATCAGCACATGCCAAGCGCGGCCTATGCGGTCCGGCCCCCAGCCGGTCTCGGTCGGGACTTCGGAAAAACCGTAACCCGGCATGGAAGGAATGACGACGTGGAAGGCGTCCTCGGCGGCGCCACCATGCGCAGTCGGATCGGTAAGTGGCCCGATCGTCTTGACGAGTTCTAGCACGGAGCCCGGCCAGCCGTGCGTCATGATCAGCGGCAGCGCGTTTTCGTGTTTGGACTTGACGTGGATGAAGTGAATGTCGAGACCGTCGATTTTGGTCATGAACTGAGCGTGCTCGTTCAGTTTCTTCTCGCCCCGTCGCCAATCGTATTCGGTGCCCCAGTAGTCGACGAGCGGCTTCAATTTCAGAAGCTGGGCGCCTTGCGAACGGTCAGCAACCGTTTCCTTGCTGGGCCAGCGGGTGGCGCGAACTCGGCGTCGGAGCTCGTCGACGTCCCTCTGCGGGATCGCGCATTTGAACGGACGCACCGCGTCGCCTGCCGTCGCCGCTCGGGCAGACCTCGGGAGAATGCTTAGGGCCGCTGTGGCGGCCGTGGCGGCGAGCAGTTCGCGCCTCGTCGACGAGAGTGCGGCCCTGGTTTCGACTTCTGCTGACATGACGTCCTCCGTGGTTGAATTCGTCATAGGGATCGCCTGGCAACGCTGCCAATGATATTGTGCTTAGGTATCGGCGATACTTATGGATTAGTTGCGGGGTGATCGACGGATCGACACCTTCGAACAATGGACGCCGACCTTGGAAACGGCGCATCGTTCCCAAGCGCGGTGGAACTGCCGTGCGCGAATTCCAATTTCAGGGAGATCGAGATGGCTGTCCAAGAACCAAACTCACCGACGTCCGCGCACGTCGAGCACATCGACATGAAGCTCGAAGTCGTCGTCATCCCCGTTTCTGACGTGGATCGGGCCAAGTCCTTCTACACGGGCCTGGGCTGGCGGCTCGACGCCGACGTAGCCGGGAAGGACGGCTTCCGCGTCGTCCAAGTCACTCCGCCCGGTTCCCCCTGCGCCGTCATCTTCGGATCGAACGTGACGGCCGCGGTACCTGGTTCCGCACAAGGACTGCAACTCGTCGTCTCGGACATCGAGCGGGCGCATGCAGCGCTTGGCTCGCGCGGCGCCGAGATGAGCGGCGTGTTCCACGATGCCGGCGGCGTCTTCCATCACAAGGGAGCCGACCAGCGCCTGCCCGGACCGCATCCATCCCGGTCGAGCTACGGATCGTTCGCGTCTTTTTCCGATCCCGATGGCAACGGGTGGCTATTGCAGGAGGTCACGTCGCGACTTCCCGGCCGTATCGACGCGAAAGGTGCTGCGTTCACGTCGGCCAGCGATATTGCGGCCGCCCTGCGCAGGGTCGCTGCCGCCCACGGCGAGCACGAGAAGCGCGACGGCGGCAAGCATGACGACAACTGGCCGGAATGGTACGCCGACTATCTCGTCAAGGAGCAGGCGGGCCAAACCCTACCGACCTGATTCCCCAGCGCTCCCCTGGACGCGTTCGGACTGCTTGGCCGGTCTGAAAGCCTAGGCGCCTCCCCGCCCATGAATTGCGCAAGAACGCCGGTCCGATCTGACCGACGTTGACGCTCGCTACCGGCGACACTCGTTTGGTCCGCCGTCGACGTCGATACCCGGCCAACAACAAGGTCATCGCGGTTGAGAGATTTAGACGCGTTCGTCGCTATGGAGAATTGTCACTTCCCTGGAGACACCCAACCGCTATTCGGCATAGTCACGCAAGGCTGCCGGATTCCGCCGCGTCACGCAAGGCTGCCGGATTCCGCCGCGATGCGTCCAAGTTCTGCCCGCAGACGCGGTACAGCAAAGTCAATGAACGTTCGCACCTTGGGAACGGCTGCACGGCCCTGAGGAGTCAGGATATGAACGGGCAGCGCGGGTGGCTCGGCGTGCGAAAGAATGATCTTTAGATGGCCGGCGCGGACGTATTCGGCGACATGGTAGGAATAGAGCCGCGTCACGCCCATCCCCTCCGCCGCCGATGCCGCGGCGGCCCGAACACTGTTGACAAGGTAACGGGGAGCGAAATGGACGGTTCTGGGGACGGAAGAGCCCTCGGCTGGCGCAAAGCTCCAGGATTCGAGACCGAAATTTGAGAAGGCGATGAGGTCGTGTTTGGATAGATCGGAAAGCTCATCGATTGCGGGATGACTTTCCAGGTATTGCGGGGCGGCCACTACCACGCGTCGCACATCGCCACCGATGCGGGTGGCGATGTGCGACGAGTCCGCGAGGTTGCCGATTCGAAGCGCAGCGTCCACGCCTTCATCGACCAAGTTCACGAAGCGATCGAGCATCAGAAGCCGAACCGAGACGCTTGAATGATCCCTTAGGAAGGCGTCGACAATGGGCCGCAGCACCTCTTCTCCCAAAATGGGCGGTGCGGATATGGTCAGCATCCCACGAGGCGAGGATCTCTCTGAACCCGCGACCATATCGGCCTCATCGAGATCGACCAATACCCTCCGGCAGGCTTCGACGTACCGCTGGCCTGCTTCGCTAAGCTTCAGACTTCGCGTCGTGCGGTGAAGGAGTTCTACGCCAACATGTTGTTCGAGCAGGCCCAATGCCCGGCTTATCGCAGTCGGGGATCGTTTAAGCCTACGCGCGGCGCCTGCAAGGCTTCCTTCCTCCACGGCCGTGACAAAGACCTTCATTGCGTCGATACGATCCATCATCCACTCCCTTAATCCCACTTGTCGCCGAGTACCTTCACAGCATGCGCCAGGACAATCCCGGACAGGGTCCAAAGGTGCAGGCGACACCTTAGTGTAATAGATCGCGCGCCTCTGGAATGGGAGGTTCCGGCACATCAGGTTTCCAATCAGGTGATCGCGCCTTGCAAACCCAGTCAGTCCGCAGAACACTTCTCGCCACCGTTGCGAACCGGAACGTCTGTCCACCGACGTGTCCCACGCCTACGAACAGCTCTCGTACTTCTACCCGCACGGGCTTGGCTACGCGATCGGTAAGGAGGATTCGATCCACCCATCACGCTCGGTAGATGGGATCCTCACGGCGGTGTTCGCAATCGGACAGATCATGGGAGCCCCGCCGTCGGAGCGATCTTTGAGTCATGAGACAGCATTGAGGCCGAAGTTGTTTTGGTACTGGGCATTGCCAGCACCCTCGTCGTCGGCGCGACAATATTCCTATTGATGATCATACTGTTCCCAGCGGAACGAAGCCGTCGTCGACATGAGGTGCGCTAGCGGATTTGGGGGTCGTCCTCAATACGAAGCCTTGCGGCCATGTTCACAAGCTCCGCAAGTGACCGAGCGGCCATCTTCCGCATGACCTGGCCGCGATGCGCCTTGACCGTAATCTCGCTGATATTGAGTTCGAAGGCGACTTGTTTGTTCAAAAGACCCTTGACGACGCGCCTCATCACATCGCGCTCGCGCCCCGTGAGCGCACCGTAACAACGCTGCAGTCGACGTAACTCTTCGCCTTCGCGCAAAAGAGCCTCGCTTCGTGAGAGCGCAGATCGTATGGCTTCCAAAAGCGCGGCGGAGTCGATCGGTTTCGTGAGAAAATCCAATGCGCCGCCTTTAAGAGCTCTGACGGTCATGGGAACGTCTCCGAACCCGGAAACGAATATTATTGGCATCTTCTTCCCGCTGACACTGATCATGCTCTGGAGGTCGAGACCATTCAAACCGGGCATGTTGACATCGAGAACGAGGCAACTCGGCACCGATGTGGGAGGCGCGTCAAGGAAGGACTGCGCCGACTCGAACAAAAGCGGCTGCCAGCCTGCTGAGGTGATCAACAGCTCAAGAGACTCTCTGACCGAGACATCGTCGTCGACTACAAAGACGGTCGGTAACCCGATTGCGTCACGAGATGTGGCACTAGCATCAATCATTGCTGAAATTATCCGATACATGTGCTTCCTCCGCGAAGAAGACGCCAAAGTCGTCGTCCAAAACGTAGCTCCACCGGAACGGAATGTCGACGACAGCGCTTTTTACAACCAGTCCTTCGGCGAGCCGCCGAGCGAGAATGCACCGGACTTCCTGGAAGTCCATTGTACAATGGTATCGACGGTCAGACCTGAAGGCAAAATGGATGATCGACCACGCCATCCGGAGTTGCGAACACTTCCGTCTCATCGGCCCGTCTTCACTGGGAGATCAAGCTCGCGTTCTTCGTGTTCAAGAACGTCAAGATAACCTCGCCATCAGCGTCCTTCCAGATGAGATCTGTGCGGCGCCGAGAAGTTGGACGGTATCCGAAGCTGATCGATTTCAACAAGTCGCTAAGGACGATCGCTTTGCCGTAGGAACAGGCGAAGGTGTTCTGCGACGGGCGTTTCGTTCGTGGATAAAGCGTTATGGCCACTCGCTCGCCAAAGTGAAGCTGCCCTCGATGGCGGTTTCGCGCCCCCGACGTGGGCTTCTTTAACCCATTGCCAACACCTTAGTACAATAGGCCGACCGCCGTGCATGGGGCATTGTCGTGCGCGACGGGCAAGTGAGCCCAGCGTATTGCGATCGATGATCGCAGTGATACTCCAGCAAAATCGGGCAGTCCTTGTCGAGATGGTATTTGTTAACGAACGAGCGATTTGAAGACATCCGCTTAGCGGGTCTCGGTCCGAGGCGGCCCAGACACGTCAGCGGGTGCTACAAAAATTTGGCTCCGCTAGTCTGCCCCGACTTAACTCGACCCCATCTGCCTCACCTTGGCTGCGATAGGATCGGCACGGACTCGATTTACGAAACCCGTCTGCTCGTCTTCAAGGCCGCGATCACGTTCGGCGGCGATACCATCGGGGGCACACGGACGCAGCCGCTCGTTGCCACCGGCGACACGATACAGAAAAACCCGTTTCACATTCGACCGACTCACTTGGTGGAGCGGTTGAGCAACAGGCCTACTGCAAAGGGCAGCGGCTCACATGTCCGACTTGCTTAAAGCGGCGTCGGAGAACGACGCACTCCGACGCTGCATGGACGATCTACTGACGATCACAACTCTTCCAGAAACCTGGAAAGGAAAGAGTGCGATTGACATCTGCAATTCCCTCCTGAACGTTCTGGCCGAGATCGTCGATGTTGATTTTCTTTTCCTAAGAATAATACCGCAGAACGGCCAGCCGAAAGTCGAAATCGCTCGAATCCGCCCCGACGGAGACCGCAGCCATACGGCGGAACTAAGCGGCTTTCTGTCCCAGCTATTGGGCGACGTGGACTCCGAGTGGCCGCAGACTGCGAAGCTACGGTGTGACAACGCCGACTATGTCACCGTTCAGCAGCACCTCGGCATCAATCATTGCATCGGCGTACTCGTAGCGGGGTCCCGCAAGTCCTCCTTTCCGAGCGAGCAGGACAGACTCATTCTTCATGTAGCCGCGAATCAGGCCGCTGGCGTTCTGAACGAAGTACTTCGGCTTGGTGATGACGCTTCGGGAGTGGATGTAAAGGCGCACAACAGGATTGTTGACGCGATCCCGGTGATGGCGTGGTCCACTCTTCCAGATGGCAGCGCGGATTTCTTCAATGGGCACTTCCTGTCATACCTCGGCGTTACGACCGAGCAAGCGTCCGGATGGGGATGGGCCGCTGCCCTTCATCCAGATGACGCGGAAAGTCTGAAGGCGGTGTGGATTGAAATGTTGGCATTGGGACGAGCAGGCGAAGCCGAAGCCCGCCTACGCCGATGGGACGGGGAATACAGGTGGTTTCTCTTCCGCGCGAAACCTCTTTTCACGAACGATGCCTCCATTGTTCGGTGGTACGGAACCAATACCGACATCGACGATCGCAAGCGTGCCGAAGAGGACTTGCGGCGCAGCGCGGCGTTCCTGGCACAGGGCCAACGGCTGACAGAAACAGGCAGCGTATGGTGGAGGCCAGCGACAGAAGAAATCCTCTGGTCCGACGAGGCCTATCGTGTCGCGGGCCATCCCGCCACACAAACTCCCACCGTTGATTTGATGCTCGGCCGTTGCCATCCAGAAGATCTGCCGCTGGTAAGCAGTCTAGTCATGCGGGCCATGCAGGATGGCGAGGACATGGAACTTGAGCATCGGCTGCTCATGCCCGAGGGGAAAGTGAAATACGTCCACGTCGTCCTGCAGAACATCGGATCGGATCCCGCGGATCCGGAGTTCATCGGCGCCGTTTCCGACATAACCGACCGGAAGATCGCCGAGGAGCGGCTCCGGCGAAGCGAGGTCCTGTTGGCGGAAGGGCAGCGGATTAGTCGTACGGGGACGTTTTCCTGGAAAGTCGATACTGACGAAATCAGCTTCTCCGAGGAACTCAATAGGATATTCGGATTCGAACCCGATACGGTGGTCGACTTCAACAAGATCACGGAGAGGGTTTTTGAAGAGGATCTTCCTCTACTGGCCAAAAAGATAGCCGACGTTCGGCAGGGAGCAGACAATCCGGACTACGAAATCAGGCTGTTTGTGGACGGCCAAGTCAAATATGTCAGGGTGGTCGGTCGAATTGTTCGGCTTTTGGACGACACCACCGAATGCATAGGAGCCATCCAGGACGTTTCGGCACAGCGTGTGGCCGAGCTTGCGCGGGACAAGCTGCGCACCGAACTGGCGCAACTCGCGAGGGTCATGAGCCTGGGCAGGATGGCAGCGTCCATTGCGCACGAAGTCAACCAACCACTGTCCGGAATTATTACCAATGCCAACACATCTCTTCGCATGCTGTCCGTAACTCCGCCCAATATCCAAGGAGCGATTGAGACGGCGAGACGAACTATTCGCGACGCCAACCGTGCCGCTGAGGTGATTGCGCGGCTGAGGAGATTATTCAGACGAGGCGTTACCGCCGTTGAACCGGTAAACCTCAACGACGCGGCTCGCGAGGTCATCAGCCTTCTTTCGAACGATATGCAACGCGGACGGATCTCTCTAGTTGTTGAACTTTCGGCGGCGATGCCCCTTGTCGCAGGAGACCGTGTACAACTTCAGCAAGTCATAATGAACTTGCTACGCAATTCGATCGACGCTATGGCCGGCGTCCATCAAGCATCGCGAAACATTGTCGTGCGCACAGCGCCCGTGGGCACTAAAGAGGTGCGCCTGACGGTGGAGGATACTGGCGCAGGTCTCGAAGCCAGCGACATTACACGGCTGTTCGACGAGTTCCATACGACAAAACTCGATGGCATCGGCATCGGCCTCTCCGTCAGCCGTTCAATCGTCGAAGGGCACGGCGGGGAAATCTGGGCCGAGGCGAATCCTGCGGGTGGCGCGATCTTCGGATTTTCAATACCGATTCAGGACTCGAGCGATAACCGCGCTGCCGCTTCCGAGGCAGATCATCCATGAAGAAAGCACTCATTTCGATCGTTGACGACGACGAATCCGTCAGGGAGGCGCTCCCTGACTTGATACGGATATTTGGCTTCGAGGTACGAGCGTTCTCTTCCGCCATCGAGTTCCTGGAATCCGAATGGATGTCGAAAACCGATTGCCTGATACTCGACATCGCAATGCCAGGGATGTCTGGACCTGAACTCCAGGAAGAATTGCTCAGACGGGGTGAAAAAATTCCAGTCATATTCATCACGGCGCATAAGGATGAAAATGAACGACTGCCGCTTCTTCAAGGCGGAGCGGTTGCCTGTTTATTCAAGCCATTCAGCGATGTGGCGCTTCAGGAAGCTTTGCAGAAGGTGTTCAACTAAGGCCTTTCCTCTGCCGTGCGTCGGCTTTGCTGAAATTGATGCGTCATCAGAAGGACTGTAAGCCCACGGTGAAGGCCGTATTGCGATGATGGGCTGCTGACTGCCAGTCCAGTGGCAACACTAGGAGTAGTCATATGACGAAGCATCCAATCGAGGTGATCGCGTCCGTAGAGCGGCGCCGCCGGCGCCGCAGGCGCCGCAGCAGAAGATTGCCGTGCGGAGGTTCTTGAAATGCCTCAGATCGGAGCGTACGCATGACTCGCGAGACCTCCGACGTCTGGTTTTACCCTGTATGTCTGAACGGAAGGATCTCCGAGATTTCAGTTCTCTCCGAATTCGAGTTCTTCGCAACTGTTCCAAAGCCGCAGGCGTCGCCAGACAATGATAGCGGAGACGACTCTGCTGGACCGGCGATTTAACGTTCAAACAGCCGAATTCACCTTTTGGTGGTGAAGCCAATCCCTTTTGCCAGATGTGCGCATCGGGAATTTTGCATCAATCTTGCCATTCGACCGGAGGGACGAAATGGCGAGCAATTATCGTTTGAAAGCAAGTGATACCAGTTGGGCCATAATCGACAATGCAACTGATGCACCGGCACGACTGGATGGCATACCACTCGTAACAATGGAGGCTGCGGAAGCCCGGCACATGCTTCGTGTACTTGATGGCATTGATCAGATCCGGACGACCTCGAAGTGGTGGGCGAATCTCGCCAAAAAGCGGGCGAAGATGATAACCTCGTCGGGCGCTGTGCAGGCGGTGGAATTCAAGCCGCTGCGGCCGCTTGTCTCGAGCAATTGGACTTGAGACAATGAAATCACATCGCTACGCATAAAAGCGCATGACCATACTCCCCAGCCTCTGGATGTGGCCATTAACGTCCTATTGCTCCGGGAATCTACATTTGCTTCCACCGAATTTTTTTGCGTAATCTGTTTGCCGAAGTGCCCGATAACGCCATTGGAGGATGGCAGCGGGCAATTGGGACAAGGAGGATTAGCATGCAGGTCAATCGCCGTTCATTTCTGATGGGTTCAGCCGGTGCGGCCGCCGGCCTCGCTCTCGGCGCCGGAAGCGCCATTCCGGCCTTTGCCGAAGGGGCTCAACTGCGCGCCATGTGGTGGGGATCCAACGATCGCGCCAAGCGCACGCTCGAGGTTGCCAAGCTCTATCAGTCGAAAACGCCTGGCGTCACTATCGTCGGTGAATCGATTTCGGGCGACGGTTACTGGACGAAGCTCGCAACGCAGATGGCTGGCCGCTCGATCGCCGACATCTTCCAACTCGAGCCGGGAACGATTTCAGACTATTCGAAGCGCGGCGCCTGCCTGCCGCTCGATGAATTCGTCCCCTCCGCACTGGACGTTCAGTCCTTTGGCGCCGACATGCTGAAGCTGACCACCATAGACGGCAAGCTCTATGGTGTTGGCCTCGGCCTCAACTCCTTCTCGATGTTCTTCGACACCGTCGAATTCGAAAAGGCAAGCATCCCGTTGCCGACGCCCGACCTCACCTGGGATGAGTACGCCAAGCTCGCCGTCGAACTCGCCAAGTCTTCCGGCAAGGGCGGCGGCCCCTATGCGGCGCGCTACGCCTATGTGTTCGATGCCTGGCTGCGCCAGCGCGGCAAAAGCCTCTTTGCGAAGGAGAGCGTTGGGCTGGGCTTCACGGCCGACGATGCCAGGGAATGGTTCGACTACTGGGAGAAACTCCGCAAGGCGGGCGGCACCATTGCTGCCGACGTGCAAACGCTCGATCAGAACACAATCGACAAGAATTGTTTTGGTCTTGGCAAATCGGCGATCGGCATGGCCTATTCCAACCAGATGATCGGCTATCAGCTGATCATCAAGAACAAGCTCGGCATCACAATGCTGCCGCGCGAAAAGAAGGGCGGTCCATCCGGCCATTATTACCGTCCGGCACTGATCTGGAGTGTGGGCGCCACGACCAAGCAGGGCGAAGCTGCTGCGAAATTCATCAGCTTCTTTGTCAACGATCCCGAAGCCGGCAAGATTCTGGGTGTCGAACGCGGTGTGCCAATGTCGCCTGCCGTACGCGAAGCCATCCTGCCGCAACTCAACCCGACAGAGCAGGAAACGGTCAAATACGTGAACCTGCTCAAGGATCAGGTCGGTGAGTATCCGCCGCCGGTGCCGATGGGAGCAACCCAATTCGACCAGCGCGTGCTGCGCCCGATTTGCGACGAACTCGCCTTCGAACGGATTTCGCCCGCCGATGCGGCGACCCGGCTCATCGAAGAGGGTAAGGCAACGATCAAGGGATGATCGGTCGCCCGACATGAGGAGAGGCCCGCAACACCCCGGCGGGCCTCTCTGTTTTTCAGGCCTCTGTTTTCCAGACTATCAGTTGCTGCCCAGGTTTTCGACCACGCGCCAATCCGGCCGGCCGAGATCGAACGGCCATGCTTGCACATCCCGGTCGTTGAAATAGACGACTTCCTGCAGATTCGGGAAGGCGCTCTGCTTCAACGTGGCAGTTTCGATCCACGGCCTGATATAGGCGTCGCCACCTTCATAGCCGAGCTCCGCCACCCAGATCGGCTTTCCGTAACCGCGACGAGATCATACTCCTGCTTCAGCGCTTCCGAGAACGTCCGGTGCTCCTTGTAGGCAAGCTCGTAATGCGGCTGTTGCCATTCATCTGTGCCCGCAAAATCTGAACGAACAGCAATTGCGCCAGCTGTGATGCGACAAGGGCGTTTCCCGGAAGGCGCTGCGTTCGCTCGGTCACCAGCTCGTGGAGCAACCACCGAAACCGCCCGGCCTGCTCGGTCGTACCGTCGATGCGCAGCCACGGCGGCAGGGCTTCCGACAGAAGCGTTCCGCTGGTCGGATCGAGCAAGACATGCCCTCCCAGATAACTGCAATCCGCTCCATCGCCTAGGGTGACGAACGAGCGGCCGCGCCCGGAAAACAGCGCCATCGCGTCGAGCGGCGTCACCGACGGATCGCTCGATACTGTGTAGGGGCGCTGCGCCGTCAGAAGACCGACATCCCCTTCTTCGAAGCGCACAGGCGCTTCGCCATCGATCTGCGTCCAGCATGCGCCCTGAGTCAGGGCGAAAAACTTGATCGACTTCGGGGCCGGAAACCGGAGGGCCCATTGCCCCCCTGCGTCAAAGCCACCGGTTACCATCGATTCCACGGTTGTGAGATGGAGAATTTCGGAGAGTGCGTCAGAAGTCATCTTTGGACTATCGCGTATGTATCTTAGACGTTCAAGCATTCTCAATCCGACTTGACCGGCTATTTTACGGTTGAAGACATTAACCGCTTTCGGAGCATTTATGGCAGACGACACAGTCCTAATCACCGGGGGAACCGGATTTATCGGGCAGCACACGATCATCGCGGCGCTTGCCGCCGGTTTCCGGGTACGGGCCGCGATTCGATCGCTCGACCGGGAAGAAGAGGTCCGTGCCTGTCTGGCCCATGGCGGCGCCGAGTCGGGGGACCGACTAAGCTTCGTCGAGACCGACCTGCTCAAGGACGAGGGATGGGCCGACGCCGCGCAAGGTTGCGTCTATGCCATTCATAGCGCGTCCTCCACGCCCTCAGGAAACTATGCGAGCGAAGAAGACTGGATCCGGCCCGCCGTCGACGGCAACCTTCGGCTGCTCCGTGCGGCCCGCGACGCTGGGGTGAAACGAGTGGTGCTGACCTCCGCCTTCGGGGCCATTGGCGCCGGCAAGGCCAGTCCCGGCCGCCCCTTCACCGAGGAAGATTGGAGTGATCTCGACGGTCCTATCGCGCCTTATCAGAAATCGAAGACGTTGGCGGAGCGCGCCGCCTGGGAGTTCATCTCCGATGGACGCGGTCAGATGGAACTGGCAACGATAAATCCGACCGCCGTCATGGGCCCGGCTCTTGGCCCGGACACCTCGCATTCGCTGATGATGCTGAAGGGCATGATCGAGGGCCAGCCCGGGCAGCCTCGGATCCAGTCCTGTTTTGTTGACGTTCGCGATGTGGCTGACCTTCACTTGCTGGCAATGACTGATCCGGCCGCCGCGGGCGAACGCTTTCTCGCGACCTCTGGTGACGCGCTATGGCTCGTCGATGTAGCCAGGATTCTCAAGGAACGCCTCGGCGAGCAGGCGCGAAAGGTATCCACCAAAGAGGTGTCGGACGCAGACATGAAGGCCGCAGCCGAGACCGATGCCAAGGTGAGAGCGCTTCTTCCGCTTCTTGGCATTGATCTGTCGGCCAGCGGCGCCAAGGCCTGGCGTCTTTTGGGATGGCAACCGCGACCGCCCGCCGAGGCGATCGAGGCGGCCGCGCGGAGCATGATCGAGGTCGGCATAGTCAACGTCTGAGAGCGCCCCTATGGCCCGAGACGGGGGGAACGGGATCGGACCCATCCTGCGGTCTCGCCAGCCTCGAGCGCCCATCGTCGCCAGGTCCTCCCAATTTCTGGAAAGACTGAATCAGAACTTCCCACCGACAGCAACGCCGACTTTTCAACGCAATCCGCCGTTGGGGGCTCTATCTGCTCGCCATGGCGAACGGTAGCTTAACGCCCCGTTCCGAAATGCCTGAACGATCGACATGACGGGCGCCAAGCCCACGTTCAGCCAGCTAATCTTCATTTCCAATTTGGCGCTTGAGAAAGCGAGCCAGCCTTGCGCGCCTTGAAGGGAATCGAACCAAAGTCCACCGCCTCCGATACATGCTCAGCGTGGAAAGGTTGGTTCGCGACACACGGGTCCATCATCGCTTTACGGCAACACATTTCACCTCAGCGAGGAGTCCCTGGTGCGCGAGCTCAGAGACACCTATCCGGGTCCACGCATAGGTTCCCTTCGGGAACGCCTCGTTTTTGACAGTCCGGAACACGTCCATGTGCTTGGACATTTCGACGTGATAGCTTGTCATTTCCACGATGTCATCGAACGTGCAATGAGCGGCTTCGAGGACAACCCGTAAATTGTCCCACATAGCTCTGAATTGCTCTGAAGGATCGTGAATAATTTTCAGATCCTTGGTGCGCCCGACTTGGCCGACGACGTAAATTGTGTCTCCAACTTTAACCGCGGGAGCATAGCCTGCTCGGCTGACGATCTCCTGCATCTCGTCGGGTATGATGATCTCTCGATCCATAGTGGTCCTCGCAATCGTTGCTGGCTGCTAGCGGCACTGATACAAGCGTCGCGAATTTTCAAGCACCGCTGGATGAAAAAGTTGAAACGGCCAGCGATGTCGGACAGCCCGCCGGAGTGACACCTGTATCTCTGCCATCAAGATCGCGGGGGTTTATCACGCGGCTCAAAATGGTGACGAACCTCACAAGGCGTTTTGCACGCTCGTTCCCAAGCTCAGGTACATGTCTCAAAATAGCCGCGTCACGTTCCCAGAGTGACGCAGCTAGCAAGTTCATTGAGACAGGCGCCTTAGGCAGAATGCATGCCGCAGCTACTTGGCAGCTTTGGCCGCTTCCTCGATAACTTTTGCGACTGCAGCGGCCTGCGAGATGTAGATAGCGTGGCTGCCCTCTACCTCTGTCACCGTTGCACCGGCACGCCTGTACATCCAGCGCTCCAAGTCGGGGTTTATCGTCATATCGTCCTTCGCTACAATTGCGTAGCTAGGCTTCTCGTGCCACGCTGCAACCGAAACCTGCGCATCGGTGGCGACGACGGCGACAGGCATCTGAGACCGGGCCATGAACTCGGCTTGATCCTTGGGCAGATCCGCGCCGAAGTCAGCTGCGAACTTTGCCGGGTCGATAAGCAGGAAGCCATCTTTGGTCGGCTTGATATCATTGGTCGGTGAAGGCATCGACTGGAGCAGTTGTGCGGTGCTTTCGCCCTGTTCCGGTTGAAGCGCTGCGACATAGACAAGTGCCTTGACCTTGGGATCAGCACCTGCTGCCGTGATGATCGTGCCACCATAGCTGTGACCGACGAGAACGACGTTGCCGTCCTGCTGATCAAGCACGCTTTTCGTGGCTGCGACGTCCTGATCCATGCTTGTCAGTGGCTGCTGGACAATGCTGACATTGTAGCCATCGCGGGTCAGAACGTCATAAACACCCCGCCAGCCGGCACCATCCACAAGCGCACCATGGACCAGCACGATATTGCGCGCGTCGGCTAGGGCTGGCGCTGTCACGGCGGCAGACGATAAGAACACGGCCGTAAGGCCAACAGCTGCTTTATTTAAAATGGACATGGTCAATTCTTCCTTGTGTTTTCTGTTTCGGATGTGTCAGGTCTGATCTTGTCTGATAGACTTGTCGCGACCCTCAGAGGGAGAGGCGAAGGTGATACCTCACTGTTTGACGACGATCGGCGCCTTCATCGGCACGCGCTCGTAGAGGTCGATAATGTCTTGGTTCATCAGGCGCACGCAGCCTGCCGATACGGCCTTGCCGATCGAGCGCCATTCCGGATTACCGTGCAAACGGTAGAGTGTGTCTTGGCCGCCGGCGAAGATGTAGAGAGCGCGCGCGCACCCAGTTGGTTTTTTAGGCCCGGCTCCATGCCCCCATTCTCGATCGAATACTTGGCCAGTTCCGGCTGACGCGCGACCATCTCGTTCGGCGGCTTCCAGCGGGGCCATTTCTGACGCCACTGAATGACGCCGTTGCCCTGCCAGCCAAAGCCATCGCGGCCGATGCCGACACCATAGCGCATTGCTGTCCCGCCCGGCTGGACGAGATAGAGGAAGCGGGAGGGGGTGTCGACGACGATCGTGCCGGGCGCCTCTCCAGTCGGATCGAGGACCTGCTGGCGATAGTAGCGCGGATCGATCTGCTTGTAGGGAACCGCCGGGATCAGGAAGTCGCCATCCTCGATTGGGCCATACATGACGGCCAGTTCGGCTTCCGTCGGCGCAGGTGCGATGTGGACAGGGCCGATCGGATCCTGGAGAGGCGTCGACTGTCGCCCCACCATCCGGCCCGTGCCAGCAGTGGAGGCGCACCCTGCCAGGGTCGAGGCCGCAGCGATAGCCGAAAGCGACAGGAGGCTGCGGCGGGATAACGAGGTATCAAAGCTCACGCTCAATCCCCGTCCTGCCATCTGCGCAGATCCGTCTGGTCATGATAGGCCATGCGATCAGGCGTGGTGATAAACTCAATCATCGTGCCCCACGGCGTGCGGCAATAGCAGACCTTGTTTCCAGGACCTTGTTCGGTTGCGTAGGGAATAGCGCGTGGCGCCGTAAGGGCTGTTCCGCCGGCCTTCTCAAAGCGCTCAATAGATGCGTCGATGTCGTGGGTATAGACACCGAAATGCGTAATGCCGAAGTCGCTCGGTGTGACCGGCTGCGCTTGTTTGGGGCCGTGCATTTCGAAGAGCTCAATATCCGGGCCGGTTCCGATCTTAACCATTGCCTGTGCACGGATAACCGTTCCAGGGAATGCGCCCGTGGCCCGCTCGAATTCGGGTCCCTGCCGCGGAGGATCCTGAGGTCCCAAGGACTGATAGATCACCTGGCCACCAAAAGCTTCCAAAAGGAACGATTTTGCCGCTTCGATGTCGGGCACCGTGATGCCGATATGGTTGACGCCGCGAATTTGAGGTGCGGTCATTATAGTTTTCCTTTCTTGTTGAATCGATGAACGCTATCGGGCTCAATTTGCCCGGATCGCAGAGTTCACTTGGCCTTGAGGAAATCGATGAGAGCAGCGGCCACTTCATCCGGGCGCTCGTCCGCCACATAGTGACTGCAGCGGGCAATCGAGCCGCCCGTAACATCTGTGGCGAACTCCTTGAGCATCGCGACCATATGAGCACCGAAACGCTGCTCCCCGCCGAGACCTAAAACGGGTATCTCAAGCGGGTGCTTTTTGTACTCCAGCGCGGCGGCATGATCTGCGGCGAAGGTGCGGTACCATTCCATGCCACCGCGCATGCGGCCAGGGAGGGCCATGGCTTTCGCATAGATGTCGATGTCTTCAGGATTAAAGGTGCTGTGATCGTAAAACCGCTCCGCCATGAAGGCCGAAACATAGTCATATTCGCGGCCATAAATCAGGCGTTCCGGCAGATCCCGATTAGCATGGAACGCGAAGTGCCAGATCTTTGCTGTTGTCGCCTCCCACTGGCTCCAACCAGGAAGCGGAACATCGAGGACGGCTAGGTGAGTAACCACGTCCCGATAGATGGCCGACTGCGGCAATGCCACCATGCCGCCAATGTCATGGCCGCAAACAGCGTAGCGATCATGCCCAAGGGCAATCATGACCTCGTGCGCGTCGCGCGCCATCGTCGCCTTGTCATAGCCGTCAAGCGGGCAGTCGGAAAAACCCGCACCACGCAGATCAATCGCCACGACGCTGAACTGTTCGGCCAGCAGCGGCATGACGTAGTGCCATTCCCACCAGGTTTCCGGCCAACCGTGAAGCAGAAGGATCGGGGGACCAGAGCCGCCCGTGACGGCATTGATCTTGATGCCATTCACCGGCACCAGTTGCTGGGTAAAACCTTCCAGTGTTGGGATCATAACTCTTTCCCGTCGATATTGATGTTAAACAGAGCTAACGACCAGCTCAGGGCTGATCGAAATCGGTGGCGATCGAGATATTGCGCCAGGCGTCGATATCGCTGCGGAAGGAAGCCAGCTTTCGCTCGGCGATTGAATGCGCGACGGGCCCAAGCGGCAGATGAAGCGGGGCGTTATCGGCGTCGACCGCCTGCAGGATCACTGTAACCGCCTTGTCGGGATCGCCTGCTTGATTGCCATTGTTGGTTTCACGATAGTGCCTGCGCGAACTCGCGGCGTATTCCGGCATCTCCTTGGCCGCCATCGTGATCGAGCGGCCAAGGAAATCGGTGCGAAACGGACCAGGCTCGACAACCAGAACGCGGATACCGAACGGCTTCAGCTCGCCGGCAAGCGCCTCGGAAATCCCTTCCACGGCAAACTTGGCGGCATTGTAATATCCGGCACCTCCGCTGCCCGCGATGCCTGCGCCGGACGACATGTTGACGATCGTTCCACCGGAACGTCGCAGCACAGGCAGCGCCGCTTTGGTGGTTTCGATCAGTCCGAAGACGTTCACCTCGAACATCGGCCGATATTCTTCGGGCGTGCCTTCCTCGATCGCACCGAACAGTCCGTAGCCGGCATTGTTCACGAGCACATCAAAGTCGCCGAATGTCTCGACCGCCTTTCCCACCGCGGCCTTTGCCGCCGCCGCGTCCGTCACGTCAAGCGGCAAGGTGATCATGCGACCGCCGAAAGGCTCAGCGAGCTCTTCGATCGTATTGACGTTGCGAGCAGTCGCTACAACCTGATCACCGCGCTGTGCCGCAGCGAGCGCGAGCCGTTGTCCGAAGCCGCTTGAGCAGCCTGTGATGAACCATGTTCTCATGACGTTTCTCCGCTTGTTTTCAGAAGATGACTTGTATCTAGATGTTTACATTTGTACTTGAAGTGACAGTTTTGTATTTTCAATGTTCATTTTTGTAAGGGCTTGGCCGTGGAATGGAGTGACATAAAAATCTTCCTTGCGATTGCGCGATCCGGCACGCTCGGCGGCGCTGCGCGTGCTCTTCATACAAGCCATCCGACCGTCGGCAGACGGCTGCGTGCCCTTGAGGAGGCGATCGGCCACACGCTCTTCCAGCGGACCGCGGACGGTCTGGTGCTGACCGAGGAGGGTCATGGGATCATCGCGCTGGCAGAGCAGATGGAAGAGGGCGCGCTGGCCATGGAGCGCCGGCTTGCGGGGCAGGAGCAAAATCTCCAAGGCAATCTGCGTATCTCATCAGCAGACTGGTTCGGGGCCTATGTTCTGCCTCCCATAGTTGCAAATTTCTCGAAAGCCTACCCTAATGTAGACGTCGAGATCCTGACCGGCACTCGCCTGTTCAACCTCGCCCAAAGGGAGGCCGACGTGGCTTTTCGTATCGTTCCGTTCAATAATGCCGATGTCATTCAGCGGCGCCTCTTCCGGCTCGAATACGGCGTCTACATCGCCGAGGAATCGCCTGACCCCAAATATGGCGACGGGGCTGGTTTCCGGCTGATCACCCACGATACCTCCACCGGGCAGTTCCCCGATATCGCCTGGCTCATCGAGAGTTTCCCGAACGCGAGGCCCGTCCTGCGATCGAACAACCGCAACGTTCAGGGGCGAATGTGCAAGCAGGGCGTTGGAATCGCTGTCCTGCCCCGCGCAGTGGGCAATCAAATCCCGGGTATCCGCAGACTGGAACTGCCCAAGCCCCCGCCGGCGCGAGACATCTGGATGGGATATCACCGGGACCTGCGACGTCTTCAGCGTCTTCGTGCGTTCATCTCGACCGTTTCTGATCATCTCGCGAATGCGCCTGCATGGTAAGCCGCCCACAGGATATGAAATTTCCCTGCCGACCCACTGCAATCAACCGCTGAGGTAGGAGACAATCTCGGCGGACACTCTATTTCCCGGCCGCAATCTCCCTATGCCGCTCCACCACAGCACCCACGATCATTGTCATCAGTCCTTCGACAAAGTGCCCACTGAGGCCAACATCATTGGCGATGCTCATCAGTCGATCCAATTGGTGTCGCTCTCGCTCCTTATCGATCGCCGGCAACGCCTGCTTAGCTTTCAAGTGGCCGACTTGCTCGGTACAGCGAAAGCGTTCGGCCAGAATATAGAGGAGAGCTGAATCCAGGTTGTCGATGGTCCTCCGATAGGAAGCAAGTTGCCCTGCCGCATTATCTGTCATCATTTGAATATCTTCCAAGCGGTTTCATTGGCGCGAGGTAGCGCTTATGAGATGGGATGCATACTGCGACGCGACAGGGCGACCGTCAGCCAAATTGCCGAAACCAGGAAGTAGAATGCCCCGACGCCAGCGTAGCCCGCAACCGTGGAGATGGAAGGCTCCTGCGGCATTTGCGCTTGAAAGATGAAGAGAGCACCGGCCACAGAGGATTGGCCACCGCTCAAAATCATCGCCCACTGGCCTCCACTCGTTCTCCAACGCCGCACGGCAGTCCCAAACTGAAGCAGGCCGGAAAAGATCGCCCATAGCCCGAAAGCGCCGAGAACCCAGTTCATGTTAATCGTCAGCGCCAGGATCACGGCTATCGTCATAGCCGAGCTCGCTGCGACGTTGATCGCTTGGCTCCGGTTGGCGGCAAGACCACCGCTCCTCGCCGCATCGATAACGTTCGCGATTGCATCCCAAGCGGGATAGATGATCAGCAGTGCGGCAGCCACTGCAAAGGAATGCCGTCCGGCAGTCAATGCAGCCGCGACCCACAGCACTGAGAAGGCCGCTCTGGTAAAGTAATACTGCTTGAGCCACTGGTCGTTGCCGCGCGGGGCATGGGAGGTCTGGCTGTTCGACATTGTTTTCTTCCACTTTATGAACTGGTTGATTGATGGTTCGCGCTATCGTCGTCAGATGAAGCCGACATGCTTGCCGAAGGGGGTTTTCTCATCCCATTCAGTACGGCCGATCCGATCGCTTTCGCCGGAGAGTTTCCCGGTTGACTTCTTGGACCTATCGAGGTCATGCGGGCCGCCGTGAGAGGAAACCTTTGCCCCTCCGCCGTGGGCACCCTTGATACGCATGCTTTTCTCGAAGGCATCGCTGATCGCCTCCTGCCGCCTGGCCGCCCATCGGCCGTCAGGATCGGAGAGGATCGAACTGGTTTGGTTGATTTCGACCTGTCGTGAAGGTGCAATTGCTGAAATCAGCATCACTTTCTGGACTTTGCGTCGGCTCATGGATTGTTTTCCTGTGGTTCGCCATTTGATGGCCTTAGATGCCGGCGTACCATTCGTAGCCGCGGTCTTCCCAATAACCTCCGTTTCCGCCCCACAGGCTGGCGAAACTGTCGACCAGCTCAATGCGCATGATGTACTTGGCCTGTTTGTAGCCCAGCTGCCGCTCGACCCTGAGACGCAAGGGTGCTCCGTGACCCACGCTGAGGTCCTGACCGTTCATCTGGTAGGCGAGAATGGTTTGGGGATGGACTGCGTCGATGAGATCGATGCTCTCATAGTAGCGGCCGCTTCCATCGAGCGTCTTTTCGAGCTCGTCGGCACAATGCAGGACAACGTAGCGCGCCGTTGGCTTGACCCCGGTCATGCGCAATAGATGGGAGAGCGGAACGCCTTTCCATTTACCGATGGCGCTCCAGCCTTCGACGCAGTCATGGCGGGTGATCTGCGTGCGGGAGGGAAGAGCTTTAAGATCTCCGAGGGAAAACTCTCGAGGCCGGTCAACAAGGCCGTCGAGCTTCAGTCGCCAGTTGGCAAACTTGCTTTCCAACAGTTCCGCATATTCATCGCTGTCGGGAGCACTCGTTCCCTTGACACGGAAGGAGGGAGAAATGTCCTTTTCGTCAAACTCGCGCGCCGGTGCATCGCGCCCCTGAAGCAGCCTCTGGGCTTTCATGGTCAGGTGCTCAGCTGACCGAAGGACATTGGCGACGTCTGCGTTCTGGTCCAAGAGGTCGCAGCCCGAGAGAGTAAGGGCGCTGGCCCCCAGCGTGCCGCCGATGAGAAAGCGGCGTCGGGTGAAAAGCTTGCTCATGATTGCGGGCCTTTCTCCTGGATCGCGTATCGTCCGGTGATCATCGAGCGGATGTTGTTCCAGGCCCCTGACAGAACCACCATTGCCAGATGGACGATGACGAAGATGACAAGCGCCGACGCTGTGATGAAATGGATCGTGCGCGCGGACTGGCGTCCGCCGAAAATATCGACAAGGGACGGCAGAGCGGCATCGACGCCCGGTGACATGGTCAGGCCTGTCAAGACTATCAGAGGCAGGAGGACGACAATGACCGCCAGATAGGTGAGCTTTTGAAGTGCATTGTAATGCCTGGCCTTCTCCCCTTCGGGGAAGCGGAGACGAGCGTGGTCGAGGATTTCGTAACCGAGATGGCTCGGCGAGAGCTCATGTGCAGTCGGCGCCAGGTCTCGCCTGAAATGTCCGCTCAGCACGCCGAAGCCGAGATAGACAACGCCGTTGATCACAAACAGCCAGGCGAAGAAGAAATGCCAGCGACGTCCGGCCGCAAGATCCTGAAAAGACGGGATGGTTGCCCAGGACGGGAAAGCACGTGGAGTCGGCTCCCCATCGACATTGGAAACGCCGAGGATGCCGGTCGTCGGTATCTGTAGCCCTGCAACACGCACGAAGCCATGTTGCGTGCCTCCATCTTGGTCGGAGCCAATTGTCAAAACGGCAGAGTCACCGTTCGCGCCGTAATGACCCCAGTAAAGCTCCGGGTGAGCGTTGAAGATCTGCAGCCCGCTCAACAAAAGAAAACTCAGGCAGAGCACGTTCAGCCAGTGCGTGAGCCGGGTCACGACGGAGTGGCGGCGGATAAAGATCGTCCGAGGATATTGAACATTGTCATTGGAAGCGTCTGCGCTCATCTCAGCGTCTTTCATCTGTGCATTAAACGGCTGCAGACCAAGCAGCGTCGATCAGTAGTCGCTGGCCGAAGCAGTAAGGCGGCTGTTCCGGCCAGTGACGGCGTGGCTTACATGGGAGGAACCACGCCATTCTTGCCGACGACTACCTGATGGGCGACGGGCCCGGTCGAAGCGTTTTCGGCAGTGATGAAGACAATGGCGCCAGGAACGAGATCGTCCTGGGTTGCCGCAGCGATGGTCACGACAGGTGTCCCATCAGGGATGGCGATCTTCTTTTCCTTGCCATGGTAAGTCACGGTGACAGTCCGGCCATCGACGCCTTTAACGGCATCCGCGACCGTCGCATTGGTCATGCTGCTGTCGGGCTTCAGATCCCAACCGTAGCTCCCCTCGCCCGTGCCTTTCATTGCCGGCGGGAAAATGAGGACCTCAAGCGCACCATCGCCGCCGTCGACCTTTGGCAATGATGCGATACCCACAAAATCGCCCGGCTTGATGTCGGTGACCTTTGCGTTGGCAACGCTGGCGACTTTCCAGTCGTCGGCAAGGGCGACGTCGACGGTCTCACCTTCGCGGGTCTTCACTTTGAGCGTTGACGCCTGGTAGTCGACGATGCTGCCGCGGACATGGATCGGCGCGGCTTTCTTATCCTCGGCAGATGCGGGCGCCGAAAGGACAGTTACAGAAAGGATGCTGGTCAGCCCGAGGGCCAAGGCTGGGAAAGCATTTCTCATTTTTATCTTCCTACTAGTTGGTAGTTTCGATGGACGCGTATAACCCGAGTAGCCTTGCCACGCAGGATTAGTGAGAGACTGTCGGCGTGAGACGATTGAGGGCAGGTTCGAGTATCATTGAGAACACTTCCGGCTTCCCATTGGCTCTCGCCGACAGCATTGCCCCGTATACGGTTGCCAGAAATGTTTCGGCTTCAACATGCGGCGCACTGGTAAGACTCAGTTCGCCCTGCTTGGAACCGCGCTCCATGACCGAAGCCAGCCACGAGGAGATGAAGCGAAAAAAGTTCGTCACCTCGGTTGCGACTTCCGTGGGGAGGGAAGGCAGCTCACTGGCAAGCATAGCACAAACACAGTAGGGTCTGCTGGCATCCTCAATGCATGCAGCCCAGTGGTTTGCATAAGCCTTGAGGATGTCCAGAGCATTCGGAACCTTCTGCTCAAGGACTGCCACGCTTGCCTGGCCATCCTCTCGATAACGCTTGACCAGCTCACGCACCAGATCGACCTTGCTAGGAAAATGATGATGAATGCTTGCCTTGCGGATACCAACGATCTCCGAGATATCAGCGTAGCTGAAGCCATTGTAGCCGCCGCTTATCAGAAGGTTTCGGGTGGACGCCAGAATGTCGTCCGAGGTGGTCGAAAGATTGCTCATGCAGCTTGTCTACCTTCTAGTAGGCAGATTGTCAACAACAAATTTTGGGTTTGCGTCAGCCGTCCGTGGAGACGGTGACACCCTTCCATGCTTCGATTTCTCGGCAGTCGTCTGGCACGAGCTTGGGCGGCCGCAGGCCATGAACTCGTGATCGCAAAGGACGGCGAGGACCGGAAAATCGCCCATACTTGCGGAACTGGGCGATAAGGCCCGGCTAGGTACAATCCGCGAGGCAGCCGAATTCGGCGACGCCGCTCTGTTTTCCATTTATTGGCCGCGGGTCGAAGCAATCGTTGCCGAGGTCGGCGGCGCGCTCGACGGCAAGGTCGTTATCGAGACCATGAACCCGCTCGGTGTCACTGCCGACTTCGTGCACTTCCACGATCTGGAATTCATGCGCGACAGCTCGACCGCGGAAGAGCTGCAACGGCGGTTGCCGAAGGCGCGCATCGTCAAGGCGTTCAACCTGATGGCGGCTCCCGCGCTCGAAGCGGCGGCTTGGTCAGCGTCGCCATTGCAGCCGAACATCTTCTACGCAACCGACGACGCCGCCGCCGGAGCTGTGACGCGGGGTCTGATCGGTGACGCTGGATTTAAGCCTGTCAATGCCGGCCCGCTCAACGGTGCCCGGCAACTCGAACAGGTTGGCGTGCTCCTGCATCACATCGCGGACCACGAGTATGGCGGCGACGCTGACCTTATCCGCCTGGCTCTCACTCGCCGAAGCCGGGTCTATCCCAAGCTTGTACGATGAGCTCGATCGCGAGCTTACGGAACGGAATGGCAGCAAGACGCTCGACATTCTCATCAACAATGCCGGCAATTCAGGTTGAGGCGGTCTTTCGGATGCGACGCCGGACGCCTGGGACACAATGATCGCCGTGCACGCCCGGGCGCCGTTCTTCGTGGTCCAGTCGGCGCTGAGCCGTCTCTCCGATGGCGGCCGCGTCGTCAACATTTCGTCGAGCCTTTCCACACGTCCGCAACCGATGGTGCCTATCTATTCGATGGCTAAGGCGGCAATCAACAATCTCACCCATGCGATCGCGATGGAACTTGGCCCGCGCGGGATGACGGTGAATGCCGTTGCGCCGGGTTGGACGCGAACAGACATGAATGCTGCCGTGCGAGAAGACGCCAACATCGTGAAGGCCATCGAAGCTGATACGGCGTTCGGCCGCTTCGGCGAAACCTCGGACATCGCCGCCGTCGTGGCTTTTCTCGCTTCGGACGAAGGCCGATGGATTACCGGGCAAGTGATCGAGGCGAGCGGCGGCTACAAGCTCTGATACTATGGGGTGAGATGTGTTCCTAAGCCAGGTGCTGATCTCACCTTCAAAATCTATGAACGGTTCGCCAAGAAGGAGCTTGATCGATGGTTGGAATCATCCGTTATGACGTAAAGTCAATAGAGTGGCCGGCCCAGTGCTCGTATGTGTTCAGATGCAGGTCTTGAACGGATACGACCTTCGGCTCCTGCGCTTCTGCTGTTAAGTGGCTTGAATTAAAGAGCATTTCCCATGAGATCGATCCTAAACAGTAAACTGTCCCATAGCAGTGGACAGAAATCTTGGGTGCCGACTCAATAAAGCTTTTGGGAAACGCGCTCGGCCATGAAATCAATGAAGGCGCGAACTTTGGGCGCCCGTGCCGACATAGGGGGCCAGACGAGCGAAACGCTGCCACGTTCGTCCGTGTAATCTGCGAGGACAGCTTGAAGCCGTCCCGCCGCAATGTCTTCGCTTACGAGATAGCTCGGCGCCTGAATAATTCCCAAGCTACCTAGTGCGGCGGATGCAAGTGCCTCGCCGTCATTTAAAACGACAGAGGGCTTGATTGGCGTTGATTGGAGTAAATTTTTGAACGCCCAAACTTCCGGCCGACCGGTGGTTGGAAAACGATAAAAAACACAGCAGTGATTATGGAGATCTGACGGAGTTTGCGGAGTGCCGTGGTGTGCAAGATATTCCGGCGAGGCGCACGTTATGAATGTGTGTGGTCCGATCCTCCGTGCGCGCAACGTCGAATCGTCCAGCTCACCTAGCCGCAGCACCACGTCATACCCACCATTGATAATATCAACCTTGACGTCATCGAGGCTGATCTCGATCGTCACATCTGGAAAGCGGATGCGAAAATCGAGGAGCGCCGGCATGATGATCTTGCGACCTAAGACTGTGGGCACACCCACCTTAATGCGGCCTCGGGGTGCCTTTTGAACCAAGCGAAGCTCTTGCTCAGCGTCTTGCAGTTCTTTCAATATGCGGGCGACGTATCGATATAGAATGTCGCCTTCCCCGGTCACGGCTAGCGATCTGGTCGTACGGTTCAGCAATCGCAGGCCTAGACGCACCTCAAGTCGCTCCACCGCCTTTCCCACGGCCGATGCAGATAGACCAAGCTTCCTTCCCGCAGCCGCAAAACTTCCGGTTTCGACGGCGATTGAAAACGCGACGAGGCCGCTAAGGGATTCTATTGAGACGATTGAAGACATTATGTCCGGTATGATGCGACGAAGACCCCCGTTCCGTCAACAGCCGCGATTCTCCAATATCAACAGCAACTGTTCGCGCAGACCGCTACTAGAACGTCGAGCTAAGCATTGGGAGGAAGTAATCATGTCTCACACTCATGCTCGTGTCCCCCGTCGTTGATCATTCAACGCGCCGGGTAAAGGATCAAGCAAGCAATGACAGGATTGCCGCAGGTAATATTCGAACGCCTGAAAACGACTGCGATGGTGTGGCTCGCCGTTTACCCAAGCGTCCTTCTGATTATTTGGATTGTAGGCGACTGCATGCAGGATTGGCCAATGCCGCTGCGCGTACTGGGCGCAACGCTCATGGTTGTGCCAATTGTCACCAACGTTAGCCAACCCGCAGTCAGGACAATTGTCGGCAAAATCGAACAGGTAATGGTGCAGTGGCAATCACGTAACCGGCTCTAGCCTCGTCCTTTCCGGACGAATACTCGAAAGTGGAAGGATCCACAGATATGACGATGCCCCTCGACAACAAACCGAGCCGCAAAGCCTTCAATTGGATCAGCGGATCTCAATGCCAAGAAGGTCAGTTGAAACAGTCAATAGACCCAGCGACTTGTAACGTAATCGGCCACTACCCCGACTACGGCCTTGAGGCAGCGAAATTTGCGGTGGCAGCAGCCTCTAAAGCCTTTCGCGAAACAATGTGGGCGCATGATCATGAATTACGGGCTCGTGTGCTCGACCAACTAGCGTGCGCCTTCGAACGCAATCGCGACAGACTACTCGAAATTCTGTCGTTGGAGAACGGCAAGGTGAAGGCTGAAGCTGCATTCGAGTTGGACATGGTTGCGAGCAAACTCCGCTACTCGGCAGCCACTGCCCTGGTCGAAGGTGGACGGGCATTGACACCAAAGCCCGGAAGCATCTCCCTGATCCTTCGGCAACCGATGGGAGTCGCGGCGGTCATTGCACCTTGGAACTCTCCGGTTATTCTGACGATCCGATCACTTGCCCCAGCCCTCGCTGCTGGTTGCACCACGGTCATCAAACTCCCGGCACAAGTCGCACAGACGGCAAGCGTCATGGCCGAGGTTATGGCGGAAGCAGAGGATCTTCCGAATGGCGTGATCAATCTGTTTTTCGAAAGCGGTCCTGAGGGCTCCGCTTATCTCGTGGACTCGCCGGAGGTTCCAGTCGTCAGTTTCACCGGATCTACCCGTACCGGCCGAGCCATTAGCAGCGCCGGCGCGAGATACCTCAAACGTTTCGGAATGGAGCTTGGCGGCAAGACGCCGATGATCGTCTTTGACGATGCAGACCTTGATGCCGCCTTGCCGGCACTGGAAAAGGCGCTGACTGTCTTCAGCGGTCAGTTCTGCATGACGGGGTCCCGCTTGCTCGTGCAGGATGGAAAATATGAGGCCGTGCGCAACGGCTTGGCGGAGAGATTGCGCAACGTCAAGGTTGGCCCCGCCGCCGACCCCTCCAGCGATATGGGCCCGCTGATCGACCGCGCTAACGTTGCGCGGGTCGATGGTGTGGTCGAGGCCGCTATCGCAGCCGGCGCGAAGGTCGTCGAGCGGGGCGGACCCATCAATGTGGGTCCCCTTGCAAACGGCGCTTTCTTCCGCCCGGCCCTTCTGGAAGTCTCCGACAACAGTCTTGCTATCGTACAGGAGGAGACTTTTGGCCCAGTGCTGACGATTCAGCGGTTCTCTGACGAGGCGGAAGCGATCCGTCTTGCCAACGACAATGAGTACGGACTGTCAGCCAGCATCTGGACACGCGATGTAGATCGATCCTTGCGCGTCGCGCAGGCGCTCGAAGCGGGCTCGGTGTGGATCAATGACTGGGCGAAGGTCTACGACGGTACCGAGGAGGGCGGATTCAAGCAGTCTGGCGTTGGCCGCTTGAACGGTCTGGCCGCGCTGGACGATTTCATCGAACACAAGCACATCGCGCTCAAGCCGGGCTTGGCGCAACGCTGACACCTCAATTCCCAAAGTCACTTAGGAGGAGGAATATACGATGTCTATCAATGCGCACGCTAAGAAGTTGTCTAAAGCCGAGCCTGCATCCCCCACGTCACCGTTGGGGGTATTGCAGTCGATCCTGTCGAACCCGACTGACCTGGATTTCGTAAAACAATTCACGACGGACGATTTCATTTATGTTTCGCTGAACTATGAGCACGCGGAGCTGAAGCGGATCATGCCTTGGGCCGGTACCAACGAAGGTACCGAAGGGCTGGTTCAGACTTTTATCGATGTCGGCCGTTACTGGACGACAGACAACTTCGAAATTCAGGACAGCTTCGAAAATAAGAGCGGAGCAGCGATCTTCGGCACGTTCACCTACACATCAAACGTTTTGGGCAAAACGGTGACGTCGCCCTTTTCGGTTCTGGCGCGCGGTGAGAACGGCAAGCTGTCTTATGTGCAGTTTATGGAAGATACTTTCGCAACGGTCCGCAGTTTCAGAAACGGTGGCGAGTATTCCATCAAAGCGAACCCAGACGGGTCCGAAATCACTGTCTGAATGTAGGTCTGCCTCGCGGCAACGATCACTAACTTGATGTAATAGGTTTCGGGCAGCAAGTAATCACTAGGCGAACTGAACGAAACTTCGGTCAGTTTTCGGCAAAACAACGCCGAAAAAACAATCCTGATCCTGCATGCGATTGCTCACCTCTCGCAGGAGCGATGGCGCCTTATGGCTGGAGCGTGACCGAGGATTCTGCCGATCCGCAAAAGATGGTCGAATGGTTCATGGTCGAGTCCTCGGCGAAGCGCCTGCGCCAGCACAAACGGGTTTCGCAGGCCGATGCCGACCTCCAGGCCAAGGTACTTGCCTACCACTCGGGTCCCGACAGGCCTGTTATTCGCCATTTCCTGGCGATCAACCGGCCGGGAAAAGCCTGACACGAAGACGTCTTTGGCAGGAACAGGCAGGATCAAGGTCCTCCCAAGAGCGGGAGGACCGTACGGCAGTGCAACGTAGTAGCAGTCCTGCAGAGAACTACAGTGACTGGGTTTTTTGACAATTAAATATCGATATCAGGGACCCCGATGCCGCCAGGGTCATGCAGGTCGTCCACGTAACAGGGATATTCCTGCCGCTGTCGGGCAGAAACCTGCGCATCAATGTCGACTAGCATGATGGAAGAACTGGTTTCTGTCCGCCCAGCCAGATCGCCCTCGGGGGTGATGGCGAAGCCGCCTCCGCCGAAGCGTGGACCATCCGTAGAATGCCCGACCCTATTCGAACTGACGACGTAACTCCCAGAGACGATTGAGGCCATCTTGCCGGCAGTTGTCCAGCCTTCGTGGGCAGAACCGGTCGCCCGAGGAACGGCAATCAAATCGGCTCCGCATCGGCCGTATTGTCTGGCATGTTCGTTGAACATGAGTTCGGTACACAAAAGGACGCCTACACCTAGCCCGCAAATATTCTGGATGTTGAAGCGCCCATCGCCTCGACTGAACCAGGACACCTCGGACCAACCAGGCTCCTGCGGAAGGTAGGTCTTCGTATGCAGGGGGCGAACTTCGCCGTTCTCGATGACGATCGCCTCATTGGCAAGGCGGTCGGCGAGCAGCATTGGACGGCTTGTTATAACGGCCGGAATGTTCAGCGCAGCGAGAGCAGCGGTTCCAGCTTCGTGGATCTCAACACTTTGCTGTGCGTCCTCGACTACGAAATCATTCTTTCGAGCCAGCCACTGACCGAAAGGCATCTCATTCATCAACAGTATATCGGGCCTGCACTTGCCAATAGCTTGGGCAAATTGCTCCCACGCCGGTCCATGCGGCTGCAAGCCATCGGTCATTTCGACGTAAGCACAAACAGGCATTATTATCCTCCACCTCAAGGGATTGAGCTTAGTACTTGGCGTAGGGTCAAAGTTCCAGGGCTGCCATGAGCTTCCCGATGGACGGACGGGTATTCTCAATGCGGTAGCGGATACGGTAACCGGCACGGCTTAGGCGTTATCGGCTAGACAGTGACTTCGCAGCGGCTGCATTTTTAGCTTCTTCGATGGAAAGGCGAACCGCTCGTTTCATGGCATCCTTCTCGCCGAATATCGCAACAAAAGCCGTGGCACCTTCCAAACGGGCTAACGTGTCAGTCGCAATGTCGCGAGCTACATCGACAGGCATGGCGCGGGACAGGATGCTCGACAGATGATCGCGATGCGCTTGAAAAAATGCTCGAACGGCATGCTTCGCAATCGGGGTCTCGTCACTTGTGCCGTAGGCTAGATGCAGGCCTACGCATCTGCCGCGATCAGTGAGAGTGGTCGCGATAAATTCGATGACCTCGACGAATTCATCATCCCATTGCCCGGAGGCTGAGTCTCTTTGACCGAATGTCTCTTGCAAAGTGAGATCAAGTACCGCCGGAACGAGAGCTTCCTTATTGGGGAAGCGGACGTACAGCGATGATTTCTTCAGGCCCACGGCATCCGCGAGGTCATTCATCGACGCGCCTGCATAACCTTTTGATCGAAACAACTCCCTCGCGGTCGATACGATCGTTTCTCTCATGACTTTCATACGTCTTCTCCGAGCCAGGGTTCTCCGCATTTGATACAGGATATCTAAGGGGTTGACAACCGACCGTTCGGTCGTATTTTACCTTCATTCGCGACTGTTGGTTTGTCGAATCCTTTGAGAAGGAGTTCTAAAATGGCCGTAAGCTACAAAACGCAAAAGGTACAAGACGTCGAGGTTTTCTACAGAGAGGCCGGTTCAAAGGAAGCACCAGTCCTTCTTCTGCTCCACGGTTTTCCGTCATCCAGCCACATGTTCCGTGATCTGATCCCGCTGTTGGCAGATCGATACCGCGTCATCGCACCAGACCTTCCCGGGTTCGGTCGAACGAGTTCACCTGCACGTGGAGAATTCCCTTACACATTCGATAAACTCGCCGCTGTCATGACGGGCTTCACAGAGGCACTCGGCCTCAGCCGCTATGCACTTTACGTTTTCGACTATGGTGCACCGATCGGGTTCAGGATGGCGACGGCCAATCCGGACCGAATCTCCGCCATCATCAGCCAGAATGGCAACGCCTATATCGAAGGGTTCAGTGATGCATGGACGGCGTGGGAGGCATATTGGCGTGACCCCTCCGCTCAAAACAGAGAGGCATGTCGGGCATCTCTGTCTCCTGAGGTGATCGAGAACTGGCAATACCGCACCGGGACATCAAAGGAGCGTCTTTCACCCGATGGTTATCAACTTGATATCGCGTTCATGTCGCGGCCGGGTGCTGAAGACATTCAACTGGATCTAATCCTCGACTACAGAACAAACATCGACCGGTATCCGGAGTTTCAGGCGTATTTTCGGGATCACCAACCACCGTTCCTGGCGGTCTGGGGCAGACATGATCCAGCATTCGTACCCGCGGGTGCCGAGGCCTATAAGCGTGACCTGCCCACCGCGGAGGTCCATCTGCTCGATACCGGCCATTTTGCCTTGGAAACACATGCAGACGAGATCGCTCAGTTCATTCGGAGCTTCCTGATCAGACATGTCTAAGCTCGATACGACTGTCGTCGTGCTTGGCTCAAGTGGCCACTGAAAAGCGGACAATCGCGAAGCTTCACGGGGAAGACAGGTACGGGTTTTACGACCTATTCCAAGTGTTCCTGTTCAAGCAACGGAGTTTTGCACGTCTGGCACCTACAGGATGCCAGCAATCCCCGCGAAATAGTGTTCGCTTGTTCGGTTGGATCCGACGGTGTCCTTCGCAGATAACTTGAAACACATAAACTTATCCTGGTGGAAAGGAACAGATACATGATCAATCTTGAAGGCAAACGCGCACTGGTAACTGGCGGGTCGCGAGGCATTGGTGCTGCGATCGCATTGGCGCTGGCAGAAAACGGCGCGGATGTCGCGTTCACCTACCAACGCTCCGCCGAAAAGGCCTCGAAGGTAACCGAAGCGATCGAAAAGATGGGGCGTCGCGTGGCTGCAATCCAAGCAGACAGCGCCGACCCCGAGGCAATTGCTAGCTCAGTAAGCGAGGCCGTCTCCGCTTTGGGCGGGCTGGACATCCTTGTGAACAGCGCCGCGATTGGCCACAACGGCATGATCGTCGACTTGGATGTCTCAGCGTATCAGACCTTGATGGATGTCAATGTACGAGCTCCGGTCCTGTTCGCGAAAGCCGTCATCCCGCATCTCGGCAAAGGCGGCCGCATCGTCACAATCGGCTCGGCTCTGGGCGAGCGGGTACCGTTTCCCGGCATAACACCCTATGCAATGTCCAAGGCAGCACTCACATCCTTCACACGCGGTCTTTCGCGTGAACTTGGTCCAAGTGGTATCACCGTCAATCTCGTGCAACCCGGAGCAACCGATACTGAAAGCAACCCGGCGGACGGCCCGGCTGCAGACTTGCAGAAAAGCTTGACCTCCTTGGGACGCTACGGCGAACCGCGGGAGATTGCCAACGCTGTGGTATTTCTCGCAAGCCCGGCCGCGAGTGTCATCACGGGCGCTATTCTCACCGCAGACGGCGGTGCAATCGCCTGACTTGCTCGTGCAAAATTCTGATGGAGCGATGGTGCCCAACCTTTTCGATCGCCCGGACTAACCGGCAACACACCATATCGGTGGGCGCCATCTCCATGCTTATACCTTCCTCACAATAGGAGACCTCAATGGCAAAGCCTGAACTTTTCGTCACGGCCGGATACGGGCAGAAATTCCATGAGCTTTTGCACTTTTCACAAGCGCTCAAGATTGGTGATCGCATCGAGATCTCCGGCCAGGGCGGATGGAACGATGAACTCGAAATTCCGGAGTCAATCGTGACCGAGATCGAGAGAGCATTTGAGAATGTCCGGCGAACCTTGGCCACGGCTGGCGCGGACTGGAAGGATGTCGTCCATGTCAACTCTTATCACGTCGGAGGCTTTCCACCGATCGTGAACGAAACGATTGCCGGTCTTTTCCGTGAGTACATGCCCGATCGAGCTCCGATCTGGACGCAGACCGGTGTGGAAGCCCTTGGGCTCCCCGCGATGCGAATTGAGATCCGTGTCACTGCCATCCTGGAATGACTCTGGCGCCTACCACGGCTGCATTACGATGCAAAGGCTAGTCGCGTTTAGCAACGACCGACCCATGGCCAAAGCCTGTGACCGCCTTAATGCGATCAGAATCTCAGCCTCCCAAGGAGAATGTAATGAACACCGACAGTTGCCCCATTCCCACACCGCAGGAGCGCTCCTTCCTAGCCATCCAGCAAGCGGCCGAACAGACGATGCTTGAGAAGGTGTCGCGCGCCATCTCCGATGCGACAGCCGAAGTCACGAGGAACGTTCAAGACGCTGGTTTGGAATTTGAACCGACCAGTGAAGGCTACTTCATGTTCGCGGTTCAGCAGGCAACATTCGTGCGCCTTTGCGGAGGCAATCCGGATACGCTGCGGGGAGGAAACCCGGAGGTTGGCGAACATGTCATTCGGAACTGTCGCAACATCATTGACACCTATTGGAAGAGCCAGTCTGCGCACACCACGACGCCCTGACAAACTCCTGACCTGTCGCCAGCAATCGGTTACAGCAACAAACGAGGTCCATCATGAAATGGGAATACCTGACAGTCGACAAGACACTCGATAACCAGCAGATGAACGAACTTGGTGACGCCGGGTGGGAATTAATTGCGGTCGTTTCACCAGCCCATTTCGTCTTTCATTATTTCTTCAAGCGGGAAGCTCAGCCGCTATAGCAACTATCGAAGGACTGAAGCGTTTAGGGAGGGCACCTCCTCGAAGCGGGGGAGGTTTTGGAGCGCCCTGTCAAACTCTTTGAAATCCTCGCCACAGTAAAGCAGATCGATATCGCCATGCGTGGATGGCGCTTGCAAACCAAGAATTTCCTCCGCCCATCCTCCGAAAGGGTGGCAGGCAACTCCAGCCTGCCGAAGGGTGGCGACAACAACGGCCACTTTTTCACGAGTGTTTTCCATCAGACCTCCTCGGGGGCTATCGGTTGGTAAATGTACCGTCCGATAGTTTCATGGCTCGTCGTCCGGGTCGGTGGCGTTCCGGATCGCGCAGCGGCCTGAGCTCGCCGCGGGCGACGAATTCAGGAAGCGTGAAGGCATATCGGCCAAGCATGTTGACGTGTTTAAAGCCGAGTGGCGACAGGCGCGCGACATCTTCCGGCTTTACCACGTAGCCTTCTGCCACAAGCTGGTCGATAGCGGCATCCATATAGATCGTATTCCAGAGCACGACGAGATTGACGACCAGGCCGAGCGCCCCAAGCTGATCTTCCTGGCCCTCTCGATAATGCTGGCGCAGTTCGCCGCGCTTTCCGTGGAAAATGACGCGGGCGAGCTGGTAGCGACCTTCACCGCGATTGAGCTGGACGAGGATACGGCGTCTGTAGCTTTCATCATCGATGAAGCGCAGGAGGTAGAGTGTCTTGATGAGGCGGCCGAGCTCCTGCAGGGCGCGAGCGAGACGGGTTGGCCGGTCATTAGTCTGCAGGGTTCGGGTGAGGCCCGCAGCCTGGACGACGCCGAGCTTGAGCGAGCCGGCAAGCCTCAGCAGATCGTCCCAATGGTCGGCAATTAGCTTCATGTTGATCTTGTTCGATGCGATATCATCGAGAATGCCGTAATCGGCTTTAGTATCGACACGCCAGAACCTTGCCCCGCCGACATCCGCGATACGGGGGCTGAACTGGTACCCGAGCAGATAGAATATGCCGAAGATTGTATCGGTATATCCGGCCGTATCGGTCATAATCTCAGTCGGTTGCAGCTCGGCCTCCTGTTCCAGCACGATAGCGAGGAGATTGAGGCTGTCGCGCAGAGTGCCTGGAACTGTCATGGCGTTGAGACCAGTGAACTGATCGGAGGCAAGGTTATACCAGGTGACACCGCGCTCCTGCCCAAAATACCGAGGATTGGGGCCGGAATGAATGGTGCGGACCGGTACGACGAACCGCAATCCATCGGCGGAAGCAACATCACCGCCGCCCCATTTTCTCGCCAGCGGGATGGCGTTTTGCGCCGCGACGAGGGCGGCATTTGCGGCAGTCAGCGTCTCGGCGCGCAGGAAGTTCTGCTTGACCCAGCTCAGCCGCGAGCGTCGAAGCGCCGGCATATCGAGGCGGACCAGAGGCTCGAAGCCGGTATTGGTCGCCTCGGCCACAAGCACGGCACAGAGACTGGTCGCGATGTTTTCCGCGCGCGAGCCGCCCTCGCTGGCATGGTTGAAGAGGTCGGCGAATCCGGTTCTCGCATGCATCTCCATGATCAGTTCTGGCAGATCGAGCCTGGGCAGGCGTGCGTCGATCGCCGCACGCAGTGCGGTCAGGCTTGGCGGTTCCTCGATCTTTTCCAGGCGTTCGAGGGAAAGGTCCTGACCTTCCGAGGTATGGACGATGGTGACGGCCGGGTTCATCGGGACACGACCAGCAGTTTCTCGATAGGCAAGATCGAGCCGGCTCGACAAACGGCGGATTTCTTCACCGGCGATGCTTGACACCCCGACAGTCCGGCACACGGTTGGACGTGCTGCTTCCCATGCCGGGCCTGAGAGCAGCCCCTTGCGTGGATCGGCATAGCGCAGGGAGCGAACCGGAAAGATGTCGCGCCGACGAATGGCGCGACGAAGCCCGTCGAGAACGCAGAGTTTATAGCCCGTGAGATCGACAGCGCCGTCAGGGGTTTTCAACTGAGGAAGCCATGTCTTCGGCGCAAAAGCGGTAGGCGGCGGACCTGTGCATTTGCGTCCGGTTTGGACGACACGGAGGTAGTGAACTGCTTCCAGCAAAGGGCGACCGGCGGGAGCCGCTCCGAGATCAAGGCCGGCAAGCAGGCGCGGCGTATAGGCTATTTTGCGATTATGCTTCCTGAGTTCGGTAAAATAGGTGTCGTCGTGAGGTTCCGCGAGGGTGCCGACGCGCTCGACGGCTGCGTCGAGCGTCTGCCTGTTGATCAGGTCGAAGATCGCCGTGCGGACAGCATCGTCGGGCGTTTGGGGATCGAGGATGACGATCGCCGCTTCTCGCAGCTTCAGTGCTGCAGCATCGAGATCGCGCAGAGACCGTAGCCGGGCCTGTTTGGCTGCTTTAGATGCCTCCGACACCATCGATGTCGTGACCGCATCGAACAGGTCGATGACATCATCCGCGGCGGAAGCCTCAAGGGTCCGGATAAAGGCCAGCAGGTTTGCGGCGCGCCGATCGTCCGGCAGTCGCGAAACGGCCTGAGCCTTTGCGGAGCTGGCAAACCTTGCCAGGGCCGTGAGCCTGCGGCAAGCGGTCGATGGAAGGCAATCCGTTCGCAAGAGTACGGATCTCTTCCAGACGCCCGAGCGCGCGGCTGATCTCCCGGCCGCTTTGAATATAGGGACCATCGCGCAGCCGGTCGAGCGGACTTTGTCTGTCACCTTCGGGGATCGTGACCAAGCTATCGAGCCGTGCCCGCTGCTCTGGCGTCATAGCTTCGATCAGCAATCTGTGCAGTCGGCTGGTCGCCCGCGCACGAACCCTTGCCACGGCTCTTTCCAGCACAGACTTGCCAGGTAGAAGAACCTTAGCTTCCAGCAACCATGCGACGGCCCGGTCGAAAAGCGCCAAAGGACGGTCCGATCCGGTCCAACACAGGGCATAGAGGAAGCGGTTGAGACGAAAAGCGACACCGTAATCGGTATGGGTCCGGTAGCCATACTGCTGCCTAATCCGCGGCGCATGTCGCCACCGCCCCTCGCTGCGGGCATATTCGGCGATCAGCCCTTCGGGTTCGGCAATAGAAAGCTGGCGAGCGGTGAAGCGCTGCGCTGAAACAGGAGCGTCTTCCGGCTTTTCCAAGAACATACCGAGCATGCGCAGCGAGCCGAGTTGGACGGCGACGCCCAGGCGATTGTGATCACCCCGGTGCAAGGCAACAAACGCGCGATCCGCGTCGTCTAGGTGGAAATAGCGGGCCAATTGGTCTGGCGTCAGTTCGCCTGGAAAGCGGCCATATTCTCGCGCCTGGTTGTCGCTCAGGAATCCAACCGGCAAGGTCGTCAGGCCTGCACTGTGGCATCGCGCTTCGTCGAGCGCCGGGTCAGCAACTCGTTAGCCCGTTCACGCGGTTTTCCTTTCGCATCGACATAGGCATAGAGGGTCGACAAGGATACGCCGAGTTCGGCGGCGACATCACGGGCGGCGTTATCCCTATCGGCCATCATCGCCATGGCGGCCTTCAGCTTCTTGCGGGTCATCACCCGCGGGCGACCACCAGCTCTGCCACGCGCGCGCGCCGCTGCAAGGCCTGCCATCGTGCGCTCATGGATGAGGTCACGCTCAAACTCAGCCAGTGTCGCGAGGATACCGAAGACGAGCCGGCCGGTCGTCGTGGTCGTGTCCATGTCGCCAGTCAGCACCTTGAGCCCGACCCCGCGTTTCTGCAGGTCGTTCATTAGGCCGACAACATGCGGAAGCGATCTTCCGATGCGATCGAGTTTCCACACGACGACCGCATCACCGGCCCGCGCGATCTCGAGCGCCCTTGCCAAGCCGGGACGGTCGGTGGCGCGGCCGGAGCACACGTCATCATAGATCTTCTCGCACCCGGCTTTCTCCAGCCCATCACGTTGAAGGTCGAGATTCTGCTCGCTGGTCGAAACCCGCATATAACCAATCAGCATTGGCGCTCCCCCGTTTCACATTAACTTAGGAAGGGAGTTTATCGGCTATAGGTTTCTGCACGGGTATTTATGAAATTCGGCGGCTTTTCCAACGACTTTGCGATTGGCTCCACATCAACATATCAAACCGGGGTTTGTTGGAGAGGCCGGGACGACAGGAACCGACCCCCATTTCGGCCGTTCGGGCCCCCGAGGATGCGCTCGAAAGCAGACCTCAACAGCGTTGACTGTTTACACTGCTCCATCCTTGTGTATAAACTTCAGCCATGAGCATGCAACGTAACATTGCCGTCAATAATAATGGCCCCTTCGGGGTCGTGGATGGCGTGCGCGCGTTATAGCGTAGCTCGTTGATCACCACAGCCCTGCCGGTTTCGGAAGGGCTGAAGGTGTTGGCTTCTCCGATCCGGCTTTCATCCCCGGAGAAAGTCATGTCCCCTTTTTCATCCTTGAGCCGATCTCTTGTTGCCGAGCTGTCCCAGTGCATCGGGCATCGCGTAAAGCTGCAGGGGTTTGTCGAAGCCATTCGCGATCAGAAGCGTATGCGCTTCATCGTCCTGCGTGACCCGACCGGCAAGGTTCAGCTCACTCAAAGCAAAGACAATACAGCCCTCACCGGCGCTCTCGACGCACTGACGCCTGAAAGCGCGGTGATCGTCATCGGCACTGTCGTGGCTGCTCCCTCCGTCAAGCTAGGCGGTCTCGAAATCTTGATCGAAAGCGTCGAGATCTGCGGATTGGCCGATCCCCAACTACCCATCGCGTATGATTCCGGCCCGGAGAAATGGATGGACCACCGCCAGGTCAGCCTGCGCTATCCTGGACAACAATTAGTCTTTACCGTGCAGACGACGCTGGAAGCGGCAATGCGGGCCTTTTGGCAGCAGAACGGCTTTTGCGAAATTCATTCGCCCAAACTTATGGGAACAGCCAGCGAATCCGGCGCTGAAGTGTTTGCTGTCAAATATTTTGACACCAAAGCTTTCCTGGCTCAGTCGCCACAATTTTACAAGCAGATGGCAATCGCCGGCGGCATGGAAAGGGTGTTCGAGATCGGCCCGGTGTTTCGCGCTGAGCCGTCGTTCACCTCGCGGCACGAAACCGAGTTCCCCTCCATCGACATGGAGATGGGCTGGATCGAAGACCATCACGAATTGATGGCGTTTGAAGAACGCTGGCTTGCCCATGCCATCGGCACCGTGGTCGAGGTTCATGGCCCCCAGATCGAGGCACTTTACGGCGTCAGCATCGCTCCGCCGTCGTTGCCGTTTCCCAAGGTTACCTTTTCCGAAGCACTGGCCATTCTTGCTCGGCTCGGCCATGTTCCAGCCCGCCACGATGATCTCGATGCCGAAGGCGAGCGCCTGCTATGCGAACACATAGCTGCCGAAACAGACCATGAGTTCGTCTTCATTACTGACTATCCCGCCAGTGGTCGCGCCTTCTACCATATGCGCCACGAGGATCGTCCCGACCTTACCAAAGGTTTCGACCTGCTCTGGCGCGGGCTGGAGATCACGACTGGGGCGCAACGCGAGCACCGCCATAATCGTCTGGTGGCTCAGGCGCAGGAACGCGGAATGCGGCTCGACAGCCTGTCCGACTACCTCGATTTCTTCCGCTTCGGCTGCCCCCCGCATGGTGGCATGGGCGTAGGACTTGGCCGCATCCTGATGCGCCTGCTCAACGCTGCGAGTATCAGGGAGGTTACGCTGTTGAGCCGCACACCCAAGCGACTGCGCCCTTAACAGAGTAAATGCAGTGGTCGGCGTGCCTCGATCAGCACGCCGACTGTGGTTTTCGAATGGCCGTCAGCTGAACCGGACGTCTGTTTAGCTCGCATGCGCCATGAAAGCCGCCATTCCGCTTTCCATCACCCCAATGCGGTCTGCCGTCTCGGCGGCCCCGCCCGTCTTGCCGCGGGCGGCTTGTGTAGGTTTTCTGCTCCGCTGCTACTCAACCCCCAACCACCGCTATGTCAACGAGGTGCAGTGAGGCGATGTCTTCGTAGGCCACATGGCCGCCTTGAAAAGATTCGAACCACCGACCCGTTGATACTCAGCACGAGAACAAGGCCTAGCGCTTTGGCAAAGTGTCTGGCCATTCCTGCGCGCCATGGAGGATGCGAAGAATACGAACCGCTGTTTCGGTAATTGCATATGCCGCGACGTACGGTGTGCCGTTAATCACCAGTTCGCGGGTGCCGGCAATTCTGCCAACACGACCGCTCGCAGGAAAATCTACTAACCGACGGACGGCAGCAACGATCCGCTCGTCGACCAGTATGGCGGCTGACGGATTTTCTGCTTCTATGTATGTGAAAATGGCGTCGCGATCCGATAACGCGAACGCAGACCAGGTAAGCTTCACGACTTGCGCGCACCCGCGTTAAGGCGGGCTGCCGCTCGACGTTCAGCGAAATGCGCCTCGACTTCATCATCTGATACGTCTGGTCGAATATCGTTCAGCGCTTCAAGTACCTTGGTGCGAAACCAAGCGTCATGGGCCTCGCTGCCTGAAAGAAGCTCCAGCGGCAGCGCACCTTCGTTGGCCGTTCGGGTGAGTAAGATACGAACCGCATCAGATACGGTCAGCCCCATATTTCCGAGCACTGCGGAGGCACGATCCCGAACCTCGGCATCGATACGAGTTTGTACCAGTGCATTTGCAGCCATAGCGTTCTCCACTTTTCGGCGACATGATAATGCAAATGAATGACAAACGCCATAGTGCTTTTAGGACCGCCTTCGCCCGTTCTCGTTCCTCGGGTTGCTCTTGAATGTATGGGATAACGTTGATTTATGGAACTAGGTTGTTCCCCCGACAATGCGGTATGCATGGCGGTTTGCCTGGTAGGAAGTGCGGGCGATCACGATTCTTTTTCAATCAACAGAAACAAAACGAAGCCGACGGTGACGCCGCTGTGAAGTGACGCGGAACGTCGGCATCTGCCCGACCTGTGGTGGCGCATCGTTCCTGAAGGCGGCCGACAGGGTGGTCCAGGTGTTGGAGCACGTGCCGGCGTCGGTTAAGATTGTCCGCCATGTCGAAAAGCGCATGATCTGCAGGGATGGCGATACGACGGTAGCTGGCGAGATGCCGATCCTGCCGATCGAGCGCGGCAAACCCGGGCCGGGACTGCCCGCCCATATCATGATCGCTAAATTCGACGATCACATTCCCCTCTATCGCTTATCCGAGATGTACGAGCGGTTAGGGATAGACATCTCGCGATCCGTAATGGCTGACTGGGTCGGTCGCGCATCCAGTCTGCTAGCTCCTCTCGTCTCGGCTACTAGGGCCCATAGTGCCTCCCTCCATTCTAACGAAAATAATGCACCATCAAATGCCGGGACTAAACACCCAGAGCTTTTTCGATCCGCCAACCGGAATCGCCAACTCGGAAATCCGCGCAAACCTTTCAGCGGGCTGGATAATGCGTCACTAATTAGACGCTGCCTGAGTTCTTTGCCAACAGCAGAAAAAACAAAACGTTAAGGTGGCGCGATAGGCCAAAATATATCAAAAAAAATATCAATGTTATGTGTTGATATATGGCGGAGCGCCGTCTAGATCTGGTCAACAAGCGGCACGGGGGTCTACCCCGGTCAGCGACGGGAGGCTTAGGTGAACCGACGTGACAACATGCACCCAGACAAAATCAGATCCGACAGGCCAGAGATGAAGATCGCCCTCCTAGATGGAGAACGTGACAGCTTCCTCTTGCCCCATTCCGTTGAACTCAGCGGCGAGAGAGTGCGATAGCGGCCAGCTGCGGCCGCGGCTGTTATAAAGGTCCCGAATCTCGCCTGGGTTAAAACGCGTGCCGATATGGTGAGGCCAATTAATTCGGCCTTGAATCGGAACGCCGCCCGATATCAATGAATAAGCTCCTGTAGGGTCCCCGAAGGACATCGACAGAGGAAAACCATCAAATGCGGTGTTGCAAGAACGCGCCCCCACAGCGTGGGGCTGACACAAACTTTTCTACTGAACCAGAACCTGCAAAGGCCGATATTGCCTACGATGCTATTCGACGAATTCTCCACAATAACGGCCGTGTGCCGGGGCAACATCTCAGGGAACAGGATCTGGCGTCTAATCTTGATCTTGGTCGAACACCAATTCGCGAAGCACTTCAGCGACTAGCAGCTGAAGGGAAGATCCAATACATCCCTCAGAAGGGCTTTTTCACCAGGCCGATGTTGGAGGGTACTCTGTTAGATTTTTATGTTGTTGGAAGTGAGACGCTAATCTCGGCGTTGAATCGAAAGCGGCCGCAGATCCCAGAGAGCTGGGCCGTGGCAGATAAATTGTCCCCCGACGAACTCGCCCTAACGGCAGAAGCGATATTTACTAGAATCGCCGAAGAAGCATCGAATTGCGAGGCATGTAAAATCGTTCAACGATTCTGTTTTTGCACTCACCCTCTACGAATGGAAATAACTGCGTCGGAACTTAGGCCCGCATTTGTCGAAAGCCTCGAGAAATTAATTGCCGCAATGTCTGAACTAGGCGCCGCGACAAACTTGGTGGAGTCCGCGTTGATGAACCACCTTGACCTAGAACGCGATGCCGTCCCAAGGGTCGTACAAGAGGTGAACGAACGTGGGTTAACAGGGCTTCCTGGGCACGCGAAAAGCTTGTGATATCGCCGTAATCTGAAGCACTCGGCTCGAGCATTTAAAGCCTATGTCGGAATAAATGCCCGCATCATTGCGTTACTAATAGGATCGACACTATTGGGCTAGTCGGATTCTTCCGGTTCCCCGAACTCCGCGATAGATAATAAAATGATTGGCACGCGCTGGATGTTTAGACCTGGCATTAGATAGAGCGAATCTGGTGAAGCGCTCGGGTTATGAAGCCCATGCTTTGCAAATGAACTCGTAGTGTGTGGAGGCCTTGAGAGGCTTGAGTCTGCGGCGAACAGGTACCCCATTGACATGGTAGTTAATGGCAGGAACAGCGCGGCGAACTTCAACATGTGGCCCGGTGATCCAATGGTTAACATGCCTCCCGCAGCAGGTCGACGCTATCGACGAGGACGACCTTGCCTCTGACTTCGACCCCCGACGGGGCGAGCGCCGCAAACGCGCGGGAAAGGGCTTCCGGCGCCAGTCCCAGTTTGCCGGCCAGGATTCGCTTTCGGTAAGGAAGGCGGAACGTAACCCGCGAGGTGGCCGCCGAGGCGGGGCAGCGGCTCATAAGGTAGTTTGCCACCCGTTGCGCGGCTGTGAGCAAGCGGTCTCCGGCAATACAATCCATCGCGCCCAGCAGGTGCCTGCCCATGATGCGCATGACGTTCCTGTGTACGACCGGATGTTGGTCGGCGAACGCCTGCAACTCCGCAAGCGCAAACAGCGCGACCTCGGCCCCGTCGGCGGACCGCGCGCTATAAGCGTAGGAGCCGCCCCCCGCGAGTAGATATTCTCCAAAGGTGTCGCCCGGCTCGCACACGCAGATATCCGCTTCGCGCCCGGCGGATTCCGATTTTGAAAGTCGCACAAACCCGTTCATGACGCAGTAGACGAACGATTCCTGCTGGCCCTCGGCTACGATCTTCTCGTCAGCGGCGAAGGTTCGAAACTCAGCCGTTCCGGTGAATTGCTCCACAGTCGCCTGATCCAAGCCAGCAAACAGGTCAGACTGCAGAAGCATAGAATTTTTCGCAAGCATCCATCTTCCTTTCGTGTTTGGACCCACTGTGCGGTCAGGGTTCTCGTTGATCGGTTTCGTCCTCGGCGAGGATCCGCCAGGCGGCGCCTTGAAGGTCGTCATACTGGCCGCTCTTCAGCGACCAAAGGAATGCCAGGAGCCCTATTCCTCCCATCAACAGCGCGATCGGTATGAGATAGATCAACATGTTCATGCGGCTTTGACCTCCGCACTCCTGCCGATCCGCCCTCGAATGTGCATATCCCGACGCTTGCCGAAGGCGTTCAGGCGCAGGGCGTTCGTCACCACGATGATCGAGGATGTCGACATTGCCACCGCCGCTATCAGCGGCGTCGCCAATCCGGCGATGGCGATCGGCACTGCTAGAACGTTGTAACCGATGGCGAGAGCGAAGTTCTGCCGGATGAGGCTGGCGGATCGTCGCGCAACGGCGATCGCTTCCGGAACAGCGTCAAGGCGATCGTTGAAGAAAACCAGGTCGGCCGCCTGTCTGCCGATATCGGAGGCTGTGGCCGGCGCCATCGAGACATGCGCGGCAGCAAGTGCCGGGGCGTCGTTGATCCCGTCGCCAACCATGAGCACGCGACGACCTTCGCCATTCAGCCTCTGGCATTCCTCGACCTTCTGTTTCGGCGTCAGAGAGCCCAAAGCCCTGTCGATACCCAGGGCATGCGCCGTATTGTCGACGACGGTCTGCCTGTCTCCGGACACGATCAGCGTTTCAAGGCCGGCTGCATCGAGCCGGTCGATGGCCTCGCAAGCACCCGGACGAAGCGTGTCATCGAAGAAGAAGCGAGCAAGATCGACGCCATTCTTCGACAGGACCACTTCCGAGAACGGACTGTCGGCGGTGCGGGGCACGACGCTGGTTCCGCAGGCAAACGCCGCGTTGCCCAATCGATAGACATCTGCTCCGTTCCTGGCTTCCAGTCCCCCGCCGGGGATTTCCGTGACGATGTCGAAGGACATGAGGTCGGTCTCGGTGTCTCGTACCAGGGCCCGAGAAAGGGGATGCCGTGAATGCGCCGCCAATCCACGGGCGATCGCGGTGGCGCTCTCGTCCATGGCGTCCACTCTGACAAGGCGCGAACTGCCGATCGTCAAGGTGCCCGTCTTGTCAAAGGCCACGGTGTCGGTCTCGGCCAGTCTTTCGAGTGCTGAGCCGTCCTTCACCATGATGCCCTTCCGGAAAAGTTCGCCCGCGGCGACGACCTGGACCACGGGTACGGCAAGACCCAATGCGCATGGGCAGGTAATGATCAGCACCGCTACGGCGACCAGCATGGCCTGTTTCCAGTCTCCGCCCAGGAGGCCCCAGGCAAGGAAGGAGACCAGCGCCAGCAGATGCACGACCGGGGAATAGAGCGTCGCAGCGCGATCGGCGATCCTGCGATAGCGAGCTCTTCCGCCCTCGGCGGCTTCCATGAGGCCGATGATCTCCGAGAGAAGCGAATTCTTGGCAATTCTCGTCGCCCGCAACACGAGGGAGCCGGTCAGATTCATCGCCCCGGAACTCACTTCGCTGTTGCTGACGACGGCGACCGGGCTGCTCTCGCCGGTGACGATGGAGAGGTCCACGTCACTTTCTCCGCTGACGACGATGCCATCGACGGGAACCCGTTCGCCTGCGGCTATCGAGATTTCATCCCCCGCCGCGATCTCTTCTACCGCAATGTAGCGTCGCGACCCGTCCGGATTGATCAGCAATGCTCCGCGCGGCGCCAGTCTTGCGAGTCCGTTGATCGCCGCCCGAGCCTTTTCCCGCATGACATGATCGAGGGTTCTGCCGATCAGCAGGAAGAAGAGCAGCGAGACCGAAGCGTCGAACCAGGCATGCTCGCCGTGATGGACGGTCTCCCACAATGAAACGGCATAGGAGAGCGTCACGGCGAGCGAAATCGGAACGTCCATGTTGGTGCGCCAGTGCCGCAGCGCATTCCAGGCCGATCTGAAGAAGAAGCGCCCCGCATAAACCAGCGCGGGCGCTGCTATCATCGCCGAGATCCAATGAAACATGTCGCGCGTCGCAGCATCTGCGCCCGACCAGACCGATACCGAGAGCAACATGATGTTGGCGGCCGCAAAACCGGACACGCCGATCGCGAGGAGAAGTTGATTTCTGGTCTTGTCGTTCTCGGGAGCTGAGGGCGTGAAGAGATGCGCGCGATATCCGGACGAGTTGATCGCTGCCAGGATCTTGGACGGATCGGTTGCGCGTGTCTCCATCTCCTCCTGGTAGACGCAGCTCACCCTTCGAGCCGTGAGATTAACTCGCGCTGTCTTGACGAAGGAAAGCGCCAACAACGCCCTTTCGATGGTCGAAATGCAGCCACCGCAGTGGGCGTCGGGGACGCTCAGGTCCAGCTGGCGCAATCCTTCGCCGAGCGGCTGGCTGGCAAGGCGAACCTCTTCGGCACTGAATGATGTCGTGCTGAGGGCAAGCACGCTTTCCGCGTCCATGGTACAGCAGCTCACTGGCCTAACTCCGCGGTATCGATGCGTTTTGCCTCATGCATGACGACCACGCCGCCGTTTCGCGAGATGGCCTCGACGATCCAGTCACCGTCGGCTAGATCATGCTCCGCTTCGAACCGCCCCGCGGCTGTCTTCATGAGCGTAAGGAGGAAGTCCTCGTGGTCTCCGACCGGACGTTTGAAATTCAGAATGACGTCGTCGACGATCGCAGGCGATCCGCTCTTGTCGTGAATATAGTAGCGGATCTCGTGCCCCTTTATGGAGAGGTTGCCCTCGATGCCGGAAGCGGCCATTGCCTTCATCGCCGCCGCTTTGCGGTTGAACTCCTGACTGGCGACATAGGTGTTTTCCACGACCAGACCGCTCCAGCTGGAAGAGGCATAGAAGGCCATGGTGACGTTCACCGCGATCACCACGCCAAAGAATGCCGAGGTCGAAAGCAGCATGTGCAAGCCTGTAAAACCTTGAGCGGAGGTCTTCATTTGATGTCTCCCGGTGCATTGAACGCCGCGCGGTAGGTTGCCCGGTCGGCATGCTCGGTATCTTCGATAACGAACAGAAATTCATTGATCGCGGCTCCGGTAGGCTTGCGCGTAACGAAGACCTTCAGCGTCGTGGCCGCGTCGGGTTCGGCATGGACCGTAAAGCTGCGAGCGTCTTCCTTGCCGAACTCGGGAATGCGCATCGTCGCCCCCTCCAGCCCGACCAGGCTTATGTTCACATCCCTCGGCTTCGGCACCATGTTCAGGACACGAAGCGTGTAGCCATTCCGCAGCGAGCCGTCGCTTTCCAGAACATATTGGGGGTTTCGGTCGTGAACGACGTTGAGTTCAAGGCGCTCCCGAAAGGTGAGATGGACGAGCATCGCCACGCCGACCGACGACCAGGCGATTGCGTAAAACACGGTTCTCGGACGAAAGATGATCCGCCAGTTGAAGTGCCGGATCGCCGGAACGAAGGTCCCATCCTCGTTTCGAACTCTGGACGGTTGGACGGCCGTTCGTCCTTCGTCGGTGGCAAGCGACATGTTGCCCGAGTATTCGCTCAGCGTGGCGTAGGCGATCAGGCCGCGAGGCTTTCCGAGCTTGTCCATGACACCGTCGCAGGCGTCGATGCAGAGCGCGCATGTGATGCACTCCATCTGCTGTCCGTCGCGAATGTCGATTCCCATCGGACACACCGCCACGCAGGCATTGCAATCCACGCAATCCCCGACCGATAGGCCATTGACCAAAGCCTTCTTGGCGTGACGCGACCGCTGCTCGCCTCGCCAGTCATTGTAGGTGACGACGAGAGAATTTTCGTCGAGCATCGCACCCTGGATGCGTGGCCACGGACACATATAGGTGCACACCTGCTCGCGCATGAGACCGCCGAGCACATAGGTCGTCGCAGTAAGGATGGCGACGGTGGTGTAGGCGGCTGCAGGAGCGTGGCCGGTGAACAGCGAAACAAGCAGGCTCGGCGCGTCGGCAAAATAAAAGATCCACGCTCCGCCTGTGACGATGCCGATCAGCAGCCAGATCAAGTGTTTGACGACACGCTTCCTCAGCTTGGCAAAGCTCAGGGGGCTAGCGTCAAGCTTCATTCGCGCGTTTCGATCGCCTTCGATCGCACGTTCGACGACGAGAAAAAGATCAACCCAGACCGTCTGCGGACAAGCGTAGCCGCACCATGCACGGCCAACCGCGGAAGTGACGAGAAACAGCCCGAACCCGGCCATGACCAGGAGACCCGCTACATAATAAAATTCCTGAGGCCAGATCTCGATGAAGAAAAAGAAGAAGCGCCGTGAGGAAAGGTCGATGAGGATTGCCTGGTCAGGCGCGTAAGGACCGCGATCCCAGCGAATCCATGGCGCGAGATAGTAGATGCCGAGCGTAACCAGCATGACGATCCACTTGAACCGACGGAATTGTCCCTCTGCACGTTTGGGAAAAACCTTCCTCCGAGGTGCGTAGAGAGGCTGCCGGTTGCGACGGGCATTGACCGGCTCGACATTGAGCCGCTCGATGTTATCGGGATCTGGTGCAGTGTAGAGGTTCATGGGACCTATCCGATTTCACCCACCCTTGTCCCATCTGCCGCGCATTCGTTCCTTGATGCAGATCAAGAGACAAGGCCTTCCCGCGAAAGGAAAAGGCCACGCCCTGGAGAGAGGGCGCGGCCTGCAGGAGCTGCGGGGGAACAACCACCGCTGGGACGTCCTCGACAAGTCTACAGCTAGCGGCTTGTCTGCCCGTGGTCTTTGAGACAGGTCAAACTGACAATCGAACTGCCGATCTTTGCCGGGTCGTCCTGATCGGACGGGGCGGCGTGGCCTTGGCGCGCGCCGACACACGCGATCGTATGGTGGCGCGCGGCGTGCCATAGAGATCGAGGATCGGGTTGTGGCCGTGAACTGCCATGGCTTTTCTCCTCACGTCCCGCCGCCAAGCGAATGCACGAAAATGGTAAGTTCCTTGACGGTCGTATCGCCGAGACGCCCTGTCCAGGCAGGCATGACGCCATGCTTGGGAGCAGCCACCTGACGGATGATCGCATCCTCGCCGCGTGCCTTCAGCCAGATCGCATCGGCGAGATCCGGCGCGCCCATTTCCGCTTTTCCTTTGGCGTCGTCGCCGTGACATGCGGCACAGTTATCGACGAAGACCTGTTTTCCGGCCTCTGCGAGGCCGGGGTCCGACGGTGTATTGGTCAGTCCCCAGACGTAAGCCGCGATCTGCCTTGTCTGGAGGGGATCCAGAACATCGGCAAAGGGCGGCATCTCGGAAGCATGAGTGTCCGTATCCTCGTCGAAGCGAATTCCATGCGCGATCGTCGCCTGGATGGCATCCAGGTCTCCACCCCACAGCCAATCGTCGTCGTTGAGGTTCGGAAATCCCGGGCCGCCGCTTGCTCCCGAGCCATGGCACGGCGCGCAGTTCACCTTGAATGCAGACGCGCCGCCGGCGACCGCGAATTCGCGAAGGGCTGAATCGGAGTCGATCTCGTGCACCGTCTTGGCGGCGATCAGATCACGCAGCGTCGTCTGCGATGCTTTGGCCTGATCCAGGTTTTGCTGCAACTCGGCGCGGCTGGAGAAACCCAGCATGCCCTTCGTGGCGTCGGTAACCATCGGAATCGCGGGATATGCGATCGCATAACCCAAGGCCCAGACGATGGTGGCGTAGAAGGTCCACACCCACCAGCGGGGCATCGGATTGTTGAGCTCGCGGATGCCGTCCCATTCATGTCCGGTCGTTTCGACGCCGCTAAATTCATCGATATGTTTTTCCGACATCTCAATCGTCCTTCAAGGGAATATCGGCGGCTTCTTTCGCCGTTTGCTTGCTGCCTGGGCGAAGGGTGAACACAACCGCGCCGACGAAGAATGCCGCCATTGCCAAAAGGCCCCAGCTGTCGGCGAAGTGTCTCATTGCAGTGTAGGTTTCCATGGATCACCTCATCGGTAGCCGGTCGCGTCGTCGTAGGTCGAGAAATCGACCAACGTTCCGAGCACCTGCAGGTAGGACACCAGGGCATCCATTTCGGTCAGCGCAGCAGGATCGCCGTCGAAATCGCCGGTCTTCGCCTTCGGATAGCGGGCAAGCAGGGCCGTCGTATCTGCGTTCGGATCGGCTTGGGCCTTCATGTCGGCCTCCGCATTCGCCAACATGTCGTCGTTATAGGGCACGCCCACGTCCTCGTTGGCCTTCAGGTCCATTCCCACGTCCTTGACCGTCACCCTCTGCTCTTTGAGGAAGGCGTAACTCGGCATGATCGACTCCGGCACGACTGCCCGTGGATCCGCGAGATGCTGGACATGCCATTCGTTGGAGTAACGTGCGCCGACACGAGCCAGATCCGGCCCGGTTCGCTTGGATCCCCATTGGAAAGGATGATCGTACATGGACTCGGCCGCGAGCGAATAATGGCCGTAGCGTTCGACCTCGTCGCGGAACGGCCTGATCATCTGGCTGTGGCAGAGGTAGCAGCCTTCGCGGATGTAGATGTTCCGGCCGGCCAATTCGAGCGGCGTATACGGCCGCATGCCTTCCACCTTTTCAATCGTATTCTGCAGGTAGAACAGCGGTGCGATTTCGACGATGCCGCCGATGCTCACGACGAGCAGCGAGCCGACGAGAAGAAGCGTCGCGTTCTTCTCGAGGATCTGATGTTTATCTAGAATTGATGCCATGTCTCACCTCATTCGGCAGGCTGTGGTTGGGGCACGAAAGTGGTTGGGATTGCAGCTTCGTCGCGCAGGTGGCCGCGGATCGTCATGAACACGTTCCAGGCCATGACGAGACCGCCTGCCAGGTAAAGCGTTCCGCCGACCGCGCGCAGCACGTAGTAGGGGAACATCGCCGCGACTGTCTCCGCGAAGGAATAGACGAGGAAGCCCTGAGAATTGTACTCGCGCCACATCAGCCCCTGCTGGATGCCGGCAACCCAAAGCACGGCGGCGTAGACGACGATCCCGAGGGTTGCGAGCCAGAAGTGCCAGTTGACCATCCGCAGGCTGTAGAGACGTTCGCGTCCCCATAGCTTCGGCGTCAGGTAGTAGATCGCCCCGAAGGTGATCATCCCGACCCAGCCGAGAGCGCCGGAATGCACGTGGCCGATCGTCCATTCGGTATAGTGGCTGAGCGAATTGACGGTTTTCACCGACATCATCGGGCCTTCGAAGGTCGACATCCCGTAAAAGGCGATGGCGACGATCATCATACGGATGATCGGATCGGTGCGGATCTTGTCCCAGGCGCCTGAAAGGGTCATGAGACCGTTGATCATGCCGCCCCAGGAGGGCATCCAGAGCATGATCGAGAAAACCATGCCGAGCGTTTGGGCCCAGTCGGGCAGCGCCGTGTAATGCAGATGATGCGGGCCGGCCCAGATGTACATGAAGATCAGCGCCCAGAAGTGGATGATCGAGAGCCGGTATGAATAGACGGGTCGGTTGGCCTGTTTCGGCACGAAGTAGTACATCATGCCCAGGAAGCCGGCGGTGAGGAAAAAGCCGACGGCGTTGTGGCCGTACCACCATTGGGTCAGCGCGTCCTGGACGCCCGAGAAGACAGAATAGCTCTTGGAACCAAGGAACGAGGTGGGAACCGCCAGGTTGTTGACCACGTGCAGCATCGCGATGGTGACGATGAAGCTAAGATAGAACCAGTTTGCCACGTAGATGTGCGGCTCTTTGCGCTTCAGGATCGTTCCAAGATACACGGCGAGGTAGGCGAGCCAGACGATGGTCAGCCAGAGGTCGACGTACCACTCAGGCTCGGCATATTCACGGGCCTGAGTGATTCCGAGAACGTATCCGGTCGCAGCCATCACGATGAAAAGCTGGTAACCCCAGAATACGAACCAGGCCAGGCTACCGCCGAAAAGACGTGCGCGACAGGTGCGTTGCACCACGTAGAACGACGTCATGATCAGCGCATTGCCGCCAAAGGCGAAGATGACCGCCGATGTGTGAACGGGCCGCAGCCTTCCGAAATTGAGATAAGGGGCGATGTTGAGGTCGGGAAAGGCCAGTTGCAGCGCGATGACCACGCCAACCAGGAAGCCGACTACGCCCCAGAAAACCGTGGCGATCAGGCCATACCGTATCACCTCGTCGAAATAGCCTGATATATCGACTTTCCGCCGTTGGCCTGCCGGCGAAAAATCAACATTCCTGATCAGCACAGCAGCGCCCGCGGCAAGGCAGAAGCAAAGTATCCCCATATGGACCGCAAAGAGATGATCATGCGCGAATGCGGCTAGTAGCAGCGCTAGAAACGCCGCGACCGCGATCACCATCGTTTCCGTTGTGTAATTCATGATGTCGTCCCCAGTACGCCGACGACCGCGTCGCGGCCGTCTTTCTCGCCAGGACTGTCATGAAGCGGCAAATTGCGCCTTGATCTGCGTCAACGAGAGGGTCGGTAAATGGGACAGCGCTACGGTTCGATCTCGCGTTTTGCTGGTGGATCAGTTCTCTGGATTGCCGGAAGCATGTTGCTTTCAGCTTGTCGGTCATTCCAGACATTGCGCTGACCACGGCGATAATCTTATTTCTTCCTGCACCGCAACTCAGCTAAATGCCGAACAACTCGAGCGTAATGACAAAGATCTCGAAAACTCGACTCTCCGAATTTGACAATGGTCGTCTTTATGTTTCACCTAGAATATCGGCGCTGTGAACCACCAGGCCGACCATCAGTCCAAGCGTGTCGACGACGATATGACGCTTGCGTCCCTTAATCTTCTTGCCCGCGTCATAGCCCGAAATGCCGCCGCTTTCCGTGGTTTTTACCTTTGACTGTCGATCACGCCCGCAGACGGCGAGGCTTCCCGGCCTTCCAATTCACGCGCCTCCATCACAAGATGATGGTTGATCCGACCCATAACCCTGTTCTCGCCATTCATAGAAATAGGACTGCACCGTTGTAAAAGGCGGAAAATCCTTGGGCATCATCCGCCATTGGCACCCAGTCGTGGCGATGTAAAGCAACGCATTCACGACCTCGCGAAGATCGGTGCTACGCGGCCTGCCCAGTCGCCTCGGTTCGGGCAGGCAAGGCGAGATCAATCCCCATTCCCGGTCCGTCAAATCGCTTGCATACCGCATTGCGCGTCGGGCATATTGGCGACGGGTGAAATCAGTCCAGCCCATTGTGGTCTCCGTTCGTCCTAAGCAAACAAACAGAACCACAACTGGCTGATTTCACTCAACTCTTTTTCGGTCAGGCTCTTAGAGATCCTTACAATGTTCTTATGAGAACTTTTACTCAAATCACTGCCAGCTTTATTCTATTCTAAGCTTTATGGCCGCCCAATGCTGGCGGGAATGCAAATCGTCAGCGTCTGGGCGGCGCGCATGACGAAGGGCTGGTTGACCGACGGAGGCCGCTGTCGCGGCCGCCGTCAACAAGACCCTCGGAGCAGGCAAGATTACATGCACGCCGGCCACCGCCTATGAACTGCTGATTAGCTGCAGTTTCTTTCATCCGCCGATTGCTTCGTAGCGTGCAGAATTGGGGCCTCAGGGTGACGAGCGCGCGACAGCGGGCGGAGGTGGATATTCGACTTTCCGCCTCAACCTTCGCGCAAGACCAGAAGAGAATTGTGGGTGTAGGAAACCCCTTACTGGCAGGCGGTCAGGCCGCCCGGATTTCGAATGGCGGCAAAACCGACGCCGTCGATCGTGTTGTCGTTACGGACAATGAAGCAGTAATTCATCGGCGGGAGGTGCGGCGACGATGCAGGAGTTGGCCCCAGCCGGAATGACATAGGTGTCCGCTCCGACGATCGCAAAGACGGAGGCCGTTCCATTCGGATGGGGCACCGGCTGCTTGGTGAACAGGATCGCATCGTTCGGCGGTGCGACCGCAATGGCCTGGTCGTTCCGGCAATCGGACGAAAATACGAGTTGTGCCGCGTCGGGCAGCGCTGTTGCGAGGATAGAGACGGTGGCAATGGCAGCCCGGCAGCGATTTTACCGCGACGTGCTGTTTGGCCAGTGGATTTCAATGTAATACGTAACGTTGCTATATTCCTTTTGTTCAAGGGTTTATTGGCTTGCTCAAGCGTCAGTGATGATCCGGATCTCTGGGTCTATGGTCCTCCTGTCGCCGAAAAGGTTCCGTCAGCTTTGTAAGTCACGGTGTAGGCCGCGTAGCCCATGGTGAAATCGCAGCATGCCGAGTTGCTCTCGTCATAAGCGACGGTGCTTCCGACCGGCTGGTAGCCCATCTTCACGAAAAAGATCTGCTTCGGTATGCAGTTCATGACGGCGTTGGGGACAGGAGCGACAAAGCTCGAGAGTATAACCGCCTGATTGTTGTTCAGGGCGACGACGCCGCAATAGAGTTCGGGATGCGGCAACGGGGTATAGGAAGGCACGTTCATGCCAAACCCTCCGATCGCAATTCCGGCTTGATTGGCGGGCGCGGAAAGTCCGAGCGGATCGAGCGTCAAGGTCGTGCAGTTGTCCGGCGAACCGTCAACCGTGGTGAGCGTAACCGGTCGGAACGCCGATGTGCTACCGACCACGGATAGTGTGGCGGCATTGAGCGAGAGAAGCGCGATCAGCTGCGAGGGCGACGCCGCCTGTTTGGTGCTGAATGCACCTGCATAGACCTGACTGTCCAAACCGAAATTGACTTGCGCTCCCGAACTTGCGTAATTGCCGATGCTTTGGCAGCCGAGACTGCCGCTGAAGACGAGACCAGGGCTCGGCAGCAACGGAAATGCGGCCTGCTTCTGGAACACATAGAAATATTGCGTCGTCTGCGAAAAGTTCCGAACGATGATCTGGTAGGACGAACTGGTCATTGCGTGTGACAATCCCCTTAGAGATCCAGCCTGTCCGCGCCCGGGCGGCGGCGGCAACCGCGAGGATGGTGCGCAGGTGAAGAGGGGACGGTTCTTCACCTGCATGGGTGCCAAGGCTTACTGGAGCTGCGTGGTCCAGGTGCCGTCAGATTTCAGGCTGACGTTGCAGACGGAATAGCCGCCGGTGAAATCGGAAAGCGCCGCGTTCACGCTCGATTGCGTGAAGTTCATCACGACACCTGGCGTGTAGGCGCCGGTCTGGACATAATATTTAAGGATCGGCTGGCAATCGGTATTGCTGGCAGGGTTTGCCTGCACGAAGTTGGAGAGCACGATGCCGCCATTGACGGCAACCGCCGAGCCGACATTGAAATAGGGCGGCGCGTTGAAGACCGGCGTGGTGATGCGGAAGGCGCCAGGCTGCACACCCTCCCCGTAGATCGGCGAGGATAGTCCGAGCGGATTAACCGTCGCGGTCGTCCAATCGTTCGGTTTGCCGCTGCTACCGGAACTCGTAGCAAGATCGATGGCGCGGCTGGCTGACGAGTAGCCGGAAGAGGCGCCGATTTGCGGCGGTGTGTTCGCCGGCTGGATGCCGGCATAATATTGCAGGTTAACCTGGAAGGTCAGGATCGCGCCCGTGTTGTCATAGTTGCCGAGCGATTGCGAGAAAAGGCTATTCGAATAGACTCGCCCCCCGCCGGTATAAATGGCCGGCTGCTGGAAGAAGTAGAAGGTTTGCGTCTGGGGTTCGCAATTTTTCACGTTGATGGTCAGCATTGTAGACATGTCGGCAACCCTTCTGCCTGAGGGATTTTGCACTTACGTGCAACAGTCGATTTGTGAGATACTCACGGCTGGTCGGCGTGGCATGTTTCGTTCCTGTTGTTTGATCTGCGACACGTTTCAGGTGCTGTGGGGTGTTAAATGCCGCACCCGATCCTCCTTCTCATTTATTTTCCTCCACGTGTTCGAACCGATGCGGTTATCCCGCAACGCGGATGCGAAAGCCGTTCCGCTGCGTCGCAATAGCTCACAAGATTCGTGCCAAGCAGGCCGATAGAGATGACGAACAATAATTTACTGCGATTCCAGTTATGTGGGCGCAAAATGCGCGATTGAGAACAGGAACGCTTGTCACGTAAACGACAAAGGTGATGACAATGTCGCAAATTGTTGTATGCGTCTGAAGGACCACAAGCTGGCGCTGGCTCAGCAGTAAGGCGCGTCAGATCAAGTGGCTTCGGCTTTGGTTATGCGGTAGCTCGCCCAACCGATCAGAACGGCGTTGATGTAACGATTGAGGCGGAGAAAAGCCAAGACCTCGACGCGCTGCAGCAGCTTTTATGGACGGCTTTCGATTGATATTTCCAGCAAGGGTTACTCGACGCTTCTGGCAATCATCCTGTTCACGCCCGCAACATCAGCTAAACCGCTTGTCCAAGCCTCACTAGGCGCCCGCAGCGTTATTTTCTCGATCGCTGTGCTTCTGATCGCGCATACGGTGTCGCTAGTCAGATTATCAACGGCAAACCGAAGCGCGATACACGCCCACCGCACCAGAGCTTCAGTCCCCGTGATATCTCCCGGGAGATTATTCGGCGTTGAAATCTTCCAACTCGTGGCGCAGCTATCATGGACTTGTCCGACCTGAAGGCTATCGAACCGCCCCTCCGGGGCGGATTGCGACACGACATGTCGGCAACCCTACAAAACCCCTTCGCATAGCGACAACGAAACATGTGCAATCTCGAAGGCTTACCGGCGCAACTTTATTGGCACGAGCAGTGCTCAGAGTTAGCCGGGTCCCTGAAGCCCGAATCCGATTGGGGAGCTTAAACGACTATGCACATCGTGGTCTGTATCAAACAAGTGCCGGACTCTGCGCAGATACGCGTCCACCCGGTGACAAATACGATAATGCGCCAAGGCGTACCGACCATCATTAACCCTTACGACCTGTTTGCTCTCGAAGAGGCACTTCAAGTTCGTGACCGCTATGGGGGCGAGGTGACCGTTCTCACGATGGGACCGCCCATGGCTGAGCAAGCGCTACGCAAAGCCCTTACCCACGGCGCAGATCGCGCAGTGCTTCTGACCGACCGCCTCTTTGCTGGATCTGACACGCTGGCGACGTCGTATGCTCTTTCTCAAGCAGTAGGGAAGATTGGCGAGAGCTACGGGGCGCCTGATATCGTCTTTACGGGAAAGCAGACAATTGACGGCGACACGGCCCAGGTCGGACCCGGAATTGCAAAGAGGCTGAACCTCCAGCAACTGACTTACGTAACGAAGATTGTCTCCATTGATCCCACTTCGCGCGAGCTCATGGTTGAACGGCACGCGGAGAGCGGCACGCAGATGCTGAAGAGCACGTTTCCATGTCTCATCACCGTGCTGGAAGGTGTCAATGCTATCCGCCGGGGCTCTCTCGATGACGCCTTCCGTGCCGCGCGAAGCCCGGTTCTTAAATGGGGGGCCGCTGACGCCGGCATTGGGGAGTTGACCAAATGCGGCCTAAGGGGATCGCCGACGGTCGTGAAGCGAGTATTCGCCCCTGGTCCGCGCGCCGAAAAAGCTATGCAAATGGACATTAACGACAAAACATTGGCGGAGGTCGCCGCGGACACGGTCGCTGCAATTTTTGCCTGCCAGCCTGTTTTGGAACGCAAGCTCACGTCCCATGGCAATCGGTGAGCAGCGAGGAGTAGATTTTGGTCGCTAGAAAAAATGAAACGCCGGCAAATGCGGTCGGCCGCGCCAGCTCAGGGAAAAAGCTGCTTAAGTGTTTCGAAGATCACCGGCACGTCTGGGTCTTCATGGAACTTGAGCGCGGCAATGTTCATCCCGTATCGATTGAACTCCTCGGCGAAGGCCGCAGACTAGCTGACAAGCTGGGTGTCCAACTGGCCGGGGTAATCCTCGGTTCGTCTGAAGGCGTGGGCACCAAGCCTGCGATCGAAGAGGCCTTCGCTTACGGAGCTGATGTCGCCTATCTGGTAGAGTCGCCCCTCCTCGCCGACTATCGAAACGAACCCTTCACCAAGGCTTTGACGGATCTGGTCACTACTCACAAACCAGAAATTCTCCTTCTCGGCGCGACCACGCTCGGCCGCGACCTCGCCGGTGCTGTAGCAACGACCTTACAAACAGGGCTTACGGCTGATTGCACCGAGCTGGATGTTGATGGAGATGGTTCACTCGCAGCGACGCGGCCAACTTTCGGCGGGTCCTTGTTGTGCACGATCTACACGCTGACCAGCCGGCCGCAAATGGCAACGGTGCGGTCCAGGGTCATGGCGACGCCGCAACGTGCGGATAAGCCAATTGGACGCGTTATCCAACATCAACTCCTAATGGTTGAGGAGGAGATCGTCACCAAAGTGCTCGCGTTCCTTTGTAACAGCGGGTCTGAGCAATCCGATCTGGCCAACTCCGACATCGTGATCGGGGGCGGTCTCGGCCTCGGCGCTGCAGGAAACCTGCAATACTTGAGAAACCTGGCAACGACGATCGGCGGGGGTGTCGGGTGCTCGCGCCCACTGGTCCAAAAAGGCTGGATGCCTGCTGATCGACAAATTGGTCAGTCCGGCCATACCATTAGACCCAAGCTCTACATCGCGGCGGGAATATCTGGCGCGGTCCAGCATCGCGTTGGAGTCGAAGGAGCCGATCTGATTGTCGCTATCAACCTCGACCAGAACGCTCCGATCTTTGACTTCGCCCACATCGGCGTTGTCGCTTGCGCGCTGGAGTTCTTGCCGGCGTTGACAGAAGCTTTCGCCAAGCGAATGCCACCGCACAACTCTATCAAGGGTATGGACCGAGGAAGGCTAGATGACCAAGAGTAAGTTCGACGCGATCGTGATTGGTGCCGGTATGTCCGGCAACGCAGCAGCCTATTCGATGGCTAGTCGCGGTCTAAAAGTGCTGCAGCTGGAGCGCGGAGAACATTCGGGCTCTAAGAATGTTCAAGGGGCTATATTGTACGCCAACATGTTGGAGGCGATTATCCCAAACTTCCGCGATGACGCTCCTCTTGAACGGCATCTAGTCGAGCAACGATTCTGGCTAATGGATGACTCGTCGCACACGGGCGTGCACTATCGCTCTGATGACTTCAATGAACTGAAGCCAAACCGGTATACGATCATCCGCGCCCAGTTTGACAAATGGTTCTCACGCAAGGTGCGCGAGGCGGGTGGCACAGTCCTTTGTGAAACGACAGCGACCAGACTCGCTTGGGATCTGAGCGGTAAAGTAATAGGCGTTCACACGGACCGAGAGGGCGGTGTGATCCTCGCGGACGTGGTCGTTCTTGCCGAGGGCGTGAACGGACTGCTTGGAACACGAGCCGGCTTACGCGATATGCCGAAGCCAGAAAATGTGGCCCTCGCTGTCAAGGAAATGCATTTCATGCCGGAAGAGGTGATCGCAGAGCGCTTCGGCCTCAGCGGTAGCGAAGGCTGTGTGATCGAAGCCGGCGGCACGATCTCACGCGGAATGGCCGGACTGGGCTTCCTTTATACCAACAAGGAGTCAATCTCGTTGGGGATCGGCTGCCTCGTCTCCGGTTTAGCGGAAGGCATGGAAAATCCGTACCGCATCCTTGAAGCCTTCAAGCAACATCCCTCGATCCGACCATTACTGGCCGGATCAGAGATCAAAGAATACGCCGCGCATCTTATTCCTGAGGGCGGCTTCAAGGCAATCCCTCCGCTCTTTGGCAACGGGTGGGTCGTCGTGGGCGACGCGGCGCAACTAAACAATACCGTGCATAGGGAGGGATCGAACCTTGCGATGACATCCGGCCTCATGGCGGGTGAAGCGATCTTCCAGATAAAGAGCCGTGGCGGTCTGATGACGAAACGCAATCTCTCTCTCTATAAGGGCATACTGGACAAGTCGTTCGTCATGAAAGACCTGATCAAACACAAAGATCTTCCAAGCCTCCTCCACACCGACAGTCACAATTTTTTCATGACCTATCCAACGCTTATATCTCAAGCAGCGCAAAATTTTGTGCGCGTCGACGGTGCACCTAAAATCAACAGGGAGAAGGCTACAGCTGCCTCCTTTATCAAGGCACGATCCCGTTGGGGGTTGATTAGCGACGCGGTCCGCTCCGCCGCATCTTGGCGTTAAAGGAAAATTCGATGAAGGCGACCATCATTGAGCGCATTGAGGACAAGCTGTACCAAAACCGATATCTCGTCGACACTGGACGTCCGCATATAACAGTGCGACCGCACCGGTCGCCAAGCCCGAACCTGCTCGCCTTGACGCAAATCTGTCCGGCCAAATGTTACGAGGTGAACGAAATTGGTCAGGTGGCGATTGTTCCCGATGGCTGCTTGGAATGCGGCACATGCAGAGTGTTATGCGAAGCGAGTGGGGACATAAAGTGGAATTATCCCCGGGGCGGGTTCGGGGTCCTCTTCAAATTCGGATGAGGAGTCCCTACCTCCGGCGGGATAGCAGCGACCGATGCAGCTGCGTTAGCGGCGGCGATTGAATGTGCATCCACTCAACCTTTCGAAAGGCAAATTTTCTATGCCGCCGGGAACACGATTTTGACTTAGGAATATGCGTTTAGCATATTTCGCGCACCAGGGAAAAAAACAGTGCACCCTCCCCTGTTTGTAGGCATGATTAAACCAGAGGCGCGGCTCCATATACTCTACGACATATCCAAAGAGCTTATCTCTTCTTTTCCTCTAGACAACGTGCTGAAGGCTGCGATGAACGCCCTCGTCGAGCATCTGCGATTGCGCGATGGCGGAATCGTGATTCACGGCTCCGGAGGAGAGCCCTGGATAAACGTACGGGCTCCCATTGGGCACGACGTTCGCTCACGTTCGCTTACGATTGAACAGGCGGACACAATAAATCGTGTCATCGCTAGCGGAGAGAAGCACTTTGGGAAAAATTCTGTCGTTCTCCCCGTTAAAGTAAACCGGAAGACAATCGGCGCATTGTGGATTGATTTCGCGCAGAAAAGCGGAGATCAGGACGAAACCCTTCTGGCAATGATTGCCGTCCTGATCGGCTTAACCTGCCAGCGCTATCGCGAATTGTGCAGCGATGGCGGCTCAGTCGCCGAGGAACAACAAGCAGGACAGATTCCGAAAATCGGGCCGAAGCCTCATCCCACCCAACTCGATAAAATCGACTGGATCGTCGGGGAAAGCCCCGCGCTCAAGAGGGTATTAGCGACGGCCAAGATCGTGGCCGCGACGAACTCCGCGGTGCTCTTGAGAGGAGAGAGCGGCACTGGCAAGGAATGCTTTGCAAGAGCAATACACGCGTTATCGATACGGAAAAGCAAGGCGTTTATTAAGTTGAATTGCGCCGCGCTGTCGGAGACCGTTCTGGAATCCGAATTGTTTGGCCATGAGAAGGGCGCTTTCACTGGCGCTCTGCTTCAACGAGCTGGACGTTTCGAACTGGCCAATGGCGGAACGCTGTTGCTTGATGAAATTGGCGATGTATCACCACAATTCCAGGCAAAGTTATTGCGCGTGTTACAGGAAGGCGAATTCGAACGTCTCGGCGGAACGAAGACATTGAAAGTAGACGTTCGAGTTATATGCGCCACCAACAAGGACCTTGAAGTGGCCGTCCTTCGAGGGGAGTTCAGAGCCGACCTCTATTACCGGATCAATGTGGTGCCCATCATTTTGCCGCCACTTCGGCAGCGCGACGGAGACATTTCGCTTCTAGCGCAAGTGTTCCTCGAGCAATTCAACAAGTCAAATGATCGAAATTTCGACTTCGCGCCGTCGGCAATAGGCATTTTGTCGAAATGCGCCTTCCCCGGCAATGTTCGCGAGCTGGACAACTGCGTACAAAGGACCGCAACTCTCGCCAGTTCAAATACCATCGCTTCATCAGATTTTGCCTGTCAGCAAGACCAGTGTTCTTCAGCGCTCCTCTGGAAAGACGCCCCCGACGACTACCCGGTGCATAGTCTCAACCCGCGAGATACAATGTTAGGCGGACTGGGGGCCAACGCAGGTACTCCTAGCGGTTCCGCAGCCACAATCGAGGCGCCGGGTCTCACTGAGCGTGATCGGCTGATCAAGGCAATGGTGAAGGCTGGTTGGGTACAGGCCAAAGCGGCTCGTATTCTGGGTAAAACGCCGCGGCAGGTCGGCTATGCGCTGAGCCGGTTTGGTATCGATGTGATCAAAGAGTGAAGGTGAGCGATGTCAAGAACATCGTAAGCTTTGGTTGGTTGCTGGAGAAGCGACTTCGGGCGCGATCCTGCCTTGATTGCTACAAAACATCTACGACAGCGAGCGCGGAAACGGGCGGTAAAGGCGACATGTCGACCGGAATCTATCTTGCTTTTGGAGGTTTAACCTTTCCTCACCAATGGAACAATGCGATGTCGGAACCGGAAATAAAGGTCGGGACGACCAGCAGTGCTCTCTTCGACCGGGCGCCGATGGCTCCCGCTATGCCCGGTGGCCGCGCATCTTCGTCCCATGGCCTTTCGGTGACGGATGACATAGATGCGCGGATCTGGGAGAGAATCAAAGACCATCCCTGCTTTTCAGAGCAAGCCCATCACTATTTCGCTCGCATGCATGTCGCGGTCGCGCCAGCCTGTAACATCCAGTGCAACTACTGCAATCGCAAATATGACTGCACCAACGAAAGCCGTCCCGGGGTCGCATCAGTAAAGCTAACTCCCGACCAGGCACTACGCAAGGTGCTTGCCGTCGCCCGCAAAGTGCCGGAGCTTTCGGTAGTCGGCGTCGCCGGACCGGGCGACGCTTGTTACGACTGGAGGAAAACAGTAGCGACGTTTGAAGGAGTTGCCAGGGAAATTCCTGACATCAAACTATGTATCTCGACAAATGGGTTGGCGCTTCCGGACCATGTCGATGAGCTAGCTGACATGAACGTCGATCACGTGACGATCACTATCAACATGGTGGATCCGGAAGTCGGGGCGAAGATCTATCCATGGATACTCCACAGGCATCGTCGATACACTGGGATAGAAGGTGCCAGGATCCTTCACAAGCGCCAAATGCTGGGTTTGGAAATGCTGACCAAACGCGGCATTCTCACCAAGATCAATTCGGTTATGATTCCAGGCGTCAATGACACGCACCTCGTGGAAGTTAACCGATGGATTAGAGACCGCGGGGCTTTCATGCACAATGTGGTGCCCCTGATTTCCAAGCGTTCACATGGTACTTATTACGGTCTTACGGGTCAGCGTTGCCCGGAGCCGTTCGAACTGAAGGCACTTCAAGACTGTCTCGATGGCAACGTTAAGCTTATGCGACACTGCCAACAGTGCCGGGCCGACGCCATCGGTTTGCTGGGCGATGATCGCGAGCGAGAGTTTGCCCTCGACCAGATCTCCACCAAAGTTGAATTCGACACCAGCAAGCGCGAGGCCTATCGCAAGCTGGTCCAGCATGAGCGAGGGGATCAACTGGCAGCAAAATTGGACGCGAACAAAGCAGTCAAGTCACTGGGTTCTTCGGGAACCCTTGCAGTTGCCGTGGCGACTAAAGGTGGCGGCCGGATCAACGAACATTTCGGTCAGGCAAGGGAACTCCAAGTGTATGCAGTCTCACGAAAGGGGATCAACTTGGTGGGACACCGCAAGGTCGAGCAGTATTGCCTCGGTGGTATAGGCGAGAAGGCCACTCTCGATCACACCATCGTTGCACTCGACGGCATCGACATTCTGCTTTCTTCCAAAATCGGCGATTGCCCAAAGAAGCGGTTGGCAGAAACTGGCGTGCGAGCCAGTGACGCATTTTCCTATGATTACATCGAGACTGCGATTGGCGCGCTATACGCCGCCGAGTTTGGCGGCAAACCGGCAATGCCGACGGCTTTAGGCCCCTCTAATTGAATCAGGAGCTAAAACATGGCCTTCAAGATCATTGTATCCCAATGCACCCAGTGCGGCGCTTGCGAATTTGAATGTCCCTCAGATGCGATCAGTTTCAAAGGTGAGGGATATGTTGTGGATCCAAAAAAATGTACCGAGTGCAGGGGTGAGTTTGACACGCAACAATGCGCTTCGGTGTGTCCGATGCCGAAGACCTGCGTCCCTGCCTGATCGCCACCGGACTAAAGCGCAAAGACAGAGCCACAACGGAGATATCGGCCTGCGCATATGTCGTACTAAAATAGCAGGCTTTGATAGCGCTCGAATTCCGGAGCTCCAAAGCCGCCGCAGCGAGAAGGGACATGCATGAGAGTGACAATCAGCAGAACTGACGTCGGTTTATCGGCCTATATTCACAAGAAAGACCTTGAGGAACCGATCATTTCGGTTGAACACAAAAACCTATGGGGCGGCTTTATTTTGCTGAAGAATGGATGGCGGATAGCCCTCCCCGACCTATCGCAGAACAGGCGCCTGCCCGTTACTGTCGACGCGAGGAGGCTATCCAGTTAGGGCGTGCGCAGGTTGATAGATGAGCGTCGATGCCAAGCGCAAGCGGGCATACAACCCAAATAGAGGGCATCGAGTTCCCGATCCCTTGAGGGCGGCCATCGGCAAGAGGCCGCCCGTAAATCAGCAGGAATCCGATATGATGCAATTCAACGAAACAACGCTCAAGGACCCCGTGGTCCCCATCCTTAGCGATATTGGCGGAGCTGTCAGCGTGCCGCTGGTGCGGATCGGAGATGCTCACGGGCTATACAGGACGCTGAAGGCAGTCGGGCCGGTGAAGGCCGACGAACTTGCCGATGCCTCGGATGCGCACTCGTTATGTGCGGGAGTGGCTGGCGGCACGGGCCGCCTCAGGCTGTGTGCACCATGAGCGAGGATTGTTCTCGCTGGCACCCGAGCGGGCCCACGTGTTCGCCGAGCCGGGCAGCCCGGTCGACCTGATTGGCGCGTTCGATACGGCTGCCGCGATGGTCGAGAACCAACTGCAAGCCGCCTTCAAAAACGGCCGGGGGTTGCCTGGGGCGACCAAGCTGGCTGCATGTTCTGCGCCGTCGCGCGGCTGTTCCGCCCTGGTTACGTCGATGCCCTCGTCCTGGAGTGGCTGCCGGGGCTCGATGGTGTGATCGACAAGTGGAAAACCGGTGCTACGGTTGCCGACGGAGAAAACATCAATCCGGTTGAGGGGCTTTACTGCTTTACTACTCAGCCTCGACGATGATCTGCGTTCCGACCTCCATCGCACAAGAGACAGGGCTCGCGCTTGGTGCGCAACCGGGAGAGAAGCGATTGACGGAGGTGATCCGGTCGGGCGGTTTCACTCATGTCCGGCGCTCAGCCCACGCCCCTCAACATGGTTCTCGAGGCGACCTGATGAGAAGGAGTGGCGGGTCGGGGTCCAGCCAGATGTGCAGGTTCTCGGTGCAAACATGACGCCGAAAAGCGGATAGTCCTTGAAATTCGGACTATCTTTGCACGCTTGAGGCAGATTCGGTGGTCGCTCTCCAACTCCCTGCTGGACGAGCGAAAGAGCGGGCGATACCCGCCTCATTGGCCGCACGCAGAAGCGATTCGGGGAATTGTTGCCGAGGCAATCTTCCCGCTCAATGCGTCGACGCTAGCTTTGATAGCAACCACGTATTCCTCGCCGTCATCGCAAGGCCATGCGTTGATCAGAAGACGCGCCGTGTCGCCCAGCGTCCATGCGATCTTGCGGGATGCCAGGCCTCGCCCCCAACCGGCGTGAGTGCTGATGATGATGTGAGGTGGCATTCATCACCGCATTAGTCGCCGCCGAAGCAATGCGGTCGACACGAGGAATGGTACGACTATGTAGATGCAGAGAACGCCGATATGCAGGCAGACATTGGCGATTGGTTGGCCCAGCATCGTCGGGCGGATAACATCTATCGAATGTGCCAAGGGCAGGAAGGCCGCTATCTGTTGGAATGCTACGGGCAATTGGTCTATAGGAAAGACTGCGCCTGACAAAAACAACATCGGTGTGATGACAAGGGTTTGGTAAAATATGAAGTAATCGTAGCTGGGCGCGAGGGCCGTTACGACCATTCCAAGGCTCGCAAAGGCTAAGCCAGTTAGAGCGATGACCGGAAGCGCATAGAGAAGGCACAACCAGTGTGTGTACCCCAGCGTGGCGGCGACGATACCAATTCCGGTGCCCGCCAGCGCCGCCTTAGTTGCCGCCCATGCCATTTCCCCAACGACTATATCCCCTAGCGTGAGCTGTGTGTACAACATTGCTTCCCAGGTGCGCTGGCCCTGCATTCGGCCAAAGGCCGCATAGATAGTCTCGAAGGTTGCAGCAGTCATCGCGCTTGTCGCGATCATTCCGGCCGCCAAAAATGCAGTGTACGATACGCCGTCAACGCGCCCTACCATCACTCCCAATCCAGCGCCGAGCCCGAATAGGTATATTATGGGATCGGCTAGATTTCCGAGAATGGATGCCAGCGCCGCTTTTTTCCAAGCCAGATAGTTTCTGCGCCAAACTGCGAGCCAGTTTAAACCGCCGGCGGGTAATGTTGCTACGCCCATCGTCTACTTCTCCATCTCGCGTCCGGTTAACCGCAAGAAGACATCCTCTAGATTTGGTGGACGCTCCAGCAAGCGCAGGCCCGAATATCTACGCAGTTGCGCGCGCACCTGCTCTGGATCAGGCGTGTAGCAGAACAGGGTCTCTCCGCTGATCTCCAGTCGCCTAGCATTCGGCCTGATCAAAAGACTAAGCTCCTGCGGATCGCCACCATAAATTTCGATCACGGGACAGCCAATCTGCTCCTCGATCAGGGCATGCGGTCGTCCTTCGGCGATCTTTCGCCCCGCTTCAAGCACGCACAGCCGGTCGCACAACCGCTCAGCCTCTTCCATGATATGGGTGGTCAGAAGAATTGTCTTGCCTTGTGCCAACAGCGATCGAAGTCGTTCCCAGATCAAGTGTCGCGCGTGTGGGTCGAGGCCAGTGGTCGGCTCGTCCAAAATGAGTAGCTGCGGGTCATTGATGAGCGCACGCGCCAAAGTGAGGCGCCGCTTCATCCCTCCAGATAGGTCAGCCACACGCGTATTCGTCTTGCTCTCAAGTCTCGCAAATTCAAGCAGCGACGGGATGACCGTTTCGATTTCTCGGGTGCTCATGCGGAAGTAGCGGCCGTATACTAAAAGGTTCTCGCGGACCGTGAATTCCAGGTCGAGATTATCGAACTGAGACACGATCCCGATTTTCGCTCGTGCCAAGCGAACTTGGCCCGGTTCCTGTACTCCGAGTACAGTGATCGTGCCCGCACTTGGCGACGTCATCCCTAGGATCATACGGGTGATCGTACTTTTACCTGCGCCGTTCGGCCCTAAAAGACCAAAACATTCTCCGGCGGCGATCGTAAACGACAAGTCATTGACGACAACTTTACCACCATATGACTTCGAAACGTCGGCCAAATCAATTGCAACTGGGGACAATGCGCCAGACTGCCAATCCACTGCCTTGCATTTCGAACCGCCCTGCCGCTCCGATAGGATGATATGATCCTGGTGCGGATCAGCGATCGTCGTCTTCAAATTCGCTAATTGCCCGTTCATTTCTTGTCCCAAATTTTGAGCTGCGGTGACGAGTTCATCACTCGCCACTATAAGCAATTTCAGATGTCGCCCGCCCTGGCATTTTAATAGCGCCCTGCTGACCAACAGCGGACGCAGTAGAGACTGATCCGCGCGACAGCCATGCGCTATTGGATAAGGTACAAAGGGCATAGGCCTTCAAGGGAATTAAGAGAAAGATGTTCAGGAGCGTGTGGAGAGCAAAACCCAGAAACCTAAGTTCGCGGGCACGATAGGCAGCCACGCTACACCGTACAAGGGTCATGGATCCAATGACCAGGATCGTCCACCAGGGTACTGTGGCGGTCAGCGCAAACTGACCAATTCCTGTCAATACCGACAGCGCAAGAAGTAGAAGGCCGACATTTTGCCCGATTGCGTCCAGCGTGAGATATCGATCGAGACCTGGTAGTACGGGAAGCGCAAGCAAAGTATCCCGAAAAGTGCTGCGTGCCCACCGTAGTTGTTGACGCAGATAAACTCCCATTGTGTCTGGAACGACTGTCGCCGCGATGGCGCTCGGAACATACTCAGTTCGAAAGCCTGCGCTCAGCATGAGAATCGTCAAATGGCGATCTTCGCCGAAGTCACTCGGCTTGCCGCGATAAAGCTGCGTCTCGTACTGATCAAGCAGCGAAAGCATAGCAGACCGACGGTACATCGCACATGGGCCGCAGCAACACATAACTGCACCGAAGCGAGCTTGCGCCGCGCGCTCCTCATTGCAGGCAAGCCAGTACTCCATGTCAATCAAGCGAGTTAGCCAGGTGTCCGCCTGGTTGCTGGCTTTCATTTGGCCCATCGCCGCACCGACTGCTGGATCGCGCATTTTATGGGCAAGCTTCGAGACGACGTCGGGGGCGATCGTGGTGTCTGAGTCCACATTCAAGATGAGGTCCCCAGAGGACTGGGTTATAGCGGCGATTTGCGCTTTGCGCTTTCCCACATTTTTAGGGAGAATTGTGAACTTGAATCTCTCATCGTCTGCATAGACAGCGCGCTGAGCCACAACCGCGTCGCGATTTTTGGAACCGTCGTCGACTACATAGATGCGCAATTTTCCGGCATAATCTTGCTCCGCAAGCGACGCGAGGCATTCCGAAAGAACGATTGGGTCCTCGTTAAAGCACGGCACAATGACATCAACGCTTGGCACGGGGGTGGCATTGATGTCTTTCGCAGGTGTTGTTGAGATCGTTGTCCGCCGAGCATGAAAGACCTGCGCGCTCTTGTAAACGGTGGAGAGCATTGCATAAAGCGAGACGGCGGCGATGCTGGTTGTTGCGAGCAGGGTCATGGTTTCTCGTTTGTCCAGTGTTTCAGGGAAGTGAACGAATCTCGAATCCGCGGCTATGCAGTGCCGGAATAATTCGAGAGAGTGCTAAAAGCGTCTGGTCACGCAGTCCGGCAAGCGAGCATTGCTCAACCTCATCGGGAGGACACCCGTCGTGCAAAAGCACGATTGCCCCAGGTCGAGCAGCAGCAAGCACCTCATCAACGATCACGTCGACGCCCGGGCAAGACCAGTCTCTAGGGTCGGCCGACCAGTGAACGGCTCCAAGTCCAGCCCTCATCGATGCTGAAAGCACGTCTTCAGTCCAAACCCCGTAAGGCGCTCGTAAGTGCCGGACCAAGGCTTGGGGACAGGCCGAGACAATAGCTTGATGCGCCTCGTCTATTTCACGTTTGACATCCTTGGGATCGCAGGTGGCGAGGTCGGGATGCGTCATGGTATGATTGGCGACATCATGACCTTCCGCCACAAGACGCCGAATGAGGTCGGGGTGATCCTTCACGTATGAACCGATAGCAAAAAATGTCGCCGGGACGCAGTGCTCAGCTAGAACATCAAGGATTTGCGGCGTGCAGAATGGGTTAGGACCATCATCGAACGTCAAGTAAACGCAGCGATCTTCCTGGCCGCTTGTGTGATTGACCGGTACTTCGCTCATATAGGCAGGCCGCTTCATAGTTCCGACCCGTTTCGTTCAATCAACGAGCCCGCAGGCCATTCCGTCATCGGACGGTCGACGGGAACTACCAATACGAGGACATCTTCAGTGCGCGTGGCTGGCAGGTCGGAATGCGCGTCTGGAAGCGTGGAGCGCACACGCAGCCCGGTCATGATATTGGCGGTACCGTCTCGGCAGTACCTTTCCATATGATTCCGCATGGCGTGGCGAACTGTTCCAAAAGCAAATGGAACGCTCAACTCGCGCAGAACCGGAAACATGGCGCGGACCGAGTGAGCGATGCCTAATCCTTCTAGATCCGGTCGCACTCCGTACAGGCCTAGCTCGGCCACAAGCAAATCAGTCGTACCGACCCTTATGAAGCGGCGTAACAAGCCCATGTGGCTAGCGACGCCGCGGGAGTCATATGCGATTGCGCGGCGTTCGGGTCTCGCACCACCCCAGCTTCGGCCAGTCTCGAACGGCTTGGCATTGAAAGCTCCCGTCGGCCCATAGGTCTTGCAAAAGAAATCAGCGAGTTCCGCGTGGTCTGAAGCTTCCAGCTCATTTTCCCAGCATATTTTCCACCGCACTTCAGAAGACATCCAAAAGCTCCACGTTGTTTCTTCACCCAGCCACGATCAAAGCTGCGCGAGATTGTTGCGCATGACGATTGGATTGTCGGTTAGACAATCGAGCGGTTAGGAGAAGTAAAGAATTGAAAACGGGCCCTCGCCCGGCATTTCGATTTTTCGTTCCCGGCCTTGATATTGATCAAGTTCCGGCTTTTCTATAAGCGATCCGAAAGATTGGTAAAATTGATTGTTTGGATGGCAATCATCTATGGAATGGATATACACTTATGCGTTTTAAAGGCCTTGATCTCAACCTTCTTGTAGCGCTCAACGCTCTAATGACCGAGCGCAAGCTCACAGCAGCGGCACGCAGCATCAACCTCAGCCAACCCGCCATGAGCGCTGCCATCTCCAGGTTGCGCGCCTATTTCAACGACGAGCTTTTTATCATGCAGAGACGGGAGCTAATTCCGACCCCGCGTGCGGAGGCACTCGCCCCCGCTGTTCGCGATGCTCTCTTGCATATTCAGCTCTCCGTCATCGCATGGGATCCAATAAACCCCGCGGAGTCCGATCGCCGATTCAGAATTATCCTTTCAGACTTCATGGCACTGGTCTTCTTCGACAAGATCATCTTGCGCTTAGCTCGAGAGGCGCCGGGGGTCAGCTTCGAGTTGCTGCCACTTGACGACGATCCTGAGGAGCTTCTCCGCCGTGGGGATGTTGATTTTCTGATCCTTCCGGATCTATTCATGTCTGGTGCCCATCCGAAGGCAAGGCTTTTCGAAGAGGAACTGGTGTGTGTCGGCTGCCCTACGAACGAGCAGCTGCCAGCGAAGCTCTCCCTGGAGCAATATATGTCCATGGGGCATGTTGCGGCTAAGTTCGGACGTGGTCTTAAGCCTTCTGTTGAGCAATGGTTATTGCTGGAGCACGGCTTCAAGAGGCGTATTGAACTCGTCGTGCCGGGGTTTAACTTGATCCCGCCGTTGCTCGCAGGCACCAACCGAATAGCAACCATCCCACTCCGGCTGGTCAAACATTACGAACAAACTATCCCCTTACGGATCATCAAGCATCCTTTGCCACTTCTTTCGTTCACTGAGGCTGTCCAATGGCCGGCTCTTCACAACACTGATCCTGGAAACATATGGATGCGAGAGATTATGATTAAAGAGGCTTCGCGCATGGAATCTGAGATGAAAGGTTGTACGTCGTAAGCGACCCCGCCGGGGTCATTTCACAGCTGCAGCAGTTAGATGGGCGCTGATCATTGGAACCTATGCATTCGGTCCCCAAACGAGGCATCACGTTACAGGCAGGCCCCGCTGCCTCAGCTCATCTAGCGTAGCCATTGTGCCGAGAGCGATCGTTTCTACCTGAGAAGTTGCCATTTGTCTGCTTTCCCTGGCTTAATGCAAAAGTGATCAGAACTTTATTCCTGTCACTTATGTTCGGCTCATTGCTGAAAACCAGCATCACGTCGCGGCGACTTCCCCGACCTCCCGCACATGCTTCCTGCGCCGCACTGACAACGCGCTGGCGCGGGAAAGCGGCCAAAGCTCAATGCTTTCGAACCGCGTAATCACGCTTTTCCTCGAGGATTAGCAACTGCGCTGGCGCATGAATTCAACTGCGGCAAAGCCCGAGCTAAATCCATAGCGTGGATGCTTTTGATCCACACAATCAATTTTACCAATCATTCCGTATGATCCATAGCAGGGTAACCGCGCGATGACGTTCCGGTAAGTTTATCGGTATCTCTCGTCACTTCGCAGACGAGCCGGAGCATCTTCCGATGTTAGCAGAAATTAGATCGAGCCTTCTCGCAAGGCCGTCGGCTTGTCGAAATTAGGCATGATGGAAAGGAATACAAATGGCTGATCAACTCACACTGGAAATTATCAGTGCGATCAATAAGCTCGTCAAAGCTGAAAACGGCGAGAGAACGACCGTAGCGCTCGGCGAAATAACGACTGACACTGAGTTGACTTCGCTTGGCATCGATTCGCTGGGTTTGGCCGATGTCCTTTGGGATCTGGAGCAAATCTACGGCATTAAGATCGAGATGAATACGGCCGATGCCTGGTCGAACCTCAACAATATCGGCGACGTGGTGGAAGCCGTCCGTGGCTTGCTCACCAAGGAGGTCTGAATGGACAGGCGCGTCGTTATCACCGGATTGGGCGGACTGTGCGGACTGGGCACCGATGCTTCCTCTATCTGGACGGAGATGCGCGAAGGCCGCTCCGCCATCGGACCGATCTCAAACTCAGAGATTCATGAGCTGAAGGGGATGATCGGGACCGAGATCAAGGTGCTGCCTCAACACGACATTGATCGCAAGCAGCTCATCTCCATGGACCGCTTCAGCCTGCTTGCCGTGCTTGCAGCTAAAGAAGCCATGCGACAGGCCGGCGTTTCGTGCGATGAAGGAAATGCCCACCGTTTCGGCGCGACAGTGGGCGTTGGCTTTGGCGGCTGGGACGCTACCGAGAAGGCCTACCGCACCCTCCTGTTGGGCGGCGCGACCCGCACTGAGCTATTCACTGGGGTAAAGGCAATGCCTAGCGCGGCTGCCTGTCAGGTAAGCATGAACCTCGGGCTGCGGGGGCCAGTCTTCGGTGCCACCTCTGCCTGCGCCTCGGCCAACCATGCGATCGCTTCAGCGGTAGATCAGATCAAGCTCGGTAGGGCGGACGTTATGCTAGCTGGAGGAAGCGACGCGCCACTCGTGTGGATCGTGCTTAAGGCATGGGAAGCAATGCGGGTACTCGCTCCAGATACTTGCCGGCCATTCTCCGCCGACAGGAAAGGACTAGTTTTAGGCGAGGGTGCGGGCATGGCCGTGCTGGAAAGCTATGAGCATGCTGCCGCCCGCGGTGCAACGATGCTTGCCGAGGTCGCCGGCATCGGCCTTTCCGCCGATGCCTACCACATAGCTGCACCAGCTGTACATGGGCCGGAGGCGGCGATGCGCGCCTGCCTTGTCGATGGGGGTTTAAATGCCGAGGATGTAGACTACCTCAACGCCCATGGCACCGGCACCAAGGCCAACGATCAGATCGAAACGACGGCGATTAAGCGCGTTTTTGGTGACCATGCTCGATCGATGTCCATCTCTTCTACCAAATCCACTCACGCTCACTGCCTCGGGGCAGCAAGTGCGCTCGAAATGATAGCCTGCGTGATGGCGATCCAAGAAGGTGTCGTGCCGCCGACCGCCAACTATCGCGAACCAGACCCCGATTGCGATTTGGACATCACGCCAAATGTGCCCCGGGAGCGCAGGGTGCGCGTGGCCATGAGCAACGCTTTCGCCATGGGAGGCATGAATGCTGTCCTTGCGTTCAAGCAGGTGCAATGAAGTGAAGACCGTCACGACTAACCGTTGTAAGACCAGCGGCACATGCTTGAAGCAGGCACCCCCGATTCCCGTCAGCAAGATCTAGCTCCAATTCCCCAGATACTCGCGCATCTGAAAAATGGTCCTCCGCTCAGCCACGTTATTCAGCTTTCACGTGTCGCGGGGGAGCTGGAGCCTGACTATTCTCGTCGCGGGAGTTCTCACTCGGCTCGCCGGTCGACTAAAGTTGACGCCTCATCCTTTCTGCCACGAACAAGGAGTGTTACTATGAATTCCACCTCCGCCTCCGCCCGATATCGTGCCAGGTGCTAGCTAGCTTGATCGCGAAGTAGTCGCATTCAAGTACCGTCCTCCCGCGAACAAGATGTGAGAAGTGACGATGACACGCAGCCAAAAAGAGAAGATGCTGGCAGGCGAAATGTACAACGCAGCGGACCCCGAGATCCAAGCCGAGCTGCTCCTCACCGGGGCTTGGTTGAAGCGGTATAATGACACGCTGGGCGACTCCGCCGAGCGGTGGAATGGGCTCCTTTTAGAACGACTGGGGGCAGTCGGGCTTGGAGCGGTTATTCGTCCTCCGTTCCACTGCGATTACGGGTTTAACATCCGGATCGGAGCTTGGGTTTACATCAATTACAACTGCGTCATTCTTGACGTGGCAGCGGTAACTATCGGTGACGGAACCGCAATAGGGCCTGCTGTGCAGATTTACACCGCGGACCATCCACATGATCCAGAGCAGCGCCAGGCTGGACTGCAGTTGGGACGACCTGTCAGCATTGGCAGGCACGCCTGGATTGGCGGTGGAGCAATCATTCTCCCGGGCGTGACAATTGGCGATCACGCTGTCATTGGCGCTGGTAGTGTGGTCACGCGAGATGTTCCTGCAGGAAGCACGGCCATGGGAAATCCAGCTCGGGTCAAGGCTGGTGGACGCTTGCCGAAATCATAAAAGCAGGCGTTGGGGTAAATCCGGCGGTAAAGGGGTAGCTTCTTTGCTTCTGCGAACGGACTTCTGGCCGCCATGGCCCTTTCGATTCCAACTGTCGGCACTTTCACTCTGACGCCCTCTTTGCAAATGCGGCTGGGCAGTCCTGCTGACCGATTCGTGATCACGTTTGCATGCAAAGCGGCAACTACGCCTTAGGGTCAGCCCGCAGACACATACCGCTTCACCTGCAGAAAGACGAATTGCCTTTCAGTCCGTGCGCCGACGAAAGACAATTGGCGGCATGTCGTCGGCAAATAGCAATTCCTGTTGGCGCGAACATTTTCAGAGGCAGGCGCCCAACACCCCGCGCGTAGCTTATCAGTCGACACTTTGCAGAAGGCATCGTTCGCTGCCCACAGCGTCTAACCGACGCAACCCGAGTGCGCGACATCCAGATCGTGGATGATAGCTATCGCAACAATCAATTTTACTAATCTGGTTGGATTTAATAGCACCCGCTGGAGGACACGCACCGAGCGGCGTCCGCCTTCCTGATTACCGGTCGGGGGCTCTTGGGACTTGGGTGACGAGCATGTGTGGGATTGTTGGCATAGTGGGACGGAAGCCCGTGTCGGAGCGGCTGATCGAAGCCTTGGAGCGACTGGAATACCGTGGCTATGATTCAGCCGGCGTTGCTACGATCTTCGAGAGAGAATTGCACCGACGCCGCGCAGAAGGCAAGCTCGTGAACCTTAAAACGAGATTGAAAAAAGAGCCCCTGAGCGGCACCGTCGGCATCGCCCACACGCGCTGGGCGACCCATGGCGCACCGACAGAATGCAACGCACACCCGCATTTTGCCGATGGCGTTGCCGTTGTTCATAACGGCATCATCGAAAATTTCTCCGAGCTGAAGGACGGATTGGCAGAGGTAGGGGCCAAGTTCCAGACCGACACGGATACCGAGGTGATTGCGCATCTCCTGACAAAATTCCGTCGGGATGGCATGGGATGCCTTGAGGCCATGCATGCCATGCTGAAGTGCGTTAAGGGCGCCTTCGCTCTTGCCATCCTGTTTGAGGATGATCCCGCGACCATTATGGTAGCGCGCAATGGACCACCATTAGTGATAGGCCATGGCGATGGTGAGATGTTTCTAGGCTCCGACGCGATCGCTCTTGCTCCGTTCACCAATGACATCACATATCTGAACGATGGCGATTGGGCTGTTGTAGGCAAAACGAGTGTCCAGGTTTTCGATATCGAAGGCAAAGTCGTTACGCGCCCGCGGCACAGATCGATTGCTACCGCCGACCTGGTCTGCAAGGGCAATCACCGGCACTTTATGGAGAAGGAAATCTACGAGCAACCGGAGGTCATTGCCCGTGCTCTTGGTCACTACATCAATGTCAACGATAGTCATGTCACAACGCCTTCAACCGACATCGATTTCGCCGGGGTTGAGAGCCTCGCGATCGCCGCCTGCGGCACGGCATATCTTGCGGGGTTGATTGGCAAATATTGGTTCGAGCGCTACGCACGCTTAATGGTTGAAATTGATGTCGCCTCTGAATTCCGTTATCGAGAAATCCCGTTGTCGCCGCGGTCAGCAGCTCTCTTCATCTCTCAGTCTGGTGAGACGGCTGACACGCTTGCATCGCTGCGCTATTGCAAAGCACAGGGTCTGAGAATAGGCGCTATCGTCAATACCCGAGAATCAACTATTGCCCGCGAGGCAGATGCCATCTTTCGGATCCTCGCCGGGCCAGAGATCGGCGTTGCTTCTACCAAGGCATTCACTTGCCAGCTTGCTGTTCTCGCGGCGTTAGCCATCGGCGCAGGCAAGGCGCGGGGCACAATCACAGTCGACGAGGAACAAGTGCTCGTCCAAAGTTTGGCGACGTTGCCGAGCGTTATGCGACAGGTGCTGAACGACATCAAGCCGGGGATCGACCTCTTGTCACGGGAATTGTCGAATTACCGCGACGTGCTCTATCTCGGCCGCGGCACGAGTTTCCCATTGGCCATGGAAGGTGCGCTGAAGCTCAAGGAGGTTTCCTATATTCATGCTGAAGGTTATGCGGCAGGAGAATTAAAACACGGTCCGATCGCCCTGATCGATGAAAATATGCCAGTCATCGTCATCGCGCCACATGATCGGTTCTTCGATAAAACTGTCTCCAATATGCAGGAAGTGGCCGCGCGCGGCGGCCGCATCATTCTGATCACCGACGAGACGGGAGCTTCGATGTCAAAGCTTCCCACCATGCACACTATCGTATTACCCGATGTTGCGGAGATTATCGCGCCGATGATCTTTTCTCTGCCGCTGCAGCTTCTTGCGTATCATACCGCGGTCGTTATGGGGGCAGATGTGGACCAGCCGCGGAATCTCGCTAAATCAGTCACAGTCGAATGATTGTGACGATTGGTTAGATCGCAAATCGCCTCCGAGAAAATCCACGACTTGATCAGACATCAAATAAGTGAGGTCGTATGCACGAACTTTCGCTCGCCGACGTGCCGTCGCGAATTGGCCAGGAACTCGGTAAGTCCGAATGGATCACCGTCGATCAAACTACAATCGATCTCTTTGCCGATGCGACACACGATCATCAATTCATCCACGTGCACCCGGAACGCGCGGCAGTCGAAACCCCGTTTGGTGGCACCATCGCTCATGGCTTCCTGACACTCTCGCTTCTGTCGGCGATGAACTTCAGCGGCATGCCAAGGATCCGCGAGCAAACCTTGGGCCTTAACTACGGCTTAGACCGGGTACGTTTCATGTCACCGGTTAAGACCGGCAGCCGTGTGCGCGGTCGCTTCGTTCTCTCTGAATGTCAATTTCGCGGCGCAAGCATGCTGGTGACCACTTACGAGGTGACGGTCGAGATCGAGAACGAGAACCGACCGGCACTCACCGCTAATTGGATCACTATCATTCAGTTTGATCCGAACGACAGGCCTAAAGGGATTTGACGCCAGCTCGCGCCAGCGGGTGTCGACTTGTTGTTTTGGCTGCACGCGATTTTGTAGTGTCACGCCGGAATTCTCGATCTGCTGCGTCGGTAATTGCGCGCTGGCATCATCCTTCGGGCAGGCGAAACGGGTTTGACTTGAATTTCGCTGTAATAGAGGCTGATTGATTGCATTCGTTCCGTCTGGCCGCTGCGGTGTTGCCGCTACTTTTGTCATCTTGCATGCTCGGGCCCGACCATGCACCGCCGGAAACGCCTTTACCGGAGAAGTTTTCCGAGGGTGCAAAACAGAGCGCCGGCGATGTTGCGGTGTCGGCGTGGTGGGATTCGTTTTCAGATCGTACGCTCGACCAGTACGTTGCCTCCGGCCTGGATGAGAACCTCAGTGTTCAGCAGGCGCTCGAAAGGGTTAATGCCGCCGCCGCGGACGTCACCATCGCTGGCGCCGGGGGCCTTCCCAAGGCATCACACACGACAAGCGGCGAGATCGGCAAAGGGGGAGATGTCACGAGCACACAGAATGTCTCGAGCGTGCAACTATCGTTGACCTGGCTGCTGGACGTATTCGGTCAGTACCGGCGCAGCACTGAAAGCGCACTGGCTTCTCTTGATTCTGCGCATGCGGCTGTCGACGCCGCAAAGCTAGCTCTAATCAAAGATCTTGTTTCCTCCTACATCGACGCCCGGTACTACCAGCGGCGCATCTCGATTTCCCGAGCGAACCTGAAGTCGCGCCAGGAGACCTACGATTTCACGAATTTTCAAGTCGAAGCGGGAGCGGCTTCCCGGCTGGATGTCTTGCAAGCCGAAGGACTTGTCCGATCGACGATTGCCGAAATACCAAGGCTAGAACTGAATTTTCGCGTGTCGGCGCATCACATTGCGGCCCTCCTCGCTTTGCCGTCGGAAACAGTGATCAAGCAACTGCAGAAAAGTGAAGGGCAGCCGGTCTATCGCGGAAAGATCAATGCCGGCATTCCCGCCGATCTTATTCGCAATCGATTCGATATTCGCCAGGCTGAACGGGATCTCGCCGCCGCGACTGCACAGATCGGCGTGGCGGAAGCACAGCTTTACCCCGCGATAACGCTCTCCGGCTCGATCACCCCTTCCTATACCAAGCAGCGCGGCCGTCACGGGGGTATCTTGAAATGGTCCTTCGGGCCGAGCCTCGACCTACCAATTCTGGACGGCGGCCGTTTGCGGGCAAACGTGGAGACTTCTAAATCGGACGCCGCAGCAGCCTACATAAGCTGGAAATTAACCGTCCTGACAGCTGTGCAGGAAGTCGAGGACGCTTTGACAGCCGTCCGACGCGACGTTCACACAGAGAACTCACGTCGCAGGCAAGTAGAAACGATCGAAGAAGCACTGAAGCTTTCGACGGCCTCGTACATGGATGGCGCCTCTTCTCTCCTCGATGTTCTCGAAGCGCAAAGGCAGGTGTCCAGCGCTCAGGCGAGCCTCGCTGCGGCGATCCAACAACTGGCCAAGGATCACGTGCGGTTGAATGTAGCAATCCGCGGTGGTTTTGCGGCTCCCAAAGTCGCGTCACCCAGGGAGGCCTCGACGGTTGCAGCCGCAAATGCAAACATCCAATCCGCACATTCGCAATAGCCGAGCGCTGGATGCGGGATGGTTTAACCTGATCACGTCATTAGCGCGCCAGCGCCTGAGTTGTATTGGCGCCGGCCGGGAGGTCGTCCAATCGCGGCACATGCCCTTCACCACCTCCCGCTTACGAGCAGGGCTTAGAGCTAATGGGATGGTCCGCCCTGTCTCCCGAGAGCATAACGGAGGTGGGCAAAGGAGGGCTGAAATTATGGATCGCAACCAACTGCGCCAATGCGCCGTCTTCGGCATCGATATCGGAAAGAACCTCTTCCACGTGGTCGGCCTGGATAGTTCCGGCGCGAGACGCTACTGCAGTTCTTCGAACGAGCGAACAGAACGCTTGTCGAATGGAATCCCGTCCGGGTTCCCAATGGCTTGCGCCAAGTTGCAGACGATGGGGCATTCCGTCCGCATCATCCCGGCGCAGTGAAGTCTATGTAAAATCGAACAAGAATGACATCATCGATGCTGCGGCGATCGCAGAAGCTGCAAGGCGACCGACGATGCGCTTCGTTGGCATTAAGCAAGCCGATCAGGTCGATCTTCAGATGTTGCATTGGGTGCGTATTCCGATGAAACCGGCCACCGATTCCGATTTGAAGCCGGCCATTTTTCGGGCTGATCCTGGGTCTGTTTGATGTTTGGATCGGGTTTTGTGCCACGTCAAGCTTTGCTGTGTTTCAAGCGCCATCGGTGAACGCTGTTTGCGCATACTTTCGCCAATGAGATCGATGCCTCGGCGTTGTGAACGAGGCGATCCAGTATCGCATCGGCGGCGTTGGGTTTGAAATAATTTCCCACCAGCGATCCAGGGGCACCTGGCTTGTGACGATCGTCGAGCGACGCTCGTAGCGGTCTTCGATGATCTCGAGAAGATCGCGGCGCTGATCATCGCTGAGTTTTTCCGGTCCCAGTCATCGAGGATCAGCAGGTCGGTCTTAGCGATAGATTTGGGGATTCTGCCGTATCGCCCGTCACCCCTTGCAAGCGCGAGCGTGGCGAACAGCCGGGCAACGCGGTGGTATGCAACGGAGAAATCCTCGCGGCATGCTTTGACCGATGGATGCGCCCCAGCGCCGAAAGCGATCTGGTATCCACTCAGCGTATCGCCGGTGGGAACTGGGCATGTGATCTGGGTCGGTTCCATGACGACAGCCGCCATAGCGGCGCTGATGGACGGCGATGCGCTTGCCGCGGTAAAAGATCTCGATGGTTCGCGCCGTTGCTCTAAGATCGACCTGCTGGCGAATGAGGGCATGGGGGACGGAATAAAGGAAGCTTTTGAACTCGACGTGATAATCGGTCGAGACACGGACCAGACGCCATTCGGCGAATTCGTAGTTTCACCCGGGAGGCTAGCGAGCGCAGCACGTTCGACACGTTCAAATACTTGCCGCCGGGTAACACCCAATCGACGCATGAGGTGATCGTTGATGCGATCAAGTGCCAATAGCGGCATTGGCCTCAGCCAGCGAGAAGAAAGTCAGCTTGCGCAACCGCCCCAGGATGCAGGTGGCGCATGGCGCCGTCGTCATCGGCGACGAGAACTTGTTTCAATGGCGTACCTTTACTGGTGCAGTCGATCAATAAATCACGTCGTTTCTATTTTCAGTTCCCTGCGCCACGTTGGGAAAGAGAAGCGCCCCAAGGGTGGAACGCTCCTCGGATCTTCGAATTAAATGAAGCCGAAATTTTCCGCCGTAAGCGAGGTAAGATCCGACATGTCGTGCAGATTGTCGACATGAGCGAAGGCATGCGCGTGGTTCGCAGAATCGACATAGGCTAGTGTCGCACCGTGAGTTTTGCCATCTTGACCGAGAGTTTTTTCGTCATGGTAGACAATGATGTCACCGGGGACTTCGTCGTGAATAGCGGTCGCGGCGGCAGAGCCAGACGTGAACCCTCGATCCGTGATTACCACGACGTGCTGACCGTGCGCTTTCGCGGCCTCGCCATTGTAGAAAGTGTCCACAAATTCGCCTGGGAAACCCTTCGAGTGGTTGATGAAATTTGCGCCAAACAGATCCCCTTTGCCGAAGTCACCGGCGTCCATGACAAAACGGTCTTGCTTCGGGTCGAAATCCGTCACAGTCGTATACCAGTGCGTTGTTCCAACCATAGGATCGTGGAACCGGAACACGAAGGCGTCGCCGTCTTCGCCGCCAGTCAGAACATCTGCGCCGTCGCCGGCCACCAGGGTATCCCTTCCCTTACCGGCGTCGAGCCTGTCGTCGCTCTCGCCGCTATGTGGTATTACGCGGCGCACTTCGAAGGGGTTGAAGGCTTCGATTGAGCCGTCGCTATACAGGAGGTCGTCACCAGGACCAGCATGGACTATGTCTGAGCCATCCCCCGCATAGACAATGTCATGGCCGTCACCGGCCTCGATCGTGTCGTGGCCGCTTCGAGCCACAATCCGATCATCGCCGCCACCGGCTTTGATCCAGTCATTAAGATTGCGTGCATAGATTGTGTCGTCGTCATCGGATCCGTTAATAAAGGGGCTGTTATCAGTGCCTTTGATCATCATCTCAAATACTCCTTATGAGGCAACGGGTGCCGCCTGTGCCCCTTATCTTTTCCAAGAGCGATTTAGTGAAATCCATTGTTTTGATATGAACGATTTGAATGACGGATGCCGCAATGTTTATCTCGGCCGAACGGTGCGCTCTTCGTGGATGGCCGGGAATATGAAAAAGACTTGGGGCAATGACAATCGGCGGCCAAGCAGTGGCAACACTGTCCGAGACGCCTCGTGGCGAAGGCGAAACTTCCTCCCTCGTATACGCTGCAGACAAATCTGCAGAGCACCTGATCTCAGGGTGCTTTGCAGGTCGAAAACGTCAGCTCCAGGCATGGAGCGGTGGCTTCTCGCCATTCAGGAAATACTTACCCAAAATGGCGTACTTCCAGCGGACCGGGTCGTGCAGAGTATGGGTGCGGGCGTTGCGCCAGTGGCTATCAAGCCCGTGCTCTGTAAGTTTGAGCGCGTTGAGTATCTTCGCTTCGGCGGTAACGATCTGGGCTTCCGCAACGGTTCAGGAAGAACAAATTGGCGATGCTGATCACCAGCAGGAACAGCGCCGAGATACTGGTCTCGACGACGCCGTCAATGTTGTGAATATCCTCAAGCCGACCCGACGCGTCCCTATGACACGCTTCTCCACCACGGTGAGCCCAACACGGCTGGGTGGGAGTCGGACGGGCGTCTCACCCATCACTCGCGAGTTGCCCAGACGGCAGAGCCGGCCTCGGGATCGGGCATGGCACCGCAGGGTCGGCAGCCGCTCGGCCCCACCCAGTGGCTGACCGACGATCATATCACTGCGAAATACAGGCTCCTGGACTCGCTGCGGATTACAGGCTCCTGGACCAGGAGTGGCAGGGACGCTCTGCGGATCTGGCCGCCCGGACGAGCGTCGTGAATTCTGTCGTGGCATAAGCTCAGCTACAGTCGCGCTTTCGTTGTGCGAGCCTAATTTTGTTGGCGCGGCAAATGCTTGTGCCACCAGCTGGAAAATAAACCATAATATATATGAAGATATATTGTCGTATATTTTCCTTTAAACGGTGAAGTATCAATCCATTCCCGTTTTTGATATAACATAAACGAATATATTCTTAAATATATCCTCTGCGTCTCTTGTCTTAAATCAGGTAATTGTAGAGAGTCTGCTTATGAAAGAGGTTTGACAATGCTGAAATATTCAACAGGCGAAGGGCTGTCGCAGGGAGGAACGTCGGCTATGGTCCAGGAGGAAGGCTCCAGCACAGCAGGGACAACGCCTCCTATGTCCCAAAGAGCGTCGGGTCGACCCAAGACCCAGCGGACGCGATGCGAAACTTGATCCAGTCGAGCGATTTGGCTTTTCTCATGGAAGCTGATGATGCCCTCTCCGCGGGTAAGGCGGGGCCTGCAGACTTTGGGCGTCCAGCCCAGCACCGGATGTTAGTTTCGCTCGTTATGGAGTTACATATGTCGCTAATTAAAAGAAAAATCTTCTCCGTAGGTGTCTTGACGCTAATGGCATGCGGCGCGTCGGCGGCCGATCTAGCTGACCACAGCGTTCCGAGCGCCCCCTCTTATGACGCACCGGGAACCTTCTCGTGGGCCGGGGCTTACGCCGGTCTTCATGGAGGTGTCGCAGCCTCCAAATTCAACCCGTTCAACAATGGTCGCGCCCCAGCGGTGGGCGCTCAGGTAGGTTACAATTTCCAGGCTGGATCGGGCGTTTTCGGCGCCGAACTGGAAGGCTCTTACTTGAACAACGAAGTGCGTGTGCCCGGCGGCAACGTGGAAAGCCGCTTCCGCGGCGGCGCGAAAGCGAAGGCTGGCTTGGGCTTTGATCGCACTTTCGTCTACGGCACCGCGGGCGTCACAACGACCGAGTTCGAGGGCCGCCGCCTCGTATCCGGATCGGACAAACGGAAATCCGGGCCGGATAGCTGGAAACAGGGCTACCTCTTCGGTGGCGGCGCCGAGCACGCGTTTTCGGGCGGCGTGTCGGCAAAGATCGAGTACAACTACGTCATTAACAACGCCGTCCCGACCACGAGCGGAGGCATCAGCTCGAAGTCCGACCTCAACGATAATGTAATTGAGGCGGGCCTTAACTTTCGCTTCTGACGAACTCGTCTGAAGCCTTGAGCAAACGCAAACACCAGGCAACCGCCCGCACGATCGGCCATGCCTCGAAATGCCGGCCCTTGAAATCTTCTATCGGTTGCCGCTTCAGCTTTTCGGTAATCGCATTCAGAATCGTCGGCTCGCTCCACAACTTTTGGAGGGACAATCTCTCGTCCCATGGTCCACATACCGTTAAGCGCCCAAATTTGCCACAGGCCCTGCTTCGAAGTTGTCAGTCATCTGCCGTACGGTTCCGAGTCAATGCCAAGCTATAGCGATCGGGCTGACGCACTCGGTTAAAATTGACGGCTCGAATTGTTTTTCAGACGAGCGGCGCCAAACGGTTGCCGACGACGATCCCGTCTGGAAGATGCGCTTTTTGGTTGTATATATCAAGGGTATCTAATATGGTTTTCAGAGTTAGCCGCCCACCGAACTGGGCACTTACTGCTTAGATGTGACGAAGTTAATCTTGCGCCGAACCGGGAGGTTGTCGTGAAGGAAGAATCCTCAGCGGTCTCGAATCTGGTGTTCGATTTCCTGTCAGAGTCAGCCAGTGCAAAGAGCAAAGACGATGTGTTACTCCTACTTGGAAAAATTTCACAATATTTCGGGTTTAGTTATTTCGCGATATCCGGCATCCCCTCGCCTCCGGAGCGAATTGATCCCTATTTCGTATTGGGCAATTGGTCAGCCGGGTGGTTTGATCGCTATCGTGAAAACAACTATGTCCACGCCGACCCCATAGTGCAGCTTAGCAAGACATGTGATCACGCATTTGTTTGGTCGGAAGCTCTGCGAGATCAAAAACTCGCTCGGCAGAGCCGTCGTGTCATGAATGAGGCACGCGAATTCAGGTTGATTGACGGCTTTAGCGTTCCTTTACACACTGCCGCCGGGTTTCAATCGATTGTCAGTTTTGGAGCGGAAAGGGTAGAGCTCTCAACCTGCGACCGAAGCGCGCTCTATCTGATGGCGGCTTACGCGCACAGCTTGCTCCGCGCCCAAATTGGGAATGATGCCAGTCGAAAGATTCAGGCCTTACCCATGATCACAACGCGAGAGCGCGAAATCATCCATTGGTGTGCCGCAGGCAAAACAGCAACAGAGATCGCAACGATTCTCGGACGATCCCATCGAACCATTCAAAATGTCATTTTGAACATCCAGCGAAAGCTCAATGTGGTTAATACACCTCAGATGATTGCCGAAAGCTTTCGTCTCAGAATCATTCGCTGAAACATATGCAGATTCGGGCACTTCAAAGATCGGGCCTGTTGGATCACGACAACCATCATGATCAGATAGTAGCCCCGTTGAAATGCAGAGCTAAATTTGCGCCTGAATTGATAGACAGGCGCAACACAGTTTTCGGTGGCTCGAGCAGAGAGCATCCATTGGGTGGCTGCGAGGACGTGCTTTGAATTTGTTTCCTCAGAAGTCGTCCAATGACCACCTACCGCCAGACGGCCCCCCCGAATTGACCAGTCGCGTCTTTTGGGGTGATCCCCGACAGATCGCAGTGGTTGGCATTTTCTGGTCGGGCATCTTGGATTAGCCGCGCACTTTTGACCGGCGCATTTATCATGCAATACGCGTTAAAGCGTGCGGGTAGCCCTGGCAATGTATTCGCCAGGTTACCATTTGGTCTGCAGTTGACGCTTGCCCCCTCCAAACGTCCGGATGGATCCACGGGCTCACCGCTGAAGTCGCATGTTTTCCCGGTTGACGTTCCCGGATTTCCAACCGGGCCGGCAAGCGTGACGCCGCGGATCACAATGCCAGTTTCTACGGGCTTCGCTGCGACCTTGCCTTTTTGATGCTCCTCAGCCGCGGCCGCCTGCGCGAAGGTGACCGTCAGAGCGAAAGCAGCTAGGCATCCGAAAGCTCTCAAAGTAGCAGTCATTAAAACTTCTCCTCTTTTGCCGGCCGGCAAGATGTCGCTTCCGGACCGATGTCTCTGAATCGAATGAAAGGACCTGCGCCCCTTTCAAGTTACCGAAATTTGATCAGGTAGTTCACGGCCACGTTCTTGGGACGCGTCTCAAGAGCGGTGCGTGCCGGACTTTCCGGCGCGCCTGTCGATTTGCTTGAAATGGAAGTTCCCGCGGCACTGCCCTGTTGCGAAATTCCCGACGGCGTCGTTATCTCATAGGGATGCGAATGAATTTGCAGAGCATCGCATTGGAGTGATCCAACAACATTTGCAACATTATTGCCAGTTGGATCTAGCCGTCGTTTCGCGTCGGGGTCCATACCGGCACCGGCATCGAAACCGCGCAGGAACAGTCCACGGTAGTCTGGAATCCGAAATTCCAGATCGGCCGTAGAATTCCGCTCTCCATAGAGTCCACCGAGAACGGCGTAGAGTTCTGGATAGGCGGCTGCCTTGAGATAGCGCCCATCGCAAAGTATCCATCCCTGGGCTTCGACGTAGCTGATAGGAGCTTCCGCATTTGTACCCGCAGCCACGCCAGAGCTTGCGCAGGGTGTGTTGCTCCAGATCGTATTGACCGAGCTCGAGATAGGGGCAACTTGCCCTGCAAAGGGACAAATCGCACCGATTGGAGGCCCTGCAAACATCGTTGGTTCCTCGGGCAATATTGATGTGTGAGGAAAGGAGTGCCAATTATCAGCAACAACAGGCACTCCCATGTATTAGTTCCGCCCTGACGGGCGGAGCTGAAGCCAATTCACCCTGCCATCAAGCCGGGTTGACGTCCCAGGTATTGTCCTCTTGGAGCACGCCTACGAGATTGAAGACGGCAGAGGGAAACTTGGCTTCCCTGGTCTGGGTGATCGTGTCGATGCTGAGCACCGACCCGATAGTGACATTCGTTCCCGCCGCAATCCAATAGCTCGGAGTTGGCGTGAACGTGTGGAGCAGATTGGTGCCCGCTTGTGCAACATAAGTCCCTGTTCCGGACATGCCGATGCCCACGGAGAACCGGTTGTTTGGCACATTGCCAGCATCGTTGATGACCAGTGATCCTGCAGGATCCCCCTTGATCGGCGCGGTCAGGCCAGGTCCATCGCTTAATGAAAAAGTAGTGGTGTTTCTCCCGCTGGGGCTGCAGTCCTCCACCCCGGAGGCAAAAAAGTCCACGCCAGGAATCAGTTGTCCCGTGTCGCTCCAGACGAAATTATAGGCGAGCTCCCAAGTGAACTTGATTTGATTGCCAACCCGAATTTGATACGGAGAGCAGAACCATGCCAAGGAGAAGACATTGGCAACAGGTTGAGGCATCTTTTGATAGACATAGAAGGTCCAAGGTTGCGCCGATTGATTCTTCAGCAATAACGAATATTGCGTTCCTTGGGCAAGCGCTGCGCTTCCCGGCTGTGATGCACGGGCATGATCCGTCATTTCCTTGTCTACGTAGCTGACATGCAAGGACATTTAACTCTCCCTTTCCATTGATTTTCTGTCTTCACGCCAGGACTGGTCCAATCGCTTGGACCGCTTCTTGGCCCAGCTCCAACTGAGGCGAGTGTTATTGGAGACACCAATTCAGCTATAATCATTTCCGGGTGACGTAAATGAGTAGATTTACTCCCTGACAGACCACGATTAACCCATAGGCATGCCCCCGAAACCCGGGACGGTAAGAGCGGCCGAAGTCTATTTGGTCGGTAGCAGATAAGCACCGGCCGAGATGGCTTTCTAACGTGATCCCATCAACGAAAAGCGGCCTGAGAGGCGGCTTGATCGAGTCCCTGGCGTCTTTGACGCACACCATATGCTCTGCAAATTTACTCTAGCGGTACGAGATGATGGCATTCTTGAGCCCGTTTTGGCGATCTTTCCGTTACCGCCATTTCCCATGCCGCGCGGATTGTCTGATTTCAAACTATGGTTCCGCGACCTGGCGCAGAGATGAGTATTTCTACTCATTTTGGAGGACAGTAAGATCGTGCATAGTGATCCGGGGGTCAGCGAGCGATGATCAAGATTTGCATTGGGCACTCTCGGGCTAACGCCGTAATCATGGAGAAAATCTGGCGATTTCGACACCAGCAATTTGTGGAACGACGTGGGTGGGAGGCGTTACGCAAGAGTGACAGACGGGAAATAGATCAGTTTGATCACGATTGCGCTATTCATTTTAGCGTTCTCAAGAACGATGCGGTGATCGGGTATTCTCGGCTCCTTCCTACTGTGCAGCCACATCTTCTATCAACCGTCTACCCGCAAATCATGCGAGGTCAAAAGTGGCCAAGGTCGCACGACGTTTTCGAATGGACGCGGTGGGCGATTGCAAGCGGTGACGAAAAGATTGACGGGATTCCAATATCGCGTGTTCTGATGATCGGGTTGATGGAGTTTTGCCGTGCTGCCGGAATCACCTCGCTCATCGGCGAAACGCACCCAAAGCTGATAAACTCGTTGCGCACCAATGGGTGGCGAACACACATCCTCTCAGAGCCTAGCATTTTCGAAAAAGAATTAGTCGTGCCGCTCGAAGTCATCCCATCGTCCTCTCCGCAGACGTTTTATGCAATTAGCTAGCATAGGGAATTCCGCTCGATGTTTGAACCTTACGGCTCAGGAAGTTTTGGTCACCAATTCGCCGCCAGTCCGGCTCATAAGCGAGCACGAGTCCCTGCCTGGATTTCTGTTGTACAAGCGGCGCCACATCACAATCAGACCCGCTTCTTTACCGGGCGATTGTCGTACGCTCAATGCTTAGGTCAGAGAGCCAACCGCGTAGCCGCCCGGATCGATTGCAGCCAAATAATTTCGCAGTCCATGCCACCCTAGAACGGCATGCGACAGTGTACCTCAGTCAATCGCGTCATTGGCCCCTTAGGGGGACGGCGAGGAAAACCAAAGGAGAGTCATAACATGGAAACGATAACTACCCGCAAGCCAATTGATCCAATCGGCAGCGAGTTGAGCGTCTTTGCCAAGACGCCGCGCGTCGGATCGACCCCTTCGACTACAGAAATTGCTGCCATGATCAAGGGGGGCAAGCCAGGCGACATGGACAAACTGGACGTTTAAGTTTCGTCCGTGTGACCGTCGCCAAGGCGGCGGTCACTGCCCCTTTAGATTTTCATCAAATAAGCGATCACTCATGTTCAAGGGAACGATTGACCGAGGTCATCTCGAGTGCGTGGCTGAGCCCCCGATGGACTCGCTGCCCTACCCCAACATCTCTATCAAGATCCTAGACCATCCTTTGCTCGAGAGCTTCCGGTGGGACACCACTGATCAAATCGTCCTGATCTGTCGCGAGCGTTCCGCCGAAGCGAATGGGCAGGTTGTGGCACTCAGGGATTGGCCGATAGAACGAGCGCATGATTTCTGTGCTTTTGGGCGATGGCCATTGGACTATCAGACAATTTCGATCAATCGCCATTCCGGCACGGTGACCTTCAGCGCCGGACATGGGGGTGTTGCGCCACTTTATATGAAGGTCAGCGGCGAGCGCATTGATCTCTCCTGGTCGATAGCGGACTTTTATTCGGGCATGACTCTCGCCGACGTCGACACGGACCGAGCTGGCCTGCGTCTTGTGGGGACGCTCCCCTATGCAACAACCACGATGTTTCGCGGTGTTTTCATGCTGACGGAGCGCGCGTCACTTTGCATCGACAGGATGGGAGCCGTGGAGACGAAATATCCCCCTCCGGCACCGTATTTCATTCCGACCCCACTTGTGGATGGGGCCGATGTTGCCGCCGCAGCATGCCATTTGATCGACACCCTGCTGCGTCGCTGGCCGCTCACGCCCGCTCTCACGGCTAGCGAATTCAGCGGAGGATTGGATTCGGCGGTCGTTGCCGCCATTTTGGCGGGGCAGCATCCTGACGCCCTGCAAACCTATGCCTTGGAGGTCGAGGGACCAGCTCGTAGTCAACAGACTTCGCGGCGCGAAATAGCAATCGAGCACTTCGGCTTTCGCGACCAAACGCTGCGTGTTGACACGATACCAATGGTTCCGTGTGGGTTCGAAGTGAGTAGCGACTACGTCCCCGCTCCCTACAATGCCGATCTGCAGCGGCCTCTCCATCAACTATTGAAGTCGCTCGCAACTGCCTCAGCCCCGCGGGCGGTCGCAACCGGTACAGGCGGTGATGAGTTGCTAATGGCCCATGCTTTCGAGCAAAATCACGAGCAGTTCGCTCGTAATGTTAGCGATGCATTCCTTCCTGCGATCTTTCCCTCCGCCATGACGCTGGTGCTCAAAAACCAATTGCCCGACTATGCAGCAAGCTGCGATCGGGCACCCTTTCCTATTCTGCCGATCTCGGTACTGGAGGCACACGCCGCGCGGGCTCCTTTGTTTGCGAGCCATGGCATATGGCCAATTAGCCCATTCGCCCAGCCAGAAGCCGTACGATTTTATCGGAGTTTGCCTTTGGCCTGGAGGCACGAAAAGGCGCTGCATCGCCGGATGTTGGAACGGCTTGGATATCCAAAACGGTTCTTCGGAGTTTCTACAAGAGAAAATTTCGAACACTATCTGACCGGCTCGCTGACTATCGGTGCTAGCGAGATCACTAGTCAATTATCCCGCCGTTGCCTGCTGCATGAACTGGGACTGATCGATGCTGACCGCCTGATCGCCACAATAGACGACATCCGATACGATTCTCCGCTTGGCGAGCTCGGCTTTATCTTCCACGCAATTAACGTTGAACACATGCTTCGGCGAATTGACGGAACTTGAAGGAGATCACCCGCTAACGCAGCGGGGACCTCAACACGCCTGGAATTGGTAACCCGTGCATCGCCGCGGAACGAGGCCGATGGGTTCGCTGCCACTTTGAAATGTCGTGCTTCTGGAGCGAGACTTATATGAACATTTGCCATCGCTCGCGCCCAGACGCCGCGTCAATGACATCTTCCTCGTGAAGTGGATCGCTAGCCGTGGCGTAGTCGAGTGACATGACGCTTGATCATCGCCGGAAACAGCCCTTTGCGGCAAGCGATCAGAATTCGTTACTGCTGGTCTGGTGATGGGATACAGGCTGTTCGAACAATGGTCCTAGAAGCTACACATGGATAAATGAGACATCTTGTCGGCTGGTCAGATATTCGACATTGTCATCACCTTTGTCGGTTACGTGACAAGCGTTCCTGTTCTCAATCCCGCATCTTTGCGCCCACATAACTGGAATCGCAGTAAATTATTGTTCGTCATCTCTATCGGCCTGCTTGGCACGAATCTTGTGAGCTATAGCGAGGCAGCGGAACGGCCTCCGCATCCACGTTGCGGGATAACCGCATTGCCTCGAACACATGAAGGAACGCCAAACATGGCAGCTCTGCGTCAGATCGCATTCTATGGAAAGGGCGGCATTGGCAAGTCCACTACATCCCAAAACACGCTAGCCGCCCTTGTGGACCATGGGCAGAAGATCCTCATCGTCGGCTGTGACCCTAAGGCCGATTCTACGCGCCTGATCTTGAACTCGAAGGCCCAGGATACGGTTCTTGATCTCGCTGCAACGAGAGGTTCGGTTGAAGATCTTGAACTCGAAGACGTGCTCAAGGTAGGCTATAAAGGTATCAAATGCGTGGAGTCTGGCGGCCCGGAGCCAGGCGTCGGCTGCGCGGGACGCGGCGTTATCACGTCGATCAACTTTCTCGAGGAGAACGGCGCCTACAACGATGTCGACTACGTGTCTTATGACGTGCTCGGTGACGTTGTGTGCGGCGGCTTCGCGATGCCGATCCGTGAAAACAAAGCTCAGGAAATTTATATCGTCATGTCCGGCGAGATGATGGCGCTCTATGCCGCCAACAATATCGCCAGGGGCATCCTGAAATATGCTGCAGGCGGCAGCGTACGCCTGGGCGGCCTCATTTGTAACGAGCGTCAAACCGATCGCGAACTCGACCTCGCCGAAGCGCTGGCTGCCAAACTCAATTCTAAGCTCATTCATTTCGTGCCACGCGACAACATTGTCCAACACGCCGAGCTTAGAAAGATGACGGTGATCCAATATGCGCCGGACTCTCAGCAAGCGGCCGAGTACCGGACACTTGCCCAAAGAATACATGACAATTCGGGCAAAGGCACCATCCCGACCCCCATCACCATGGAAGAACTTGAGGACATGCTTCTCGATTTCGGGATCATGAAAACCGATGAGCAGATGCTTGCCGAACTTCAAGCCAGGGATGCCAAGTTGATAGCTGCCCAGTGATCACACTGACGCGCAGCGACACGCAAGGCGCCCGCCATCCCGTGAGGGAGGTTTCGCCGATGTGGCTTCAGCCGGATTTTCCAAGGGGTTGGGTTAATGACCTTCAAATACGCCAATGACAGTGATTTACATGCGAAGCTTATAGCGGATGTGCTGTCGCAATATCCGGACAAAGCAGCGAAACGCCGAAGTAAACACCTTAGCCTGGCAACGAGCGAAAAGGACGCCGGCGAGGAACCAAACGCGATTAGCGAATGCGAGGTAAAGTCGAATATCAAGTCTGTTCCAGGCGTGATGACGATCCGCGGCTGCGCCTATGCCGGTTCGAAAGGTGTCGTCTGGGGACCAATCAAGGATATGGTTCACATTTCACACGGGCCTGTGGGTTGCGGTCAATATTCCTGGTCGCAACGTCGCAACTATTACGTCGGCCTGACGGGCATCGACACGTTCGTAACGATGCAATTTACATCCGATTTTCAGGAAAAGGACATTGTTTTCGGTGGTGACAAGAAATTGGAAAAGGTCATCGATGAGATCGCTGAACTTTTTCCGCTAAGCAATGGCGTCACCCTGCAATCAGAATGTCCGATCGGCCTGATTGGCGACGATATCGAGGCCGTAGCGCGAAAAAAGGCCAAAGAACACGCGACGACCGTCGTGCCGGTACGCTGCGAAGGCTTCCGTGGCGTGTCGCAATCGCTTGGCCACCACATCGCCAACGACGCAATTCGAGATTGGGTCTTCGACAAGAAAGACATAAAATTCGATCCAAGTCCCTACGACGTAAATGTCATAGGCGACTATAACATTGGCGGCGACGCATGGGCCTCGCGCATCCTGCTCGAGGAGATCGGATTGCGCGTGGTCGGCAACTGGTCCGGAGATGCAACTCTCGCCGAAGTGGAGCGCGCGCCGAGAGCGGCACTCAACCTCATTCACTGCTATCGGTCGATGAATTATATCTCCAGGCACATGGAGGAAAAATATGGCATCCCTTGGATGGAGTACAATTTCTTTGGACACTCCCAAATCGATGCCTCGCTGCGCGACATAGCCAAGCACTTCGGGCCGGAGATCCAAGAAAAAGCCGAAAAGGTCATAGCCAAATACCAACCCCTCGTTTGGGCCGTAATCGACAAATACTGGCAGCGCCTTTCCGGCAAACGGGTGATGCTCTACGTCGGGGGATTGCGTCCTCGTCACGTCGTCACCGCCTATGAGGACCTCGGGATGGAAATCGTAGGAACCGGCTACGAATTCGGTCACGGCGACGACTATCAGCGCACTGGCCATTATGTAAAAGAAGGCACGCTGATCTACGACGATGTGACTGGCTATGAACTTGAGAAATTCATTGAGGGAATTCGGCCCGATCTCGTCGGGTCCGGCGTTAAAGAAAAATACCCGGTGCAGAAAATGGGCATTCCATTCCGTCAGATGCACTCATGGGACTATTCTGGTCCGTATCACGGTTATGACGGCTTCGCGATTTTCGCTCGGGACATGGACATGGCCATCAACAATCCAGTTTGGGGTCTCTACGACGCGCCCTGGAAAAATGACCGCGCTTTGGCGGCGGTTGCTGGGTGAGAACATAGCGTTCGCGCGTAAAAAACGCGCAACGGCTTAAGCGACGCATGTTTCTGGACCGCCCTTGAGCCGCGGCCAGATCGAAAGAGGTGACCCTATGCCGCAGTCAGCTGAGAAAACTCTCGACCACGCGCCCCTATTCTGCGAGCCGGAATACAGGAAGATGTTGGCCAAAAAAAAGCTGAAATTCGAGTGCCCACACCCGGATCAGGTCGTGTCGGACCAGCGCGAATTCACGAAGAGCTGGGAATACCGCGAGAAAAACTTGGCCCGCCAAGCCCTTGTCGTCAATCCAGCCAAAGCCTGCCAGCCCCTCGGCGCGGTCTTCGCAGCGGCGGGATTCGAGCGAACGATGTCGTTCGTCCATGGCAGCCAAGGTTGCGTTGCCTACTACAGATCGCACCTATCGCGCCATTTCAAGGAGCCGTCATCGGTGGTCTCGTCATCGATGACGGAAGACGCCGCTGTATTTGGCGGCTTGAAAAACATGGTCGACGGTCTCGCCAACACATACAAACTCTATAACCCGAAGATGATCGCGGTGTCGACCACATGTATGGCCGAGGTCATCGGAGATGATCTGCATGGTTTTATCGAAAACGCCAAAAGTGAAGGTTCGGTCCCGCGCGATTTCGATGTCCCCTTCGCCCACACGCCTGCCTTTGTCGGCAGCCATGTCGATGGCTACGACAGCATGGTAAAAGGTGTGCTGGAGAATTTCTGGAAGGGCGCCGCGCGAAGTGAAGCCACCGCTTCTATCAACATCATTCCTGGATTTGATGGCTTCTGCGTTGGGAACAATCGCGAATTAAAACGCCTGCTCGACTTGATGCAAGTGACTTACATGTTTATCCAGGACGCATCAGATCAGTTTGATACGCCCTCCGATGGCGAATTTCGGATGTATGATGGCGGGACCAAAATCAATGACGTGAAGGCGGCGTTGGACGCGGAGTGGACATTGTCCCTGCAGCATTACAACACTCGCAAGACGTTAGATTACTGCAGAGATGTTGGACAAGCGACGATCTCCTTCCGCTACCCTCTCGGCGTCGAAGCTACCGACGAACTTCTGATGTTGATATCGGAGATTTCCAGCAGAGAAATTCCCGAGGCGATCCGCCTGGAGCGCGGTCGACTCATCGATGCGATGGCGGACAGCCAAGCTTGGCTATATGGAAAAAAATACGCGATTTACGGCGATCCAGATTTCGTTTATGCGATGGCGCGCTTCATCATGGAGACCGGCGGCGAGCCAACCCACTGCCTCGCCACAAACGGCACCTCGGCTTGGGAAGCCGAGATGAAGGAACTCCTCGCATCCTCGCCCTTCGGGAAGAATGCACAGGTTTGGCCAGGCAAAGATCTCTGGGCAATGCGCTCGCTACTTTTCACTGAGCCCGTGGATCTCCTGATCGGCAATTCTTATGGGAAGTATCTCGAACGGGACACCGGTACCCCACTGGTTCGGCTGACGTTTCCAATTTTTGACCGGCACCATCATCATCGATTCCCCCTCATGGGCTACCAGGGCGGACTGCGTCTTTTAACGGCGATCCTCGACAAGATCTTCGACAACCTCGATCGCGAAACAATTCACGCGGGTGTGACAGACTATTCGTATGACCTCACTCGCTAAGAGAGGCGGCCGGTCAGGCCTTTCACTCAACCAGATATGAAGGCAGACGAATGTCCGCGCTCAACGCCAAAATCAAAGATGCCTTCCACGAACTAGCGAGTGAAAGGAGCGGCAGCAAGGGTCCTAAGGAGCGCCGAAGGAATTGCGCGGGGCCAATGGCCCCGGGAACGGCCGTCGGCGGTTGCGCTTTCGACGGCGCCAAGGTCGCACTGCAGCCGATCACCGATGTCGCACATCTGATTCACGGTCCGCTCGCCTGCGAGGGAAATTCCTGGGACAACCGTGGCGCTGCGTCGTCAGGTCCAACACTTTGGCGCACGAGCTTCACGACTGATCTTACGGAAATCGACATTGTAATGGGACGCAGTGAACGGAAGCTCTTTAAAGCGATCCGGGAAATCAAGGATGGGTATGCGCCCGCGGCAATCTTCGTCTATTCAACCTGCGTTACAGCGATGATCGGTGACGACATCGACGTTGTTTGCAAGCGAGCGACGGACGAATTTGCTTTACCGGTGGTGCCGGTCAATGCACCAGGTTTTGTCGGATCTAAAAACCTCGGCAACAAGCTAGCGGGCGAGGCGCTGCTCAAGCATGTCATAGGTACGGTTGAGCCCGATGAACCGGGCCTTTGCGACATCAACATACTGGGCGAATTTAACCTCTCGGGTGAGTTCTGGCAGGTGAAGCCGCTCTTGCATAGGCTCGGCATCCGCGTCCGCGCCTGTATTCCCGGAGACGCGCGATATCTGCAAGTCGCCTCCGCCCACCGCTCACGCGCGGCGATGACGGTGTGTTCGACAGCGTTCGTTACGTTGGCACGTAAGATGCAGGAACGCTGGGACATTCCGTTTTTCGAGGGCTCCTTCTATGGCATCTCCGGCACCTCGGAGGCGCTCCGGCGGATCGCCGATCTGCTTGTAAAGAAGGGTGCTGACCCCTCGCTTTTGCATCGCACGGAAATCCTAGTAGCGGAAGAAGAGGAAAAGGTGTGGAAGAGGCTGGAAGCCTACCGACCTCGCCTTGAGGGCAAGCGCGTGCTTCTAAATACAGGCGGCGTGAAATCCTGGTCGGTCGTCCATGCCTTGATGGAGATCGGCATGGAGATCGTCGGCACATCAGTCAAGAAATCGACGCTCGAAGATAGGGAGCGAGTGAAACAGACCCTGAAGGAGGAGAACCTCCTGTTCGAGTCGATGTCGCCGCGCGAGCTTTTCTCGCTTCTACTCGAGAGAAAGGCTGACATCATGTTGTCGGGCGGACGCACCCAGTATATAGCGCTAAAGGCAAAACTGCCCTGGCTTGACATCAACCAGGAGCGTCATCACGCTTACGCTGGCTATGAGGGTATGGTGCAACTTGCTCGACAAATTGACCTGGCAATCCACAATCCGGTATGGCCGCAGGTGCGCGAGCCGGCGCCATGGGAGCCGGCCTTGGTCGTTGAAAAGCGAGCGAAAAGGGAAGCGTAAGCGCGTCGAACCAAAACCGCGAGATCACTCGCAAAAAATGTTGAGGTCGTACTATGGCACGCGTCGTATCTCAAACCAAGTCGGCGGCGGTCAACCCCCTGAAGTCGTCTCAGCCGCTTGGTGCTGCCTTCGCCTATCTGGGCGTCGACGGCGCAATACCTCTGCTCCATGGCAGCCAGGGATGTACGAGCTTCGCGCTCGCACTGCTCGTGAGGCACTTCAATGAAGCGATCCCGCTGCAAACCACGGCGATGAACGAAGCCGCGATAATCGTCGGCGGCGCGGATCGTCTCGAAGAGGCAATTCTCAGCCTCAAAGCCCGCACAAGGCCACGACTGATCGGGATATGCACGACCGCATCGGTAGAGGCCCGCGACGAGGATGTCGTCGGTGACGTCGAAAACATCAAACGCAGGCGGGCGATAGAACTTGTGGGCACCGAAGTGGTAGTCGCCAACACGCCTGACTTTGACGGCGCCATAGAGGAGGGTTGGTCTAAAGCTGTTACCGCCGTGATCGAGGCAATAGCGCGACCTGACAAGCAGTATCGCAATCGGAGGAAGATCGCGATACTGCCTGGCTGGAACTTAACGGTTGCTGACATAGAACATCTGCGCGAAACGGCCGTAAGTTTCAGCCTCGACCCGGTTATTCTGCCCGACGTATCCGGAGCGCTCGACGGCTCCATCCCCGAAGAATGGATGCCGATAACGAATGGCGGCACGAAATTGCAGGAGATCCGCGATCTCGGTGCGACGATGCAGTGTATCGCAATCGGTGAGCATATGCGGCGACCGGCTGAAGCGCTGCAGAGACTGACCGGTGTGCCGTACGTGCTGTTTAGATCGCTGACGGGCCTAGAAAACGTCGATCGCTTCATTCGCGTGCTTGCCGCTATGTCACGCAAACAGACACCGCTCAATGTCCGCCGCAACCGAATGCAGTTGCAGGATGCCATGCTCGACGGACATTCCCATATGGCAGGCAAGAAGATCGCAATCGCTTCGGAGCCCGATCAACTTTTCCAGCTCTCCAACTTTTTTACTGCCATGGGTGCGGAAATTGCGGCCGCGGTCACCACGACCGGCACTTCGAAGGCGCTCGAGATGGTACCGGCGAAAACCGTCAAAGTCGGCGATCTCAGTGATCTGGAAAGTGTCGCCGCAATGGCCGATCTTATCGTCACACACTCGCACGGCCGAGAAGCTGCCAGACGTCTCGGCGTTCCGCTGATGCGGGTGGGTTTCCCCATGTTCGACCGCTTCGGCAGCCAGCACAAGCTTACAGTGTTATACCGGGGAACCCGCGACTTGATCTTCGACTTCGCGAACATCATTCAGGCTAATCACCCTCCGAACCCCTGGCCCAATTGACTCAACCGACAGCCGGGAAACGCAATAATGAGATCAATTCGTCGCGTCTCGCTCTTCAAGCGGACTATCAACGCAGACGAAAAGGCAGGTGGGCACTTCGCGAATAGCCATCGCCACACAAGATATGAAGGGACTGACAGCGCAGTTTGAATCGGTCAGACGATTTGACGCGACATGCAACTCGAGGACCTTCGTGCAAGCCGCTGGGTTCGAAAATACAAGATCGGAAGAGACAGAAGCGAAGGTGGAGGACTGCACTGGGGTAAAGATTGCGGCGTTAGACAGCTGCCAACTCGCGTTTGTCTGACAATTGGCGTGCCATCCTCAGCGCTTTTGTCATCGGCAGAACACGATAAATCGGAGGAATCTATGAAAAGCTCATCCTTCACTCGCGACGGGTCCCGATGGATGCCGGAATATCTGAATTCGATCAACCCTGCGATGTGCATCGGCTGCGGTCGCTGCTTCAAGGTTTGCTCACGCGAGGTCATGCATCCCCACGGCATCGATGAGGCAGGTGACATGCTCGGTGTTTGCGATGGCGAAGACGACTTTAATGGTGAGCTCAGTCGCGTGATCATGGTCATTGATTATCCCGGACGCTGTATCGGCTGCGGAGCGTGCGGCCGCGTCTGCCCCAAGAACTGCCAGACTCATATCGCCGTCGATCATCGTTCAGTGCTCGAATCTTGAATTCCGTTCCGAGCGGTATAAGCCCCCGGCGCGGTCCAGTGCGAGACAACCGCATCGGTCGAACGCGCGGAGAAGGTAGCATGGCAGTTTTGCGTGAAAGTAAATCCGGAAAATGCGACGCGAAGATCCTTCTGGGGTACCCGATCTGCTTCGGAGGCAGTGGTTACTGGAAACACCACGTCGAAAGCCGACGATCAGAGAGAGGAGACATTGAAGTGTGCATCAAGCCGCGACCTACCTCTCCGAAAGTAAGGTGATTTCTCAGCGTCGCCGAAAGCAACTGTCGCGACTTGAGAAGATCGGGCATGGCCTCGCGAATTAAGTGAAACTTTATTGTGAAACAATCCGCCAATCTTTTCCTGCGCCAGACCCAGTCCCTGGGTGATGACACCGCAACTGATGCAATCCATCCAGTTGCTGCAGATGACGCATTTTGAACTCACCCAGTTCATCGCCCAGGAAGTCGAGAAGAACCCGCTGCTCGAATTTCCGTCGAATGACGGCGAGGCGGCCGGCGAGCGCGGCGAATCCGAAGATGGAGAGTACGCTCATCAGCCCGAGGATGCCGGGTCGGATGACGGTTACGACAACCGCACCGAGGCGCTCTCCAGCGACTGGTATGACAATGGCGGCAGCGCCAGCACGAGCCGGCTGAACGACGAACTCGACGCCAATTACACCAATATCTTTCCTGATGACGGTGCCCCGCAGCGCCTCGATGCGCCGGAGCTCGTCAGCCAGTGGAAATCGATGCCGGGCAGCGGCGAGGGTGCCGATTACGATCTCGACGATTTCGTCGCCGGCCAGGTGTCGCTGCGTGATCATCTCGCCCAGCAGATCCCCTTCGTCCTGCCTGACATGGCCGACCGGCTGATCGCGCAGAATTTCGTCGATCAGCTCGACGACTGCGGTTATCTGCGAATGCCTGGCGATCCAGCTCAGGCAGAAGGACCGGTATGACCCCGCCATGCAGGCTCTGGTCGAAAACCTCGAACTCCTGGCGCGGCGTGATTTCGCCACGTTGAAGCGGCTCTGCGGCGTCGACGAGGAAGATCTTCTCGACATGCTCGGCGAGATCCGTCAGCTCAATCCGAAGCCTGGCAGCGCGGTTTCGAGGCAGGTGTTTCCGAAGCGATCATGCCGGATGTGGTCGTCAGAGCCTCTTCGGACGGCGGCTGGCTGGTCGAGCTCAATCCGGATACGCTGCCGCGCGTGCTGGTCAACCAGTCCTATTTTTCCCGTGTGACGAAGAACGGCGAGGACCACGCCTTCCTCTCCGATTGCCTGCAGAGCGCCAACTGGCTGACGCGCAGCCTCGACCAGCGGGCAAAAACCATCATGAAGGTGGCCAGTGAAATCGTCCGCCAGCAGGACGCCTTCCTGCTGCATGGCGTCGATTGCCTGCGCCCGCTGAACCTGAAAACGGTCGCCGAGGCGATCAAGATGCATGAATCCACCGTCAGCCGCGTCACGTCGAACAAATATATGCTGACGCCGCGCGGCCTCTTCGAACTCAAATATTTCTTCACTGTCTCGATCAGCGCGGTCGCGGGCGGCGACAGTCATTCGGCCGAGGCCGTGCGTCACAAGATCCGTGCGCTGATCCTGCAGGAGAGCCCGGAGGCGGTGCTTTCCGATGACGATATCGTCGACATGCTGAAGAAGGGCGGCGTTGATCTCGCCCGCCGCACGGTTGCGAAATACAGGGAGGCAATGAACATCGCCTCTTCGGTCCAGCGCCGCCGCGAGAAGCGGGCACTCGCCAAGCTCGCCGGCTTCTGAGTCCCTTGCCAAGATCGCGGGAGCTGCTGCTGCCGCAATGCGTCGGTCTCCGTGTTCGGCTACGCAAATGTTCCATACGAATGTCTGACCGAGGACGAGGCGCCGCTGAACCGCGATAAACGCCCCTTTGGGCTTTCCCTCCAAGTGCGTTTGTGGCCAAGCTAGGAAATGCGTTTGACACGCCGCTCATGCCCAAGGTCCGGAGCATGGGTTTATGACAGGTTCAGCGTTCGAAACGTTCCAGCATCCTCTTCAATTGTGCATTTTGCATTTGAAGCTTGCGTGCCAACTGGTACCGGAGAAGCCTGATTTCTTCGTCGAGATTGATTGCATCGCCGAAAGCGGTGGGAGCGGGTGGGACAACGACTGCAATAGTTTCCGGTTTCTTGCCCCGCATGCGCTTTCGCGTTTGACCTTCGCCAACTCGAAAGACTTTTGGTGCTGCATGCGCGGCTGTATCGGCCTCATTGGACAAAGCCGGGTCAGCCGCTTCCACGGGCCTGGCGCTTTCGACATCTGCGGTATCGTCAACAATGCTTACCGCTTCCTCGGCATGATGCGGGTCCACTGACAGCGCCTCGCGTTCTTCGTGAATGAAGGGCTTTTCGTTGGCCGCACGATCCACGGCGCTCAACCGATTGTCGGCGCTCAACCGATTGTCGGCCGGCGCTTCAGTCAGCTCGGCGATGGATGATACGTCCGGCTTCACATCATCGGTCGAGCCGCGTTCTTGCTTCTGCTGGCGTCGCCGTGACACCAGCCCAGCAAGAAGTTTCCATGGAGACGCCATTTTATTCGACCTCGAATTCTACTGCGTATGCAAACTGCGAGCAAAAACGTCGGCGGCAGAAGGATCCGCCGCCAAAATATTCACTTCAATAAGCATGAGAGTGCGGCCAGCGCGTGACCGTCTGCTGCCGATCAACCGAGGTTCAGTCGCTTTCGCAGATCGGCATTTTCAGCGCGGAGCTTTTCCGCCAGCAGCTTGCGCAGTCTCTGGTTTTCCTCTTCGAGCTGCAGAAGATCCGCGATCTCATCAACTGCCGCCACCGACGGTGCCGCCGCTGTCGACACAGCCTTCGGAGCACGTTTGACAGGCGCGCGCTTGGCACTCGGCGTACCTTCGTCAGGCTTTGCCTTACGTCCTCTTTTTTGTTTTCCAACTGCGGCACCCGAAGCAACTGCCGGTTCCGCCGAAACGGTGACTGGGGCCGTTGCAGGGACCACCTTCTTGGCGCGAGGTTTGCGCACCTTCTTCGGTACATCGGGCGCCGCGGCGGCCGGCGTGTTAGCATTGGTCATCGTATCGTTTTCGTCGGCCATTATGGTCTCCTGTAAAGCCGATGCATTTTTCTCCTGCTCAATCGGCAGTGTCAATAACGGCCCGGCCTGTTCTTCTCCGGATACAAGCATCTCGCTACTTTTTGCGTGAGGAGCTAGTGACATAAATGGCATTGCCTCGTCCTGCAGATCTTGAGCAACGGACTTGAGATCGGTGTCTCCCCAAATCGAGTTCGGTTTGGAATTCAGTTTTCGCCGACCTGATTTGAACTCCACGGCAAAGCTGCGCTGCACTTTTTTCACTTTAAAGAAGCCTCTGGTGTCTGTGGTAATTTTTCAGCGACGTCTTCAGCCATCGCAACAAGCCTTTCAGATAACGACTGCCGTCCATTCGGTCTATCCTTTTTAAGTATTCGGCTCACACGCGGCTCCAATCGCAGAAAACCACTTATGGACGCAACCGTGACAAAACGATCGAATCGCAGCCGTCGGATTTAGTTCCGTTGACGCCGCTCACTGTGACTGATTCTTGTGACTACTTCGCGTTTTCGCCGGCCCCGGCACTCGTGGCACGAAGTGCACAACTCTCTACGACCCACATGGCGAGCGATTGCATCGAGAAGAGGCTGACGACCCCACCGAGGTCTTAGGTGATGGATTCAAAAATTCGGGCTACTCGTTGCAGCAAGACCCTTGAACTTGGAAAACCGATTTCGATTGGATTGAGGTCGGGCGAATGGCGGGCAAGACGAGGAGCCGGGCGCTTTTTTTCTTTGACCAATTGATTAGCCTGTCGCTTTTGTGGGAGCCAACGTTGTCGACGATGAACGGGTGACCCTCAGCGTCAGTCAGGGTGTGGCACGGCGTGCAGAGATGTGATGAATGGAGTTACGCCGCGGCGCATTTATCAGACGATGATCCGCAGGCGTACTCTGATCCTCAGACGCCGAGCGCGATTTATTCGGGCGGTATCGACCGGCCGAGCCGCTTGCGGAAATCCGGGTACTTGCGGGTGATCTTTGAAAGAAAAGCTGGGGAAGCACGCCGGTGGTTGCCGCGTCAGATGCTCCTGCTTTGCAACAAAAATCAGCAATCGGCCTCCCCCTAGAAAATTCAAGACAATGCGATCTCCGCTCAATTTCTTCTGCACGGACCGTAAGTCGCAGTCCCGGACGGCCCGATTAACCGAGATTCTCCACGTCCAACTTACGACATTGTCGTCACCTTTGTCGGCTTCGCGAAACGCATTCGTCTTCGCCCAATCACGTATTTTCCGCTAGGAAGTTGAAATAGCAGCAATTTATTGTTCGTCGGCTGTATCATCCTGGTTGGCACGAATCTTGAGAGCTATTGCGAGGCAGCGGAACGGCCGCGGCATCCGCGTTGCGGGATAACCTCATTGGGCTGAACACATGAAGGGACACAAACTATGGCGGGAAGTGGCGGAACTGGCAACTCGCCGAGAATGTCGGCAAGTCCCAAAAGGGGGTGGACGTGCTCGCCGGCATCCGCGACGAGGATGTCGATGTCGGAGCGGCGCCGAAGACGTATCATGCTTCACGCACGGCCAAGGCTTTCTGAGCTCGAGGCGATCTGGAGATTAAAGATGTCCAAAACAGAACCTAAGTGTTTCGTTGCCGTCATACATCATCAGGAAGCACGAAGGAGTTCATCATGCCGTTGACCAAGACGAACACCAACAACGCAATTCGGGGAGGAGTTACCCCGAACCATGAGCAGCGGAATGACTGTAGCGCTGCCATTGCACAAATCACTTTCGCCGATCTGGGACGTGGGGCTGGCACACTGCATACCGTGGGCGTTGCCCGTGTCGACATACAGGGACGAACCGCGGCGGGTGATGCGAACATCCAAGTCCAGATGGGTGGACGTACCGTCGCTGCTGCAATGATCTTCAATTCCGTGCAACAGACGACGGATCCCGCCAATCAAAGGGGAGCGGCCAACGGCACCATCTCGGTGCTCCGTCAGAGCATGGACAGCGGGACGGTCTGGAATTTGACAGGAACGCTTCCATGACAGTCTAGCGCGCAGCAGACTGCGCTGCGACAAACAAGTTGAGACTCAGCGTCAATCAGGATGAGACTCGGCGGCGGGGGTGTGACGAAGGGAGGGCATAGCCCGACCGGAGTTACACCCCCGCCGCGGTGCAATTTTTCGCCGTCTCATGATCGCGGTTGGCCCGGTAGCGTCGGTGATTTTCTGAGAATGGAGAATCACCTTTGTGCCGGGTCGCCATTTAACCGATCATCAGACGAGGCTTTTTATGAAGTACCGACAACGCAACCCGACTGAGGTCGCTGCCGCGAAGGTGTCGATCAGTCGGGCGACGGCTTACCGCATCGAGAAGGATGCGCGGCTCCCATCGCAGACCAAGCCGCCGCGCGACCGGCGTCGCCCGATCCCCTTGAGCACATCTTCGACGCCGAGATTGTTCCGCTTCTCAAGGCCGCGCCCGGCATCCGAGCAATTGCCGTTTACAACGAGATGCTGCGGCGTCATCCAGAGCTGTCAGAAGCTGTTCGCCGTACGATTGAGCGTCGTATTCGATCATGGCGGGCTGTTCACGGTCAGGAGCAGGAAGTGATCTTCCGTCAGATGCACGAACCCGGTCGGTTAGGACTGTCGGGTTTTACCGACATGGGCAGCCTCGGTGTGACGATCGCCGGCCAATGGCTCGATCATCTGCTTTATCACTTCCGGCTGGTCTGGTCGGGCTTCGAGCATGCCTATGTCATCCTGGATGGAGAGAGCTTCGTCGCTCTGGCCGAGGGGCTGCAGAACGCCCTGTGGTCGGTTAGCGGTTCGCCGCTCTATCATCGCAGCGACAGCTTATCGGCCGCCTTCCGCAACCTCGATGCCGACGCCAAGGTCGATCTGACGCAGCGCTACGAGGAACTGTGCGCTCATTGCCGCATGACACCGACGCGCAACAACAAGGGCGTCGCGCACGAGAACGGCTCGATCGAAAGTTCCCACGGCCATCCCAAGAATGCGATCCGCGATGCTCTGCTGATGCGCGGAACCAGGGACTCTGGCGACCTCGGATCCTATCGCGCCTTCATCGATGAGATCGTCAGCCGTCGCAATGCCGCACATGGCAAGCGCATCGATGCCGAGCGCACGCATCTGCAAGCTCTTCCCGATCGTCGCACCACCGACTTCGAAGAGGTCATCGTCACCGTATTGAGCACTGGCGGCTTCGCGTTGCGCAAGGTCTTCTACACCGTGCCTTCCCGCCTGATCGGCCACCGGCTGCGGGTGTGTCTGTTCGACGATCGCCTCGACGTCTTCATCGGCGGCACGCATCTGCTGACACTACCCGGAGGCCGCCCCCATGCGAGTGGCAATCACGATCAAGTCGTCAACTATCATCACGTCATTCATTCCTATTAAGCGAGTCCTTCAAGAAGCTTACTGGACGATCAATCGTAACAGCTGTTCGGTTCCCATGTTTTCTCCCCACCCCAGAGCGTGTGAGAAACTTGCCGGGCGCTGCTGACCGGCCGTCGTCTTGACGAGATTGCTGAAGAACGACGCATCGGGATCAAGCGCGGCCTGAGCTCAGGGGTCGTTCATAGTCATGGCACCTTGGAGATTGTGGAACTTCGAACGCCACACAGGATGCGAGCAAACTCCGCGTCCTGCGTGGCGTCGACGCCGCCCACGACGACCTTGCTCATATCCCTTGCCGGTCTTTTGAAACGGCTGATCATACCGTGGTGCCTTGCGGCCCACGGACTTGGGCGTGCGCAGTCAAGCATGGGTTGAGAACGGCGCAGCCGATGACGCCTTCGTCTGCTGACCAGGCCGCGACCTCGCCCGCAGACGCCGCCCGATGATGGACTTGTATCGTGCCGTTTCGACCAGCGAGCGTTTGCCGTACCCGTTAGAGCCTGACTGAAAAAGAGTTGAGTGAAATCAGTCAGTTGTGGTTCTGTTTGTTTGCATAGGACGAACGGAGACCACAATGGGCTGGACTGATTTCACCCGTCGGCAATATGCCCGAGGCGCAATGCGGTATGCAAGCGATCTGACGGACCGGGAATGGGGATTGATCTCGCCTTGCCTGCCCGAACCGAGGCGACTGGGCAGGCCGCGTAGCACCGATCTTCGCGAGGTCGTGAATGCGTTGCTTTACATCGCCACGACTGGGTGCCAATCGCGGATGATGCCCAAGGATTTTCCGCCTTTTACAACGGTGCAGTCCTATTTCTATGAATGGCGAGCGACAGGGTTATGGGTCGGATCAACCATCATCTTGTGATGGAGGCGCGTGAATTGGAAGGCCGGGAAGCCTCGCCGTCTGCGGGCGTGATCGACAGTCAAAGGTAAAAACCACGGAAAGCGGCGGCATTTCGGGCTATGACGCGGGCAAGAAGATCAAGGGACGCAAGCGTCATATCGTCGTCGACACGCTTGGACTGATGGTCGGCCTGGTGGTTCACAGCGCCGATATTCAGGATCGCGATGGTGCACCTGCGGTCCTCAAAACCATTCTCAAGCGCTGGCCGTGGCTGAGACATATCTTCGCCGACGGTGGTTATGCCGGACCGAAGCTGAAGGGCGCACTGGAAAAAATCGCAAAGTTCACTCTCCAGATCGTCAAGCGGACCGACAAGGCAAAAAGCTTCGAGGTTCTGCCACGTCGCTGGGTCGTGGAGCGCACCTTCGCGTGGCTTGGCAGATGCCGACGTTTGGCCAAGGATTGGGAAAAGTCCCTCGCTTCAGCCGAAGCATGGATCACTGTCGCCCACATCCGCGTCCTGACACGACGCTTGGCAAGATACCGATATCGTTGAAACCTTTTCGAGTCAGGGTTCTTAGAGATCTGCCATTTCATCCGGCCGCCAAGATATGAAGCGCGATATAAGTAACATATATTATAACGTATTCCGTAACTTACGCGTTTTCAAAACGGAAAGTAAGAGCTGACAAATTTCAAGAAATATACTTTAACATATATCCCACACATCTGTTGCGTTGTTCGTCGTTTTCATAAAGTGTCCCGTTATGAGTTACGATAGTGCAACAGGAAAATTCTTTCCGATGAATCCTGAAATCTTGCCGGCGACGTCATCGTCGGGAGGCTTGCACAAGGAGCACGACGACATGAATCACCAAAAGAAATCAGCTAAGCGTCTTGACTACTCGCATCTGCGGTTGGCAACCATCGACGGCATGTCGCTGCCTGGTCTACAATTGTCACTCGACCTGAAGGAGGGCTCTGCGTCGCCGAAGAAGACGTTTTTCCAACAATTGCTCCTCGAGTTTGCTTTCGGTTGCGAGCTATTTTATCCGCTCCAGCTATATGAACATTCCGCAACGAGGGAGGGGGCGACAAAGGCGCTAAACCGTTAAGCGAGAGTTACGATATATGATTAGGGGAATTCGGACCGGCCGCCACGTTCCTCATTTGAAATCCACGTCTATCGGGTTTCCATATTCCAGGATGGAAGCGCCGGCTCAGTCGCCAACGCTTACAAACTCCAACAACAGGTCGGCGAGCGGATGGAGATTGTCATGGACGACGTTGATGCGACGCAAGCAAAGGACGGGTCGGGACACGGCTTCAACAGGTACGGACTAGCACGGCAGCAACATCGGAAGATGGTAAGAAAGTCCATCAGGGACCCAACCGTTAAGCGGTACACGCAAGGTGCAGTTCAAATCTAGCGGCCTGCATCAAATAAGCTGACAACGCGAGCTCGCCTCAAAATCAAGGAAATTTGACGCGAAGGGTTCGCTCATCAAATTTACTGCAGAAAGGATTCGTTCTCCGTGTCATTTTGTTCTTCGAAACGCATTCGCATCGCCGCACTTGCAGCGGCCGCCATCGTGCTGGGCAGCAAGATCGTAATTGCGCAAGAGCCGTCTACAGGATCTCAGTGGCTGAACACTCCGGCATCTCGAGTGGAAGCGCTTGCGGTCCTCCAGACCTTGAATGCCAATCTCCTGAGTAACGCCAGTGCTACGTTGACCCTTGACCGTTGGTGCGCCGCGCATAAGCTCGCACCGGAAGGTTCCAAGATCGTAGCTCAGCGTGTGGGCGGGCAAGTCAAACCGGCCGATGAGCACATCCGTGAACTTCTGACCGTCGGACCCGGTGAGTTGATCGCTTATCGCCGCGTCCGTCTGGTCTGCGGCGACCGCGTCTTGTCCGAAGCCGACAACTGGTATGTCCCTGCAAAATTAACTGCAGAAATGAATCAGGCGTTGAATACCAGCGATATCGCGTTTGGCAGAGCCGTTCAGGCTCTCAATTTCACTCGCACAAACCTATCTGCCAAGTTGCTCTGGTCTCCTCTATCTGAAGGCTGGGACATGGACGGCTCAATAGCGCATGAAACAAGTTCCCTTAGCCTGCCGCCGTTCCTGCTCGAACATCGTGCCGTACTGAAACTTCGAGACGGCACGCCGTTTAGCGCCTTGGTCGAAAGCTACACGGACAAAATACTAGACTTTCCAGTTCCGCGCCTGCTTTCCCAATAGCGCTTCGGTATCTCGGTACAATTGGCGAACTGCTCGGGATAAATCGACAGCCAATGCATACGACAGCGGCGTCTGTCTTGCGGAAGCGTGCCGGTCGAACGATTGCTTTTGTCCATTCGTTTGATCGCGGCGACCACGCAGCCTGAGTGTAACTAGGCCCCGAGCCATCGCAGATTGTCGCTTGACAGTCCCCTCGGCCAGGGCCTCTACCCTTTTTTGCATTCACCAGGGGTGTCCCGGCAAGGGGCTGAGATACTGCTATCGCGCGCAGTGACCCGTTGAACCTGATCCAGTTCATACTGGCGTAGGGACGGTGCAAGCGCTCAAAAGCAGTGGATTCACGCGTGGAATCCTTTTCGGCGTCTTCTCATCATTCCGGCTGAGGACTGGTTCTCCAATCGAAATTTGGAGCATCAAATCATGAATATCGCAGCCACCCCAACCGTCACCACCGGCCCCTTGCCGGCATCCGACCCTGCGAAGAGTGCATTTTTCCGATTGAGGGCAATTGGCCTGATTGACCGTTCGACGACGTTGGAGTCGATCTCGATCCGGCCATCGTCGATGAAGCGGGTCAATCCGTCCCGACCACGATCTCCACGCGCGGCAGATGCGCTGGCAGCGAACCCCGGTTGGTGCGCCGTTTGGCGACCTGCGCCTGGCGCAGAGCGGTCGAGCCCTGTTCCTTCTCTTCCAGCCCGGCAGCCTCGATCTGTTCGGCTTCTTCAAGCCCAAGCAGAAGCTGGTCCTCGGGAAGCGTCTCTGCCCGTCGACCAAAGCGGTGACGCTGTAATTCCTTGATGATCTGCCGCAGCCGGGCATTCTCCGCCTCGCGCGAAAGCACCATCGCTTTCAGCGCGTTCAGGTCATCCGGAAGTTCGGCCGCCGTTATCGTCATGGATCAAGAACAGCATATTTTACCGCTCGGATCGAGAGGCTGGATGTTGCTGATTCAATTGGTGCCTTACACAATGAAGAGCTAAGACATCATGATGATAGACAAGGAGGCCGCCAAAAATGACTACTGTTTTGCGAGACAAGTTCGAAATGCTGTCGAACATGACGCCCTCGCTCATAGACGGCGAGTATGTGTTCTGCTCGATACCTTATGATGGGAGCAAAGTTCACGATCTGAATCCGATTGCGACATTCCAAGAAAGGGAAGGCTTGACACTAGTCCTTGAGAAAGGAGAAGCCCACGAAGCGGGGTTCGAAACTTCGCTTGCGATGCGCCAGATCACCCTCAACGTGAATTCTGCGCTTGATGGCGTCGGCCTTACGGCGGGGGTCGCTGCCTGTCTCGCAGACGCGGGCATTCCGTGCAACATGGTGGCAGCATATCACCACGACCACATTTTTGTGCCGGCGGGCTTAGCTGACCGAGCATTGCATCTGCTGGCAACATTGCAAGCCGAGTCTGCAGGGGCGACGCGCAAACGTTGACGAACAGTTAGTCCCCGCACATAACCGGCGAAACATCAATAATTTCGCGGGCAAGGGGCAGCACGAGCAGACCGGGCGTTCCTCGCCGAGGCTCCGTCGCGATTGACGGAGAAGGTCCGAAGACCGACGCTACGTGCGCGATCATTGTTTTCGCTAAAAGCTGTGCGCACTCGCCTGAACCGACAGCACATCGAAGTTGTTGTAGGGAGCACGCCAGTAGATAACATCGGCCTGGTTCGGGCACTCCACGATCTTTGGAATACGGGTGATTTAAAGCTGTGCGTTCAAATGCACCCTACGGATTTTGTCGCACATTGGCCGGCGAGTGCGCATGAACTGACAAGGCGTGGCATCAGGGGCTACGCCATGTCTATGCCTACCACCATCTCACAGCCAGTTGCTGGCGGCGCCCCAGCCGATGTTATACGGCTCATCGCAATCACCATTGCCTTCGCCACATGATGATCCTAGTTTCGCGCCGCGACGCTCCGGCGCCTTAGACCGTATGTTCATGGGGATTCTGGCCGACATCACCGCAATAAGCACGAGAAGGGCTTTGGAGAATGCATGAATTCGGACCGACTGGTGATGCCCAACCGGTCGGCTGGTAGATCCGTCCGGGCGAACGGTCAGACCACTGCGACTTCCGCTGTACCTATCGTATGACGGAAGATTCAGCGCTCCGGCTTGCAGAATCGAATTGCCGGAGTTTATCGTGGCTCGCAAGGTTCCGGTGGGCGCAAGCGCCTTGCCGGAATCGGACATTGGATATCGGTCATAAAGGTGTCCAATAGCGCGTTGTCAAACTACGGGGCATTCTGCCGACGGCGGCTAGAAAACTTTTGGTTGGCTTTTCGCAAGGACGTATTTGGCCCTCTCCCGTGATTGCAGAGTTCGTGCGATGTCTTATCGTCGCCGAGCCGCCCAATTTCCTCGAGATGACGTTCCTCGCGCCAAAGAAGAGGGGCACCTCGAAGCGACGGAACGATGACCTAGAAAAGCCAGAGGACCGTTAGCGCTGCGCAAGGAACATGTTCTCGTGGGGCTAGGGAACTCATACGCTCAGTGTAATTCTCAACGATGCCAGTCGCAACTCTCCATGCGTTGAAACGAGGTGGCGACATGCCGGCACGTTTGTCAATGCCTTCTCGGGAACGACGCTCGGCCGCCATGAGTTCGTCGTCTCCACTCACCACTATGGGAAAGAGGTGCTGCTTTTTGCGCGTTCAGGCCAAAAACCAGGCCGTCAATGAAAATTCCTGCTCTTCACCTGCAGCGTATCGATATGAAGGTCAGGAACGAACATGTCGCGCGCGGCGACAATCGGCTTTGGCTTGTCCCGTGGATCAGGCCCTCCGCCTCTGGCGAATTCATCACCACGGCCGGCCGGAAGCTTGAACTCTTCATCACGATCGGCAAGGCCGGCCAGATCGCCTGACAAGTCGAACAGCTGCTGGGCAACAAGATGGACGACCTCCCCCTCCCGCTGAATCCGGCCGTTGATCGCCATCATCGAAGATCCAAGAACAACCCGCCGGCGTTTTTCGAACAGCGTCGGCCAGACAACGAGATTGGCAGGCCCAGTCTCGTCCTCGATGGTAATGAACATGACGCCCTTCGCTGATCCAGGCTTTTGCCGCACCAGAACAAGACCGGCGGTATACACCGAACGCCCGTCCCTCGAATTCATCGCCTCGGCGCAGGTGATGATGTTGCGCACTGATAAATCCTTGCGCAGGAAGGCGATCGGATGCTGCCGCAATGTCAGACCGGTATGGCTGTAGTCCTCGATGACGTTATGCCCGTCCGTCATCTGCCGAAGTGCCACCTCCGGCTCCTGCTGCTCGGCAATCGCAGCCATCTCCCGTTCGGCAGCCGCCGCAAACAGCGGCAGTGGTTCATCGCGCAGCGCCTTGATCGCCCAGAGCGCGTCGCGGCGCTCAAGCTTCAGCGACGGCAGAAAGGCATCGGCCTTGGCAAGCTGGACGAGCGCCTCCGATGGCACGCCGGATCGGCGCCACATATCATCAACCGAGGCAAAGGCATTGTCCATTCGTGCCGCGACGATGCGCGCCGCGTCAGCGACCGCCAATCCTTTCACCTGCCGGAAACCGAGCCGTACAGCGTGGCGGCCAGAATTGCCGATCCGCTCCAGCGTACAGTCCCATCGGGACCGATTGATGCAGACCGGCCGCACCTCGACGCCGTGGGCTCTCGCATCGCCGACAATCTGCGCCGGCGCGTAAAAACCCATCGGCTGCGAATTGATGAGCGCGGCGCAGAAGGCTTCCGGATAATGGCACTTGATGTAGCTCGACGCATAGGCGATCAGCGCGAAGGATGCCGCATGGCTCTCCGGAAAACCATAGGAACCAAAGCCTTCGAGCTGGGAGAACGTCTTCTCGGCGAATTCCGGCGTGTAGCCATTCCTCACCATTCCCGATACAAGCTTGTCCTTGAAGCGCGAGACGCCACCGGTGAACTTGAAGGTCGCCATCGACTTGCGCAGCTGGTCGGCCTCGCCGCCGGTAAAGCCGGCGCAGACCATCGCCACCCGCATCGCCGACTCCTGAAACAGCGGCACGCCGAGCGTCTTGCCGAGCACCGCCTCAAGCTCGGGCGTCGGGTATTCGACCGCCTCCTTGCCTTCGCGCCGTCGCAGATAGGGATGCACCATGTCGCCCTGGATCGGACCCGGTCGGACAATGGCGACTTGCACCACGAGGTCGTAGAAGGTCCGGGGTTTCAGCCGCGGCAGCATCGCCATCTGTGCGCGGCTTTCGATCTGGAAGGTGCCGAGCGTATCGGCCTTGCGGATCATCGCGTAGGTCACAGGATCCTCTTGCTCGATGTCAGACAGGTCGAGATCCCGATCCTTGTGCTCGCGGATCAGATCGAAGGCCTTGGCCATGCAGGTCAGCATGCCAAGCGCCAAAACGTCTACCTTCATAAACTTCAACGCCTCGACGTCGTCCTTGTCCCATTCGATGATCTGACGGTCCTTCATCGTCGCCGGTTCGATCGGCACGAGATCGTCGAGCCGTTCGTGGGTGAGGACAAACCCGCCGGGGTGTTGGCCGAGGTGCCGTGGCGCGCCCATCAATTGCTGCGCAAGCTTCAAGGTCAGCACAAGACGCCGGTCGTCCGGATTGAGATTGAGCTCGCGGACATTGCGATCGCAGACCTCCTCCGACCAGGCCCACATGCCCGACGACAAGGCCTTGATCACGTCCTCCGGCAAGCCGAGCGCCTTGCCGACATCGCGGATCGCGCCGCGCGCCCGGTAGCGCGTCACGGTGGCGCAGAGCGCTGCCTTTTCTCTGGTATAGGTCTGGTAAATCCACTGGATCACTTCTTCGCGCCGCTCGTGCTCGAAATCCACATCGATATCCGGCGGTTCGTCGCGCTCCTGGGATACAAAACGCTCGAACAGAAGATCGTTTGTCGAGGGATCGATACTGGTGATGCCGAGAATGTAGCAGACGGCACTGTTGGCGGCGGAGCCCCTGCCCTGGCAAAGAATACCTTCAGACCGCGCATAGCGCACGATCGAGAAGACGGTCAGAAAATAGGGCGCGTATTTCATGGTGCGGATGAGATCGAGTTCGTGCCGCACGACCTTCAACACATCGGGCGGCAGACCTTCGGGATAGCGATCGGGCACGCATTGCCAGACATAATGCTCCAGCGAAGCCTGAGCGTCCTTGCCCGGTACGATCGCCTCCTCCGGATATTGGTAGGTGAGTTCCTCGAGCGAGAAAGTGCAGCGACGGACGATCTCCATGGTTCGTGCCAGGGCCTCGGGATATCGTGGAAATAGGCGCTCCATTTCTTCCGGCGGCTTCAGATAGCGGTCGGCGTGTCGCTCGCGCTCGAAACCGACCTCGTCGATCGTCGTGCGGGTCCGGATGCAGGTGACGATGTCCTGCAACTGTCGGCGACCTGGCTCGTGGAAAAGGACGTCATTGGTGACGACCGTCCGCACCTTGAACCGGGTGGCGAGATTGGAAATCTCATGCAGCCGCAACTGGTCGTTCTGCCGGCGCCGCAGACAAAGCGAGACATAGGCCCGATCACCAAACAGCTCGGCCATCTTGCGCAGCTGGATCGCGCAGACATCATCCGGCAGGTCCGGCACCAGAATGCCGATCATGCCGTCGGTGTACGCGACGACATCATCCCAATGCAGGATGCAGTTGTTCTTGCCGCCGCGTGATTTGCCGAGCGTGATGAGGCGGGTCAGCCGGGAATAGGCAGCCCGATCGGTCGGGTAGACCAGCAACGACATGCCGTCTTGCAGATCGAGCCGGCAACCGACAACGAGACGTAAGCCGGTGGCGCGCGATGCTTCAAGCGCCCGGACAATCCCGGCAAGCGAATTGCGATCGACAACGCCGAGGGCTTCGATGCCGAGAGCCTTGGCGGTTTCGAACAGTTCCTGCGCCGAGCTTGCACCGCGCAGGAAGGAAAAATGGGTCGTGACCTGCAGCTCGGCATAGCTCATGCGAAGATCCCATGGCAGAACCAGCGGTGGCTTCCGGTTTCAGGATCGATGCCATCACCGGAGCGAAACACCCAGAGACGCTCGCCGGCCTCGTCTTCGATGACGAAATAATCCCGCACCGCCTCCATCTCGGCGTCGCGCTGCCACCACTCGCCAAAGATCCGTTCCGGACCATCGGCGCGCTTGACCTTTCGCCGCTTGCCGCGCCAGGTGATCGAGACCGGCGGCCGGTCCGGCAGCAAGGCGATGGCCTCGATCAGTTCGGGACGGGCCAGCAGCCGGACCGGCCGGCGCCAATGACTGACCCAGGTGACCTCGACCGGATCGGCAGCAGGACTGATCCGCTGGACGGAGCGCTCGGGCACATCGGAGGCAACGGGTGCCACCCGATAAACACGCTGGCCGCGGTTGCCGTAGATATCGATCAATGGCGTCACGTCCTTCACTTCCTCCTCGACCAGCGATGACGACCTCTGGCGCTCCTCCAGCGGCTCCGCCATCACCGCAACCAAGGTCAGCTTCTCGATCCCGAAGCCGGGCTCGATCTTTTCCGTCCGGTCGCGAAACAGCTTCGTCAGCCAGGCGACATCGCGCACCGGCTTCACCGTGCCGGCGCGGATTGCCTGCCGCGTCCCGTCAACCTTCTCGACGATCAGGTCGGCGCGCCGAACACCAAGGCCGCGCCTCTGCAGCTCCTCGATCAGTTGCACGACCAGCAGGCCAACATATTTGTCGATGGTCTCGGCAGCACCGATCGGTTCGGCAAAGGCGCGGCTCACCTCAACGAGCTCGGCGGTGCGGATCGGATCGATCGGTTCGGGGATGCGGCCGAACATCTGGTCGAGCCGCCGGCCGATCTCCGGACCGAAACGAAGCGTCAGTGGCGCGCGCGGCGTGTTGGCCAATTCGCCGATCGTCTGGAAGCCAAGCGTGCGCAGATCGCTCGCGACCTTCCCGGGAAGGCGCAGCAACGATATCGGCAGCTTTTCGACGGCGCGGACGGTCTCGCCTGAAGGCACGATAACCGTCTCACGGCTGATAGCACGGGCGCAGGCGTTGGCCGCACCCCAGGTGTCGGCGATAGCGACCCGCGGAGTGAGCTTCTTGCCCAGAAACTGATTGGCGATCTTCGTCACCATGGAAAGCTCGCCGCCCTGCAGGTGATCGGCACCCTCGGTGTCCATGACGATCCCGTCGATCCCATCGACGGCGACGATCGGCGAATAGAGCGTCAGCGCCCAAAGGGTAATCCGTTCAAGTGCTTCGGCATCGTTTGCAGGATCCGCATCGATCAGCATCAGGCCGCGGAACAGCGCCTGTGCTTTGGCCGCCGGCATGCCGACATGCATCCCGGCTTTCCTCGCGGCCGCGTCGGCCGCCGACACCCAGCGTTTCGAGCCGCTCCTGGCGATCACCGCGATCGCCTGTTCAGGCGGAATGGAGGGATCGGCGCGACGAATGCGATCCGTCGGCAGATCCGGAAGATAGATCGAGACAACCCTTGTCATCACACGCCCTCACGAGAAACTCAGCACATTCACCCGCTTTCACGCGCATCAGTTCCAGCAACCATTGGGCCCTCCCGACACCCGGCACCGGCAATTCCTCCGACGGCATCACGCTCACCCGCCACCGCGTGGTCGACGCCGTCGGCTGCCCGAAATCATTGGCCTCCGTCTGCCGCCGCCAGCGTCGGACGGCAAGTGCCATCGTGCCCGTTCGCTCAGCCGCCAGCTGCAGCCGGCGCGAGCCGACCATCGGCAGGCGAACGAGTTCACCGACGACGGCGCCGAGCCCACCAAAGGAAAGCCCTTCCTCCATATTTGCGAGGACCTCCTCCTCCCTGTCGGATTCGACAAAGATCACCCGGTCGGGATGGAGGCCGACCTGAGCGAGCGCGGGAAAGAACAGGTCTGGCCGCGTCAGGCACCAGACGATCGGGCCTTTGGTGCGGGCCGCGATGCCTGCGGCACAGAGGGCTGCCGCCGCACCATCCACCGTACCCGACCCGCCGCCGGCAAATTCATGCAGGGCGCCATAGGCCAGACCACCGCCCGGCAGGACTGAATCGATTTCCGGCACGCCGAAGGACAGACAGCCAGCCTTTTTGGCTGACACGCCCTCCAGCGAGGCAATGCGCTCGCGCAAATCGGAAATCACCCTTTGACGGGCAGCAGTCATCGTTCACGGCTCCCTTCAAGGTCGTGTTGGCGGCCGACATCATGTCGAACAAAATGCGGATGTTCTCTTTCTGTTCCGAGGCAATAAAAGAGTCAAGCAACCGGAGGGATAGGAATATTATCCTGAACATTAGAAATCAGCAGAATACCGAAGGGAATCAGCGGAATAGCGGCCCGCGGATTTTTTTCCGAGCGTTTGCGAGCGCTAATCCCTTTGTGTGAATTGCGGGGATAAGTCGGCATCGTCACAGTGTCTTTAAGATTTTTCTGCTGAACTGGAGCGATGAAGAAGCCTCCGAGATCAAAACCCCTCCTTCATGACACCGAGGCCCCGATCCGTTCCCGGCCGCGCAGGAAACGAAATCCCGCCCAACCGCAGCTGCTGTTCGATGCCATGCCCGAGCGCGTCGAGCCTGCGCTGGCGCAACTGAAGTCCCATCCCCCAAAGGGTAGCGAGTGGAGCTGGGAGCTGAAATGGGATGGCTATCGCCTTGCCGTTCATATCGAGCCCCAAGGCATCCGGATCCTCACCCGCGGCGGCCATGACTGGACGCACCGGTTTCCAGCGATAGAGCAGGCCGCCCGAGCGCTCGGGCCGGCGACGATGATCATCGACGGCGAAGCCGTCGTGCTCGACGAAGAGGGCCGGCCGGATTTCGGGCTGCTGCAGCAATCGCTGGGCGCATCCGGCAAACAAGCTGGCAACCGTGCCTCCGACGCCGTCCTTTACGCTTTCGATCTTATCTACCTTGATGGCCACGATCTGCGCGGTGTCGAATACCGGTCCCGCCGACACCTTCTCGAGGACACGTTGAACGGCCCAACGAATGACCAGGTCGGCGCCATCAGGCTATCGGAAACACTCGATGGCGAACCAGCTGTCCTGCTTGAGCATGTCTGCCGCCTCGGCCTGGAGGGCATCGTCGGCAAGCACCTCGATCGGCCCTATCGTTCCGGCCGGACCGGGGACTGGGTGAAAGTCAAATGCATCCAGAGCGAGGCCTTCTTCATCGTCGGTTATGAGAGGTCGGCAGCGTCCACGGCCGGCTTCGGCTCTTTGGTGCTCGCTGCGTATCGTGGTGATGAGCTCATCCACGTCGGAAGCGTCGGCACGGGATTCAGGCAAGCCGAGATCATCAGATTGCGCAAAATGCTGGACACGCTGCGATGGAAGCGAAAGCAGCCGCCCCTGCCCTATTCCGGAAGCGCCGATATTGTCTGGGTCGAACCGACACTGATCGCCGAGATCGAGTTTCGTGCCTGGACGTCGGACGGGAAACTCCGTCATCCGTCGTACAAGGGCTTGCGAGAACGACAGGACAATGCCGACGTCTTCCGGCTCGACTAGCGAAAACAGCGCCATAAGCTAGATTGTCCACCATTGAAGCTCAAGCGGAGTAGATGGCCTGCAATGTGCAATCTTGAAGGATACGAACCGGCGGCACCCCACATGATGGGTTAAGCCGTTGCAGGGACTGACTTTGAGGCATAACGCCTATTTATGGAGCTGTGGTCACATATTCGGATAGACCGGCCCCTGGCCACCCTGCGGCGGAACCCAGTTGATGTTCTGGTTGGGATCCTTGATGTCGCAGGTCTTGCAGTGCACGCAGTTCTGGGCGTTGATGACGAAGACCTCTTCGCCGTCCCTTTCCACCCATTCATAGACGCCGGCCGGACAGTAACGTGTCGACGGACCGGCATAGATGTCGTGTTCCGAACGCTTCTGCAGCGCCATGTCCTTGACCTGCAGATGCACCGGCTGGTCTTCCTCGTGATTCGTGTTCGACAGGAACACCGAGGAGAGGCGATCGAAGGTCAAGACGCCATCGGGTTTGGGATAGGCGATCGGCTTGTGCTGCGACGCCGGCTCCAGGCTCTCAGCATCGGTCTTGCCATGCTTCAGCGTGCCGAAGACGGAGAAGCCGAACAGCTGGTTGGTCCACATGTCGAAGCCGCCGAGCGCCACGCCGAGTGCGGTGCCGAACTTCGACCATAGCGGCTTGACGTTGCGCACCCGCTTCAAATCCTTGCCGATGTCGCCCTTGCGCCATTCATTCTCGATCTCGGCCACCTCGTCATGGCTGCGGCCGGTCGCGATCGCGGCGACGATCTTCTCGGCGGCCAGCATGCCCGACAGCACCGCATTGTGGCTGCCCTTGATGCGCGGCACGTTGACGAGACCGGCCGAACAGCCGATTAGCGCCCCGCCGGGGAAGGAGAGTTTCGGCACCGACTGGTAGCCGCCCTCGGTGATGGCACGCGCCCCATAGGACAGCCGCTTGCCGCCCTCGAAGGTGGTGCGGATCGCCGGGTGCGTCTTGAAGCGCTGGAATTCCTCGAAGGGATAGAGATAGGGGTTCTTGTAATTGAGGTGAACGACGAAGCCGACGGCGACCAGATTGTCTTCCAGGTGATAGAGGAAGGAGCCGCCGCCGGTCTTCATGCCGAGCGGCCAGCCGAAGGAGTGCTGCACCAGGCCCGGCCTGTGGTTTTCCGGCTTTACCTGCCAGAGTTCCTTGAGGCCGATGCCGAATTTCTGCGGTTCGCGGTCTTTCGAAAGATCGAACTTGGCAATCAGCTGCTTGGCGAGCGAGCCGCGCACGCCCTCGCCGATCAGCACATATTTGCCGAGCAGTTCCATGCCGCGGGTATAGTTCGGGCCGGGCTCGCCATTCTTCTCGATGCCCATATCGCCGGTGGCGACCCCGATGACCGCACCCTGGTCATTGTAGAGCACTTCGGTGGCGGCAAAGCCGGGATAGATCTCGACGCCGAGTTCTTCGGCCTTGGTCGCCAGCCAGCGACAGACATTTCCGAGCGAGACGATGTAGTTGCCGTGATTGTTCATCAATGGCGGCATCAGCACATTCGGCAGGCGAACAGAGCCGGCGGGACCGAGCAGCAGGAAGTGATCGGCCGTGACCTTGGTCTTGAACGGTTGGTCGGCCTCGTCGCGCCAGCCGGGCAGCAGCCGGTCAATGCCGATCGGATCGACCACGGCGCCAGAGAGGATATGCGCGCCGACTTCCGCGCCCTTCTCCAGCACGACGACGGAGAGATCCGGATTGACCTGCTTCAACCGGATCGCCGCCGAAAGACCGGCAGGCCCGGCACCGACGATCACCACGTCGAATTCCATGCTTTCGCGTTCAGGCATCTCTCTCATTTAGCTTCAGCCTCACTATCTACGAAAATTTTGGTGGCGTCTTGCCCGCCTTACGGTGGGCCGCGATAACGGTGTTTGCCATCAGCATGGCAATCGTCATAGGGCCTACCCCACCCGGAACCGGCGTAATGACGCCGGCGACCTCCACACATTCATCGAAGGCGACATCGCCAACTAGGCGGTACGTGCCCTCGCCTCTCTCAGAGGCGGCAATGCGGTTGATGCCGACATCAATTACGGTCGCTCCCGACTTTACCCAGCTCGCCCTGACCATTTCCGGACGGCCGACCGCGGCAACGAGAATATCTGCATTGCGGCAGATCCCGGAAAGATTCTCGGTGCGCGAATGAGCAGTCGTCACAGTCGCATTGGCGGCAAGCAGCAGCGCCGACATCGGCTTTCCGAAGAGGTTGGAGCGGCCTATCACAACGGCGCTGAGCCCAGAGAGGTCTTCGCCATGGGTGCGGCGCACGAGGATCATCGCTCCGGCCGGCGTGCAGGAGACGAGGCCTCCATCAAGATCGCCAGTCGCCAACTTGCCGGCATTTACAATGTGCAGGCCGTCAACATCCTTCTCCGGCCTGATCGACTGAATGATCGAGTCGGAGTTGAGGTGCCTCGGCAGCGGCAATTGGACGAGGATGCCGTGGATGGTCTCATCGGCGTTGAGCGCCTCGACGATTGTCGCAAGCTCTTCTTGGGTTGCTCCTTCGGGCAGAGTGTGCTGAATCGAATTGAAGCCGCATTCTCTTGCCATCCGGCTTTTCGCTCCGACATAGGCGTGGCTTGCCGGATCCTCGCCAACAATGACTACGGCAAGACCCGGCTTGACCCCGGTATCCTTTTCGAGCGCCAACGTCGCTGATTTCACGGCGTCATTTATCGAGGCGGCAACTTGCTTCCCATCGATTTTTGTCGCCATCCCTCAGCCCATCCTTTCTGACACGTAAGAGCCTGGGCTTGCCGGGAATACGATGGTCTTGTTGCCGTTGAGGAATACCCGATGGTGGATATGGGCGTGGATGGCACGAGCCAGCACCTGGCTCTCTACGTCACGGCCGATGGAGACATAGTCAGATGCCGACTGCGAGTGCGTGATGCGGGCCACGTCCTGCTCGATGATCGGCCCCTCGTCTAAATCAGCGGTGACGTAATGCGCCGTCGCCCCGATAAGCTTCACGCCGCGCTCATAGGCCTGCTTGTAAGGATTTGCCCCTTTGAAGGAAGGAAGGAAGGAATGGTGAATGTTAATGATACGGCCCGACATCTTCTGGCAGACGGCATCGGACAGCACCTGCATATAGCGGGCGAGCACGATCAGCTCCGCGCCGGTCTGCTCGACTACGTCCATGATTCGGGCCTCGGCCTGCGGCTTGTTGGCTTTGGTCACCGGAATATGGTGGAAGGGGATGTCGTGGTTGACGACCACCTTCTGGTAGTCGAAGTGATTGGAGACGACGGCGACGATGTCGATTGGAAGCGCGCCGATCTTCCAGCGGTATAGCAAGTCATTGAGGCAGTGACCGAAGCGCGAGACCATCAGGAGCACCTTCATTTTGGTGCCCCCATCGTGGAACTCGCTGACCATGTCGAATTTCTTCTTGATCGTCTCGAAGCCGGCGGCAATGTCGCCAATTATTGCGCCCTCCTCGCTCGTGAAGGTAAGCCGCATGAAGAACATGCCTGTGTCCAGATCGTCGAACTGCGAGGAGTCGACGATATTGCAGCCTTTGTCTGCCAGAAAACCGGTGATCGCGGCTACGATGCCGCGCGTTGACACGCATGATACGTTCAGAATGTACGTTTTCATATTCAGATCCATTTGGCCCTATGTTGACTAGAGTGCCTTTTCGAGTTCCGGCAGGATGACGAAGAGATCGCCGACGAGGCCGTAGTCGGCGACCTGAAAGATCGGGGCTTCCTCGTCCTTGTTGATAGCGACGATGACTTTCGAGTCCTTCATGCCGGCGAGATGCTGGATCGCGCCGGAAATACCGACCGCGATGTAGAGCTGCGGGGCGACGACCTTGCCGGTCTGGCCGACCTGCCAGTCGTTCGGAGCGTAGCCGGCATCGACGGCAGCGCGCGATGCACCGACGGCGGCATCGAGCTTGTCGGCCACCGGCAGGATGACCTCCTGGAATTGCTCCGACGAGCCAAGTGCACGACCACCTGAAATGATGATCTTGGCCGATGTCAGTTCCGGACGATCCGATGAGGACAGTGCGTCCTTGACGAAGGTGGACAGGCCGGGATTGGCGGCAGCCGATACGTTCTCGACAGAAGCCGAGCCGCCTTCAGCCGCGGAGGCAAAGGAAGCCGTACGCACGGTGATCACCTTCTTGGCCTCGGACGACTGCACCGTCTGGATGGCGTTGCCGGCATAGATCGGGCGCTTGAAGGTTTCGGCCGAAACAACCTCGGTGATTTCAGATATCTGGACGATGTCGAGCAAAGCTGCGACGCGCGGCAGCACGTTCTTACCGACGGATGTCGCCGCCGAAAGGATCGTGTCGTAGGAGCCGGCCAGCGAGACGATCAGCGCTGCGAGCGGTTCTGCGAGGTTGTTGGCAAGGTCGTCGCTTTCGGCGAGCAGGACCTTGGAAACGCCGGACAGTTTTGCGGCGGCATCGGCAGCACCCTGGGCGCCCTTGCCGGCGACCAGCACATGCACGTCGCCGCCAATCTTGGACGCTGCCGTCAGCGTCTTGGCGGTTTGGTCGGACAGGGTTGCGTTGTCGTGATCAGCCAGAAGAAGAATGGCCATGATGTTTGTTCCTCTTAAAGTGTTGGTTCCTGAAATCCGTCAGGCCCTGCCGAAAACGGTGGGGTGCGAGAACCGGCGCGCCGCGTACTTAAAGGTACGTGAGCACCGGAAGCGCAGCCGCCCGCCGTTTGCAGGCGAGCCTCACGGATTTCACAGCACGCCGGCTTCGTTTTTCAGCTTGTCGACCAATTCAGCGACCGACCTGACCTTGATGCCAGCCTTGCGCCCCGAGGGCTCTTCGGTCTTCAGAACTTTCAGGCGCGGGCTCGTATCGACACCGAAATCAACCGGCGTCTTCTTATCGAGCGGCTTCTTCTTGGCCTTCATGATGTTGGGCAGCGAAGCATAGCGCGGTTCGTTGAGGCGCAGGTCTGTTGTGACAACCGCCGGAAGCTTGATCTCGATGGTCTGCAGACCGCCATCGACTTCGCGGGTAACCTGCGCTTTGCCGTCACCGATTTCGACCTTGGAGGCAAACGTGCCCTGCGCCCAGCCGAGCAGAGCCGACAGCATCTGGCCGGTCTGGTTGGAGTCATCATCGATCGCCTGCTTGCCGACGATGATCAGCCCCGGCTGTTCTGCTTCAGCCACACCCTTGATGATCTTGGCGATGGCGAGCGGCTCGACCTGATCGTCGGTCTCGACCAGGATTGCCCGATCGGCACCCATTGCGAGCGCGGTGCGCAAGGTCTCTTCAGCCTTGGCAGGCCCCACGGACACGACGACGACTTCGGTCGCCTTGCCGGATTCCCGGAGGCGGAGCGCTTCCTCGACGGAGATTTCGTCGAAGGGGTTCATCGACATCTTCACATTGGCGAGTTCGACGCCGGAACCATCCGGCTTGACGCGAATCTTCACGTTGTAGTCGACGACACGCTTTACGGTGACCAGAATTTTCATGAACGATCCTCCTGCTTAAGCACGCGAACGGACGGACTTTGGGTCGTAGACGGCGGCCCTGCGAACCGTAACGCCTGTCCCATCTTCCAGTGTGAGAACTTGTCCGTCGCCTGCGCAGCCGATCTGGACGTAAGCCAAGGCAAGTCCGCACCCGACAGTGTGTCCATGGGCAGCCGAGGTGACTTTTCCGATGGGGTCGCCGCCGAACTTCACCACCGTACCGATGGCGGGAAGAACAGTACCAAAAGGCAATTCGAGAAGAACGAGCGCGCGTTCTACTCCGTCCTGCTTCTGTCGTTCGACAACCGCCTTGCCGGGATAGGACGCATTCTTCGGTTTCACCGTCCAACCCAATCCCGCTTCAACGGGTGTCGTGTCCTCACCGATATCCCGACCCCAGATCGGGTAACGTTTCTCGATGCGAAGCGAGCCCATCGACCCGGCCCCGCATGGTACGAGCCCCAGCAGCTTGCCAGCTTCAAGTACGGTGTCATAGAAGCTCTCGATGTGCTCAGTCGGCACCCAGAGTTCGTAACCAAGTTCGCCGGTGAAACCCGTTCGGGTCACGACGACGCCGTCCACGCCGGCTACCGTCGTCTTGACCATCCCGAAACCTGGAAGCGCCTCCCCGGAAAGATCCTGACTAGTGACGCGCTCAAGGCAGGCACGCGACTGCGGCCCCTGCAGGGAGAGCGAAACATAACGATATCCGAGCGAAACAACGTGCACGCCGTATGGCTTTCCGCGCTCCTTGAGGTAAGCTTCGACCTTTTCGACACGATGGGGCGCAGGAACGACCCAAAACAGGTCCTGCGCGGGTCGATACGTGATGACGTCGTCGATGAAACCGCCATTTTCGTTCAGGATGCCGCCATAGATGCCCCTTCCCGGAGCGACCTTTGACATATCCGCCACGAACGTCTCGTTCAGAAATGTCTCGGCTTTTGCGCCTGCGACTTCGACAAGAAACTGCCCGAAAATCTCGAACAGGCCTGCCGCGTTTCGCACGGCCTCATGTTCTGATTTCGCATCCGTAAAGACGTTGGCGGTGAGAAAATGGGCCTTCTCGGCCATCTCTGCATTGCGCGCCTTGAAGGCGTGATAAAGCGGTGTCCGTTTTGCGGTCATGATTGTCGATCCCTTCGATCTCAGAGAAAAAGTGTTGGGCGCTCGCGCTTGAAAACGCGGTCATCGGGCTCCGTGCCAAGCAGTTCGCGCGCATGACGATGGCCGGAATAAACTGCGCCCTGAATGATGCCCGGACATTCTGCATCGCCGATGGTCCGGTAAGGCAAGCCTTGTGCGGTGAGCGCCTCGCCAAGACGCGTGTCAGGCAGCCGTGTGCCCACGGCGACCAACGTCGCACCCGCAATTGCCGGTAGCGCCTCTCCCGTGTCACCTCGGCTGACAGCAAGCCCTTTCCCGCTCCAGCCGGTTGCGACGCTGTTCGGATACATACGCACACCGGCGGCTTTCATCTCGGCCAGCATGCGGGGTTGCTCGAGCGTATGCCCCATCCAGGCCGAAAGCGATGGCATGGGAGTTACCAGGTGCACGGCGTGTCCCCTGGCAGCCAGATCCGCCGCCAGCGCATTGGCCATGTAATAGTGATCGTCGTCGTAGATGACGACTGAATGGGCTATCGCAGCCCCGTCCATGACATCGTCGGGCGTCAGAGCTGCACCCGCGAAACCAGGTATTGGAGTAAGGCGGGTTCGCCCAGCCCCATCGCCGCGCCATGGAGCACCGGTTGCGAGGAGGACATGGTCAGCCCCGAACTCAGCAATGCCACCGGCATCCAGCTCGCTACCGGGATAGAGATTGACGTTGGGCATCTGCTGAAGCTGATACAGCCGATAGTCCTTAACCCGCCCCCAGGATGCGAGCCCTTTAATGCGGGCCTCGCGAGCCGAGCGGCCACCCATCTCGTCGGCGCGTTCGGCCACCGTCACCTCGTGGCCGGCCTTGGCAAGAACGAGCGCCGCCTCAAGACCCGCAGGTCCAGAGCCCACGATCAGTACGGTCTTTGCATTGCCGGCCGCAGGGATTTTCTCAGGGTGCCAACCGCGACGCCATTCCTCGGAAATCGTCGGATTTTGCGTGCATCGCAGTTCCACCCCGATCGTCTCGACGGCGACGCAAATGTTGCAGCCAATGCACTCTCGGATGTCTTCGATCCGGCCCTCACGGACTTTTGCAGGCAGGAATGGATCCGCAATAGACGGACGGGCTGCACCGATGAGATCGAGGACACCACGCCTGATCTGGCTGACCATCGCATCCGGAGAGGTGAAGCGCCCGACGCCCAGGACCGGTTTGCCGGTTACCTGCTTCACAAAGCTGGTAAATTCCTCCTGGAAACCTTCGGCATCATAGCGAGCCGTGCCGCTGTCTCGGCTCCAGGACGAGACATTCACATCCCAAAGGTCAGGTAGGTCGGCGAGCGCCTCAATGACATCCCTGCCCTCGCCGCTATTCAGGATACGCTTCGGGCCGGAAAGCTCATGCACGGCAAAACGCACAGCAACCGCCATGTCGTCACCCGCTTCCTCCTTGGTTTCCTCCAGCACTTCGCGGAAAAGTCGCAACCGGTTTTCAAAGCTGCCGCCATACTCATCTGTCCGGAAGTTGTAAGCAGGAGACAGGAAGTGCCACAAAATCGAGGCTTCGTGCGAGGCATAGACATAGACGATATCATAGCCTGCGGCCTTTGCCCGTCGCGTTGCCGCGCGGTACATCTGTCGCAGATTACGGATATCGTCTTTGTCCATAGCCTTTGCCATGAAGGGCATGTCCGGCTTCAGGATAGGCACGACGGATGGCCCCATCGCCGGATATCCTGTCGATATCCCCCGCGAACGAATACCCGTATGCGCAAGCTCAATCGAGGCGAGCGCTCCATGGGCATGAATACGCTCGACAGATCGCGCATGCGCGGCAACGTCGCCCTCGTCCCAAAGCCGCTCATATGGCAAGCCGGCGAGATCAGAAGTGGGATCTATTTCGCTCAGCTGCATTGCAACAATGCCCCAACCACCTTCGGCACGGGTTTCGCGGATACCAATTGCTCCATTCGGCATCAGATAGCTGTGGCCGATTGCATGCGGCATCGATACGAAGCGGTTTGGCGCGGTGACCGGCCCGATCTTCAGCGGCTCGAAAAGTATTGAATAGCGCGGATCCATCACATCTTTACCGCGTCATCTTGATGGTGCCGTCAGCTATCCACCGATCGATGACCTCGAGCACCTTTTCTGAGAAGGCCAAATCGTTGATGTGGCAATCGAGCACCGAAAGCTCGATCGGATCGACCATCACCTTCCGATACTCGTCTACCATTTCGGCAAGCGCTTCCGGATCATGCGCGGGCATGCCCTCAACGTCCCAGGCATGAATGCCCTGCGTCGGAAGCACGAAATGGACCGGCCCCGAGGACTGCTGCAGTCGGTGAGCCACTTCACGAGCAAGTTCGCGGCGTTCGTCCGCAGTCAGCGAGGCAGAGGCGAGCAGGCGGTTGTGAGCATGATAGGGCCGATCCCGGAACCGTTCGGGCACGGGCTGCCATGTCGCGAAGTCGATCATGTCGCCAAAGGCGGGTGCGGCAATGATCGGTGTGCCCAAGCGGCCGGCAGCCGTCATGCGGTTGGCGCCGGCGTTGACGACAGAACCGACCATAAGATTGCCGATCTCGGCCACCGCGAGCTCCAGCACTGCCGCGAAGTAACCTTGCTCCGCAAGGCTTTCCAAAGCCATGCCCCCCATGCCCGTGCCATGAAAGACTGCGACAGAAAAGCCGCGGTCGATCAACGGCTGACGCAGATGAACCATATAGTGAAGCGCGGAAGAGCCGAAGCTCACCATACCGATGACTGGCCGGTCCGGGTCCGGCGGCTCCACTGCGAGCGCCGCGCCATAGATGGCGCCGGCCGCCTGGCTGAGCGTCGCCTTGCAGATGTCGTTGAGGCCGTAGAGACCGCCAGCCCACAGGATCATCTGGATATCCGCGGAAAGCCTATCCGGCGCAATCAACGGTGAAAACGCGATCGTCGAGACAACATATTTCGGCACGCCGATCGGCAGCGCACGGGCGCAATCCAGCGCTAGGTCGGTACCCATGGTGCCACCAAGCGCAATCATGCCGTCTATGCGACCTTCGGCATAGAGTCTGGCGCAAAGCGTGGACGCACCAGAAGCCATGATTTGCATGGCCAAATTCTCGTCACCGGCATTCGATGCGTCATTGATCGTCTTGCCAATTGCGGCCGTGACCTCGTGCTTGGAAATATCCGTTGGTTGCGACGGATCCCCAAGCACGCTGACGTCCATCGAGATCACGTTTCCACCCAGCTTCTTGATGCAATCAGCGACGTAGTTGAGCTCCTGATCCTTCGTGTCGTAAGTGCCAATCACGAGGATTGTTTTTATTGCGCTCATCTTCAATTCCCCTTTTTTTGTGTGAATCAGCCCCGCATGATCGTCCCGGCTGGATCATAAAAAGCGCCGAGTTGGACGCGGAGCGGATAAAGCTTGCCTGCCACCTGCACCTCGAAGCGACCTTCATCGATCCAATCCTTGGTGACGCCGTTCTCGCGGTTAAGAGAAGCAAGTCCAATCATCGCGTTCAGTCTCCAGCCCCAGCCGCCGGACGTGACATGACCGACGAGTGCGGCATCCTTGAAGACCGGCTCGTTGTGAATGAGATAAGGTCCTGTCTCGGCGGACGCGCCCTCCACCAACAGGGAAACGGTGCGATGCGGCGTGCCCGCACCATGCGCCTCCTTCTGGCGCATCAGCGCCTCACGGCCGACAAAGCCTTCCTTAGCGAGCTTCACAGCAAAGCCGAGGCCGGTTTCGATTGGCGTGTCTTCCTCACCGATATCGTGGCCGAAGTGCCGGAAGCCCTTTTCGAGGCGGCAAGCGCCGAGTGCAAACATGCCCGCGTGGCGTAGACTTAATGGAGCGCCGGCACGCATGATTTCGTCGTATACGTGCGCCGTGAACTCGCTCGAAATCATCAACTCATAACCGAGCTCGCCCAGGAACGAGCGGCGGATGGCCCAGACGCGCGCGAAGCCAAGGTCAATCTCGCGCGCCGCGCCGAACGGGAATGCCTCATTGGACAGGTCGTCCGCCGAAAGCTGCTGGAGGATCGCACGGGACTGCGGGCCATGTATGGTCAAAAGACCATAGGCCGAGGTCGCGTCGAAAATCTCGAAGCGCCAGGCGGGTTCTGCATGGGCGCGAATGTGGGTTTGGTCGCGGATCTGGCTTGGATGACCGGTGACGACCATGAACTGTTCCGCGGCGATGCGGGTCACGGTGACATCCGCCTCGATCCCGCCCCTCTCGTTGAGGAACTGCGTGTAGACCGAGGTGCCGACCGCAACATCGATTTCGGCGCCGGAGACACGGTTCAGAGCCTTGACGGCATCCGGTCCCTGCACGAGGATCTTTCCGTACATCGACTGGTCAATGAGCACCGCATGATCGCGTGCTGCAAAACACTCTGCCTTGACCCGTTCCGACCAGTCCTGCCAACCCAGACTTGCACGCTCAGTCCAGCTCGGGTTTTCGAGGTCGAAGTACATCGGCACTTCCCAGCCGATACGCTCGGCCATAACGGCCCCGGCCGCAAGTAGACGGTCATGCAGCGGTACCCGGCGAACGCCGCGCGCTGTCTCGATCTGCCGGCCCGGCCAATGCAAGCCCCAATGAAGACCGACGCCTTCGGTCACACGCTCGGCATTGTAGGCCATGTTCTTCTGGAAAGGATGCGCTCGTGCGGCCAGCATCGAGGCGACAGCGCGCGGTGGTTGGCCCTCGGTCATCCAGGCTGCCATGGTGAGCCCGACACCACCGGAATTGAGGATGCCGTTCGAGTTCATGCCGGCGGCGATGAAGAGCCCGTGCATCTCCGGAGCGGGACCGATGTATGGCCGTCCGTCCGGTGTGAAGCTCTCCGGTCCATTGAAGAAGGTCTGGATACCCATCGTTTCAAGAGCCGGGAAACGGGTGAAGAATTTCTCCAGCACCGGCTCCACATGATCCATGTCGAAGGGCAGCTCGTCGAACTCGAAACTCTTCGGGATGCCCTGACGCCCCCAGGCTTTGCCGCGCGCTTCGAAGCCACCGATCAGAAGCTTGCCGGCATCCTCCTTGGTGTAGAGCCGTTCCTCAAGTACGACGAGACCAGGCAATGTGCGCGGCAGGTCGGGAATGGCTTCGGTGAGGATGTAGAAATGTTCGGCCGCGTGGAGCGGAACGGTCACGCCATGCTCGGCGGCAAAACGCAGCGACCACATGCCCGCCGCCAGAAGAACCTTCTCCGTTGCAATAACGCCCTGATCTGTCTCGACGCCGACCACTTTGCCGTTCCGTGTCAGGATACGAATGGCCTTCGTGTTCTCGAAGATTTGTGCGCCTCGCGCCTTGGCGCCTTTTGCCAGCGCCTGGGTCACGTCGAGTGGATTAACCTGCCCGTTCGAGGGAACAAGGAAGCCGCAATGCACGTCGGACGTATCAACGAGGGGCCAAAGCTCGTTTATCTCCTCGACCGAGAGAATGCGACTTTCGATCTTCATGCGGGCCGCATGATCCTGGTTGCGGAGCAGTTGCTCGGCGCGGATATCCGACAACGCCAGATGCAGGGTGCCGTTCTGCTTGTAGCCAGTTGCCTGCCCTGTTTCGACTTCCAGTTCTGTGAACAGGCGCGCAGTGTATTTCGAAAGCTCGGTTTGCGCCGAGCTTTCACGCAACTGGCCGACAATGCCCGCCGCATGCCACGTGGTGCCGGACGCAAGCTGCTTGCGTTCCACGAGGGCGGCTCCTTCCATCCCTTTCTTCGCAAGGTGATAAAGGGTCGAGACACCGATGATACCGCCGCCAATAATGACGGCCGGTGCGGATGGCGGAAGAGTTTTGGTCACGGTCACAGCTGTATCCATGCAGTCTTGAGGTCGAGATACTTGTCGAGTGCGTGCGGGGACTTGTCATGGCCGTTGCCAGACTGCTTGACACCACCAAGCGGCACTGTGAGGTCCGAGCCGCCATATGTGTTGACGTGTACCAAGCCAGCGCGAAGGCTCTCCACCATTCGATGCGCCCGCGAAAGATTGGAGGTCCAAACCGCAGACGCCAGGCCGAAATCGGTGTCATTTGCCATCCGGATGGCATCCGCTTCGTCGGCAAAGGGCGTAACAGCGAGGACAGGGCCAAAGACCTCGTTCCGCGAAACTTCCATTTCCGGACGAACATTCGACAGGACGGTCGGCGCCATGAACCACCCTCCCGTCTCCTGCAGGATGCGGTTGCCGCCGGTTAGAAGTTCAGCACCTTCCATTTGAGCCCGCGCGGCAAAGCCGAGACTACGGTCCAGATGTGTCTCAGAGTTGAGGGCGCCGGCTTCGGTCGTAAGATCAAGCGGATCTCCGACCTTCATGGACGCCGCAATCGCTGCAACCTTTTCTGCGAAGTGGTCGGCGATCGACGCCTCGACCAGCAGACGCGAGCCTGCAATGCAGACCTGGCCGGAATTGCGGAAGATGCCGTAAGCGGCCACCTTCGCAGCCTTGTCCAAGTCGGGCGCGTCGGCAAAGACAATGTTCGGGCTCTTGCCACCGAGTTCGAGATAGACCCGCTTCAGGTTGGAACGGGCAGAATATTCGAGAAGTTTTCGCCCGACGCCACCGGAGCCCGTGAAGGCCATCACGTCGACGTCCATCGACAGGCCAAGTGCTTCGCCGGCGACAGCCCCCTGTCCCGTTACGACATTGAAGACACCAGGCGGAACGCCGGCTTCGAGCGCCAGTTCGGCAATCCGCAGCAATGTGAGCGAGGCGGTCTCCGCAGGCTTCAGCACGACACTGTTGCCGGCTGCGAGTGCCGGTGCAATTTTCCAGGCGCCGATCATCAGTGGGAAGTTCCAGGGCACAATGACAGCCACCACACCAACCGGGTGCCTGTGAACCAGCGCGAGCACATCGCTCTGGGTCGGCGCAATCTCGCCGTATGTCTTATCGATCAGTTCCGCATAGTACCGGAAAGTCGAAGCCGCACTCATGGGTTCGGCCTTCAACGCCATGGCGATTTCGGTGCCGTTGTCGCGCACGCCAAGGACCGAGATCTTCAGGGCTTCTTTCTCGATGAGGTCGGCCAGCTTCAGCAGCACCTTCTTCCGGTGGCTAGGCGCCGTCCGCGACCAGACTCCCGCCTCGAAGGCAGCGCGGGCCGACTGGCAGGCGAGATTGACATCTTCGCGACCCGCATCAGCAAGGGTCGTCAGCCGCGTGCCGTCAAGCGGCGAGAGAACATCAAGTTCTTGACCGGAAAAAGCGGAGCGAAACTTGCCGTCAACAAGAAGCCTTTGCGGCGGGATGTGATCCCCCCGCATCGCATTGATCTCGTTCTGCATCAGTGCGCCTCCACAGTTTTGTTCCTGAAGTGGTTCCAGCTGAACGTGACGACGGCGATCACAGCTAGCGTGAGAAACGCCGCGGCAAGAGGACGCGTGAGGAAAATAGTGGGATCTCCGCCGGAGATGCTGAGCGCCTGCTTGATCCGGCCTTCCATCATTGGTCCAAGCACGAGACCCACTACCATCGGAAAAGCCGGCACTCCATTCTTCAGCATGAATCGGCCAACAATCGCGAATGCCAGTGTGATCAAACCGTCTGTGATACGGAAGTTCTGAGTATAAGTGCCGATAAAGCCGAGGATCATGATGGCCGCGCCGATAACACGTGGCGATATCGATGACAGACGCACAATGTACTTGGTGAAGATCAGCAGGAAGATCATCACGAAGATGTTGAGCAGGAACAGTGAAATGTAGAGGCCAGAAATGAAGTCCGCATGTTCAACAAAAAGTTGCGGCCCGGGCACGATATTGTGAACCATGAAAACCGCCAGAAGCATAGCCATCAGCGGATCGGCTGGGATGCCCAACGAAAGCAGCGGCACGAGAACGGTAGAGGTGCAGGCGTTGATAGAAACTTCGGACGCCACCAGACCTTCTGGCGAGCCCTTCCCAAACTCCTCCGGCTTCTTCGAGAAGCGGCGGGCGAGCGAATAGGATAGAAATTGTGCCCCGAATTCGCCGACGCCTGGAAGCAGCCCCATAACGAGCCCGATGAGCGATGACCGGATCACAGTCGCGCGGTATTTGAAAACTTCGAATAGACCAACGAACCGTCCGGTCGACGAGAGGTTTTCTGGTACTTTTGGCGGCGACTTCGTTTCGAGCAAAATGAAGGCTTGGCTCAGCGCAAAGAGACCAATGACCATAGGCACCATTGGAATGCCGCCCAACAGCCAAGTCTGGTCGAAGGTGTAGCGTAGCGTATGGTGCGGGCTCTCGAAGCCGATGGTTCCGAGGAACATTCCGATGCCGAACGTCAAGATCGCGCCACGGATGTTCTGGTGATGCGCAAGAACGACCGAAACCGATGCGAGGATCATGACCGCCGCGAATTCCGGTGGACCGAATTTCGCAGCAATCTTAGCCATGAAGGGAGCCAGGAAAATCAATGCGAGGATCGAGATTATACCACCGACGAAGGACGATGAGTAGGCAAGCGACAGAGCCCGCATTGGATGGCCCTTCTGGGCCAGTGGGTAGCCGTCATAGGTCGTCAGGACGTTAACTGGTGTTCCGGGTACTCTGATCAGGATTGCCGGAATGGCGCCGCCATACCATGCACCACCATAGCAACCGAGCAGCAGGATGATGCCTGGAAGCGGCTCCATGGTCAGTGTGAACGGCAGGGCAATAGCCATCGCGCCGGCGGGCTCCATGCCTGGAATTGCGCCAACCAGAATGCCGGCGATGGCACCGATCAGGAGCGCAGCGATCACCTGCCAGTGTGCGACTTCCTGGAAGCCGAGGATGATCGAATCCATCATAGATATTCTCCAAGCGCGTTGCCGACCCAGTCAGGGAAAAGAAGCATGATAGGGGGGAGTGGGAACCAGATGCCGAGGCCGACGCGGAAGGCGAGAACGATCGCCACGGTCACAGCGAGCCCGATAAGGCTCCACTTCGCACCCCGAAGGCCAGACATGTAATAGAGGATCTGCATGAAGAGGATGGAGGCCAACGTGAACCCAATCAGCCCTACCCCACCGATGAAGGCCAAGAAGGCGGCTGCATAGGCGAACGAGCGTCCCATCCCGACGAAGGCTTCGTTTGCCTTCGCAGAAAATCCCGGGTTCCGGCGCAGCCTGAGATAATCGAAGAGCAGGCCGCCGCCGCCAAGAAGGGCGACTATCAGCACGATAAAGGGCCAGGACCACGGCTCCTGGATCCAGCCGAGTGGACGTTTGCCTGCGACTGTTGCAAAGGGCAGAACGATGAGCGCCAGTCCTGCGAAGAGCAACAAAAGGGTCCCCGCAACCGATGCGGCTTCGGGAGTGACGTCATCCTCGAACTGCGGCGTTTCCGCATCCGCAGCCGTTGGGATGTGATCGACATGTGCAGTCATGGCGCGATATCCTGACACGTTGTAGAGCGAGGACGGTCGGGCTTTCCCGGAGGGGCCCGACCGATGCGAAACCTTATTTCTTCATCTTCGAGAAAAGGTCCTTGACCGCTTCGAAGTCCTTGTCGATACGTGCCTGCGCCTCGGCAGAGCCCTGCCAATAGACTTCGGCGCCGCTTGTAGCGGAGATTTGCTTTGCCTGCTCGGACATCATGGCCTTTTCCGCGATTGCGGCAAGCTTGTCCTTTACGTCTTGGGGCGTGCCCTTCGGAACAAAAAGCCCAGACCACAGAGAGAAGGTTGGACCCGTGATCTGGTCCCGCAGCAGAGGCGCTTCAGGAAAGACCGAAATGGGCTTCTCAGTGTAGGCCGCGATAACCTTGATATCGTCCTTACAGGCCAGCACCAGCCCGACGGTGGAGTTCATGACGTCCGCGTCGCCGTTGGCAAGCGTCGTGCAGTCTGTCACGTCGTAGCCGGTTTCGGTTGAGAACTTGAACCCGAGTTGGCGCGCGGCCTCAAACGTCTGCTGTGCGGGAATGGTCTCGAAGCCGAAATGCGCGAGCTTGACCGGGTTTTTCTTCGCGTACTCCGCCAGTTCGGCAAGATTATTGTACGGCGCATCCTTCTTTGCGGCGAGGATGAAGGGGAAGTTCATATTGAGGCCGATGACTTCCATGTCTCCTCGCGCATAGGGCGTAATGCCCTGCACGATGTAGCTCGTCGGTATGTCGATCAGAAAGTTGCCGATCGTATATCCGTCGGCGGCTGAGCTCAGCACTGACTGGGCGCCTTCAACACCGTATCCGCCGGGCCGATTAACAACCTTTGCCGGAACGCCGGTTTGCTTAGTGAATTCTTCAGCGATTATCCGAACAAGCTGATCATCCACGTCTCCAGGAGGCCAGGGTTCGACGATGGTGATAGGCCGCTGCGGGTATTCGGCGAGAGCGGTTCCGACCATTCCGGTCGTTGCCATGAGCGCAATGAGTGCGCCCTTCAGGAAATTCTTCATTCGATGCCTCCAGTTGAGTTGCGTACTGTTCCATTATTATCTACGCTGTTTCAAACATGTTGCATCCGCGACTAGTTTATGTCAAGTATCTAAAATCGCGAGGATCAAAAAATGACCGAGAGCACAGATAGACGCCCTGGCTCAACGATGAAGACGATCGACAAAGCTATGTTTTTGTTGGGCTTTTTCTCGCCTGAAACGCCGGAATACCGATTGAGTGATCTTGCGCGGGCAGCTGACATGGACAAGGTAACGACAATGCGAATCCTCGCCTCGCTCGTTGCTAGCGGCTTTGTCGAACAGCACCCGGAAACCCGGCGGTACCGTTTGGGCACCGCAGTCTTGCGCCTCGCCCGCATCCGTGAGGCAAGTTTTCCGGTGATTGCGGTACTACAGCCGATACTCGAATCCCTAACCGAGGAGGTGGGGGAATCGACGCATGCATGCTTGTTCTCCGGCAAGGGCATGACGACAATCGCTATTGCCGAGCCGCACCGGTCCACGAGGGTATTTATCGATCCGGCACAGCCTCTTCCCATCCACGCCACAGCCTCCGGCCTGGTCTTTCTAGCCTACGCCGACGATGCGATCGTCAATGAAGCGCTGCGGCGCCTCAATGTCCCGACAACCTATACCGATAGCACCGTCAAGTCTGAGATCGAGCTTCGACAGCGTCTGGATAAGATCCGGAAGAATGGCTGCGCGATCTCCAGCAGGAGTTTTGAAGATGATGTCACTGGCATCGCCGCTCCCATTTTCAATTGGCACGGCAAGATCCAGGCGACGATCTCAGCGGCGTGCATCTCCACGCGCATCACACCAGAGCTGGAACGCGAAATTGAAAGTGCCGTGCTGCGGGCATCGGTCAGGGCAACGCGGGCGATGGGTGGAGAGTCGCCTAAAGCCTTTCTCATGAAGATCAGGGAGAATGCATAAATGACGCGAAGAGCACTGGTGCTGGATTTTGGAGGGGTGATATCGAAAACCCTCTTCGAGACGCATGACCTGAGCGAAAGGGCGCTCGACCTTGCCGCTGGTACTTTGACCTGGCGTGGCCCTTTTGACGTCGACACGGATCCGCTCTGGCGCGACATGCAGGCCGGCGTCATCACCGAGCGTGACTACTGGACGACGCGTGCGCGCGAGACCGGTAGGCTTGTGGGCAGGGATTGGGACACACTGCCGCCGTTCCTGACCGCCGTTCGCGGCAACGATCCATCGGAGGTCATCCGTCCCGAAGCGCTTGAAGCGATCGGCGCAGCAAAGCGTGCGGGCCATCGATTGGCCATTTTGTCCAATGAACTCGATCTCTTCTATGGCAAGGAGTTCCGCGCCAAGCTGCCGTTCCTCGCCGATTTCGATGTGATCGTCGATGCCACCTATACCGAGATCCTGAAGCCCGACCCACGCGCTTTCGCCTTTATTACCAACGGCCTTTCCATAGCCGCCGGCGACTGCGTTTTTGTCGATGATCAGTTGAAGAACATTCGTGGTGGTGAGGCCGTTGGGATGTCCTGCGTGCATTTCGATGTAACCCGCCCAGGCACTAGCTATGAGCGCGCCCTCTCGCTTCTTTCCGCCTGAACAAAACCGATTCCAAGGAGTACGATACGATGGCCGATAGCAACTTCCTGACCGAGCACAACGCCCGCCATGTCTGGCATCCAATGGCACATCCAGCAGAAATGCGGGCCAATCCTCCGACGATCATAACTGGTGGGGAAGGGGCGGAAATCATTGATATAGACGGCAAACGGTTGCTCGATGGCGTGGGAGGCCTTTGGAATGTCAACCTCGGCTATTCCTGCGATGCGGTCAAACATGCGATCACGACGCAACTGAACGAGTTGCCGTATTACTCAGCTTTCCGCGGCACCACCAACGGGCCTTTAATAGAACTATCCGTAGCTCTTGCCGAATTTTTCGGCCCCGATGGCATGGTACGCAGCTTCTTTACATCGGGTGGATCCGACAGCGTTGAAACAGCGCTTCGCCTTGCCCGGCAGTTCCACAAAATCAATGGCCAACCGGAGCGGACGAAATTTGTATCGTTAAAGAAAGGCTATCACGGCACACATTTTGGCGGGGCGAGTGTCAATGGAAATCAAAATTTCCGTCGCGCCTATGAGCCGCTCCTGCCGGGCACTATCCATCTGGCAGCACCGTATGCCTATCGCAACCCATTCAATACCGATGACCCGAAGCTGATCGCAGACGCCATTATCCGGCAGTTCGCCGACGAGATCGCCTTTAATGGCGCGGACACTATTGCTGCCCTCATCATGGAGCCAGTACTTGGCGCCGGAGGCGTCATCGTTCCACATGAGAGTCTGATGCCTGGGCTGCGCACGCTCTGTGACAAAAACGGGATCCTGCTGATCGCCGATGAGGTCATCACTGCCTTCGGCCGCACCGGTGCGTGGTCTGGAAGTCGGCTCTGGGACGTTCAGCCGGACATGATGTGCACGGCGAAGGCCATCACCAATGGCTACTTCCCTTTCGGCGCTGTCATGATCGGCAGTCGCATCGCGGACGCTTTCGAAGCTGACCGTACTGCAATGGGGAGCATCGGTCATGGCTATACCTACTCCGGTCACCCTGTTGGAGCGGCAGCTGCCCTCGCCTGCCTTACCGAAACGATCAAGCAGGATCTGCCCACGAATGCCGCAGCGCGCGGTGTGGAATTGCTCGATGGCCTGAATGATCTGCAGGCTCGTCACCCGATCATCGGCGATGTGCGCGGCAAGGGTCTGATGTGCGCACTCGAACTGGTCGCCAACAGAGATGACAAGACACCGGCTGGGAAAGATGTCGTGGGGAAGGTTTACAAGGGGGCCTATGACGCCGGCGTGATGATCCGCACGTCGGGCAACAACATCATCTTGTCGCCTACGCTGATCATTTCGAAGGCCGATGTCGCGCGCATTCTTGACGCTCTCGACGCAGGGCTGAAGTCCGCGCAGAACTGATCATTCTCGGTGACCGGGAGGCTGGACCTCCCGGTCACCGGGTTATCAAAGAAATTCTAAGGCATGCGCCACGGAAAGCAGGGCTTCGAAATCAAGCCTTAGGAGCACGAGCCTCGGTCTAAGAGACAAACGCACCGCGAGCCGCAGCAGGCGATCACCTCAGGGCTCAGCCTGCCAGCTCCGCCAGACCGGCGAAGAGGAGAAGGGCCTGCGGATTAGCCAGCGCTTCCTCATTTTTGACTGGCCGCCCGTGCACAACCTCACGCACCGCAAGCTCGACCACCTTGCCGGTTTTGGTCATCGGAATATCGGCAACGGCGATTATCTTTGCTGGCACGTGCCGTGGTGAGGCCCCGGTTCTGATCTTCTGCTTGATTTTTTGCGTCAGGAGCACGTCGAGCGTCACGCCGCTGCGAAGCTTGACGAAGAGGACGACGCGAACGTCGTTGTCCCAATCCTGGCCGATGCAGACGGCGCTTTCGATCTCGGTGATCCGCTCAACCTGGTTGTAAATCTCGGCCGTGCCAATCCGGACACCGCCGGGGTTCAGCGTTGCATCCGAGCGACCATGGATCACGATGCCGCCATGGCCGGTCCATTCCGCAAAATCCCCATGGCACCAGTTATCTTCGAAGCGCTCGAAATATGCAGAGCGGAAGCGCGAGCGGTCCGGGTCGTTCCAGAAGCCGATTGGCATCGCAGGGAATGCACAGGTGCAAACCAGTTCGCCCTTGCCGCTCGCCAGCGGCTGGCCGAGGTCGTCGAAAACCTCGACTGCCATGCCCAATCCCGGCCCCTGGATTTCGCCGGACCAAACCGGCTTCACCGGATTGCCAAGCACGAAGCAGGAAACGATATCGGTGCCGCCTGACATCGAGGCGAGGCTCACGTCGGGCTTTATGTCTCGGTATACATAGTCGAAACTGGCGGGCGACAAGGGCGAGCCGGTTGACAGTACAGCTGTCAGATGGTCCAGCCGATGACTTTCGCGCGGTTTTAGATCTGCCTTGGCAAGGGCATCGAGATACTTAGCCGAGGTGCCGAAGAAGGAAAACTGCTCCTCTTCGGCATAATCCCATAAGACCTTTGCATCGGGCGAAAAGGGAGAGCCATCGTAGAGGCAAAGCGTGGCCCCGCTCGCCAGACCGGAAACCAGCCAGTTCCACATCATCCAGCCACAGGTCGTATAGTAGAAGAGTCGGTCTCCGACCCCGATATTGCAATGGAATCGGTGTTCCTTCAGATGCTGGAGCAGCGTTCCCCCGGCTGAGTGGACAATGCATTTCGGCACGCCCGTCGTCCCCGATGAAAACAGGATGATCAGCGGATGGGAAAATGGCAATTGCTCGAACACGGGTTCGCGCGCGTCATGGGAGGACATGAAAGCCTCAAGTGTACGCCCATTCGACAGCGTAACGGCAAGGCTTTCCGCTCCGCCACAATACTCCACGATAACGACCGGAACGCCGAGCCGTGGCTCCAGCGCCGTCACCTTCTCGCCGACATCGATGCGTTTGCCGTTATACCAGTAGCCGTCGCAGGCTAGGAATAGTTTTGGCTCGATCTGGCCGAAACGGTCCATCACACCCTGTTCGCCAAAATCAGGAGAACAGGACGACCAGATGGCCCCAATCGACGCTGCCGCGAGCATGCAGGCTACCGTTTCTGGCACGTTTGGTAACATGGCGGCGATGCGGTCGCCCGGTCCAATGCCGAGTGAACGGTAGGCCTGCTGAACACGCGAGACGGTCTCAGTGAGCCTGTCCCAGCTCCAACGGCTTGCCACTTTATCTTCACCGCGAAAGATCAACGCATCGTCGACGCCGCGCTTTGCGAGCAGGTTTTCCGCGAAGTTCAGTCTGGCCCCTGGGAAAAACGTGTCCTCCAGTATTTTGCCTGTTTCAAGTAACGCCGTCCCACCCTTATTGCCCTGCACGCCGCAATAGTCCCAGAGCCCCGACCAAAAAGAGCCACGCTGGCGGACGGACCATTGGTGAAATGCGTCATGGGATGGCAGGGAAACGCCGAACCTTTCTGCGCACCAAAGGCGAAAGCGGGTGATCTCCGCCTCTTCAATGCGCGTTTTATTCGGCGTAAAATGCAGCGCCATGTTTCCCTCCATCACACGATCCTCTCCAAAAAACGGCCGCGGCCTTGGGGGCCGCCAGCCTATCATTTCCGCTTTGTTCGCCGGCATCACGCCGCCATGCCAGGGGTGGCAGTGCCAAACGATAGTGCGAATGACGGGCCGGATAGTAGCCAACTCACTTCGACCGAACGCACTCTGTTGGCGTGGTCGCTTCCTCGCAAAGCCACCACGCCCCCGCTTAATGTGCCGATCCGACAGATAAGGCCGGTAACACCGTCAGGTCGCGGCACGCACGTTTCGTGCAAGGGCGAGTGCCTCGGCGATGACGGCATGATCACCGATCTGGTTCATCAGGATGAGGATCAGACGGGCGTTCATGGCGTGGCTCTCGGCTTCCGAAAGGCCCTCATGCGCCTTGATCAAAAGCGCATAGGATTCGTCGGGCCGGTCGAAATTGGGCCTAGTCTCAAGCATCCACGACATCCTTTGCAATGGCGCGGCCGACGGCGGCGGCGACGACCTCTTCATCGAAATGCTTGAAGCGCGCGGCCACATGCTGATCCGGGCGTATAAGGTAAACAGCGCTCGTCGCATTCCCGAGATAGCGTTCGCCAAGGGCCTTGTTGTCACGGCCTGAGACCGAGAGTACGCTCAACGGGATGCCACAGGCGGAAAATGTCGTCGGAACATCGGCATCGATAGCAAGAAGGGTGAAATTGCCGCCAAGCAGGCGAAGCAACCAGTCAGCGCCGATAGGCGCGTCCGGGCAGGGGCTCCCGGGTCGCGTTCGCGCAGGAAAGCTCGCCACGTCAGGACCATTTAGTGGAGAACCATCGTAGGTACAAGGCATGGACAGACGACCGGAATTGACGACCGTTCGCGCGAAGGGAACGGTCTCGGCGAGTTGGAGCACGGCGTCGCGGAAAAGCTTTGAAATGGCTGATTTCGGGGTAATGAAATCCGTCGCCCTCGTCGAGTTCGCGATATTCTCGTCCGCTCCGTAGACCCGCTCGCTGTCGTAGCTATCGAGCAGCGTATCAGGCGCAAGTCCCTGCACCACGAGGGCAAGCTTCCAGCCGAGATTGTCGGCGTCCTGCACGCCTGAATTCGCGCCGCGTGCGCCAAAGGGCGAGACCTGATGCGCCGAGTCCCCAGCAAAGAGAACCGGCCCGTGGCGGAACTTCTCCATGCGGCGACACTGGAATGTATAGATCGAGCACCAGTCCAGCTCGTAGTCCACATCTGGCCCGAGCATTGCGCTCACGCGCGCTCTGATATTCTCCGGCTTGAGTTCCTTTTGCCGATCGATATTCCAGCCAAGCTGGAAATCGATGCGCCAGATGTCATCGGGTTGCTTGTGAAGAAGGGCGCTGTCGCCCGACTTGAAATGCGGCTCGAACCAGAACCAGCGCTCGGTCGGAAAATTCGCCTTCATCTTTACGTCGGCAATCAGGAAGTTGTCCTCGAACACGCGTCCGTCAAAGCCATGACCCAGCATGGCACGTATGGGAGAGCGAGCGCCATCACATGCGACTAGCCAATCCGCCTCCAACACATAAGGACCGTCCGGTGTCATAACATCGATCGTTACGTGATCCTCATGCCGCACCACGGCGTCGATACGGGTGCTGCCGCGAATCTCGATCGGCGCGCCCCGGCTCTGCGCCTTGACGATGGCCTCATGGAGGAACTTCTCAAACAGCGGCTGCTGGAGATTGATAAAGGCGGGAAAGGCATGACCGTCTTCCGGCAACAAATTGAACTCATAGAGCAGCCTGTTGTCGTGAAAGACCTTTCCAATGTTCCATTGCACGCCTTTCGCCAGCATAGACACACCCGCGCCAAGGCGATCGCATATTTCCAGCGTTCGCTTGGCAAAGCAGATGGCCCGGCTGCCGAGCCCCACTCCCTCCTGGTCGTCACAAACGAGAACCGGAACGCCGCGCAGACCAAGATCGAGGGCGGTTGCAAGCCCCACTGGCCCGCCGCCAGCGACGACCACCTTGTGCCTGATCGGCGTTACGGCGGTCTGGTCCGGTGACTTGACGTAAGGATACAGTCGGAACGCTAGCGGGTAGCGCTCCGTGACGGGAGTTCTCATGATCCCTCCTCCGGGAAACGGTTAGCCTTGAAGGTCTGCCCACATCTGCATGTCGCGCTCGGCTGTCCAGATACGTGGATGGTCGATACCGCGCGCCTCGTCATAGGCCCGCGCCACATTGAACGGCAGGCAATGTTCGTAGATGGCATAATCCTTGAACTTCGGATCGCACTCGGAACGAACAGCGTCCCATGCCTCGCGGAGCGAGCCCCCACGTGCGGCAATGCGCACCACCGGCTTGTAGGTTGAGTCCACGAAATCCCTGGTTCGGTCGAGCGCGCCATTCACCGCATCACGGCCGATCACTGCACCGCCACGGCCCGGTGCGATAGCCGCGAGGTCATAGGCGCGGATTGCCTCCAGGGTCGCACCCCATTCGGCAAAATGCCCGTCGCCGCAATAGCAGGCCGAATGCGCCTCGACGATATCGCCGGTGAACATGACATTCTGGTCCGGCACGTGAATGACGGCGTCGCCGGCAGTGTGAGCGCGGCCGACTTGCATGATATCGACGCGGCGCTTACCCAGAAAAACAGACATCTTGCCATTGAAGGTCGTTGTAGGCCAAGTCAGACCCGGAATGGACTCATGTCCCTGGAACAGGCGCGGGAAGCGCTGAAATTCACTTTCCCAGTCCTCCTGCCCGCGCTCGACCACCATCTTGCGGGCGGCATCCGACATGATCACCTGGCCGGCGTTGAAGGCACTGGCCCCGAGCACCCGCACCGCATGATAGTGCGTCAGTACGACATGGCTGATCGGTTTGTCGGTGACGGTGCGGACGCAGTCGATCACCTTCTGCGCCAGACGCGGAGTGGCCTGAGCTTCCACGATCATCACGCTGTCATCACCGATGATGACGCCCGAATTAGGATCGCCTTCGGCGGTAAAGGCATAGAGTCCCTCCCCGACTTCTGTGAAGCTGATCGTCTTGTCGGCGAGGTCGCCTTGCGAAGCAAATGCTTTGGCCATGGAACTATCCTTGTCGTGAGTAAGGGTCGGCGAGTGCCGGAAGAATGCGTCCCGTACAATCGCCAAAACCGATGATGTAGCCGTCTCCCTTCGCTACTCCGCGCAGGGTGACGATGTCGTTGTCGTGAAGGAAGCTGCGCGTCTCTCCGTTCTCAAGCGTGAGCGGCTCCTTGCCACCCCAACTGAGCTCGAGCAGGGAGCCGCGATTTTCCTTCAGCGGTCCGGAAATCGTACCGGAGCCGAGAAGATCGCCGGTGTTCATCGGGGAGCCGGCGGTTGTATGATGGGCGAGCTGCTGGGCTGCCGAGTAATACATTTCCCGGTAATTGGTGCGGCTGAGGATCGTTTCGGCAGCGTCTTCAGGCGTAAGACCGACTTCGAGCGCGATATCGTAGAGCAGCGGCCCCGGTTCCGCCAAATGTGGCAGAAGCGGAACTTCGCGTGCCGGTGTCGACACCCGGAATGTCTCAAGCGCCGCCTTCATCACGATCCAGGGCGAGATTGTCGTGGCGGTCGCCTTCGATTGGAATGGTCCGAGCGGCTGGTATTCCCATGCCTGGATGTCACGCGCCGACCAATCGTTCAGCAGCACGTATCCAAAAATCATCGCATCCGCTTCGGCCACGGTGACGGGTTGCCCACTTTTAGAGGGCAGGCCAACCACCGCGCCAATTTCCAGTTCGATATCGAAGCGCTGCGACGGAGCAAATCGCGGCACCACATCATCGGGGCCTTTTAATTGTCCCCAAGGACGACGCACGTCAGTGCCAGAGACCACCACCGAGGAGGCGCGGCCATTATAGCCGATCGGAATATGCAGCCAGTTGGGCGGCAGCGCGTTTTCCGCCCCTCGAAACATAGTGCCCACGTTTAAGGCATGATGGCGGCCCGCATAGAAATCGGTGTACTCGACGACCTGGAATGGAAGATGCAACTGGGCCCCGGCAAGCGTCACCAGATGGCGTTCGACCGCGCTGCGGCGTGCCGCACCCTCTTCCAACAGCTCGGTCAACTGCGCCCGCAGGGACGACCAAACCTCGGGACCCGCGGCCATCAGCCTGTTCCAGCCTGGATGATCGAGAAGAGGTCCTCCGTGAAATACGATCAAGCCCGCTGCCTCCAGCGCCGACACATCGACAATGCGATCACCGATCGCCACTCCACAACGCTTCTCCCCGTCGCTCGCGGTAAAGACACCACATGGCAGGTTGTTAAGCGGGAACGGGCATTCCGCGGTATTGGCACTATCAACCCAGCTTCGTACTAGCGGCATTGTTCATTTCCATTTTCGGAAGTTGCACTTTGAACGCGGGGCCCGGTTAAGGCTTGATGCCAGGGGTTCCATCGAACTTTTTTTCAAGGCTGTCCCAACAATCGATGTAATCGTCCTGCAGCGGCGCGTTTCTCACCGCCCATTCAGTCAAATGCTGCGGAAAGCGGGTCTCGAACATGAAGCTCATAGTTTCGGCTTGAAACTGGGGCACCATCGGCTCGTTCGATCCATGTTCGAACGCATTTCGGTCCGGTCCGTGTGGCAACATGCAATTGTGAAGACTCATGCCGCCCGGTGCGAAGCCCTGCGGCTTGGCATCATACACGCCATAGATATTGCCCATGAGCTCCGACATGATGTTCTTGTGATACCAAGGCGGGCGGAAAGAATGTTCGGCGACCATCCATCGGTCGCGGAACAGCACGAAATCAATGTTTGCTGTCCCTTCCTGCCCGGACGGAGCGGTCAGCACGGTGAAGATCGACGGATCGGGATGGTCGAAAAGGATAGCGCCGACCGGCGAATAGGTGCGCAGGTCGTATTTGTAGGCACAGTAGTTGCCGTGCCAGGCCACAATATCCAGCGGCGAGTGGTCGATCCTCGTCTCGTGGAACTGCCCGCACCATTTCAGGATGACGCGTGAAGGAACCTCGCGATCCTCGAATGCCGCAACAGGGCATTTGAAATCACGTGGATTGGCCAGGCAATTTGCCCCGATCGGGCCCCGATTGGGCAGGTCGAACTTTTGACCGTAGTTCTCACATACGAAGCCGCGGCACGGGCCTTCCAATACCTCAACGCGATAAACAAGGCCGCGCGGCAAAATAGCAATTTCTTTCGGCTCGAGATCGATCACGCCAAGTTCTGTGCAGAAGCGCAACTTTCCTTCTTGCGGTACGACCAGCAGCTCACCATCAGCGGAGTAAAAATATTCATTCACCATGGATTCAGTGACGAGGTAGACATGGGCGGCCATGCCGGTTTGAGTATTCACGTCGCCGGCAGTGGTGACTGTTTTCATGCCGGTAACCCACGTCAAACCCTCGTCGGCATGCGGGATCGGATCCCAGCGGTACTGTCCAAGCGAGGTGACATCAGGAAGGATGTGCGGCGCCGCCTTCCAATGCGGGATATCGATCTTGCTAAATCTGGTCGTGTGTTTGACGCTTGGACGAATGCGATAGCACCAGGTGCGTTCGTTTTGGCCGCGAGGAGCCGTGAACGCGGTACCGGACAGTTGCTCGGCATAGAGGCCGTAGTTGCATTTTTGCGGCGAATTCTGCCCCTGCGGAAGCGCTCCCGGCAAGGCCTCCGTTTCAAAGTCGTTGCCGAAACCGGGCATATAGCCGTCATGAGGGCCAATATTGCTTATTGCCTGGGTCATACCGGGTGCAAGCGGATGTTGATTCATCGTCTCCTCCTGAGGGGCGCATGTCATCTGCGGCCTCGACTAATTAGTTGCATTCGCAACTTTGTCAAGATAAAGTTTAACGGAGAGCAAACTTGGGATCGGGCGATGGGCCATTGTGACATGATACTGTTTGACTACTGGCGATCCTCCGCGTCTTATCGCGTGCGCATCGGCCTTAATCTGCTTGGGCTACGCTACGAAAGCCGGCCCGTTGACCTTCTCTCAGGTCTGCAACGAAGCGAGGAAAATCTTGCGCGCAACCCTCAAGGCCTCGTGCCAACGCTCGCGATTGATGGGGTGGAAATCACTCAATCTCTTGCAATTCTCGAATATTTGAACGAAACGCGATCCGCTGGTTGGCTACCCGTCGACGTCACGGGGCGGGCGAAAGTACGAGCATTAAGTTATGCCATAGCTATGGAAATTCATCCGATATGCAACCTCCGGGTCGCGCGGTATGCTGTTTCACTTGGTGGCACAACGATCGACAACTGGATGAAGCACTTTATTGAAGAAGGCGTTGCCGACTTCGAGGCCATGCTCGCGAGCGGATCGGGCAGCTGGTACTGCCATGGAAGCAGCGTTAGCCTCGCTGATATTTGTCTTGTGCCACAGATCTATAACGCCAGACGCTGGGGCGTAGACATGAACCGCTTTCCAACAACTGCCGCTATCGCTTCCCGTCTTGAAGTCATCCCGGCCTTCGCCGCGGCACATCCTGACATGGCTCGCGCCCAACCGTGACTTATCATCCATCCTGTGGCAGGTTCGCGTCACAGGAGTTTGGATAACAGAATGATAGAGCAGAACACCGACCCGGATTTCGATCTCGAGCAATTCCTCCCCTATATGCTGAATCAGGCAGCGGAGGTCACGTCACGCTCCTTTCAGGCGGTCTATCGCGACCTCTATGGCATGACGCGCACCCAATGGCGAGTGATGGCCAACCTAGGCAAATTTGGTGCAATGACGGCAAGAGACATATGCCTCATTTCTCACATCGAAAAAACAAAGGTCAGTCGTGCTGTCTCAGCGCTTGAATCTGCGGGATTCCTGCGTCGCAACCCAAGTGAAGATGACCGTCGCGCGGAGATACTGAACCTCACGGAAAAAGGAAGGACAGCCTTCCGCGATCTCGGCCACCGCGCGAACGAGTACGATAGAAAACTGAGAGCCGACCTTGGCGATCGGATCTCTTCCGAACTAGTCAAATCGCTGCAACTGTTGATGAAGCTTTGAGCCGCGACACGCAATGCGTTGAAAATGGATCTGTATTTCGGTCCGAGCTTGATGCTCGGACCGCTGTCTCCCAACGCCCGAGGGAGTTTAAAGTCTCGTGCGCTCGGACTTGGGATCGTACATTGGCTTCATTGAAGCCTCGACAGGATACCGCTCGTCTGCCACCTCGACTTCATAGTTCGAGCTCAATATTTCGTGTTCGCTCTGACCTTGGCACGGCACATAACCCATGCCGATTGCGCCGCCCAGGTAATGGCCATAGTTGCCTGAAGTGATGAAAGACACGATCTTGCCGTCTCTCAGAAGAGCCTCGTTATGGAAAAATAAACCTTGGAGAGGGACAGAGTGTCCGTAGGGTCGAAAACCCCCTCATGAACGGCATCGCAGCCATGAGGGTCGGGATAAGCAACTAGCCTAAGAACGCGCCGCTCATATTAGGTGACTTCGGCTTTCGCCATTGTGTGAAGGCGGGAAAAGAATGCAGCTTTGGTGTCCTGATCGAACCGGTGCAGGCCAAGAAGCTCGAGCAGGACCAGGCCTTCACAGGCCATCCACGCCACCATCGTGTCCACCGAGGCGGCGCCTCCAGGAGCTATAAGCTTGGCATAGCGCTGGTATGCACCCCTGACGGGCTCAAGCAATCGCGGATCTTCGGCCTTCGCGACAGCGACTGCCTCAAGATATGACGGCCCTTGCGGGTCGCTCTGCTCCCACGTCTCGATATAGGCAGACAGGGGACTCGCGTTTCCTTTCGCCTGGACCTCGTCGAAGCGGCGGTCCCATTCTTCGCACATGGTCCGCAGCAACTCCTCTAGGAGCGCCGGCTTGTTCGGAAAGGCATGCAGAACGGCACCTTTGGTGGAGCCGATAGTTTCCGCAACGGCTTCGAGCGTTACGCGGCCCGCGCCTCGTTGCAGGGCAATCTCGCGCGCTGCGAAAATCATTTGTTCCCTAGTGAATCTTCGCCTTGCCACAAATCAACTCCTTTGCTACATACCTTCTGGTAGGTATGTATGTTTGCGACGAACGTCAAGCACCGGTTGCCGGGTCGAAGCGGAAATTGCCGCCATGCAGCGCAATCGTTTCCGGGTCCGGCGCCGATCCCGGCCGTGCCACACTTGGTACGAACAATGTCGGCGATCTCCTTAAGGCGATCGCGGGTGGATACCTCGTCGGCTGACAAATGCCAAAAGTGCCGCTCCAGGCCGTGTCCTTGGGTTTGTCGTCGGAAGAAAAAGCCGCCGTTTTCCCCGATCACACCGTCCACAGGCCACATGCGTGCCATCTGGTCGCACCAGCCGGCGGGAGCAGCGGTTACTGGAATGACTTTCACTCCATTTGTCTGCAGGCGCTCCAGCGCATCGTTGGTCGCAGCGGATAGTCTTCCGTGATGTGTCAGTGTTTCATCAATATCGGTAAGGACAAACCGAACCGGACGAAACTCCGCATTTTCAGCCTCGGAGAGCGGCCTCATTTGGCGTCCGGTCCGTCCGCTAGACCATCGTTCGAAAGATTTTCCCGCACAGCTCGCGGCCGCCTGCCCGAACGGAATCGATGTTAAATTCGAGAATGTCGGTGGCCACGTCTGGAGCGCGGTGATTCCACTGCTGAACGACTTCGCGCGGGTTCCGGTTTGCGGGCTGATCGCGCATTACAACGAAGGCACATCTGCCTCGAGCGGACAGGATCAGCTCCCGACCGTGATGCGTGCCATCCTGTGCAAAAGCGTCACGATACGGGGCTTCATACAACGCGAATTCACCGACCGGCGTCCCGACTTCTATCGCGAGGCCGCAGCATGGATCTCCGAGGGCAGGCTCAAGTACAAGGAAGATATCGTTGACGGACTTGAAAACACTCCGGAGGCTTTTCTCGGTTTGCTAGAGGGAAGGAATTTCGGAAAGCTGATCGTACGCATCGCGCCCTGAACCGCGATATCATTCAATGGTCGAACATTCCGGTGTCCCGCTCCGACGGGATATTGGCAGACGCCGGATGCTCGGGCCATACCCCGTCCAGCTTATGGATAACTGCGATCTCGCGGGCGACCAGCTTTTGAAGTTGCCATAGGTTCCTGTCGCGAATGCATCATTCCTCCAAGTACTTCACCGTCAGGTACAAATATTCGGCGCAGGCTTAAAGGCTCGTTCCTGAAGCGCTACGTCATTCCGGACAGCTACACCAAACCGAAAGAGCTCGGCCGTCTTGTGAGCCGACGGGTCGGTCTCTCGGGCCCGATGATGATCCCGTATCCCCAGGCTTGTCCCGGCGCTATGCTCGGTTCTGCCGGTTGGCGATCAGATCGTCGACGACTGCCGGGTCGGCAAGCGTCGACGTGTCGCCGAGAGCACCGAAATCGTCTTCGGCAATCTTGCGCAGGATGCGGCGCATGATCTTGCCGGAGCGTGTCTTCGGCAGTCCGGGCGCAAACTGGATCTTGTCGGGCGAAGCGATCGGGCCGATTTCGGCCCGCACATGCTTTACCAGTTCCTGGCGAAGCGTATCCGATCCCTCGTGACCGGCCATCAGCGTCACGTAGCAATAGATGCCCTGGCCCTTGATCGGATGCGGATAACCGACGACCGCGGCTTCCGAAACCTGATTGTGCGAGACGAGCGCGGATTCCACCTCCGCCGTGCCGAGCCGGTGGCCGGAGACGTTCAGCACGTCGTCGACGCGGCCGGTGATCCAGTAATAACCGTCCGCATCGCGCCGGCAGCCATCGCCGGTGAAATACTTGCCCTTGTAGGTAGAAAAATAGGTCTGGATGAAGCGCTCGTGATCGCCATAGACCGTGCGCATCTGGCCCGGCCAGCTGTCGGTGATGCAGAGATTGCCGTCGGCCGGGCCTTCCAGCACCGTGCCTTCATTGTCGACCAGCTCAGGCTTGACGCCGAAGAACGGCGTCGTCGCCGAGCCGGGCTTCAGATCGGTGGCGCCGGGCAGCGGCGTGATCATATGGCCGCCGGTTTCCGTCTGCCACCACGTATCGATGACCGGGCAGCGCTTGTCGCCGACGACATTGTAATACCACTCCCAGGCCTCCGGATTGATCGGTTCGCCGACCGTGCCGAGCAGCCGCAGCGAAGAGCGCGAGGAGCGCGTGACAAAGTCGTCGCCGGCACCCATCAGCGAGCGGATCGCCGTCGGCGCCGTATAGAAAATGTTGACCTTGTGCTTGTCGATGACTTCCCAGAAACGGCCCTGATCCGGGAAGTTCGGCACGCCCTCGAACATCAGCGTCGTCGCGCAGTTCGCAAGTGGCCCATAGACGATATAGGAGTGGCCGGTGACCCAGCCGACATCGGCCGTACACCAGTAGACGTCGCCGTGGTGATAATCGAAGACATATTCATGCGTCATCGCGGCATAGACGAGGTAACCCCCGGTCGTATGCAGCACGCCCTTCGGCTTGCCTGTCGAGCCTGACGTATAAAGAATGAAGAGCGGATCCTCCGCCTTCATCTTCACCGGCGGGCATTCCGCCTTCACCGTGGCAATTTCCTGGTGATACCAGAGATCGCGGCCGGGCGCCCAGCCGGTCTTGCCACCGGTGCGGCGAACGACCAGAACCTTCTCCACGATCACGTGCTGGCGTGCCGCAATGTCAATTGCGGTATCGGTATTGTTCTTCAACGGCACCGGCTTGCCACCGCGCAGGCCTTCGTCGCAGGTAATGACGAAGGTGGATTCGCAGTCGACGATGCGCCCGGCCAGCGCCTCGGGCGAGAAACCGCCGAAGACGACCGAATGCACCGCGCCGATGCGGGCGCAGGCGAGCATCGCATAGGCCGCTTCCGGGATCATCGGCATATATATGGTGACGCGATCGCCCTTCTTGACGCCGTGCTTCTTCAACACGTTCGCCATCCGGCAGACGTGCTCGTAGAGCTCGTTGTAGGTGACCTTCTTGTCGATATAGGGGTTGTCGCCCTCCCAGATGATCGCTACCTGGTCGCCATTCGTTTTCAGATGGCGGTCGACACAATTATAGGAGACGTTAGTTTCGCCGTCCTCAAACCACCTGATCGAGACATCGCCTTCGAAGGATGTGTTCTTGACCTTGGTATAGGGCTTGAACCAGTCGATCCGCTTGCCGTGCTTGCCCCAGAACGCATCGGGATTTTCAACGCTTTGCTTATACCATTCGCGATAAGTTTCATTGTCGATCAGCGTTCGTACTTTTGCGGACTCCAGTACAGGGTAACGATGGGATTCCACGACTAACTCCTCGGATTGTCTGATTTGGCTGCACGCTGCAATCGAGAGGCGACCCGCCTACGCTTTGTTTAAGGTCTCGCAGTGCAAGCTTTGGCCCCGGATCATGCTTTTCGGATCAAGCAATTCGCCAAGTTCACTAGCACTCAACAAACCTTCCGCCAGGACCACTTCCGCGATCGAATGCCCCAATGCCTGGGCAAGCTTTGCGACGCGGGTGGCGTTTTCATAACCGATCCGCGGATTGAGGGCCGTGACGATCGCCAAACCGTTTTTAACGAGGCCGTGGCAATGTTGTTCATCCGCGGTGATGCCCTTAACGCATCGTTCTGTCAGTGCTTCAATCGCGTGCGCTAGCATCCGGACAGACTGCAATATGTCGAAAGCGATCACTGGCTCGAAAGCATTCAGCTGAAGCTGCCCTGCCTCGGCAGCAAATGTCACTGTCAGGTCGTGCCCAATAACCTGATAAGCCACCTGGTTGACCATCTCGGGAATAACCGGATTGACCTTGCCCGGCATGATGGACGACCCGGGTTGCACCGCTGGCAGCCGAATTTCGCCCAGTCCGGTTCGTGGTCCGCTCGAAAGCAGACGCAAGTCGTTGCAGATCTTTGATAGTTTGACTGCAATGCGCTTGAGGACGCTTGAGAACGTTACAAACGCGCCGGTATCGGACGTCGCTTCGATGAGGTCGGGGCAAGGGACGAGCTTTTCGCCGCTCAGCTCTGACAACTCTCGAACCACTATCTCGGAATAGCCGATCGGACTGTTGATGCCTGTTCCGATGGCCGTGGCGCCCATATTTACCTCGCGGAAGAGGCGAGCGGCCTCATCAAGGCGGGCGATATCCTCACCGATCGTCGTCGCAAAGCCCGAGAATTCCTGGCCAAGCGTCATCGGAACGGCGTCCTGAAGCTGGGTGCGGCCCATTTTTACGATATGCTGGAACTCTTCGCCCTTGGCTCGCATAGCAAGCCTGAGCTCGTCCATGCGCTGCCGCAGATCACCATAGCTGCGAAGAATGCAAAGCCGAACTGCCGTCGGATAGACGTCATTGGTCGATTGGGACAGATTCACATGATTGTTCGGATGGAGCGCAGAGTATTCGCCTTTGCCGTAGCCTAGAAGTTCGAGAGCACGGTTGGCAATAACCTCGTTGGCATTCATGTTGGTCGATGTGCCGGCACCCCCCTGGATCATGTCGACCGCGAACTGATCATGCAGCCTTCCAGCAATGATCTCGTCGCAGGCCTCGGAAATCGCCTGCTCGTGCGCATCGCTCAAAATGCCGAACTTGCGATTGGCACGCGCAGCAGCCTTTTTCACCATCGCCAATGCGGCAACAAGATGCGGAAAATGGGAAAGCGTGATCCCTGTTATGCGGAAATTCTCTAAAGCACGCGCCGTCTGTACGCCGTAATAGGCGTCAGCCGGCAAGGCGAAATCCCCGAGCAGATCGTGCTCGATGCGCACTGAGGATTGTTCAAGAGATTCGCAGAGCGGGATGAAGGTCATGGATGCTTCCTTCCCATGCAGGGCAGATTGATTTGCATCAGCCGAGTGCCTGGCTGGCGAGCGCGTAGGTTCTTGGTTTGTGTGGCGCATCACCCTCACGTATTGTGAGCCAACGCCGCCCTCGCGACATGGTTGTGACGGTGTCGTAAACGGCAAGACCGCATCGGAACAGAAAATTGGAAAAACTCCCCTCCTTCTCGCGGGTGTCGAGACGCAGGAAGGTGGCGGCATGTCGGTGAGCGTGCGGATGAACGACGGCGATTGCGTCCTCGTCGTTCATGGCGACAACCGGCCCGATTACGTGGCCACGGCCAAACCGCCGACAAAGCGAGAATGCCTCGATCTTACCACCGCGTATTAACCCAATGCCTTCAGAGCATGTCAGCAGTCGGCCCAGCAATTTGCTGCGATCTGCACCGAAGGCGGCCTCGTCCAATTCGACGATGGCATCCAGATCCCCGAGCTCCAACACCCGCAGCACGCTGCCGGCAGGTCGATCGAGTTCCGGCGGAGCAATTGCTTCACCGTTGCACTGGTAAACACACGCCTCTCGGCTGAAGTTCAGGGTGTGGTACAGGCGTCGCGCGGCTCGCGTGGCGTTAAGTCCAAGGTCCCGTCCTGCAACACGATCCAAAACATGGCCCATCAGCCATTGCCCGGCACCGTTGGATTGAAGGCGGGGAGAGGTAATCACCATACCGATCGTGGCAAAACGCACACCATAGGGAAACCACATCGCAGAGCCCTGTATGCGACCGATTTCATCCATCGCAACGATGCCCTCGCCGACTTCCCGCACGAACTGCCAGTCTTCGGCGCGATGAGGCCATCCGACAGAGATCGATAACGCATGCAGCTGGTCGAGATCTGTGGCGTTGAGATCGGCTATGCGCATCTCGAAGCTGTCGACAATTCTTGATTCCCTCGGGACCACGTGCGTTTCTCCAGAACACCGATCTTCACGCCGAACGCGATACCACGCATCGACAGGTCGATCTAAAGGTATGCTAAGGCAACCGATAGAAATTGCTTGTGACGCTACCGCAAACCCAACAATGAACCAAATCCACCCTGATTTCGGCATGTAACATCTGAGTGGATGTCTAGACTCTACGGATCAGGCTCGAGCCGGCGACGACGCCGTCCAAGTTGAGAGATCAGAGATGTCGCCTCCGGTTAGCCCCGTTTCCAGTTCCTCCACGATCCCGTCCCATGCCGATGTCGTCATCATCGGTGGCGGAATGGCCGGCGTGGCAGCCGGCTATGAGCTCGCGCGCCGAGGAACCTCTGTCGCTATCATCGAGAAAGGCCTGGTTTCAGGCGAGCAATCGAGCCGCAATTGGGGATGGTGTCGCCAGCAGAACCGTGACCGGCGCGAACTTCCGCTCGCACAGCTAGCCATGCGTATCTGGGCCGATCTGAATGCGGAGATTGGTGAGGAAACCGGCTTCCGCCGCTCGGGGCTTGCCTACGCGACCAACAATCCCGCGGATATTGCCAGCTGGGAGAAGTGGGGGAGTATCGCCCGCGAGTTTGGCGTTGATACTCGCATGCTGACTGGCGCCGAGGCGGCTACCCTCTTGCCTGGAAACAGTCGCAACTGGCTCGGCGGCGTGCATTCGCCGACGGACGGCCGCGCAGAGCCGCAGCTTGCAGTTGCCGCTCTCGCCCGCGCCGCCCAGCGCTCCGGCGCCGTCATCGTGCAGAACTGCGCCGTACGCACTTTCGAGACCGAGGCCGGTCGCGTATCGGGCGTGGTGACGGAACAAGGCCCGATCCGCTGCTCGTCCGTGCTCGTCGCTGGAGGTGCCTGGAGCGGCATGTTGCTGCGCCATCAGGGCGTCCGCTTCCTGCAGGCCTCGGTGAAATCCACGTGCTTCTACACGGAGCCAGCCCCGGCCGTGACCGAAGGCAGTATTTCGATGCAGAATGTCGCGCTGCGCCGTCGCCTGGACGGCGGCTATACGGTGGGCCTGAGCGGCCAGGGTGAATTGCAGATCACCCCTTGGGGCCTGCTGCAGTCGAAGGACTTCTGGCCGACGTTCAAAATGCGCCGCAAGGGGCTGACCTTTGCGATCGGACGTCAGTTTTTCGAAGGACCGGAGGCGCTTTCCCGCTGGCGAGCCGATGGTGTCTCGCCCTTCGAACGTGTCCGTATCCTCGACCCGGCACCCGACTGGCGCCTGATCAACAAGGGGCTCGAAAGATTGCGGAACATCTATCCGCAGCTCGCCGGCCTCAAGGTCGCGCAAGCCTGGGGTGGCATGGTGGATTCGACCCCGGACGCGATCCCGGTCATTGCTCCGGTCAAGGCTCAGCCCGGCCTCTTCATCGCCTCCGGCTTCAGCGGTCACGGCTTCGGCATCGGTCCCGCGGCCGGGCGCCTGGCTGCTGACCTCATCCGGGGTGACGCGCCATGCGTCGATCCGGCACCCTACCGTTACGAACGCATGATCGACGGCACCGACCTCGGCAAGCCGGGTATGCTGTGAGGACCATAAAAATGCAGGCCATTGAAATTCTCGACAGGCTCATTGGCTTCCCCTCGGTCGTCGGTACGCCCAACGGCGAGATCGTCGCGTGGATCCGGCACTACCTGCAAAGCCACGGCGCTGTCGTCACGGAGCTTCCCGGCCCGGAGGGAGACCGGTCGAACCTCTTCGCCACGATCGGCCCGAAGGAAACGCCGGGCTATATCCTCTCAGGCCATATGGACGTGGTCCCCGCCGCCGAAGGCGGCTGGACCAGCGATCCGTTCCGCCTGCGCGCCGAAGCGGACCGCCTCTACGGTCGCGGCGCCAGCGACATGAAGGGCTTCCTGGCCGCCGCTCTCGCCGCCGTCCCCTCGCTTGCTGCCGTGCCACTTCGCCAGCCCGTCCACCTTGCCTTTTCCTATGACGAGGAGGCCGGCTGCCGCGGCGTGCCGCACATGATCGCCCGCCTGCCGGAGCTCTGCGCAACTCCGCTTGGCGCGATCATCGGCGAGCCGAGCGGCATGCGGGCAATCCGCGCCCACAAGGGCAAGGCCGCCGCCCGGCTGACGGTCAAGGGCCGGTCCGGCCATTCCTCGCGTCCGGACCAGGGACTGAACGCAATCCATGCCATTACCGACGTCCTGGCTTGCGCTCGAGCCGAAGCCGAACGGCTCGCCTCCGGCCCATTCGAGCCTGTCTTCGAACCGCCCTACTCCTCGCTTCAGGTCGGCACGCTGAAGGGCGGCCGGGCGGTCAACATCATTCCCGACAGTTGCGAGGCGGAGTTCGAAGCCCGCGCCATTTCCGGCGTCGATCCGATTACGCTGCTGGCGCCGCTCCGCGCGGCGGCCGAGGGGCTATCGCAGCGCGGCTTTCAGGTGGAATGGCGCGAACTCAGCGCCTATCCGGCGCTCTCGCTTGCCGCCGATGCGCCGCTTGCGGCGCTGCTTGGCGAACTGACCGGCGCCGAGCCGCTCGCTGCCGTCAGCTACGGCACCGAGGCCGGGCTTTTCCAGCGCGCCGGCATCGATGCGATCATCTGCGGACCGGGCGACATCGGCCGCGCCCACAAGCCGGACGAATTCATCCTCGCTAGTGAACTTTCGGCCTGCCAGGCGATCATCGAGGCACTCGGCCGCCGTTGCGCCGCCTGACATGATCGAGGAGCCTATTCGATGACCTTTCTCTTCAATTCCGATGCGAAACGCGGCGCGTTCTTCGCCGAAGCCTTCGCGCGCGAACTTCCCGACACTGCTTTTTCCATGGATCCCCAGTCGGTCGAACCGGACGCCGTACGCTACCTGATCACCTGGACCGTGCCGGAGGACCTCGCGCGCTATCGCAATCTCGAAATCCTCTTTTCGATCGGCGCGGGTATTGACCAATTCCGCATCGAGGCGGTGCCTGCTTCGGTGAAGGTCGTGCGCATGGTCGAGGACGGCATTATCAGGATGATGCAGGAATATGTGACGCTGGCAGTCCTTGCGCTCCATCGCGACTTGCCGGCCTATCTCGACCAGCAGCGGCGCCGGACCTGGCATACGATCGCGTCTAGACAGGCCTCGGAACGCCGCATCGGCGTGCTCGGCCTCGGCATGCTTGGCAGCGCCGTGCTCGAACGGTTGCAGCCCTTCGGCTTTCCGCTTTCGGGATGGAGCCGCAGCCCGCGCGAGATCGACGGCATCCGATGCCTGAGCGGCCGCGACGGCCTCGATACTCTGCTTGCAACCACCGACATTCTCGTCTGCCTGCTGCCGCTGACGGATGAGACGCGCGGTTTCCTGAATGCCGAGCTTTTTGCCGGACTTCCGGCCGGCGCAGCACTCGTCCATGTCGGCCGCGGCGCTCAACTCGACCATCAGGCGCTCGTTGCCGCGCTCGACGCCGGGCATCTTTCCGGCGCCGTCGTCGACGTCACCGATCCGGAACCGCTTCCTGCGGACCATGCTTTCTGGGACCATCCAAAGATCCTGCTGACGCCGCACATTGCGAGCGTCACCCAAGCTGAAACCGCCGCGGCGGCCGTGATCGGCAATATCAAACGGCACCAGACAGGCCTCGATCCGATCGGGCTGATCGATCGCAGCCGCGGCTACTGAGTTCTCAACCTAGGAAGCAAAATCATGTCCCTCCTCAAGACGATCGACACCAACCCATCCTTCGCGCCGCGTGAGTCGGGTCCCCTCCCAGAACGGCTGATCTCGGGCAATCCGGCCTTCAAGACCTGGGCGCAGGATGTCGCCCGTGGCGAGACGGTTCATAGCGGCGTGTGGGAAGCGACACCCGGCGAGACGCGCTCGATCAAGGGCGAGACGTTCGAGTTCTGCCATATCCTTTCCGGCCTGGTCGAACTCACGCCGGAAGGCGGCGAACCGGTGGTCTACAAAGCCGGCGACAGCTTCGTCATGAAGCCGGGCTTCGTTGGTGTCTGGAAGACGATCGAGACGGTGCGCAAGATCTACGTGACGGTGATGTAGTCTCATGCCGCGCGTCCCTATCGTCTTCGAGGCCTCCCGGAACGGCTACCGCCTCAGCACTGACCGTGCCCGCCTCGATCTGGCAACGGTCCATCGGTTCCTGACAGACGATTCCTACTGGGCGCACGGCATGACACTAGACCAGCTGCAGCGAGCGCTGGAACATTCGCTGCCCATCGGCATCTACGCCGAGGACGGCAGCCCCGCCGCCTTCGGCCGCGTCGTCACCGACTATGCCGTCTTCGCCTATCTACGTGATGTCTTTACGCTGCCGGCCCACCGTGGCAAGGGGCTCGCCTGCTGGCTCGCCAAAGAGATCCGCAACCATCCAGAGCTTGCCAGTGTCACCAGTTGGATGCTGGCGACCCGTGACGCGCATGCCGTCTACGAAAAGGCGGGCTACCGTCCCGCTCCGCATCCCGAATATTACATGACCGTTCCAAAGCCAAGCGACACAGAGCCGCGCGAGCCATAACCGTCGGTTATGGATTCCTCCCATATATTTCGTGGCCTCAGTTATCGCTTCCGCGCATCCTATCCTTGATCAGACAAGGAGAAGTTCCATGACCTATCGCATTGGCGTCGACGTCGGCGGGTCCTTTACGGATTTTGCCGCGTTCGACACGGGCACCAAAAACCTCACCACACTGAAGGTCTTCTCGCGGCCCGACGCGCCAGGTGAGGAGATTCTTGCTGCTCTCGACATTCTTTCCGGGCGCGACGGAATTGAGCCGAGCGAGGTCTCGTATTTCACCCACGGAACGACCGTCGGGGTCAATACTGTCATCCAACGCAATGGCCACGACATCGCCCTCTTCACCACGAAGAATTTCGAAGATGTGCTTCAGGTCGCCCGCCTCAAGATCCCCGAGATTCACAATCTCTATTCCGTCCGTCCGGAACCGCTCATCAGCCGCGATCGGGTCTTCGGCATAGAAGAGCGCACGCTCGCGACCGGCGAGATCTTCAAGGCGCCCAATCAGGAGGATGTGGAGCGCGCCGTCCGGGCGGCACTCGAAGCCGGCAGCAAGGGCATCGTACTCGCCTTCTTGCATTCCTATCGCAATCCGGCCAACGAGAATGCCGTCAAAGCGATGATCGAGCGGCTCGCGCCGCAGCTCCCGGTCGTCTCCTCCGCCGCGACCTGGCCAATCATCCGCGAATACGAACGTACCATCACCGCGGTCATCAGCGGCTATGTACAGCCGCGCGTCGCCAATTATCTTAACCGCTTCGAGCAGGTGCTGCGCGAACGCGGCGTTGCCTGCCCCCTCTTGATCACCAAGACCAATGGCGGTGTCATGGGCATCGATCAGGCTCGCGCCGAATGCGTCCAGATGATCTTGTCAGGCACGGCCTCGGGCGTCATTGGCGCCGGCTATCTCGCCAAGGCGAGTGGCTTTGATCGCATCATGAGCCTCGACATCGGCGGTACCAGCGCCGATGTTGCCGTCATTGTCGATGGCGAGGCACAATACGGTACCGGCGAACTGATCGGCGATTTCCAGATCCATGTACCGTCAGTATCTGTAAGCTCGGTCGGCCAAGGAGGTGGTTCAGTCGCCTGGATCGATCCACTCGGGCTCCTTCATGTCGGGCCCGAGAGCGCCGGCTCGACACCAGGCCCCGTCTGCTACGGGCGCGGCGGTACCACGCCGACGATCACGGACGCGATGGCGGCCGCCAATCTCATTGGCCATATGCCGCTCGGCTATGGCGCGGTCAGCGTCGATCACGCCGCCGCCAAATCAGCCCTTGTGCCGCTTGCCGAGCAGCTCGGTACCAGCGTCGAGGAGATTGCCGGCGATATCATCGATATTTCCGTTTCCGGTATGTATGCGGAGGTGAGCGCCCTCGTTTCGCGCTATGCCATCGACCCGCGCGAATTCCATCTCTTTGCCTTCGGCGGTGCAGGCGCCATGCTCGCTTGTTTTCTCGCCAAGGAACTCGACATGCTGGGCGTCGTGGTACCACCGACCCCCGGTGTCGTTTCCGCCTATGGCGGGCTGATCGCGGATCTCAAGAACGATTTCATCCGCACGACCTATTGCGAAGTAACGGCCGAAGCGCTGACCAGCCTTTGCCCAGCGCTCAAGGCGCTGGAAGATGAGTCGCGCGCCTGGCTTGAGGCGCAGGACTATCACGGCCGCGGCAGCATTCGTCTCTCCGCCGATATGCGTTACCTTGGCCAATCCTTCGAAATCGAAACGCCGATCGAAGCTTCGTGGCTGAGGGAGGGCGATGCCGCTCAGGTGCGCCGAGCCTTTCACCGCGAGCACGAGCGGCTCTACGGCCACGCCGACGGCAAAGCCGATGTCCAGATGGTGAGCCTGCGGCTCGTCATTTGCGGCGCCACGCCGAAGCCGCCGCTGAACCCCATCGCGATCGCGGAAACTCCTGCTGAACCACGCTTTCTAGTCGAAGGCTGGTTTTCGGGGCGTAGCCTGACAACTGCGGTCTATCACCGCGCCGACCTTGCCGCGGGTCACGTGTTTCGCGGACCAGCGATCGTCGCCCAGGACGACACGACCACCGTCGTCCCACCTGCCTTCAATGTGCTCGTCGACCGCTTCGGCAATCTCGTCATCACCAAGTCGGAGCTCTGATCATGGCCATCGATCGTCGCAATCTGAAGGTACTCGCAAACTTCTGCTCGGCCGCAGCCGATGCCATGGCCTTTACGCTAATGCGCACTGCCCATTCCGCCTTCGTCAAGGAGACGGAGGATTTCTCCTGCCAGATCGTCACGCGCGAGGGGCTCGCCTTCGCCAATCCACGCCAGTTCGGTGCTCCCTGGTACAGCGGCATCGACTACGCGCCGCTGCTGGAGGCCTTCGAAGACTACGAGGAAGGCGACATCTGCATCACCAACGATCCCTATTCCGGCTTCGTTGCCACCCATTCGCCAGACATTCACATCTGGAAGCCGGTCTTCTTCGAGGGGGAAATTGCCTGCTTCGTGGTCGGCCATATCCACAACACCGATGTTGGCGGCGCTGTCCCCGCCTCGCTGTCGCGGTCCTTGAGCGAGATCGAGCAGGAGGGCTTGCGCATCCCACCCACGAAACTTGTCTCGAAGGGCGAGATGAACCGTTTCGTCCTCGATGTGATCCGCGCCAATGTTCGCCTGCCCGCGCAGAACCTCGGCGACCTTCAAGCGCAGATCGCCTCGGTCAATGTCGGCGAACGCAAGATCCAGGAGATCATCCGCCGCTTCGGTTTCGAGACCTTCATCGCGGGCGTTGCGCAAATTCTCGATTATGCGGAGGCGCAAGCGCGCAGTATCCTCGCGCGCGTACCGGACGGCGATTATTTCTTCGCCGACTACGCCGACGAGGATTCCGTCGGCGGCAAGCCCTGCAGGATCGCACTAACCCTTAAGATCCGCGGCGACGAGGTCGTGCTCGACTATACCGGCTCCGACCCGCAACTTGGCTCTTCACTCAACATGCCGACCGGCGGACGCGAACGTCATCCCCTGGTCATGGTCGGACTGACCTACGTGCTTTACACGCTGGACAACAGCCTTCTCCTTAACGCTGGCACTTTACGGCCCGCGCGTGCGATCCTGCCCGAGGGCTCGGTCGTCAACTGCAGCCAGCCGGCCGCCGTCGGCATGCGCTCGCTGACCTGCGCCATGACCCAGATCGTCACGGTCGGGGCCTTCGCCCAGGCGCTCCCCGACCTTATGCCGGCCGCATCTCCCGGCGGCAACGCTATAATGAACATCAAGACAGCCAGTCGTAACGGCCGTCCCGTGATGGCCTCGATCGGCCCGGTCGGCGGCGGCGGCGGCGGTACGCCTTTCGGTGACGGCAGCGACGGTGCCGGCGGTGCTACCGGCTTCCTGCGCAACACGCCGATCGAGATCAGTGAGGCCGAGGTGCCGATCCGGTTCCTGCGCTACGGGCTCGAACCCGACACCGGCGCGCCTGGCCGCTACCGCGGCGGCCTGTCGGCAATCATGGAGTTCGAAATCTCGGCGCCGGAAACCATCATCACGGCCCGCAACCGCAATCGCTCGATCATGCCGGCCTGGGGCATGAACGGCGCCCATGCCGGCAGCATTTCCCGGTTCCTTCGCAATCCGGGCCGATCCGATGAGGTCTCGCTCGGCAATACTGATGTCGTCCATTGCGATCCCGGCGACGTGATCCTCGTCATTGGCCCCGGCGCCGGTGGCTATGGCGATCCCCTCTCTCGGCCGTCGGACAAGGTTTTGAAAGACGTGCGCCGCGGCGCCGTCAGCGCTGCCAGCGCCGAGCGGGATTACGGAGTCGTCATTCGCGCCGGTAAGGTCGAGGAGGAAGCGACCGCAACCATCCGATCAGGCTGCAGGTGCGCGGTGCCACAGGTCATCACCCACGGCGTCGAACGGCGCGCCTTCGAAACGATCTGGAACATGGAGCGATACAATCTCCTGACCGCCTTCCTCGCCTCTCAACCGGTTGGCTGGCGCTATTTCCTGAAGCATCGGATCTTCGAGGCGGTCGCGAAAGTCGCCGGTGATCGCCTCCCGGTTGCCGACGAGATGCGGATGCTGTTTGAGGAGATGCGAATCCGCTACGCTCTTACCTGAGAAGAACCCGTCGGAGGCGCCGTGCCATGAACATCCGCCAGCTCGAAGTCTTCCGGGCAATCATGCGCGACGGCACCATCACTGCCGCCGCGAATTCGCTCGGCGTTTCGCAGCCGGCAGTCAGCAAGCTGCTCGCCTATCTCGAAGATCAACTTGGCTATCCTTTGTTTGAAAGGATTGCCGGCAGGCTCGTGCCGACAACCGAGGCGCATCTGCTCTATGGTGACGCCGACCGGGTCTTTCGACAGCTGGAGGCGCTTTCGTCTCTTGCCCGCGACATCGGCGCGAGCAAGATTGGGCTCATCCGCATTGGTGCGAGCCTGCCGCTCGCCTATTCGGTCCTGCCGGTGGCACTCGCCGCTTTCCGCAAACGCCATCCCGAGGTGAAAATCCATCTTCATACGCTGCCGAAGCGCGAGATCGCAGAGGCGTTATCGCTCGGTGACGTTGACATAGGCATCACTCTCTCACCAATCCTTGCGCCGACAGTCAGAGTGGAGACCCTCTTTTCCGCCGAGATCGTGGCGATCCTGCCCGCGAGCGATCCACTGGCCGCGGAAACGTCGCTCGCGCCATCCACGCTTGTTGGGCGCCCGCTGATCTCCTACGGCTCCCACGCCGAGTTCGGCGCAGCGCTCGACGACGCCTTCGCATCGGCAGGACAAGCGCGAAGCGTCTCCATCCAGATCGCTTCGTCGGTCGGCGCTCTGCCTCTTGTCCGTCAGGGGCTTGGCATCGCACTTGTCGACGGACTTGCTCTGTGGAACCCGATCGAGGGGATCGTCTCCCGCCCATTTCGTCCAACGGTTCCGACGCCGGTGTCGCTCACGATCAACGAAGCCCGGCCGCAGTCACGCTTCGTAGCAGCGTTCTCCGATTGCCTTAGGCAAGCTTTTGCCGACGCTTCGCAATCTAGCGACTGCGCCACCGCCGAAGATTCGACTGTGGGGTCGCCCAAAACGTAATTTTCCGCCGTTCCGGTATCGCCAGTCGATGCATGCTGCTTCTGTCATCGCGCTAACCTCGCCTTCAGGCCCATGCGAGGACGCGTAATGACACTGAGCTTTGATCCGGACAGAATTCCATTGCCCGTCGGACACTTCATCGGCGACCGGTTGGTACCGGCCGAAGGTGTCATCGAAATGCGTCGTCCTTCCGACGGCAAGGCCTATGCCGGCTGCCCGGTCGCTGACGAGAGCCTGGTTGACCGCGCCGTCCAAACCGCCAAGCAGGCGTTGAAGGTGAGTAACTGGGGCGGCGTACGCCCGCGCGAGCGCACCGTCGTGCTGCAGCGTTGGGCGGATCTCATCGAGAGCGAGGCCGAAACCCTCGCGAAACTCGAAGCGCTTTCCTCAACGCGTCCCGTCGGCCATCTCGTCGCCGGCGACATTGCCGTGACCGCAGAGCAGATCCGTTTCTTCGCAGAATTCGCGGATAAGGAGACAAGCGACCTGGTGCCGACCGACGATGCAAATCTCGGTATGATCATGAGCGAGCCCTATGGCGTGGTCGGGGCTATCACCCCCTGGAATTTTCCGGTTTCGATGGCCGGCTGGAAGCTTGGGCCCGCGCTTGCTGCCGGCAGCGCGGTGGTTCTGAAACCATCCGAAATGACGCCCTTTTCAGCCGTCTACCTCGCTGAGTTGGCGATCCGGGCCGGCCTGCCGGCGGGCCTCATCAACATCGTCCTCGGCGACGGACAGGTCACAGGCAATGCTATCACCGGCCACCCAGACATTGGCAAGGTCAGCTTCACCGGCTCGACCTTAGCCGGCTCCGCCATTATGACCAATATCGCCCGCACAGGCATCAAACCGATGACGCTCGAGCTCGGCGGAAAGAGCCCACAAGTGGTCTTCGCAGACGCCGATCTCGATAAAGCCGCCTCGGCGATTTCTCAAGGCATACTCTCCAACGCCGGCCAGGCATGCGTCGCCGGTTCCCGGCTGATCGTCGAGGAATCGATTGCGGCCTCTCTCGCCGAGGCGATCGTTGCGCGTATGAAGATGGTGGAAGCGACGCCGACTTGGGACGAGACGGCGCAATATTCCCCCATCATCTCGCAGCGCCAATTGAACCGCATTCACGGCATAGTCGAGTCGGCTGTTTCGTCGGGAGACGAATGTCTGTTCGGCGGCGGACAGATGGATGCGCCGGGCTATTTTTATCAACCGACGCTCATCGCCGTCCGCGACGGGTCCTCGCCAGCCATCACGGAAGAAATCTTCGGCCCCGTGCTTACCCTCCAGACTTTTTCAGACGAGGAGGAGGCGCTGGCGCTGGCCGACCATCCGACTTACGGGCTCGCCGCCGGCCTCTTCACCCGCGATCTCTCACGCGCCATCCGCGTGACCCGCCGCCTGCAGGCCGGCACCGTCTGGGTCAACCGTTACGGCCGCTCACGCGACCATATCCTGCCGACCGGGGGCTACAAGCAGTCCGGCATCGGCAAGGATCTCGGCCGCGACGCCTATCTCGCCAACCGCAAGAGCAAGAGTGTGCTCATCAGCCTGGAGGACCTGCGATGAAAACCTACAAGATCGCCCTTCTGCCCGGAGACGGCATCGGCCCCGACGTGACGGCTGCAGCCTGGGCCGTGCTCGAGAAGGCAGCCGGCCTGAACGGATTTTCTCTTCATGCGACCAGCTATCCCTGGTCCTGCGACTACTATCTGGAGAACGGCAGCATGATGCCCGCGGATGGCATCGAAACGCTCAGATCCTTCGATGCCATCCTGCTCGGCGCCGTCGGCTGGCCTCGCAAAGTGCCGGATTCCGTGTCGCTGCATGGGCTTCTGCTGCCGATCCGCAAGGCTTTCGTGCAATATGCCAATATCCGCCCGCACCGGCTGCTGCCGGGTGTGCAGGGGCCGTTACGGTCCGATGGTTTCGACATCCTCTGCATTCGTGAAAATACCGAAGGCGAATATTCCGGCGCCGGTGGCCGCGTCCACCAGGGCACCGACAATGAAGTGGCGGTGGAGACCTCGATCTTCACCCGCACGGGGGTCGAGCGCATCCTGCGTTTCGGCTTCGAGCAGGCACGGACGCGACGCGGCAAGCTTGCCTCGGTGACGAAGTCCAACGCCCAGAAATATTCGATGGTCTTCTGGGACGAGATCACCCAGAGGCTCTCTGCGGAATATCCCGATGTCGAGGTGACCAGCTACCATATCGACGCCATGGCCGCCCGCATGGTCATGGCGCCTGATAGTCTCGACGTCGTGGTCGCTTCCAACCTGTTCGGCGACATCCTGACCGACCTCGGCGCCGCCATCCAGGGCGGGCTTGGCTTTGCAGCCTCCGCCAATATCAATCCCGATCGCTCGGCGCCATCGATGTTCGAACCGGTCCACGGCTCGGCGCCCGATATCGCTGATCGCGGCATCGCCAATCCGATCGCCGCCATCTGGTCGGGCGCGATGATGCTGGAGCATTTGGGAGAAACGGCTGCCGCCGCAAGGGTGATGGCATCGATCGAGGCGACGACGGCACGCGGCATCGGCGCAATTCCCGGCAAGGACAAGACCGACGCGATCACGGCAGCGGTGCTTTCGGCACTCGGCTGATCAATGGAGAACAGAATGAACGGATTAAGGGATAGCAGTCTGCTTCGCGAGCAAGGGCTGATCGACGGAGAATGGCTTGGGGCAGCAGCCGGACGTACGATCGAGGTGATCGATCCGGCGACCCAGCATGTGCTGGGCACGGTGCCCGACATGGACGGAGCCGATACCAGAGCGGCAATCGCGGCGGCGGAAATGGCCTTCGGTCCATGGCGCGCCAAGACCAATGCCGAGCGCGGCGCGTTGCTGGAAACCTGGCACGATCTGATGCTCGACAATATCGAGGATCTGGCGCTGATCCTCACCCGTGAGCAGGGCAAGCCGCTGACGGAAGCGCGCGGCGAAATCCGCTACGGCGCCTCCTTCATCAAATGGTTTTCCGAGGAGGCGCGCCGCATCGGCGGAACGACCATTCCCTCGCCGACGGCGGACCGGCGGATCGTCGTTCTGAAGGAGCCCGTCGGCGTGTCGGCGATCATCACGCCGTGGAATTTTCCGAATGCGATGATCACCCGCAAGGTCGGGCCGGCGCTCGCCGCAGGCTGTACGGTCGTCGTCAAACCATCGGACCTCACCCCTTATTCGGCGCTGGCGCTCGGCGTTTTGGCGGAGCGCGCCGGCATCCCCAAGGGCGTGATCAATATCGTCACCGGCATGCCGGCTGGCATCGGTGACGAACTGATGGCGAACCAAACCGTCCGCAAGATCTCTTTCACCGGATCGACCCGCGTCGGCTCGCTGCTGATGCGCGGCGCGGCCGACAGCGTCAAGCGGCTCAGCCTCGAACTCGGCGGCAACGCGCCCTTCATCGTCTTCGACGACGCCGATCTCGATCTTGCCGTGGAAGGCGCAATCGCATCGAAATTCCGCAATGGCGGACAGACCTGCGTCTGCGCGAACCGGCTTCTCGTCCAGTCCGGCGTCTACGAGGCCTTTGCCGCCAAACTTTCCGCGCGCGTATCGGCCATGAAGGTCGGGGCCGGCACGGATGCCGGCACAGATATCGGACCGATGATCAACAAGGCGGCGATCGAGAAGATCAAGCGTCATGTCGACGATGCGGTGGAAAAGGGAGCAAGCATCCTCGCAACCGCGGGTTCCGTGCCTGAAGGCGATCAATATGCGGTGCCGATGGTGCTCGGCGGCGCGACGACCGAGATGCAGCTTGCCAGCGAAGAGACCTTCGGACCCGTTGCCCCGCTTTTCCGTTTCGACAACGAGGAAGAGGCGATCCGCATCGCCAACGCCACGCCCTTCGGCCTTGCGGCCTATTTCTACACCGAAAGCCTGAAACGCTCCTGGCGTGTCGCCGAAGCGCTCGAATTCGGGATGCTCGGCCTGAACACGGGCGCCATTTCGACCGAAGTCGCTCCCTTCGGCGGCGTCAAGCAGTCCGGCCTCGGCCGTGAAGGCGCCCAATGCGGCATCGACGAATATCTGGAAATGAAGAGCTTCCACATCGGCGGGCTCTCCTGACCGCCAGGAAAACGAAAGAGCGCCGGGAAATCATCCCGGCGCCCTTTTGCTGATCCATGTCTGCCTTACTGGAAGCGGTCGAGCGTCTTGTAATAAAGCCCGACGAGCGGCAGGAACCACGGTTTTCCGAAATGGCCCGGGACGGCCGGCCAGTCGAGCCCCTTGATCGGGTTACGATCGGCCTTGCCGAGGATGGCGTCGGCCATGATCATGCCGAGATGGGTGGAGAGCTGGGCGCCGTGGCCGGAATAGCCCATGGCATACCAGACACCATCGACATAGCCGGCGCGCGGATAGCGGTCCTTGGTCATATCGACGAGCCCGCCCCAGCAATAGTCGATTTCGACGCCGGCAAGCTGCGGGAAGATTTCAGCCAGGCTGGCGCGGAGAATGTCGCCGCTCCTTGCGTCCGAGCGCTGATCCGATGTGGCGGAAAAGCGGGCGCGGCCGCCGAAGATCAGCCGCTTGTCCGGCGACAGCCGGAAATAATTACCGATGTTCATCGACGTCACGCAGGTCCGGTTGCCCGGCATCGTAGCCGCGATTTCGGCGTCGGTCAGCGGACGGGTGGCGATCAGGAAGCTGCCGACGGAAACGATCCGGCGGCGAAAATAGCTGAAGAGCGACGGCGTATAGGCGCCGGTCGCGACTAGGACGTGGTCTGCGGTGACGGTGCCCCGTGCGGTCGTAAGGCTGTGGCGACCATTGCCCTGCCGGTGTGTGGTCACAGCCGCGCTTTCAAAGATGAAGGCGCCATGGCGGGCGGCCGCCGTGGCGAGCCCGGCGACATAACGGCCCATATGCATCATTGCACTCTTCTTCGAGAGCATTGCGCCATGGAAGGGCGAACCGACCTCGCTTTTCAGGTCACTCGCCGTCAGAAGTGCGGTGTCCGGATCGACCTCTCTATGAACGGCCTCGAAATTGCGCGCAATGGCATCGAAATGCTGCGGCTTGGAGGCGAGCTTCAGCTTGCCGGCGCGGCGGAAATTGCAGTCGATCCCCTCTTCGGCAATGATCGCCTCGATCGTATCGATGGAATCGTCGAACGCTTTGTAGAGGGCGACGGCTCGCTCCACGCCGAGTGCTGATTTGGCGGACAGGAAGCTATGGGCGAGGCCGTTGTTGAGGTGGCCGCCATTGCGTCCCGATGCTCCCCAGCCGACCCGTTCGGCCTCCAACACGACGACCTTGACGCCGACTTTCGCAAGCTGGCGCGCCGCGGCAAGCCCGGTGAAGCCGGCGCCGATGACGGCGACGTCATAATGTCCTTCGACAGGGCCTTCTGCGCCGCCGGCAAAGACTGGTGCCGTGTCGTGCCAGTAGGATTCGAATTGCATCTGCGCGTCTCCGTCAGAGCCCGACGACGCCAGGCAGGCCCGAGATGTCAGGAATTTCGACATAGCCGTAATAGGGGTTGGCAGGCTCATGGCCGCGATTGACCCAAACCTTGTTCTTGATGCCGAGATCGTGGGCCGACATCAGGTCATAGCGGAAGGAGGACGAGCAATGCAGCACCTCCTCCGGCCCGCAGCCCAGCATATCGAGCATATATTCAAAGCCCTTGAAGCGTGGCTTGTAGGACTGCGCCTGCTCGGCGGTATAGACCGCGTGGAAGGGCGCGCCCAGTTTTTCGACGTTCGACATGATCTGCGAATTCATGGCGTTGGAGAGGATGACCAAAGGGATTTCCTTGGCGACCTTGGCGAGACCGGCCGGGACATCTGAATGTGGCCCCCAGGTCGGAACCCGCTCATAGATTATCCGGGCGGCTTCGTCGCGAAATGTCACGCCGTTGCGCTTGCATGTCCGCTCGAGTGAATTGTGCACCACCTCGGCATAGGGTTTCCAGTCACCCATAATCTCGTCGAGCCGATAGGCGGCGAAATTCTTGATGAACTCCGCCATGCGTGGCTCGTCGAGCTCTTCGCCATAGAGATCGCGCGCCGCTTCCGCCATCTGAAAGTTGGTCAGCGTGCCGTAGCAGTCGAAGGTGATGTATTTCGGGCGGAAGTGGGTCATGACCAATCCTAAACTGTAGCGGTTTCATCTGAGGCTATCATAGGCCGAGGTTCATCCACTCGCTCGACTGAAATCCGACCTATCAAAGCAGATTCTTTCGTATCAAAAGCTGGCTTTGGCAGAAGGTTGTGCGTCGCGGGAATGTTTGCGGTTTTTCGAGAATAGTTTTTCGCTCTTGCGGATCGCTCCCAGCATAAGATGCGGCGGTATGCGGCTGCAAAGCCATAAGATACCGTCCGGGCCGCCGTCTTCAGGCGATCTTCCGGCCGATATTGCCCCACACTTGTCGACAGAAAACGAAGGACATTTCCAAGGACACTTCCAATGCAAGCAAGTCAGATCGATCTTGTGGATTTCCGCCCCGAACACCTCGATGCTGCCGTCAACCTCTCGCGGCAGGCGGGCTGGCCCCATCGACCGGAAGACTGGCAGATGGCGCTGGCGGTGAGCAGCGGCGTCGTGGCTGTCGAGGATGAACGTCGCGTTGTCGGTACAGTGCTTGTCACATCCTATGGCAAAGATTGCGCAACCATAAATATGGTCATCGTCGACGAAGCGATTCGCGGCCGCGGGCTTGGTCGCAAGCTGATGGATGCCGCCCTGGTAGTCGCGGGCAACCGGCAGCTTCGTCTGATTGCAACCAGCGACGGCTTGCCGCTCTACCAGAAGCTTGGCTTCCGCGAGATCGGCTCCGTGCTTCAGCATCAGGGACATGTGCCGACGGTCGCCACGCCCGATAATGTCGAACCGGCACAGGAAACTGATCTCGAGACGATCGCGGCGCTTGACCGGGCGGCTTTCGGCGCCGACCGGCAGAACCTTCTCGACTATATCGCAACGGTCGGCCGGTTCGCGGTGATTCGACGAGCAGGTCAGGTTCATGGGTTTGCAGCGCTTCGCGCTTTCGGGCGTGGCGAGGTGATCGGTCCCGTCATTGCCGCCAACTCGGATGATGCCCGCGCGCTGATCTCCTTTTTTATGGCCAGCCGACCCGGCGCCTTTCTGCGTGTCGACACGACGGCCGACACCGGAATTTCGCCCTGGCTTGCCACACATGGCCTCGCCCACGTCGGTGGCGGTGTCGCCATGCGTACGGCAAGCGTTGAAGCCGCAACCCGCAGTGCGCCGAAAACCTTTGCCCTCGCCAGCCAGGCACTCGGCTGATCCGGAGATCTCCATGTACAGCAATTCCCTCATCGAACTCGATCGCGCCCACCTCATCCATCCGGTCGCCTCCTACCGCGGCCATGAAAAGCTCGGCGTGCGCGTGCTGGCCTCTGCCAAGGGCGCGACCGTCACCGACGCATCGGGCAAGCAACTGATCGACGGCTTCGCCGGCCTCTGGTGCGTCAATGCCGGTTACGGCCACGAAAGCATCGTCGAGGCGGCGGCCCGGCAGATGCGCGAGCTTCCCTATGCGACGGCATATTTCGGCCTCGGCTCCGAGCCCGCGATCCGGCTTGCCAGCGAACTCGCCGACCGCGCACCGGGCGATCTCAACCATGTCTATTTCACACTCGGCGGCTCCGATGCGGTGGACAGCACGATCCGCTTCATCCGCTACTACTGGCATGCCCGAGGACAGCCTGAGCGCGATCAGTTCATCTCGGTCGAACAGGGCTATCATGGCTCATCGACGGTCGGCGCGGGCCTGACCGCGCTGCCTGCCTTCCATGCCGGCTTCGGCGTTCCATTCGATTGGCAGCATAAGATTCCGTCTCACTACGCCTATCGCAACCCGGTGGGCGACAATCCGCAGGCGATCATCGACGCCTCGCTTGCGGCGCTGAAAAGCAAGGTCGAGGCGATCGGGCCGGAACGTGTTGCCGCTTTCTATGTCGAGCCGATCCAGGGCTCGGGCGGCGTTCTGGTGCCGCCGAAAGGCTGGATGAAAGCCATACGCGAATTCTGTCGCGCGCGCGACATCCTCTTCGTGGCGGACGAAGTGATCACCGGCTTTGGCCGCACCGGCCCGCTTTTTGCCTGCACCGAGGATGAGATCGTGCCCGACTTCATGACGACCGCCAAGGGCCTCACCTCGGGTTACGTCCCCATGGGCGCTGTCTTGATGGCCGATCACGTCTATCAAACGATTGCCGAGGGCGCCGGTGCTGCCGCCGTCGGCCATGGCTATACCTATTCGGCCCATCCGGTCAGCGCAGCGGTCGGCCTCGAAGTCCTGAAGCTCTATGAAAACGGCCTTCTCGAAAACGGCGTCAGGGCCGGCGCACGGCTGATGCAGGGCCTGGAATCGCTGAGGGATCATCCGCTGGTGGGCGACGTCCGCGGTCGCGGCATGCTGGCCGCCGTCGAACTCGTGGTCGACAAGGTGAACAAAACGCCGTTGCCGGCATCTGCCGAACCCGCCCGCCGCATCTTTGATCGCGCCTGGGAAAACGGTCTTGTCATTCGCGCCTTCGCCAACGGCGTGCTAGGATATGCTCCGCCGCTCTGCTGCACCGACGCGGAGATCGACGCGATCGTCGAGCGCACCCGCAAGACGCTGGACGAGACACTCGCGGACCCCGATGTCCGCCAGGCATTAAAGTCCTGATGACGTGAGCTGCGATATATCGCGGAACCGTCATATTCAGTATTTTATGCCGCCCCACGACCTCTTTTCAGAGACTTCGGCGCGGTGCAGGTGACAAACTGAAACCAAGAAAAGGCCTGGATCCCGGCGATGCGGGCCTTCCATACAAGAGCGGGACAATGACCCCGCCAGCGGAACAGATTTTTCTTCTTCGAGAAGCCGCGCTCCCACGGGCGCAGAACACTGGGGAATTCACGTGAGCAAGAGCCTTTCGGAATTTGGCACGCCGATGCCGCGCCCGCGCCTGACTTTGAAAGCAGATCGGGCCTGCCCGCAACGAGCAGCCCGCCACACAAGAAAAGGGGAATGAGATGAACGACAAGATCACCAATTGGACCAGATCCGACGACGCCAGGATCGAAAGCGCCATCCGTCGTGGCGCCACTCGTCGCGAGTTGCTGCATATGATGCTTGCAGGCGGCGTGGCCATATCATCCGGCGGGCTCGTGCTTGGCCGCGCCGGCAAGGCGCTCGCCGCCACGCCCGTTTCCGGCGGCACGCTCAAGGCGGCCGGCTGGTCATCTTCCACAGCCGATACGCTGGACCCCGCAAAAGCGTCGCTCTCGACGGACTATGTTCGCTGCTGCTCGTTTTACAATCGGCTGACATTTCTCGACCAAGGCGGCACCCCACAGATGGAGCTTGCCGATGCGATCGAGTCCAAAGATGCAAAAACCTGGACGGTCAAGCTGAAGAACGGCGTTACTTTCCATGACGGCAAGCCGCTGACCGCCGATGACGTAGTTTTCTCGCTGAAGCGCCATCTCGATCCGTCCGTCGGCTCGAAGGTCGCCAAGATCGCCGCCCAGATGACCGGGTTCAAGGCGGTCGACAAACAAACCGTCGAGATCACGCTGGCCAGCCCGAATGCCGACCTGCCGACCATCCTGTCGATGCATCACTTCATGATCGTTTCCGACGGCACGACCGATTTCACCAAGGCCAACGGCACCGGCGCGTTCGTCAAGGAAGTCTTCGAGCCGGGCGTTCGCTCGGTCGGGATCAAGAACAAGAACTACTGGAAATCCGGCCCGAACGTCGATTCCTTCGAATATTTCGCGATCAGCGACGACAATGCCCGCGTCAATGCGCTGCTTTCGGGCGATATCCACCTCGCAGCCTCGATCAATCCGCGCTCGATGCGCCTGGTCGAGACGCAGGGCGACGGTTTCATACTGTCGAAGACGACGTCCGGCAATTATACCAATCTCAACATGCGGCTGGATATGGAGCCCGGCAACAAGCGGGATTTCGTCGAGGGCATGAAGTATCTCGTCAACCGCGAACAGATCGTCAAAGCGGCGCTGCGCGGTCTCGGTGAAGTCGGCAACGATCAACCCGTTTCGCCGGCGAACTTCTATCATAATGCCGACCTGAAGGCGCGGGCGTTCGATCCGGAAAAGGCCAAGTTCCACTTCGATAAGGCCGGCGTTCTGGGCCAATCCATCCCGATCATCGCCTCCGATGCGGCGACGTCGTCAATCGACATGGCCATGATCATCCAGGCCTCCGGCGCCGAGATCGGTATGAAGCTCGACGTCCAGCGGGTACCGTCTGACGGCTACTGGGACAATTACTGGCTCAAGGCACCGATCCACTTCGGCAATATCAACCCGCGTCCGACCCCTGATATCCTCTTCTCCCTGCTCTACACCTCGGACGCTCCGTGGAACGAAAGCCATTACAAGTCGGAGAAGTTCGACAAGATGCTGATCGAGGCGCGCGGCTCTCTTGATCAAGACAAGCGCAAGACGATCTATAACGAGATGCAGGGCATGGTCGCCCAGGAAGCTGGTACAATCATTCCGGCCTATATCTCGAACGTCGATGCCACGACCGCCAAGCTCAAGGGCCTGGAAGCCAACCCGCTCGGCGGCCAGATGGGATACGCTTTCGCGGAATATGTCTGGCTTGAAGCCTGATACAGCAAAGCAGACTGGGGCTGCAGCCGCGCCCCAGTTCCTCCTATCTGCATTGATGGAACTCAACTCGAACGCAAAGGGAAGACGCCCATGAACCGCCAGGTCTTATCCCTTGTCCTGAGCAGATTGTTCGTCGCCGTGGTCACTCTGGTGATCGTCTCCTTCGCCGTCTTTTTTGCGACGACAATGCTGCCGGGAGATACGGCGACGATCCTGCTCGGCCAAGCCGCCACACCCGAGGCCGTCGCAGGCCTGCGCACCGCCATGCATCTCGACGAACCGGCGCTCTTGCGTTTCTTGCGCTGGTTAGTTGGCCTATTGCATGGCGATCTTGGTATCTCCTACGCCAACGATATGCCGATCGGTCAGTTGATCGGCGGTCGCTTCATCAATACGATGAAGCTTGCCGGCGTAACCGCCTTGTTCGCGGTTCCTATCGCCCTGACGCTCGGGATCACCGCGGCGATGCTGCGCGGCTCGCTTTACGACCGGATCGTCACGGTGATCACCATCGGCGTCATCTCGGTGCCGGAGTTCATGGTCGCGACCTCTGCCGTGCTCGTCTTCGCCGTCTATCTCAAGTGGTTACCGGCGCTTTCGCTCGCCAATGAGATCCACAGCTTGCACGATTTACTAAGGGTCTATGCGATGCCGGTGATCACGCTCACTTTCGTCGTCGCGGCCCAGATGATCCGCATGACGCGCGCGGCTGTCATTGACACGCTCAATACGCCCTATGTCGAGATGGCGCTGCTCAAGGGCGCCTCCCGGCCGCGCATCGTCTTTCGCCATGCGCTGCCGAATGCGCTCGGCCCGATCGTCAATGCCGTTGCGCTTTCGCTGTCCTATCTGCTCGGAGGCGTCATCATCGTCGAGACCATTTTCAACTATCCTGGTATCGCCAAGCTGATGGTTGATGCCGTCGCCACCCGCGACCTGCCGCTGATCCAAAGCTGCGCGATGATCTTCTGCCTCGGCTATCTTCTTTTGATCACCGCCGCCGACATTATCGCAATCCTTTCCAATCCGAGGCTCCGATGACAACAACGACCCCAGGCACTTCGACCGCTCTTTCTCGGAAAGCCGGAATCCGGTTTGGCTATCGCTTCAACATCGTCGGCGCGATCGGCTTCACCGTCATCTTCTTATGGGCGCTCGTCGCGATCTTCGCGCCATGGGTCATCCCCTACCCCGTCGGCGAGATCGTCGATCTCGACTATTTCGGCCCGATGAGCCGGGAACTCTGGTTCGGCTCCGACTATCTCGGCCGCGACATGCTCTCGCGAATTCTGATGGGTGCGCGCTATACGGTCGGCATTTCGCTCGCAGCGGTGACGATCGCCTGCTTCAGCGGCGTGGTCCTTGGCATGATCGCGGCCGTCACCGGCGGCTGGCTTGATACGTTTTTAAGCCGCTTCCTCGACGCGCTAAATTCCATCCCGAGCAAGCTCTTCGGCCTTGTGGTTGTCGCAGCCGTCGGCTCCTCGATTCCGGTGCTGATTTTGACGCTCTCAGTGGTCTACATCCCCGGTTCCTACCGCTTTGCACGCGCACTTGCCGTCAACATCAATGCGATGGACTTCATCACGGTCGCGCGCATCCGCGGCGAAAGCACCCTCTATCTCATTCGCTCGGAAATCCTGCCCAACATCGTCGGACCGGTGCTTGCCGATCTCGGCATCCGCTTCGTCTTCATCGTTCTGCTGCTCTCCGGGCTTTCCTTCCTCGGTCTCGGCGTCCAGCCGCCCTATGCCGATTGGGGTGCGCTGGTGCGCGAGAACATCGGCGGCCTGCCATTCGGTGCGCCGGCAGTGATGTTTCCCTCGCTTGCCATCGCCAGCCTGACGATCAGCGTCAACCTCCTGATCGACAACCTGCCGCAGAAAATCCGCGATCGGAGTGAAGGATGACCAACCTCGTCGAAATCCGTGACCTGACGGTCGAAGCCACCACCGATTCCGGCCGACGCGTCGAAATCATCAAGGGCGTCAGTTTTGACGTTGCCGAAGGCGAGATCGTCGCGCTGATCGGCGAAAGCGGCTCGGGCAAGACCACCATCGCCCTGACCCTCATGGGCCATACCCGTACGGGCTGTCGCATCTCCGGCGGCAGCGTTTCGGTCGGCGGCAAGGACATGGTCAGGCTCAGCGAGAAGCAGCGCGCCAAGGTGCGCGGCACCGAAGTCGCCTATGTCCCGCAATCGGCGGCCGCTGCGTTCAATCCCTCCGCCACGATAATGGACCAGGTGATCGAAATTACCCGCATCCATGACCTGATGTCTCCCGACGAAGCGCGGATCCGCGCAGTCGAGCTTTTCCGCGCACTTTCCTTACCTGAGCCGGATACGATCGGCAGCCGTTATCCGCATCAGGTTTCCGGTGGCCAGCTGCAGCGTCTGGCCGCCGCCATGGCGCTGATCGGCGATCCGACCCTCGTCATCTTCGACGAGCCGACGACAGCGCTCGACGTGACGACCCAGATCGAAGTGCTGCGCGCTTTTAAGTCGGTGATGAAAAAGGGCGGCATAGCAGGCGTCTATGTCTCGCACGACCTCGCCGTCGTTGCCCAGATCGCCGACCGCATCGTGGTCTTGAAAGGCGGTGAGACGCAGGAGGTTGGTACGACCCAAGGAATTCTCCAACATGCCAAGCATCCCTATACCAGGGAGCTGCTCGCTGCCTTTGAGCCAAAGCCGCGCGGCGCAGTGGGCCCCGCCGAACCCGCGACCGCTCCACTGCTGAGGATCGAAGATCTCGTCGCGGGTTATGGACAGCGCCAGGCTGACGGACTGCCGCTCGTTCGCGCGGTCGAGCACGTGAGCCTGAAGGTGGAAAAAGGCCGCAATCTCGGCATCATCGGCGAATCCGGTTGCGGCAAGTCGACGCTCGCCCGGGCTATCGCCGGCATCCTGCCGGCCTCGGTCGGCAGTATCGTCTTCGACGGCACGGAGCTGCGTCGCAGCGCTCGCACGCGGTCGCGCGAGCAATTGCGCGAGATGCAAATCGTTTTCCAATATGCCGATACGGCCCTTAACCCAGCAAAGTCCGTCGAAGACATTTTGGATCGGCCCCTAGTCTTTTACCATGGGATGGATAGAAAAGCGCGAAGCGCACGTATCGACGACTTGCTTGATATGGTGCGCCTGCCGCGCAATCTTCGCCATCGCCGGCCGGGTGAACTTTCCGGCGGGCAGAAACAGCGCGTGAACTTCGCCCGGGCGCTTGCTGCTGATCCCAAGCTCATCCTGTGTGATGAGATCACCTCGGCACTCGACACGGTGGTTGCCGCTGCCGTCATCGACCTGCTCAAGGAATTGCAGCGCGAGCTTGGACTGTCCTATATCTTTATCAGCCACGACCTGTCGGTCGTCGAGGCGATCTGTGACGAGATAGTCGTGATGTATGGCGGCAAAAAAGTTGAGGAAATCACGCCTTCCAACCTCAAGGCGCCACAGCATCCCTATTCGCAATTGCTCTTTTCCTCGGTACCGAAGCTTGATCCTGCCTGGCTCGACGACCTCCAACAAGACGCGGAGCTGGTTCGGGCCTATTGCCGGCACTGATACCCCCGCGGTCGACGTTCACAAGAAATAATCAAAGGCGCGCCAGGGCGCAGGCTTATCTTTATATAGGGAACAGGCTGGTCAGCGGCAGGTGCACCTTGACGATCGGCGACTTCAGCACGACGAAGCTGAAATATTTATCGATCCCGACATCCATGTCGGTGAGGCGTTCCATGATCGTCTGGTATTCGCCGATACCGGCGGTCACGAATTTCAGCAGATAGTCGTATCCGCCTGATACGAGATGGCACTCGATCACGTTGTCAATCTTCTCGATCGCGGCGAGAAACCGGGAAAAGTCTACCTGCCGATGATTTTTCAGGGTGATCTCCGTGAATACTGTCAGCGTCTGACCGAGCTTGCCGACATTGATCTGCGCAGAGTAGCCGACAATATACCCCTCCGATTGCAGCTTCTTCACCCGCATCAGGCAGGGGCTCGGCGACAAAGCGATAAGCTCGGCAAGCTCCACGTTGGTGATGCGTCCGTTCTTTTGCAGTTCGGAGAGAATCTTGATGTCGATCCTATCGAGCTTCATGCGGCACCTCTTCCGATTCTCTGTCTTACCCAATCGCACAGCATATTATGCTGCAAAGCACTTTGCATCGACGCTAGCACAAAGCGCGGTCGTGTCGGCTCCATTTTAGCTCATCTGCCCGAGTACAAAGACCTGAGCACATCAGGCAAGACAGAATTTTCTGCTGTGATCCGCAAGTGTCCGGCAGCGAAGCAATTGAGAAACCGCTAGACTGCGTCCGAAACGGAGACGATAGCATGCCCGCACCGCTGAAAGTTGTTGCCACAACCCCAGAGCTGACCGCTGCTGCGGACGCAGTGATCATTGGCGGTGGTATCGTCGGCGTCTTTGCAGCTTACTATTTGGCGAGGCGCGGATTGAAGATAGCGCTTGTTGAAAAAGGTCGGATCGGCGCAGAACAATCGAGCCGCAATTGGGGCTGGTGCCGCCAGCAGAACCGCGACGCCCGCGAATTGCCGATGGCGACGAAGAGCCTCGATCTGTGGGAAAGTTTCGCCCTAGAGAGCGGTGAGGATACCGGCTTCCGGCGCTGCGGTCTCCTCTATCTTAGCAATAGCGAAGAGGAATTGGGCGGCTGGGCGCGCTGGCGCGATTTCGCCCGAACGGTCGGCGTTGCGACGAATATGCTCGACAGCGCCGAGGCGACCGAGCGCGGCCGCGCCACCGGCACCAGATGGAAGGGCGGCGTCTTTTCGCCATCGGACGGGACTGCCGACCCGGCGAACGCGGCACCCGCCGTCGCGCGCGCGATCCTCAAGCTTGGCGGCACGATACATCAATTTTGCGCCGCCCGCGGGATCGAAACTGAAGGCGGGCGCGTTTCCGGCGTTGTCACGGAACGTGGCACCATCCGCACCAAAACGGCGATCCTTGCGGGCGGAGCCTGGGCTTCCTCCTTCTGCCGGCAACTGGGCATCCGCTTTCCGCAGGCCTCGATCCGTTCGTCGATACTGTCCGTCTCACCAGGGGCCATCGGCCTTCCTGACGCGTTGCATACAACGGCCGTCTCCGTGACGCGTCGCGGCGATGGTGGCCACACGCTTGCTATCAGCGGTCGCGGTCGGCTCGACCCGACGCCACAGCAGTTGCGCTTCGCACCCCAGTTCCTGCCGATGTTCGCGCGGCGCTGGCGCAGCCTCGCCCCAGGCGGACTTGAGGGTTTTCGCTCGGGCCATGAGAGCTTGGCGCGCTGGCGTCTCGATGAGGTGACCCCGATGGAACGTATGCGAATCCTTGACCCAGCGGTCGACAAAGGCACTATTCGCCTCATCCATTCGCGTGCGCTCGAGCTTTTGCCCGCCTTAAGCGCTACTAGCATAGTTGCGGCTTGGGCAGCCTATGTCGACAGCACCCCCGATGGCGTACCAGGGGTCGGCGAAGTAGCGACGGTTCCCGGCTTCATTCTAGCCGCTGGCTTCAGCGGCCACGGTTTCGGGATCGGTCCCGGCGCAGGTCACCTGATTGCCGATCTGGTGACCGGCAATGAGCCAATCGTTGACCCCCGGCCTTACCATCCAGATCGCTTCTTAACATCTGCGTGGGGTAAAGTGGCTGATTTCTGAACGCATTGGGGTGGTGAACCGGAGTTGAAGAACGAGACCATTCGCCAGCCGCGTTCAATGTCGATTCAGTTCCCCGAGATCATACCCGCTGAGGGGTTGATCGAGGTCATCAGTCGCAAGGCGACTTCTACACATCCTCGGAGAATCCCATGAAAAACGCTCACAGGTTCTATATCGGCGGCGAATGGATCGAGCCCGAATTATTGAGAAAACTCGAAGTCATTGATCCGTCGACCGAACGGGCGATAGGAACGATTGCGATCGGCAGCGCTGCGGATGCAGAAAAAGCGATCAAAGCTGCGCGCAATGCCTTTGCTCACTTTTCTGAGACGACTAAGCAGGATCGGCTGGCGCTGCTGAAGCGGATTGTCACGATCCTGAAGCGGCGCAACGATGAGATAGGCGACATCATCTCCCGAGAGATGGGGGCGCCGCTCACCATGGCCCGGGCAGAACAGGCGGGCCTAGGCGCTGCCCATTTCGAGGAGACTATCCGCGCCTTCGAAACATTCGACTTCGAATATATGCAGGGCTCGACCCGAATCCTTCACGAACCCATTGGAGTCGTAGCTATGATCACACCCTGGAACTGGCCGATCAACCAGATTGCTTGCAAGGTGGCGCCTGCACTCGCCACTGGCTGTACAATGGTGCTGAAGCCTTCTGAGATCGCTCCATTCAATGCCGTCATTTTGGCTGAGATTATGCATGAAGCTGGCGTCCCGAAAGGTGTCTTTAACCTGGTTCAGGGCGATGGCCCGACCGTCGGCATGGTGCTCGCCAGCCATCCAGATGTGGATATGGTGTCGTTTACCGGGTCGACGCGGGCCGGGATTGCCGTTGCGCAGGCAGCAGCGCCGACCGTTAAACGAGTGCACCAGGAACTCGGCGGAAAGTCGCCGAATATCATAATGCGGAGTGCCGATCTTACCACCGCGGTCAGGACTGGCGTTCGCCGGTGTTTTGCCAATTCTGGTCAGTCGTGCAATGCGCCGACGCGGATGCTCGTCCCTGCAGAGCGGATGGATGAAGCAAGCGCTATCGCGGCGCTACAAGCAGCAGCGCTCGTCGTGGGTCCTTCATCAGATCCACGTACCGACATCGGACCGGTCGCCAGCGCCACCCAGTTCGAAAAAATCCAGGCGCTGATCGAGAAGGGTATCGCAGAAGGAGCCGAGCTCGTTGCCGGCGGTCCCGGTCGGCCGTCGCATCTCAATTCGGGTTTCTATGTTCGTCCGACCGTGTTTTCGCGGGTGACCAATTCTATGACGATCGCACGCGAGGAAATCTTCGGTCCGGTACTTTCGATCATAGGCTACGAAACCGAGGACGATGCCGTGGCGATTGCTAATGACACGCCATATGGCCTCGCGTCCTTCATCCATGGCACGGCGTCGGAAGCGCGGACGCTCGCACGCAGATTGCGCACTGGCACTGTTCGCCTGAACGGCCCTGCGTGGGACGGTGGCGCTCCTTTCGGCGGTTACAAGCAGTCGGGCAACGGCCGGGAGTACGGAAAATTCGGACTCCATGAGTTCACTGAGATCAAGGGCATCGTCGGATATGCAAGCGACTAAGGACTTTAATCGATCGTGGATGTGGAAGCCTTTGTGGCTAAGTGGACGGTTGGCCCACCTTACCCGGATTGCCGTCCAATCACGCCACCGCTCAGGCAATACCGGGCGCCCCGGCAGATTGCCGTCTATCATCCTTTTGCAAGCATCCGTGAAAGGCCAATAATCGCAATTAAGTTCTGTCCTGCGCTGCCACATAGGCAGATCGCGCCGGCTCGAGCAGCTTATCGTCGAGCACCAGACGAACTCGCACCAAAGGATGACCGGCATGAATTTCGTTGCAGCAGATCGGGCGGCCGACGATGAAAACGAAGGAAAGTGGCAGCGGGTTCGCGCAGCATATCCAACGCAGGAGCCGTTCCTGAACTTGAACAATGCCGCAGTCAGCCCGCCACCGATCATTGTCGAAGAGGCGATGATCGACGCCTATCGTTTCATTAGCCACAATCCCGACTACAACATGTGGAGCAGGCTCGACACCGCCCTGCCAAAAATCAAGCGTGAATTGGCGGAAATTATTGATTGTGCTCCCGAAGAGATCGCGCTCAACCGGAATTCGTCCGAGGGCCTTTCGACAGCGATTTTCGGGATACCGCTCACGAAAGGCGATCAGGTCCTGATCTCGACCTGGGACTATCCCAGTGCCCGTGCAGGCTGGTTTCAGCGGCAGCAACGCGAGGGCATCGAGGTCATAAACTGTGGCTTCGGCCTAATGGACAGCGACGATGACATCGTCGAAGCTTATAGCGCAGCTATCACGCCACAAACCCGCGTCATGCAACTGACCCATATGTACCATTGGAATGGGCGTGTCCTTCCCGTCAAACGACTTTGCGAGATAGCGCGGGAGCGCAAAATCATAACGATTGTCGATGGCGCACAAACATTTGCTCAAATGCCAGTCAGCTTTCGCGAGCTCGATTGCGACTTCTTCATCACAAGCCTTCACAAATGGCTTGGTGCACCCGTCGGCAACGGCATGCTGATTGTCAATGAACGCCAGATCGGCGGAACGTGGCCTTTGCTCGCGCCTTTTGACCAACCAGCTGCGCATATAGACAAGTTCGACCACTGGAACCTCGGAACCTACAATTCAGCGATACAGGCTGCGATCGCGCCTGCCATTGAATTTCACAAGGAAATCGGCGCCGACAGAATGCACGGGCGGCTGCGCGAACTGACCCGATATTGGGTTGCTCTTGCCCGTGACATCCCCGGTTTCAAACTCCACACACCGATTGATGCGGACAGTCTTGGCGCGATAAGCCTGTTCTCGGTTGACGGCGCGGATTTAAGAAAGCTGGAAGCGGATCTTCGTGAGAAATACCAGATCCATGTAAAGTATCGCAGGGTCGAGCACATCGAGGGCCTGAGGGTTTCACCCCACATTTACATGCTCAAGAGCGAGCTCGATGGTTTCGTCACCGCATTGCGCGATGCTTTGCAGTGAGCCGGCGAGAGATCCTCTCGGTAAAGCGGTTGGCCAATCAGATAACGCAGGAGTCCAGATGACGGTGCCGTCGCGTGTCCCAATGTACGAGCATGGCAAGCTGTACCAGTTGCAGAAGCAGGAGATCGATGATGCCGTTCGGCGCGTCATCGAAAAGGGGGTTTTCGACTGGGGTGATGAAGTCGCTGCTTTCGAGGAGGAGTTTGCCAGTTGGAACGGCGTAGAGCATGCCGTCTCGGTCAATTCCGGCACGGCTGCAATCAAGATCGCACTGCTGGCAGCAAATGTCGGAAGAGGTGACGAGGTTATCACCGTTCCCAACACGGATATCTCCAGTTCCTCCGGCATCCGCCACACCGGAGCGGATGTAGTTTGGGTCGACATAGAGCCACTGAGCCGCACGATGGACACCCAGGCGCTGAGGCGCGCTATTACGAACCGCACCAAGGCCATCCTGCCAGTGGACTTATTCGGCCATCCGGCGAACATGCCCGAGATCATGGACATAGCCAGCCAGCAGGGTCTGGTCGTCATCGAAGACGCCTGCCTGGCACTCGGAGCGACTATCGATGGGCGTAAGGTAGGCGGGTTCGCCACCGCCACCTGTTTCAGTTTCGCCCCCAAGAAGCATTTGGGTTCGTACGGCTCCGGAGGGGCCATCCTGACCAGGAATGGCGCGTTTGCCGAGCGCATGCGAAAGCTCTCGGCCTATGGGCAGAGCCGGCACCGGCACCGAAGCAACACAACGGTCGCAGGCAATACGGGTCTCTACATCGAGGAGGAGGGCTCGAACGAGCAACTCGACGAATTGCAGGCAGCGATTTTGCGCGTCAAGTTACGTGATTTCGCACAGACCTTAGGTACGAGGAGGAACCAGGCCGCACGATACAGCCAGGCGCTGAGGAACCTGCCTCTCGATCTACCAAACTGCCTCGAAGGCTTCGAGCACGCCTGGCGCAACTACGTCTTGGAGCATGACGACAGAGATCGGATAAGGCTTTATCTGTCCAATAACGGCGTGCAGACCAACCTATCCTATAGCCCACCGATGCACCTGCAGCCTGTCTACCGCTCCATGAATAAGGGCGAAAACAGCTTTCCCGTGACCGAGCGGTCGTGCTCGCGCCTTTTCGGTCTGCCGATCGGTCCGCACGTTGACGATGAGCAGTTAGAGCATGTGCTGCAAACGCTGCACAGCTTCTTCGGCAGCCATTGACGGCCGGGTTGTTGATGTGGGTGCCGGCCTCGCTTCCATATGTCGCCGCGTTCCTGTTCAGGGGTCGGCGAGAAGTCGTCTCGTCACGCGGTCGGTTGAAATGGAGGATGTCTTAATTGCCGCATTGAGCTTCCCCTCAAATGCCGCTAACAAAAGATCGTGCCTCTCGGAGGGGAAACTTGAAGCTGCGAGCAAACCAGATCGATCAATGGGCAGTGCGCGTCGTTTGCGCACTCGCGCTGCTGTTCGTTGGTTTCGCCCACCAAGTCCCGGCCCTTGCCGAGGACAGTCTCAGCCCCGCCGCGCTGGCACAATATGTGCTGCCGGACGGCACACTGCCGACCCTCTGCGTCACCATCGTCGACGACAACGGCAAGGAGCACGGCAAGATCGGGCATCTCAACCCTTGCGAGGCGTGTCGCGTCAGCGCCACCGTCTTGCTACCGCAGCCTGCCGATGAAACCGGTATGCGCATTGGCTTCAGGGTTGCGACGGAGTTGCCACGTCGCGTCGAAATTCTTCACCGCCAACTTTATCCGCCGAACACCGGCCCACGCGCCCCACCAACTGATCCGATCCTTGCCTGAACCGCATCTCGGCTGAGGCCGTGATGCATCTTGCATCATGGTCGTGCCGTCGCCGCCGGCCGAGAATTCGGATTTTGTTCCCATGTCTACTATCACTGCCGCTGAACCGGCAGAGAACGCCGCCGCTGGCGTCTCGCTCTATCGCGCCATCTGGCGCTGGCACTTCTTTGCCGGCCTGCTGGTCATTCCCTTCCTGCTCAATCTTGCCGTAACTGGGTCGATCTACCTGTTCAAGGACGAGATCAACGATACGGTCTTCGCCTATCGCTACATCGTCGCGCCGGCCGGTGAGCCGCTTTCTCCGCAGAAGATTGCGGGGATAGCCGAAGCTGCCGTTCCGGGATCAGTCGCAAGCTCCTATAAGGACCCGGCCGGATCTGATCGCTCGGCAATCGTCACCGTGTCGTCGGGCGCAGGCTCAAGCCTGGTTTTCGTCAATCCCTATGATGGAAAGGTGCTCGATACGGTCGAGAAGACCCAGGAGTTCAACACCGTCGTCAAGCACATCCACAGCCTCGTCTACTTTGGAGACATTCCGAACAGGATGATCGAGATCGTCGGCGGCTTCGTCATGGTTCTGGTCGTGACCGGCATCTATCTATGGTGGCCACGCCGCCAGACAGGAGGCGTCGTCAGCGTTCGCGGCACACCATCCCGTCGTGTCTTCTGGCGGGACATTCACGCCGTCACCGGCGCATTCGCGGGCATCCTGATCTTCTTTCTCGCCATAACCGGCATGCCGTGGTCCGGCTACTGGGGATCAAATGTTCAATCCTGGCTCGGCAGCCATGGCTTGGGCTACCCGACACAGCTCTGGGACGATGTCCCGAAATCGCAGCAGGTGACCGCCGACATCCTGCCGAAGGTTGGATGGTTGGTCGAAAAGGCACCCGTGCCGCTCTCCCATATCGCCGCGGCACAGTCGAGGAAACCTGTGGGACTGGATCGGGCCGTCGAAGTTGCGAAGCAGGCAGGGATGGCTCCGGGCTTCGACGTCGCCATTCCATCCGATGCAACCGGCGTCTATTCCGCCGCGATCTACCCCGACGACCTTGCAAAAGAGCGGATGATCCATATCGACCAGTATTCCGGCAAACCGCTGGTGGATATCTCGTATGATCAGTATCCGGTTCTCGGTAAGGCGATCGAATGGGGCATCAACACCCATCAGGGCCAGGAATATGGACGGGCCAACCAATTCCTGATGCTGGCGACCTGCCTGATGATCATCCTCTCCTGCATCACTGGCGTGGTCATGTGGTGGAAACGCCGTCCCGCTGGGCGTCTCGGCGTGCCGCCGATGCCACCGCAGAGATCGGTCTATCTCGGGCTGTGGGTCATTGCCGCGGCATTCGCCATCGCCTTCCCCCTGAGCGGTTTGGCGATCCTCCTGATGGTCTCCTTCGATCAGTTGGTCGTCCGTTTCGTGCCGCCGCTCAAGCGCGCCTTTGCCTGAGGAAAATTTCCATGAAGACATTTGCCATATTCGCCGCGAGCCTGCTCATCGCCTCTGCGGCCTTTGCCGAGGATTACAAGGTCGGCAACCTTATCATCAGCCATCCGGCGTCCCACGCCATGGTGCCCGGCGCCAAGGTCGGTGACGGGTTCGTGACGATCACCAACAATGGCGAGCAACCCGACACTCTGATCGCAGCACGTTCGCAACGCGCCGGCCTCGTCCAGGGTGAGCTCAAGGGCGGTCTCAGCATTCCTGCTGGGCAGACCGTCAAGCTGGAGCCGAACTACCATCTGATGTTCATGAATGTCGAAAAGCCATTCAAGCAGGGCGAGAAGATCGAGGCGACGCTGACCTTCGAAAAGGCAAGCGAGGTCCCGGTCACCTTCGCTGTCGGCAAGATCGCCGGGCCGCTCGGTCCCGACGACGACCAGTCCCGGGCGATGGACATGAAGGGCATGGATATGAGTTCCATGCCGATGCCTGATGATCCGCAGCAGACCATTCCTAAGACCTTGAAGACAATGTTCGAGACGGCGGACAAACCGCTGACCGTCGAACCCGTGGTGGTCCAGGCGGATTGGGCAATCGCCGGGTGGCAACAGGATGGACGTGGCGGCCGCGCGCTTCTCAAAAAAGGGCATCATGGCTGGCGTGTGCACCTGTGCAGCGGTGACGGCATCAAAGACGCCGCATCTCTCCAGAAGATCGGTCTTTCCACAGACGACGCGGCGGCGCTTGCCGCAAAGCTGAGGGATGCCGAAACGACGATCGACCCCAAGGTTCTCGCACTCTTTGCAAGTTTCGAAGGCACAGTGATGATGGCCGACGACGCCAGTGCCGGAGCACACGCTGGTCATGAGGGTCACTCAAAATGAAGCCGAGAACCCTCGCTATCACAGCACTCTCTGCGAGTGCTCTGTTTGTCGCCGCATTGATTGCGGTCATGGTCTCGATCTACATCGAGGAACCGCGAACCGGCCCGTTCGACGTTTCCTTCACCCTGATGGATGATAGGGGTAGCCGTGTCGATCAGTCGATCTTCAAGGGGCACCCGGCGCTTGTCTATTTCGGCTATACGCATTGCCCCGAGGCCTGCCCGACGGCGCTCTATGAGGTGGCGGATTGGCTGGATACGCTTGGGGAGCAGGGAAAGGCTCTGAAGGCCTATTTCTTCTCGATCGATCCTGAGCGCGACACACGGGAGGTGATGCATGATTACGTCACCGCCTTCAGCCCGCGAATTACGGGAATTACAGGCAATCCAGACGAAATGAAAAAAGTAGCCGACGGCTGGCTCGTCCATGCCTCCAAGCTGCCGAGCGAGAATGGCGACTATCACATGAGCCATACCGTCTCGTTGCTGCTGATCGGCGCCGATGGCCGCCTCAAGGGCCTGATCCCGTACGGTTTGGATCGAAAAGCAGCGCTTGCCAAGATCCGCAGCCTTCTTCTCAAGCACACAAAGGACGCCTGAGATGAACCGAATGGAGTTCAACACGCTGCTTGCCGCATCCTCGCTGGCGTTGGCCGCCGGAGCGGCGCCAAGGCCAAATGTGTCACGAGTGTCTGCACGGGATCGTTGCTGCTGGGTGCCGCCGGCCTGCTGCAGGGAAAGCGCGCGACATCGCACTGGTACACCCGGGACCTGCTGCCGCTCTTTGGGGCGACGCCGGTTGAAGCACGCGTCGTCGAAGACGGCAATGTCATCACCGGTGCTGCCGTGACGGCCGGCATCAACTTCGGCCTGACGCTCGCGGCCCGGCTCCGTGGCGAGGAGACGGCGAAGTTCATCCAGCTGTTGATCGAATACGACCCACAGCCACCTTTCAACGCCGGATCACCTGATAAGGCGGGGAAAGCATTAGTCTCTTCTGTGCTTTCCCGGCGGGCCGGAGCGCTCGACGCCGCCAAAGCGGCAGCCGAGCGCGTTTCAAGGCGGCTCTGACGATGGCCGGAATTTTATTCAGGCAGCGTCACTCCCAATTTCCTTCACGAGGACATCGACCATGTCGAAAAGCGTTTCCTTGATTGCCGCCTTAACCTTTGCTTGCTTTTTCTCCAACTCAGCTATGGCTGAAGACATCAACATTGGCGCCCTCAGGATTTCCGAGCCCTATGTCAGGGCAATGGTTCCCGGCGCGCCGGTCGGTGGCGGCTACATGACCATCACCAACACCGGCACCACCGACGACCGGCTGATCGCCGCCAGTTCGCCGCGCGCAGGAACGATGCAGATCCATGAGATGACGATGGACAAGGACGTGATGGTGATGCGGGAGCTTGCGGACGGCCTGGCCATTCCCGCCGGCAAGACCGTCGAACTGAAGCCGGGCGGCTATCACATCATGTTCATGAAGGTCGGTGAGCCCTTCAAGCAAGGCGAGATGGTCACGTCGACGCTGAGATTCGAGAAGGCTGGCACAGTCTCCGTCCATTTTCCCGTCGGGCCCGTCGCCGGTGGCAGAGGAACTCATCAGGAGATCGCAAAGTGAGAAACGTCTCAGGTGACCCAAACTCGAAGCTTCTAACGCGAAGGACATCGAGATGAAGATGGGAGGAAGGACTTTGGCCACCGCCCTTGCAGCCATCTTGCTGCTTGCTTGTGGCGGGATCGGGTGGTTTACCTGGACCAAGTTTCAAGACGCGGGGGCCGCCGAGAGCGCGTTTGGTGCAGCCTTCAAGCTGACCGACGACCGCGGCCAACCGATCACCGAAGCCGCACTGCAGGGACATCCGTCGCTGATCTATTTCGGCTATACCCACTGCCCGGATGTCTGCCCGACAACGCTCTACGACATGGCCGGCTGGTTCAAGACGCTCGGGCCAGACGCAGGTGGGTTGAAGGCTTATTTCTTCTCGGTCGATCCTGAGCGGGATACTGCCGAGATCATGCACAGTTACACCTCCAACTTCACCGACCGGATTACCGGGATTACCGGTGACCCGGTGGAGATGCAGAAGGCGGTCAAGGGCTGGCGCATCTACGCCAAGAAAGTCCCGACCCCAGATGGCGATTACACGATGGACCACACCGCATCGGTTGTGCTCGTCGATGCCAAGGGGAATTTCAGAGGCACGATTTCCTACGGCGAAGATACGGAGGTCGCATTGAAGAAAATCCGTAATGTCGTCCAGTAGCCTATAGAGCGCCTGCGGTGCGGAGTGCCTGTGGTTCGGCGCAACAGCATACGCAAAACCGGACTTCATCCAACCGACATTGCCCGATCATCAGGATTCCCTGCAGATCACCAACAAAAGGAAGATCAACATGCCCCAGATCAAGACGCTTGCTTGTGTCGCAGCTGCCGCCAGTATTGCCTTCGCCAGTCAGGCTTTCGCTCATGCTCATTTGAAGTCGGCTGCGCCAGCGAGCGACAGCACGGTGAAACAGGCGCCGTCGGAACTCGACCTCACCTTCACCGAAGGGCTGAACCTCAAGTTCAGCGGCGTCAAGGTCACCGGCCCCGACAAGGCGGCCGTCAAGACCGGCGGAGGCTCGCTGATGGATGGCGACATGACATTGATGGTGCCGGTGTCCGAAAAGCTCGAACCCGGCAAGTACACGGTGGAATGGCATGTGCTGTCGACGGATGGGCATAAAACCAACGGGACCTACAGTTTCACCGTGGGGCCATGATCACGCCCCAGACCGCTCTCGTCCTCTGCCGCTTCCTGCTCTTCGGCGCGGCGATGCTGCTCTGGGGTACGTTCGCTTATCTCAGCGCCCTCGTGCCGACGGATCTCGCACGGCGGATAGGCGGCCGGCTTCAGATCTATGCATTCTTCGGGATCGCAGTTGTCGTCGCGACGACAGCTGTTCTCCTGCCGCTCAGAGCCGCGGTCGTTGGCGAAGGATGGAGTGATGCCATTGATCCATTAACGATCGTCGCCGTGCTGTTCGACACCAATGTCGGGTGGGTTTGGCAGTTGCAGGCGGCCGCGGCTGCCCTGCTGGGGCTTTCCGGTTTGCTTTCCGCTCACCGGCGCCAGGCGGCAGTTGCAGTTTCTTCGGGATTGCTGCTTGCATCACAGGCCTTCACCGGCCACGCGGCAATGAACCAGGGCTGGATCGGCTTTGCGCATCAGCTGAATGATATCGTACACCTGCTCTCCGGCGGCGCTTGGCTCGGCGCCCTTTTGCCGGTGCTTCTGCTTCTGCCGCTTTTGTCGGATCTCAAGCTGGCGCCTGAAGCACGCACCGCGCTTATAAGGTTCTCGAACGCCGGACACGCCGCAGTGGCCATTGTGCTCCTAACCGGGATCGCCAACATGATGCTGATCCTGGGCAGCTTGCCGCTCGACTGGTCTTTCCCCTATCAGGTGATGCTGTCGATCAAGATCGTCCTGGTCATCGTCATGGTGACCTTGGCGATCGCCAATCGCTACCTGTTCGTGCCCAGGCTGTCGCGCGGCATGCCATGGGCGCGAGAAGCGATCGTTCGGGCGACCTTGGCCGAAGTTGTACTGGGCTTGGTCGTCCTTGCGCTTGTCGCCTGGTTCGGCACGCTTGCGCCGACATAATATGGCGTCGAGTTAGCCGTGTTCGAATGGGGATGAGCTACGTCGATGGATTTGGTTCGGACATTCGCGGATCTCTGAACTCCTTTACGCCGGGGATCGCGAGCGCAACGAGAGGGATCGTCATGACGAGCACGCCAGCCAGAAACAACCCTCCGAGGCCGAGCTGATGTCGCAGTTTAAGGTGCGCAAGATGATCGCCGCTCGGGCAAGACAGGAGCTATCCGGGATGGGGATCATCGTGGCCGTCCCCGGTATAGGCTCTTTCGTCTCGACCAATGCTCGGTCGATCAATAGGCCGCCTGAAGTAAACGACGAACTAGCGAGAGGCTCGCCAATCGAGGAAAATTGAGGAATTATGTGGCGACGCAGCCTCTCTTCCGGGGGTAACGCCATAAAGTTCGGGATGCGATCCCCGGGCGCCCGGCCTGTGGCACCGGAGTTTCTGCGACATATGCGATCGCTGAATCCGCCGACGTAATCAATCAGTGCAGGATCTGGCTGAGGAACAGCTTGGTGCGCTCATGCTGCGGATTGTCGAAGAACTCCTTCGGAGAGTTCTGTTCGACGATCTGGCCCTGGTCCATGAAGATGACGCGGTTGGCGACCTGACGGGCGAGGTCCATTTCGTGGGTGACGCAGAGTATGGTCCTGCCTTCCTCGGCAAGCCCGACCATGGTGTCGAGCACTTCCTTGATCATTTCGGGATCGAGTGCCGAGGTCGGCTCGTCGAACAGCATGATCTTCGGGTTCATGCACAGCGACCGGGCGATCGGCTTTATGCCAGCTTCGATTCAAGCGGCCGGCGACCTTCTGCTTTGTCTACCTGCTCGAGCTTACGACCCACGCCTTGAAGGGATTGGAACGCTTCGCTATTTCGACTCTGTGGGATGGCGATCATGTTTGGAACTACACGCTGACGGCAAAGGCGCTGCGACGTCAAATGATAGGTGGCTCTAGTCGTTACTGATCTTTGGCCGGCCTGAATCGCCGCCTCCGTAATATGAGCGCAATTCTCGTTCGGTCCGCCGGCTTGGAGCGCGGTACCCGCCCTTCGACAAGACGAGCGACTTCCTCAACACCTCCTATGATGTGAGCACACCAATTCATCGTCGAACGTGGCATTTCTCAAGCACGACGCGCTCCTCGATGACGGGATCCATGTCGCGTGGCGCGCAGGCGAGGTCATTACACCGTGATGACACAGGGGGCGCGGCCACGTTCTCCTTGTTGAGGTAACGGCCGGCAACCAACCGCAGGCTTTCTGGTTAGAGCCGACGAACAATGGAAGGAGGACACGATGACGCTGGTGCCATTCCACTACGCGGGCAATGACGATCCTATAATCTTCATAAATCCGGAGCACGTGGTCGCTGTCAGGGCGTTCACCAACAGCACCCACGTCTATGTCAGCGTGCTCGGGAAAGACGCCTCGCCGAGCTATTATCCCGTTAGAGAGACGATCGAAGAAGTCGTCAAGCAGCTAACCGGCTAGCATGCCCAGCGGCCGGAACTTCCACACCTCATCGATGTTGTAGTCCGCATGAGCAACACAGAGAAAAAAGCCACGGAAGGCATGATCAAAGTGCTGGCCACCCTCGTTGTCGCGGTAATCATTGCGGTGGCGTATCTGGCTTTCTTCACGCCGGGAGAGGTTTAGGCTGAACCGGCCCAAGTGCGCCGATCGTACGAGTGCGGCCAACAACTGCAGCAGATCGGCCCGGCACCGCGGCCGATGGCTTTGCCTCCAACTGGAGCAGGCGAGATGAGCGAGAACTTCAGCGCCAGAGAGACCTTGGCCATCTATGGCGAGTGCGCAACCACGATCACATTCGTCCGGGATGCATCTTTCACCGAGGAAAAGACGTTCCCGACCATGCAAGATGCAATCGACTACCTGAAAACAATCGACCCTACCCCGCGCGGGATCGTTCTCCATATTCGCGCTCACGGTTGCGACATCCCATTCGACCGCGATAACGTAGCGAAGCTGATGCGGGAGCTCTGATTATGGCCAAGTTTCAATATAGCGGCTGCGCTCGTCCTCCGACTAGCCGGACAGCCCCTTTCTAGTGAGATGCGGCTCCTGCCTATTGCAGGACGGCGAGGCCGTTTGAGAACTTCTGACCCTGCAAAACTGCGTAGCCGGCAGCATTGATCGCTTTGATCGGAGAATTTCCGGCGGGGCCACACCATTCATAACCGGCCTCTTCCTCGTATCCCTGATCTCAGGGATCGCCCTTTTCTTCCATACCCTTCCAATCCGTCTCGAGCATCCGACTCCCTTGTAGTCGAGCGCCGCAATCCGGTGTCTCACACAACACCATGCCATGCGTAAGGCAACTACCTCAGTTGCGGTTTCGACGAGGACTGCACCGCATGGGGTGAAACCTTGTGTGGCTTACTCGGGGCGGTCTTTTCAGCACGCTGCCGCGCCGGCCCCCCTGTACTGACAAGATTGTGCGCGGTGTTGATCAATCCGATGTGGGAAAAGGCTTGAGGGAAATTGCCGAGGAGTCGTCGGCCCACGGTGTCGAACTCTTCTGCGAGCAAGCCGAGGTCGTTGCGAAGGCCGAGCAAGCGATCGAACAACTCCTGTGCATCCTGCCGCCGCCCGGTGAGCACATAAGCATCAGACAGCCAAAAGCTGCACGCCAGGAATGCACCTTCGCCGCCCCTGATCCCATCGTCGGTCTCGTTCGTGGAGTAGCGCATAACAAGCCCGCCCTGCAGGAGTTCCCGCTCCACCGCCGCGATTGTACCAATCACGCGCGGGTCTTCGGCTGGCAGAAAACCGACCTGCGGCATCAGCAATAGGCTCGCATCTAGCGTGTCACCGCCGTAGTATTGGACAAAGCTGTTCTTTTTCTCATCGAAACCCTTGGAGCAGATTTCGTCATGAATTTGTTTGCGCACCTCACGCCAATTCGCCACGGGGCCTTCAAGACCGTACCGCTCGGTGCAGATGACGGCTCGGTCGAATGCCACCCAGGCCATCATGCGCGAGTGGGTGAATGCGCGTGGCGGCCCGCGGACTTCCCAAATGCCGCGATCCGGCGTTTGCCAAGCAGTCACCAGGTGAGCGAGCAGCACCTTTTGCAGCCGCCAGGCCTCCTCTTGCGGCTGCAGTTCGGCATCGCGCGCTGCGTTCAGGGTGTCGATCAGTTCGCCATAGACGTCGATCTGCACCTGGCCGGCAGCCTCATTGCCGATCCTGACGGGAACGCTTCCTTCATAGCCCTTAAGCCACGACGCTTCGAACTCGGGCAGCCAGCGCTCTCCCGCGATCCCATACATGATCTGGAGTTGTTCCGGAGCACCCGCTACTGCGCGCAGCAGCCATTTACGCCAATCCTCCGCTTCTTGGCGATATCCCGAATTCAGCAACGCATAAAGCGTCAGGGCTGAATCGCGCAGCCAGCAATAGCGATAGTCCCAGTTGCGCGTGCCCCCGATCTTCTCGGGAAGCGAGGTGGTGGGCGCAGCCACAATCCCGCCCGTTGGTGCGTAAATTAGCATCTTGAGGGTAATAAGCGAGCGGACCACCGGCGCGCGCCAAGCTTCCGGCATATCTTCAAAGCTGCCGTGCTTTACCCATTCCCGCCACCAGGTCGTTGCTCGATCGAGTTCTTCCAAGCGATCGCGGACGAAGTGCGGCTGATCGTTCGAAGGATGGTACGACATCGTCAACGGCACCGCATCACCGGCCGCCACGGAAAAGCGCGCGCACGTCTTCATGTTGCGGCCTTTGAGCTTTAAATCAGTATGAAGTTCGACGGCGTTTGGTCCCGCAATCGCGCTGAGGCCATAATCCTTGCGCCGGACCCAAGGCACTGCTTGGCCATTTTCGAACCTCAGCACGAGTTCCATCTCCATGTCGACAGTGCCGGAGATGCCTGTCACGATGCGGATCAAATCAACATGGCGGTCGCCTTCGTTGATCGGCATGAAATCGGTGAGGGTGACGACGCCGGTCGCCGTTTCGAACCGCGTTTCCAAAATTGCAGTGTCGGGAAGGTAGCGCCGGCTTGTTTCCGTTTTTCCCACTGGTGCGATCTTCCAGCGGCCGTTATCGGAGGTGCCGAGAAGTGCGGCGAAGCAAGCTGGTGAATCGAAGCGCGGCAGGCATAGCCAATCGATCGATCCATCCTTACCTACGAGCGCCGCGGACAGCATATTTCCAATTAGTCCGTAGTCCTCGATCCGCGTTGCCATTTCCCAATCACCCACCATGCGCAAACGAGGGATAGTCCGTCATACCGCCATCCACAAAGATCGTCGTCGCGGTGACATAGCTGGCTGCATCAGACGCCAGCATGATGGCGATGTTCGCGACATCCTCGGGTTCGCCTATACGGCGCAGTGGGATCTTCGTGAGTAGGTCTCTGTAGCCCTCAGCATCCCGCCAGACTGCCCGGTTTATTGGCGTGCGAATTGCCCCCGGCGCGATGCAAAGTACACGAACCCCATGCGGCGCCGCTTCCTGCGCTAGCGACTTGGACATCATTGAGACGCCCGCCTTGCTGGCTGTATATGCGCTGTAGCCGGCCCAGGCGATCACTTGATGAACGCTGGTGGTGTTGAGCACAACGCCCGACCTCTGAGCGACCATGCGTCTCAGCGCTTCGCGCGCGCACAGATATGTTCCCTTCAAGTTGACGTCGACGACCTTGCTCCAGGCGTCGGTGTCGGCTTCCCATCCGAGCGCACGTTCGCCGTCGATACCGGCGTTGTTTACCAAGATGTCAATCCCGCCCCAGGCATCGTCGATGGCTTTGAACATCGCCTCGACTGCTTCGGGATCGCTGATGTCAGCCCTCAGTTGCAGAGCTTCGCCACCAGCGACGGTGACTTCCTCAACGAAGATATCGGCTTGTCTTGGGTTGACCAGGTAGTTGATCGCAACTCGTGCATCCTCGGCGGCGAAGGCTTTTGCGATCGCGGCTCCCAGACCAGAGTTGCCTCCCGTTACGAGAACACGTTTATTGGTCAGCCCGAGGTCCATCTTGGTTTCCGCTAAATCAACCAAATCGGCGCTCCACACGCCACATGCCGGTAACGCCAGAGGAAAGTGCGTTGTTCCGCGCTGACAAACGGACCTGGAGCCGAGAGCCGCGGTCCCACAACATCACCGTGCCGCCACCATATTGCCTTTCGGGACCGTGCCTACATGGTCGGGCGGATGATCTCCGACCTCGACAGCCAATCTCTTGTCGAGGGAATCAAGCGGCGGCCCCTTGATCACTGCCGAGGACTTCAACACTCCGTCAAGTTCGAGCCTCAGATCACAGTGAAGCCGGGTGGCGTCGTCAGGACTTAGCTAACCTGATGATCAAGATCCGTGTCGGCGAAGGAGCGACTGCAGCCACGCGCGGACATCAAAATCACCGACGTCGGACCCATCTTGAGGACGACCGGCGACACCAGAGATGATGCCGAGCTCGGTCAGCGGCGCTGGAGCTGGCCTGGACGGAAGAAGCGGCTGGCGTATCATTTTCGGTGTCGGAGGGCCGGGAATTCACTTCCAACCGCTGCCTGATCATTGCCGACGGTTTTTTTGAGTTCACCGATCCGAAGGACCCCAAGGGGCAAGGATAAGGAGCTGTTCGCCAAGGATGAGCCGATCTTCTGCATCGCCGGCATCTGGGCGACACACCGGAAGTGGGCCAAGCCTTCACCATGCTGGCGATGGATCCGGGCCGGAAATTACCCCTCACCACGACCGGAAGATACGATTAGACCGCCTTGGCGCCCATCGCGTTTGCGAGCGTCTCACGCTGCGCACGCGCTGGTGACGCTGAGGGCGAGTGATGACTGACCGCACCGGCGAGCGAAAGGGTAGGCCGCCCGCCAGCCTGCACCTTGAACCGCGAAATCAACCGCGAAAGAGAAACGACTTCTTCCGCCAGTCGGCTGGTGCTTGCGGTGGCTTCCTCGACCATGGCCGCATTCTGCTGCGTGACCTGATCCATCTGATTGATGGCTGTATTGACTTCTGAAAGACCGGTGGTTTGTTCCTTCGCCGCAGTGGCGATCGACTGGACGTGTTCGTTGATCCTGGTTACCTGACCCTGGATCAGGCTCAGTGCCTCGCCGGTGGCGGTCACAAGTCTCACGCCGCTCTGCACTTCGGTTCCGGAGCGCGTAATCAGATCCTTGATGTCCTTGGCGGCGCGAGCAGACCGCTGCGCAAGCTCGCGGACTTCTTGGGCGACGACCGCAAAACCTTTCCCCGCCTCTCCGGCGCGCGCTGCCTCGACGCCGGCGTTAAGCGCGAGCAGGTTCGTTTGAAACGCAATCTCGTCGATCACGTTGATGATCTGGCTGATCTCGCCGGAGGCCTTCTCGATACGTCCCATGGCCGCGACGGCATCGGCGACCACTGCGCTCGATTGATCTGTGCTTCTGCGCGCCTCGGTGACCATGTGACTGGCTTCAGCCGCGCGCTCCGTCGAACTCTTTACCGCCGATGTGATCTCCTCCAGACTTGCGGCGGTTTCCTCCAATGCAGCCGCCTGCTGCTCGGTACGCTTGGAAAGATCGCCAGACGCGTGGCTAAGCTCGCCGGTGCCCGAATTGATCGTGTCTATCGCCGCGCGGACTTCTGCCATCACGGTTCTCAAACCGTCCATTGTCGCATTCACGTCGCGTTTGAGTTCTGCGAATGAGCCTTGAAATTCGCCCCGCATCTCGTTCGTGAGATCCCCATGCGCCAATGCCGCGATGACGCGTTGGGCTTCGCCAACACCACGGTGCACGGAGGCTACAAGCTCATTGACGCTTGCCGCGAAACGATCAAGATCGGGATTGTCATAGGCTTTCTGAATTCGCTGGGTAAAGTCTCCAGCAACGGCCGCAGCGACGACCGTCGAGATATTCGAGGACAAATCCGCGTTCTTCTCCTGCAGGGCACGCTCCTGGGCATTAAGTTGGCGGATCCGAATGCCGTTCTGCTTGAACACGTCCACAGCGCCAGCCATTTCGCCAATCTCGTCGGTTCGACTTGCGAACGGCACTGCGGTTTCGAGGTCGCCGTCGGCAAGCTGTTTCATGCTCGATGTCAACTGACCGATGGGGCGGGCGATCGCCTTCGAACCAAAGATTGCCGAGGCGACAAGCGTTGCAACCACGAGGAATCCCATCCCAAGGCTGATTTGCAACGCCAGGCTCGATGCGGACGACATCTGGACCCCGGCTTCCTCCGCTTTGCTTTTGGCCGCATTCACGCACTCATCGAGTAACGACCCGATCTGATCGGCAATGTTCAAAAGCTTGCCCTGTGCAGTTTTTTCCTCAGCAGACGCTTCCGAACCGTTGCTAGCGCTGCCTAATCTGGCGTCTATCGAGTTGGACAGACCTTCGTATTCGGTCATCCACTGGCTCGTCAGCTCGGCAACTTTAGCTATCCGATCTTTGTTAGCCTGGAGCGTGACGTGCGCGCTTGCGCTCGCCAGGTATTTGGTCACCGATTCATGCCGTTTGCTAACATACTCGCGCGCTTTCGTTGCATCGATGGAAGTCTCCGCCAGACGTAATTCCAACATTCCCATCATCATGCCGCGCAGCGATGCTTTTGCGTCCACCAGATCCCGGGAAATGACCAGCTGCATCCGTCCGAAATCGGCGCTTCTACCGGCCGAGGCGTCGCCAAACCAGACCGCCGCCAGCAAGGCTAAGACCATGAAGATGCCGACCGCTGACATGGCGGTCAGTTTAGCACTGATGCGGGTGAAAAGTTTGGATGGCATAGTCTCACTCCTGTCGCACGGGGCCGCCGAGGCTCCGGGGCGATGCAATCGGTCAACAAGCTGGACAGGCATGTTCCAGCGGCACATGCATTCGGAACTCACACACGTCTCCACACACTTTGAGACGAGGTGGTTGATTAGAATTATTACAGAGTGCTTAAGTTTCCGTTGAGGCTATTTGTGCACCGATCGAGCGACGAAGCGCACTGCTCAAGCCGCTTCTTCACGCTTGCGGCGGAATTTCGCGTCAGATCATTCCGAGACGCTGTGCCAAGGCTCGCCGCATTCCGATGTCATCGGGCTTTCGCATGAGGCGGCCCTGCGGCCCTCCTGTAGGGATGCCGATGAGCGCTGGTCGCCTTGAACAGAATCGAACCGGCGACACCTTATTCAAATCTGAGATTGTTCACTTGCAACAGGCTTGCAGTCGATCCTTGGCTCAAAAGGCGAGGAACCGCAACATCTTCACCGTTCAAACCGCTCCAGCATTTTTCTTAGCCGCGCATTTTGCAGCTTCAGCTTTCCGGCCAACTGACCTCTGAGCACCCTGATCTCTTCATCCAGGTTCATTTCATCTGCAGCGTGCACAATCTGGAAGGTTTGGGAACCGTTCGAAATCCCCACCGCTTCTTTGCGGCGAGTTCTTTGCTTGCGCGGTGCGACTTTGACAGTTCGCCTGATCTGCGTAGCATCATCATGTGCAGCGGTGACGTCGATGCCAGTACCGCCGGATAAAGCCGGATGAGCGGCCCCGACGGGTTTGGTATCTTCGAGATCGACCTTATCGCCGCCACCGTTTACGGCTTCTCCGGAATGCACAGGCTCGACGGAAATTGCAGCGACTTGACCGTGACGAGGTAGCTCTTCATTTGCCGGTCGATCAGTGCCATTCACGCTCTCCTCGGCAGGCGCTTCAGTCGGACCGGCTATAGTCGACGCGTCCGGCGTAACCTTCGCGGTCGAGCCGTTTTCTCGCTTCTGTTCGCGCCCCGGTGAGATCAGTCGGGCAAGAATCTTCCAGGGAGACGCCATCTATCCGACCTCGCGCTTTATCCCGCAAGCAGGCAGTGAGTTTTAGTTCCGGCAACAGCATCCACCGCCGCCAAAATGTATCCTGGATAAGCATGGAAATGCGGCCGGCGGTTGATCGGCTGCCTATACGAGCTTGAGCCGCTTGCGCAGATCGGCATTTTCAGCGCGAAGTTTTTCAGCCAGAAGCTTGCGCAGCCGCTGATTTTCCTCTTCCAACTGCAAGAGATCCGCCATCTCATCGATCGCCGTCATCGGCGCGGCCGGCGCTGTCTGCACAGCCTTTGGAGCACGGCGCACAGGTGCGCGTTTGGCACTCGCCGCAGCTTCGACCACCTTTGTCTTGCGCCCTCTCCTCTTCACACCACCGGCCCCGGCCAGAGCAGCTGCTGGCTCTGCCATAGCGTCCGCTGACGGGCTCTCGAGTGCCGCCGCTTTCTTGGCGCGGGGTTTGCGCTGTTTCTTCGGCGCGATAGGCATTTCAACAACGATCGGCGCATCGGCACTGCTTGCCGTATCAGTCTCGTCGGCCAAGCTCATCTCCTGTGTATCTGATGCAGTTGTTGACGCCCCGAGAGGCGGTGTCAACAACGCCTCGGCTTGATCTGGTTCCGGCAATGACATCTCATTGTTGGATTTGCCACTCTGAGAGCTACCCGACAGAAACGGCAATGCCTCTTCCTCCAGGTCACGAGCGACGGACTTTAGATCCATGTTGCCCCAGATCGAGTTCGACCTGGTATCAAGCTTTCGCCTGCCGCTTTTGTACTCGACGGCAAAACTGCGTTGCACTTTTTTCAATATAGGAGGGCCTTGGCGGATCCGCGGGATGGTTTGGTGAAATGCTGGTATACCCGCAATAACGGTTAGCGGACTGCCAGTCTATAGACATGCTCATATCAGATCCACCGCACCATTCCGGGAGCAGAATTTGTGGCCAATCGAATGGGAGCTGAGGCGGTCTACGCTCAACGCTCATGAAAAGGATATGAGCGTTGAAGACAACAAGCGCATCGTGCGCGAGTTTTGTGATCACTTTAAGACATCAAATGCTGATGGTCTAATTGATGGCATGACAGAGGACGCAACTTGGTGGGTTAACGGAAAGCCGCACCTGTTTCCGTCGGCCGGGACAAAGACGAAAACGGAAGCTGCAAGCATGTTCCGCAACATGTTTACGGCCTATTCGAACGGTCTTGATATGAAAGTCATCAACCTGATCGGCGAAGGAGATAGCATCGCTGCTGAGGCGCGATCGCAGGCAACCACGAAGTCCGGCAAGATCTACGAGAACGAATACTTTATTCTGTTCAAGATCCGCGATGGAAAGATTGCGAGCCTAAGGGAATACACCGACCTTATGCATGTCCAAGAAACCTTCGGCTAAGGCCATTGCGACCAAGCCCGCTTCCCGCTTTGAGCGCCGCGCAGCGGACGGAACCGGCTCGACGCTAATCGGCCTTCTATCAGAAATCGCTCATTCTGCCCGTTGGCGCCGCGATGCGCATCGCTGGTCTTGAACGGATACGACCTTCGGCTCCTGCGCTTCTGCTGTTAAGTGGCTTGAATTAAAGAGCATTTCCCATGAGACCGATCCTAAACAGCAAACTGTCCCATAGCAGTGGACAGAAATCTTGGGTGCCGACTCAATAAAGCTTTTGGGAAACGCGCTCGGCCATGAAATCAATGAAGGCGCGAACTTTGGGCGCTCGTGCCGACATAGGGGCCAGACGAGCGAAACGCTGCCACGTTCGTCCGTGTAATCTGCGAGGACAGCTTGAAGCCGTCCCGCCGCAATGTCTTCGCTTACGAGATAGCTCGGCGCCTGAATAATCCCCAAGCCACCCAGTGCGGCGGATGCAAGTGCCTCGCCGTCATTTAAAACGACAGAGGGCTTGATTGGCGTTAGTTGGAGTGAATTTTTGAACGCCCAAACTTCCGGCCGACCGGTGGTTGGAAAACGATAAAAAACACAGCAGTGATTATGGAGATCTGACGGAGTTTGCGGGGTGCCGCGGTGTGCAAGATATTCCGGCGAGGCGCATGTTATGAATGTGTGTGGTCCGATCCTCCGTGCGCGTAAGGTCGAATCGTCCAGCTCACCTAGACGCAGCACCACGTCATACCCACCATTGATAATATCAACCTTGACGTCATCGAGGCTGATCTCGGTCGTCACATCTGGAAAGCGGATGCGAAAATCGAGGAGCGCCGGCATGATGATCTTGCGACCTAAGACTGTGGGCACACTCACCTTAATGCGGCCTCGGGGTGCCTTTTGAACCAAGTGAAGCTCTTGCTCAGCGTCATGCAGTTCTTTCAATATGCGGGCGACGTATCGATATAGAATGTCGCCTTCCCCGGTCACGGCTAGCGATCTGGTCGTACGGTTCAGCAATCGCAGGCCTAGACGCGCCTCAAGTCGCTCCACCGCCTTTCCCACGGCCGATGCAGATAGACCAAGCTTCCTTCCCGCAGCCGCAAAACTTCCGGTTTCGACGGCGACTGAAAACGCGACGAGGCCGCTAAGGGATTCTATTGAGACGATTGAAGACATTATGTCCGGTATGATGCGACGAAGACCCCCATTCCGTCAACAGCCGCGATTCTCCAATATCAACAGCAACTGTTCGCGCAGACCGCTACTAGAACGTCGAGCTAAGCATTGGGAGGAAGTAATCATGTCTCACACTCATGCTCGTGTCCCCCGTCGTTGATCATTCAACGCGCCGGGTAAAGGATCAAGCAAGCAATGACAGGATTGCGGCAGGTAATATTCGAACGCCTGAAAACGACTGCGATGGTGTGGCTCGCCGTCTACCCAAGCGTCCTTCTGATTATTTGGATTGTAGGCGACTGCATGCAGGATTGGCCAATGCCGCTGCGAGTACTCGGCGCAACGCTCATGGTTGTGCCAATTGTCACCAACGTTAGCCAACCCGCAGTCAGGACAATTGTCGGCAAAATCGAACAGGTAATGGTGCAGTGGCAATCACGTAACCGGCTCTAGCCTCGTCCTTTCCGGACGGATACTCGAAAGCGGAAGGATCCACAGATATGACGATGCCCCTCGACAACATACCGAGCCGCAAAGCCTTCAATTGGATCAGCGGATCTCAATGCCAAGAAGGTCAGTTGAAACAGTCAATAGACCCAGCGACTTATAACGTAATCGGCCATTACCCCGACTACGGCCTTGAGGCAGCGAAATTTGCGGTGGCAGCAGCCTCTAAAGCCTTTCGCGAAACAATGTGGGCGCATGATCATGAATTACGGGCTCGTGTGCTCGACCAACTAGCATGCGCCTTCGAACGCAATCGCGACAGACTACTCGAAATTCTGTCGTTGGAGAACGGCAAGGTAAAGGCTGAAGCTGCATTCGAGCTGGACATGGTTGCGAGCAAACTCCGCTACTCGGCAGCCACTGCCCTGGTCGAAGGTGGACGGGCATTGACACCAAAGCCCGGGAGCATCTCCGTGATCCTTCGGCAACCGATGGGAGTCGCGGCGGTCATTGCACCTTGGAACTCTCCGGTTATTCTGACGATCCGATCACTCGCCCCAGCGCTCGCTGCTGGTTGCACCACCGTCATCAAACTCCCGGCACAAGTCGCACAGACGGCAAGCGTCATGGCCGAGATTATGGCGGAAGCAGAGGATCTTCCGAATGGCGTGATCAATCTGTTTTTCGAAAGCGGTCCTGAGGGCTCCGCTTATCTCGTGGACTCGCCGGAGGTTCCAGTCGTCAGCTTCACCGGATCTACCCGTACCGGCCGAGCCATTAGCAGCCGGCGCGAGATACCTCAAACGTTTCGGAATGGAGCTCGGCGGCAAGACGCCGATGATCGTCTTTGACGATGCAGACCTTGATGCCGCCTTGCCGGTACTGGAACAGGCGCTGACTGTCTTCAGCGGTCAGTTCTGCATGACGGGGTCCCGCTTGCTCGTGCAGGATGGAAAATATGAGGCCGTGCGCAACGGCTTGGCGGAGAGATTGCGCAACGTCAAGGTTGGCCCCGCCGCCGACCCCTCCAGCGATATGGGCCCGCTGATCGACCGCGCTAACGTTGCGCGGGTCGATGGTGTGGTCGAGGCCGCTATCGCAGCCGGCGCGAAGGTCGTCGAGCGTGGCGGCCCCATCAATGTGGGTCCCCTTGCAAACGGCGCTTTCTTTCGCCCGGCCCTTCTGGAAGTCTCCGACAACAGTCTTGCTATCGTACAGGAGGAGACTTTTGGTCCAGTGCTGACGATTCAGCGGTTCTCTGACGAGGCGGAAGCGATCCGTCTTGCCAACGACAATGAGTACGGACTGTCGGCCAGCATCTGGACACGCGATGTAGATCGATCCTTGCGCGTCGCGCAGGCGCTCGAAGCAGGCTCGGTGTGGATTAATGACTGGGCGAAGGTCTACGACGGTACCGAGGAGGGCGGATTCAAGCAGTCTGGCGTTGGCCGCTTGAACGGTCTGGCCGCGCTGGACGATTTCATCGAACACAAGCACATCGCGCTCAAGCCGGGCTTGGCGCAACGCTGACACCTCAATTCCCAAAGTCACTTAGAAGGAGGAATATACGATGTCTATCAATGCGCACGCTGAGAAGTTGTCTAAAGCCGAGCCTGCATCCCCCACGTCACCGTTGGGGGTATTGCAGTCGATCCTGTCGAACCCGACTGACCTGGATTTCGTAAAACAATTCACGACGGACGATTTCATTTATGTTTCGCTGAACTATGAGCACGCGGAGCTGAAGCGGATCATGCCTTGGGCCGGTACCAACGAAGGTACCGAAGGGCTGGTTCAGACTTTTATCGATGTCGGCCGTTACTGGACGACAGACAACTTCGAAATTCAGGACAGCTTCGAAAATAAGAACGGAGCAGCGATCTTCGGCACGTTCACCTACACATCAAACGTTTTGGGCAATACGGTGACGTCGCCCTTTTCGGTTCTGGCGCGCGGTGAGAACGGCAAGCTGTCTTATGTGCAGTTTATGGAAGATACTTTCGCAACGGTCCGCAGTTTCAGAAACGGCGGCGAGTATTCCATCAAAGCGAACCCAGACGGGTCCGAAATCACTGTCTGAATGTAGGTCTGCCTCGCGGCAACGATCACTAACTTGATGTAATAGGTTTCGGGCAGCAAGTAATCGCTAGGCGAACTGAACGAAACTTCGGTCAGTTCCGGCAAAACAACGCCGAAAAAACTCCTGATCCTGCATGCGCTTGCACACCTCTCGCAGGAGCGATGGCGCCTATGGCTGGGGCGTGACCGAGGATTCTGCCGATCCGCAAAAGAGGTCGAATGGTTCATGGTCGAGTCCTGGGCGAAGCACCAGCGCCAGCACAAACAGGTTTCGCAGGCCGATGCCGACCTCCAGGCCAAGGTACTTGCCTACCACTCGGGTCCCGACAGGCCTGTTGTTCGTCGTTTCCTGGCGATCAACCGGCCGGGCAAAGCCTGATACGAAGCCGTCTTTGGCAGGAACAGGCAGGATCAAGGTCCTCCCAAGAGTGGGAGGACCGGCAATACGGCAGTGCAACGTAGTAGCAGTCCTGCAGAGAACTACAGTGACTGGGTTTTTTGACATTTAAATATCGATATCAGAGACCCCGATGCCGCCAGGGTCACGCAGTTCGTCCACGTAACAGGGATATTCCTGCCGCTGTCGGGCAGAAACCTGCGCATCAATGTCGACTAGCATGATGGAAAAACTGGTTTCTGTCCGCCCAGCCAGATCGCCCCCGGGGGTGATGGCGAAGCCGCCTCCGCCGAAGCGTGGACCATCCGTAGAATGCCCGACCCTGTTCGAACTGACGACGTAACTCCCAGAGACGATTGAGGCCATCTTGCCGGCAGTTATCCAGCTTTCGTGGGCAGAACCGGTCGCCCGAGGAACGGCAATCAAATCGGCTCCGCATCGGCCGTATTGTCTGGCATGTTCGTTGAACATGAGTTCGGTACACAAAAGGACGCCTACACCTAGCCCGCAAATATTCTGGATGTTGAAGCGCCCATCGCCTCGACTGAACCAGGACACCTCGGACCAACCAGGCTCCTGCGGAAGGTAGGTCTTCGTATGCAGGGGGCGAACCTCGCCGTTCTCGATGACGATCGCCTCATTGGCAAGGCGGTCGGCGAGCAGCATTGGACGGCTTGTTATAACGGCCGGAATGTTCAGCGCAGCGAGAGCAGCGGTTCCAGCTTCGTGGATCTCAACACTTTGCTGTGCGTCCTCGACTACGAAATCATTCTTTCGAACCAGCCACTGACCGAAAGGCATCTCATTCATCAACAGTATATCGGGCCTGCACTTGCCAATAGCTTGGGCAAATTGCTCCCACGCCGGTCCATGCGGCTGCAAGCCATCGGTCATTTCGACGTAAGCACAAACAGGCATTATTATCCTCCACCTCAAGGGATTGAGCTTAGTACTTGGCGTAAGGTCAAAGTTCCAGGGCTGCCATGAGCTTCCCGATGGACGGACGGGTATTCTCAATGCGGTAGCGGATACGGTAACCGGCACGGCTTAGGCGTTATCGGCTAGACAGTGACTTCGCAGCGGCTGCATTTTTAGCTTCTTCGATGGAAAGGCGAACCGCTCGTTTCATGGCATCCTTCTCGCCGAATATCGCAACAAAAGCCGTGGCACCTTCCAAACGGGCTAACGTGTCAGTCGCAATGTCGCGAGCTACATCGACAGGCATGGCGCGGGACAGGATGCTCGACAGATGATCGCGATGCGCTTGAAAAAATGCTCGAACGGCATGCTTCGCAATCGGGGTCTCGTCACTTGTGCCGTAGGCTAGATGCAGACCTACGCATCTGCCGCGATCAGTGAGAGTGGTCGCGATAAATTCGATGACCTCGACGAATTCATCATCCCATTGCCCGGAGGCTGAGTCTCTTTGACCGAATGTCTCTTGCAAAGTGAGATCAAGTACCGCCGGAACGAGAGCTTCCTTATTGGGGAAGCGGACGTACAGCGATGATTTCTTCAGGCCCACGGCATCCGCGAGGTCATTCATCGACGCGCCTGCATAACCTTTTGATCGAAACAACTCCCTCGCAGTCGATACGATCGTTTCTCTCATGACTTTCATACGTCTTCTCCGAGCCAGGGTTCTCCGCACTTGATACAGGAAATCTAAAGGGTTGACAACCGACCGTTCGGTCGTATTTTACCTTCATTCGCGACTGTTGGTTTGTCGAGTCCTTTGAGAAGGAGTTCTAAATGGCCGTAAGCTACAAACGCTAAAGGTACAAGACGTCGAGGTTTTCTACAGAGAGGCCGGTTCAAAGTAAGCGGCAAGGAGACCCCATCTGGCGCTGCTGATGCTGGGCAGGGTATTTCGGACATACGACTTCTCTGAATGTGAGGATCTATGTCTAGGCCTGCGGCTAGCCTTGGATTGATGCGGATGATCGAGGCGGTGCCCGATCGTCTTGACGGCTCGCCGCGACAGTTGCGGCGGTTCTGGTCTGACGAGTTCAAGGCCACAGCGGTCGAGCAAGCCTGTCAGCCGGGTGTGAACGTCTCGGCAATTGCGCGGCAAATCGGGATCCTTCCGTCTCAGCTCTATCGCTGGCGCAGAGAACTGTCGGGGAGTGATGAGCTTGGGCAAGCTGCAGCGACAGTGGATCCACAGAGCGTTGTATCCGACCCCGTCGTGGAAATCATCATTGGCAATATCGTCGTGCGGGTGGGCCGGCATGTCGACGAGGCGCATATGCAGCGCGTCATCCGGGCGGTTCGTTCGGCATGATCCCCGCGGGTGTAAAGGTATTCCTCGCCAGTCATCCCATCGACTTCCGCAAAGGGCCGGACAGTTTGCTGTCGCTCGTGCGCGACGCCGGCAGTGATCCGTTCAACGGCTCGCTTTATGTCTTCCGGGCGAAACGGGCAGACCGGGTCAAGATCGTCTGGTGGGATGGATCAGGGGTCTGCCTCTATTCCAAGCGGCTAGAGAAGGCGCAGTTCTGCTGGCCGCGGATCGGCCACAACCGGGTGCAGCTCAATCATGCCCAGCTCATGGCGCTCGTTGACGGCATGGACTGGAAACGGGTTCGCTCTGTGGCGGTGAAGCCACCGGAGATTGTTGGGTAAAGGCCTGCGGCGAAGTGAATCAACCGCCTGAAAGGGCAGGAAATCCGGAGCAAAATATGCTCTGGTAGGCCTCATGACGCCGCCCGATCTGCAGCTCCCGGATGATGTAGAGACACTGAAGGCCATGGTCCTTGCCATGGCTGACAAGGCGGCGCGGACTGATGCTCTTGAGAGCGAGGTCGCAGATCTGAAGGCGCGAAACGCCCATGCTGATGAACGCATCGAACGACTGACCCAGATCCTGAAAGCCTTCGATCGTGCTCGCTTTGGCCGACGATCGGAAAAGCTTGGACCTTCAGGCATCGACGATGAACAGCAGGCATTTGTCTTTGAGGAGATTGAGACCGGCATCGCCGCGATCCGGGCCCAGGTCACCAAGGGCGCAGCCCATCCGGATGGCAAACGTCAGCCGCGGCCGCGCAAGGGCTTCGCACCTCATCTGGAGCGGGTCGAAGTGGTGATCGAGCCGGATGAACTGCCTGAGCATGCCGGCAAGCAGAAGGTGCTGATCGGAGAAGACATCTCTGAACGGCTAGATGTCGTGCCGGCGAAGTTCCGGGTCATCGTCACCCGGCGGCCGAAGTATGGCTTCAAAAACGAAGACGGTGTCGTCCAGGCATCGGCGCCCGCGCACATCATCGAGGGTGGCATTCCGACGGAAGCACTTCTGGCCCAGATCGCGGTCTCGAAGTATGCCGATGGCCTTCCGCTCTATCGGCAGGAGGCAATCTATGCCCGCGACAAGGTCGATCTCGATCGCAAGCTGATGGCGCAATGGATGGGCAAGCTCGGCTTCGAGCTCGACATTCTGGCCGATTACATCCTCGCCGAGGTCAAGAAGGCCGAGCGTATCTTCGCTGATGAGACGACGTTGCCAACGCTCGCGCCGGGATCCGGATCGGCAAAGACGGCCTGGCTGTGGGCCTATGCCAGGGATGACAGACCCTTTGGCGGCAGTGGCCCGCCGATGGTCGCCTATCGCTTCGAAGATAGCCGCGCTGGCGATCGTGTCGCCCGGCATCTGAATGGCTATCGTGGCATCCTTCAGGTCGACGGGTATGGCGCCTACAACAAGCTTGCCCGATCTGACGGCGGCAATGACGGAGTGATATTGGCCGGCTGCTGGTCCCATAGCAGACGCAAGTTCTACGAGCTCCACGCCTCGGAAAGCTCAAAGATCGCCACCGAAACGGTGGAGCTGATGGCAAAGCTCTGGCAGGTCGAAGAAACTGCCCGCGGGCAAAGCCCTGACGCTCGTGCCGCGGCGCGTCAGCAGACATCTGCTGCCGTCGTCAATGAGCTCTTCGACCTTTGGCAAAGAACCCTGCCGCGGATCTCCGGCAAATCGAAGCTTGCCGAGGCGATCCGCTATGCTACCTCGCGTCGCTCCATCTTCGAACGCTTCCTCACCGACGGTCGCATCGAGCTCGACTCCAACATCGTTGAGCGCGCGATCAGGCCCCAGACAATTACGCGAAAGAACTCCCTCTTCGCCGGCAGCGACGGCGGGGGCAGGACCTGGGCGACAATCGCCACGCTCCTTCAGACAGCAAAGATGAACAACGTCGATCCGCAGGCCTGGCTCACCCAAACCCTCGAGCGCATAGCCAACAGCTGGCCCAGCAGCGAAATCGATGCACTCATGCCGTGGAACTACACAGGCTGAACGGCCTCGGCTTGCCGCTTACGGTTCAAAGGAAGCACCAGTCCTTCTTCTGCTCCACGGTTTTCCGTCATCCAGCCACATGTTCCGTGATCTGATGCCGCTGTTGGCAGATCGATACCGCGTCATCGCACCAGACCTTCCCGGGTTCGGTCGAACGAGTTCACCTGCACGTGGAGAATTCCCTTACACATTCGATAAACTCGCCGCTGTCATGACGGGCTTCACAGAGGCACTCGGCCTCAGCCGCTATGCACTTTACGTTTTCGACTATGGTGCACCGATTGGGTTCAGGATGGCGACGACCAATCCGGACCGAATCTCCGCCATCATCAGCCAGAATGGCAACGCCTATATCGAAGGGTTCAGTGATGCATGGACGGCGTGGGAGGCATATTGGCGTGATCCCTCCGCTCAAAACAGAGAGGCATGTCGGGCATCTCTGTCTCCTGGGGTGATCGAGAACTGGCAATACCGCACCGGGACGTCAAAGGAGCGTCTTTCACCCGATGGTTATCAACTTGATATCGCGTTCATGTCGCGGCCGGGTGCTGAAGACATTCATGTCGGGCGAAATGAAAAACTGACCCCCTAACGAAGCGAAGAACTGACCCCTCGTATCAACACGAGGAGTGATGGATGACGATCGAGATTTCGTTGCATCCTGCATTGTCGCGAACGATGCAGGGCGGGGATATGCTTCAGGCTGATGAGGTGGTGGCAATGTTGCGGCTACATGAGCTCGGTTGGGGTGCCAAACGTTTATCGAAGGAATTTGGATGCGCGCGCAACACGGTTCGCCGATACCTTCGAGAGGGCGGAGCTGCACCGTTTAAAAAGCCTGATCGGCGCAGTGCGTTCGACGGGCTCGATGATTGGCTTCGCGAGCGTTTTTTCCGGCATGACGGCAATGCGGATGTGATCCGCCAAGAGTTGGCGAGCGAGCACGGCATTATCATCGGTCTGCGTTCTGTGGAGCTTCGAGTACGGCAGTGGCGGCGAGAGCTAAAGGCACAAAAGCGGGCGACGGTCCGCTTCGAGACAGCACCCGGCCATCAGATGCAGATCGACTTCGGCGACACGAAGGTGTGGATCGGCGGCGAGCGGGTTCGGATCCACCTGTTCGTAGGAACGCTTGGTTATTCGCGGCGGATGCATACTCGCGCGTCGCTCAGAGAGAGGCAGGCAGATTGGTTTGAAGGCATGGAAGGTGCTTTCCTTCGGTTTGGCGGGGTTCCGGCGGAAGTCTTGATCGACAACGCAAAGGCACTCGTTGAGCATCATGATGCGGTAACGCGGGAAGTGAGGTTCAACGCGCGACTGCATGCCTTTGCCCGATATTGGAGCTTCACGCCGCGGGCCTGCGCACCGTATCGGGCCCGCACGAAAGGAAAGGACGAGCGCGGGGTCGGCTACGTCAAGAAGAACGCGATCGCCGGCCGGCGCTTCGAGAGCTGGGCCGAGTTCGAAGCGCACCTGGATCGATGGACACGCGAAGTTGCCGATCAGCGTGAACACGGCACCACCGGTGTCAAACCGGCGGAACGTTTTGCCGACGAAGCCAAGGCGCTCCGCCCGCTGGCCGGACGGGCACCCTTCGGACAATTGCGGGATCTTGTTCGCAAGGTTCAAGCCGATTGCGCGATTGACCTCGACACCAACAGCTACTCCGTCCTTTGGCGCCTGATCGGCGAAAGCGTTCAGGTCGTGGTGCTGGCCGGCCGCGTGATTATCCGTCACGCCGGCCAGGTCGTCGCCGACCATCCCCTTTGCCGCGGGCGGCGACAACGGATCGAGGATCGGGCGCATTTTGTTGGCGTGGCCGGCTTCGAGGGGCCGGTCCGTAAAGAATCCATCGAGATCGCTCCCGCTGTCTTGCTGCGGCCGCTTGCCGAATATGAGGCGGTGGTCGGAGGAGGCTGGTGATGACGAACGTGGATCATGATTTACTGATCGCAACGCTTGACCGGCTGAAGTTGACGGCAATTCGCGACCAGCTCGACACCTTGCTGGACGAGGCAGCGCGTTCGAAGATGACATTACGTGAGGCTCTCGCCTTCCTGGTGTCGCGCGAGATCGCCCGGCGCGACGAGCGGCGCATCTCCATGTCAAGCAAGCTGGCGCAGTTCCCGTTCGTGCGCGAGCTCGACGGCTTCGACTTCGAGGCGCAGCCGTCGCTGGATCGGGGGCAGATACGAGAATTGGCAACTTGCCGCTGGATCGCTCACGGCGACACGGTCCTGTTCCTCGGCCCGCCCGGAACGGGTAAAACCCATCTGGCCGTAAGTCTGGGACGTGAAGCGATCCGGCAGAATTACAACGTCCAGTTCGTCACGGCGGCCACCCTGGTGGCGATGCTGGCGAAGGCTCACAACGACGGCTCGCTCGACAAGCAGTTGACGATCTTGTCGCGACCAAAACTGCTGATTATTGACGAGTTGGGCTATCTGCCATTCGAGGCCAACGCCGCCCATCTGTTCTTCCAATTGGTCTCGCGGCGTTACGAGAAGGGATCAATCCTGATCACCTCAAATCGCTCCGTGGGCGAATGGGGAAGTGTTTTTGGGGATCCCGTGGTCGCCACGGCGATATTGGACCGCCTGCTTCACCACTCGACGGTGATCACCATCCGGGGCGACAGCTACCGGCTTCGCGAAAAGCGCCGCTCCGGCCTTCTGCAGAAGGCCGGAGCGGCGCTTGAAACCAACGAAACCGCAAACCAATGAAGGGGGTCAGTTCTTCAATTCGGCAAAGGGGTCAATTCTTCGATTCGCTTGACAATTCAACTGGATCTAATCCTCGACTACAGAACAAACATCGACCGGTATCCGGAGTTTCAGGCGTATTTTCGGGATCACCAGCCACCGTTCCTGGCGGTCTGGGGCAGACATGACCCAGCATTCGTACCCGCGGGTGCTGAGGCCTATAAGCGTGACCTGCCCACCGCGGAGGTCCATCTGCTCGATACCGGCCATTTTGCCTTGGAAACACATGCAGACGAGATCGCTCAGTTCATTCGGAGCTTCCTGATCAGACATGTCTAAGCTCGATACGACTGTCGTCGTCGGGCTTGGCTCAAGTGGCCACTGAAAAGCGGACAATCGCGAAGCTTCACGGGGAGGACAGGTACGGGTTTTACGACTTATTCCAAGTGTTCTGTTCAAGCAACGGAGTTTTGCACGTCTGGCACCTACAGGATGCCAGCAATCCCCGCGAAATAGTGTTCGCTTGTTCGGTTGGATCCGACGGTGTCCTTCGCAAATAACTTGAAACAGATCAACTTATCCTGGTGGAAAGGAACAGATACATGATCAATCTTGAAGGCAAACGCGCACTGGTAACTGGCGGGTCGCGAGGCATTGGTGCTGCGATCGCATTGGCGCTGGCAGAAAACGGCGCGGATGTCGCGTTCACCTACCAACGCTCCGCCGAAAAAGCCTCGAAGGTAACCGAAGCGATCGAAAAGATGGGGCGTCGCGTGGCTGCAATCCAAGCAGACAGCGCCGACCCCGAGGCAATTGCTAGCTCAGTAAGCGAGGCCGTCTCCGCTTTGGGCGGGCTGGACATCCTTGTGAACAGCGCCGCGATTGGCCACAACGGCATGATCGTCGACCTGGATGTCTCAGCGTATCAGACCTTGATGGATGTCAATGTACGAGCTCCGGTCCTGTTCGCGAAAGCCGTCATCCCGCATCTCGGCAAAGGCGGCCGCATCGTCACAATCGGCTCGGCTCTGGGCGAGCGGGTACCGTTTCCCGGCATAACACTCTATGCAATGTCCAAGGCAGCACTCACATCCTTCACACGTGGTCTTTCGCGTGAACTTGGTCCAAGTGGTATCACCGTCAATCTCGTGCAACCCGGAGCAACCGATACTGAAAGCAACCCGGCGGACGGCCCGGCTGCAGACGTGCAGAAAAGCTTGACCTCCTTGGGACGCTACGGCGAACCGCGGGAGATTGCCAACGCTGTGGTATTTCTCGCAAGCCCGGCCGCGAAGTTCATCACGGGCGCTATTCTCACCGCAGACGGCGGTGCAATCGCCTGACTTGCTCGTGCAAGATTCTGATGGAGCGATGGTGCCCACCTTTTCGATCGCCCGGACTAACCGGCAACACACCATTTCGGTGGGCGCCATCTCCATGCTTATACCTTCCTCACAATAGGAGACCTCAATGGCAAAGCCTGAACTTTTCGTCACGGCCGGATACGGGCAGAAATTCCATGAGCTTTTGCACTTTTCACAAGCGCTCAAGATTGGTGATCGCATCGAGATCTCCGGCCAGGGCGGATGGAACGATGAACTCGAAATTCCGGAGTCAATCGTGACCGAGATCGAGAGAGCATTTGAGAATGTCCGGCGAACCTTGGCCACGGCTGGCGCGGACTGGAAGGATGTCGTCCATGTCAACTCTTATCACGTCGGAGGCTTTCCACCGATCGTGAACGAAACGATTGCCGGTCTTTTCCGTGAGTACATGCCCGATCGAGCTCCGATCTGGACGCAGACCGGTGTGGAAGCCCTTGGGCTCCCCGCCATGCGAATTGAGATCCGTGTCACTGCCATCCTGGAATGACTCTGGCGCCTACCACGGCTGCATTACGATGCAAAGGCTAGTCGCGTTTAGCAACGACCGACCCATGGCCAAAGCCTGTGACCGCCTTAATGCGATCAGAATCTCAGCCTCCCAAGGAGAATGTAATGAACACCGACAGTTGCCCCATTCCCACACCGCAGGAGCGCTCCTTCCTAGCCATCCAGCAAGCGGCCGAACAGACGATGCTTGAGAAGGTGTCGCGCGCCATCTCCGATGCGACAGCCGAAGTCACGAGGAACGTGCAAGACGCTGGTTTGAAATTTGAACCGACCAGTGAAGGCTACTTCATGTTCGCGGTTCAGCAGGCAACATTCGTGCGCCTTTGCGGAGGCAATCCGGATACGCTGCGGGGAGGAAACCCGGAGGTTGGCGAACATGTCATTCGGAACTGTCGCAACATCATTGACACCTATTGGAAGAGCCACACAGCACAGACCGCGGTGCCCTGAAAAGCACTTCCCTGTCCCAGGCAATCGGTCACAGCAATAAACGAGGTCCATCATGAAATGGGAATACCTGACTGTGGACAAGATACTCGATAACCAGCAGATGAACGAACTTGGTGACGCCGGGTGGGAATTAGTTGCGGTCGTTTCACCAGGCCATTTCGTCTTTCATTATTTCTTCAAGCGGGAAGCTCAGCCGCTATAGCAACTATCGAAGGACTGAAGCGTTTACAGGCGTCTTGCCTTCTAGCAATGCAAATGGCGCCCGGTAGCACGGGCGGGACGACCGCGATCCGGCCCCGCAATCGCTGGGCAACCCCTTATCAGTGGAATTCAGCAGATTGGGCTGAGCGCTGCAAGTTGGGTTCATCGTTGAATGACAGTTAGCCCGTGCAGTTACGGAAAAGGAAGAACAGATGAAGGCTGCAGTCTATGGCAACCCTGGTGTTCCGGCCGTTCTTGAATATGTCGATATGCCGGATCCTGCCTGCGGGCCGGGCGATGTGCTCATTGCCGTCGAGGCTATTTCCATTGAGGGAGGCGACCTCATATTGGTGAATTGCACTGAGAGCTGACCCAGCCTTCACCCGCTTCATGTTCCGGACATGGTTCCGCAAGACCATGTGCGTGGGCGCTGCCATCCACGAGAAGGGCAGCGCGCGGATGGGAGAGACTCCGGAGACATCCATCAGTGCTCAATCGCTACAACCAAGTTTGGGACGCGCCTAACCTCATCGTCACCGACGCCAGCGCCTTCCCCGGCAGTGGAGTTGCCGGCACCACCCTCACCGTCATGGCCCTGACCCTTTGCGCCTGCCGTCATCTCGTTGATGGAGAAGAGTATTCCTCTTAAAAAGGCTCTAACGCAGATGAGCAACTGCCCGATTACACCAGGTCTTGAGCGGACTCGAACTCTCGGCACCATATTTCTCTTCGCAACTTCGAATTAATTCAACTGCTTGGCTTTCGAAGCGGAAGACAGTCTATTCTCCAATCGGAAGTTCAATTTCTTCGCGGTTTTTCTTTGCGCCCTCGATCAGGACCGTTTTGAGCCGCTCGGCATCTTGTGCTGGCAGCATTCCTGCCCCGGTTCGAATACCTTCTTGCCACGCAGGCCCGCGCTCCCATGCTTCGTTGTAGACGAGCGCCAAGTCGGCAGATCGCCTTGTCTGCTGCAGGGCTTCAAAGAGCAGTGCAGCTTGACGAACGTCCTTCTCTCGCTTCGCCGGCCCCTGCCCGTCAGTGTGTCGGCGGCTGGCGACTATGAGCTTGTGGACCGCATAACGGGATGGATCAGGAACGACGACTGGGACACCGCTTCGGTGGAGCAGGATTGTCCTGACGGGTTCCCTTATGAGGAAGTCGAGAAAGCGTAGTGGATCCGCGCTGGCGCCACCAAGGGCGGGCATCTTCGCCGGCTGGTCGATGTAGTCATCCGAACCACGATTCGACGTCAGGAATTCAACCCTGTAGCCATCGGCATTCTGAAACGCCGACGACGCCGCGGATCCCGATCGATGGGGAACTGGCCGGAAGCTGGCGTCGACACCCTGCAACAGCTCAACGATCGGAGGCAGACTGTCTTCAACCTCCCGACTGATGGCATAGTCCTGGGCGATGTCCGCATCGCCGGTGAGGATCGCAGCCATGGGAAGGCGGACGCCCAGCAGTCCTGAATAGCACTGAAAGGCCACCGTGCCGATAAGAACACCCCTGAGACGAAAAAGACCGCCATCGGCAAGAGCCTCGACGATGTCGCCCGACGTGGCGTCAGGGGCGGTCATCCCGCCTTCGCGGGTCAAGGTATTTACCAAGCGCCTGCGAGCGCGTAGGTCATCCTTGTCCCGCTTATGATCAGCTACGCGCTGCGCGATATCCGGATCATCAGCAGAACCGACGTAACGACGTTTCGTACCACCATGTCCATCTGGGATGTCGAAGTACCAGTACTTGCGCCCCTTGATGTTCGCCGGGGTGAACCGACCCTCCGGAGGGAAATCGGCCGTCCAAGCGGCGTCGAGCGAACGCTGACCTAACTCGGCGAGCATCGTTTGATACATGAGGTCGATGGACTTCATAAGCTCGAATCCGGTGTTATACTGTTTTTCAAAAACAGTATAACGGTCGAGGGGATAGATCGCAAGATAGGATGCTGGCTCTATCGCCTTGAACCGATATGAACCTGCGACACCCATATTTGATTCCCTTAGGAACCGCCTAAGGTGCGGACGCATCTCAGCTTTTGAGGCGTAAGCAGATTTATGGAACTACGATGCCGATCTACTTTCGGCGCTGGCCCCAGTCGTCAAACAGGCAGAAAGCAACGCGAAAAGGGTCTTCCTCAAAGACAGCAAGCATCTTCTGCCTATTTTGCTAACGACCTGCCGTGCCCTCCTGCGGCGCGACGGCCTATGCAACGATACTCAAAAGCTCCTTCGCCATGCGCGCGTCCTTATCGACATTGGCGCCGATAGAGGTGCCTATTCCGAGATAGCGCTCAGCTATGTCGGCGGACCCGGCAAGCACGGATGCAGCACCCGACATGACGATCTGCCCGTTTTCGATGACGTAGCCACGGTCGGCAATCGACAGTGCCTGGCGTGCGTTCTGCTCGGCGAGCAATATGGTGATGCCCTCGCCTCGCAGACGCTGGATCAGTTGGAAGATCTCGTTGACCAAAAGCGGCGCCACCCCGAGCGACGGCTCATCGAGGATCAGAAGCCGCGGCCGGGACATCAGGCCACGTGCGATCGCCAGCATCTGTTGTTGTCCTCCCGAAAAATTCCCTGCCACGTCGTCGAGCCGATCCTTCAGGACCGGAAAGAACGTGCAGACGAAGGCCAACTGATTTTCGATATCCATCGACCGGTGCGACGGAACGCTGTAGGCGCCGAGCCGCAGATTTTCTAAGACGGTCATGCCACCAAAAATCTGCCTGCCTTCGGGAACATGTGCGATGCCAAGCCGCAACCGTTCGGATGCCGAGAGGCCCGTGATCGCCTTTCCATCGAAAATCACTTCGCCCTGCATCGGTGAAAGTATGCCTGAGATGACTTTGGCGATGGTGCTTTTGCCGGCACCGTTGGACCCGACGAGGGTCACGATTTCACCGGCGTCCAGTGACAGATTGACTTTGCTCAGCACGCTGGCGCTCGTATATCCTGCGGAAACGCTCTTCAACTCAAGCAGCGGCATGCTGTTCCCTCCCGAGATATGCTTCAATGACCTGAGGGTTCCTTTGGACCTCAGCGGCCGGCCCTGCGGCGATCACCTTGCCGGCGTCGAGAACGACCACATGATCTGCCACGTTCATGACCAGCGACATATTGTGCTCCACTACGAGGATCGAGATTCCGGCGGCGCGGATCGCCCTCAGAAGAGCGGCGAGTTCTTCCGTTTCGGTGTCATTAAGCCCTGCGGCCGGCTCATCGAGGCACAGAAGCCTGGGATTGCTCATGACGGCCCGGACCACTTCCAGAAGTTTCTGCGCGCCCATCGGCAGATCGACGGCATGTGAGTCCTTGAAGCGGTCGAGACCGACGATTTTCAGTATCGCCAGGGCCTGCGTTCGGATCGCAGTTTCTTCGCGCCGACTGCTGGAACTCCACAGCATCTGGCTGAGACCGCCGCTCTTGACCAGACGATGGCGGCCGACCATGACATTTTCCAAAACGGTGAGGCCCGGGAAGACACGCGCTGACTGGAACGTTCTGATCAGGCCGAGATTGGCGATGGCCATGGAACTCCAGCCGACGATCTCCTGGCCGAAGAAGGCGACAGTTCCTGCGTCCGGTGGGAACAGGTTGGTGAGCAGATTGAATACCGTTGTTTTCCCCGCACCGTTTGGACCGATAAGCGCGGTGATGGAATTCTCCTTCACGGAAAAATTGACGCCCTCTGTTGCTTTCAACCCGCCGAACTTTTTGGACAGGCCGGTGACCCTCAAAATATTTGCGTCGTGGCCCTGCATTGCATTGTAGCTCATCGAGCGCCTCCTTCTGCCACTTTGTGGCCGTTCGCGACGGGTTTCTCGTTCGATATGCGGGTCATCATCGTTGCGATGACGCCGTACATGCCGGGCGGCAGATAGAGGAAACAGATGATCAACAGCGCACCGCTGAAGAAGGTCTTGTAGATCGCCAGCGGCTGGAAGATCGTCGGCAGCATGGTCAAGAGCACGCTTCCGAGCACAGGCCCGACGAGCGTTCCCTCCCCGCCGATGACCAGCATAGAGACCAGTTCGAGCGACCGCGCCGTGCCGACCATTTCAGGTGCGAGGAAATTGAATGAATAGGCCAACAGGCTGCCGGAGACCGACGCGAGGGCGGCGCTGATCATGAACACCGCAAGCTTGTAGCGGACAATGTTGATGCCAAGTGCACTCGCAGCCATCTGATCCGAACGGATCGACTGCAAGGCACGGCCGAAACTTGTCCGCAATGCGCCGAAGAGAGCAAAAAGGACCAAGATGTCGATCGCGACGACGAGGAAATACATCGACATTTGTGTATCGAAATACAAGGATCCGACCGAAAATGACGGTATGCCGACCATACCCGACGGCCCCCCGGTAACGTCGATGAAGCCGATGGCGCAGGAATCGATCAACAAGCCGAACGCCAATGTCGCAAGAGCCAAGTACAAACCACGAAGCCGTAATGTCACGATCGACAGCACGAGTGCAGAAAGAAGCGAAAGCACGATGCCGGCAGCTATCCCGACGATCGGCTCTATCTCGTAATTGATGGAAAGATATCCGGCGGTATAACCGCCAATCGCCATAAAGCCTGCCTGCCCGAGGCTGACCTGTCCGGTATAACCCATCAGCAGATCCAGACCGATCAAGGCCAGGAATATGATCGCGGCGATCGTGAGGCTGGAAATATAGGCGGCCGGGATCAGCATCGGCAGGATGACGACGATAGCGATGCCCACACTGGCGGCGGTCCAGGCGGTCCGCGGAGTGAGCCGCGTAAGATGACTCCAGGCGCGCGGTTCTTCGCGAACGTCCTGCCTGCGGATTGTCTTGGAAGGGATAAGCCCTGTTGGTGCGTAGATCAGGATGAAAAGCAGGAGGATCAACGCGATCGCATTGCTGAACAGCGACGATACATAAGCTGTTGCGAACTGGGTGACGAGTCCGAGGAACAGCCCCCCGACGATCGCACCGGGAAACGACGAAATGCCGCCGATGACCACGGCTATGAAGCCGGATATGGTGAACAACTGCCCCGTATTGAACTGGAGCGTCGTCGTCGGAGCGACGACCACACCTGCAATCGCCGCAATCAGCGTCGCGAGCGTGAAGCTCAGCAACGTCATCCGCTTGACATTGATGCCCATCAGCGCCGCTGCAGATGGATTTTCCGAACATGCCCGCAAGGCCTTGCCGATTTTCGTGCGTGCGATCAGGAACCAAACCGCCAGAAAAATGACCAGGGCCGTGCCGAGAATCCAGAACGTTTGTGTGGTGATCCTCAGCCCCAAGAATTCCAGCGGCCGCTCGCCGGAAAATGCGGGAACGGAATAGGGCTGGCTTCCCCATGTGATAAGCGAAAATCCCTCGATCAGAGTCAAGATACCGACACTCAGCATCAGAACGTTGGCGTTGGACAATTTCTTCAGCGCCGGCACGAACGTGAACCATCCGATTGCCAGTCCGGCGATCGTGGTTCCCGCCACAGCGCAAAGAAGCGCGATGGGAAGAGGAAACCCTAGCTGTTGGCTGAACGTGTAACCAGCGAGTGCTGCCAGCACCGCAAACCCGCCCTGAGACAGGTTCACGACACCGGTCACGCGATAGATCAGCGAAAATCCGAGAGCGATCAATGCATAGATCGCGCCCAGCAGAACGCCGCCTACGGAAATTTGTAGGACCTCAGCCATGAATGGACTCCAAGTTCGACTGGAATTACTTCAGCGCGGCTCCGCCAACGTCACTTACGGGGATCCAGATCCCTGCGGACGTGTCCCAACGGGTGACGATGACGTTGGACTTGTCGAGGCCGCGCTGAGGATCCCGCTTGAAGTCATAGACGCCGTTGATGCCACCGAATTCCTGAAGATTATTCAGGTGGTTGCGTAAGGTGTCCGCGTCCGCCTTTTCAGGGAGGGCCTTCAAGGCACTGACCACGAGCAGCGCGGGGTCCCAGGCGAACGTCGATGGGCCGTCAGGCTTTACATCGGCGGCTTCGAACGCCTTGTAGAACGAAGCCTTCGCCGCGGCTGCCTTGGGAGACGTATCGCCATTCTCTGACTTCAGCCATTGCGGCGCGGGGATATATAGCTCCTTTGGAAGGAAGGACGCATATTGCTCCATCTGCGCGTAGGTCATGTTGCCGTCGGTCGTTCCCACCGGAACTTCGAAACCTGCATCGCGGATCGCCTTGAAGATGGTTCCGATCGGTGCGCCTGTAGACCACGCGATGACGGCATCGGGGTTGGCACCCTTGATCCTCTGCACCAGAGCGCTTGCGCTCACCTCGGTGGGATTGAACTGCGCCTCGGCGACGATCTTGATGTCGGCAAGATCACCGTTGCCCACGGAAGCGGTGATATTCTTGTAGGCGTCCTGTCCGGTTGCGTCGGTGGAGGTGATCAGCCCAATATTTTTCCAGCCGCGATCGCGGAAATAGCGAAGCAGGCCTTCAGCAAGCCCCTTGGTGGAAACGCTCGAGCTGAAGACGAATTCCCCGGGCTTCGGGTTCATGGATGGCGAAAGACAGTACAGAACCGGGCCGTTGCGAACCAGCGGACCCATGGCGTTGCACAGCCCCGACAAAGCCGAACCGATAATGACCGGCGGGGCGCTGACCTTGATGCTGTTGACGAGCTGGACTGCGATCTGCGGGCTGGACTGGTCGTCATGGAAGACGAACTTGACCGGCTTGCCGTGCACTGTATCGGCCGCGGCTGCCTTTTCAAACAGTTGCAGCGCCTGTTGCTCGGCCTTGCCCAGAAACGCGCCACCACCGGTAAGCGGCAGAACGACATTGATGTCGAGGGTTTCCGCATGGGCGACGTGCGCGCTCACCGATGCAGAAAAAGCCAATGCTGCGATGATAGTCTGAACCCGACCCAAAACCAAACCTCCCTTAACTCAACGGCGTCCGCCTGAAGCATTCCGCTCCTCTGCGAATGGCCACCAATAAATTCTTAGGTATCTTAGTATTTGTCAAGGGAGCAAAATCCTGGGAGCGATTTCGCTTGGTAGAGCGTGGTTCGACCGACAAGAATTCAAGCTTTTCGGCTCTGAACCGGCACTCCGGCCGTCGCAAAGCGTGGAGCAGGAGTTCCTTCGTGCACTAAGCACTTCCCTCTGACCTTCCGCACCCTGTCATTGCCATCGATTCCCAGCCATGTGATATTGAGAAGAAATGGAGTTCCTTAGACATGAAAGTTGATGCGGCTCGAAGCGCCTATCTCGATATCCAAGCACGAGAACATGTCTCCCTGCCGTTCGCCGAAAGCTTAGGCTATCAAGTGCGCCTGACGCACAGGCTCATCCAGAAGTATCTACAGCAGAGAATTGAACCTCACGGCGTTACGCTGGGCATGTGGTATTTCCTTCGAGCCCTTTGGAACGAGGACGGGCTGACGCAGAAGGAACTGTCTTTGATCGTCGGGACGATGGAGCCAACCACCCTGTCCGCAATCAAGGCGATGGAGCTGAACGGACTGGTCAAACGCAGCCGCAACAGTGACGACAAGCGCAAGATCAATATCTTCCTCACCGAGCGCGGCCAGCAATTAAAGGATGAGTTGATGCCCATCGCCAAGGACGTTGTCGATGCGGCCGCATCCGGCTTCACGGAGAGGGAAATTCAGATGCTGATGCAATTTCTCGGTGCCATTCAGGCAAACATGGCGACGAAAATCCAGCCGGACACCGAGGCTTAGGACGCGGTAGTTCCCCCGAGTCAGGCCCGAGGTCATGGCGTGATTGTATCCGGGGGATGCCGGCGTCTGTGATGACGCTCTTGCCCTCCCGAGCACGGACCACCGCGGCTTTCACGGCCGATGGGAGTTCTTCCCAGCGGCTGACCGGGCCAATGTCTTCCAGATCCTGCGCCTGGCGATGGCGGCGATATTGATGTTCGGATCGCCGATCCACTGGCCTACCCATGTGTCATCTACGGCCCCGGTTGCGCATCAACGCTCGCTCAATGTTAAGATGAATGAGCGCGGACGGCACCGGTTTCTGCTTATTCCGCTGCGATTGCCTGATCCGGATCCACCAGCGAGCGCCAGTCTACCGATTTGGGGTAAACGCCTTCGCGAGATGCGATACGCGCCTGTGGCAGTCGCGGTGCCTCGGTACCGATTGCGCTTCCTCCGGCCGCGACATTGCGGGCCGCATCGACCATTAGGCGCCGGAACTCAACGATGGCGAGGTCGGATGCGCCTAGGACGTCATTTGTTCGGTTGACGATCGGGCCCATCCCGACCCACATCGCTATGTCCTGGTTCGGAATGCCCTTGATACCGGTGAAATTGCCGAGCTTCATTGCCTGGCGGTCCTGGAGGAAGTTGTTCTCCTTCGTCCGGGAGCTCTCCCATTTCTCGTTGAGATGAATGCCCTTCTGTGCATGGTTGAACTTGCGCCAGTCTTCGGTGCTCGGGCAGTCTTTGCCCCCCCCAGGCGATGAAGTGGAAAGCCGTCGTGACGTCGTCGATCGGGACGATGACGCTGGCGACATTGTAAGAGCTGTTGGGCGGAATGAGGGAGTAATAGGGAGCCACGAATTGAGTGATGCGCAGATAGTTATGAGTATCAGCGCCCTTGATGGGTCTGCGAATGGCGGCGTAATGGAAGCCGTAGCTCGTCGTCTGCGTCTGCATCCGTGGCGACTTGTCGGTAGACGGGCGATACCAGGATTTGTCGTCGGCGGCCGCGCCCTCAACGCGCGCAGGTACCATGTCCGACGAATGAAGGCTGGACGAGTGCGCACTGTCAATTTGGCCCTCGTGGATCTGGGCCCAATTGCACGGGATCCGAATTTTCAGGATGGAAACCTGCGTATCCTTCGTCGGAGCGAATGCCGGGGGATCGAATGTCGGAACCTGATCCTTGTCTCCGAACCATGCCCAGACGAAGCCGCCCCATTCCTTGACGGGATAGGAACGGTGTTTGATCTTGTTCATTAGCGGGCTGCCTTCCGGCTCGGACGACATCGCCACGATATTGCCCTCAACGTCCATCTTCCAGCCGTGATAGAGGCAGCGCAGACCGCATTCCTCGTTGCGGCCGTAGAGCAGCGAAGCTCGCCGGTGAGGACATAGTTCGTCCAGCAGGCCGAGTTTGCCGTCCGTATCGCGGAAGGCTACATAACGTTCGCCGAGAACTTCCACCAGCAAAGGCGTCCCGTCACGTTCAGCGACCTCCTCGACCAGGCAAACTGGCGTCCAGTGCTGGCGCATCAGTTTGCCCATCGGCTTGTCCGCCGATACCTGCGTCAGAACTTCGTTTTCTTCGGGGGTTAGCACAGATCAATCCTCCAAGTTAGCTTCCTAAGTAATTTACCACCGTGATCGCCATTTCGTCCAGCGCTTGACAGAAATTAATTAGATACCTAAGTAAACGGCGAGGAGAGCCACTTTGGGTTTGGCGTGGCAAGGACGTAAGAATGACTGAGCATACAAACGCGCGCGCTTTGAAAATAACCGGCCGCCGCGATCTCACTCCCTACATCACCGAGTTCACGCTGGTCGCGACGGACGGAGCGCCGCTGGAGCCTTACGGACCTGGCGCACATGTCACAGTCGAGACTCCGTCGGGCGCGATGCGCCGCTATTCGCTCGTTGGCGATGGCCTGGATCCGGAAACCTATGTGATCGCCGTAAAGCGCGAACGGGAATCGCGTGGCGGATCGTCCTCGATGCATGAACAGGCACAGGTCGGCGAGACCATCATGGTCCAGCCGCCGGAAAATAATTTCAGCTTGAAGCCCGCCCCGAAATACCTGCTGATCGCGGGCGGTATCGGCGTTACGCCCATTTACTCCATGGCATCGCGATTGGCGGCTGACCGCAAGGATTTCGACATCATCTACTGTTCGCGTAGCGTAGAGGAGGCTGCGTACCTGGCGGAAATGAAAGAGGCTTTCGGCCGGCGGCTGAAAGTTCACCATGATAATGGGGATCCTGCTAAAGCCTACGACTTTTGGGACCATTTCGCCGAGATCAAGAACATGCACGTCTACTGTTGCGGTCCAAAGCCGCTCATGGACGAGATCCTATCGATTTCCGGCCACTGGCCAGAAGGCCGGGTGAATTTCGAGGACTTCAAGCCGGTCGAGGTCGTCCGCGTGGACGACGTTGCCTTCGATGTGGAGCTTGCCAGGTCGGGCCGCACAGTTACCGTTCCGGCCGACAAGTCGATCCTCGAAGCGATCCGCGAAAGCGGCATCAGGACGACGAGTTCCTGCGAAAGCGGCACCTGTGGCTCCTGCAAGTGCCGGCTTCTAGACGGGGATCCGGATCACCGGGACATGGTCTTAATGGACGATGAAAGAGACGACTTCGTCATGATCTGTGTCTCGCGCGCGAAGACCGGAGGTCTGGTCCTTGACCTTTGATGAAGCCCCAGTATCGCCAGTGCGCGTTGGCGTCGCGGGACTTGGGCGGGCTTTCGTCCTCAGTCGCGCAGCTTTCGTGGAGGACCCAAGGGTCAGACTTGTCGCGGCAGCCGAGCCGCGAGAGGCGTCGCAAAAGGCCTTCGTTCAGGAATTCGGCGGCAAGGCTTATCAGACGGTCGATGACCTCTGTGGCGATGCCGACGTCGAACTGGTCTACGTCTCGACACCACATGAATTCCACTTCGAACATGTCTGCAAGGCTGCGGCGGCCGGCAAGCATGTGCTGGTCGAGAAGCCGCTCGCCATCTCGCTGGACGACGGTATTCGGATGACGGAGGCTTGTAGCGGCGCCGGAGTGCATCTCCTCATTGGCCCCAGCCACAGCTTCGATATGCCGGTTCAGATGGCCCGTGCCATCATAAGAGAGGGCGAGTTCGGTCGCCTCCGGCTCATCAATGCATTCAATTATACGGATTTCCTGTATCGGCCCCGTCGTCCGGAAGAGCTCGATACCGCGCGCGGTGGCGGCGTTGTCTTCTCCCAGGGCGTCCACCAGATTGACATCGTCCGCCTGCTCGCCGGCGGCTTGGCTCGGCAAGTATCAGCTTACACGGGCAGTTGGGATCCGGAACGCCCGACAGAAGGGGCTTATATCGCTCAACTCGCTTTCGACGGATGCATCGCCTCGATCACCTACTCCGGCTATGGTTTTTTCGACAGCGACGAATGGATGGACGGCTTCGGCGAATTGGGAGCCCGCAAGAACATGCAGGCCTATGGCAGCGCCCGGCGTGCACTCAAGTCACGCGGCGCCGCAAGCGAGATGGAATTGAAGGCAGCCCGCACCTATGGCCTTCCCGACAAGCCGTCCACTCCAGAATCCTATGAGCATTTCGGCCCGATCATCGTGTCGCTGGAGAAAGCCGATCTCCGGCTCACCCCTGCGGGGTTACATGTCTATGCGGAGGATCGGCGCGAATTTCGGCCAGCGCCGCCTTTCCGGTTTTCCCGGTCCGAGATGACCGCGGCGATCCATTCCGCCGTCCGATTGAACCGCCCGCCGGTGCAAAGTGGCCGCTGGGGCCTGGCAAGCCTTGAAGTTTGCCAGGCAATATTGAAATCGGCTGCGGACAAAGCGCCGGTAAGGCTGGAACATCAAGTGGGAGCGAACGACCATGTCTGATCTTAAATTGTCCCTGGCGATGGGAAATTACGATCGCACGCGTGCTATCTATGACGGGATCGTCAAGATCGACGGCGTTGATCCGACCTGCATGCTGCTGTCGCCGGAGGAAATGTTCTTCCGGGCCTTTCGCCATGCCGCTTTCGACATCAGCGAACTGTCTCTTTCGTCCTACTCCATCTCCGTCGCCCGCGGCGAGCCGCATTACATCGCGCTGCCGGTTTTTCTGTCGCGGGCCTTCCGTCACACGTCGATGTATATCCGCAAGGATCGCGGCATCGATAGCCCGGCGGCTTTGCGGGGCCGCAAGATCGGTATTGCCGAATACCAGCTGTCGGCCAATGTCTGGTTCCGGGGTATCCTCCAGGACGAATACGGCGTGCATTCATCGGAAATCACCTGGGTTCGCGGAGGCATGGATACGCCTGGCCGACCGGAGAAGATCAGGGTTGACCTGCCGTCCGACATCAAGATCGTCGATGCGCCGGATGGCGACACGCTGAATGCGATGCTGGAGAGGGGCGATATTGATGGCTTCGTCGGTCCCCGCTCGCCGCGCTGCTTCGATCAGGGCAATCTCGCAATCGGACGACTTTTCACGGATACGATCGCGGAAGCGGAAACCTATTTTCGTAAGACCCGCATATTCCCGATCATGCACGTTCTTGGGCTGCGCCGGTCGCTTGCCGATGCACATCCCTGGCTTCCCGGAGCTTTACTGAAGGCTTTCAGCCGAGCAAAATCCATTGCTGAAGAAGCATTGATGGACACGTCAGCAACTAAGATGACCATGCCATTCGTAGAAGACACTCTGAGCCGCGCCCGTGCATTGATGGGACCGGATATGTGGAGCTACGGCCTGCAGCCGAACCGCCATGTGCTGGACGCGTTTCTGCGCTATCACTATGATCAGGGCCTGTCGCCGCGCCTGGTCTCGGCCGACGAACTTTTCCATCAGGCGACGACCGAAGCCTACAGCCTTTAGGTAGGGCCAGATCGTCAACGAGACGAGGAGAAAGAGATGCAGTTCAGCCCTGGCGACGTGGTGGAGATTTCGACCCCGGAGGGTTTGGCCTATGTGCAGGTCACCCACACGCATGTCGCCTATCCGGAAGTCGTGCGCATCCTGCCCGGCTTCCATCAGGAACGTCCCGCACTTGCAACCGTATCATCCGCAAAAACCAGAAGCGTAGTGATGATACCGCTCAGCGGTGCCCTGGAACATGGAAAGATCAACGGCGCGAAGATCGGGACGGCTGAAATCCCGAAACCAGACAAGAAGTTCCCGACCTTCAAGATGCCGATCCGCGGCAAGAAGGGTGAAATCGTCTATTGGTGGCTTTGGGAAGGAGACGGCCTGACCTATACGTTGGAAGACGATCCGCGCCTTCAACAGGCCTCGCCGCGAGAAGTGCCGACGCTGCAGGCCTTCTTTTCTATGCTGGGCTGACCGCGTCGACTCCGGCACCCCAAGCGGTCACCCTCGCCATTGAACATATGGCGACAATATCCCCGGAGCCGAGTGCGAATGCGTCTCTCTAGACCTGAGCTTCTAGCCGGGAGAGCAGCTGCTTCAGCTATTCGTCGCGTGTGCGAGGCTGAATAGGCTTCGGCCGCTCTTTTATCTTCGGAGGGGATCGGATTGCCGCGACCGGTCACGGCAATCCGCACCCATCAGGAGCGGCTGTTCATGCGCTCGAACAGTGCTTCGCCCGTCCGGCGCGTGTCGGCGGAGATGCCGACGAGGACCTCATCCTTACCCGCTTCAAGCTGCGCCAGCGCATCGGCAGCGAACTCTTCCGAGGAGACCATAATGCGGCTTGCTGTGCCTTCGCTACGCGTATCACCGCCGAGAGCGGTATCGACGATCGGCGGTGCGACCTCGATCACCCGAATTGCTGTGGATTTCAACTGATGGCGCAGGCTGAGCGTAAAGGAGTGGATCGCGGCCTTCGTGGCGCAATAGACCGGCACATCGGCCATGGGCGAGAAAGCGAGGCCCGAACTGACGTTGATGATGAACGCATGTTCTTGCTGCCGCAAGGCGGCGAGCAGCTCGGGGATCAGATGGATCGGCGTCGTAAGATTGATCGCCACTTCCTGGTCGAGAGTGTCGATCGCCGGATCGGTACTGAAATCGCGCCGATGCTGAATGCCGGCGTTGAGTGCCGGATGCTCCGCCTTCAGCCATTCGACCATTGAATGGCGGCTCTCGCCGTCTGCAACGTCGCAAATGCGGGTGATCAGCGCAGGCACGTCCTCCTGTGCCTTGCGGAGCGCGGCTTCGCTTCTGCCGCAAATGATGACGTGATTGCCTTTTTCGGAAAGGCTTCGTGCGAGCGCAAAGCCGCTGCCGGTTGCGCCGCCAGTGATGAGAATTGTGTTTCCCGTGAGCTTCATGGTCGTCCATCCTTCCAAAAAATTGAGAAGGTGCGCCGACGATGACGTGGTTATCAGCGGACACACCTTGGGACCGGCAAGGCGGTCTCGGGTGTCGCGGATACCCTTGGAGGGAGAATTGCCGTCCCTTGAGACGGCGACCGGGCTACCATCCGGTCAGCACTCTTTCGACGGGCCGTTCGTAGCAGAATGCCGATCATACCGCAATCAGTCGCCATGTCCCCCTTGCGCCGGGTTACGTCGCCTGTTGACGTGAGCGATGACGGATGTGCGTTTCAGCCACCTATCCAGCAGAGCGCCGTAGGAGCAAAAGGTCTGCATCGCAGGCCGAACCTCCGCCTGCGACCGGCCTGCATTGATGATTCATGCTCATAAGTTCATGCGATTTGCGGCGCGACAGTTCCGATATCCGGGCGGGAATCCCCCGCTTCTCCGAGACAGCGCGTCTTGCCAACCTGAAGCTGGTGGAGCTGATCGGCAAGATCGGCGAGAAGCATGGCGCGACGCCGGCGCAGGTCGCGCTAGCCTGGCTGCTGGCGCAGAAGCCCTGGATTGTTCCGCTGTTCGGCACGCGCAAGCTCGAACGGTTCGAGGAGAATATCGGGGCGCTGAACGTCACCTTGGACAAGGCCGATCTCGATGAGATCGAGCAGACCAACATCGTCGTTCAGGGAGCTCGTTACCCCGAAGAAATGCTGCGCCGATCCGGTCTCTAACGGCACATTCTGCAGCAGCCGATACCACAGAACCCCGCTTCGACGCTGACGACGGCGCTTTGCAGCTTTCGTCGTTGCGCCGTTACAGGCCCATTCCAGGCGATGCCGGAACAACCAAGTTGGAAGGATATCATCATGAAACGAATTTTGGCGGCCACGGCTATCTCGCTCACGATGGGCGAGCCTCTCATGGCCCAGGAAGGAAGTGGAGGCGGGGCCATGCCGGCAAGTGCTTCATCATTGTCGGTCAGCGACATCCAGTCCGTAGCCCCGGCTCTTGGCCGATACGCTGAAGAGGACGTGCTCGGAAATCTGTGGCAGCGGCCGCAACTGTCACGCCGCGATCGCAGCATCGTCACCCTCGCCGTCCTGATCGCCCGAAACCAGGCGATTGATCTGAAGCACTACCTCGACGTCGCTCTCGATAACGGGGTGACCCCGACGGAGACTTCCGAGATCATCACGCATCTGGCTTTCTACGCGGGCTGGTCGAACGCGATGTCGGCAGTCGCCGCGACCAAGGACGTCTTCAAAGATCGGGGCATCACGGCCGACCAGCTGCCTGCGGCCGCTCCGCAACTGCTGCCGCTCAACGAAGAGGTCGAGCGCCAACGCGCCACCGGCGTCGAGAAGAATGTCGGCCCGATCTCTCCGGGGCTGGTGCAGTTCACGACCGACCCGCTGTTCCTCGATCTCTGGCAACGGCCGGATCTTCCACCGCGAGACCGCAGCCTTGTGACGGTCAGCTCTCTGATCGCATCGGGCCAGAGCGCCCAGATCACCTATCACCTCAACCGCGCCATGGATAACGGCTTGACCGCCGACGAAGCCGGCGAGGTCGTTGCCCATACGGCCTTCTACGCCGGCTGGCCAAACGCCTTCTCTGCATCGTCGGTTGTCGGAGAGGTGTTGCGTAGCCGTGTGAAGTGAAGCTCCAGCCTGCAGCAAAAGCACGCTGGTCTGGCGCAAAGGGGTCCGGCGTGCTTGCTGCTCCAGAGTTGATTGCTACCATTTCATAGGCAGGCGTTTATGATGGGTCTATGAGGAGGAATCATCAGTGGAGCGCCAGAATATCAACGACCTGATGGTGTTCCTGGTGGTTGCGAGGGAGCGCAGTTTCACCAAAGCCGCAGCCAAGTTCGGCGTCTCGCAGTCGGCGCTGAGCCATACGCTCCGTCAGCTCGAGCAGCGGCTGGGCGTGCGCCTGCTGACGAGGACGACGCGTAGCGTCTCACCGACCGAGGCAGGCGAACGGATGCTGCAGAGCATCGGTCCGCTTTTCGACGAGATCGGATCTGCGCTCGATGGGCTCAACATTCTTCGGGACCAGCCGGCTGGAACCGTCCGGCTGACCGCCGGCGACTACCAGATCCAGTGCTACATATGGCCGAAGCTTCGAACCTTTCTCCAACAATATCCCGACATCAGGCTCGAACTGGATGTGAACTACGGTCTGCAGGACATCGTCAGCGAAGGCTACGACGCGGGCGTGCGCTTCGGCGAGCAGATCGCCAAGGATATGATCTCGGTGAGGATCGGGCCGGATGTTCGCTTCGCGGTCGTCGCCGCAGAATCCTACTTTGCCTCACGCGATATTCCAACACATCCGAAGGACCTCATGCAGCACAGGTGCATCAATCTGCGCCTGCCCACCTATGGCGGTCTCTATGCCTGGGAGTTCGAAGAGAACGGCCGCGAGATCAAGGTTCGGGTGGACGGACAGCTGGTCTTCAACACGATCTACAACGTTCTTGAGGCGGCTCTCGACGGCTTCGGCTTTGCCTATGTCCCGGAAGATATCGCCAAGCTCCATCTCGGAACCGGTCGCCTCCACCGGTTTCTGCAAGATTTTTCGCCCTATTGGGAGGGCTTCCACCTCTACTACCCAAGCCGACGCCAGTCTTCGCCCGCTTTTTCCCTTCTCGTGAACGCGTTGCGTTATTCAACGTGAGCGGCTGCGACGACACCGTGGAGAGCCACTTTAGGGACCGTTGCGCGGCTCTTGCGGGAAATGAAGCGCAAAGGGATCCGCTTCAGACAACGAAACGCTTCGGCAATTCGGTGGCAAGCGCATCGATCGCCAGTCGGCGCCGCCGACAGGGTAAAGTTCGCTCATGCGAACTGGGAGCGCCCACCGCAGGCCGCTTGCTCGCCTGATCCTGGCAGGAAGGTCCCGTTTCGTGAGGCAGACTCATAAGGTCTTGCAATTTGACGCCGGTAATCCTTTCCGATGCGTGACCCATTTACTCACGCGAGCGATCCACTGCTTCGCCCCTGATCACCGGTCCCAGCATCGACTATTCCGGCTGACGGACTGCCGAGGGCGCGGAGCCACGTCAAGAACCCGTTCAAGCTGTTGGTGGTAGAGCGGACGCTCAGCAACGTGATAGCGCAAGCGAGGGCTGATCCATGAAGTTCGACACACCTGCAGGACCGAACCCGATTGACCGGATGACCGTCGTTGGCCAGCCTCACGACCGCTTCGAGGCAGAGCTCAAGACGACTGGGACGGCGACCTATGCCTACGAATATCACGGCGTCGCACCGAACGCTGCCTACGGCTATATCCTTGGCGCGGCAATTGCCAAGGGCCGGATCTCATCGATCGACACCCGGCGCGCCGAGGCTGCGCCCGGCGTGATGGCTGTCATTACTCACCGCAATGCCGGTCCGCTTGGTGTTGGAAAATTTTATGTCCAGCGCATGTTGGCTGCCCCTGATGTCGATCACTACCATCAGCCTGTTGCAGTCGTGGTGGCCGAAACCTTCGAACAGGCACGCGCGGCTTCCTCGCTGATCCGCGTCGACTATGCGCGCAGCCCGGGCCGCTTCGATCTCGCCGAGCAACTGGACAGCGCCCCGGTTGCACCGCAGATGGAGTTTGGTGGACCGACCGAGACGCAAGTCGGAGACTTCGATCAGGCTTTCGCAGCCGCAGAGGTGAAGGTCGACGAGACATATACTGTTCCCGACCAGGCGCATGCCATGATGGAGCCGCATGCCACGATCGCGACCTGGGATGGCGATCGAGTGACGTGCTGGACTTCGATCCAGCAGATGAATTGGGGAACCCGCGATCTCGGCCTCATTCTCGGCATTCCGCGCGAAAACGTTCGGCTGATTTCATCGTTCATCGGCGGCGGCTTCGGCGGCAAGGGCACGGTGCAGTCAGATCTGGTGCTGGCGGCCGTTGCCGCGCGAATGGTGCGGCGACCGGTGAAGATCGCACTTCAACGTCCGATAATGTTCAACAATACGATCCATCGACCGAAGACCATCCAAAGGATCCAGCTCGGCGCCTCGCGCGACGGTAGGCTGACGGCGGTCGGGCATGAGAGCTGGTCGGGCAATCTCGCCGGCGGCCGCACCGAGCCGACCACCCTTTCGACACGGTCGCTCTACGCCGGAGCGAACCGGATGACCGCTGTCCGGCTGGCGACGCTCGACCTGGCCGAGGGCAATGCCATGCGTGCGCCGGGAGAGGCGCCCGGCTTGATGACGCTCGAGATCGCCATGGACGAGATGGCCGAGAAGCTCGGCATGGATCCGGTCGAGTTCCGCATCCTGAACGATACCCAGGTCGACCCGGAAAATGCCGATCGACCTTTTTCCTCGCGTCCCTTCGTCGAATGTCTCCGCACGGGCGCCGAAAATTTCGGATGGAGCATGCGAAAAACTGAGACGGGTCAAGTCCGCGATGGTGACTGGTTGATTGGTATGGGCATGGCGGGTGCGATCCGTGGGGCGCCGATTTCAAAGGCCGGAGCGCGGGTTCGGCTCGATCGCCAGGGCATGCTGACGGTTGAGACCGACATGACGGACCTTGGCACCGGCAGCTACACGATTGTGCAGCAGACGGCGGCCGAGATGATGGGTCTGCCGATCGAGCGCGTGGTGGCAAAGCTCGGGGATTCGAGCTTTCCGGAGACACCGGGATCTGGAGGACAGCAGGGCGCGCCTTCCGTCACCGCAGGCGTCTATGCTGCCTGCACGAAGCTGCGGGCGGTGGTCGCCCAGCGTCTGGGCTTCAACACCGCAGAGTCAGAATTCATTGGCGGTGAGGTTCGGTCTGGAAATCGAAGGGCGCTGCTCGCCAGCGCTGCCGCCGACGGCGATCTCGTCGCCGAAGACATCATGGAATTCGGCGATCTGGCGAAGCGCTTCGCGATCCAGACCTTCGGGGCGCATTTTTCCGAGGTCGGCGTCGACGTCTATACCGGCGAAATCCGCGTTCGCCGCATGCTCGCCGTATGCGCCGCCGGCCGCATCCTCAACCCCAAGACCGCGCGCAGCCAGGTGATCGGCGGGATGACGATGGGGATCGGGGCGGCCCTGATGGAAGAGATGGTGGTCGATCAGAGATCCGGCTTCTTCGTCAATCACGATCTCGCCGGCTACGAGGTTCCGGTCCACGCCGACATCCCTCATCTCGAGGCCGTGTTCCTCGACGAAGTAGATCCAGCCATATCGCCGGTGAAAGCGAAAGGCGTCGGGGAACTGGGACTGACCGGTGTCGCGCCGGCCGTCGCAAATGCGGTCTACAACGCAACCGGCGTGCGGGTGCGGCAATATCCGATCACACTGGAGAAATTGCTCGATCGGTTTCCTCATCGCGAATGATCATCGAAACGATCCTTCCACTCAAGGTTCATATTGTGCTGCGATCGCAGAGATGTACGTATCGGTCCTGCATAGCTTACGGATCTCGCTGGTGATCGTCATGCCTGGAACTGCTCCGCCAGCCAGTCTGCAACCAGTGGCCGATACATCCAAGGAATGTTGTTGCAGACATGGTTTCCGGCCGCGATGACATGCAGTTCGCTGCCGGCCCTGCACATGCTGGCACATTTTTCCGCCTCTGATGGAGGAAAGATCGTATCGCGACCGCCGTGCACGATCAGCGCCGGGACTGCCGGACCATTAGAGCCGCGCAGAGTAAAGCGGTGAGCTTGCTCAACGACATCGGTTCCGCCGAGTGCAAAGGTCATGTTGTCCTGATAGACACTTGGTAGTGTCGGCCAGAGCGCGCCGAGATCATAAAAGCCGTTGATGGAGACGACGGCGGCAAGCCCATCCAGCGCCGCCGCGGCGCGGAGCGCCAATAAGCCGCCGAAGGCCATTCCGACCAGGCCGACAGCGTCCGACAAGCCGGGTTTGCCCTTGATTGTCGCTATCGCCGCGGCAAGTGCCGGAGCAATGTTGGGTCGTAGCGGGCCGTGCGAACGTCCCTCCCCCTGTCCCGGCCCGTCGAACGACAACGTTGCGATGCCGCGGCTCAGGAAATGCCGTTCGAACGCCGGAAACTCCTCCTTGGTGGAATCCGAGCCCGGGACGATAATCGCAAGGGGGTGCGGGTCCAACCCATGCGGCAGGCGGAGATAGGCCCGCAAGAAACCGTCCTCGAACGGCACTTCGACCAATTCGGCGGGGTGTTCGAACAGCGGTGCCGCCTTTCTGAAGACTGCGACCTTGCGCGCCGCCGCAGCGTACTTTGCTTCGAGATCGTCGAAGGCCATGAACTGTCCGAAATGATAAAAAAGACTGGCACGGGCGAAGGCTTCGCCAGCCGTAACCCGTCGCCCCCGAGCAAGAGCTGCTTCGCCCATCTCGGCGTGCCGGTCGCCCTCATCGCTCCAGGCCTTGAGCCAATTTTCCCAAGCACCCGCTTTTTCTATTACCGCCTTAGCCGTAGCAGAGGGAATACCGGCGACCTCAATCCGGGGCAACCAGTGTTTCACCACGCTTAGTAGTCTGCTCTCTGTCTCGCTCATTCGTGATGCCCTTCGGGGGTCGCTGGTCGCAGATCGGTCGCCTTAAGTTAAAGCGAACGCTTTTCTGATTTCTTATCAATTCAAGTCGGCATCGCCAGAAGAATCGATGCCGGCGCGTTGGTGCGGTTGACCAGCGCGCGCGCCTCGCCTGGTGCCAGGCGACAACTGTCGAGCACGCCGAGCGTTACGGCGACATCGACTGTTTCGATGGTCACCTCCCCGGCGACGACGATATAGATCTTCTCGACCGCTGCCTCCTTGAGAGAGGTGCGACCGCCCGGCAGAAGATGCGACAGCCCGATCCAGATCGCATCTGTCGCTGTCGCCTCCTTGCCCTGCAGGCGCAGGCAAAGCATGTCGTAATGTTCGGGCGCCTCATAGGGCTTGGCTTCATTGTAGCGGGTGACCTGCATGACCGCTCCTTTATGGCTTGAGCAGAACTCGCTCGGGCGTACCGCGTAATACCGAGGCGTAGGCCTTTGCGGCATCCTCAAGCCCGTAGCAGCAGGCGGGATTGATCGGGAACGGCTTGAGCAGCCCCTCCTCGAACTTCAGCTTCAGCCTGTCGAATATCCGCGCACCGTCGACGGAGGACAGAGCAAGCGTATCGATACCAATGTATTTGTGCCGGCCACGGAAGAAATTGAAAATGTCGAAGGGCACGCCACGGTCGAATGTCGAGATGAAGATCTGGCGCGCCTGCTTGGCCATCGCCTTGTTTGCGATTTCGAAATACGGGCTGCCGACGGTGTTGAAGACGATATCTGCGCCGTGGCCGTCGGTCATGTCGCCGACGATCGCGGCAACATCGTCTACCGCGCTGTTCAGCATCGTGACCGGTCCGTTGGCGTGGCCCCTAAACGGCTGGTCGTTGTACTCGACGGCGAAGACCTTTGCTCCGGCCATCGTCGCGAGCTGGATCGCCGCCTGCCCTACTTTTCCGTTGCCCCCGCAAACCAGCACGACGTCGGTCGGCTGGGCACCGCCGGCCTCACGTAGCCCCTCATACGCGGTGATGAACGGCACGCCGACCGATCCGGCCTCTTCCATGGTGAAATTCTTCGGCTTGGCGCGCACTGCCTTCTGATCGAGAATCATCCATTTGCCGTGACTTCCATCCTGGCTGATGCCGAGCTCGCCGCCACCGCCCCAGATCTCCATGCCGATCATCTGCGACGGCCCCTCTCGGACGATACCACCGAAATCACGTCCAGGTATGCGAGGCCAGACAGCATGCGGCATATGACCCAGCGACGCCTTGACGTCGCTGGGGTTCACGCCCGCTGCAACAATCTCGATCAAAACCTGTCCCGGCCCCGGGCGCGGTATCGGCATCTCGACCACCTCGATCAGAAGGTTGTCGAGATCCGGCGATTTTTCGGAAACTCTAAGAGCCTTACCGGTCCTGGCGTTTGCTTGAATGTTCATATTCTTCAATCTCCTTTGCTCCCGCTGCGCCGCTCAGGCCGCAAGCCCCAGCATTTCTCTGGCTTCCGATGGGGCGGCAATCTGTCCGCCTAGTTTTTCAATGAGGTCGCGGGCACGTTCGACCAATTCGCCATTGCCCTTCGCCAGTACGCCCTTGGCGAGATAGGAATTGTCCTCAAGGCCGACGCGGACATGCCCGCCGAGCAGATAGGCCTGAACAGCCATCGGGAACGACATCCGGCCGACGCCGAAACCCGTCCAAACAGCATCGTTTGGCAGCATGCGCGCGGCGGTCGCCATGACATCGGTCGTCGCGGGAAAGCCGTATTTGACGCCGGTTACGATGGTGAACATCGGCGGCGAACTCAGTACGCCCGCCTTCAACAGATCGTGCGCCAGGACGATATGGCCGGTATCGAAGACCTCGAGCTCCGGCTTGGACCCGGCCTCGTTGATGATGTCGGCCATGATCTTCACGTTGCCGGGTGTGTTGATTACCACTTCATTGCCGAAGGTCATGGTATTGAGGTCGAGCGTGGCGATGTCCGGCTTCAGCGCGACGATATGCTCGACCCGTTTTTCGGGCCGCATCAGCGTCGTGCGCGGGCCGGCCACCGCCGGATTCTCATCGCTCGGATGGTAGCGCCCTCCCGGACCAGTCGTGACGTTGAGGATCAAAGCGGTGTTCTTGGCCCGGATCCTATCAACCACTTCGCGGTAGTGCTTCAACTCCATCGATGGCTTGGCGGTCTCGGGGTCGCGCACATGGATATGGGCGATAGCGGCCCCGGCATCCGCCGACTCCAGGCAGGCATTCGCAATCTCCTCCGGAGTGACCGGCAGGCCGGGATGGTTTTCCCGTGTCGTCAGGTTGCCGGTCACGGCACAGGTGATGATGACTTTCGGCTGCATCACAGGTGCCTTCCTCCATCGACGACAATCCGGCTGCCGGTCGAGAATTTCAGATGCGTTGCGCAGGCGACGATCGCCTCGGCGACGTCGGCCGCGCTGGTAATCCGCTTGAGCGGAGTCGTCGCGGCAACCTTTTCGGCGAATTCGTTGCCGCGGCCAGGCACGAATTGCGTATCGACTGCGCCCGGTGATACCGCCATCACTCGAACCGTGGGTGCCAATGCACGGCCCAACGAGTTGGTCATGATGTCGATGCCGGCCTTTGCGCCGCAATACGCGATGTTGGAGCCGATACCCGTAAACGCAGCGATAGATGAGACGTTGACGATCAACCCGTCACCGCTCGCCTTAAGCGCCGGCGCGAACGCTCGAATCGTGGCAAAAACTCCGCGCCAATTGTTGATAAAGATCCGGTCGATTATTTCGTCGCTAAGACCGTCAAGGTCAGAATGAGCCACCTGCTCGGTGACACCCGCAGAATTGACCAGAATGTCTGACCTCCCGAGACTTTCTATCACTTTGTCCCTGAAGCTTTCGATTGTTGCCGTGTTCTCGATCGAAACCGGCGCGGCGAAATGGCCGTCGCCCGCAAGCCCGTTCACAACCTCCTCGGCTCGCTGCATGTCCGAACGATAGCCGACGGCGACAGTCGCGCCGGCATCCGCCAGCATCCGGCAGGTCTCTCGGCCAATTCCCCCAGAGCCCCCGACGACAATGGCGACCTTGCCCTCAAGTGGGCGATTGAAATACTGCATGGTCATTGTTCAGTTCGTCCTTCCCGAGAAGAGCGGCTATTTAGAACGCAAGCGAGACCCTCCATGATCAGCGTCCTGTATCCCGATGCCGAAGCGATCGAATGAATGCGAGCGGGAGAACTTGGAAACGATGAGCGACTGGCTCTCGCGGCGCGTTTTCTGGGATTTAGAGGGCGGCGTACGGCATACTTGCGCTCGTTGTAAACCGTAGATGCGGTCATTTGATTGGTGGCTTTGGGAGCTCGGCTTTGCCGCGTTCCATCAGAAACGTGTAATCAAACACGAACCACGGTCCGGTCACGTCAGCAGCTGGCGGCGCCCCCTCGCCTTGGCGGTAGTTGCCAATGAGGTGTTCGGTGACGCCAAACACTGCGTCGCTGCTCAAATAAGGATCGCCGCTGACGAAGACTTGTGTGATCAGGGTCTTGTAGCTGGACTTGAAGCACAGAAAATGAAGATGGGCAGGGCGATAGGGATGACGATCCTGAGCCCGAAGCAAATCTCCTACGGGCCCGTCCGTAGGCACAGGATACCCCGCCGGCTTGACCGAGCGGAACCAGAAGCGTCCATCGGAGTCGGTGGTGAACTTGCCGCGCAAGTTCATCTCGGCCTGGTTCGCATCCTGGTTTTCATAAAGACCGATTGGGGAGGCCTGCCAGACGTCGACTTCTACTTCGGCGAGCGGGTGGCCCTGCGTATCCGTGACGAGGCAATTCGCGAAAAGCGCCGGTCCTGGGGTGTCAGACCGGACGATTGACCCACCGTTTGGCGTCAAGGGCGAGTTCATGCGCCAGAATGGCCCAAGCAGTGCAGCGGCCGTCTCCGTCGCACCGTTCTTTCCGTTGTTCAAAAGGCAAACGAGAGTGGAAAAACCGATGGCATCGGAAAAGAGCACCGCTTCATTGTGGGAGGCGTTGCTCGCTTGTCCGATGCGGTTCAATACATCGATGCCAAGATGAAATTCTTCCTCCGTGAGACGAACCTCTCGGGCGAATGCATGCATGTGGCGGACAAAAGACACCATCACCTCACGCAGCCGCGCGTCAGGCGTACGAGCCATAGCGTCGAGGACGACATTTGTTACCGAGCTTTCGTCCGTGATGACGTTCAAGTTATTCCGAGGCGGAACAGTCGCCTGCTTGATACCCATTGCGCTACCTCTCTTGCCCTAGTACTCCGTCACGATCATCGGTCGTCACTTCGCATGCCTTCGAGCGGCCCTGGCAAAGCGCCAGGTGCTCAAAGCCTCCGACCATCGACTGCGGCCACGGCCTTCAGAAAGTTCCAGTCCTGTCGTTCGGCTCCTCGATACACAGCGTCTGTCGAGGCTATGCAATCGATTGCGTTGTACATGGATCCTGCGTCGCAGGCAAGCGCGTTTGTTGCTTCCTGCGCAGCGTTCGGGCACTGTTTTTATCCACGGCTCACAACTTATGTGGGCAACTGGTGAAATTGCTGAGGTGATGGCGCCGCCTTTCCCGTCAGCCGATCCCGAAATCCATCGATGAGGCAGGAGCCCGTGCAGTGATCGCATCCATCTCCGAACATACGCGAATGTTCAACCGAAGATGGAGAGTGGGAAGATTGCACTGATCACAGCCATCGCATATTGTCGCCTGATGAACGAAGCAGTCACTATCAAGGACGTTGCGAACGCACTCGGTGTTCATCCATCCACCGTTTCACGAGCCCTCGACCCCGCAAAGCGAGCCCTCGTTGGCAAGGACGTGGTTCAACGGGTCATCGAAACGGCGCAGCGGCTCGGCTACACACCCGATGCCGCCGCCGCCACGCTGCGCCGGGGCAGGTCAAAGTTGATCGGAGTGATCGTACCGGACATCGCCAATCCAGTGTTTTCGCCCATCATCGGGGGGTTGGAGAATGCATTGGCCGAGGTCGGCTATGCGCTGATCGTGGCAGATCAACCGCCCGACGCGAAAAGCCGCGTGGATATCATCGAGACACTTGCCGCGCGTCGCGTTGATGGGTTGGTGCTCGCCACCGCTGCACTGAAGGACGACGCTGTCGAACGCTGTATTCGACGGGGCGTGCCTGTCGTGCTTGTGAACCGGGCCGAGGAAAGCGACCGTGCTCCGTCGGTTGTCTCGGACGATGTCGAGGGCATGAAGCTGGCCGTCGAGCATCTGATTGGCCTTGGACATCAGCACATTGTCCATCTCGCAGGTCCGAAGGCACTATCCACGGGATCTCTACGACGGAAGGGCTTCAAGTCCGCGATGAAGGCTGCGGGGCTTTCCCTCGGTCGCCATGCCATTGTCGAGTCCACGGCCTTCACGCGCGCAGCCGGGGCGTCGGCTGCGGCGGAGCTTCTGAAGCGAAATCCGGATGCGACTGCTATTGTCGCGGCGAACGATCTGCTGGCTTTGGGTGTCTACGAAGCCCTGAAAAGGGAGGGGCGCCGCTGCCCAGAGGATGTTTCGGTGGTCGGTCACAACGACATGCCGCTTGTTGATATGGTCAGTCCCGCGCTAACGAGTATCAGGATTAGCCATCGCGAGATGGGCGAAGCGGCCGGGCGCCTACTCGTGGCTCTGATCAATGGACAAGAGACACCCGGCAGTAGGATCGTAATGCGCCCGACCCTGATCGTTCGTGAGTCAACTGCCAAGACACCAAAGTGAATCTGCTTTCAGACAACATCTTGCCACACACGGCCCGCTGCAAAGAAGGACAGTCTTCATTACAGAATAGCGGGTCCAGGACTTATGAAATACGGACCCCAAGTGACTGGTGCACAAGCCCGAGGCGGCAAAGGGTAAAACTTCGCAAAAGCTCTGTACCGCCACGCTAATGTTCAGACTTCCTTTGACATCCGACCGCCGAGCAACATATTCGCCTGATCTTCCTGGCGGCACGTTGCCCGGCTGACGGTGGGGAGTTTATCGCGGATCCTCAAGCGACAGAACTGCGCCTTCCTAAACATCCTTCACGAGGTACCATCCACACGATAGTGTAGCGCGCCGATTAGTCCTTTCGGGTCAGGAACCACTTGACGAGACTGTTGAAATCGCGCCACCGGTCTATCCAGAGAAAATGGTTTGCCTTGTCAAAGACGTAGAACTCGGCCCCGGGCATGCGCTTGTAGAGCGACACGCCATTGTCCAGGCCCTTGACCGAGTTGTTGCCCCAGATGACGAGTGGTTGCTTGGTCAGATTGACCAGGTGTTCACTGATATGGACGCCATCCACCTCATACTGCTCGATGTTCCGCTTGCCCCCATCAGTCCAGAACCTGCTCCAGGGCTCCTGCCAGATCGGCATCCATTTCGTAGTAAGCTCGGCGCATCGATCGAGGAAGTTATCTGGCAGGATTGCGGCGTCGTAGGTCATGGTGGCCAGCCAGCGGCGCATTCCGTCCCGGGTGGGTTCAAGCCCCCTGCGGACCGCCGTGCCCGGCACGAAAGCGTCGGTATACTTGTTGTCGACACCCTTTGAGCCCATCCCACCCGCCGGCAAAGCCAGGCTGGCGCTGTCGACCAGGATCAGTTCGTCGACGAGATCGGGCCGCTGCAAGGCGACATAGGCGGCAATCCAGGCGCCTTGAGATTGACCTAGCAAATGAACGGGCCCGACGCCAAGGGCTTCAATGAAGGCGAGCACATGGTCTGCCCGCACTCGAATGTGCCCGATATCGTCGATATTGCGCGGCGCTTCGGTATCCCCGCCGCCCAGTTCGTCGATGGCGAAGACATGGAAATGCTCGCCCAGGGGGATAAGGTTTGGAAACCAGCGGTCACTGCCCAAGCCGGTCTGTATGTTCGCGCCGTGGACTAGCACCAGCGGCCGGCTCGAGGCGGAACCGGTTTCGCGGTAATGCGTACGATAGCCGTCTACCGTAATGAACTTACTTTGCACCCTTTCCGGATGATCATAAATCGTAGTCCACCCCTGTGTGGTGTTTTGCACGAAGGCATCGGTCATGAAGCGGGCTTCCTTTTCGGCGGTCACGCCGGCCGCGGCACCTTACCACTCGGCCGGCCAATATGTGTCCGTTGGCGCGCGCCTGTTCGCCGCGCGCCAAGTTGACTAAAGCGATGCGGGGCGCCGCGGCAAGCCGAGCGCGTCTTGCGCTGCCCATAGGTATTTTAGATCGATATGATCACGCCAGTTGATCTTTGCCGAGATGTCCCCGGCCTCCTTCAACTCCGTGATGAACGCGTCCATAACCTTGGCGCTGTCAAACCCTCCGTCCGGGCTGATAACGTCGAGCTCTTCTTTGTATTGTGCCTCGAACGCCGGTGGGATCTCATACCCGGCATTGCGCATGATCTTGTAGGCTTCGTCTTTGTTGGCGGGATCAAAGAGCCACTGCCTCGCGCGGATGTCGGCGACCATCCATGCAATAGCAGTATCCTTGTTCGCGGCAAGCCATGGTTCCAGTGCAATGACTGCTTCCGATGGTGCCGGAACAAGTTCGTCATGGATGAATTTCCCGCCCGCACCCTCGACGCCGGCGCGATGTCGCGGGAACAAGACCGCGGCGTCGATAGTGCCGGTTATAACGGCCATCTGTCGGGTGTTTGAAGCGCCGGTCATGGGAACGATCTCGACGTCCTTGTTGGGGTCTAGACCCATCTTGATCAGAATCTGTTTCAGGACCCAGGTATTGTGGCCATCGAGCGCACCACCAGAGACCTTCTTACCTTTCAGATCTGCCGGTGTGTTGATGCCCTTGCGCGCCGCAAGAATCCACCGCTCCCGCTGGCGGAAACAGCCAATAAACTTGATCGGCATATTGCTGGCGACAGCGGCCGACAGGGCCTTGTCGGTGTCGCTGTGGGTCATGTCGAGGCTGTTGCTCACCAGGCCGGCAATATATTCCTCGGTCATGGTGGCCTTCATATTGGTTATGCCCACCTCCTTGAAATATCCTTTCACGGTACCGATCGTCGTTGGCCAAGCGTCGGCATAGTTCGGGCTTATCTCGCCGTAGCGCAGCGTGCTCAGGTTGGCTTTTATATTGCCCAAGCTTGGCCCCATGCTCTGCGCAAGTGCACCGCGGCCAGTGGCCAAGGCCAGCATGACGCCGAGGGCGCTGTAGCCACCGCGCTGGAGCACGTCGCGGCGCCGCAAGACCGCGCCCGGAATTTCGCTGTCGTTGATTTTTGACATTTTCATACCCTCCCATTCATTCTCTAGTTTTAAAATCTCGTCAGAGGCTGTCGATCCGGCGCCATGGCGCAACATAGGATTCCAACCAGCGAGTCGCCTGAACAAGCCCCAGGGAGACCACCACCAATACGAAGAGGACGGAGTACATCAGCGACGAGTTGAACGTATCGGCCGCGCGCTTGATCAAATAGCCGAGGCCGCTCGAGCCTCCAAAGATCTCGGCGATGACGACGCCCACGAGCCCACGACCGATTCCCTGCTGGACGCCGGCGATAATGAACGGCAGCGTAAAGGGGAGCACGACCTTGGTATACAGCTCCCAGCGGTTTGCCCCGAAAACCCTAGCGGCCGCCAAAAGCGACTTGTCCGTCGTTTTTACTCCCGCCCACGAATTGATGATGATGGGAAAGATCGCCGACAGGACGACGATCGTCACCTGCAGTTTCACGGTGAAACCAAGCAACAGGATGAACAGCGGTACAAGCGCCACCCGCGGAACTGAGGCAAGCGCCCAGATGTATGGACTAAGGATGGTCTCGACATATTTGTTACCGCCCATGAGCAGTCCCGCCGGGATGCCCAATACGCATGCGATGACAAGCCCGATGCCGAGATTTCCCAATGTGAAGAACAGGTGATCGCGGATACTCCCGGACACTGAGGCGCCCGGCGGTGCTGAGGTGGTCAGCCCCTGCCACAGCGCAACGAACATGTCGCTCGCCTTGGGCAGGAAGAGCTCATTGACAAAGCCCATCCTCACGAAAGCTTCCCAAATGAGGAAAAAGCAGGTTAGGTTGACAGCTGTTATGCCCCAAGCGCCGTAGCGCTTCCACAACTCGCGAAACGACCATTTCGTCTTGGTGATACGATCCGGCGCATCGGTTGAGAGCACGGTTTTAGCCTCTCCACTCACACTCATCGCTTTCCTCCCCGAGAAGACTGTATTGCCTCTTCCTTGACCAGCCGCCAGATGTGATCGCGCAGCCTGGTATATTCAGGCAGTGTCTTGACGTCGTCGTTGAAGCGCGGCCGTGGAAGGTTTACGTCAACCACTTCCTTAATTCGGCCGGGCCGATATGAGATCACCACGACGCGGTCGCCCAGCATGATTGCCTCGTCAATCGAATGAGTGATAAAAACGACTGTCTGCTGCGTCTTGGCGACAAAACGCTCCATCTCGCTTTGCATGGCTTCGCGTGTCATCGCGTCGATGGCAGCAAAAGGCTCGTCCGCCAGAAGAATGTCCGGCTCGGAAACCAGTGCGCGAGCGATACCGACCCGCTGCTTCATCCCGCCCGACAATTCATAAGGAAAGGACTTTTCGAAACCCGTCAGATCGACGAGACTGATGTATCGGCGTACACGCTCGTCCATCTCCTCCTGGGAAAGCCCGAGATTTTGAAACTCGAACGGCATGCGGACATTCGATTCCACTGTCCGCCACGGCATTAGCGCATAGTCCTGAAAAACCATGGCGCGGTCAGGACCCGGCCCGGTTACCTGCCGGCCATTAACGCTGATGCTGCCCGCCCACGGTTTAACCAAGCCCGAGATGGCGTTGATAAAGGTTGTCTTCCCACAGCCGGATGGCCCGACCAGTACGATGAACTCACCACGATTAATCGTCAGATCGATGTCGCTCAGCGCCGTAAGTCTCTGCCGTTCACGGAAGAGCTCGTATCCCACGGTGAGCCCCTTGGAGACGATCACCGGAACGGCACGTGAAGTGCCCGGCTGCAGCGAGCGCAGCTTACTCTCCTTAACATTCATCGGCCTTGTTTCCTCCCAGGACGAAGTTTCTCAATGCTCAGTGCAATCGATTGCGTAGATGCTAGTTCAATAAGGACACGGGCGCAAGCAGAGTTTGCGTGAAAGCGCAACGCTCTCCTGCCGGAGCGGTCTGTCATCGATTTTGACGTAATGTGAGCGACAGCGCAGCGACGTCTGAGGGGATCACATCCACCTACACGAAGGCTCCGAACATGGCTTCACGCAGGTGTAAGCACCGAATGAGCGCCGGAGCTTGCGGCCAGGATCATGCTGCCCGATCAATGACTGGCGGCCGGGTTCGCGTCGTCATTTGCCTTGACGCGTTATGTGTTGTCGTAATGGCTGACCGATCCCGATACGATGGACATCCGAAGAAAAAACGCGTTCTGCCGCATGAATTTCTTCACAAGACTTGATGCCCGCCGGGATTGCGCCGGAAAGACTGCGGACGTTTGTTTGGTCAGCAAATGTCGCCATGGCTGTTACAGGGTCTGATTTCTTGCGCTCGCCATTCCTTGACAAGCTGACGGCGGCTGCGTGTATACCGCTCGACCAGAACCTCTGCGCTAGCGATATCTTCCAATCCGATCACACGAAACTTTTCGTCCAGCTCGCACCAAGCCGCAATAAAACGTTTTGAGTCTATAAACCCCAGCATGATGGGCCAGATGATCTCCCTTCCCAGGTTGACATGCTTGAGAGACAGCGTGACGCGCAGCTTGCGTTGCTCTCGCAGCGACCTGCGGATTTCGCTAACCAGTGGGCCGGTGCCTTTCAACGGATGGCCGACATAGATCATGTCCTCGTTGAGAGCGGATCGCATGTCTGCCGGAAGAACTGCATTGATCTTAGCCAGCGCATTCTTCACGGCGAACGCCAGCGAGTCATCTGTCTGGCGACTTACCCACTGCGCGCCGATCACCAGAGCTTGAATCTCCTCGTCCGTAAAGGACAGCGGTGGAAGCAAGAAGCCGGGTTGCAAGATATAGCCGACACCGGCTTCACCATCGATGTCTGCACCCATGTCTTGCAGGGTGGCCACGTCTCTGCGTATCGTACGCAGAGACACGCCGAGTTCATCGGCAAGTGTTTGCCCCGACACCGTTGCGCGATGCCTGCGAAGTACTTGCATTAGGTCAAACAGTCGATGACTTCTTGCCATTTCTACTCCATTGCCACGACGCCCTTGCCACCAAGTTTGCCGCCTCTCTCAAGCTCACCAATTAGTGAGATCGCGCTATCCAGGGCAACAGTTTTCCCGATCGGAATTCTAAATTTTCCTGCGCCCGCTGCTTCGCCAACTTTTTCCAGTATTTCGGCTCGAGGAGAACCAATTATGGGCTTTAGCCGGCGATCGAACACTGCGCGCACGAACTTGCCAAGTCCGGGGTTCAAATCAAGGAATACGCCTCCATTGTTCAGCATATTCATCGCGACGGAAACTGTCAGTGTGGCTGCCGTATCGTAGACGACGTCGAAGCGAGCAGCGATCTTCGCCAGGTCGGTGGTACGATAGTCATAGACCGTCTTTACACCAAGCGATCTGGCACGCTCCATGTCGTGTGCGCTGCAACTTCCCGAAACCGTTGCGCCGAACAGCAACGCGATCTGCACGGACGCTTCGCCGACCGCCCCTGCGCAGCCGTTGATAAACACGTGCTGGCCAGGCCGCAGCTTTGCCTTGTCGATAAGTCCGTTCCAAGCCGTAACGCCCGGCGTTCCGAGGCATGCAGCATCCTCGAACGAGATGTTCTCCGGCTTTACAGCCAAGAACGTTTCTCTTGTCACGACGGCCTGCCCGAATGCACCGCTTTCCTTGAACTTTGCAAGACCGAATACCGCATCGCCGATCTTAAACCGGGAGACGTCCGAGCCCCTTGCAGTGACTATTCCAGAAAAATCCATTCCCATGGCGCGGGGAAAGGTTCTGCCGGTGACGATCTTCATTTGGCCAGCGCGGAGCTTCCAGTCGATCGGATTGATCGCCGCGAACTTGACCCGGACGGCAACCTCACCTGTCCCGACCGCTGGCAACTCGAAATCCTCGACCCGCATCAGCTCCGGGCCGCCATACCGGCTATATTGAATTCGTTTCATCAGAGTGCCTTAAGCCATGCATCGGAAATCGGAGTGCCGCGATACAGGCGAACTGGCGGTGTCTTCGGGCAAACGACTGAACAGATGTTGGTTGGTCTCTGGTTGGACATAATTTCAAATCCTATCTGGCATGAACAAAAGAGTTGGACATTTCTGTGTGAAGTCACAATACACGAGCATGGTGACAGTTTCTGTCACCATGCTCGTGAGCGTTCAAACACGAATTGATCATGTCCGCACAGCAAGGTCTTCGAATTGGGCATCAAGTGTTGGTCAGCGCGCGAAAACGTGATCGTCGGATTGTTCTCCGCTATGCGGTGCACAAGTTCGCTACAGCGACCTTCTGAAAGAGATGAGGCCGAAAGACCGCCGACGCCGGATGCGCCTTAGTAATCTCCCGAAAACCGGGATGCCTGAAGGCCGCGCGCCATGTCGCTGCAGATTCAAAGACCGCATAGTTTAGGTAGGTTGGACTGTCTCCTAGCGCGCGGTGAAGCTGCGTCGAGATGAAGCCGGGCTGGCTCTTCATAAAGGCGGCATCAGCGGCCCAAGCGGCCATAAACGATGCTTCATCTTCAGGCGGCCATGATGCAAAGATGGACCAACACGATGCGGGCGGCGTCAATGCTCATTTGGCGGGTCAACGGGAATGACGGGTCGAGTGGCTCGACACTAGACATGGTTCTAGATCCTTGGAAGATGAGGGTTTTTCGTTGCAACTGTCGTTTTTCCCATCGTAGCGAGCGATCGGTAGCCAGCAAGCGGCCAGTAAACTGAACATTCCGGCCCACAGTTGCAACCATCACGCGGGCCGAAGGCCGGATCAGGCCACTGTGATGACGAGCTTGCCGGTCGCCCTCCCCGCAGCGCTAACCTCCTGTGCCAGGGCGATTTGCTCGATCGGGAAGGTCTGCTCGATGTGGAGATGAAGCGCTCCTTCGCCGTACAACCGCGCCGCCTCGGCAAAGGCGTGCTCGGGATGATCGGCCGATCGCCCCGAGAAGGTCGCGCCATGTTGCGGGGCCGTGACGTCGGAAATGGAAACGACGCGCGCGGGATCGCCGACAATCTCGACGAGTTCCGGGATGACGCCGGCGCCAGCAAGGTCGAGCGCCGCGTCCACGCCCTGAGGCGCCAATTCGCGTATCCGCGCGGCCAGCCCGGGTTCGTAGGTCGTCGGGATAGCGCCTAGCTCGCCGATGTAATCATGCTTCGGCTCGCTCGCCGTACCGATCACAATGGCGCCACGGTGGCGCGCAAGCTGGATGGCGGCGGTTCCCACTCCGCCGGCGGCACCTGCTATCAACAGCGTCTCACCGGCCTTAAGATTAACGTGATCAAGAATGCGCGTGGCCGTCTCAACGATGACCGGTAGGCCACCGGCCACCTCGATCGGCATGTTGTCCGGTATGCGTGCCCAGGCCCTCAACACCGCCTGTTCGGCCACCGTATTCTGCCCGTAACCGAAAACAGCATCACCAATGGCGACGCCCGAGACGCCAACCCCGACCTCATCGACGATGCCCGCCGCTTCGGAACCAACGCCCGCGGGAAAGGTAAGCGGCATGAAGTCGCGAACATATCCTGCCCGCAGCTTCCAGTCGATCGGATTGACGCCTGCGGACCGGGCCCGGGTGCGGCGCCTCCACCTCAACGACCCGCAGGACTTCGGTGCCACCATATTCGTTGAATTTAACGGCTTTCATATATTTTCCTTTTTTTGAAGCAGGCGCTCCGACACCCGTGGTGCTGGGACCTGATCGCGCAACTAGCGCAATCTCCGTGCGGCCGCGTGCCTACCTGCACGCCAGCATCCTTCGCGTCGAGATGTCGCGAGCCCCGCAAACTTGTTGTGGAGTCTCGCTCTGGTCGAAAACCAATATGCACATCTGCGTGACAATTTCTGGCACCATACTTTCGCGACGTTTGAACTGCCAATTTCGAGTGGTCACAGCTTCGCTCACTCGGGAACAGGACAGATAGCCACCTTTGAGCGGGTCATTCATCGCATCCGCCCACCAGCCGCAGCGAGCTCCTTGAAATACGCATCGAGGGTGCGTGGCTCGCGTCCAAGAATTGACCGTAAGACAAGCGGGCTGCCGAGCAGGCCGCCACGGTCATAATGCGCGAACATCTTGATCATATCGCTGGGGACTTGTGAAAGTTCTCTACGGTCAACTGTTCCGACACCGATATCGCGGCCCAAAATCTCGCTCAGCTTCCTGGCCAGGTCCGGGCGGGAGTGAATACCCGGCGCACAAAGTTCAAAGGTACCATAAGCGAGCCGAGCCTCGGTGAACGCGATCGCGGCCACCTCGGCGACATCGCGGTAGTCGACGCGACTGAAACGGGTTTCGGGCGCCCAGGGCTCGGCGAGGACTCCAGTTTCCAGTATGGTGGCCCATGACGATGCATAGTTCTGAAAGAACATGGTCGGGTGGAGGATCGTATAGTCCAGCGTCGAATTGACGAGCGCCCTTTCGACTGGCGCTTTGGCCTCGTGGTTGGGCAAGTCGAGGATTGGGTGGATCACCGACGAAAACACGAACTTACGAACGCCCGCGCGCCGTGCAGCCTCCACGATGTTAAGGCCGAGTTGCGCTTCGTTCGGCGCGAAGACGGGACCGATGTGGAACACGCCCTCGACGCCATCCGCCAAGGCGGCGTCGAGGCTTTCAGGGTCAGCAAGGTCTCCCACGACCACTTCGCTAGCGCCGCGGCCTTTTGCGAGCTGGACCTGTTTGGGGTGGCGGACAAGGCCACGCACAACGACGCCGCGCTCGACGAGTGCCGGGACAACGAGACCGGCGGTTTCGCCCACGGCACCCACGACCAATATTTTCATGAAATCGTTCTCCTGATCTGACTGTTCGGCGGAACTATCTTCCGAGCCGGTGCAGCTCGAAACGCAGAGACGATTGCCGCGACGATCGCAGCAATCCGCAATACCTTAGGCGCGGCTGTTCATGCGCTCGAACATGGCTTCGCCTAGCTCGCGTGTCTTGGCGGAAACACCGACCAAGACTTCGTCCTTATCCGCTTCGAGCTGTGAAAGCGCCTCGGTGGCGAAGTCTTCAGGGGTCACCATCATTTGATTGGCTGTGCCTCCACTGCGGGTCTTGCCACCGAGCCCGGTGTCGACAATCGGTGGTGCGACTTCCACCACCCGGATGCCTGTCGATTTTAATTGGTGACGCAGGCTGAGCGTGAAGGAATGTACCGCGGCTTTTGTTGCGCAGTAGACAGGAACATCCGCCATCGGCGAGAAGGCCAGACCAGAGCTGACGTTGATGATGCACGCCTGCTCCTGCTGTCTCAGTGTGGGTAATAGCTCTGCGATCAGATGGATGGGGGCGGTGAGATTAATCGCAACTTCCTGGTCGAGCGTGCCGATCTCCGGATCGGCAGTGAAGTCACGCCGCACCTGAACACCTGCATTATTTATGACGACATTCAGGGTCGGGTATTCGGCTTTCAGCCATTCGACCATCGCGCGGCGGCTATCTGTGTCGGCTACATCGCAAACGCGCGTCACTATTGCCGGCACCTCGGCTTTCGCCTTCTCCAGCGCGGATTGGCTTCTGCCGCAGATAATGACCTGGTTGCCGTTGTCGGAAAAGCGATGCGCGAGCGCAAAGCCGATGCCCGTTGCGCCGCCGGTGATGAGTATTGTGTTTCCTGTAAGTTTCAAAGGCGTACTTCCTTCTAACGAATTGAGAAGGTGCGCCGACGATGACGTGGGGTTATCAGCGGACACACCTTTGCAACCGGCAAGCCGGTCCAGGTGTCGCGGATACCCCGAGGGGAAGAGTTGCCGTCCACTAAGACGACGACCGGGCTACCATCCGGTCAGCACTCTTTCGACAAGGATTTTTTATCAGACATTCCGAGAATGTACAATTGGGTCGTGTTTGCCGCCTACCAACTGCCGCTTATGCTAACCGACTAACACAGACCGGCAGTTGCGCCTCGGCGTCTCCTGCTTCATGGCGATGTTGGCGTGAGTCTGGGCAATGGCCCAAAATCCTATCCTATCCTTCAAAGCTTTTGGGTAGTTCAGCGGCAAGCACGTCAATCGCCAGCCTGGAGCGAAGTGGCAGATACTGGGCTGCGGGCCATACAGCGTAGAATTCCATTGATGCGCTCGGGCGATCTGCCCAAATCTCGACCAACTCACCCTGCCCTATCCGATCGCGAAGAAGCCAGTAAGGCAGCCAGCAAAGGCCCATGCCTTCGACGGCCGCGTCCGCTATCACCTCGAGATCGTCGACACGCAGCCGCGCCGTTACCGCAACGTCTGTGAGTATGCCCGTTTGGTCGGGTAATTGCCAAGCCAACCCATGATCGCCTCTCCAGTAGACCAGCAGGTCGTGATTGGTAAGGTCCTCGATCGAACGAGGCTCGCCTCTTGTCGCAATATAGCTTGGCGACGCACACAGGACTTTGCGCTGGCTGCCCAACCGGCGTCCGCGTAAGGCTGATGAATGACCCAGCGCACCGTTGCGTATCGCCAAATCAAAGCCATCGGCGATCAAGTCAATCTGGCGGTCGCTGAAACTCAGTTCGAGTTCAAGTCGGGGATGTTGACGAGCATAGGATCGCAAGATGGGGGCGACGCAATAGCGCCCGAATAGGACCGAAGCCGACACCCTGAGTCGACCGGCGACTTCCTGACGGCCGGTCTCCAGCATCGCTTCTCCTGCACGTAGTTCTTCAATAGCGCGCAGACACCGCTCATAATATTGCTGACCGTCTTCGGTGAGGCACTGCATTTTGGTCGTCCGTTGAAAAAGGCGGACGCCGAGCCGTTCCTCCAGTCGCGCTATCGACTTGCCGACCGCCGAGCGTGTCAGCGACAGCCGGTCTGCCGCCTTGGCGAATCCGCCTGCCTCGACGGCCTCGACGAATACTTCGATACCGTCAAATCTGTCGCGAACCGACTTTGAACCAACCATTTCTGCCTCTGATGTAGAATATGAGGAAGCATGCAACGGAAAAACTATCGCCACTGCTGACACAAATTCTACGATAGAACCAACCGGTAAACAAGTTTTGAACCGCCCAAGATCGGTGATCGCGCCAGAGCACGGGCATTCATCATCAAGAAGGACGGACAATTGCTGGTTTCGATCGTATTTGACAGCGGATACGGACACACGGCGCGTGTTGCCCAGGCAGTCGCCGAAGGTGCCAGAGACGTGGACGACGTGGACAATGTTCAGGTAGAGCTGATCCCCGTCGCCGATCGGCCGATCGACTGGGAAGCTCTCGAGAAGAGCGATGCGATCATCTTCGGCTCCCCGACTTACAATGGGATGATCAGCGCCCGGCTCAAGCAGTTCTTCGAGGAGTCCACGAAGGCCGCCTGGACTGAGCTCAAATGGCGTAACAAGATCAGCGCCGGCTTCACCAATTCGGGCGCGCAGCATGGAGACAAGCTGAATTCGCTTGTCTCCATGGCGCTGTTCGCCGCCCAGCACGGCATGATCTGGGTCGGTCTCGACCTGATGCCAGGAAACAACAGCAGCACATCGAGCCGGGACGACCTCAATCGACTTGGGAGCTGGCTCGGTGTGATGACCCACGCCAACATTGACCAGGCACCGGATGTGGCGCCGCCAGAGTGCGACCTTCGGACCGCGCGCTATCTTGGCCGCCGCGTGGCCGAGATCACGCGGAGATTTGCACCCACCCAATCCGCATAACACACAAAAGGATCCTTGAGATGAAACTGCTTTGCCTTGATATTCCGCAGCCCGGCGCCAGCCTCGAGAAGTACCAGCCGCACATGTTGGATGAAGTCCGGCACTCCTGGAAGATGTACAAGGATGGCGTCATCCGCGACATCTATTTCCGACAAGACCGCCCAGGCGTGGCCATCATCGCGGAAGCTGAGTCCGTTGAGGCAGCCAAGGCGTCGCTTGCCGACTTCCCGCTTGCCAAGGCCGGCCTCATCGACTGGGAAGTCATCCCGCTCGGCCCGTTTGCAAACTGGGAAGACCTTTTTGCACCCGGCAACGTCTGATTCCAGCTCGCAGCCCAGGTCACGCTGTCTTGGCATGACCTGGGCAATCACGCCTGCGGAGCAGACATGAACGGAGAACCACCATGAACGCACTAGGCTTTGCCGCTCAATCGGCCACTGGCCCACTAGAACGTTTCGCCTTCGAACGGCGCGCGCCACGGCCGGATGACGTCGTCATCGACATACTCTATTGCGGCGTCTGCCATACGGACGTCCATCTGGCTCGTAACCACTTTGGCTTCACAACCTACCCGATCGTGCCGGGCCACGAGATCATCGGCCGGGTGCGTGAGGTTGGAACTAGCGTGTCGCGCTTCAAGGCGGGAGACATGGTCGGGGTCGGCTGCATGGTCGATTCCTGCCAACACTGCAAGCCCTGCCTCAAGGGCTGGGAGCAGGACTGTGTCGAGGGGCCGACCTTTACCTATAACGGCAGCGACCGGCAGGATGGCAGTACTACCTATGGCGGCTATACGGAGTCCATCGTCGTGCGCGACAAATTCGTGTTGTCGTTGCCAGACGGGCTCGATCCGGCGGGCGCCGCTCCGCTGTTGTGCGCAGGCATCACCACCTGGTCGCCGCTGCACCGCTGGAACGTCGGCAAGGATAGCAAAGTCGCGGTGATCGGCCTGGGCGGGCTCGGTCACATGGCCCTGAAGCTCGCCAAAGCTCTTGGCGCCGATGTCACCCTGTTCACACGCTCGGCCGGCAAGGAAGAAGACGCCTTCCGCCTCGGCGCGGACCATGTCGTGTTGTCGAGCGATGCGGAGCAGATGAAAGCCGTTGCCGGCCGCTTCGACGTCATCATCGACACTGTTCCCTATGATCACGACGTCAATCCTTACATGCCAACCTTGGCGCTGGAAGGCGTACTTGTCCTGGTCGGCTACCTCGGTCCGCTCGGTACGCCGGTAAATGCTGGGGGTGTCGTGCGCGGCCGCCGGGCGATCTCGGGCTCCTTCATCGGCGGTGTGCCAGAAACCCAGCAGATGCTGGATTTCTGCGGAGCGCACAGCATCGTGTCGGACATAGAGATCATTCCCATCCAGAAGATCAATGAAGCCTACGAGCGCATGTTGAAGAGTGATGTGAAGTATCGCTTCGTCATCGACATGGCCTCGCTTAAATCCTGAGGAATCCGAATCCATGACATTCACGATCAAGCCTATCCTGTGTGTGGTGACCAGCCACCCGATCCGCGGCGACAGCGGCGAGCCGACCGGCTTCGCGATGGTCGAACTGACCCATCCGCTCGACGTCTTTGACAAGGCGGGGATTCCTTATGAGATTGCCTCGATCCGCGGCGGTCACCCGCCGATCGACTTCTTCGATCTGTCCGATGCGGCCAACGCCCATTACTGGAAGGACCAGGACTTCCGCAGCGCGCTGGCGGACTCGTTGATTCTGAAGGATCTCGATCCGTCGCGTTATTCGGCGGTGTTCTTCGCCGGCGGCCACGGCACGATGTGGGACTTCGCCGACAGCGAAGCGGTGCAGAACGTCATCCGCAAGATCTGGGAGGCCGGCGGCATCGTCTCGGCGGTCTGCCACGGCCCGGCCGCGCTAGTGAACGCGACACTGTCCGACGGCAGCTATCTCGTGGCCGGCAAGAAGCTTGCTGCCTTCACCGACGACGAGGAAGCCGAGGTCAAGTACACGAAGGTGGTGCCTTATCTCCTCGCGACCACTCTCAAGGAACGCGGTGCGCTGCATCGGGCCGCACCCAATTGGTCTGAGAACGTCGTCACCGATGGCCGCCTGATCACAGGCCAAAGTCCAGCATCGGCACATGGGGTTGGCAAAGCAATCGTCGATAAGCTCACAGCCGTAAGCTGATCGGCCGAGTTCTCATATAGTTGGGGCGACATTGCTCACGCATCGCCGCCCCAACGTCGCTCGCCAAGCAAAATGGCGTCGAAAGCAATTGGAGCGACTATGAAGATTATCGCCATAGAAGAGCATGTGCTGCCAAATGACGTGAAAAACGCCTGGAGCACGACCCCTGGCGCAGACGACGGAACCTTAGGGCTGAACCGTGGCATTATCGAAGAACGCCTCGCGGATCTCGGCGAAAAGCGGCTGGCGCTCATGGATGAGACCGGGGTCGATGTGCAGGTGCTCTCCGTCACGACGCCGGGTCTCAACAATCTCGGTGATCACGGCATCGATCTCGCACGTCGTACGAACGACATGCTCGCCGAAGCCGTTGCGACCCATCCATCCCGCTTCCAGGCGCTGTCGGTGCTGCCATCTGCGGACGCTGATGCCGCTGCGAGGGAATTGCAGCGCAGCGTTGAGCACCTCGGGTGTAAAGGAGCCATTTTGTATGGCCGGGTTGGAGAAAGGGGCATGGATCACCCGATCTTCGGGCCGACATTTGCCGTCGCCGCCGAACTCAGTGTCCCGCTGCTCATTCACCCCCAAATCCCTCAATCGAGTGTTCGCGAAGCCTACTACTCAGGCTTCGGCGCGCCGGTCGACCTCGCGCTTTCGACGTTCGGACTTGGTTGGCATTATGAAGCCGGCATGCAGTTCGTTCGCATCGTTCTGGCCGGCGTCTTCGACCGACATCCCAACCTACAGGTGATCCTTGGCCACTGGGGCGAGCTTGTCATCTTTTATCTCGAGCGCCTTGTGATGCTCGATCGCGTGTCGGGATTGAAGCATCCCTTCATTCATTACGTACGCAACAACCTCTATCTGACCCCAAGCGGCATGTATAATGAGGCCTATCTGCGCCAGGCCGTTGATGCGGTCGGCGTCGATCGGATCTTGTTCTCCACTGACTATCCCTACCAGTATCGTCCAGGAAACGACGCCGGGCTGTTTGTCGAAGGGCTCTCTCTCGACGGCGGCGAAAAACTGAAGTTTGCGCACCAGAATTGGGAGGCTCTGACTGTAGGCAGCGCTTCGAACTCGGTCCCCTCTTCCCCTTGAGGCCCCTTATGACAGCCACGTCTCATATGGCCCGTGCTCAACATTTGGGGCACGGCGCCTACATCCCGTCCACGGGTGTTCGCCGTGAACCACGAACCCGCCAATGACCCATCGTCCCTACGGTTGGAGTTCAAGATGCACGCCATGAGGCCAATTCTGTATATTATCGCCAGCTTGATGCTCGCGACACCTGTTTTGGCGCAGGAGCATCCGATGCGATGTCGTCAACATGGAGGAGGTCGAGGCGATGGTCGCCGAGACGATCGCCACCTTCGGCGGTCTCGACGCCGCGTTCAACAATGCCGGTGTCCAAAGCCCCGTCGCGGAAACCGCCCTCGCCGACCCTCGCGATTACGATTTCGTCATGGGCGTCAACCTTCGTGGCATCTGGAACTGCATGAAGTACGAACTGCTGCACATGCGCGAACAAGGAAGCGGCACGATCGTCAATAACTCGTCGCTGGGCGGCCTGGTCGGCATCGCCGAGCGCGGCATCTACCATGCCTCCAAGCATGGCGTGGTCGGCCTGACGAGAAGCGCCGGCCTTGAATACGCGCCGAAGGGCATCCGGATCAACGCCATTTGCCCCGGCATCATCGCCACCCCTATGGTCACGACCATGCTGGAGACGCAGCCGGAGGCAATGGATGCCATGATGAAGGACGTTCCGATCGGCCGTCTTGGTCGTGCCGAGGAGATCGTCGACGCCGTCCTGTGGCTGTGCGGCCCGGCCTCGACGTTTGTCATCGGACATGCGCTGCCGGTCGACGGTGGCTATACGGTGCGTTGACGATGCTCGAGCGCATGGAGGACCCGGTCGAATGAGACGCGAAATCGACGTTGCCACAGTGAAGCCGCATCCCGCTTCGACGGCATCACAGATTTGGCTGATGGCCGTGCTGGGGACGCTGCTGGCCTTCGCGTCGATTTCGACGGACCTTTACCTGCCCGCAATGCCAGGTATGGCTACCGCGTTGCAGACCAGTCAGGGAAGTCTGCAATACACGGTGTCGGCCTATCTGATCGGGTTCAGCGTCGGCCAGTTGATCTGGGGCCCGGTGGGCGATCGGTTCGGTCGACGCATACCCGTAGCTGTCGGCCTCGTCTTCTTCATGGCCGGCTGCGCGGGCTGCGCCCTGTCAACCGACGTCGTCCAACTGATCGCCTTCCGGGTTCTGCAAGCGGTCGGCGCATGCGCCGGGGTCGTGCTCGCCCGCGCCATGGTGCGTGACCTCTATGGCCGCGACCGTTCGGCAAGCGTCCTTTCGACCCTGATGACCGTCATGGCGGTCGCGCCGCTCCTCGGTCCCAGCGTCGGCGGCCTGATCCTCCGGGTCGCACCTTGGCAGGCAATCTTCTGGACGCTCGTCGGCATCGGTCTCGTCACCCTGGTCGCGCTCTTCACCGTTCCGGAGACGCTTCCCGCGGAGCGACGCAACGACGAATCCCTTGGTGCGGCGTTCGCCGCCTATGGCGGCCTGATACTGAACGCTCGGCTTCTGGCATATGCCGGAGCCCTTGGCTTCTACTATGCCGGTGTCTTCGCCGGCATCTCCAGCTCGTCCTTCGCCTATATCGACTACCATCATCTCTCGCCCCAGCTCTTTGGAGCGGTCTTCGCAGTCGGCACGGTCGGCCTGATGGCGACGAACTTCGCCAACGCGCGACTGGTCGCGCGATACGGTAGCGATAGGATGCTGAAGCTAGGCGCGGCAGGCGCCGCTGTCAGCGGTCTGGTTCTTGCTTTCGTCACCGCGACGGATTTCGGGGGCGTCTATGGAATGGCCGCAAGCCTGTGGCTGTTCACCGCAATGAACGGCCTCGTCACCGCCAATGCGATCTCCGGAGCGCTGGCCGACTTCCCGACGCGAGCCGGCGCCGTGTCCGCGCTGATGGGCGCCATCCAGTACGGGAGCGGCGTGGTCGGATCAGCAGTCGCCGGGACTTTTGCCAATGGGACACCCTGGCCGATGGGGGTAGTGGTTGCGATCGGCGGACTTGGCAGTCTGGCGTGTGCTTCGCTGATGCGAAGGCAAAGCTTGGTTTATTGAAATCCGGCCTTTTTATTCGCACGCCTTGATGGGAATCGAACCACTGCTGCGCCGTGGCTACCATTAGTCAGCAGCAAATCTACTGAAATTTCCTGCCCTTGATCTTCAGGGTATCGATATCAAAGGTCCGGCACAAACTTATCCCTCAGCCGAAGCCCCGGCGCCAGCCGTTCGCGAGAATCCGGGCTGCATGAAGAGCCGTGCGCGAACACGTCGCCGCGGCGTCCGGTCGGCGGCCAGAATTCACTGTCGCGCCCGGCAGGACGACAGATCGGCCGAGAGATCGAAGATCTACTGAGCGACCAGGTGTTCCACGTCGGCCTCCTGCTGAATCCTGCCATTGATCACGATGGCGCCGAGCACCACCTTGCGCGAGCGAGCCGATGTTCCAAACGGCCTCACGCGACGCTTCAGTGTCGGCGGGCCAGCCAAGGAACGGCGATGCAAACTGCTCTATCCATCTAAGGTTCGCGCCAATAAAGTGGCGGTTGACGATTGAGCAGCATGGAATCGCCAAATTCATGCGCACGGTAGCGGCATGCAGTGAGAGCTGCGGAGGCGCTGGCGAGGAGGCCGTCGTCGGCAAAGGCGCGCAACAGCTCGAAATGGCTTTCGCCGGGCTGGTGGACGCCAGTGAGGACCGCATCGACGACGCGGAGCGGAGTGCCCCGCGCGATACGCCCTGTCGCAATGCCATCTCCGGCACGCACGCTGCCATCGGGATTGGCGGCTGCTTCAAGTGCGCGCACGACGCTGGTGCCGATCGCGATGATGCGGCTGCCTCTGAGCTGCGCCCGCGCTATCTGCGCCACGGTACATTCGGGGATGCGGTACGGCTCATCGAAGGGAAGGCGCGAGTCGAGTGCGGGATCGCCAGTCGAAGAAATGCCGGCGGCATGCGTGAGTGTTGCAAAACCGATCTCGCGCCGACGCCAATCTTGCAGTGTGCGCCAGTCGAGCGCGAAGGAAGCCGATGGCGCCTCGAACGCGACCGGCCGGGCGGCAATTCTCGTCCAAACATCCCATAGTGCCAACGGCTCGGGAACATGCGCGTATTGGATCGGTCTGCCATGCTGCGCCAGTCCTGCAAACATGGCTGCGCGGGTGCCTTGGAAGCCCAGCTCGAGCAGGCGAGGGTGGTCGAGAACGCGCTCGACATTGGCTTCAAGTGAACCGAGCTGGAGGCGATCGCCTGATGACAGCGCAGGGGGCGGGAGCCGATCTTCCGTGCGGGTGCGGTGACCGCCAGAGCCGAAGGCGATTGCCACGAAGCGGACTGGAGCGGAAGGTGACAGCCAGCCGGCTAAGCGGATCTCGATGGTCTTTCCGCATTGGAGATGCGTGCCGTGCAGACTGGCAGGCAAGGTCGCGGCGTCGTTGCCGACAACTAGATCGCCAGGATCGAATAACGTCCCGAGGTGAGCCCGCGGCAGGTCGCGCATCGTGCCATCCGCCTCAACCACGAACAGCCTGGCCGATTGCCGATCGAGCCGATCGGCGGCGATCACGCGTGGGCTCCGGCGGTAAGCGCAGCGTGGCCCGGCAACGCGTCGAGCATCTTTTCGAGGATCTCGGCAGCGGCCAATTCCGGGTCTTTCAAGGTCGACGGATCGGCGTCCGGTAGCGCCAGCGCGTGCAGCGGGGTGTTCATATCGCCAGGGTCGAGCGCAAGAAACCGTATTCCATCGCCTTTCGACTCCTGGTCCCAAATCGCCGTCAGATGGGTAAGTGCTGCCTTGCTCGCGCCGTATGCGCCCCAACCGGGATAGGCGTTGACCGCCGCGTCGCTGGAGATGTTGATCACCAGCGCGCCGCGGCCCTCGCGCGCGGACGCGGCAAGCGCACCGAACAGGGCTTTCGTCAGCCGGAAGGCGCCTAGAGCGTTGACTACAAGCGCCGCTTCCAGCTCCTCGCACTCCGTATCGGCAAGAAGCGCCAGAGGCACAGGTCCTAGGCTCGATGCATTGTTGATCAGGACGTCGACCCCGCCAAGATTGGCAGTGATCTGCATCGCGATCGGGTAGATGTCTTCCTTTTTGCCGATGTCGGCGACAATGCCATGCGCGCCCGTCTCGGCTGCGACGCATTCGACATTCGCGGCGGTGCGGGCGACGAAGGCAATGCTCGCACCCTTCTTGGCAAGCTGCCGCACAAGCGCCAGTCCGAGGCCGGAAGTGCCGCCGGTGATCCCTACGCGAAGTTCTTGAAGATCGATATTCGCCTGCATTGCGGTGCTCCTTCAATGGGTACGAATAATTGCTACAAGTTCCAGTTAACTTGAAGTCAAGTGAGGTTCGTGCTTTTGTTTCTGCATGGATCCGATGCTGACTATCACCGACGTGTCACGACGCAGCGGCGTTGCCTCATCAGCTCTGCGCTTCTACGAGGAGCGTGGGCTGATCGCATCCGAGCGCGCCGGCTCGGGACACCGACGCTATCACCGGTCCGCATTGCGGCGAATCGCCTTTATCGTCTTTGCACAGCGGATTGGGCTGACGCTTGAGGAGATCGGCGCCGAGCTTGCCAAGTTGCCAGCCGATCGCGTGCCGTCACGTCGGGATTGGTCGCGGTTGTCGAGCGCGTGGGCAAAGCGTATCGACCAGCGCATAGCCGAGTTACAGCGCCTGCGGTCTGGGCTTGGCGAATGCATCGGTTGCGGCTGCCTATCGATCGACCGATGTAGCTTGGCGAACCCTGCCGACGTGGCAGGACGCAAAGGGCCGGGGGCGAGGTATTGGCTGGGGTGAATGAACCTCCAACGGTACGTCGAACGATTTTGCCGATTATTCAATGTCGCCCAAATCCATATTGGCCGATAGGCTTTGTAGCGACGGGCAACGTCCGACTACCTTATTCGAGTCTTGAATGGATTCGCTCGCGGGCCGCTAGTGCGAATTTCCTGTGTGCTCTGCAAGCAGCACTTTTTCTATTCGCCTCAAGGCCGGTTCCCTTCGATCCATTATGCGATCTTCGTGGCCTAAAGGGTGAACATCAAAGCAACAAGGCCTGCAGGGCTCTTGGACGCAAGTCCGGCCCGTAAGGCGCGCCATGCAAACGATAGCATTGCGCCTTCATCTCGGTCGTACAGATCGATCGGCTTCTCGGCTTCCTGAACGCAGACCTTTCCGGCAACACCGCTAGAAATCGCCTTGAAGTCGGCAGTCAATCTCCGCTTCGCGCACCATTTCGATCGTAGATGGCTGCGCCGCCCCTGTTCACAAGTAGACATGACTGGTGTGGACGGATTGCCGTATATATTGCCGCATATATTGTGTGTAGGATCTCAAGCGAGCTCGTCTTCCTTCCGCTCTACCAACGACAGCGTTGTTCAACTTCTATCAAGAATTCGTTTATTGGAATGATGTTAAAATAGGGCAAGGGGAAGGATGGCAATGACACTGATCGAGCGACACATCTCATATGCGGAGCCCGAAATCAGGCCAGTTCTGAGCGAACTCAGGTCAAGGATCATGCAGTTGGACGGAAGGATCCAGGAAAGGGCAACTCCTGCCCAGCGAATCGTCTACCTTGTTGACCGGATCTTCGCGGAAGTCAAAGTGCAGAAAAAGCGCGTACTCGTACGGGTCTTTGCTTCTGACACACCCGATCCCAAGCGGTTGCTCCATCACATCGACCATGCTGCCAAGAATGGGTGGCAGCACGACAAGGAACTTCGCTTTGAAGATCTTTCGTCTCTCGATGACGGAATGCGCTTTATCGAAGCCTCGCTGCGATTATCCGTAGGCGGTAGCTCTGAGGCCCATGTTCCGAATTGGCGGCGCTCCAGTTCGACATCATCAATTCATATAAAGGGGGATTTTGAAGACATGGCTGTACTAAACATTCCAGCGGCTCGCGTTCGGCAAGGTGACCTGACCCTGTATACCACTGCGCTGAAGGTGAGCGATCTGATCCGGCCTGGTTTCTATACGGTGGAAACGCTCGATCCGGCGAACGATGACGATAGGGGCTACCAACGGCTCCTCAACAAGGGACGAGCAAAGAAGCTTGCCGATTACGTGGTGAAAGGACAGGACTCGCGTGACGCATTCCTGCCCACTTCTGTCTTTCTCGCCACGGACAAGTCTGTACCTTTCGACCCGTCCACCAACACGGTCGCGATCGATATACGCGAAGTTGGCCCCTTCAATGTCGTCGACGGGCAGCATCGCTTGGAAGGACTGAAAATCGCGGCCGAGAAGGATCCTCGGGTCCTCGACTTCGAGGTGCCCGTGAATATCGCGATCGACCTGCCGACCATCCACCAGATGTGCCATTTTCTGATCGTGAACACGACGCAGAAGAGCGTCGACAAGTCGGTGGAACAGCGCATCATCGCGCGACTGACCGATGCTCTCGACATCGAGGAGATGCCTAGCCTCCCCAAATGGATCCTGAACACGGTGGAGAAAGGTGAGGTCGAGAAAGCAGTTCGCTACGTCGATTACCTGAACGACCAGCCCGAATCTCCCTGGCACAACCGCATTCGAAAGGCGAATGACGACTCCGGTGCAGGCCTGATCAATCAGAGCAGCTTCGCTAAATCGATCGTCAAATACGTTTTGACGGCGAATAACCCAATCACGGCGATCAGGGATTTCGACCGGGAGAGGCGAATATTCCTGAATTACTGGAAGGCGATCGCTGCGATTCTGGACGAGAATCGCGATTCCGAAACCCTCTATAAGTACGGCGGCGTCGAACTGTTTTGTCAGTTTTCAATCCCATTCTTTCTGAAGCTACAGACTGGTGGGGATTACAGGGTAGACACCATGGGATCCCTTCTGCAGGCCTGCTTCGATAATCTGGAGGGTGAGTATGCGGGGGCTGGACATCCTGAATGGTGGCGGACCGGCGGCCAAGCCGGCCGGCTCAATTCGGGCGCGCTGCGGCTTGTGGCCCAGGAAATGACGCGAGCGCTCAACAGCGCATCGATGGCGGAAATGATCCAGGTATGAAGGTCGGCGATCTGTCACCCCGGCCGGCGGCGAAGGAGCCATTCCGACGCGCCCACATGCGTTTCGTGAGCCAAAAGTCCGGCTGCTACGTGCTCGCAACCTTCGAAGAGGACATTCTCTATGTGGGGTTGGCTAGAAACCTGCGGAGGAGGTTCGGCCAGCACCTTGATACGCCGGAAAAGGTCTCCGCCACGGCCAACGGGCGCGCCGTCTGGTTCTTCTGGTTGGAGTGCATAACCCTGGAGAAGGTGGAGCGCACCTGGCTGAACAGCTATGCCCTCATCCATGGTGTGTGGCCTGTCCTGAACAACGTGTATTCGCCCACAGCGGTCTGACCAGTTACTAATAGTCGGCCTTGTCCTCCTCGGCGTATTCGACGGCCGTCCACATGAAGCTCTGCACGTCGATCATGTCGAGGGGGCCGAGATCGGCGATCTTTTCCTTTGTGGTCCGCGCCAGGTCGATCAGGGATTCGTAGACGGCGGGGTCGAGTTCCGGTTTGTACGCGTGGGCGAAGGGATGGCCGACCCGCTGGGCAAACGCAGTGATCATGGTCGGCTTCAGGAAAACATTCTCCTCGGGCTTCCACAGGAAGGGCAGATAGGTAACGACCGTCCATTTGGCACTGTCGTGTCGTTTTAAGACTGAGGCCATGGCGCCCAGGGCACGCCGAATGTCGCCGTTGGCGAAGGCGGCCGCGGCCTGAACAAAGTCGTCGGCCTCCTGGCTCCTCAGCACCGGCTGAAGACGCGTCTTCTCGAAGGGAGACAGGAGGTTGGTGGCGCGGTAGGCTGATAGCACCGCTTCGCCGAAACCATGTCCCTTGGCGGCGTCCGCGATCGGAGCGGCCTCGTCGAGCTTGGCCTTAGCTTTCAGCTTGTAGGCGCGCTCGTGGCCGCTGTAGACGTCGCCCTCGAATCCTTGCGGAAAGAAGTGCAGGAACCGAGCCCGCGCACCGTCGTAACCGAAGAAGTGCGGGCTCGAGCGCGCGGCAGCGTCGTGGATTCGACGCCAGACATCGTCTGCGTCGTCGCCTTCCTCAAGAGCCTTGCGCTTACCATCGAGAAAGACGATGCCGCTGTAGCCGTTCTGTGTTTGGACGAGACGAAGCGTTGCCATGCCGACGGTCGCCTCGCGGATTGTCTTCAGCATTGATCCCTCACGCAGTCTTGGCTTCTTCCGCCGCCATACCCGGCGTAACCGGTGAAGCGGCTATAGCGACTCCCGCATGCAGGACAGTCGGCTGCGGCGGCCGATGAGCGATGGCCCCTTACTGGTGCAGTGCATCTAGCCATGCCCTTTCATCTCCTTCACCACTCAGCCAGCTCGCGAATCTATTGACGCTTTGTGTCCCATTCAAATTCACTGGTAAGTTGCGTCACGAACGTCGAAGATAAGAAATGCCTCACGCCTTACGCCGTCGATATCTCGGACGGACGGATGGCACAGATGATCTTAAAATCATATCCGATTCTATAGTCGCGACCAATCTTTGAAACGTTGACCACAGCCTCAGCTCCATCCGACGCTTTTCTTCGCAGATAAGCAATTCGCATCTTTCGAACTCGGGGCGAGCAAGGAGCGCCAGCTGCGGTGCTCTCTATGCGCTGGAGCTGCCGATCCTGCTTGGATAGCGCAACAATGGCGGTCGCATCCGAGTGCTGTACGACGCCCGTATCGTCGAGCGAGCTGTATAACGGAGATCGCCGAGGATCCGCTTGTACGCGGGATCGTTTATGTGGCATCCATTGTAGACTGCCACTTATGGAATAGGTGCTGCTCACAGTGAGTGGCGAGGGATTGGCACTTGCAATCGCCGCCCTCCACGCGACCGCCGCGGCCTCGGTCAGGCCCTGCCCGCGCCAGAACGCCGAACCATCGAGCGTGTGGCCGCGATGTGTTCCTGACACGGGTCTTTGGACAGGATGCAACCCACGCTTCACGCCCAATTCGCGCAGAAAGTCGGTCCAAAGGCCGGAATTACCGATCTTGAATGCATAGTGGTCCGGCCCAGCCACTCGCCGGCGGGCAACATCCTCAAGGTCCGGGCAGTCCGAAGGAGCTGCGGCGAGGAAGCGTTCGAGGAGACGACCCCGCGTCTCGTCGGGCCAGTTGCCGGAGAAAACAGCGTCCTCAGCGGGAAGTCATCGGCATTGCGCAGCCGCAATGCGGCCGACGAGAGGACGCTGAAGAGCTGTTAAAAAGACCGGACATTAAGCCTCCTGCAAAATGGCGATCGCCCGGCATGACAGGAGATACCGGCTTTCGGGGTGGAAAACCGGCCGGATGAGCGCCTCCTCGAACCTCTTTCTGGCTCCCCCGGTCCCTCCCATAGCCCGAAAGGACACGAGCCGGTTCTGGGAGAGCGCCGGGCACGACGAGCGGTCCAGGCGATCAAACTGCCATCGAGAAAGCTGGCTATTCGGCCAGTTTCAAACAGGCTTGATTTCCGGTGGGGGCACCGGGTAGGACAGGTGCTACCCACCAAAGCCGAGGCGCCGTCACCGCGGCAACGTATAAGTCTGCGGCGACCGGCGATACGCTTCTTCACACTGCGGCGAGCAAAACCACGGCCCTTCGGGGGCAGCCCGGCTGTAGGACGAGTACGGCGCATGCATCTTGCACACCGGGTCGATCCAGGCGGGGTCCGCAGACGGAGCAAGCTCGATCTCATAGAGAGCGACTTCCCCTGCAACCGACCTAAGCGCCACCATTCCGAGGTCCCGCACCAGGATGCCTCTGGCGGCGGCCGCCTCGGCAACGGGCTGGGTGGCGAGCAACTGGCCGGGTGACGCGAGCGCCGTAATTCGTGCTGCAATGTTGACCGTCGATCCAAAGAGATCGCCTGCTCTGCGGACGACCGGCCCGTGGTTCAGCCCGGTCCTTGTGAGCGGCAGCCGCGGCTCCTTACGGCAGGCCTGCAGCAGCGGTCCGAGTACCTGGATCGCCGTGCCGGGTTCGGGGAACGATAGCATTGCCTCGTCGCCGATCCATTTGATCGGCGGCTCGTAGTCGCTGAGGGCGTCGCCGACCATGCTCTCGAATACTTGAAGCACGTCAAGCGCGGCGGCGTCTCCGTAAACATCCGAGATCGCGCTGAAACCCGCGATATCTATGAACGCAACGGTCGCCGGCGCGCGCGCTAAATTCTCTCGCTGCCTCACATCGCTCTCCATCGCCCGAAGATTTGACCCCAGCAACGCCGCATTTTCGCTCGCGTTCGCTTCCGAAGCAACCTGTGAAAACCCTCGTTGAAACGAGCTGCGATGTGGTGGCACACGGAAGAAATCCGCACGGGCATGACGCTGCTTCCGGAGGAAGTCGTGCTGGCGGAATCTATAGACGAGATAGGACACACCATGCGCGATGGCGATGTGAAATCGCCCGCTTAGCGCCATCTTTTCTAATATGTGAGAGCGCCGCTTGAACCAGCGGCTTGCTGCCTAGGCGTCGAACGACAGCTCCAATCAACTCAGGAAGATTGCTGTGGTCGGCTGCCGCTGGGCACAGCCTTACTGACGTTCGCCGATGCAGTTGCGTAGAGCGGATCCGTCATCATGATGACGCCCGCAGGCTGGTTTGTCTCATGCCCAGCAGGCTGGAAGTTGCCATCGGGTGCGCCACCCAATCGCATGCTGACCTGCGCACAACTTCAAATTCATCCGCCGCGATGCAAAGGCGGCATAGTCGGCGCATCAAAGATCGCAATTCGTGCGGCGCTCGCAAGAAAACCTTTAAGTCTTCGACCGGTCGTTGGCGGGTCCCCTGTGATCAATCAGGTTGTAAGCGCTGTTGATCAGGGCAAGATGAGAAAAGGCTTGTGGGAAGTTGCCGACCTGCCGACACGTACGGCCATCATACTCCTCGGCCAGAAGCCCGACATCGTTGCAAAGGGCCACCAGCCGTTCGAACATGCTGCGCGCATCGTCCACTCGTCCGAGCAGCACATAATTGTCCACCAGCCAGAAGCTGCATGCCAGAAACGCTCCTTGCCCCGGCGGCAGCTCGTCGGAACCTCGGCCATCCTCATAACGGAGCAAGAGACCGTCACGCATGAGCCGGCGCTCGATCGCCTCGACAGTGCCGATGACTCGCGGGTCGTCAGGCGGCAGGAAGCCGACAAGTGGGATGAGCAGTAAGCTAGCGTCGAGCGCAGATGAACCATAGGACTGGACGAAAGAGCCCATTCGTGCATCGTAGCCCCTTTCGCACACCTGACAGTGAATGACGTCCCGGATGCGCCTCCAGTCGGTGACCGGGCCTTCGAGTCCGAACTCCTCGATCATGCGGATCGCCCGGTCGAACGCGACCCAGGCCATGACCTTGGAATGAGTAAAGTGGCGTTTTGCACCTCGAACTTCCCAAATGCCGCTGTCGGGCTGATCCCACACATTAGCGAGGTGGGCGACCAAGGTCGCCTCAACGGGCCATGTGGCCTCACTTGGCGGAAGGCCGGCCTTGCGCGCCACGTATAGAGTATCCAGAAGCTCACCAACCACGTCGAGCTGCAACTGACCTGCCGCCTTATTCCCCAAACGGACCGGCTTGGAGTTCTCGTAGCCTGCCAGCCATGGAATTTCGTATTCGGTGAGCCGCCGTTCGCCGGCAAGGCCATACATGATCTGCAGATCCTCCGGGTTGCCGGCCACTGCACGCAGAAGCCAGTCCCGCCATCGGCGTGCCTCGTCCAAAAAGCCAGCATTGATCAGTGCATAGATGGTGAAGGTCGCATCCCTGAGCCAGCAGAACCGGTAGTCCCAGTTTCTTGAACCGCCTATCTGCTCGGGTAGCGACGTAGTAGCAGCTGCAACAATGCCGCCCGTTTCGCGATGTGTCAGCGCCTTCAAGGTCAGCAGTGATCTAATGACCGGTTCGGACCAGCGTTTTATCTGTCTGAACTGTGATGCCCAACTCTCCCACGCCCGTCGCTCCTCATCGAGAACCTCCTTTGGATTCAAGATGTTCGGCAGAGGGTGGAATGACAAGGTCCAGCTCATGGCAAAGCAATGCTCCTCGCCCGCGTGCACATCGAACTTGCCGACGGTCCGCATTTCTTCTCCGTGCACAGCCACGGAGGTGTCGAGAACGACGCGATTGGGTCCTGATATGAATTCCAGCCTGCCGTCCTCATTTCGTGATGCCCACGGAATCGAGCGTCCATAGTCGAAGCGGAGAACGATCTCCGTGTACATTTCAACCGACCCCCTTACACCCTTGACGACCCGCATCAGATCAGTGACGCCGTCACGACGCGAAAGGCCATCGATCACCTGCACGCTGCCAGTCTCGGTTTGGAACGTCGTTTCAAGAATGAGGCTGTTTCCCAGATAGCGGCGTCCGACGGCTGTTTGTTGCACGGTCGGCGCAATCAACCAGCGTCCATTTTCCGTTGTCCCGAGCAAAGCGGCAAAGCAGGCGTCGCTGTCAAATCGTGGTAGACAAAGCCAGTCGATGGAACCGTCCCGGCCAACGAGCGCCATAGTCTCGCAGTTTCCGATCACCGCATAATCTTCGATGCGCAATGCCATTTTTAATCCTTGCGGCTATGTGGCAAAACCAGTTGAGCTTCCTGATTTCGAAACAAGAAACGGTATAACGCGGCAAACCCATTTCTGATCCTGCTCGGCGAACTTATCCTTCCGATCCGGGGCTTGCTTTCGAACAGACACAAAAATAGGACGGCGTCGCGAAAAGCACCCAACAAGAGATGATCGTGATCCCTGGAGCTTCCGCGGGAGGACGCCACTCTCTCCTCGCTGTCTGCCGGGATACCCCCGCGACTTCAAAAGACCACTGCAAATTACCGGTGAGTCCTATGCCGACTTAAAGAGCCGGTATAGGAGCAGCAACGCGGATGGCTTGGGAGCCGTTGGAGGCGACATCACTTTACGGCCATTCAGCTGGCATGCCGGATCGAAACCCGGTTCGAAGCGTTGAATCTGGTCCGTAAACAGAGTCAGAACGACGATTGCACCTGGAGAATGGCAATGACGAACAAGATCTTGATCGTTGGCGCCGGTCCGACGGGGCTCACCGCTGCTCTTGAGCTCGCACGCCGCGGGATCGCGGTCGATATCATTGATCGCGACAACGGTCCGACACCACTCAGCAAGGCAGTCGGCATCAGCTCCCACAGCCTTGACGTCTTGGAGCCTTCCGGAGTGACGCCGAGATTGCTTGCCGATGGTATCAAGGTGACCCGTGGACATGCCTGGTATGAAGACCGCAAGCTTGCAACGATCGACTTTTCAATCCTTCCGCATCGGTTCAATTTCCTGCTCTCGCTGCCACAGAGCGAAACTGAAACGACGATGATGCATGTCTTGAGCACGATGGGCACTCACGTCAAACGGCGCACTGCGCTTGTCGCCCTCAGGCAGGCTGGCGATCGGGTTGACGTATCACTGGACGGGCCCGAAGGACGAGTTGAGGCGAACTATGATTACGTATATGGTGCCGATGGCGTAGACAGTACGGTGCGCAAGGCTGTCGGGCTCAGCTTCGATGGATATACGCATAGTCGGATATGGAGTATCGCCGACGCGGAGATCGTCGACTGGCCTTACGAGCGAGACGTAGCGCAGTTGTTTCTTCACGCCGGCGGCGATCTCGGGTTTGCCATTCCAATCGGCGACAAGCGGTTCCGGGTGGTTTCCAACACTCACGATGCGCTTGCTCGGATACCCGGACGACACCGGGTTCTACGCACAGACACTTTTCACATTCCGGTGCGCCAAGCGCCGCGGTATCAAGACGGTCGCGTCTTTTTGGGGGGAGATGCTGCTCATGTCCACTCGCCCGTGGGCGCGCGCGGCATGAACCTCGGCATTGAGGATGCGGCGTGTTTTGCCAGTCGGCTGGCCCGGAGTGGCCTCGACGGTTACACCGGCGAGCGGTCGCCCATCGGGGCGAGGTGGATGAAGCTCAGCGAGCGCATTCTGGCCGTTGCGCAGTGCACTGGACCTGGTGTCGTGACCATGCGCAATTTGGCCTTCCGCGTGTTGGGTAATTTGTCGTCGCTGCAGCGTCCGCTGGTAGAAAGGGTTGCTGGGCTGCAGGAGTGAAATCGAAATGGTTGGCCGCACCGGCAACCAGATGGACTCGATTGAAGCTTCCCAGCTGCCCAAGGCTGCCTCCAGTCTCAGCTCGCTCAATCGGCGGCCGCATGATGGGGAGCTGTTCATAGCTCACCACGACGAGCCATCGCTTTGATGCGATCAGCCGTACGATAGGCTATTGCTTGGATCGTCAGCGACGGATTGGCTCCCCCGACTGTCGGAAAAACGGAGCCGTCGCAAATCCAGAGATTGGGCATGTCCCAGCTCCGACAATCGGCGTTCACCACGCTCGATCGCGGATCGTCTCCCATGCGCGCGGTCCCGTTCAGGTGACAGGTATCATCCGTCTCCTCCCAGATATCCTGCACGCTGGCGGCCTCAAGTGCGCCACCCATGAAGTTCAGGGCGTGACGTATGAGACGCTTGTCGTTGTCACAATAGGAATAAGTCACGCGGGCAATCGGCAGGCCGTAGCGGTCGCGCTCCTCGACGAGGCCGACGCCATTGCGTTCTTGCGGCAGGCATTCGCCGACAATTTTCAGGCCCACTTGATGGTTGAAGTCCTCCATCGCGTCAAGCAAAGCGTGCCCCCACAGTCCGCGTTTCGCAAGAGTTTTGGCCCAGCCGATCGGCAGCGGACCTTGGCTCATATAGCAATAGCCGCCAAAAAAGTCCTTTCCGGCATCGGTATAGTTCCAGTGTTCGGTGATCGCCAAGGAGGGTGGTCCTTTGTACGATCTCACCTCTTGGTCCATGCGCCCCCAGACCGCTTGGTTGGATTGCACCATCAGGTTCTTGCCGACGAGCCCGGAACTGTTGGCGAGGCCGTCGGGAAACATCGGGCTGGCCGAATTGAGCAGCAATCGGGGCGTCTCGATGGCGTAGCCGGCGACCACGACATTGCGGGTTTTCTGGAAATGCCACTTTCCTTCCCGGTGATAGTGCAGGCCACTTGCCAAGCCATTGCTGTCGTGCTCAATCCGGCCGACCATTGCAAGATCGCGGATTTCCGCTCCGGCCGAAAGCGCCCGCGGCAGCCAGGTGACAAGCACGCTCTGCTTGGCATTGGTGGCGCAGCCAATAACGCACATGCCGCGATAAACGCACGGGTGGGCCAGCCCCCGGGGCGCCGACAGTGTGGCAAGCGGTGTCGGGCACCAGTCGATTCCCATTGCCTCCGCGCCTTTGGCGAGGACGAGAGCTGCCGCGTTCAGCTCATGGGGGCGGTAGGGATAACGCGGCCTATGTGGCCCCCAAGGATAACGTACGGGGCCGGAAATACAGAGCGCCTGTTCGACCTTACTGTAATAGGCCCACATTTCCCGCCAGTCGAGTGGCCAGTCGGCACCATAGCCGAGAAGGCTGCGCGACTTGAACCATTCGGGACGGAAGCGCAGTGACACCATGGCGAAGTGGACGGTCGAGCCTCCAACCGCCCTGCCGGAATTGTTTGTGCCAAGCTGGATTGGATCTTCGCCGTCGACCAACCGTTCGTCGGTCCAGAAGAGTTTTGACTGATGGCTTTCGTCTGATGCAAAATCCTCCAACGGCCGGAAATATGGCCCTGCATCGAAGGCGACGACGGAAAAGCCATGTTCGGCGAGCCGGCAGGCGAGGGTTCCGCCACCGGCGCCGGTTCCAACGATGGCGAAATCGACGGTCTCCGCGTCATCGTACTGGCGCATCGGAACCCATCCCTCTTCGCGGAAGACATCGGGGGCGCGTCCCTTCGTGGCCCGCGGTGTGACCTCTGGGTCATCGCTGCCTGGCATTTTTCATTCTCGCCTGCTTTTCGTGGCCGGGCTTCGCCTCGGCCGCTTCCCATGGGTCACGGCGATCAAAGCCGAGCCGGACATAGCCTCTTGGGCTCGCCGGGCCACCGAATCCGATCTCGTTCCACGCCGCCGGAAAGGCATAGTAGCCGCTGACCAGGTCGTGCAGCACGCGCTTCGCGAAGAATTGCTTGGCCGGCAAATGGTCCCAATGAGGCGAAAGGGTTACGTCCTTGGAAACGTCAGAAAGAAGCGCTCGCTGCTGAGCCTCGGCGAGACTGGCAAACGCTACTCCGTTGCGTCGGCAGGCCTCGTCCTGCAACGCGTCCAAGCCGCGCTCCCATGCTTCGCGAAACGTTGGGAGTCGTGCATCACGATAGCCTTCCGAAAAATCCTCACTGATCTTTTCGGCAATGACGGCGGCGAGCGGAATCGGCCTTCTGTCTCGCCCGGCCTGAGGCAGGATGCATTCGCAGAGTGCCGTAAGCGTATGCCAACGGGTTTCCGACAGGGTTCCCCTATGATCCGCCGCCTGCGCCAGACGCTGGTCGATGATCTCGCGTGTCTTGTCGTTCCACGAGACGCTGTCGCGTTTTGCCATTACTTCATAGCCCGGATAGCGATCAGCCATGGCCTTGCTCCCTCTCGCGCAGGCGCAATGCCGCCAGGCCAGCGAGGGCAAGGCCGGTGAAACTGGGTGGGGCGGGGATCGGTGGGCCATTGAGAAGGTTCTGCGTCCAATTGCGCCAGCCGCCCATGCCGCGGGAGACGCCGTAGATATGAAAGGCCGATCCCGCAAAACCGAGCATTGCGGTGGCTCGCAGTGCAGTTCGGGCGAGGCGAACCCGCGGACCCGAGGCTCGCCGGATGCATCGCCAAAGCGACAGACCGGCGGCGGGTGGAATGCTGATCGGAAGATACATTGCCGGATTGTGAAACGATCCCCGGAAGTGCAGCAGGGCGGCTTCCGCCACAGTGCCCCAGATGCCCAGCGCAGAAAATGCGCTCAGAAGCTCGCCAGCAGGGTGTCTCAGAATTTTTGCCGTCGCGCCGGGCTCCGTCCCGCGAACGATCTCGGCACATCGACCGAGCGCTCCGGCTAATGCCAGGGCTGTGGGCGCGCCGACCGGCGCCGAATAGAAGAGATTGAGCCACGAGAGCCCGCCCGGCCGCTTCATGACGTTGTAGCCGTGAAAGCCGAGGCCCGCGAGACCGACCAGGCCGGCTGTCGCATAGACCGTATCGCGGCCGGGATGCTGCTCGGCCTTGTTGTTTGCGATTCCCTCAAGGCTTGCAGCTAGTGTCATCGCTGAGATGATCAGCGGCGCATACATCGCGCGGTTGTGGAAGCTGCCGCGATAATGTTCGATGGCGCTGTCGCAAAGCACCGAAAGTGAGAGGATGGCGGCTGCGCCATTCAACTGCCTGCCGCTATCGAGGAAATTGTTGTCGCGATGTCTGCTTGTTGGAGCAGTAACAGCCAAACGAGAGAGCTTGTCGTGCCTTCCGAGGTCGGCGAGGATGGTGTGCACGCCGCTGACATCCCCAACTCCGCGCATGGCAAGTGACATGCTCTCTTCCCTAAATTGTGTATTTCTCGGCATCGCGTGATTTGAACTCCAGGCCGTGGCCAGGCCGTGTAAGATCGGGCTTGACGGCGCCATTCCGCGGTTTCGGCGCCCCATCGAACAGCATCTGCTCGATCCGCACATGGTCGTGGAACCATTCGATATGGCGCATACCGGCCGTCGCGCACCCAACGTGCAAATGTGCGCATGGTCCGCAATGGCATGAGATATCGGTGTGATGGGCCTCGGCCAGCGCGGCAATCTTCACAAAGCCGGTTATGCCTCCGCAGCGTGTGGCATCTGCCTGGAGAACGTCGACGGCGCCCGCGTCGAGCAGTCGGCGAGCGTCGTCGAGATTGAAAATATACTCTCCAGCGGCCACTTCCATTGAAGGGGGTGTCGACAGCCGGACGAACCGTAGACCCGCTTCATCGTCCGAGGAGACAGGTTCTTCGAACCACCGGACGTCATATTGGCGGATTTGGTTGGCGATACGCACCGATTGAGATGGCTTGAAAGCACCATTTGCGTCGATGAATAGCTCCGCATCGCCGATCGCGGGCCTGACCGCCCGGATGCGCTGGGGATCGCGCTCGGGTTCTGCGCCAATCTTCATCTTGACGAAACGGCAGCCGTCATCATGGACCCAGCGGGATAACTGCTGACAAAGCACATCGTCAGAATAGGTGGTGAAGCCGCCGCTGCCATAGATCGGCACAATATCCCGCACCTGGCCGAGCAATCTGCACAATGGGATATCAAGCAGTCGCCCCTTCAGATCCCATAGAGCGAGATCGACCGCTGAGATCGCGCAGGCGGCGATCCCCGAGCGGCCGGAATTACGAACTTGCCGCCACATGCGCTGTACGGTTCGGTCGATGTCGAGGGCGTCGCAACTGACGACTATGTCCATCAGGGAGTCGATAATCAGGTGCGCGGCAGAGGCGTCTGCATACGTGTAGCCGATTCCCGCGCTGTTGCCGGCGTGTAGATTGACGACGATCATTGTTGTTGCGTTCCACTCAAACGTGCCGTCGCCTTCCGGCATATCGGTTGGAATGCGGTAGGCTGCACATTCGAGGTGGTCGATCGGCGCTTCAACGATCACTTGTCGCCTCCGCCCGGCATCAGCGCGCCGAGCAGTTGTCTGGCGGTGCCGGTAATGATGCCGCCCTCGTGAGGGTCGCCCTTCACCAGCGCTTCCGTCAGGTGTTGCATTTGCGCAAAAGTAATGTGCGGCGGCAATGGTGGCACTTCTGGGTCGGTCTTGAATTCAATGACGACGGGCCTGTCGGCCTTCAGCGCCTCGTCCCATGCCGCACCCACCTGGTCTGCCCGGTCGACATAAATGCCCTTGAGACCGATAAGCTCTGCGAACCGATGGTATGGCACGTTCGGGATGCGCTGCGAGGCGTCGAATTTAGGATCCCCCTCCATCACGCGTTGTTCCCAGGTCACCTGGTTGAGGTCTTCATTGTTGAAGACGCCGATGACAAAATGGGGCGTGGACCATTTTTGCCAATATTTGGCGACGGTGATCAGTTCCGCCATGTTGTTCATCTGCATGGCACCGTCGCCCACGAGCCCGATCACCGAACGATCGGGATGGGCGAATTTGGCGGCGATCGCATAGGGAACGCAGGCGCCCATGGAGGCGAGGCCGCCCGACAGTGAAGCGCTCATTCCGCGTCTCATCTTGAGGTCACGAGCGTACCAGTTGGCGCAGGAACCTGAATCGCTGGTGAGAATGCAGCCTTCCGGAAGGCGCGGCGACAGTTCCCAGGTGACCCTTTGGGGATTGATGGGATTGGCTTCCGCCTGTGCCCGCTCATCGAGCGTGTCCCACCACTCCTCGATCTCCTTGCCGATTTCGCGGCGCCAGTGGTCTTTTTTCTGCTCGAGCAGCGGCAACAGCGACTTCAGCGTCTCGGCAGCGTCTCCGACGAGATTGACATTCATAGGGTAGCGCAGCGACAGCATGTTGGGATTGATGTCGATCTGAACCGCCTTGGCCTGACCTTCCTCCGGCAGGAATTCCGAATATGGAAAGCCCGAGCCGATCATCAACAGCGTGTCGCAACCGGTCATCAGCTTCCATGAGGGATTGGTGCCCAGCATACCGATCGATCCAGTGACCCAGGGGAGATCGTCCGGCAGGACGGCCTTTCCGAGCAGCGCTTTGGCTGCACCCGCTCCCAGCCGGTCGGCGACTGCGATCACCTCATCAGTCGCGCCCAAAGCGCCGGCGCCAACCAGTATCGCGACCTTCTTTCCGGCGTTCAGAACGTCGGCCGCCTGCCTAAGATCGTCTGCATGGGGAATGGTTTTCGGTGCTTTGAAGCCGAGACCGGAGTGGATCGTCCCATGCAGGCGCGGCGGCTCCTCGTAGGGCATTTGCTGGAGGTCGTTGGGGAGGATGAGTGCGGTGACGGTGCGGTTGGCGAGCGCGATTCTGATGGCACGATCGAGCAGGTGCCTGACTTGCGCGGGCGTGCTTGCCTGATGAACGAAGTCGCCAGCGACATCCTTGAACAGAGAGACGACATCGATTTCCTGTTGATAGTGACCGCCTATCGCGCTCCGAGCTTGCTGGCCGGTGATAGCCAGGACGGGTTGATGATCCAGCCTGGCGTCGTAGAGTCCAGTAACCAGGTGGGAAGCGCCAGGGCCTGAGGTTGCGATGCAGACGCCGAGCTGTCCGGTAAATTTCGCATGCGCGGATGCCATGAAAGCGGCCATCTCTTCATGTCGCGTCTGGATGAATTCCAACGATTGCTTTGCGCGATTGAGCGCGCCGAACACTCCGTTGATCCCGTCACCCGGATAACCAAAAATTCTGCGCACGCCCCAAGCATGCAGGCGCTGGACAATGAAATCACCCACAGTCATCGACATGACGGTTCTCCACGGATTCTGATTGGCGCTATCCAGATGGAACCGCCTATGCGGCGCCGGGTTCCCAGACGTGGACAAATTGCCGCAGCTAAGCTCCAGTCCGTTGACGCTTCGCCAGGTGCTCGCCAGAGCGGCAGTTATGGCAACAGCTTACATGCGCTCCTTGATGCCTGCAGAGATCAGCCACCAATTCACCGGATAGCTGGTGATGAACCCCGCGATCATAGCAATCTGCATTGCAAACCAGAACACGGGACTATCGACTGGGGCCCGATCGCCGAACATGTGCGGAAAGACAATGAACTGAAGAACAGCCATCGCCCCATACATTCCCACCTGCCATGCGACAAGCGAGAGAGCATCTGCCTTCAAAGCGGCGATCAGGCCCTGCCGCGGCGAGAGCTTTTGCATCGGCACGATTGCAAAATATTGAAAAACTATGCCGAGGACGAAAGCAAAGACAAAATCAAGGACCCATACTGCGAAAATCTTCTCCGAGAATATCGAGTGCCAGCCGAACCAGACGGCGATCATCGGCATCGCGAAGGCAAGCCACTCTGCGGCGACATCGCCTATCATGCAGCCGCTGCCGCAGTGGAGCGCACCCTTTGCCACCATGACAGGGAACGGGGGTCCTTTCTTGCCTTGGAGTTCCTCGTGCCGCGAGTCCGACTTTTGCATCGTCTCCCGCGTCGCCAGCCTTCCATAGCGGTAGTAGGCCCATAGCACTGCCAATGTACCGAATAGGGCTGTTACAGGCCAAACGATGTTCATCACAGCCATGCGCTGTGGATGCGCAATAACATCGGCAGCGATAAAAAGTGCTGATACGGCGCCCAGCGATAGGAAAGCGATGGAAAGAGTTTCAAACCAACTGGGAAACATTATAGCCATCCACGTCTTGGTGCTTGGCACTGAGGCAAGCTCGTCTTTGTTTTCTTTCGGCGCGGTTGCGCCGCAAGTGCTGGCCAGCCGCCCCGCGAATGGCTAACGGCGAAATTCCGGCCAGTTGCGCCTTTGTAAAACACCGGCTTCCTCGTCGCGGTTCATCCAGCGATCGAGCGCCAGAGCGACGAGTAGCGTGGCAGCGGTGCCCAAGATCAACCGGTTCTTGTCGAGGAGAAGCTGCAATGAACGTTTGCGGGCGATCCGGTCGAAACGACCATGGGCACCATGATCGCCAGGCACCGGCTGATAGAGGTTGTTCTGCCTGCCGGGTTCGATTGTCTCCCTATCCTGCTGCCCTTTGAAGGCAGTCCGGGCAAGGTAACGATCAAGCAGAGAGGAAAACAGGTGGTCACCCCAGATCGCTTTCAACGTCGGAAAACCCACCACCACTGACTTGCGCCTCGAATGAGCCGCGTAATAGATCGCGTCGGCAGCAACTTCGGGCTGATAGGGAGGGCTGGCGGGTTTGGGTTTGCGCGGCAACGTGGTTTTGATCCAATCAAACTGAGGCGTGTTTACAGCTGGCAGCTGCACCATCGAGACGTGCACTTTGCTCCGGGCATGAAGCAGCTCGCTGCGCAGTGAATCCTGGAAACCCTGGATCGCATGCTTGGCCCCACAGTAGGCCGACTGTAGCGGAATGCCGCGATAGGCGAGCGCCGATCCAACAAGAACGACGGTGCCTCGGTTGCGTAGCGTCATGCGTTTCACCGCGGCCATCGTTCCGTAGACCTGGCCCAGATAGGTAACCTCCGTCACGCGCTTGTAGTCTTCGGGCGATACTTCGAGGAACGGTGCCATGACCCCGGCAAAAGCCGCATTGATCCAGATATCGATCGGTCCGAACGCAGCTTCCGTTTGCTCTGCCGCCTGCTCCACGGCTTTTGCGTCAGCCACGTCGCAGGAAATGACGATGGCCTGGCCGCCCAACTCCTCCACATCGCGCTTTGCCGCGTCGAGCCCCTCGATACCCCTGGCGATCAATCCTAGCTTTGCGCCGCGCCGTGCGAATGCGCGAGCCGTTGCCCGCCCAACACCTGCGGACGCTCCAGTTATCACCACCACTTCTTGTTTCAAAATTTCCACCATGCCATGCCATTCTCTACCCGTAGAGAGCTAACTCAGTTCGCGAGGATAAGTTCGCAGGCGAGCGGCAAACTGCAAAATTCCCTTCCCGCGCGCTGCGGAATGGGCTCACGTGAGCCCTGAGCGTGAACAGCGACGTTAGAGCGCGGCGTCGCGCATATACCGCACCTGCTGCGAACCCGAGTTGATCCTCAGGATCAAGCCACGCAAGCATTTACTCCGAGGTAACCCTTGCTTGCGCATGGCTCGTGGCAAGGTATCGTTACTGGCGGGAAGCATCAGCCGCTGGGCAAAAGGGGCAGCCGGGCGTTCTCCAAGCGCAAGCGTCAAATAGGGGACGAGATGCTCGATAGGCCCGGTTCGGCTGGCGTCGGAGCGCAGCACATCGCCGGACCCCTCGGAGATCGTGACAGGTGAACCTCCGTGTGCGGACCAGAAGTCGAACACGCCTTCGCCGCCTGAAGAGCAATTTCGGCGTTCACCGGGTCAAGTAGTCGAAAGCAGTCATCGTAAACAGGATCGCGAGCCAGGCGACCGCACCCAAAGCCGAGAGCCTTGCCAGAGCAGGCTGCTCATCCAGATGCATGTAGCGCCAGGCCACGAGCGCGCTTTTGGCCACAGCGATGCCTAATGCAACGACAAGTCCGATTGCTCCGGAAAGCACCGTGCTTGAGATCATTGTCAGTCCAAGCAATAGGAGCACGAGAGCCCAGACGGTTAGGATCGAGAATTCCTTTGTCATCCCTACCTCGCCAGATAGAGGAGTGGATAGAGGAAGATCCAGACGACATCGACGAAGTGCCAGTAAATCCCGAAGACCACGATGATGATGCTGCGCTGAGGCAAAACTAGCTTTTGGAAGAATATCCTGATCAGGATACCGGCCATAAGCAGCAGGCCGAGCGACAAATGAACCGCATGAAGTCCCGTGGAAATCAGATAAAGGTCCATGAATAAGCGGTGGGTTGGTTCAGTCAAAGCTGCGCCGCTTCCGGAAACCGGCAACAGACCCTCTTGGTATTCCGTCCAATATTCGTAAGCCTTCAGACCAAGAAATCCTAAACCCAGGATAGCGGCCAACGCCACCCACCATGCCGTACGCTTTTCCCGACCGCGCTTGGCGCATTCCACCGCCATCGCGATCGCAGCGCTGGATGTCAATAAAACGGCGGTGTTGACGCCCGCCAGCAGCCAATGCATCGTCTTCGACGCAGCCACGACTTGCTCCGAATGCTCCAGCCGCAGCCAGGCGATCGTCAGGAAAATGCCGCCGAACAGCAAGGTTTCGGTGCCGATGAAGATGTAGACCCCCATCATCACCGCTTCGACCTGGCGGTCAGGGTCGTCATAAGGAACCCTCACGCGGGTGATTTCGGTCATTGTTCGCCCTCCCGCTCCACCGGATAATCGTAAGGGGGGCCGCTAACGACCGGCAGGTGGTCGAAGTTGTGCTTCGGCGGCGGCGATGGCACCGTCCACTCCAGTCCTCGTGCATCCCAAGGGTTATCGCCCGCAGGTTGGCCATAACGCATGGAATAGAACAGGTAGACGAAGGGCGTTAGGTAGGCGAAGCCAAGGATGGTCGCTCCGGCAGACGACAATACGTGCAGGGTCTGGAACTCGGGCGGGTATACATGATAGCGCCGTGGCATGCCCCAGTAACCCAACAGGAACTGCGGGAAAAAAGTCATGTTGAAGCCAAGAAAAATGAAAATGGCAGTAATGCTGCCCCAGATGTGGTTGTAGCGGCGGCCGATGATCTTCGGCCACCAATAATGCAGGGCGCCGAAGAAGGCGGATACGGTACCGCCAACCATGATGTAGTGAAAATGCGCCACCACGAAATAGGTGTCGTGGACGTGGAGGTCGATGGCCAGCATGGCGAGCATGAGCCCAGTCAGTCCGCCGACGACGAACAGACCGATGAAGCCCATGGCAAAGAGAAACGGCGGATCGAGGCCTATGTGGCCCTTATAGAGGGTCGCGGTCCAATTATAGACCTTGATGCCTGACGGAACCGCGACGGCCAAGCTCAGCAATGAGAACGCGGCGCTGGCATACATCGACTGGCCGGAAACGAACATGTGATGCCCCCAGACAAGGAAGCCAATTGCGGCGATCGCCATGGAGGACCCAGCCACGAACTGATAACCAAACACGGGTTTGCGGGCGGCCGCAGCTATCAGCTCGCTGACCACCCCGAGTGCCGGGAGCACCATGATATAAACCGCAGGATGGCTGTAGAACCAGAACAGGTGCTGGTAAAGCAGAGGATCGCCACCCAGAGCAGGATCGAAGACGCCGAGGTGGAAAAAGCGTTCAGCGACGATCAGCACCAGCGTGACCGACAAAACGGGCGTCGCCAGGACAAGAACAAGCGATGTCGCGTAGTGCGACCAGACAAAGAGCGGCAGACGACCCCAGGTCATACCCGGGCATCGAAGCTTGTGGATCGTGACGATGAAGTTCAGCCCGGTCAGAATGGACGAGAACCCGGCAATGAAAACCGCTGTCGCTGCAAGAACAACGTTTCCGTTCGAAAACATGGAGGAGAGCGGCGTGTAGAATGTCCATCCGGTATCGACGCCGCCGGTGACCACCACGATCAATGTGAAAAAGCCAGCCAGTACAAAGATATACCAGCTCAGGAGATTAAGGCGCGGGAACGCAAGCTCGCGCGCGCCGATCATCAGCGGGATCAGGAAATTGCCAAACGTGTTCGGGATAGACGGAATGAGGAAGAACCAGACCATGATCACGCCGTGGAGGGTGAAGGCACGATTGTAGCCCTCATTGGTGAGCAGATCTCCTTGCGGTGTCAGGAGATCCGCGCGCAAAAGGGCAGCGGCGACGCCGCCGATGAAGAAGAAGAACGTAATTGCGATGAGATAAAGAATCGCGACCCGCTTATGGTCCGTCGATAGAAGCCATGAGCGCAGACTGTGGCCTGCCCTCAAATAGCTGACGCGCTCCTCCCGAGTCTGGGAAAGCCCCTCGCGATGGAGATTGGTGTTTAAGTGCGTTGCATCATTGCGTGGCATCGGCCGCGCCCCCTGTTCCAATCGACTTGATGTAGGCGACGAGCTTCAGCACCTCCTCTTCCGAGAGGATGTTCTGGAACGTCGGCATGATCGGCGGGTACCCGGCGGCGAGCTGCTTCTGCGGCAGCAGAATGCTGTCGCGGATGTACTGATCATCCGCCTTTACGGTCGTCCCGTCTGAGAGGGGCACCGGGCTACCGTAGACGCCATCGAGCTTCGGTGCGTGCACGCTCGCCGAGGGATCATGACAGCCGCTACAGCCGTGACTGCGAAAGAGCGCCGCGCCTGCAGCCGCCAATGTTTGGTCGACGGAAAAACGGCTCAGCCACCGGCTATACTGCGCCTGTGTGGTGACGATGATCTGGCCGCCCATTTCGGAATGATCAGTGCCGCAGAACTCGGCACAGGTTAGACGGAAGGTCCCGACCTTGTCGGGCGTGAACCACATCACCGTGTAACGACCCGGAACCACATCCTGCTTCAGACGTAGGGCGGGAACGAACAGGCTATGGATAACGTCTTGCGAGGCCATGGTAAGCTTGACCGGCTGGTCTACTGGCACATGAAGCTCGTTGATCTCACCCTGCCCTTCAGGATGCTGAAATTTCCACATCCACTGCTTGGCGACGACGTCGATATCGAGCGCATTCGCCGGCGGGAAATAGCGTGTAGCGAAAAGCGCTGTCGACCAGCCGAAAAAACCGAGAAGGCATAGGAAAGGCAGGATAGACCATGACAATTCCAGCCGAAGATCTCGTTTCGGCGGATGAACGCGATTGGCTGGTTTGCCACGGCGATACTTAATGGCAAAGACGATGATAAGGATGAAGACAGGCGCCGCCATGGCGAGGATGAGCGCGGAAAAAGCGATAGCGAAGATGTCGACCTGCTGGCTGTAGGTGGAGCTTTCGACCGGCATCAGAAATGCAAACAGGTCAGCCATCACGCTCCACCTCCTTCCGCCGCTCGCGCATCACGGAAAGGCCAAGCCATCCTAGCAATAGTGCGGCCGTCACGCCGGCGAAGATACGCAACGCGTCCCAGATGATTGGGGAATACTGACCGGTCGTAGGATCGTAATGGTAGCAGAGAAGAAGGAGCTGGTTTGCCCATGAGCCTATCTGCCCCTGCCCCGCTTCCGTTAGCGCCAGCTTGAGGTCGTCCGGCGTCGGCGCCAGTCCGTACAACCAGTGACTAAGATGACCCGCCGGCGTCACCACTGCAGTGGCAGCGACGTGCGCATATTGCCCGATTTCTGGGTCCCAGGCGTAGCGATACCCGAGTGCCTGGGTCACCCCTGCGATGGCTTTCCTGCTGCCGGTCAAGGCATGAACTTTAAGTGCAAGATTGGGATAGCGCTTGCGAAGTTCCACCATCGATTGCTGAGCGTCACTTGGTGTTTCCGCCGGATCGATGCTCATTGCGACGACGGCAAAGTCATCGCCAGGTTGGTAGGACTGGCTGCGAATAGCATCCATGAGGCCGGAAAGGGTTACGCCGCAGATGTTGGGGCACCGGTGAAGGAGAGGAACAAGCAGCATCGGCCGCCCGCGAGCAAGGCTGTCGAGGCTGACGTCGCGGCCCGTTTCATCAACAAAACTGCTCGACAGGGGAATCTGTGCATCGGGATGTTGATCTATGCCGGCCTGCATGAAGGGATCGAAAGCCTGCGTCGAGGTCGGTCCAAGGACCAGGCTTACGACCAGCGACGTCAGGAGGCCTTTGAGCAAACCCATCATGGTTGGGCTCCCTGCCTGCTGGTTGGTTCGAGGTCCGGCCACCCCCGCTGCGCCAGGAGCTTCATGGCTTCATCGATTGGAATATGCGCGGAACTGCGAGCCTCGTCATTCCAACCTGTTTGTGCGAGGCGTTCGGCCGCCTCGGATTCGATACGGTGACTATCAGCTTGCGGATCGACTTCGAGCCTCACGCCAAGACGAAGCTCACCCTGCTGGGGCACCTGGCTTGCAGGCCTTGCCCAAGCGAGGACTGCCGTGGCAACTGCCACGCAGGCGATCATGAGTATAAAAACGAGCAAAAGCGCAAAGAGGGCTCGCCGGGGGGCGACGTCTCTGGTCTCGACTGCAGGAAGATGTTCAAGTGCTTTCATGAGCGTCTTGTTCCTGACGTCGGGCGGTTCCGCGTCCAGCTGATCCGAGGCCGAAGACCACCAAGGCCATGCCCGCGCTGGCCGCTGCATAGGATGGCCATGCCCAGGCGGGTCGGTCCAGTTCCGGGAGCACGAGCCAGCCAATCTCCAGGAATGTGCCGGCCAGCGTAAGCGCCGCGAAAAATATCAGCCAACGCCCATTCTGTCGGACCGGCGGGAAGAGCAGCAGAAACGCCGGCACCAGTCTCAGCGTGAGCAGGATCAGGACCAGCCAATACCAGGCGCCTTCGGAGCGGCGCGCAAACCAGGCGGCCCGTGCGGGAAGGTTGCCCGACCAGAGAATAAAATATTGCATGAAATCGAAATAGGCCCAGCACAGCAGAAACGTCAGAAACAATGAACCAAGGAGAGATTGCTCGCTGGCAGCGGGTGACGACCGCAAGCACCGGATGAGGACGATTGCAGCGAACGCGGTCAGCGTCTGTATGGCGAGGAAATAGAGCCCGAAACCCGACGAGTGAAATTTAGGATCGAGGGAAAGCACAAGATCGGTGGCGAAGAAGCCATCCAGGAGAACGAAGAAGACGAGGCCGCCAATTGCCAAAGCCCTGTGCTGCCCACGTGAAAGATGGAATGCGATCCAAACGCCTCCCCCGACGAAGACCACCAATCTTGCCGCAAGACCCAGAGGCGTCAGATAATCGGCCTGGAAACCGGAAAGACCCTCACCTGAATACCAGGGAAAGATGGCCTTCATGCCAAGAAGGACAGGAAGAACGAGAAGCGCCAGCACCGGCATAAGCCCCGCAAGCAAGCTAGCCGGCGGCCTGATTACCGTGCGCCAGAAGCCGGGAATGACGTCGGCGAGCATCAAGAAAAACAGCCCGCCGAGAACAGGCGCGCTTTGGAGAACGAAGGCAGCAAGCCAGCCGGTAAGCGCCTCGCGAGGAGCAGCGAACGAAGCAGCGAAGACAAGCGCCAGTGCGACAGATCCCAGCCCCAGCTGCGGGTCCAAGACGATCCGGGGTTTCATGGCTTCGCGACCTTTCCCTCTACCTGCACCCCAGCCAAGGTGGCCGGAGGAGCATTCTGGCTGAGTTGCAGAGCCTTGACGTAAGCAGCAATCGCCCACCGGTCATGCGGTTCCACCCGATCGGCATAGGAATACATGACGCCATGCCCATGGGTGATGACGTCTACGACATAGCCGCTGGAAGCATCTCTCAGCCTCTTGGTGTGAAAGCTCGGCGGATGGGGAAACCCGCGGGAGGGGATCCGGCCGTTTCCATACCCAGCTGGATCATGGCAGGGCGTGCAATAAATCATATAGCGCTGCTGGCCACGCTTTAGCAGCGCGAGCGACATTGGCGGCTTGTCTTCCACTGCATTGCGGTAAGCATCGTCATCCCGGGAAATTGCGCCATCTGGCGGCGCTTGCAAGGACTTCCGATCTTCAAAAAGGCCGCTCTTCTCGTAAGAATCATAGCGCGGCTGATGATCCATATTATCGCATGACGACAGCAGCAGGATGGCGGCGCCGAACAGCATCCATTTCATTCCGGCTCCTCCGTCTGGCCCACGATGAAAAGCATCACCGGATTCAGCGAACGCAGGAACTCTGCCGTCGCCTCTACGTCAAAACGCGGGTCGTTTCCGAACACGATCAGAAAGAACCGGTCAGTGCTGACGAGGTTAAACCTGTCAATGTCAAACACCGGGTGGTGCAACCGGGGTAGCCGATTGAGAAGAAGCATTCCCAATACGGCGGCCAGCACAGCAAAGAGCACGCAGGTTTCGAAGGTAATCAGCATGAAAGGCTGCCATGCAAAAAGCGGGCGTCCTCCGATATCGATCGGAAAATCCCAATTGGTGTAGATCTGCATTCCATAGCCTGCAGCCGCGCCGAAAGCGCCGCCCAGAAATGTGATCCAAGGTACGCGGTTGTCTTCTACGTCCAGGGCCGCCGACAGGCCTGGAAGGGGAAATGGCGAGTAGGCATCCAGCGAGCAGAAGCCTTCTGCGCGGGTCCTTCCTGCTGCCTCGACTAACCTCTCGGCCGCGTCGAATTCCACAAGGATACCGAAAGGCTCAATGTCTGCGCTGGGTTCACGCATGGTCCAAGCTCCCCGTTTCCTCATAGGCCTCCTTGACTTCGAAGGCAGAGATGACCGGAAGGAAGCGGACAAACAGGAGATAGGGCGCGAAGAACACGCCCAACATCCCGACGAAAAGCAACCATTCCCAAAAACTGGGATGATATTCGCCATAGGACGAGACGAGCCAGTCGCGGTAAAGCGCGCTGGTCAGCAGCATGAAGCGTTCATACCACATGCCGACTGTGACTGAGAGGGCGACCAGAAAGATTACAATGGGCGATCGGCGGCTAGACCGGAACCACAGAAGCTGCAGCGGCACGAAATTCAAAACCACAGCGCCCCAATAGCTATAGGAATAAGCGCCCGCGATCCGGTCGCGCAGGGTTTCCATTTCCTGCACGTCGCTGGAATACAGCGCATTGAAAATTTCGGCGAGGTAGCCGTAGGCGGTCATCAGACCGGTCACGAGCAGGAAGACCGCGAGGAGATCGAGGTGGCGCGAGCGAACGAGTTGGTCGAGGCCGAGAGGATGGCGGATCACCGTGGCGATCATGATAACGACCGCGAACCCGGAAAAAGCCGCGCCCATGACAAAATAAGGTGGAAAGACGGTTGAATTCCAGCCGGGAATCGGACCTGCGGCGAAAAGAAGGGAGATCTCCGAATGGACAGAGATCACCAGGGGCACGGCAATTGCGGCGGTCAGTCGATAGGCCTGCTGCCATTTTGCCCAGTGTCGCGCGGAGCCTCGCCAGCCAAGCGCAAAGAGACCATAAAAAACCTGCTTGCGCCTCGTTTTTGCCCGGTCGCGTACCGAGGCAAGATCCGGGATAATACCGATGTACCAAAATAGCACCGAGACGGTCAGATAGGTGAGCACGGCGAAAAAGTCCCAGGTCAGCGGGCTCTTGAACTGCGGCCAGATCTGCATCGCGTTAGGATAAGGGGCCATCCAGTAGAACAACCAAGGCCGCCCGAGATGAAGGATCGGATAGAGCCCAGCGCATAACACGGCGAAAAGTGTCATCGCCTCGGCAAACCGATTGAGTGAATTGCGCCAGTGGGCGTTGACGATCAACAGCAGTGCGGAAATCAGAGTGCCTGCATGTCCGATCCCGAGGAACCACACATAGTTGGAGATCGCCAGCCCCCAGTTGACGGGAATGTTGTTTCCCCAGACGCCGACACCGCGCCAAAACAGAACGGCAACCGCGACGACGAAACAGCCTAGCAGCAGAAGCGAAACTGCAAAGAGCAGCCACCAGGCGCGCGGGCGTGGGAAATCAAGCGGGATTGACACGATCTCACTTGTGATCTCCTGATCGGGATCTGCAAGGCGATCGGTCATGTTTTCCCATCCTCCTCCGCCAGATCGGGGCCGATGCGCGCGAGGTAGGTGGTGCGAGGCCTGGTATTGGCTTCCTCCAGGAGTGCATAATCTCTCGACTGAGCCTTTTTGCGGCTGACGGCTGAGTTGGGATCGGCAATATTCCCGAAGACGATAGCTTCGGACGGGCAGGCTTGCTGGCAGGCTGTTACCACCTCACCTTCACCAATCTGCCTTCCCTCCTTGTCAGCCGTAATGCGCGCTTGCGCGATGCGCTGGACGCAATAGGTGCATTTTTCCATAACGCCGCGGCTGCGTACCGTCACATCCGGGTTGCGCATCGCTTGCACAGACTGAGGACCGTCGGCCGTAAAATCGAACCAGTTGAAGCGTCGCACCTTGTAGGGGCAGAAGGACGAACAGGTTCGTGTGCCAATGCAACGGTTGTAAACCTGCAGGTTCAATCCATCCGTGCTGTGGACAGCGGCATTAACAGGACACCCCATCTCGCATGGCGCCTGCTCGCAGTGCATGCAGGGGACTGGCTGGAAGCGCGAAGAGGGCTCGCCGCCACTCTCGGCGAAATAATGATCAACCCGCATCCAGTGCATTTCGCGGCCTTCAGCAACGAGGTCACGCCCCACCACTGGAATATTGTTCTCTGCCTGGCATGCGGTGATGCAGGCATTGCAGCCGATGCAAAGATCGAGATCGATCGCCATGCCCCAGCTGGGGTCGGGCATCGGCTTTTCGGGATAGAAGGATGGCTGATCGGATTTCGGTTCAACTTGCTTTTTCGCCGTTATCACGCGGGAAAAATCATGCTCACCCATGTCGTGATCCGGCTGGGTCGTGGCAATTTTCCGCCGAACGCCAGTCTTGGCGAGTTTTGCACCCCTTATCTCCCACGCGGCATCCATGGTTAGGATGGGCCCAACGTTGTACCCAGCGCCGCTCGAAATTCCGCCGAGCACCGTTCGGCCATAGCCCATGGTCAGGCTGATGGTATCGGGGTCCTGCCCCTTGGCGATCCATGCGGCCCCCGTGATCGCGGCCTCACCAACCGAGAGAGTGACTTCATCGCCATCAAGAATGGCCTCACGGTGCGCAAGCTCCGGCGAAATCTGGATGACATTGTCCCAGACAATCTTGCTCAAGGGGCGTGGCGTCTCCTGCATCCAGGCATTTTCCGAGAAGCTTCCGTCCCAGACGCTCGGATCCGGTCGAACAAGGACAGTCGGTTGTGGGCCTTGCGGTGGAGCAGGTGGAAGGCTTCGATCTTGTATCGGAGGTGAAATCGGAGAAGGTTTGGAACCTGGTACAATTCCCTTCAAAAGCGCTTCGCGCCACCTGCTGTTGAAATCGTCACCCCAGCGCACGCGCCATGTGTCTTCGACCAGCGTTCGTTCAGCGATTTGCCCGCCCATCATGCGATCAAGCACCGCATGCTGGGAACGCACGTCAAAGAACGGCCGGACAAGCGGCTGCAGGATGCATATTGAACCATCTACGGCAACTGCATCGCTCCAGGATTCCAGATCGTGCTGGAGCGGCACATGCCAGTTGGCTGCTTGCGCAGTTTCATCGACATGAAGACCTGCATGAACAACGAGCGGAACCTTCCGGACTAGGTCGGCAAATGCGAGCCGCCCGGGCGCAGCATAGACGGGATTGGAACCGAGGCAGACGAGCGTCGTGACTTCACCCGCTTCGATTCTTTGCGCCATCAGCCGCCAAGCCTGCTCCGGATCTCCCTTCAGCAGCGGCGGTTGATCAATATAACCAATCGTACTGCCAATATTGCCAAGCTGCTCATTGATGAGAATGGCCAGACGCTGGAGGCGCTCCGGTTGATAGTCTCCGACAGTGACGAGCGAACGTCCCCTTGCGGAAAGCAATGCCGCTCTGGCGGAAGTCAGCCAGTCCTGTGCCGCCGGTGACAGGTCATCGGTTGCATTTACCTCCAGCCCAACTCCGGCTGCGAGCGCGCACATGAGCGGGTCTAGCGCCTGCGGCGCGACGCCTAGCCGACGGTCGGAAATGGCGCCTGTGGCACTCGGAACCGCTTCAGCGACGAACAGCAGAGATCGCCCCTGTCCGCTCTGCCGTCGCTGCCGGGATCTGCCGAACAGCACTCCATTCCTTGTTTGAAAAGGTCCAGCACCCAGGAAATCATCGTCAAAGCTGACAATCACCTCAGCTGCGTCGTATCGCGGCTGAGGAACAAGGGAGCGACCGAAAAGAGCCTGTGCCGCCTTGGATGAGGCTCCAGGTCGCGCGGGATCAATGCCGAGAATCAGAGCTTGCGGCCAACGCGCTTTCACGGCGTCGAGTTGGCGTCCAAGCGTGATCGAAGTGGAGGCGCCGATCACAAGACACAGCCCACGCCCCTTTTGACCGTCAAGGCGCGCAGCATTATCAACCATCGCGCCTTCAAAGGCGTCCCACGTACTGAGTTTGCCTTGTTGCAGTGGTGAGCGCGAGCGGTTCGGATCATAAAGGTTCAGCAGCGCCGCCTGGGTAAAGGAATCCGACTTCCCGGCGGATGCTGGATGATCTGGATTTCCTTCAAGCTTGACCGGACGGCCGGTGAAGGTCTTGCCGATAACCGGTTGCGCGTACCCGCACAAAGTAACGGCGGTCGCATACCATTTTGCTATACCAGGTACGACATTCTCCGGCTGCACGACATAGGGAAGAGCAGCCTCGTCTTCTTCGCCTTTGCAGCCGACCAGGCCGGCCATTGCCAGCGACGCGCCCATTAGTTTCAGGAGCGTTCGGCGGTCGACGCTCGTCTCGCCGATCGGCAAGCGAGGATCTGGTCGTCTTGGATCACGCGCGTTCATTCTCTACCTATGGCAAGTATGACATTCCGTAAGCGTTTGTGGATGACGCGACTTGACGTCATGTTTCAGCTTATCCACCTCTCCCACTGAAGATGGGCTCGGCTTCCATCCCGTCCAGTCCATTCGTGTTACCTCTTCTGGCGGCCGAAGCTGCGGTGTCGGGTTGCGATGGCAGTCGAGGCACCACCCCATTTGGAAAGGATGCGCCGCAGCAAGAAGCGGCATCTCGTCTACCCGTCCATGACAGGTAACGCAGGGAACGCCTTTGGCGACGTGGGCGGAATGGTTAAAGTAGACATAGTCCGGCAGGCGCGAGACACGTTGCCAAGGAATGGGTTGACCGTTAGCAAGACTATTCCGTACCGGCGCCAGCGCGTCAGCGTTTGTCCATATTTGCGAATGGCAACTCATGCAGATGTGGGTCGGAGGCAGTCCCGCCCTGCTGCTGACTTCGACAGAGGTGTGACAATAGCGGCAGTCCAGCCCAAGTCCCCCGACATGATGCTGGTGGCTGAATGGCACAGGCTGATCGAGCGCCCAGCCGACTTTGAACCCCGCTCCCTCCATTGCGTAAGCTCCCAGCAGGATGAACATGAAAACGAGAAAGGCGGCTAAGATCAGAGCTCGTAAGCGTGTGTCAGCTGAAGCAGTGAATACTTGAGCCACTTCGCCCCCTTGCTCAGCCTTTTGGTCGGCGATAACTTAGCGCATCCGCCCACGCCCGAACGCCGATGCCCCGGTTTAGTTCCCAAGTACTTTCCGACTGGGGGAAGATCCCAATTGCCCTTCTGACGAGGATGCCAGCGCCAAGGGCTACACACGCTTCATATTAAGTGCCAAACCATTAAATCAAGGGGCACAAATGCTCGCTTGAATCTTGAGACATCGTTTGGCTAACCAACCCGCACCGCGATTTCCGCTCTGAGCAGGCAAGGCATCGTGGCTCCGGCTCGCCAAAAAATTCTAGATGCGCTCTGGAACCTCACAATCGTCCATTACTCTCATTCAATTCCTGTGGCCCGGCTGCTCCGCTCGTTCACAATTGACAACATCGCGATTTTATAAAATATCATAGCATGACATAAACGGGAATGGGAGATGGGAAAATTGCCGTCCACGAGCAATATTCGGTATCGCTGTGCAATCACGTTGCCGACATTCCTGCATCTCCGTCGCAACAATCTGCGCGATGCGGTGAGGTGAGAATCAATTGGCCGATGTAAACCAGTTGGCTAGCGCTCTGACGAGGTCCTATCGCGCATGCTCGATCTAAGACCGACCGATCCAGACCCTCTCACGCAACGTAGTTCAAGGTCCTATACAACGCGTTTCAGGGGAAAACCGATGCTGCTTGGCAAGATACTCCTGAAATACCTGCTGTCCAGCGCCGCAATTGCCTCATTTCACAGTGTTTCAAACGCAGCACCTTCCGCACTTGCATCGTCAACTTGGATGAAAAAGGGACGCGAAACCGGCCTTCCCATTCCACGATTTGTATCACTGAAGACCACCCGGGCGCGGATGCGGATCGGGCCAGCGTTCGAATACGCCGTCAAATGGCTTTACCAAGCACCCGGTTTGCCATTGGAGATCACCGAAGAATATGGAAACTGGCGACAGGTTCGCGACAGCGATGGCGTCTCCGGTTGGATGCACCAGTCGCTGCTCTCCAGCAATCGCACGGCCGTCATCGGTCCGTGGCTCAAAGAGACCACAGCACTGAGAGCACAAGCACGACAGAACAGTTTCGCAAAAGCCGAACTCGAATCCCGAGTGCGCGTTCAGATCCTTTCATGCACGCTTTCGTGGTGCAACGTGGCCCTGAACAAGGATCATATTAGCGGCTTCGTCGAGAAGTCCGCTCTCTGGGGTGTTTACCCTCAGGAGGTCGTTGATTGAATGTATTCGAGTAAAAAGGGCAGAGCGACGACTAAGAGCCCGTGCTGATCATTGGGGTGGGCCAGCAGTGACAATGCTCCTCGCCGCTATCGATAGAAGCCGACGGCATGCCAATGTCGTCCGCAGCAATGGCACTCCACTCTCGAGCCTAGCCAGTCTGGTACCAATGCTTTGCGACGTCCGCCACCTTGTATCCGCTGCGAGCTTTTGCCCCTAGCGAAGCGCTCTCGACAGCTTCCCTCTTAGGAATGTCATCTCCTCTTGGACGATAGTATCGTTTGCGCCGAGGTCGGCTCGCCAGACCCGATTGCCAAAACAGACCAAAAGCCTCCGGAGGCCGTCGTTCTCTTTCGAACCAGTCTCCACCGTGACGGAAATCAACTGCAGCTTTCGATATCTGCGATAGTCCGAAATCGAAAGGCCGAATCGTTCTGCAACGACCGCGTCGTTCAAAATCGGTTCGCTGTAAGACACGCTTATACCTCTTCCTTCCTCAAGGATTCTGATCCGTGATGAAAATCGCCTACTAAAATCAGCTGTGAAGTCGGCGGCTATTACGCACTCCCACCAACCTGGAAACAGCCCGGATGGCGCCTTCGGATTACGACATTTTCGATTTAGCCTCAGACAACGATTGGGTGGGCTTCAATTCATTCCAATCATCGACCGTGCCAACGACGCCGCTGACGAAAACATCGCCGCCCTTATTGATCAACGCGCCTCGTACGATCCCGTGCACAACTGCGACGGCTCCGGGTTCAACAACCAAATCGTGATCGACGACACCAAAAAGTTCGAAACTGCGGCCACGACGGACGGTGACGGTGCCGGTAATTGTGCCAAAGAAACGAACATCCCGCTCAAAGGCTATTGAGCCGTCTATCTTGATGTCCAGATCCACCATTTCAGTTCCTTTCGCTCGATACCACCGGTCACGGCCTTTGCGCCCGAAAACTGTGCTTATGATCTAGGTCCGCGATCACAGACACTCACCGACTCATCCTTCAATGCACGGGCTTCAGACGTCCCTTGGCAAAAATTCGATAATGACAGCGAGTGACTTCAACTCGATCGCGGACCTCCTCCCAAGTTCATGTACTATATATCACGGCATGATATAAATAAAGAAGAAAAATTTTGTGAATCAGGTTTGCAGGCTTCGAACCCTGGCGCGCGATAGTCTCTCGTGCTTTGCGGCAACCGGTCGATGACGCCGTTGCGCATGGATGACCACGGTCGCGAATGTCGCAGCACAAGATTCCCATCCTGGCTCTCTCCGGCTTCGGGAGGTGCGAGTTGAAAGATGCGCTGGATATGATCTCTGCGATTCGAAGGCGCGGCTAACTCGCTTGCCAGACCACCCAATCGAGGAACGCCGAGAACGCTGGCGGATGATGAATCATCAGCTTGAGTATGATGTATCTCACTGGTGCGATGACTCAGGGAAATTTGGGAATGGGTGCGCGTCAGAGCAGCCATTGGCGGGACCTCTGTCATGCTCTTAGACGGCGTTTCGATAAATCGACGGGAACCCGGGACTTTGGCAATGCGTTAAGCCAGATCGGGTTCAGCAATGGGTCGGTCGATGACAGAGAAAATATTCCTCTGCAGTTTGCCAGCGATAATTTGTCTTCTACTTGCCGCCGATGCAGCGCCGGGACCAGTTGCGAATAAAGAGTCCAAGCTCGATGCCGCTCGCCAAGTCGACAATGTCAACGTCGGCAAGCCTGTTTATATCACCGACGTGTCCGGAAAACGCGTCCGGCTTGTCGGTCCCCGCTTTTATCCTGATCCAGCACGCCGCCTTCCCCTTCGCGGCCGATCGTCGACCCTGCAGGCCTTTGCTGCCGAGCGGCACTGAGGATCTGTCAGAACGTTTGGTAATGCTGCGCTAGCAAGGTCGCTGTGATTGGCTCAGAAAAACAGCTTTCATTAAGATATCGGTAACCTCGAGCTTTTTGAATGTTCGGATATGCCGCCGGCCGATGAAAGGCCAGCACCTCTCAACATTGTCATCGGGGAATTTAACCTAATGAAGCGATTGATGTTCGCCCTTATTCTCACCCATTTAACGACGGGTACAGCCAATGCTCAGCCGGTTATGCTCAAGCAATTCGGCGACTGGGGCGCCTACTCATATCGAGACGGCACAAAGACCCTCTGCTACATTTTGACCACGCCGGTGACGTCGGAGCCCCCCAATGTGGATCACGGCAAAAATTATTTCATTGTCGGTCCCGGCCCTGATCCTCTGATCAAATATGAGCCGCAGGCACAAATGGGCTACCAATTGAAAGACGATTCAAGGATCAAACTCGACATCGGAGATAAAACCTTTTGGCTGTTCAGCAGGGGAAATCGCGCCTGGATGCAAAATGAAACTCGCGAGCCGGAACTGGTCGATGCGATGCGAGCAGGCAGTGACATGGTTTTGAGTGCAACGTCCAAGCGTGGGACGGCAACGCGATACAGCTTTTCTCTCAGCGGCGTCACCGCAGCATTGAAGCGTATCGCCAAATGTCAGTGAGCTAGTTGCTATGCTCCCATGCTACGGCCAGACCAGTCAGGTGTTGTTTGATTGCGATTACGGGGCGTTGCGGACGAAGGCCATCCCTGCCAAGTGCGGCGTCGGCGACTGGCATGCCGCCGCCGCTTGCAGCTTTTGCATACAGTGGTGAGCTTTTACAGCGTATCAGTGGTTGCGTGGCATTCGCTTCATCGTCGTTCGCAGGACGTCTCGTTGTCAGGGGAGCCGGCGGGCCAAGCGAAACAAACCATTCCTCTGCTGCGAGACCAATATATCGTATTTTTTGAAGCAGCGTTCGGAGTCGGCCTGACCCGGCATTCCCTCTGAGGAGGTCTGCAGCAAGCAGAGGAGAATGCGGGGCCACTACTCCTCGACCAATGTCACTATTTGCCTTTCGTTTAAGATATGACTCGCCACCGCCAACGGGCCGAAATGGCGCATCATCGACACAAGCAAGCAGCAAACCGCCAAAGTGGCACACAAGGAAAATAGGAGTATTTTGAAGCTTCGGTTGAGTAGCCGAGACCTGTTTCTCAAGCCCGAGATATCGTCCATCAAGTGCCGTCCCCCAATCGCCCGTTGCTCAAAGATATGCCGGGGAGATCGAGTTTTTGCAACTCGAATTAAATGGGTTCAATTTAGGAGCCCACTCCCGGGTATCGCTGGCGAATGAAGCGCGCCAAGAAATCAGGGAGAAATAAAGGCCGTCGAAAGACTTGAATAAAAGCCCTTAAGGACGCCGATTTCGATCGCGCGGATTGGCCTGTGGTCGCAATAGTCTCGCGGTACGATTGCGCCAGCAAAGCAGACGCTCTCATTTGACTGGGCTGGCGCCGAGCGATTGTGAGACTTTGTCGGTTGCAGAAGGCATTACATTCACAATCAGTTGTCCAACAGATGCCGCTTTTTATTGGCAAAGATCCGCAGTGGTCGCGAGCGCATTGCAATACGACCCCCGCTAAGCGCTCGCGAACCTCCTCCTTTGTAGACGAGACGAGATATATCATGTTATGATGAAAACAGAGGATTTGAACATGTCAGCAATCAGGAGTGTCGCGGTTACCGACGAGGGCTCCCAACTTCCACAAGGAGTTTTCGAAAGCCTTGCCGGCATTAGGCTTGCCATGCGCCGCTTCCTGGCTTTTAGCGAAGCGCTGCTTTCGCAATGGGATGTGACCTCCCAGCAATACCAAGCAATGCTGGCGATAAAGGCTAGCGCCTCTGGCCAGATGATGGTCCGTGAGCTTGCCGACATCTTGCTCCTGCAGCATCACGGCGCGGTTCAGCTTGCAGACAGACTAGCAGCCGCGGGACTGGTAGTGCGCGTCCCGTCGTCGGAAGATAAACGCAGTGTGCTGATCGCCCTGACGTCCGCTGGAGACGAACTTCTTACCTCCTTGGCAAAGGTCCATATGCACGGGATGCTCGCCAACGAACCCCTTCTGGTCGAATCGCTGGCGCGTCTCGGTCGACTTGCGGAGCTTGGCTCGGGACTTGTTTAGTTCAAGGGCCGCAATGGCGATCTAGATCGAGGAACTCTTCTTGAGGTCACGCCGTTCCGGGTTTGACGTTGCGAGTGGAGGACCAATCCGTTGGACCATCTTCGTCATGGCGAACGAACACCGGAGAACGAGGCGAAGGCTATGTCCGCATTTGGGACGGTGCTTCCGCGATGGACAGCCATTGCCCTCTTCATCTATGCATCCATACTTTTTCTCAGCTTTGCCAGAGAATTCCTCGTCCCGATCGTGCTCTCCTTTCTGCTTGCCCTGGTTTTTAGCCCGATCAGACGCTTTCTCGATGAAAGGGGTGTGCCGTCGGTTGCCACATCCCTGATCATCGTCGGGGCGCTGATAGCGGCGCTTGCCATCATTCTAGGTGCAATCATCGTGCCGGTGAGCGGCTATGTCGAAAGTTTGCCCAGGATAGAGCAAGCCATTCAGGAAAAGCTTGCAGGGATGTCGCAGGCGCTATCAGGACTGTTCGAGGCCAGCAGACGACTGACAGACTTTTTGAGGAGCCATGCCGCAAATGTTCAGCAGGTCGAGCTGCGTGGAAACGGACTGATCACCAGCGCTGCGCTTTTCGTTCCGGCGCTGATTGCGCAGACGCTATTTACGCTGGTTTTGTTGTTGTTTCTTCTGGCGTCGGGAGACATTCTTCACGAGAGACTGGTTGAAATCTTGCCAACGGTGCAAGACAAAAACCGGGCCGTCGAGATTTCGCACGATATCGAGCGTAAACTTTCGCGTTACCTGTTGACCATCACGACGATCAATGTGTGTCTCGGTGGCGTTATCGCGGCTCTCCTTTGGCTGAGCGGGATGCCTAACCCGTTGCTGTTTGGAGTGCTCGCGTTCATATGCAATTTCGTTCCTTATCTTGGACCTCTGGTAAGCATGACGGCCGCCTGCGCCGTCGCCCTGATTTCGTCGAGCGGCGTTGGGTTTGCGGTCGCGATCGCATCGCTTTATCTCTTGGTCATGACGATCGAAGGCCAGATCATAACACCCTACTTTATCGGCAGGCGACTGCGGTTGAATACGGTGGTGGTTTTCGTAGCAATTTCTTTCTGGGCTTGGCTGTGGTCCATTGTCGGCATGCTGGTGGCGGTACCGCTCCTAGTCACGGTTAGCGTTTTTTGTGAGCACGTCGAAAGCCTGCGCGGCCTTGGCAACTTGTTGTCCGCAAGGAATGACCGATAAACGCGCTCGGAGCGCAAGCATGGCTGGGGTGGATATCCAGGTGCTATTTGTCCAACTCCGCTGCAAAGAATAGCGGCGGGAATTAACACTGATTCAGCCTCACGAAATTTTGAACTTGGGGACCGCTTTCGCAGCCGTTGGAATTCCAGTCGCTGCAGACGCACATTTTCTTGCCGGATCCGCAACCCGTAGCATCGACCAAGGCCGACGATCGCACATCCTTTGCAATAACGCCGGGAACGCACATGGAACAAGCTGGCCACAACCGCCTTTGCTCTTACAAGCTAGAAGGAGGCAACAATGCAATCGACGTGTATTTTTGCGAAGTCGGCAGGGTCGCTCTGCGGATTCGTGTTGGCGCTCTCGGTCCTTGGCATGTCTGGCTCGGCAATGGCGCAGACCAACGAGGTCGCGAAAGACTGCAGGGTCAAGCCCGACACGGAGGGAGCGAAAAACCTGAGTGGCCAGTTGGACGACTGTAATGGCGTCTTAAAGCCGCCGAAGATCGGCGACGAGATCGTTACCCCGGCGCCTTCGACCGGGACTATGCCGGTGATAAAGCCTGGCGATCTTCCGTCGAACAGATCCCACGATAGCGGGACAACCGGCAAGTGATGCCGTCGCCGGCTGTGGTTGCGGCCGTTCGCAGGCCGAAGGCAACATAATCATCCCCGGGCGTTCGCTGCGTGGGTTGCAATCGCAGAAATTCGGAGGAAGTCCAAGCATGCCCAGAGCAGGATCCAAGAGTGCCAGCGGTTTTGGGTTGCGCTAATCTCTTGATGACTGCCACCTGGCCGACCTGACCCGATCCTAAGGCAACGCATAGGCGATGAGAGTATCTCCTACCGGGGTCTCCATGAAATGATGACCGCCAGCCATGATGACGACGTACTGCTTGCCATCGACGGAGTAGGTCATTGGCGTTGCCTGACCTCCGGCTGGGAGACGATCAGTCCAGAGGGTCCTCCCTGTCTTGATGTCAATGGCCCTGATCAGATTGTCGGTGCTTGCGGCGATGAAAACCAATCCACCAGCCGTTACAACGGACCCGCCATTGTTGGGTGTCCCGATCGTGATTGGCAGCATGGATGGAATGCCGAAGGGACCATTTGTGCGGGCTTGTCCCAATGGACGATCCCAAAGCGTCTTTCCGGTTTTCAAATCGATCGCACGGATGCCGCCGTAAGGTGGCTGCTTGCACAGAAGCCCTGTGAACGGCAGCCGCCATCCGGCATTGACGTCGATGGCATAAGGAGCGCCCGCTTGTGGGTCGCCGGCGCCTTCGGCACCACCAATCTTGCCGCGTGCCTGATTGCGGGGCGCCCAGCCGAGCTTGTCGGCCTCCGCCCTTGGAACCAGTCGGTTGTAATTCGGCATGTCGTTGTAGTTGGCGATCAACACGCCGAGGCGCGGATCCATTGCGACCCCGCCCCAGTCGGAGCCGCCATTATAGCCGGGATATTCAATGCTGTGACGGTTGCTCGTGGGTGGCGTGAAAAAACCTTGGTAGCTCGCCCGACGGAACTGAATGCGGCAGATCATCTGGTCGATCGGCGACATGCCCCACATCATCGCCTCAGTCAGGTCGGGTTTGCGCAACGTGTGGAAGGTAGAGAAAGGCTGGGTCGGCGCGCGTTGTTCAGGCTCAACACCGCCGCTTGGCACCGGGCGCTCCTCAACCGGCGTCAGCGGCTTGCCGGTGCGGCGGTCAAGCACAAAAATGTCGCCGCGCTTGCTCGGCAAGACAAGTGCAGGGACAGGCCCCTGATCGGCCGGATAATCGACCAACGTCGCCTGCGATCCGAGATCATAGTCCCATACGTCATTGTGAACTGTCTGGAAATGCCACACCGGTTTTCCTGTCGTGACGTCAAGGGCCACGAGTGAGGTCGCGAACTCTTTTTCAGCCGGCGAACGGCTGCCGCTCCAATAGTCGACGGCCGACACGCCGAGCGGCAAATAGACCAGACCGAGCTGCTCATCGGCTGACGCCGTCGTCCACATGTTGGGAGTGCCGCGCGTATAAGTTTCATGCTCTGGCGGCAGGACGGTGATGTCAGGCCGCGCCATGTCCCATGCCCACCGAAGCTCGCCGGAAACCGCGTCATAGCCTTGAATGACACCCGAGGGCGCATCGCGCTTCTGCCCGTCCAGCACTTGATGGCCGACCACGACAATTCCTCGCACGATAGTCGGCGCAGAGGTTATGGAGAACATGCCCGGATCGTGTTCACCAATGCCGGTCGTGGTATCGACGGTGCCTGCTCGGCCGAAGTTGGGGCAAGGTTGTCCGGAATTGGCATCGATGGCGATCAAGCGCGCGTCGAGAGTCCCTTCAAGGAGGCGGTTTGCGCAGAGCTGTGCGGAGTTCACGCCTGGAACGCTATAATAGGCGAGGCCGCGGCAAGCCGCCGTATAGGGAATGTTTTCGTCGGGAACTCCGGGATTGTGGCGCCAGTTCTCCTTTCCGGTCCTGGGGTCAAGTGAGATGATGATGTTCTTTGGCGTGCAGAGATAAAGCGAATCTCCCACTTTCAGTGGGGTAGTTTCCGCCCCATAAGTCCCCTTCGCGCGCTCACTCGGCAAATCGCCGGTATGAACGATCCAAGCGCGCTTGAGCTGCCCGACATTGGCCGGCATGATCTGCCCCAGCGGCGAGTAGCGCCGTGCACTGTAGCTGCCGCCGTAAGCTGGCCAGTCGGCTCCTGGCTGGAGAGGAGAGGGATCAGGCATCTGCCGAGCCGCCATCTCGGTAACAGGATTCGCGCCTTGACGAGGCGCAAGCAAGGCAATTCCCGCAGCTCCCATGACCGCGATCATGATCAATCCGGCAAGAAGGAGAACCGCAGCACGCCAGCTGCTGACCGGGCGCAAATATGGCAATGTCAGGAGCAGGACGGCAAGAAGCACGAGAGGCGCGACAATGCGGGGAACGAGTGCCCAGCCATTCAAACCGGCCTCGTTAAAGGCCCATGCGACCGTTGCCAGTACGATGAGTGCATAAACCCAGACGCTGCTGCGCCTGTGCGCGGCAAGCAAAATGCCGGTCGCGATCAAGCCGAGGCCGCTGAGCACATAGTACCAGCTCCCCCCAAGCGTCGCCAGCCACGCGCCACCCGCAGCAAGCACTAAGCCTATCAGAAGAATGATGAGAGCGATGACAAACACGAAAATGCTGCCGCGACCCATGGAGTAGCGGAATTGCAACATAAGCTTGAACTCCTCTGCGCTGGAACTGATGTCCGCCGCATCGAGGCGGATGCCCATTATATCATCACGTGACATAGATGACCAAAGGGCATCGGCAAGCGTCGCGGCCGGAATTCACGGCAACGTGTTCCCACTTTAATTGAACTTCTTTCGGGAACTTCAACGCCGACAGATCAAACCGACGGTCGAAAAGGCGGTCAAACCCATGAGTTCGGGAGATCGCCAGCCATAGCCAAAGCCTTCTCGTAGGTGGCCAAGCCCGCCACAATCTTCGGAATTCTCTCGAATCCAAATTTGACGTTGGAGCAGAGCAATCACGGTTTTTTGAAGTGCTTCTCCGGCGACGCCGCCTGGGCTAAGTCATTATCTTGCTGGCTGAAATTTTCATTTGCGGCTGCGGACGCAGATTATGCGTCTGTTCATCCTATATTCATAATTGACACAATTCGATCTAGATGAATAATATCATGACATGATATTGTTGTGAGCGTTGGGTCCCATCTTCCATAATGCGGATGCCCTCATGCAGCGGAGAAAAGCGGTGCTCGAGTTCCTTAAACGAAAGAGATCGGCAATGGACCCTGGTGAGCTCGTTGCCCTTAGCGTGTTGCTTGATAAATGGTGCAAGAGACATGGATATAATCACGCCGATGCGACGACCAAGGCGGCTGTGATACGGATGATCGAGTTGCGCGCTAATGGCGGCACGATAGAGGAGCTTAAGGCCACGTTGTCGCTCCAAAATGATCAGCCTGTCCCGCCGATCCAGCCGACCGATCTGGTGACGGAACCGCTCTAATAGTGACTGCCACACCATTAGACAGGACAAAGAGAATGACGGCGTATCGATTTGATTTGGTTTCCGACGTGTCTGCCGCGAAATATCCAGGCCACGTTATCTGTGTAGGAGGCGATCGCGACCGGACGACTGGCGTCCTCACTCCATACGGGCGGGTGCCAGAGCCGTGCGAGCAAGCGTTGGAAGCTGCGATCTACCGCGCCCTTTTGTTCCGTCAACGAGATGCACGCCCCATTGGAGTCCGCGACAACGGTCACTTGTGGCCGTCGCGCCTGGGAGCCGTCATTCCGTGGGAACCACCAGAGGGAGCGTAGGCGAATTTCTGTTTCTGCCAACTATACAAAGGCGTGGCCGGCCAATCCCAGAGACCCGGATGGAACAAGGGTGAGCATTTGGGTCGCCTTCGATGAAAGCAGATCAGGCTTGTGTTTCGGGTGAATTATTATATCATTCCATGATGCAATTGAAACAAGGAGAACAGCTGTGTAGGACTCAACGGCTGGGCCCACCGACCTTCCAAGACGCTCTGGATCTGGTCGATCGCCGGGAATTCTGCCCGTCGAGGGAACGGGTTGAACTTATTCAAGACGGCGGTGGACAACGATCGCCGCCATTTGACACGGTTCCAAACGCCGCGGAGACCTATGCACATCGGATGGTTGACATGAAGGATATTGCTTCGCCGAATGCCCCGTGACGGATAGCTAAATGTTCGGCTCGACTTGGTGAGATGTCGTGCTGGAGCGGGCCTGTCCGGAATGATTTCGGGCAGGCCCTTTTCGACGCATCATACCGAAAAGCGCTCTTCGCCAACTCGCAGGGCAGCGACATTCCGCAGGCGCACAGGCTGCTCCTCGCCGGTTCGGCCGCGAGTATTGCGCCTGTCTTCATAACCGCTCGTGCATGGTCTTCTGCCATATAGAACTACGAGCTCCTCAAGGCTCTTAGCCTCGTCAACCTCCCGTATCTTGCTCCGCCTTCGTCTCGATCTTCATTCCACCACCTTTAACTCGGCGAGAGCGACACCCGAGACGATTGAACCAGAATCTTCAAACGCTACTTCAATAGGGAGGAGAATTGCCATGAGTAAACGGTTGAAAATCCTTTTGTTCGCCTATTCGATCTGTGTTTTGATCTGGTCGGCCATCGTTTTTGTCGGGCTGTCGACGCTCAATCACCATGATGATGTGACCTTTGTCTCCAGCGCCGAGCACTGATGTTGTCGGCAGGACATCGCCCCGGTTCAGTAAAACTGTGATTTTCGACAGATCCATATCCATGCTGCAGCGACATCGGGATCCACGATGAGCCTTTCATCGGCGCCCGCCTTCCGAGTGACATCGTCTCAAGTTCACAGAAAATCGGAATCCTTTTTTAGCTTCGCTCGCCGTGGGTTGCGTGGCCTCGTGCTGACGGGCTCGGCACGGAGGCGACCAGCCTCGAAACCCGGGCGGCGCAGGGTGTCAGGACAGTATCAGTCCGGGGAAGCAACGAGCTTGCGCAGACGGTTGCGGTCGGTCGCACCGGCCTGAACCATTTGCGCAGTTCGCGCGCGACGTCATGCGCTTCTTTTCTGTCCGGTTTTATTGCATTCGTCCGGCAGTGTTCCCTCACCAGGCTTTGAACCATGGTGACGTCGTCCCGCCCGAGGGACGGCAACCCTATCCCGAATGCGTTGGACATGACACTCTCCGCGCTTTGGCATACCCACATCCGACATGTTCGGAAATGAGGGGGTGATCTTCCCGCGCATTTGGCATTAGAAGAGTTCCTGATCTGCGTCATGTATTGAGTCCATCATGCCCATTCCCTATCGCTATTCCAAGCTTCTTCGCCGCTCCCGTGTTCTCTGGGGTTCCTTTTCCCTGTGGCGGCCGAGGCTGGTCTTCTGGTGCGGTGCATTGGCGATCGGGGTGATCAGCGTCGGGTTCGCAAAGCTTGCGGATCTGGCGCAGAAGGGCTTTGGGTCTCTCACCTCTTCCGGCGAATGGGCTTTTCTGCTGCCGCTGGTGCTGACGCCGGCCGGATTTATGCTGTCGGCCTATCTGGCGGCGACGCTGTTTCCAAATTCTGGTGGTAGCGGTATCCCGCAGGCGATCGCCGCCAGACATTTGAGACACGACGAAGACCGGACGCCGCTGCTGTCGCTGAAGATCGCCTTCGGCAAGATCGTGCTCACGGTGCTCGGGCTGTTTTCCGGTGCCTCGATCGGCCGCGAAGGCCCGACGGTGCAGGTCGGTGCGTCGATCATGCTGGCCGTCGCTCGCTTTGGAGGGATGGCACAGGCTCGCGGGCTGATCCTGGCGGGCTCTGCCGCAGGCATCGCGGCGGCATTCAACACGCCGCTGGCTGGCATTGTCTTCGCCATCGAGGAGATGAGCCGGACATATGAATCGCGCGCCAACGGGCTGGTGCTGACCGCCGTCATTCTCTCCGGCCTCGCGGCACTCGGGCTTTCGGGCAGCTACAACTATTTTGGCATGGCCTCGGCGGCTCCGACGGAGTTTCGCGACTGGGGACTTGTTCTGATCTGCGGCATCGGCGGCGGCGCTCTTGGGGCGGCTTTCAGCGGCTTTGCGCTGCATTTTGGTCAGCGCATCCGCCGCTGGGCACAACCGCAGCCACTGAAGCGCATGCTGGCGCTTGCCGGTGTTTGCGGGCTGGCGATCGCAGTGATCGGCGTCGCAGCTGGCGGTACGACGTTTGGCACCGGCTACGAGCAGGCGAGAAGCGCAATCGAAGGCAACGCCCTTCCGCTGCTCTTCTTCCTCGAAAAACTCGCCGCCAGCTTCCTGTCGATGATCTCAGGCATTCCGGGCGGCATCTTTGCGCCATCGCTTGCGGTCGGCGCCGGTTTCGGCAGCACGGTCGGATCGCTGCTCGGCACCAGCATCGCGTTGGCGGCCATCCTCGGGATGGCAGGCTATTTCGCAGGCGTCGTGCAGGCGCCGATGACGGCCTTCGTCATCATCCTTGAAATGACCGGCGACCACCAGGCGGTCATTCCGATCATGGCCGTTTCGATGATCGGCTACGTGACTTCGCGCATTCTTTCGCGCGAGCCGCTCTACCACGGCCTCTCACGCGTCTTTATCGCCGCGGCTATCCGAGCGCGGCGTGCTGTCGAAAGGGAATCGCAGTAGCGTGCTTTGACACACGCACATCGATCCTGCGCAGTTCTGTGGCTGGCCAGGTGTGCTTCCGGCGCCAAAAACGCCTGATGGGCTGCGCTCGATCCGTCCACCGGTGGGGTCGACGACGCAAGGCCTGACCAGTCCTGCGTCTCGCGCCCCAAGGCCATGCCCGATCTACCACCAGAACGCTCGAATCCACAATCCACCACTCTTCTGCTTCGGCAGTACGAGGTTCAGTATTCCACCGCCAGCCGCTGTTCCTTTGAAGGCGTCATTCGGTTGATCTGTCTCAGGTGGCGGGGCTCCAGACCCAGGCGAACGATGATAGAATTTTCTCGCGCAGTCACGAAATTAACACAGTCTTTTTAGCAACATCGGGTGAATATGGCGAGTGAGCTATTCGTCGATGCCTGTGCTATCCAATACCTAACGTATCGGCTCAGCTCGGGACCTTTCTTCCAGCGTGCTCCGCCGTTCATATCATGACATTTGAGAAGGACTATTCGCATGCCTCGATCGGGACGCCGGACTTCTGGCCCGACTGACGACGTCTACGAAGGGCTGGCGGGATTCCGGCTAGCCATGAGGCGCTTCCTGTCCTTCAGCGAAGCGGCCCTTGCTGAGGCCGGTGTGACCTCGCAGCAGTATCAGGCTCTCCTAGTAGTGCGCACGGCGCCAGGCTGGCAGATCAGGCTCCGCGATCTCGCCGAACAGATGCTCATGCACCACAACAGTGCCGTCCAGCTCGTGGATCGGATGTGCTCGGCAGGTCTCGCCGAGCGGATACCTGCGGAAGACGACAAGCGCAGCGTGCTGATAGGCCTGACCGCAAACGGCGAGCGGACGCTTGCGTCCCTAGCGAAGGTTCATGTCGAAGCGATGCTTGCGCACGAGCCGTTGCTGGCTGAATCCTTGTCCAGGCTACGCCAGGTGACGGAACTGGCCTGACTGTCACTCACCATTTCTTGATCGGCACGTGCTTGACCTCCGAACACATTATTGTATCATGGCGTGATATAACGGAGGAGAACAGTTATGCAAAGTGTCGAAGCTGGCTGGTCCAACTACCGACCGTCCAAGACCCTTTGGGCCTGGTCTATCGTCGGCGCCTCGGCATTGACGATGGCGCTTGGCTTCACCTGGGGAGGATGGACGACGTCGGGAAGGGCCAGGGTGATGACCGACATTGCCGTCCGTAACGCAAAGGCGGATCTGGTTGCTGGCATTTGCGTCCATAACTTCGTGACGGCGAGTGACGCGCAGGCGAACTTAAAAACGCTGCAGGCGAAATCGTCATGGCAGCGTGATGACTTCATCACCGAAGGAGGCTGGGCGAAGATCGCGGGGATCGACGGTACTGTCACGAACGCGGCGGACGCCTGCGCCGACCAGCTCGTGAAGATGAAGGAACTGCCGCAATCGGGAGGAGACGCTGCAGTCACCGACAGCTAGAGTTCAGACCGGAAGTGATCAGTTATCCGGTCCTCGCGAGGCCCGTCCGAAATGATTTCGGGCGGGCCATTTTTAATGTTTGAAATCGATCGCGCCAGCAGCCTCCAGTGCCTGCAGAACCTCTCTTGTCATGAGGTGAGCGGCCATCAGCACCGCAGGCGACAACGGTCTGCCGTCGCATGCGTCCCGACATATTTTCAGAAGGCCCATCAGCTCGATCGGGTTCTCGATGAATCCGTCCAGCGCGTCTTCAACATCCTTGGGAAACCGTGATCCGACCTGGGCCACGAGCTCGCCGTCGTCGCTCAACACTCCCCGACTGATCAGAATGGTTTCCAGCCGCGGTATCCAGAGACCGAGTTCGGCGCGTCTATCGATCATCTCGTCCCCTCCCCAGCCCGTTCAGAAGAAGAGCCGCATTCCTCCTGGCGGAACGCCTCGTTCGCCTTCGCGGATTGTCCTCAGATATTCGAGAACGTCCCGGATCAAGTTCGGGTGGGCGGGTTTCGATATCAGGCCGATAACCTTTAAAAGATCGGTTTCAATCAGTTCGGGGCTTCCCGTGACCATGACGACCGCGACGCCGAAATCGCTCGCAAGATATTGCCCGATCCGCGGACCGGTCGCTCCGTCCCTCAGGTTGACGTCCACCAGAGCAATCGTGCTGAAGGGTGCGAGCTGCTGCGCTGTCTCAAAGCTGTCGGCTATCCCCGATATCTCATAGCCAAGTGTCGTTACAATATCCTCCAGATCAGCCGCGATCAGCACGTCGTCTTCGACGATCAGAATTTTCTCCCCAACCATGTGCCCGCCTTTTTGTTCATGCTGCATTCAGGATTGACAATATGGGCGAACAGTTAAAGAATGTCACCACATGATATAAGGAGCGAGCCAATGACCAAGACCGCCTTCCTCTCCGCTGTGTTTGCCTGCTATGTCGCGGTCATGTTCGCCATAGCTTCCATCCCCGGAGAGACGCCTTCCGAGGTCTCGCAGGCTCTACAGCTACAGGCGGTGAACTGATTTCCGGCGCAGCGTGGCGAATTCAACCATGACTGCGGCGTCGGAGCTCAATGATGTCACTTGAGGGCAAGCTCTTTCTAGCAGCCGTCGTACTGTTCGTCGCGGCGATATGGGGCGGAGTGGTTTACGTCTTCTTGCAGCTCTGACCCTCCAATACATCATCACGTGACATTTTCTGCTTGAATCGGAACAGATGCGCGCGGCGCTCATTACTCCTGCGAAGGAGTCACTCGCATGGTGATGAAGGATCATATCTGCCCGTTTGGGCTGAAGTCCCTCGATCTGTTGAAACGCGAAGGCTACGAGGTCGAGGACCATTGGCTGAGGACGCGCGAAGAGACGAATTCCTTTCAGAAAGAACATGGGGTCGAGACCACGCCGCAGACATTCATCAACGATGCCCGCATCGGCGGCAACGACGATCTGCGGCGGTTTTTGGGCAAGGACGTCAGAGACCCGCAGGCGACGTCCTATAGGCCAATCTTGACAGTGTTCTTCACGACCGCGCTGATGTCCGTCGCCGCCAATTGGGCATCAGGCTCGATAATGACCGTCCGGGTCTTCGAATGGTTCATCGCTTTTAGCATGTGCGTGCTCGCCATTCTAAAACTTCGAGACCTCGAGAGCTTCTCCAATATGTTCCTTGGCTATGATCTGCTCGCGCGGCGCTGGGTCCGCTACGCCTATCTCTATCCTTTCGGCGAGGCGCTCGCGGGCGTGCTGATGGTTGCCGGCGCACTCGTCTGGCTTTCTGCCCCGATCGCATTCTTTATCGGCGCCGTGGGGTCTTGGTCTGTTTACCAAGCGGTCTACATTGAGAAGCGCGAACTGAAGTGCGCCTGCGTTGGCGGCGACAGCAACGTGCCGCTCGGCGTCGTCTCGCTTACGGAAAACCTTATGATGGTGGCGATGGCATTGTGGATGATCACGAAAGCCGTGGCGCTGTGACAACGATGAAAGGTTTTGAAATGCCGCCCGAACAAGACGAATCCTTCTACGACGTTCGAAGTCTACGGCGCTGCTATGGCATCGGCCGGCACGAGGCGGAGCGGCTTATACAGCGGTTTGGCAACTCGAAGCAGGAATTGGATCTGCTCCTTTCAGCCCGTGGGAGGACTCCCAAGCATCGCCTGAAGGAACTTGCGACACCCGAGCAGAGAGCTCCGTTTGGAATTGGCTGATCGCCCTCACTTGCAGTGGGCAACGCGCTCCAGCGCCGCCGTCACGCCTGTCAGTGAATAGGTATAGCTTGTATGAGTGCCTCGCGCCGACGTCGCGTGCAGCGTCATCTGGCTGCCAGACCGAAGTGTATTGACGAATTCCGGTTCGAGTGCGGCGTCGGAGACCCAGGCGCTGTTGCCCTTCACGAACATCTTGAATGTCCGCTCTCCGATCGAAGCCTCTACCGTCGAACCACTCTTCAACGCGTATCCGAGGATGGCTTCAGGTTCATTGCCGCCCCCTTTCTCCGCCGGCGCGATGAGGAAATAGTTCTTTCCATGGTCCACATTTGCCGGAGCAGATTCCTTCGGGACCGAAAGCGCGTAGCAAACCCGAGATCCGTTTCTCGAAAAGGAATAGACGCCCCAATCGCCGCTTTGAGACATCATCCTGGCCGCGGCATGGGCGGTCAATGGCATCGATGCAGCGATAATAAGGCTGGCAAGCTTCTTCATTTTTTTCCCTTCTTGAAGTGTCGAAATCAACGCTCGCGGCTCGATCCTACCGTCGGTTTGACGCGGCGTTTCCCGCGCAGGAACATGACCTCATCGAAGATGATAGCCCCCTTTATGACGAGGCCTTCCCAGACCCGGTTCCAAGCTGGCAGGTGACCATGAAGCCGGCGCGTCTTTGCAGACAGGCGCGGTGGACGAAACCGTGACGAGCTTTGGCGTGCGATTTCGCTGAAGTCTCTCGTCGTGAGGCCCAGAAGGTCGGCAAGCACTTCGTCTGAAAAGCAAGGAGTTGGGTTTGGGAACATCGGGCATGGTGAAGGTCGAGCTCGGGATTTAGTAATATCACGATGTGATATAATTCATTCCGGCGCGGCGGTTCAACCCCTTGTCGCGCCGAAAGGGCTATCGGCACGATTTTGATAGATGTCTCTCCTGAAGGAGTACATGTCATGTTCGCAGCGAGTTAGATTCGGACGCGTACTATTCGGCCCGCCTCCTCAAGCGGAGTGACGGTCGTCTCACTACTGCTCTGGCCTTGCTGGGGAGGGATTTAACACGAGATGATCGGCGATTACGAAATCGTCTCGCACGCGGAACCTCCTATAGCCAATCTGTACGTCTTGCGATCGAGTAGCCCAGAGTTCTCACAGCTCATTTCACGGATGCGCCATCCAAAAATCAACGACGTACTGCTGAAGGCATTTGGCGCTCTGACCGGCGTCCTGATTGGCGCCCTCATCGTGCCATTTATTTCTTTCGAACGTCACTGACCGCCACGAGCTTCGAGCAACGCCTCCGCTCCTCCTCAGGGCGTTGTGTCCGTTTCGTCTTTCAATGTTCTAACGGGGAACATTACCGGGGCTTAGTTTCGCAAAGCAAAACGAAGAAGCCAAGCACGATCGAAAGTGACACCACCGCGAGGCCGTCCAAAAGCAATTCTTCTCAAGTCTATTCGATCTCACATCCGTTCTTCCCGAGGAAAATCGGTGCGAACGCCGACATCTAATGCGGCTCACTCCGATCGGTCACAGGCGAGACCCGAAAGATCTTCTTTTGGGGTCGTTCGCCCTCCCTGGTGATCAAGACAATCACAGTGCACCGATCGGCATTGGGACGTATCGACAGCAGGCGTCCCTCCGTTTTCATCAGAATCTGATCGGCAGCATCGGTACAATCAACCACCTGCGCCTGTGCCTCTGCCAAAAGCACTGGCGACGGACTGGCGGGCTCGGCAAACGCGATTGTTCCTGTTGTCAACAAAATGAGTAACGACATGGTATTGGCCCCTTCCACTGTCATGATATCGGCACATTTGGCGCGATGCAAATATGTGACGCTCGAAATGACGAGAGCCGGCGCGATAGTGGGCGCCACAATGCCAGCTACGGGGGTAACACCGATGCGACTTACCCTGGCACTGATGGGATTTTGATGGCTCCCTTGCCCCGGATATCGCGCCAGATTGAACAGGTGCAGTATCACGATCGCGATCGTCTCGGCTGTATGCGGGCATCGCAGTTATCAGCACTACCGCCCGGGTTACGGCGGGCAAAGGGACGGATGGTGGCGTGCTTTGGCTGCTTTCGGCGGCGCAGGAGCAATTAGCGGCGCCATTTCGGCCGTTGGCCTGTCATTGCGCTACATCCGTTGGTGTGCAGCACTCCCGGACTTATCGCGCTTCCGATAACACTCATGTTTCAGGTATTCCGTGAGAACCGTCTGCCGCTCGCCTTGCAGATAAGTCAAAGTGACAGAGCTCTGACCGCATTCGGGCTGCTGCACGCGCACCGCACCTAAATCCGTCTACATGGCGATAGGCGCAACGCGTACCTCATTGAGTCGCTGATTCGATCACACTCGTTTTTATCCACCAGGACAGTAACGAGGCCAAGAAGGGTGAACTCGCTCTTCCTCGTGACTGACCCCGCCGCCGTCGAGGCATCCGAACCCATGGTGAAGCACGTCGGCTACTCCCTCGCTACCGCGGCGCCACCAATCTCGATTCAATAATGGAGCACCGGGAGCATCAGTCGACGCAATGCTCGCTTTCCACGAAGAGCAAGTATAGATGATACATGAGCCATCGAGACGGGAAGTGCGTCTTACCGACATCGACTTTTTTGCAAGCCAAGCACAATCATGGCTGACAAGCATAAGTGCTGTACACATGCGACGCTAGGTTAAAACTTTAGCTTCTGCCGCCGCAGATATAAAGGCCTCTCTGGCCACTTCGATGTGGGTTAAACTGTTCATAGCCTCGACACAACGGTGTCTTGCAGCGTCGAGGTAGGGCCCGTCGAGAACCGGCCACCTGTGTTCCAGATAGTCAATCGCCTCTGCAGGACCGTGAATGAATTCGGATGAGCGCCTTCCGATGCGTATCGCGACGGGCGCGGTCCATCGAAGCTCGTGCGTGTGGTTGTCTGGGTACATTCCAAACCTCCATGTTTCCAAGGAGCGCTTTGTAAATATATACATAAGATGCGCAGATGCTCGTTCAACAGCTCACAGTCTGAACGCTGTCGATTCTGCGTCAAATGCTCTCAATACAGAGCAGATTCTAAGTCAAGGCTCCGGATTTGTGGGAAATTGAACAGGGATGTGCCGGAGCGGCGCTCGAGCGGCCAAAAACGTCAAGGCTCTTGGCACCGCGCCCTCTGCGCGAGATCAGAAAGGGAGTGACCGTCTGATGAAAGTAGGGATCAACGGAGCCGGCATCGCAGGACCGACATTGGCGTATTGGCTTCGTCATTACGGTCATGAGCCCGTGCTGGTCGAGCAAGCTCCGCGGCTGAGGTCCGGAGGTTATGTCGTTGACTTTTGGGGAGCGGGATACGATGTGGCATCGATGATGGGACTTCGGCCACGTCTTCACGAGCTCGGATACGACGTCGAGCAAGTGCGTTTCGTCGGCAGCGAAGGACAGCAGTGTAGTGCATTTTCCACTGACGCAATACGAAGGAAGCTCGGTGGACGTTTTGTTAGTTTGAAGCGAAGTGATCTGGCGGCAGTCATTTATGCAGCGCTAGACGGGAAGGTCGAAACGATCTTCGATGACAGCATCGCGATGATCGATGAAGGCTCTGCCGGTGTGCGTGTATGCTTCAATCGCCATGGCGACGAAACCTTCGATCTCGTGGTCGGCGCCGATGGCCTCCATTCACGTGTCCGGGAGCTACAATTTGGACCGGTGGATCAATTCGAGGTTTATCTTGGCTACAAGGCTGCAGCTTTTGAGCTGCAGGGCTATCCATTGCGTGATGAACGCACCTACGTCAGCTATGCTGAACCGGGCCGACAAATCTCACGATTTTCCATGGGGGATGGTTGGACGCTCTTCCTGCTTGTCTACAAGGACCCAAATAGCGACATACCGCTGACGCACGTCGGGCGCAAAAAGGCTCTGCGGGATGCCTTCAGCGATGCTGGGTGGGAGTGCCCGCAGATATTGAAGCGCATGGACGATACTGAGGAGATGTATTTCGATCGCGTCAGCCAGATCCAAATGCCCAGTTGGACCAAGGGCCGCACGGCTCTTGTCGGCGACGCGGCAGCATGCGTGTCGCTGTTAGCAGGCGAAGGTTCGGGCCTGGCGATGAGCGAGGCGTTTGTGCTTGCGGGCGAGCTCGCGCGCGCCCAAAATAATCCGCTGGCCGGTCTTGCGAATTATCAGACGCGGATGATGCCATTCTTACAGGATAGGCAGCGCGCCGCGAGACGCTTTGCTTCATCCTTCGTTCCGAAATCCACATTCGGAATCACCGTGCGCAATATAATTAGTTCTCTTTTCGGCTTTCCTGTCGTGGGAGACTTTCTGTTGGGCCGCCTATTACGAAGCAATTTGGATCTCCCGCGCTACGATCGCGGCTAGTAGCCGACCATGAGTGCTGGCCTAAGAGACTTTTCCCGCATGTCCTCATCGGCTCTACGCTCATTACTCTGCGAAGGCGCGTAGCCACCTAGCCGCCCACCTAACAGTGCTGATCAAGCGCCGGCGATGATCTTATGCTCTTGAACAGAATCGAACCGGCGACACCTTATTCAAATCTGAGATTGTTCACTTGCAACAGGCTTGTAGTCGATCCTTGACTCAAAAGCACCGCAACATTTTCACCGTTCAAACCGCTCCAGCAGTTTTCTTAACCGCGCATTTTGCAGCTTCAGCTTTCCGGCCAGCTGACCCCTGAGCACCCTGATCTCTTCATCCAGGTTCATTTCATCTGCAGCGTGCACGATCTGGGAAGCCTGGGAACCGTTCGAAATCGCCACCGCTTCTTTGCCGCGACTTCTTTGCTTGCGCGGTGCGACTTTGACAGTTCGCCTGATCTGCGTAGCATCCTCACGTGCAGCGGTGACGTCGATGCCGGTACCGCCGGATGTAGCGGGATCAGCGACCTCCACGATTTCGGCGACTTCGCCGTCGACCTTGTCGTGGACGTCGTTTTCGGCTTCTTCGGAATGCACAGGCTTGAGAGAAATTGCACCGGGTTGACCGTGACGAGGTAGCTCCTCGCCTGCCGGCCGACCATCGCTATTCAGGCTGTCCTCGGCAGGCGTTTCAGTCGAACCAGAACTAGGCAACGCCTCCGGCGAAACCTTCTCGGTCGAGCCGTTTTCTCGCTTTTGTTCGCGTCCCGGTGAGACCAGTCGCGCAAGAAATTTCCAGGGAGACGCCATCTATCCAACCTCGCGTTTTATCCCGCAAGCAGGCTGCAAGTTTTAGTTCCGGCAACAGCATCCACCGTTACCAAATTGTATCTCTTGAGCATGGAAAAGCGGCCGGCGGTTGACCGGCTGCTTATATCAGTCGAGCTTGAGCCGTTTGCGCAGATCGGCATTTTCAGCGCGAAGCTTTTCAGCCAGAAGCTTGCGCAGCCGCTGATTTTCCTCTTCCAACTGCAAGAGATCCGCCATCTCATCGATCGCCGTCATCGGCGCGGCCGGCGCTGTCTGCACAGCGTTTGGAGCACGGCGCACCGGTGCGCGTTTGGCGCTCGCCGCAGCTTCGATCACCTTTGCCTTGCGCCCTCTCCTCTTCACACCACCGGCACCGGCCAGAGCAGCTGCTGGCTCTGCCATAGCGCCAGCTGACGCGGTCTCGAGTGCCGCCGCTTTCTTGGCGCGGGGTTTGCGCTGTTTCTTCGGCGCAATAGGCGTTTCAACAACGATCGGCGCATCGGCACTGGTTGCCGTATCAGTCTCGTCGGCCATGCTCATCTCCTGTGTATCTGATGCTGTTGTTGACGCCCCGAGAGGCGGTGTCAACAACGCCTCGGCTTGATCTGGTTCCGGTAAAGACATCTCATTGTTGGATTTGCCACTCTGAGAGCTACCCGACAGAAACGGCAATGCCTCTTCCTCCAGGTCACGAGCGACGGACTTTAGGTCCATGTTGCCCCAGATCGAGTTCGACCTGGTATCAAGCTTTCGCCTGCCGCTTTTGTACTCGACGGCAAAACTGCGTTGCACTTTTTTCAATATAGGAGGGCCTTGGAGGATCTGCGGGATGGTTTGGTGAAATGCTGGTATACCCGCAATAACGGTTAGCGGACTGCCAGTCTATAGACATGCTCATATCAGATCCACCGCACCATTCCGGGAGCACAATTGTGGCCAATCGAATGGGAGCTGAGGGCGATCTATACGCTCAACGCTCTCGAACGGAAACGGCCACCAGCAGTTCGTCCCGAGACGTTTCACAGGTTCCCGACGATCCATTATGCGACCTTCTCCGCCCAGAACGTGAACACCGTGGCAACAAGCCTGGCACTGACGCTAAAGCTCTCACCGTGCCAGCGGGGTAGATCCCGGCTGAAGCGGATGTCGAATAGCCGCTGGAGCCAATATCGGCCCCTCGGGTGAAGAAATCGATCGCCTGGAAGAAGTTTCACGTGTGCGCGACCTCATTCTTTTGGATGACTTTCCGTGCATCGTATACGCGTTGTACGATCTTTGCCGGAAATCCGGAGAGGCGCATGCAATATCGCGAAAGGTCGGTGCTGTTTGCAGCACCTTGGCTAATCATCGGAGCTGCGGCAGCAGGCGCTTCGAGCGGTATCACCATTGCAGACTTCGAAAAGCCGGAACTGTTAGTCGCCGCGCTGTTTGTCGGCATCGTCATCGGCATGGCCGTTGAGCAGTTGCTAAGCTCGATGGGCAAACGGGCGTGGCGGGAGAGAAGCAGATCACACTGCGAGGAACGGGGCAGGAACGAGCGTGTCGTACCGGGATCCTGGCTTCAGACGCGAGCTGCGGAACCATTGCGACCAGTCGACGCCACAGATCAACTGCGTATCGTGATGCGTTCAAATTTTACCATTCAACCATTGCTGAACAAGAGCGAAGCCCGGGTGTTTCGGGAACTCGACAGCGTCGTGATCGGATGCAATTCATCTTGGCAGGTAATGGCTCAGGTATCATTAGGCGAGATCCTCCGAAGTACCGACACGGACGCCTACAGTTGCATCAACTCCAAACGTGTGGATTTGCTCCTCGTGGACGGCAATTGCCAACCGCGGCACGTCATCGAATATCAGGGTGGAGCGCACCATCAAGGCACCGCGGCCGCGCGTGACGCTGTAAAAAAGGAGGCGCTGCGACGCGCCGGGATCGGCTATTACGAGGTGGTGGCCGGCCAAACGACACCGTCGGACCTCAGACGATTGGTTGAGAAGCTGGTGGACAAGCCGAGTGTCACCTAGAGCGATCTTATCACGAACGCATGTACGGTCGAGCCTCTTCAACAGGAAGAAACAATCATCTTTCCTCGATGGAATTGAGGCACACCTGGAATGCTCCGATTTCAGGCAGTTCGTGGAAATCTGTTTGCGGCCACTCACGGAGCGATCAAACTTTTAATCTTTTAATTCAGAATTTTAGAATGCACGTTTACAGTCCAATTGGGATCCCAGCATCCGTGTCATGAGGGTTCGAGGGCAATGAACTGGAATACATCGTCGACATTCACACCCATTAGACTTGCCCTGCGCGACCAGCCAGCCCATAAGGTCGTGCGCACGCTCGGCGACGCAGCGTATATCCTGATCAAGTACTGGCCTTACAATGATGGCGAGGAATACGTCGGCGCAGTGAGGGCCTGCGTGGATGCGATCAGCGGTCAGATTGCTCCGGAGCAATTCAGGGAAGCGTTTTTACGTGCGGCCGATGAGGCCGGCATCGCAACGTTATCTGTCGTTCACCAATGAGAACTGGAGGAAGCGACCGGTGGGAGACGCTGAGCCGCGCGTCGGGCATGGATCTAGCGACGTCAAACCTACGCTATGGCCGCCTTCGGGCTAACGCAACAACTGCCACGATGACCAATAAGAAGGCGCATTGCTGCGTACCAAACTCTCCAAGCAGTTCGGTATCGTTTGGATTGGTTGCCAGTGCCTGTTCGCCGACGTGGAGGGCTTCGTAAACCTCCTGATGGAAGAACAACGCCGTCATCAGCGCCTGATGAGCGCGCGTGTTGTCCGGATCCAGTTGCACAGCGCGACGGGCCGCCTGCAGGCTGCGATCAATCGGAGCCGACCCGTTGGTTGCTCGGGTTGAACCGGAACCGGTCCTCGTCGAGATAGATGATGGAAAGCATCGCCCATGCAGTGGCAAAGGATGGATAGCGGGCGACGGCGCTTTCGAGGCACTGCCGCACGTCCACCCGAATGCGGTCACCCGAATCACGAACGCCGCCCGCAAGGAGGAAGCGGGCGCCCAGCTCGCCACGCACCTGGGACGCCTCGACGCCTGAGGGCAAAGACTCCGATGTCTCACGACCCAAAACCCTGATTTCCTGTAGCGAGGAAGGGCGGTCAGAAGCTTCTCGGTCAACCCCGCCGTATAAAGGGCAGCTTGCGGCCGGTCTCCGAGATCTTTGCAGGTAGATATGTGGAGTACTGGTCCTGATCACCCGAGCGACGTGTCCGCGCCGCCGGGCGCGATACTGGTATGTTACAGTTACATACTTGTGCTTTTACAGTGCTCGGCCACGATCGCGGTCGAAGGCACCCTTGGTCGAATAGGGCGGAAGTGCTGCCGAAGGGGATTCGATAACTCGTCGAATAATACAGGAGTACGGCAAATGTTGACGAAGCGGGATCTATTTCGCTCCGCCGCGGCGATCACCGTCGGCGCCGCGATTGCAAGGCCAAGCCGGCTGATGGCGCAGAGCTACCCCGGCATCATCGAGGCCAAGAACATCGCCGAGGAAGGCTTCATCTACGGCCTGCCGCTGGTGATGAACTATGCGGTCATGAACGAGTTCGCCGTCGATCCGAAGTCCAGCCAATTCAAGGCGCCGTTCAATAAGATCGACAACCTCAACCACGTGGCGACCTACGAAGATACGGCGGTCATCACGCCGAACAGCGACACGCCGTACTCCATTCTGTGGCTGGATCTGCGCGCCGAGCCGATGGTGATCTCCGTGTCGGCGGTGGAGAAGGAGCGCTATTATTCGGTGCAGTTGATTGACGGCAACACCTATAACTTTGGCTATATCGGCAGCCGCGCTACGGGCAACGTTCCGGGTTCCTATCTGGTTGTCGGACCCGACTGGAAAGGCGAGAAACCGGCCGGCATCAGCCAAGTCTTTTCCTCGACCACCCCATTCGTGTTCGCCAATTTTCGGACTCAGCTTATCAACGTCGAAGATATGCCGAACGTGGAAAAGGTGCAGGCCGGCTACAAGGCGCAGCCGCTTTCCGCTTTCCTGAAGCAACCCGCCCTGCCGGCCGCGCCGAAGATCGATTTCCTGCCGGCCACCACTGCCGGAATCAAGGACAACTTCTTCCAATATCTCGACGCGGCACTGCAATACGTCCCCGAGACGCCAAGGGACAAGGAAATCCGTGCGAAACTGGCGAAGATCGGCATCGGTCCGGGCAAGACTTTCGAGTTGAAGGATCTGTCGCTCGAACATACGGCCGAAATTCTAGTGGGCATGAAGCAAGGCGACGACAAGATCGAAAAATGGCTCGCCAGCGGAAACAAACCCATCAACGGCTGGAACGTCAGCTCGCTTCTTGGCGACGAAGCCTTCTACAACGGCGATTGGTTGCTGCGGGCTGGAGCTGCGAAGGCAGGCCTCTATGGCAACGATGCAGCAGAGGCCATGTATCCTTTCACCAGAACGGATGCGACCGGGGAGCCGCTCGACGGCAGCAAGCACAACTACACTCTCACCTTTCCGGCCGGGCAACTCCCGCCGGTGAACTCCTTCTGGTCGGTGACGATATATGACGGCAAGAGCCAGCTACTGATCAAGAACCCGATCAACCGCTATCTCATCAACTCGCCGATGCTGCCGGGCATGAAGAAGAACGAGGACGGCTCGCTCACCCTCTATATCCAGAAAGACAGCCCCGGAGCGGACAAGGAAGCCAACTGGCTTCCGGCCCCGGACGGCACGATCTATCTGGTGATGCGCCTGTACTGGCCGAAGACCGAAGCGCCTTCGATACTGCCGGCCGGCGAAGGGACGTGGCAGCCGCCCGGTATCAATGTGGCGTAATATTAGTACAGACCATGAATTATCTCGACCGGCCTGGTGTCGGATGTCGATGAGGGAAAAACAATGATACGCATGACGCGACTGATTTGCGCCACCGCCGCGATGGTGTTGATGGGCCTGGGCACCGCTTCCGCCGAGACGGCCGCACGGTCCTACAAGATGACGACGCCTATCGCACCGGGCGTCGCCGTGCCGGACAAGATCGAGTCGTCGATCGGGACGCTGAAGCTCCATTACGGCTACCCATCGGAAGATACGGTCGACAAAATCTACGACAACCTGGACCGTTCGCGTGCGTTGCAGGCTTATCTGCTGGCAATCCCGATCGTCAATCAGGCCGGCATGCGCGACTCGCTGCGCAAGTTCGGACCAGACAACCAGACCAACGTGATCTGGGAAAGTCTGATGGATTCGAAGACCGTCGCGCTGACTGGCAACGACAACACGATCTACAACTTCATGTGGGTCGACACGAGCAAGGGACCGGTGGTGGCCGAGATTCCGCCCAAGGTACTCGGGACGGTCGACGACTTCTGGTACAAGTGGGTGGGCGACATCGGCATCACCGGGGCCGACAAGGGCGAGGGCGGCAAGTACCTCCTGTTGCCGCCTGGATTCAAGGGCGACATACCAGCCGGGTACCACGTTTTGCGGCCGAGCACCTTTGGCAGCTACTTCGTCTTTCGCGCTTTCCTTGTAGACGGCTCCACCCAACCCGCGGTCGATTCGGTCAAGAAGAACCTGCGGATCTATCCCCTGGCCGATGCCGCCAACCCGCCGCCGATGAAATTCGTCAATGCCTCTGGAATTCCTTCGAACTTTGTCTCACCGGGTGACTACTCGTTCTGGACCCTGTTGAACCAGGTCATCCAGGAAGAGCCGGGGGGCGGTTCCGATCCCACCACCTTGGGCCTGTTCGCCTCGATCGGCATCGAAAAGGGCAAACCCTTCGCACCCGACGAGCGGATGAAGAAGATCCTCGCCGACGCCGCCAACATCGGGGCCGTGACGGCACGGACGATCGCCTTCAAGATTCGCCCGAAGGATGCGTATTTTTATCCGGATAGTGCGTGGCGCCTGCCGTTTTTGGGCGGCTACAAGTTCGAGACAGCGCCCGGTGTCAGCAACTTGGACGGTGCCGTCTTCTTTTATTACTTTGCCATTGCGGTGACGCCGGCGATGGAGGAAAAGATGGTGGGCCAGGGCTCGCAGTATCCCTGGTCGGTGCAGGATGCGAAGGGCAATCCCTTCGATGGCGGCAAGGACTATAAGCTGCGCCTGCCTCCCAACATCCCGGTCAAGGATTTCTGGTCGGTCATCGTCTACGACAACCAGACCCGCTCGATGGTCCAAACCGACCAGCAAGCCCCGAGCGTCAGCAGCCAGAGCAAAGGCGTCAGGGTCAATGCGGATGGCTCGACGGATGTCTACTTCGGACCCAAACCGCAGGCGGGAATGGAGAACAACTGGGTGCAGACGATCCCAGGCAAGGGCTGGTTCATGCTCCTTCGCCTCTACGGGCCGTTGGAGCCGTGGTTCAACAAGACCTGGAAGCCGGGTGAGATCGAACTGGTGCAATAGGGGAAACGCGCCGACGCGATCAACGAAGCGCTGTCGACCACTTTGCGGTTTCGCCGGATCGCCTTTTTTCAGTCGGAGCCGGCGAGGAATGGCCGATCGACCCTGGTCGGCCGAAGTCGGAAGACAACCGACGTGTGCAACTGATCAATCTGGCACTGTTGAAATAACGCCACTCAGTGGAAAAAACGGGAGGAAGCAGAGGCTTAGAAGCGGTGTCGCTCGGCTTCACGGACCTTCTCGCGCTCACTCTCCTCCTGAAGACTGATGCGGTCGCTTCCAGGTCCTGACCGACTGATGATGCTGCGTCGGACGTGTATTCACTTCGGGAGATTGTGCCGTCGTCAACTGCATTGTCGCGTTCTTGCGAGCAGGCGGGCGTCGCATTTGTTGACCGACGTCAGCAAGGTCCTCGAGACGAGCTTCGATCATGGTCGGCGCCTTAGTTGCCGAAGCCAACGCGGAACCATGGGACACGGCAATGGCGCTCATTCTTGCCCAGAAAATACCAGACCCGAAAAACTATCTCTGCGATCGCCCGCATTGCCTGGTGCTCAAGGGTCGCGCCTTTTGCCGCAATATTAGCGGGCAGAGGAAATACCGATTATACGGGGCTGTCAACTATTGTCCGGCATCGGCCGAACCTATGGGTTTCGTTCTCGGGATGAACCTATCGCGATGACCCCGAACGAATGCGTTGGCCAGACTAGTGTTCGAAGGGGCCGAGCGCATCGCCACACTTCAGCCGAACCTATGTCCGCACACCAAAGGGGCATTGTGGCACTTTCTCAGAAATAGGTATAGTTTCTGGCATCGGAAACTCCGGGCGCCTCATTACAAACGTCGATATCGCTTGGTTTGAGCCTTGGGTCGGCAGGGAGCAAGTCAGATACTGCAACTTATTCCGGCGACAGCCTGACGCTCACAAGTGCGCCCCTGAATATGCCTCAACAGAATGCGCCGATGTTCGCTGTGGTGACGTGGAGGCGTGAAGTGGCATCGCAATGCGGCTGAATTTCACGAAAACGAACGGTCTGCATTCTAAGTTTCGGCGACTGTCCGGCACAGCTAGTGGAAGTTTCGGCTGTTGATTTTCAAGGTATCGACTTGGCCTATATGTTTGCGAGCAGTGATGCGGGGTCAGCCCAATTGTGGCATTGAGCCGACGGCCGCTTTGAACCGAATCCCGCCCTTCAGTGCTTGAAAATATGCCGAGCTTGCCAGGCGGCTTTACCTGAAATCTCGGGCTTTGGGGAACGGGCTCGGCATAGTCTCCGGCTCGGGATAAGTGCCTTTATGCCGAATTCGGCATAAAGGCACGAACATGTCGCGCGCGGCTATAACCGGCTTCGGATTGTCCCGTGGATCGGGTCCGCCTCCCCGCGCAAACTCATCACCACGGCCTGCCGGCAGCCTGAACTCTTCATCGCGATCGGCAAGGCCCACAAGATCGCCAGACAAGTCGAAGAGTTGCTGGGCGACAAGATGCACCACCTCCCCTTCCCGCTGGATCCGGCCATTGATCGCCATCATCGAAGACCCGAGAACGACCCGCCGGCGTTTTTCAAACAGCGTCGGCCAGACAACGAGGTTGGCCGGCCCGGTCTCGTCCTCGATGGTGATGAACATGACGCCCTTCGCCGATCCGGGCTTTTGCCGCACCAGCACAAGACCAGCGGTGTAGACCCAACGCCCGTCCCTCGAACTCATCGCCTCTGCACAGGTGATGATGTTGCGCACTGATAAATCCTTGCGCAGGAAGGCGATCGGATGCTGCCGCAATGTCAGACCGGTATGGCTGTAGTCCTCGATGACGTTATGCCCGTCCGTCATCTGCCGAAGTGCCACCTCCGGCTCCTGCTGCTCGGCAATCGCAGCCATCTCCCGTTCGGCAGCCGCCGCAAACAGCGGCAGTGGTTCATCGCGCAGCGCCTTGATCGCCCAGAGCGCGTCGCGGCGCTCAAGCTTCAGCGACGGCAGAAAGGCATCCGCCTTGGCAAGCTGGACGAGCGCCTCCGATGGCACGCCGGATCGGCGCCACATATCATCAACCGAGGCAAAGGCATTGTCCATTCGTGCCGCGACGATGCGCGCCGCGTCAGCGACCGCCAATCCTTTCACCTGCCGGAAACCGAGCCGTACAGCGTGGCGGCCAGAATTGCCGATCCGCTCCAGCGTGCAATCCCATCGGGACCGATTGATGCAGACCGGCCGCACCTCGACGCCGTGGGCTCTCGCATCGCCGACAATCTGCGCCGGCGCGTAAAAACCCATCGGCTGCGAATTGATGAGCGCCGCGCAGAAGGCTTCCGGATAATGGTGTTTGATATAGCTCGACGCATAGGCGATCAGCGCGAACGAAGCCGCATGGCTCTCCGGAAAACCATAGGAGCCAAAGCCTTCGAGTTGAGAGAACGTCTTTTCGGCAAATTCCGGGGTGTAGCCGTTCCTCACCATGCCGGAGACGAGCTTGTCCTTGAACCGCGAGACGCCGCCGGTGAACTTGAAAGTCGCCATCGACTTGCGCAGCTGGTCGGCCTCGCCGCCGGTAAAGCCGGCGCAGACCATCGCCACCCGCATCGCCGACTCCTGAAACAGCGGCACGCCGAGCGTCTTGCCGAGCACCGCCTCAAGCTCGGGCGTCGGGTATTCGACCGCCTCCTTGCCTTCACGCCGTCGCAGATAGGGATGCACCATGTCGCCCTGGATCGGACCCGGTCGGACAATGGCGACTTGCACCACGAGGTCGTAGAAGGTCCGGGGTTTCAGCCGCGGCAGCATCGCCATCTGCGCGCGGCTTTCGATCTGGAAGGTGCCGAGCGTATCGGCCTTGCGGATCATCGCATAGGTCGCAGGATCCTCCTGCTCGATTTTCGAGAGATCAAGATCCCGGTCCTTGTGCTCGCGGATCAGATCGAAGGCCTTGGCCATGCAGGTCAGCATTCCAAGCGCCAGAATGTCCACCTTCATGAATTTCAGGGCTTCGACGTCGTCCTTGTCCCATTCGATGATCTGACGGTCCTTCATCGTCGCCGGTTCGATCGGCACGAGATCGTCGAGCCGTTCGTGGGTGAGGACAAACCCGCCGGGGTGTTGGCCGAGGTGCCGTGGCGCGCCCATCAATTGCTGCGCAAGCTTCAAGGTCAGCACAAGACGCCGGTCGTCCGGATTGAGATTGAGCTCGCGGACATTGCGATCGCAGACCTCCTCCGACCAGGCCCACATGCCCGACGACAAGGCCTTGATCACGTCCTCCGGCAAGCCGAGCGCCTTGCCGACATCGCGGATCGCGCCGCGCGCCCGGTAGCGCGTCACGGTGGCGCAGAGCGCTGCCTTTTCTCTGGTATAGGTCTGGTAAATCCACTGGATCACTTCTTCGCGCCGCTCGTGCTCGAAATCCACATCGATATCCGGCGGTTCGTCGCGCTCCTGGGATACAAAACGCTCGAACAGAAGATCGTTTGTCGAGGGATCGATACTGGTGATGCCGAGAATGTAGCAGACGGCACTGTTGGCGGCGGAGCCCCTGCCCTGGCAAAGAATACCTTCAGACCGCGCATAGCGCACGATCGAGAAGACGGTCAGAAAATAGGGCGCGTATTTCATGGTGCGGATGAGATCGAGTTCGTGCCGCACGACCTTCAACACATCGGGCGGCAGACCTTCGGGATAGCGATCGGGCACGCATTGCCAGACATAATGCTCCAGCGAAGCCTGAGCGTCCTTGCCCGGTACGATCGCCTCCTCCGGATATTGGTAGGTGAGTTCCTCGAGCGAGAAAGTGCAGCGACGGACGATCTCCATGGTTCGTGCCAGGGCCTCGGGATATCGTGGAAATAGGCGCTCCATTTCTTCCGGCGGCTTCAGATAGCGGTCGGCGTGTCGCTCGCGCTCGAAACCGACCTCGTCGATCGTCGTGCGGGTCCGGATGCAGGTGACGATGTCCTGCAACTGTCGGCGACCTGGCTCGTGGAAAAGGACGTCATTGGTGACGACCGTCCGCACCTTGAACCGGGTGGCGAGATTGGAAATCTCATGCAGCCGCAACTGGTCGTTCTGCCGGCGCCGCAGACAAAGCGAGACATAGGCCCGATCACCAAACAGCTCGGCCATCTTGCGCAGCTGGATCGCGCAGACATCATCCGGCAGGTCCGGCACCAGAATGCCGATCATGCCGTCGGTGTACGCGACGACATCATCCCAATGCAGGATGCAGTTGTTCTTGCCGCCGCGTGATTTGCCGAGCGTGATGAGGCGGGTCAGCCGGGAATAGGCAGCCCGATCGGTCGGGTAGACCAGCAACGACATGCCGTCTTGCAGATCGAGCCGGCAACCGACAACGAGACGTAAGCCGGTGGCGCGCGATGCTTCAAGCGCCCGGACAATCCCGGCAAGCGAATTGCGATCGACAACGCCGAGGGCTTCGATGCCGAGAGCCTTGGCGGTTTCGAACAGTTCCTGCGCCGAGCTTGCACCGCGCAGGAAGGAAAAATGGGTCGTGACCTGCAGCTCGGCATAGCTCATGCGAAGATCCCATGGCAGAACCAGCGGTGGCTTCCGGTTTCAGGATCGATGCCATCACCGGAGCGAAACACCCAGAGACGCTCGCCGGCCTCGTCTTCGATGACGAAATAATCCCGCACCGCCTCCATCTCGGCGTCGCGCTGCCACCACTCGCCAAAGATCCGTTCCGGACCATCGGCGCGCTTGACCTTTCGCCGCTTGCCGCGCCAGGTGATCGAGACCGGCGGCCGGTCCGGCAGCAAGGCGATGGCCTCGATCAGTTCGGGACGGGCCAGCAGCCGGACCGGCCGGCGCCAATGACTGACCCAGGTGACCTCGACCGGATCGGCAGCAGGACTGATCCGCTGGACGGAGCGCTCGGGCACATCGGAGGCAACGGGTGCCACCCGATAAACACGCTGGCCGCGGTTGCCGTAGATATCGATCAATGGCGTCACGTCCTTCACTTCCTCCTCGACCAGCGATGACGACCTCTGGCGCTCCTCCAGCGGCTCCGCCATCACCGCAACCAAGGTCAGCTTCTCGATCCCGAAGCCGGGCTCGATCTTTTCCGTCCGGTCGCGAAACAGCTTCGTCAGCCAGGCGACATCGCGCACCGGCTTCACCGTGCCGGCGCGGATTGCCTGCCGCGTCCCGTCAACCTTCTCGACGATCAGGTCGGCGCGCCGAACACCAAGGCCGCGCCTCTGCAGCTCCTCGATCAGTTGCACGACCAGCAGGCCAACATATTTGTCGATGGTCTCGGCAGCACCGATCGGTTCGGCAAAGGCGCGGCTCACCTCAACGAGCTCGGCGGTGCGGATCGGATCGATCGGTTCGGGGATGCGGCCGAACATCTGGTCGAGCCGCCGGCCGATCTCCGGACCGAAACGAAGCGTCAGTGGCGCGCGCGGCGTGTTGGCCAATTCGCCGATCGTCTGGAAGCCAAGCGTGCGCAGATCGCTCGCGACCTTCCCGGGAAGGCGCAGCAACGATATCGGCAGCTTTTCGACGGCGCGGACGGTCTCGCCTGAAGGCACGATAACCGTCTCACGGCTGATAGCACGGGCGCAGGCGTTGGCCGCACCCCAGGTGTCGGCGATAGCGACCCGCGGAGTGAGCTTCTTGCCCAGAAACTGATTGGCGATCTTCGTCACCATGGAAAGCTCGCCGCCCTGCAGGTGATCGGCACCCTCGGTGTCCATGACGATCCCGTCGATCCCATCGACGGCGACGATCGGCGAATAGAGCGTCAGCGCCCAAAGGGTAATCCGTTCAAGTGCTTCGGCATCGTTTGCAGGATCCGCATCGATCAGCATCAGGCCGCGGAACAGCGCCTGTGCTTTGGCCGCCGGCATGCCGACATGCATCCCGGCTTTCCTCGCGGCCGCGTCGGCCGCCGACACCCAGCGTTTCGAGCCGCTCCTGGCGATCACCGCGATCGCCTGTTCAGGCGGAATGGAGGGATCGGCGCGACGAATGCGATCCGTCGGCAGATCCGGAAGATAGATCGAGACAACCCTTGTCATCACACGCCCTCACGAGAAACTCAGCACATTCACCCGCTTTCACGCGCATCAGTTCCAGCAACCATTGGGCCCTCCCGACACCCGGCACCGGCAATTCCTCCGACGGCATCACGCTCACCCGCCACCGCGTGGTCGACGCCGTCGGCTGCCCGAAATCATTGGCCTCCGTCTGCCGCCGCCAGCGTCGGACGGCAAGTGCCATCGTGCCCGTTCGCTCAGCCGCCAGCTGCAGCCGGCGCGAGCCGACCATCGGCAGGCGAACGAGTTCACCGACGACGGCGCCGAGCCCACCAAAGGAAAGCCCTTCCTCCATATTTGCGAGGACCTCCTCCTCCCTGTCGGATTCGACAAAGATCACCCGGTCGGGATGGAGGCCGACCTGAGCGAGCGCGGGAAAGAACAGGTCTGGCCGCGTCAGGCACCAGACGATCGGGCCTTTGGTGCGGGCCGCGATGCCTGCGGCACAGAGGGCTGCCGCCGCACCATCCACCGTACCCGACCCGCCGCCGGCAAATTCATGCAGGGCGCCATAGGCCAGACCACCGCCCGGCAGGACTGAATCGATTTCCGGCACGCCGAAGGACAGACAGCCAGCCTTTTTGGCTGACACGCCCTCCAGCGAGGCAATGCGCTCGCGCAAATCGGAAATCACCCTTTGACGGGCAGCAGTCATCGTTCACGGCTCCCTTCAAGGTCGTGTTGGCGGCCGACATCATGTCGAACAAAATGCGGATGTTCTCTTTCTGTTCCGAGGCAATAAAAGAGTCAAGCAACCGGAGGGATAGGAATATTATCCTGAACATTAGAAATCAGCAGAATACCGAAGGGAATCAGCGGAATAGCGGCCCGCGGATTTTTTTCCGAGCGTTTGCGAGCGCTACTCCCTTTGTGTGAATTGCGGGGATAAGTCGGCATCGTCACAGTGTCTTTAAGATTTTTCTGCTGAACTATCGGCATGACGAAGCCTCCGAGATCAAAACCCCTCCTTCGTGACACCGAGGCCCCGATCCGTTCCCGGCCACGCGGGAAGCGCAATCCAGCCCAACCGCAGCTGCTGTTTGATCCCATGCCTGAGCGCGTCGAGCCTGCGCTGGCGCAATTGAAGTCTCATCCGCCAAAGGGAAACGAGTGGAGCTGGGAGCTGAAATGGGATGGCTATCGCCTTACCGTTCACATCGAGCCGCAGGGGATCAGGATCCTCACCCGCGGCGGCCATGACTGGACGCATCGGTTTCCGGCAATCGGAGAGGCCGCCCGAGCGCTCGGGCCGGCGACGATGATCATCGACGGCGAAGCCGTTGTTCTCGACGAAGAGGGCCGCCCGGATTTCGGGCTGCTGCAGCAATCGCTGGGCGCATCCGGCAAACAAGCGGGCAACCGTGCCTCCAACGCCGTCCTTTACGCTTTCGATCTTATCTATCTGGACGGGCACGACCTGCGCGGTGTCGAATACCGTTCGCGCCGACATCTTCTCGAGGACACGTTAAACGGTCCAAAGAATGACCAGCTCGGCGCCGTCAGGCTTTCGGAAACACTCGATGGCGAACCAGCTGTCCTGCTGGAGCATGTCTGCCGCCTCGGCCTGGAAGGCATCGTCGGCAAGCACCTCGATCGGCCCTATCGCTCGGGCCGGACCGGCGATTGGGTGAAAGTCAAATGCGTCCAGAGCGAGGCCTTCTTCATCGTCGGTTATGAGAGGTCGGCGACATCGCCTGCCGGCTTCGGCTCGTTGGTGCTTGCCGCCTATCGCGGAGCCGATCTCGTCCACGTCGGAAGCGTCGGCACGGGCTTCAAAGAGGCCGAGACCATCAGATTGCGAAAGATGCTGGACACGCTGCGATGGAAGCGAAAGCAGCCGCCCCTGCCCTATTCCGGAAGTGCCGATGTTATCTGGGTCCAGCCTACGCTTATTGCCGAGATCGAGTTTCGCGCCTGGACGGCGGACGGGAAACTCCGCCACCCATCCTACAAGGGCATGCGAGAACGCCAGGACAATGCCGACGTCTTTCGGCTCGACTAGCGAAACCAGCGCCATCCGTTAGATTGCCCGCCATTCGAGCTCAAGCGGAGTAGATGGCCTACAATGTGCAATCTTTATCGCATGGAAGACAAGGACTGGGTCGCAAAATGGGCCCAGGACGCCGAAAGCCTGATTAACCTGATGCCGGCCTACCAGATGAACCCCGATCAGATGGGGCCGATCGTCCGCAACACCGCCGACGGCAAGAAGCAACTGGTCCATGCGCGCTGGGGATTGCCCTCGCCACGCTTCGCGCTTGAGAAGGCGGCCAAAGCCAAGGCCGAGAAACTTGCGGCCAAGGGCAAGGCTTTCGATCTCGAAGAACTGATCCGCATGGAGGCCGACCGCGGTACGACCAACGTGCGCAAGCTGAGTTTTCCGCACTGGAAGCGATGGTTCGGTGTCGAAAACAGATGCCTCGTCCCGGTCACCAGTTTCGCGGAACCGGATCCGGCCAGACAGCAGCATGGCGGCAACGTGCCGAACGCCTGGTTCGCCCGCGACGCAACCAAACCGCTGATGTTCTTTGCCGGTCTCCATGTGCCGCAATGGCAGAGCGTCCGAAAAGTCAGGGACGGGCTGACCAGCGACGATCTCTATGGGTTTATGACCACCGATCCCAACGATCTTGTGAAGCCGATCCATGAGAAGGCCATGCCAGTCCTGTTGCTGACGAAGGAAGAGACCGACATTTGGATGCGGGCGCCATGGGACGAAGCCAAGGAGCTGGCCAAGCCGTTACCCAATGATGCGCTGATCATTTCGTCTCGCGAACCGTACGGGTATCGGTCGTTTCAAAATCTGGCGAACCGATCGAGCAGGGCAGCTTGCTGTAGTCGAGCGGGTGCTTGTGAAATTAGGTCGACGTTTGGCAAGCCTTGGTTGCGTCATCGTCGTGCGCTGTTCGCATCAGAAGGTAGCGCTGCCTAACCCCCCTAGTACCTCTAAAGGTGAAATATATATATCTAGAATATACGGTAACGTAATTTTGAGCCGGAGTGGTTGTATCGATCTCATTGTGCGGGGGGCGTAAATGAATATTGCAACTCGCCTTAAACGTTTGGGCACCAGTTGTTCGGGGCACGCCATGTCGTCAGCCTCCAACTCGCCCTCATCGAAAGAAAACAATAGAAAGAAAAACGATGCAGCAGAGCCACGCGAAACTGCGGGCATCATATTCGAAAGTCTTGAGCCACGACTGCTTCTTTCGGCTGATTTTTTGCCAGTCCATGGGTCGATAGATACCCCCGGTGAGACCGACAAATTCACGTTCCACCTGGCTGAACACGCACAGCTCTACTTCGACTCTCTACAAATTAGTGATTTGACGTGGAGCTTGACGGGGCCGAGCGGTTCCGAAGGAACAGGCCGTCCGTTCATCGACTCGGAGGCTTCCGCCTCTCGTTCCACACTACTCGATCTTGTTGCCGGAGATTATACTCTAACCGTCGGTGGATCAGCCGACGCCACCGGCTCCTACGATTTCCGCCTGCTCGATCTTGCCGCCGCAAATCCGATCACATCGGGCCAGCTGGTCGAGGGCAATCTTGCGACCGGCCGCGAGACCCTGCTCTACCGTTTCGATGCTGCCGCCGGAGAGCGCTTCTTCTTCGACTGGAGGAATGGCACAAACGCCGCCAACTGGCGCCTCATCGACCCCTTTGGCAAAGACGTCTGGTCGCAAGGCTTCGGCGATCGCGACGTCGAGACGCTCGCCCTGTCGGGAACCTATACGCTTGCCGTCGAAGGCTCTGTCTCCAATGCCGACAGTCCCCTCGACCTCGCCTTCGCCATCCAGAAGGTCACCGATACGAGCGTGCCGATGGCGATCGGTGCCCCGGCAAGCGGCGAGATCACCCATGCCGGTCAGCAGAACCGCTTCACCTTCTCCCTTGCAGCCGCTGGCCGCTTCTATTTCGACAGCCTGACAAATGATCCGAACCTGCAATGGCGCCTCATCGGCCCGCGCGGTGTGGAGATCGACGCCCGTCCCTTCACCAATTCGGACGCCGCCAGCCTTTCCGGCAGTCCGGTGCTGGAACTCTTGGCCGGATCCTACACGCTCATCGTCGATGCATCGACCGACGCCACCGGCTCCTACGATTTCCGCCTGCTCGATCTTGCTGCCGCAAATCCGATTATCCGGGGCGAGCCGGTTCCTGGGACGCTCGCCTCGGGAAACGAGACAGCGATCTACAGCTTCAGCGCTCAGGCCGGCGACCAGATCCTGCTCAATCGGCAGGCCCTCACCGCCGGCAATCCGTACTGGCGCTTGATCGACCCCTATGGCGGCCAGGTCTATGGTGGCTCTTTCAACGATAGCCCGACCCTTACCCTTCCTCTGACCGGTGTCTATACGCTTCTGTTCGAAGGGCAGGTCGATGCCACCGGGGCGCTGCAATATACTTTCAACGTCAGCTCGCAAGGCCATGTCGAGCTGCCGGCGCCAACCGGCGCAGACCTCGTCCTGGGTGAGACCAAACAAGGAGAGATCACCGCAGAGGGCGAACAGGACGACTATGTCTTCAACGTCACCCAGCCAAAACAAATCCTCTTCGATGCTCTGAGCAACACGCCCGACCTGGTCTGGGATCTTGTCGGTCCACAAGGCGACATAGTCTCCTCCCGCTCCTTCGCCAATTCCGATGCATGGACGATTGGAAGTGATGCCACCCTCCTGCTCAAGGTACCGGGCATCTATCGATTGCGGGTGCAGGGCAATGGCCCCTCGGTTGGCTCCTACGCGTTCCGCCTGCTCGATCTTGCCGCCGCAAATCCGATCACGTCGGGCCAACTGGTCGAGGGCAATCTTGCGACCGGCCGCGAGACCCTGCTCTACCGTTTCGATGCTGCCGCCGGAGAGCGCTTCTTCTTCGACTGGCGGGACGGCACCGGCTCCATCAACTGGCGCCTCATCGATCCCTTCGGCAAAGAGGTCTGGTCGCAAGGCTTCGGCGATCGCGACGTCGAGACGCTTGCCCTGTCGGGAACCTATACGCTTGCCGTCGAAGGCTATGTCTCCAATGCCGACAGTCCCCTCGACGTCACCTTCGCCATCCAGAAGGTCGTCGACACCAGCGAGCCGATGGCGATCGGTGCCTCGGCAGGCGGCGAGATCACCCATGCCGGTCAGCAGAACCGCTTCACCTTCTCCCTTGCAGCCGCTGGCCGCTTCTATTTCGACAGCCTGACGGAAGCTCCAAACCTGCAATGGCGCCTCATCGGCCCGCGCGGTGTGGAGATCGACGCCCGTCCCTTCACCAATTCGGACGCCGCCAGCCTTTCCGGCAGCCCGGTGCTCGAACTCTTGGCCGGCGCCTACACGCTCACCGTCGACGGCTACAACGACGCCACCGGCTCCTACGATTTCCGCCTGCTTGACCTTGCCGCCGCAAATCCGATCACGTCGGGCCAACTGGTCGAGGGCAATCTTGCGACCGGCCGCGAGACCCTGCTCTACCGTTTCGATGCTGCCGCCGGAGAGCGCTTCTTCTTCGACTGGAGGAATGGCACAAACGCCGCCAACTGGCGCCTCATCGACCCCTTTGGCAAAGACGTCTGGTCGCAAGGCTTCGGCGATCGCGACGTCGAGACGCTTGCCCTGTCGGGAACCTATACGCTTGCCGTCGAAGGCTCTGTCTCCAATGCCGACAGTCCCCTCGACGTCACCTTCGCCATCCAGAAGGTCGTCGACACCAGCGAGCCGATGGCGATCGGTGCCTCGGCAGGCGGCGAGATCACCCATGCCGGTCAGCAGAACCGCTTCACCTTCTCCCTTGCAGCCGCTGGCCGCTTCTATTTCGACAGCCTGACAAACGATCCAAACCTGCAATGGCGCCTCATCGGCCCGCGCGGTGTGGAGATCGACGCCCGTCCCTTCACCAATTCGGACGCCGCCAGCCTTTCCGGCAGCCCGGTGCTCGAACTCTTGGCCGGCGCCTACACGCTCACCGTCGACGGCTACAACGACGCCACCGGCTCCTACGATTTCCGCCTGCTCGATCTTGCCGCCGCAAATCCGATCACATCGGGCCAGCTGGTCGAGGGCAATCTTGCGACCGGCCGCGAGACCCTGCTCTACCGTTTCGATGCTGCCGCCGGAGAGCGCTTCTTCTTCGACTGGAGGAATGGCACAAACGCCGCCAACTGGCGCCTCATCGACCCCTTCGGCAAAGACGTCTGGTCGCAAGGCTTCGGCGATCGCGACGTCGAGACGCTCGCCCTGTCGGGAACCTATACGCTTGCCGTCGAAGGCTCTGTCTCCAATGCCGACAGTCCCCTCGACCTCGCCTTCGCCATCCAGAAGGTCACCGATACGAGCGTGCCGATGGCGATCGGTGCCCCGGCAAGCGGCGAGATCACCCATGCCGGTCAGCAGAACCGCTTCACCTTCTCCCTTGCAGCCGCTGGCCGCTTCTATTTCGACAGCCTGACAAATGATCCGAACCTGCAATGGCGCCTCATCGGCCCGCGCGGTGTGGAGATCGACGCCCGTCCCTTCACCAATTCGGACGCCGCCAGCCTTTCCGGCAGTCCGGTGCTGGAACTCTTGGCCGGATCCTACACGCTCATCGTCGATGCATCGACCGACGCCACCGGCTCCTACGATTTCCGCCTGCTCGATCTTGCTGCCGCAAATCCGATTATCCGGGGCGAGCCGGTTCCTGGGACGCTCGCCTCGGGAAACGAGACAGCGATCTACAGCTTCAGCGCTCAGGCCGGCGACCAGATCCTGCTCAATCGGCAGGCCCTCACCGCCGGCAATCCGTACTGGCGCTTGATCGACCCCTATGGCGGCCAGGTCTATGGTGGCTCTTTCAACGATAGCCCGACCCTTACCCTTCCTCTGACCGGTGTCTATACGCTTCTGTTCGAAGGGCAGGTCGATGCCACCGGGGCGCTGCAATATACTTTCAACGTCAGCTCGCAAGGCCATGTCGAGCTGCCGGCGCCAACCGGCGCAGACCTCGTCCTGGGTGAGACCAAACAAGGAGAGATCACCGCAGAGGGCGAACAGGACGACTATGTCTTCAACGTCACCCAGCCAAAACAAATCCTCTTCGATGCTCTGAGCAACACGCCCGACCTGGTCTGGGATCTTGTCGGTCCACAAGGCGACATAGTCTCCTCCCGCTCCTTCGCCAATTCCGATGCATGGACGATTGGAAGTGATGCCACCCTCCTGCTCAAGGTACCGGGCATCTATCGATTGCGGGTGCAGGGCAATGGCCCCTCGGTTGGCTCCTACGCGTTCCGCCTGCTCGATCTTGCCGCCGCAAATCCGATCACGTCGGGCCAACTGGTCGAGGGCAATCTTGCGACCGGCCGCGAGACCCTGCTCTACCGTTTCGATGCTGCCGCCGGAGAGCGCTTCTTCTTCGACTGGCGGGACGGCACCGGCTCCATCAACTGGCGCCTCATCGATCCCTTCGGCAAAGAGGTCTGGTCGCAAGGCTTCGGCGATCGCGACGTCGAGACGCTTGCCCTGTCGGGAACCTATACGCTTGCCGTCGAAGGCTATGTCTCCAATGCCGACAGTCCCCTCGACCTCGCCTTCGCCATCCAGAAGGTCACCGATACGAGCGTGCCGATGGCGATCGGTGCCCCGGCAAGCGGCGAGATCACCCATGCCGGTCAGCAGAACCGCTTCACCTTCTCCCTTGCAGCCGCTGGCCGCTTCTATTTCGACAGCCTGACGGAAGCTCCGAGCCTGCAATGGCGCCTCGTCGGGCCACGCGGTCTGGAGTTCGACATCCCCCGCTCCCTCGCCAATTCGGATGCAGGCAGCCCTTCTAACCCGATCCTGGAACTGCTGGCCGGATCCTACACGCTCATCGTCGACGCCGACTACGACGCCACCGGCTCCTACGATTTCCGCCTGCTTGACCTTGCCGCCGCAAATCCGATCACGTCGGGCCAACTGGTCGAGGGCAATCTTGCGACCGGCCGCGAGACCCTGCTCTACCGTTTCGATGCTGCCGCCGGAGAGCGCTTCTTCTTCGACTGGAGGAATGGCACAAACGCCGCCAACTGGCGCCTCATCGACCCCTTCGGCAGAGACGTCTGGTCGCAAGGCTTCGGCGATCGCGACGTCGAGACGCTTGCCCTGTCGGGAACCTATACGCTTGCCGTCGAAGGCTATGTCTCCAATCCCGACAGTCCCCTCGACGTCACCTTCGCCATCCAGAAGGTCGTCGACACGACGCCTGCTCCCATTCCTTCATCAGGAGACGGCCCCGGCGCGGACCTCGTCGTTGACGATATCGGGGTCAATCCGCCTACGGGTTGGCGTCCAGGTGATACGGTCAATCTCACCTGGACCGTCCGCAACACCGGCAATCTGCCCGCCGGCAACGCTTGGGCAGATCAGATCCGCATTCGCAATCTCTCCACAGGACAGACTGTCCTTGTCGAAAATGTCGCGTTCGAGAGCCAGGCCGGCCTTGCGGCCGGTGCCAGCCAGACGCGCCATCACAGCCTGACATGGCCCTCCGGATTGGCAAGCGCAGGCGAGTTTTCCTTCGAGATCACGGCGGATGCCGGCAACCAGGTTGCCGAGACCAATTCGACCGGAACGGCCGAAGCCAACAACCTGGCGCAGCTGACGATCGCATCGGCGCCGGACCTGAGGATTGCCGATCTCCGTGTCATCACCACGGATGTCCAGGCCGGCGGGGCGGTCACGATCGAATGGAAGGATATAAACAGCGGCGCGCTCGCTGTGTCGACAGGCTGGTATACGCAGATTGCTGTGGTCAATGCCGCGACCGGCGAGACGGTGTCGACGACTTTTGCATATTACGATCCGGCCGCGGCAGGGAATGGCCCGCTGGCAAGCGGACAGAGCCGACTGCGCAGCCAGAGCATACAACTACCGCACGGATCAAAGGGCGCCGGCACGCTCGTCATCACTGTCACGGCGGATCGTAATCAGGACGGTAGCGGTGGTATCATCGAAGCAGCCGATGGGGCCAACGCGGAGACAAATAACAACGCTTTCGTGGAAGTGTTGTCGCAGTCGAGGCTCTATCCCGACCTCGCGGTCACCAGCCTTTCGGCCCCCGCTATCGGGATTGGAGGGCAAGAGATCGAGGTGGAATGGACCGTAGCCAACAAGGGACCGGTCGCCACGGGCGCGACGGCCTGGAAGGACACGGTCATCCTCAGCCGCGATGCGATATGGGGAAATGACGATGACACCGTAATTGCAAGCTTTGACAGGGCGGGAGGACTCGCTCCCGAGGGAGAATATTCGCGCAAGGAGACGATCACGCTTCCTTCACGCCGCGACGGCGGCTACCTCCTGACGGTGCGCACTGACACCGCAGGCGCGAACATCGAACCTGACACGCTGAGCAACAACACTGGCGTTCCCGTTTCGATTGATTTGCAGTCCCCTGCCTCGGATCTCGTCGTCGAGGCGGTATCCGCCCCGGTCACCGGTCGCAGCGGCGAATTGATCGATATCTCGTGGAGAGTGCGCAACCAGGGCGAAAATGCCACCGATGTGACGGCCTGGACCGACCGGATCATCTTGTCGGCTGACGACACACTCGATGCTTCCGATCGTATCCTCGCCAATGTAGCCCATACCGGCGCAATCGCCAAAGACGGCACCTATGCAGGACGGGCAAGCGTGCGCCTGCCCGACGGCATCCAGGGAAGTTTCTTTTTGTTCGTCGTCACGGACGCGCAGGCGCAAGTCTATGAACGCGAGGCGACCGAAAACAATATTGGCCGATCGCTATCGACGATTGCCGTCTCGTCAACGCCGGTGGCCGACCTCGCCGTGACAAGCGTCAGCGCGCCGGCAGCGGGCGTGCCGGGCGAGCGGCAGAAGATCGAATGGACCGTTCGCAATGATGGTGAAGGCGATGCTCGTTCGCCATGGACCGACCAGGTCTATATTTCCAAGACCGGAACCTTGTCGGACGCCATCTTGATCGGCGAGCTGCGGCGCACTTTCGATCTCGCCCGCGGCGCAAGCTACACTGCATCGATCGAGGCGACCCTTCCCGATGCCACAGATGGCGGCTATCGCATTCTGGTCGTCGCGGACGCTGGGCGCGAGGTCTACGAGATCGACAGGGAGGACAACAATGCGGGCAGCTCCGCATTCACGCTCACCCATCCTGACCTTGTTGTTTCAAACGTTCAGGCCCCTGCCGCGATCGTTTCGGGAAGTATAATCCAGGTCCGCTGGAATGTGCGCAATGCCGGCACTGGACCGGCACTCGGCAATTGGACCGACACTCTCTATCTCTCCTCTGGCGAGACCTTGAATGCGGATGCGATCAAGCTTGCCGAGATAAGCCATGCCGGCGGGCTGGGCATCTCGCAGCAGTATGACGGTGAAGCCACAGTCCTGGTGCCGCTTTCCGCTGCAGGCACCTACCGACTGGTGGTGGTCACGGATCTGCAGAATCTCGTGCGTGAACCCGAGGCCGAGGGCAATAACAGCGCGAGCAGCCCGCTCAGTGTCACGCTCGCGCCATTTGCCGACCTTTCGGTCAGCAATGTCACGGCGCCAACCCTGACAGTCGGTGATCCGGCGCGCATCACGGTCGGTTGGACGGTCACCAACCATGGTACAGGCATCGGACAGATGCTGTCTTGGCATGACGCGATCGTCGCGTCGCAGGATGCTGTTCTCGGCAACGGCGATGATGTGGTTCTGGCCGAGTTCGAGCATGACGGAGCACTTACGGTCGGTGATCACTATGCCCGCAGCGAGGTGATCGTCCTGCCTGGCGACCTTTCGCAACGCTATACGTTGTTTGTGCGCACCGACGCCCGCTCAGCGGTGTTCGAGAACGGATCGGAAGCCGACAATGCAGCCACGCCCGGACATCCCGTCGACATCGTGCCCATTCCCTATGCCGACCTGACCGTCACGGACGTGGAAGTTGAGCCGACGGCAACAAGCGGAGGCAGGCTCAAGGTCAGCTGGACTGTCAAGAACCAGGGCATCGGCGTCACGGACAACGACCAGTGGGTCGACACGATCACATTGATTGATAATACGGGCAACGAGATCGCCGAGGCACGCTTCGTCCATCTCGGTGTCCTTGCGAAGGATGCCAGCTACCCGAGGTCGGCGGAGATCGTCCTGCCAAACGGGCTTTCTGGACCCTACAGGGTCGTTGCCCGGACGGGCGGTGTCTACGAATTCATCTACACCGCAAACAACGAGAAGACATCCAATATCGTCGATATCGCGCTTTCTCCGAGCCCAGACCTGACGATTACCGAGGTCAAGGTCCCGGAACTCGCTGTCGAAGGCGACATGATCGATATCTCCTGGACGGTTTCCAATACTGGCCCGGGGGTGGCCAAAGGCACCTGGAGCGACCGCATCGTGTTGCGTCCGCTATCGGCCACAAACCTGCCTGACATCCAGGTTGGAACGTTTGCCTATAGCGGTGAACTTGGCGCTGGTCAGTCCTACACGCGAACGGAGCGTTTCCGCCTGCCGGACAAGATCGAAGGCAGCTACCGCGCCTTCGTCGTGACCAACGCGCTGGTCCCCACTGATGCAACCATCCCCGAACCAACCTATTTCCTCTACGAAAACGGCGCGGCTGCGACGAACAACAGCACGGGCGACGATGGCACCATCAGGGTTCAGCTCAAGCCGAGGGCCGACCTGCAGGTGGATGCTGCGATCGTTCCAGCGCGCGTGCCGGCGGGGGGAACAGCCTCCATTCAATTCACCATCGTCAACCAGGGGACTGTGCCGACGGCGGGCCGATGGAAGGATCAGGTCTATCTATCCCTGGACAACAAGATCGACGCCGGCGACACGCTGGTCGGCACCTATGACAACGGGTTGGCGCTTGATCCGGGCGGCCGCTACACGACAAGCACAGGACCGATCGAAATACCGATTCGATTCCGGCGCGACGCCTATTTGATCGTCCGTACCGATGCGACGGACCTAGTCGACGAATATCCGAACGACGCAAACAATGAGCGCGCCTTTGCGTTTTTTGTCGAACCAAAGCCGCTTTCGGACCTCGTGACAGGTGGCGTTGTCGCTCCGGTCCAGGCCGTCGCCGGTTCGGAAATCGAGGTGCGATTCACAGTCACCAACAATGGCTCGGCAACGACCGACAAGGCCAGCTGGTTCGATACGGTTTGGCTGACCAAGGATCGCACCCGCCCGAACCCGTCGAAGAATGGCGGCATCCTGCTGGGCACGGTGGCGCATACGGGCGCGCTGCCCGTCGGACAAGGCTACGATCAGATCATCAAGGTCAAGCTCCCCGATGATCTTGCATCCGGCCTCTACTTCATCACGCCCTGGAGCGATGCCTACGACGTTGTCCTCGAGGATACGCTCGCCAACAACACCAATCCCGACGATCCCTTCGAATTCGACAACAACAATTACAAGGCACGCCAGATCCAGGTCTTCGGCCCCGAGACGGTTGCGAAGCGGCCCGACCTCAAAGTGATATCGCTCGAAGGACCGGCGCAGATCGATGCCGGCGGCCAGTATACCGTCAAATGGACGGTCGGGAACGCCGGTCCGGGCGATACCGGCGAAGTGAGCTGGAGCGAGCGGGTCTGGATTTCGGACCGCCCGACGCTCGGCGAGACGGGCGCCAAGGAATGGCTGCTGGAAACGTTCGAGCGCAGCGGAGGACTGGCGGTCGGCGCAACGGCAACGTCCGAACGCACCTACAATCTGTCTCCCGCCGTCCAGGGCATGTATCTGATCGTCGACGTCGATGCCCGTTATCCCGACGGCACCGGCCGCATCACAGAGACAAACGAACTCAACAACAGCGCCGTCACCTCCTCAACGATCACGCGCAATCCAGCCGATCTGAAGGTCACGCGGATCGAAGTGCCGGCAGAGAACTTCTCGGGAGAAAAGACGACCATCAAGTGGACCGTCACGAATGAGGGCGCAGATGTCTGGCCGGATACCGCCTACTGGGTTGATTCCGTCTGGTTTTCGCGCGATCCGGTCTGGAACCCGACCCTCCAGGATAGCTCCGGCGCCAATACACCGCCGCGCGCAGAGTTGCTGACGACCTATGTCCACAGCAACGTAAGCGGGTTGCGTTCGGGTGCAAGCTACACTGAAAGTGCGGAGGTTGTCCTGCCGCCCGGCACAGAGGGACCCTACTATATCTATGTGTTGACAGATGCGGCGCCTGCAGGAACAGCAATTAGTCAAGAGTTCGATGAGGCAAAGGGCGGTGATGACCAGGTGCGGGTCCATTATCTCGAATCGGTCTTCGAAGGGACAAATAACACCAATAACATTGCGCGGCAGGACATTGCCGTCACCTATCGCGAACCGGACCTGAAGGTCAGCAACCTCTTGATCCCTGCTTCGGCGATCTCAGGCGATACGATCAGAATTTCCTGGCAGGTCGAAAATGCCGGGACGCGCGAAACCCGGGAGGGTGAATGGATCGATCGTGTTTTCCTGTCACGCGACGGCTCGCTCGACACTGGTGACTATGAGCTGGGCTCGTTCGCGCGGAGAGGCAAGCTTAGCATCGGCGCCAGTTACAGCGCGTTCCTGGACGTTGACCTGCCGGAGTTCATCGAGGGCAGTTTCCACATCATCGTCGAAACCGACGCCCGGTCCACGCAGGATCTTTCACACGCATTTCCAAGCACCATCGCACCCGACCTGCCAGGTCTCGTGCCGGTCGGCGGGTCCGTCCCCGAGTTTCAGGGCGAAGGCAATAACGCCACCGGAAAGCCGCTCCTGATCGATCTTCGAGATCCGCCCGACCTGACGGTCTCGGCGGTTTCAGCTCCTGAACATGTCACCGTCGGACAGTCCTTCACGGTGACCTTCACGGTCGAAAACGCCGGCCGCGGCGACGTGCGTGCCTCCCAGGGTCAGTGGTCGGACCTCGTCTATCTTTCCCGCGACCAGCATCTGGACCTGGAGAGCGATCTTTTTGTCGCAGCTTTTGACCATTCCGGCGGCCTGCCTGCCGGCCAGCGCTACACGCTTTCGAAAGAACTCAAGGCACCGGCCGGTCTCGAGGGCCCATATTATGTGTTTGTCGTCACCGACCCGACGAGCACCACGGGTCGAAGCGCGGTATTCGAGGGCAAGCTTGAAACCAACAATGCAAGGGCCAGTGCCCAGCCGGTCATCTTCGAGCTGCCGCCGCCATCGGATCTGGTCGTCGACAGCAATGTCGCGACACCGTCGGCCGCGAAGGCGGGAGATGCACTGGAGATCAGCTGGCGCGTTCGCAACCAGGGCTCCAATCCGGCGCAAGGATCCTGGACAGACGCCGTCTATCTGTCCGAGGATGGGGTATGGGATATCAACGACCGGCTTCTCGGGCGCGTGACATTCACGGGATCGCTTCTAACGAACGATACCTATACGTCCAGCCTTACGGCTGCATTGCCCGCAAGCAAGGTCGGGCAATACCGGCTGATCGTCCGCACGGACATCTACAACGAAGTGTATGAAGGGCCCTTCAACGCAGCCGCCGAGAAGAACAACACCGCACCCTCCCTCGATGCATTGTCCGTCACCGTTGATGAAATGCATGTCGGCGTGCCTTTGCAGACGACGCTCAGCACAGATCAGGTGCGCGTCTTCCGCGTCGTCGTTCCGCAGGGAGAAACCCTGAAGGTCCGATTGACCGGATCCGATCCTAACGCGTCGAACGAACTGTTCATTCGCTACGGCGACGTGCCGACCGGCAGCCTCTTCGATGCCATGTACCAGGATCCGTTGCGTGCCGACCAGACGGCAGTCATCGCGTCGACCAAAGCCGGCGAATACTATGTCGTGGTTCGTGGCCATAGCGAGCCGCAGAATGACACGGCGGTCACGCTGCTCGCCGAGATCGCACCCTTCGCGATCAGCCGCGTCGAGGTCGACAGAGGCGGTGACAGCCGCTGGGTCACCTTTGACGTCTACGGCGCCAAATTCTCAAAGGACGCCATCGTAAAATTGGTTCGGCCCGGCATCGCCGAATTCGAACCCGCGCGCTATGAGATCATCGATTCAACCCATATCAGGGCGACCTTCGATTTCACCGCAGCTCCACATGGCCTCTACGACGTCAAGATCATCAATCCCGACGGATCAACGGCGATCGAGCCCTATCGCTATCTGATCGAGCGGGCTCTGGAACCGGACGTCACCATCGGGCTCGGTGGGCCCCGCGTGCTACTGGCAGGCGATACGGGTACCTACGGGATCTCGTTCCAGTCACTGACCAATGTCGACACTCCCTATGTGTACTTCACCTATGGCATTCCGGAACTGCAGACGAATGCCGTTATATACAATCTTCCCTATGTGGCGTTCCAGACCAACCTGCGCGGCGGCACCCAGCCCGGCAATGGCGAGGACGTGCCATGGGCAAACCTGGAGTCGCAGGCCAACGTCACGGGTTCGATCCTGGCGCCCGGCTATGTCTACAACATGCCAGCCGGGTCCTTCACCGGCTTGAGCTTCAATGTGGCGACCTATCCGGGATTGCGCGAAATGCATGACCGCGCATGGGAGGAATTCAAGGAGCGCATCTACGCCACGATGCCCGAATTGAAAGGAAAGCTCGACGCCGGTCCCCAGGCGCTCGATGAACTCTATCAGGGGCTCTACGACCTCTATGCGAAGCTCGGTTCCATTCCGGACGAACTTCGCGAGTTGTTCATTCCATTCCGCTTCAATGTCGTGGCCGCGGCAACACCGATGACGCGGGAAGAATTCATCGCGCAGCAGAAGTATGATGCGGCGGATCTTAGAACGAAGATCCTTGCCGATCGAACCGCCAATGCGGCCCTGCTCAATCTCGCTGGCGACGCAAAGGCGTGGGAGACGGGTTACCTTGCGGCGCTCGAGCTTGCCGGCATCCTCGGTCCTGTCGATAAGGCTCCGGCGATCGTCCAGGATCCGACCGTCCAGAGCCTGCTGTCGCTCTTGTCCACCGGCGTTCTGTTTGGCGCGGCCGGCAACGAAATCCGCAGCGACGGCAATCTCGTCTCATTTTTTGAGCAGGTCCATACCTGGTACGGCGACAAGCCAGGCACGCTTGCCCCAATCGACCACTGGGAGCTGCGCCAGAACGAAGTCTACTCGCTCGAGGTTCCGGTTCCGGCGCTGTCGAACTATTCCGACTTCGACCTTGGCCTTTCCCAAAGGACCTATTTCGACAACTTCAACGTCTTCGTGCCGTGGATAAGGTTTGAGCAGCGGGGCGCAGGCGGTAGCACGATCGCCTTACCGGACTTCGGCTCGGTGGCCGGTTTGAACGAACTGACACCGCTTGATTTTTCTCGCTATTACCAACAGGCGGCAGCCGTCGGCGAACTGGCGACTATTGTCGGCCCGCAAGGGGTCGGCGACAAGCAGTTTCTGCCGGCGGACGCGGCCCTTCCCTATTCGATCCGCTTCGAAAATCCGCAGAACGCCGCGGCCCATCCCGGCGAGATCACCATCGTCACCAAACTCGATCCCAATCTCGATCCCTACTCGTTCCGCCTCGGCGACCTGAAGATCGGCGATATCAGCGTCCATATCCCGGACAACCGATCCCTCTTCCAGGGAGATTTCGACTTCACCCGTTCGAAGGGTTTCATCTTGCGGGTCTCCGCAGGCATCGATATCGGCGCTGCGACGGCGAAATGGGTGCTGCAGGCGATCGACCCCGAAACCGGAGAGGTGATCCAGGATATGTCGCGCGGGCTCCTGCCCGCCAACAATGCGCAGGGCGCGGGACTGGGCTCGGTCAGCTATTCCGTCCGCCCCAAGGACGATCTGGCGACCGGCACGACGATTGCGGCCCAGGCCCGGGTTCTGTTCAACACGATGGCGCCGCAGGAGACGGTGAAGCTTGTCCAGACCCTGGATGCCGCCGGTCCACAGACGGCGCTGACGGCAAAGCTCATCCAAGGAGCCAATTACGAGGTGCGCTGGAGCGCAAGTGACGAGGCCGGCGGGTCCGGCGTCAAGCACGTCACCGTCTATGTCGCTGAAGATGGCGGGGACTTCCAGATCTGGCAGCGCCAGACGACGGGGTCGTTCGCGATATTCCAGGGGCGTGTAGGCCACGCGTACGAGTTCCTCGCACTAGCGACCGACAATGCCGGCAATACCGAAAAGCCGCCGCTTGGCGTGCTGGCGCCCGACGACGGGTCCGGACCCGACCTTGGTGCTCTGCCTGACGTCGGGAACACAAGCGAGGATCTCGGCGAGGCGCCGGCACCGTCCCCGACCCCGTCGACGAACCCGCTCTTCCTGCAGGCCCAGCAGGCCATTCCGGCGCCGCCGCCGATTGCAAATCCCTCCGAATTCGGGACAGCAATCCGGCCCTTCAGTGCGCAGGTCTTTGCATCGAACATCCCGCAAAGCCACGCCGGCATAGGCGCGCTCGCCATCGTCGTTGCCCCGGACGGAAGCATCTTTGCAAGCGGGGGCGCAAATCGAGGCTCTATCTACAAGTTCAGCCGCACGGGGGGCGAGGCCGGGCAGCCGATTGCAATCCTCAATGAACCGGTCTTCGACCTCGCCTTCGATGAAGAGGGCCAGCTCTGGGCAACGACTGGCGGCGGCGCGCTGCTGCTCCTCGATGCTTCGACGGGAGCCATCCAGGCTCGCTTCGGCGACGGCATCACCCAGGCACTGGCAATCGACCCGGCGACCGGCAAGATCTATGTCTCGTCGGGACGCGGGATCGAAATCTTCGATCCCGTCAAGCACACGTTCACGGCGTTCAGCGCGGTGCGTGTCGACGATCTCGCCTTCGGGCCGGACGGCAAGCTTTGGGGCACCACCTGGCCAGACCGCGGCGACGTCGTTACTTTCAATCAGAAGGGACGCGCCACCCGGATCCTGTCTCGTTCAACCGAAGTGGATTCGATTGCCTTTGGCAAGACGGGAACGACGCTCGAAGGGCTTCTATTCATTTCGAACAATCTCGCCGACGGCCAGACATCCGGTTCGAGGCTGATTGCGGTCGATCTGGCCACGTTGCAGCAGGTCACGATCGCGTTGAACGGCAGCTGGGGCGAGACAGTCGCCACCACCTCCGACGGCCGGATTCTCGTCGCCCAATCCCACCAGATCGACGTCATCAGCCCGATCGTCGCGCCCAAAGTGGTGTTCACGAACCCGGCGGACGGCTCCGCTGTCCCCCTGCCTTTTGCGGAGATTGCGGTCACCTTCGACCAGGACATGTTGGCAGGAGACGGCACGGACGCCGGTTCCGTCCTCAATCTTGCCAACTATACTTTGACGAAAGCGCTGGGCGGCACCGTCGTGATCAAGAGTGCAGGCTACGATGTCGCCACACGCACCGTTCATCTCTCGATCAACCCTCTCGACTTCGGGGATTACGCGCTGAGCGTCGGCGTGCACGTAAGGAGCATTCAAGGTAGCGAACTCGGCACCGCCTTCGAAAGCGAGTTCACCGCCATCAGCGACCTGTCGGCACTGCTGTCGATCGAGTTTGGTACGGTCAGATCCAGCCGGGCTGACGGCACGGTCTCCTACGACGTCAGGATCACCAATATTAGTGATGCGGACATCCTGGCGCCGCTCACGCTCGTCCTTGATCCATCGCAATATTTCCAGGGCCAGCCGATCGGCGCTTCGCCCCAGGCTGGCGGGCTCTGGTTCATCAATCTCGGCGAGGCCCTGGCAAATGGGCGCCTGCCTCCCGGCGCGTCGACCACGGTCCAGACGGTCACGATCGGCAACGCCCAGCTGCAGCATCTGTCGATCGGGCACGGCGTCTTTGCGATGCCCGCCGCCAACCGCGCCCCCGTCATCTCCTCGGTGCCGGTGACGACAGCGACCGCCGGTGAGGCCTATTCCTATCAACTGGCAGCAGCCGATCCCGATGCAAATCCCGTCACCTATCTGCTCCTCGACGGACCGGACGGAATGAGCCTGAACAGCGCCGGCCTGCTGACCTGGTCGCCAACGGCAGCCAGCCCCGCGCAGGTCAGCGTCGTGCTGCGCGCCTATGACAATCGCGGCAGCTATGCAACGCAGGCCTTTGCGATCCAGGTCGCCGGCGGCAATCAGGCGCCGGTCGTGCAGGAGCTTCCAGGCGAAATCCGTCTTCGCGAAGGCGAGGCTTTTGCCCTGGCTCTGAACGCGTTTGATCCGGATGGTGACGGCCTGCACTATTTTGCAGACCGGCTTCCTCCGGGCGCGGTGCTGAATGCTGAGACGGGCCTTTTGCAATGGACGCCGGGCTGGAACCAGGCCGGCACCTATGACGGCGTGGTCTTCGGCGTGACCGATGGCGTCAATACCGTCTTGCGCAGTTTCACACTGCTGGTCGAGCCGGGCAACCAGGCGCCGAGCATCGCTCCGGTCGCCGACCGCACTATGCGCGAAGGCGATCCGATCCGCATTCGCCTGCGTGCCGACGATGCAGAGGGCGACGCGCTGACCTTCTCCAGCGCCCTTCTCCCTGGCGGCGCCTTCCTCGATCCGGCGACCGGCGCCTTCGAATGGACGCCGAGCTTCACGCAGGCCGGCACCTATATCATACCGTTCAGCATCAGCGACGGGACGAACACCACCGAGATCACCACGACCTTTACCGTTGTCAATGCCAATGGAGCCCCCGTCTTTGACGAGCTCGGACCGTTCCGCCTGCTCGAAAATCAACCGCTGGCCTTCCGCGCCTTCGCCTTCGATCCGGACAATCCGGGATTCGTGCCGCAGGATCGCAAGACCGACGGCAGCCTGACGCCTCTCGACGGAACCGCACCGACCGTCAGCTACGCCATCGAGGGTCTGCCGCAAGGCGCAAGCTTCGATGCGGTGACCGGTCTCTTCAGCTGGACACCCGGTTATGCCCAGGCCGGGCGCTACACCTTACGTCTGACGGCGACCGACACCGGCGATGGCCTGGCGCCGGCTATCTCCGTGCGCAATATCATTGTCGATGTCGTCAATGCCAATCGTGCACCGGTCGTGCCGACGCCGATCAACCAGAGCGTCAATCGCGGCGATATTCTCGAAATCCCGATCGACGTATCGGACCCCGACGGAGACCCGTTGACCTGGTCGGTCTATCTCAGCCGCCAGCCGACGGCAGGCGGACCGGCAGTCGATACGACCCCGGTGGAACTGACGGCAGTCGGAGGCCTGGCAACCTTCGTCAAGACCGCGGGAAACCACGGTGTCATCCGCTTTGCGCCCGGCGACCACGACCGCGGCAACTATCTCGTCACTATTCGGGCAACCGACGACGGCGGCGTCGAGGGCAAGGCCGATATCCGAACAACAGTGGCAAGTTTCATAACCTCCGTCGTCGCACCCAACGAGAGACCATTGTTCGACGTCATCGGCGACAAGGTCGCCGTCGCCGGCCAGACGCTCAGCTTCGTGATCAGGGCGCGCGATCCCGATCAGGCAGGCCTGATCTTCTCCGGCGCCAACATGCCCGCTGGCATGTCGATCACGCCCCTTGCCACCTACGGCACCGCCAGGGTCGACTGGACGCCGTCGGCCGGCGACATCGGCGAGCGCACAGTCACGTTCCGGATCACCGACGACGGCAATGGCGGCGCCTATGCGCCACTGTTTGATGAGCAGGCGATCCGGCTCGTCGTGCGCAGCGCCAATGCCGCCCCCGTGCTGCTGCCCGTCGGGAGCCAATCACTGACCGAAGGCAGCGCCTTCAGCCTGCAACTCAAGGCCATCGATCCGGATAATGACGCGATCACCTTCTCCGTGACCAATCTGCCGGGCGGAGCATCGTTCGACGCCAAGACAGGCCTCCTGTTATGGACCCCGAACTATCTTGCCGCCGGTGACTATGCGGGGATTGTGATCACCGCCTTCGACGGCAACAAATCGAGTTCGGAGACGATCACGTTCAAGGTCGAAAACGTCAATCGTGCGCCTGAACTGGTGCCAATGTTCCCGCAGGCCGGCCGCGAAGGCGCCGAGATGGCGTTTTCAATTCTGTCGGGCGATATCGACCAGGATCCGGCTGTCTATTCCGTCCTGTCTCCCCTGCCGCAAGGCGCCCGCTTCGATCGCAAGACCGGCAAGTTCACCTGGACGCCGGGTTACAGCCAGGCCGGAGACTACACGATCCGCTTCGGCGCCACCGACCCGTCGGGCGCGCTTTCGACCCTTGATGTCGAGATCAGCATTGCAGACACTAACCGCCCGCCGGTGCTCAAGGTCTCCGACCACCAGGTCGTGCTCGGCAGCGAACTCGTCTTCCATCTTTCGGGTTCCGATCCGGACAGCCAGAACACGCTGACCTATGCCGCGTCCGGTCTCCCCGAAGGCGCAACCCTCAATGCGGCGACCGGCGAGATCCGCTGGACGCCGGGACCCGGCCAGGCCGGCGACTATCTCGTGCTTGCAAGCCTGTCCGACGCTCAGACGAGCGTGATGGAGCCGGTTGTCCTGCGCGCAACGACGATGCCAGACCTGCCTCATATCGTCATCGAACAGACGCCGAGCTTCCCGGCCCTTCCGGGCCAGGACATCCTCGTGCATGTGATCGCCACCGGATTTGCCGACATCACCAAGCTCGAGCTGCGTCACAACGGACAACTGCTCGCGATCGACAGCCAGGGGCGTGCGCGTATCACGGCAGGCTTGCCTGGGCAGAGCGAGATCGTCGCAACCGCGACTGACGCCGACGGCCTCGTTGGGACCCGCACGTCCATTCTTCGAGTGCGCGATCCGGCTGACATGGTTGCGCCCCAGGTTTCGTTCGGCGCCACGATCGCCGGCAAGCGGTTTGACAGCGAGGCAGATATTCTCGGTTCCATCGTCGATACGAACCTCGACAGCTGGCGCCTCGAGATCGCAGAATTCGGGACCGCCAACTGGCGAAGCATCGCGGATGGAAGCGGCCCGCTTGCCAATTCCGCGCTTGCCCAGCTCGATCCTGCACAGTTTTCAAATGGCACCTACAGCCTGAGGCTCACCGCGGTCGACATGGCCGGCCGCACCGCGCGCGTCGAAACGCAGATCGAAATCAACAGCGTCAAACCGTTGCCCCGAGCCGAGACCGACCTCACCATCACGCTGTCCGGCCACCAGGTCGCGCTGACGCGCGTCTATGATCCGCTGGGACGCAACGAGGCCGGCAGTTTCGGGAATGGCTGGCATCTCGCACTGAAGGACGTACGCGTCGATACCGACGTGGCGCCTGCAAGCCAGCAGAGTCCCGGTCCTGCCGCCGCGTTCCGCAACGGAACGCGCGTCTATGTCACGCTGCCGACCGGCGAACGCGTGGGCTTCACCTTCGAGGCCGAGGAGCATCGCATCCCCGGCCTCACATATTATACGCCATCGTTCCGCGCCGATGCCGGCGTGGCTTTTAGCCTGCGGGTGGCCAACAGCGAACTCTCGCGGGTCGGTGACCGCTTCTATGATTTGGCAAGCGGGCGGCCTTTCAACCCATCCGGACTCGACGGTCGCGACGACTTTGAACTCACCGGCCCCGACGGAACGGTCTACGCCGTCGATGGTGCCGCGGGCGTGACCTCGATCGAGTTCGCGGATGGCATGCGACTGAACGTCGCCGATAGCGGCATCTTTGCCGCCGACGGCCAGGGCATCGCCTTCACCGGCGGCGAACACGGGATTACGCGTGCGGTCACGACCGACGGGCGCTCGTTTGCCTATCTTTACGATGGCGAGGGCAACCTGACGCTCGTCCGTGACCTGATCGGGGCGACGTCGAGAACCTATGGCTACGATGGCGATCATCGGCTTGCGCTGATCGGCGGCACCGGCACCCCCGGCGTCGTGATCGACGCATCAGGAACGTCCCTTCCCGTCACCGCCGACCTCGGTGTTGCGACCGGCTATCTTGCCGGCGCCCATTCCGGCGTTCTCGCGCCAGGCGGCACGGACAGGCTGACCTTCAACATCCGTCCGTCCGAACTCGATGCGACCGACGGCGGCTCCCTCTATCTCGGCGTCCTCCTGAAACCGAGCGCCGGCGGCGGAGCTGCATTCGCCCTGCCGGAGCTGCAGGGGGCCACTTTGGTCGCCAGCCGCACCGATGCCGCCGGCGCCTTCGCGCTCTACAAGATCGACCAGGCCGGCCTCAAACTTCTCAGCATACGCGGTGCGAATGCCCAAAGCGCGGATGCCTACAGCCTGGAACTCTTCGTTGCCGGCGATACCAACCGCGACGGCAAGGTCGACGGAACCGATGCCGCCCTCGCCTTCGCAGCCAAGGGGACGACGGCCGGACAGGCAGGCTATGTCGCGAGCGCCGACGCCAACCAGGACGGCAGGATCGACAGCGCCGATACCCAGCTGCTCTTCCAGAACCTCGGATACCGCCCGAACCAGGGGCCGGTCGTTTCCGTAGGCTCCTTCAAGACCCACCAGGATCTGACGCTTGCGGCCGATGTCGGCGCGGTCGCCTCCGATCCAGAGGGCGACCAGACCTTCTACCGGATCGTGGGAGCAACCCACGGCACCGCCCGGATGATGGCAGACGGCCGCTCGGTGCTCTTCACACCCGAGGCGGGTTATACCGGCTCGGCAAGTTTCCAGATCATTGCGGACGATGGCTACAATTCTTCGGGCATTGCGACGCTCACCGTCAATATTTCCGACGCGAAGCTCGTGCGCATCAACCTTCCATCGATCGAGCTCCTGCCCGGTCTTCGGCAAAAGCTGCAGATCACCGGCGATTTCGCGGACGAGACGGGTGTCAGGCTCGATGCCTCATACTTGAACTTCACCTCGCTCGATCCTTCAGTCGTCTCCGTCGATGCGTCGGGAACCGTCGTCGGCGTCTCGGACGGCTGGAGTGTCATTGCCGCAGTAAGCCACGGCATCTCGGCCGTGCGGGCAGCAAATGTGTTCGATCCGACGCTCAGCGAGGATGAGGGCGTCGAGGTCCCGACCATTCTCACCTACCCGGCCTCGATCGCGTTCATGCCGGGGACCGGCATCAGGCAGTTGCAAGCCTGGGATGGAGACGGCCTTGACATTACGCAGGCTGAAGACGGAACACTTTATTTCACGAGCAATGCCAATGTCGTCGCGGTCGATACGAACGGCCTCGTCCAAAGCAGAGCCGTGGGCGTGGCGACCATCAGCATCATCAATGCGGGCGGCCAGACCGACATACCCGTCGTCGTGCAAGAGCCGACGAGCGGCGCCACGACAGTCGGGGCTGCAGGCGGGGTCGTCGCGGGATCAGGCGGAACATTCGTCACCGTTGGACCAGGCCTGTTGTCCGAACCGCGGACGGTATCGATCAACGCCGTCGCCGCTGCGAACCTGCCGATGGCGGTACCACCGGCGCTCAACCTCCTGGCGGGCTTCAACCTTGATCTCGGCAGTGCCACGCTCGACGAGCCGGTCCAGGTCGCCGTCCAGGCACCTGGCGGGGCGACCGCCGGTGAGACCGTCTATTTCTTCCGCAATGCGCAGCTGCCGCTGCCGGATGGAGGCACGAAGTCTCTATGGCTGCTTGCCGAATTCGGCACCGTGGGTGAGGATGGCTTTATCCGCACCAACTCGCCTCCCTATCCGGGTCTCGTTCTCGGCGGCACCTATATTGTGGTGCGCGGAGCGCAGAACAGCATCGTGTCGCTGACGTCGAGCTCGGATGCAGCCTCCTTCGCCATCTTCAACGACGGCGGCACGTCCTACGGCATGCGGCTCTTGGGCGACGTGCCGCTTGCCATGCCCGTCGATCCGGGCAGCGCCCGGCCAATCGACATCATCACCTATAATGGCGGGGCGATTTCCGTTCAGAGCGCCGAGCTGACAACCCTGCCCGGCGCCAACGCTGCCTCCCTTACGGTCACACCGCCTACGCCACTCGGCGACGGGCAGACGCCGGTCATGGGCGCAACCCCTGTCCAGTTCATCGACGACAAGGTCGTCGTTACCGCCGAAAAACTCGACGGACCGGGCAAGCTCTATGTCCGCTATGTGATGGGAGACGCCGAGCCGATCGACGTGCTGGCCACAATTTCCGGCGGGACTGCGAAAGCTGATGTCCCGGGCAATGTGATCCTCGGCCTTGCCGACATCTCGCTCGTGCGCAAGGTCGACGGCTTCGCATTCGATGCCGCCGGCATCGACCGATCGGAGCCGATCGAACTGGAGAGCGGCTCGACCTTCGCCGAAACCGCGCAGAACCGCGTGTATTCGATCGATCCGACGGGAGGCACGGTACATTTCGTCGTCTACGACACCGCAAAGCAGGAAATCGTCAAGCGCATTGAGCTTGCCGGCGCCCTGACGACCGCAGCACCGAACCCCGTCGCCCTCACCGAAGACGGAACGCGCGCCTTTGTGGCGCTCGCAACCGGCGGCGTGGCCGTGATCGACACGGTCGGCCTGCACGAGGTCGACCTCAATCCGGCGACGGCAGAGATTGACCGCCTGACCCGCATCATTGCCTTCGACAAGGACGGCAAGCCGGTCGACCGTGGAGAGATGCCGCTCATCACGTCGGTCGCCGTTAACGGCTATTATCTCTATGCCGGCGGGGTGGCAAACAAGCTCTACGTCATCGATGTCAACCCGACCTCGAAGACGTTCGACATGGTCGTCTCGACGATCGAGTTGCCGAACGCCACCAAGGGTGTGCTCGGCATGGCAGTCAATTCCGACGGCACCCGGCTCTATGTCGCCGAGCCGCAGACGACCACGTACGGCGGCTATTTCGCCGGCGAGCGCACACCCGGCCGCATCGCCGTCATCAATGTCGACCCGTTCGACGAGCCTTTCGACGTCACCAAGGCCAACCCACGCAAATGGCACCAGGTGATCGGCGAACTCGATGCCGGCATCCAGCCGAACACGATCGTTGCCGCCGGTGATCCGAAGCGGATGGCGTTTACCAATTTCCTCGACATCAACCGCGGCTTCGGCACGATCGAAGTCACGAACGACGATCCCCTGAATTTCAAGGCGACGATCAAGAATGCCGCCGTCAGCCTCAGCCTCGGCACTAACACCCAACATTATGACCTGATGATCCGCAATTCCCGCGGCATCGTTATTTCCGACGACGGTGCCTATGCCTTTGTCAGCGACTGGCACCTGCCGATCCAGGCACTTGACCAGAGCGCCAGCACGCCGGGTACGATAGACCCAGGTACAGACGCCAATCTCGATCCCTTCGGCGGCCTCTCGCCGGGCTCGGGCGCGGTCTTCATCCCCGGCCACGAGAACACACGCATCGCCGGCTCGAAGATCGGCATCATCAAGGATCCGTTCGGACCTAACCCGATCTATCTCGGCGCGACGGAGGCGATCGAGGACAGCTTCGCCAACACGCTGGCCCTATCCGCGGACGGCAAGACGCTGTTTGTAGAGCTGCGGGGAACTGGCGAGACCTGGGAGTACGACGTCGACCAGTTGATAGGGACAGCCGAGGCATCCATAGCATCGGATCGCGCATCTACACCGATTGATGTACTGGCGGTACGAAGCATTCCTCTGGCTTCGACGACCGGCTCTCAGCAGGCTCCTCAACTTCTTGGAAGTGCTGTGACAAAAAAGTCCGCAATGAGTGGTACGCCTTTTGGCCAGCCAGGCGACAAGCTTCTGCCAGTTTTTAGTACTATGTTGGGAGACGTCAAACTCATCGACTTCAGGAATATAGTACCGAATGCAGAAAAGATATTTATCATTACAGACAATACAAGTATTGCTCAGGTTAAAAGAAGCATTGACGGAAAATCAGCCAGGATATACGTCGACGATTCGGTGACACTAGACGTACTTAAAACAAAATTTGGCGACAATTATCTTCCCAACAATAAACTTTATTACGCTCCGAAAATAGATGACAACAGTGATTTGGTTCGGCTTAGATCAGGAAAACAGGCCCTCACCGATCTCGATGAGATACGGTTCGCCGCACTGGAAATAGTAAATGGCAGGTATGAATGGGTCAAGTATGTCCTGCCTATAGCCATATCTGATAGCGGCGCCACCAATGATCTAATTCTCTCAGGAAGTGTAGGCGACCCAGCAAGAGCCAAGAACAATCCGCTTGATGTATACAAAGTGTCGCAACGTCTCAAATACCTTGGCTATCCCGGATGGGGAGGTAGTTTCTGGAGCGTCGAAAGCAAGAGTGGAACGAAAGGTCCGAGTGCTTCGGCAGTTGAGTTAATCGTCAGCGGAGCTATTCAGAATCGAGGCCCTGTAGTCGCAATTAATCCAAGGGCGAGTGGGACATTGTTGGTAAATCCGGTGCCTCGCAATGTCGACCCAACTACCGGTCGCAACTATGAATCATCGTTAGTTGAAAGCATTCGACTTTTCCAGGCGAGCATATTCAATCAGCGCCTCGCCGATACAAAAGACGCTGATATATACAATACGAAGTACGCACGGATGGTAGTTGGAAAAATTTATCCGTCAGCTGGGCACCCAATGGAAAAGTACTCTGGCGTCATTTTTACAGACCTATCAATTGGCGATCAGAGCTACCAGAGACTACGAGCTTCGAATGCTCCAAGATGGTTGGATTTGGAGCGTGTGGCTGAACAAGATGATAAAATACGGCTAGCGGAGGGAACAATCGGTTCAGAGCATTATGCAACTTCTTGGAGCGTCGAGTATCTAAGGTCTGTTGCGGAAAGACACAATCAGCTGGCCGAGGAGTACCGCAAATCCACGAGAGCGTCAGATCCAGATTATTCGCGGTTCAATGCCGATTTTGTGCCTTTGGTACAGGGAATTCAGATTACCTCGGCGAGTGACAAGTTTAGCGATACGTTACCGTCGCTTCATGCTGAACACACCGCGGGGATGACTCTAGATATCAGAATTCCCTGGCAAAAAATACAGAATGAACTCAAGTTAATAACGCTAAGCAATGGACGAAATTCGGCATTGTATATTCCGAATAACGTCCCCACTTCCTACGCTCAGAAGATTGAATATTTTTTGCACCCTGAGAATTTCCTTGGCCTTACGGAGCTTAATCAGTTCAAATCCGGGTTTCTAACCAAATCGGAACGTCAGCTACTTGTAGAGGTATTATCGGTATATGAAGCGAGTGGAAAAATCGCTGTTGTTCAGCTGTATTTCGGAAGTAACGTTTTAGGTCCAAAGGACGATCCTAACTCTAAGTCATTGTGGAGAGTACACGATGCACTTGAGAAGATCGGTTACGGATATTCAGGTTCCACCCTGTCGCCAGCCGGTCATCATCAATTGAAAAACCACGAAGACCACATTCACGTGACGTTGAGCGCGCCTCAACTAGGAACCGTGGTAAGTGCTCCGCCGATCGAGGGTGGCTCCGCGGTACAGACTTCGGAATATACTAATCAGGACCTCGATAAGCAGCCAGTGCTCACAGTGGCTGGGGCGGTCGACCTCATCGCGAATGGAGAACGCGCCTGGGCACGCACCGATCCTCGCGCAGGCCTCAATATTGACGTCCTAGATCTCGCGCCCGGCCGTCTTGCACAATCATTCGGTGGCGCAATCAGCTTCGATGGTAATGCTAGCGGTCTCGGCTGGTTCGTGGATCAGACCCCCGAGGACAACAGCGAGTACGAGGCAACAGCTGATCCAAACATCTTCCAAGCCAAACCCGGAACTGATGCAGCCAAGCACATCGATCTACTGACCGTTGCGATCCATGAAATCGGCCACGTTCTTGGCCTCGGCCACTCGTCGGCGCCCGACAGTGTGATGGCAGCAATCCTTCCCATCGGCGTCAGACGCCTCCCGTCGGCGTCGGACATAGCAGCACTCAAGGCCGCAGTCGCCGCCGCTCCGCAAGTGATCGCCAACGCGATCGGGGCCGAATATCATCTCAGTACGCTTCTCGCCGAGCTGGTTGGCCCGGCCAACGCGGAACCCAAAGCCCTCGTCAATGGGTCGTTCGCCGAAGCAAATGCTGCCCTGCCTGATTTTGGCTGGGCGCTCACAGGCTCGGCAGCAATTCAGTCAGGCGCACTGACACTGACGGAGGGCGATCGCACAGGTTCGCGGGCGACAGAGGAGTTTACCCTTCCCCAAAATGCACGGGCGTTGCGTTTCACGCTGAAAAGCGCTAGCTTCACCGCAAACCAGGCCAACCCTGGCGACGCCTTTGAGTTTGCCCTGATCGGCGCCGATGGAAAACCCATTTCGGCCAACAGCCTCTCGAAGAGCGATGCGAGCCTCAACATCCAGTCTGACGGGACCGTCTTTGCCTCCTCGCGCATTCGTTTGACCGGCGTTGACCAGAATGGTCGAGTGCCTGCCGACGGCCCCGTCACGGTCGAGTTCGACCTCACGGGAATCGCGACAGACACCCCCCTGAAACTCTACTTCGACCTGATCGGTTTCGGGGCGGTCGGCAGTGAGATCGTCATTGACGACGTCGAGTTCGTCACTGACAACGCCCCGGAAAACCACTCCCCTGTTGCGACAGACGACGCGGCTACCGTGGCTGAAGATAGCAGTATTGCGATCCCGGTTCTTGTCAACGACACGGATGCAGACGGCAACAGCCTGACGCCGTTGCTCGTCACAGGGCCGGCGAACGGGACACTAACACTCGGTGCAGACGGCACCTTCACCTATGTGCCGAAGGCAAACTTCTTCGGCGCCGAAAGCTTCACCTATCGGGTTAGCGACGGGATTGCCGTGAGCAACGTTGCAACCGTGACGCTGACCGTCACGCCGGTCAACGATGCGCCGGTCGCCGAAGATGTGAGCGCACATGCGATGGAGGACGGCCCGGCGGTAATCGTGGCGCCGGTCTTCACCGATATCGATGCGGGTGATGTCCACACTCTCAGCCTTGGTACAGCCAGCACGAAGGGCAGCGTCTCTCTCAACGCTGACGGCACCTTCACCTATGATCCGAACGAAGCCTTCGAAACGCTCAAGACGGGCGCCGTCGCCACCGACAGCTTCCACTATACGGTCACCGACCAAGGCGGCCTCTCCTCGACCCGAGTGGTGACGATCGCGATAACCGGGCAGAATGACTCGCCGCTCGCGGTCAACGATATCGCGGAGATTGACGAGGATAGTATTCTCTCGGTCACCCTGCCGGACAGTGTGCTTGCCAATGATCTCGACGTCGATACCGGCGACGGCAAGGCCGTCGTCGCCGTCAACGGCATTGCCGCCGCAGTCGGCCAGCCGGTCACGCTGACCTCGGGCGCCAAACTCACCCTGAATGCCGACGGCAGCTTTACCTATGATCCCAATGATGCTTTCGAGGTCCTCGGCGATGGCCAGTCCGCAATCGACAGCTTCGCCTATACGATGGCGGATGCCGCCAGTGCCCAATCGACGGCACAGGTCACGATCACGGTCCGCGGCCGCAACGACGCGCCGGTTGCAGCCGACGACGCGGCAACGGTTGCGAAAAACGGATCGAAGGTCATTGCCATCCTCGCCAACGATAGCGACGCCGAAGGTTCGGCGCTCGCAGTCACGATCATGAGCGGGCCCGCCTCGGGAACGGTGATTGTCAATCCGGATGGCACCGTAACCTATACCGCGTCCGCGAATTTCACAGGAAACGACAGTTTCACCTACCGCGTCAGCGACGGAACGGCTGTCAGCAACATTGCGACCGTCCGCATCGACGTCACGTCGACAAACGGCGCGCCGGTCGTTGCGGCCGCGATCGCCGACCAGTCCTCGCCGGAAGACACCGCGTGGACCTTCGCCCTTCCTGCATCTGTGTTCAGTGACCCGGACGGCGATGCTCTCAGCTTTGCGGCATCGCTTTCAAATGGAGACTCGCTCCCGGCCTGGCTTTCATTTGACCCCGTTACCAGGGCCTTCTCGGGCCTACCGCCCCTTAATTTCAACGGGTTCCTGGACATCAGGGTGACGGCAAGCGACGGCGAGTTCTCAGCCTTCGACGTATTCAGGCTCACTATCACACCGGTGAACGACGCGCCCGTCGTGCAGGCTCTCTCCGGCGAGGTATCGGAAGATGGCCCGCCCGTCCTGCTGACGCCCTCCTATTCCGATGTCGATCCCGGCGAGAGCCTCGTCGTCAACATCGATACGACTGGAACGAAAGGAATGGTCACGCTGAATGCCGACGGGACCTTCGGCTATGACCCGAACCGTGCCTTCGAACATCTTGCAGAGGGTGCAAAGGCACAGGACGTCTTCAGATACACCGTCCGCGATGCCGTAGGTGCCGCCTCCACCGCAATGGCGACGGTAACGATCAACGGCCGCAACGATGCTCCTCAAGCCGCCGATGACGGTGCTTCGACGGACCAGAACACCGCCCTCGCAGTGTCAGCCCAAAACGGGGTTCTCTCCAATGACAAGGACACCGACATTGGCGATGCGCTGACCGTCGTGGCCGTCAATGGTTCCGGCCAGGCCGTCGGCCAGACGATCGTCCTGGTCTCAGGGGCGCGGCTGACCATGGCAGCCGATGGCAGCTATGCCTACGATCCGAATGGCGCCTTTGCCGCCCTTGCCGCCGGCGAAATCGCGACCGACAGCTTCACCTATTCAGTCAAGGATCGCTCCGGCACGATGTCGACCGCACTCGTGACGATCACGATCAATGGGCTGAACGACGGGCCGATATTCGGGCCCCTTCCAGACCTCAGCGTCAAGGAGGGCGATACGATTGCCTTCATGCCGACGGTGAGCGACCCCGACCATGGAGAGAGGTTCGCCTATTCGCTGGTTACCGGGCCGGACGGCGCCACGGTCGACGCCGTGACTGGCGCATTCCGCTGGGCGGCGCGCGACGGCAACGCCACCCATGCCGTCACGCTTCGGGTTATCGACTCGAAGGGCGCTGCCAGTGAGAAAAGCTTCTCCATCCAAGTCGCCGACGTCGCGCCCGTTATCACGATTGCGGGCCCGGCCCGCGCGATCGTCGGTGAGCAGTATACGATCGCGCTTGCCGCATCTGATCCCGGGCAAGACACGATCCGTTCCTGGACGATCGACTGGGGTGACGGCCTCATCGAAACGCTGAATGAAAGCCCGTCCAATGCGACGCATGTCTATCGCAGGGCCGGCACCTTCTCGGTTGGCGCCAGTGTCGTCAACGAAGACGGAACGTTCAAGGCGCCAACGGTGCTGAAGGTCACGACAGAGGCGGACTGGCTGATGGTCGAACGCTTCACGCCGACCATCTCCGGATTTGAGGTGCGCTTCAACCATGCCTTCGACCTGTCGACGTTCAACCTCTATCCCGGAGAAGGCAAGACGCTTGGTCCCGCCGATGTCCAACTGATTGGGCAAAGGTCTGGGCCCATCGATGGCTCCATCGTCGTCGATGCGGACGGCGCGGGCTTTGTTTTCATCCAGACCGGCGGCCTGGATTACTCCTGCGACCCATCCGGGCCATTGCAGGAAGATTGCTATCGCGTCGTGCTGCGCAGCGGCGCCAACGCCTTGCACGACGGCTACGGCAACCTCGACGGCAATCATGACGGTACGCCCGGCGACAGCTTCATCGCTACCTTCGAAGTCAAGCGGGAAAAGGCGACCGGCTTCATCAGCCTCAGCGACTTCATGCGCGGTCCGGGTCAGATCATCGACATCCTAGGACGCAAAATGGGCCTACCGGTCACGTTCAGCAGTGTCGGCGGCGTGAAATCCCTCGTTTTCGCGATCGACTACGATCCGGCGCTGTTGACGATCACCGGTGCCACCTCTGGAACCGACCTGCCGAAGGGCTCGAAACTTACTTTTAGCGACCAGCCGAAGGCGGATGGAACGATGCAGGCCCGTGTCACGATCTCGACGACAAAGGCTCTCAAGAGCGGTTCGCTTGAGATCGTCTCGCTGACGGCCTACGTGCCGGTCACAGCCTTCTACGGAGAAGCGCAGCTCCTGCATGTGACGGTCGAAAGCGTCAACAGCTCGCAGGGCAAGGTGATTGGCGACGACGCACTGCAGGTCGTAGGCTATATCGGCGACGCAAACAGGGATGCGACCTACACCAAAGCCGACGTGAAGCTCATCTCGGGCGAAGCAGCAAACCGAGGGCGCGGATTTGCCGCCTGGCCATTGATCAATCCGCTGACCATCGCCGATTTCGATCTCAGCGGCGCGATTACGAAATCTGATGCGAATACGCTGCAGCTTGAGATCGATGGCTGTGATCAGCGCGAGATTCCGGCAATCCCCGGCAAGGTGAAGGTGCAGTTTCCGAGCGTCGACACGATACGACTGACATCCGTGGAACAAGGCTTGGCCCGAAGCGATGTTTCAGGCAAGATTTCCGCACCCACAGTGACAGATGCCAGCCCATCGGGGCAACTCAGTGCGGTCGGGATCGTCGCTTCAACACCCCCGCAACAATCGGTTGCGCCCGTCGGCACCGAGGTCAGTTCTGCCATCAAGGCGGCATCGCCGCATACCGACGAGCTTTCGCTCCCGGATGCCGCAGGCGCGATGCCCGGCTGGAGCCTGTTTGGCGGCGGAGGCTCGCCCTCGTCAGATGCAGGTGGCCCGCAAATCGAGCTGAATGCCCCGATGTCGGCACCAGCACCCGGAAGCACGCCGCCCGTGGCAGATCCGAAATGGGCCTTTCCTTTCGTTGTGAACGCGCTTGCGGCTCACAACCCGAACGCGGGGATCCGAATTGCGTCGACCTCGGAACAGGACAGGAGGCGAATATGAACAGTCTGGCGAAGAATCCGGAACCTTTATCGAACGAGGCTGCAGACGTGGAAATGGGGAAAGTCACGATGGCGGCAGGCAGAGGAAATGCAGCGCATGCGCAATCTCAAGCAACACCCGGGGAAGCGCCGCCGCCCGTGCATTTGAACACGGCGAACCTCAAAAGCACTTACTGCAACGTTTGCAACGCGACGAGCACGCGAGAGGAGGTCGTTCTCAATTTCGGGGCAAATCACAATTGGGATCGCCCCCGGCGGGATCTCGAAATCGAGCTGCACCACCGGATCGTCTTGAGCCCGTTCGCCGCCAAGCGCCTCAGGGACCTCATGGCGAAACTCATCGACGAGCACGAGAGGCGCTATGGAGAATTGCACTAGATACAGATCTTCGCGCATTTCCGGCTTGGCGATGGCGGCATCGCTGGCGCTGCCCGCCGTTGATGTTGTGCCAGGCCCAGCTCTGGCGCAGGACGAAGCCCCCTTCAACGCGTCGTGTCTCATCGAGGCGAGCGCGCAGGCCAAGCTCGGCGCCTCGGTATCGGGACTTGTCAAAAACGTCTATGTCGACCGCGGCAGCCAAGTGAAAACCGGTCAGATCGTTGCCGAGCTTGATGCCGACGTCGAGCGCGCAGCGCTTGCTGTCGCCCGTGCCCGCGCCGAAAACGACCACGAAATCCGCTCCACCACGTCCCGGCTCGAATTTCTCTCCAGGAAGACAAAACGCCTGACCCGGCTTGCCAAGGCAGCCGCAGCGCCGGAGGAGAGCCGCGACGAAACCGATACGGACCTCAAGCTTTCGGTGCAGGCGGTGCGCGAGGCCGAACTTAACCTCCACATGGCGCAGCTTGAGGCCGCGCGGTCCGAAACGCTGGTCGAGCAGCGCATCATTCGCAGCCCCTTCGACGGGATTGTCGTTGAACGGTCGCTATCGCCTGGCGAGTATCTTCACGATCAGGCGCATGTCCTCAGCATTCTTCGCGTGGATCCGCTTTACGTGGAAGTCTATCTGCCGCTGGAGCACTTCGGCCACGTGCAGCTCGGCGATCTCGCTGAGGTAGCTCCGAAAGAAGTGGCTGGACAGTTCGTTGCCAGCGTCTTGCTGGTCGACCCCTTCATCGATGCAGCGAGCGCGACCTTCGGCGTCAGGTTGAAGCTCGATAACCCCGATGGAAAGATCCCGGCCGGTCTTCAATGCACCGTGAAGTTTCATGCCCGCCCTGCCGGCGAGGGGTCGCAGGGCAATAGCGCCGCCTATGTCAATGTGATGCGAGAAACGATGGAATGACAGGTGCGTAATTTCATACAGCCGCCCCTTAAGACGGGCGCACTCAATGGCATGCAGGTGTGAGAGTAGCGATGGATTCCGTCGAGCAAACCGAAACAAAGGCAGCGCGGAAACGTGCACCAGACTTCAGCGTCGGGGCAACCTCAGACAACGCTGCGCTTTGGGCGTCGTTTGCGACCGCCGACAGTATAGGAGCGTTCTGTTCATCCTGGCTTGCCCTGCAATGCAGTCAGATCCCATTCAGCAGCACCGGGCTCCTGCTTCTCCAAAGCCCTGACGGATCCTATCGGCCGGCTGCGATCTGGCCTGATGCCGAAAGCGATGTTACCTATCTGACACCGGGAGCGGAACAAGCGGTCTGCGACGGTCGTGGCGTAGTCCGCTCTATCCTGGCAAGCACCGGCGCAGCCGCGCGCATGCACGTCGCCTTTCCTATCGCCGTCCAAGGGAGTGTCATCGGCGTCGTTGCCGTCGATATCGCCTCCAATGCCGGGCTTGATCTGCAGGCAGTGTTTCGCCAATTGCAGTGGGGTTCAGGATGGCTCGAGGCCGCCCTACGGCGCCGGCAAAATTCCGGCGATGCATCGAGTCTCGCTCGGGCAAACGCGGCTCTCGATCTGCTCGCGGTCGCAGGGGAACACGCAAGACTGCAGGTGGCGGCGACCGCGCTGGTCAACGAGCTTGCCGCACGCTACGACTGCGAGCGCGTTTCGCTCGGCTTCCATGAACGGCGCGGCATGCGGCTGCGGGCCATGTCGCATTCGGCGTGGTTTCAGCGGAAGGCCGAGCTGATCGGCAGGATTGAAAGCGCAATGGATGAGGCCTTCGATCAACGGCAGTCCACATCCTACCCGTTGATACCGGGAACCCAAAAGCGGATCGCAATTGCTCACAAGGATCTTGTCTCGCGCGGTCCGATCGGCAGCGCCGTTTCGGTCCCTTTTTCCGGAAACAACGGTGTCGCCGGTATCATAACGCTTGAACGGCGAACGTCAGAACCATTCGACATCGAAACGCTACAGACCCTTGAACTCCTGGGGTCGCTCGCCGGCCCGGTCCTCGAACTCCAGCGTAGTGCCGAACGTCTGCTGACGGGGCGAGCGATCGCAAATGCACGCTCCGGCCTTGCCGCCGTCTTCGGTCCGCGCCGTCCCGCGGTCAAGCTCGCGGTGGTTGCCTCGCTGTGCGTCATCGGGTTCCTGTCATTTGCCAAAAGCGAATTTCGGGTATCCGGTAAAGCGGTTCTCGAAGGCTCGGTGCAACGGGCAGCGGTTGTGCCGTTCGATGGATTCCTGGCGCAGGCGCTTGTTCGTCCCGGCGATCTTGTTCGCAAGGGGGAGACCCTGGCGGTCCTTGAGGACCGCGACCTCACGCTCGAACGGACGCGATGGGAAATCGAGGTTCGAAAGCTCCAGCAGAAATATCGTGACGCACAATCCCAGCACGACCGATTGGCCATGCAGCTCCTTCAAGCGCAGATCGACCAGGCCGAGGCGCAGAGAGCGCTAGCCGCCGACAAACTTTCCAGGAGCAGGATTGGCGCCGCCATCGACGGTTTTGTCGTCAGCGGCGACCTCAGCCAGATGCTCGGGGCGCCCGTGCAGCAGGGAAAGGTTCTTTTCGAAGTGGCTCCGCTTGATTCCTACCGGGTGGTTTTGCATGTCGACGAGGAGGACATCCGGCACGTCAGCCTCGGCCAGCAAGGGCAGCTTGCCGTCACCGGTGCGGCCGGTCAGACCGTGCCGTTCCGTGTGTCGCGGTTGACCTCGGTTGCCGCGGCCGAAGAAGGCCGAAATTTTTTCCGTGTCGAGGCAGACCTTCTCGAAAACGACCTGCCCCTGCGACCGGGCATGGAAGGGATCGGCAAGATCGATATCGGCCAACGATCGCTTCTGTGGGTCGCCACGCGCAGTCTGATCGAGCGGACCAGGCTGTTCGTCTGGTCCTGGATCCCTTGAACGCAGCGAGGTTATCATAGTGGAACCCTTCCTCAGCCAGAGTTGGTACAGATTGTGCAATCTCAGGCCGCGGCTGCGACCGCACGTGCTTATCCATCGCCATCGCTTCCGCGGCAGCGTCTGGTACGTTCTCCAGGATGCGGCAAGCGGCAAATCCCACCGTTTCACGCCGATCGCCTATTATTTCATAGCAAGCATCGACGGCCGCCTTTCGGTCGATGCTGTCTGGAACGAAATGGCCGAAACCTTCGGTAATGAGGCACCAAGCCAGGACGACGTCATCCGGTTGCTGACGCAGCTTTACTCAGCCGACCTTCTGCGCCTCGACACCCAGCCGGACGCCCTGGAATTGTTTGACCGTTATTCGCGGCAGAGCCAGTCGCTTCTGAAGCGCAATCTCAAGAGCCCGCTGTCGATAACCCTGCCCCTTTGGGATCCCGACTTCTTTTTGAAGCGCATGCTTCCGCTCTTTCGTCCCCTGTTCAGCCGGACCGGCCTATTCCTCTGGCTCGCAACAGTCGCACCGGCGATCTATCTTGCGACACTCCACGCCAAAGAACTGGCTGGAAACCTATCCGACCGCGTCTTTGCGGCCGAAGGATTGCTCCTCATTGCGCTGGTCTATCCGATCGTCAAGCTGCTGCACGAATTCGGACATGGTCTTGCAACAAAGGCATTCGGAGGCGAAGTGCATCAGATGGGCCTGATGTTTCTAGTCTTTTTTCCGGTTCCTTATGTCGATGCGTCCGCTTCGGCAGGCTTCCGCAGCAAATACCAGCGTGCGGCCGTCGCCGGGGCAGGAATCATGGTCGAGACATTCCTGGCAGCCTGTGGCCTCTACCTGTGGCTGGCCGTGGAGGCCGGCCCGGTGCGTGCTGTCGCCTTCGACGTGATGCTGGTGTCCGGCATGTCGACGGTGCTGGTGAACGGAAATCCGCTTCTCAAGTTCGATGGATATTTTGTGCTGATTGATCTCATCGAGATGCCGAATCTTGCGCCGCGATCGACCAAATACTGGGCAAGCCTGATCGAGCGCCGGGTGTTCGGCGTGGAGAAGAAGAGCGACCCTTTAAGTTTCGGGGAGCATGTCTGGCTGCTCGTGTTTGCACCGGCCTCCTACGTCTACCGGATGATCGTTCTCTTCGGGATATCGCTTTTCGTCGCGACCCATTATCTTGTTATCGGGATCCTGCTGGCGCTGTGGGGGCTTTTCTCCGGCATCGCGATGCCGGCCGCAAAGATGCTGTGGCATGTCGTTGCAAGTCCTCAGCTGCGCCGCCACCGCGTCAGGGCCATTGGGATCACCTCTCTCGCGCTTGCGGCTGTCGCCGGTCCCGTCCTGCTCGTTCCCCTTCCTCTCAACACCCTGTCCCAGGGGACGATCTGGCTCCCGGAGGAGGCCTATGTGCGAGCGGGAGCGGATGGCTTCCTCGAGAAGGTTGCCGCGCCGGCGGGATCGCATGTCGAAAAAGGTGCGCCACTGTTTCAATCCTCGGACCCTGTTCTCACCATGCAGCTATCGATCCTCGAGGCCCGCGTTCGAGAACTCGGCACGCAATTCCGAGCCGAGTGGCTTACGAACCGAGCGCAAGCCGAGGTGACGTCCAGGGAGCTTGAAGAGGCGAGCGCCGAGCTCAAACGTTCAAGAGAGCGATCAAGACGTCTGATCGCCCACAGTGCAACCGCAGGGACCTTCGTTGTCGACCGTATCAGCGATTTGCCGGAGCGGTATTTTCGGGAGGGAGACGTGCTGGGTTATGTAACGCCAGCACACGGACAAACAGTCCGCGTCGTGGTTTCCCAGGACGACATCGACCTCGTCAGAAAACGGCTCGTGCGGGTCAGCGTGCGCATTCCGGGACAAGCTGAGATCTCACTGCCGGCAAAGATCCTGCATGAAGCACCCGCAGCCATCGACCATCTCCCGAGCAAGGCCCTCGCGTCGGTCAGCGGCGGTCCGATTACCACCGATCCACGTGATACCGAAGGACTGAAATCCCTCAGGCGCTGGTTCCAGATCGATCTGGATATTTCAGAAAGTCCCGCCCCTCCGGCATTCGGAAGCCGGGTCTACGTGCGGTTCGAACACGAATGGGAACCGGCGGCCACGCAGATCGCGCGCCGCGTCCGGCAACTGTTCCTGGCTCAGCTCCATGCTTGACGAACTCGTTCATCCCTGGAAGCTCAGCGACCTCAAGATGATGCCGTTTCCCGAGAGGCGAGCGCCGACGGCCGGGGCAATTGACAGCATCCTGGCGCGGTTTCAGGCTACATTGAAAAGACGATCGACGGCGACACTGGTCAGCCTCGGCCCGTTTCTGGAAAGGGTCGAGCGGTATGCCACCCAATTGCAGGGCATGGACGAGACCGACTATGCACTAATCTCCGACGAGCTTCGCCGACAGTTCTTACACACAGGACTGACCGCCGAGAATATCGCACGCTCATTCGCACTCGTGAGAGAGACGTCCTATCGCCTGCTTGGCATGAGACATCATCCAGTCCAGTTGGTCGCCGGCTACATGCTCCTGCAGGGCAGGCTTGCCGAGATGAATACCGGCGAAGGCAAAACTCTCACGGCCCTGCTGCCAGCAGCGACCGCAGCCCTCGCCGGGGTGCCGGTTCATATCGTGACGGTAAACGATTATCTTGCCAAGCGGGACGCCGACCACCTCAAACCGGTCTATGACAGGCTCGGGGTCTCCGTCGGCCTGGTCGAGCACGGCCAGGATCCAGCCACTCGACGGGCTGCCTACGCATGCGACGTCGTCTACTGTACGAACAAGGAACTGGCGTTCGACTATCTGCGCGACACGATCGCGCTGCGTGGAAAAAGGAGCAAGGCGCGCGTCCTGCTCGATCAAACGATCGGCGACATTCGTGATCGTCCGCAATTGTACCTACGCGGCCTTCACTTTGCGATCGTCGACGAGGCCGACAGCGTTCTTGTCGACGAAGCCCGAACGCCCCTCATCATTTCCCGCGAACTTGAAGATCCCGTCGGCGCCGAAACCTACCGCGCAGCCCTTGACGTTGCGAAGGATCTGCAGGCCGCAGACCATTATCGCTTGTCGACACGAGACAAGACCATTCACCTGACGCCGCTCGGTCGTAAGATCGTGGCCGATGCGTCATCGCCCGCCGGAGGCTTGTGGGCGGCGCGAAGGGCTCGTCTCGAACTCGTCGAACAGGCCCTCTCTGCCCTTCATCTGTTCAAGCGGGATGTGCACTACATCGTTGTCGACGGCAAGGTGCAGATCGTCGACGAATATACTGGGCGCGTCATGGCGGACCGCTCCTGGGAGCGTGGCTTGCATCAGTTGATTGAAAGCAAGGAAGACTGCAAACCGTCGGGACGTCGTGAAACCCTCGCACAGATAACCTATCAAAGGTTCTTCCGGCGTTATCTTTGGCTGGCAGGCATGACGGGCACAGCTGCGGAAATCGCAACCGAACTGGACGAGGTCTACGACCTGAAATTCATCAGGATTCCGACGCATCGCCCAGTGCGGCGCGAGGACCTTGGCGCCCGTCTTTGCGTCACGACCGGTGAAAAATGGAGACATGTCGCCCGCCGCGTGCGCGAAGTCAGCGAAAGCGGCCGCCCCGTGCTCATCGGCACGCGTTCCGTAGAAGCGTCCGAAGCACTCAGCGTTGTCTTGAGAGCGCAGGGGCTTCAGCACACGGTTCTGAACGCGCGGCAAGATGCCGGTGAAGCCGCTATCGTCACCGCCGCTGGAAGTGCTGGAAGTGTAACAGTGGCAACAAACATGGCCGGGAGGGGAACCGACATCAAGCTTTCCGCTGACGTCGTCAAGCGCGGCGGCCTGCATGTGATACTGACGGAGTACCACGAGTCCGGCCGGATCGATCGCCAGCTATTCGGCAGATGTGCCCGTCAGGGCGACCCTGGGAGTTTCGAGGCAATTGTTTCGCTCGAGGACGAGTTGTTTCGTCGCTATGAGAGTCACATCTTGCCGTTCAGTACCATCCGGCCATTCAATGCCTTTCTCTGCCAAGTGATGCGACGATTAGGTCAATACATGATGGAACGAAATCACCTCTGGATACGAAGGCAAAGCGTCAAACAAGACAGCAAGCTTGATACGGCCTTGGCTTTCGCAGGCAAGGCAGACTGACACACGAACTTTCTTTCTCGCATTCCGGGTCACAAATCAGTTAATCGCGGGCTTTCTCAACAGCGCATGGCGCTTGACGCAGGATTGAGCCGTTCGATTTCTAGGAGCGAGTGGTGATCGATTCTCTAGGGAAGATCGCGAGTGTTCCTGAGCTCCCGAGAATTTTTCTCGCGGCCGTCACCGAATCCGACCCAGAAGCAATTTGGTCGCCTTGAGAGGAATCGAACTTACGGCCCTGTCAATTCTCAGTCACTACAGCACCCAAACAACTGAAATCGTGGACACCCGAGGCCCATGAGGATTTGAACAGAGCGCGTTGCGCGATTATTGCGACGACGCAACTTCCCCTGTAGCCTCAACTATAAGGGGGTGATGATGGCAACGTTCATAAGCGACTATTTCGGAGTGGAAGCGGAAGTATTCGAGGAGTACGGCGCCCTTAATATCTCGATCGTCAACGACCTTCCGCTTTTTATCGACCCCTTTCTACTTTTTCACAGCGACAGACCAGAATACGTCGAGCTACATGAAGCGATCATCAATTATCTCATTTTCCTCCGCGACCGTGCCGCCGCCGGCCGCGTTAACGATGGCGACCTCCGAAACTGGTATTGTTTCAAAGAGGTAAAGCAGAACTGGCTCGGATTTTCGGTCTCGGGAAACGGAGGCGCTGGCCTTGGCATGGATTTCGCGCGAAACTTACACGTCAACCTCAATGTAATTTTCGCCAACTTTGGCGACGAACAGATTACCGAGAGCAGCCATATCGAGAAGGTTTGCCTGGTGTCGGACGGCGTCGGGCGCGACAACATTAGCGACTTCACGACTAACCTGATCAAAGACTTTCTCTGCAAATACACGGAGACGTTTGCCGCTAAGCACTTGCCGCCGACGGCGGTACGAGAGGTTTGGGTCGAGCGGGCGCGTTTCAACTTCCAGACACAAGCGTGGGCGCGAGCGAAATACAGGCTTCCATGGGTCTACGGGGATTATGTGATCCTGTCGCCTAAGGACATGCTTACCCGCGACGAGAACTGGATCAATAAGGATGATCTGATTGAGGGGTTCGAAAACATCCCCACCGCGATCCCCGACATACAATTGCGTGCATCCGTCTTCAACTACTTCGAAACGGAGCTAAAGCGCCGCCCCAAGCAGCCAGGCAAAAAGCAGCCCGAGCCGACAAAGAAGGAGCGTGCGAAGGCTGCAGTGTCCACGATGCGTAAGTTTCCGGAGATCATCGACTATTACATCAAGCTTAAGGAAGAGAATGGCGATGATGCATCGGACGTTAGTGCCGAGAAGGTTCTCGCCATCGAGTATATGTTCATCGCACAGCTACGATCGCTGCAGGCCTCTTTGGCTGCAGAGACCAAGTTCTACGAAATAGGCAAATCCACCTATGAAGAGGCGCACGCCCGTCTTGCCTACTTGAAAGAGGTGATCGAGAATAAGGGCGGCCATCGCTTCTTCTACGACGATAAAGGTGTGCCGATCGAGCGGGAAAAGGATCTCCACGTCCTCTACCGGCTCGTCTGGTTCGGCACACCATCCGATTTCGGCGCCGAAGCAAACGATGGGCGCGGCCCTGTCGATTTCAAGATCAGCCGGGGGACGGAGAAAACGCTCGTTGAAATGAAGCTGGCGAAAAACTCTAAGCTCGCTCAGAACCTAGAAAAACAAGTCGAGATCTATCAGAAGGCTAGCGATGCCGGGACTGGCATCAAGGCAATTATTTATTTCACGGCAGCCGAGCTAGCAAAGGTCAAGAAGATCCTGAAAGATCTCAAATTGGCAGATAGCCCGGACGTCGTCCTGATCGATGCGCGACGTGACAATAAGCCCTCCGCATCCAAAGCCGCCTAAGGGGAGCCTCATCGTCCCATAAACCGCAATCACCTCTCCCGTGGCGCCGCACAGCCTAACTGCGGAAGCGATAACGAACTGAATATACTCGCTCAAGCGAGAGGGTCATGTTGAAACTACCTGAATCTTCGCTGCGCTTGACGAACTTTCCGTTCTAAAATTAGCCGATCTGCAATATCAAGGGCTAGACTGAGTAGCTCCGCGACCAAGGAGCCTAAGGGGACGTGAGTGAGTACAAAAGACACGCAAGATCGAGTAGAAGCTTTCATCAAGCGATGGCAGGGCCAGGAAGGCGGCCAGGAACGGGCCAATTACGGCATGTTTCTCGTGGAGCTCTGCGATCTCCTCGGCCTGTCGCATCCCGATACAGCCAGGGTTAGCCATGAGAGCAACGACTATGTCTTCGAGCGGGTGCTGAAGGACACGGCCCGCGACGGGACCGTCTCCTACAAGCGCATCGATCTCTACAAGCGCGACTGTTTCGTGCTGGAGGCCAAGCAGAGCCGCATCACCGGCGACAAGAAAATCGGCGACGTGCCGCAGCCGCCGGGCATGGAAAGCGCCCCACGCGGTCGCCGTGCCAGCGCGAACCGCGCCTGGGACGTGCTCATGATGAACGCTCGAGCTCAAGCCGAAAATTATGTCCGCCTGCTTCCGGCCGCCCATGAGCCGCCGCCCTTCGTGTTGGTCTGCGACGTCGGCCACGCCATAGAGGTTTATGCTAACTTCCGGCGCGACGGGAAGGCCTACGATCAGTTTCCCGATCGCCGCTCCTTCCGCATCTACCTGGAAGACTTGCGCGACGAGAAGATCCGCCAACGGCTTGCCGCCATTTGGACTGATCCAGTCTCGCTGGATCCCTCCCGACATGCCGCCAAGGTGACGCGCGAGATCGCCACCCGCATCGCCAGCGTCAGCCAGGCGCTGGAGAAATCCGGCTACCCGACGGAAGAGGTGGCCATGTTCCTGATGCGCATGCTCTTCACCATGTTCGCCGAGGATGTAGAGCTTTTGCCGAAGGACTGTTTCAAGGCACTGCTGAAGGACTGCGCGGCGAAGCCGGAGATCTTCCCCGTAATGATGGAAGACCTCTGGAAGGCCATGGACGAAGGCGGCTTTACCGCGACAATCCGCGAGAAGGTGAAAAAATTCAACGGCGAGTTCTTCAAGAATCGCCGCGCGCTGGGGCTCGCCAAGGAAGAGATCGCCGAACTTCTGGCCGCCGCCAACCACGACTGGAAGGATGTTGAGCCGGCAATCTTCGGCACCTTCCTGGAGCAGGCGCTCGATCCCGCCGACCGCCGCAAGCTCGGTGCCCATTACACGCCACGCGCCTATGTGGAGCGCCTCGTCATTGCGACTGTCATCGATCCGCTGCGCGCCGAATGGGACAATGCCCGCTCCACGGCCGACCGGCAGAAGGCCGAGGGCAAGGCGGAAGCCGCGATCAAAACAGTTGCCGCCTTCCACGAAAAACTCTGCGAAACCCGCGTGCTTGATCCTGCCTGCGGCACCGGCAATTTCCTCTATGTCGCGCTGGAGCTGATGAAGCGGCTGGAGGGCGAAGTGCTGGAGGCGCTGGTCAATCTCGGTGGACAGGAAGGACTGGCGCTCGAAAGCCATACGGTCGACCCGCACCAGTTCTTAGGGCTCGAAGTCAATGCGCGGGCCGCCGCCATCGCCGAACTGGTGCTGTGGATCGGCCATTTGCAATGGCATTTCCGCAACAAGGGCGCGGCACCGTCGGAACCCATCTTGAAGGCGTTCAAGAACATCCAGTGCATGGATGCGGTCCTCAAATGGGATGGCTACCCTATGCCGAAGGTGGTGGACGGCCAGGAGACCTATCCCAACCCGCGCCGCCCGGACTGGCCAAAGGCGGACTATATCGTCGGCAATCCACCCTTTGTCGGCGGCAAGGATATTCGCGCCCGCATGGGCGGAGGCTATGCGCAAGCGCTGTGGAAGGCGCACAAGCATATGAACGAAAGCGCCGATTTCGTCATGTACTGGTGGGACCACTCGGCGGAAATTCTGCTCAAGCCCAAGAGCGGCCTGAAACGCTTCGGCTTCGTCACCACCAATTCCATCAGCCAGGTCTTCCAGCGCCGGGTGATGGAGCCGCATCTGAACGCCAAGAAGCCGCTCTCGCTCACCATGGCCGTGGCCGATCACCCGTGGACCAAGGTGACGCGTGACAGCGCCGCCGTGCGCATCGCCATGACGGTGGCGCAGGCCGGCAAGCACAAGGGCCGGCTGCTGGAGGTGACGAAGGAGGAAGCGCTGGAAACGGACAGCCCAGTGACTTTGTTTGCGGAGAAACAGGGCAAGATTAACGCGGATTTGACCGTTGGCGTGGATGTCACGAGTGCGGTTCGGCTAAGAGCGAATGAAGCGATCGCATACATGGGTTACAAGCTTCACGGACAGGGATTTGTTCTTGAACGGGAGGAAGCCGAATACTTCTGGAAGAGGAGTTCCGATACTAGGAGGCATATCAAACCATATTCGAACGGACGTGACTTAGTACAGAAGAGTCAAAACCGTTGCGCCATAGATATGTATCCAATGGCCCTTGACGAGATTCGACAACAGTTCCCGGATATCTATCACCACCTTCTTATGAAGGTGAAACCTGAGCGCGACTTGAACAATGAGCCGTTCAGAAAGGAACATTGGGGATGGTTTGGCCGTACGCATGAGAACCAGCGTTCAGCAACCCTTGACCTGCGACGGTTCATAGGCACTACCCGCACCGCACGGCATCGCATCTTCTTGTTCCTTGACAGCAATCACATTGCTGAAAGCAAGATCGTCATGATCTGCTTGGAAACGCCCTATGACATCGGGGTGCTTTCCTCTCGTTTCCATGTTGTCTATTCCCTCAGCCTTGGAGGCTGGCTCGGTGTGGGTAACGACCACACTTACAACCACACTGAATGCTTCGACACCTTCCCATTCCCCGCCGCCACCGACCAGCAGAAGGCCACCATCGGCGCCATCGCCGAGGAGCTCGATGCGCACCGCAAGCGTGTGCTTTCCGAGCAGGCGCATCTGACGCTGACCGGGCTCTACAATGTGCTGGAGCGGCTGAAATCCGGTGCGAACGCGGATGATCTGAACGAAAAAGAGCGCCGCATCTTCGATGACGGCCTGGTGCTGATCCTGAAGGAGTTGCATGACAAGTTGGATGTCGCGGTGTCGGAGTCCTATGGCTGGCCGGTCGATCTTCCCGAGGATGAACTGCTTGCCCGCCTGGTCGAGCTGAACCACGAGCGGGCGAAGGAGGAACGGCGCGGGCTGGTGCGCTGGCTGCGTCCCGATTACCAGATCCCCCGCTTCGGCTCCGAAAAGGAAAAGGCCGAGCAGATCGAGGCCGATTTCGGCGAGGCGGCGGTTGCCAAGGCCGGGCCGAAGCCGAGTTTCCCGTCAGCCGAAAGCGAACAGACTGCACTGGTGATCGATGCGCTGATCGAGACCGGTGGGTTTGCAGACGCCGGTGCCATCGCCGCCCGCTTCAAGCAGGGCCAGAAGGTGCGCCCGGCCGTCGCAGCTGTGCTCGCCTCGCTCTACCGTATGGGCCTGGTTTCCACCGCAGACGGGAGAAGCTTCAGCTGGCGCCGTGTGGCCTAAACGTCGGCTCCTGAGATGTTAAGGTGGTCCTTGTTTCACGGCTGCCTCTCAGGCCTTCAAGGTATATGAACCCTTGGCCCAGCTCTTTTGAAACCCATGAACGAATGGAATCGTCTTATCTCAGTGTGTTGACCCGGCCAGAAACGGTTCTCCTGCAAATTGCACGCAGCACGTCTCGTCCTGAATCCGATATTGAATTTCATAGCGATCAAGACTCGAGTTCGTTCAAAGTTAACTCACACCGACACCGCGTCAAGGATTTCGAAATCAATCCGATGCCGGGGTCTGTTCATGCACATTGTGGAGGGATTGATACGCGACAGCGCTACGTCCAGTTGAGCTCGACTAGAAAGTCGAAGCAGAACAACGTTGATCGCTGCGCAGATGCTGGCTGACAGGAAGAGTGTCATATACGACCCTAACACGCAACGTCTGAGCGCCGCCCTCTCGGGGTTACAAGTATACAAGAGCTATGGACAAGCCTGTCGGAACAGCTGACATTCCGATGAGGAGCGGACGCGCTCGTTTGAACCGATGATGGGAACAGAATAGTCGCCAATGACCGCTAACGAAGACATGAACCATGGAACTCCATCGGATATTGCGGAAACCTACAAGATACCGGACCATCCTCTCTATACGGTAGGAACGTACGACAACGGTGTTACAGTCCTTAGCCAGCAAGTTCGGGCTCTGAACCTGGTTTATGGCCTTGTAGAATGCGGGTTCGTTCCAGTGACCCATGCCGGAAAACCGGCGCCGGACAAGGTCCAGAGGAAAATTGCAATTATCGGAGGAGGCTTTGCCGGTCTAACCGTTGCTGCTGGGCTCCTGGCGAAAGGAGTCCAAGCCGACATTGTAGTCTTCGAGCAGCGCGACACGCTCTTGCCTCTCCAACAAGGTAGCGACACGAGATGGCTACACCCTCATATCTACAACTGGCCGGCGGAGGGTAGCGAGATCAGTGCGGCCAACCTTCCACTTCTCACATGGACCGCAGCACGCGCCTCCGATGTCGTGGTCCAAGTTCTGTCGGCCTGGAATACGCTAATCGAGAAGATTAAGAATCCGCGCATAGAGCTGTTCTGCAATACGCGCCATTTGCAGATACACGAGGCGGCGGCGCCGAAGAAACTGACAATCGAATGGATCGGTGAGAAACGGGAACCGCGTAGCGGAAACGTCGCCGAGGGGTCGACCGGAGGAAGCACCGGCCAGACCTGCGACTTCGATGTCGTGATTACGGCAACCGGCTTCGGTATTGAAACGGCGAGCAGGTTCTCCTACTGGCGCAACGACATGGTCGGCCAGCCGAACCTGGAGCAGCCTCGCCTGACATTCCTGCTTTCCGGCCAGGGTGATGGCGCAATGATCGATTTGCTGCGGCTTCGAATTTCTCACTTCCGGCAGGATCGCATCCTCTCGGAACTATTTGGCCACAACGACCTGCTCCTCGAGCAGATCCGCGAGATCAAGAAGAAGGACGAGGAAGGTCGCGAAAGCGAAACATTTCAGAGCCTCGAGAAGCTTTCCCTGGACATGAAGGACGCTTTCGACGAGGTAAGCCGACGACTGAGTAGCAGACTGCGCCGTGATACCGATGTGATCCTGCGACTGAAGAAGCCTAAGCTGTCCGATCTTTTTGATGGCGGTGTGAGGATCTCGTTTCAGAACAGAGTCCTTGTTTATGCTCTATACAAATCCGGAGGCTTCGTACCATCGACTGAGAAGGAAACGGTCCTTGTGCGTCAGCACGCAATTCCTCCCGAGCGGGTCATCCGGCGGCACGGGACTAAGCGGGAGATGCAGCTCAAGAACATCCTCTCGGATTCGCTGTTTGCCACACTAGGTTCGAGGAATAGGGAAAAATTCAGACAAACAGACGAACCGAGCTGGGACGGTGGCTATTTTGGCTTCACGGGACGGTTGGGCGATACCCAGGATGCGGGTGATGATATCAGACGTCAGTGGCGCAAGGAGTATCTTCCTGGGGCGACGGCACTTGTCGCCGCGACGTTCTGTGCCGCGGTTGCGAGCTTCCTTTCGTCGAGCCATCCCACAGGGCAGCGCCTTAGGGTCACCTTTCACCGCGCCGTCAGCTTCGGTCGTGAAGAGGTGCTTCAGCAGTGCTGCAAGTATTTTGGTGTCGATGTGGACGAAGGCGGCGAAAGCCCGGCCGGCCGAACATTTCCCGCTGATAATGCGACGATCGGTCTGGCGTACAAGACTCACGCGGTGATAAGGTCGCGGAAGGGAATCGAAGCAGAGGAGCTTGCGGCTGCCATGCAGTTCCTCAATCTCAGTCAGGCGTCTAGGAGTATGGCGCCCGACGTCCGCTTCGTCGCAGCGTTGCCGATGCTTGCCTCCGAGGATGCCCATGGTCGCAACCCCGTCATCGGTGTGTTATATATCGACAGCAGGGCTGACGACTTTTTTCTGGATGGTGATCGACTGCAGGTGGTGCTCAATATGATGGAAGGCTTTGCAGGAAATCTCGACCGGAATGCACTTAGGGACGTGGATCACATCTCCAATCGTGAGCTGGCGCGCGCACCGAGTAAATGGCATACAGCCGTCGAGATCCCGGAAGAGGTCCGCCATGCCCTTGAGACTGTTCCTGTCCCGCTTGCGCGCATGAGGGCGGATTCGCAGTTCAATCTGGAATATTCGGACTTCATTCCAGTAGGCGAAAAGCAGTAGAAAGATCAGGATTTGAAATGGAAAGACTGACATCGGCAAATTCGCAGAAATCCAGTGCCCATTCTCGGGGCGAGGAACCGCGGCAGCCTCTGGTGCACAGGGTGAAGTCATGGCCGCATCTGTTTGAAGCGACCCTCAGCGGTGCCAAGACCCATGACATGCGTCGCGCCACCGATCGTGACTATCAGGTCGGAGATATCCTGTGCCTTGAGGAATTCGAACCCGGTTCGGGCGCCTACACTGGCAGGGAACTGAAGCTGCGCATAACCTACGTAACCTCGGCGGAATTTCCCTGCGCATTGTCTGGTGAAGGCCTGAGCGAGGGTTACTGCATCCTGAGCATTAAACCGGTTGCGAGCGATAACTGATGCCATGTGTGGTCGGCATCTGCGGGCTGACGGGCGCTGGTAAGACCACTGCCCTAAATATTCTCGAGGTCACCATCAATGGGAGGGAAATCTACCTTGGGAAGGCAATCTTCGATGAACTCGACCGACAGGGCATCGATCACGCGCCGGAAAATCAGAAGCGCGTCAGACTGGAGCTGAGGGCGAGCGATGCCGCAGCCATGGTACGTAGAAATATCGATCAGATCAGAGAATGTATCGAGGACCAACAGATCGCCCTAGTGGACGCCGTGATGTCGCCGGCCGAGCTCGATTGCCTGCAATATGACATGCAATGCCCCATCCATTTGCTGCATATCGATGCAAGTCGGCTCGTTAGGGCGGCGAGGCTGGAAAATCGCGGGAAGCGTTCGATGACGCTGCAGCAGGTCGATGACAGAGACCAAACGGAGCGTCAGCAACTGGACATCGAGCATGTGTTCAGCCGCTCGACTACCCGGATCGTTAATGAAGGCTCAATCGATGAACTGGCTCGGGCGCTCGCCGACTTCGTGTCCCGCGGTGGACTGTGATTGGGCAAGGGACGGCAGGATGAAGTTTCGCAGGCTGGGCGCGAGCGCGGGATCGTCGGAATTCCGGACGGGATGCCAGTAGAGTTCTTCGATCTCTGAAAGCGGGCGCGGCGTCCCCTCCAGGGACCCCGTATACAGACGCACAAAGACGCGGGTTGCGTTCATGCCAGCAGCCTGGTCCCCGAAGCACCCCGAAAAAGTAAGTGATCCCCTTTCGACGCCGCAGCCGAGTTCCTCGACGAGTTCCCGCTCAAGTGTCTCGATGTCGCTCTCATCGCCCTCCGGCTTTCCACCTGGGAGGATCAAATGCTCCCCGCCCCTCTTGCGAACCAAAAGGATCATGCCATCCGAGATCACGGCCAGTCCGATTTTCAAGATCGTTCGCATCGCGTTCTCTCCCAAAGATGACTAGCATACTAGGCGAGCTTGCGGCGGCTGGCACGCTCACAGGCGCACAGATCTGTGGATAGAGAGAATCTTGCAACGTTGGCCTTCCGAATACATCCTGCGCGCTATCGCGGGAATATGCTTCCTGTCGCTTTCGGAGGCGACATGGTTCGCGCCCTTGTGAAAGCTGAATAGAGAGGCGACGTCACCAGCCAGTTAGAAACCCGACACTGGCTCTAATAATTAGCATCCGATCCGACCGGCTGGGCCGGGTGGTGAAGCTCCGCTTCGGCTTTAGAGCGTGTCCATTTTATTCGGGGTCGTAGCCGCAAGATTTGTAAGCGTTCGGTCAGGCCATTTCTGACGGACCTTGCAGTTTCCACGGCAGGAGTGCGTCGATCCGGTTGATGGGATGATCGGCGATGTGGGTGAGAACCTCCCGCAGGTAGGCTTCCAGATCGTGGCCGTTGAGCGGTGCGGACTCGATCAACGACTGGATTGCAGCGGTGCGGTCGCCGTCCCTCTCTGATCCCGCAAACAGCCACTTCTTGTGGCCGAGCGCAATCGCCCGTTCAGCCGTATTGTTGTCGATCTCGATGGTGCCGTCTGCAAGGAAGCGGCAAAGCGATTTCCAGCGGGAAAGCGCGTATCGGATGGCTTCCGCTGTCCCGGATTTTTGCGGCTGCCGTTCGGATTGTCGTCCAGCCATAGCCACAAGGCTTCGACCTTGGGACCGCTGCCATGTTGCCGCGCAGCTTTCCGCACATCTGGCGGCCCACCACAAATGGCTTTTTCAATGTCGTAGAGTTCGCCGATCCGTGCTGGAACACGACGCATCAATAGGAGCCTTCCAGCATTTCTTCGCTTTCGACTTCGCCTGTCTCCGCGGACCTGTTGGGGCGGCTGGCCATTCTCGGAAATGAAGACGTAGACGAGAAAATTAGGGTTGCTCTGATCAAAGGCATAGATGTCAGATCCGCCAACTCCTACCGCATCCACATCCGGCAGAACGAGACTGGGAGCTCTAGGATCCCGGTTTCGCAGAAAAGCGTCATGTCGATGAACACGACCATGGATCCGCCGAACACCGTTGGGCGCGATTCTTTCATCGAAAAATTCGGATCATCTGGGGCATACCTTTTGACACCCGTTTCACGCGATGTATCCGGGGAACTTCAGATCCACGAGGAACTGGCGATTTTAAAGAAGACCTTATACCTCAGGGACGCATGGGAAATCGGACCGCGAGACGTAGATGCTCTGGCGTTTCGTCCGGACGACGTTGTCGCGATACCCAAAGGCCGAAGCAATCCTCCCATCCAGGCGCTCCTGAAGCTCTACAACGTAAGAAGTGATGCCTAGTACCCCAAATGACAAACCACTGCGCCGTGGATTCGTCGCCTTTTTCCAAAACTGGAAATTGCGTTTTCAATTGCGAATGTTCAGATTAACTTGTGCCGAATCGCCGGGCGCATCGATTTTGAACGCAGGTCCGCAGATTGTCAGAAGCATCGAATTTTTCAGCAGCAGATTCTTTCATCGGCTACGTCTATCAATGCGAATACGCACTATACCGCGCTCTAGATCCCGATGATCATGCGCAGGGCGTCATGATCGAAACGCTGGATGATGTCACGGCGGAAGGCCTGGACGCGCTTGAGCTGATTCAGCTTAAGCATCACGATCAGAAGAAGTTGAAATCGCTGACGGACAAGAGCGAGGATGTCTGGAAGACCGTGCGGGCTTGGTCGATGGCGATACAGAAGGGAGCGGTCGATGCGGCAAACGCCAAGTTCTTCCTCCTGACGACCGCTCCCAGCTCGACCTCGTCTATGCTGGCAGAGCATCTTTTGGCCCCCGGCGAAGGGTCGAAACGCAACGTCACCGAAGCATATAACTTGATGGTCGCTATCGCCGAAGAGATGGCCGCCAGCAACGTTGAAGATAATCGCAAGCGGGCTGGGCCGTTCCTAGCTCTCGATGAGGTCCATCGCAAAGCTCTGGTGTCGAACATTACGATCGTCTCCAACATGCCCGTTATCGAAGAACTCAGGAAGAAAATCCTGAAACGTCTGAGTTTCAGCGGCGCGACAGCCGAAAACCTGGAGGAGTTTACCGAAGCGATAGCGGGTTGGTGGTACACAGCCCTGATACAGCGGCTGAGGACGCCGGGGCGCGAGATGATTTCGAAGGAGGCGCTTCAGGAAAAGATTTCGAGCCTGGTGGTCCAGTACGCCGCGATGACGCTTCCAATGTTCGAAGACATCGGAAAGCCCGGGGACGACGACGTCAACGTGCTACGGCGCAGGCTCTTCGTGAAGCAACTAGCAGCGATCGGACATACCGGAGGCATGGTTGCAGTCTCCAGCGCGATGACCGATTATTACAAGGCGGACGGCCACATCAAGCGGTGGGTCCAAAACCTTCAGGTTGAACCGAAAGATCTTGCGACTTTCGAGGAAGAATTGACGGGCCATTGGGCGACCAACTTCGCCACGGCTGAGGCGGAAGCCCAATTTCTGACGGACGATCCAGATTCCGAGAAAAAGCATCAGGGGCTAGGTAGGACTGCCTTAAAGGAAACGCTTCAGGGCAGCCAGGCCAAGTTGAAGGGCCTTTCGCTCGATTACCTCCGGCGCGGCGTCTTCCATATGATGGCGAACAAGCCGTCCATCGGCTGGCATCCACAGTGGTCGTCGATCTTCAAGGGGGAAAACTGACATGCCGCTCGAGCAGTGGGTTCACCGCCAACCCGATCATGCCAACTGCTTCAACCCCGGTTACCTGGCGCTACTTATGCAGGCAACGGTCAAGGCCTATGAGAAGCAGGCCCAACCCATGCCCTTTTCCTTGGTATTTCCGGCTACTACCATGGTGCTGCATCCGGGCATCCGATCCTCGCTCCCCAAGACGGTTGCTACGGGTTGGCCGAAATGGTTGAGGGACGATCCCCAAATCCGCGTGGATCTTGCATCTTCGATGCGCGCGCTGGTTCCTTCAATCAAGGAGGGCGCGCTGACCGCGCTCAGGTCGCGATGGATCGCTGCCGCTCCCGGCGGACGGTTGACAATATCCACACCGCCGACATTGGGGAAATCACCGATCGCCGCCGAATTCGAACAGGATCTTTCGGCAGCCACGTTCGTCGGCAAATGGCTGGCTCGAGCGGGCACCGAACAGGATATCTATATCAAGATAGGGGTTAGGCCCTGATGCAAATCAAATCCGTTATCCTTTATTCTCACGACGGGCGGGTACGCGAGCTTCCCTTCGAGCTTGGAGCTGTCAACATCCTCAGTGGTCCGAGCGGTAAAGGCAAGTCCGCTCTCTTGAGTGTCATCGACTACTGCCTTGGATCGTCAAGCTTCGACGTCCCCGCTGGTTTCATCTCCAGCGCCGTGTCCTGGTTCGCCGTCAAGCTGGCGATCGGGACGGAAATCATGTTCGTCGCCAGGCGCGGCGTGAAAACCGGAAAGAAAGCCAGCACAGAATTCCACCAAGTATATCTAGCGGGAGATGAGACGCCCACCTTCGACGAGCTGCGTTCCAACGTCACGCGAGAGGAAGTGGTCGACCGTATCGGCGGTCGGCTCGGTGTTGGCGAGACCCTGCTGCCACGCGCCGATGGTACGGCGGACAAGAAAAAGCTCACCTTCAGGTCAGGCTTGATCTATTGCCTGCAGAAGCAGAATGAAATCGCCAACCCAGACCTGTATTTCCATCGCCAGAGCGAACTGGTCCAAACTATCAGGGACACCCTGCCATACTACCTTGGCGCAATCTCCCCGACTATCATCGAGAACCAGGCACGGCTGCGGCTCATGAAGAAGCGGTTGCGCGAGATCGAGCGCGAGTTGCAGAAGAACTCGTCGGTCTCCGAGCGGGTAGATAGCGAGATCCAGTCCCTTATCGCGGATAGCGTAAGGCTCGGCCTACTAGACCACCCCCCGTCGCCGGATACCTCCCCTATCAAGCTCGTGGACATGCTCACCGAGCAATTCGCACAAACAAACTTTGTGGTCGGCGCAGGCAGCGGTGTCGATACACTGACACGTTTGAACACCGAACTGATCAAGAGAACCCGCGAACGCGCCGATCTCAAGAAACAGATCGACGCTCTCGAACAATTCGACGGCGATCAGGATGTCGTCGATGTCGCCTTGAACGAGCAGCGCAGACGTCTCCAGGCGATCGAGGTCCTTCCCGCCTGGCACGATGCCGCCACATGCCCCGTCTGTGACAGCCAACTGGAGACCGTCACCGCTTCCGCTGCCGACATGCGATCGGCACTGGTAAAGCTCGGATCAGAGTTGAGCGTGGTTGGAAGCGACCGCGTCGATCTAAGGCGGCATCTTTCCACCAAGCGCGCCGAGCTCACCGAAATCAACGAGCAGATCTCGGAAGTTCGCCGCGAGGTCGCTCGCTTGAACGAAGAACAGGAAGAGATCCGGGCACTTCTCGAAAAGCGAAACGAGATCTCCCGGCTGTCCGGCATGTTTCAGATGTTCCGTAAGCTCGTCGTGACGGCTGACACGAACGGCAACGCGGCGCTGGAGAGCGCCCGGGATGCCCTGATCTCCGACATCGAGGTGCTCGAAGACGAAACGAACCTTGGAGATGTACGCGCCAAGACCACCATGTTCCTCGGCGCCATCGGCAACACGCTCACCGAATGGGCTCGTGAGCAAAAACTGGAGTATTCGGCCGGGTTTCTGACTTTCGACATAAGAGGCCCGCGGCTGGTCAGTCAGCTTCCCGACGAGACGGTTCCGTTCTCTCGCTTCGGAAGCGGCCGAAATTGGGTCTGGTACCATCTGCTGGGCCATATGGCACTCCACGCGTGGTTCCGCGGCAACAATCGACCCGTACCCTCGTTTATCGTTCTTGATCAGCCATCACAGGTTTACTTCCCGTCGGTCGCGGGTGCGAGAGACAAAGAGGACTGGCAAGAGGTCAAGCGCATCTACCATTGGCTGTTCAAGGTGGCGGCCGACATGGAAGGCGGTATTCAGATCATCGTCACTGACCACGCAAGATTCGAAGACGACAAGGAATTCATGCGGCACCTAAGGCATGATTGGTGGAATGACGAGATGTTGGTTCCTACCGATTGGCCGAACGGCTGATCGGTAAGGACACGTTCGCGGGCGGTGTCACCAGCGGCATCATGAGCGATCGAAGTTCGCTGCCAAAAGTTGCGGCGGGTGGGGCCGAGGCTAATCCTGTCTGTCGACAACAGGCAGGGCCAAGCGCATTCGGTTGGTTTCCACGCGGAACTGAGCCCGTCGCCGCCAGCCGATCGCTCCCTAAGTGACACCCCATGCCCGAAACCTCCCCCTCCCCGTCATCTCGCGCAAGCCCAGTTCCAAAACGATCCGCCGCGCCGCCTGCGGCGTGACCTCGAGCGTTTTCGCCACCATTTTTGCCGACACCAACGGTTTTGCCATGACGAGTTCGACCAGCTCCGGCAGCTTTGAAGATTTTCGGCGCCCTTCCAGTTTCCGGTCCATCATCGTTTTCGCCAGCGTTAACCGTTCATGCTCCTTCATGCCGATCTCGGCGGCCGCCAAAAGTCCGTGGGCGATGGCGAGCAGCCGGGTTTCACGATCGCGATGCCGGCGCCGATCGACGGGAATGGTTTTCAGGCCGAGATTGATGGCGGCCAGATGCGCGCCGGTAGTGATGTCGGCCTGGCGCAGGACCGAGGCAACTAATAGCCGGCCGAGCCAGGGCGCATGTTGCAGGACGGACAATTCGTTCCAGGCATCCAGGGTCACGATCGCCTGCATCACCGCAGGCAGATCGTTTGCCTGCCGCAGCACGCCGCGCCACTCGTCCAGCCGGGCGTCCTCGTCCCAGTCGAGATCATAGACCAACGCATCGCGTTCGCGGATCCGGCCGTGGCCCGGCCGTGTTGCGTTCTCGATCGCGGCGTCAGAGCGCGCGAGCAGCGCATCGATGGCGGCATAGTCGACGCCGGGTGGATTCGCCGCGTCATCACGGTCGTCCCCCTCCCCTTCCGGATCGATGACGACGGCGGACCGAATGACGCCGGCCGGCTCCAACGCGGTAGCGCCGACCGGATTTGTGTCCGACGTCTGTCGCAAAGTTCGGATACCATTCGCCGAGAGGGCCCAGTCCGGTGACTGTGCAGCAATGCGTCGGCGGGTGCGCAACACGTCGCGGGCGATGGTCAGTTCGTGGGTGGGTGTGCGGATATCGCGGGTGGCGTCGTGGAGGACGAGGTCTTCGAGATGGACGAGTTCGCCGTCGATCCACAAGGAGGCGCAGGCGTCAGCGAAATGAGACCGTTCGATCCATCCCTGGCCGACCGGCGAGCGGGCAATGCGCTCGTCCAAGCGCGTCAGAGCGATGCCGGCGTCGAACGCCGGCTCCATCAGGGCTGTCATGCTGATTTTCGCGAGATCGTAAGCCTTTGAAATCATGGTAAATGGTTTGCTAAAGGAACCTATCTCCAAGTTTAGTTTCTACACTTCTTATGATGCTCCAGGCCACGCCTGGCCATCGATAAGTACTGGTTATCGATGGTTGATTGATTTGGCGGCCCAAATCAGCAAGAATTGCAGCAAATCACGGCCTCAAGGCCGTCTAAACCACGATTTTGGAGGGTCCGTGGCCAAAGCCAAGACATCCCTGACCGCGGTGGAGCGGAGCGCTGAAGAGCTCGACACCATCGCCGCCGTGCTGCCGATCGAGCGCCGCGACGAGCTCGCCGAGCTCCTGAACGATCACGATGTCGAGACGCTGCGCCATCTCGTCAACCAGGGCATGGGCGCCAACACCCTGCGCGCCCTGACTTCGGATCTCGCCTGTCTCGAGGCCTGGGGGTTGGCGGCCAACCAAAAATCGCTACGCTGACCGGCGCGCCCGAGGCGCTGCTTTTGAAATTCGTCGCACCCGCAACACCGCGAGACCGATCCAGATCACGGCATGCCGGCCCGGACAATCCTGATGATCGCCTTTGCCTCCGCAGGCGGCCGGCGCGGTAAGATCGCCGGCTTGCGGCGCGAGCAGCTGACTGTCGAGGCGCCGATCAAGATACCGGATGGCCCTCCCCTCTCTCGCCATCCATCTCGGTCGGACTATGACCAGCAGCGGCGAGGCGGACGACGTCATCTGTCCGGTCGGCCGGGCGCGGCACTGGATGCCTGGATGGCGGCTGCCAAGATCGACAGCGGCAGCGTGTTTAGGGGATCGGGCGGTGGGGAACTTTGTCGTGTCAGGCGCTCGACCCGCAGTCCGTCAACGCGATCATCAAGCAGCGGGTGGAAGTGGCTGGGTTGGATAGGGCGGAGTTTTCCGCGCACGGCTTGCGTTCGGGATATCTGACCGAGGCAGCAGACCGCGGAATTCGTCTCCCGGAGGCCATGGAGCAGTCGCGCCACCGGTCGGCTCAGCAAGCATAGAGCTACTACAATAACGCAACGCCTCGGAGCGGGCGCGCCGCTAGAATGCTATAGCCGAGGTTAGCTAAACGCACTGCAATCTGGCGTCGGAAGTTCTTTCACATGCTTGAAAAGGACGGAAATCTCGTGTAGAAATCTAGAAAGAACGATATTATTCTAGACGGAAATGTTCACCGATGAGCCTCAGCATCAAGGATCCGGAAGCCCACCGCTTAGCGCAGGCGATCTCGCACGCAACGGGCGAAAGCATGACCCGCGTCGTCACCGAGGCGCTGCGCGAGCGGTTCGCGAAGATCGAACGCCGAAAGGGGCGCGCCAGCGTCGAGGAGCTTCTGGCGATCGCCGATCGCGCCGCAGCGCACGTCAAACACCCCTATGTCGATCACGCCGATTTCCTCTATGACGAGAACGGCCTGCCAAAATGATCGTCGATACCTCGGCGCTGGTCGCAATCCTTTACCGCGAGCCTGAAGCGGCGAGTTTCGTTAAGATCATCCATGACGCGGAACTCACGCGGATCAGCGTCGCCAATTACGTTGAGTTGTCGATGGTGGTCGAGGGTCAGCTCGGGGCCGATGGCGTGCGCCAGGCCGAGGCTTTCTTCCGGCGCGCCGGCATCATCATCGAGCCGGTCACGCTCGAGCATGGCGAGCTAGCCCGACAGGCATTTCTCGATTTCGGCAAAGGCCGTCACAAAGCCGGCCTCAATTTTGGCGACTGCTTTGCCTATGCTCTGACGAAAGCGTCTGGCGAGCCGCTGCTGTTCAAAGGCAATGACTTCACTCAAACCGATGTCCACGCGGCGTGATCATGGCCGACGAAGCACCGCCTGTGCCTCCGGCGGTGCTGTTGGCACGGCTGCGCACGGCGACAAACCGAACTCAGTCTCCACCATCGAGCGCCGCCTTTTGGCGATCGGCTGGAACTGCACGCAGCGCGGCATGGTGCTCGACCGGAAGAATCGGGCGATCGCCGCTGTCATGGCCGGCATACGCAACAAGCACACCTCCCCTTCCCGCCAGAAGGAAGCCACCCTGCGCGACGGTTTGATCGCCATGCTGCAGGCGCTCGATGACGGAACGCTGCGCAACCTGCCCGATAGGGCCTGGCTCCTGATCTGCTGATCGGCTTAGCCGGTGGCTTTATGTGATTTGTCCGACAGGTTTCCTCTCAAAACTGCGAGTAGACGACACACAATCTTTCGCCTATCGATTGCTTATGAAATCGTCGCTTGAACATATGCCGCTTCGCAAGCAGAGAGAGCTCGGCCGAGTTCTCGAAATCCTCCACGAGGAATTCGAGGATGCGCTGAAGGAAGGCACGGCCGATTTTAAGAAGCGCGGCAGGATCTTGAAGATTATCCTGTTCGGCTCCTACGCCAAGGGCGGATGGGTCGATGAACCTTTCACGATGAAGGGGTATCGCTCCGATTTCGATCTCTTGATCATCGTCAACAACCGCAAGCTCTGCGAGTTCGCCGAGTACTGGCACAAGGCGGCCGACCGGCTGACCCACGAAGCCGCGATCGAAACGCCAGTCAGCTTCATCGTGCATTCGAGACGCGAGGTGAATACCTACCTCAAGGAGGGGCAGTATTTCTTCTCTGACATTCGCAAGGAAGGCATTGTTCTTTACGAACTGGATGATGAACCTCTGGCGGAACCAGGAAGGCTTTCGATGGAGGATCGGCTCCGCGTTGCGACCGAGCACTTCGAGCAAAGGTTTCGAGCGGCAACTCGTTTCCTGGAAATGGGCCGCGTGGCGATAGATCGGGGGTATGTAGAGAATGCGGCTTTCGAACTTCATCAATCGCTTGAGCAAGCCTATTCCTGCGTTCTACTCACTCTCACCAATTACGGACAACCATCGCATAACATTAAATTCCTGCGCTCGCTCGCCGAGGAGCAGGACCGTCGGCTGGCCGAAGCCCTCCCGCGTGATCAGCACCGGGAACGTGCTTGGTTCAACACATTGAACGAAGCATATGTGAAGGCGCGCTATTCGAAACATTACGAAATCAGCGAGGAGGCCCTCACCTGGCTCGGCGAACGGACGACCGCGCTGCTTGAATTGGTGAGAGCCGTTTGCTTCGAGCATCTCGAAAAGCTCAAACACGACAGCCACTAACAGCCGGGGTAGCACGGCGAATGGTGTCAATCGGTGTAATCGTTGGCCCAGATGACCCCGCGCGTGATAGGTGCGAGCAGTCGACTTGATCGGCGACTCGGTCTCGAATGCTTTTCGCACTACGAGTATCGGTCGACGCGCTGGTCTCTCGAGCGAAGTGATAGGACACCGTTTTCCGCATTCACCGAGCGACTATTGCATTGAATGCACTCTCCTCGGTTGATGGCGTGCGGCCTTTACGCTCAAATGAAGGGGCGACAATCGAGCCGAACGCGACGATCGAAATGAGGCTGGAACCGGGGAACCACCTGGAACGTTTAGAGAACGCATTCAGGAGGCCGCTATGACTGACAATCCGAAAATAGCGACAACGTCCAACACACAGAAGGACCCCGACGATTGGGTCAGCGGCGACGAGCCGATGACCGGCGCGCAGCGGTCTTATCTAAAGACCTTGTCCGAACAGGCGCACAAGCCCGAAGCCTATGCCGAGGATCTGACCAAGGCGGAAGCGTCCAAAAGAATCGACGAACTGAAACAGTCGATCGACCTGGAGTGAGCGGTCCAGGCGGCAACCAGGGGGTTGAGCCGAACGCCGAAGACGTAACGTCTGCGAGTTGCCACTAACAGCGCAACGGCGAAAGAACGAGACCAACAGACACCTGTAACTCGGCGGACCAACTCAAGCTGAGTGTTGGCGCAAAGGACTTACGCCGTCAGCCAGCGTGCCGATCGCCACGAGCAACATCGACGGTCTTGGTTCCCTCAGCGGCCCGATAGTAGATCTCGGTCACCCGAAACCGGCCATCGGTGCGTTTGCATTGGACGATGACGTCGATCGCGATCTTCAGCATCTCGCGTATATCGTTTCGCTCCAGATCCCGCCCACCGTCGGATTCCTTCACCAGCAGTGTCAGCTGTTCGAATGCCAGCCTGGCCGAATCGGCGTGCACGGTGGTGATCGAACCCGGATGGCCTGAATTCACGTTGCGAATGTAGTAGAACGCGGTTCCGTCGCGCAGTTCCTGGAGAAGAATGCGATCCGGACGCATGCGCAGGCAGGATTCAAGCAGATCCTTCGCCCCGACTTTCGCCAGCCCTTGGCCGCCCTTGGAATAGAAGAGACGGACATGGTTCGGTTGCGGGATGACGAGCTCGGGCGTGTCTTCGATGGAGATGATGCGTTCGCTCGAAGGGATATGGCGGATCAACGCCTTGGAAAGCGTCGTCTTGCCGGAGCCGGTCGCCCCGGAGATGATGATGTTCTTGCGCGCATGGACCGCTTCACGAAGAAAGGCTTGGTAGGATCCATTTTGGTAAAATTCCAGGAGCCTACGGTCGACTGAGGGGATGTCCGCGTCTTCCCGTGCCACCTCGGCGAACAAGCCGCCTTGATCGAGGTCGTTCAGGCTCAGCGACACCGACGAGGGCTTTCTGATCGTGATGCTGACTGTTCCCTTCGTTGTCGCCGGTGGGATGACCATCTGGATGCGCTCGTCGCCCGGCAGCGTTGCCGAAAGGATGGGCCGGGTTTCGTCAATCGACTGGTTGGAATAGCTTGCGACAGCCCGCGCCAGGCGCATCAGCTTGTCAAACGACAGCTCCGGCAGATCGTGTGTTTGCCAGCCGGCCGTGCCCTCTGTGATCACCTGGGTTGGCCAGTTGATGATGATCTCGTAGAGGGATTTGTCACGCAGGAACGGCAACAGCGGTACCAGCAACTCTCGCACGACGCCGGAGTCGGCTCCCTCTGTCATCGCCAGGCTATTTCGTGACAAGGGTCGAAGCTGGGCTGAAGTCGCCAAGAAGCGCCCGATCGTAGATGCGATTGCGCGGTTCGCTCACGCGAAGCCGATAGACGCTCGAGAAATCGAGATCACGCGCCACGAATATCGAGACCAGCTCTCCTTGATGCTTCAACAGGGTCGGCGGAATGTTGATCGACTGCTCGACGGCGATGGTCGCGGCCTGCTTGCCGGCGCTCGTCGTGTTGTCTGCCTCGACATCGCTGTCCTGCAGTTGGCTGTTGGCATAGGAGGTCGCGTCGCCGACGATCGACAGCAGGATCGCGCTGCCGAAACGCTCCCACCAATGGGCATCGACATAGCCGTCGACACCGGCACGCCCAAGGGCATCGGTCGCCGGCGACGCCAGGGTAATGATCACGCCCTTCGGTGTCTTTGCCCGGTTCCAGAGCACAAACAGCCGTTTCTGGCCGCGGCGAAGACCACCACGATATTCGCCGACGACCTGCGTGCCTTTCTCCATCAGGACGACGCGGCCGTTGTCCGACAGAACGTCACGGTTGATGACACAGCTCGTGAAGCCGGGTTGGTCTGAGGACAGCGCCGTCTCCAGGACGCAAGGAATGGAGGTCCCCATGGCGACGATGAAGTCGCGATTTCCAAGGGTTCCGGCGCGCGAGCCCTGCAGCTGTGTCGGCGCCAGCATGCGATTGAAACGCTGGTCCTCGTTCTCGGCCTCGGCACTGAACCCGCCCTGCCTGCTTGCGAGCGGAACATAATTTGACGCGGCATCGGCGCTGGCATCCTGTTCTCGGGGATGAGACTGCCGGGACTTTTCACCACCAAAGGCGATGACCGGCGCGCGGCGGGCAGCATCGAGAAGCTTAGCATCCTCGCCGTCCTGCTCGGGCATTCCGGGCGTTGGCAGGATTGTTTCCGCCGGTGGGGCGACGGGTTGCGCCGGCTCCTTCGCTGGCTCGAAATCGGATGTCTGGCGGATCACGACGCGTTCGGGCTGGACCCCGTCGGCGGGCTTGTCCTGTCCGCGCATCGACCAGAGCGCAAAGCCGACGAAGGCAATGATTGCCAGCGCCACGACGCCGCGTCTCACCGTCGGATTGGTGTCGAGGCTGCGGCCTGTCGACGTTTCCGCCCGCTCACCAGGAATTTGGGTGCTGTCTTCCTCCATGACGTCCTCCTATTGTCCGCTCGCTGCCTGCGTCTTCACAACACGCTCGACCGAGGGTGAGGTCGTATTGGTGTCCGGATTGATGCCGATCCGATCATAGGCCTCGTTGAAGACGCACAGCACGTCGCTTCCCCTGCGCAGTATGAACTTGCGGCTGATCGCGTGCACCATCACCAGGTTGTTCTCGACTGACTTCGGCACGAGGCTCTCGCTGCCGTCTGAATTTTCCATGTAGATCGCCGGCATTTGCTGGTTTCCTGCAAAGGCGAAGGTCGTGACCTTGCCGTTGTCGTAGACTGCCTGCGGTTCGAGTGCCGCCGACCCTTGCGCCGAATAGCGCCAGTTGCGTGGCCCATAGGCTTCGTGAAGGGCAAGAACCTTGTCCGCTTCGCCGGCCTGAGCCGCTTGCGCACGAGCAGCGGCATCGAGCCTGCGCCGTTCGGCCTCGTCGGCGGGATAGCGATACTTCACATAGAAGTAGGTGTTCTGCCCGGCCTCGACGGTGCCGTCGCGAACCGTCAGCTCCATCTGATAGCTGCGGGTCGATCCGTCCCGCTGGGTCGTGACGACCGAGATGTTGGTCACGGGCTGGTTTTCGCGGGGCTTCAGGAACAGGATATTGCCGGCCGGCGCCACTTCCCATGCAACGCTGTTGCCGAGCGCGACGTGGGCGATCTCCTCGTCGGCGGCGAACTCGATCTGCACCGAGGACCGCAAGGTGCCGACGATTTTCGTGATGTTATAGGGCTGGTAGTCGACGAAACGGATGCGGCTATCCTGCGATGCGCCGCGCGGAATATCAAGCGCTGACGCCGTCGTAGAGAGGCCGGCAACAAGAAGGGCGATCAGGACACTCTGCTTCAATTGATGGCCTCCGGATCGGCGCGATATTGGCTGACGGCGAAACCAAGCGGATTGGTCAGCCGGTCGGTCGAGGACATCGGGGCGTTGACATAAGAGAAGGTGAGCGTCGCCACCCAATGGGTGGTCCTGATGTCGTCACCACGGGTGACCGTTCTGGTATAGCGCACCGAAGCCACATTCGCGTTGATCAGCGAGATCGAGACGACGTTGATGCGCGACGTCGCGCCGCGGCCATAGATATTCTGCGGAGAGTCCGGATTGCCGCCTCGGTAGATCGCCGCAAAACGCGCCTGTTCCGGCTGGGTCGAGAGCAGCGCGACCGTTCGAAAATTCTCCTCGGCCTCGCTCCAGACATAGGCTTCCCGCGCGCGCACATACTTGGCGGCGAAATACTTGGTCACCGCCTCGTCATAGCTGCCGGCAGTCGAGGTCAGCGCCGATACGACGTCGACGATGCCGGTCGAATTGTCGACCCGAACTACGAAGGGCTCGACCGTCTTCAACGGCGTGAGGCCGGCAACGGCAACGATCGAGGTGGTGGCAAGCACGCTTGCGGCGATCGCGACGGACCAGGCGATGCGTGCCGACCGCTCCACCTGGATAAGCCGATCCTGATCGAAGCGGCGGGCCTTTTCGAAATAGCTCTTCAGACTGTCCTCACTCACCATCTCATCCCTCCTGGCATGACCGATAGGAACCAACGACGTCGAAATGCGTGAAGGCGGCAGGTTCCTCCGTCAGCGGCTCTTCGACATAGGAAGACACTTGGCCGGTCGCCGTCGCCGGGACTGCGTCATTGCCGCTTTGACTGGCGGGCTTGTTGTCCTCCCACTGCCACATGGCGCGGTTGAGCGGCCGGCGCGAATAGCCATCGCATTTGGGCAAAGGGTGGAACCTCGATGCGCAGCCAGTGAGCTCCATGGCAAGCAGGAGCGAGACGATAATGCGGATCATTGAAATGCAAACCTCTGAAACGTTTTGTCGTGGAGAAGTCGTTTTCCGGCCCGTCAAGATCTGAGGCGGCGGCCGACGAAACGGGCGCCTCGCCCAACTGCTCTGGTGCCATGCGAGGCGGCCCAGGCAAGCGTACTTTCATGGGCGTCTCGGCTGGCACCATAGCCGTAGGTTAGCGATGCCCCGCCCGCTGCAAGGGCGGAGGCAATGCCGGGCAGCTGATAGAAGACATAAAGGGCAGCAAGGCAGATGGCGCAAAGGGCGACCGGGCGCATCATGACATCCGTGTAGCTTTCGACCGCCGTGAACGTCGTGTCGATGCAGCTGATCAGCAGTGAACCGATGGCGACGACCAGGACCTGGAGAATGACGAAATTGGCGAGCTGACCAATCCAGGATTCGGTAAAACGGCGGGTGGACTGGAACATCGCAAGCGCGACGAAGATCGGGCCGATCGCCAGCACGATGGCGAGCGCCAGCCGGGCATAGAGCGAGACGATATAGCCGATCGCCGCCACGGTGAAACTCGCGCCGATCGCCATCATCCCACCGATGCCGGTGACGATGTCGGCCGGCCAGGTGGCACGCGCCCAGATTTCCTTGGCGCATTTCTGACCCTTGTCGAGCAGGCTGTCGAAGGTGGAAGCGCTGGGCGCCGTCCCGGAGTTCAGCGCCTGCGAGATCTCGCGCGGCAGCGTCTCGAAGAAGATGTTGGTGACGTAGGTCTGATATTCGCTGGCGTTGCGCACCAGCATGACGATGATGGCAAGCTTCATCGCCCGAAACGCGAATTCGAGGATGGGCTCCGGCACCGAGCCCCGCAGGACAAGGTAGCCATAAAGCACGACGTAGAGCGTCAGCGCCGCGGTGAGTGGGCCGCTGATCCAGCTGGCGATGTTCGATGTGCCCGACGAGATGAAATTTTCCAGTGGCGCCTTGAACTGGCCATCGACGAAGCTGAAGACCTGGTACATCACTCAGCCTCCTGGCGATTTACGCGGAAGATGAAGCCGAACCCTCCAGTCAGCCGCCTCCGCGTTTTGGCAATTGGGCGTCTGACGCAAGGCGCCGGGGTTGTTGCGGCATTCACTTGTGATCTTCGCCAGCAGGACCTGATCATCCATCAGCTCGTCGACGGTGTAGATCCTGTCTTCGTCGCCGAAGCAGCCAGAAAGGGTGAGCACGATGGTGCCAAGCAGGAGATGTTTCATTTCAGCGCCTCTCCCATGGCATCCAGGCGCTTGCGCCAATCCTCGGCCTTGCGCTGGTCGTCGACCTGAACCTGTGCCTGCTGGACCATCTGCAGAGCCTGCATGCGCAGCACGTCGGTCTGCAGGAAGGCGGTTTCGGCCTGCAGCCGTGCCTGGAGATCGGCGATGTCCTTGGCATCGGCAGCACTGGAGATCTGCTGGCGCAGCTGATCGATGCCGTCGATGCGCTTGGTGGCGGCATCGTAGATCTGCTGGCCGAGGCTCATCTGGCCGGCATTGCGGTTCTGGGCGCGCGCCAGTTCCTGCGCGTAGAAGTCATTGGCATCGGTGCGATAGGTCAAATTATTCTCAAGGAATTTCGAGGCGGAGCTGCCGAAGACCCCGGTGCCCGAGCCTTTCAGCAGCCCTTCGATGGCATTGAAGTCCTGCGGCAACGCCTTGCGGATCGAAGGGTTGTTCAGCAGACCGGCGACATCGGCCATGTTGGTGACCTTGTTCAGCGATGCGTAAAGCTGTTGTGCCTGCTGAAGCTGTTGATTGAGCGTGTCGAGCTGCGATTTCAGCTGCGTGATGCTCTCGATCTGCTTGGCAATCGCCGTCTCATCGATGACCGGAATGCCCTGTGCGAATGCCGCTCCAACCGGCAACAGTGCAACCATCATCGCCAGAGAAAACCTTATTCTCACTCTTTGCATCAATCCGTTCTCCTTCTTTGCTGAAACACCGGTAGCCAGTCTTCGAGCCGGTCGCCGACCTCCTTGCGGATCGCCTCCGCAGTTTCGACGCTGGCGGTGCGGCCGGAGAGAATGTCGAGCTCGTCATCGAAACCCCTGAGGTTCAGTTCGGCGACGACGCTGTTGTGCCCTTGCTTGACGATGAAGCGGCGGCTTTCCACCGGAAGCTCGCGGGAGAGAAGCTCAAACTCGCGCTCCGTTAGTTTAAACCCGTCGACATAGTCGCCACGATCGCCGCGCGGATTGGGCAGGAAGATCTGCGTCGGGCACTGCTCGATGATCGTATGGGCAATCGGCGAGACGATCGCATCGCGCGGGCTTTGGGTCGCAAATAACATCAGGCCGTTCTGTTTGCGGATCGTCTTCAGCTTGTTCTGGGCGAGGTCGCGAAAGCCTTCGTCCTGCAGAGCCTTCCAGAACTCGTCGATCACGATGATGATGCGCCGCCCGTCGATCAGCTGCTCGATGCGGAAGAACAGGTAGGCCATCAATGGCGTGCGAATTTCCTCGTTATCGAGGAAATCGGTCATGTCGTAGCCGATGAACTTGGCACCGATGCCGATATCGTCGCTCTCGTTGTCGAACACCCAGCCGAGCGGCCCTCCCCTTTCCCACCGCCTCAGCCGCGCGGCGAGGCCTTCGGGATCGGTGTTGTTGAGGAAGGTGCGCAAGGCCCCGATGGAGCGCCTGGTGACCGGCAGATCCGCCAGGCCGTCGATCGCCGAGGCGATGTCGCGCAGCTCCTGGACCGTCAACTCGCGCTTCGCCGATCCGACCAGCTGGCCGACCCAGCGGGCGAGGAACACCTTGTTCTCGGGGGTGAGTTCAAGCGCCTTCAACGGAGCGCAGCCGGTGGCAATACCGTTTCGAAGCGGCAGGTAAGTGCCGCCCGCTGCCCGGACGAACAGGTCAGCGCCCCGATCCTTGTCGAAGAAGACCATGTGGGGATCATGTTTTTCGAGTTGGGAGAGCATGAAGTTCAACAACACCGTCTTGCCGGTGCCGGATGGTCCGCAGACGAAGGTGTTGCCAAGATCGCTATGATGGAAATTGAAATAGAAGGGTGAACCGGACGCGGTCTTCAGCATGGCGACGGCCGGTCCCCATTCGTTGTTGTCCTTCCTGCCTGTCGGATACGAATGATAGGGAGAGAGTGCTGCAAAATTTCGCGAGGTGATGGCGCCCGACCGTGCCCGATAGCGGAAGTTGCCCGGCAACTGCCCCCACCAGGCTGCCTCGAGCCCGAGATCCTCGCGGGCGACCACCGCACCGCCATTGGTGAGATACGCCCGCGCTTTGGCCATGTGGTCGGTGAGCTCCTTTACTGAAGGCGCGAAGACCGACAGCGCGAGATGATGCTCACCGAGGACAAACCGGTTCGACTCCAGATCGTCCAGGGCATCGCCGAGCTCTTCGATCTGCGAGGCTGCCTTGTCGCCGGCACTCACCATCTGGTTCTGTTTGCGCCCCATGATCGTGCGCGCATCGGCCTTCGATACGAACGCGAAAGACTGCGTCAGGATGAGCTCGAAGGAGGCCGTCACGATGCCGTCGAGCATGCCGCCGCGGGTCGTCGCCGGATATTCCTTGAACCCGAAGATGCCGGCATAGCGACTATCGGCCTCATGACGAATCTCGATGGTTTCGCGCCCGAAGATTACCCGATCCGAATAGATGGCCGACGATATCCTGCCCTCCGTCAACGGGACGCGCTCCCGCCGGCCGCCAACGATCTGATGCAGCACCTCGCTCGGTTCGGAAAAGAGAATGCCGTCCTGCTGGTAAAGAGAGAGCACTCGAGGCTCGAAGCGCTTCAGGCCCGCGGTGACGTCGGATACCTTGTCCTTCAGGTGCTTCAAGCCATCCTCGTCGACTTCGACGCCGGCGCGGCGCGCTTCGCGCAGCCGTGAGATAAGGTTGGCGGCCTTTTCGGCGGGATCGCGGCCCGGATGCCAGACGAGCGAGAGGTAAAGATCGTTTCGAAACAGATCCTCATCGATCATGCGTTCGCGGTATTTTGCGTTCAGCCGCTCTGAGAAAGGATTGGCGAACTCTCCGTCCGGATAGGCGTTGTCGCGACGGCGAATGATATGTGTCCACAGCGCAAGCCGCTCGTCGGCAATGTTGCGGTAGAGCGTATTGAGGTCGCGGTGGAGGCTGTTCAAGTCCAGGACATCGGCGGTTTCGAAGGATATGCCATCGAGTGCGAGCATCACCATCAACGCCCTGGATTTGAGCGCAATCGTTGTCTCGTCGACATGGCGGACGTGCGGAATGAAGGTTTCGGGGCCGAGTTCGCGTGAGCGAAGCGTTGCGACGCTAGGCAAGGCTCAGATCCCTTTGGTCATAGTGCCGGATGAGCGTCAGCGGCGAGAGCGTGGCGCCGCCCCAATACGCGGTGTTGCGTGACCGGCCGCGGGTGTCGATCCACGAGATCAGGATCCGGAACATGTTGTGGTCGTGCTTGACGAGTGTCCGGAATATGAAATGAAAGACGACGCCGACCAATGCGTAGGCGATCGATCCCGCGGTGATGTAAAGGATCGTCGTCAGCATCACGTTCACACCCATCGCCTCCATCGTCACGCCGGCGATCATCGCCGGGCGGGTGCAGGCAAGAAACAGCGTGTCTTTCTCGATGGCGGCAGTGGTCACCATGTCATCAGCTTCCGACGATCGTATTGACGAGTTCCGTCGCCCCGAAAATCCCGCCGATGCCGATGATCCAGAAGCCGGCGCGGCGCAGATCCATGTAGCCGAACATCCAGGCGATGCAGATGATGATGACGGCGATGACAGCAAGCAGCCGGGCGATGTTGCCGGTCAGCATGTCGACGATGTTCTGCAACACGGTTTCGACGCCGGCAGCTTGGGCAAAAGCCGGTTCTGCCAGGCAGGCCACGATGGCGACCGCCATCAACGCGGAAGCCGCGATAGGGCGAAGGTTTGCTGTTGAGATCATTGGCTTTGCTCCGATCGATCATTCTGAAATACGAGAACCTGGGTCTGCCGACGGGCATTGAAGACGTCCCATGATGCGGCTTCATGAGGCTGCGGAATGGATTCTGTGATTGCTGGCGCCCCCCGGCTGTCTGCCGGTTTTTCAAGAGGGATGTCTTCACGCGGTTCGCCGATGGCGACAGAGGCCAGGCTGGAAGGCAGGCGGACCATTTCATGGCGGACCTGCTCGTCGTATTTGACCATCTCGCCGACCGACGGATCGTTCCGGCCATAATAGGACTGCAGCATGACCTTTTCGGCTTGAATCGCATCGCCGCCGGCATGCAATGCGAGGCGATAATAGCTGTCGAGCAGAGTGGCCGTCGCCTTGAGGTTCAGGCAGGGATCGAACGCATCCGAAATCGAAAGCTTCAGCTTGCGCAGCTCTTCCATGCCGATACCACCAAGGCCGATCTGTAAGTCCTGCCGAGCGGCAATGAGGGAGGTCGCGCGTTCGATTGCCTCGGCCTTCGACGCGGGTTGGCGCTCGAGCGGCGGGCCGCTGTTGACACGAATAGCGAAAGGCTTGAAGCCGCTCTCGAGACTGATGACGGCGGCCAGCGTTCTGACCTCCACAATGGGGGCGCAGTTTTGCGCGAGATCCAGGAAGGTGGCGGCCATCGTTCAGTACCAGACCCGCTGCGTGGCTGCCCCGTCAATGGTGACGTCGACATAGTGGGGCTGCGGGCGCACGTTCGGGCGCGCCGTCGAATAGCCCATGCACTGGCGGCGCCCATCCTCTCGCTGCCAGCGTGGTGATCGCACCGAATGCTTGTTGAAATTGTAGCCTTCTCCAACATTGGGGCAGTATGCGTCGCTTACCGGCTGGAGGGAGGTCGACACGCAGGTAGTTTCCTGTCCGCGCGGACCATAATCGCTTTCCAACCGGTAACCCGCTTCGCAGTAATAGGGCTCATAGCCCGGGCGCGAACTGGTAAAGCCGACGCCGCTGCATGTCGGGAATGAATGTCCCTCGGCAAGCTCCCGCCACAGCTTCTGAATTGGCGGGTGGCATGCCGCGAACTGCGTCGCACCTCCAGGGTTGGAAAGGCACAGGATAACCTCGCAGCCCCATTCATTTGCTTGCGCCTGGCGAGGTGAAGTAAGGTAGGGTGGCAATATGCAGCAGGCGGCAACGACCGAATTGAGCAGAAGGTTTTTCATGAGTACGACCCTCCAGAGGACATCCCATTGCGAAAGAGATGACTTGCCTGTAAACGCGTTTATACTGATTTATATAACACAGTAAACGAGCATGACAAGAGCACTCACAACCCAATGGCGCAATCTGGCTTTCTCGGGTCTCATCCTGCACGAAATCCTCGATCATCCGCTCGAAGACGAGACGCCTCAGGCGAGGCTGAAACAGGTCGGCATGATGACGGTCCTGTACAGCATGAACCAGGCGCATCAGAAGCTAACTCTTTCCAATATCATGGAAATTACCGCACTTACTCGCAGCGGTGTCAAAGAAACGGTCGATCTCCTGGTCAAACGGGGAATGCTGGACGAGACGATCGTCAAGAACTCGATGGGTCGTGGAACGGCCCGTCAGTTCGAGATCTCAGAAGCGCTTCTGGAGAAACTGAGCTCGTTCGGAGCCGGGTGAAAACGGATTTAACTGGCGAATATGATCGTCTTAAACCAACTGAGAAGACACCGGAGGGCCGAGACATAATTGCAACGCCTCGGCCCGTTCTTGACAAATCGAACAGGTAGCCCGGCTCTTCGGGGAGCAAATTGTTTTCGACATGCTGCGCCACCGATGCCAGTTTCAGGGCGAAACGCCCGAGAACTCGCTCATCGGTCTGTTCGATGTCATGACCCAGCCCAAGTCATGTCATCCGGTAATCAGGCGCAAACCATCAGAATATGGGCGGGTTTTGGATATCTCGGCGACAGGTGATCGCCACCGGTTGACGCTTGCCCACGTCGCTTTTTTCCTCCGCAGCATTTCAACCGAACCGGTCGCACGACATCGTCAAGGCGAAGATGCACGCGGTTCTTGCACTGCCAATCATCGTTTATCAGGTCCGTGCGTGGGGCGTGTCACGCGAAGGACTCCCATCAGTTGCTCGAATGCCAGCCTCGCGAAGGCCGCATGGACGGTAGGCGAACGAGCCTGGATGAGCGCACGTTCACATTGCCACCATTGTAGAAATCGGTGCCGTCGTGCACCTGCGCCAAAAGGTGCACGGCGGCCGCACGCGCACCCAGGTATCAAAGAAGCTCTTCGCGCCGACTTTTGCCAACCTTGGTCTGGCCGACGGCTCCAGGCCAGGCCGAGTGAACGGTCGGTCGCTGCATCAAGTCTCAATCAGCGGGAAAGTCTTGGCGATCGGAAGGTTCAAGCCTACCGGCTGCCCTGAAACGTTGACCCGCGCGTTTGGTCAGTGCCGTCCGCTGAACCCCAACGGCGCGAGACTGCCATGTCAGCAGAGAGAGAGAGAGAGAGAGAGAGAGAGAGAGAGAGACGGTTGATATGTCGGCCCGCAAATATCCATAACTCGCAGACATATACGATTTGCGCAGGAAACACGGGGTCGCCAGTCGGCATTTGCCCGGAAAACGCACCAATTAACAGAGACTTAATCAGTTTGGATACTTCTTGCACATAAGTATGACTTTTTGTGACGGTGGTCTTTTTGCGCTGGGGTCTTTCGCATTCACTTACTCGGGTCCTCAACGCCCTTCGCGGTCTCGAAAGGGACAGGGACGGCAATGTCGCCATCGTCGTTGCCCTCACCCTGGTGCCGATGATCGTCGCAGTCGGCGCGAGCTTTGACTACATCAGGACCTACAATGTCCGCCAGAGGATGCAGAGCGACCTCGACACGGCGCTGATTGCGGCCGTCAAAGAGATCGATACCGACGACGCCGTCGCTCTCAAGCAAAAGGTCTCCGACTGGTTCCACGCGCAGGTGGAAAACAGCTATACGCTCGGCGACATCGACATCGATACATCAAACCATAAGATCACGGCGACGGCCAGCGGCACGGTTCCGACGACGCTGATGAAGATCGCCAACATCGACACCGTTCCCGTGAGTGTGGCAAGCGCCGTCAAGGGGCCGGCCACCTCCTATCTCAATGTCTATATTGTCATCGACACTTCCCCGTCGATGCTTCTGGCGGCAACTACGGCCGGCCAGTCGACCATGTATTCCGGCATCGGCTGCCAGTTCGCCTGCCACACGGGCGATGCGCACACCGTCGGCAAGACGAAATACGCCAACAACTACGAATACAGCACGGCCAAGAACATAAAGCTGCGCGCCGATGTCGCCGGCGACGCCGTCAAGGACGTACTTGCCTTGATCGATACGTCCGACAGCAATCATCAACGTATCAAGGTCGGATTATATAGCCTCGGCGATACCCTCACGGAAGTTCTCACCCCGACGCTCAGCACCGACACGGCGCGCAATCGCCTTGCGGACGCAAGCTACGGCCTCACCAGCGCGACCTCGAAGGCAGCCACCTATTTCGACGTCTCCCTGGCAACGCTCAAGCAGAAAGTCGGCACCGGCGGCGACGGGACCACCTCAAACTCGCCGCTCAAACTGGTTCTCCTGCTGACGGATGGCGTCCAGTCGCAGCGCGAATGGGTGACCGACAAGGTGACCTGGAAAAACGGGCAGGCGATATCCGGGCCATATTGGAACAAAGTGGCGCCGCTTAATCCGGACTGGTGTGCCTACGTCAAAAACCAGTCCGCCACGATGGCCGTGCTTTACACCGAATACCTGCCGCTCACCTCGGATTGGGGCTACAACGCAACCGTCGGTTCGACCATGGCCAGCGCCAACTGGAAGGGCACCTATGGTGGCACCATGCAAAGTGGCGTGTCGACCAGCATCACGAGACGGGATTACATCCCCTATGCGCTTTCCGATTGCGCATCGTCCAAGAGCCTGTTCATATCAGCATCGTCGTCAGCCGAGATCACCGCAGGCCTGTCGGCGCTTTTCACCCAATACCTCGCATCCGTCAGGTTGACCCAATGAGGCGAGGAAAACGCTTCACATCGTTGCACCGCCTGCTTGGCGACCGCAAAGGGGTCGCTGCGATCGAATTTGCGATCCTGGCTCTGCCGCTCTTCATCATCATCTTCGGCATTATCGAAGTGTCGCTGATGTTCTTCGTCAACTCGGCGCTCGACGCTTCGGTGCACAAGATCTCCCGGATGATTCGCACCGGCGAGGTTGCATCTTCCAAGATCACGCTGACCGATTTCAAGGCGAGAATCTGCAATGACATGCTTCTGTCGTTCAGTTGCTCCAGCGGTCTGCTGGTCAAGGTGATCGTGCTTTCCGACCTCTCTTCCGCCGCCAGCACCGACCCCATCGACGACAGCGGCAATCTCACCGTCACCGAGACCTATGACATCGGCAAGGGCAGCGACTACGTCCTGGTTCAGACGTTCCTGCCATGGACCGCCGTCGTCAATTTCTTCAGCCTTTCGAGCGCCAAGCTTTCGGACGGCCGCTACCTGCTTGGATCTTCCGTTCTGTTCCGCAACGAGCCTTTCTGACATGATGAGACGGTCCTTTTTCCGCTTCGCCCAATCCCGCGCCCGTGATCTCATGCGCAACCGCTCGGCGGCCTCGGGCGTGGAATTCGCGCTGGTGTTGCCGATCCTGGTGATGCTCCTGTTCGGCACAGTTGATCTTGGCCACGCACTGACCGTCAGCCGGAAGATAGACGAGATTGCCTCTTCAACCGGCGACATGATTTCGCAGCAGGGCTCCTGGACGAAGTCCGACGTCGCCAAGCTTCTCTCTGGCGCCAGCTTCATCCTGCAGCCCTATGAGACGACTGGGCTGACGATCACGCTGGCCGTGGACGATATCGCCACGAGCGGCAGCGCGACGGTCAACTGGTCCGCAGCGCTCAACACCTCCGCCCTTAACACCGGCTCGGCGAGCACGATCGAGGTCCCTTCGGAGATCCAGGATGACGGCGTACAGGTCGTGTTGACCAGGGTGCAATACACATTGACGACGCCGGTCTCGGCATTCTTTTCAAACTTCACCGGGCAGAATGGCTACAGCTTCGATCGCCATTATTTCAATCGCCCGAGGGTCGGCGACAAGATCACTTACAAATAAGCTCGAGGGTCTTTCGAATGGGCTGGAGGCCCGCGCTGCTGCGATGATCACTATAGCCTTTACGGATCGACCGTTCCATCAGTCCGGCATGCAGCCAGTGAGCTCAACGTCCCTTTCCAACCACGGCTTCCGCGAGTTTATCGAGAACGGCAATCGTCTGACCGGCGCTTATACCCGGCTTTGGGACAGACCGCATTGACCCGGAGGCTGTCGGGTGCATAGTCGCTGGCGAGGTTCTGGTTGCAGGCGGCAACCCCGCCCTATGTCGTCTAATAGGCGCGATTTGGCTCGGCGCTGGGCTGTCGCCTAAGGCCCGCTCGGGCTGCGGAGTAATGAAATGAAAATCGACAGTATCGGCTTCGTCGGAACCGGCGCAATTACCGAGGCCATGGTTCGCGGCCTTCTGGCCGAACCGGCCTATGCCTCCGAGATTCACGTATCTCCACGAAGCGCTCACATCGCCGCGACGCTGGCCGACGAATTTGCCACTGTCAGAATTGCCAAGGACAACCAGGACGTCGTCGAGCGCAGCGACATGGTGTTCCTGGCAATAAGGCCACAGGTCGCTGAGGAGGTCGTGCGCGCGCTATCGTTCAAAAACGGCCAAATGGTCGTCAGCCTCGTTGCGGCGACGGAGCGCCGGGCACTCTCCGAATGGATCGGCGCCGACGTGCATCTGGTGCAGGCAATCCCCCTACCCTTCGTCGCAGGCAGGCAAGGCGTCACCGCCGTCTATCCGCCTGATACCACTGTCGCAGCGCTTTTCGATACGCTCGGAACGGCTGTCCAATGCCAGTCGAGGAAGGAATATGATCTTCTCGCGGCCGCGAGCGCAATGATGTCGACCTATTTCGGCATCATGGAGCAACTTGCGCTCTGGCTGGAAAAAAGCGGCCTCGAAAAGGTGAAGGGACAGGCCTACATTGCCCCGCTCTTTGCAAGCCTCGCGCAGAAAGCAAACAGCCCCGGCAACGAACCGTTCAGCGCGCTGAGCCGCGAATTTGCGACCAAGGGCGGACTGAACGAGCAGGTTTTCTCAGACTTCGAGAAGATGGGAGGCCTTGTCGCGCTGACCGCCGCACTCGATGGTGTCCTTGCCCGGATCGAGGGCAGGAACTAGAAAGTCGGCGGCGTGCAGGCGCTGATGACCTCGCAGGGTACCGGTCCGACGCAGCGGAAGCGGTGCGGGCGCCGGCTTTCGAAATAGTAGGCGTCACCCGCGCCAAGGATCCGCCGCTCGTCATCGACCGTCACCTCGAGCCTTCCCGAGAGCACGATCCCGCCCTCCTCTCCCTCGTGAACAAGGGGAACCTTTCCGGTGTCGGCGCCCGGCTGGTAGCATTCCTTGAGGATCTGCAGGCTGCGACCGAACAGGTGTTCTCCAACCTGCCTGTAGGAAATGGCGCCCTTGCCGATCTCCACCAGCTCCTCGGCCGCATAGAAGGCCTTCCTTGGACGCTCGGGCTCGAAGGCGAAGAACTCCGCCAGGCCGATGGGGATGCCGTCCAGGATTCGCTTCAGGGCCCCGACCGACGGGTTGGAGGCGTTCGATTCAATCAGCGAGATCGTCGAATTGGGCACGCCCGTGCGCTTTGCGAGCTCACGCTGGGAAAGCTTATGGGCGATGCGGAGATGGCGAAGGCGGCTGCCGATGTCGACTGACATGCTATGGTTCGTTTGTGTTGTCCAGAATATCCAAAATTTTAGCTTTCAATTTGTCTAATTTCAATAGCTTGTACCGACAAAGAAAAGGACTTGTTTGAAAGGGAGAAATTGCCATTCTCGGCGCCACGCCAAAGGAGGCCAGGATGGACCAGCTCAGCAAAACGAACGCGCCCGTACTCGAAAATTTCTGGATGCCGTTCACCGCGAACCGGCAATTCAAGGCGACGCCGCGCCTGTTGGCAGCCGCAGAAGGCATGTATTACACCGACGTCGATGGACATCAGGTGCTTGATGGCACGGCCGGGCTCTGGTGCTGCAACGCCGGCCACGGCCGCAAGAAGATCGCCCATGCCGTCGAGCGACAGCTTGCAACACTCGACTATGCGCCGACCTTTCAGATGGGGCATCCGATCGCCTTCGACTTCGCCTCGAAATTGGCTGCGATCGCGCCGGGCGGTCCTGACGCCAAGCTCGACAGGATCTTCTTCACCGGCTCGGGCTCGGAATCGGTCGATACGGCGCTCAAGATCGCCATCGCCTATCAGCGGGCGATCGGCCAAGGCACCCGAACGCGGATCATCGGGCGCGAGAAGGGATATCATGGCGTCGGGTTCGGCGGCATTTCCGTCGGCGGTCTCGTCAACAACAGGCGGGTCTTCCCGCAGATACCGGCCGACCACATGCGCCACACGCTCGACGTCGGGCGCAATGCGTTTTCAAAGGGCCTTCCCCAACACGGCGTCGAACTGGCTGACGACCTCGAGCGCCTGGTGCAACTGCACGGCGCCGAAACAATCGCCGCGGTTATCGTCGAGCCAATGTCGGGATCGGCGGGCGTGGTTTTGCCGGCGAAAGGCTACCTGGAGAAGCTGCGGGTAACCGCCGACAAGCACGGCATCCTACTGATCTTCGACGAGGTCATCACCGGCTTCGGACGCCTGGGAACCCCTTTTGCGACCGACTATTTCGGCGTCGTGCCCGACCTGATCACCACGGCAAAAGGCATCACCAACGGTACGATCCCGATGGGCGCGGTCTTTGCCAACCGCAAGGTCTATGACGGCCTGATGGTCGGACCGGAAAACGCGATCGAACTCTTCCATGGCTACACCTATTCCGGCCATCCGGTCGCCTGTGCCGCCGGACTCGCTACTCTGGAGATCTACGAGGAAGAAGGCCTGTTGACCCGCGCAGCCGATTTGGCCGAGGATTGGCAGGAGGCGCTCCATTCGCTGAAAGGCCTGCCTCATGTCGTCGACATCCGCAATCTCGGACTGGTCGGCGCTGTCGAACTGGCTCCTCGTGACGGCGCGCCGGGGACCCGCGCCTACGAAATCTTCGTTGACTGCTTCAACAAGGGCCTGCTGATCCGGGTGACCGGTGACATTATCGCCCTCTCCCCGCCGCTCATTATCGAGAAAACCCAGATCGACACGATCGTTTCGATCCTCGGTGATGCTCTGAAGCGTGCGGCATAGATCCGAGTGCAGCTTCCGTCGGCGATCGGATGTCTGGTCCACCGCCCGACGGAAACATCCGGCGCAGCGAGATGGAGATCAGCGCTTCAAGGTCTGTGACGGCAGTAGGCCGAAACGCTTCCTGTATTCGGCGGCAAATCGCCCCGGATGCGTAAAGCCCCATCTCAGCGCGACGTCGGCGATGGCCTGCCTCTCGTCGGACCTGAGCAAATCGCGATGGGCGGCGGCCATCCGAAGGTCCTGCAGATAGGACATCGGGGTCGTCTCCCTGAACTGCCGGAAGCCCTGTTGCAAGGTCCGAACGCTGACCTTGGCCGCCAACGCGATATCGTTGAGCGAAATCGGCTCGGCGATGTGTTCCTGCATGAAGTCGATGGCCCATTTCACATGGCGCGGAGCCGGCCCAGGAGCAGGAAGCGCAAGCTCTTTGGAATAACGATTGGGGCAAGATTCCAGAAGCAGATAGATCGCCGCGTCGCAGAGTAAGCTGGCGGCCAGAGGCGCCCGTTTCAGCGGTCCGTTTCCGCTGAGACCACGATGCAAGCTCGAAACAATTTGCTGCAATACAAGCCCCGGGCCGCTCGTCAGATCGATGTGCGGATGAAAATCGATGTCGCCGCTGATCGTTCTCTCAAACATATGCGTGAGGTGACTGACGATCTTAGCCTGATCGACGAACAGGCCGAAATGACGGCGCGGCCCAAACAGGCGGGCACCGGCGGCGCGACCTGCCTCCAGAATGGTACCACGGGCTGGAACCGAATAGATTTGCTCCCGCATGCCTTCGAAAGACGCGGTTCCTTCCATCGGCAGAAAAACGATCATCCTGTCGCTGGGCGCCTCCCGCCTGATCAGGATTGTGCCTTCGTAGGTGCAGTCGGCTACGGTTACCTCTTCTCCGACGGAGACAAAATTGCAGCGATATGCAATCGGCATATTGCCTTCGGCGGCAACCTTGATCGGGGAGTTCGGCGTCGACAATATTTCCGAGAGCTCGTCCGGGTCTGTTCCGCTGTGTGCCGTCTCCCGAATTAACATACCCTGCTCCGCCAGCTGTCGGGTGAGGCCGCCGTTGTTCCGGATACGAGAATTGACCGACATTCGGGACCTCCGATGGACACAATGATAGCGGATTTGCGCAATCATGCTCATCTTGTTTGCGTTACCAGGCAGCTTCAGCCATAGCGATTAATTGCGAGATCCTTCGCGTCGATTTCCGGCTGACTTCCGCTGACGAGATCGCCGATGAGGCGCGCCGAACCGGTGCTCATGGTCCAGCCGAGTGTGCCGTGACCGGTATTGAGATAAAGGCCGGCAATCTTGGTCGCGCCGATGACCGGCGTGCCATCGGGCGTCATCGGACGCAGGCCGGACCAGAAGGAGGCCTTGGAAATATCGCCTCCGGGGAAGAGATCGGTGACCGAATATTCCAGCGTACTGCGGCGGGCGAGGCCAAGATCGTTGGTATAGCCTGATATTTCAGCCATGCCGCCGACACGAATGCGGTCGCCGAGCCGTGTGATCGCGATCTTGTAGGTCTCGTCCATGACGGTCGATTCCGGCGCGCGTGACGCATCGGCGATCGGGATGGTAAGCGAATAGCCCTTGACGGGATAGACCGGCAGCCGGATGCCGAGCGGCTTGAGCAGCAGCGGCGAATAGCTGCCGAGCGCGACCACCACCGCCTCCGCGCTCATTCGCTCACGATCGGTGATGATCCCATGCACGCGGCCGGCCTCGACATCCAGCGCCTTGATCGTCGTCCCGTAAGCGAAATGGACGCCGAGTGCCTCGGCTTTGGCCGCCAGCGCATTGGTGAACTTGAAGCAATCGCCGGTTTCGTCCTTCGGCGTCAACAGGCCGCCGACAATCTTGTCGCGCACGTGCTTGAGCGCCGGTTCGAAGCGGATGCAGCCGTCTCGGTCCAGCACCTCATAGGGAATGCCGTCAGCAGCCAGCGCCTTGACATCCTTTGCCGAGGCATCGAGCTGCTGGTCAGTGCGGAACAGCTGCAGGGTACCCTGCATGCGTTCGTCATAGGCAATGCCGGTCTCGGCGCGAAGATCGGCCAGTGCGATGCGGCTGTAATCGGCAAGGCGCAGCATGCGGCTCTTGTTAATCGCGTAGCGCTCGGACGTGCAGTTCGACAGCATCCTGACCATCCAGGAGAGCATGGCCATGTCGAGTTTCGGGCGCAGGATGAGCGGCGCGTGCTTCATGAACAGCCATTTCATGGCCTTCATGGGAATGCCGGGCGCGGCCCATGGCGAGCAATAGCCGAAGGAGACTTCGCCGGCATTGGCAAAGCTCGTCTCCAGCGCCGGACCCGGCTGCCGGTCGACGACCGTGACCTCATGGCCTGATTTGGCGAGCTGATAAGCGGATGTGACGCCGACGATGCCGGCTCCTAGAACGATGACTTTCATGATGTTCCCAATGATGGAGCCGCCGGCTCTTAGCGATATTGCCTGTCGTAACGATCGCCCAGGCCGGTTAGGATTTCGTATGAAATGGTGCCGGCGTCACGCGCAATGTCTTCGAGCGTCTGATGGCGGCCAAGAACTTCGACGAGGCTACCGAAGGTCAGCGCCCCTTCGGGCAGTGCTGAGATGTCGACGGTCGTGCTGTCCATCGACACGCGGCCGACAATCGGCAGTCGGATGCCCTTGAAATAGACGGCGCCACGGTCGCTGAGGCTCCGCGGCAGGCCATCGGCATAGCCTGCGGCAATAGTGGCGAGACGTGTTTCCCGTTGTGTGACATGCGCGCCGCCATAACCGACTTTCGTCCCCGCCGGCACGGTGCGCGTCTGCACGACGGCGACATCAAGGCTGACGACCGGCTCCATCGGGTTCTTCTCGCCGGCATTCGGAGCGCCGCCATAAAGCGCGATGCCGGGCCGGGCGAGCACGCCGTGATAGGCCTCGCCTAAAAAAACGCCGCCGGAATTGGCCAAGGAAATATCGAAGCCGGGAAACTCGTCGGCGATGCGGGACATCTCGGTAAACTGCTCGCCGTTCTGCTCGCTGTCCACGTCATCGGCCGAAGCCAGATGGCTCATGATGAACAGGATTTCGACATTGCTGCCGTCGCGAAGGGCTGCCGCCAACTCTGCTCGTTCTTCCTTTGGAAAACCGAGCCGCGACATGCCGGTGTCGAATTGCAGGACGGCCGGCAGGCAGCGCTTCAGAATGCGCGCAGCCGCTGACCACTGCCGCCACTGCGCCAGCGAGTTGAGAACCGGGACGATGCCCATCTCGGCGCAGGCGATCTCGTTGCCCTGCTGCAAGCCGTTCAGCACGAAGATCTGGGCATCGTGCGCAAGGGCAGGCTGGAGCCTCAAGGCCTCGACAAACTGGGCGACGAAGAAATGCCTGCAATCTTCACTGTAAAGCGTTCTTCCGACCCGCTCAGCGCCAAGACCATAGGCATCGGCCTTGACGACGGCCCCCGCGCGGACCGGTGCCAGCATCGATACGAGCTTGCGATAGTTACGGCCGAGGGCGGCAAGATCGATCGTCAGATAGCCCGTGGCTCCCTGCGCGATCGTCGCGGTGCGTGTGCGGGAAACCAAAATATCGCTATCCATGTCCACCCCTTTTTGATTTCAAGGAATTTATGAAATAATGAGCGAAATTGCCGATCATTTAGTAGTCGATTATTGCGTAATGTGCGTGTTATCCGCATAATCGATAAGAAATTGGAACGATCTCTCATGCCCGCTCTCGACGCGATCGATCGCAATATCCTGAGACTGCTGCGCCTCGATGCTCGCATGAGCAATGCCAAGCTCGCCGCAGAGATCGGTCTCTCTCCATCGGCCTGTCTCAGGCGCATCAAGATCATGGAAAAATCAGGCGTGATCCGCGGCTATACGGTGCTGGTAGACACCGGCAATGCGGATGAGATGATCGCCGTGATCATCAACATCACTCTCGAACGGCAAACGGAGGACTATCTCGACCGGCTCGAGGCGGCGGTTCGCCGGCATCCCGAGATCCGGGAATGTTTTCTGATGACGGGCGGTTCGGACTACCTGCTGCGCGTGGAGGTCGCCAATGCCGGCGAGTTCGAGCGGATCCACAAGGAGATACTGTCGACCTTGCCCGGCGTCCTCAGGATTCATTCCAGCTTCTCGATCCGCAATGTTCTGGCGACACGCACGAGGGGCAGGCGCTGAACCGCGATCACAAGGCGACCAAACCGCCTGCCAATAAGAACCGATCTTCTGATCCGCTCCGCCGACGGACCGGCCCGGTGCGGCGCTCTAAAAAGTCAGTTGCACCTTGCAGGCGGCCGTACGGTCCCCCGCGAGAGCGAAGGCTGCGGTGGCTTCTTCGAGCGGCAGGCTGTGGCTGATGATCGGCCGCACGTCGATCTTGCGGCTGGAGATCAGCGCGACGGCAGTACCGAACTCCTCGTGGAAGCGCTGCGTTCCGTGGAGTTGAAGCTCCTTGCCGACGATCGCGTTGAGAGGGATCGGCACGTCTCCTGTGACGCCGACCTGCACGATGGTTCCGCGCGGCCTGATGGCGGCAATCGCGCCACGGATGGCCGGGGCGGCGGCCGAGCATTCGAAGACGAGATCGAAATAGCCCTTTCCCGCCTCGAATTCCCCAAGCGCGGGGGCATCCTTGGAAACATTGATCGTGCGGGTGGCGCCCATCGCTTTTGCCCGGTCCAGCGCCGCATCAGCGAGATCGGTCACCATGATCTCGCTGGCGCCATGATAGGAGGCGGCGGCAACCATTAGGGCGCCGATCGGGCCGGCGCCGGTGACCAGCACCCGTTTGCCGGTGATATCTCCAGCGCGCGATGCCGCGTGCAGGCAGACGGATAGCGGCTCGCTGCAAGCCGCTTCCGCAGCAGTTGTCGCTGCTCCGACCGCAAAGCACTGTTTGGCCGGCACCACCAGCCATTCCCGGAACATGCCCTGCTCATGCGGCAGGCGCATCGCGCTGCCCATGAAGCGCATTTCCAGGCAGTGGATCGGCATGTTTTTCTGACAGTATTCGCAATGTCCGCAGGGTTGGCTGGGATTGACCGCCACCAGCGTCCCGGCCTTCAGGTCGACCCGCTCGCCCGCCTGGCTCACGGTTCCCGATGCCTCGTGGCCGGGTATGATCGGCTCGCGAACCCTGACCGGCCCGAAGCCGCCATCCTGATAATAATGCAGGTCGGAGCCGCAAATTCCTGCCGCGGCCATTTTGAGAAGCACCTCGCCGGGACCAGGGGCCGCAACCGTTTCGGTCTCGATCCTGAGATCGCCCTTTTGGTAAAGCCGTGCCAGACGTGTCCGCATCGTGTCCATCCTATCTCAACAGTCCAAGCTGCTGCGGCAGCCACAGCGATACTGCGGGCACGAAGGTGATCAGGATCAGCGCCAGGAAGAGCGGCACCAGCCAGGGCAAGATCGCCATCGTGGTGCGTTCGACGGAGAGTTTCGCAACCCTCGACAACACGAAAAGCACCATGCCGAGCGGCGGGTGCAACAGGCCGATCATCAGGTTCAACGTCATGATGAGACCGAACTGGACGGGATCGATCCCGAATTTCAGGACGATCGGCAGAAGGATCGGCACGAGGATGGTGATGGCCGCGATCGTATCCAGGAAGCAGCCGACGAAGAGCATCAAGAGGTTCACGAGGATCAGGAAAACCCATTTGTTGTCGGTGATCGACAGGATCGCATCGGACAGCAGCTGTGCCGCCTGGCTCACCGTGAGCAACCATGCGAAGACCGAAGCCGCAGTGACGATGAAGAGAACGGATGCCGTCGTCTCGATCGTATCGAAGCTTGCCTTGGCGAGCGTCGAGGGCGTCATCGTACGGTAACGCACCAGACCGAGGAACAGGGACCAGAGGACGGCAGCGACGGCGGCCTCCGTCGGCGTGAACCAGCCCATCGTCATGCCGCCGATCAGGATGACGGGCGTCATCAGCGCCATGACCGCGGAAAAGCGGAAATACCAGTCGAGGGCAAGAAGCAGGACAAGGGCAATGCCCGCCGCAACATTCATCGATACGCCCGCCTGCATCAGCAGATAGATGGCAAGCGGCACCGCCAGGACGACGACGATTTCCATTCCCGCCGACAGGAGTTCTCTAACATTAAACGGCGCGTCCGAGCCCCAGCGCTTCTTATAAGCAAAGGCGGCGACGGTGATCATCATTAGCAGCGTCATAACGATGCCGGGCAAGATGCCCGCCATGAAGAGAGCGCCGATCGAGACGTTCGCCATCATGCCGTAGATCACGAAAGGCAGCGACGGCGGGAAGATCGGGCCGAGCGTGGCAGACGCCGCCGTTACGCCGACCGCCGCCTCAACCGGATAGCCGTGGTCCTTCATCGCCTTGATCTCGATCGTGCCGATACCGGCCGCATCGGCGAGCGCAGTGCCTGACATGCCGGAGAAGATGACCGAACCGATGATGTTGACTTGCGCGAGACCACCCTTCATCCAGCCTACGAGAGCCACCGCAAAGGAATAGATGCGGCCGGTGACACCGGCCGAGTTCATCAGATTGCCCGCGAGGATAAAGAACGGCACAGCGAGCAGCGGGAAGCTTTCGACGCCGGCAATCATCCGCTGGGCAACGATGATGTCGGGGGCAACGCCGTAAAGGACGATGTAGAGCACCGATGCGACAGCCATCGAAATGGCGACGGGCACCCCGATCAGCATCAGAACTAGAAACGAGCCAAGAAGCAGCAGCATCGGTTCAACCCTCGATCGTCTGGAATTCTTCGGGGCGCTCCAGAACGGAGTAGCCGCGGCGCATGTTGGCGATGAAGACGATGACCGCACGGATCAGCATCAACACGAAAGCGACGAGAACGCTGTAGAAAACGATGTTGCGCGGCAGGTCGACGGTGACCATCTGCTCGTCCGCGACGATGTCGACGTAACGCCACATCAGGTGGCAGCCATAGGCGAAGAAGCCGATGCGGACGATATCGACGAAAGTGGCGAGCACGCGCGCCAGACCTGCCGGCATATAGTGATAGAATACATCCACCTGGATATGCCGCGACGTGCGTACGCACATGACGGAACCGAGAAAGACGACACCGATCAGGCAGTTGATCGCGATCTCCTCGGTCCATGCGTAGCTGTCGTTCAGGACATAGCGCGTAAAGAACTGCAGGAAGACGCAGCCGGCCATCAGCCAGAAGACCAGCAGCGTGATCCAGTCCTCGATGGCGTAATCCGAGACGTTTGCGGTCGGCGCCTGCCCTTCGAACTCGTGACCGATTTCTTCGGCCGTGATTTGCGTATGAATTTCTTGCGACATGATCGGCCTGTTCCGGTTGGGGAAGAAGGAGCGCGCGTGGCCGCGCCCTTCAGTTGTCGACAAACATCGTCCTTTGCTCGGCGTGACCTCGGCTCGGTGAGCGCCATTCCTGCCCTCATCCGGCTGCCGCAACCTTCTCCCCGCCAGCGGGGAGAAGGGACATGCCGCGCCGGTCTTCAAGCCTCAGCGCTGACATTTGGCACGTCCCCTCTCCCCGTCTAAACGGCGAGAGGGTTAGGGTGAGGGCATCACGAAAAGGTGGCTTACGGGCTTTACTGGATCGCGCGAATTGCTTCCCAATCGGCCTTCTCGTAACCGAAATCCTCGAATTTGACCTTTTCCATCACGGTCTTTTCGAAATCGGCTTTGTCGACTTCAGTGACATTCAGGCCCTTTTCCTTGAAGGTCGCAATCAGGCTGCTTTCCTTGCCGGCGATCGTCTTGCTCGTGCGCTCGGCGGCCTCCTGCATGACCTCGCCGAATATCTTCTTGTCCTCGTCGGAAAGGCTCGCCCACCGCGTCTTCGAGATCACGGTATTGAGGTGGTCGACGATGTGGCCGGTGAGGATGATGTTCTTCTGGACTTCGTAGAACTTCTTCGCCTCGATTGTCGTCAGCGGGTTTTCCTGCGCCTCGACCGTACCGTTCTGCAAAGCGAGATAGACTTCGGCAAAGGCGATCGGCGTTGTGTTGGCACCGCAGGCGCGCGGCATGGCGAGATAGGCCGGAACGTCAGGCACCCGGATCTTCAGGCCCTGCATATCGGCGCATTTGGCAATCGGCTTGTTCGATGTCGTATGGCGCGTGCCGTAATAGCTGACGGCAGCGATGTGGTTGCCGGTCTTGTCTTCATAGCCTTTGGCAAGACGCTTGAAGACATCGCTCTTTGTGTAGGCGATCAGGTGATCGGGACCGCGGAAGATATAAGGGAAGTAAGTTACGCCGATCGGCTTGTAGTCGCGTGCCGCAAAGCTCGATCCCGAGATGATGATGTCGACCGTCCCGAGCTTGAGGCCTTGGTTGATGTCGGCTTCCTTGCCGAGCTGCGAGGCCGGATAGACCTCGATCTTGTAGCGCCCGTCGGTGCGCTTGTTGATCTCTTCCGCGGCCCAGACGGAATCCGTGTGGAAGGGCTCTGACGTTTCATAGACATGCGCCCATTTCAGCACTGTCTGGGCATGGGCGATCGCGCTGCTCGCCATGATCGCGGCTGCAGTGCAAAGTATCGTTGCGAGTCTGCTTTTCATTGCTCTCTCCTCCCGAGCTTGGGTTAAGTCTTGGCAGTTCCTTTCGGCGGCCGCTTGTTGCGTCCGCGCTCCTCTTCCTCCGAGAACTCCTCCCCGAAGCTCTCGGAAAACCTCTTCTGCGACATGGTGAGATGGGCGCGCATGGCCGCCTTGGCGCCAGCGGCATCGCCGGCTGCGATCGCGTCGCGAATGGCCCGATGCTCGTCCAATGCCCTGCGCCAGGTCGTCGGCCCCTCGAAGTGGCTAGCAAGCCTTGCGAAATAGGGGGTCATGCGCATGTCGAACATCTCGCCCGTCACCCGGATCAATGTCGCATTTCCGACGATGGCAGCAATTCCGGTGTGGAAAGCGCGATCGGCATCGAGCACCGCGATTGCATCGTTGACCACGCCACTCATACGCGTCAGAGCTTCATCGAGCAGAGCGATGTCATCCGGTTTGGCGCGGCCTGCAGCTTCTTCGGCGATGGCGCATTCGATGAGGGCGCGCGCCTGCAGCAGCTCGAATGGTCCCTCTACAGGCTCACGTTCGGCGCCTGCGACGATTGCGGCATTCTGGCGTATCACATAGATCCCGGATCCCATGCGGATGTTGACAAGACCTTCGACCTCCAGGACGATCAATGCCTCGCGGACGGTGGGACGTGAAACCGAGAGTTGCTCTGCCAGGTCGCGCTCGGCCGGCAGCCGTTGACCGACAGCAAGTTCGCCGCTCGCGATCATCAACCGGATCTGATCTGCGACCTGCCGGTAAAGGCGGCGTGATTCAACAGGCGAAAACATGATAGCCTCCCCGGCGGACTTCTCCTCAAATCCCGCAGCTGGTCAACTGGCCTGACCAATTGATCTACCGGTATCATTCACCGAGGGGTGCGTCAATGCGCCGCGCAAAAAGGCTCCTTGGGACGAGTCATGGCCACGTCCGGTGCGCTCGGCGGAGAAACCATGCCGCCGAAGGCGGCAGAGACGAAGCGGCGGCTAACTCTTCCCCGCGGACGAATACGGTTTGATGCAGGAGCCCGACCTCGAAAGACCGGCGCCACGGGGATTGATGCCTAACCCGCTCGGGGAGATTTAGCCTGACCATTGTCAAGGCGGCGCGATATCCACTCCCTGACAAGGCCATTTGCCTTTGCCGCCAACTTTGTGGGAAATCGATTAAAACCATGCGGCGCCTCCGGGAAAACGACGCAGCCGGCGTTACCGTTTTGCTGTTGCCACTGGTGGCTCATTGACAGGCTGTCATCAATGATCGGATCAAGTGCCCCAGCGATGAACAATGCGGGTGGAAGCTTGGACAGATCGGCGAACCGGGGGCCGCGAGCCTCACGTCCGGAAAGGCTCGGCGTCAAACGCTGAAGGTTTCGAAGCGCCGATGGCCCGTCGATGACAAGGCTTCTTCCCGTTGACCGTCGCAGACTTTCCGAGCCCGTCAGATCAAAGCCGCCGCACATGGAAATGAATCCAGCAACGGCTTCCGCCTTGCCGCGTTGGCGCAGATGAAGCAGCGCTTCGGCCGCAAGATGCGCGCCGGACGACTCTCCACCGAGGATGATGCGCTCGACCTGAAGCTCGGCGAGATGCTCGACGAGCCAATCGACTGCCGTCCTGCAGTCGTGCACAGTGTCGTCGAGCCGATCATCGACGGCGTTATGAAAATCGACGGCGGCCACCAGAGTCTGGCAGCGCCCTGCGATCGGGCGGGTAATGCCGTCGTCGAGACGGGCATTACCCATCACCCAGGCACCACCATGGAAATGGACATAGAGGCCATGAGGGGCCCCCTTCGGCACGATCAGCCTTAAGCCGATTTTCCTGCCGTTGGCGGCAGCGAAGCGGCTGACCGCTTCGCCGTGGCGGATCGCTCGATCGGGCACCAGCGACTGCACCGCCTTGGTCATCGCTTGAACGCATTTAGCGTTCCAGCGCCGATCAACGTGATAACGGGGAAGAATTCCGAGGACGGCATTAAACATTCGGGCGCGGCTAAGTTCTTGCGTGGTGAAGGACAGTGTCCCCTCACCTGCTTCGTCCCGGATCGTCGCTCCTCTCACTTCGAGGTCAGCCCTTCTATTCTCGTCAGGTGCATTCTGAGATCGGGCAGAATCTTCTGCGAGGCCCGCTTCAATGCCCCATCCGGGCCATTTTTCGAATAATCTGAAAAGAGCCCCACGGCCTCCTGATGCGCAGTCACCTGCGTCGAAAGATAGGCTTGGTCCAGGTTTTCCCGGTCGCTTTGCTGCAGCGCTTCGAGCTTCTTCTTGTGCTCATCGTCGAGGGCAGCTGGCAGTTGGACTCCATCTTCGTTGGCGGCGTCCGCCAGAATAGGGCCGGCTCGCCCATGATCTTTCAACATATCGCCGGCGAACTGCTTTGCATCTTCGGCCGCGCCCCTGGCGACTTCAATCTCGGCGGTTTTGAGTTCGAACATGTTTGACATCGCGGCGCGGGTGGCGAAATCCACTGCCTTTTGACGGGCAGCGTCATCGGCAGCCAAGGCGGGCGTTGCGATCAGCAAAAGAAAGCAAAGATTGAATTTGAGCTTCATCGTTATTCTCCAAGTGCGCAGGGCGAAGGCGGGCGAAGGACCAATCGCCCGCCCACTTTCCGGCTCAACTCTGCTCGGCTTGTGCGCCGCTATCAGGCTTTGCCGGCCCAAGAACGGGCTTCTGTCCCATGGGCTGCGGCACCATCGTCTTGAAGCTTCCCCTGCCGTCGATCGACTTGCCGTTGGACCATCGTCCCGGTACCGGCTCGCTGCCATCCTGCTGAAATCCAAGATAGGCGTAGCTGAACTCCTGCAGCTCTTTCTCCTGAGGGAAGCTGTTGGGGATCGGGAAGACCTTCGATGGCCCGCCAAGCTCCTCGAGTGCCGCCATCCATTGGTTTTGGTGCATGGTATCGCGGGCGATGAGGTAGGAAAGCATTTCCTTCATCCCGGGATCATTGGTGAGGTTGAACAGTCGCGTCGCCAACACACGACCGGTGGATTCCGCAGCGACATTCGCGGTCATATCGGCTGCGATATTGCCGCTGGCATAGATGTGCGACATGTCGAACGGGACGCCGTCCGAATCGACGGGCATGGCCGAAAGACCGGACGAAAGAAGGCTTTTCATGTTCAGTCCACCGAGAACCGCGCTTGCCACGGGGTCTGCCGCAACTTCTTCCTTAACCGAGACAGGCGCACCTTCGAGGTTCAGCGCCACCGCGGTCGCCAGCATCTCGATATGCCCGAGTTCTTCCGCCGCCGTGTTCATCAACAGGTCCCGAAACTTCGGGTTGCCGCGGGCGCCGCACGCTTGAAAGAAATATTGCATGGCAACCCTGATCTCGCCCTCGACCCCGCCGATCGCCTGTTGCAGCGCGCGGGCGAAATGGGGATCGGGCGTCTCGACCCGCACCGGGAACTGCAGCTTTCCATCAGTGTAAAACATTCAACTCTCCTTCTTGAGGGGCGCTCGCCACATCCGACGAGTGGACCTGACATTCAGAAGCTGCCCCAACAACAAATCTGAGAGGCAGTTCCCGCCGTTCGGAAATATCCGGGAATTGGATACCGTGTTTCGGGCCGAGGTGCGGAACCAGGGCGGTTAATCGTGGTTAGGCGTCAACCAACAAGGAGGACTTGCCAGGAACCGAGATTAGGGAAGTCTTCATCGCCGGTTTGAAAAATGCCCACGCCATGGAAAACCAGGCGCTCAGCATCATGAAACCGCAGCTCAAACGCATAGAGAATTACCCGGAGGTTGCCCAACGGCTCGACGCGCATATCCGGGAAACCGACGGGCAGATCGTCCGTCTGGAGGAGATCCTTGATAGTCTGAACGAGGACAAGTCGACGCTGAAAGATATGGCGCTATCCTTCACAGGGTCCATGGCAGCCCTCGGCCATACGGTTGCAGGCGACGAAATCCTGAAGAATTCGTTCGCCAATTTCGCCTTCGAAAATTACGAAGCGGCAGCTTACAAGTCGCTGCTGGTGGTTGCCGAGTCAGGTGGATATGGCGCCGCCATGACTGGGCTTCGGGCAAATCTGAACGAGGAGTTGGCAATGGCTGAATGGCTCAATGACAATCTGGTCGCTGTCACGGAAAAGTTTCTCTCGCTGCGACAGGTGGGCGAGACGGCGAAGGTCTAGGTTCGGCATGACCAATCAACTTCCCCTGTCCGAGACCGACCTTGCCCCGACGAGGAAATCGGCGCGAAAACATCGTGGCCTCGCTAGCCAGCTTCTCTCAAGCCGCAAGCTCGTCAACTGCCTGACCAACACAGGTAACATCGCTTGGTTGTAGGTCAATCCGCCGCACAAACTGAAAAAGGAGAGTTTACTCGCGGGCCGAGAACGACCTCGATCCCCGCCTTTCTGTCGTCGCGACCATGGAACAGATACCGCTGCCCAGGAAATAGTGGCTTACCGGCTTCCTGAAACCGACAAGGCCAAAATCGCGCGGGAGAGAGACTGACTCGAGAATGCTCTCTAGAACCGGAAGTACCGGATCCGCCAACCGCAATAGGATGAGATTTTCGCTTTTGAAAGGTTGCATCGCTCTGCCCGCCTTGTTTGGCAAGAGCACGCGGTCTCCCAGCCGCGAGCGCCATGAAGTCTGCTGGGCGATGACGAACCCCGAAGGATGGCCAATTGCTATACATTTGACCTACGGCGCCTCTTCAGCACGCGGGTCGCCGACCGGGTTTGGTACGCAATCGGACGCGTCGAGAAATTCCTTTAGCAGGTGCTAAAGTTTCACCTAAGGTAATCCGGCTGGGGGGCACTGGTATGGATCAATATTCCTTCCCGAGCGACGAAGCTGAAATCTATCGCCACATTGTCGAGAGCGCGCTGGACTACGCAATCTTTGCCATGGATCTCGATGGCACTGTGGCGACCTGGAGTGCTGGTGCGGAACAACTCTTCGGCTATTCGGCATCCGAGATGATCGGGCAAAATGGGATCATCGTCTTTTCGTTCGAGGATCAGCTCGCCGGAGCACCGCTCAAAGAGAGGCGGCTTGCGCTAGCTAACGGTCGCGCCGACGACAATCGGTGGCACGTCAGAAAAGACGGCAGCATGTTCTGGGCGTCAGGGTTGATGATGCCGCTTCGCAACGACGTGGGCGGGATTTACGGCTTGATCAAAATCGTCCGGGACCGGACCCTGACGCTTCAGCAGGACGAAGCGTTGCGCGCCAGCGAGGAACGCCTCCAGCTTATTCTCAAAAGTGCAATCGATTATGCGATCTTCGCCTTTGATCAAGATGGGCGGATCATCAGCTGGAACACCGGGGCTTGCCGTATTTTTGGCTATCAGGAAGATGAGATTCTCGGTCACGATGCACGCATTCTCTTCGTACCGGAAGACCGTACCGAGGGCGACGGGGCGCTTGATCGCGAGATGGAGACGGCGCGTGAGCGCGGTCGTGCTGAAAACGAACGATTTCATTTGCGTAAGGACGGATCGACCTTCTGGGGCAGCGGATTGACCATGCCGCTGCGCGCCCATCATCAAAAAGCCGGCTATCTCAAGGTACTGCGAGATGACACCGAGCGTCACTTTGCAGATGAGCACCAGCAAATCATGATGCGCGAGATGAGTCATCGCGTCAAAAACAGCCTCGCACTTGTCGCTGCGATGCTCGCGATGCAGGCCCGCTCGGCCGAACATCAGGAAGTGGCAGCGGCCTTGCGCGATGCTGAAGCGCGTGTCGGCACCATTGCCCAGGTTCACGACCAATTGTGGCGCCAACCGAACATCGAAACGGTGGAACTGGCGGATTTTCTGTCGAGCCTGTGTCAGCGCCTGCAGCAGGCGGCGTCAAAGCACACGGTTTCGGTCGACGCGGATGCGTGCGTTATCGATGCAGACCGGGCAATCCAGCTTGCCCTTCTCGTCAACGAACTGGTGACGAATGCCTTTAAGCACGCTTATGCCGATATTTCAGGCACCGTCACCGTCCGTGCGCGCGCCACCCGCGACGAAATCCGCCTTGAAATCGCCGATGATGGAAAAGGATTCCCGGAGGGATTTTCCGTCTGCGAAAATGGTGGCAAGAGCTTGGGCATGAAACTCGTGCGCGTTCTGGCGCAGCAGCTGAGGGCCGAGCTTCACATCGAGAATCGGCGGCCCGGCGCGAGTTTTGTGATCCGTGTACCCCGAAATCCGTGACAGGGTTCCCGGCAGCCCGAAAGCTTTGCCAAAACTGCTCAAAGGCCAAATATGGATATGGCTGCTGTCTTAAGGCGCAAGCTGTTATTCCCGAGATCACAAAGATGCCGGTATGAGCGCAGGCTCCCTCCCGCTGGAAAGTGGCCTTGCCGCACCGGATCAGGGTATTGTTCATAACTTGCTATTGAAGGTTTGCCCACCGAGGCCTTTGAACCGCCGGCCGCCGATGCCAGACCGTCGAGCTGCCATTGAGACATGTGCTGGTCGAGTCCGACCAGCCGAACGAGCATGCCTGATTGGTCGAAAGCGGTCTGGTATCGATGGTGGCGACGAACGTCGAAGACGAAGCGAGGTCGGACATGCCGGATATGAGGGCATGGCAGGACTGCATGTCATCGAAGGAATGAGAGCGATTAGGTCGACCCGCGCCAACGTCAGGATTCTCGACCGAGAAAGGCTGGAGGAGATCGCTACGGGGAGCTACGTCATTCCGGAACGGGAATACGGGGGCGTTTGATCGGACTGGCGATCCGGCGTTCCACTAGAGCATGATCCCGAAAAGTGTGAGCGTTTTTCGGACGACATCATGCTCGAACTACACAATGTCGAAGAGGATTCAGACTAAGCCGAACCGGCCTAAAATCATCCTGCTATAGCCGGAGCTTCTGATCGTCTCCAAGAACAGCACGATCAAAAGAACAGGCCGATGATCAGTCGCGAAGATGGTTTCCGAGCATCAACTGCAGGGACTCGCGGGCGCGGCTGACGCGGCTTTTCAGCGTGCCGATCCGGCACCCACACATTCGCGCGGCTTCCTCGTAGCTGTTACCGGCAGCCACCAGTGTCAGGGCGCGGCGCCTGTCGTCGGAAAGAAGTGTGAGTGCCTGCTGCAGTTCGTGTTCCCGCAGCGCCCATTCCTGGGTCGGCGCGCTCGCAATCCGTTCTACCATCACGTCAATTCCCGTCGGTTCGCGTTTCTGTTTGCGATAATTGGTGCAGAACGTGTTTCGAAGGATGGTGAAAAGCCAGGATTTCAAGGAGGTGCCGGGGCGGTAGAGATGAAGCGAGTTCAATGCCTTCAACAAGGTTTCCTGCACAAGATCGTCGATATCGTCGTTGCTGCGCAGGAACCTTCGGGCAAAGACGCGCAATGCCGGCGTCAGTGCAACGATTTCTAGCTCGATTGCGGACTTATTTTTGTCGTCCGACGCAGAATGTATGGAAGATACTGACGCCATTTTTCTCTCTCTCCGGATGAGAGGGAAAAGTTCTGGACGTCCTAATCGTTGCCGTACGATATCAGACAAACACGTCATTTGACCCGGTCGCCCCGTTTCGCGTTGGTGAATCACGTCATCGCAAAAGGAGAGCAAGCGGCCTCAAGCCGTCGTGCCGCCAGCGGTCCTGCCCGATTGGACCGCTTACTGAAGTTTGCCCATGCAAAACCCCCGAGGTTGGGTTGCCAACTTTCGGGGGTCAGGTTCACGAGGCGGAGTTTTCGTGAAGGAGCCGATCAATTGTTGTGAGCCGCGCAGGCTTCATCCATCGGGGTGGCGTTGCTCGTACCGCCCTGTGTTTGAAGCTTAGCAGAGTTGTTGACCGGATTGGGGCACTTGGTCTTGTCCATCTTCATTGTGCCGCTGGTCGTGGAACCCGTTGTGGTGGTATCCGTTGCCATCGGCTTCTTGGTCTTCGTGTCGCTGGCTGCGCCGCCACCCTGGTCGGCTTGGTTCTTGTCGATGGTGGCACCTGCGGGGGCCGGATTCGATTGGGCGAAGGCGGATGTGGCCATGCCGAGAGCCAATAGTGACGCTGCTACGAGTTTCATACGCATTGTAATGTCCTCCTTGGGATCCTTGCATGCTTGACCCACTCAGAACCACGTTCTTAGATCATTGTTCCGGCTGCAGCCGACAAAATGCACTACCGTGCCCACAGCCATCGCGCGCGGGGGTGCATGAGAAACTGACGGACAAGGATCGGTACGAAAGCCTCGAGGCGCTATCCGCCTCCGAACAGGAGGGCGTCGACTTTCGGATCGTACCGTACTTCCGTTGCCATCGTCGCTCCGCACGGCAGCCACATAGAACCGCACACGTCTGAAATCGCCGTCAGCCATCGACGGCGAGGATTTTTCGCTTTTATTCATTCGAAGGCTGAGTCCGGCTGAACATCATCGCGAGTTGCACGTCATCTCGGATCGGTTCGACGAACCGCGGGCGCTCGCGCTGGTCGAGGCCTGCAAAACTGTGTTGGGCGTGCATGGGCGAGCAGATGACGCCGACGCCGATGGCGCCTGGTTCGGTGGCCTCAATTTGCAACACGTGACCGGATCATCGCCGCGCTGATCGGTGCCGGATTCGCCGCCGTGGCCGGGCGACCCGGCAGAGTCTGGCGGGCGGCGCCCGCAACAATTTCTGCAACCGCTGCAAGAGCCGCAAAGGCGCCCAGCTCCAAATTTGCCCGATGCAGTAGGACTGGGCTTCGACCGCAATGGCATTGCCGATACCATCCATAGGATGAACAGGCGGATGTTCTACAAGTCGATGACGACCTTCGCCGATCATCGAGTCTGGCAGGACGTCTATCATGTCTCGGCACAGGGAATGGTGCTTTACGTGAAGTTTCAGGCGGACGTGGTGACAGAGTTCACGCTCATGTCGTTCAAGGAGAAATGAGATGGCAGTTGCGGAAAGGGTATATCCGGAGACGATGGTCTCTCCCGAAACTGGGGAGACACTGCATCGCGACGTCCGGCCGTTCGTCGTGACCTACAAGGGCAAAAGCATCACGGTCGAGCTGCCGGGCTACTATCGGGAGAGCGGCGACGAGGGAGTTCATGTCGGTAACGACATGGCCGTGACCGATCTTGCACTCCGGGCGCTGAAGGAAGAGATCGATGGCGTTCCATCGCCATCGACGATCCAGAGGATCCGGCGGAAGCTGAAACTCTCCCAGCGCGAAGCCGGCGGTCTGCTCAAAGTCGGCGAAAACGCCTTCGACAAATATGAACGGGGACTGATGGAGCCGAGTGGCCCGACGAGCCAGTTGCTGCGTCTCCTCGATCGCCACCCCGAGATGATCGAGGAACTGCGCCAGCCGGCGACATGAAAACGGCCGCCGCGCCATTCGAAGCGGTCAGCCTGTTGCATACTGTCAATCAGGCTGCTTTCGCGCCGGCGTCATCGAGACCTTCGATCGGCGTCCAGCGCGAAGCCGTCTTCGTCGGCTTTACCACGACCGCATGAATGGAGTCTCTCATGTCCAAGGGCCCCATGACGCCAGGGATGGTTCCGACGGGGGTCAAGGGAATAGCGACTACTTCGCGTAAAGCGCTCGCGACCGCTCGAGATGCTTGAGGAGTGCCGTTTCCGAGCCATCCACGTCGTTTGCTTCAAGGCGGTCGACGATTTCGTCGTGTTCGGCGAGCGTGAATTTTTCCTTGCCGGTCCAGATCAGCATCTCGGTATGATATTCCTTCAGCCAGGCAAGCATTGCTTCGCTGACGGCAACGTAGATCGGGTTGCCCGATATCTGCGCGATGCGGGTGTGGAATTCCATGTCCGCGTCGATGAACTCTTCAGCCCGCCCAAGCGACATTCGCTGGCGTTCGATGATGTTCCTGAGATCGGCGATATCACTTGCCGAGGCGCGCTGCGCGGCCTCGCGCGCCATGCCCCGCTCAAAGAAGATGCGCGCACTCTTCAGATATTCCAACGAGTCCGACGATTGCGACAGCATGATCTTGGCAGTGAGATCGACCTGGCGGAATATCGATCTTGCCGTCAGCCTGAGGACCTTCGCACGTTCGCCATGCGAAATGCTGACAAGACCTTTGTTGGCAAGGGACTGCATGGCCTCCCTGATTGCCGGCCGACCGACACCGAAGCGTTCCATCAGCACACGCTCGGAGGGCATTTCGTCGCCGGGCTGAAGCTCGCCCGAGGTGATCATTCGCTCAAGTCGATCAAACACTTCGTCAGAGAGTTTCCGGCGGACGATTTGTTCGAGGGGCTGGGTCATCACATCTCGCTGGCTCAAAATGTCTCCTCCTAACAGTTTTCCGGGTCGAGAACAAAGCTGTCGGCGAAAATTGCGGATCCGAAGATTCCACTTTTCATCACTTGGAATACTCATTATACCAGATCATGAGTTGACGCCATGGCAATCTCCAGGGCGAGAGGAGCAACCGTCCGTTTCATGATGATTACCCTGACCTACCGTATCGAAACGCCCGGCAGCGTCGAGGCGATGGCGGAAAAGATCGCGAGCGACCAGTCGACCGGCACCTTCGTGCCCGTTCCCGGTGAAACAGAAGAGCTGAAGTCGCGTGTCGCCGCCCGCGTGCTGGCGATCCGCCCCCTCGAAGATACGCGTCATCCGACCTGGCCCGAGGTCGTCCCGGGCACGCTGCTTCGTCGTGCCGATGTCGACATCGCCTTTCCGCTGGACGCGATCGGCACCGACCTTTCGGCATTGATGACCATTGCGATCGGCGGCGTCTATTCTATCAAGGGCATGACCGGCATCCGCATCGTCGACATGACGCTGCCCGACGCGTTCAAAAGTGCGCATCCCGGACCGCAGTTCGGTATCCCTGGGAGCCGTCGGCTCACCGGCGTCGAAGGTCGCCCCATCATCGGAACGATCGTCAAACCGGCGCTTGGCCTCAGACCACATGAGACGGCAGAACTCGTCGGCGAGCTGATCTCATCCGGCGTCGACTTCATCAAAGATGACGAAAAACTAATGAGCCCGGCCTATTCGCCGCTCAAGGACCGCGTTCAGGCGATCATGCCGCGCATACTCGATCACGAGCAGAAGACCGGCAAGAAGGTGATGTATGCCTTCGGCATCTCGCATACAGACCCTGACGAGATGATGCGCAACCACGACATCGTCGCCACTGCCGGCGGCAACTGCGCCGTCGTCAACATCAACTCGATCGGGTTCGGCGGCATGAGCTTTCTGCGCAAGCGCTCCAACCTGGTGCTGCACGCGCATCGAAACGGTTGGGATGTGCTGACGCGCGATCCGGGCGCCGGCATGGATTTCAAGGTCTACCAGCAATTCTGGCGGCTGCTGGGCGTCGACCAGTTCCAGATCAACGGCATCAGGGTCAAGTATTGGGAACCGGACGACAGTTTCGTCTCGTCCTTCAAAGCCGTCAGCACGCCGCTCTTTGACGCCTCCGATTGCCCGCTTCCGGTTGCCGGTTCAGGCCAGTGGGGTGGACAGGCGCCGGAGACCTATCAACGGACCGGTCGCACCGTCGATCTTCTCTATCTCTGCGGCGGCGGCATCGTCAGCCACCCCGACGGACCGGCCGCCGGCGTTCGGGCCGTGCAACAGGCCTGGCAGGCAGCAGTCGCAGATATCCCGTTGGAGGTCTATGCAAAAGATCATCCGGAGCTCGCTGCCTCGATTGCAAAATTCAGCGGCGGCAAGGGCGCGTGACCGCGATGCATGGACCTCTCGTCAGCTATTACGGGGACGACTTTACCGGCTCCACCGACGTGATGGAGGCCCTGGCCTCGAACGGCGTGTCGACCGTGCTCTTCCTCGACATTCCGACGCCGGAACTGCTCGCGCGTTTTGGAGATTGCCGTGCAATCGGCATTGCCGGGACAAGCCGCAGTGAGACCCCCTTATGGATGCAAGAGCACCTTGCGCGCGCTTTCGAGTGGCTGAATTCGCTCGGCGCTGACATCTGCCACTACAAGGTCTGCTCGACCTTCGATTCCAGCCCCGAAATCGGCAATATCGGCAAGGCGATCGAAATCGGCCGATCGGTCTTCGGCCAATCCGTCGTGCCCGTGATCGTCGGCGCTCCGCAACTGAAGCGCTATACGGCATTCGGCAACCTCTTTGCCGCTTACGAGGGCCGGATCTTTCGCATCGACCGCCATCCCGTCATGAGCCGCCATCCAGTCACACCGATGGACGAGGCGGACCTTGCGGTGCACCTGTCGAAGCAGACCCGCCTTCCCGTCATGCTCGCCGATCTCGTCGCCATCGCGGCAAAGGATGCCGATGCGCGTATCGACGGGCTGACGTCGGGTTCAGAGGGGATACTGCTCATCGACGTCGATTCCGAGGCGACGCAGGAGGCCGCGGGCCAGCAGTTGCTTCGTGCCGCCGGCCGTTCGGGAAGCTTCGTCGCCGGCTCCTCGGGGGTCGAATATGCCCTGCTCAGCGCATGGCGGCGGAGCGGCTTCATCGGCGAAAGCAGCGCCGAGTTTCCTGATATCGGCCCTGTCGACCGCCTCGCCGTCGTATCGGGCAGCGTATCGCCGACGACCGAGCGCCAGATCCGGACGGCTGTCGAGAACGGCTTCGAGAGCATCGCGCTCGATCCACTTGCACTGGTCTCGGAGCATGGCGACGACGCGGTAAATGCTGCCGTGGAGGCTGGAACCCAGCAGCTTAGACAGGGCAAGAGCATCATCCTGCACACGGCGCTTGGACCGTCCGCGGATCGCGGCGCCGACATCGACAGAATTCCGGGGGCTCGTCACCGGCTCGGCGGCGCGCTCGGCGCGATCTTGCGCCGCCTGATCGAGAACGAAGGGCTTTCACGTGCGGTCGTCGCAGGCGGCGACACATCAAGTCACGCACTCAGGCAGTTGAAGATCGACGCGCTGACGACGCTTCTGCCGCTGCCTCAGACGCCTGGTTCTCCGCTTTGCCTTGCGCATGGCGACTATCAGCCGACCAACGGCCTGCAGATCGCCCTCAAAGGCGGTCAGGTCGGGACTGACGGCTATTTCACGCAGATCCGCGATGGAAGGAAACACTGATGGTTTCACGATCCGGTTTGGCGCAGAAAAAAGCTCGGATCAAGTGATATGGTGATTGACTCATCATACCAGTATGTGATCCTATCCAGAAACGGAAAAGGTGAGGAAACATGACTAAGATTGCCCTCTTCGGCGCAGGCGGGAAAATGGGATACCGGCTCGCCAAAAATCTCAAAGGCTCGCGTTTCGAGGTCCGCCATGTCGAGGTAAGCGACGCAGGCAAGGCTCGTTTGAAGAATGATCTCGGTGTCGATTGCGTATCCGTCGATGTCGGGCTCGACGGCGCCGAGGTGGTGATCCTTGCCGTGCCGGACACGGCGATCGGAAAAGTCGCGGCAGGCATCGTCGACAAGCTCGCATCAGGCACCATGGTGATCGCGCTTGACGCTGCGGCTCCCTTTGCCGGCCACCTGCCGAAGCGCGATGATCTTACCTACTTCGTCACCCATCCCTGCCATCCGCCGATCTTCAACGACGAGACGGACATGCAGGCGAAAAAGGACCACTTCGGCGGCCTCTTCGCCAAGCAGCATATCGTCTCGGCACTAATGCAGGGTCCCGAAAGCGCCTACGCGCTTGGTGAGGAGATCGCCAAGCTGATCTGGGCCCCAGTCATGCGCTCGCACCGGGTCACGGTCGACCAGCTTGCGATGCTCGAACCAGGCTTGTCGGAAACCGTCTGCGCATCGCTGCTCGTCGTCATGCGACAGGCCATGGACGAATGCGTGGCACGCGGCGTCCCTGAACAGGCCGCCCGCGACTTCCTGCTCGGCCATATGAACGTGCTCGGCGCAGTCATTTTCAAGGAAGTCGACGGCGTGTTTTCAGATGCCTGCAACAAGGCGATCGAGTTCGGGATCCCGGCGCTGATGCGCGACGACTGGAAAAAGGTATTCGAACCGCAGGAGATCGCCGAAAGCATCCGGCGCATCACCTGAACCGGCTTGGGGAGGCAAGCCCTCCCCTCAACCGCCCCAGGGAGAAGGGGCTTCATTCACAACAGGGAGGAAAATATGAAACTGACGCGCAGACTGACACTTGCAGCTTTTGCCGGCGCATTGGCGCTCGGAACGGCTCTTCCGGCCTTTTCGGCCGATCTCATCGCCATCATCACGCCGGCGCATGACAATCCCTTCTTCAAGGCCGAAGCGGTCGGCGCCGAAGCCAAGGCGAAGGAACTCGGCTACGAGACGCTGCTCATGACGCATGACGACGACGCCAACAAGCAGTCCGAAATGATCGATACGGCGATCGGACGCGGCGCCAAGGCGATTATCCTCGACAATGCCGGAGCCGACGCCTCCGTCGCGGCCGTCAAGAAGGCGAAGGATGCAAACATTCCCTCCTTCCTGATCGACCGCGAAATTAACGCGACCGGCGTTGCCGTCGCCCAGATCGTCTCGAACAACTACCAGGGCGCCCAGCTCGGGGCGCAGGAATTCGTCAAGCTGATGGGCGAGAAGGGCAATTACGTCGAGCTGGTGGGCAAGGAGTCCGACACCAACGCCGGCATCCGCTCGCAAGGCTATCACGACGTCATCGACGACTATCCGGACCTGAAGTCCGTCGCCAAGCAGTCGGCCAACTGGAGCCAGACGGAAGCCTATTCGAAGATGGAAACCATCCTCCAGGCAAATCCCGACATCAAGGGCGTCATTTCAGGGAATGACACGATGGCGATGGGTGCGATCGCTGCGCTGCAGGCGGCCGGCCGCAAGGACGTGATCGTCGTCGGATTCGACGGCTCCAACGACGTGCGCGACTCCATCAAGTCGGGCGGCATCAAGGCAACAGTCCTGCAGCCCGCTTATGCGCAGGCTCAGTTGGCGGTTGAACAGGCAGACGCCTACATCAAGAACAAGACGACGCCAAAGGAAGAGAAGCAGTTGATGGATTGCGTTCTCATCAACGCCGACAATGCCGACAAGCTCGAAACCTTCGCCCTGAAGAACTGATCAGCAGCGAATTGCGGAGGGCGCAGCGCTGCGCCCTCCGCAATGCATTTTGCAAGACGTCGAGGTTTAAGCATGTTGAGAGTGAAGGGCGCCCTGCTCGCTGCCATCGTGGCGGCCGCCTTGCCCGGTTGCAAGATCATCAAGACGCCGACGGCTGAGGAAAAGGCGACAGCAGCGGCCAAGACCGCCTTCGATCCGAATGCAAAGGTCGAGGCGATCTGGCAGTCCGAGGCAGTGCCCTATTTCGAAAAGCGCGCCGGCGACCTGAAAGACGTCATTCAGCTTTCCGCTTCCAGTCCCGACGCCGCCGGCGAGAAATACGGCAATCCCCGCAAGCAGAGCAGCTCGCCATGGACCTATGCGGTGAAGATCACCGGCAAGGTTGTCGCAGCTGATACGGCGTCGCGCGCGGCAACGCTCGATGTCGACGCCGATGGCGACGGCAAGGCCGATGCCAAGGTCCAGATCGGGCCGGCGCTGCGCGGCACGGCGCTGCGCGACACGCTGGAGTTCGTCAATTTCAACGAATTCAAGAACCAGATCGAGTGGGCGCAATTCGGCAAAGCTTTCAACGAGAAGGCCAATACGGCGTTTCTCTCCGCCGTCCCGCGCGAAGGTCTGGTCGGCAAGACGGTGACCACAATCGGCGCCTTTCCGCTGCCGAAGAGCGGCGAGCTGCCGCTCATAACGCCTTCGGAACTGAAGGTCGGCCCATGACCACGGGAGAGGCACGAAAGGACGACATCATCCTGCGGCTCGACGATGTGTCGAAGGTCTATTCGGGCATCGTCGCCGTCAAGCGCGCCAATCTTGAGCTTCGCCGCGGCGCAGTGAATGTCCTTGTCGGCGAAAACGGTGCAGGCAAGTCTACCCTGATGAAGATCATCGCCGGTGTCGAGCGTCCGACGCTCGGCCGCATCATTCTGGATGGCAAGCCTGTCTCCTTCGACAGCCCGGCCGATGCGCAGGCGCACGGCATCGGCATGATCTTCCAGGAGCTCAATCTCTTTGCCAACATGTCGGTCGCCGAGAATATTTTCGCCAGGCGTGAGATCACCCGCGGCATCCTCGGGATCGATCACAAGGCACAGGTTCAAAAGGCCAATGCGTTCTTGAACCGTCTGGATGCCGGGATCGAGGCAGATACGATGGTCGAGGACCTGCCAATCGGCCAGCAGCAACTCGTCGAGATCGCCAAGGCGATGTCGTTGAATGCCCGGATCCTGATCATGGACGAGCCGACATCGGCGCTTTCGGCAGCCGAAGTCGAGATCCTGTTCAAGGTGATCGCCGAACTGAAGGCACAGGGTGTCGCAATCGTCTATATCTCCCACCGGCTCGAAGAGCTGATGCGCGTCGGCGACTACATTACCGTGCTGCGTGACGGTCAGGTCACCGGTGAAGCAATGGTCCGCGACATCGACACGCGCTGGATCGTGCGCTCGATGATCGGCTCGGATGCCAAGGATTTTGCAAAATCCGTAGACCACGTCGTCGGAGCCGAGATGTTTCGCGCCGAAAATATCAGTCTGCCGCGGCCGACGGGTGGGCTTTCGGTCAACGACGTCTCGCTGTCGGTCAAGTCAGGCGAAATCCTCGGCATCTATGGTCTGATGGGTGCTGGGCGCAGCGAATTCTTCGAATGCGTGATCGGCCGTCACAAGCACTCGACCGGCAAGATCTTCATCGACGGCAAGCAGGTTCGTGCCCGCGACACCACGCGGCGCATCCGCCGCGGCCTTGCGCTCATTCCGGAAGACCGGCAGCGCGAAGGTCTGGTCCAGGTGCTCTCGATCGCCTCCAATCTGACGCTGGCGAGCCTTGGCCGCTTCACAAGGCTCTTTCATATCGACAGGGGTGCGGAGAAGAGTGCCATTCAAGATGCAATCCGCGATCTTTCGATCAAGGCGCCGAACCCGGATTTCGAGGTGACCTCGATGTCGGGCGGCAATCAGCAGAAGGTCGTCATCGGTAAGGCATTGATGACCAATCCGAAAGTGCTGCTGATGGACGAACCGAGCCGCGGCATCGATGTCGGCGCCAAAGCCGATGTGTTCCGAACCATGCGGCGGCTGGCGGCAAACGGGCTCGCAATATTGTTTTCGACTTCCGACCTCGAGGAGGTCATGGCGCTTTCAGATCGCATCGCGGTCTTGAGCAACGGCCAGCTGGTGGCCGTCTTCGATCGGAACGAGGCCACGGAAGAAGCCATCATCGCGGCTTCGGCCAAGGGACACGGACATCAAGGGAAACTCGCGTCATGATGGCGGCTACATCAACCACTCTTGCGCCGAAGGGCGCCAACGGCTCGGCGCTTCTGACGCTGATGAAGCTCAGGACCTTCATCGCGCTGTTTGCCGTCATCATCTTCTTTGCGATCTTCGCCCCGAACTTCACCTCGACGGCGAATATGATCCTGATGTCGAAGCATGTGGCGCTAAACGCCTTCCTGGCGATGGGCATGACCTTCGTCATCATTACAGGCGGCATCGATCTCTCGGTCGGATCGATCGTCGGGCTTTGCGGCATGGTCGCCGGCGGCCTGATCCTTTACGGCATCGAATTGCCGATCGGCTACACGATCTTTTTCAACCTCTTCGAGATCGTGCTGATCACCTTGTCGATCGGCCTGCTGATCGGGCTGATCAACGGTCTCTTGATCACCAAGCTCAACGTCGCGCCCTTCATCGCCACACTCGGCACGCTCTATATCGCCCGCGGTCTGGCCCTGCTGTCATCGGACGGGCAGACCTTTCCGAACCTTGTCGGCCGGCCGGAATATGCCACGACCGGCTTCGATTTCTTCGGCGCGGGACGCATTCTCGGTCTGCCGGTGTCGATCTGGATTCTGATCGTGCTGGCGCTGCTGGCCGCCTATGTCGCCCGTTCGACGCCGATCGGCCGTCATATCTTCGCCGTCGGCGGCAATGAGCGAGCCGCACGCATGTCCGGTATCCGGGTCGATGTCGTGAAGATCTTCGTCTACATGTTCTCAGGACTTTGCGCGGCAATTGTCGGCGTCGTCATCTCCTCCGAGCTGATGGCAGCCCATCCGGCGACCGGCGAAAGCTTCGAACTCAATGCAATTGCCGCAGCCGTGCTCGGCGGCACCTCGATGTCGGGCGGCCGCGGCACGATCGGCGGTACGATCATCGGCGCCTTCGTCATCGGCATCCTCTCCGACGGATTGGTGATGATGGGCGTCTCCTCTTTCTGGCAGATGGTCATCAAGGGCCTGGTCATCATCATTGCCGTCGTCGTTGACCAGGCGCAGCGCCGCCTGCAGCAGCGCGTCACCCTGATGCAGATGGCAAAGGCAGGTTGAGATGACGGAATTGAAAGGGGCTTTGATCGGTTGCGGATTCTTTGCCGTTAACCAGATGCACGCCTGGAACGACGTTCGAGGTGCCGGCATCGTCGCGATCTGCGATCGCGATCCAGAGCGGCTGAAAGTCGTCGGCGATCAGTTCGGCATTAATCGTCGCTATGGCGATGCTGAGGCTTTGTTTGCCGATGGCGGGTTTGATTTCGTCGACATTGCCACAACAGTCCAAAGCCATCGCTTTCTCGTCGAAATGGCGGCGCGGAACAAGGTGCCGGCCATCTGCCAGAAGCCGTTCGCCAAGACCTTGTCGGACGCGAAGGCGATGGTCGAGGCGTGCCGCAATGCCGGGATACCGCTGATGGTACACGAGAATTTTCGCTGGCAGACGCCGATCCAGGCGGTGCGTAAGGCGCTGGCGACCGATGTCATCGGCAAGCCCTTCTGGGGCCGCTTCTCCTTCCGTTCTGCCTACGACGTCTTTTCCGGCCAGCCCTATCTCGCCGAAGGCGAACGTTTCATCATCGAAGACCTCGGCATCCATACGCTCGATATCGCCCGATACATTCTAGGCGATGTCCGCTCACTCACCGCCCGAACGAGGCGCGTCAATCCCAATATCAAGGGCGAGGATGTCGCGACCATTCTGCTCGATCATAAAAACGGCGCCACCTCGGTCGTCGACGTCAGCTACGCCACCAAGCTCTCGAAGGAACCGTTCCCCGAGACCTTGATCGAGCTCGACGGTTCGGAGGGCACGATCCGCCTCACCCAGGGTTACGGCCTCGCAATTACCAACGCCAAGGGCACCTCCATCACTGACGTGTCGCCGAAGCTGCTGTCATGGGCCTCGCGGCCCTGGCACAACATCCAGGAGAGCGTCTATGCGATCCAGCAGCATTGGGTCGATCAGTTGGAGCGCGGCGCAGAGCATTCGACGTCGGGGGCCGACAATCTGAAAACTTTTGCGCTCGTCGAGGCCGCCTATGACAGTGCGGCCAGGGGACAGACGATCGATGTCGGAGCGATGCTGCGATGACAATCGATGCGTTCCAGCTCTACGGCACCCATCTCGTCGATCCGCCGCCGGTTCGCCTGAGAGCCGGAAAACTGGAAGCCGATCTCGCCAACGGCAACCTCCGCACCATCCGCTACGATGGAAACGAGGTGCTGCGGGCGATTTCCTATCTTGTTCGCGACCGCGATTGGGGCACTTACAGCCCTGAAATCGCCGATCTCAGGATCGAGCAGAGTGACGATCGTTTCGAGGTCGCCTATCTCGCCCGCTGCGAGGGACCGGATGATACCAAACTCATCATCGATGTTCGCATCACCGGAAACGCGGATCGCCTTGACTTCGAGGCCGAAGCCATCGCCGCAACCGGCTTCGAGACCAACCGCTGCGGTTTCTGCATCCTGCACCCGATCGTCGGCGTGGCGGGTTCACCGGCGACGGTCGAACATGTCGACGGGCAGATCGTGGCGACGCGGTTTCCCGATGCCATCGAGCCCTGGCAACCGTTCAAAGACATGCGCGCCATCACCCACGAGGTGATGCCTGGCGTTCAGGCGGAATGTCGGATGGAGGGCGACACGTTTGAAATGGAAGATCAAAGGAACTGGTCGGACGCATCCTACAAGACCTATGTCAGACCGCTCGCTCTTCCCTGGCCGTACCAAATTCCCGCTGATCGGCCGGTCCGGCAGAAAACGTCGCTTATTATCAAGGATACCAGCGGTTCGACACCACCTTCTCCAGATGCGGCGTCAGGCGGTGTCATAAAACTCGAACTCGGCGCGCGCACCGGCACTATGCCTGATATCGGTGTGATCATAACTCCCGAAGAGGCTGATGCGACTCTCTCGGCAAAGTCCGTCCTGGCGGAGATCGCTCCCGAGGAACTCCTCTTTCATTTCGACCCCAGTGCCGGGCACGGCGTCGACGCGCTCGCGCAGTTCGCCGTACTCGCCGCGGCCCATCGCGGCCGCTCGACTCTGGAGATCGCCCTTCCCTGCAGGTCGTCCCCCTCAAGCGAGGCGGCTGAGATTGCCCGCCAGATGCAGCTGGCGAAATTCCGGCCGGATGCGATCATGGTCTCGCCTTCCGTCGACCGGCAGTCGACGCCGCCCGGCAGCAAATGGCCGGATTGCCCGCCCCTGGATGAGGTCTATGCCGCAGCCCACGCCGCCTTTCCCGGTATTCGCATCGGCGGCGGCATGCTGAGCTATTTCACCGAACTCAACCGCAAGCGCGTCCCGGATGGACAGCTCGACTTCGTCAGCCACTGCACCAATCCGAGCGTGCACGCGGCCGACGACCTCAGCATCATGCAGACATTGGAAGCGCTGCCCTTCATCACGCGGTCGGTGCGTGCGATCTATGGCGACAAGCCCTACCGGATCGGTCCATCGACGATCCCGATGCGGCAGAACCCCTATGGCAGCCGCACGATGGACAATCCGGCGGGCGCGCGTATCCCTATGGCCAATCGCGACCCACGCCACAATGGACGTTTCGCCGAGGCCTTCGCGTTCGGTTACGCGATACGGGTGCTCGATGCCGATCTGGAATGCCTGACGCTATCGGCCGTGTCAGGCCCGTTCGGTTTGATCGCCGGTCCTGATGAACCGGTGGAGCAAGGCGGTCGGCGGCCGCTATTCAACGCCGTGCACAGATTATCCCGATTGGCTGGCTCATCCTGGCAGGAATGCGTCTCCTCCTCGCCCTCCGAGGTCCTGTCTTTCGTTGCGCGGAATGCCGCAGGCGCCAGGCTTCACGTCGTCAATCTGACGGGCGAAGAACGAAAGGTCGATTGCGGCGCATGCCGGCCGGCAGATGCGGGCAAAGAGTTGCTGCTCGCGCCGTTTGCGACCGCAGCCCTCCCGCTGGCGGATTGACCTTCGGCGGCGCAACCGCATTTATACAGGCGGAGCTCGCACTGGGAGGATCGGCATGAAGACGAAGAAGCTTATCAATGCCGGCGCAGATGCCGTCGATGAGATGCTGCAAGGCGTTCTGGCGGCGCATCCGCGCCATCTGTACGCCGTGGAGAACATGCCCCGCGCGATCATTGCCAGAAACGGGCCCCGCAAGGGCAAGGTCGGCCTGGTCATCGGCGGCGGATCGGGGCACGAACCGACATTTCTGGGGTTTGTCGGCAAGGGGCTGGCGGACGCGGCCGCAATCGGCAACGTCTTCGCGTCGCCGCCGCCCGATCCGATCGTCGCCTGCGCGATGGCGGTCGACGGCGGCGCCGGCGTGCTATTCATGTATGGCAATTATGCCGGCGACGTGATGAACTTCGACATGGCCACCGAGATGCTTGCGCTTGACGAGATCGAAGTGCGCACCGTCCTCACCACAGATGACGTGGCGTCGGCCCCTGCCGATCAGCGGGACAGACGACGCGGCGTGGCGGGAAACGTCTTCATCTTCAAGGCCGCCGGTGCGGCATGCGATCTCCTCTACTCTTTCGATGACGTCGAGCGCGCTGCCCGCCACGCCAACGCGCGGACCTATACGATGGGTGTGGCGCTCTCGCCCTGTTCGCTGCCTCAGACTTTGAAACCGAACTTCCTGATCGGCGACGACGAGATGGAGATCGGCATGGGCATTCATGGGGAGCCCGGCGTGGCGCGTGAGCCGCTGAAATCGGCCGACGTGGTGACCGACGAACTCATGGACAGCATTCTTCGGGAGATGAAGGCGGACCGCGGCGATCGTGTCGCCGTGCTCGTCAATTCGCTGGGCTCGACCCCGATGATGGAACTGTACATCATGATGCGGCGCGTGAAGTCCCGGCTGGACGACGCGGGCCTTATCCTCCATACGTCGCTCGTCGGGAATTACTGCACCTCGCTCGAAATGGCCGGCGCGTCGATCACGATCATGCACCTCGACGACGAGCTTCAGCGATTGATCGACCACCCCTGCGATTGCGCGATGTTTACGAGGTAGTCGATGACATTTACGACCGAAGATCTGCGGCGTTTGTTTGCCGGGATTGCCGAGGATATCGCGGCGGAACGAGATCACCTTTGCGAACTGGACGGTGCCATTGGCGATGGGGATCACGGCCTTGCCATGGATGCCGGCTGCCAGGCCGCGGCGAAAGCGGTCGGAGAGCTTGACGCCGGGATCGCGCCGACAGCCGCATTCAACGCCGCGGCAAAGGCATTCCTGAATGCAGTCGGCGCTTCGTCCGGCCCGCTTTATGCCACGGCCTTCATGCGCGCCGGAGCCGCCGCCAAAGACAAGCAGACATTGAGCGATGATGACTTCCTGCGCGTCTTTGCGGCAATGGCAAAGGGAATCCAGGAACGCGGAAAGGCCGAACCCGGTGAAAAGACGATGGTCGACGCGTGGAGGCCCGCTGCCGACGCGGCACTCGAAGCGTGGCAGTCGGGAAAGCCCCTCGCCCAATGCTTGGAGGCAGCGGAGCGCGCGGCGCGGTCAGGCTGTGACGCGACCAGCAACATGACGGCGGCCAAGGGACGGGCTTCGCGATTGGGGGACCGCGTGATCGGACACATCGATCCCGGCGCTGCGTCTGCCGCTATCATCATCGCGGCAATGACAAAATTTACTCGTTCCGTCGATTAATAGAAGGGCACGTCTAAACGATAGTGAAGCAGGGCCTCTCGAGCCGAAACAAGGATGTCAAGACATGCATATTCGAAGGGCCGTCTCTGCTGACGCGGAGGAGCTGAGCAGTCTTTTAAACGAGATCATCCTTGCCGGCGGAACAACCGCACTCGAGACGCCGCTTTCGGCTGCCGAGTTTGCGGACTGGTTCATCGATGGAGAGTTTCCTCTGACCTGCCATGTTGCAGAGCACGATCAGTCGCTCGTCGGTTTTCAGTCCCTGAGCTTATACGGCGATCCGCCGAAAGGCTTCGCCGACATCGCGACTTTTGCCCGTATGCACCCAAGGACCGCAGGCGTCGGCAGCGCTCTCTTCCCCGCAACCCGAGCGGCAGCGGAAGAATTCGGGCTCGAATTCATCAACGCGACCATTCGCGCAGACAACGTCAGCGGTCTGAGGTATTACGCGAAGATGGGCTTCGAGACCTATGACCGGCTAATCCAGGTTCCGCTTCAGAACGGGGCGCCCGTCGACAGGATCAAGAAGCGTTTCACAGTGGGCGGTGGGCACCACACGATGCCGGGCACCTAAACGTGTTTGTGGGAGTGCCTGGTATCCGAAGTCCGGACCGCGCCAGCTTTGTGACCCTAACCTCATGATATAGAAGCGTGGTTTTCCGTAATGGAAGAGATATGACATTTAACTTCCGTCACACGTTCCATTCCGCTGAATCAAGCGTTCGGGATGCCAAGGTCGATTTGGAAGCCGCCGGGACGTGAAAAAGGGATTTGTTATAGCCGAGCCCGGAGATTTGGCCGTGCCGACTGCGTTGTTCACAGCCGACGAACGCAGTGATCCGCCGCGCTTACGCCCATCAGATGGTGGCAACCGCCGTAACCACGAGCCCGCGGATCGAAGCTGCCTTCGCCACCGTCCGAAAAATTCCTCGGTGCGCCGCCATGGCAGATTGCGACCTAGGCCATGGATATCGCCCCTCCCCTCCTCCGACTTGTTTCTGACCTATCAGGACGTGCTATTCGCACTGCAGCCCGACAAGGGCGCCAACAATGGCAGCCCCTCACTGCACGCCCGACTTCTGGCAGAGCTGGACATACAAATCGGCGATCGCATCGCCCACATCGGTGCCGGCACCGGCTGTTACAGCGCTATTCTTTCGGAGCTTGTCGGCGCTTCCGGTCATGTCTGTGCCGTCGAGATGGATCCAGATCTCGCTGCCCACGCTCAAACAGCGCTTGCCGATCGGGCCAATGTCAGCGTCATTAACGCCGACGGTAGTCAATGGCCGCAGGAAGCGGTGGATGCGATCTATGTGAATTTCGCCGTCGCGCGGCCCCGCGGAACCCTGGATCGAAAGGCTTCGGCCTGGAGGGCATCTCGTGCTGCCACTCCGCCGAAAGGCGGCCGTCACTTACCCCATAGTGCTGCACTTCGTTTTGAGCGCGGCGAGGGTGGATTTGCAGCACGTTGGGTCGGCACAGCTTATTTCGTCTGCGCCAATGGTGGATTAACAATCGAAGATATCGAGATCGAGGCGCTCACCGCCGCCTTCAGGCGCGGCGGCATCGAGTTCGTCAAAGAGCCTGCTCTGGAAGACGGAGCCGCGGATAGGACGCTGATGGCATATCGGCGACCAATGGGCGCTTTGCTATGGTGACGCCTAAATATCCGCGCCGACTTCGCGAAAGTCGGCCGCCTCACCTCAGCCGAGCAATATAGCGCGCCGCGGCACCGAAGAGCTTGACGTCCTCGACACCATCCTCCTTTACGCTAGCTCGCCTTCTGACCGACGATGGCGTCGCCACGCTCAAACATCCGGAGCAAGGCGTGGGCGAGAACGCGCCCTGGGTGCCGACCTCCGATGCAGCATAGCGCGCCGCGGCACCGAAGAGCTTGACGTCCTCGACACCATCCTCCTTTACGCTAGCTCGCCTTCTGACCGACGATGGCGTCGCCACGCTCAAACATCCGGAGCAAGGCGCGGGCGAGAACACGCCCTGGGTGCCGACCTCCGATGCAGCTATCTCAAAGCTCAGTGCAGCCTCCCCGCCGGCGCCCCGTCGCGCTTATCGAAATCTGTGAGCAGCAGGAGCCGGACAGTCCGCGCCGTCTGGCGACCTCTGGCCGGCCGAACTTACCGGCGCGATCCCACTACGGCTCTCGACGCCCCTCTGGGAGGACGGCACTCAGACTGACGATGAAGGCCAGTAGGGGACGGCCCTCGATCGGCGGCGTCTCGGCGGCGTGCCCCACCCCGGACGATCACGGCTCCTCTGCTGGCTGCAGCACGGCAGCAGCGACACAGATTGCCGACGCACGCAATTGATCGCCGCCGCCCGGCGTTCCAAATCGCCGCCGAAACCGGCTCGGGGACCGGAGCGACAAGAATGGAGGACAAGGAGACGCTCGGTGACCGGCGAGGACGGTGGGTCGCGGAGGCGGCAAAAGCCCGGCGCGGGAGAATGCGCCGGGCTTCGATAGTGACCGACAGCCTGGGAGGAGGAGTGCTGTCCGTCGGGCCGAAGCGGCTCGGAGGGGTTTAGCGCTTCGGTCGGTCACGAGGTAGTGCCGCAATGCGGCAAATTCAAGCCTAGCGGCCGCACCGATATCGCAGACGAGCCTCAAGGCAAATGCAGCCTTCTCTGGCACGCTATCGGCCCGGGCGCGGGTTGTCCGCGGACAACTTGCCGAGCGGAGATCTTGGCGGAGGGATTCTCTCCGACGTCCTGGCGCTTGATGAGCGCACCAGGATCGCACCGCGGCTGTGCCAACAGCATGACGCGAGGAGATCATCTCAATGATCGACGGCGATCCGTCTTGGTCGCACAGTGCCCCATCCTTCGCCCAATAGATGTTCTGGCTTCACTCATTTCCACCCGATTGACGGCCGAATTGATCGAGGCATCGAAGAAGGCGATCGCCAACCTGACAGATCGCGCGCCGACTACAAACGACGGCGACAACACCCACTATCCAGCCACATTTGCGAATGGTGCGGCCGGCGCTCAGCCATCCACTCCATCATCCATCAACCTTCGGCCTGCCGTCTGAGCAAGACGGCCAGTCGACATAGCTTGAACCGGACCAATTGATCGACCCCCCCCTGAACCAACAGACTGATCGGTTCGCTGCCGTTGCGTGCCGCCCTCTCTACCCAACTGGGGCGGCCGGGTGGGGCCTCGAAGGACTGGCTCGCCGCCTTCTTCCCGATTAGCTCAGTTGGGGCACCCGCTCTGCCCAAACGCCGCGTTGCCGTTAGCCAGCCTGCCTTTTGTCAAACGATGGGAGCCTCGATTGCTGCCCCATGCGACGCAAGAGCCGCAAGGATGATGGCGCTGCGGCGGCCCACAACCTTTGCCATTCGATGAATGAAGCCGCAGCGCGCACAGTGCCGCGATTTGTCGATTGGACGGCGCTCTTCTCGTCGCCAAACATGGTGCATGCCTCGGCATTGCGGACAGAGATCTTGAAGCCGCACATGTGACGCCTTTGAGGCTTATGAACCGGCTTTTTGCACGACGTCAGGCAGAGCTGTTGATCCCGCCGCAATATCCTTGCGAACCAGTTGCTGCGGAACCTGCTTCAGGAGCAAACGATCTTGCGGAACATGCGGTTGTCCGCGGACAACGGCGTGATCAGCCAACGTTCTGCCTTGGTCACGGCGTCGGCTCCTCAGTAGTCGGCCAGCAGTCCGACCGCCTCGCTGTCATCCGTTTCATCGTATGGCCGAGCGGTAGGGGAGGGCATCCTTTCGTTCCGCAAGATCGGGAGCTCACGGCCGAGCCCGTCGGGCGCATCAGCCCATTGCAATAGGCAGTCGCTGACGTAGACCACGTCCGTGAGCGCACTGCCGCAGCGGCGACTATCGTCGACATGCCTGCGACAGTGAGCCGAGCATATGTGGGGACGGCAGTCACGGGTCCACCTTGTCCTGAGATAGCCGACCTCAGAGCCCAGACCGTCCCATCATGCTCGATGCGCGGCGCCCGTCTCCGATACAGCTAGTGATAGCGTGCAGCCCCGCTGCCAGCCACTGTAGAAGAGCTGCGTTCATCCCCGACCGACATGCCGGAAGATGTTCCTGCACCTATAAACGGTACGCCGGGGGAGCAGCACCTTCAGCGCAGGTCGAGAGGGGCGGGTGCCGCAAAGTAGCGCCACGCTGCAAACTAGCCTGCGGCCGAAGCGGCGTGCACCGCACCTCCGCCACCTCGCGCTCGGCTCAGCCCACGCGCGGCCTCTTGATCGATTTCAGCTCGTACCGCCGAGACACTATCGAGCAATCACCGAGGCCATCGAGATCGCGTCTTCAGGCGGGCATTCTCCCGGTGTCGCCGACGCTTGCCAGGGGACACACGGAGGGAAACAATCGGCTCGCAGCCAGAGCCGTAAGCGGCTATTGCACGTCGGTGTCAACGGCGTTATTCTTATAGGCACCGAGACAGAGGCCATTGCTGCAGATGCCGGGCGCCGGCGCGCGGATCGGGTGACAGCAAGGGATTCCGATCCAAGCGCCGCTTCCTATTTTGGCTGCGCACCGATCTGCCCGTAGCGGCACCAAAGCACCACCATGGAGTAAGGGAACTAACGCCCGCGCTTGCTTCCGCAAAGCGGGCAATTTGCAGTAATATCAATGGATTATGATTTCTGAAACTACTCCATTGGCTTTGCTTTAGGAGATACTGAGCGCGGTGGCGGCGCGGCTTAATCGTTCCGATCCTCACCCGATTAGTCAAACGGACGATCTCGTTCCCGCATCAAATGCCCACAGCCAAGCAATGGCTTGCATCCTTTAGCGGCACGCCGCGTTATCTCCGCACTAGATCGGAGACCATCCACATGCGTGATGTGCTTCAACGTAGGAGATTCTCCGCCGCGGCTGCAATGATGGCCGCAGCGGTTGGCGCGCTTGTCTACATGCAGGCAATCGAGCGCAGGTCGACCGACCCGTCTGCGGAACCTGGCCACGCAGTTGACGATCATGGCCGCAGCGCCAGCACGCCCGAGGCTATCCCTTTCAGCGGCCTCCGCGACGTATTCTGGCGCGTTTTCCATGAAATTCTAGATGACAGGGTCACTCTCATCGCGGCAGGCGTGACCTTCTATCTCTTGCTGGCGATATTTCCTGCCCTCGCGGCCCTGGTCTCTCTTTACGGGCTGGTTGCCGATCCCGCTACCATATCAGAACACCTTCGCGAACTAGCCGTCCTCATGCCACCTGGCGCGTTCGACCTTCTTGCAGATCAGATCAAGGCGCTCGTCGAACGGCGCGACAGCACACTCGGAATCGCCTTTTTCGTAGGCCTCGCGATCGCGCTATGGAGCACGCATAATGGAACGCTGGCGATATTCGACGCCATGAACGTGGCCTATGAGGAAAAGGAGAAACGAAGCCTCGTGCGACTGAATCTGACGGGTCTCTGCTTCACCCTATGTTCAATGGCTTTTGCGGTCGTCATGGTGGCCCTCGTTGGCGTAATGCCAGTCGTGCTCTCCTATCTTTGGCTCGATCAATTCAAGGAGCACCTGGCTCTTCTTCTTAGGTGGCCGCTGCTCCTGCTCGTGGTTGCGGTGGCCGTCACACTGGTCTACCGCTTTGGCCCAAGCCGGGAGCCTGCAAAAGCCCGGTGGATGACGTGGGGCGCGGCTTTGACTACTGTTGGCTGGGCCCTCATGTCGCTCGGCTTTTCCTTCTATCTGAATCATTTCGCCAATTACAACGCGACATACGGCACCCTTGGAGCGCTGATCGGCTTCCTCATGTGGATGTGGTTGTCCGTTGTCATTCTCATCATTGGGGCAGAGCTGAACAGCGAACTCGAACATCAGACCGCCAGGGACACGACGACGGGGACACCGCTGCCAATGGGAGCGCGAGGCGCCTATGTCGCGGACACTTTGGGCGAGACCAGGAACTGACCGCGAAGATTGCTCCTCTCCTACAGTTTTGATGTATTCTGATATTTCGCCAGTCCGACACAGGAGATGATGATGACCGCCCCGCATCCTTCCAAAACCTATATCGGCAATCATGCCCTGCATCCCGAAACACAGATGCTGAATTATGGCTACGATCCGGAACTCTCGGAAGGAGCGGTCAAGCCGCCGGTGTTCCTCACCTCCACCTTCGTGTTCAAGACGGCCGAGGATGGCCGCGATTTCTTCGATTATGTGTCGGGCCGTCGCGAGCCTCCCGAGGGGAAGGGGGCCGGCCTCGTCTATTCGCGCTTCAACCATCCAAACAGCGAGATCGTCGAAGACAGGCTCGCCGTCTACGAGCGGACGGAAAGCGGCGTGCTGTTTTCATCCGGCATGGCGGCGATCACCACCACTCTGCTCGCCTTCGTCCGGCCCGGCGATGCGATCCTGCATTCTCAGCCGCTCTACGGGGGAACGGAAACATTGCTGGCGAAGACCTTCCTGAACCTCGGCGCCGCCGCGGTCGGGTTTGCCGACGGCGTCAGCGAAGGATCGGTGCAAAAGGCGGCAGAAGAGGCGATGGCAAAGGGCCGCGTCTCCGTCATCCTGATCGAGACGCCTGCCAATCCGACCAACAGTTTGGTCGATGTCGCGATGATCCGGCGCGTGGCCGACATGATCGGTGCAAGACAGGGCCATATGCCGATCATCGTCTGCGACAATACCCTACTCGGACCGGTCTTCCAGCGGCCGATCGAGCACGGCGCCGATATATCGCTCTATTCGCTGACGAAATATGTCGGCGGTCATTCCGACCTGATCGCCGGCGCCGTCCTTGGTCGCAAGGCGGTCATCAAGCAGATCAAGGCCCTGCGCGGCGCGATCGGCACCCAGCTTGATCCGCATTCCTGCTGGATGCTCGGCCGTTCGCTGGAAACGCTGCAGCTGCGCATGGAACGGGCAAACAGCAACGCGCGGGCCGTCGCAGATTTTCTGCGTGATCACCCGAAGGTCGAGAAGGTTCACTACCTGTCCTACCACGACCCGGAATCGCCGGCCGGGCGGACCTTCATCGCTCAATGCACCGGCGCGGGCTCCACCTTCTCTTTCGACATCCGCGGTGGTCAGCCAGCCTCGTTCAAATTCCTGAACGCGCTGCAGATCTTCAAGCTCGCGGTCAGTCTCGGCGGCACGGAATCGCTTGCGAGCCATCCGGCCACCATGACGCATTCCGGCGTGCCCGCCGACGTCCGCCAGCGCATCGGCGTTCTGGAATCGACGATCCGTCTTTCGATCGGCATCGAGCATCCGGACGATCTGATCGCCGACCTGGAGCTGGCGCTGCAGGCGGCCTGACGCCGATCGCAGCGCTGTCATTGATATCGATGCCCGGCGACCCGGGCATCGGTGCGTTCATGACCTCATTTGTCGTCGGTCGTCAGTTCCGTCTCGTCAGTATTCAGTACGAAGACCGCAAGAAGGCGCGCCGGCTTTGTCTTGCTGGCGTTTTTGCTGACGCTGTGATGATCGCCGGGAAATTCGGGAAAGCTTTCGCCGGCCTTGTAAACCTTCTCTGGCCCGTCATTCACCTTGCTGGTGATCGCACCTTCGAGAACGGTGGCATAGATGAAGGCCGAAGCCGGGTGCGTATGGCCGGGCGAGGAACCGCCCGGCGCGTATTCGACGAGCACCCCCCGCATGCTCTTGCCGGGAACATTCGGAAGCTTCTGGTCGAAAACGACGCTTACCTTCGCGTCGCCGCCTGCGGCGTGAGCCTGAGTGCCGGCGGCAAGGACAATGGCGAGCGCCGCCGCCGAGATCATTTTTCTGAGCATGTCTGGTCTCCTGCGTTGATGGGAATGGGTCGGGCGCCCGATATCAGGCGCTCTTTTTCTGAGGCGGCTGCCGGCTCAGCCAATCGTCGAAGCGGATCTTGCCGAGCCGCGCCTTAGCGCCGGTCACGAGCGAATTATCCTCGAGCTCCACGCCGAAGTAGCGGGCGTGCGGATCCGCCATCACCTGCCGCGGATCGTTCGTCGCCTTGAAGAGACGCGTCACGATTTCGGTGAGGCGGACTTTCTCCGGCCCGCCGATCTCGATCGTGCCGTTCACAGGCGTGCCGAGCGCCACCTCGGCCATGACGTCGGCGACGTCGTCCGAGGCGATCGGCTGCACATAGGCCGGCGACAGATGTACGGTCTGGCCAACGGTACCCGACTGGGCGATGCCAGCCATGAATTCATGGAACTGGGTGGAGTGCACGATGGTATAGGGTATCCCGGAGCTCTTGATCAGCTCCTCCTGGGCCATCTTGGCGCGCATGTAGCCGCTGCCCTGCAGCCGCTCCATGCCGACGATCGACAGCGCGATGTGATGCTTGACGCCGGCGGCAGCCCCCGCCTTGAGCAGATTGCGGCCCGACGTCTGGAAGAATTCCAGAACGGCCTTGTCCTCGAACGAGGGCGAGTTCGCGAGATCGAGGACCACCTGCGCCCCGGCGAGCGCATCCGCCACGCCCTTGCCAGTGATCGTGTCCACACCCGAGTTCGGCGAAGCCGCCAATACCTCGTGCCCCTTTTTGCGCAATCTTTCCACGGTCTTTGAGCCGATGAGGCCAGTGCCACCGATAACGACGATTTTCACGGGTAGTCTCCTTTGTCCTTTACGAGGTGTTTCCTCTGTTGACTTGCCTTTGTTGACTTGAAAGCGAGGAGGCAACTGCTCGGCATGCCCCCGCCTCCTCGAGAGCGAAGCGACTTCATCGGGACCGTCGCCGGTGCCACCGATGTAAACCGATGGGCAGGAGGATGCGCCAGATCGCGGCCCCAAACTATTCTTCCTCGGTCGCTGTCAGCCTATGCGAACGTCGTAGGCCAGCTGGCTCTGCGGTCGAGGCAGTCGGCCGAATTGGCGGAACATCACATCGACAGGTATTGGCCAGATGTACCGTCGGGGCAGATGGCCGACCCGGAAGGCAAGGCGTATTCACTGGCCTGCAAGCCGAGGCTTGCGTCATCAATCCTCTCACGATGGAGATAAGAATGATCAAGCGTCTGAACTTTATGGCCCATAAGAACAGCGGCATCGACGGCCTCGTGGCCGTTGAAGGCTGGATTGCCAAAAGCTTCGATCCGAAGTTGCTCGAACTCGTCAAAGTGCGCGTTTCCCAGATGAATGGATGTGCGCATTGCCTGCACATGCACCGCCAGGACGCACTGAAGCTCGGCGAAACGGATGACCGGCTGCTGCTTCTGAACGCGTGGCGGGAGTCGCAGCTCTTCACCGCCCGGGAGCGGGCCGCACTCGCCTGGGCCGAGGCTCTCACTGAGATTGCGAAAGGCCATGCGCCGGATGATGTCTATGAAGAAGCGCACGCCAACTTCTCGGATGACGAGTTGGTGGCGCTTTCGATCGGCATCGCGATGATCAACGCCTGGAACAGGCTGGCGATTGGCTTTCGGCTACAGCATCCGGCCGATCACAAGCGCGCCGCCGCCTGACGGTCTGCGCCTTCGGCGGATCAGGAAAGCTGGGTAGCCTCGAACATGGCTGTCAGCCCGATGCCTCCGCCGATGCCGATCATCGCCAGGGCAGTCGCACCGGGCGCCCAGCCATCCCCGGTGTTGCGGATCAGCTGGCTGTACAGGCGGGTAACGAGGATTGCGCCGGAGGCCCCGAAAGGATGGCCCAAGGCAATGGCTCCACCGTTCCTGTTGATCGTGTCGGCAGGAATATCGAGCTGATCCAGCGATGCCAGAACCTGGGCCGCGAAGGCCTCGTTGAATTCGATGGCATCGATGGCGGAGAGCGAGAGCCCGGGCTGACGCTGCAGCAGCTTCCTGGTCGAGGCGACCGGGCCGATGCCGAGCAGGTTGGGGTCAACGCCGGCAGCGGCGCTGTCGATGAAGGCAAGGCCCTTTTCGATGCCCATGCTTCTCGCCATGCCGCGGCTCATAACGAGCACCAGGCAGGCGCCGTCGTTCAGCGGGCAGGCATTGCCGGCTGTTACCGAACCATCGGCCAGGAAGACCGGCCGGAGGTTTGCGAGCGCCTGGAGGGATGTAGCCGCACGTGGGCACTCGTCCCGTTCGATCAAACCGTGGCTGGCGGAAATGTCGACGATCTCGGGCCGAAAGATGCCCGCCTCGGCCGCCGTTACGGCGAGCCGGTGGCTGCGAAAGGCGAATTCATCCTGTCTCTGACGCGATATGCCGAACTGCCTGGCGACGTTTTCGGCGGCAATTCCCATTTCCGGGTCACCGATCGCGTCAGGCGAAAACCGGGCGCGCCCGTAAAAGCGGGGCAGCGCCCCATTCGGCTTTGGTCTTTCGACGCGCCATGGCGCGGTGCTGACACTCTCGACGCCGCCGGCGAGAAAACATGCGCCGGCATTCGCCTGGATCAGTCGGGCTGCCATGATGATCGCTTCCAGGCCCGAGCCGCATTGCCGATCGATAGTCACTCCCGGAACCGTCATGGGCAGACCTGCGGTGAGCGCTGCCAGCCGCGCGATGTTTCCGCCGCCGCCCGCCGCATTGCCCACCAGCACGTCGTCTATGGTGTTGGGTGCAACTCCCGTTTCGGACACGATCCGGCGGATGATCGGCGCCAGCAGGTCTTCTGCTGCGACGGTCGACAGCGATCCGAACGCCCGGCCGATCGGCGACCGATAGGCGGCAACCACGACCGGCTGCCAATCCCCGTCAGGCTGATAGGCGTACGACAAAATCGCCTCCCGAAACCACCGCCCGCTCCACTTGTCCCCTCGAGATCTTGCCGCTGCTTGTCATCGGCCAGGACCTTATATGGTAAAATCGCTTGGGGATCTTGTACCTGGCGAGCATCCGCGCGCAATGATCGGCCAGGATTTTCGGGTCCGTCATCTCTCCCGAGACGACAGCGACGATCCGTTGACCGAAATAGGCGTCCGGCAGCCCGAAGACAACGGCATCTTCTACGCCGGGGCAGGCTTTGAGCGCGCTCTCGACTTCGGCGGGATAAACGTTGTTGCCGCCTGATATCATCATGCCGCCCGCCCTGCCGATCACCCGCAGTATGCCATTGGCATCGAGTTCGCCGAGATCTCCGACCGTCGCTCCCGCTTCCGTGACCCGGAACGCCTGACCGTCGTCGCCCCAAAGATATCCATCCGCGATCAGGTCGCTGTCGACGAATATGGTTCCGGCCACATCGGTCCCGACGTCGTTTTCATCGGGGTCACGAATGGAAATTTTGACGCCGGGATAGGCTTGCCCCACCCGCTCGATCGGAAAATCGATCTCGCCGCCGACAAGGGTCGAGACGGTCATGAAACCGAGCTCGGATGCGCCGTAATATTCCCGGATACGGGCCTTCGGAAACAGGCGACGCATGGATTCGAGCCGGTTCCTGTCAAGCTTTGCGCCGGCGGTCAGAACGTCGCGCAAGGACGTCAGAGCGGGTTCGCCTGCCCACGCCCTTGCAATGCCGGCTATATGTGTCGGCACGGCGACCAGCCGCTCGATGTGCCAGGAGGAGAGCGTGCTTGCGACCGCGAGGGGGTCCCATTTCCGGACTGAATGGAAGGTTGCCCCGGCATCAAGAGCTTCGACCAGTGCATAAAGCGCCAGGCCATGCGCGAGGGCTCCCGGGCACATTGTCGACGGCGCGTCTTCGAGTTCGAAAACGCCGCGTCCCCGATCGAGGCTCCGGCGCCACTGTTCGCGCGAGCGATAATAGGCCTTCGGCTCGGCGGTGGTCCCTGACGTGAAGCCGATCAGAAAGGTCTTGTCGGCATCGACCGGCAACTCGGCTTTACCTTCCGTCGACGCAAGGTCGAAGGCCTCCGCTCCGGCAGCGACAACGGGAATGCCGAGTCTTCGGGCAATTTCGGCGCTCGGCCCAGCATTGTCGTCGACGATCAGAACGTCAGGCGCCAGGCGCTCGATGATGCGTTCGATCCTTTCCACCGGCATCATCGGGTCGATGACCGCACAGGCGTTCGGCAACGCGGTGGCCGCCGCAAAATACTGGGCAAAGCCGATGTGATTGCCAAGGCTGAGAGCGGCAAGCTTCTCCACACCGGGCAGATGGAGCATGCGGCGGTTCGAGCGCGGGAGATCTTGGAGAAACCGATAGATTGCCTTGGCGCGCAAATAGAGCTCGCTGTAGCTGAGCGAGTGCCCGTCGATCACCAGCGCCGGTTTGTCCGGTGTCTCCCTTGCATGTCGAAGAAGCTGCGCATGGATCGGCATGGACACCCGCTGGTTTGAATGATCGGCAATCAGCCCGGAGACAGAGCCGCTCTGGTCGCTTCGGGGATCGGCGTCGGGCGGCTGTCGGAGAGGCCGACGCAGACCCAGACGAAATGTGCCGATGCGCAATGGGCGCCATCGCGCTGGCGAAAGAGTCCTATGGCAAAGGACAGGCTCGTGCGCCCGATTTTTTCTACGTCCACCTTTGCCTCGACGACATCATCGAGGTCGATCGGGCTATGAAAGATGATCTCCGCCTTCTTCACGTGATAGGCAACGCCGGAGGAGGTGTGACGGAAATGGCTGAGAATTTGCCCTTGCCGCAGGAATTCGACGACCGCATCCTCGCAATAATCGAGATAACGGGAATTGTGGACGTGACCATAGATGTCGATGTCTCGCATCGAGACCCGGAACAATGCTAAAGGCCTGTCGTCAACGCTCATTCGATCACCAATTCGACGGAGTGATCTAATCGCAGTGTGTGGGGGATGCAATGCAATATCAGGCAGTCGTGCGCAAATTCGGCCGGGCTCAGGATGTTGTCGAACTCGAGGAGGCGGCGCTGCCGCCGCTGCGGCGCGACCAGGTGAGGGTGCGCCTGCTGGCGCGGGCGATCAATCCGTCCGATATCATCACCATATCGGGAGCCTATAGCGGACGCACGACATTGCCCTTCATTCCCGGCTTCGAAGCTTTCGGCGTGGTCGAACAGTGCGGCGAGGAGGTTCATGGGCTTCCCCTCGGAACACGCGTGCTGCCCGTGCGCAGCGCCGGCGGCTGGCAGCAATTTAAGGACACTGATCCAGGCTGGTGCCTGCGTGTTCCAGACGAGCTCACCGATTTCGAGGCTGCGACGAGTTACGTCAATCCGATGACGGCCTGGTTGATGCTGCATGCCAAGATCGGGCTGAGGCCGGGAATGCGCATCGCCATCAATGCCGCCGCCTCTTCGATCGGAGCGATATTGATCGGTCTCGCCAATAGCGCGGGCGTGGAGCCGATCGCCATCATCCGCAACGAAGGATCGCTTGAGCGCCTGCGCGGCCGGGTCGAGGCTGTCATCGTCGACAGGGAGGAAAGCGAAAGCGATCTGGTCGCCGGGCTCGCCGGCCGGCATGGGCTCGACGCGGTGCTTGATTGCGTCGGAGGCGCGCACGCCTCAATCCTCGCGGATGCGCTTAAACCCGGCGGACACTTCGTGCATTACGGTCTGCTTTCGGGGCAGGGCATACCGGCTTCTTTCTGGATGTCACATCCCGATATTGCCTTTTCCTATTGTCACCTCCGGGAATGGGTTCATTCCGAAGCGATGAGCGACGTCCAGCGGGCCTATTCCGAGCTCGCCGCGCAGATCGCCTCGAAGGTCATCGCCACCGAGGTGCGGGAGGTGTTTCCTCTGGAAAAGGTCAGTGAAGCACTGGGATCCGCCGTTCCGTTCCGGACGGGCGGCAAAGTGCTGCTGGCCTAACGAACATGAGCAGGCCGCGACAACGTTTTGAGGCTGGCCGATCGCGGCATGCGGTGGGCATCGTTGCATGGCGCCTTGGAGCGCGGCCTCAGCGACGATTTCATGGCGGAAGGGCGAGAGCAGCCAAGGGAGCAGGAGAGACCGGGTCTTCAGGACCTGTTCAAGTGATCACGCATCTTATCGACACCAATGCGGTGATCGCCCTGATCGGCAGGAAATCCGAAACACTGCTGAAGAGCGTGATCGACAGCGACGAGGGATCGATTGGGCTGTCGACCGTGGTGATGCACGAACTCTATTATGGCGCCTATAAAAGCGCAAAAATTTCCTACAATCTCGAAACCCTGCGCCTGTTCGTGGCGGATTTCTCAGTTGTCGGTTTCGAGCATGAGGATGCGTTGGCCGCTGGGGAGATCCGTGCCGCATTGGCGGCAAAGGGAACGACGATCGGTCCCTTTGATGTTCTGATCGCCGCTCAGGCCAGGACCCGGGATCTGGTTCTCGCCACCAACAATGTCGGGGAATTCCGCCGCGTCGATGGTCTGCGTGTCGAGGACTGGACGGTCGGGCGGTAGGTCCGGTCTCCAAAAAAAATGCCCGGGCGCAGCCGAAACGGCGCCCGGGCAAAATGCTGCCGATCAGACGATATCGAAACGATCGGCGTTCATGACCTTGGTCCAGGCCGCGACGAAGTCCTTGACGAACTTCTGCTTGGCGTCGGACTGGGCGTAGACTTCGGCAAAGGCGCGCAGTTGCGCGTGCGAGCCGAAGATCAGGTCGACGCGGGTGCCGGTCCACTTGACGTCGTTAGTCTTGCGATCACGCCCTTCGTAAACGCCTTCCTTGCCGGCAGCGGGGGACCACTGCGTGCCCATGTCGAGCAGGTTGACGAAGAAGTCGTTGGTCAGCGTTTCCGGACGGGAGGTGAAGACGCCATGTTCGGGTGCGCCGGCCTTCAGCACACGCAGGCCGCCGACGAGAACGGTCATTTCAGGTCCGGTCAGCGTCAGCAGCTGCGCACGGTCCACCAGGGCCTCTTCCGGCTTCATGAACTGCCGGCCACCGATATAGTTGCGAAAACCATCGGCGCGGGGCTTGAGCGCCGCGAAGGAATGCGCGTCGGTCTGTGCCTCGGAGGCGTCCATACGGCCTGGCGTGAACGGCACGCTGACGGCATGACCGCCGGCCGCTGCCGCTTTCTCGACGCCGGCTGCGCCGGCCAGGACGATCAGGTCGGCGAGCGAGATCTTCTTGGCCCCGGCCTGGGCGGCGTTGAAGTCCCTTTGGACGCCTTCGAGAACGCGGAGGACCTTGGCTAGCTGCGCCGGCTGGTTGACCTCCCAATCCTTCTGCGGGGCAAGACGGATGCGCGCGCCATTGGCGCCGCCGCGCTTGTCGGAGCCGCGGAAGGTCGAGGCGGACGCCCAGGCGGTCGAGACCAGTTCCTGCACGGTGAGGCCGGTTGCTAGCACCTTTGCCTTGAGGTCGGCGATATCCTTATCGTCGACAAGCGGATGATCGACGGCCGGGATCACGTCCTGCCAGATCAGGTCTTCGGCCGGAACCTCCGGGCCGAGATAACGCACCTTCGGTCCCATGTCGCGGTGGGTCAGCTTGAACCAGGCGCGGGCAAAGGCGTCGGCGAACTCGGCAGGATTTTCCAGGAAGCGGCGCGAGATCTTTTCGTAGACGGGATCGAAACGCAGCGCCAGGTCGCTGGTCAGCATGGTCGGCAGATGCTTCTTCGATGCATCATAGGCATCCGGAATGGAGGCGTCGGCGTTCTTGGCCTGCCACTGATGCGCGCCGCCCGGGCTCTTGGTCAGCTCCCATTCGAAAGCGAACAGGTTTTCGAAGAAGTAGTTGCTCCACTGGGTCGGCGTCTGGGTCCAGGTCACTTCGAGGCCGCTACCGATGGCATCGCGACCGACGCCGGTATTGAACTTGCTGATCCAGCCCAGGCCCTGAGCTTCGAGCTCGCCGCCTTCCGGGTCGACACCGACAAACGAGGGATCGCCAGCGCCATGGGTCTTGCCGAAGGTATGCCCGCCGGCGATCAGTGCCACGGTTTCTTCGTCGTTCATCGCCATACGAGCGAAGGTTTCACGGATGTCGCGGGCAGACGCCAGCGGATCCGGAGTGCCGTTAGGGCCTTCCGGGTTGACATAGATGAGGCCCATCTGCACGGCGCCAAGCGGCTCTGCCAGTTCGCGTTCGCCGCTGTAGCGCTCGTCACCCAGCCAGGTACCCTCAGGACCCCAGTAGAGTTCTTCCGGCTCCCAGACGTCGGCGCGGCCGCCGGCAAAGCCGAAGGTCTTGAAGCCCATGGATTCGAGCGCGACATTGCCGGTAAGGATCAGAAGGTCTGCCCAAGAGATCCTGTTGCCGTATTTCTGCTTGATTGGCCACAGCAGGCGGCGGGCCTTGTCGAGGTTCACGTTGTCGGGCCAGCTGTTCAGCGGCGCAAAACGCTGCTGGCCCTGACCGGCGCCGCCGCGGCCGTCGGTGATGCGGTAGGTGCCGGCGCTATGCCAGGCCATGCGGATGAACAGGCCGCCGTAATGGCCGAAATCGGCCGGCCACCAATCCTGCGAATCCGTCATCAGCGCGTGAAGATCCTTCTTCAGGCCGTCGAGATCGAGCTTCTTGAACTCCTCGGCATAGTCGAACGCCTCACCCATGGGATCGGCGCGGCCGGAATTGTGGTGAAGAATCTGCACGTTCAGCTGATTGGGCCACCAGTCGCGGTTGGATCTACCGCGATGCGTATTGCCATGTGCAACAGGACATTTGCCTGCGCTGTCAGTGGGGTTGTCCATGATCGTCTCCTTGATTGCTTGATCTGTCTTCGGTCCAAAAAGATGAGCCGAGCTGGCGCCCCACTCTCTCCCTGAAGTCTTCATATCGGAAGCGCTTCATAAATTTAAGTTGGATTTACTGATCGTCGCGATAAGATGAAGTTATGAAGAACCTTACCCTGAAACAGCTACGGTATTTTGAAGCACTGGCAAGAGATGGCCGCTTCCGGCGCGCTGCCGACGCCTGTGCGATCTCCCAGCCGGCATTGTCAATGCAGATCAAAGAACTTGAGCAAGAATTGGGCGGTGAGCTTTTTGAGCGCAACGCGCGTGAGGTGAAGCTGACCGCCTTCGGTCAGACCGTGGCTCTCAGGATCCGCGATATCCTGCGTGGCGTGGACGAGCTTGCGGAGCTGGCGCGGGCGGCGCGTGATCTCTTCCTGACGCGGCTGCGCATCGGCATCATACCGACGATTGCGCCCTATCTGTTGCCGGCCATCATCAATGACCTGAACAAGAGCTTTGCGGGAATCCAGATCGAAGTGCGCGAAACGCAGACGTCGAAGCTGGTTCAGGAGCTGGCGCAAGGCCAGTTGGACACGGCAATCGTTGCTTTGCCCGTGTCGGAACCCTCCCTGGCAGAACTCGAGCTCTTCAAGGAAGAGTTCGTGCTGGTCCGGCGGCCCGAAGACGAGGGTAAGCCGGTGCCCGAACGCGAGGCGCTTCGCGAAATGCGGTTGCTGCTGCTCGAGGAAGGCCACTGCTTTCGCGATCAGGCCTTGTCGTTCTGCAAGATAGGGCAGGCCCGTCCCCGGGAAGTCATGGAAGGCAGCTCTTTGTCCACCCTGGTCCAGATGGTCAGCGCCGGTATCGGCATCACCTTAATTCCCGAGATGGCCGTTCCCCTCGAAACGCGCTCGGCGCATGTCTCGATCTCCCGTTTTCAGTCTCCGCAGCCGTCGCGAACGATCGGCATGATCTGGCGCAATTCGACGCCCATGGCCAAACAGCTCCAGCAGGTTTCCGAGGCGGTCCGCCGCTCGGCCGAAACCATGCGCGAGCATTATATCGTGCGGTGATGGAGCTTTCATCGTCTCGCGTCAGGATCGCCGCTTGAAGGTGTGCTCCGCTGCCGGAAACTGTCGCGATCGGACCTCTTCGGCATAAGCCGCGGCGGCGGCCGAGATCCTTTTGCCGAGTTCGTCGTAGCGCTTGACGAAGCGCGGGGTGAAATCATTGAAAAGACCCAGAATGTCGTCGGAAACCAGAATCTGACCGTCGCAGGCGGAAGAAGCGCCGATACCGATGGTCGGAACGTGCATGGCGGCCGTCACCTCGCGGGCGAGCGGCTCCACCGTGCCCTCGATTACGACGGCAAAGGCTCCTGAGCCGCCAACGGCGTGGGCATCGCGACGGATTTTCGACGTCTCGTGTTCGGAATGGCCGACGGACCGATAACCGCCTGCGGTTTGGACCTGCTGCGGCATAAGGCCGATATGGCCCATAACCGGAATCCCTCGCTTGGTCAGAAAAGCAATAGTCTCGGCCATCTCCTCGCCGCCCTCCAGCTTGACGGCATCGCAACCGGTTTCCTGCAGGACGCGGACAGCGTTGCGGAAGGCGATCTCCTTGGATTCCTGATAACTGCCGAACGGCATGTCGACCACGACGCACGCCTTGCCGACGCCGCGCATCACCGCCTTGCCGTGCGCGATCATCATCTCGAGCGTGACGCCGATGGTGCTTTCCATCCCGTAGAGCACCATGCCGAGCGAATCCCCGACCAGCAGAAGGTCGCAATGCTCATCGAGCAGCCGCGCCATGGGCGTCGTATAGGCGGTGAGGCAGACGATCGGCTTGCCGCCCTTCATGGCTGAAATGCGCGCTGGCGTGAGGCGCTTCTGAATTCCTGCCGCGCTCATCTGGTCACTCCCTTTCCCGGCAGGCCCCGCCCGCCGACAACCCTGTTGTTCCCGATCATCGGTTGTCACTAACGACCCTGTTGTCGAGAAGCCTTGTCGAGCCGACCCGAACGAAGAGCGCCACGACGACAGGGTCTGTGATCGACGTGACCTTCTGCAGCGTTGAGGCATCCCTGACGGCGACGACCTCGGGCTTTACCAGAGGCTCGCGACTAAGAAACGCCGTGAGCTTTGCCTCGAGTTCCACCGGATCGGCAAGGCCGCCGGCCACCAGACGCTCGGCCTCGTCGAGGGTCTGGGGGACGATCGCCGCGGCACGCCGCTCGACCTCGCTGAGATAGACGTTGCGCGAGGACAATGCGAGGCCATCGCTATCCCTGACCGTTGGCACGGATATCACGCGCACCGGCACGGCGAGATCCTCTACCATGCGCTTGATGATAACGACCTGCTGGTAATCCTTCTCTCCGAAATAGGCGGTCTGCGGCTGCACGATGTTGAACAGCTTGCAGACGACCGTGGTAACGCCGCCAAAATGCCCAGGCCGGACCGCTCCTTCGAGTTCGCGCCCGAGATCGGGAACGTCGACGACAGCAAGCATCGGGTGCGGATACATGTCCTCGACGCCAGGTGAAAAAAGGAAATTGACGCCGGCCTGTCTCAGCATGGCGGCATCGCGTTCCAGGTCGCGCGGATATTTGCTGAGATCTTCCGTCGGACCGAACTGCAGCGGATTGACGAAAATCGAAACGACGACGATGTCGTTCTCGGCGCGAGCGCGCGCGACCAACTCCATATGACCGGCATGGAGATAGCCCATGGTCGGAACAAGGCCGACGGTTCGCCCCTGCCGCCTCAGCGCGTCGAGCGTGTGGCGCAGCTCGTCAATGCTCGAGAAAACCCGCATATATCCTCCCCGGCCGGTCACTCCATCTTGGGCGCGGATATGAAGTGTAATCGATGCGGCAGGTCAATGCATATTTCTCGATAAAAACGATTAGACGCATCGGCGGCTGACCTTTTTGCGGAATAGAACGAGGCTGCCCTCCAGCACGACACCTAAGTACAATTTCCGCTCCGCTCTCGCGGGGCTAGCGTCCCAAATGGACGCAAGGTCGAGTGACACGATTCATTTTCTCATTAACACCGGCCCAAAACGGGTTGACTGTTCACGGGCTTGATAAAACGATACGTAGCGTTTATATGAAGTCAGGTTTCTCGCTCGAAGTGACACGCGGTCCCAAACGAAGGAATGGCGATGGGGCAGTCAACTATCAGATCGAGTCACCTGTGGGCCGTGAAGCCCGAGCGGCAGGATGGCTTGGTAGCTGTCGGCGGAGAAAGCCGGGTTGTTAAAAAACGGACCGTCCTGCGAACGGATGAAAAGATGTCGTGGTCGCGAAAGAAGAACGAAATGGATGAAAGATCTGGAATCAATGTCACTGCCCTGGTGGCCGCGCCTCAGGTAGAGGTCGTCGCGCCTGGACACTCCTTTGCGCCGCCAGTCTTGGCATCTGCGGGGTCACTCATTGTCCCAGTGTCGGCAATCGTCATAGCCCTTGCAGCCGTCGTTGCGGCCGGGGCAAATTGGGATTGGTGGGTTGCAAGACGTGCGGTGCAGTCCACCGAGGACGCTGCAGTTTACGCGGACATATCCTCAATCAGCGCTCGCGTCAGCGGCACCATCGACTTGGTCTCGATCGATGACTATTCCCATGTCAAGGCTGGAGACCTCCTGTTCTCGATTGATCCCAGGCCGTACGAAGTTGCTCTCCGCGCCTCGAAGGCGAAGCTGGATGCAGCTCAGGCGCAGCTTGGGGACAACGACACCCAGCGCTCGTTCCAGCTTACCCAGATCGATGTCGCACTTGCACAGCAGGAGGCCGCGAAGGCGGATGAGATCCAGGCGAGCAAGGAACTGGAACGACAGACACGTCTTGGTATCGACGGCAGGGCAAGCTCGATCCAGACCCTCGAAAAGGCCACTGCGGCGCGCGGGCGTGCATTGGCGAGTTCGAAAACGGCGCGAGCCACAGTCGTTGCCCAACAAGTCAAGCTTGGCGTGCTGTCGAAGCAGCGTGAGGTCCTTGAGGCCAATGTCGACACTGCTGCTGCGGATGTCGCCGCGCGTGAGCTTGAGTTGAGCTACGCCAATGTGCGCGCACCCGTCGATGGCGTGGTCGCCAAACGAAACGCGCAACGTGGAAATTATGTCAGCGCCGGCACAAGCCTGATCTCAATCGTTCCGCTCCCTCAGGTGTATATCCTTGCGAATTATAAGGAAAACCAATTGGGAATGGTCCGGGAAGGACAAGCGGTCGACATATCGGTCGATCTATTGCCCGGGGCAAAGCTGCATGGGACGGTTTCGAGAATTTCGCCCGCAAGCGGATCGACATTCGCGCTGCTGCCATCCGACAACGCGACCGGCAACTTCACGAAGGTCGCTCAACGCCTGACGGTTCGGATCGAACTCGACCCGAACCAGCCGAACTTTGACCGCCTTCGCCCTGGTATGTCGGTTATAACCCATATCTCCACGAAGGCCGACCATCATGTCTAGGATGAATCATCCGAACGACCTGCCACGCCAAGGATTCGTCGCGGTCGCTTTGCTCATGGCGTCCATATTAACTGCCTTTGACATACGTTCAGTAAGCACTGGTTTGCCGGACCTGCGAGGCGCTTTTGGCTTGACCTTTGACGAGGGGGCGTGGCTTGGCACCTTCGCCACCGCTCCACAGATTCTGGCTGCTCCGAGCGTCGGATGGTTGATCGCGGTCTTTGGGGTTAAAAGAGTAATGATCGCGCCGACCATCTTTTATTCCGCAATTTCGTTACTCATACCATTCTCCAGCAACTTCGAAATGCTGGCCGCACTGCACGCCTTAAGAGCGGTTTTGCTCGGCCTGTTCGTCGGCGCGACGCTCATGACGGCTTTTCGAAACATCGACCGAAAATTCTGGATTTTCGCACTGGCATTTTACGTTTTGAGAATCCCATTCGCGCAAAATCTCGGCTTGTATGCGGCCGGAAGCTATACGCAGACGATAGGGTGGCAGTGGCTGTACTGGCAGGGCGCAGTTGTCGGCCCCCTGATTGGCATCCTCTTCTGGTACGGCGGCAAGCCGACGCCGGTCGACCGTGTGCTCCTCAATCGAGCCGACTGGGGTGGAATGGCTATTTTTGGCGTGGCTCTTACGACCCTCTACGTTGCTTTGGACCAAGGCAATCGATTGGACTGGTTTCAATCCGGCTTCATCATCTCGCTGCTTCTCGCCACGGCGTTTCTCGCGTGCATCTTCCTGTGGCACGAGGCTCGCGTACAGTATCCCTGGGCGCACATCTCGATCCTGTTCGCAAGAAACATCGCTCTGGGTTTCGCCGCTATTGGCTGCTTTATGACGGCGAGTCTCGGAAGTTCTCTGTTGGAGCCGAGCTTCTTGATTGCGGTGGCACATTTGCGACCGGAACAAATTGGTGACTTTGCCGCACCTTATGCAATTCTCCTTCTGGCCGGCGCAACTATCGCTGCGGTCGCCCTTGTCCAGACGGTCAAGCAGCGTGCCACGTTGATGATCGGGTTCATCTGCTTCGCTCTATCGGCGTGGCTTGGCACGCAGTTGACCAGCTTGTGGTCGCTGCCGGAGTTCCGGCTGATCGTCATCCTTCAGACGTTCGGTGAAGAAACCGTATTTCTGGCCGCGGTCGCGACGTTGTTCAGCAATGTAAATCCAGCGAGGGCGATATCGCTCACCGCATATGTACAGGTCATGCGATTAATCTGCTCGGAAACTGTCACGACGACGATGAACACCTGGATACGGCAGCGGGAGCAACTGCACTCATATCTTATCGGCTCGCATGTCACGGGTGCGACGCCCGGGTGGAATACGACATTGACGCAACTCGGTTCAGGTTCGGCGGCGCGGGGTGTCGGCGTGCTGGCGGGCTTGGTGCAAAGGGAGGCGAGCGCCCAAGCCTACATTGATGGTTTTTGGATCACCTTTGCGGCCGCGATTGCGGGGCTGGTTGTCGTCTCGCTTATGGCGCCATCCCCCTCTCATCCGCTGACGACACGATAAACGATCCCGCGCCGCCGTATTGGGGTCGCGATTGTCCGTGCATTAGGGAAGTGTCGTCGACGACCAGTCGGTTGCTTTCTTCATGAAGAAGGCGGCGCATGTGCAGCCGTCGTTCGGCATTCAGACGCCAGGAAGCGTTCGCGCTCAATCATCATCCACTCTAAATCAAGGGACTTAACATGGAACCCGCTCATATGCTCCGCTACAAAAGAATTCCCCTCTCCGACGGCGCGACCTCGATTCCGGCATTGGGTTTCGGTACGCTGATTCCCGATCCTGCCACCACCAAACGTGCCGTTGCCGCAGCGCTTGAAGCTGGGTTCCGGCATCTCGATTGCGCGGAACGATATGGCAATGAAGACGCAGTCGGAGAGGCGATGCGCGACGCCCTCGCCGCTGGCACTGTCCGGCGCGAAGATGTATTTGTCACGACCAAGCTCTGGAATACCAATCACCGTCCAGAGCGGGTGCTTGCTGCATTTCAGGCGAGCCTCCGACGTCTTCAGGTCGATTATGTCGACTGTTATCTCATCCACACCCCTTTCGCCTTTCAACCCGGCGACGAGAATGATCCAAGGGACGAACACGGCGAGGTCATTTACGATTCAGGAGTGAGTCTAATCGACACCTGGCGCGCACTTGAGGCGCTTGTGGACAGTGGCAGGTGCAGGTCCATCGGCCTGTCGGATGTTACGCTGGAAAAGTTGAAGGACATTGTCGCGGTTGCGCGGATCAAGCCGGCCGTGGTGCAAGTGGAGTCGCATCCGTACCTGCCGGAATGGGAGTTGCTTGACTTTTGTCGAGAGCACGGGATCGTCCTGCTGGCCTTTGCGGCTCTCGGGCATGGCATGGAGCCCAATCTGCTCGAAGATCCGGTCATTAAGGCAATAGCTCATCGGGTCAATAAGACGCCGGCGCAGGTTGCGCTGGCCTGGGCAGTGCAGCGCGGCACTGCCTTCCTCACCACCTCGGTCACATCCAGCCGGACCAGGGAGAATTTTGATCTTTCCGCATTGCCGGAAGACGCGATGCAGCAGATCCGAGATGGCATAAAGACGAACATCCGCTTCAACGGAGTCGTCGAAACTGGAGTCCCGGGTTTCATTCCTCGGGCCGGTCCAACTCAAGGCAGTCAGTGAGCGGGAGTTTGGCGAGATTTCCGAAACGCTCCTGAGGCGTCCGCCATAGGTTCTTCCCCATTGCCTGTTGATCGGTGACATCGACTTGGGCTACGCCTGAATAATGATCACGACCCCAAATGCTGTCTCGGCAAGAAAACGAACCTCTATCGGATCGCGTCGCAATCCGGAGGCGGAGGCCGCAGTGCTGGCAGCCGCGAGGGAACTCATCTCTGAGAAGGGTTACGCGGGATTTTCTGTCGAAGAAGTCGCGAGAAGAGCTGGAGCGGGAAAGACCACCATTTACAGATGGTACCCCACGAAGGCAGATCTCTTTATCGCGATCTATACGATGGAACGATCGACTTTTGTGACGGTGCCCGACGTCGGGAACTTGGTCGAAGAGCTGGTGCAGTACACGACGAGTCTGTGGCGTTTCTGGTCCTCCCACCCGGCCGGAGCTGCATTGAAGGGATTGATCGCGGAGGCACAAGGCACCGAAGAGGCGTTGGGAGCACTGCGCGACAAGTTCCTTCCGGACCGCACTGCCGACGTGAGGCATATATTGACCAGTGGCGCGGCCCGCGGCGAAATATGCCTCGAGGAGGTCGATGACAAGGTCTCGCTTTGGGTGGGGTTTAGCTGGTTTAAACTTTTGATCGGCGAACTTCATGACGAAGACGCAATTGGGCCTGTCATGATGCAGATCTCGGGTGTCCCACGACACGTTCAGTCCTGAGCGTCGTGCCACCGCCAGCCTTGTCCGGCCTGGCCGAGATTTATGGCCGAACACGGTGAAATTGTCCGTTTTTTCAAGGACTGATCCCAGCAGAGATTGGTTTGCTGCATTCGGTTCCTCGCGAGGAGTCGTTTGGGGGTTGAATTCCTATAGGCTCTCATGTCGCATCCCACCGGCTTGCAGTGGAAACGACGATGTGCGACTTCCGTTGCTCGCCCTGCCGTCAAGAAACCATCACAGTCGGCCGTTATGGACGTTATATGGAGGACGCATGGACAAGCCCTGGAAGATCAGCCGCGGACCGATTGCGGCAACCGAGCTCGACGTGGAGAAGGCAAACGCGATCAATGTGCTGTTGATCCGGCCGGCGGGCGTCCTTCCGGCCAAGGCGGGAGATCCTGTCCTTCCTTTTGCCGTCGGCCTTTTCAACGAACTCCGCCCGCTCCTGAAGCCCGATGCTGGCGTCACGACACTGCGGCGCGCGACCGCGGCCTATGTCCACTGCCGGCGCTACTATTTCGCCAGCGCCCAGCCCGGTTCCATGCGCCATAGTCTTGACGGTGAACCCGTCGAACCACTGTCGTCCGAAGACCGGCTGGTCGCGCAAAAACGCTTCCTGAGCCTCAAGCAGGCCACCGGCAAGACAGACGCGTCCGAGCAGACAGTACCGGTTCCCGCTCCCCTGTTGAGCAAAAGCGAACAGATCCGCGCAGCCCTCCTCGGCAAAAGGAACGCCGCCAGCTAGAGCGGGGTGATATCAGCGTCTCATATCCGGCTTGCCGTCATTGCGGGTACCTGGTCATGCGACCGTTATTCACAAGGGCGACGTAGTCGCTCTCTGAGCTTGGCCGCATCGGGGGCGCGGAAAACGCGCCCCCGGCTGGCGCCGACCGAAGGGGAGGGGCAATCGGCCGGGTCAGTTCAACGGCGCTTCGCCTGATGTGATCCGCTGCTCGTTTCCGGCAAACAGGTGAACCGCATCATGGATTGGCGCAATCCTCAGCACCTCGCCGGGGGCTGCCCTGATCCGTTCCCTGAAGACGCAGGTCAGCGTCTGCGTTCCCAGCCGGACGATGACGAGCGTTTCCGAACCCGTGGGCTCGACGACCACCGTCGTTACCTCGATGCCGCCTCGGTCCAATCGGATATGTTCGGGGCGAATGCCGTAAGTCACGGCTTCAGGCGCACGACGCTCGCTTGGCAGGAGCAGACCGTCGGCGGTTCGAAACCCCTCTTCCGTCATGTTCCCACTGATGAAATTCATCGCCGGGGAGCCGATGAAGCCGGCCACGAAAAGATTGTTCGGACGATCGTACAATTCCAGCGGAGAACCCGACTGCTCGATCAGGCCGTCCTTCATGACGACGATCTTGTCAGCCATGGTCATGGCTTCGATCTGGTCGTGGGTGACATAGATGGTCGTCGCCTGCAGCCGTTGATGCAATTCCTTGATCTCCGAGCGCATCTGCACCCTGAGCTTGGCATCGAGGTTAGACAGGGGCTCGTCGAACAGGAAGACGGCCGGGTCGCGCACGATCGCCCGCCCCATCGCCACACGCTGCCTCTGGCCGCCCGACAGTTGCTTGGGGTATCTCTCCAGGAGACTTTCGAGGCCGAGGATCTTCGCGGCGTTGCCGACCCGCTGATCGATCTCCGTCCTCGGCATTCGTTTCAGCCGCAGCGAAAAGCCCATGTTCTTGGCAACAGTCATGTGCGGGTAGAGCGCGTAGTTCTGGAACACCATGGCGATGTCCCGGTCCTTGGGCGCAAGCTCGTTGACGATATGCTTGCCGATCTGGATCTGCCCCGAGGTGATGCCCTCGAGGCCCGCAATCATTCTCAAAAGCGTGGATTTGCCGCAGCCCGAGGGACCGACCAGAACGACGAACTCGCCGTCGCCGATATCGACCGAGACGCCTTTTATGGCTTTGAACGCGCCGTAATCCTTGCGAGCATTGTTGACCGAAACATGGGCCATTACCGTCCTCCCGAAATTGCCATCAAAGTCCGCTCAGGACGTTTCTCATATAATCGAGGCCGAGGCGCTCGCCGTCTTTCCGCGCGGCTAAGTCCTTGCCCGGCCAGCCATAGGCGGCATCCTCATGTTCGATCGACAGCGTGCCGTCGAAGCCAGCCCTGCTGGCCTGGCGCAGAAACCTCGGCCAATCGATGAGGCCGAGCCCGGGCAGCTTGTATTGCCACCAGCCCTTGCCGTGATAGCCGACAGCCTGCAGCCTCTCCGGATCGATTGCCATGTCCTTGGCATGAAGGATGGCAATGCGATCTTTCACCCCCTCCATCGCCTGATAGGGATCGACGCCGATGCGAATGAGGTGGGAGGGATCGAATTCCAGCCCGAAACGAGGATCGCTGATCCGGTGAAAAAGCTCCTGCCATCCTTTGGGTGTCGTTCCGATGAAATTATCCTTCGGACCCGGCCAGTTCTCGATTGCGATGGTGAGCCCATACGGTTGTGTCTTCGCGATCAGCCCGTTGGCGAAATCGGCGAAGTCATCATAATTGGCTTCGTCGCTTGCGGTGTCGTCCCGGCCCGGGAAGATCACGAAGATCGGGACGCCCGCTTGCCCGATCGCGCTCGCATATTCCGCGGTCGTCTCGCGAAGTGCCGTTCGTTTTCCCCGGTCGGCATCGAGCTGATTGCCGAAATAGGTGATCGACGACACGAAGAGGTCGCGGCTGCGCACCAGCGCGACGGCGGCCTCCACCTGATCCGGCGTCTTGATATGGCCGCCGATGTCGATCTCGATGGCGTCGAACCCGGCCGATGCGGCGAAATCCACCACTTCCCCCAGCGGGCGATCGTTGAATGTCGATGTGTAAAAGCCGATCTTCACCAAAATCCTCCCATCTTCACCAAAATCCCGATCTTCACCAAAATCCCTGGGCCTTGCCGACGTTTCAACTGTTCAGGCGGTCCATGTTCTTGAGTGGCGAGCGTGTGCGTTGAGCAGGGTCAGCCGATGCGAGCATGAGGGCCGCCGCCATCGGCATGACCGCCGCCCCCATGGCAGAGGCATCCTCTCCGAGCGAGGCGCGATGAAGCGAGGGCAGGTTGGGGTCCTCGGCATCGAGATGCTCGTGCACATAACGCAGCAACTCGTCGACGATGCGGATCGGCAATCGGCCGCCGACGAGGACGGCGTCGGGGTCGACGACCATGCCGATATGCTTGACGGCGACGGCCAGATGCGCGCTCATTTCCTTCAGCCACTGCGAAACGAGGCGCCTGCCATGCGCATCCAGCGTCAGGAGATCGTGGGGAACATTCACTTCGACGCCGTTTTTCGCAAGGAAATCATAGAGGAAGAACAGCGAGAATATCTCGCCGAGAAGCTGGACCTTATGGGCCTTCCCGTCACCGCTGTCGGCGATCGGCAGCCAGCCGATTTCACCGCTGAGGCCCATGGCGCCACGATGGCCGTTGCCGTCGAGCACGAGGCCGCCGCCCGGGCATGGATTGATGGCGACGTAGAAGAAGCTGCTACTTTCAGCACCCAGTCCGTAATCGAGTTCGGCCAGGGCTGCGGCATTGGCTTCATTCTCGATGAAGACGGGATGGGGTGTCAGGTTCTCCAGTGCGGTGCGTACATCGAATGCAGTCCATTCCTGATAGGCGTCGGGCTTGCCGAGGAGCGAAATTTCGCCAAGCCAATCCGGCATCGCCAGACCGATACCGGCAAGGCGCGCGTCGTCGATGAGCCGGCTGCGCTGGAAATGCGAAATCGCATCGGCGGTGAGCTGCAGGAATTCCGCCGGCAGGATGAAACGTTTCTCATGATGCACACGGGCGCGGACGTTGCCGACGGCATCGACGGCCAGGATCGTCAGATGGTCGCGATCGATATTGATGCCGATGGCAAAACAGGCATCCGGATTGATTTCGAGTTCGATCGCCGGCTGGCCTCTCAGCCCATGCCTCCGGCGGGCTTCCATGATCAGGCCCTCGTCCAGCAGACGATCGACGATCCGGGCGATTGCCGGTTTGGTAAAACCCGTCCGCCTGGCGATTTCGGCGCGCGAAATCGGCGCCTGGCGATGAATGCAGCGCAGGACGACAGCCCTGTTGTGCTCGCCTGCATCTTCGACATTGGCGCCGGTCAGATCCGGGGACAGCCTGGCGCCGAGTGTCTGGTTCATGCCCGAAATCCTTCCTTGTGCATAAAGACTAAACCGCTCCTCATCCCTTGACCGCGCCGCTGGTCATCGCACCGAGGATCAGCCGTTGGAGCGACAGGAAGGCGACGATTGCCGGAACGACTGCGATCAGGCAGGCGGCGGCAAGCAGTTGGATGGAGGAGTCGGTTTGCATGCCGCGGAAGTTAAAGATCCCGACGCCGATCGGCATCAGATCATTTTTCGTGAGCAACAGAAAAGGCACCAAAAATTGCGACCAGCCGGCAATCACAGTGATGATGAAGACGGAGGCTATGCCCGGCGCCGATAATGGCAGAATGATCCGCCAGAAGACGGAAAACCTGTTGCAGCCGTCGATCATGGCCGCTTCGTCGAGGCTGCGCGGGATGCCGTCGACCGAACTCTTCAGAAGCCAGGTCGCCAGCGGAACGCCAAGCGCGATATACACCATGACCACGGCAAAATGCGTATCCAGTAGCCCCAGACGGTTCATGTAGCGGTAAAGCGGCACCATGATCACAAGTGGCGAGATCATCTGGAAGAGCAGCAGCCCCATCATCGACAGGCCCTTGCCCCGGAATTGAAAGCGGGAAAAAGCGTATGCGGCAGGCAGAGCGACGATCAGGACGCCCAGTCCGCTGAGGGCGGCAAGCTTGAGGCCGTTCCAGAGATAGATCGGAAAGTAGCTGTTGTTCAAGACGGTGATGAAATTGTCGATGGTCGGATTGTTTGGAATATATCGCGCCGCGCCGCGATAGATCTCGCGCTTGTCACGCATTGCCATCGACAGGAGATAGGTGAGGGGGCCGGCGAAGAACACGAACATTACCAGCATGAAAAGATAGCTCATGGCATCGCCGAGCCGTGTTCCGGTCCGTCCGTTCATTGCTCTTCCTCCTTCGGCAGGAACGACGCATAGATAAAGGCGAGCCCGAGGCTGATGATCAGCATGAGCACGGAGAGCACGCTGCCGCCGGACAGGTCGTAGTTTCTAAAGACGATATTGAAGACGTAGAGCGAAATGACCTCGGTCGCGCGCCCCGGACCGCCGCCCGTCAGCGTGATGATCGCATCGAAGGTATTCACCGTCTGGATCGTAATGAGGATCATGTTGACGAGGATTGCCGCGCGCAGCTGCGGAAGCGTGACGAAGAAAAACTGCTGCGATGCCGTCGCGCCGTCGACCTCGGCGGCTTCATAGAGTGAGGGATCGATCGACTTCAGCGCCGCATACATGACGACCATCGAAAATGCCGTGCCGCGCCATATGTTGGAGATGAGGGTCGACCACGGCGCAATAGCAGGGTCCGAGAGCCAGGCGACCGTCGGCATGTGCATCAATCTTAGAATGCTGTTCAACGCACCATAAGGCGCTTCGGAAAAAAGCATCTGCCAGATGATACCGCCGGCGATTCCGGGGACCACCCACGCAACTAGCGCCGTTGTCCTCAAAATGGTGGTGCCGAACAGCCCACGCTTCTCACCGCGGATAACCACGACGGCGACTGCAAGGCCTAAAATCTGCTGACCGATGACGCTGCCGCCGACGAAGATCAAGGTTGCCCATAATATGTCTGGCAGCTGCGGCGAGCTCAACGCATTAGTGATCGACCCCAGCGTATAATCCTGATTGTCGCCGATCAGCGTGGCATTGGTGAATGAAAGCCTGAAAACGTCGATGACGGGGTAAAGGTAGAAGATGCCGATGACGATGATCACGGGCATGATCCAGGGCAGCGGCGCACCGGCGAAACGGCGCATGAACGATCTGCTTTGAGGCGGGCTGTCAACCTCGATGGCAATGGGGCTCATTAAGCTTCTCTGTCCGGGTTGGCTCGCGCATCGGCCCGAAATCGGAATCGATTTTCGGAAAGCACGATGCGTAGATTCAACGTGTTCCAGCGTCCTTTTGCGCGTGAAAAGGCGCGCGACGCTGTAGGTCGACGGCGCCTAGCGGGCAGGCGCCGTCACAGTCGGAAACACTAGAGACGCTTGTAAGCCTCCAGCGCCGCGTTAAAGGCGGCATTCAAGGCGTCTTCCGGCTTTTTGGTCCCGGAGAGAACGTCGCCCATCATGATCTGGATCTGGTTGGAGATTTCAGGATAGATCGGCACACCCGGGCGCGCCTGTCCGTCAACCAGAGCCTTGGCGAAGGTCTTGTTGGCTTCGGTGGAGAAGACCTCATATTTGTCGAACAGTGATTTCCTGGTCGGCAACTGCTGCTGCAGCGCGTTTGCCGGCCCCATATAGACCTCGCGTGCGAGGTTGGCGCACATCTCGACCTTGTCCTTGTCCTTGCTGAAGGAGGCGATCGTCCAGCCGCCGGTGCCGGTCGAACGCTGATCGGCGGTAGGGCCGGGAATCGGCGAGAAGGTCCATTTGTTGAACTCGTCCTCGTCGAGCGTGGCCTTCAGCTGCGCATATTGCCAGTTGCCGCCGATGAAGAGCGCCGTCGTCGCCGCTGCGGCCGCAGCATTCATATCGTCGTAGTTCGCGATCGTGCTGACGCGTTTGGGCGCGGCACCCGAATCGACGAGATCCTTGAAATAGTTCAGCGCCTTCAGGAATTTCTCCTTGTTTTCGCCTTCGCCGAAGACTGGCTTGCCCGAGTCGTCGACGAGCTTGCCGCCCAGCGCCCAATAATTCGCGAGCCAGTCGAACGTCGTCCCTTCCCAGCGCCCGCCATTGAAGAGAACACCTTCCATGCCTTCCTTGGTGGAGGCGAGCGCGGCCTTTTTCAGGTCGTCCCAGGTCTGCGGCGCATCGGCAACGATCGACTTGTTGCGGTAGAGCACACGAAGGTCCGTATCCCACCACCAGGCGCGGACGGTCTGGTCCTTATCGGTGATGCCGCTGCGAATGAAGGGAAACAGGTCGTCCACTTCCTCCTTGGAAAAATACGGCGTGAAGTCCGCAAGCACATGATTGACCATGAACTGCGAGAGGACGAAGGAGTCGACAGCAGCGCAGTCAGGCGCGTTGCCGGCCTTGGCCTGCTCCAGCATCTTGGCCTGTTCGGTACCGATGTCCGAGGACATGAATTGCATCTGCAATTTCCAGTCCGGATGCTTCTTGATGAAATCGACGAAGAGCTTCTGGTAGCCCTCGGCGATCGCCGGATCCGAATTGTTGGGACTGTCGTTCGTCAGACGGACGACGAGGGATTTTGGCGCATCGGCAAGGCCGATCCTGTCTTTCGTGGCAAGTTCCTGGGCAAATGAAACGGATGCTGAAAACAACATAGTGCTCAGCGCAAATGCGCTGACGGTGGCGCTCTTCATGATGGGTCTCCTCCCCATTTGAACGGATACAGCCTGGCGGTCAGTTGACCTCTCCTCATTTCCGTGCTGCATTAATTAGATTAAGTTACTTTGATTTGATGTCAAGCCACAGCTTGGGAGCCAGAACCTGGGAGGTTGAGATGCTGGCGACAATCAACAGCAGCTAGCGCAGAGTTCCGGAAAATCGAGATCGATTTTCGGAAAAGGATCTGCGTCGTGAAGGTGATGGAGCGTCCCGCGGGACGCGCGGCGCATCCACCGCAATTTTCCTGAAGAAGAGCACGAGGCAATCGCTGACGGCTGCGATGGCGTGAGTGCGGTTTTGCCCCGGCTCAACTGAGGCGGGACGTCAATTCCATGGAGGATAAGATGCGTTTACTCATTCTCGGTACCGGCGGAATGGCCAACCAGCATGCCGCCAACTTCAAGGCGATCGAAGGCGTCAGTGTCGTGGGCGGCGTCGATGTCGTCCCGGAAAGGCTCGCGGCCTTTTGCACCGAACATGGCATCGCCAATCATTTCATTACCCTCGAGGATGCTCTCGCCTGGGGCGAGTTCGACGCAGTGGCGAACGTCACGCCGGACCGCATTCATTACCCGACGACGCTGCAGGCAATCGCCGCCGGTAAGCACGTCTTCTGCGAAAAACCGCTTGCCACCGATGCCATCAAGGCCATGGAGATGACCGAGGCCATCGAGCGATCGGGCAAGGTCGGCATGGTCAATTTCACCTACCGCAACTCGCCCGCTCTTCAGAAGGGCCGGCAAATGGTGCTTGCCGGCGAAATAGGGCAAGTGCGCCACGTCGAGGCGTCGCATCTGCAAAGCTGGCTGGTCGGCCGCCACTGGGGCGACTGGAAGAGCGAAAGCAAATGGCTGTGGCGGCTGAGCAAAAAACATGGATCCAACGGCGCGCTCGGCGATATCGGAATTCACATCGTCGATTTCGCGTCCTATGGTTCAGGGCTCGACATCGCCCATGTCTTCGCCCGGCTGAAGACCTTCGACAAGGCACCGGACCATAGGATCGGCGAATATGATCTCGACGCCAACGACAGTTTCACGATGAATGTCGATTTCGCCAATGGCGCAATTGGGACGATCCAGGCGACGCGGACGGCGGCCGGACAGATGGATCAGCTGCGCCTCAGGGTCTATGGCGAAACCGGCTCGATCGAGATGATCTACAATACCGGAAAATCGACGCTACGCGCCTGTCTTGGAGAGGACGTGCACACGGCGACCTGGCGCGACGTCCCCTTCGATCCGGTCGAGACGAACTATCAGCGTTTCGTCCAGGCCGTGCGGGCGGGCAGGACCCAGGAACCCTCGTTCCGGCGGGCGGCCAATATCCAGAAAGTCCTGGACAAGGCGCTGGCCTCCGATCTCAGCCACGCCGATGAAGCGCTCGCCTGACCCGGCCATCAGGCCGAAGCCGGCGGCAGCAGCAAAGTGTTGAGGAAGGGCAGGAGTGCTGCACCGAGCGCAACGCCGCCGCCGCTGAAGCTCGCGGGTTTCATCGGCGAAATCCAGGGGGTCAGCAATGGTCTCGTCGAGGTGTCGCGCCGCTCGATCGAAAGCTGATGGATCAGCGCTTCGATCACGCTCTGCGGCAGGTCGCTGCCGATCATGACAACGCTCGGGGCGAGAAAACCGGCCATGGCGATGATCGGGTCGAGCAGATGGCCCGCGGCTTCCCGTATCCATTGCGACAGTGAGGGCAAGGAGAATTCCTCTCCTTGCAGCAGGCGGGTGAATGCCTGGTCGCCGATCCGTGATCTCAGGGATTCGAAACCGACGACGGTGTTCAATTGGACATTGTCTGGACCCGTCAGCATTTCGCCGATGCTGCCTGCCCGGCCATGCACGCCGGAATAGGGAATACCGCGAATGAGAAAGCCGGCCTGAACGTCGTCGTCGACGATGATCATCGCCAGTCCGCCTTCCCTGCCGAAGCTGCCGATCGTGCGTTCCGCGAGAAGGCTCGCCGTGCATTCGTTCTCGACATAGGGACGCGCGATCGTCGAGATTGCGGCGATCTGCTCGCTTTGATCGTCTGTCCAGTCGTTGGCGGCGATGCCGAACCCGATGATCGGCAGGGCGGCGTGGCGATCGACCATATCCCTGACGGCCGCGTGCACTAGGCCGACTTTGTCGGCGGGGTCCAGGCCGAAATAGACCCGGTCGTGCACCTGGCCGCTGAGATCGATGAGCACCATCTCGCCACGCCTCTGGCGAAGCTTGACGCCGACCGAGAAGGCGCCCTCCGGTCGAAGCGCGAATTCCGTGGCGGTTGCGCCACCCCCGATTCCATTGCGGCGGTTTGACGTGACGAGTTTTTCTTCCGCCAGCCGCCGCAGAATATTGGTGATGCCGGGCCCGGTCAGGCCGCAATGCCGGCCAAGCTCCATCCGCGTCAACGGGCCATGGCGGCGGATCGCCTCCAGAATGACGCGAATATTCCGGTCGGCGATCTCGCCCGACCTCAGACCCACCGTTTTGGCGCGCGGACCGCCCATCTCCTGAGTATGAAGCCGACGCGGCCCTGACCGAAGATACCGCATGACCGTCTTTCCTAGAGCACTATTCGGTTGTGTATCACGCTTGCAGGTGTTCGTAACAATTTTCCAGCAGATGCCTGTAACGAAGGGCCGCGGCTCTACGCAGCTAAGATGTGCTCGGAATTACTTGCGTGGAGAGTTGAGTTCAACCGATGACTGATGAACATTCTCCCGCCGCCGACCGCGACCCAAACGCCACCCAGCCAATTCTCGTACTGCAAGCGAGCCTTAGATACCTCTTCATGTTCCTTGGCGTCATGGCGCTCCCTTTCGTCTACCTCTCACTTATCGCCCTTGGGCAGATCGAAATGAGCAGAGCTATGAGCGGTGTCGGAGATGGCCTGTTCGCGATCCTGTTCCTCGTCGTCATCATTTATGTTGCGGCAAAGGCTCGGCAGGAAAGCCCGCAATGGTGATCGGGCTCGACGGTATCGCTGGTCAAAAGCTGCCGAAGCTCATCCATTGGTTAATGATCGGCGTTGATATCCCTCAAGCCGGGCAAGCGGGATTTATCCGGAATTAGGTAGCAACTGCCACCAGAGAAGGAATTACTTGGAGCGGGGATCGCTACTAGGTTCTTCGAGGTCGAAATCGTCGTCCATCCCAACGCCTGGCGGACGTTCGCGGCCGTGACGGATCGCGAATATTGAAATCTCGTCGCCCCGAATCTCATAATCAACGAGATATGGTCCCATGACAAAGCGTAAAACTCCAGGAACGGGAACCTCGTCGTTGAACTTTCCCATCTCCGGAAAGCGGTTGAGTCCTTGCCTAAGCCGCTTGATGTCATCAGCAAATTGTTGAGCTGCTCTGGGACTTCCCGATTTAAGATATTTCGCTTCGCGCGTTACGTATTCTCGTGCCTTAGGAGAGAGGGTGACTTTCAAGCAGCCGCTCCCTTGACGATCGCATCGACTTCGTCAATCACGTCGTCAAGATCATGCCCCAGCCCGTTTTCAATATCTCGCCTTGCCTGAGCGAGTTCGATAATCTCGCGCCCCTCTGCGGCTAGATATGATTTCAGAGCACGGACGAAGACCCAGCTTCGGCTGCGATCGCATATTTCAGCGATCTCTTCGATTTCAGATAGCACGTCCAGCGGCAGCCGCATGGTGATTGGATCTGACAGCTCACGTCCTGACATCGTTTTTTCCTGCTTTTGTAATACAGGGAAGATAGCTCATCGGCCGGCTAACGTCAAATTCAATGACCGATCAACCCTTGGCGGACACCCTGGAATGGCCCGCGCCATGTTCAGGTCCATAGGCATACGACGACGCTGATCTTCCGCACGCCGACCTCGGCGACGTCCTGTCGTATCGCGTAACCTTCAAGGGCCTGAACATGGCGACCAATCTGCCGTCCGTCATTCCGCCGCAGAACTCCATCTCCTCTGAATTGGAGGCACTCCGGAGGGTCGAAATATTGGGGCAACCAGCACTTCCTGCTGTCGTCCTACTGCCGGAGCTTTACGCTAAAGAAACCTCCGTACATTCGACGAGGAGCGGCCCTACAAGGCCTTCTGCTTTATCCCCCTGGCCGGATACGGAAGGAAAGCCGACCTGCGACCGCTGCTCACACTCGAACTGCTGGGAGATCCGGCGCCGCCGTTTCAAATGTCAGGCTTGCCGACGCGAGTTCTCGGTTACGACCGGAACGGTCTTCCGCGGCCGAACACGCTTGGCTCCGTGCCGGGATCATATTCCGGCTCGTATGTCCGCATGATGACGACGAAAGCGGCCTGCTGCTGCTCCAGCGCAGCAAGCTCCAACCGCAGCTCCTCAATCCTCAAGCGGATCTCGGCCTGTTTCCGCTTCAATTCGTCTGCAACAAGGACCATGCACAATTACTCCCTAGAATCACACCGATCCTATGGGTTCAGCAGGCCGAAGTCTGATGGCAGTTGCTACCTAATTGCGGATTTATCTACGTGACTGTGCGCAAAGATGCTGATCCGGAGATGCTCGAACAATTGCGCAAGCGTCAGCCTCTTGAAAGGACCGTCGCGATACCGCACAGATGGGTTCCGCGATTCAGTTCAAGCGAAGTCAAGGACATCGTGAATCGCTACTTTGAACGCTCACGACAAAGCTGAAGAGCGGAATGAATATTTGCTTCCGACGGCTCATCCGTAGGCATCCGAGTTGGGCCGCATTGTGGAGTGAGTGAGAGTGTGGATGCTCTGTCTATATAGACGGCAATATAGACGGTGCTTCACACATGGACTTGATGAATGATCTCACCGGGCATTTTAGCCCGGATGGAGATTGTCGATAGCGGGCGTCGCCGGCGTTTCACGGATGAAGCGAAGCTGGCGATTGTGGCTGAGAGTTATAACGGCCCGCGGCAGGTGACGGCCACGGCGCAGCGTCATGGGATCACGCGCTGGCAGTTGAATGCCTGGCGCAGGGCCGTCCGGGAAGGACGGCTTGTCCACCGCTCGACGAACGGGTTTGTTCCAGCGATCGTTGTTGCCGAGCCGGCTGTTGCGAAGACGCCATCTGCGGCGACTGTCGCTGTGCCGCCGCCTGTCAGCGACCAGGGTCGCATGGAGGTGGTGAGTGCGAACGACCGGCGTGTGATCGTCGGTCGGGATGTCGACGTGGACGTCCTGCTGCGGATTATGCGGGGTCTGGAGACGTTGCGATGAACCCGTTTCCGATGGGAACGGGTGTCAAGGTTTGGTTGTCGACCGGACATACAGACATGCGGTGCGGCTTTCCTTCGCTAGCCCTTCGGGTGCAGGAAGTGTTGAAGCATGACCCGGTGGGCGGTCATCTGTTCTGCTTCCGGGGCCGCCGAGGTGATCTGGTAAAATTGATCTGGCATGATGGCCAGGGCGCATGCCTGTTCACGAAAAAATTGGAACGCGGCCGGTTTATCTGGCCGAATGTAGAGGGCGGCGCGGTGGCAATCACGCCGGCGCAGCTTTCTTATTTGCTGTCCGGAATTGACTGGAGAGCCCCTCAGGAAACCTGGCGCCCGACGCGGGTCTGAACGTCTTTTGCATTGAATTTGTTGGATAAATATGCTTCTATGACAGCATGTCGTTACCGCCTCTCTCACTGCCGGACGATCTAACCAGCGCCCACGCCGCGTTGCTGGCGGAACGCGAGGCGCGGATACGCGCTGAGGCTGAAGCGAGCAGTGCAAAAGCAAAACTTTCCGGCATTGAGGCGCTCAACGCCCATCTGCAATTGCTGATCGCCAAGTTGGAACGCGACAAACACGGTCCGAGCCGGGAGCGCACCCAGCGGCTGATCGACCAGATGGAATTGCAGCTTGAGGAACTGGTCGCTGATGCGACCGAAGATGAGCTTGCGTCAGAGGCGGCCTCAGCGAAAACACAGACCGTTCGTGCCTTCACCCGCAAGCGCCCGGTGCGCAAACCCTGGCCAGAAAATATTGAGCGCGAACGTCTCGTCGTCGACGCGCCGACCGCCTGCACCCATTGTGGCAGCGAGCGTCTGTCGAAGCTCGGTGAGGATACTACCGAGACGCTGGAGGAGGTCCCGCGCCGCTTCAAGATCGTCGAAACCGTCCGGGAGAAATTTACCTGCCGGGACTGTGGCTGCATCAGCCAGGCGCCGGCGCCTTTCCATGCCACGTCGCGCGGCTTCCTTGGCCCCAACCTTCTTTCCACCATCGTCTTCGACAAATTCTCCGAGCATCAGCCCCTGAACCGCCAAAGTCGCCGGTTCCGCAGCGAGGGGATTGATCTGTCAACCCAGACGCTCGCCGACCAGGTTGGCTACGTCAGCGCCGCCGTCAAGCCACTCTTCGACATGATCGAAACCCACGTGTTTGCGGCCGAGCGCCTCCACGGCGACGACACCACCATCCCGATCCTGGCCAAGGGGCAGTGCATTACCGGCCGCATATGGACTTACGTTTGCGACGACCGGCCATTTGGAGGGCTCGCGCCGCCGGCTGCCGTCTTCTACGCCTCCAGCGACCGGCGTGGCGAACATCCGCAACGACATTTGGCCGAGTTCACCGGCATCCTGCAGGCCGATTGCTACAATGGCTTCAATCCGCTCTTCGACCGGAGCAGGAAACAAATCCCGGTAACGCCAGCCTTCTGTTTTGCCCATGCGCGGCGAAAGTTCTTCGAGTTGGCCGACGTCTCTCGCAGTGCACGCCGAGGTAAAGGCGCACGGCCTGTCTCGGCAACGGCGTTGGAGGCGGTTAAACGCATCGACGCGTTGTTCGCCATCGAGCGCGAGATCAACGGTCGGAGTGCCGAAGAGCGCCTTGCCGTGCGCCAGGAAAAGAGCAAGCCGCTGCTCGACGAACTGGAGGCTTGGTTCAGGCTGGAACTCGAAGGCCTGTCGCGATCCTCACCGGTGATTGAACCCATCAACTATATGCTGTCGCGCTGGACCGACTTTGCCAGATACGCCGACGACGGCAGGATCTGCATGACGAATAACGCGGCGGAAAGAGCCCTGCGCGGGGTTGCATGTGGAAGAAAGAACTGGAGCTTCGCCGGATCCGAGCGGGGCGCCGACCGGGCGGCCATCATGCTGACCCTTATTACGACGGCCCGCCTCAATGACATCGACCCGAAGGCTTGGCTCGCAGATGTGCTGACGCGCATCGCAGATCTTCCCGTCTCCCGCCTGCGTGAGCTCTTGCCTTGGGAATGGAAGAGGATCAAGGCGGTGGCGATATCGGTTGCCGCGTAAACAGCGTCCGAAACAGCTCCTCCGACCGCCGCAGACCCTCGTCCGTCAGCACCAGCGACTTCGACTTGTTCACCGGGTCGCCGATCATGCCCTTCTGATGCAAGCGATCCGTCGTTGCCCAGTCAAAGCCCTTCCAGGCACAACGCTCGTTATGCAGCGTTAGCCACAACAGCGCCAAAACGGCATCGTCGATCTTGTCCTCATCGATCTCCATGAACCCGACGTTACCACGCGAGCCCCATTAAGTCCTGCGGCCCACCTCGGATGGATACGCTCATCCGCTGATATCGCTCGTCGAGCAGCCATTGCCTCTAATAGCTGCAAGGATGATCGTTGCCGAATCCATCGCGGCAGGCAGGCCTGAGCGAATAGTCGGCGCCGGTATATCCAACCGAGCCGGTTTGCATCGAGTCATTCGAGCTCGTCGTGCAGGACGATAAGACAACCACGATGACGGCTGTCGCGGCTGTCAATAATTTGCGGACTTGAAGCATCCCACCCTCCCCAGCGCTGCCTGAAATTTGCGATATCACTGCAATTCTGGTCAAATAGGGCCGAACCAGTGATCAGTCTATGATCCATACGCCAGTTTGAAGCGCTCGACGAGCATGAGCCAGTGACGAGCGTTTCATTCAATAGCTCATCTCGCAGCAGCTCAGCAGCGTTTCGCATCTCTTTCCAGCACCCGCGTTGAAGCGGACGATGAGATTTCCAGATAATCTGGGTTGATGTTCGCGTAGCCGCGACGGGTTCCACAGACAGTTCCGTCATCGGCGAAGATCTCGACGATTCCACGGTCATGAAACAGACGAAGCTCCTTTCCGTCGCCAAGCTCCGCCACGTAACGGATCGAGCCGTCGTCCTGAGCGAGCCGGATCGAGAGGATACCGCCTGCGACGCCGACCTCGAAGGCAAGTTCGCCGCCCTGCGTCGCAACGACCTTGCTACCTTCCAGGGCGCCGGAAAGGCGGATTTCAATGGGCGCCATCGGTAGCGAGAATTTGCCGCTTTGTTCCACGACGATAGGGTCAGCGGCAAAGTGATCGTCGACTTCGATCGCCGGCAGCATGCGCAGCCTCTTCCTGTCTTCACTCAATCTCAGAACACGGGGCAGGGACAGCTCCCCTGAATAGGACGAACCCTCAAGCTTGCGGTATTCCCAGTTGAACAGCCAGGCAAAGGCGATCTGGCGCCCTCCCGCTTCGAAACTCTGCATCGCGTAATAATCGGTGCCGAAATCCAGCAATTGCAGTTCCGGGATGTCGGGCACGAAGCAGTCGTCAATAAACTCGCCGATCAGGGCATAAAGGAGATTGTGGCGCCGTGTTCGTGGCTCGACATGGCCAACAAAACCCATCACCAGAACCCACTTTTCCTCCAGCCGAAAGAAATCCGGGCATTCCACCGCACGCGCGCCCTCCTGGCGGAATTTAACCGGCGCACGGTAGAGCGGCCTGAGATATTGCCAATCGAGGCCATCGCCGGAGCCGAACAACAACACCGCGGGATCGCCTTCAATCGATGCGCCGAGTATCATGCGATAGGCATTGGCTGCGTCGTCCCACCAAACCTTTGGATCGCGGAAATCGTGCTCGACCCCGTCGGGACGCTCTTCCAACACCGTCACAATGCCTTCCGCCTTGATCATCCGCCGATCTGGGCGCGCTATTTTCTGAATTTCCCGATAGCCCTTGAAAAGGTCATAGGCGGGCAGGCGCTCGGTGTAAAAGAACATCAAACTTCCATCTCGATCCCGAAAGGCATTGCCGGAGAATGCGCCTCCTGTAGCGCCGAGACGCCACAGGTTCTGTTCCGGATGCAGAAATACCGGCATATGAAGCCAATTGACCAGATCGCGGCTGGTCGCATGTCCCCAGTGCATCGGTCCCCAATCACTGCCGCCGGGATGGAATTGATAAAAAAGGTGCCATAGCTCGTCGATCTTGCAGAGACCGACCGGGTCGTTCATCCAATGCCGGATTGGCGAGAAATGAAGCACAGGACGATCCGGATCGGACCGAAGCCAATCTTCAATTTCCGCGCCGGTGTGCTGAAGGATCCCTTTTTGCGAGAATTCAAACACCGTTATGCCGGTCTCGTTCACGGTTTGAGGCTGATATCCATAGGCCCACAGAACAGCGTCCGGCGCATTGGTGACAATGGTGACCTCGCAAGCTTCCCTGTGGTGATATTTGAAAAACTCCGGATCGATGGCAAATGACCGAACCTGCCAAACCGTTTTCCCGTCAATGTCGATACGAAAAAAGCCGTCGCCCGCGGCCCAAAATTCCAAGCGGTACCCAGAGGGTAGGAACAGGTTTTGCTGCGTCAACGGGTCATCTTCCCGGTCCATTTGGTTTGCCATGAACACAACTCCGAATCACTGTATTTTTGACCTACGACCTGGCTATGCTCGGTCTAGTGGAAACTCTGCCGACGATTGCCCAAGAACTGGAGTGCCCCTGAAAGCATTCACCGCTCTGTCCATCTCGACCTGTTCGACATTGCCTGAATCCAGAACGGTATTCCGCACCGAACCCCGTTGCACCCGTACTGCCGTTACCTCGAGCGCCTTCAAATTGTCCGTTGAAAGCAACGCGCCCACTTGCGTGGAAAAACAGGCACTGTTTGGTGCATCGTTGATTTGCGACATTTCGGTTGTGGCCACGATGTGATTGTTGGCGATGTAGTTGCCGCTGCCGGAAACAACATTGATGATCACAGGCTTTGCGGCGAGAGGCTTGATATATTGAGTATCGATCGTCTCTGAAATGTGGTTGGCGATGACAGAATTGTTGCTGCCATCAATGTGCAAAAGTCCGAACAGGTCGTCCAGGCCGTTATCGTACTTCTGCATCGGCGCCCACGGCTCGCGATCACGCAAGAAATGATTTGAGGACACCAGGTTTTCGCAGCAGTTCGCAGCAAAAACCAACATTCCGGGATAGAAGGAATGGAATCTGTTTCCTGTGATCGAGGAACGCACCACGCCGGAAAAATAGACACTGCTCGCGCCTCGGGGGAAGACGTTGTTTGAAGAGACCAGGATGCCCCCGTAATTTTCAGCGTAGATGGAATGTCCCCTATATCCGGCTCCGACAAAATTATTCGCTATCCTCGAGGCCTGACCCATACCTTTCAATTCGATACAGTTGCCGCACTCAGCAATGAAATTATTGTCTATCGCCAGCGCGTCCGCGTCATGAACAGTCACGCCATGTTCCAGATAGATAAGGCCCATCCCCGTTATTCGGAATGAGTCATTGGCGCTGCCCACATAGATTCCCGTTTTGCCATTCCTGTAGGTATTTTCCGCATCATTCTGCCCCGAACCGTCGTCCATGAAGTGCAGGCCATCGATGCAAAAATCGGCAAACTCCACAGAGCTTATGCGAGGATTGCCGGTGCGGTGGACATAAAACGCGGCTCCGGCAGCCACGCCGTCGGCGGCGTCCGGAGACATGTCCACACGTATGCGACTTCCGCCCGGCCACACTTCGCGCCACTGTGCCAGCTCGTCTGCGGGTGTATTGAAACGGATGCTCGACGACGTAAAACCATGTCCCGAGCCGACAATTTTCAGATAGCTCAGGTCTATAGTGACTTGAGTGGCAAGACGATAATCGCCTGGCGGTATATAGATCACTGCTCCAGGCTTTCCGCCGTCATTATGGTCGGGAACCGCTTGCCTGCTTTTAATATCCGCAATGATGCTATTGATGACCGCGCCAATATCCTCATAGGGGTTGCCTACGGGATACTGTGTAACGTCGTAAAAATTGTCACTTGCCATGGTTCATGTCTCCTCGGTCATTTCCTACTCTGCAGCGAGAGTAGACCGATGTTCTTGATTGGCTTGTCGTGCCCAAGCCGCCTGGGAAAATGCGTTCAACCGGCTCTCTTGTTCGAGTTTGGAGCAAGATCCTGCGCACCATCACCGTATGCTGGTGCGGATGTCCGGTTCAAAAAAATGGAGTTCGTCGGCATCGATAGCGATGCGCGCGATGTCACCTGCGCGGACTGCGCTCTTCGGAGAAAAGCGGGCTACAGCAGCCTTTTCGTTGCCGATGTCGACGACGGCGTCCGGGTCGCCGGCGTCCACCCGGCTGGCGTCGATATTCAGATGCACCATGGATTCAGAACCTAGCGCCTCGACAAGAGTAACCGGGGCCGAGATCTCGGCCGAAGAGGGCCGGATTGCGGCGTCGTTCATATGCTCGGGCCGGATACCGACAATGACCCGGCGGTTGGACGCACCGTTGAGCGAGGGGCGGTCTTCGAATACCCGGTCGGGGATTTCCAGATTGTTGCTGCCCAGGGTCAGCGTTCTCCCATTCAGAACGGCCTCGTACAAATTCATCGAGGGCGATCCGATGAAGGCGGCGACAAAGACATTGTCAGGACGATTGTAGAGGTTTTGCGGTGTGTCGACTTGCTGCAGCACGCCGCCTTTCATGACTGCGACGCGGTCACCCATCGTCATCGCCTCGACCTGGTCGTGGGTCACGTAAATCGTCGTGACATTCAGTTTTCTCTGGAGACTGGCGATCTCGGCGCGCATCTGCACGCGCAGCTTGGCATCGAGGTTCGACAACGGTTCATCCATCAGGAAGGCTGCTGGTTTGCGGACAATCGCCCGTCCCATGGCGACACGCTGACGCTGACCTCCTGAAAGGAGTGCCGGTCTGCGGTCGAGCAAAGTTGTCAGTTCGAGGATGCGGGCGGCTTCGTCTACGCGGCTGGCAATCTCAGCCTTCGGCAGGCCTGCCATCAGCAAGGGAAAGCCAATGTTCTCCCGCACCGTCTTGTGTGGGTAGAGCGCATAGGACTGAAAGACCATGGCGATGTCGCGATCCTTGGGATCGACATCGTTGATTAGCCTGTCACCGATCCTGAGTTCACCGCTCGTAATGCTCTCCAGACCAGCGATCATCCTGAGCGCCGTCGACTTTCCGCATCCTGACGGACCGACAAACACCATGAACTCGCCATCCCTGATGTCGAAGCTCAGATCGTGCAGAGCGTGAAACCTGTTTCCGTAGACCTTGTTGATATTGCGCAACTCTATGCCGGCCATGCCTTTGCCTCCCTCATCCCTTTACAGCGCCGAAAGTCAGGCCGCCGACGATCTGTTTTTGCAATGCGAGCGTTACGATGATGACCGGCAGCGAGTAGAGGACGGCCGCGGCGGTCATCGCCCCCCCAGGCAAGCCCATATACCGAATTGTATTCGGCGATGACGATCGGCGCCGTTTTGGTCGCCTCCGACGTCAGCAGCAGCGCGTATAGGAACTCGTTCCAGCTTGTGATGAAGGTAAAGAGCGCGGTGACCGCTATCCCGCCTGTCATGACCGGAAGCACGATCTTTCGAAACGCCTGGAATCGTGTGCAGCCATCCATGCGCGCCGCTTCTTCGAGCTCCTTCGGTATGCCCTCGAAGAACGCGGACATGAGCAACAGTGCCAGTGGTACCGCGGCCGACGTGTGAGCGAGCACCAGGCCTGGAATGGTATCGAGCAGACCCAGCGACTTCAAAAGCTGGAACAGCGGCACTCCGAGCGCCACCGACGGCACCATGCGCGTCACCAAGGCGAAGAGCAGAAAAATGGTGGTGATCCGGCGCCGGTACTGCGTGGCAACGTAAGCGGCAGGCACGGCCACCGAAAGCGAGAGAGCCGTCGTCAGCACCGCGACGGTGAGGGAATTGACGAAGGCTCTCGGCAAGGTGGAGGATCGCAGCACTTCGCGGAAATTCTCGAACGAGACAACGGCGGGAAAGAAGCTTGGCGGGATCTGTTGGACATCAGCCGCCGGCTTGATCGAGGTCATGAGGAGATAGATGTAAGGCAGTGCGTAGGATAGCACCAATACGAGGGCTGCCGCGTTGATCAGGATTCCCCTGAGATTGAGGCTAGGAGCTCTACGCATGGACCGGCCTCCATATCTTCCAGTAGGCGACCGCCGCCAAAAGCATCATGACGATGAGAAACAATGTGCCGGACGCGGAAGCCTCGCCAAGATCGCCGAACCGAACCATGCGCTGGTAGATGTTCATCGAGAACACTTCAGAAGCATGACTGGGACCACCCTGCGTCTGTATCCAGATCAGGTCGAATGTCTTTGCAGCATCCACGCCCCGCACGATCACCACGACGGCAATCACCGGCCGCATAAGGGGAAGGGTGACATGCCAAAAGCGCTTGAGCGCGTTCGCCCCGTCGATCCGCGCTGCCTCCAGCAGGTCTTTCGGGATGTTCGTCAGCCCGGCATAGGACACAAGGGCGACAAAGGAAGTCGTCAGCCAGATGTCGGCAAAGGAAACGGAATAGATGACAATATCTTCGCTGGACAGCCATGCGATCGCTTCCGGATCGCTTATCAGACCCAAACGAACGAGCCCATAGTTCAGAATGCCGATATTGCCGACGAGCAGAAAGCGCCAGAGTAGACCCGCGACGATCGGCGGAACCATCAACGGCAGAGCGAAAATCGTGCGATGCCACCGCGATTGACCGGCAAGCGCCGAAAAAAGCAGCGCCGCACAGAAGCCGAACGTGAACTCGAAAAACAGAGCGAAGAGCGAATACTGAACGGTCCGCAGAGCGCTTTCGATGACACGTTTCGACGTCAAGGCATCGACGTAGTTCTGCAGCCCGACCCATTCGCGAATATGGGGCGTGATCGTATCGACCTTGAAAAAGGAATCGAAGACCAGGAGCCCCACCGGGTAAGCGACCAGCACGCCGAGGATGGCGACAGCAGGCGCGAGCATGCAAAGTACAAATCGGTCTTCACCCGACATGTCCGTCTCCGAAAGCTAAGGGTGGGGCATATTCTGCCCCACGACGTGGAGGAATGTACGAGGCTAGTTGAGAATGTCCTCGATCGTTTCCTTGGCTTCCGTCAGAACCTCCCCGGTATCCGCCTTGCAGGTGAGTGCCTTCTGGATAGCGGGCAGCACGGCTTCGTCGACGATTTCCTGATATTTTTCGTTGATCGGCCGGCCCTGGGTGGCAGGCGCGCTCAGCGTCTCAAGAAGTGGGGGGAAGTGCTCATAGCCGGCCTTGCCTGAATAGCTGCGATAGGCGGAATTCGTCGCGGCAAGGCCGAGCGGAGCTTCGATGCCCAATGCATTATTGGCAATGGCAAACGAGATGAATTTTTTTGCAGCGTCCTTGTGCTCGGATGTCGAGGGAACGACGTTGTACCAAGGGCCGGGAACAGCTGCGATCCCGGCGTCGCCGGCCAGCATCGGCACCACACCGACCTTGCCGCTGACTTTTGAATCCGGAGGCGTCATCTTGTAGGCGTGCGCCCAGAACTTCATCATGGCTGTTTTGCCCTGGTAGAACAGGTTCTGCGCCTCGCCCCAGCCGATTTCGTTCACGTTTTCAGGAACGGAATGATCAATGCAGTGCGGCCCGATATAGAATTCAAGTGCCTTCTTGTGCGCCTCATTGTCGATAATGACCTGCCCGTCCTTATCGAGGATCACCCCTGGCGAACCCGCCTGCAGCACATGCGCCATCCATTCCTCTGAAAACGTGCCGATGGTGTCGGTGCCCCAGAAGTCGGTCTTTCCATCGCCGTCAGTGTCACGCGTGAAGAATTTCGCGATGTCGCGCCACTGCTGCCAGGTTTTGGGCGGCGCGAGAGGATAGCCATACTTCGCCTGAAAAGCCTCCTTTTCCTCCGCCTTATCAAACAGGTCCTTGCGATAGAACACGATCTCGGCATTGGCCCAGGCAGGCATGCCGATCAGTTTGTCACCGGCCTTCGCATCGGCAAGCAAGGAAGGCGGCAGATCCGCACGAACCGCATCGGTGAAAAGAGCCGAAAGATCCTCGACGTGGCTCGCGAATTTCGCATTCCACACGACGTCGATCGTCACGACATCGAACGCGGAAGAACCTGAGGCGATTTCGGCTGAGAACTTGTCGAATACACCCTGATAGGGAACGGTCGTGAAGTTCACCTTGATGCCTGTTTCGGCAGTAAACTTCTCGGCGATCGCCTTCTGCAACATTTCGCCACCACCTTCGACCAAGATATTGATGGTTTCGGCATTGGCAGTGGCGGCCATGAAAACAAGCGCGAGTGCGCTGGCACCAAGCAATTTCTTCATTGATTCCTCCCGTTTGGCTCGCTGCACTTGCACTGAGCCCTCCTTCTTGGTGCGAAGGTAGTCCTCGTATGACGACGTTGTCAATATGAAATGACGACGTTGTCATAAAAATATGTCGACGTTGTCATTTGTCTGGATTAAAACGAATCCGACAAGGAGATTGGCGTCCATGGTGAGCATAGTCAGCGTCGCGAAGGTGGCGGGGGTTTCCAACAAAACTGTGTCTCGCGTCATTAACGGCGAACCATATGTGACCGAGGAAACGAGAGAGAGGGTCGAAAGGGCAATTCGAGACCTCGGATATGTGCCGAATATGGCGGCGCGCCAGATACGCTCAAGTCGCTCCAACACATTTGGTATCATCGCTGACTACGTGTCGACGACGCCTTATTCAGTGGATATCGTTCGCGGGATCCAGGATTGGGCTAATGCTAACGGCAAGACCATTCTGATGGCAAATACCGGCGGCGCATCCGAACAGGAAATTAAAATTTGGAAAATGTTCCAATCGCACCGCATTGACGGTGTTCTCTATGTAACGATGTACCATCGCATCGTTGACCCCGAAATCGGCGACGTCGCTATCCCCACAGTCATGATCAACTGCCGACCAAAAACGAGGGAATTGTTGCCGTCGATCGAACCCGATGACTATCAGGGTGCGCGAGATCTGACCCGCTATCTGCTTGAGCGGGGTCATCGAAAGATCGGCTACATCCGGCTCAATCCGATTTTGCTTGGTGCGGAACTGCGCCTCGATGCTTTCCGCAAGACCGCTGGAGACTTTGGCCTTGCGGACAGTGACCTCACGATCCGCCTTGGCATGGAAGGACCCGTCGGAGCAGAGAAGAACTACGTTTTTGCTGCCGCCACCGAGATGCTTCAACAAAAGGATCGACCGACCGCAATCATGAGCGGCAACGACGAAATGGCGATCCAAATCTATATCGCGGCGATGGCATTGGGTCTTCGGATTCCCGAGGATGTCAGTATTGTCGGTTTTGACGATTTCCGGACAGTTTCCCTGGCGCTGAAGCCGGAGCTGACCACTGCCGCCTTGCCATATTACGGTCTTGGTCTGCAAGGGGCTGAATTGTTGAATAGCGTGGTGGCGGGAAGCGAAGTTTGCCCGAGCAGTCGAGTTATGTCCTGCAATTTGGTGGAGCGACTTTCGGTGTCCTCCTTGTAATCTGAGCTCATGCGCGAGAGTGTCTGGTCGAGCAAGCAAGCTTTCGCAAGAAATGGCGTGACGGTGATATCCGGTAAACCCGGAGCGGTTCACTTCTTCCGGGCTTGACGCCAAATCAAAGTTACTTAATCTAAGACTCTGCAAGCCCGCTTGGAGGAGGGGCCGGGCAATCGCGATGTCGGTCGCGCCATCTTCATCTCCCCCAAAACCATGACCACGACCTCAAAAGCATGACGACAAGATTGTCAGCCGTCGATTTTCAACAGGATAAGCCATGCCTCTGACCATTGCCCAGCGCCTCGATCGTCTGAAAGTTCGCATTGCCGAGTTGGCGCATTGGCGGGATCGACAAAGTGCTGCGATCGACGGCTGGAGTTTCGAGGGCGAGCCGATCGGCCATCACCAGGATTGGCCGCACCGCCAGGGAGTGGTGCATTTTGCCGCAACCGCTGAAGCGCCGGAGTCGTGGCCTCTTGCAGATACTCGCCTGCAGCTCGACCTCGGCGGCGAGAGCTTGATCACACTGAGCTATCCCGATGGAGAGACGGAAACATTCGGTCTCGATCCCTATCATCAGGAATTCCCGGTGAAGGGCCGCCGCTTTTCGATTGCAACGGAAACCGTCGCCCGCTTTCCGTTCGGCGAGCCCAATCGAGCGCCCAAACTCAACAAGGCCCGGTTTATCTGGCTCGACGGACCCGCCCATCGCCTGCACCTTCTGTTGAAGCAGGTTGCCGAGGCAATCGATGCGCTGGGCGAGCATGAAGTTGTGCCGCATCTGATGGATGCCGCCGAGCATGCGTTGCGCAGCCTCGACTGGCCGTCGGATACGGCGGCTTATATCTCCCGCACGTCAGGCGCCGTCATGCAGCAGAAGATCTGGCAACTGCCGGAGCTTGAGGCTGATCCGGCAGGCCTTACGGACGAGCAGAGCGGCTCGGCGGCCACCGCATTCGAGGCTCTGACGGCGCGGTTGAAGGAGCTGCAAAAGCGCTTCCCGCCGAATGGAGAACTGCTGCTGACGGGCCATGCGCATATCGATCTCGCCTGGCTTTGGCCCTATCGCGAGACGCGGCGGAAAATGCGGCGCACCTTCAATACGGCCCTGTCATTGATGGAGCGCTCCGACGATTTCCGTTTCAATCAATCGACCGCTCATTATTACGCGCAGATGGAAGAGGAAGACCCGGAGCTTCTCGAGCGCATCAAGCAGAAGGTCGCGGAAGGAAAGTGGGAAACCGTCGGCGGCATGTGGGTGGAGCCCGACACCAACATGCCGACCGGCGAAAGCCTCGCCCGTCAGGTCCTCTATGGCCAGCGTTATTTTGAAAAGACCTTCGGCACCCGCCACACGGTCTGCTGGCTGCCCGATTGCTTCGGCTTTTCAGGTGCGCTGCCGCAAATCCTGAGACAGGGCGGCATCGACAGCTTCTTCACGATCAAGGTCAACTGGAGCGAGACCAACCATATTCCCTCCGATCTCTTCTGGTGGAAGGGTCTCGACGGCAGCCGGGTGCTGACCCACACGTTCGACAATCCGATGCAGGGTTATAACGGCTTCGTGCAACCCGATTGCTACGTGCCGACATGGAAGAATTTCCGCGGCAAGACGCAGCACCATACTTCGCTGCTGGCCGTCGGCTATGGCGACGGCGGCGGCGGCGTCACGCCGGAGATGGTCGAGCGCGAAGTGCAGCTGCGCGATTTCCCGGCAATTCCGCAGGCGCGCTGGGGCACCGTCAAAAGCTTTTACGAGCAGGCGCACCGCACCGCAGGCGAAAAGAACCTTCCCGTGTGGGACGGTGAAATCTATCTCGAACTGCACCGCGCCACGCTAACGTCGCAAAGCGGCGTCAAGCGCAAGCATCGCCAGGCCGAACGGGCGCTGATCACCGCTGAAACCATTGCTTCGCTGGCGCATATGCTCGGAGCAGACAGGCCCCGAAGCCTCGAGACGGATTGGCGCGTGGTTCTGAAAAACGAGTTCCACGACATTCTGCCGGGCTCGAGCATCCGTGAAGTCTATCAGGATGCGGAGCAGGAACTGGGGGGCGTCATCGAACATGCCAAGGCCGAACAGGCGGTGGCATTGCAAGCGCTGTCGGCCAAGCTGGCGAAAGGCGGGGTTGGCGATGCCCTCGTCGTCGTCAATCCGTCTCTTGCGCCGAGGCCGCTCAGCGCGACACTCTCCGACGGCACGGTCGTCGCCGCCGCCGATCTCGTCGCGCCCTTATCCGTCGCGGTCTTCGACAAGGGCTCGCTCAGGCCGGCGGGCGGGCTAAAGGCTAGCCCCGACCGTCTCGAAAACGACCACCTCGCGGTCGTCATTGGCAACGACGGAGCGGTTGCGAGCCTTATCCACAAGGCGACCGGCCGCGAAGCCGTCGATGGTTCGGCAAACCAGCTCTGGGTCTATCCGGCCGACAAGCCGCGCAACTGGGACGCTTGGGATATCGACGCGGATTATGCCGAAAAGGCCGTCCGCCTCGATGCGCCTGATGGTATCAACCTCGTGGAAGACGGCCCGCACCGCGCGGCGATCCGCGTCGTTTACCGCTACCGGAATTCGAGCGTCACGCAGACCTATGTGCTGACGGCCAACGCCAGGCGGCTCGACATCGAAACGACGATCGACTGGCATGATCGCCGCACGCTGCTGCGCACCCTGAACCCGGTCGCCGCGCAGGCCCGCAAGGCGACCTTCGAATGTGCCTTCGGCATCGTCGAGCGGGCAACGCACACGAATACGTCCTGGGACCAGGCGATGTTCGAGGCCGTCGCGCACCGCTTCGTCGATATCAGCGAGCCGGATTTCGGGGTGGCGCTGCTCAACAATGCCAAATACGGCCATAGCGCCCGCGGCAACGTGATCGGCATGAGCCTCGTGCGCGGGCCGATCTATCCGGATCCGCTGGCCGACGAAGGCGAGCAGAGCTTCACCTATGCGCTGATGCCGCATGAAGGCGCCTGGCATGAAGGCGGCGTTCTCGACGAGGCGATCGATCTCAACCAACCGCTCGTCTCGGCTGAATCCAGCGGCCTCTCCGCCGGCAGTTTTGCGCCGCTTGCGCTCACCGGCATCCCCGTCGCGTTCTCAGGCCTGAAGCCGGCGGAAGAGGGCGATGGGCTTATCCTGCGCCTTTACGAACCGGCCGGTCGGCGTGGCAGGCTCTCCCTCGGCCTGCCTTCCGGATGGAAAGCATCGCAGCCGCTGAACATTCTCGAGGAGCCGATGGAGCGAAAGGGACCTGCCGACATCATGCCGTTCGAAATCCGGACCTGGAAGCTGCAGAATGGCTGACGTTCCTTTCCGGAGAGATCACGCCTCGCCGCTTCGATGCCGCGAGGCGTTGCGGGACTCGCAATAGAGCAAAGCCTCTTAGCGGGACAAACTGGACAAATGGGCCATTTGAGATTATATCAGCTCCTCTAAGAATGGAGATAGTTTCATGGCTGGTTCCCATGTGCAGTTGGATCGTGCTCGTCAGGCGCAGGTCGCCGATCGTGTCGCCGCCAAAGTCGCAGATGTGCTGAAAGCCGACGCTGCATTCGAGTCCGGCTCGGTTGCCCTGTCCGCCAGAATTGCGGGAGCGGCGGCCGCGGCCATTGTCGATCTTCCCGTTAGCGTGCGACGCGAACTCAGCAAGCGACAGGGCGAACTTGCCCGCCGCATTCGTGGTCTGGTAGAGACCTTCAACGATGAACCTGATGGCGGCAAGATCGCACTTGAAATTCCGACGGCCGTGGAACCCTCCAAAGGCGAAGGGCTTGGGAAGATCGCCGCAGCGGAGGAAGGCGAGCGATTGCTAGGCGAGTTTGCGGTTGCCCGCAAGCTCGAGGAATGGGCGGGGCCGGTTGCCGGCGCAAACGAACTCCAGCGCGATTTCGGAATTGCGCGCTCCACCCTCAATCGCTGGCAGCATGCCGGCGAGGTCATCGCACTGCTGAAAGGAACGAGGAAGCACGTCTATCCGATCGAACAATTCATCGACGGGCGTCCGGCAAAGGGCATAGGAACGATTGCCGCTCTCGTTTCCAATCAGCGGGTAGCATGGCTTTGGCTCAGCCAGCCGAATCCCATGCTGGGCGGGCGCAGGCCCATAAACCTCTTGCGACAGGATCATGCGGGCGAGGTCATCGACGCGGCCCAGACCTATTTCTCCGCGCAATGACGCTCGACAAGGCCGTCCTGCAGCGCCTCGCCGTTCGCGCCGACATCACCGACTATGTCAGAATCATCTCGCGCGCTCACGCCGCGACGCCTCTCGGTATGGGCTTCGGCAAGACGCGGTTTTCGAGCCCGAGGGACAAGTTCCAGTTGCTCTATCTCGCTCAGGATCCCGCTGACCGGTTTCAAGGCAAGGCCGAGCGATTGATACTGCGGGAGGAGTTCGACCGCTATTCGATCGCCGTTATCCGAAACCCCAGTCCGCTTTTCCTGCTCGACCTGCGCTACGAAGGCGCAAACCTGCTCGGGGTCTCGACGGATGCCGTTCGAGCCAGGGCACAGACCAGCGGACGCCGGCTCAGTCAGGAAATCTACGATCGCACCGATTTTGACGGCATTCTCTACATGTCCCGGATTACCAACAAGCAGTGCGTTGCCATCTATGATCGCGCTACGGCCAGCATTGAGGCCGACAGCCCCGCATGGGATCTCATCCGCTTGTCGGCGCTCGGCCCCATACTCGATGCCTTTCACCTCACGGTCATAGATAGGGGAATGATGTCCAATCGGTGAGAAGGACGCGTGGCGCTGTCGTGCTTCGGCATTCAGTCGATCTCGATCATCGCGACAAACTTGGCGCTGGTCGAAAGCGTCGGGTCGGGCGGCAAAGTTCGCAACAACAAAATCCACGAAAGCGCGGGCTTTTGGTGAAAGCTGACGATTGGAGGGCCAGACGAGCGAGAGCGCGCCGAATGGCACCATGAAGGAGGTGAGGACGGGGACCAGAGTTCCGGCTCGCATGTGCGACTCTGCGACGTAGACCGGGCAAATGGAGCGAGGCCGAGGCCATCTTGGGCTGGCCGCAGCTCTGCATCCGTATTCTTTAATGTAAGACTTCTCCACAGAAGCAACCGTTCGTATGGCACGACGCATACGGGTTTGCTGGTCGGCCAAGATATCACGAAGCCTTAACCCCATCATGATCTGGTTGGCCCGCTTTGAGCGTCCGCAAGCCGCAAGCCAAAACTCAATCCTCCAAACCAAGGCTCACCAGCAAGCGGCCGACATAGGCTTCCAACCCGCCGACCATATCGAAGCGGGTGGGATCGCGCAGCCAGAGCATCTGAAGTCCGTCCATCACGGCGATCAGCTCGGCCGCCATTGCCCTGCCATCAATCTTGCCGTCTATCGAGCCATCGGCGACGGCTTGGTCGAAGGTGGCGGCGATGTCGTCCTGCAGCTGGGTGGCGCGATCGAGAAACCATGCCTTGGCCGGGTGATCCTTCATCAGGCTCTCGGCATTCAGGATGGCGAAGGTCCTGATGACCTCGATCATTTCGGCGTTGCGGCGAAAGACCTCTACCATGCCCTTGAGCAGGCCACGGAGATCGGAACGATAGGGCCCGATGTAGCTTTCACATTCGAGATCGCGCTTGTCCAGAATGGCAAGCAGGAGATCGACCTTGGTCGGGAAATGGTGCAGCAGGCCCGGCAGCGACAGGCCAACGTCGCGAGCCACATCGCCGATGGCGGCATTCTGGTAGCCGTCTTCGGCAAAACGTCGCATCGCAGCCGACAGGATCTCCGCGCGGCGCGCTTCGCCCTTGCGAGATCGGCGCCATCGCTTTTCGTCCTGTCTGGTCTTCGATTCGAGAAATTCTGCCATCGTCTCTTCCATCTGCCCTTTCTCCCGCCCTCCATCCATACATCACGGTTCGGCAGTTGACATCTTAAAAATACCGAGTAATCGGTAGGTTTAATAACTGTCTGGCGCTGAGAAGTGATGATGCCGCCGGATGAATTGACACCTGGCATGCTCGGCCAGCACTTCGCAATGCCCGAATTCCGTTGAAGGAGAGGTTTGCATGATCGATTCCATTCTCGACAAGATGACGCTCGAGGAGCAGGTCTCGCTGCTGTCCGGCGCCGATTTCTGGACGACTGTTCCCGTCGAACGTCTTGATGTGCCGAAGATCAAGGTGACGGACGGGCCGAATGGGGCTCGCGGCGCGGGTTCGCTGGTCGGCGGCGTCAAGGCGACCTGCTTTCCTGTTGCCATCGCGCTCGGCGCCACCTGGAACCCAGATCTCGTCGAGCGCATGGGCGTGGCGCTTGCCCACCAGGCGAAGAGCAAGGGTGCAGCCGTGCTGCTCGCTCCCACGGTGAATATCCATCGTTCCGGTCTCAACGGGCGAAATTTCGAATGTTATTCGGAGGATCCGATGCTGACCGCAGAACTGGCGGTCGCCTATATCAAGGGTGTACAGAGCCAGGGGATCGCGGCGACGATCAAGCACTTCGCCGGCAACGAATCCGAGATCGACCGGCAGACCATGTCTTCCGATATCGACGAGCGGACGCTGCGCGAAATCTACCTTCCGCCCTTCGAACAGGCTGTCAGGCGCGCCGGCGTAATGGCCGTCATGTCCTCCTACAACCGTCTCAACGGCACCTATACGAGCGAGCATGCGTGGCTGCTGACCAAGGTGCTGCGCGACGAATGGGGATTCGACGGGATTGTCATGTCCGACTGGTTCGGTTCGCATTCGACGGCCGAGACGATCAATGCCGGTCTCGATCTCGAAATGCCCGGCCCGGCGCGTGATCGCGGCGAGAAGCTGGTCGTGGCCGTGCGCGAAGGCAGGGTCGAGGCGGCGACCGTCCGGGCGGCGGCGCGACGTATCCTGCTGCTGCTCGAGCGGGTCGGTGCGTTCGAGAAGAGGCCAGACCTTACGGAGCAGGCGGTCGACCTGCCGGAAGATCGGGCGCTGATCCGGCGTCTCGGCGCGGAAGGCGCGGTCCTTTTGAAGAACGACGGCATCCTGCCGCTTGCCAAGACGTCGCTCGACCGGATCGCCGTGATCGGACCCAACGCCGCGAGCGCGCGTGTCATGGGCGGCGGCAGCGCGCAGATCGCGGCGCATTATACAATCAGCCCGCTCGAAGGGATTCGAGCCGCCCTTTCCAATGCCAACAGCGTCAGCCACGCGGTCGGCTGCCGCCATAACCGCCTGATCGAGGTGTTCAAGGGAAAGATCACCGTCGGATATTTCAAGGGGCGTGGTTGCCGGGGTAATCCGCTCCATGTCGAGGCCGTCGACAAGGGCGAGTTCTTCTGGTTCGAGCTGCCGTCAGGCGAACTCGACCCCACCGATTTCTCGGCGCGGATGACGATGCAATTCGCGCCGGAAGAGAGCGGCGATCATGTCTTCGGCATGACCAATGCCGGGCTGGCGCGGCTCTTCGTCGATGGCAAGCTCACGGTCGACGGCCATGACGGCTGGACACGCGGCGAGAACTATTTCGGCACGGCCAATGACGAACAGCGCGGAACGGTGGCGCTCGATGCGGGCAGGACCTATACCGTCACCGTCGAGTACGACACGCCGGTGGCGACCGGGGAGGGGATCAACCTCACGGCCATCCGTTTCGGCGTCGAAAAGCCCTTGGGCGAGGCCGATATGCAGGAAGCCGTCGAGACGGCGCTGAATGCCGAAGTGGCGCTTCTCTTCGTCGGCCGCGACGGCGAATGGGATACTGAGGGCTTGGACCTGCCAGACATGCGGCTTCCCGGCCGGCAGGAAGAACTGATCAAGCGGGTCGCGGCCGTCAACGCCAATACCGTGGTCGTCCTGCAGACCGGCGGCCCGGTGGAAATGCCCTGGCTCGGCAAGGTTCGCGCCGTGCTGCAGATCTGGTATCCCGGACAGGAGCTGGGTAATGCCGTCGGTGATGTCCTCTTCGGCGACGCCGAGCCCGGCGGACGCTTGCCGCAGACATTCCCGAAGGCGCTTGCCGACAATTCCGCAATAACAGGCGATCCAGCCGTCTATCCGGGTGAGGATGGGCATGTGCGTTACGCCGAAGGCGTGTTCGTTGGCTACCGTCACCACGATACACGCGCTGTCGAGCCCCTCTTCCCCTTCGGTTTCGGCCTTGGCTATACGCGCTTCAGCTGGGGAGAGCCGCGGCTCTCAGCCAGCGAAATGGGTGGGGACGGCGTGACTGTCAGTGTCGATCTGATCAATATCGGCGACCGGGCCGGTTCGGAACTGGTCCAGCTCTATGTGCGGCCGCCAAAATCCAAGGTGGAGCGGCCGGACAAGGAACTGCGCGCCTTCGCAAAGCTTTCGCTGCTACCCGGTGAAACAGGGACAGCCGTGATGAACATCCTGCCGCGTGATCTCGCTTATTTCGACGTCGAGGCCGGTGCCTTCCGCGCTGAGCCCGGCGACTACCAACTAGTCGTGGCGGCCAATGCCGCGGATATCAGGTTCGTCATCGACCTGCCGTCACCACGCGCATATCTGCTGCCGCCTTCGCAGTAGGCGGTGGTCGCATACCGGATCGGCCGTCATGTCATCGTCGCGGGCGCGTTCGACCGACAAGGGGCGCCTTCGATAAGGCGATAGTGCGGGACCATCGCTCCACGAGAGTTCAAGGACCTCGGATGTGGCTCGTCATCCAAGGACGAGCGCTTCCCAGCTCTTTCACGACACGGCCGGCCGTACCACCTCCGCTATCCGGGGCTTTGAGCGCGGTAATGATTTCGGCATAACGAACCGGAGGCGGCACGCGAGGCGGCTGCCTCAGTTCCAGAACGGACTCTACCGCAAAGAGATCCGAAGCCCACGACGCCAGGATCGCTCTGTTGTCCTGCACGGAGATGTCGGCGGCGAGAATTTCGTTCGGAGAGGTGAAATGGACATGGCGATGGGGATGAAGAATGTGCGAGGCGGAGATCGCCTCGATGACGCCATCCGCAGGGGTCGTGCTGATGCTTTTGCCGGTCATGAACTTCTCCCAAACATTTCCACGCAAGCGAAGAACATCTTCAGGCGCCATTCGATTCAGGTGAAGAAAAACAGCGTTCAAGAGGCTTGCGGCCCGCCTGAAGCCTGGACCAAAATTTTTTCAAATGTCCTCTTGAATCGAAAAACGCTCGAAACCAGATCATTTTCGTCGACAGCGCAAACGCGGGCCGACCAGACCGGGGACGCGTTTTCGACGCGTCTCCATTCCATGTTGCTTTACGGAGGATATGGCTATGAGAAACGAACTTGACTTCGCACCCCTTTATCGGTCCAGCATCGGCTTCGACCGGGTCTTCAACCTCTTGAACAATGCGCAGCGGCTGCAGGCGATCGAGACCTGGCCGCCCTATGATATCGTCAAGACGAGCGAAGACGACTATCGTATCCAGATGGCAGTGGCCGGTTTCGCCGAGGCCGATCTCGAGATCACCCAGGAGCGGAACGTGCTCGTGGTGAAAGGCCAGAAGGGCGAAGGGAAGGATGGCGAATATCTGCATCGCGGGATTGCCGGGCGCGCGTTTGAACGTCGCTTCGAACTCGCGGACCACGTCAGGGTCGAGAATGCGTCTTTGACGAACGGTATTCTCGCGATCGCGCTGAAGCGTGAGGTGCCGGAAGCCATGAAGCCGCGCAAAATCGCGATTGGAGACGGCTCCTTTCAGCACGCGCCTCTCCAGATCGAAGCCGAGCGCGAAGTGGCTTAAGGAGGGCCTCTCGATGAAGTCCCGGAAAAAGCCGTTCACGGTCGAAATCAGGAAACGCCGCGGAGCAAGCGCAAAAGACGTCGGAAGGCGTGTGCTCTCGAAGCTTCTTGACAGGCTCCGCTCCGGAGCCTCGGTTCCGGTAGCGCGATCCTGAATTGAGTTGGATCCGAGAGGGCCGGCTTGGTGGCCGGCCCTTTGCGGACCACCATACTCGCTTCGCCGCATCCCCCCAAATGCACCTACGCGACGTCATCTTGTCGCGAAGTACGTGGCTTCATTCCCTTTTGCACGATGGGCATTCGCGAAGAGCTCAGACGGCGTCGGGCTGCTTGCGGAGATTGGAGACGACGCGCCGGTTCTGCACTTTGCAGGAGCGCTCCGTGCAGTCGCGGACTTCGCGTTCGTTCCCGTAACCCTTGGCCCACATGCGCTTTGCGTCAACGCCCTTCGAGACAAGATAAGCCATCGCGGCATCGGCGCGCTTCTGCGACAGCGTCTCCATTTTGGACGCGGACCCTGAATCGTCGGAGAATCCCTGTAGCTTGAGCATCCAGGTCGGGTTGTTGTTGAGCCAGTTGGCTTGGTTGTCCAGGGTCGCCATGGCGACGGAATCGAGCTTGGCAGAGTCCTGGGTAAAATAAATCCGTCGGCCGACATTGAGGATAAAATCCTCCTCGCTTCCAGCCGCCACGTTTTCGAAACCAGGCGCCGGATCGTTCGTCTGGCCGGTCATAGGGGCGGCCGCAGGTTCTTCCAGCGAGGCGAGTTCGGTGGTGGAGCAGGCGGCAAGCGCCAAGAACATTGTCGCGGCAACAAGGCGCCTGGTAAATCCGGTCGCAATTGAGATCAAGGTGATATTCCTTATTCGGCCGGGGTTGTCTGGCTGACCTGCGTGGCGCTTTCAGCCTGGTCTGCAATATGCGGCAGAACCTGCACCGCAGTGCCGATGGGGCAACGCTGGTAAAGATCGATGGCGTCTTCGTTGAACATGCGGATACAGCCGCTGGAGGCATCTTTGCCGATGCTCCACGGCTCCAGCGTGCCGTGGAAGCGATAGCCGGTATCGACGCCGTCGCGATGCAGGTACATGGCGCGGGGACCGAGTGGATTTTTCGGTGAGCCTCCCGCCACGAATTCGGGCAGTTCCGGATGGCGCTTGCGCATCTCCGGCGGCGGCGTCCAGCGCGGCCACAGCGATTTATCGTCGATCGTCGCGCGGCCAAACCATTTGAAGCCCTCGCGACCGACGCCGACGCCATAGCGGATGGCTGTCTTGTTCTCCATGATCACGTAGAGAAAATGGTGCCTCGTGTCGACGACGACGGTGCCGATTGGCTCGCTGCTAAAATATTTGACAACCTGGCGGTGCCACTGTCTGTCGATCTTGGCAAAGTTGGTGCTTCGGAACGTCACGCCATTGTCGACGATGGTGCCGTCGAAATAGGATGATGCCGCGGCAAATGCCGGTTTCCGGACTGCACCGACGCCAAGTAACGCCAAACCACCCAGCATAATATTTCTGCGAGTCCACGGCATCGGCAATATCCCCCCTTAAAGCCAAGCAGCGAAGCGTCAGTAAATCAGATTTTTCATTTGCGACAACAGAAAAATCATCTCCACTCTAAAGGCAGAGATCGGCTTGCGGCCTTCTGGTGTGGTATTGCCCCATCGTTACTCTGGAATACCGCGGCGCCTTGAACTGGAGGGCCGGGGATTCATCTACTCTTGAGACCGGCACTCGCTTCTGCAACCGCCTGCGAGCCGATGCTCCTCACGCGCGGGAGTTTCGTATCTTGTGCCGATGCCTCCACAACATCACAAAGCATCTCTCGCGCCACGCCAGGGACCACATGATGGGGTAAATGCCCGACATCTTCCAGCAATCTGACGACCGGCCCTGGATGCTTCCTGCAAAGCCAATCAATATGCCAGTTCGGTGAAATCACTCGGTCCGCCATCCCGAAGAGAACGTGCAGGGGAAGATCGCCAGGCAGATCTGGAAGGCGCTCCATGTCTCCGTTGAAGGCGCGCAACTCGTCGGCCATCGTGCGGATGGTAATCGGATTGACCACGTGAGGGGCCGGCAGGTCCGCGAGATCAGAAGGCAGAGGATTAGGAAAAGAGGACGACCTCAGACCTCGATCGAGAAAGAATGCGGGCCACCGGCCAATGACGTGCTGGCGGATCAACGGCCCGACCACCGGAGCAACCGCCGATCTAAGCACAATCAACGGCTTCGATGGCACAGGCGCGCAACATGGGGAAACGAGAAAAAGTCCCCTGACGAGGTCTGGTCTTCTTGCAGCAAGGTGTAACGCCGCCGCGCTGCCGATCGAGTGCGCGACGATCCTCACCTCCGGCAGGTCGAGAGAAGTGAGAAGGCGCTCAAGCCAGAAGGACTGTCCCTCGGGTCCACGCTGCGCCCGCGCAAGCGGCGTGGTCAGTCCATAGCCAGGGCGGTCGGGCGCGATGATCCGAAAGTCGCTGTTGTCGAAGGGAAGGGAAATTTCCTGCGCAAGACTGCCGCAGCCATGCAGGAGGAGGACTGGAACGCCATGTGGGTTGCCTCCGTCAAGGATGTGAACACCCTGATCTTCGATATGAATTGTTGTTCCGAGCCTCGGCTGGACTGATTGCTTCATTAACATGAGCCGAATAACAAAAATCGGAAGAAGAAGTTCCGGCCGGTTGCGAGACAGCGCCTGCGGCATCGAGCCATCGAGACAGGATGGAAGGGAGGTCCAGCACTGCCGCCGCATCTGTGCTATCATCATCATCGCGGTCTCGAAGCGGAAAGATCGAATGCTCCTTCAGCGTGTCAGTTTCTATGTGCTTCTGGTCCTCGTGACCATTGCCTTCGTCGCCATCGTGCTACCGTTCTATTCGGCGATATTCTGGGCAGTCGTCCTCGCCATCATCTTCTTCCCGCTTCACGCCCGTATGGAGGCGCAGCTGGGTGGGCGCGGAAACCTTGCTGCAGCGCTCTCCGTGCTGGTCTGCCTTTGCGTCGTGATCATTCCGGGGTTGATCGTTCTCAGTTCACTCGTCCAGCAGGGCAACCTTCTCTACCAACGCATGGACAGCGGCGAGATCGATGTCCGAAGCTTTGTCCAGAAACTGCAAGAAGCGTTGCCCCTTTTCCTCCGCGACTGGCTCCGGAGGATCGAGCTGAATGGCGTCGATACGTTTCAGGAACGCGTTTCTTCGGCATTGATGCAGGGCGGCGGCTTCTTTGCCGGGCGTGCCTTGAGCCTCGGCCAGAACACCGTTCGGTTCTTCGTGACATTCGGCGTGATGCTCTATCTTCTGTTCTTCATGTTCCGGGATGGGCGCGCCGTTGCCCGCGCCATCAGAAGAGCGCTGCCTCTCAGCGACGCCCATACCCTGCGCTTCACCTCCAAATTCACCTCGGTCATTCACGCGACCGTGCGAGGAAATATTATCATCGCTATCATCCAAGGTTCGATCGGCGGGATCGCCTTCTGGGCCCTCGGCGTCGAGCCAGCCCTGCTGTGGGGCGTGCTGATGAGCTTCCTGTCGCTGCTGCCTGCGGTCGGCGCCGCATTGATCTGGGTGCCCACGGCCGTTTACCTGGCCCTGGCCGGTTTTTGGGTGAAGGCGCTTGTGCTGGTTGCGGTCGGCGCCCTCGTCATAGGTCTTGTCGATAATCTTCTGAGGCCGTCCTTGGTCGGCAGGGAGACCAAGCTTCCGGACTATGTTGTCCTCATTTCCACCATTGGCGGCATTTCTCTCGTAGGCATCAATGGTTTCGTGATCGGGCCGTTGATAGCCGCTCTCTTCATCGCCGCTTGGGGAATTTTCGTGGAGGAGGAGGGCACGTCGGATTCTTGACGAGCGGCCGGTGCATTTAACGATGCCTTCCGGAAATTTCATCTCCCTGAGTGGTTCAACAGATTCGAACCATCATCATGGAGGTGAAGCCATGAGCGCTTCGGGTGTCGCCGTCTTCGATAAGACGCTGCAAACCACAAATATATGGCTCGACGATCTGATGGCCGACCAGGGACCTGATCGGCAGCTCGCTTGGCATGTGCTTGGCGCGGTTCTTCATACGTTGAGAGATCGTCTGCCGATCGATCTGGCTGCGCATCTGTCGGCACAGCTGCCGCTCCTCGTGCGCGGCGCCTATTACGACCGCTACGAACCTTCCAAACAACCCGTCCGTTCACGTTCCCTGGATGAGTTCCTGGAGCAGGTGAACGACGAGCTTTCATCGACGCGTCCGGTAGACGCGAAGGAGGCCGTGCGGTCGGTTTTCCGGGTGCTTTCCCACTATATCGATCCGGGCGGGGTGCGGAAAGTGCGCCAAGGGCTGCCGGCAGAAGTCCAGGCGCTCTGGCCGGATCCGGATATGCGCCATTAGGGCCTCGAGAGACTGGCAGGAGCCGCAACCACATCGTTTCGGAAACGACTCTCACCGGAACATTCGACGTCATTAACCGCAAAAGGCAGGATGAAAGACAATGAAAGTGTCAGAGATCATGTCGCGCGATGTAGAAATCGCCAACCCTAACCAGACGATAGCCGAAATCGCGAGATGCATGGCCGACAGGCAGATCGGCTTCCTGCCGGTCGGCGACAATGACCGGCTCGTCGGAACCATCACCGACCGCGATCTCGTCGTGCGCGGGCTTGCCGACGGATTAGGGGGCGATGCAAAGGTGCGCGAAGTCATGACCCGCGATGTCAAATATTGCTTCGAAGACGATGATGTCGACGACGTGACGCGCAACATGGGGCAGGTCCAGGTCCGCCGCCTTCCCGTCGTCAATCGTGACAAGCGCCTAACCGGCGTCATTTCGCTCGGCGACGCCTCCCTGGCGAACACCGCCGCCGCGGGAGCCGGGTTGAAAAAAGTCTCCCGTCCGGGCGGGGCTCATGCACATTAGCAGGATGACCTGAAGCCATCACCGGTCTGTTGTTCGAGGTTATTCATCATTGAGGTGGCAAGCCGACAGGTGCCCCGGTGCAATTTCCCTTTTCACCGGCACTTCCATATGACAGCGGTCCATCGCAATCGGGCATCTCGGATGGAAGTGACAGCCTTTCGGCGGGTTTATCGGGCTGGGGAGTTCGCCATCGACGGGCTTGAATTGTCGCTTGCCGGGTTCGATGCGCGGCACCTCGGCCAAGAGCGCTTTCGTGTAAGGATGATTGGGCCGCCTGAAAACCTCCTCGACGGGCGCCTCTTCGACGATGCGACCGAGATACATGATCGCAACGCGGTCGGAAATATGTTCCACGACGCCGAGATCATGGCTGACGAACAAATAGGTCAGGTCGAGCTTGTCACGAAGTTCCATGAAAAGGTTGATCACCTGAGCCTGGATGGAAACGTCGAGTGCTGCGACGCTTTCGTCACAGACGAGGAATTTCGGCTGCACGGCAAGCGCACGCGCAATATTGACGCGTTGCCGCTGGCCACCGGAAAACTGGTGCGGGTATCGCCTTTTCATGGCCGGGTCGAAACCGGCCAGCATCAAATATCTGTCGACATAGGCGTCGCGTTCCGTGGAGCGGGCAAGCCCATGCGTCCGAGGCGCCTCCCAGATAAGCTCTTCGACGGTCATGCGCGGATTGAGAGCCGCCAACGGATTCTGGAAGATCATCTGGCTGGCGAGACCGAACTGATGCTGCTCGCCTTTCGACATGGCGCTTCGGTCCATCCCCTTCCAGAGGATTTGGCCCTGGCTCGGTGACGTAATCCCTGCAATGGCGCGGCCAAGCGTCGACTTCCCGCAACCGCTTTCGCCGACAAGGCCGACAACCTCTCCGGGCCGGATGCTGAGGCTGACATTATCAAGCGCGTGAACGATAGGCGCCGGCTTGGCCAGCTTGAGCTTGAGCGCGATCTTGGCGGCGAGATCGGGCTTGGCTCCGAAGCGCTGCGACACGTTCCTCGCTTCGATCAGGGGCGCGGCGGTCGCCGTCATCATGCTACCTCTTTCGTTACGGGATGAATGCAGCGGAAGGAGCGATCGCCTTCCGGCACGAGCGCCGGCATGACCAGACAGCCGTCGCTTGCCCGATCACAGCGCGTACGAAAACTACATCCCTGTGGGAGGCGGTTGATGGCCGGCGTCATGCCGCGGATCTGGTGAAGGGGCTCTCTGCGTCTGTTTTGCGAAGGAACGGACGCGATCAGACCGGCGGTATAGGGATGGTGAGGATCGGTCAGAACCTTGCCCACCGGTCCGGTCTCGACGAGGCGTCCGGCATACATGACGGCGATCTCGTCGGCCAATCTTGAAACGATCGCCAGATCGTGGGTGATCCAGATCACCGCCGTATTTCCCTCTTCGGTGAGTTTCTGGAATTCGGAGATGATCTGGCTCTGGATGGTCACATCAAGCGCCGTCGTCGGTTCATCGGCGATGATGAGGTCCGGCTTGTGAAGAAGCGCTATGGCAATCGCCACACGCTGGCGCATTCCGCCGGAAAACTGATGCGGATAGGCGGCAAGCCTTTCTTCAGGGCTTGGTATTCCGACCAGCGCCAAAGCATCCCGCGCCCGCTGCCGGGCGGCATCCTTCGAGACTCGCTCGTGTGCCTGGACGGCTTCAACCATCTGCGTCCCGACGGTCAGGACCGGGTTGAGCGTCATCATCGGATCCTGGAATACCATGGCGATCCGCTTGCCGCGTAGTTGCCGCATCTCTTCGTCAGAATATTTCGCGATGTCGGCGCCGTCGAAGATGACGCTGCCGCCGACAATCCGGCCGGGCTTATCGAGGAGCCGCATGATCGAGAAGCCGGTCACCGACTTTCCGGATCCGGATTCTCCCACAAGACCAAGGACCTTGCCGCGCTCCACCGTGAATGACACATCATTGACGGCGCAAATGCTGGGCCGTCCCCTGCCGCCGCCGAATTCGGTGACGAGATTGCTCACTTGCAGCAATGGGGTCATGACATGTTCCTCGGGTTGAGGACATCGCGCAGCCGGTCGCCGACGAGATTGATCGCCGCGATCGTGACCAGAAGGGCAATGCCGGGAAAGAAGCTGATCCAGTAGAAGCCCGTCAGAAGATACTGGTAGCCCGTCGAGATCAGCATGCCGAGCGAGGGTTCGGTCACCGATGCGCCGAGGCCGAGGAAGGACAAGGTTGCTTCCAGGCCAATTGCCCTGGCGATCTGCATGGTGGCGATGACGATGACCGGCGCAAGACAGTTCGGCAGCAGGTGCCTGAAGAGGATGCTCCATCCGGGCAGGCGCAGCATCCGGGCCGCCTCGATATACTCCTTCTCGCGCTCGACCAGAGCGGTGCCGCGGACCGTGCGGGCATAGGTCGCCCACTCGGCGATGATCAGTGCGATCACGACATTGGGCACGCCCTTGCCGAGCACAGCGAGCATCATGAGCGCCATCAATATGGTGGGAAACGAGAGCTGAAGGTCGACGAGCCGCATCATCGCGGTTTCCGTGCGCCCTCCCATGTAAGCGGCGAACAGTCCGGCTGAGGTTCCGATGATGGCAGCAGCGAAAGCCGACAGAACGCCCACCAGCAAAGAGGTACGCAGGCCATAGAGGATGCCGGACAGGATATCGCGGCCCTGGCTGTCGGTACCGAGGTGATAGACGAGCCCGGTCATGGATTCCGACCCCGGCGGCAGTCGTCCATCCATGATGTCGAGCTGCATCAAATCATAGGGGTTTTGCGGAGAGATCCATGGCGCGAACAGCGCCAGGCAACAGATGATCACCAGCGTGAGGAAGGCGATCGCGGCTGCAGGAGAGCTGAAGAAATCCGCGATCCCTTTCGACAGACGACTGGGTTCGGGCGCTGGAGCGCTTGTGTCTTGCGTGTTTGGTTCGGCCATGGGTCAAGCCTTTCCTTCCAGCCGGACCCGCGGATCCAGAAGGGTATAACAGATATCAATGATGAAGTTGAGGACGACGAAGAGCAGCACCATCATCATCAGGTAGGCGACGATGACAGGGCGATCGAGAAGATTGATCGAGTCGATGATGAGCTTGCCCATGCCCGGCCACGCAAAGATGCTTTCGGTGACGACCGAAAAGGCGATCAGTGACCCGAACTCAAGGCCGATGATCGTTAACACCGGGATCATCAGGTTCTTGAGAACGTGCACGGAAATGATCCGCCGCTCTCGCAAGCCCTTGGCGCGGGCAAACTTCACATAGTCCTGGGGAAGGACCTCCTGCACACCGGCGCGGGTCAGGCGAAGAATGAGCGACGTCTTGAACAGAGCCAGGTTGAAGGCGGGCAATAAAAGGTGCCGGATGCCGTCTGCGGTCAGAAACGACCATTGTACGCCAAGCAGTTCTTGCGTCGGGCCACGACCATTCGTCGGCAACCAGCCGAGCTCGACGGAAAATACCATGATCAGCATGAGACCGACCCAGAAGGTCGGAAGCGAGAAGCCCAGGATCGAGCCGCTCATGATGAGCTTGGAGGAGAGCCGATTGGGGTAGAGTCCTGCATACAGCCCCAGCGGCAAGCCGAACAGCATCGCGATGCCGAGAGCCGTGATCGCCAGTTCGAGCGTCGCCGGGAGACGTTCGAGAATCAGACCCAGCGCCGGGCGCCCATAAACGAAGCTGTTGCCGAAGTCCCCGTGCAGAAGTCCTTGGAGAAACAGCAGGTACTGTTTCCACAGCGGCTGATCCAGGCCGTAATGGGCGATGACGAGTGCCCGCTCCGCCTGATTGGCGTCCGGGTTGATGAGGATGTCGACCGGGTTGCCGATCACATTGACGCCGATGAAGACAATGATCGTCATCGCGACAACGACGAACAGCGCCTGTATCATTCGCCTGATGATGGATGTGACCATTGAACCTCTCCCTACAGTGCCGCGCGTCTTTTCGAGAGCCGCAAAGGCGCTATAACATTTGAATCTAGGCGACGGAGATCGCCGTCCCGTCGCGCTGTGGATCGGCCGCGCCTTTCGATATGCCGCCGTCAATCTTGATCGCGTGGACTGCGGCGAACGCATATGTCTGCGGCGACCGGGCCACCTGATAGCCCTGCGCCCGCAGTTCGTCTTCGACAGAGTGTCGAATGCGATTGCAGATGTCGATCGTGTTTGACACCCCTACAATCCTCGGCGCCGAGACGGCCTCGAGCACGGACATGTCGAAATCGATCATGTTCATCAGGCATTGCGCAACGGCCGGCGCGATATAGCTGCCGCCTGGAGCTCCGATGACAATGCTGGGCTCGTCGCCCTTGAAGACGATCGTGGGTGCCGCCGAGCTGGGACGCCGCTTGCCGGGCGCGATGGAGCCGGGCTTGCCCGGAAGCGGATTAAAGCGGCTCATCGTGCCATTATACATGAAGCCGAGTCCATCGGTGATCGCGCCCGAGGGACTGCCGAGGGTATGGGTCATCGCGACGGCATTGCCGTCCTTGTCGATCACCGAGATATGGGTGGTGTCGCGTTGCGAGCCATCAAGACGCGAAACACTGGCGATCGCGCCCGCCTTGATCGCGCCGGCATGCGCCTTTGCATGCTCTTTCGACAGCAGCTTTTCATAGGGCACATCGACATAGGCGGGATCGCCCATATGCGCGTCCTTGTCGATCGTCATCCGTTTCATGGCCTCGAAGAGGATGCGGACATGTTCGGCGCTGCCATGCTGCAGCGAGCCGACATCGAACTGCTCCATGATGTGCAGGAGTTCCAGCATCGGGAAGCCCGAGCCTGGCGGAGGCGAGGTGGCGATGCGGTTGTCGCGGTAGTCGCCCCAAACCGGCTCTACCTTCGACAATTCGTAACGCGCCAGATCCTCCCGATCGATCAAGCCGCCATTTGCCTCGAAATCGCCGGCGATCTGTTCGGCCATTTCGCCGTGATAGAAGATGTCCGAGCCGCCACTTCGCGCGATGCGTTCGAGGGTCTCTGCCATGTCCTTGTTGACGAGCAGGTCGCCGACATTCTTGAGCGTGCCGTCGTCGTGGAAATAGGTTTGCCGTCCCGTTGCGGAGAAGCGCAGCTTGTCGATCGTGTTGGCAAAACCGTCATTCGACTGGTCCTTGGCCCAATACCAATGCATATGGTTTCGGATCATGAAACCGTTACGGGCAAGGCGGATAGCCGGCTTGATGAGATCGGCCCAATCGAAGGTGCCGTAGTCGCGCAGCGCGGTCTCATAGCCCTTGAGCGAGCCGGGGGTGCAGACGGCAAGATAGCCGATATCGGAAATATTGCCTTCAAGCACGTAGCCGAAGCCGTCGCGGCTCTGGTGCTTGATCTTGTCGAGCCACATGTCCGGCGCAGCCTTCAACGGCGCGCGCGCATAAAATTCGAGGATCTCGTGCACGCCCTTTTTCGGCATGTAGACATGCATGGAGCCGAAGCCGCCGATGCCGGCCATCTGCGGGTCGACCACGCCCTGGACGAAAGCACAGGCAAGTGCTGCGTCGATGGCATTGCCGCCGCGCTCAAGAACTTCCGCGCCGGCTTCGACTGCCTCCGGCTGAGGCGCCACGATCGTTGCATTTCTCATTTCGCGCGACGGCCCTCCAGCACCTTTGCCAGGAAGGCCTTGACGTTGCCCAGAACTTTCATCCGGTCGTGAGAGACGCCCGGAACACGATCGAACGTCACATCGACACCCGCTTTGCGGAATGAGCTCGCCAGGGCGGCAAGGCGCTCTGGCCGGGTTTTGCCGGCGTCGTTTGCGCCATCCATATAATATTTGCCGCCCGGCTTGTGGGTGATTTCCCAGGTCTCCAGATCGGCGTCGCCGACGATCATATGCACCGGCACCTTGGCGAGATCCTCGGGCCGGAAGGCCTTGCCGAAGCGCGCCTCCAGATCCCGAATGCCGACCCACCAGTCACGCGTCGGATCCAGAAGGGTGACGGAACCCGGTGCGCCGATCGATGCCGCCCAGAGTTTTTCCGGATGCAGGATTGCGAAACGGTGCACGAAATGGCCGCCGCCGGAGAAGCCGAACATGGCGAATTTGGACCAGTCCTGGCGGTATTTGTCGGCCATCTCCGCGACCATGGCGAGGACGACCTCATCGTAGCGGATGTCGCCTTCCTCAAGAAACTTGTAGCCGGAACGCGCACCATCGCCGAGAACGCCAACCGGGAAGATCGGGCAAAGGATGGCACAGTCGTTGTAGAGCCCGAATTCGGCAAAACCGTCGCGAAAGTCGATGGCCGACGTGCGCCCGGTGCCGTGGACCGCGACCAGGAGGTCGAGCTTGCGGCCGTCTGCCGCCGTCGGCGGCACATAAAGCACTATATGGAGGCGGGGATCGGCCTGAGAGGCGAAGATGGCCGTCTGGCCATAGTCATAGATGGTCTTCGCCCGGGCGACGGCTTCGCCCGTTCCAAGTTCCTGCATGAATGTCTCCTGGGAGATGACGAAAGGGCGGCCTCGGGGCGGCCCCATGCTGCTGTTTTAAACCGCGCCGCATCGATTGGATCGATGCGACGCACTTCAAATCTTTATTTGTCCCAAAACCGCTGCACGCTTTTGGACGAGATGCATCAGTCCGCCGGCTTCACGTCGTAAGCGAGCGTATATTTGTCGCCGCGCGGGGTGTAGGACACGGTCTTCTTTGCGCCTAGCACGACGTTTTCGTAGTGCATCGGGAGAAGCCAGAGGTTATTGAAGGTCTCGGTCGACAGTTCCTCGAGAAGGGGCGCACGTGCAGCTTCATCGAGCGTCGAACTGGCCTTGGCCAGCACCTCGTCGATCTTCGGATCGGACACACCGCCGCCATTATATCTGCCGGTTCCCTTTTTCTCGTCGCGCGTCGCGACCAGCGCAACAGTCGGGTTGGTGGTTTCGCCGGTGTTCACACCCCAGGAGCCGAAATAGGTGCTGTAGGTGCCCTTTGAATAGGCTTCCGAATACATCGACCAGGGCAGGACCTCGACTTTCGATTTGATGCCGATGCGCGTAAACATCTGGCCGACCGCCTGCAGAACTTCGGCATCCTTGACGTAACGGCCAGAGGGGCCATGCAGGGTCAGGCTGAAGCCATCCGGATAACCGGCCTCAGCCAGAAGCGCCTTAGCTGCAGCAGGATCATAGCCCACCTTCTCGACTTTTGCGGAATAGCCCGCATAGCCTTGGACGACGAATTGATCGGCCACCGTGCCATTCTTCTGCATGACGCGGTCGACGATTGCCGGCCGGTTGATCGACATCAGCATTGCGCGACGCACCCGTTCATCCTTGAGCGGGTTTTTGTCGAGATCGGAGCCGTCCGCAGCCTTCACGAAAGGCGAAACATCGCGGCTGACATCGAGGCCAAGATAAACGAAGCGGGACGACAGGCCATTGATGACTTGCAGATTATCGCTCGCTTCGACGCGTGCCATTCCATCGGCAGGAAGAGTTTCGACAATGTCGATCTCGTTGGAAAGAAGCGATGCCAGACGGGCGCCGTCATCGGGCAGGAAGCGCAGCGTAACGTTCGACCACTGTGAGGGGCCCGCGAAATAGCTGTCATTGCGCTTCAAGGTCAGGTTGCTGCCTGGCGAATAGGAGACGAAGGAATAGGCCCCGGTTCCGATTGCACACTTGCCGTTGTCGAAATCCTGGACTGGCGCCTCCTTGCAATCGGCGCTGATAATGCGAATTCGGCTGACGGAATTCAGCAGGATCGGATCCGGAACCTTCGTCTCGACGACGATGGTATAGGGATCCGTGGCGGTGACATTGACAATATTGCGGGTGTAGGAAGCAAAGCTCTGGCTGGGCTTGTCGCGGGCACGCAGAAGCGAAGCAATGACGTCATCGGCGTTGAACTCGCTGCCGTCATGGAATTTCACGCCCTTCCGCAGCTTGAATTCCCAATGGGTCGGGTCGATGACCTTCCATTCGGTGGCGAGTTCCGGCGCATTTGCCGACGTTCCCGTGAGGTTTATGAGGCTGTCCCAGATATGGCGTGAGGTCGCATTGTTTGGCGCCGAACTATCTTCATGAGGATCTAGCGTCGTCGGCGTCGTCGACATCCCGATCGTCAGCGGGGTTTCCTGTGCGGCGACCATTGCAGGAATAGCAATCGTACCAAGCAGCCCGATCGCTGCCCGCGTCAATGTTTTTGCGGCCATTTCTTCAATCCCGGTTTAGCGTTTTTGGGCCGACCTTGCTTGGTCGGTGCGAGCAGGTTCCCATCCACTCTTGACACAAATTGGTAAGGGGGCCGCAAGGGGGCTGTCAAACGGAAAACAAGCGCGTTACGATACGCGTAACTTGAAATTATGCCACTCCTTCAGCCCTGGTCGCGGAGAAAATTCTGGCCCTATGGACAAAAGAAATCCGTCAAAAAGCGATATCGTGCAGTCTGTTGATGTCTGCATCGAGGTATTGCTAAATGTCGCCAAAAACCCGGATATCAGACTGACTGAGGTGGCGCAGAACCTCGGGGAGACCAAGCCGAGAATTTTGCGCATGTTACGCACACTGGAACGACGCGGCCTGGTGCGGAAGAGTGATACGAGCACTTACCGGCTGGGGACGACTGCGATCATTCTCGGGACCGCTGCCTCGACACAGGTTGATCTGGTGCGCATAGCCAATCCCATTCTTGAAGAAGTCGGCCAGAAGGCGAACGAAACGACCCAGCTCAGGATCATCGACAATGGGGAATCCCTGTGTATTGCGAAGTTCGAACCGATGCGCGACTTGCGGGTGCAGGCGATGATCGGTCGAAGACGGCCGCTCACGGCCGGCTCGTACAAGGTGCTTCTCGCCTATCTACAGCCCCAGGTGCAGTCGCAGATGATCCCCGAGACTTTGCCGCGGCTGACCAAGCGCACGATCACGGATCGCGGCAAGTTGGTTGCTGAATTGGATAAAATCCGCCGTCAGGGATTTTGTGTGAGCTACGGTGAAGTCAGCGATCAACTCGTCTCCGTCTCGGTGCCGGTTCTGGCATTCGACGGATCCGTGATCGCCGCGGTGAATGTCGGCGCCCCGGCCTTCCGCACGCAAAAAAGCGATGTCGACCGCTTCATCGTTCTGCTGAAGGAGGCCTCCAGCAAGATATCGGCCCGGCTGGGATGGTAGCGGGTTTTCGGCGTGCCATATCGGATCTTGTCACGACCGAAGACAAAAACTCCGGAAACCACGCCGGGAGCCACCCCTGCATGGATGAGCGATGTGACCGCTATGCCTGTGAAGACGCCTGCGATTGCGCCATCGATGGTGCTGACCATTCCGGCCGTCGTTACGAAGAACTGCCACGGCGACGGCTTCAGTCCCTTGTCGACGAGCACGGCCGAGCGATCATCGTGGGTGGAGTGGATCAGGTACTTCCGCATGACGGGCGCCAACTCGGCATAGTAGTGCCGGATCCGGGCCATGCCGCGGGCGTGCACCATGTCTTCGATGGTGACCTGCACGGTGCGCACGAAAGTGACAAGACCGATGAAGAAGAGGCAGGGCAGCAGGATCAGGCTGAACAGCACGAAAGGCGTGCCCATCTGAGTGACTTGCGCGACGAAGGCCAGAGCGATCGTGCCGCCCGAAACCGATGTCAGGAACAGATTGGCGCGCTGATTGGCCTCCTGGATCGTGGCTGCACGGGCAGTCTGCAGCACGAAATGCTCCGTTGTCATGCACTGCAGGATTTGCTCTGCACCATTGCTATCATCCGCCATCGCATTCTCCTTGCGCGGGCTCAGCAATCATCCCATCAAAATCAACTTCGATCGGCGTGTCGCGTTCATTTACATCGAAATCTCACACCAGTTCGCTCCGGGAGGGACCGCCGAAACGTGCAGCTCGACGGACCGAGAGCGGTCGCGACCTTATCCTTTGCTGCATATCTTGGGAGAACGCCGAGAGCCCCAATGTGTTGCAACTGGCCCGGGAGATTGCTCCATCTCGGGACAATTCTCGTTTCTGCCAGCCAACGCAGGTTGTTTCGTGCCAAGCCCAAGCGCAGACTGCTCGCAGCAAATTCAGGGGAAAAGATCGGGGAGTTCGGAACGTGCGATGCGTCGCAACCTGACCGCTTCCGCCATGTCTATCGAGCGATAGGGAAACCGCAAGCGGGTGCCCACGGGTCCCCAATTACCGATCGCACTTAAAAGTTTGTCGAGAGCGGCGTTCGAATAGCCGAAATCCTGCCGAAACGGGACGATATGCGCGTCCATAAACGTGCGGATGCGTCGCTCCAGATCGAGTGCGGCGTCGATATCGTTTCGCATCGAGACCGTCCAGATCTGAGCGCCGCGGGGACTAAGGCAGGCCACGTTGGAAAAAGAGCCTGCTGCCACACCTTCCCTCGTGCCGGTTGCAAGATGATGGCCGGGGACTAAGAGCGAAAGCCCGGAGAGATGCCGGCGTGCCTCGGCATACCAGGAGGTGTCGCCATCGGCGAGCTTGATGCCGATCACCTCAGGCACCGCCGCACAGACCGCGCCCAACTCCTTTGGCGCCAGTACCCGTTTTGCGTGCGGTGGATTGTAGAGGATGAGCCGAATACCGTCGGCAGCCTCAGCCGCTTGTTTCAGGAAATCGATCGCTTCGGCATCGGTAAGCGGCCACCAGTCCGGCAATATGACCTGAATGGCGTGGGGATCGAGTGCGGCGGCGCGGCGGACGCGATTGAGCATGATCAGCGGGTCGGGCTGGCAGGCGCCGATGACGAATGGGGTTGAAGACGCCTTGCAGCGCTCGGCCAGCATTGCCTGGATCCTGTCGAACTCCGCCTCCGTCTGATTGTGGAATTCGCCGGCAGTGCCATTTGAGTAAATACCATCGACGCCGGCATCGATGAGGATATCGATCTCTTCACCGAGCTTGTCGAATTCGATGCTGTCATCGGCTGCGATCGGCAAAAGCAGGCTCGCCCAATTTCCGCCGATGGCGGGACGCGGCGTCTTTGCATTCATCTCTTGTTTCTCCGATGCATGACGGATCAGTTGAGGTCGTCGCGAATGCAGGCCTTGAAATGGCCAGGTGCGATTTCCCGCAATTGCGGAACGGTGCCGGCGCAGGCCTCGAGCGCGCTCGGACAGCGCGTGCGAAAAACACATCCGCTCGGCGGATTGGCCGGACTTGGAATATCGCCTTTCAGGATCTGCCTGTTACGGCGGGCATCCGGATCGGGCGACGGAATCGCCGAGAGCAGCGCGCGCGTATAGGGATGCTGCGGTCTCGCATAAAGATCGGCACTCGGCGCGATTTCCATGATGCGGCCGAGATAAAGCACGATCACCCGGTCGCAGATATATTCGACGACGGCGAGGTCATGCGAGATGAACAGCATGGTCAGGCCAAGCTGCTGCTGCAGATCGCGCAGCAGGTTGATCACCTGCGCCTGGATCGATACGTCGAGTGCCGAAACCGGCTCGTCGGCGACGATGAATTCCGGCGACAAGGTCAACGCCCGGGCAATGCCGATGCGCTGGCGCTGGCCACCGGAAAATTCATGCGCGTACCGATTGATCGCATCGGCGGGCAGGTCGACCTGGGTCAAGGCCGACTGCGCCCGTTCGAGCCGGTCACGGGCGGTGCCGATCCCCTGGATCTTAAGGCCTTCCGTCAGGATCTCGCCGATCGTCATACGCGGCGACAGGCTGGCGAAGGGATCCTGGAAAATATACTGCATGCGCGGCCGTTGTCGTCTGAGCGCGGAGGCGGAAAGTGCCGTGAGTTCTGTGCCGTCGAAACGGATGCTGCCGGACGACGGCTCGACGAGGCGAAGGACGGAACGCCCGATCGTGGTCTTTCCGCTGCCGGATTCGCCGACAAGCCCGACGACTTCACCCTTGCCGATATCGAAGGAGATACCCTCAAGAATGTTCAGCCGCGTGCCACGGGAAGTATAGTGTTTCGAAAGGTCGCGGACGGAAAGCAGCGGTGCGCTCATCTAGATCTCCTGCCATCTGATGCAGCGGCTGCGATGCTGCGGATTGACCTGTTCGAGCGCGGGAACGGCAGCGCGACAGGCTTCGATCGCGAATTTGCAGCGCGGGGAAAAGGCGCAGCCGCTCGGCATGTTGATCAGGCTCGGGACCATTCCGGGAATGGCGGCGAGCTTTTCGCCGGCCTGTTTCATCCGCGCGGCATCGCCAAGGCGCGGCATGGAGGCGAGAAGGCCCATCGTGTAGGGATGCTTGGGATTGCGGAAAACCTCGCCGACCGGCCCTTCTTCGACGATCCGGCCGGCATACATCACCGCCACGCGATGGGCGATTTCGGCGACGACGCCGAGATTGTGGGTGACGAAGAGCATGGCCATGCCGCGCTCGCGCTGCAGTTTGAGGAGCAGGTCGAGAATCTGCGCCTGGATCGTCACGTCGAGCGCCGTGGTCGGCTCGTCGGCAATCAGCAGCGCCGGATCGCAGGCGAGCGCCATGGCGATTGTGGCGCGCTGCCGCATGCCGCCCGAGAGTTCGTGCGGATATTGGCCGGCGCGGCGTCGGGCGTCCGGTATGCCGACGCTTTCAAGCAGCGCGACGGCTGCGTCCATCGCTGCCTTGCGGTCGGCGCCGCGATGGATGCGGATCGGCTCGGCGATCTGGTCGCCGATGGTGAAGACGGGATTGAGGCTCGACATCGGCTCCTGGAATATCATGCCGATGTCATCCCCCCTGATCCTGCGCATGCTCTCTTCATCGAGGGAGACGAGATCGCGGATCACACCGTCGCCCGTTGCAAGGCGGATGCTGCCTGCGGCGATCACGCCGATGTTGCGGGTGAGCAGCCGCATGACCGACAGGCTGGTGACCGACTTGCCGGAGCCGGATTCGCCGACGAGCGCGAGCGTCTCGCCGGCGGCAACCCTCAGGTCGATATCGTTGACCGCCGTGATCTCGCTGCCGCGGATGCGGAAGATCGTTCGCAATCCTCTGATGTCGAGTACGGGTTCGGCGGTCTGCTCCATCAGCCGGCTCAGTTCAGCAGGCCGGTTGCACGCAGGATCTCGTTGATCCGTGCCGTTTCGGTATCGTTAAGGGAGGCACGCGGCCGCGGCATGACGGCGGAATCAATGATGCCGAGGCTACGCATGGCGGTCTTGAAGGCGCCGATGCCGGCTGCACCGCCGCTGACGCGGCCCTGCGCGACCCAGACGATTTCGAAGAGGCGGCAAAGCCGCTCCTGCTCCTTCCTCGCGGCGACCCAGTCGCCGCGCTGGGCAGCATCCCAAAGCCTGATATAGCCGCGCGGATCGACATTGGCGATACCGGGGACAACGCCATGGGCGCCCATCAGCAGGGCGGTATCGACGACGATCTCGGAGCCGGTCATCAGGAAGACGTCCCTATGCTCGGCAAGATCGAGGAGCGCGTAGCGGAAGTTGCCGTCGTCGCCGCTGGAATCCTTCAGGCCGATAATGGCGCCTTCCCTTGCAAGCGTGACGACCGTCTGGCGCTGCAGCTTGATATGAACGCAGACGGGAATGTCGTAGGCGATTAGCGGAACATCCACTGCGTCGCGGATATAACGGAAGTGGTCGAGGATCTCGGACTGGCTGGTGACGGTATAGAATGGCGCCGTCACCACGACCGCATCGGCGCCGGCCGCCTTCGCGACCTTCGCATGGGCGATGACGCGATCCGTGGTCGGATCGATGACGCCGACGATCAGCGGCACCCGGCCATTCACCACCTTGGCCGAATGTTCGATGATGTCCCGCCGGGTCTTCTCATCGTGGAAGATCACCTCGCTCGTCGAGCCGAGCACGAATACGCCATGGCAACCGGCATCGATCAGATGCTCGAGCACGCGCGTATAGGATGGGTAGTCGACGGTGAGATCCGGATTGAGCGGTGTTACGACGGGAGGCACGACACCCTTGAATTTGGACATTTTCGCTTCTTTCGATTGTCAGTTCAGTTCGGCACGCGGGTCGAAGGCATCTCTGAGGCCATCGCCAATGAAGTTGATTGCCAGCACGGCAAGGATCAGCGCGGCGCCGGGGAAGAGCCATTGCCACGGATATTGTTCGAGCACGGCGGTCGAGCGGGCCGCGTTCAGCATGTTACCCCAGCTTGCCGCGGGCGGGGCGATGCCGAGACCGAGGAAGGACAGCCCCGCCTCGAGCAGGATGGCATTGGCAATCTGCAGCGTTGCATAGACCACGAGGATATCGATCGAGTTCGGCAGGCCGTGGCGAAACAGCAGATGTCCGATGCCGGCGCCCATGCCGCGGGCGGCCATGACGAAGTCGCGTTCGCGCAGTTCCAGCAACCGCGAACGGATCATGCGCGCCAGCAGCGGCCAAGAGAGCAGCGAGATGACGAGCACGGTCGGCCAGATGCCGGTGCCGGCGATCGAGGCGAGCACAAGCAGGAAGATGACGGGCGGCAGGGTCATCACCAGATCGACGAAGCGCATCGAGACGGCGTCCGTCCAACGTCCTGCAAGCGCCGAGATTGCTCCAAAAAGAAACCCCATGACCGCCGAAAGCGCGGTCGACGCGACCGCGACCAGCAACGAAATCCTGCCGCCCTCGAGCACGCGCGCGAAGACGTCGCGGCCAACGCCGTCGGCTCCGAACCAGTGCGTTGCCGTCGGGCCGCTATTCATCGCCAGAAGATCGATGTCGTTCGGCCGGTAGGCCCACCATAGCGGATAGGAGAGGATCAGCAGCAGCATCGGAATGGCAATGCAGACGCCGGCAACGGCTGCGCGGTTGAGCAGAAAGCGACTGAAGGCGCGGGCCAGTGGTCCGGGGCTCCGGCGTTCGGAAGAGCGTGCCAGCATGGTCAGCCCACCTTGATGCGCGGGTCGACGACCGCATAGGTGATATCGGTCAGAAGATTGACGGCGATAACGCAGGCGCCGATGACGAGCGTCGCCCCCATGATGACGGGGTAGTCGCGGGTCTGCACGGCATCGACGAGCAAAAGCCCCATGCCCGGCCAGTTGAAGACGCTCTCGATGAAGATGGCGCCGCCGATGGCAAGCCCGATGGTGGAGCCGATCAGCGTCACAATCGGAAGAAGCGCATTGCGCAAGGCATGCTTGCTGATGACCCAGAACTCGCGAACGCCTTTGGCGCGGGCGGTGCGCACGTAATCCTGGTTCAGGACTTCGAGCAGCGAAGCGCGCATGTAACGCATGATCAATGCGGCCTGCGCAACAGACAGAAGTGCCGCCGGCAGGATCAGATGGTGGAGAAGATCGCCCACCGAGAATTCCTCGCCCGGCGTCAGCATGCCGCCGGATGGCATCCAGTGCAGGCGCACGGAGAAGATATAAAGGCCGATCAGCGCGCTGAGGAAGGCAGGGCTGGAAATCCCCGCAAGCGCAACCACCGACAGGGAGACATCGGCCAGCGAATTGCGGCGGACGGCGCCGATCACCCCGAAGGTGATGCCTGCGACGATGGCAAAGGCAAGTGCGGTGCCCATCAACAGCACTGTCGGGCCGATCCGTGACAGCACCAAGCCTAGAACCGGCTGATCGAGACGCTTGATCGAATAGCCGAGATTGCCGGTCAGCGCCTGCTGCAACCAGCCGAGATATTGCACGGGCAAAGGTTGATCGAGCCCGAGGCTTCGGCGCAGATCGGCAAGGTCTGACGGCGACATCGGCAGGTTTGGATCGATATAGGCATCGATCGGATCGCCGGGCGTCAGGCGCAGCAACAGGAAGATCAGCATGCTCAGCGCGACGAGCATGCCTATTCCTATGATCAGGCGTCTGAGACTGTATTGGAGCATCGGCAATCCGTCTTGTCAGGCCGTCTTGTGAGGGTGGCCGAGGCCACCCTCGAGGCTTTCCCGGAAAACGCCTATTCGGCGATCGACCATTTCTGCGGGTTGGCCTGGTAGGGGCCGCCGCCCGGCGCCGGCGTCCAGACGAAATCCTTCACCTTGGTCGAGACGATGCCGTAGCGGTTTGCCACCCAGAGCGTCGCCCAGGGCAGATTGGTGTTCATCACCTTGCAGACGTCCCGGTAGGCGGCTTCTCGCTTGGTGCTATCTGGCTCGGCCAAGGCACTATCGAGCGCCTTGGTGAGGTCAGGCATGCGAACCCTGGCGACATTCGGCCCGGCCGGAGGGATCTGCTTCTCGTTGAGGCCGACATTGATGCTTCCGGCATCCGGCCCGTTCTGCAGCCCGGCATAAACCATCTGGAACTGGGCAATGTCCGGCGTCGCATTGAGCACGATGCTATTATAGGTCGGCGCATCGACGGCGCGCGGGACGATGTTGATGCCGACCTGGGCAAGCATCGCCTGGACTGCGGCAAGCACGTTGGTTGCCAGCGGCGTGGTGTAATAGGTCAGAAGGGTGATCGGCTTGGCGCCATTGATCTGGTCCCAGCCGGCTTCGGTCAGCAGTTGCTTGGCCTTCTCAGGATCGTAGGCATAGGTGTCGATGCCCTTGGGTATTAGCTGGTCGGCGACATAGGCGCAATTGGCTGGCTTGGCCGCACCGCCATAGAGGCTCTGGATGATGGCATCGCGATTGATCGCGTACATCACCGCCTGGCGGACGCGCACGTCTTTCCAGAGCGGGGAATCGTGGTTGAAGCCGAGATAGTTAACGACGAAAGAGTTGCCTTCGATGACCTTGAAATCCTTGTTGTCCTTGAAGGTCGGCACGTCGTTGGAATCGACATAGGTGAACTGGATTTCGCCGGCTCTCAGCGCCGCAATCGCTGCGGCCGGGTTGGCGAAATAGCGATTGATGATACGTTCCAGGGCGGGTTTGCCACCGCGATAATCGATGTTTGCGGCAAGTTCGACATATTGATCCGAAACGTATTTGGTGAATTTGAACGGACCGGTGCCGATCGGGGCCGTGGACCACCAGGTGTTCTTCGCCAGCTGGTCGGCCGGAATCGAGGAGAGCGCGTGCTCGGGCAGCATCATCACCTTGGTCACCGTGTCGGGAAAACTGCTGCTGGGGGCGCTGAGCTTGATGACAACTGTGTGCTCATCCGGCGTCTCGACCGATGATATGCCCTTCAGCCGGGCGGCGAGCACCGAGCCGGTTTTCGCATCCATCGCAAGGCCCATTGTGAACTTCACGTCCTTGGCGGTGAACGGTTTGCCGTCATGCCATTTGGCGTCCACCAGCTTGAACGTGTAGGTCATCTGGTCCGAGCTGACCTCGTAGGAGCTTGCCAGCGCGCCGACGACCTTCTGCAGCTTCTCATCATAGGTGATCAGCGGTTCGTAGTAGACGCTGAGCCAGGTGAAGCCGGCGGTCGCGGCGAGCGGATTGAAGTTGCCCTGGAAGCCGCCGGGGCCGACATCGAAGCCGCCCGACAGCGTGGCTGCCTGAGCCTCAGCTGCACCCCCCGAAACGACAAGAGCCGGAACGGCAGCCGTCGACAGCAGGGCACCAAGCGCGATAACGGATAATCTAGACAGTCTTTTCATGTGTTCCTCCCACGTTTGAACTTGTCTTGTTGTTGGCAATCACCCGGGCAATGCCCTCGTAGTGACGATCCAGGCGTCTGCGCGCCTCCTCCAGATCTTTTGCCTCGATCGCATCGACGATGGCGGCATGGTCGCGCCACGTCGCCATCGGATCGGCATTTTCAAGGTTGACGAAATCCGACGCCTTGTAGAAGGCGAGCCAGAAGACATCGATCAACCGCACTAGCGTTTCATTGTCCTGGCAGCGAAACAGCAGTCGGTGGAACAGCTGGTCATCTTCCGCAAAGGTTTCGCCCCTCTCGGCATGGGCGCGCATCCGATTGACGGTGGCTCGCAACTCGGCGATGTCCTCCTCGCCGATCACGTCAATGGTTTTGCCGATCAATCCCACTTCCAGCGTGCGCCGGATTTCGAGGACCTCCTCGATCTGCCGCAGGGCGCCGCCGAGGCCGTAAGCGAGGTTGTCGAGAAGCGGCTCGAAGGAAAAGGCCTTCACGAAGATGCCGACGCCGCGCCGCGTCTCCAGCACGCCGAGCGATTCCAATGCCTTTATGCCTTCCCTCAGCGAATTGCGGCTGACGCCGAGCTGAGTGGCGAGTTCTCCCTCAGCCGGAAGCAGGGTTCCGGGCGCAAGGCCATTGTCGTCGATATAGGCTCGAAGACTTTCCTGCACGGAGACATGCAACAGCGGGGCGCGCGTCAGCGGCTTCATCGATTTCAATGTCATGCCCGGTCACTTTTCCGCATCATCGATAAGATGCATGTTACATATCGACTTGTAGGATATCTGTCAAATGGTCAGGCTTAGAAACGCCGACATCGAGCCCGACTTTGCGAAGAGGGCTTCTGCTATCTCGGCCAGGGCCGCAACATGACCGGCACCCTGAAGTACCGGTGGTAAGGCACGGCATTGGAGACAAACGGAGTGCTCCAGCGCCCGACCTTGATCGCTGACCATCCTGTCGCCGCGAGCTCGAATTCGTGCGTGCCTGAGCTATAATCTGCCGGGCGTCGGCGGCTGCGGCGAAGCCTGTCCGCTACCGGACGGGCGCCATTAAGGCAGATACCGGCTGCTGTTTGCCGAGACGCTTTCTGCTTGGCCCGTTGGCGAAACCAGCGCACACCCGCCACCGCGCGCAGGGGCAACCCAGTGATCACATCCAAAAGCCACAGCGACCGCTACGGAGCCCATCGGCATTGGTGAGGCTGAACTGTGGCCTCTCACGCCCCTTAAGCCTCAGCCTGCCGTGGTTGTCCGGGGACAACAGCAGCCCACTCGGCGATATCCGAGCATGCATGCTCAACAGCCGCCGCAGGAGATACCGGCCGGCGATGAAGGGAGCCCCATCCCGATCAAATCGGTAGGTCGATGCGCGCTCCCGTTCATCCGATGAAAGCGGCTGCATCCGTCGGTCCCAGTCGCCTTCGTTCCGGAATACTGCCAGAGCGCGATTTCAATCTCGGCAGGTTGATTTACTGGTTGCTGCATCGACCCGGTATGTGTTCGGTAGATCGAATTGCAAGCATGCAGCTGCTTGCCGAGCTCGCACTTGGCAGGACAGCTGCGTGAGCTGATCGGCATTTGCTGTGGCGATTGGCATTCCAACGCTTCTCAATGGCGAAATGACCGGAGGTGCCGATTCTGGTCGATGTCGACCGATTCAGCCTGTTATCGAGACTAACACCGGGTTATTTTCCGCTCGCGACACGTGTCATATTCCTCAGATTCAAGGAACTTAAAGTCGCGGTGCGCTTATTTGATCGCGTAAGTATGGATCTGCTTGGCAGATCTGAGGAAATAAAGCGGGATCATTGTTTAGTTAATACTAAATTATTGAATCCGGTGCGAAATTTTACATCAGCCGGCACGCCGGTCGTCGTAGTACCTTGGAGGAGACCCGCATGAAACGCCCGAGTATCAAGCAAGCCCTGATCTTAAAGCTGTCGGTCATCAGTCTGTTCATGGTGGGCCTGTCCTATATCTCGCTGACCACGATTTCGACGCTTCGTGCCAATACCGAGCAGATCGGGACCTTCTGGATGCAGCGGCTGGTGACGGCTCGCGAGATCAAGGATAACTTCCTCGACCTGAAATTAGTCTATGGACAATACCTTCTCGTGGACACGGCGGAGCAAAAAAAGGCCGGCCAGCAAGAGATCGATGCGGCTGGCGTTGAGCTGGACACGGTTGTCGCCGAATACGAAAAGGGTGTCCGCACGGAGCGTGGGCGCGAACTGATCAATCAGATCAAGCCGGAACTCGCCAAATATCGTGCCCTGGCAGAGCAAATGATCGCGTTTGAGAATGACGCGAAGACGCCTGAAGCTATCCGCCTCTTTAAGGAAAATATGGAGCCGCAAGCCGAGCTGGTGAACAAGGCAGTGGCGGATCTAGTCGCTTTCATTCTCAAACAGGCCGAAGGCTTTGTGACCGCGAGCGGTGATTCCGCGCAATCCGCCTTCCTGCTGACAGCCGCGATCGCAGGGCTGGCCGTGCTTCTTGCCATAGCCGGCATCTTCTTTGCGATATCAGGCATCGCCAACCCAATCCGAGACATTGCCTCCGCCATGAGGCGCTTGTCGGGTGGCGATCTTGACAGTGATATTCCCTATGCCGGTCGCGCCGATGAAGTCGGCGAAATGGCCGGTGCGGTTGAAATCTTCCGCCAGAATGCCCTCAATGTCGTCAGGCTCGAGAAGGAAGCGGCCGAATCCCGCAGAGAGAGCGAGGCAACGCGCGCCGCAGCCCAGCAGCGCGTTGAACGCGAGGCGGAACAATTGCGCTTCGCGACCACGACATTGGGCGAAGGTCTCCGGCGGCTTGCAGCAGGCGACATATCCTTCCAGCTTTCAGAGCAATTTTCGGCCGAGTATGAAGCGTTGCGCGGAGACTTCAACGCCTCGCTCCGGCAACTGGGTGCGACGATCGGCGCCGTGCTCGAGACGGTGCACAGCATCGATAATGGTACCGGTGAAATTGCATCTGCCGCGCAGGATCTGTCCAAGCGTACCGAACAACAGGCAGCCTCTCTCGAGGAGACGGCCGCAGCCCTGGATGAGATCACGTCGAATGTGACGATGTCGACCAAACGCACCGACGAGGCGCGCAACGTCGCCAAGGAAGCCGATATCAGCGCTCAGCGGTCGGCAACTGTCGTCTCGCAGGCGGAACAGGCCATGCGACGCATCGAAGACAGTTCACAGCAGATTTCGAACATCATTAGTGCAATCGATGAAATCGCCTTCCAGACGAACCTCCTGGCATTGAATGCCGGCGTTGAAGCTGCCCGTGCGGGTGAGGCGGGCAAAGGTTTTGCAGTGGTCGCACAGGAAGTCCGTGAGCTTGCCCAGCGCGCAGCTCAAGCGGCCAAGGAAATCAAAGGCTTTATTCAAAAGTCATCAACTGATGTGGAAAATGGCGTAAAACTGGTTCTCGAAACGGGAACGTCGCTCAAGTCGATCGGTGAGTATGTCGTGCAGATCAACCAACTCATGGATGCGATTGCCACATCGGCGCGTGAGCAGTCGACGGGACTTGCTGAGATCAACACGGCCGTCAATCAGATGGACCAAGCGACCCAGCAAAATGCGGCGATGGTTGAGCAGTCGACGGCTGCCGTAGCCTCATTGTCCTCCGAGGCAGGCCGCCTGCGGGATCTGGTCAACCAGTTTCAATTGGACGGAGACAAAAGCGCGGACGGGCAGCGCAGCGGACGGACCTTTGAAGGCAACGGGCCTATCCACTTGGTCGCTTCGCGGCGCGTGACGCAAAGATAAGGCGTAGCCGACTTCAGATCAGGGACATGAGACAACCCTGCCGGCGGTTCCAGTCGCGTTCGTTCCTTGAGCACTGGCCAGAGCGATTTCGATGCCGACGGGTTGGTTTCTGATTACCGCGTTGATCCAGTATGTGGCCCTGGGTCTGTTTTGTCCTGGTAGTCGCGACATCGAAAGCACTGCCGGCTATCGTCCGATACCGGTCAGCCATGCCGGCTTTTTCCGAATTCTGCCTCGACAGCTCCAACACTGCGGCCCAGTCGACGGCGACGATCTCCGCCGTTGGAAAGGCCTTCGCGATTTCGATCCCGAAGACGCCTGGACCTGCAGCGATGTCCAACATCTTTTGGGAGCGCTCGGCCAGCCGGAGATTTCGTCAGCCAGTATTTGGCGCTGAGACTCGTGAAGCAGCCCATGCCACGCGCAAACTTCAACCAGACTGGATTGTCCGCCGAAAGGTTTGCTAGTCCGGCCGAACCGCCATTGCGCACGACAGCGGCCGGATGGCGCATAAAATTATCGAGAATTTCGGGTGCCGCGACGAACTCGACGGCAGAGCCCATATAAGGCCGGCGAACTGCGATCGAGGAAAATTCTGGTCGAGGGCGTCATTCGGTACTGTTCGCCCTCCTTGGTCAGGAAGCCATGAACCACGAGATAGTAGCGGAGGATGCGCACCCCGGTCGGCTTTGCGGTGCGATGGAGATATACACAAATTTGCTTTCGCTTCTCTCCTGATCAGGTACCCCTCCGTTGAGGATCAGCCAGGTCAGTTCCGGTGACCGCCGCGAAAGCTTCAGCAGCGCCTGCGTGGCCTCTCGCCTACCTCAGGCCGCAATCTGGCATGCTACCGACTTTTGGTTTCTCGTTTCAATCGGCCGCCATGTGGATTTCAATTGGTCACGCCCTGACTTTCAATCGGTCATCACCGTAGTTTCAAAACAGTCATTAAAGGAATGAAGCTGTGGCGCTGTATCCAAGACTCGTCGAGCAACGCGTTGCCGATGCCATGTCAGACACGCGAGTCGTACTGATCGTCGGTCCCCGACAATCAGGAAAAACAACGTTGGCCAAGAAGATGGCCAACAAAGGGATGGAGTATTGCACGCTGGACAATGCGACGACCCTGGACGCAGCGCGACAGGATCCAGTTGACTTTGTAAGAGGTATGGATCGCGCCATCATCGATGAAATTCAGCGCGCTCCCGAGTTGTTGTTGGCCATCAAGGAAAGCGCGGATACCGACCAGCGCCCAGGGCGTTTCCTCCTGACCGGTTCAGCCAATCTAATGACGTTGCCACGCGTGGCAGACTCGCTTGCGGGGCGCATGGAGGTCGTACGATTGCTACCGCTTGCGCAAAGCGAGATCAGGACAGCCGACAGCAGCTTCCTGCGCGACGCCTTTCAAAACGAAGCCAAAGCCGGAGAACCAATCGCCGGAGACGACCTGATGGCGGCGGTGTTGGCCGGTGGATATCCCGAGGCATTGGGCCGTAAAACCCTGAGCCGCAGACAGGACTAGTATGCGATAATATCCAGGCGATCGTTCAACGCGACGTTCGCGATGTCGCGCAAATCGAGCAGATTGCTCAAATGCCGCGCCTGCTACGCATTCTGGCACAGCATTCGGGTCAGCTCGTGAACTATTCCGGAATTGGTGCGGCCATCGGTATGAACCACATCACAACGCAAAAATATGTCGGCATCTTCGAGAGCCTGTTCCTCGCTCGAACTGTGCAGCCCTGGTTTTCCAACCAAACTGAAACGCCTGACCAAAATACCGAAAATACATTTCCTCGATTCTGGTCTGCTCGCGTGTCTTCGGGACCTCTCTCTCGACCGCCTGCGCGACGACAGGGGTCAGTTCGGAGCATTGCTGGAGACTTTCGTGTTTGGGGAGATCCTAAAACTCGCCAGCGGCGGGCATACCCGCTTCGAGCTTTCGCATTTTCGTGACAAGCAACAGAACGAAGTCGATATCGTCATCGAAGACAGAAGAGGGAGGGTTGTCGATCGAGATAAAAGCGGCAGCATCCGTCTCGAGTTCCGATTTTTCCGCATTGCGAATTTTGGCCGAGGCATGTGGAGAACAATTTGTTTCAGGCATTGTCTTGTACGATCGTAACAAGGTGGTTCCATTCGGCGAACGCCTATCAGCCGTGCCAATTTCGGCGTTGTGGCATTAACGCCTGGGAATTTCGCTTCAATCTCCAGACGCGAGCATTCCTGAAATTCCGACGGTGTCGATGAAAATGGGCCGCAGGTTCGATTCCCTTCAAGGCGGCCAGATCATTGAAAGTCAGAATTCTATGAAATTGCATTCTATGCAGCGAGTTTGGTTTGTGTTTCCACACGGTCCGGGTCGTTTTCCGTATAAACGATGTTACAGACAGGTATGCTTGCTAATCACTTGGTTATCGCCCGGAGGGTGATTCTGGTTAGTTCCGATGGAGCGCCGAGCCTTAATGCGAATCCGGGCCACAGGCCTGTTCCGTTGTTTACGTACAACGTCATGGCTCCGATTTGGTATCGACCCGAAACAAAGCCTCCATTGGCGCGCGCGATCAAGCGGTCGAGGCCGAGAATCATGCCACCATGTGTATGCCCCGACAGCTGAATCGCCACACCAGAGGCGGCCGCTTTTTCGGCCATCATCGGCTGGTGATCGAGCAATAGGATGGGGGTGTTCGCAGGAGCTCCCTTGATTGCCGCCGCGAGGTCCGGCGGTGGAGCGCTGTGCCCGCGGGCCGACAAGTCGGTCACACCCGCCAGTACGATCTCGGCATTGCCTCTCCTGAGGACTACGTGGCTGTTAGACAGCATCCGCATGTCCAACATCTGGAGGTGGCGCATCCATTCTTGGTAATCGAAGAAATATTCGTGGTTCCCCGGAATTGCGTAGACACCGTCACGTGCCCTCAAACCCCAAAGCGGTGCGACATCGTCTTTGCGGTGAGCCACGTCACCGTCGATGAAGTCCCCGGTGATGACGATCAGGTCCGCATTGAGCGCATTGGTCCTCGATACGACCTCTTTAGTCCATGCGGCTGGGAACAGACGGCTGATGTGAAGGTCAGTCAACTGAATCAGCCGATAGCCATCAAATTCGGGAGACAATCCAGCGATGGCAATTTCTATGTCGTTTAGCGGTGGCACTCTGATTGCCTGGTTGACACCGTACGCTGACAGGCCAAGGGCCAAAACTCCGATGGCATATCGCAGACCTGCCGGGGCAGAGGGGAAGCCTCCCTTGAATGGGATGATCGCGAGTGAGACCACATCTAGCGCAATCTGAAACACTGCTAGCAACACGATCGCGCCGAAAAGGACATTGAAAGCAATGGCCAAAGGGCGCGGAAACTCTGGGTCGAAGACCGAGCCGGAAGAGAGACGACTAACCAGATGAAATTGCGAGGCTACCAACAAGAGGATCGCCAGGGATGCCTTTGCCGACCAAATCCATGGCAGTGGCTGAATGAATCGTACCACGACGACCAGCCAGGGAATTCCGAAAACGAGGTGGAACATCAGATGCTTTCATCTGGGTGGGCTGTCACCACAGCTTGTAAGTACTGTCAGCCCTAGGGGTGGCAGGCGACGCGTTCGTCGCAATGTTCAGGCCCGATCAGCGTGGACGATACTGCTGCATGAGCTTGCCAAATTTTCGCAGGCCCATTGCGTCGGCAATGGACGGCGATATGGCGTTCGCGAGCGTAAGCATTTTGAGCGTCCCGCCGCCCATGACGTGGACTTTACGACGTTCGCGGATGGTGGCGAGGATCTCGCGCGCGACCTGGTCGGGTTCGCATAAGGTCGACGCCCAGCTTGCTCCACATGTCGAAGAAAGGCGACTCGGCCTCGGTGTTGGAGGGAACAGGCCCAAAGAAGGAAAGCATTACGTTGGTCCCGGCAAGTTCGCGGTTGGCGCTTTGCACATAGCTCGCCAGCGCGCCGCGGCTCGCGGCATAGGAACTCATAAACGGCAGCGCCACCCGGCCGTCCATGGCACCGCCGACGTGGACAACCACTGCGTTACCGGCTTGCTTGCGCAGTCCAGGCAGGAAGGCCCGCGTCACGAACATAGGCCCCTTAACGTTGATCGCGAACAGATCGTCGATATCGGCCAAAGTGTATTCCTCAATAGCTTTGCGCGGCGAGATGCCCGCAAGGTTCACCACCGCATCGACCCGGCCGAGGTGCTCGAAGGCCACTGCCGCCAGCTTCCCCATGCTCGCCGGATCGGTGACGTCCGCGCGCTGGTAAATCGCCGAACCATCGTTCCGGCCGGTCAGCTTAGCGGCGTCGTTGTCGCTCCGAGCCGCGAGCACCAACCGGAAGCCCTCGGCCGCCAGGAGCTTAGCCAGCGCGTGACCAAGTCCTCCGGTCACACCGATGAGAACGGCGGTGGGCGCATCCTTGCCCTGCTTTGTAGCGGCTGGCCCAGTTCCGGTAGCGCCACCGGTAATCACAGGAGATTTTTCGTTCAGTTGCGTCATTTCGTGGTCCTTTTTTTGATCGGCATTGGTTACTATGAACGTATCTATTATGGGCAAAAAAATCAGGGCAAAAAGCTAACTGGCCTTGGCTCTGATTTTCGATACCACATCCGCCAACGTCGTCCGTCTGAGATGGCCATGGACGGCCTCCTCAGTGCCAACCAGCACGTCGCCCATGACTTCCTTGATGTTAGAGCTGATAATACACTCCTTGCTCACGGGATAAGCATGGATGGCAAAAGCATCTGGAGGGTTTACCGCCAGGTAGATGTCTAGGAGCGAAATCTTATTGGAGCTTCGTGCCAAGCCATAACCTCCCGACTTGCCAACAGTCGTCTTCGCGAGCTTCGCCTTCGAGAGTTTAACGAGGATTCTTTTAACGAAAACCGGGTTCGCATTCACGCTGCGTGCGAGAACCTCCGACGCGAAAACTCCTTCGTGATGTGCGATTGCCGCCATGACGTGGACGGCAATCGAAAATTGAGTGTTTACTGAAGCCATTTTCAGATACTATATTAGTATCCGTATGGATGCAAGAGCTGCGCGACGGCAAGGCTTTTCCATGCGAGCTTATGTAGCACTTTCGAAACTATGGGCAGCCGACATCCACGCGAGGATTCCCTCATCGCGGAATTTCGATCTTTCCTTTGGAAAGAAGTCCGCTGCCTCAGGCGGACTGCATCGACACGAGTATCTTCATTTTGCCCCCGTTCGGGTCCAGGAGTTCTCGGAAGCCCTTGTCGACGACGTCATCCATGGCGATTTCGTCATCGACGATCTTCTCGGCTGGATAGAGGCCGGTCCTCATCATCTCGAAAATTCGGGGCCAGATGGTCAGCGGGTAATTCAGCGATCCCCGTAGAGTGATGTCCCGCATCGTCAGTTCGAACGGACTGATCTCGGCGGGGCCGCCCATTAGCCCGACCTGAACGACGGTGCCCTGGGCGCGGACGGCCTGAAGGCAAGTCTGCAAGGCGCGGGGATGGCCCGCGCACTCAATCGCCGCGTCTACTCCGACGCCCTCCTCCGTCCCGTCCCTGATCGTGGACATGAAGTCCGGGGAACTAGGATCGAGCACCGTGACGTCGATCGAAAGCGCCGCGATGCGCGCACGACGGTTGGCATTCGGCTCGCTGACGAAAATCCGCGTCACACCTGCGGCGACAGCCGCGAGGACCACCAGCGCGCCGATCGGACCCGCGCCCGTTATAAGAAGGGTACCCCCAGGCGTCAGCCCTGATCGGTCAATGGCATGGACGGCTACCGCCGCCGGCTCGACGAGCGCGCCTTGCTGGTCCGTCACGTCGTCAGGCATGCGGATGGCGTTGTATTCGTGGACGATGGCGCGCTTCGCCATGCCGCCCCAAGGCCAGCTCAGTCCGACGACGGAAGCCTGAGGCCCCAGGAACGACAGGTTGCGGGTCCCGAAATAGTCGAGTCTTGGGCCGATCTGCGGCTGGATTGACACGCGGTCTCCAGGCTTCAGCGTCTCCACACCAGGGCCGATGGAGACGACTCGCGCCGCGAATTCGTGGCCCAGGATTTGAGGGAGGATGGCCCCGCTATAGCCGTTGGGCGACTTGGGAGTGAAGATCGGACCGGATTCGAACTCGTGCAGATCGGTCCCGCAGATGCCACAAAAGGTCGGCTCTACGATGACCTGGCCAAACTGGGGTGACGCGGGCTCGGCAGCCTCCTCCACTCGGACATCATGTTTCCCGTAGTAGCGTATAGCCTTCACCGCCAAATCCTCTCGACTTTCTGGGTCTTCGGGCCAGACTTTTGCGCGCGTTGGCAAGTGCCTTCAGAACCGCCTGGAAACTTTCGGTTGACAGATGTCGAGACCGCTAATGCGCTCCGCCCTCCATCCCGGTGTTTGGATAATACAAATGCTAAACCAGCAAATAAGAGCCCAAACCGGAAAACACTTTCCCGGCGCATGCAAAAGATTCAGGCGGGAGATTGCGCGGTGCGAATCTGGCTGAAAGCCGCGGGTAGGCGCTTATCAGAAGCTTCCAACCTCGCGCTCAGCAACTTGGTGTCAATGTGCAACAAGCGGCCCGTCGCGTTTTACAAATACGCCCGCGACCATCCCTGCGTCTACGTTGCCACTGTTGGCGTTCATGATTAGGGTGCTGACGGGATCAAGCAGGGGTATGGCCGGCCGCATTGGAGTTGATAAGCCGTGACATGAACATGCTGAGGCAAATTCCCAAACAAGGTCGTCGAGATTGGCGTTGAAGGAGCACCAGCGCTGGTCGAACGCTGCGCGATGTCCAGAGGCTCATTTCCCAAGGCCCTGTTCAGTCAAGGGCTCCTTGTCGCCCTTTCTCCGCCAGGAAATCCACGACGGTTCGAACCCGCGGCAGCAGATGGCGCGTCACCGGCCAGATGGCGTAGACGGACACTGGAACATCTGCGATCTGCTGCAGAACTGACGTCAAAGTTCCCTTCTCCAAATGCGCCCGCACGAGCGAACGGGGCATTTGGCAGAGCCCCAGACCAGCCAACGCCGCCTGCACGATCGCCTCTCCGTCACCGAACTGGTGACTGACAGGGGGCAAATATCGAACCGCAGCGCCGTCTGAACCCTTGATGCGCCAGCTTGCTGAATTGCCTCCGAAGCCGCAGATGCAATCGTGTTGTTGAAGATCGGCGACGCTTTGAGGTGTTCCCCGTGCTGCTAAGTATGAGGACGACGCTACAACGACGGAAGGTTGCTCAGTAAGCTTCTTGGATATTAGCCCGGTGCAGTCGCGAGTTTCACCGAACCGGATTGTGAGGTCGACACCCTCTTCGACGGGATCGACGATCTTGTCGTTAAACGAGAGGGACAGCGTCAGACCCGTGTAGGCTCTGGAAAAATCCAGCAGCAAAGGCATGAGAATCTGCCGTCCGAACGCTGCGGGAGCGTCGATCCGCAATCGTCCTGAAATCACCTGGCTTTTTGAGAGCAGCGTTGTCTCCGCCGCTGCTATTTCCCCAAGCGCATGTCGCACGCTCGCATAATAGGCTTCACCATCGGGAGTTAGACTCAACCGCCGTGTGCTCCGGTGCAGCAGTTTGATACCCAAGCGCTCTTCAAGCTTCGTCACGCTTTTGCCGACCGCAGACTTCGTAATACCCAATTTGGCGGCCGCCGCCGTGAAGCTGAGAGTTTCTGCGGAGTGCAGAAATGCAATAACTCCATTCAACTGGTCGATCTGGGTCATTGTAAACTTTCACTCCACATACTGGAGAAATTGAAACCCTTCTGTTCCAGCAAGGTTACATTAAGCTATAGCGCACGCGCAAGAAAAGTCGAACATCGCAATGGTCTTCGCGCTCAACGCAAGAATGTCGGGCCATGGATCGTCTCACAGAGATCGAAGTCTTCATACAGATCGCGGAGTGTGGCAGTATCACTAGGGCCGCGGACGCGTTGGACATGTCAGTCTCGGCCGCGAGCAGAAGCCTGCAATCTCTCGAGGAGCGTCTCAACGCTCGGCTGGTGCAACGGACCACTCGACATCTAAGTCTGACCAGCGAAGGGGAACTGTACTATCAACGCGGCAAGGAGCTGGTGGCGGGGATGCTCGATGCGGAAGCGAGCGTCAGCGAAGGCGCGTTGAGTCCAAGCGGGTTGCTGCGGATAAGCGCTTCGATGTCGTTCTGCCTATTGCACCTCAGCCCGCTCATTCCAGCGTTCACTCGAGCCTATCCTAAGGTGAGGGTCGAGGTACTGGTTTCCAATCGGTATTATGATTTGATCGAAAACGGGGTCGACCTGGCGATTCGTACGCGTCGCGTGGAGGCAGATTCGTCGGTCACCATCCGCCGCCTCGCTGAAACCAGGCGACTGCTTGCAGCGTCGCCCGAGTACTTGGCAAAGCGTGGCGCGCCACTCAATCCCGATCAGCTCGCCGAGCACGACTTGCTCCTCTACACGTTGGCCGACAATTGGAACCATCTCACCTTCAAGAAGAATGGCGAAACCATCACAAAGCCGGTCAACGGCGTACTCAACTCGAACGAAGGCCAGATCATACGTAAGGCCGCTTTGGACGGCCTCGGGATTCTGGCTCAGCCGACCTACATCATAAATGATGATTTAGAGTCGGGTAGGCTGGTGCGAGTGATGGACGACTGGGATCTGCCGCGGCTGACCATGAATATCGCCTATCCGACCCGTCACCACCTTCCTGCCAAGACCCGCCTATTCATCGACTTTTTGGTCAGGGAGTTTAAGAACAGCGACTACGAGGCCAAATGGACGGCTTAGGTTCGTCGGATGAATAAGCTCGCCATCCTTGGGACGATAACAGCTTGGCAATTGCCGTGCTGTAGACCCGTCGCCGTTTGAAGCGCTTCAGGTCACCGCGACAGCTTTAGCGTTTCGTCCGGTCCATGATCCGATCGCCAACATTTTCCGCATTCGCTGCTAGGATATCGCTTCAGTTCACCATCGAGAGCTACGAGACGTGGCTATGCAGATTTGGCGCGACATTATGCGCCTTCAAGCCGCTTAACTCCCGCAAACCTTTCCCATCCTTGGCCGGGGTTTGTTAACTTTACGATGCCGTTGGTGAACTGGCGACATGCGTTAGGGCGCGATCCAGTCGCCTCGAAGGTCCCGCCAATGTCACGGCCGCCGGTACAATCACCGTAAGATTTTTGCAGCTACTGCAATACTGTTTTGTTCTGCCCCTGGTTCATCCCGAGTAGACAAAAATGCATAACATTGGCTCGGAGTTGGAGAGAGAAGACGGTGGTGCAGCCGCACCCGGCCAGCTGCCAAGCAGACCGCTCTTGGTCACCATGAGGAGGAAAATATGAACAATCGTGTATTAAAGGCGGCGTTGCTTGCCGGTTTGGCTGTCTCGGCCACTCTGGGCTTCGTCGGAACTGCCCTGGCGGATGGGGAGAAATACGTTCTCATCCATCATTCGCCCGACAGCGAGACGTTCTGGAACACCGTGAAGAACGGTGCCAGCCTGGCAGCAAAAGAAGTCGGCGCGACCGTGACCTTCCGCAACCCGCCGACCGGCGACCTGGCCGACATGGTGCGCATCATCCAGCAGACCACCGCCGAGAAGCCTGACGGGATCATCGTCACTATTCCCGATGTCGAGACGGTCGGTGGCGCCATCGAAGACGCGGTTGCCAAGGGCATCCCTGTTGTCACGATGAACACCGGTACGGCAGAAGAATCCAAGAAGCTCGGCGCCCTGCTTCATGTCGGACAGCCCGAATTCGACGCCGGCAAGGGAGCCGGTGAGCGCGCGAAGGCTGCGGGCACCACGTCGTTCCTCTGCGTCAACAGTCTCTTCCCCAACGTCGCAGGGCAGCAGCGTTGCGAGGGCTTTGCGGCCGGCCTGGGTGTGCCACTCGGCGGACAGATGATCGACTCGGGCACCGACGCGACCGAAATCGCCAACCGTGTAAAGGCGTATCTTTCCAATCATGCGGATACGGGCGCCGTTCTGACCCTTGGGCCGATGACTGCCCTGCCTACCATCAAGGCGCTCAAGGATACCGGTTTGGCCGGCACGATCTTCTTCGCGACATTCGATCTCACGCCGGAGATCTCGCAGGCGATCAAGGATGGCGTCATCAACTTCGCCATCGACCAGCAGCCGTTCCTTCAGGGCTATCTGCCGGTGATCACCCTCACCAACGACCTTCGCTACGGCGTCCTGCAGGCGAACTCGGTGTTGTCCGGACCCGGCTTCGTGACGAAGGACAATCTGGCTCTCGTCCAGTCGCTTGCCGGCAAATACCGGTAAGCGGACGACCTCCCGGACGGAAGCGGCGATCGCCGCTTCCGTTTGGCCCTTACGACAGTTTCAGGTGATCGCAATGAGCACGACAATCAGCGCTGACGAGCGCGTTAAACAGACGTCAACTCTCCGACGGGCGCTCGTCCGCCCGGAACTCGGGGCCATGGGCGGCACCATTGCGGTGTTCGCATTCTTCCTCATCCTTGCGGGCAACACGCAAATGTTTGCCATCGACGGGATCATGAACTGGAGCACCGTTTCGGCGCAATTCGTCGTCCTCGCTGTCGGTGTCTCGCTGCTGATGATTACCGGCGAGTTCGATCTCTCGCTCGGTTCGATGGTCGGCTTCTCCGGTATGGTCTTCGGTCTGCTGGTTATCTACGTCGGCTTGCCTGCTTGGGCGGCCATCGGCGTCACGGTACTTGCTTGCGGTCTGATTGGGGCGATCAATGGCCTGCTGGTCATCCGCACCGGCCTGCCATCATTCATCGTCACGCTTGCCTTTATGTTCATCTTGCGCGGTATGACGATCTGGAGCGCTATCACCTTCAATAGGCAGCCGGTGGTGTCGGGAATTGCCGATATCGCCGTTGGCGATCCCATCGCCTGGTTCTTTGGCGGCAAGGCGCTTGGAGGGCTGTTCTCATGGCTCGGCCAGCAGGGGTGGATTGCGACCTATACCCGCGGTACCCGAATGGGACAGCCGATCGTTGACGGCATCCCGATGTTGATCATCTGGGCTATCGTCATGGTGATCGTCGGTCAGTGGGTGCTCACAAGGACCAGGTTCGGCAACTGGATCTACGCGGCCGGCGGCGACCCGCAGGCTGCACGTTATATCGGCGTACCTGTCGCCCGCGTGAAGGTGGCGATGTTCATCGTTGCGGCGTTGTGCGCCACGCTCTTGGGAATTTCCCAGGCGGTGGAGTTCGGCTCGGCTGCCTCCGACCGGGGCATGATGAAGGAGTTCGAGGCAATCATTTGTGTGGTCATTGGGGGCGCCTTGTTGACGGGCGGGTATGGCTCCGTCGTTGGCGCAGCGCTAGGAGCCGTCATCTTCGGCGTCGTGCAGCAGGGTCTGTTCTTCACCAATGTCGAGAGTTCCCTGTTCCGGGTATTCCTCGGATCGATCCTCCTCGCCGCCGTTATCGCCAACACTTACATCCGCCGCGCGATCACCGGAGAGCGATGATGTCCGCACCAATTCTTGAAATGACCGATATCCAGAAGCACTTCGGTCACATTATTGCCCTCTCGGGCGTGTCCTTCGATGTCAAGGCAGGCGAGTGTCACTGCCTGCTCGGCGACAATGGCGCGGGCAAGTCGACATTCATTAAGACGATGTCCGGTGTACATGCTCCCACGCACGGCGAGATGAAAATCCAAGGCGAGCCGGTCCACTTCACCAGCCCCCGGGCGGCGCTGGCGGCGGGAATCGCAACAGTCTACCAGGACTTGGCAATGATCCCGCTGATGAGCGTGAGCCGCAACTTCTGGCTTGGCCGTGAACCCGAAACCGGCTTTGGCCCGTTCAAGCGGATCGACTTCAAGAAGGCCGATGCAATCACGTTCGAACAGATGCGCGAAATGGGCATCAACCTGCGTGAGCCCGGACAATCCGTCGGGACGCTCTCGGGCGGCGAGCGCCAGACGGTGGCAATCGCTCGCGCGGTCTATTTCGGCGCCAAGGTTCTCATATTGGATGAACCGACATCCGCCCTGGGCGTGCGTCAGACGGCCAATGTCCTGTCGACCATCGACCGTGTGCGGAAGAAGGGGGTAGGGGTGGTGTTCATCACCCACAACGTCCGACATGCCCTTGCTGTCGGCGATCGCTTTACCGTCCTCAATCGCGGCAAGACCCTCGGCACGGCCGATCGCGGCCATATTTCCTCCGAGGAGCTTCAAAGCCTGATGGCAGGCGGGCAGGAGCTCGCCGAGCTCGAAGCCTCGCTCGGAAAGACGGTGTAGCGTTCCCGATCGAATGGCTCGGCCGTAGGGAAAACACCATGCGGTCGAGACAATGCTGACGAGTTTGATGACATCGCTCGTCACTCGTCGGGCGTGGTTCAACAAGGTTTGGGAGAATGAAATGACCTACGCGATCGGCGAAAACGTCGAATTTGGTATCGCTTGCCTGGGTATTACGCACCCGCACACCTCAGGACGCGTGAAGGCATTTCAGCGCATGCCCGGTGCTCGGTTGATGGGAGCGTACGACGACAGTCCGTTGCTCGCCCCCTTCGTCGACGCTCTCGGGCTGGAAGCCAGAACAAAGGAAGCGATCCTCTCCGATCCCAACGTCCACGCGGTGCTGGTGCATTCAAAGAGCCTCAGCATGGCCAACCTGGCCATCGAGGCGCTTGAGGCCGGCAAGGCCGTGTTGTGCGAGAAGCCGGCGGGCCGGGGATCTGCAGATACGGCCCGGATCGTCGAGGCCGTTGAGCGCACGGGCGGACTGTTCCAGGTTGGTTACTGCTGGCGTTTTGCTCCTTCGGTGGACAAGATGCAGGAGGTTCTTTCGAGCGGCCGGCTCGGCAAGGTGCTGCAGGTGAGGGCGCATGCGGGCTGCTCGCACAATGAAGCCGCCACGCCGCACATGAACCAGCCCGGGGATATTGGCGGCGCAATGTTCGTTATTGCCTGCCACCTGATCGATCGCATTCTGCTTCACTTCGGAGTGCCCCAAAGCGTGAATGCGCGGATCACGAAATTCGAGTCGGCATTCGGGAGCGACTCCCGCGAGGACGCCGCCGGCGCGATTCTGAACTACTGTGACAAGCTCGTGACCGTCGACTTCATGTCGTGGGATCCTCTGTCCTGGACCGAAAGCTGGGATCTTTCGGCCTACGGAACGGAGGGTATCATGCACTCTTGTCCGCTACCCTCGTCCTACAAGATATATGACAGTGGCAAGAACGGGTTCCAGCAGGGCTGGACAGAATGGTGCGAGACGAGCTTTCCGGAAATCTGGGCCACCAAAAAGACCGTGTACTCGCCGGAGATCGCCGAGATCGGCAACCCGATCTACTTCGATCGGGAGGCGGCAGCTTTCGTCGGGTCGCTCAGGTCTGGCTCGGCCTCAGTCGTTTCGGCGACGCAGGCCCACAATGTGAACCAGCTGCTCGAGGCCCTGTTCAAGTCGTCCTCTCTTTCCGGCGCCGAAGTGGACGTCGCCGTCTGAGTCCAACTAATGCGAACCCAAGGTCCCCGATCTCGGGTTTGTGTGGCGCGAAGGCATGGTGCGTAGCGCCCTGATCGGCGTTGCCTTCTCAAGTCGATTTCATGCCGATCTCCGGCGGGACGATGAAATGGGAAACCAACTTCGACTTCGTCTTGAGACCTCTCTAGTTCGCGTCCTCCCAGGCGCTTTAGCGAGGCAGCACCCCTACGACGGGCGTGCTGCCTCGCATTCTTTTTGGCTCAGCGTGTTGCTCAGGCCGGCAGCTCAGCCAACCGGCCCGTAGATGTTGGTCCAATCCACGGATTCGGGATCTACATCCGGCTCAGCGTCCGTCTCGACAGCTGACGGTCAGTTGCGTCGCCTTGCGGTCAAAGTGGTAATCGCCACCAGCCATATCGAGCACGCCGAAGGGTGTAGCTCCCGCTTTCAGCACACGACGTCAATCGTAACGCCCGTGCGCCCACCCGTGAAAGTACGTCTACCATCTAGCTCAGAACTGTCGCACGGATAGAGCCGACCGTCACTACCGTGAGCCATAACTTTCCAATGCGCCTCGGTGGGAAGATCCCTGCGCGCCGGATGCAGTAGGTACGCGCACCTGACCATTCGGGTTCCCTAACGGGGCATTGGCTTCGCGTCTGAGGTCGTCCTTAAGCGCCAAATCCATGAGTTGCCCCCAACAGGCATTTCAGGTTCTCCGACAGGCGCCGGCCTGCAAAGTCGGTTTTGCTTTTTGCGCAGCGTGAGAAAGTGTTTCCCTGCTCACGGCCTTTTTCCCAAAGTTGGGGAAGCTAATTTCGATCTGCGGCGGAGGAACGGCCGTTGGGAGGAATTCCATGAGCTTCAATTGGGTTTGCCGGATCTGCCGCGAAGGGCCCGCCTAAGCGAGCGTTCAGCGCCCCGTAAATGGAAACGGGATTTCCAAGACATCAACCGAGCCGCTCTTTCCGGCAGTCCGTAACTCCAAACTCAAGAAGAAGATCGATGATCAAGCATATCGTCATGTGGGACGTCCGCGGAGACAGCACCGAGGAGAAGCAGGCCGCCGCTTTCGACCTCAAGACAAAGTTCGAGAGCCTCCGTGGGGAAATCCCCGGCCTCCTTTTCCTTGAGGTCGGCATCGATTTTTCGCGTGTGGATTATGCCTGCGATGTCGTGCTCTATTCCGAATTCAAGGACGAAGCTTCCCTGGAGGGGTACGCCTCCCATCCCGCGCATCTGCGGATCAGGGATTCCCTAAAGGACGTCCGGATCGCCCGACACCAGGTCGACTATTCCCCGCTCAAATGCGCCGGCGTGCGTGCAAACGCCGAGTGAGGTGTGAAGGTGGAGGAACCGATGACCACGACGATCACCCAGTCCCAAGACCTCAAGCCGACGCCGACCCTGAATGTGCCGGGGCTTCGGAAGACATACGCCGGCCGCGCTTCAAAGAGCGTCGACTTCGACCTGATGTCGGGCGAAATCACAGTCGGTTGTATCGCCCTCAGGACAACGTGAAGGATTGATACCCGGCCAGCTTTCGACCCGCCACCACTCCTCCGAGCTGATCTTCGAGGGAGAACGATGAAAGGAAAGTTCATGCTCTTTGCGGTTCATTGCCTCGACCACGCGGATGGCCTGCCGCGCCGCCAGGCGAACTACGACGCCCATAAAGCGTACCTCTCCGCAGGCACGGTAAAGACTGTAATTTCGGGACCGCTTGTCGCCGCCGACGGCGAGACCATGATCGGGTCGCTGTTCGTTTTTGAGGCCGACCAGATCGGCGATGTGATCGCGTTCAACAAAAACGACCCGTTCGCCCATGCCAACGTCTGGCGCCAAGTGGACATCAACCCGTTCTTGAAGCGCGTCGACAATCGCTAAGAACGCAGGACGTCCGGTCCAATCGAGGCTGGGAATTCGAGGAACCGACATGCAGTCTTTCGTCTATAACGGCCAGCCGGCCAGAGTGATTTTCGGGTCGGGAACGCTGGCCCTGCTTCCTGCGGAAGTCGACCGCCTTGGGCTGAAGCGTGTTCTGGTCCTGGCGACGCCGCCACAGGCCGGGGATGCGGAGAAGCTGTCCGCGCTTCTTGGGGCGAGCTCAGTCGGGGTCTATTCTCGCGCCACGATGCACACGCCCGTCGATGTGACCGAGGACGCGATGAGGGTCGTGGCCGACAAGAAGGTCGACGGCCTCATCGCAGTCGGTGGCGGATCGACCACAGGGTTGGCCAAGGCGATCGCGCTGCGGACCGACCTGCCTCAGATCGTCGCCCCGACTACATACGCGGGATCGGAAATGACGCCGATCCTGGGCGAGACCAAGGACGGGCAGAAGGTCACGCAGAGCAGCCCGAAGATTCTTCCTGAGGTGGTCATCTACGACGTGGACCTCACGCTCACGCTCCCGGTCGGCATGTCTGGCACCAGCGGCATGAACGCCATCGCCCATGCGATCGAGGCGCTTTACGCCAAGGAACGGAACCCCGTCGTCTCCCTGATGGCGCTGGAGGCGATCCGGGCCCTGGCGCGTTCGCTGCCGCTGATACATGACGACCCGTCCGATCACGCCGCGCGCAGCGACGCTCTCTACGGCGCGTGGCTCTGCGGCATCTGCCTGGGTTCGGTCGGCATGGCCCTTCATCACAAGCTCTGCCACACGCTGGGCGGCTCGTTCGATTTGCCACATGCGGAAACCCACACGGTGGTCCTGCCGCACGCGCTCGCTTACAACGCGCCCGCCATCCCCGAAGTGATCGAAAAGCTCCGGGACGTGCTTGGTCATCAGGACCCCGCTGTGGCGCTTTTCGAACTCGCCGGACGGATCGGAGCGCCGAGGTCCCTGCGAGAGATCGGCATGCCGGAACACGGTGTCGGCGTGGCGGCCGAACGCGCCCTGGCCAACCCGTACTGGAACCCCCAACCATTGGAGCGCGACGGCATCCGCGCGCTGATCGCCCGCGCCTTTGCGGGCGACGCTCCGGCCGTTTGATGGCGAGCAATTCGGGCCGAGGAGGATAGAGAATGTCTGAGATGAGCAAAGCCGAAGCGTCGAAGCCCAAATATCCGTATTTCGAGGAGGAGACCTCGGTCGACGTCGTTAACGCAAGAATGGGGCCGGACGTCGATCCGCGCCTGCGCGAGGTCATGTCCGTCCTGGTGAAGCACCTCCACGCTGCGATCAAGGAAATCGAGCCCTCGCACGAGGAATGGCTTCAGGGCATCAAGTTCCTCACCGAGGTCGGGCAGATGTGTTCGGATTGGCGTCAGGAGTTCATCCTGCTGTCTGACACTCTCGGCGTCTCGATGTTGGTCGATTCCATCAACCACCGTCGCCCCAACGGTGCGACGGAGAACACGATCCTCGGACCGTTCTATGTACCAGCCGCTCCGCGCTACGCCAACGGGACCAACATTTGCCTGGACGGCAAGGGAGAGCCGATGGTCGTGCGCGGACATGTCGTCGACAGCGGTGGCAAGCCGATCGCCGGCGCGCTCGTCGATGTCTGGCAAACAAACGACGACGGGTTCTATGACGTGCAGCAAAAGGACGTTCAGCCCGACTGGAATCTTCGCGGCGTCTTCACCTCTGAGAGCGACGGCTCGTATTGGTACCGAGCCGTGAAACCCCGCTACTACCCCATCCCCGATGACGGTCCGGTCGGCAAGCTGCTTGGGCATCTGGGCAGGCATCCCAATCGGGCTGCGCACATTCATTTCATCGTGAGCGCGCCAGGTTACGATCCCGTCATCACCCACATCTTCACACCCGATTGCCAATACTTGGCCGAGGACTCGGTCTTCGGCGTGAAGGACTCGCTAATAGCGGACTTCGAGAAGGTGACCGATCCCGCACGGGCATACGAGCTCGGCTTCGATGGCCCCTTCTGGTCTGTCAACTGGGACTTCGTACTCGCCGCAAAAAAAGACACCGCCAAGGAGAAATGACGATGCCGCAACTCACCTTCGAACTTCCTGACACCGTAGTGGTGACGGGAGCGTCGTCCGGCCTCGGGCATGAACTTTGCAGTCTGCTCGTCGAAGCGGGTGTGGCGACCGTCGGCGTCGATCTCTCGGCTGCTCAGGACGATCTCGCCGCTCTTGCGGGATATCACCATGTCGCGGGAGATGTCGCCGGCGAGGCGACCTGGGACAAGGTCGTCGCCCGTCTGAGGTCTTCGGACGCCAAACGCATCGGTCTCGTGACGTCTGCAGCCATCCTAGACGTCGGCACGATCTTGGACGCCACGCCTGCGATCATCTCCCGTGCGCTCAACGTGAACGTCGTGGGCACTGCCCTGGCGATCAAATCCCTGCTGCCGCTGATGATCGAGGCCCATGATGGGGCGATCGTGGCTGTGGCCAGCGTCAACGCCACTTTGGCGGAACAGCAGCTCGGCATCTACAACGCCACGAAAGCAGCGGTGCGGCAGTTGGCCCGCACGGTCGCGGTCGACCACTCCCGAAGTGGCGTCCGCGTCAATGTTCTCAGCCCCGGACCCATGTTGGCCGGCCTCTTCAAGCGTCACCTTGAATCCGCCACCGACAGCGACAGGTTCCTGGCGACGCGATCAGCGCGCCAGCCCGGCGGCCGCATCCTGGAGGCGCGCGAAGTCGCCCAGGCCGCGATGTTCCTTTTGTCGAGTGGCTCGACGGCGGTCCTGGGCGCTGACCTCGTCGCCGACGGGGGACTGACCACGAGCTTTGATTTCCGAACTGGGGAGGAAGGCGCTTCGATCTGACGCGCCCGCCATATTTGAAACGATCCTATGGGAGAGAGAAATGGAAACTGGACTGAAGGGTAAAATTGTTTTCATCACAGGTGCCGCCAACGGCATCGGTCGTGCGACTGCGGTGGCGTTCGCACGGGAAGGCGCAACGTTGGGCCTCGTAGACATCGACGAGCAGGCCTTGGCCGAGGTCAAGGTCGAAGTCGCCGCAGCGGGCGGCATGGCCCACACCGCGAAAGCGGACCTGTCCACGGGGGACGGCGTATCGGCGGGCCTCGACGAGTTGCTCAAGGCGACGGGCGGCGCGGTGGACGTGCTGGTGAACAATGTCGGCTCAGGCGCGATCCGTACCTTTGACCAACTGACCGACGAAGAATGGGAGAAGACCTTCTCCCTCAATTTCATGAGCTACGTTCGCGCGACCCGAAAGCTGCTTCCGATCCTCCGCGAGCGAAAGGGCGTCATCGTCAACAACGGTTCCGATCTCGCTCGTCAGCCTGAACCGGTTCCGATCGATTATTCGACGTCGAAAGCTGCAGTTCTTGCCCTCACAAAGGGTCTCGCGCGCGCCGAAGGCAAGAATGTGCGGGTCAACGCCGTCGCGCCGGGTCCGATTTGGACGCCGTTCTGGACGAAGCCTGGTGGCTTCGCCGAAACGATGGGCGCGTTCCACAAGATGGAGCCCCAGGCGGCTGTCGAATATGAGATGAAGCTGCGGCAGCTTCCCCTCGAACGTCTCGGGACTCCCGAAGAGGTCGCCAACGTGGTGGTATTCCTTGCGTCCGACCTGGCCAGCTTTGTCACTTCGGCGGTTTGGGGCGTGGACGGCGGCAGCATCCGCTCCATCTAAGCCCGCTCATTGTATATCTTTATGCTACAATGTTGATCCCTAATGCATGATTGTCGCGCCAGAGCTTCAGTGTAGAAAGGGTCGTCTAAAACGCAGGCGGCGCGATGTCGCCAGGAGAGTAACGGAAATGACTGGGAAAAACGGAATCGAGTTGTTGGCGGCGTTCTTCACACTTGGAGGCGACGTCTATCCGTTCGGTCCGACCGAAATCAGCCCGATCCCTTTCAAGGATCGCGTCGAGGCGGCAGCCAAGGTCGGCTACAAGGGCATGGGCCTTATCCACGCCGATGTCCAAGCCACGGCCGCTCAGATGGGCCTGAAGGAAATGAAGCGGATCGCCGATGACAACGACATCAAATACCTCGAGTACGAATTTCTCTCCGGATGGTATTTGGACGGCGAGCGCCGGGCGAAGTCGGACGTCATGCGGACGGAGATGCTTGAGGTGGCCCAGGGTCTCGGCGTCCGCAATCTCAAGATAGCTCCCGGCCTCGGAAGCGATCTGTATGCACCGACCGAGGCGGAAATGACGCCTGACGTCGACCGTATGCGCGAGGCGTTCGCCAGAGTCTGCCGTGACGCCGCCGAGTACGGCGTCAGGGTCGTCATGGAGATCATGCCTTTCTCCAACGTCCGGACGCTGGAAGTGGCGCGTGCGATCGTGGAAGGTGCCGATCAGCCTAACGGCGGCTTGCTCATCGACATCTGGCACATGGCCCGCGGCGGCATTCCGTACAAGGACATCGAGAAGATTCCGTCCCGCTTCATCGGCTCGATCGAGCTGGACGACGCCGACGCCGATGTGAAGGGCCTCCTGTGGGAAGACACCATCTATCATCGCCGCCTGCCGGGCGAAGGCGTGCTCAAGCCGAAAGAATTCATCAAGGCCGTCCAGAACGCCGGCTACGAAGGTCCTTGGGGTGTCGAGATCATCAGCGAGACCTATCGCAAACTTCCGCTCGCCGAACAGGCGAAGCGCTCGTTCGAAACCACGATGGCCCAGTTCAAGTGATGTCCGAGGAAAACACGATGAAACACCCCACCGAAAAGCGGACGTTGTGGCTCTCCCAGGTCAGCAGCATGCCCTATCGAAAGCGCGTCGAACTCGCCCCCAAGAACACCTTCGGCTGGCTCAGCACCTCTCCAATTGACTACAAGAACACGCGAGGGGCTTGTCGAATAAGGACGTCCGTTGGATCGCCTCCAATAACGGCGTCCGACTGAGCTACCTTGATCCACTGACGAGCTGGGTTCGCGATGGCCTCATACGTTATAGCAGAAAGAGTTCCACTGAGCGGCTCTTGAACGGCTCAGTGCGAAACAGATGCGCATACGTCTCCCACTTGGAGTACGCTGCACCAATACCAGACTGGTGCTTTTTTGGTCGTCTAACGAAGGGGCGGGGACAGCGAGCGTGCCTTGACGCGTCTAACGTACTAAAATTTCACGCGATGCACTCCGAGGCCGATGATTCGATTCCGTTCAAGGCGGTCGTCCTGCTTTCTGTCGCAAAACATTATGGACGCAGCGATATTCTCATATCCCGCCGCATCCTGTAGGCTCGATGTCTGCAGCCCTCGGAAATTTTCAGATCGATGAAAAAAACTTTCAATCCGGCCTCGGTGCGCCGGCCTTTCGGAAATTACAATCACGGCCTGCTGGTGCCGCCCGGCGCCGCGCTGCTCGTCACGTCGGGCCAGCTTGGTATTGGTCTCGACGATACTGTTCCGAGCGACATCGCGGCTCAGGCGGAACTCTGCTTCGAGGCGATCAAGGCGATCTTGCAGGAGGCGGAAATGAGTTTTGCCGACGTCATCCGCATTTCAGGCTTCGTCACCCGCCGCGAGGATTTCCCAGCCTATATGGCTGTACGGGATCGCTATACGCTCGATCCGAAGCCGGTTTCCACCTTGCTCGTCATCGGCGGCTTTACCCGCCCTGAGTTTCTCGTCGAGGTCGAGGTGACGGCTGCGAAAATCTTCTAAAAGCGCTTCATCGCGTCTCCGACGCGGTCGAGGAATTTTGCGCGCGTCTCCGGCGTGCAATTGTTCATGTCGTAATGGGCTAGGAACGTCACCGGCCTCAGCGGATTGATCTGCGCCCTCAGCACGCGCTTGACGATTTTCTTCGGCGGGTTGCCGGCGACGAAAGCCCGGAAGGGCGTTGCGCCATAAGTCAGGACGGCTGCGAGCTTGCGGATGTGGCGTAGCCGCGATTCCACCTTGCCGTCGACCAGCTCGAAGGAAACGCCCGGCAGCCAGACGCGGTCGAAATATCCCTTCAGGATTGCCGGAAAGCCGAAGTTCCAGATCGGGGTGCAGATCACCAGCCCCTCGGCCGCCTTCAACCTTTCGACATGCGATTCCACTAGCTTCAGATTTTCCGGATAGTCGTGATAGACGAGCCGGTCGTGGCGCGAGAGCACTGGATCGAACCGCTCTTCATAGAGGTCGCAGCCATCCACAACATGCCCGGCCTTCTCAAGGCTCTCGATGGTTTGCCGGTAAAGCGCCCTGCCGTAACTTTCCTCGACCGGGTGAGAGTGGAGGACGAGAACCCTCATGAGGCCTCCATCAGGGCCGCCAGGCCGGGGAAGAGATAGTTCTTGCCGGCGTTGAAATCGAAATCGGGATTATCCCATGCGATCATCTTGCCGGGATTGAGCAGGCCCTTCGGATCGGTTTCCTGCTTGAAGGCGAGCTGCACCGCGTCGGTGCGCTTCATGCCGCCTTCTTCCAGCGTATAGCGGTGCGGGTTGAAAATCGGGCATCCATTGTCCTGGTGGATCTTGATGATCTCCTCCAGCCGCTCCTCGGTGGTATAGCGCACCAGCGGCAGCCCGGAGCACTGGATCTGTCCGTCGAATTTGATGAATTCGAGATGACCCGGAACTTCGTCACCGAAGATTTCGACCATCTTCCGAACCTTGGCGACATGATCCGGCCCCGGATATTGCACTTGCAGATAGGTGAAGCTCGGGTCGACCTTCAGCGCACGCAATGTCGTGTGGTTCCAGGCAAGCTCATAGGCATGCGGGATCCCGCGCATGCTTTCCACCTTGTCGGAGCGGAACATGATCTCGCCCTTCTGCGCCGCTGTGAAGGCAAGAAAAGCATCCATGGAGTGCGGCGCGATCATCAGCACGGCGATCGACTGGCCCTGACGGATGTAGGGCTTGTGGCGGGTGAAATAGTCGTAAGGAATGGGAGCGGCAATCGGTGCGATCTCCTTGACGAGGATCCCGTTGCATTTCGCCAGTGCGTCTGAGAAGCGCACCGCTTCCATGAAGTCGTCGTAACCGACGAGCACATCGACCCAGTCATAGGCAGGTGCAAGCGGCATCTCGATCTCGGTGATGATGCCGTTGGTGCCGTAGGCGTGGCTCACCTTCTGGAGATCCCAGCCGGTGAGATCGAGGACACGCGGTTCGGCTTCCATGGTGACGACGCGCAGGCGCAGGATGTTGCCGAGGTCGCGCAAGCCGCCCCAGGTGATCGAGCCGACGCCGCCGGAACCGCCGGCGATGAAGCCGCCGACCGTCGCCGTCTGCGCGGTGGAGGGGTGGAAACGCAGCTCCTGGCCGGAATGGGTCTTGGTCTGCTTGTCGAGCTGCGCAAGCACGATGCCCGGTTCGCAGATGACGCGGCCGGGATGGATCTCCTTGATCTTGTCCATGGCGGCAAGGTTCAGCACGATGCCGCCGGAAAGCGGCATGGCCTGGCCGTAATTGCCGGTGCCGGCACCGCGCGGCGTCACCGGCACGCCATGGGCATAGGCGACCTTCAGCGTCCGGATGACCTCTTCCTCGGTCTTCGGCGTGACGACGAGATCGGCCGTCACATTGTCGAGCTGAGCTTTGAGTACAGGCGAATACCAATAGAAATCCCGGCTCTTCTGGCGAACCAGCGCCGGATTGTCCTCAACGGCGATGCCTTCGAGTTCCTTTTTGATCTTCTGATAATCGGCCATGTCAGGCTCCAACGACGTTATCGAGTTCACGGTAATCCGGCAGGCTGCGGTCGATCACCTTACCGCGGCGAAGCACGACGCGGTCAGACTGCGGACGGGACAGGAATTCACTCCAGCGCCGCGCGCTGAACAGCACGAGATCGGCCGGATCGCCGGCGGCGATGCGGCCCTTGTCCGGCCGTCCGACGATGGCGGCGGGCGAGGTGGTGACGACACGGGCGGCGGTATCGAGCGGGTGGTCGAGATGCAGAATCCGCACGGCCTCGCGGAAGACCTCCACCGGATCGAGATCGCCATAGGCATAGAACGGGTCGCGGGTATTGTCGGATGCGACCGCGGTCGCGACACCGGCGGCGGCCAGTTCCTTGAACAGCGTGACGCCGCGCCAGCGCGGGGTGCGGCTGGAAGAGCGATCCTGCAGATACATGTTGCACATCGGCAGTGAAATGACCGCGATGCCTGCCTTGGCGACCAACTCGACGGTGCGCGCGGCGGTGTCTTCGTCCTGGCGGGCGAGCGAGCAGCAATGACCGGCGGTCACCTTGCCCTCGAACCCGTTGCGCAGCACGGCCTCGGCGATTGCCTTCAGTGTTTCCGCGCCGCGATCATCCGTCTCGTCGACATGCAGATCGACATTCAGGCCCTGCTCTGCGGCAGTCCTGAAGAGCGTGTCGAGCTGCCAGACAAGCTCCGGCCCCATCCGGGTGACGCCGCCAAGCAGGCCGCCGTTCTGTCGGATTGTTGTGACGAGATCGGCAAAGAAGGCGCTGTCTCCCATGGCATCCAGCGGGAAGAGGGCGACCGCCTGCAGCGCGATCCTGTCCTTCCAGACATCCCGGATTTCGGCAAAAACCTCGAAGGAGATGCGATGCTGGGGCGCAAGCGAATCCAGGTGCGTACGGATCAGGCTGGTGCCATGGGCATAGGCGGAGCGGAGCGAGAATTCCATGCGCCGTTTGACGTCCGCGGCTGACCAGTTGGCCTCTCGATCGGCCCTGACGGCATCGAGCGCGCCCATGAAGCTGCCGTCGGGATTGGCCTGGCGCGGCCAGATATGGCCTTTGTCGAGATGGGTATGGACATCGGCAAAGCACGGCCAGACCATACCGTCCTTAAGATCGGTCCTGGCGTAATCGGCGGGTGCGGCGCCGGCCGGCCGGATGGCGGCAATCGTGCCATCGCTGATGACGATATCGACCGTGGCCAGACCTTCCGTGACCGGCACGTCGACATGCTCGACGGTGACGGCGGGCACCGTCGCATTGCTCAGCACGAAGCGGGCCGCATTCGGCGGGGATATGAAGGAATAGGTCATCAGTTTTCCCGTTTGATGCTGCTTTCATGCCAGCGATGAAGGCTCAGCCAGGCGATGAAGGTGGTGAGACCGAAGATCGCCACCCCAAGCATGGAGAGCATCAACAGTGCCGCAAAGAGCCGTGGTATGTTCATCCGGTACTGCGCTTCCAGCAGACGGAAGGCGAGACCGGAGCCGGCACCGGCAGAGCCCGCGGCAAATTCGGCGACGACGGCGGCGATCAGCGCCAGGCCGCCGCCGATGCGAAGACCGGTCATGAAATAGGGTTGGGCGGCAGGCAGTTTGAGAAAGAGCAGCGTCTGCCAGCGCGAGGCGCCGTAGAGCTCAAAGAGGTTGATCAGATTGTGGTCGACGCTCTTCAGGCCCTGGACCATGTTCGACAGGATCGGGAAAAAGGCGACGAGGAAGGCGCAGATCAGCAGCGCAACCTGCGTGGAGGGCGCGTAGATCAGGATCAGCGGCGAGATGGCGACGATTGGCGTTACCTGCAGGATGACGGCAAGGGGATAGAAGGCAAGCTCGACCCAGCGCGACTGCACGAGAAAGATCGCAAAGCCGACGCCGCCGACAAGCGCCAGCATCAGTGAGATGAAGGTGATCTTTGTGGTGACCCAGAGGGCAGGGGCAAGCGTAGCCCAATCCGTCACGAAGGCGTTTGCCACAGCGGCCGGTCCTGGCAGGATATAGGGCGGGACGCCCGACAGTTTCACATAGGCGTACCAGACGAGGATCATCAGGGCGATGACGAGGAAGGGGATGGCGATGCGCAGCGCAAGATCGCGGCGCCTTGCGCTTGCGGTACGCTTAACGAGCAGCGGCGATATGTCTGTTTCGTCGCTCATCAATGATCCCCTGCCGAATTGATCGCCCCGATCAGCGAATGCGATACCGTTTCGCAGGCCTTGCGGTATTCCTCCGAGGTGCGGTAGTGCGCGTCGCGTTCGAGGCTGGTGATCAGCGGGACGTCGGCATGCACGCGCCCGGGCCTTGCCTTCATCACGACGATACGGTTCGAGAGATAGGCGGACTCGAAGACCGAATGCGTCACGAAAATCACCGTAATGCCGGTCGCCTTCCACAGCCGCAGCACGTCGTCGTTGAGCTTCTGGCGGGTGATCTCATCGAGCGCGGCGAAAGGCTCATCCATCAGCAGCAGCTTCGGCTTCGTCACCAGCGCACGGGCGATCGAGACGCGCATCTTCATGCCGCCGGAAAGTTCGCGCGGATAGGCCTTGGCAAAATCCTGAAGGCCGACGGTGGTCAGCACTTCCATGATTTGATCATGCGCGGCTGCCTTCGAAACGCCCCTCAACCTCAGCGGCAGATGGACATTGTCGAACACGTTCTTCCAGGGCATCAACGTCGGCTCCTGGAAGACAAAGCCGATATCGCCCTCCGGCAGACCTCTGGAATTGATGCGAGAACTCGGCCAGTCGATCGTTCCCGAGGTGACATCGCCGAGACCGGCTATGATGCGCAGCGCCGTCGACTTGCCGCATCCGGAAGGGCCGAGCAGGCTGACGAACTCGCCGCTTTCGACCGTGAGCGACATGTTCGAAAGCGCGGCAGTGCCGCTGGAAAAGACCTTCGAGACCGACTGCATGACAACAAGCGGCCGCTTGCGCGTCTCTTTCGGGGATACCGCCTGGGCGTTTGCTGGGAGCATTGCTGTCTCGTTCATGCGGGAGGATACGGCCCGCCACATCCTCGATGGCGGACCAGGAGAGCCGTCAGTCGGCCTACTTCTTCAGTGCCACGCCGGTGCTCTTGCAGACGAACTTCGTCGTAAAGGCTTTGGTGTAGTCCGTCTCCGGCTTGAAGACCTTGATCGCCACCATCTCGTTGAAGAACGTCTTGTAGTGCGCATCGGTGATGCAGCCGATGCCCTTGTCGAGGCTATCACCGGATTCGATGATCCCGTATTCCTTCATCTTGGCGATGGAGTAGGCGAGCTGGCCATCCGTCATTTCAGGATTATCCTTCTTGATCAGTTCGTTCGCCTTGGCGTTGTCGCCGTAGAGGTAGTTGTACCAGCCTTCGATCGAGGCATCGACGAAGCGCTGCACGACGTCGGGTTTGCCGTCGATCATTGTCTGCGTCGTCGTGATCATCGTCGAATAGGGCGAGTAGCCGTTGTCGGCGAGCAGGAAGACCTTCGGCTCGAAGCCTGCCTGCTTCTGGATCTCGTAGGGTTCGGAGGTCAGGTACCCCTGCTGAGCTGAGTCCTTGTCTGCAAGGAAGGGCGCGGGACTGAAGTTATAGGGCTTGTACTGCTCGTCCTTGAAGCCTTTGAAGTTGGCCTTCATCCATTCGAAATAGGTGAGGTAGCCGTCCTTGCTGAGGAACAACGTTTTCAGCTTGGCGAGATCCTCGAACTTGTCGATGCCGTTATCCGGATGGGCGATCAGCACCTGGGGATCCTTTTGGAAGATTGCGGCGACATCGACCAGCGGAATGCCCTGTTCGACGGCGGATACCTCTCCCTGCGGACCGCCCATGTAGAAATCGAGCTTGCCGGAGATCAGCAGCGCGCTGTTTGCAGCATTCGGGCCGCCCTGCACGATGGTGACGTCGAGGCCATATTTTGCATAGGTGCCGTCGGCGACGGCTTGGTAGAAGCCGCCATGTTCCGCCTGGGCAAGCCAGTTCGTCCCGTAGCTCACCTTGTCGAGGGCGAGCGCCGGCGAGGCGGCGGCAAGCACCGAGGCGAGGCCGAGGCAGCGCAGGAATTGCATCTTCGTCTGTGCTTTCAACATGGTTGGCAGTTCCCTTTTTTGAGCCGAGGGAAGCCTTGCTCAGCCCCCTTTTGAGGGAATTTGAGCCATTGCCATGCGCTTTGAAAAGCATCAAAATTCGTGCGCATTGATGCCTTTTCGGCATCTCTGGGAAAGCTGAAGATATTTTGTGCGCCATGCGCAAAATTTATGCATTGGAGAGATCATGTTGCACTCCAGACGCCTTCTTTACATCAACGAGATCGCCCGTTGCGGTTCGATCCGCAAGGCGGCCGCGCGCCTCAACGTGGCGTCGTCGGCGGTCAACAGGCAGATTTTGGCGCTGGAGGAGGAGATCGGGGCGCCGCTTTTCGAGCGGCTGCCGCGTGGCCTGCGGCTCACGGCTGCCGGCGAACTCTGCATCGAGCATATTCGGGACGTGCTGAAGAATTATGAGCGCCTGGAGGGGCGCATCCGCAGCCTCAAGATGCAGCAGGCAGGCAAGGTGCGCATGGTGACGACCGTTGGGCTTGCCGCCGGGCCGCTGCCCGAAATCATCGCGCGCTTTCTTTCAGAGCATCCGCGCGTCTTCGTCCAGCTGCGCAACGATACCGGCGGCACGACGGCCAACCCTGTTGTATCAGGCGAGGTGGATATCGGTCTCGGCTTCAACATCCCCGCCATGCCCGGCATCCGCACCCTCGGAAATTTCGATATCCCGATCGGTGTCGTGCTGCCGCCGGGGCATCAGCTGATCGGCCCCGGGCCGATCAACCTTGCCGATGTCACCCAGGAAAAACTGGTTCTGGCGCAGCCGGGCACCAGCCTGCGCGAGGTGATCAACCTTGCTTTTGCGCGCCTGCCCATCTCGGTCGAGCCGGTGCTGGAAACCAATGCATCGGAGATGCTGAAACAGCTTGTCAAATGCGGCACAGGGCTGACGCTGCTCAATCCGCTCGACGTCATCACCGAATGCCGGCGCGGTGAACTTGTCTTCCGGCCGATCGCCGAGCCGCATGCGCGATACCAGCAGATGAAGCTGTTTGCGCGTGCCCGCGCGCCCCTCGACGCGGCCACCAGCCTTTTCGTCGAATATCTGCTCGCCGAACTGCTCGGCCTGGTGCAGGAATTGCAGGCCAAGGGTCATATCCCACCGGATGTGAAACCCGCGGCTGAGCCTATTTCACATAGAGATTCGAAAGCGGATAGGCCTTGAGATCCTGGAGCAGCTCGACAAACCCCTTGACCTGATGGCGGCAGATCGCCTCGCCCTTTTCGGCTGTGGCGATCGAGGCATCGCCGACCACGCCGAAGGGATTGAGGTCATGCGCGATCCAGGCCAGCGAATGCGGCGGCAGAGGCTGAAGAAATTTCGACTGCTCTCGCATCCCTTCGGCCTTCGAGGCAAAGTTTTGGGCCTTGTCCATGCGCACCAGTTCGGGGCGGAAGTTGAGCATCAACGACGTCTCGACATCGCCGCCGTGGATGCCGTATTTGCTCTCGTGATCGCTGACCATGCCTTCCGGATGACCGAAACGGCCCCATTGGGTGGAGACCACCGCCATTTGATGGCGCACGCGCAGTTCGCGCGCGACGATGCTCATGATGTCGACATTGCCGCCGTGGGAGTTGACGATCACCATCTTCCGCAGCCCGGCTTCGGCAACCTTTGCGCCAATCGCCGTCCAGACGGGGATGAGCAGTTCGGCACTGAGCGACAGAGTGCCGGGGCCGTAGATGTGTTCGTTGGCCTTGCCGATCTCCTGTGTCGGAAGAACCAGGATATCCAGATCCTCCGGCTGCTGCCGCTTCAACTCCGCCAGCATGCCGGTCGCGATCGCGACATCCGTTGCGACCGGCAGATGCGGGCCGTGCTGTTCGGTCGAGGCGATAGGCAGGATAGCAATCGTGGTCTCGGGGGAGAGGCCGGCAAAATCATATGTGTTGAGCTCGTTCCAGTAAAACGGCGTGGGCATGCGGTCATCCCTTTTCGTCACCTGCTTCGATAGGGAGTAGGGAATAAAGATAAGCCGGAAAAGCATCATTTTTTGCGCATGGCGCTGCTTTTTTTCGCGCGCATCGGCGGCCGTTACTCCGCGGGCGCTTCAGCATCCAATCCGACTTTACTGAATATGTGGCTCGCAGCATCATACGAGCGCGGCTCGGGGAACTCATGAGCTAGATCGATAACCGTATGCAACGGAAAGGGACTAATCAGACGGCGGAGTTGCACTACCTCAGCAGACGGCGTCGACGCGCGCCTATGTCCAACGAGCAAGGTGGAACACTTCATGCCAAGCCAGACACAACTGGAACTTTCCCGTCGAGATCTACTTATCTCGTCGGCCGCAGCGGTTGCGGTCACCGGAGCCGTCGCGCCCGCAGCGGCACAGTCCCCAGGAAATGAAATGGCCTATACATCGAAAGTTTCTTTCGCGGTCAACGGCGAGAACCGTGATCTCGAGGTCGACAACAGAACGTCGCTGCTCGACGCGCTGCGCGAGCACCTGCATCTCACAGGCACGAAAAAGGGATGCGACCACGGCCAATGCGGTGCATGCACCGTGATGGTCGACGGCCACCGCATCAACGCCTGCCTGACGCTGGCGGTGATGCACGAAGGCGATCAAATCACCACGATCGAAGGCCTCGGCCAGCCTGAAAACCTTCATCCGATGCAGGCGGCCTTCGTCAAGCATGACGGCTTCCAGTGCGGCTACTGCACGCCGGGACAGATCTGTTCCTCCGTGGCCGTGCTCGAGGAGATCAAGGCGAACATACCGAGCCACGTCACCGGCGACCTTACGGCTCAGGCGGCTGTCACTGCGGCCGAGATCCGCGAACGCATGAGCGGTAACATCTGTCGATGCGGCGCCTATTCCAACATTCTCGATGCCATTTCGGAAGTCGCGGGGATAAGAGCATGAGAGCCTTTACCTATGAACGCGCCTCGTCCGTCGAGGCCGCGGCCAAGGCGGCCGCCTTAAATCCTGAGACCAAGTTCATCGCCGGCGGCACCAATCTCCTCGACCTGATGAAGCTCGAGATCGAGACGCCGACGCATCTAATCGACGTCAACGGTGTCGGCCTCGACAAGATCGAACCCACGCCGGAGGGCGGGCTGCGCATCGGCGCCTTGGTCCGCAACACCGATCTTGCCGCCCATGAGACCGTTCGCCGTGACTACGGCCTGCTCTCCAGGGCCCTGGTCGCCGGCGCCTCCGGGCAATTGCGCAACAAGGCAACCACGGCCGGCAACCTTCTGCAGCGCACGCGCTGTCCCTATTTCTATGACACGAACCAGCCGTGCAACAAGCGGCAGCCGGGAAGCGGCTGTTCCGCCATTGGCGGCTTCAGCCGCCAGCATGCAGTTGTCGGGGTAAGCGACAGCTGCATTGCCACTCATCCGAGTGACATGACCATCGCCATGCGGGCGCTCGATGCTGTTGTGGAAACCATCAAGGCCGACGGCAGTCGCCGCGCGATTGCGATTGCCGACCTTCACCGGTTGCCCGGCGACACGCCCCATTTGGAGACCATTCTCGAGCGCGGCGAGTTCATCACGGCGGTCCTGTTGCCGCCGCCGATCGGCGGCAAGCACATCTATCGTAAAGTCCGAGACCGCGCTTCCTATGCCTTCGCACTCGTCTCGGTCGGAGCCGTAATCCAATCGGACGGCACAGGACGGATCGCCGTCGGCGGCGTCGCCCACAAGCCATGGCGCGTCGAGGCCGCCGAAGCCGAGTTGCCCAAAGGCGCGAGGGCGGCGGCAGGCGTTCTTCTTGCCGATGCCCATCCGACCGAACAGAACCGTTTCAAGGTCGATCTGGTCGAGCGCACGCTCGGCGCCGTCATTGCCGAAGCAAGGGGTTGAGCCATGCAGTTCGATACGCCAGCGACAACCAACCCGATCGACAATCTGAAGGTCGTCGGACAGCCGATCCACCGGATCGACGGTCAGCTCAAGACGACCGGCCGGGCAATGTATGCTTATGAGTGGCACGATCCGAATATGCGCTACGCCTATGGTTATCCGGTTGGCGCGGCCATCGCCAAGGGCCGCATCACCTCCATGGACGTTTCCGCCGCCAAGACGGCTCCCGGTGTGCTTGCCGTCGTGACGACACTCGACGTCGGCGAGCGGAAGAAGGGCAAGTTCAACACCGCCAAGCTCTTCGGCGGCGACGAGGTTCAGCACTATCACCAGACAGTCGCCGTCGTCGTTGCCGAGAGCTTCGAGCAGGCGCGTGCCGCAGCCGCTCTGGTCAAGGTCGATTACGCCGAAGAAAAGGGTGTTTACGATCTCGGCCAGGCAAAGGATAAAGCCGTCGAGCCGGACCAATCGCAGCAACCCGATACCGCAGTCGGCGATTTCGAGGCTGCCTTCAGGTCAGCGCCCGTCACTCTGGACGCGACCTACACGACGCCCGACCAATCCCATTCCATGATGGAGCCGCATGCTTCCATAGCTGCCTGGAGCGGCGATGAACTGACCGTGTGGACGTCAAGTCAGATGATCGACTGGTGGCGCACGGATCTGGCGACCACACTCGGCATCGACAAGGAAAAGGTCCATCTGATGTCGCCGTTCATCGGCGGCGGGTTCGGCGGCAAGCTCTTCCTGCGAGCCGACGCCGTGCTTGCCGCGTTCGGAGCAAAGGCGGTCGGGCGGCCGGTCAAAGTCGCTCTTCCACGACCGCTCATGCCGAACAACACAACTCATCGGCCGGCGACAATCCAGCGGATCCGTATTGGAACCGAGCGTGACGGCAAGATAACCGCCATTGCGCACGAAAGTTGGTCCGGCGACCAACCCGGCGGTCAGCTTGAGACCGCCGTCAATCAGACCCGTCTTCTCTATGCCGCGGCGAACCGCATGACCGCGATGCGGCTGGCGACACTTCACCTTCCAGAGGGCAACGCCATGCGCGCTCCGGGCGAAGCCCCCGGACTGATGGCGCTCGAAATCGCCATCGACGAGATTGCCGAAAAAGTTGAGATCGATCCCGTGCAGTTTCGGATCGTCAACGATACGCAGGTCGATCCGGAGAAGCCGGAGCGGCCTTTTTCCCAGCGCAATCTCATCGGCTGCCTCAAGCTCGGCGCCGAGCGGTTTGGCTGGAGCGAACGGGGAAGACCAGGTTCCAAACGGGAGGGAAACTGGCTGGTCGGCATGGGCGTAGCCGCTGCCTTCCGCAACAACCTCGTGCTTCCTTCCGGAGCAAGGGTGAAGCTCGACCAAGAAGGCGTCGTGACGGTTGAAACCGACATGACCGATATCGGAACCGGCAGCTACACCATCATCGCCCAAACGGCCGCCGAAATGATGGGTGTCACGATCGACAAGGTTGCCGTCCAGCTCGGCGACTCGCGTTTTCCTGTTTCGGCAGGCTCCGGCGGACAGTTCGGTGCGAACTCTTCGACGTCTGGCGTCTATGCAGCCTGCGTCAAGCTGCGTGAAGCCATCGCCAAGAAGCTCGGCTTCAATTCCGAAGACATCGTCTTCGAGAACGGAGAGGTGCGCTCGGGCAATCGTTCGGTACCTCTTGCCGAGGCCGCCGGTCCGGATGGCCTTGTCGGCGAGGACACCATCAAGTGGGGTGAGCTCACCGAGACGCATCAGCAATCGACATTCGGAGCGCACTTCGTGGAGGTTGGAGTCGACATTGCCACCGGAGAAAGCCGGATCCGCAGGATGCTGGCAGTCTGCGCGGCAGGCCGCATCCTCAACCCGATCACCGCCCGCAGCCAGGTCATCGGCGCAATGACGATGGGGGCCGGCGCAGCGCTGTCGGAGGAATTGGCGGTCGATACCCGCCGCGGCTTCTTCGTCAATCACGACCTCGCCAGCTACGAAGTCGCGGTGCATGCCGACATTCCGCACCAGGAGGTGATCTTCATGGAAGAGACCGATCCGATGTCCTCGCCGATGAAGGCGAAGGGCGTCGGCGAACTCGGCCTTTGCGGCGTTGCGGCAGCGATTGCCAACGCCGTTTACAATGCGACCGGCGTCAGGGTTCGGCACTACCCGCTGACGCTTGACAAGCTGATCGGCGGCTTGCCGGACGTGGCCTGATCACGTCGACGGCGGTCCGAAAGCCGGACCGCCGCTAATTCCTGTAGGATTTCCCATGCATCAGTCACTTGCAACCGTCACGGCGCCAATTCCCGTCAGAGCCTCGTCCACCGACGACCCTGCGGAACTGCTTCGCTTCGCGATAGACGCGCATCGTCGTGGCGCGGCGGCACTTGCCACCCTCGTCGACATCCGGGGCGGGGCTGCGCGCGCGCTCGGCGCTCATATGGTGGTCGCCGCAGACGGGCGGTTCTGCGGCTATGTCTCCGGCGGATGTGTAGAAGCCGCCGTCGCTTCCGAAGCGCTTCTGGCAATGGCAAAAGGGCGCGACCGAATGGTCAAGTTCGGCGACGGCTCGCCCTTCTTCGACATCGTCCTTCCCTGTGGCGGCGGAATCTCTGTCGCAATCCATGTCCTGAAAGATGTCGGAGCTTTGCGGCATGTGCTGGAGCGTCTCGAACGCAGGCAGGCAGCCGGCCTTGCATATTCGCCAGAGCGGCAGGCGCTCGAACCGGTAGAACCGCTGCCACGGACGTGCTGGCTCGAGCGAGATTTCCTGACCGTCTACCGTCCCCGCACCCGCGTCCTCCTTTCCGGGCAGACGATCGAAGCGCAGGCCGTCGCACGACTGGCCGAGGCTTCCGGCTACGACGTGATTGCCGTGGCGCCGGGCGGGGTCCGGCCGGTTGCCGACATTATCGATCCCTTCACGGCCGTCGTGCTCCTGCATCATGAGCTTGACGCCGAAGCTGCCATTCTCGAGACCGCACTTGCCTCGCCTGGGTTCTACATCGGCGCGCTCGGCAGCACCCGGACGCATCGTCGACGTGTCGAGCGGCTGAGAGCCATGGCTTTCAAACGGGACGACATCGCTCGCATCAAGGCGCCTATCGGGATGTTCGGCCCGACACGGGATGCAACGTCGCTCGCTCTGTCGGTTCTGGCTGATATCGCCGCGGCAAGACTGGTGGCTTATGCTTAAGGCATCGGTCGCGATCGTCGTTCTCGCTGCCGGCAAGGCAAGCCGCATGGGTGAGGGCGGGAAACACAAGTTGCTGGGCGAATTCGACGGCGTGCCGCTCGTGAGGCGGTCGGCATTGATCGCGCTCGGTGCGGATGCCGGATCCGTCATTGTCGTCACCGGCCATCGCAGGAGCGAGATCGAGGCCGCGCTCGATGGGCTCGATTTGACTTTCATCGATAATCCCGACTACGCCAGCGGCATGGCGAGTTCGCTGATGGCAGGTGTCTCATCGAAGCGGGCTGACGGTGCCGACGGCATTCTCGTCATGCTGGCCGATATGCCCGGCCTTTCCACCGCACATCTCGATGCCTTGATTTTAGCATTTCGCAATGCGGGCGGCGAGGCTGCCGTGCGCGCCGTCTCACGCGGCAAGCCCGGCAATCCCGTTATTCTGCCGCGTGCTCTCAAACAGGCAGTGCTGAGACTTGAGGGCGACGTCGGCGCGCGCGATATCATTGCGACGTCAGGGCTGCCCGTGCTCGATGTCGATGTCGGCGATGCAGCTTGCCTCGACGTCGACACGCCGGACGATATCGTGGCCGCCGGAGGCGCGATTAAGAACTAACTCGCGGGCATGGCGGCGAGATGGTCCGCTTGCATTCGGTCTGGAACCACCACGGCTAAAGGTGGGTCGAGATATGTTTATACATAGGTGACGTTGACGTCCGTCAGAACACGTCGTCACAGACGGGTTTCGATCCTGCGAAATAATTGTTATTGAGGACGCGGTTGCAGGTGTGAAAACGTGCTGCAATGGAGAAGTGAGGACCGGCTCTATGCTCACCGAAGACGCTACTTTTTGGTGCCGGCAAGGCGCCTCCGCCCTGGACACACACCCTTACCAAACGGGGGCACCGTTTCAACGATTTCGCCCCCAGGTGACACGTACTCCGCCAATACAACGCGAGCCAGCGCGATCTTTCCATGGTTTGTCCGCATGCAGACCGTCGTTCTAACGGGTGGCTGCCAATGCGGCGCCGTGCGGTACGCGCTGGAGGAGCCGCCGCAAAACGTCCATATCTGCCACTGCCGGATGTGCCAGAAGGCTGTGGGCGGTCCGTTCGCGATCATCTGCCCGGTGATGAAGCCCGCCTTTCGCCTGACGCGTGGCGCAATCAGCTATTTTCACAGCTCGGACGTCGGCCGACGTGGTTTTTGCCGTGACTGTGGCACCCCACTCACCTTCGATTCTCCCGATGGTGACGACATCGGAGTTTTGGTCGGTACCCTCGATGAGCCCGATCGGGCGCCGCCCGAAAACCAATGCGGCAACGAGAGCCGGGTGTCCTGGTACGCCAACCTGGCCCAAGTGCCGGGCGAGCGACCGACCTACGCCGACAATCCCCAGATGTTGCACCGGATCAGCAGCACCAATCATCAGCATCCTGACCATGACACCGATCATTGGCCGCCGTCCGGCTAACTCTCAAACTTGTCCACCCACACAACGCGCGACTGAGCGGCGATCCTCTCGGGCGGCGTGAAGCGGGCTGCAAGCGGTCGACCGAGGGACTACTGATTATTGAGCGCCTTAGCGCAGTTTTTCGACGGCGACGGCAAGACAGGCCTTGAATGCGGCAAGATCCGTATAGAGCGCATCGCGCGCCGCGTCTCCGACGATGAGGACGCCACCGCGCCGCTCAATCCCGGCGTGCAGCATCAGATTGTCGGCCAGGCCGAAATCCTCGACCGCAATTCCATTCGGGTCTCGCAATCGACCGTCGCCATCATAGGCGATGGCCCCGCCATAAAGATCGCTCACTCGTCCGCTGTGATCGCGAGCCACATTCGTGTAAGCGAATACAGGCTTACCGCTTGCGCACATAAAGCCGAGTTCGAAGGCTGTCCCTGTATCGGCCGCAATGCCGCGAAAGGGCGTCAGGTTGGCGATGATCGCGTCAGCCTCAATCATCATCTTCTCGTCCACCGCGTTTATCGCAGCCGCCCGCTCGCGTTTCGAGTTCGTGTGCGGGATTTCCAGATCGCCGGGCGAGAGTGGGATAAGTCCCGCCTCACGGGCAAGTGCCGCCTTGCGGTCGAGCATTTCACGGGCGTTGGGAAGGAAGACCTCCGGACCGGCGAGATAAACTTTTTTTGTCATAAAATCGCACCTAAAAGGGATGGCATCAAAATACCTTCCTCGCTCTACAGCGAAGTAGGATCACAATCCAGTGGGCGAAACCGCCCACTGGATTGTAAGGGCTGCGTCGGCAGCGCAACGCCGTCGCCACATCGGGCCTGCTCGTGCTCGATGTTGAAATTGGCGACGCGGCCCCGCTCGACGTCGACACGCCGAACGGGTATTGACCGCCGGTGTATCAACGCACCGACCGGAACGCCTCTCGCAATTCCTCAGCGAAGAGTTTGGGCTGTTCCCAGGCGGCGAAGTGACCGCCCATATCGACACGGTGGTAATAATGCAGCGTGGGATAGGCCTGCTTGCTCCAACTCTCCGGCGCCTGGTAGATCTCCTTTGGGAATACGCTGATGGCCACCGGGATCTTGATCTCTTTGGTCTTCTGGGCGTCCGCGCTGAAATTGTTGTTGTTGTTTTCCCAATAGAACCGCGACGAGGATGCCCCAGTGTTGGTCAGCCAGTACAGCGTGATGTCATTCAGCATTTCGTCCTTGGAAAAAACGCGTTCAGGAATGCCCTCACTGTCGCTCCACTGCGCAAATTTTTCGTAGATCCATGCAGCCAGGCCGGACGGCGAGTCGGAAAGCGAGTAGCCGATCGTCTGCGGACGCGTCACCATCACGGCCCCATAGGCGGCATTCCGGCCGAAGAAGGTGCTCAACGATTCAAAGGCATCCCGCTCGGGCGCCGACAGTCCCGCAGGAGCCGGGTCTCCACTGTTGATCGCCTTGGTGAGATTGCCCGGAACGGTCGCCGGCATGTTGAGATGAATACCAAGCAAGCCCTTGGGTGCCTGGCGCGCCAACGCGTCGGAGATAACGGAACCGTGGTCGCCACCCTGGGAAACGTAGTGCGCGTAGCCGAGCCGCTTCATCAGGATGTCCCATGCTCGCGCAACGCGGTCGGGCCCCCAGCCAAGCTCCGTGGGCTTACCCGAAAAGCCGTAGCCGGGGATGGAAGGGATGACGACATCAAATGCGTCCTCCGCTTTGCCGCCATAAGCAGTCGGATCTGTAAGAGGGCCGATCGCCTTGATGAACTCAAAGGTCGAGCCCGGCCAGCCATGGGTCAGGATGACCGGAAGGGCGTTGGGATGACGCGATCGTACATGAATGAACTGGATATCGACCCCGTCGATCGTCGTGATGAATTCCGGAAGTGCATTGAGCTCAGCCTCAGCTTTGCGCCAATCGTAATCAGTGCCCCAGTAACGCACCAGATCCTGGACGCGCGAAAGCTGAATGCCTTGCGAGGCGTCACTCACGGTTTCCTTGTCTGGCCAACGCGTTTCGGCAATGCGCCTGCGCAGATCGTCAAGCTGTGACTGCGGAACGTGGATCTGGAACGGGCGGATCTTTTCGTCGGCCCCGATCGGCGTCGCTGGCCCGTCCGATGTGAGATCGGCGGTACTCGCTGGCACAAGGTAACCGGCTGAAAACAGCAACATTGGTCCAACCGCCATCACCATTGCACCGCGGGCAAGGCGGCGCCAGGCGAGAATATTGTCTATCTTCTTCATGAGGCACTCCATGTTGTTGTCGCCCAGGGGCGACATTTCGTGACGGAGTGATGTCTGACGGGTCTGCGTATCTGGCATGTTTCTAGAAATGCCAAAAAAGTATCGGAGTGTGGCGGCTACACAGAGGCGGGAACACGATCGTCATGGAACGACCTGGTGCCCACGGCGCCTGAATAGGAAATCAAACACCTCATTGCTGCCTGCGGAGGCTGCCCAACATAGCCTTGAACCCCGCGACCGCCCGCTCCGAAACCCCCTCCGGATTCTCGGCATTGGCGATCCAAAGCGCCATATGGCTGCTGGCGCCATTGATGAGGCGGGCGGCGGTTTCGGTGTCGATGTCGATGATCTCGCCATCGGCCTTGAGTCGGTCGAGGCTGCGGGAGAGGGCGGCGATACAGCCGGGGGTGTTCTGCCATTGCGATATATCACCGAGCACAGCCGGGCCATCGCGAAACATGATACGCCGGATTTCCGGTTCAAGCGCCATTTCGATATAAGCGGAGCATTCGTCGACAAAGCCCTGCCAGCGTGTCGGAGCGGCGGCCGAGACCTCGTTCAACCGCTCCGTCATCTCAGCGTCGATTTCCATGATGACAGCCTGGAGCAGACCCTTCTTGTCACCGAAGTGGTGATAGAGGGCCCCGCGCGTCAATCCCGCTTCGCCGGTGAAATCGTCCATCGAGGCTTCCGCGTAGCCGATCGTGCCAAAGGCACGCCGCCCGGCTGCGATAAGTTTGCCGCGGGTCTCTGCGATCATCTCCCCGCGCGGTTTGCGCATGGCTTCTCCATTGGCATACGCCGCGTATCTTTTTCATTGACATACGGAGCGTATGCATTATTTCTAAACACATACGCTCCGTATATAAGTGTTCTGTCCGATAGATGGAAGGATCGTCCCATGTCAAATCCGTATAGGCAAATATTCGCGGCACCTGGAGCCAAGGGCTTCTCCGCAGCCGGCTTTTTCGCACGCCTTCCCATCGCCATGGCGCCGATTGGCATCGTTGCTATGCTCTCCCAGGCACATGGCGAATATTGGCTGGCAGGCGCCGTGTCGGCGACCTATGCACTCACCAATGCGGTGGTCTCGCCGCAGATTTCGCGAGCGGTCGACCGGCTGGGCCAGACGGCAGTGGTCGTTCCCACAACCATCGTATCGGTGCTGGCGTTCATCGCGCTGATCGCCGCGGCCAACCAGAACTGGCCGGTGTGGACGCTCTTTGCCTCAGCCTTCCTCGCGGCGGCTATGCCAAGCATTCCGGCGCTGATGCGGGCCCGCTGGACGGAACTCTTTCGCAACCGGCCCGAGCTCAACACGGCCTTCGCGTTCGAAAGTGCCGCGGACGAACTGGTCTATATCGCCGGTGCCTCGCTGTCGGTCGGGCTGGCCGTCGCCTTATTCCCCGAAGCCGGCATGATGGTGAGCACGGCTTTTCTGGCGCTCGGGACGGCCGCCTTCATCGTGCAGCGCGGCACCGAGCCGAAGGTGCGTCATGTCGCCGGCGCGGCTTCGGTTGGCTCCGCGATCCGCCAGCGTCCGGTGCAGATCATCACACTCGCGCTGATCTTCGTCGGCGCGATCTTCGCAACCGCTGAAGTGAGCGTTGTCGCCATCACCAAGGAGCTTGGTCAGCCGAATGCGGCAAGCCTGGTCATCGGTGTCTATGCCCTCGGTTCCTTCCTAGTGGGTTTGACCCTCGGCGCGCTTAATCTGCGCATCCCCTTGCAGCGTCAGCTGCTGATCGCTGTTGCGATCCTCGCACTGACCTCGCTGCCGCTGCTCGTCGCCGGCAGCTCGGTAACCCTGCTTGCTACCGCCGTCTTCGTCAGCGGCATCGCGATCTCGCCGACCTTTATAACGGCCTTCGGACTGATTGAGCGTCGCGTGCCGGAATCGGTGCTGACGGAAGGTGTCACCTGGGTGATGACCGGCATCGGCATCGGTATGGCGCTCGGCGCCTTCGTCTCGGGCTGGGTCGTCGATGCCTACGGCCCCCAGAGCGGGTTCTGGGTGTCTGCGGCGGCCGGGGCCGCCACCGTCCTTATCATTGCGCTCGGTCAGCGTACACTTTCGGGCGAGTGCACCGACGGAGAAGATTGCGGGATGCTGGAGCCGGCGCAGTAGGGTGGGCGATCGAAAGCAACGGCGCAGGAGACTTCCGAAACGCACGATGTCACGGACCTTGTCCTGCAGGATATTCTGGCGGGCGTTCTGTTGCCCGGAACCAGGCTGAAGCAGATCGATCTGGAGCGCTGATCGACGCCATCGCCGTCTGCATCGAGGAATGCAATCCAACCGAGTCAAAACATCGCCTTCGCCTGGAGAGCAGGGGCGAACAGCGCTCGCCCCTCCCTGGCTCATTTCGTGATGGTCTTGCCGCTCGGCAGTTCCACGCCAATGACGTCATCGACACTACCGGCGCCTATCTCTCCGACGGGTGCGACAGTTGCGGCTGAAAGAGCGTTCGTGTTGAGGGCATTGGAGGTAATCGCATTCGCGGTGATGGCGTTCGCGGTAATGGCATTCGCAGTGATGGCATTGGCCGTTATCGCGTTTGCAGTGATGGCATTGCTGACGGTTTCCGCAGATGCCGGAACCGCTGACGCAGTGAGAAGTGCGGCGGCGACGAGTTGGCGGATTTTCATGATCATTTCCTTTGGTTGAAGAGAACCGAGGACAATCCAGCGGTTTTGAAATTCCTGCGCTTCAAGGTTTTGAAGACAGGAAACGGTGTTGCCGCTAGTGGGAGCGGTTGAAAATCAACGCCTTGCCGAACAGTCCGGTTTTGGCGTTCTGTGCCGTGCAAAGCACCGAGCCGAGGCGGTTGGCGAGGCGGGGACAGGAGTGCTGCAGACCGTCGAGGGTCATCTTGTCCGGGACACGGGTATGAGCCACGCAGACAGCGCCCGCGGTACTCCATCCCGCTTCGAAACTCAGCTCATCGCTCCCGGAACTCTCCGCCTCGCGTTGGATGCCGCGATCGTCGTAAATGTCGATCTTCATGCCCGTTCGGGTCGTGGCGCGATCGCCGCAATAGTCGGCACGGACCATATTGACGCAGGCGCGGTGATACTCCGCCAGATCCGTCCCGTCGGACAGGGTTTTCCAGGGCTTGTAACCGAAGCGGACGCACTTCCCCTGTGCTCCGGCTGAACATGTAAGGGTAAAACCGGACTGCGAAATCATCTTTCCCTCCGAATTCCATTGCCCCTTGAGCGGAAACATCCAGCGATTTCCATCAGGATCAGGGTCGCATAGTTCGACCGGTGTTCGGCCATCGACAACGGTGACTTTGTGCAGGAGCACCTCGCCGTCGGGATCACGGCTGTCGGTCACGATGTCATCAATGCGGACACGGTGGGCAACAGCATCGCCGGACAAGCGTAGCGACAGGGTTGCGCCAACGAGTTCCTTGCCCTGAAGAACTTTGCCGCTCGAGAAGGTAAATCGGAACGCAGTTCCGACCACCTCGGTTTTCTCGATCCGCTCCGGCGGCGACGCTGCGGCCGCAGCCGGAAGCGAAGAGCTCGCGAATGCCGCGCAAAAGAGCAGAGCGCCAACAGCCAGTTTGATAAATGTTGCGATCATTATGGCCACACGATCACAATAAATACCGCAACGGCTCTTGCGCGTTGGCGCAGTTGATAGTGGCGGATATCCATGGAAGGTCTCGAGATCGAAGTTCTATGAAAGAGCGCGGCGCGCCTTGAGCAACGACGTCTAAAGGACCCTCCCGGCGCCGTCGTCACCCGCAAGTATGATGTCTTAAGCTTTGTCTCCCGCAGAGCTTGCGCCACGAAAGCTTTCGATTGCATATCTCCCAGTATTCCTGCCAGTGTCTGGCTGGCAGAGGTGGAAGAAGCGATTGCGCAGGGGACCGCATGAGTAGGCTGGGTGACGAAATACTGTCTTCGATAATCGGCGATATCTATGATTGCGCTTTGAGCCCGGAAGGCTGGACGGGTGTCATGACCCGCATTACCAGCACCATCGACGCGGCCTATACGACGATTGCACTCACTAGCGTCACGGATAGCCGAGGTAGATTTGCGGCTCAGTCTCCCTGGGACGCCGAGCAGTTGAGAGCGCTACAGGACTATGAACTCGACGCGATACCGGGCCTGAGGGCCGCGGTCATTGGCGACATTGATCTGCCGCAGCGGACATTGTCTCTCGTCAGCGAAGGGGAACTGGAGCAATCCGCATTCTTCCAAGAATGGGCAAAGCCTCAAGGCCTCCGCGAGGCGTGTACGACGAAGTTCGTCCATACTGCCGACCGGATTGGACTATTCAGTACGACGACGTGGGCGAACCGGCCGCCCATCAGCGCGGAAGAACAGCGCTTTCTAGCCTTGCTTTCACCCCACCTGCGGCGAGCTTCCCTGATTGGCGACCTTTTGGATCAGACGCGCGTCACCACCGGCATATATCGCGGTGTCCTCGACAGCCTCGCAGTTCCCATCATTCTCACTGGAGCAGATGGGGCGGTTCTTCACGCCAACACCCATGCGGCAAAATTGCTTGACGAGCGTATACTTCTGCGCTCGCGAAACGGCGTTCTTCAGGCCCAGACACCCATGGTTTCACGTGCTTTGCTGGAAGCAATCGGGGCCGCAGCCCATGCGGACGCCCTGTTGGGGTCGCGCGGTATCGGCCTTCCGATTTCCACTCCGGGCCAGTCTCCGGCGGTCGCCTATATCCTGCCGTTGAGCGAAGGGACGGCTCGGGCAGCTTTTAGGCCCGCATGCGCTGCCGTGTTCATATCAACCACCATTTCGGCTTCGCCTCCGCCGGAAGACGTGTTGATCACGCTTTACGATCTGACCCCGGCCGAGGCGCGGGTCGTCCTGCAGATAGGCAGAGGATTGAGTGCTGCGCAATGTGCTGCAACTCTGGCAATCAGCGAGAATACGCTGAAGACCCATCTTGGCCGGGTCTATGCAAAGACCTCCACCGCACGTCAGGCCGATCTCGTCGCCCTCGTTTCGACGATCGCATCACCAATCATGCACGGGATGTCGCTGGCGACATCGGCTAACACCACGTGATACGGATTGCAGGGTCGATAGTTCGATCTCATCCAAGGCGACCGTCAAGACCTCACGGCACCTGAGCCCCACTCATGGCGACATAGACCGAATAAACCGAATGCGTCGCTGCAATAAACAGCCGGTTGCGTCTGGGCCCGCCGAAGGTGATGTTGGCGACGGTTTGCGGGACGCGGATCTTGCCGATCAGTTTGCCTGTGGGGTCGAAGCAATGCACGCCATCGGCCGCGCTTGACCAGATGTTCCCGTTCACGTCTGTGCGAATGCCGTCCGGGATGCCGTTATCGATGAGGCAGAAGACGCGGCCGTTCGTCAGCCTGTTGCCGTCGACCACGTCGAAAGCGCGGATGTGGCGCGGCAGGCTTTCGTCATGGCTTGCGGCCGAATCCGCAACGTAGAGGATGGTCTCGTCGGGCGAGAAGGCGAGGCCGTTCGGTTGGATGAAATCCGTGACGACAGCCGCAAGCGCGCCGCTCGTCGGATCGAGCCGATAGACGTTGCGCGTCGGTTGCTCCGGCTCGGCGCGAAAGCCTTCGTAGTCCGACATGATGCCGTAGGTCGGGTCGGTGAACCAGATGGTGCCGTCTGATTTCACCACCACGTCGTTCGGCGAATTGAGCCTGGCGCCATCAAAACGGTCGGCGAGCACGGTGATCGAGCCGTCGACCTCGGTGCGCGTGACGCGGCGCGTCCCATGTTCGCAGGAGATCAGCCGCCCCTGCCTGTCGCGCGTATGGCCGTTGGTGAAGTTGGATGGTTGGCGATAGACGGAGACGCCGCTCTCCGGCGTCCACCGCAGCATGCGCTGGTTGGGTATGTCGCTCCACAGCAGCTGGTTGGCGTCGTTGAACCAGACGGGACCCTCCGCCCAGCGGCAGCCGGAATAGAGTTCGTCGAGACCGGCGCTGGTCACGATCATCTGCCGGAAGCGCGCGTCGTGGATTTCGTAAATGCTGGCCTCGGCCATGGCGGTCTTCCCGTTTATCGCATGCCGGCCCGGCGACCGCCGGCGAGCATGATGACGCTGATGATGATGAGGCCGGTCAAGATCAGGCGGATGCCCGCGCCGAATCCGTAAGTGTTGAGCATGGAGACGACCAGGAACATGAAGAGCGATGCGCCCCAGATCCCCGGCACATTGGAATCGCCGCCGGCAACCGCCGTGCCGCCGATCACCACGACGGCGATCGACATCAGCAGATATTCCGAGCCCATGTTGAGCGCTGCGCCGCCGGAGAAGCAGGCAAGCAGATAGCCGGCGACCGAGGCGAGCACGGCACAGAAGAGGTAGGTGACGAAACGCGTGCCGTCGACGGGTATGCCGGCCATGCGCGCGGCCGGCATGCTCTGGCCGATCGCCGAGATCCAGCGCCCGTAGATCGTTTTCTCGAGCAGGAACCAGGCAAGGAGCGAGATGAGGAATGCCACGATCGCCGCGTTCGGCATGCCGAGCGTGTTCGACGTCGTGAATTCCGCCAGCACGCTCGGAGGTTTGATGCGCAAGCCCCGGTTCGTCCAGATCGCCGCGGATTGGACGATGAAGCTCATGGACAGTGTGGCGATGATCGGCGGAATGCGCAGCGCCTTGATGAGCGCATAATTGCCGAGGCCGACAACAAGGCCGATGACAATGGCGACAAGAAGGCCCGGCAGGATCATGCCGTTTTCGACATTCATCAGCTTCAGTGCCACCGTGCCGGCAAGCGTCATGGTGGCGGGAACCGAGAGATCGATATTGCCGGGGCCGAGCGTGATCACGAACATCTGGCCAATGCCGACGATGACCGAAAAGGCGGCGAAGGTGAGGGCTGCTTGCGACAGACCGAGCGTGCTGGCGCCGAGTGTGACCATGATCGTCAGGAACCAGACGACAAAGGCGGCAAGCCAAGACCAGATCCAGGGTTTGCCGAAAAGGCGAAGGAGGGCGGTCATCGACGTTTCTCCCGCTTCTCCAGGCGATTCAGCATCAGCCGAAGTGCCAGCACGATGATCAGGATCGCGCCCTGAGCCCCGATCTGCCAGTCCGGCGAGATGCGCAGGAAGGACAGGAACGAGCCGGCGAGCGTCAGCGTCAGCGCGCCGATGACGGCGCCGATCGGGGAGACGCGGCCGCCGATGAACTCGCCACCGCCGAGGATCACGCCGGCGATCGACAGCAGCGTGTAGCGCAGCGCTATATTGGCATCGGCCGAGGTGGTCAGCCCGACGAGGGCGATGCCGGCAAGCACGGCAAAGAGGCCCGCAAGACCATAGGCGGCAGCGCGCGCGCCGACAATCGACCAGCCGGCGCGCTCGACCGAGCGTTGGTTGCCGCCGATGCCACGCATCAGCACGCCGAGCGACGATCGCATGACGAGAAGATGGGCGACCAAGGCGATGACGATGCTGGCAACGATCGCCATCGGCGCCAACGGCGGCTTGACGGTCATCAGCCAGCGCACCCAGTCCGGCGCCTGCCCGCCCGGTGCCGGTAGCAGCAGGACGGCAAGGCCACCCCAGACGAAGCTCATGCCGAGGGTCACGACGATGGACGGCAGGTTGCGTAGATAGATGACGACGCCGAGGCCCGCATAGGCTGCGATCGCGCCGGTAAGGATCAGGACGCCGCTCATCGGGGCATCCCGCAGAAAAGTCGCGGTGACGCAGGCGACGAAGCTGACGAAGGCGCCCATCGAGAGATCGAGATCGTTGACCGCCATCACGATCATCTGGGCGATCGTCGCAAGCGCGATCGGCACAGCCAGGTTGAACAGCAGGTTGAGGCCGACGTAGCTCATGGCGCGCGGCTGCAGCCAGAAGACGGCGGCGAGCAGCAGGGTCAGCGACAGGGCGGGAATGGCAAGACGCAGGGCGTCGGACGACAGCCGGAACGTCATGCGGCGACCCCTTCGAAGGAGGCGGCGATGATGTTCTTCTCGTTGACGGCATCACCGGCGAGTTCAGTGGTGATGCGGCCTTCGCGGAACACGTAGACGCGGTCGCAGAGGCGGACCTCGTCCATCTCGGTCGAGTACCAGATGAAGGTGCGGCCGCGCGCCGCTTCCTCGCGGATAATCGCGTAGACCTCCTGCTTGGTCCCGACGTCGACGCCGCGCATCGGATCGTCCATCAGCACGATTGGCGCGCGCGTCGCCAGCGCGCGAGCAAAGAGCACCTTTTGCTGGTTGCCGCCGGAAAGCGAGAGGATGCGGTTGCCCATATCGGGCGTGCGAATTTCGATCCGCCGCTTCCAGTCGGCGCCTTTCGTCTCCTCTTCATCCGCGAGGATAAGCCCGCGCCTGGAGAGGTCGCCAAGCGAGGCGATGGAGAAGTTGCGCAGGATGCTCCACAACTCGAAGACGCCGTTGAGGCGGCGGTCGCCGGCGACAAAGGTGACGAGCGGATCGCGCTCGGGCAGCCAGTTGCCGGACTGGGCGGTATGCAGGGCAAGCAGCAGCTCGGTCTGCCCATGGCCCGCCAGGCCCGCCAGTCCGATGATCTCGCCCTTGCGCGCCGCAAAGGAAAGGCCCTTCCCCTGATGGGACAGAATGAGCGGAGCGGTGGATTGTTCGCGCCCCGAGCGCTGCTTGGTCTCCTCCTTCGCGACGGTGCCCATCGCTTCCACGAGGCCGTGATGGTCAAAGCCTTGCGCCGGGCGCTCGGCGACGACGCGGCCGTCCTTCATGACGACGATGCGATCGGAGGTTTCGAGGATCTCGTGCAGGATATGCGAGATGAAGATGACGGACCCGCCCGTGGCGATGAAGCGGCGGACATGGTCAAGCATCTGCCGGGCAAGGCTTGCATCGAGCGACGAAGTGGGTTCGTCGAGGATCACCAGCCGCGGGGGAATGCCGGCGTCGGAAAAGGCCATTGATATCTCGACCATCTGCCGCTCGGCGATCGAAAGATCCCCCACGGCCCGGCTGCTGTCGATGCCGTGGCCGGGAAAGACGGCGTCGAGGCTCGTCTCGATGATATTTGCGGCGCGCCTCCGCCAGCCGAAGCCTCCAAGATGGCGATGCATGATGCGCGTGTTCTCGACGATCGAAAGGTTGGGGCAGAGCGAAAGCTCCTGGAATACGCAGCGCACGCCGCGCGCACGCGCAGCGTTGATGCCATAGCGCTCCAGCCGCTCGCCGTCGCTCGCCACACTTCCTTCGTGTGGCATGAGGCCGCCGTTGATGACGCTGACGATGGTCGACTTGCCGGCGCCATTGTGTCCGACAAGCCCGACGCATTCGCCCGGCATGACGCGGAGGGTCACGCCATCGAGCGCTCTGACCGCGCCGAAGCTCACCTTGGCGCCATCGACGGCGATCACCGCCTTCACAACGTCATCCATGCTGCCCGCCATGCCTGCTTGCAAAAAATGCCGCGCGGCATCTGTGGCCGCGCGGCAGTCGCCGGGAGATTTACTTTGCCGACTCGATGACCTTGATTGCGTCTGCCTGCGTGTATTCCACGTTGGCGACGCCGCCGGCCTGGGTATTGGCGAGGTTGGTTTCGAGATTGTCCTGGTCGATGCGCAGGAAGGGCACGACGAGGTCTTTCTTGACTTGCTTGCCATTCAGGATCTGCTGCGCCACCCAGAAGGCAAGCGTCGAGACACCGGGCGCGATCGACACGGACATGGTCTCGTAGCCCTTCGCGTCCTTCTGCTCCTTCCACCACTTCAGTTCGTCTTCGCGGTTGCCCATGATAATGATCGGCATCTTCCGGTCGGTCGCAGCAATCGCCTGTGCGGCGCCATAGCCGTCGCCGCCCTGCGTTACCACGCCGGCAAGGTCGGGCAGGCTCGGCAGGATGCCGGCAACAGCCTTCTGCGCCACGTCCTGCGCCCAGTCTCCGTGAACGGAGCCGACAATCTTGAACTGCGGGTACTGTTTGACGCCGTCGTGAATGCCGGCCGAGATCTCGTCATCGACGAAGACACCGGCAAGGCCGCGGATCTCGAGCAGGTTACCGCCTTCCGGCAGTTTCTTCGACAGGTACTCGACCTCGCTGCGGCCCATTTCCTTGAAGTTGACGGCGATGCGCCAGGCGCAGGGTTCGGTGACGATGCCGTCGAAGGACACGACGGTGATGCCGGCGTCGCAGGCCTCCTTGACCGCGCCGTTCAACGCCGTCGGCGAGGCGGCATTGAGCACGATGGCGTCATAGCCTTGCAGGATCATGTTCTGGATCTGCGCGGCCTGTTCCGTCGCCTGGTTCTCGGCGGTGGTGAAAGGGTCGGCTGCGGCAACGGTGCCGGCCTTTACGGCTTCGCCCGTCACCTTGCCCCAGCTCGTCAGCATGGCCTGGCGCCACGAATTGCCGGCATAGTTATTGGAAAGGGCGATTTTCTTGGCCGCGGTATCGGCAAAGGCGGAAACGGGCATCGCGGCGCAAGCAATAGCGGCCGATGCCAGAAGCATCTTACGGATTGTCATGTCTTCCTCCCTGATGATCGCGCTGGTCGGCGGATCGATTCACTCCTGCCGGCCCAATTGGGTCCGAGTGAAAATTGTTCTTGCACTGAGCTTCCTCCTCTCAGTAAGGGCAGGATGCGGGAGATCGATCGGCCTGTACAGGGGCAAGGCGGCAATCCGTTTGCGGGATTTGCGCAACAAGCTGCGGGTTTACGCAAGACGGAGGCGCTCCCGCAGGCGCTTACTGGGAAGGGGGCGCTGCAGGTTGAGGAGCCTGCTGCCGTCACGGGGAGGAACTGACGATGCTGCATCTCGTACCGGCAGCCATGTTCGACCATTATCTCGGCATTTCCCGGCTGCTCGCGGGTCAGCTGGACTTCCGCTCGGCTATCCGTTCCGTCGCGGCCGAGGTCGCCCATATCATCCCGCACGACCATCTCGATGTCTGCGTGCTGCTTGAGGGCGGCAACTATCACACGGCCTACGAGACGGGCATCGAGACCGCCTGGGGCGGGCTTGCCGGCGCGCCTGTTGTCAACAGCCCCATCCGCTCGCTGCTCTGGGGCGAGGTGGATTTTCTGCTGGCGGACGACGCCATGACCGACCCGCGTTTTCACTTCGAGGGCGCCTTCAAGCGGCCGATCGTCGAACAGTCGCTGAGGAGCCGTTTGCATGTCCCAATGAAGGTGCAGGGCACAATCATCGCCGCACTTTCCTGTTCGTCGCACAGTTCGGGCGTCTATACGATGGAGGATATCGAACGCGCCCGCATCATCGCCGATTTGCTGACGCCCTATTTCTTCGCGCTGCAGGCGGCCGAGCAGGCACAACGCTCGGCCATTGTCGAGGCCGAGGCCCGCGCCCGCGAGGAGGGCTTGCGGCAAGGTGCGCTGAAATTGACCGAAGCCTTGGAGCAGGAACGCCAGCGGATCGGCATGGACCTGCACGACCAGACCCTCGCCGACCTGACGCGGCTCGCCCGCCGGATCGATCGGCTGTCGCGCAATGGTGAGGTGGCGCCCGAGGCGCTGGAGCCGATCTCCCGTTCGCTGCAGCATTGCATGCAGGATCTGCGGCAGATCATCGAACAGGCAAAACCCTCCGTGCTGCAGCTCTTCGGCCTGGCCCAGGCGATCGAGCATCATCTGGACCGATCGACCCGCGACAGCGGATCGGGCATCGAATGGGGCCTTGTCGACGAGACGCACGGCGCGCTGGAGCGACTGGAACCGACCGTCAGCGTTGCGCTATTCCGGATCGCCCAGGAGGCGATCAACAATGCGGTGCGCCATGCCGCGCCGCTCGCGGTCACGGTACGACTCGAGGCCGACGAGGAACGGCTGTCGATCGAAATCTCCGACGACGGAACCGGGCTTGCCAAGGCGCGGGGGCGGATCGGCGGCGGCATCGACAATATGAAGACCCGTGCGCGGCTGATTTCGGCGCGGTTCACGACCGGGCCCGGTCACAACAATCACGGGACTGCGGTGCGCGTCGTGCTACCGCTTGTCCCGCACGACCCGGCAATCGGGGCAAACTGAGGACAAGGGCATGATGAAGGTTCTGATCGTCGAGGATGACCCGCTGCACCGATCCTATCTGCACGAGGCGGTCAACGCAGCTCTGCCGGAATGCGATACGGTTATCGAAGCAGAAAACGGAACCGTCGGCGAGAAGCTCGCCCGCGACCACAAGTCGGCGCATATCGTCATGGACCTGCAGATGGCGAGCCGCAACGGCATCGAAGCGGCGCGCACCATCTGGAAGGAGCGGCCGGAGACTCGCATTCTGTTCTGGTCGAATTATTCGGACGAGGCCTATGTGCGCGGCGTTTCCCGCATCGTGCCGGACGGCGCCGCCTATGGCTATGTGCTGAAATCCGCCTCCGACGAGCGGCTGAAGCTTGCGCTGCGCTCGATCTTCATCGAGAGCCAGTGCGTCATCGATCGCGAGGTGCGGGGCCTGCAGCAGAAGAGCCTCGGCCAGACGAACGGCTTCACCGATTCCGAATACGAGATCCTCGTCGATATCGCTCTCGGCCTCACCGACCGGGCCATCGCCAAACGTCGTGGCCTGTCGCTGCGCAGCGTTCAGAACCGACTGCAGCAGCTCTACGACAAGCTCGACGTCTACCAGAGCGCCGGCGACGACCACGAGGACGGCCGCTTCAATCTCCGCGCCCGCGCCGTCACGGTCGCTTTCCTGCGCAAACTCCTGAATTACAGCGCTCTGGAGCGGGCTGAGGCAGAGCTGCAGGAGTGGCTTGAGGGAAAGTAGCTCTGGACTTGGGTGGAATGGCTGGGGACCAGAGACTTGGGCTGCGGCCCCTGCTTTTCACGGCGTATGAGCCAGCGCGATCGCATCGGCGGCTTCCTGATAGCGATGGCTGAGCGTGCTGGTCGCCACTCGAATATGACTGCTTGGCAAGACGGAGAATTTGCTGCCCGGGTTGACGGCGATATTGCGCGCAGCAAGCGTCACCATCGCGAATGGTTCGGAGACGACGGGCACCCAGAGGCACAGGCCCTGGCCCGCCGGTATCGGTATTCCCCGTTCGCTGAGCGCATCGGCAAGGGCGTCCCGCCTCTGCTGATAGATTTCGCGCGCCTCGCCGATAAGCTGCCAAGTTGCCGGATCGCGTAGCAGCCAGGCGGCGGCACCTTGCAGGATACGGCTGGTCCAGCCGGCGCTGAAGGAACGGTAAGACTGGATCTGGTCGACGATCGGCGCGGAACTCGACAGAACCGCGAGACGCAGATCCGGGCCGAGGCTTTTCGAGAGCGAGAGGATATGGATCGTCCGCTCCGCAAATCGGCCACCGAGCGACTGCGGATTTGCCGCCGACACGTCGCCGACGCCGTCATCCTCGATGATAAGCGTATCGCTGTCTTCCAGCACATCTCCTAGCTGATCGAGGCGGGATGAACTGACCGCAACGCCGGTCACCGAGTGCAGCCGCGGCTGGAACAGGAAAGCCGCCGGACGTTGCCGCAATGCGTCGCGCAGCGAATCCGGCAGGGGGCCTTCGCCGTCGCAGGCGACAGGGATGATTTTCACGCCGAGATCTTCGAGAATATCGAGCAGTCGCATGGCTGTGGGATGTTCGATCGCGACCGACGAGCCCGGGGAGACCAGCGCATGCAATATCGTATAGACAGCGTTGTAACCGCCATTGGTGGCGAGAAAGGCTTCAGCCTCATAGGGCCATCGCTTGGAAATGGCATCCTTCAACTCAGGGACGATCCGGCTGCGCTCATAGCTGTTGAGATCATCGACGGACGCGCCATAGGCCATTGCGTCGGCGAGGCGCGGAAGAAGTGCTGCATCAGGCCCGGCTAAGGTAAGGTCGAGCACACCTGCCCTATAGTTTCCCGAGCTGGCGAGGCGTTCCGGCTTGGCGACAAAGCGGTCGCCGCTGACCCAGGTGCCGTTGCGCCCCCGGCCGCTGATGATCTTCTGCCGCCGCAATTCGCTCCAGGCTTCGGAGATCGTTGCCGGACTGACATGCAATTCGTAAGCGATATCGCGGATCGCCGGCAGGCGCGTCCCAATGGGCAGGACACCGGCACGGATCAGCGCACTGGTTTCAAGAGCAATCCCCCGGATGCTGCGGTCGGCTATTTTTTCGGCAAACCAGGAGGCTTCGACCGTGTCGTCCATTTTTCTCTCACTTTAAATGTTCAATAACGTAATAACATTTGTACTCTCTACTTTGAACATTTAATTTGCCCCTCGTCGAGCAATTTTGTGAGTTCCTCCATGCCTGTGACACTTCGCATCGCCCTGAGAGATTGGGACTACATGACACCGCTCGTGCTCGGTGACGTCAGTTCGTCCCGTCTCGATATCAAAGTGGATCGGGTGGGCACGCTGGTGTCCAGCCTCGCCGATGATGAGGCGCATGACGCCGCGGAAATGTCCTTCAGCCGCTATTCGCAGATGCGTCATGATGGCGATGATCGGGTTCTGGGCATGCCGAACTTCATCATGCGCGGCTTCCGTCATCGCTGCATCATCACCGCCAAGGGCAGTCCGCTCCGTACGCTGTCCGATCTGGCCGGCAAGAACATCGGCGTGACCGGCTGGCGCGATTCCGGAAATACCTGGACCCGCGCTGCGTTGCGCCGGGAAGGCGTCGGCGTCGAGGATGCGATGTGGTATGCCGGGCGCCTGACCGAGGCTCATCCGATCGTCGACCGTCTCGATGGTTTTGGACGGCCCGGCCGCATCGAGGCTGCTCCCGGCGAGCGCCCTATGGTCGACCTTTTGCTGGATGGCGGGCTCGATGCCGTGTTCACGCCTTTCATGCCGAAGGGTTTCTTCGACCAGGAGTCGCCGCTCCGTCAGCTGCTGGATGATTTCCGCGCCGCCGAAGTCGCTTACCTCAATGAGGTTGGTTATATCCCGGGCATGCATCTGATTGGCTTCAAGGCTGATATCGTCAAGGAGCATCCTTGGATCATGGATGAACTCAGCGAGTTGATCGACGAGTCACAGCGTCTGTGGCTGGAAAAGCGCGAGAAATATGCCGACACCACGCCCTGGATGATCGACGAACTGCGCCGCTGCGCGGCCGACCTGCCGCCAAGCTGGAACGTCAGCGGGCTTGCAGCGAACGAGGCAATGATCGCCGATTTTGCCGAGGAACTTTACGAACAGAAGATCATGCCGCGCCTTTTGACGCCCGCCGAGCTGTTTCCGTGGCACGCCAAGGCCCAGTGAACCATGCCCGGTGAAGCTCGTCAGGTCTCATCGTTGAATCACCATTTTCGTAAACCAAAAAAGGGGAATGACATGCATTCGAAACTGATCGCTTCCGCCGCCCTGCTGGGTCTGATGATGACGACGTCGGTCTTCGCTGAGGAAACCGCCGTACCAAAGCAGATCGTCAATGACGCGCTTCGGGCCCGCCTGCCGGAGAAGATCCGCACCGACGGCAAGATGATTTCCGTCAACAATGGTTCCTTTCCTCCCTATGAGATCGTCACCGGCACGAAATTGAGCGGTGCCAGCGCCGACCTGACTGATGCGATCGGCCAGATGCTCGGCGTCGAGATCGAGCATGAAACCGTCAGCGGACTGACCGCATTGCTCGCCGGCATCAATTCCGGCCGTTACCAGTTCGCCTTCGGTCCGATCGGTGACTTCAAGACCCGTGAGGAGGCTAATGATTTCGTCGATTGGGTTCAGGAGTTCGTGGTCTTCTCCGTTCAGAAAGGCAATCCGAAGGCCATCGGCTCGCTCGACAGCGCCTGCGGCAATCGCATTGCCGTTATGGCCGGCGGCTCGGCTGAAAAAGTGATCCAGGCCCAAGTCGAAAAGTGCAAGGCAGACGGCAAGCCTGCGCTCGAAGTGCAATCCTACACCGACCAGCCGAGCTCGATCCTGGCGGTCCGCTCCAAACGCGCCGACGCCTTCTTCTCCTCGCAGGCGCCGCTGACCTATTTCGTGTCTCAGGCAAACGGCCAGCTGGAACTGAGCGGCGTCGGCCAGAAGAATGGCTTCGACGATCTCTATCAGGGCGCCGTCGTGCCGAAAGGCTCGCCGCTCGGCCCCGTTCTGCTCGACTCGATCAAGGCGTTGATGGATAACGGCGCCTACGCCGCCATCATGAAAAAGTGGGGTCTTGAGAACAACATGATCAAGCAGCCCGGCCTCAATCTTGGTGGAGCCCTGCCGAAATGAACAATAACCGCACGACTGCCGCACCGCCGTCTGGCGGTGCGGACTTCCGGGATGTTGCCCACGCCCACAAGCCCTTTCAAACGGGCCGGCTCCTCCTGTGGGTGGTCGTGCTCCTGATTGCCGCAAACTTCCTGTGGATCGTCGCCCATAATGAGAATTTCGGCTGGCCTGTTGTCGCGGCCTATTTCTTCGATCCGACTGTCATCAGTGGCCTTTACGTCAGCCTGGGCCTGACGGTGGTTGCGATGGCCATCGGCATCGTGCTCGGCCTCGGGCTGGCAATCGCCCGGCTGTCGAATGACCGGCTCGCACGTTCGCTGGCATCGCTGTTCATCTGGTTTTTCCGCGGCACGCCGCTCCTGGTGCAGCTGATATTCTGGTACAATCTCTCGACCCTTTTCCCCGAACTTTCGATCGCCATTCCGTTCGGTCCGACGCTCGCAAGCTGGGAGACCAATTCGGTGATCACGCCGATGACAGCGGCAATCGTCGGCCTGGCCTTGAACGAAGCGGCCTACATGGCCGAGATCATTCGCGGCGGCCTGCTCTCGGTCGATCGCGGCCAGTTCGAGACGGCGGAAGCCTTCGGCATGACCAAGGCGAGGGCGCTGTGGCGGATCATCATTCCACAGGCGATGCGCTCGATCGTACCGCCGACCGGCAACCAGCTGATCAGCATGATCAAGGCAACGTCGCTCGTCAGCGTCATCGCCATGGCCGATCTGCTCTATTCCGTTCAGTCGATCTACAATCGCACCTTCGAGATCGTACCGATGCTGCTTGTCGCAGTCCTCTGGTACTTGCTTATCACCTCGATCCTCAATCTCGGCCAGAGCTATATCGAGGCCTATTACGGCCGCAGCGAACGGCGCAATAGTGTCGCTGCCGCAAAGCCCGAGGCCGTTGTCCAGGAGGCAAACCATTGATCGCCGCCGAGACCGCAAATCCTCTCGTCAGAGCCCGCAACGTCCACAAATCCTTCGACCAGCTCGAAGTGCTGAAGGGGATCGACCTTGACGTCATGCCGGGTGAAGTCGTCGTGGTGCTCGGCCCGTCCGGGTCGGGAAAGTCTACCTTCCTGCGCTGCATCAACCACCTCGAAGCGATCAATAAGGGGTTCATCGAAGTCGATGGCGAACAGATCGGTTATCGCCTCCGCAAGGACCGGCTGGAAAAGCTGTCGAGCAATGGGATCGCCCACCAGCGGCGCAAGATCGGCATGGTGTTCCAACAGTTCAACCTCTATCCGCATATGACGGTGCTGCAGAACATTATCGAGGCCCCGGTCGGCGTTCACGGAGAAAGCCGCAAGGCCGCGACCGAGAACGCCATGCGGCTTTTGGAACGGGTGGGGCTGTCGGAAAAGGCGGGCAGTTATCCCCGCCAGCTCTCGGGCGGTCAGCAGCAGCGCGTCGCCATCGCCCGTGCCTTGGCGATCAAGCCCAAGCTGATGCTGTTCGATGAGCCGACCTCGGCGCTCGACCCGGAACTCGTCGGCGAAGTTCTTTCCACCATGCGTGATCTGGCCAAGCAGGGCCTGACCATGATCGTCGTGACCCACGAGATCGGCTTCGCCCGCGAAGCGGCCGATCGTGTCGTGTTCATGGATGGCGGCAATGTCGTCGAAATGGGCAAGCCCGAGGATGTCATCGGCGATCCGCAACATCCCCGAACTCAGGCGTTTCTCGCCCGTTTTCTCTGACTGGTGTCAGCTTCTGCTTCGACCCCCGGGCCGGAGCAATGGTTCTTTTCGATCAAGACTGGATGTTTTCATGCCCACGCTCGACAATGCCTATGCCCGCCTCTCCGATTTCGAAGCCACGGAGGCGGAGCTGAGGGCGACCCGTCACTACCTGCATGCCCATCCGGAACTCTCTTTCGAAGAGGCGGAGACGGCGCGCTACGTCGCCGAAAAGCTGGAAGGCTGGGGTTATCAAGTGACCCGCAATGTCGGCGGACACGGCGTGGTCGCCCGGCTCAGCGCCGGCAAGGGCAGCAGGGGCATCGCCATCCGCGCCGACATGGATGCGCTGCCGATCGTCGAGGAAACCGGGCTACCCTATGCCAGCAGCACCCCCGGCAGGATGCATGCCTGCGGCCATGACGGCCACACGACCGTGCTGCTCGGCGCCGCCGAATATCTCGCCCGCACCCGTCGCTTCAGCGGCACGGTGACGCTGATCTTCCAGCCGGCGGAAGAGGCGGGCAAGAATAGCGGCGCCCAGGCGATGATCGCCGACGGATTGTTCGAGCGGTTTCCGTTCGACGCAATCTTTGGGCTCCACAACCACCCCGGCGCTCCCGAAGGCACCATCCTGCTGCGATCCGGCCCGATGATGGCGGCGTCGGATACCGTCGAGATGACTATCAGGGGCAAAGGCGGTCACGCGTCGCGGCCGCACCTGACCATCGATCCGGTGGTCGTAGCGTGCAGCTTGGTCGTCTCGCTGCAGACGATCATCTCGCGCAACCTCGATCCGACCCAGACGGCGGTCATCACCGTCGGCACGATCCATGCCGGCGATGCCGTCAACGTCATTCCGGAATATGCCAAGCTTGCATTGAGCGTGCGCTCCTTCGAGCCCCGCATTCGCGATCTCCTGCAGGAGCGCATCACCAAGCTCGCCCGCTCTGTGGCCGAGGGTCACGATGCTGTGATCGAGATCGACTACGATCGCGGCAATCCTGTGGTCGTCAACTCGCCTGCCGAGACGGATTTCGCCCGGATCGTGGCGGCGGAACTGGTCGGCGAAGACAAGGTCGCGACCTGCCCGCTCATCCCTGGCAGCGAGGATTTCGCCCACTTTCTCGAGCACAAGCCGGGAAGCTTCCTGCGTCTTGGCAATGGTACGAGTTCCGCCATCCTGCATAGCCCCAAATATGACTTCGCCGATGCCAGCCTGACGGTTGGCGCGGCAATGTGGGCAAGGCTTGCGGAACGCTACCTCCAGAACGACGCCTGAAGTCTCGCTCGCCATGCTTTACAGCGTCGCATTTGGAGCTTGCATTTTCTGCAACGCAAAAGGATTTTGTAGTCCCTTGAAGTGAGGATCTCTCGCCGCAATTCCAGGATGCGCAGGATGATTGCCGATTATAACGACGCCGGACTCGACCTGTCTTACGATCTCCAGTTTTACGCACTGATGGCGGAAAGCTTCGAACGAAGGCTGGGACGCCGTCTGGCGCCGGAAGGCGAGGGTGCTGAATGGCTTTACGACCAGTCGCCGGCAGTTGTCCTTGCCCACAACACCGATGCCGATCCGCGCTTCATCTACGCAAACCGCGCGGCCCAGGCTTGCTTCGAATATTCATGGGACGAGTTCATCACTTTGCCGTCGCGTCTGTCGGCGGAGGCGCCAGACCGTGCGGAACGCGACAGGTTGTTGAACGCCGTAACGATGAATGGCTTTATCGCCGACTATCGCGGAATTCGCATCGCCAAATCAGGGCGGCGTTTCTATATCGAGAAGGCCATCGTCTGGAATCTCGTCGACCGCAGCGGATGCCGTCGCGGTCAGGCTGCGACATTCGACTCCTGGCAAGACGTGCAGGCGGATTGAGCGTCGGCTGCCGAGACGCCGACCATGCGCCGCATATGTTTCCGCGGCTTTGCAAACCATGTGGTTTGCCACTCGGTTGCCAAAAAACCATGATTGCGTCACATAGATCGCATATCGACACTCGGCATTAAGAATTGGATCGACGCTGAATGCGCATAGCCCACGTTTTCCTTGGTGCATTTCTTGCAATTGCACAGTCCGCATATGCTGAAGTCGCATCACCGCCTGTTTTGGCGCCGCTGAAGCGACAGGCACAAGCCGCGGATTTGAGCGCACAATTTCTTTCGCGGTATAGCTACAAGCCCGTTCCACTTGACGACGCCCTGTCGGCCAGGATCATGGATGCGTTCATCAAGTCACTTGATCCGGACCGCATGCTATTCCTGCAGACTGATATCGACAGGTTCATGGCTGACCGCAGCGAGATCGACGATGCGATAGAACGGAAGGACTTGAAGATCCCATTTGGGATTTTCAACGCCTATGAACAGCGCGTTGTCGACCGCATGAACTACGCGCGCGGCCTGCTCAAGCAGGGCTTCGATTTCAGTGCGCAGGAAAATTATTCGGTGCTGCGCGATAAAGCGCCGTGGCCACAGTCGGAAGCCGAGAGCAATGAGCTCTGGCGCAAGCGTGTCAAGAACGACTGGTTGCGGCTGAAGCTGGGCGGCAAAACCGATGCGGCTATTCGCGAAACGCTCGACAAACGTTATGAAAACACGCTCGAGCGCGCTTACAAGTTTAAAAGCGACGACGTTTTCCAGTCGTTCATGGACGCCTATTCAAACTCGATCGATCCGCACACGGACTATTTCGGCGCGGCCGCTTCAGCCGACTTCAATGTCTCGATGAAGCTTTCGCTGTTTGGTATCGGTGCTGTACTGCAGGAACGCGACGACTACACGACGATCCGTGAACTCGTGCCTGGCGGGCCGGCGCAACTGTCCGGCAAGCTCGCGGTCGGAGACCGCATTACCGGCGTTGGTCAAGGCAAGGATGGGGCGATCAAAGAAGTGGTGGGCACGCGCCTTGATGAAGTCGTGCAGATGATACGAGGGAAAAAAGGCTCCGTCGTGCGGCTGGATATCCTGCCGGCAGATGCCGGAGCAGATGGCACGCATCGGGTCATCAGCCTGGTCCGCGATAAAATCAGTCTCGACAAGCAGGCCGCCAGGAAGACTGTGCTGTCCGTTAAGGCGGGCGACGCGACGCGTAAAATCGGGATCATCACTCTGCCGGTATTTTATGAGGACTTCGACGCCAAGGGCAAAGGGGACCAGGATTACAAAAGTGCAAGCCGCGATGTCGCCAAGCTTCTCGACGAACTGAAGCAAGAAAAGGTCGACAGCGTGCTCATCGACCTGCGTAACAATGGCGGCGGTTCATTGGACGAGGCGATTGATTTGACCGGTCTCTTCATCGGCAGTGGCCCGGTCGTTCAGCAACGTGGCAGCAACGGCAAGATCGAGGTCAAAAGCGCTGAGTTTGCAGCGCCTGTCTGGACAGGTCCGATGGGTGTCCTGATCAATCGCGGCTCGGCCTCGGCTTCGGAGATTTTTGCTGCGGCAATCCAGGATTATGGTCGCGGTGTGATCGTCGGCGAACCCAGTTTCGGGAAAGGCACCGTTCAAACCGTCATCGATCTTGACCAGATTGTTCGCAACAGCAAACCCGAGTTCGGGGAGCTGAAAGTGACAATTGCCCAGTTTTTCCGGGTCAACGGTGGTACGACGCAGTTGCACGGCGTGACGCCAGATATCAGCTTGCCAGGACTTTCCGATCCGACAAGTTTCGGCGAGACCAGCTATGACAATGCCCTGCCGTGGGCTGAGATCAAGCCCGCGAACTACACGCCCGCCGATACGATCACGACGTTGCTGCCGACATTGAAAAGCCGCCATGATGCGCGGGTTGAGAGCAATCCGGACTTCCAACGCCTGCTAAAAGACATTGCCGACCTCAAGGCGCAGCGCGAGAAAGGAATTGTTTCCCTCAATGAGGCCGAACGTCGCAAAGAAGCGGCTGCTCGCGAGAAACGGTTCAAGGATCGAGCGGAAGCAGGGGATGGCGAGGATCTTGGAGATGATGGCCTGGAGGCAGGCGAGCGCAGCCTGAGTGCTGATATTGCCATTGAAAATGCTCGCAAGAATGCAAAAGACGTCTTGCTGGACGAGACCGTCGCCATTCTTGCCGACGAGGCGGGTCTGCAGGAAGGCGTGCTAAGGGCAGCCACGAAAGAACCGGGAAACACGAACGGAAAATAATCACTCCCGACGGGTGTAGGTTCAGGTCCTGCGACAATAGAACGGGACACGAATGTGCAACGACAAGATCTTCACGCATGCTTGTCCAGAGGATGTGATTGTCGTTAGAGCCGTCAGTCCGCTTTTCCACCTCAACTGTAGGGGGGGAACGCCGTCCACTGGGGTTGCTGCTTGACGCTCCACACACGCCACTTCACAATTACTGGGTCGAAGGTGAGTCGGACAGACTGTACCGTTTTTCGCATCCGTTGCTCATCTCAGAGGGAGGCGTCAGCAGGGTTGCTTGGTCCGTGCCCCGACCGGCACCGGTTGATCGCAAATGGGATCGAGATTGATTGGGTTCGAACTCGCAGCCGCTCCTATTTGCTTGTGAGGTCGCGCCGTGGATAAAGTGCCATCAGCAGTCGATCCTCCTCGCGAAAGTTCACGTTGGCAGCGGATTTTCCCGATGCCGAGGAACCGCTGGTCCCTCCTTTGGCTGGGGCTTTTGATATCCGTTTTGCTTCTTGCAGGCATCGTTGTTTTTTACCATGAAATCCACGAAGATCTCGGGCGCGTTGACGATCGCGCTCTCGATAAGGCTGCACGATCGTCTCGCACAGCCGCCCGCCCGGATCCTGCGGTTCCTTCTCCCCTCCCGTCGACGTCGATATCGCTGCAGCTGATCGAAGTCCCGAAGCTGGAGCTGGCAAGTCAGTTTATGCGGGTGTGGCGCGTCTCGGGGCGGAATATGTGCGGCGCTCTTCGAGAGGCCGGCATCGAGATGAGCGAGTGGAAAGCCGCATCGATGCGCAATCGCAGCTATGAATGTTACTTTCAGCGCATTTACGAACGGGACGAGGTGCGTCCCACCAGTTCAACCTTCCTTAAGGTTCGTGGAGATGAAATGGGCAATATTCTTGAGATCCGCGCCAAGATCATTGGGCCGTCGACCGACGCCCAGGGACGTCTCGCCCCGGCGGTCCTGCGCATATTCGAGATCATTGTGAAGCAGGCGTGCTGGCATGATTTCGAGGATACTCTTGCGTCGATCCAAGACCTTCGAAACGTCGAATACGAACGATTTGGCTCCTATCTCAGCTTCACGCGCGAAGCCGGCAGCGGAAATAACTTCAATTTTGTGCTTGGTCTTAAGGCGACGTCAGGTCCGCAGGTGAGGACGAAGACCTATTTTTCGACTGAGCGCTGGCTAGCCGCAACAAATTCGCGCAATGTTCCCGCAAACCTCATCCTCACGGACCGCTTGGGCGCGTCGAAATCTGCCAATTGCGCTCAATGACGTAGCAAGTGGCAGTCACATCCAGGATCAGGCTGGAGCTTGTCTGAACGTTGACGATTTCAACGTTTCGAGCGATGAGCGTCACGACCTTTGAGTATGAGACGTGAGACCGCCGGATGATTTCGGCCCTGAATGCTGGGATCAACCAGGAAACTTCTTGTACACATACAATGTGTACATTATATTGAGACCAAGGAGATAATCATGCCGAGAACCGCGGACAGTAAAACCGAACGCTACCAGCTGCGCATCCCGCCAAAGCAGAAGGCACTGATCGCGCGCGCGGCTGCCCTCTCGAACAAGGATATGGCCGATTTCATTCTCGATAAGATCGTACCTGAAGCCGAAGCCGTCATCCAGGCTGCGGAAGTTGAGGCCGTTTCGAGCCGCGATTTCATCCGCATCCTCGATCTGCTTGAACACCCGCCCAAACCGAACGCGAAACTACGAGCCGCGATCTCTGCTCTACCGGATGCCTTGTGACCCTCCCCGTCTGGCATGAAGAGCCGATCGCTAAGTCGCACGATCGGGCCGCATTCGATTGCGGTGATGCGGCAATGAACGAGTTCATTCGGCGCTTTGCTCGGCAGAGCCATGAGCAGAATGCGGCGAAGACCTTCTGCGCTATCGACAAGGCCCAACCTGATTGCATCCTCGGATTCTACACAGTCGCGCCTTCGGCCGTTACGCATGAGGCCGTGCCTCCGAAGATAACGAGAGGCCTCGCGCGCCATGAAGTCGCAGGCTTCAAGCTCGCGCGCTTGGCAACCGACATAAAGGTGGCGGGAAAAGGTTTAGGCGGCCAGCTCATCGCCGCTGCGGCGCTCCGTTGCCTGCGGCTCGCCAGCGAGGGCGGCGGGATCCTGCTTATCATCGATGCCAAGAGCGAACGCGCCGCCCATTGGTATGCCGGCTACGGCGCCGAACCGCTGCAAGGGAAACCGCTCACCCTCGTTATGCCGCTTGCCACCTTCGCCGCCGACTTCAAGGCCAAGGGGCTCTTGTAGCCGCTTTGGCGCCAAGCGATTGGTTTCGTCCCTTCAGCACGCTGCTCAGGCAATACTCACGGAAGGACCTCGAGACTGCCGATTGTTACTGAGCGGGGGCGGTTCGCCCCTTTTCTATCATGCCGATTTTATACGATTGATGATTGTTAAATGGCAGCAAATGCAAGCCGACAATACGGATATGAAAAGGAAGGTCCCAAGCGGGGAGTGGGATAGCGGCGGGAACGACCAGTCGCCTCGCTGAAACCGAGGCATCGCCAAGTCGGAAAGGCCGGCTTGCGCAACTGCTGCCCGCCCATCGTTAGACCGGTCGCGATCAGCGCGATATGCGCATGGATGAATCCAGACCGGTGGGTCTTTGCGGCTGCAGAGCCACTCGAATCCCGAAAATCGATGCAAGCGCCAACAGGATCGTGGCGCTCCAAATTCCAACGCCGGGTACCGCCAAAAGCAGGTAGATGGGCTCGCGCATGACCGGAAGTATCGTCATATGCAGCCACCAGGCGGACGCACTTGATGGGTGGCTTTCCAAGAGTGGTATGCTGAGAACGAAGATCGATGCTATCGCGTAAGCCAGCGATGGCCCAAGTCGCATCAGCGTGAAAATAGCGATCCGCATACGGCGTTCCATCTTTGACCGACGAGCAGGGTAGGTGACGTTGATTAATTTTCTACGCTGAGAATCACTGAGCACACGATATCAACTTTGAATAGTTGGCATTTATCACCTTGGCGCGTTTCGCGCGAAGACGGTATCTGTCGCTTTTTTGCGACTACTTGCTTAAATTCTTGAGTTGTTAGCTTTTTTTTATGATGATTTCCGGTGAACACATCCGAGTCTTGGGTAAGAATGTCTGATGGGGGAATCAAGTTGTCAATGTTGCAAATCAGAGCTGGGACTAAATGCATTGCGTTTTTGATAGCGACTGGCGTGATCTTAGCTGGTTGCCAGTCGTCCAGCGTTGATGGTCTGGCTGCTTATGGCGACAGTGCAAAGACCCTCGAGGATGACTCAGCCGTCGCCTTCTATAAGAACGACGAGTTGATAACGACCGGCAAACTGCAGTTTCAGGAAAAGAACTACGGAAAATCCTACGCCATTTACAAGCGAGCGGTTGACGTTTTTCCGGAAGATCCGGCCGCGTGGCTAGGCTTGGCAGCCTCCGCCGACATGGTTGCCCGCTTCGACACCTCCGACCGCGCCTACCAGCAACTCTCGCGCATGATCGGCAACACCCCAGTCTACTACAACAATATCGGATATTCTCACCTGCTGCGCGGTGACTTGCGCACTGCCAGACGGTATTTCCTGAAAGCCTATGAGCTTGATCCCGGAAACGAAGTCACTGCCCGTAACCTCGAATTGATGAAGAACAGCGTGAACTACGCTCAGCGGTGATAGGGCTTTCCGCGATCTGCATCGAGACGAGAGTGCCCTTGCCGCGTTGCGAGCATCGGCGCGGCGCCTCTGGCTGCGTCCAGCGACTGCTTTAAACATGTCGCGCAAAATTGTGCAGCGGTTTCGCGACAGGACATGCGGAACACAAAGACCTAAAGCACGTCACATGAAGCACGTTTGATGCGACGTTCTTTGGAGGTGAAGTCGTTGTTTTACCGTGCCTTCCGAAGGATGAGCTGGCCCTCCGGCGAGAGTGTTCGTTCGTAACGCGGCAGGTCGTTGACTGCAATGCCCCCGGCCGCCATCGACGCAAGACTGCTATCCGGAGTTAGAGTTTCCGCTGGGGCGGCACGGGGTGCGAAAAATTGTGCCGGCTCCTTGCCGGGTGCGCGAAGGACCAAAGCTGAACCCATGCGAAGACCGCTTGTGTCGTTTCGCCGTTCGTTCATCATAGTCTTTTGCAGCCCATCCATCCCCTGGCGGATAAGTGCGACTTCGTCAGCCTTGGCATTATCCGCGATGTTGCGCGACTGCTTTTCCATTTGTCCCCTCAGGCCATCGATGGACCTTTTAAGCGCGGCGATGGTCTCGCGGCTCTCGCGAACATCCGCCGAGTTTTTGGCGGTATAGATGAGAACGCCAGCATTCACGGGCAGGAGCATCAGCAGCAAACCGACGAGTAGGGGGCTTTTTGAGCCCCGCTTCTCTATCTCTCGCGAATTGTTTGGCTTTGGGCGGTCTGCTTCAACCTCAATACCCGGAATGCTGGTCATTCGTTTACTCCCCCGTAAGTCATCAAATCTGCGTTGGACACATTGCCCAGTGACAAACCCGCAATCATTCCGACGTAAATACACCTTCCCACGCCCGTTCGAGCATACCGAGCGATGCGATTCCGGCTATGCCGTTGAACTCGCAGTAAGAACTGACGAAATCCAGCAGATATTTTGGATGATAGCAAGACGCTAGCACATCGCCGTTGTACTTGCGATCGTAGAACAGATTCAGGTCTGGATCACAGACAACCAATCCGGTGCCGCTGGCATAGGATTTGAAAATTTTGATATATTCGTCGCGCGACGGCGTGTTGACAAAGATCTTGTATTTGAGGCGCCGCAAGCCCGCCTCATCGGAAAGGTCCTTCGGTGCGATATTCGTCGAAAATACGACCAGCTCGTCAAAGGGAACCCTGAACTTCTTGCCGGTGTGCAGCGTCAGGAAGTCATATCCGCGCTCGAGCGGCACAATCCAGCGATTGATAAGCGCCTGCGGCGCCACTTGTTGACGCCCGAAGTCGTCGATGATGAAAACGCCGCCTGATGCCTTCAAGTGGATGGGCGCTTCATAGACATTCGGTCCCGCGTTGAAGGTGAGATCGAGCTGATCGAGGGTCAATTCCCCGCCCGTCTTGATCACCGGACGGCGGCATTCGATCCATCGTTGATCCGCTTTCGGATGGGATTGTGTGTCAGCCTCCGATACAGGATGATGCACGGCTTCGTCATAGAAACTGATGACATGGCCGCCGACCTCGATGGCATAGGGCACCCAGATTGTTTGACGAAACAGTTGCGACGTCCGCTCGGCAATACTCGTCTTTCCGTTTCCGGGTGGTCCGTAGAGCAGGATAGAGCGACCGGAGTTGATGGCCGGGCCGAGCTTTTCGACCAAGGCGTCTGAGAGCACCAGCCCGTCAAGGCTCTCGGTCAGCCGCTCTGGCGTTACGCGCTCGTCATGGATGGACTGCAAGCCTATTTGCCGGCAGAACGCGTCCAGCGACACCGGCGCCGGCCCGACATATTGGCTTTGACGGGACGCCGCGTGGGCATATTCGAACCCCTTCATTGAAAGCGCATATCGAATATCGGATCTCACATCCTCGCCAGCCAGGCCGCGCGCCTCGAGGCATGCGAGTTTCACGAGTTCCTTGATCAGGATATTGACGATCACTTTCGGCAATTTCATGCGCTCAGCCAGATGAGATGCCGTGGTTGTATCCTGCTCGGCTGCACATTTTGACGCCAGCCGGAGGAGGAACGACGGATCCAGTCCGGCTTGTTCCAGGCTTGCCGGTGCCATCGGCATGCGCGGGTCGAGAGGAGTGGTGAAATCGTTACGATCATGTTCGAGCGAATACTGCATATGACCTCGCTTGGCTCAACCGCTGGGGCTCATGCTGAGAAGAAGACTGATGACGCGGATAACAACGGGAACGAGAACGATGATGAGACTTACCGGAAAAAGGAACGCGCCGAGCGGAAGCAGCATCTTGACCGGCAAGGCGTTCGCCTTTTCCTCCGCGCGAATAATGCGGAGGTCGCGCATTTCCTTGCAGTAGACCCGCAACGTCTGCGTTACACTGGTCCCGAGCTCCTCCGATTGGCGGAACAGAACGGATAGCGCCCGGGCTTCGTCAATCCTCAGGCGGACGGCAAGGTTCGCAAGCGCCTCGCGTAAGCGCCGGCCTCCTCGCACTTCCAGCATCATGATTGAGAGATGCAGGCCGAAGTCCTGCTGCTTATCAACGAATTCCCTGGCAACACGGTTCGCCGACGCCTCGATGCTCATGCCCGCATCGAGGCAGACGATCAGCATATCCATAAAATCGGGAAAGAGGCGGCGGTACTCCCGCTCCTTGGCGGCGCCACGCCGGTCGATATAGATGTTGACCAGAATAAAGGTTACGCCCGCGGCAAACATCGCAACGACCAGCGTAGCCACCCGAGACATGTCCGGCACGACCCAATTCAGAGCCCAGACCGCCGCGACCAGCACGCTGATACAGACCAGCGCACGAACCACCTGGAAGGTGGTCACGGCGCCGGCAGCGAAATATCCCGCCCGGATCAGCCGGTTTTGGGTGGAGTTCGCATTGGTGTCACGTCGCGTAATCTCGAAATAGCGACGGATCAGGCGGTTTTCCGCCTCGCCGAGATCGGCAATCGTCGTATCGCCAAGGTGGAACTCCTCGCCTGTTGCCGCCGAGCTCTTCGAGACCCGAACCGAGACCTCGCGCCGTCGAAAAAACAATTCCGACGCTGTTGCAGAGAATATCAGCACTGCAAAGAAGACGATCAGGTAAATTCCATACTCACTCGACATGACCGCCTCAGTACTCGAAGTTGACCATCTTATAGAGAATGACATTCCCGATCGCCATGACGGCCAACAGCACGGTCACGACGATGGCTCCGTGGCCGCTCTCCCAGACGGGATCGAAGTAGGTCGGCGACAATATCTTGATCATCGCGTAGAGCAGAAACGGATACATCGACATGAAGATCGCCGTGATGCGTCCTTCCGAGGAAATCGCCCTGACCTTTGCCTTCAGCAGCGTGCGGTCTCGCAGCGTCTTCGAAAGGTTCTGCAAGATCTCCACCAGATTGCCGCCGGTTCCCGCCTGTACGCTCAGCGATATCGCAAGCAGGTTCAGATCCTCGACGCCGACCCGGTCGGCCAAGTTGACGAGGGCGTCGTCCAGTGTCACGCCGTAGGTGAGTTCATCCGAGAGGAGGCCGAACTCGGTGCCGATCGGATCAGGCATCTCGCGCGCGACCAACGAAATCGCCGCCGGCAGAGGGTGGCCGGCGGCCAGGCTGCGATTGGCGACATCGAGCGCTTCAGGAAGTTTCAGTTCGAATTTCCTCATGCGGCGCACCCGGGCGCGCCAGATGACGAGTGCGGGGATGAGGAGGCAGATCAGCAGAAAGGCGGGCACTCTGAACAGAGTGCTCGGCAGGAGGACCTGAACCACCAGCCACGTCAAAAGAGCGCCCGCGATCGCGAAGAGAGCAAATCGCCTGGCATCGAACTTGATCCCCGACTGGGCGTAGAACTGCAGCAGCCGCTGCATCAGGGGGGTCTGCCGCCAACGGCTGCCGGCCCCGCGCTCCTTGAGCATATCACTATAGGTCTTGCGATGATCATCGCTGACCTCGAGCAAGCTCAGCCGATGGTTCACAGCGCGGTGGCGTTCGGATGTCTTGAAATAGCCGCGCATGATCGCTTCGACAGCAACAAGGGCGGCGGTAAAAACGGATGCGTAAAGGAGAAGCAGGATCATTGGGCAGGTCCCGTCTGCAGCGGTTTACCGGGATCAAAAATCGTCACAGGGATCTCGATCCCGAGTTCGGCAAATTCCTCGACGAACCGCGGCCGAATGCCGGTGGCGCGGAATTCTCCATGAATTCGCCCGCCTTCATCGGTTCCGAGTTTCTTAAATTTCATAATCTCCTGCATTTGCACGACTTCGCCCTCCATGCCGGTGATCTCGGAGATTGAGACAACCTTGCGGCTGCCGTCGCTCAGGCGCTGGACCTGCACGATCATGGTGATGGCGGACGATATCTGCGAGCGAATGCTCAACTGCGACATCGGCATCCCTGCCATGCCGACCATCTGCTCAAGTCGGCCGACGGCGTCGCGGGGCGTGTTGGCGTGAATGGTCGTCATCGACCCCTCGTGGCCGGTATTCATCGCCTGCAGCATGTCGAACGCCTCGTCGCCGCGGACTTCGCCGACGATGATGCGGTCGGGACGCATGCGCAGGGCGTTTTTCAAAAGTTCGCGTTGACGGATCTCGTTGCGCCCGTCGAGCGTCGGCGGTCGTGTTTCCAAGCGCCCGACATGTGGCTGCTGCAGTTGAAGCTCGGCCGCATCCTCGATGGTGATCAGACGCTCCCTTGGAGAAATCTGCGACGAGAGAGCGTTGAGCAAGGTGGTCTTGCCAGAACCGGTGCCGCCTGAGATGACCATGGACACCTTGCCCTTGACCGCGGCGCTGAGAAGGATGCGCATTGCATCGGCCATGGCGCCATATTGCACGAGGCGTTCCATCGTCAGCGGCTTGCGGGTGAATTTGCGGATGGAAACGAGCGGTCCATCGACCGAGATCGGCCGGATGGCGACGTTGACACGCGAGCCATCCTTGAGGCGGGCGTCGACCATCGGCGTCGACTCGTCGACACGGCGGCCAACCGCCGAGACGATCTTGTTGATCACCCGAAGGAGATGGTCCTCATCCTTGAAACGAACGGCGGTGCTCTCGAGCTTGCCGCTGCGCTCGACATAGACGCTGTTGTAGCCGTTGATGAGAATATCTGCGATCGTGTCGTCGGCCAGCAGCGGCTCGATCGGTCCGAGCCCGAGCATCTCGTCGGTGATATCGCGGATCAGATCATTGATTTCCTTGGCATTCAGCGGAAAATTGTTGGTCCGGATATAGTCCTTGACCAATGGCCGGATCTCGGTGGCGATCTCCTCGTTGTCGAGTGTATCGAGGATCCCGAGATTGATGCGATCGAGCAGGTAGCGGTGGAGATTGACCCGCTCGGAGACCATATCCGGCCCGAGCGAAGCCTCTTCGTCACTCGTCGCGGCGCTGTCGGAGGCCGGTTGGGCAGGCATGGCCTGAGCCGCGCCGAGCAAAGACAGTTCGGCCGCCTCCGGATGTTCCCGATTTTCCGGCTCCTGCCTGTAGAAACGCCCCATGATACCGCTCGCCATTTGCCCCACCCCTGAACTATTTTACAATGACCGTGGAACCGACTTTCACCCTCTCATAGAGATCGATGACGTCGGCATTGCTCATGCGAAAACAGCCCGATGACGCGAAACCGCCGACCGTCGACTGCTCGTTCGTTCCATGAATGCGGTAGAGCGTGTCGGCCCCGCCCTTGTAGAGATAGATCCCGCGGGCACCCAGAGGATTGAGCGGCCCGGCAGGCACCAGGTCCGGAAGTCCGGCCGAGCGCGCCTTCATCTCAGCAGGCGGGCGCCAGTCGGGCCACTCTGCCTTGCGTCCGACCTTGACGGTACCGCTCCAGCGAAATCCGTCTCGTCCAACGCCGATCTTGTAACGGATCGCGCGTCCTTCGGAGATGACGAGATCCAGCGTGCGGTTGCCGCTGACGATGACGATTGTCCCTGCCGCGTAGTTTTTTTCGATCGTCACCACTGCGCTTGTCGTCGGCCCGAGGCTGCGTGGCACAAGCCCGGCTGCCGCGGCATTCCCGGCGGCGGCCAGAATTGCCAAAACGGCAAGGCCGGCACCGGCGGCGCGGGATCTTATACGCCCACTGTCGATCGCCTTCATCGCACCAGTGCTCCAAGTTTGCCGACCGCACCGCAGAAGCGCGCTCGGGAATTCACCTGAAATGGCAGCACACCGCGGTTGACCGCCTCGCTCAAAGTCTCCCAGTCATCCGCAATGAAGTGCGTCGGGATATCCTTGAATATCTTCTCCGTCTGTTGCCGGCGCAGGCCGAGACCGAAAAGTTTGGCGCGGTATTTGTTGATGACGATGAACATCTGATCCGAACTGCCGCGCAACCGTGCCAGATTGGCAAACAGATCCTTGGCTTGAGAAAGCGCCGGGACCGTCATTTCGGTGACGATGCAGATGCTGTTGACCGAAGTGAGCACCTCGTATTTCCATGGCGTGTCATAGTAGGGAACGTCGATGATGGTATGGTCGCTTTCGAAGGCGGCCACGTCGAGCATACGCAGCACGAGTTCACGGCCCTTCGGCGCCAGAAGGACGGATGGCTGCTTGAAAGACAGCAGTGAAAAGCCCCCCGAATGCCGCTTTCGGACCAGATCGATGAATTCCAGATCGACCCGGGAGGGATTGGCGATGACCGGTTTCAAGTCGTAGTCGTTCACAAGGTTGAGATAATAGCCAAGCGCTCCGGAGCAAAAATCCGTGTCGAACAGGTCAATCCGCGGCGTGGAATTCTTGGTCGGCTGGGCCAGTACATGAGCAAGCGACGAAGCGATCACGCTGGCGCCGGCGCCGCCGACGGCCGAGACCACTGCATGCACCCGGCTGTCGCTCGCTCCGGTGCCCGGCGCATGGGTCGAAATCATGTCGATGAGTGCCCGGCGCTCGAGTGGCTTCTTCAGCCAGTCATTGCCGTTCAGGCGGAAGAGCAGCCGCAGCATGTCATCAGGCAGGTCTTCGGAAACCACGACGAGCGGAATGTCCCGATAGCTGGTGCGAAACGTGAAAAGCTCCGGCTGCTGCAGCAATGTCCCATTGTCGACGTCGAGAACGATCAGATCGAACTGCGCCGGATCGAACCGGCCCTTTTCCGCGAGCGCCTTCAGCGCGAGATGGCGGACATCGTACCGCGAAAGCGACCCGAACGTATCGAGCATGAAGCTCGCTGCAGCCGCGTCGTCGGAGAGGACTAGGATCTTGGTAGATGCGGCAATGTTCATGTGCGCTGTCATTTTCGCTTTCCTACGCGTAAAATTAAGGAGTCAGCAGGTGGAGCACGTCTTCAGATCTTCCGTCGTGATCGTCACCGGATGGGCGGGGATGGTGACGTCGTTCAGTCCCAACAGGCCGCCGAGAACCGGCAGATCGAAGGTGATGTTGCGCACCTCCAGCCGCATCGTCAGCACAGGCCCGTCCGGCCGGCCCCAATAGCCGAGCCCCGATCGCTGATAGGTGACCATCAGCTTATCCGGCGTGATGCGCCAATTTAGGTCGCAAATGCCGGGGCGAGGATCAGTACCCGCGTTGCAAACGCCGTCGCTTCCCCGGACAATCCGGTTCAATGCCGCCGTGCAGTTTGCAAGAGCCGGTCCGCAGGTCGAGGATATTGTTGCATCGTTCGGCGCCGCTTTGCCGTTGTTGAGTGGATCGGCGGCATCTGTTGGGAAAACGGCATTGAAATTCGTGGTCAGCGGATCGGATACTGCCGCCAAACGGGCGCCATATTGCAGTGCCTTGACCGTCTGATTCCACTGCGACATCGCGTAGCCGAACTCGATGAAGGCGGCGAACACCAGCATGACGATCGGAAAGGTCAGCAATGCTTCGACAAGGCTGACACCACTGCTATCCTGCCAGAATGCCTTGATTGCCCTGGAGGTCACCATCCGATGTATCTCTCTTCATGGAAGGAACTGATGGTGATGGCGCCGATTCCCAGAAAGCCGAACACCGGCGAGGTCTGGTAGAGATGAGCGGTGGAAATGGTGATGTCCCCGTCCGCATCCGGCGCAGTGATGGTGATGTCGGCAGGGTTATTCCAGCCGGGGACGCGGGGTATGGCGCCTGCCGCGGGTGTTTGCGTTCCGTAAAAGGCGATCGTCTTCGCAGTCGCCTGATTGCATGTCGGTACATAGGTTCCCGACACCGGCCGGCATCGCGAGAGGTAACGCCCCGCATCGCGCAAGCCTGCGTCGATCTGCATACGCTGCCAGAAGATGCTGCCAAACTCGAGTATACCCGCCGCAAAGATCGTCACAAACGGGATCGCGAGCAGCGCTTCGGCAAGCACTGCGCCTTCCTCACGCCGCAAGAAGCCGAGGCAAAGCCGATCCCGTATAAAATTGCGGAGCGCCATCATCTGACCAGCTCCGCTTCTTCCCGCAGCAATTCGTCTGCCGTACCGCGACCACCCTTGCCGGTGATGTCGATCATCTCCAGGGAAAGGTATCGTTCGCTGGAATCCTTTATCGCCGGCTTGGTCAGGAACATGCGCGCGAAGGCCACCGCGCGTGTGGCCTTGTGACCGTTTAAATGGCCGACCGAGGCTTCATAGCCACAATTGACAATGGCTGAGAAGATTTCGCGGCGATCACCATATTCGGCCGCCGTATAGTTCGAAAGGTCCGGGCCGGTATAGCACTGGCCGCCCATTACCGGTTTGCCGGTCTCGCCATTCGCCGAGGCATGGTTGATCAGAGATGCGTTGGCAAGCTCGTAACGATAAACATCGTATGCGGAGGGTCGGCTTGGTGTTCCAGTCGCCTGCGGGGGATAACTGGAGTAGTTGCTGAGGATCGTGCTCACCGATGGCGCAGCCGTGCCCTGCGCGACGTTCCAATAGGTCGTGTAATCCCAATTGTTGCTGCTGCTGATCTTGCCGCCGGAAAGCGAGGCCATGGCCGCTCCGTAGCCGAGCGGCAAAGCCTTGGTCGCATCGCCGACAACCTCTCCGACCTTGACGGGATCATAGGTGTCGCAGCCCGCCTTTCCCTTGGTGATTGCCCGAGCGGAGCGTACGTTTTGGGCAGGACGGTATCGATAATCTCCCTTCGACTTGTTGAAGGAGGAGGAGTAATAGCCGAAGCGGGTATTCACCCCGTCCTCGATCGGCCCCGCCATTCCGCCGGTCTCCGTATCGAGGTTGTCCTGTGTATAGCAGGCGCCGGGATTGCCGGTGGCAAGAGCCTCCGCCAGCACGGACGCACCATTGCCCAAGGGGGTACGCAAGAACCCGAAATTGCCGGGACCGGGATTGGACACCGAGGTGCTGTGAAGCTCGATCTGTCGCCCGTAGAGATTGCCGGCGGCAAAATTGGTGTGTAGGGCCGTTGCTGCAGTTTCGCTGGCGCTTTCACTCGTGTTCCCTGCGGGCTCGAACGGATTGCAGATAAAGATCGGCGTCACGTCGCAGGCGCTGGCATGGTATACGGCCACGGCATCGGCAGCGATATTGATCGTACTGCGGGTGAAGCCAACCGGAACCGGAAAGATCGTCTGCATCGCTTGCGGCTTGGCGATGACCCAGGCGTAAGACGCTTCGCTCGCCACTGTCGTCTTCATCGAAGCCGGGATTGATGTATCGTCACTGGCCGGGATGTTCTTCAGAAAAAACACGCTGACCGTGCTGCCGGCGTCATTTCCGGCGTTATAGGTCATGCTGATGTGCGAGCCGAGCGACATGCCAGCCCCGCCGCCGGAAAAAGCCGCGCTATTGGCGATTTTCTCAATTGCCGTCTGCGCCCTCGAAATGGCATCGTCGCGGCCATCGAGTTCGCGGGCTCCGGCGAGCGCCATTGCATCGACCGCGTTCTGGAGATCGGTGTGCAGGTTGCTACTGCGGCCGACATCGATGACCAGCAGCGAAAAGCCGAGAAGCATAGGCATGGCGATGAGCGTCAAGGCGATAACATAGCCACGATGATCGTTCCAGAACCGTCTGACAACCCTGCTCAGCATTGGCCTACCCCCATCACGGCTTTCGCCGTGACGACCCCTTCTCGTGCATTTTCCCCTCCGGCGCGCTGCCGCCGGTCATGCCTTTAACAGCTACTGGCTGACCGTGGCCCCATTGGACGCACCGTTGGCCTCCATGGCCGGCGACGGCTGAACGACCCCTATCCCGCCGTTCTGGTACTCGGTCATCACCCTGCGGACCACCTTGCCGTCGCTTGCGATACGGGTTCGCTGGGCTTCCGGCGGGAACGGGTCCTCGGTATGGATGGCCTTGTTTGCTTCCATGGCGTTCCCGGCGCCGAAGGTGATCGTGTCGCGATGGTTCATGTAGTCGGCGCAGCCGGAAATCAGGCCGGCGGCCGCAAGGACGAGAAGGATGCGCTTAGCGTTTTGTAGCAACAACCTGGCCTCCCTGGTTCAGGTCGAGACGATGGCCATAAGGCCCGGTCACACCTTCGCCGTTGCGAAAGCGCCGGAGCATGTCCTTGTCGACTTCCAGGACCCCGAGCGCGAAAAGCTCGACGTCGTTGGACGACCGCGTCTGATCGAGTGGACTATAGAGGTCCTCACCCGGGCGGGCCGGCCGCACGATGTGCGGAGTGACGACGATAACCAGGTCGGATTCCTTCTTCTGGAAACTCGTCGAACGGAACAGTGCGCCGAGGATCGGTATCTTCCCGAGGCCCGGCAATTGCTGGATGTCCTTGGCATTGATCGACTGCAGCAGGCCCGCCATGGCAAAGCTCTGGCCATCGCGAAGTGCGACCGTGGTGCTGGCCGCGCGCGAGATGAAACCCGGATTGCCGTTGACGTTGATCGACGGATCAAGCTCGGAAACCTCAGGCTCGATTTCCAGATTAATGACACCGTCGTCAAGCACCACCGGTTTGAAGGTCAGCCGCACACCGAAGGGGCGATAATCCGTCTCGGTGGCGACTGTCGTGCCGTTGTTGGTCGTCTTCAGGATCGGCACTTCACCGCCGGCATGGAAGCTGGCGGTCGAGCCGCTCATCGCGATCAGGTTCGGCTGAGCCAGACGACGCACCAATCCCTTCTGCTCGAGCGCGTTGATGACCACGTCGATGCGGCCGCCCGAAATTTCCAGCACCTTGGCGATCAACTGGCCGAAGGGCAGCATGCCGGTTGCCGCGCCCTTGGGGTCAACGAGGGTACGGGCCAGGCTGCCGTCATCGTTCACACCGATACCCTGGCTGGTCGTTGCCTTGCCGATGCCATTGTTGCCACGCCCGGACCAACCGATCCCGAGATCACGACCCGTCTGACGCGAGGCTTCGATGACACGGACCTCCAGCATCACCTGCTGGCTGTCACTGACGCGCAACTGGTTCAGCACTGGTTGATCGGAATAGGACTGGGCAATTTCGATCACCCGCTGCAATTCGACGCCGTCACGAACCATACCCGTCAGGCGAATGCGGTCGTTGGAATTGGCCACGATAACCCGGGCCGAGGGCGCGGCAGAGCGAATGGCGGCGGCGACTTCGCTGAAATCGCTGGCAACGCGGACATCGATGACGCCGAGAAGCGACTTGTCGTCGCCATAGACAGAGATATTGGTGGCGCCGACCTTCTTACCGCGGATGAACAGCGACTTGTCGGAAAGCGGCACCACGTCAATCATATCGGCGCTGCCGATGACGAGATCGCCGAAGGGCTGGCCGGTGTTGAGCGTCAGCGTCGCGTTCGGAGGCAACGTCACACGCTGGACCGATTTGCCTAAGGTGACCGACTTTTCCTGTGCGTTGGCGTAGCCGGCAAATCCGGGACCTAAACACACACAGGCCGAAAACACTGCCGCCAGTGCCGCAAGGCTTTTCGTCCCTGCGATTCTTCTCTTGCCATTCGCCATGCCTGCTTTAGCCCCCTCATTCGGCTGGCCGACTCTGCGGCATGCCGCCTAAACATCATTGGACCAGGCCGACTCTGTGCTCCTCGCGCTTCGTCGTGTTCCAGACCCCCACCGTCACCCACTTCGGCTCGACCGGCAATACCGGTTCGACCTTTGGCTCCACAATCTGCACTTGTTTTTCAGGTTCTGGCAACTTATTCTTTTCCAGATCATTGCCTAGTTCCGTCGCCATTGCCCCGCCGCCGAGGTCGGCGACGGTGATAGGCCGGGTTTGCTCGATAGACGAAGAGGCAATATTGCGAAGCGCCAGCGAGAGCGTGCCGATACTGGAGCCGAGGGTAAGGCGCTGTGCCTCATCGGTCGTGACCTCAAAGGTCACGGTCTTCACGACGGATGGTTCGTCCTTGCGCTCGTCTGCCGTCTGGTCCACCGCCAGCACCTTGACGCCTTGCAGCAACACGTCAACGAAGGTCTGATCGTTGCCGGCCGGCCCGCGCACGACCCGCGTCAGAAGCACGTCGACGCGATCGGAAGGCCTGACGAAGCCGGCAACACCGAGCACGTCGTTGACGCGGATGGAAACCGCCTTCATGCCCTGGTCGAGGGCCGCCGACAGCGTGGCGCGTTCGCCGGTACCAGTGATTTTCGAGGATAGCACCGGCTCGCCGGGGTCGATCGCCGCCATGGCATAACGAGGCTGGGCATCGTTGCCAACGACCGCCTCGATGCTGACGAATGAGCCGGCGGGTGTTTCATTCGAGGGCCACGAAATGGCTCTGAGATTTTCGGATCGGATCCGGTCGCCGAAGCGCATTGGCTTGGCGGCGACAACGAGTGTTCTTTCCTCGGCCTTGATGCCGTTCATTGCCAGCAGCCGGGCCCTCTGATCGGAGAGATACTCGCGCATGCCGAAAACTGCTGCTGCTGCGAGCACAAACGCAATAACGAGACTTAAAATCGTTGAAGAACGCATCGCGGATACTCGCTACACTGGACGGAACGCATCCATTCATTGATACTAATTTAGAAGAGAGGGGTTAACAAAACCCCTCGCTTCTTCGAACGCCAATATCAGGCTGCCGGGGCCGCCGGGGCGGTCAGGTTGGCCGTAAACCAGCCTGCCCAACCGTTCCAAACGGTAGCCAGATTGTTGCCGGCCAATGTCACCGCCGCGATCACGCCGCCGACCAGCAAGGCAAGCAGAATGAGGTATTCCGTGAGTGCGACGCCATCTTCTTCCCGCGCGAAAGCGCGTACGCTATTTACAAAAGCTTTCATCGAGAATTACCTCCAGGTAAGTGATGCGCCGTAATTTCCCCCGGTCGCCTTGTCGTCGAGACCGCCCCTTCGACTGGAAATATTAATAATCTGTTAAGTCTAATTTAGTCAATTGTTTTATACGCAGACGATCGGCATCTATACTTTTATGGTTAAGACGAAAGTCCCGGGTCAATTCGTAAAACTGATTCACTTCTACGGGAATTATTTAGACGTAACTTGTAAATCGAGCCGCTATAACCCAAAAGGTTGAATACTATGGTTAAAATGATCGATGTTATTAGCTCGATTTCAGTATTACTTTTTCTCTACGCCGCCTGGACCGATTTCCGGACATGGAAGATCCCCAACACGATCGTGCTTGCGCTCGTGACACTTTATGCACTGCGCGCGGTGGCCGTGATGCTTGGCTCCGAGGATGTCGGCGCTGCTCTCTTTGCTTCGAGCGGAATTGGCGGCGACGTCGGGGCCGGTCTGCTGATGTTTATGCTCGGAGTGGCGCTCTGGGCGTTCCGGCTGTTTGGTGCAGGGGACGCCAAGCTTTTTCTGCCGATCGGCCTTTTTGTCGGATGGCATGGAATGCTGCCGTTTTCGTTTTTCCTCCTCGTCCTTGGCATCGTCACACTGCTGGCCCTGCGGCTGCCGGTGCCATTGCCCGTCGCACACCTCGCCTTTTTCATGCGCATCGAGGAAATTCGGGCGAGCCGGAAGATACCTTATGGCGTCATCATGGTATTCGCCGCGCTCCTCACCTTGGCCTTGCCCATTATCCGATAGCAACTGCGGCTACGGTGACCCGGCGTCGACAGAACTTCCTCGCAAGAGCCCCTTCGCATTCACGATCGTTTTCAGCAAAATCTGTTTTTCACCGCCGATCAGCTCGCACAGAAGACAGGCCTATCGCGCCCACATTCAATGCGGCGAGAACGGTATTATCGAGAAAGCGACGGGTCGCGAGAGTGGTCGCGTTTCAGCTATAGGCGGCGCTCGCATGCTGGCCCAACCTGCAACATCTCACATCGTCAGTCAAAGCTGTCTGCCAGCAGAACTGCGGGGAGCTTTTTTATTCCCGCGGCAAATCCTATCTGCAAATTCCCGGTCACCAGGATTGAGGGCAACCGCCAATGCCGTCGAACGCATGGACGAGCGCGAAAAAGAACATATGTTCGAGGGGTCCTTCCTTTCTTGAAGCCTCAACCAAACAGCGGGCACACATCCATGACCAAAGGCTCCGATCTCCTAGTGGCAGCGCTTGAAAACGAAGGTGTCGACCGCATCTTCGGCATTCCAGGCGAAGAGAATCTCGACGTTGTCGAATCCATCCGAAAGTCGTCGATTGAGCTCGTGCTCACCCGACACGAGCAGGCAGCCGCCTTCATGGCGGCGACCTATGGCCGCCTGACAGGCAAGCCGGGCGTCTGCCTGACGACGCTCGGGCCCGGCGCCCTGAACCTCTCGACGGGTGCCGCATACGCCCTGCTCGGGGCGATGCCGATGGTGATGATCACCGGTCAGAAAGGCATCCTCTCGTCCCGCCAGGCGCGCTTCCAGGTGGTCGACGTTGTGGCGTCGATGAAGCCGCTGACCAAGCTTGCAAGGCAGATCGTGTCGCCGCAGATGATCCCGACGACGGTCAGGGAGGCGTTTCGCATCGCCCAGGAGGAAAGGCCGGGGCCGGTGCATCTCGAGCTTCCGGAAGATATCGCGGCCGAGGAATGTCAGGAGGTGGCGCTGATTGCGCCGCATCAGCTCGAACTGCCGACGGCAAGCGACGCGGCGCTTGACCGCGCCGCCGCACTCATTGCCGCAGCCAAACGTCCGCTTCTGATGTTCGGGGCCGCCGCCTCCCGTCCCCGCTCGACCTCTGACATCGCCCAATTCGTGATCCGCACGCGCATCCCGTTCTTCACGACCCAGATGGGGAAGGGAACGGTTCCAGGTGGAACCGAACTTTACATGGGCACCGCGGCGCTATCGGAGCGGGATTATGTTCACGAGGCCATCGAACAGGCCGACCTCATCATCACGATCGGCCATGACACGATCGAGAAGCCGCCGTTCATCATGGGCAAGGGCGGCCCGAAGGTCGTCCATATCGGATATCAGCCGGCGACCGTCGAGCAGGTCTATTTCCCGCAATCCGAGGTCATCGGCGATATCGGCCCTTCGCTGAAGGCGCTGGCGGATCGCCTTAAGGGCAAGCTGCCGAATGCGCAGGCGCTTCTTCACCTGCGCGAGCGCATTCTCGAGCGCATCGCCGCGCGGGCAACAGAGGATCGTTTCACGCCGCAGCGGCTGGTCCACGATATAAGAGAAGTGATGCCGCATGACGGCATCCTGGCGCTCGACAACGGCATGTACAAGATCTGGTTCGCGCGGAACTATCGGACGCGGATGGCGAACACGCTGCTGCTCGACAATGCCCTTGCAACGATGGGAGCCGGACTGCCGTCGGCGATGGTTGCCTCGATGTTATACCCAGAGCGACGGGTCATGGCCATCTCAGGTGACGGCGGCTTCATGATGAATTCCCAGGAGCTCGAAACCGCCGTCCGGCTCAAACTCAACCTCGTTGTCCTCGTGATCGAGGACAATGCCTACGGCATGATCCGCTGGAAGCAGGCGGTGGACGAGTTCCCGGATTTCGGGATGACCTTCGGCAATCCCGACTTCGTGAAATATGCCGAATCCTACGGCGCCAAGGGAACCAGGGTCGACGATATCGGCCGGTTCAAACAGGTGCTCGAAGAGGCTTTCTCCGGCGGTGGCGTGCATCTGGTGAATGTGCCAGTCGACTACTCTGAAAATGAACGCGTGCTGGTGAAGGAGCTTCGCGAACGGCTCCCCGCGATATTGGAGGTCTGAAATGCCGCTTGCCATGAAGGTCTACCAGTCGTTCGACCGCGAACCGATAACAGAGCTGCCGGCCGATGACGCGGCCGCGCTCGAGCGCAAGCTTCAGCTCGCCGCAAGGGCCTTTGCCGATCGCGATGGCTGGCTGCCCGCGCATCAGCGGATGGCAATCCTCAGAAAGGCGTCGGCGCTCTTGCAGGAGAACCGCGATCGTTTTGCGATGATGATCGCTCGTGAAGGCGGCAAGCCGCTGACCGACGCAATCATCGAGGTGACGCGCGGGATCGACGGCCTCCTCAATGCGGCGGACGAGCTGCGCAATTTCGGCGGCAAGGAAATCCCTATGGGGCTGACTGCGGCCAGCGCCAACCGATGGGCTTTCACCACCAAGGAGCCGATCGGCGTCGTGGCGGCGATCTCGGCCTTTAACCATCCGCTCAATCTCATCATCCACCAGATCGCGCCGGCGATTGCAGTCGGTTGCCCGGTGATCATCAAGCCGGCAGCGACGACCCCGATTTCCTGCATCGAGATCGTCAAGCTGTTCTGGGAGGCCGGTCTCGACGAACGCTGGTGCCAGACCCTCATCACCGAGGACAATGCGCTTGCCGAAGCCTTGGCAACCGATCGTCGTGTCGCGTTTCTGAGCTTCATCGGCTCGGCAAAGGTCGGCTGGTATCTCAAGGCCAAGCTGCCGCCGGGCACTCGATGCGCGCTTGAGCATGGGGGAGCGGCACCCGTCATCGTCGACCGCAGCGCCAATATCGATGCGATCGTCGGTACCATCGTCAAAGGCGGCTATTATCACGCCGGGCAGGTCTGCGTGTCGGCCCAGCGTCTCTTCGTGCATGAAGATATTCTGGCTTCCTTCACCGAAGCTCTCGCTGCCAGGGTGGCAGCCCTGCATGTCGGCGATCCCACGCTTATGCAAACCGAGGTAGGGCCGCTCATCCTCCCACGCGAGGCAGACCGCGTCACGGCCTGGATCAAGGAGGCGACGGACGCCGGAGCCAGGCAGATCGGCGGCGGTCGGTTGTCCGAGACGACACTTCTGCCTTCGGTTCTGCTGGACCCGCCTGCTGAGGCGAAAGTGTCCATGCTCGAGGTCTTTGGACCGCTGACCTGCGTCTACGGCTACCGCGACCTCGACGAAGCGATCCGCATTGCCAACTCGCTGCCTTATGCCTTCCAGGCGAGCGTCTTTTCCGCCGACATAGCGATTGCTCTCAGGGCGGCAAAACATTTGGATGCATCGGCGGTTCTCGTCAACGACCACACCGCGTTCCGTACCGATTGGATGCCTTTTTCCGGACGCAGGCAGTCAGGATACGGGGTCGGCGGCATTCCCTGGACGATGGAAGAGATGGCCGACGACAAGATGGTGGTGTTCAACCAGGTGACTTAGGGGCAGCGATGATGGGATCAACTGTTCGATTTCCATCGGCAGGTAAAACCCTTGGATAATAGATGATGCCTTCGCCGACGTGGTAGTCACCGCGTCTGCATGATTCTAGTACGGCGACGGGATTGACGTCGCGCACCGCTCAAAATCAGACAAACATTGGATAACCGCTTGCTCGGCCAGGATGGACTTGCCTCGCCTACAGCCGGGAGGCATGGTCTGTCTCGGAACAGCGGAATCACAAAACTGCGGACGAGAGGTCTTTGGCCATGCTCGAAAGCTCGCAGCGCATCGCAAACATGGCTGATTAATGTTTTCCTTCCTGCATAGTTCGGACCTGCATATTGGCAAACGATTTGGCAATCTACCGGAGGATTTGAGAGGGCGCCTGCGCGAGGCACGGCATGGTGTCATCGCCAGGCTTGCCGCTGCAGCACGAGAGCATGGCGCTGGCGTCATTCTGCTCGCCGGCGACACCTTCGATACCGAGACACCGACGCCTGCCGTGCTTCGGCAAGCGCTTGGCGAGATGGCCCGGAATACGCCGCTGTGCTGGGTCTTGCTTCCCGGCAACCACGACTCGCTCTTGGCCGATCAGCTCTGGAGTGCTGCGCGCGGCGTGGTGCCCGACAATGTCATCCTGGCGACGGAAGCGGTGCCTCTTCCGCTTGGGCCTGATGTCATCCTGCTGCCGGCGCCTTGCACGACCAGGAGGCCGGGCCGCGACCTGACCGAATGGATGACGGGTGCCGCCACAGCGGACGGCGCTATCCGCATCGGCCTCGCCCATGGCCCCATCCAGGAATTTTCGGAGGATGCCACGGCCACCAACGTGATTGCGCCTAACCGCGCGGCGCTGGCCGGCCTCGACTACATGGCGCTTGGCGATTGGCACGGATCAGTGGCGGTGGACGCCAGAACATATTACAGCGGCGCTCCCGAGCCGGACCGTTTCAAGCATGACCGGCCGGGGCAGGCAATGGTCGTTTCCATTGCCGGGCCGGGGGCGATGCCGGCGACGACGGCTGTCACGACCGCCAGCTTTTCCTGGCGGACATTGCAGCTTCCGCTGCTGGCGTCGGAAGACGGCGTTGAAGTGCTGAAGGCCGCGCTGCCGGAACCGTTCGCACGACGACAAACCCTGCTGCGCGTCGCGCTGTCCGGCCGTGCCCGGTTGAACGGGCGAACGGCAATGATCAGCCTGCTGGAGCAGGTCGCGCCGGAATTTGCACATCTGGAGATCGATTCCGACCTTCTGGGGACCGACTGCGAGAGCGATGATCTGGAGACCATCGACCGAGCCGGTGCGCTGCGCGATGCTGCGGAATTGCTTCTTGCCGAAAGCCTCGACGAGGCCCGTTCCGGCGATGACAGGGGCGTGGCGCGCCAAGCGTTGATCCGCCTGTTTTCCTATTGCGAGGCGATCGATCGATGAAACTCACCGCCCTTCGCCTCCACAATGTCAAACGCTTCGCCGGCCGCGGAATATCCGTCGAAGGAATCACCGACGGCGTCAATGTGCTGAGCGCCGCCAACGAACATGGAAAATCAACCTGTTTCGAGGCGCTGCATGCCCTGTTCTTCCAGCCGCACAGCGGCAACCCAAAGAGCGTGCAGATGCTGCGCCCCTATAGCGGCGGCAATCCGATCGTCGAGGCCGATATCACGATCGAAGCCGGCCGCTACCGCCTGACCAAGCAGTTCCATAGTGGACGGCGCGCCAGCGTCACCGATCTCGGCAGTGGCCGGATCGTCGCCCAGGCCGACGAAGCCGAGGCTTTCATCGGCGATCTCATTTCCGGCGGAACCTCCGGCCCGGCAGGCCTGCTCTGGGTGCGCCAGGGCGTCACCGGCATCGAAAATCGCAGCAAGAGCGAGGAAGAGAACGACAAGCGGGTGCGCGAAAGCCTGCTGTCTTCGGTACAGGGCGAGGTGGAGGCGCTGACGGGCGGACGGCGCATGTCGGCGGTGCTCGAAGCCTGCGAGGAAGAACTCAATCGCCTGGTCACCGCAACCCTGCGGCCGAAGGCAGGAGGCCGCTTTGCCGCCGCGCTCGAGGAGCGTGACAGGCTGCAGGAGGAGGAGGCGCGACTGGCCAGGGAGGTGGAGATGCTGCACGGCGCACTCGACCGCCGCCGCTCGGTGCAGGCGAGACTGAGCGAACTAGAGAACCCTGATGAGGAAGCCGGCAGGAAGACCGCGATTGCCAATGCCGAGTCGGTGCTCGAAGCCGCTAAACTGCATGACAGGGAACTCAAAGCGCTCGATGCCGAGGCAGCCTTGGCCGCCAGCCGCCGCAATGAGGCACAGCAGGCATTCGACCGCTTCCACACGGCGTTGAACCGCAGCGTCGAACTGGCGCGGCGTTTCGCCTTGGCGGAGAAAGAGCTTTCAAATGCGGCCGGGCGACGCACGGCATCCCTTGTTGAAAGCGAGGCTGCGACGTCGGAGGTGCAGGCGGCCGAAGAGGAGGAGCGGTTGAACCGTGAACTGCTTGCACGGCTGGAGGCGGCGCTACGTTCACGCCACGCCGCCGAGCGCCTGGCCGAGGTCCGTCAGCGTCTCGAACAGGCGGAAGCGGCGCGGCAGCAGATCGAAGACGGGGGGGCGGCGCATGCATTGCTCGCCATTCCAGCCGATGCCATCGAACGGCTTGAAGCACTCGACATCAAGATCGTCGGCTTGCGCGCAGCCGCCGAGGTCGGCCTTCCCACACTCAGGATCGATTACCTGAAGGACGTCTCCGGATTGGTGAGCATGGACCGCCAGCCTCTGCATGGGGGCGAGGATAAGAGCTTTGCCGGGATGGCGAGGCTCGACATAGCAGGCGTCGGCACCCTGACCATCCATTCCAGCCGGCAGGCCGATCACAATGGGGCGCTGGAGACCGCGGAAGCCACGCGCCAAACATTGCTTGCCAAGCTCGGTGTCGACAGTCTGCGCACGGCGCGGCAGCGCGATATTGCCGCGCGAAACAAGCGGGAGGAACTGGTGAGGGCGCGCCAGCGGCTCGCCGAACTCGCTCCGAATGGCATTGACGAGCTTCACCTCGACGCCGCACGCTTTGCCGAACTCAGCCAGGGTCTGGTCGAACTCGACGCCAACCCGGAAGAGGTGCGTGCCCGGCTCGCGGATGCGACACGGCGCATCGAACTGGCGCGCAACCGGGCCCGGGAGGCGTCAGTGATGCGCACGGAAGCAGGCGAGGCCACATTGCGCGCGCAGACCGAGCACGCCAGGCTTGGCCAGGAACGCGAGGCCATCGAGGCGGTCATCGGCCCCGAGGTGGGCCGAAATGAATTGCAACAGAACCTTGCCGAAAAACTTTCCAGCGCCAAAGAGCAGGTCGATGCTGTTGAACTGCGGGCCGGGCCTTTGCGCAGGGCAGGACGAGACCTCGCAGGTGCCGAGGCTGCCCTTGCCAGGGCGCGCTCGGTCGCCGACGCCGCAGGCCACGAAATTGCCAGGCTTCGCGAGGAGCTTGCTGATCTCGGCGGTCAGATCCGCACCCGCTCGGACAGTGCGCTCGAAGAAAACTGGTCGGAAACGCGGGATTTTCTGGCAGCCGCGCGCGAGCAGGTGAAGCGTTTCGAAACGGAGGTCGGCGTGCTCGATCGCTTGCGTAAGGCGCTGACGGCGACGCGGGCGGCGGCGCGCGATCTTTATCTCAAGCCGGTCATGAACGAACTCGCGCCGTTGCTCGGCCTGCTGTTCGACGACATCTCGATCACCTTCGACGGCGACACGTTGCTGCCGCAAATCGTGCGCCGCAACGGCCTGGACGAGGATGTCGACCGGCTGAGCGGCGGCATGCGGGAGCAGCTCTCGGTGCTGACCCGCCTTGCATTCGCACGGCTGCTTGCCCGCGACGGCCGGCCGGCGCCTGTAATCCTCGACGATGCACTTGTTTATTCCGACGACGACCGGATCGAGCGGATGTTCGATGCGCTGCACCGCCAATCGCGCGACCAGCAGATCCTCGTCTTCTCCTGTCGCCAACGCGCCTTCTCCAAGCTGGGCGGCAATGTGCTCACCATGCAGCCATGGCAGCCGGATTAACAACAGAACCACTTTAGAGTTGATCGGCAATTTTCTGGGGCTGAGCGACCCATTTTCTGGCAGCCAGCTGCCGATCATGATGGCTTTTGCTAATCGTCGAAGCTGACGTCTTGGCCGCGATGGAAAACACGCAGGATAAATACAATATTCTCTTCCACTACAAACGCGATGCTTGCCTTGCCGCGATAGCCAACGACGCGCAGTCCCGGCCGCAGGTCGTCACGCAAGGCGCCACGCTCGGGAAACGTCTCAAAACTGAGGCAGTAATCCACAATCTTATCGACCTAGCTGCGAGCCGTCTCCAGCCCGGCCTCGTCTATCAGGTACGCCAGCAGGTTTTCGAGGTCATCGCTCGCCTGAGGCGCCAAAATAACGGTGTAGTTCATGCCCTGCGTTATTTCTTGTCGTGAGCGGCCATACGGGCATTGAGCCGCCGGCTGACCTCCTCGGCGGAAAGGGCGCGCTCAGGGTGAGCTTTCATCGCGTCATAGGTCGGCACCACCTCGTCGCGCAGCCATTTCTCGACAGCGGCGTCGCGGGCGACCAAGGTGCGCAGGCCGTCGCGGATGACTTCGCTCTCGGTCGCATATTCGCCGGAGCTGACTTTGGCCTTCACCATCTGCGCCATTTCCAGCGGAAGGGTGATGGTGAGGGGTTGGGTAGTGCGCATGGTGTGTGTCCTTGGTTATCTCCTTACACGACGTATGATTAAATCATACACTTTTATAGGTGACCTGGAGAAAATGGCTTAGGTGAGCGCGGCCCCACACTCAAGCAGGGACTGCGCTTCGTTCAAGCCACAGGTACGCGGCAGCCGTCCAGGAAAAGCCGAGGCCGCCGCAGCCTTGGCCGGTAACCGGGTCGAAATATTCGGCAAAACCTTCCGTCTCGATCGCTGCGATGGTGGATTGCCGCAGCTCTTCGGCGACATCCGCATGGCCATTGCGTTTCAGTCCGTCGATCAGCAGCCAGTTGATGATCGCCCAGGCGGGGCCGCGCCAGTAGCGCTTCGGCTCCCAGCTGGCGATGCCCGGTTTGGTGGTGGGAAAGGCGACCTTGAGGCCCTTGGACCAGGTCTTCATTTCGGAGACCAGCGTGTCGGCAACCTGCTTGCCGAGATCCAGCGAGAGGAGGGGGATGAAGCCGGCTTGCGTGGCGGCCTCGACATCTTCGCCGGAAATCAGGTCGCGCGAGACGAAGCGGGCAAGGTCAGGCCGCCACTGGGCCATCATCGCCTTGCGAGTGCGGTCGTTGAGGGCGGCGATCTCGATCGCGTCCTCCGTCCGGCCGAGGAGGCGGGCGAGGTGTTCGAGGTCTTCGCCGGCCTTGAGCAGGATCGCGGTCGTCTGGATCTCGGCGACCTTGAACGGCGCCTTTTCCCATTGTTTGGCCGGATCCCACCCGCAGGCAGCATAAGTATCGACCAGATGAATGAAGCGACGGTAATCCTCGTCGCGCGGGCGCATGTCGGCATCGACATGGCCGGTATCCTTGCGCACGACGGCGGTATCGGTGGTGGTGGGTACACGAGCGAGCGCGACATCCCAGGCCGGAGAATTGTCGCTGCCGCTTTCCCACGGATGCAGCAGCGCGACGAGCCCCGTGTCATCGGGATCGCGGGCGGAATACCACCAGCGGTGCCATTTCAGCGCCGCCTCGTAGAGGGGCAGGGTGCGCGCCTCGCCATCCCTGCCGGCGGCTTCATGCAGTTTGCGCAGGGCGATTGCGAAGACCGGCGGCTGGGTTATGCCGGAGGTCGGGATCGTCTGGTTTGTGCGCCAGACGGTCGGCCCCGGGAAATAGGTTTCGCTCGGCGCATGGAAGACGATATGCGGGATCATCCCGTTCGCCCACTGGCCCTCGACCAGCCGCTCCAGCTCGCGATAGGCGCGATCTGTATCGTAGAGTGCGAAGCCCATGGCGACGAAGGCGGAATCCCAGTTCCACTGGAAGGGGTAGAGCCGGTCGGTCGGCACGGTATAGCCGCCGCGATCGTTGGCGGCTAGGATGCGCTTCGCCTGATCGATATGCATGTTCATCTCGGGTACTCCGGTATTCTTAGTCCAGGACGGACGGAAAGGACTTGCCGCTTTCGGGCGAAAGCCAGGTGATGCGCTTCTGGTCGAGCTTCAGGCCGATCGTGTCGCCGCTCTTTACGGTTTCCGAAGCCGGCAGGATGACGCGCACCGGCTGGTCGTGGATCGTGCCGGTCAGAAGCAGGTGCGAGCCCATCGGTTCGGCAACGCGCACCCGCATTTCGAGACCCTGCGGCAGCGGCGCGAGTTCAACGGCTTCGCCGCGCAGGCCAAGGATCACTTCATTGCCGGACCCCTGCGGCGCTGCAAGCCGTTCGGTGCCTGACGCCACCTGGCTGTTGGTGACCGGCACCTTGATGAAGTTCATCGGCGGGTTGCCGATGAAGCCGCCGACGAAACGTGTCGCCGGGTGGTTGTAGATCTCGACCGGATGGCCGACCTGCTCGACCACGCCGCCGTGCATAACTGCGATGCGGTCGGAAAGGCCCATGGCTTCTGTCTGGTCGTGGGTGACGTAGATCGTCGTCGTGCCTGCCGATTGCAGCACGGTCTTGAGTTCGGTGCGCATTTCCAGGCGGAGCAGCGCGTCGAGGTTCGAAAGCGGCTCGTCCATCAGCAGCACCTTCGGTTCGACGGCAAGCGCACGAGCGACCGCGACGCGCTGGCGCTGGCCACCGGAGAGCTTGTTCGGGTAGCGGTCGAGATATGGCTCGATATGCAGGAGACCGGCGGCCTTCTCGACCTGCGCGTTCACGCGTGTGTCGTCGGCCTTCTGCATCCGCAGCCCGAAGGCGACGTTCTCGTAAACCGTCATATGCGGAAAGACGGCGTAGTTCTGGAAGACCATCGCAAGGCCGCGATCCCGAGGTGCAAGGCCGATTACCGACTTGTCGCCAATGCGGACATCTCCTGATGTTGCCGTCTCGAGGCCGGCGATGATGCGCAGCAGCGTGGTCTTGCCGCAGCCGGATGGACCGAGCAGCGAGACGAATTCGCCGTCGTTGATCGTCAGCGAGACCTCCTTCAGCGCTTGGAAGGCTCCGAAGCTCTTGCGGATGCGGTCGATGACAATATTGGCCATATCGATGGTCCCGTTATTTGGAGGAAATGCCCCAGATCGCGAAGAGGTAGCGCCTGACCGCGAAGATGAAGACAACCGAGGGAAGGATGAGCATCAATCCCCCGGCAAAGCGGTAATGCATCGGGCTTTCCGAAAGCACGGTCAGCAGGTAGGCGGTCAGCGTGCGGTTGCGCACCGTCAGCACCGAGGCGGCAAAAACCTCGTTCCACGAAATGACGAAGGCGAAGACCGCGGTCGCGACGATGCCGGGAAGCGCCAAGGGTGCCACCACCTTGAAGAAGGCCTGGATGCGGGTGCAGCCGAACACCCAGGCGGCTTCCTCCAACTCCTTCGGCACGCCGAGGAAAATGCCCTGGGTGACGAGTGCCGCGAAAGGCAGCGCCAGCACCGTATGGATGAGGCCGACGCCGAGGATCGTGTCGTAGAGGCCGAGCCGGATGAAGGAAACCGTCAGCGGCAATGCCAGGATCGCTAGCGGGAAGGCGCGGGTCAGCAATACCAGGAGGCGGTAGCTGTCCTTGCCGCGGAAATCATAGCGGGCGAGCGCATAACCAGCCGGCGCGCCGAGCAGGATCGAAAGCGCTACCGTGATGCCTGCCGCCCCCAGCGAATTGAGGAAGGACTGAGCGACGCCCTCGGTCTTCAGGAAGAGAATGAAAGGCTCCAGCGATATGCCGGTGGGAAGGCCGGTCTTCGGCCAGATATAGACGCCCTGGCGTCCGCCGAGGGCGCCGAGCGCGACGAGATAGATCGGCACCAGCACCCAGGCGCAGAGGGCGGCGATGCCGCTCCAGAGAAGCCAGCGGCGCGAGGAGACGAAGCCGGCGACCTTGGGAGTGTCCTCGGTTGTACTGATGCTATCCGTGGTCATGGCAGGCGCTCCGGATCGACCTTCAAGGCCTTGAGATAGATGAGCGTGGCGGCAAGCGAGATGATCATGATCAGCACCGCGTAGGCGGCAGCGACGCTGTAATTCTGGTTCTGGTTTTGCCAGTTGTAGGCCTCGCCGACGAGGACCGGAAAATTGCGCCCGCCGAGCGCATAGACCACTGCGAAGACTTCGAAGGCGAGCACGGTGCGCAGGATCAGCGCCGATTGCAGGGCCGGGCGGATCAGCGGCAGGGTGATACGCCAGAAGCGCGTCCACGGACCAGCCCCGAAGATTTCGGCAGCCTCCTTGAACTCCTTCGGCACCTGGTTGAGACCGGCGACGATGATGACCATGACGATGGCCGTGCCGCGCCAGATTTCGGCAACGGCGATCGCGAGGAAGAGCGCGATCGGCGTCTGGTAAGAGAGCCAGCTTGCTTGCCTGCCGATGATGCCGAGGCCGAAGAGCAGCGAATTCAGATAGCCGGTATTCTGCAGGATCGACAGCCAGACGAGACCGGCGGCGAGATCGGAAATGCCGAGCGGGATCGTCCAGATCCACAGGATCGTCTCGCGCCCGCGGCCGACCTTGGCGACCATCGTGCCCATGGCCAGCGCAAGGGCGATCTGCACCGGCACGACCGCGATCGTCAGCAGGAAGGTGTTCTTCACCGAGCGGGTGAAATTGATGTCGGTTACCGTCCGCTCGGCATTGGCGAGCGACGGCGCGCCATTGTCCGAAACCGCCAGCCAGATCGTCTGCACCAGCGGCACGACGAACAGCAGCGCCAGGAAGGCGACGGATGGCAGGATCAGCAGATAGGGGATCCAGGGTCGGCTATTGGTCATCGGCTCCGGCCTGACGAGCAGAGGGTTGAAAGCGCCCGGGCAATTCGCCCGGACGCGTCTCGGGCGGATTTATTCTACCGGGCAGGGGCCGTCGCTCTTGGCATCGGGCGCCCAGCAGGCAGCTTTCGTATCGGCCATCAGCTTGGCCATCGTCGCGCCTTGGGCCTTCAGCACGTCTGCGACCGGCTCATTCTGCAGCACGATGCGCTGGAAACTGTCCATGTAGACTTTGTTGAACTCGCCGCCCTTGTCGCCGAGGCCGACCGGGAGCAGCGAGATGACCGCGTCCTTGGAAGCCTGGGTGGCGGTGACCGCACCGGCGAGCAGGGCGACGCCGGCATCGAGATCCGGCGGCAGCTTTATGTTCAGCGTCGGGAAGAAGCCGACCTTGGAGGCAGTCAGGAGCTGCGTCTCCGGCATGGAAAGGTGCTCGATGATCTTTTCTGCACCGGCCTTGTCGGGTGCACCCTTCGGTATGGCGAGACCGGCAACGACCGGCATGTAGCCGCGGCCCTTCGGACCCGCAGGCGCCGGGAAGACGACATAATCGTCAGGTGCTGCGGAAATGGCATTCTTCAGGCGGGCGATATGGTCCCAGGCGACCATGACTTCGCCGGCAGAGAGCGGCTCCTGCATGAAGTCGTAACTGGTCGAGTTCGGCGTCACATAGGCCCAAAGCGCCTTCAGCTTCTCCCAGCCGGCGGCCGCATCGGCACTCTGGAAAGTACGCACGACGCCACCGGTGAAGGAGGGATAGAAATAGCCCTGGAAGTAACGCGCCATCAGCCCCTTCGGGCCCGCCGGGAACCCGATCTGCGGCTGGCCGGTTGCGTCCTGCATATTCTTGCCCCACGCGATCAACTGGTCGTAGTTCAGCGCGTTCACGTCGGCGCCGGCGGGCAGGTATTGCAGCGCTTCCTTCTTGGCGGCCATCACATAGGTCGCCTGCATCCACGGGATGTACTGCTGGGTCGATTTGCCGAGCTTGCCGAGGTCGAGCAGCGACTGCGGCATGCCGCTCGCTGCCAGCTTCTTGGCAAGGTCATCTAGCGGTTCGAGCGTATCCTTGTCCGCAAGTGGCGAGAGTTCACCATGCAGCGCACCGACGAGGCTGACGGTGTGTTTACCGGCCTGGCGTTCGGCCTCCATGCGGACGGCAAACTGCGGCGGCTCCTCGACCACGTAATCAACCGGGCCGACGTCCTTCAGCAGCTCCTCGCGGACGACGGTCGCCTCCTCGATCGGACGAAGCTGGGTGGACACGAAAACGGTCTGGGCAAGCACCGGCGAGGCGAAGGCCAGCACAGTGGAAGCGAGAATTCCAAATGACATGATATATTTCATCTTCTCCTCCTTCATTGTTCTTTGTTTGAGATGCACTTCTGTCTATGCCGCCTTGGCGGGACGACGATGGCTGTCGCGATCGACGAATTCGATCGGGTGAAGTTCTTGGAGTTCTTCGGCGGGTTCGCCGGCAATGGCGCGCAGCAGCAGCGAGGCGAAGCTCGCGCCGAGGTGTTCGCCGGTCATGCGCATGGTCGAAAGCGGCGGGCTGGTGAATGCGCCCATCGGCAGGTCGTCGTGGCCGACAATGCTGATCTGGTTGCCGCCATCGATCTCGCGCAGCGCTCGGAGTGCCCCGATTGCCATTTCGTCGGTAGCGCAGACGAGTGCGGTCGGACGCGACGGTTGGCGCAGAAGTTCGAGTGCTGCGAGATAACCGCCCTGTTCCAGCGGAGCGCCTTCGGCGCTGAGATCGATCGCAAGGCCGCATTCCTCCATCGCCGCCCTCCAGCCACGGCAGCGGTCATGTGCGAAGTAATATTCCTGCGGGCCGGCGATGTGGCCGATGCGGCGGTGGCCGGCGGCATGGAAGCGCAACGTCGCGGCCCGGAAGCCGGCAAAGCCGTCGCCGTCGATGTAGGGATGGGGCATCAGGCTTTCCGTGCGGCCGTTGGTGACGAAGGGGATGCCGCGCGACTGCAGGAATTCGACGCGCTCGTCCTTCCGCTTGGTGCGAACGAGAAGCATGGCATCGACGCGGCGGCCATCGACGAAGCGGCGGCAGATGTCGAGTTCGCTCTCGCCGCGCGGTACCGGCGCAATCACCAGATTGAGGCCGGCAGCAGCAAGATGTTCGGCGCAGCCCGATAACATATCGAGGAAATGCGGAGGCCCGATATGGCCAGGATCGCTCGGCAGCGTGACCGCAACGAGCTCGGCGCGCTGCCTGCGCAGACGGCGGGCCGAGGCATTCGGCCGGTAGCCGACTTTGTCGGCAGCCTCACGAACCCGTTCGCGCGTGGCGGCCGACACATCGGCGTAACCGTCGAGCGCACGCGACACCGTGGTGATCGACAGTCCCAGCGATTGCGCGAGCTGTTTGAGATTGGCCAAGATCTTCCTCCCGAAGTGAGAAAAAGATTCTCCAAAACGTTTTGGGAGTCAAGCCAAAACGTTTTGGTGGATGAGAGGCGCCGGAACGTTTGACTATCTTGAGACTGGCGGGAGGCGCGAGACCTGTGGAAGCGGCCAGGGACTCTCAACGCAGATGCGGAGGGACCACTATCTTGTGTATCTGGATACGCTCGGGAAGTTCGCACAGCAGTTCTGCATCACGCTCCAGATGATGAACCTGCTCAGGATCACCCTTGGTAAATGCCGTCATCGATTCCATGTCCGCCCAGTAGGAGATCGTCGTGAACCATGTTTCATCCTTTCGATCTTCGCGCAGCAATTGAACGCCGAGTGCCGTCTTTAGCAGTGGTGGAATTCCCTCCGCGCGATTGTAGGCTTCGTATTCATCGGCAAATTCCGGCTTCGTGCGGCCACGCCAGATACGGGCAATGGTTGGAACTTTCGTCATGTTCTGCTCCTAGTGACATCTGAACAAAGCAAGCCGACGGCGAGGAAATCCCGCACGGGCGGCAGGGCATCTGGAAAATATGTCGCCCCAAGTCCAACGAAAAGTGCCGATGCGACAGGGATAACCGGAGGTTTGCTTTGGGCAGGGAGGTGGCTTCTCTCGCTCAATCGGTAAGCTTGAGTGTTGCCGTAAACTGCGTCCCCTCCAGGCGATTGTATCTGGCCTCGCCATGCAGTTGATTGACGAAGGCTTTAATCAGCCGCGTCCCCATCCCGGCGCTGTCCGATAGGCCATCGAATCCAATCCCGTCGTCCGCGACGGTAAGTTGAGAGTCCGCTCCTTCAGTCGCGTGCAGCATGACGCGAATATTTCCGGATGCCCGGCCGTCGAATGCGTATTTCATGCTGTTGGCAATCAACTCGTTGAGCAGGAGGGCAAACGGCGTTGCCTTGTCGGCTGCAATCACGATGTCGTCGATTTCAAAGTCGACGGAAACGGCGCGACCATGGACGTCGACGAGCGTCCTGACGAATGATGGAATGAATTCTCGAGCAGATATTCCGCTAAATTGATCGAAGCCGTACATCTGCTCGTGAACTGCGGACATTGCAGAAATGCGCTCATTTAATTTTTGAACGGCCTCCGGATCAAAACCCTGCAAGCGCAGCAGGGCCATCACGGTCTGCAGATTGTTCTTCACGCGATGGTGTATCTCGCGCATGAGCGTTTCATTCGACCGCAACGCATCCGCAAGCTGCCTGGTGTGCAATGTGTCCGCTTTGATGAGGTTCTGAATCCACAATGCAGCGGCTAAGGCACCAACCAGGGCGAAAGCGACCAACAAAGACGCAATTTTGGCATCCTCCCAAAAGGGCTGCATGATTACATGGATATCTGCCGAAGCAATGGCCACAAAAGGGGTGCGCTCGAGGATTCGGTATCCGACCAGGCGGTCTTCATGGTCGACTGGCGACACGGAGCGATATGTGCCTGATGTCGCCTTCCTCATATAGTCGGTAAACAGCTTGTGGTTCCGCATATCGACTGGTCCGGCGGGTTCCGGGTATCGGGCGATAAGTTGCCCGTCGCGTCTTATGAGGCTGACAACAGAGTTCTCGCCTATCGCGACCGCGTCCCATATTGGCCTTAGGATGCTCGCGTCGAAGGCAATCACGGCGACGCCGGCGAACACGCCACTTCGTTCGATCCTGCGGCTGAAGACGAATATCTGCCGGTGGGAAAGGCGGCTGATGATCAGCGGAGATGTATATTCGTCAGCACCGTTTCTCAGCCGAACGAAGTAGTCGCGGTCCGTAACGTCGACCGGCCGGATATCGCGGTCATTTGAATAGAGCGTTTTTCCATCGGTTCCGATGACATAGGCAGTCGCCTGAGGAGGCAAGTCGTAGACGGCAGCGTCGAGATCGCGCACGCGGTCCGGGCCGGGCAAAGACGTACTCGGCCCCAGAGCATCATCAATTCGGTGCAGGGTCTCTCGAGCAAGGGAATTCAGCCAGTTCGCGTTGGCTGCAACGATTTTGGAAGCGGCGCTGACTCGCTCATCGCCCCGGCGAACAGCTGTCTCGTAGCTGGATATGAGCCAGAGCGACAATAGAGTGGTCAGTGACAGAAACATCAGCGCGATGATCGCGAGCGATGCTTTTCCCACGGAGCCAACGTATTTATCGCCACCGATCATCTTTTAGGCCATTTCCATTTGTGCGGCGACAGCCAGATGGGGACATTGCAACGCATTTCGAACCTATCCGATAAGCTGATTTCTGACTCTCGAAAATTATGCCGTGCCCACTCACTCGGCGCCCTCAGGGGCGCGACTGAGGATTGTATTTCATAATCGTCTTTAGAGAATGACCGTGACATCGGTCAATCTTACTCCGTTCGAGAAGGAAATCAGAATGGTGGCGGAAACCTTTCGTACACGACGCTCGCCAAGACAGGTCCTGAACTGATCATTCGGCGTCTATTCGATCAAAATCTAATCAACGGCGTAACCTGATTTGAAAGTCGGTTTGGTAGGCAGGGTCTCCTTGCGAGAAGTGACGTCATGATCCTTGAGTTGCAGAATGCCATTCTGGAAATGATTGCCAAAGGGGAACCGTTGGCAGCAACGATCGAGCAACTTTGCCTCAAGGTTGAGGCCGCCGTTCCTGGCATCATCGCTTCGGTGCTGACGTTCGACGGGAGCCGTCTTCACACACTGGCTGGCCCCTCCCTTCCGCCTCACTATTCAGCGGCGGTCGACAATCTTGAAGCCGGTCCTCTTGCGGGCTCCTGTGGCGCTGCTGCCTATTTCGGAGAAGCGGTCATTGTCACCGATATCGAGATCGATCCTCGTTGGCAGGATTTCAGGTCCCTGGTGCTTCCGCTGGGCTTGCGGGCTTGCTGGTCCAGCCCAATCAAGAGCGGCGACCGGGTGATCGGCACCTTCGCCTTCTACTATCGAGACCACCGCGGTCCAAAGGCCTTCGAACGGGACCTGGTCGAGGCTTGTGTCCATCTCTGCACAATCGCCATCGATCGCGAAGAACGGGTGATGGAACGTCAGCGGCTGACATACAGCGACGCTTTAACAGGGCTGTCGAATCGCGCTCGTTTCAACCAGCTCCTAGCCGAAGAGCTGCCTCGATCCCGGCGCGCCTGGGGCATCTTGCTGGTGGACATCGACAACTTGAAACTCGTGAACGACACGTTCGGGCACGCAGCCGGCGACGCATTGATTCAAGTGGTTGCAGACCGGGTCGCCAAGACAGCAGGCGCCAAGAACACCTTTAGGCTCGGTGGCGATGAGTTCGCTGTCATTGTGTCGGACGACAAAGACCTTGACCTGAATGCGAGGGCAACCGACATCTTCAAAGCACTGTCTTCTCCTTCAACGTGCGACGGTCATGTCGTCTTTCCTGCCGCGACGATTGGCGGTGCGTTGGCAGAGACCGAAACAAACCCTGACCAGATCCGCCAGAATGCCGATGTGGCGCTCTATCATGCAAAAGAACACAACCGCGGTCGGTACGTGCAACACTATCCCGGCCTGGGCACCGCACTAACCCGGCGCTTCAGGGCGGTTCGCGATGTGGGTGTCGCCCTGGAAGACGATCGGATCGACGCGCATTACCAGCCGATATTGCGCCTCGATACGCGGGAAATTGTCGGTTTCGAAGCCTTGTGTCGAATGACCACGCCTTCCGGCGAAATCATCGCCGCAGCGCATTTCCATGAGGCGACGAAAGACGCGCATATTGCTGCTGAGCTGACCCAACGCATGTTGGTCAGGGTTGCAAGGGACATCCGGAGCTGGCTCGCCCGGGGCTTTCCTCTCCAGCATGTCGGCATCAACCTGTCCGCCGCAGATTTTCGTGGCGGTAATCTGCAAGAGAGACTGTGCCGAATTTTCGGGGAAGCAGAGGTTCCGCTCGAGCACATCATTCTCGAAGTGACGGAATCGGTTTATCTCGGGCAACGGGACCATGTCGTAGCGGACGAGATAAAGGCTCTTCGGTCCAAGGGCTTGCGGGTTGCCCTCGACGACTTTGGCACGGGCTACGCGTCTTTGACCCACCTGCTGACAGTGCCGGTCGACATCATCAAGATCGACAAGTCCTTCATCGACCGCATGGTGCCGGGTGACGCTGGGACCGTCATCGTCGAGGGTCTGATCGGAATAGCTCACAAGTTGGGAATCCGGGTCGTCGCAGAAGGGATTGAAACAGAACCCCAAGCTGTTCAATTGAGCCAGCTCGGCTGCAAGCTCGGACAGGGCTACCTGTTTTCGAAAGCAGTCGATCGAACGGTTACCGCGGCTATTTTAGAGCAGCATGGACAACGGCTCAACCAAAACAAGCCCCGTGCCGGAGCCCTGTAGCTTGAGCGAAGGTTTTCGCGCTCGGGCCAGCCCCGCATACCTGAGACAACGCTTGAGTACCAAGATCATTTTGAACGGATCAGAGATGCGAAAACGGATACATGTCAGCCAATTGCGGGTCGGAATGTATGTCGAGGACGTCGAAATTGAGGGAGAAGACAGGACACGTCGGTTCAAGCCGTTCCTGATCTCGGCCGCCGGTCAGGTCGATAGTTTGATGGCAAGCCGCCTGATGACTGTCGTGATCGACGTCGGAAAAGGTGCCGATGTCGATCCGGGCGGGCCGCAGGACATCGACCGGACTGCGTTTGACGCCCAGCTTCGTGCCGTGTTTTCGGCAAAGGATATCAAGCAGGCGAGGGAATGCGTCGAGGATACAAGACCGCAGATCCGTCAAATGCTTGCCCACGCCAGGATCAAGGCGTCTTTTGCCAGTGATGCGGCAAGCGCAGCTGTGGAGCGTATCATGTCGGCAGCCTTCGACAATGCCGGTGCGCTGATTGCAGTCGCAAAGCTGAAGGAAAAGGATGAGCTGACGTTCCTCCACTCGCTGGCGGTAAGCGCATTGATGATCACCCTGGGGCGCAGCCTCGGTCATGGAGAAGAGGATGTGCGGGTCTTAGGACTGGGTGGACTGGTTCACGATCTTGGAAAAATGGCGCTCCCGGATGAAATTTTGACGAAACCCGGTAAGCTGACGACCGAGGAGATGGATCTTGTGCGCGGGCATCCTCAGCGGGGATATGAGCTGATTTCTCATGTCGCGGATGTCCCAAAGCAAGTGCTCGACATTTGTCGCTATCACCACGAAAAGTTCGATGGGTCGGGCTATCCTGGCCGGCTCGCCGGAAAGAAGATCCCTTACGTCGCCCGGCTTGCGGCGATTTGTGACGTTTATGAAGCGCTGACCACAATCAGGCCGTATAAGCGCGCCTTCTCGCAAGCAGAGGCGATCAACATCATGATGAATTCGCCGGGCCATTTCGATAGCCAGCTTCTTTCCGCATTCGTGTCAAAAATGGTGATCAGCGGCACGCTCCACTAAAACGGTCTTTGCCGTAAGGCACATCGTATCGGCTGCAACTCTGCTCCGGATCGGCGTTATTTCGGCAGAGAGCGATCTCTATCTCGCCGGTTTGAATCCCATCAGGGCGCCGGAGTGTTCTTGGAGTTCACCGCTTCCCGGAAATGACGGGGGGTCGTACCCGTTCGCTCCTTGAAAATCTCGTAGAAGCGACTGCTGGAACCAAACCCGCAGTCAAAACCGATCTGGAGAACCGGATCGTCCGTGTCCGTCAGCAGCTGCATCGCCCGGGCAATCCGATGTCGGGTCAGGTATTCGTTTACTGATATTCCCAGAAGCTTTCGGAAAGCGCTGTTGGCGGTGCTTGGATGCATGCCCGCGAGTTTTGCGAGATCGGGTACGCTTACTGGATCTGCGTGGCGGGAATTGATGAGGTCGATCAGCAACTCGACGTGTCGCACCGCCTGGCCGGCCGACGATGTCGGAGAGACATGGGTTGGCGAATTGCCGCTTTCAGCATTGTCAGGATCAGACGTATTATTCGCAGTCGAACCTCCTCCACAACCAGTTTCCGTCTTGCCGCACTGCCGCACTGCCATTCCTTTTCCCATCGTGCGAGGGTGAAAGCATCCATCGTTTCCTGACTTCCCTGCGCCAGAAATCTCCCCTGCATAATTGACTGCCTTGCCTTTCTGTCCACCGGCAGACCCAGAAAATCGACAAGCGGAAGATAGAGGCATACGAGCGGCGCGTTTTCGGCAACAGCGATGGTCTGATGGGGAATCGCGGCCCAGAATAAAACCAGGCGGCCGGCTTCAACCTGTTCCTGCCGTCCGTTGAAAAGGTAGGTCATCTGGCCTGCCATGAGCAGGTTTAATTCAACGTGGTCGTGCCAATGCGCTGCGGCCATCGCATCAGCGATGTGACGCTCGATCAAGAACTCTCCTCGAGATCCAATCCATTCGCCGCGCCTTTGGGTATGTTTCATATGTCTGAGACTCGAATTCCGGAACTAATAGGCAAATGCCGGGAAGAAGTTCTGATCTAGAAGGAGCAATAAGCAATCACAACCGATGGGGAGATTGCAATGCCGAAGATTTGCCTGGTAGGCGCTGGTAGCACCGTTTTTGCACAGAACATTCTGGGAGACGTCCTGTCTTCGCAGAGAGGCGGCGACTACGTCATCGGCCTCTTCGATATCGATCCAGAGCGGCTGAAGACGTCAGAGATCGTTGCTCGGCGGATCTGCGAGGCGCTTAAGCTTTCAAACGTCAGGATCGACGCCACGCTCGACCGGCGGGAAGCGCTGCGCGGGTCCGATTTCGTCATCCTCATGATGCAGGTCGGTGGCTACAAACCGGCGACCGTCACGGATTTCGACATTCCAAGAAAATATGGCTTGCGTCAGACGATCGCCGACACCGTCGGCATCGGCGGCATTTTCCGCGGTTTGCGGACGATACCAGTCCTTGAGGCGATCTGCCGAGACATGCAGGAGGTCTGCCCGCAGGCTCTTCTGATGCAGTACGTCAACCCGATGGCCATCAACTGCTGGGCGATCAAGGATCTGGCCCCGGAAATCCGCACCGTCGGCTTGTGTCATAGCGTGCAGCACACAGCCGCGCATCTCGCGCGATGCCTCGGCGAGGACATTGCCGACGTGAACTATGTTTCGGCTGGCATCAATCACGTCGCCTTCTTCCTCAAATATGAGAAAGTTCACAGCGACGGACGTCGGGAAGATCTCTATCCGAGACTGAACGCTCTCGCCGCCGATGGCCGCGTTCCGCCGGACGATCGGGTGCGGTTCGATGTGCTCAAACGGCTCGGCCACTTCGTCACCGAATCCAGCGAACATTTCTCCGAGTATACCTCCTGGTACATCAAGGACGGACGAGGGGATCTGATCGATCAGCTCAATATCCCGTTGGACGAATATATCCGGCGCTGCGAAGTGCAGATCAAAGAATGGCATGCCCTGCGTAAGGAACTGGAAGGCGACAAGCCGATCGAGGTGTGCCGCAGCAATGAATATGCGGCTGGCATCATTCATGCCGCGGTCACCGGCAACCCGGCGCTGATATACGGCAATGTCCCAAACAACGGCCTGATCGAGAATCTGCCCGATGAATGCATCGTGGAAGTGCCTTGCCATGTCGACAGAAACGGAATTCAGCCGGTCCGGGTCGGTCGGATCCCCTCCCAGCTTTCCGCCGTCATGAACCTGAGCGTTTCCGTACAGCAGTTGACGGTCGAGGCGGCTCTTACAAGAAACCGGGAGCGCATCTACCAGGCCGCTCTGTTCGATCCGCATACGTCCGCGGAATTGTCTCCGGACCAAATCTGGAACCTTGTCGATGACCTGATCGAAGCGCACGGCGATTTGTTGCCGAGATATCAGTGAGATCCCGCAGATAAGCCAGCCACAAGCGCATGGCAGTCATTCGTTTTAGACGCGCCGTGAATCCACGGCGCGTTTTTTTCATTCCAGCGCCGTCCAATAGATCAAAAAACGTCATAATCATGATTGACACTGATCATTTGAGATGAAAATGTGATCGAAATTGGGATCAGCCGTGCGGGAGGTTTTCGTTGAGCCAGGCAGTTGGAGTGAAGGTCGATCGACGGGATGCCATTCGCAGCCACCTCTATGCGAACGGCTTTTCGACCATCCAGGCGCTTGCCGATGCGATCGGAGCATCGCTTGCCACGGTTCGTAGAGACCTGCAGATCCTTGAGCAGGAGGGGGCCATTGATCGCGTGCATGGTGGAGCGCGCATTGCCGAAGGATCGTCGGTTGAGGTTGCATTTCAGGAGCGCGAAAAGCGCCATCTATCGGCCAAGCGAGCGATTGCCACGGCGGCCTATGATCTGCTTCATCCGCGTACGGCAATCTTTCTCGACGCGGGAACGACCGTCCTGCAGCTTGCGCGCCTCGTTCGCATCAACCCCATACCGCTGAGGATATTCACCAACGGCCTGACGGTAGCGCAGGAATTCCTGAATATTCCGAATTTGGAAGTGGTGCTTCTCGGCGGTCAGCTGCGCAGCGAGAATGCGTCGCTTGTCGGACCTCAGGCGGAGGCAATGCTGGAAACATTATGGTTCGACCAGCTCTTTCTTGGCGCCAGCGCGATCAGCTCCGACGGTGCGATCTACAGTGTGGACAGTGCGGAAGCGAGCCTCAACCGACGCATGCTGGCTCGGTCGGCCAATCGTTTCGTCCTGGCCGATTCCTCAAAATTCGGAACCACGGCGACCTACAAGGTCGCGCCGCTGGACACCGCGAAAGTCATTACCGATTCTGGGCTTTCGCGGCATTGGCGCGAGGAGCTTGTCAACTTCGGCGTCGACGCAACAATCGCGGATCTGAGGGTAAAAGAGTGAGCGACGCGCTGATCCTCGGCATCGACGGTGGCGGAAGCAAGGTGCTGGTTGCCCTCGCGGACAAGCGTGGCCGCATATTGCGGCGTTCCCGCGGCCACGGGGTCAACCCCATGGACAATCCGAATTGGCTCCAGGAGCTGGAGCAGCATCTCCTTCCCTTTCGCGATGAAGGAAACCTGGCGGCCGTCGCCGCAGCACTGCCCGCCTACGGTGAGGTTGAGCGCCTGTCGGCTCTACAGCGCGATGCAATCGCGCGCCTGTTCCCAAACGTCCACCGCCGCGTCCTCAACGATGTCGACGCGGCGCACCTCGGTGCTTTTGCGAGCGAGCCGGGCATCCTCATTCTTTCCGGCACGGGCTCAATGGCATGGGCACGTAATTCCAAAGGCCGGTCGGCGCGCACCGGCGGCTGGGGAGATCTCATCGGCGACGAGGGCAGCAGTCATTGGATCGGTCAGAGGGCGCTCAATCTGGTCAGCCAAAGCCTGGACGGGCGTGCTCCGGCAACGGCTCTCGCAAAGGCCCTGTTTGACCATCTTCGCATCGACTTGAGCAATCCGATGAATGGGCTCGGCGATTGGGCGAGCTCCCTGGCGAATGAACGGGCGGACATTGCAGCAATTTCGATCCTCGTCGATCAGGTCGCACTTGGCGGCGACAAAGGGGCGGTCGGGTTGATCGAGCAGGCGGCCGATGAACTCGCGAAGCATCATGCGGCAATTGCCGGCCATTGTGATCCGGATGCCGACTGGACCTATGCCGGCGGTTCTTTTTCGAGCCGACTTCTTTTGGACGCGCTTGAACGGCGAATTGGCAGGCCTCCGGCTTTGCCGAAACTTCCCCCGATTGGTGGCGCGCTCCTGGCTGCCGCCCAACTTCTCGACTGGCCGTTAGACGACGGCTGGTTCGGGCAAATCGTGGCCACGGCCGAAGGCAGTGACTGCGCATCCCAGTGAATTGAGCTCAAGAATAATGAAGGATGGGAACATGCATAAATTGATCTTGCCTCTACTTGCATCGGCGGCCTTGGCGATCGCCGCACCCGCTCTTGGCCAGGACGCCAAGCCGCTTGCCGGTCAGTCGATCACGGTGCTCATGCCATCGCCGCAGGGACCGAACATCGCCTCTGACTTCGAGGCCGAAACCGGCATTCACGTCGACCTGCAGACCCTGTCGTGGGACGACATCCGCCCGAAGCTGGTGACAGCCTTGGTTGCCGGTACAGCGCCAGCGGATGTGACCGAATTCGATTGGTCCTGGACCGGTCAGTTCAGCGCGGCCGGTTGGTATATGCCGCTCAACGACGTGATCGACGCCGATACGCTGAAAGATATCGGCGTTGCCAAGATCTTCACGGTCGACGGCAAATTATTGGGAATTCCCTACACCAACGACTTCCGGGTGATGCTCGTCAACAAGAAGCATTTCGCGGATGCAGGCATCACCGAGATGCCGAAAACATTGGACGCCCTGGTCGCTGCAGCCAAGAAGATCAAGGAAAAAGACATTGTCGAGTATCCGATCGGCCTGCCGGTTTCAGCAACGGAAGGCGCGTCAACGAGCTGGTACCTGCTGACTAAGGCCTTCGGTGGCGAACTCTTCGACAAGGACTTCAATCCGCTGTTCACCTCGCCGGATTCGGCTGGTTACAAGGCGCTTGCTTTCGAGTTGATGCTCCTCAAGGAAGGGCTGGTCGATCCGGCGTCTACCGGCCTGAAGGACAGCCAGATCAATGAGAGCATGTTCGGGCAGGGCATCACCAGCATCATGATCTCCGGTGAGCCCGGTCGTCTCGGCCAGATGAACGACCCGAAGCAGTCGAAAGTCGCCGGCCAGGTAGAAGCGATCCTCGTGCCGACGGCAAGCGGTGAAACACGCAGTTTCGGCCTTCCGGAAGCGCTGGCTATTCCAAACGTCTCTCCAAACAAGGAGGCGGCGATCGCTTTTGTCAAATGGTTCACCAGCAAGGACATCCAGAAGAAGAATGCCGTGAACGGCTTCCTGCCGACCCGCACGTCGGCGCTTTCCGAACTCAACGAGTCCGGAAAGCTGAACAGCGGTGACGCTCTCGTGGCGCAGTCCAAAACCGTTGAGCCGCTGTTCCCGCAAGGCACGCCGCCTTGGTATCCGCAATTTTCCAGCGGCGTAAACACCGCGATCAATAGCGCTGCCAAGGGACAGATGAGCGTCGACCAGGCGATGGAGGCTATTGCTTCCGCCGCCAAGCAGGCAATGGCGCAATGACAGCTTTGGCGTCCGAAGAGGCCACGAGCAAACGTGGGGTCGGCTTCAACGCCGACACCACACTCGGCTTGCTGTTGGTGTCGCCCATCATTATCACGATGGCAGCTTTGGTCTTCTACCCGATGGGAAGAACCGTCTGGGACAGCCTGCACAGGGTCAACCCCATGCAGGCCGGCACGCCATTCGTCGGCCTGGAAAACTACAGCCGAATGCTGTCGGATGGCCAGCTCGCGACGACCTGGAGCAACACGCTCACATACGTTGTTCTGGCCGTCGTCGCCGAAACCGTGTTCGGCGTTCTTGCCGCCGCTCTCATCAATCAGATCAAGGTCGGGCGGCAGTGGGTGCTCGCAGCAGTGATCTTGCCCTGGGCGCTGCCCGGCGTTGTGAATTCGGTCATTTGGCTTTGGATTTATCAACCTGGCGCGGGTCTGTTGAACGGCATTCTTTCAGCGCTCGGGCTCCCCTTCGAAAATCACGTCTGGTTCAACGATCGCACCAGCGCCATCGTCGCCGTAACAATCGTCCATGTCTGGCGCATGATGCCTTTGACGATCGTCATCGTCCTTGCGGCGATGCAGAGTATCCCTGCGCATCTCTATGAGGCTGCGCGGATCGATGGAGCCACGCGCGTTCAGATGTTCGGATGGGTAACCCTTCCGCTGGTTCGCAGTGCGATCGCTGTCGCCATGACGAACGCAACCGTGAACGCTTTCAATCTCTTCGACGAGGCCTGGGTTCTGGCGGGTGCCAGCCTCGAGACCCGACCGGTACTCGTCCAGATCTACCTCGAAACCTTCCAGAATCTCCGCTTCTCGTATGGCATGGCGCTATCGGTCGTGATCACTCTCGTGTCTCTGCTGATTTCGCTCGTCTACGTCCTTCGTGTCTATCGCAACACACGGTTCGACTGATGAGATCTACTATTGCCTATCGAATGATGATTTGGACCGGTGTCGTCGTCCTGTTGATCTGGTCTCTTGGGCCGATCTACTGGACCATCGCGAGTTCGGTTACTCCAAGCGAAGACTTTTCGACCCGACCGATCAACTTCTTCCCGCAGCACTTTACGCTCGATCACTACTCGCGGCTGCTTGGCATCAATATTGCGCGGATCGGAGGTGTGGAGGTATTCAAACAGTTCCGGGCCGCGTTGCTCAACAGCGTGGTGACCTCAATCGCTGCCACGCTGCTTTGCGTCGCGATATCCTCTCTTGGGGCTTACGCGTTCACCAGGCTTCAGTTTCCTGGCCGCAAAGGGCTTTTTGTCGCTGTCGTCGCGACTTTGGCCATTCCTGCCTACGCTGTCTTGATCCCGCTCTATCAGATCATGATCAAGCTGCATCTCGTCGATACCTATGTGGGCGTCTCGCTGATCTATGTCTCGGCATTCCTGCCCCTGTCGCTCTGGCTGCTGCGGAGCGTGTTCGAAGCTCTTCCGATCGCACTGGAGGAAGCGGCGCAACTCGACGGAGCGGGCCGGCTCTACATCTTCTTCAATATCGTCCTGCCGCTGGCCGGACCGGGTCTGACGGCAGCGGCGATCCTCACCTTCCTTGGTGCCTGGGGGCAGTATCTCGTACCGCTCATTTTCTCGCCGCAGGCAACGAAGCCGCTAACGGTTCTGATCCCGGAATTCGTAACGAAGAACTTCATCGACTACGGGCTCATCACCGCGAGCGGCTCGATCGCCATCGTCATCCCCGCCCTCGTCGTCATTTTCCTCAACCGTTACCTCGTCAGCGGCCTGTTGGCTGGTTCAGTCAAATAATCGGAGACTTCATGAACACGACCGAAAAGGTTATTTTCGAGCAATTTCCCTATTGGGAGAAGGCCATTGAATTGAATTCAGCCGACGACCGCGCGGAGCTGCTTGTCTTCGTCGGTTGCGGCACCTCCTTCAATCTTGCGCTCTCGCTGGCAGCCTATGCCAATATGGCCGGACGCAAGGCAATCGCGGTCCCCGGCGCGGAGTGGCAAAACCGGCCGTCGGCTTTCTGGCCGGAGTGGCGCAACACGCACGTCGTTGCGCTTTCCCGGAGCGGCGAGACGACAGAAACAGTCGCCGCGGCAAAGGCAAGCCGGGCCGCCGGCGCCTTCGTGACGGCGATAACCGTCGAACCGGAAAGCTCTCTGGCGAAAAATTGTGATCGGATGGTTGCGGCCGAAACCCATCCGGACGAAGGTATCGTCATGACGGTATCGGCGAGCCTCATGGTCCTTCTCGGTTTGCAGATGATCGGGCAGAAGGTTCCTGCCTCTGTCGTGAATTCGGCCCGCCAGCTGGCGAGCGCTCTCGATGCGGCGCTTCCGGGAATGATCGCCGACCGGTCGCACTTCGTCTTTCTCGGTGGCGGGCCGCTCTTCGGCGTCGCCCTGGAGGGAGCGCTCAAGCTCATGGAAATGAGCCAGATCATGACCCAGGCCTTCCACCCGCTGGAATACCGTCATGGGCCGATCAGCCTCGTTGACGGGAAGACGGTTGCGGTGATGCTGTACAGCTCCGACCAGAGGGAGGCGGAGACGAAACTGGTGGGAGAACTGAGAGAGAAAGGCGCGGTCGTCATCGGTGTGGGTGGTCCAGGCGATCTGGAACTCGCCGTCGATGTCGATCTGTCGCTTGCGGGTCTCGTTGTCCTTCCGGCGCTGCAGGTCCTGGGCGAACGCGCCGCGCAGGCTCGGCAAATCGACACGGTCTCCCCCCGTCACCTGACGAAGGTTGTGACGCTCGCATGACGTCGATCGAAGAGAACCGGCAGACCGCGCTGCGAAAGCTTTTCGGTGCCCGAAACCTGCCTTTTCCCCATGGCGTTACTTCGGTCTGCTCGGCGCATCCGCTGGTCATCGAGGCAGCCCTTCGGCGCGCCGGCATGGAACACCGGGCGGTCCTCATCGAAGCCACCTGCAATCAGGTCAATCAGGAGGGCGGCTATACCGCGATGACGCCGGCGGACTTTCGCCGGTTCATCGAGGACATAGCCGCAGCGACTGACTTTCCAGCCGAACGCATCATCCTCGGAGGCGATCACCTCGGTCCCAACCCATGGAGAAAATTGGCGGCCGAGGAGGCAATGCTGCGCGCCGCGGCTATGGTGACGGCCTATGTCGAGGCAGGGTTTGAAAAGATTCACCTGGACACGTCGATGGGCTGTGCCGGTGAACCAACGGCGCTCGATGACGAATTGACCGCGGCGCGGGCCGCTCGATTGGCAAAGGCCGCTGAGGAGGCCGCTCTTCGTTCAGGCCACCGTGCGCCGGTCTATATCATCGGAACCGAGGTGCCGCCTCCAGGTGGTGCAACGCACGCACTCGAAGAAATCGAAATTACCCGGGCCGATGCGGCGATGAAAACGCTGGCGGTTCACCGGGCGTCGTTTGCCGAAGCAGGTTTGGCGTCGGCAATGGAGCGGGTCATTGGGATCGTGGTTCAGCCGGGCGTGGAATTTGGCAACACGGACGTGGCGCTCTACAAGCCTGAACGGGCCAAGAGCCTCATTCGTTCGCTGGACGACATGCCGGGCTTGGTTTTCGAAGCACATTCCACCGACTACCAACCGGCCGAAGCCTTGTCTGCTCTCGTTGAGGGCGGCTTTGCAATCCTCAAGGTCGGACCAGGGCTGACTTTCGCGCTGCGCGAAGCGCTTTACGGTCTCGATGCGATCGCTGATGTGCTTGCCGGGAAGACGCCACGAACCGGACTGGTGACGACCATGGAAAAAATCATGGTCGAACAACCGGCAAGCTGGGCGGGCCACTATGGCGGCAGCCCCGATGAGGCGCGACTGCAACGGCATTTCAGCTATAGTGATCGAATTCGCTATTACTGGCCGGATCCTCGCGCATCCGCCGCGGTCGGCGAATTGTTCGGCCGGCTCCCCGATGAAATTCCCGAAACTCTGATCAGCCAATATCTCGGCCGACTCTATTCCGACGTGGTGTCAAAGCGGATCGCTCCGAGGGCCCGCGAACTCTGCCTTGCTGCGGTCGACGCGGTATTGGCGCCTTATTCAGCCGCCACGGCAATCCGATGAGCAATCGACAGCCGTGTCAGACGAGCGGCTGCATCCCGAAGATACCAACATTCAGCCGGAGAAAGTTATGGCGTCAGTAAGTGTGGCGAATGCCCGCAAGAGCTACGGTCACTTCGAGGTTCTGCATGGGGTGGATATTGATATCCAAGACGGCGAATTCGTGATCCTGGTCGGTCCGTCCGGGTGCGGGAAGTCGACGTTGTTGCGGATGATCGCCGGCCTCGAAGAGATTTCAGCTGGCCGAATATCGATCGGCAGCAAGGTCGTGAACAATGTCGCGCCAAAAGAACGCGATATCGCGATGGTTTTCCAGTCCTATGCGCTCTACCCCCCATCTGACCGTCGAGGCGAATATGGGTTTTTCGCTGAAGCTGGCCAAAGCACCCAAGGAACAGACCAGGCAACGTGTTCGCGCAGCCGCTGAAATTCTGGGGCTCGAGCATCTGCTCGACAGATATCCGAGAAATCTGTCGGGTGGCCAACGCCAGCGTGTGGCGATGGGCCGTGCCATCGTCAGAAATCCGCAGGTCTTTCTGTTTGACGAACCATTGTCGAACCTGGACGCGAAGCTGCGTGTCCAGATGCGTTCCGAAATCAAGCAGCTGCATCAGCGACTGAAGACAACGACCATTTACGTCACCCACGATCAGATCGAGGCGATGACGATGGCCGATCGGATTGTTGTGATGCGGGACGGCTTCGTCGAGCAGATAGGCTCGCCGCTCGATCTCTACGACCGGCCGGCAAACCTTTTCGTGGCGGGCTTCATCGGTTCGCCGGCGATGAACCTTATTCGAGGGCAGGTCAGCACCTCGGGGCCACCGGAGTTGATTACGGACGGCGGAGGTAGGCTGCCGCTGCCCGAAGCAGCGCCATTGGAACGCGGCGCGCAGCTTATCTACGGCATTCGCCCTGAGCACCTTACAATCGGACAAGGTCCTGTTGCCGCTGAGGTCGTCCTCGTCGAGCCCACCGGTGCCGAGATCCAGGTAACTACGAAGTTTGGTGCGGATCAGCTCGTCGCTGCGGTAAGAGAGCGCCTTGATCTCCACGCCGGCGACCGGATCGTCATTACCCCGGATCTCAGCAAGCTGCATCTGTTCGACGCAAAAACCGCACAACGGTTGAAGTCGGTCTAACGTGACTATTTTTTCGGACTGGCGGAACATGGAGGTCAATCTGATGACAGTCGGAGACGAGTCGCCAACGCTGGCTAATGGTTCGCTGAAAGTCAGCGTTCAAGGCTGCCGGCGGCGGCGATTATCTCCGCCGCAGTCGGGAAGATGCAAAGACTGTTCGGCCCGTCCAGCGCCTCAATTTGGGACCAGGCGATGGTACCGTTCGCATTGACCAGGAAGTGCCCGACGAGCTGGGTGGCGTGATTCGAGAAGATCGCCATATCGGCTTCATCAAGCTCGAAGCGGTCCTTGGCGTTGAGTATTGTATTAGCTTCCATCGGCGGTAGCTCTTCCGGCAACTCGCCCGTGGGGTTGATGCGCGCCGCCTGGAACTGCGCCATCGTCGCGCTATAAGGCCATTCGGGCTGCTTGCTGCTCCCATCGGGCAGGAACTCAGCATGGGGTACACCATAGGCCCGATGTGTGTGGCATTCGGGATCGCATAGCAGCGTTACTGGTGTCGGACGGTGGCGGAAATACAGGCGAGCGCGTTCTACAGGCGTGTTGATAACGGCCACGGTTTCCACTCCGGAGGCGCGCAGAGTGGGCTGTATGCCAGCCAGCTGTTCTACCTGGCGCCGACAGAACGGGCAGTGCAGCCCGCGAAAGAACCCGATCAGGAACGGGCGACCGCTCAAATCGGCGAATGAGACCGTTCCGTCGAAGTTGGCCGTAGCTAGTGCGAAGGCGGGGGCGGTTTTTCCTGGTTGCAGCGGACGATTGTGGTCTCCCATGGAATAATTCCTTTGTCGCATCGTCCAGGTGGACGACCGGATTTTGACTATATCACTCGTCGCAACAAGGCCCAGCGCTCCATGTTGAGATCGCGAATGTGGTCGGCATGCCATCTGGCCCTGCGACCGGCGTTGAGAGCTTGCCGGTAGCGATTGCCGCTCCTATCTTATTTAGAATAGACTAATGGAGCAACGAGATGGCGGAACTTGTGGCCGACACTCTACTCGTGGCCGACACTCTAATCGACACGACGATTGAGATCATTCCACCGGAAGACTCGAAAGAACAGCCCGACGGTCGTGCTTGCCTCTGCTGCAAGCGCCGGCGTCAGTGGATGGACGATGACGGCTGCGGCATCTGTGAGGAATGCCTGGCCTCGTGATCGACGCAAGAAAGGCACAACGCGATGGTCATCCGCAGCGCCGGACTTCTCATATACCGGCGCATTTCCAGGGACATCGAAGTGCTTCTCGTGCATCCGGGCGGTCCTTTCTGGGCTAGGAAAGACGAGGCTGCGTGGTCGATCCCGAAGGGGCTGATCGAGCCTGGAGAGGATGAACTCGCGGCGGCAATCAGAGAGACTGCCGAAGAGCTGGGTGCAGTAGTCGATGGCAGGTTCACACCGTTGGGCGAATACCGGCAACCTGGCGGAAAGATAGTTGTCGCGTGGTCGATCGAAGGCGATCCGGTACTAGACGTGAATGTGATACAGACCTCCAAATTTCAAATGGAATGGCCGCCACGGTCCGGCCAGGTAAAAAGCTTTCCGGAAGTCGATCGCGCCGGGTGGTTTTCCCCAGCCGACGCAGCGATAAAACTCTTGAAAGGCCAGCGACCAATACTTGCCGGTCTCCTGAAGCATCTGGAATGATCGGCCGAAGTTCGGTGAACCATCCCCATCTCGCTGCTGTCATGCATGAGGTGCGCGGCAGCCATGAGTTGCTTCTGAAGACAGCCGTCCTATCTGACAGTCACCGCCATGTGACTGAAATGGAGAAATCGGCGCAGCGATCCGCCTTAGGCACGCGCGAGGAGACAATCATGAACGGCATTTCCAAAACCCTGAACGACATGACGCTTATCGAACGCTCGAGCCTGCTCGAAACCGTCGCCGATGCTTTGGAAGCAACGGCCGAGGAGGCGGAAGGTGAGGGCGACACCCGCTTTGTCGCCAACTCCATTTGCGTCGCGAATACGATTCGCGGGCTATCCGGCGATCTCACGCCGCGCGATCTGATGGCGGCCGAGTTGCTGCTCGAGCAGGGCATCATGCTCGTCCATCAGTTCTCGAACAGGACGAAGACCAACGGAGTGGTCCACTAGAACCGAATTCTATTTAAATCAAACAGTTGGAGCATGATGCCGTCCGAAAACAACTCATACTTTTCGGCATCATGCTCCAACCGTGGGCGAAGGCGGCCTCGTTAGCAATGCGCTCTGTGAGGGTGGACGGCGACAGATGGATTGAGATAAAGCCGTTAATCCGCGTTGCGGAATAGCGGATGCTGCCGGTCCCTGGTGGAAACGAGGCGGTTGCACCGCGGCACACCGTCGGGAGCCCGGAGATCAGCGGACACGCCAGGAAGGCTTCAGTTCTCATGGATTGCCGTTTCAACGCGCAACTGTATCGAATGACCGATATAGCAGGGTTCACCTCTGTTCTGTCAGGAGAAGCGTGATGCAGCCTGGTCACACAGGCCTCGCCGTCGGCTTGATGGTGGCAGCCGCTTTTTTAAACAGTCTCGACGCAGTCATCGTACGTTTGCTGGCCGGCGAGGTGCATCCGTTGACGATCGGCTTTTTCCGGTCGTTTTTCGGGCTTCTTGTAGTCACGCCCTGGATCGTGTCACGGGTCGACCTGAAAGCCTCACCCTATCGTGTTCTGCATGTCGTGCGTGCGGGTCTGAAACTAGCCTCACTGGTCGCATTGTTCGTCGCCTTTGCGCACGCGCCACTCGCCGATGCGACGGCGATCAATTTCACCATGCCGATCTTTCTCGTTCTCGGTGCGTGGCTGGTGCTCAAGGAACATGTGGGCATCTCCAGCGTGGCCGGCATTGTCGCAGGTTTTATCGGCGTCATGATCATCATTCGCCCTGGAGCGTCCGGTTTCGATCCGTGGCTGCTTTTTGCGCTGGCAGGAGCGGTCCTGACGGCGGCCAGCCAATTGGTGCTGCGGCGGATGGCGTTGAAGGATAGTGCCGACCGGCTGGTTGCATGGAATCTAATAGCAACGGTGCCGCTTGGCGTGATCGTCATGCTGCCGGTCTGGTCAATGCCGACCTCGAGTCAACTCGGGCTGCTTGCTGTGCAAGGGACGCTCGGCGCGCTGAACATGACGCTGATCACGCGTGCCTTCGGCATGGCGTCTGCGAGTGTCCTGGCGCCCCTCGATTTTCTCCGGCTGCCTGTAGTGGCCCTCATGGCCTTCTCATTTTTCTCGGAAGTTCCTGCTGCACAGATGTGGATCGGTGCGGCGGTCATCATTGGCGCGGCCATTATTGGAACCCGCGGCATGACATGGCGACGCAAATCGCCGCGATAAACCCGATCATTTTTGGGGTTCACAAAAATTTTAGATGAACTAATATTTCAGTTACAGCGACTGGTCGTCGAGCCGTGCCTGTTGCCGGAGGGGTATCACAGGTAGCACAGATGAAGACGAATCCGGACATCACGACCCCATGGGGTTCACTCGGGAGGAGTGGCATGAAGAGTTTCATCGGTAAACGCGCGATCGCCAGTGGCGTATCGCTCGTGGTGCTTATCGTCATCGTGTTCTTCCTCTCCCGGCTGACGGGCGATCCGACTGACCTCTATCTGCCGATCGATGCGACCACGGAAATGCGCCAGCAATTCCGTGAGATGAACGGTTTCAACGATCCGTTGATCATCCAGTTCGGCCGTTATGTCTCGGATCTTGCCCAAGGCAATTTCGGTCAGTCACTTCGACAGGCCCGTCCGGCCATGGATGTCGTGCTGGAGGCATTCGTCTGGACCTTCTGGCTGGCCGTCATCACCATGGCGCTGGTCACGGTCGCCGCGATCGTCATCGGTTCGCTCGCGGCGTTTCGCGTCGGCGGCGTCTTCGACCGTCTCGCCACTTTCTTCTCGCTGATCGGCGCTGCGGCACCGGATTTCTGGTTGGCCATCGTGGCGATCGTTATTTTCGCTGTCAAACTGCATGTCCTGCCGACATCGGGAACGGGAACTTTCTGGCACTGGATCCTGCCGGTCAGCGTGCTGTTCATCCGGCCCTTCGGCCTGATCCTGCAGGTGGTCCGCGGCTCGATGATCAGTGTTCTGTCTTCTGCCTATGTGAAGACGGCCCGCGCCAAGGGGGTCCGCTCGAACTCAATCATCTTCATTCACGGATTGCGCAACGCCATGCTGCCGGTGATCACCGTCATCGGCGACCAGGCGGCCGCCATCTTGAACGGTGCCGTTGTCGTCGAGACGGTGTTTGGCTTTCCGGGCATCGGCAAGCTGATGATCGATTCCATTTTGCTTCGCGATTTCGCTGTCGTGCTGGCCGTCATCATGGTCTCGGCACTGGCGATCTTCATCATGAACCTGTTGATCGACATCGCCTATGCGCTGCTCGATCCGCGCATCCGGTATTGAGCGATGACGATGGCCGACACACAAATTCTCACCGAGAATAAACCGAGCGGCCCGATCGGGCGCTGGCTGACGATGCTGTGGGCAGACAAGCTGGCTTTCTTCGCGGCTCTGTTCCTGTTAATCGTTCTGCTCTGTGCGCTATTTGGCCCGTTCCTGCTGGAGGCGATCGCCACCAAGCAGAACCTGCGGGGCCGAAATGCGCCGCCGTTCGATATCACCCGCGGATTGCTTTACTTCCTCGGCGCCGATGCGCTGGGCAGGCCGCTTCTTGCCCGCGTCGTCGTGGCGGCGCAAAACACCGTCCTGGTTGCCGCGGCAGCCGTGCTCGCATCATCCATCGTCGGTACGGCGCTCGGTCTGGTCGCGGGTTACAGCCGCTCCTCCGCGGCTCAATGGATTATGCGCCTCGGCGACGTCATCATGTCCTTTCCGTCGCTGCTTCTGGCGGTGATCGTGCTCTACATGCTCGAGCCCTCCGTCACCAATATCGTCCTCGTCCTGGCGATCACCCGCATTCCCATCTATCTGCGCACTACGCGCGCCGAAGTGCTGGAAGTGCGCGAGCGGATGTTCGTGCAGGCGGCGAAGGTGATGGGAGCATCGTCCTGGCGCATTGTCTTCCATCACATTCTGCCAGTGATCTTCCCCACGCTGGTGACCATCGCAACGCTGGATTTCGCCTTTGTCATGCTGGCGGAATCCTCGCTGTCGTTCCTTGGGATCGGCATTCAGGCGCCGGAGATCACCTGGGGTCTCATGGTTGCGCAAGGACGACCCTATCTGACCAATGCCTGGTGGCTTTCCTTCTGGCCGGGCCTTGTAATCATTCTGACGACGCTGTCGCTGAACCTTCTGTCGAACTGGCTGCGCATCGCGCTCGATCCGACACAATGCTGGCGCCTTGAAATGAAAGGCCGGAAAAATGGCTGATCATCTTTTGGAAGTGCGTGACCTCTCGGTCGAGTTCCACACCGCCAGCGGTACCGTCAAGGCGGTGCAGGATGTCAGCTGGCACCTCGATCGCGGCGAGACACTGGCGATCCTTGGGGAAAGCGGTTCGGGCAAATCCGTGTCCGCCTCGGCGATCATGAATCTGATCGACATGCCGCCCGGGAAAATCACCAGCGGCAGCATTCTCCTCAACGGCCGCGACATGCTGAAAATGACGCCCGAGGAGCGGCGCTTGATCAACGGTGCCAAGATCGCCATGATTTTTCAGGACCCGCTCGCCCACCTCAATCCGGTCTATCCGGTCGGCTGGCAAATCACCGAGATAATGACGACGCATGGCCAGTCGGCGGAGCGCGCCGGCGCGAGGGCGCTCGAATTGATCGGCCGCGTTGGCATTACCGATCCGCAGGCGGCGATGCGAAAGTATCCGTTCCAGTTCTCCGGCGGCCAGCGGCAGCGCCTGATGATCGCCATGGCGATCGCCTGCAAGCCCGATATCCTGATCGCGGATGAACCCACCACCGCGCTTGATGTGACGGTGCAGGCTCAGGTGCTCGAACTTCTGCAGGAGCTGCAGCAGGAAACCGGCATGGGCCTGTTGTTGATTACCCACGATTTGGGCGTCGTTGCCGAGATCGCCGACCGGGTCGTGGTGATGAATTCCGGCTGCGTGGTCGAAACCGGCAATGCGGCCGAAGTCTATCGCAACCCGCAGAACGCCTATACGAAGAAGCTGATTGCTGCCGCACCGGGGAAGGGTGCGATGGCGCAGGAGCGTGACCGGCAGGGCGAACCGCTGCTGCGCGCCATTGGCCTGAAAAAGAGTTTCGGCGCATTCCAGGCGCTGAAGGGCGTGGACTTCGTCATCATGCCTGGCGAAACCGTTGCCGTGGTCGGCGAGAGCGGCTCCGGTAAGTCAACCCTTGCCCGGGCAATCGTTCGGCTCGATGATCCGCAGGACGGACAGGTTCTCTACCGTGGCAACGATCTGCTTGCGATGACCCCGCGGGAAATATTCGGGCTGCGTCGCGATTTGCAGATGGTCTTTCAGGACCCCACCCAGTCACTGAACCCGCGGATGAGCGTGTTCAGGTTGATTTCCGAGGCCTGGATCATTCATCCGGATATCCTGCCGAAAGCGAGATGGAAGGAGAGAGTGGCCGAGTTGCTGGCCAAGGTTGGCCTGAAACCGGATATGGCCGACCGGTATCCACATCAGTTTTCCGGCGGCCAGCGCCAGCGCATCGCGATTGCCCGGGCGCTTGCGATGGAGCCGAAACTGATCATCTGCGACGAGGCGGTTTCGGCGCTCGACGTATCGATCCAGGCGCAGGTGATTGCCTTGCTTGAGGGCCTGCGCCGCGAATTCGGCCTGTCCTATCTCTTCATCGCACACGACCTGCCGGTGGTTCGCGATTTCGCCGATCGTGTCATCGTCATGAAGGCTGGCGAGATTGTCGAGGAGGGTCCGGTGGAACAGATCTTCAATGCGCCCTCCCATCCCTACACACAGGCGCTTCTTGCCGCGAGCCTCGATCCCGATCCGGAGATCCAGGCCACCCGACGCGCCGCCCGCCACATACAGGAAGGACTCGTTTCCGCATGAAGCCCGATGTCATCGTCGCCTATCCGCTCCGGCCCCGTCAGATGGCGATGCTGGAGGAGACCTACACGCTGCACCGGCTGGATCTTGTCAAAGGCGAAGAGCGGGATGCTCTCGTGCGGAAAGCCGGCCCGATCTCTTCCGCGCTGGTCTGTAATGGCCATGTGACGATTGACGAAGCCCTGCTTTCGAAATTGCCGGCACTGAAGCTCGCCGCCTGTTCTTCGGCTGGCTACGACCAGATGGATGTCGAAGCGATGACACGGCGCGGCATCAAGCTCACCAACACATCCGAGGTGCTGTGCGACGACGTTGCCGACATGGCATTGCTTCTGATGCTGGCGGCACGCCGGCGCCTGCCGGAAGGCGACCGCTATGTGCGCTCCGGCGACTGGGGGCAAAAGGGCATGATGCCGCTGACGACATCGACGTCGGGCAAGAAGGCCGGGATCGTCGGCCTCGGCCGTATAGGGATGGCGATTGCCAAGCGATGCGAAGCTGTCGGGCTGACGGTCGGTTATTATGGGCGGACGAAGAAAGCCGGCAACGATTTTGCCTATTTCGACGCGACCCTAAAACTGGCGGACTGGGCCGATATCCTGATCGTGGCGACGCCGGGCGGGCCCTCGACCGAAGGGTTGATTTCGGCAGACGTGCTGAATGCGCTCGGGCCGACGGGCAGCTTCATCAACATTGCCCGGGGCACCGTGGTCGACGAGCCGGCCTTGATTAAGGCCTTGCAGGAAAGGCGGATCGCGTCGGCCGGCATCGATGTCTACCTCAACGAACCCAATCCCGATCCACGCTTCGCAGCGCTCGACAACGTTGTGCTCTATCCTCATCACGCCAGCGGTACCGAGGAAACGCGCGACCGGATGGCGCAATTGACGGTCGACAACCTTGCCGCCTTCTTCGCACGCAGGCCGCTGCTGACGCCGGTCAATTGACCCCGGCAAAACCCGCGGCGCGGCAGATCAGACGAAGTAGTCCGGGAACTCCTTCCGCAGATCTTCCACTTTTGCGACGGTTTGGCTGAGATGTTCACGGATCGCGTCGACTGCAGCCTGTTCGTTGCGAGCGGCGATCGCATCAATGATGGCGTGGTGCCCATTGAGAATGCTGACGATCTTGCCCTTCTCGGGCAGATGCAGACGACGTATACGCTCGAGATGGCCGGAGCGCTCGCGTATCAATTGGTGGAGGCTGCTGCGCTTGGCGCCTGCGAACAATGTCTGGTGAAAGAGCTCGTCGAGCTCCTGGAAGATCGCGATCTGATCGGCGTCGTCGGCGACTGCCGCCTGCATCTTGATGATCGATCGGGCGCGGGTAATGACGCTCGGATCCGGATCCGGATCGGTTGCGAGGCGGCGGCAAACCTCCGTTTCCAGTGCAACGCGGAGGAAATGCGCCTCGTAAATCTGCAGGACGTCGATCCTGGTCACCACAGTGCGGGACTGCGGATAAATGCGAACCAGACCCTCCTGTTTGAGAAGCTGCAATGCGTCACGGATGGGAGTCTGGCTGACTTCATAAGTCTCGGTGAGCTCGGTGCGCGACAGCGTGGTGTCCGGCGGCAACTGAATGGTGATGATGCGCTTTCGCAGATCATCATAGACCCGCTGGACAGTACTGCCAGCGACGACCGGGAAGCCGGGCGCGGTCAGGCCGAATGTGGAGGCGAACTGGGAATTCATGTGAGGCGTCCTTTTGAGTCCCATTCATAGCTTTGCACGACCTAATGCACAAGAACGCAAACTTTCCATTGATATATATGTCGAACTAAAATATCAGTTGGTACAAACGCTGGGATAAGCAGGCGAAAAGGTGGGAGAAAGCCGTGACCCCGAGGAAAACCTACGAGCAATTGCGGTCCGCCCGATGGATGCTGCCGGATGATCAGCGCTCGTTCGGCCACCGGTCGCGGACCATGCAGATGGGTTACGCGCCGGAGGATTGGCAGGGAAAGCCGATCATTGCCGTGATCAACACCTGGTCCGATGCGCAGCCGTGCCACATGCATTTCCGTGAACGCGCCGAATGGGTGAAGCGCGGAATTCTTCAGTCGGGCGGGTTTCCCATGGAACTGCCTGCTCTTTCCCTTTCCGAAAACTTCGTCAAGCCGACCACGATGCTCTATCGCAATATGCTGGCGATGGAGACTGAGGAATTGTTGCGGAGCCATCCTGTCGATGGCGCCGTTCTGATGGGCGGCTGCGACAAGACCACACCAGGCCTTGTCATGGGCGCAGTCAGCATGGGCATTCCCTTCATTTATCTGCCCGCCGGCCCGATGCTTCGCGGCAACTATGCCGGCAAGACGCTGGGCTCCGGTACCGACGGTTTCAAATACTGGGACGAGCGCCGCGCCGGCACGATCACCCAGGAGGAGTGGCAGGGCATCGAAGGCGGAATCGCCCGCAGCTACGGCCATTGCATGACCATGGGAACGGCATCGACGATGACGGCGATCGCAGAGGCAATGGGGTTGACGCTGCCGGGCGCATCGTCGATCCCGGCAGCCGACGCCAACCACCAGCGCATGTCGGCGGCCTGCGGCCGCCGCATCGTCGAGATGGTGTGGGAGGATCTGACGCCGGACCAGATCATCACCCCCGCAGCCATCGACAATGCGGTCACCGTCGCCATGGCGACCGGCTGTTCCACCAATGCGATCATTCATCTGATCGCCATGGCGCGGCGCGCCGGCGTCCCGCTGGAGCTCGATGATCTCGATCGCATTGGTCGCACGACGCCGGTTCTCGCCAACATCCGGCCTTCCGGTTCGACCTACCTGATGGAGGACTTCTTTTACGCGGGTGGCCTGCGCGCCCTGATGAAACAGCTCGGCGACAAGCTGGATCCCACCGCGATTACCGTTATGGGAAAACCCTTGGTGGATGGTTTGGACCAGGTGAAGATCTATAATGACGACGTTATCCGGCCATTGTCGAACCCGGTCTATCACGAAGGTTCGCTGGCCGTGCTTAAGGGGAACCTGTGTCCCGACGGCGCGGTCATCAAACCAGCGGCCTGCGACCCGAAATTCCATCGCCATTGCGGCCCGGCGCTGGTCGCCGACAGCTATGCGGAGATGAAGAAGATCATCGATGATCCCGACTACCCGCTGACGCCGGAGACGGTTCTCGTGCTCCGCAACGCCGGCCCCCAGGGCGGGCCGGGCATGCCGGAATGGGGCATGATCCCAATGCCGAAGGCGCTGTTGAAGCTCGGCCTGCGCGACATGGTCCGCATCTCGGATGCCCGCATGTCCGGAACCAGTTTCGGCGCCTGCGTGCTGCATGTCGCACCGGAATCTTATGTTGGCGGGCCTCTGGCGCTGCTGAGAACCGGGGACATGGTCGAGCTTGATATTCCGGCACGTAGCCTCAATATGCTGGTTTCCGAAGAAGAGATCACAGTGCGGCGGGCTGCCTGGGTGGCGCCGACGCGGCATTACGAGCGCGGTTACGGCTTCATGTTCTCCAGCCATATCGAGCAGGCCGACAAAGGCTGCGACTTTGATTTCCTGACGACGGAATTCGGTGGCAAGACGCCGGAACCGGCTATCAACTGAGGCACGACGATGTTTGATCCCAATCGACGCTCGATCCCGGAACAGCCGCCCAAGGCTGGCTTCGCTGCCGGCCCGTCTAAGTTGGACGCTATCCGATCGGTCGCCCTGTCGCTCGTCTACCTGCCGTTGGCGCGGCCGATCAGCGATGCCAAGGTTTTGACGGGCCGCCAGAAGCCGCTGACCCAGGTGGCCTTTCTGTTTTGCGAGATCGTCTCCGAGGCCGGCCATAGTGGGCTTGGTTTCAGTTATTCGAAGCGGGCTGGCGGACCTGCCCTTTATGCCCATGCCTGCGAGCTTGCCGACAACCTGATCGGCGAAGATCCCAACGATACCACGCGCATCTGGGACAAGCTCTGCTGGGCGGGAGCATCGGTCGGCCGCTCCGGCATCGCGACGCAGGCAATCGCCGCCATCGACATCTGCCTCTGGGACCTGAAGGCGAAACGCGCCGGCTTGCCGCTTGCAAAACTGCTTGGTGCCCATCGCGACAGTGTCGCCTGCTACAACACCTCCGGCGGCTTCCTGTCATCGAGCGTCGAGGAAATCCGCGATGCCATCGACCACTCGATCGCCTCGGGTATCGGCGGCATCAAGATCAAGGTCGGACAGCCGGACCCGATGATCGACCTTCGCAGGCTTGATGCGGTGACGAGCCATATTGATGGCCGTGTTCCGCTGATGGTCGATGCAAACCAGCAATGGGACCGCACGACGGCCTTGCGCTTCGGCCGGCTGGTCGAGCCGCTCAATCTCGAATGGATCGAAGAGCCGCTCGATGCCTATGACGCCGAAGGCCATGCGGCGCTGGCGCGGGAACTCGCCACGCCGATCGCCACCGGCGAAATGCTGGCAAGCGCCGACGAGCACATGGCGCTGATCCGGGCCGATGCGGTCGACTTCATCCAGCCGGATGCGCCGCGCGTCGGCGGCATCACCCCTTTTCTGCGCATCTGCACGCATGCCGAGGCGAAGCGCATGCGTCTGGCGCCGCACTTCGCCATGGAAATCCATCTGCACCTGGCGGCCGCCTATGCGCATGAGCCATGGGTCGAGCATTTCGATTGGCTGGCGCCACTGTTTAACGAACAACTCGAGATCAAGGACGGCCGGATGATCGTGCCGGCCCGGCCGGGGCTCGGTTGCAGCCTGACCGGCAAAGCCCGTGACTGGACCGTGGAAACGCGCAGCTTCGGCGCCTGAATGAGAACGAGGAGGAGAAAATATGAAGCCCGCAACCCGTGAAAAACTGATGGGTGTCTCTGTCGCAACGCTCTGTTCGGCGCTCTTCAAGCGCGGCCTGAGAAACCAGACGATCCAGGATGTTCGACCGATCCAGCCCAAGGGCTGGAATATGGTCGGACCGGCCTTTACGCTGCGTTACATGCCGGCGCGCGAGGACCGCAACGCGATGAACGTCTTTCGGAACCCGAAACATCCGCAACGGCTTGCGATCGAGACTTGCCCGGAAGGCGCTGTTCTGGTGATGGACAGCCGCAAGGATCCGCGCGCAGCGTCTGCCGGCGACATCCTGATTACCCGCCTGATGATGCGCGGCGGAGCCGGCGTCGTCACCGACGGCGGCTTCCGGGACGCCATGACGATCGGTGGCCTTGATATCCCCGCCTATCACAACCGTCCCTCCAGCCCGACGAACCTGACGCTGCACGAGGCGATCGACATCAATGTGCCGATAGGCTGTGGCGATGTGGCGGTTTTCCCGGGCGACATCATCGTCGGCGACGACGATAGCGTGATCGTCATCCCTGCGGAAATCGCCGACGAGATCGCCGATGAAGCGGTGGAGATGACCGCTTACGAGGATTTCGTCACGGAACGGGTCAAGCAGGGTCACACGATCATTGGCCTTTACCCGGCCACCGACGAAAGCAATCTGACGCTCTTTGCCGAATGGCGGAAGGTGAACGGCCGCTAAAGCGGCGCACCTTCGACAATACTTCACGCATCAGGACGGAGCGAGGCTCCGTCGAGGAGAAGAACAATGAGCTGGACCCCTTCAGGCAGGCACTTCATCGCCGGCGAGTGGATTGCCGGAACGACGACATTTCGGTCCGAGCCGGCGCATGGGCAGGCACATGATTTTGCGGTCGGCACAACGGAACTGGTCGACCGCGCCTGCCGCGCTGCCGAAGCTGCTTTTGCAGCATTTTCGGCAACGACACGCGCGGAGCGCGCCATTTTCCTTGAGGCAATCGCCGAGGAAATCGACCAGTGCGGCGAGGCCGTCACCCTCATCGGAACGCAGGAAACCGGGCTTCCGGAGGGCCGGCTCAACGGCGAACGTGCCCGTACCACCGGCCAACTCAGACTGTTTGCCGACCATATCCGCAAGGGCGCGCACCTCGACGCTCGCATCGATGCGGCGCAACCGAACCGGCAACCGGCGCCGCGGCCCGAGATCCGTCTGGTGCAGCGGCCGATCGGCCCCGTCGCCGTCTTCGGCGCTTCGAATTTTCCGCTGGCATTCTCGACGGCCGGCGGTGATACGGCAGCAGCACTTGCCGCCGGTTGCCCGGTCGTAGTGAAGGGACATTCAGCCCATCCCGGCACGGGTGAGATCATTGCCGAGGCGATTGCAGCCGCTGTTGAGCGCACTGGAATGCCGGCCGCCGTCTTCAGCCTCATCCAGGGCGGCCGCCGCGATGTCGGAACGGCGCTGGTGACGCATGCGGCCATCAAAGCCGTTGGCTTTACCGGCTCGCTTGCCGGCGGAAGGGCGCTCTTTGACCTTTGCGCCCAGCGTCCTGAGCCGATCCCCTTTTTCGGGGAACTCGGCAGCGTTAATCCGATGTTCCTGCTGCCGGCCGCTACCGCTACCCGGGCGGAGGCAATCGGTTCAGGCTGGGCCGGTTCCCTGACGCTTGGTGCTGGCCAGTTCTGCACCAAACCCGGCATCGCCGTGGTCGTCGACGGGCCGGAGGCGGACAAATTCACCAGTGCCGCCAAGGCGGCTCTTGAAAAAGTGGCGCCGCAGACGATGCTGACCAAAGGCATCGCGACGGCCTATCACGAAGGTGTGGAGCGCCTGCGGACAAGCAATGCCGTCGCGCCGGTTCTCGCGGCACAGAACGCCGGCCGCGACGCAACGCCGAACCTGTTCGAAACCAGCGGCTCGGCCTGGCTTGCCGATCACTCGCTCAGCGAAGAGGTGTTCGGGCCTCTCGGCCTCGTGGTGCGCGTCGGCTCGCCTGAAAAGTTGCTCACCCTTGCCGAAAGCTTTCAGGGACAGCTGACTGCGACGATCCATATGGACGATGCCGATCTGGGCCTTGCCCGCGACCTGCTGCCAATCCTCGAACGGAAGGCGGGCAGAGTGCTGGTCAACGGCTTCCCAACCGGTGTCGAGGTTGTCGATTCCATGGTGCATGGCGGACCCTACCCGGCCTCGACCAACTTCGGCGCGACCAGCGTCGGGACCATGTCGATCCGCAGGTTTCTGCGCCCCGTCGCCTACCAGAATTTCCCCGCCGACCTGCTGCCGCAAGACCTGCGCAACTGACATCGAGGAGTGCCAAATTGATTTCCCCGACTGAACTTCGCGAGATCATTCGCAATGGCCTGCTGTCCTTCCCTGTCACGCCTTTTGATGCCGAAGACCGGTTTGCCGCAAAGCCATTTTCAGCGCATCTGGAATGGCTGTCATCCTATCCCGTTGCCGGCCTGATCGTTGCCGGCGGCACCGGCGAGCTGTTTTCGCTGACGCCGGGTGAGGTGGTTGAGGTGGTAAAGGCCGCCCGCGCCGTGTCTGGCGATGCGCCCGTTATTGCCGGATGCGGCTACGGCACGCGGATTGCCTGCGACATGGCGCGCGAGATCGAGGCGGCTGGCGGCGACGGCATTCTTCTGCTGCCGCATTACCTGACCGAGGCGCCGGCAGATGGCATTGCCGCGCGTGTACGGGCCGTTTGCAAGGCCACCAACATGGGCGTCATCGTTTATAATCGTGGCCAAGCGCGGGTGTCGGCCGAGCAGCTTGCTCAGCTTGCCGACGAATGCCCGAATCTGATCGGCTTCAAGGATGGAACCGGTGACATCGATACGGTGCGCCGTGTCACGATCGCGCTGGGAGACCGCCTTTCCTATATCGGCGGCATGCCGACACACGAACTGTTTGCTCAAGCCTATCGCGGAGCCGGCATGCCGACCTATTCCTCGGCGGTCTTCAATTTCGTGCCTGAAACGGCACTGAGATTCCACAAGGCATTCCTTGCCGGTGACGACGCGGCCTGTGAGCAGATGCTGCGCGATTTCTACTATCCCTTTGCCCGGATCCGCGATCGCAAGGCAGGTTATGCTGTTTCTGCGGTCAAGGCAGGCGTGAGTTTGCGCGGGTTTGATGCCGGTCCGGTGCGGGCGCCGCTGACGGATCTCACCGACGAGGAAGTCGAGATGATGCGCGAGCTGATTGCGTCGGCCGGGTAAAATTTCGCGCCCCAGCCGGTCTAAGGCTTCGCATTCGGAGCGCCGGAGTTGAAGGCTGCATGCAATTAGTATATTAGTGTACTTGTGCCTTTCCAAGCTAGTGAGGAGATGGACTCCGGAGCACCGAAAACAGAACGCAGATCTACTGTGAGGAGCGCCAAAGGCGCATGGGAGGAGAACGAAATGAAACTGCATTTGTTAGCTGCCTGCTTTTCAACAACGGTGCTCGCGCTGAGTTTCGGCTCGGCGCAGGCGCAGGATGCCAAGAGCAACGTCACTGTTGTACTTGCCGAAACCGTCGATGTCGTCGAGCCCTGCATGGCTGCCCGCCAGGACGTCGGCCGGGTCATTTCTGAAAACGTCAACGAGATGCTGGTGGAATTCGACTACGTCAATGGCGGCCTCAAACCCCGCCTGGCGACGGAATGGTCGAAGATCGACGACGACACCTGGGAGTTCAAGCTGCGCCCGAATGTCAAATGGCACGATGGCAAGCCGTTCACCGCCAAAGATGTTCAGTTCACCATCGAGCGCAACAAGAACAAGAAGCTCAGCTGTGAGACCGGCGGCAAATATTTCGGCGGCACGGAGTTCAGCTTCGAGACGCCGGATGCCAACACGATCCAGATTACGACAAAGCCGGCGCAGCCGATTCTTCCGCTTCTGATGACGGTGATGGCTGTGGAATCGGCCGAGGCGACACCAGCAGACGAATTCACTCGCAAGCCGATTGGCACTGGCCCTTATACGTTCGACAAATGGGAAATCGGCCAGTCAATCGCGCTGAAACGCAATCCGGAATATTGGGGGGAGAAACCTCAGGTCGAACAGGCGACCTATCTGTTCCGCTCCGACAGCGCCGTTGCTGCCGCCATGGTCGATGCTGGCGAAGCCGATATCGTTCCGGCCGTATCCGTACAGGATGCCACCAACAAGCAAACCGATTTCGCCTATCCCAATTCCGAAACGACATCGCTGCGCATCGATACGCGTGCAGCCCCGCTTAATGATCGGCGCATCCGCGAAGCGATGAACCTCGCCATCGATCGTCAGGCAATGCTCGGAACGCTGTTCCCCGAACAGGCGAAGATCGCAACACAGCTCGTCGTGCCCACCACGATCGGCTATAATGCCGATATCCCTGCCTGGCCCTATGATCCCGAAAAAGCAAAGGAACTGGTCGCGGCGGCGAAAGCTGACGGCGTTCCGGTCGATCGCGAAATCCGCATCATCGGTCGCAACGGGCAATATCCCAACGCCACCGAAGCGATGGAAGCGATCATGGCCATGCTTCAGGAGGTCGGCTTGAACGTAAAGCTCGACATGTATGACGTTTCCGTGTGGAACGGCTACTTCGTTGCACCCTTTGTCGCCGATTCCGGTCCGACGCTGACCCAGTCGCAGCACGATAATGCGACCGGCGATCCCGTCTTCACCGCATTCGTGAAATACGCCACCGACGGCTCGCACTCCATGGTTCGGGATCCCGCCGTCGACGCGCTGATCGCCAAGGCGACGTCTGCCACCGGCGACGAGCGCACAAAACTCTGGAAGGAGCTGTTCGCCAAGGTGAACACCGAAATCATCGCAGACATCCCGATGTTTCACATGGTTGGTTTCACCCGCGTCTCGCCGCGTCTCGACTTCAAGCCGACGATCGCGACGAATTCCGAACTGCAGCTGTCACAGATCCGCTTTAAGTAAGGCGGTATGCCGCGCTTAAGCACGGGCCGCCGCAAATAGCGGCCCGTGCTTTCCATGACGCGAGGGAGGAATGCCTATGCCCCTGATTGACCGCATTGTCCTGACCCAATTCGCCGAGCAGATTTTAACGCATGCGGGCATGGAGACCGACAAGGCCGAAACGACTGCCGCAGTCCTGGTGGAAGGCGACATGATCGGCCACGAAACCCATGGCGTCAGCCTTCTGAACTGGTATGTCGAAGCGTTGGAGGACGGTTCCCTTGCGAAGTCCGGCAGCTATGACGTCGTCAACGACCGCGGCGCAGCCTTTGTTTGGGACGGCAAATCCCTGCCGGGCGCATGGCTGCTGACCAAGGCGATCGAGCAGGCCTGCGAACGGGTCGGCGATCATGGCGTCGTCACTGCCGCGATCCGTAACTGCCACCATACCTGCGCTCTTTCAGCCTTCATGCGGCAGGTCACCGACCGCGGTCTGATCATACAGCTGTCGGTCTCGCATCCCGCAGCTAGCAGAGTCGCGCCCTATGGCGGTACAAAGCCGCTTCTGACGCCCAACCCGATGGCGGCCGGCTTCCCGACGTCCAAGGATCCGATCCTGATCGACGTCTCTGCCTCGATCACCACCACGACCATGACGCAAAACATGGCGAAGGCCGGCAAGAAATTTCCGGAGGCCTGGGCTTTCACGGCCGCAGGCGAGCCGACCGATGATCCACGCGAGGTGACCGAACGGGGCGGGACGATGATGCCTCTCGGCGGCCAGTTGAAGGGGCACAAGGGTTTTGGGCTCGGGCTGATCGTCGAATTGCTGGGGCAGGGGCTTTCCGGCAAGGGACGGGCGAACGCGCCGCCCGGTGTGTTTTCGCAAAGCGCCTTCCTTCAGGTCATCGATCCCGCTTTTTTTGCCGGGCTGGATGCCTTTACGGCCCAGTCCGATTTTCTCGCCGATGCATGCCGCAGCAATCCTCCGGCGCCGTGGAACAATGGCGCGGTTCGCATGCCGGGCGATAACGCGGCACGAAGGCGCCGCTCGGCGTTGGAGGAGGGCGTGCCGGTTGGCGATGCAGCTTGGCAGAAGCTTTGTAAACATGCCGAGATCCTGGGCTTGCCTATTCCCGACGTCGCCGCGTGACAAGATCATCGCTTCGAAACTTCTATCGGTCCGCGCACCGGCCGGCGTCAGGTACAATCAGATCGGCCAGACCAACAACAGGATCGGCACACTGACGATCACCACTATGAGCGAGAGCGGCAGACCCAGTCGGGCGTAGTCACCGAATCGATATCCGCCCGGTGCCATCACGAGTGTGTTGCACTGGTGTCCGATGGGCGTGAGAAAGTCACAGCCGGCTCCAATTGCCACCGCCATCAGAAAAGCATCGGGGCTAAAGCCCAGCTTCTCGGCAAAGGTCGCTGCGATCGGCGCCATGACCAGCACCGTCGCTGCGTTGTTCAAAAACGGGGTTACGGCCATGGCCGCAACCAGGATGAGAGCCAAAGCACCGAAGGGCGGCAGCATTTCGGCAGCTCGCGTGAGGAGATCCGCGATGATGTCGGTGGTTCCCGTGGTCCTGAGCGAGTCGCTGATCGGAATGAGAGCGGCCAGCATAATCAGAATGGGCGCATCGAGATGCTGATAAACGTCACGCAAAGGAATGGATCGGGTTACCACCATCAGAAAGGCGGCGGCGAAAAACGCCGTGGCAACGGGGATCCCGCCAAAGGCCGTGGCCGCCATCGTTGCCACGAGGATAATGATGGGGACCAGGCCATTCCGGGCGCTGCCGAGTTTCAAATTTCGTTCGATGAGCGGCAGGCATCCCGATTCTCGCAACAGATCCGGCAATCTCTGCAGATCGCCCTGCAAGACCAAAACGTCGCCGTTGCGGATCTTGATCTCCCCCAGACGCTCGGTGAATCGTTTGTCGCGGCGACTGACGGCAAGAAGGTTGAGACCGGTATTGTCGAAGAGAGAGATGTCTTTTGCGCTGACGCCGATAAGGCGGGAATGTTCGCCGACAATCGCTTCAACGGAACCGATGTCGCTGCGCATCTCAGGCTCATGCTTACGATCGGAGAGTTGAAGTTTGGCTTCGCTGACGATCTTGTCGAGCGCGCTCTGCTCCCCCTCGATAATGAGAAGGTCGCCCTCCTTAAGGACGGTGTCGGGAAGGGGCGTCCGCTTTTGGCCACCGCCGCCGATAATGGCGGTGACCATCGCATCGCCGCCAGCAGGTTTCTGCAGCCAACTGATCGACTGCCCGATCGCGCCGGACGGCGGAGCGACCTTGGCTTCGGTGGTATAGTTTTTGATCGCTACCGCCTCGTCCATCGACGTTTCTACACGCGATCTTTCAGGCAGCAACCTGTAGAAGAGCGCCAGAAAAGCAACTCCCGCGACGGCGAGCGCCAGACCGACGGGTGTATAATCAAACATCGTGAATGGCTGCCCCGTGATCTCTTCTCGTACCCTGGACACGATAATGTTCGGCGATGTGCCGATCTGCGTGATCAGCCCTCCAAGTAGCGAGGCGAAAGACATCGGCATCAAGAACATGGACGGCGATACGTTTGACTTTCGGGCTATCTGCACAGCGACGGGGATCATGATCGTCAGCGCACCGATGTTTTTGATGAAGGATGATAGTGCTGCGACAATAGCCACCAAAATGATCAGTTGCATGCGTGGCCCACGTCGTTCGGGAGAAAATCTGCGCAAGGCGACGTCCATGATCCCCGACCTGGATATTGCCGCACTGACGATGAGCGCACTGCCGACGATGATAACAATATCATCGGCAAAGCCGGTGAACGCATTTTTGGTCGGGACCACCCCCGCGGCGATGGCGGAGAGAAGTGCGGTGACGGCGACGATATCGTATCGATAACGACCCCATAGGAAGGCGCCCATCATCAGCGCAATGATGAGAAGAGATAGCCATTGATCCGCGCGCATGGTTGCATCCTGGTGGTAGCAATCAACGCTTGAAGCGAGATAATGATGCGAAAGACGGAAAATTTTTTCTCTTGGATCCGCCTCTCTATCTTCTGACTTTATCGGCGGAGTGAGGCGATAGATGCGCCCGATGCCGACGCCTGTATCTACGGCATCATCGCCCGATAGTTGGCTGAACGAACGCTGTGATGGAACTTCCAGCCGCCGGCCGGCATTTCGCTGTCGGGTGCTTTGGGGAACGACCATGGTCAGCGACAAACTATCGACCTATCGATCGAAACGTGACTTTGAAAAAACCGCCGAACCGAGCGGTGAAAAACGTCTCTCGCGCAGTAATCGCCGTCGCTTCGTCATCCAGAAACACGACGCCACCCGACTGCATTACGATCTGAGGCTCGAGCTGGACGGCGTCTTCAAGTCCTGGGCTGTCACGAAAGGGCCCTCCCTCGACCCGCACGACAAGCGGCTGGCGGTTGAGGTGGAGGATCACCCACTGGACTATGGTGATTTCGAAGGCACCATTCCGAAAGGCCAGTACGGCGGCGGCACGGTGATGCTGTGGGATCGGGGCTATTGGGAACCGGAAGGAAAGAAGAGCCCAGAGCAGGCGCTGGCAAAAGGCGATTTCAAGTTTACGCTGGAAGGCAAACGCCTGCACGGCAGCTTCGTGCTAGTGCGGATGCGCAATGATCGCGATCGTGGCAAGCGCACCAACTGGCTGCTGATCAAACACCACGACGAGTTTTCTGTCGACGAGAACGGCGCGACTATCCTCGAAGAAAACCAGACATCGGTCGCATCCGGCCGTACCATGGAGATGATTGCGGCCGGCAAAGGCCGCAAGCCCAAGCCTTTCATGGTCGAGGGTGGCGATGTTCAGGCCGATGCGGTCTGGGACAGCAATCAGGGACTTGCCGCCGAAGAAAGAAAAGAGGATGCCCGAACTGGAGGAGACTCCAAGACGGTGACACAGGTCGATCTGCCGGATTTCATCGCGCCGCAGCTCTGCCAGACCCTGGAGCGCCCTCCGGCAGGCACCGGCTGGATTCACGAGATCAAGTTCGACGGCTACCGGATCCAGATGCGAGTGCTGGATGGTGAGGTGACGCTGAAGACCAGGAAAGGGCTCGACTGGACAGCCAAATACCCCGAGATCGCCGCGGCGGCATCGACACTGCCCGATGCGATCATCGACGGCGAGATCTGCGCCCTCGACGATCATGGCGCTCCCGACTTCGCCGCACTGCAGGCCGCCCTTTCGGAAGGCAAGACAAGCGAACTCGTCTATTTCGCCTTCGATCTTCTCTATGAGGGAGGCGAGGATTTGCGATCTCTGCCGCTCGTCGAGCGCAAGGCGCGGCTTCAAAGCCTTCTGTCCGACGCCGGCAGCGATCCGCGCATCCGTTTCGTCGAGCATTTCGAGACTGGCGGCGATGCAGTTCTCCGGTCTGCCTGCAAGCTCTCGCTGGAAGGCATCATCTCCAAACAAGGGGATGCACCCTATCAATCCGGCCGTACCCAAAGCTGGGCGAAGTCGAAATGCCGCGCCGGCCATGAGGTGGTAATCGGCGCCTACGCCAAGACCAACGGGAAATTCCGATCCCTGCTGGTCGGCGTCTATCGTGGCGACCACTTCGTCTATGTCGGCCGCGTCGGCACGGGATATGGCTCAAAGAAGGTCGAAACGCTGCTGCCGAAGTTGAAGGCGCTCGAGACGGCGAAATCGCCGTTCACCGGCATCGGCGCGCCGAAGAAGGAGGCTGAGGTCACCTGGGTGAAACCAGAGCTCGTGGCGGAAATCGAATTCGCGGGCTGGACCGCCGACGGCATTGTCCGGCAGGCGGCCTTCAAAGGATTGCGGGAAGACAAGCCGGCCAAAGAGGTCAGGGCCGAACGGCCGGCAAAGCCCGCGCAAACTGACGCGCCGCAGCCAGCCGTGGAGGCGAAGGCCAGACCCTCCCGAAAAAAAGGCGCCAAGGCCGAGGTCATGGGGGTGCTGATCTCCAACCCGGACAAGCCGCTATGGCCGGATGCCAATGACGGCAAACCCGTGACCAAGGAGGAACTGGCCCGCTACTACGAAGCCGTCGGCCCCTGGCTGATCGAGCACATCAAAGGACGGCCGTGTTCAATCATCCGTACGCCCGACGGGATCGGCGGCGAGCAGTTTTTCCAGCGCCATGCGATGCCCGGCACCTCGAACCTTCTAGAACTGGTCAAGGTCTTCGGCGATAAGAAGCCCTATCTCCAAATCGACCGGGTCGAAGGCTTGGCTGCTGTCGCGCAGATTGGCGCCGTCGAGCTGCATCCCTGGAATTGCGAACCGCATCAACCCGAGGTACCGGGTCGGCTCGTCTTCGACCTCGACCCAGGTCCGGACGTGCCCTTCTCCGCGGTCGTTTCGGCAGCCCGTGAAATGCGGGACCGTCTCGACGCGCTGGGCCTGATCAGTTTTTGCAAGACGACCGGCGGCAAGGGTCTTCACGTCGTCACTCCGCTTGCCGTCAACAAGCGCAAGCCGCTTTCCTGGGCCGAAGCGAAGGGTTTCGCCCATGATGTGTGCCAGCAGATGGCGCGCGACAATCCCGAGCTCTATCTGATCAAAATGACGAAGAGCCTGAGGAACGGCCGGATCTTCCTCGACTATCTGCGCAACGACCGGATGGCGACCGCGGTGGCGCCTCTGTCACCGCGCGCCCGCCCCGGTGGCACCGTCTCGATGCCATTGACTTGGACCCAGGTCAAATGGGATCTGGACCCCAAGCGCTTCACCATCCGCACAGTTCCGGCGCTGCTGTCGAAATCCTCTGCCTGGGAAGATTACTGCGATGGCAAGCGTCCGCTGGAACAGGCGATCAAGCGTCTCGGCAGAATCGTCAAAGCGGCTTGAAGTTGCTGCTGATGTTGCACTTCACAAGGTGCCACGGATAACGGTTTGACTGGGTTGCGAACGTGAAGCGTTGACAACCTTCAACAGCTCGGCTCTACTGGTCCACTAACCGGACCAGTAGAGCTATGGGCGAGGAGGGGAAAGCAATGGATGTTCGAGCGATGCTCGAAGACGACGTTGCCACGCTTGGCGGGGCGCCGAAGACCTCGATGAAAGACTTCGTCGTTCAGAAGATCACAACATTCATTGCAACGGGTATTCTCAAGGTAGGCGATCCCCTACCAAGCGAGCGTGAGCTGGCTTCAGCGCTCTCGGTCAGCCGCGAGACCGTGCGTGGCGCGATCCTCATCCTTTCCACCCACGGCATCCTCTCCGTCGCGCATGGGATGCGAACCGTGGTGGCATCCGTGGACGTCGGCGAACTGGCTGTTCAAGCGGCGCGGTATCGCGACATTGCAGCCTACAATCTCGATGATGTTCATGAGGCGCGGCTTCTTATCGAAGCGCGAGTAGCAAGGGCCGCAGCCGTCAAGATCGAGCCTTCAACTCTCGATTATCTTCGCAATTCGATCGCAGCGCAGGAGGCCGCGTGTGACGACCCTGTCCGTTTTTTGATTTGCGACCGCGAATTTCACACGGCCATCTACCGTTCCAGCGGCAACGCGGTGCTGGCTGACGTGGCCGCCGACCTTTATTCCTATCTCCTGGGCCAGCGAAAGCGCGTGGTATCGCAGCCGGGGACTATCGCCGCGAGCATCGCCGACCACCGGATGATCCTCGCCGGCTTGGAGACGCGCGATCCCGACGCAGCATCCGCGGCCTTCGCGATCCACGAAACCCGTATTTATATGACGACCAAGTTACTCTTCTCGTAGTTGGCAGGGAGGCGAAACACGATGCATATTCTCATTGTCGGGGCGGGAGGAATGATCGGCCGGAAGCTCGCCGCCACGCTGGGGCGCAGTGGTTCCCTCGGCGGCGACACAATCACGCGCATGACGCTCGCTGATATCGCGCCTCCACCGATACCCACGGGTGTCGTTGCGCCGGTGGAAGCTCTGGCTGCCGATATTTCCGAAAGCGGCGCAGCGGAAGCCCTGGCGGCCCGTCGTGCCGACGTGATCTTCCATCTCGCCGCGATCGTTTCCGGCGAAGCCGAGCGCAATTTCGAACTCGGCTACCGGGTCAATCTCGATGGCACGCGATCGCTGTTGGAGGCGATCCGCCGGGAAGGAAGCCGCCAGGCCTATGTTCCCCGGTTCGTATTCTCCTCGTCGATCGCGGTCTATGGCTCGCCGTTTCCCGATCCCATTCCGGACGATTACGTGCTCGCACCTCTCACCAGTTACGGAGTCCAGAAGGCGATTTCCGAGCTTCTGCTTGCCGACTATTCGCGGCGCGGCTTTATCGACGGCGTCGGAATTCGGTTGCCGACGATCGTAATACGCCCCGGTGCGCCAAACGCCGCCGCATCGGGCTTCTTTTCCGGAATCCTGCGTGAACCGCTTGCAGGCCAGCGGGCTGTTCTTCCGGTCGAGGAAACGGTCAAGCACTGGCTGGCAAGCCCGCGGTCCGCCATCAAGTTCCTGATCCATGCTGCCACGCTCGACACGGCGGCGCTGGGTGTCCGGCGCACGCTTACCATGCCGGGCGTCGCCGCCACTGTTGCCGACCAGATTGCCGCCTTAAGCCGTGCTGCCGGTCCCGAGGCGGCGGATCTGATCGACCACCGACGCGACGAGGTCATTGAAGGGATCGTCGCCGGATGGCCGAAGTCCTTTACGCCCGAACGCGCGCTGCAACTGGGTTTCGTCGCCGAAAACACGGTTGACGAGCTGATCGAGGTTTACCTCGCCGAAGACGCTCCGGGTGCGTCCGGATGAGATTGAGCGGGGCTGAAACCGCCCTATAGGAGGAGAGTATCGCCCGGGCACACCCGCATATACGGGTGTTTGGCGGCAGAAGGACTTGAGAAGATAAGGCCGTCGGCAAGATATACGAAAATACGAATACATAGCATGTAGCGCTCAATTTCTGGGAGGAGTGGGTATGGCAGGCGTTCAATTCGCGGATGTGCGGAAATCATTCGGATCATTTCCGGTGATCAAAGGCGTGGATATCGACATTGCCGACGGGGAGTTCGTGATCCTGGTTGGCCCGTCGGGTTGTGGAAAATCCACTCTTCTGCGGATGCTGGCGGGACTTGAGAATATTTCCGGCGGTGAGATCAAGATCGGCGGGCGCGTGGTCAACACGCTGCCGCCCAAGGACCGTGACATCGCCATGGTGTTCCAGAACTATGCGCTCTATCCGCATATGACGGTGGAGCAGAACATGGGTTTCTCGCTGATGCTGAACAAGGCGCCGAAGGCGGAAGCCGAGAAGCGGGTGAAATACGCCGCAGGCATCCTCGGTCTCGATAAATTGCTCGACCGTTATCCGCGCCAGCTTTCCGGCGGCCAGCGCCAGCGTGTCGCCATGGGGCGAGCGATCGTCCGCGATCCGGAAGTCTTCCTGTTCGACGAACCGCTCTCCAACCTCGATGCGAAGCTGCGCGTCGCCATGCGCGCCGAAATCAAGGAACTGCACCAGCGGCTGAAAACGACGACGGTCTACGTCACCCATGACCAGATCGAGGCGATGACCATGGCCGATAAAATCGTCGTCATGCATGACGGCGTCGTCGAGCAGATCGGCACGCCGCTCGACCTTTACGACAAGCCGGCCAATCTCTTCGTTGGCGGTTTCATCGGTTCGCCGGCGATGAACATGATCAAGGGCAGGCTCGACCCCGAAAACCCGACACGTTTCAAGGCGCCGGACGGCACGGCGCTCCCGGTTTCCAACCCGCCTGTCGACGCCTTGGGTCGCGACCTCGTTTACGGGCTTCGCCCGGAATACATTCTGCTCGACGCCAATGGCCTGCCGGGTGAGATCGTGGTGATCGAGCCGACCGGCTACGAGACGCATCTTATCCTCAGGCTCGGCGGCAGCGACCTCAGCTGTGTCTTCCGCGAGCGCGTCAGCGAGCGGCCGGGCGAAACCCTGCGCGTTGCGATCGACGCCGCTCATGTTCATCTCTTCGATGCCGAGAGCGGCCGGAGATTGACCGACTGACGCCGTCCGGCGGTGGCGCGGGGCGGAGGAGCCCCGTCGCCCGCAGGCCGGCAGCACCCCGTTTCAGGGATGCAAGGACCGTCGTTCACCAAGCGGGAGGTGAATGCCGGAGAGTTCGCACCCGCTTTTTGAAGAGGAGGAATACCATGAGGATTAAGAGACGTGACTTTCTTGCCGCCTCGGCTGCCGTTGCCGGCGCCGCCGGCCTCGGCGTACGGCCAACCTTCGCGCAGACTGAACCGACCTATACACCGGAAAGCGGCGCGAGCCTGCGCCTACTGCGCTGGACACCTTTCGTCAAAGGCGACGAGGAGGCCTGGATTGCAAACACCAAGAAGTTCACAGAAGCGACTGGCGTCGAGGTACGCATCGACAAGGAAAGCTGGGAAGATATCCGCCCAAAGGCGGCCGTCGCGGCCAATGTCGGCTCCGGCCCGGACCTGATCATGTGCTGGTTCGACGACGCTCACCAGTATCCCGACAAGCTGGTCGACCTGACCGAGCTCGCCAACTATCTCGGCAACAAGTATGGCGGCTGGTATGATGGCCTGAAAGGCTATGCCGCGCGCGGCGACACGTTCATCGCCATGCCGCTGACGGCAATCGGCAATGCGGTGGTCTATCGCGACACTCACGTGAAGGCGGCCGGCTTCAGCGAATTCCCGAAGGATACGGCGGGCTTCCTCGAGCTTTGCAAGGCGATGAAAGCCAAGGGCACCCCGGCCGGCTTCCCACACGGAAAGGCCGTCGGCGACGGCAACAACTACGCCCATTGGCTGCTCTGGAGCCATGGCGGCAAGATGGTCGACGAGGGTAGCAAGGTAACGATCAACAGCCCGGAAACGCTGGCTTCGATCAACTACGCCAAAGAGCTCTATGCCACCTTCATTCCGGGCACGGAAAGCTGGCAGGACGTCAACAACAACCGCGCCTTCCTCGCAGGCCAGGTGTCGCTGATCGCCAACGGCGTCTCGGTCTATTACACCGCCAAGAACGACCCAAAACTTGCCGAGATCGCCAAGGACATCCGCACGACGAATTTCCCGATCGGTCCGGTCGGTCAGAGCGCCGAGCTTTTCCAGACGAGCTCGCTGCTTCTCTTCAAGCACACCAAATATCCGGAAGCGGCGAAGGCCTACATCAAGTTCATGATGGAAGCCGACCAGATGAATGCCTGGATCCAGGGTTCCAGCGCCTATTGCTGCCAGCCGCTCAAGGCTTTCGCCAACAACCCGATCTGGACATCCGATCCAGTCCATGCGCCTTACGCGCGCGCCTCGGAAAAGCTGCGTCCGAACGGCTATGCCGGACCCCTCGGCTATGCCTCGGCAGCGACCATGGCCGACTACGTCCTGGTCGACATGTATGCGGCCGCCGTCACCGGCCAGATGTCGCCCGAAGATGCGATGAAGGAAGCTGAACGGCGGGCAAACCGCTACTATCGCGTCTGAGCCGCGCTTTAAAGCAAGCGGCATGCCGGCCTTCGGCATGCCGCGAAATCCTCTGGGAGTTCAAGTGCAATCTGGGAGATAGGCAATGTCGATGGCGAATTCGGAGGATAGACGCGGGCCGATCTCTTCGCTCCTGCAGAACAACAATGTGCTCGGCTTCCTGTTCATGCTGCCGGCGGCCGTCTTCCTCGTCTGCTTTCTCACCTATCCGCTGGGGCTCGGTGTCTGGCTCGGCTTCACCGATACGAGGATCGGCCGCGACGGCATCTTCATCGGGCTGGAGAACTACCAGTTCCTGATGGACGACAGCGTCTTCTGGCTGTCGGTCTTCAACACCATTCTTTATACCTCCGTCGCCTCAGTGCTGAAATTCGCGCTCGGCCTCTGGCTGGCAATGCTGCTCAATCAGCACCTGCCGTTCAAGTCCTTCTTCCGGGCTATCGTGCTGCTTCCCTGGGTGGTGCCGACGGTGCTTTCGGCGCTGGCCTTCTGGTGGATCTACGATTCCCAGTTTTCGATCATCTCCTGGTCGCTGATGCAGCTGGGGCTGATCAGCGGACCGATCAACTTCCTCGGCGACCCGATAAACGCGCGCATATCCGTCATCGTCGCTAATGTCTGGCGCGGCATTCCCTTCGTGGCGATTTCGCTGCTTGCGGGCTTGCAGACGATTCCGGCATCGCTGCAGGAGGCCGCCTCGCTCGACGGCGCCACGAGCTGGCAGCGTTTCCGCTATGTGACGCTGCCGATGCTGACGCCGATCATCGCCGTGGTCATGACCTTCTCGGTGCTCTTCACCTTTACGGATTTCCAGCTCATCTACGTGCTGACGAAGGGCGGACCCGTCAATGCGACGCATTTGATGGCGACGCTATCCTTCCAGCGCGGCATCCCCGGCGGCCAGCTCGGCGAGGGTGCGGCCATCGCGGTCGCCATGGTGCCCTTCCTGCTCGGCGCGATCATGTTCAGCTTCTTCGGCCTGCAGCGGCGCAAATGGCAACAGGGCGGCCAGGATTAGGGAGAACAACGATGTCGATAAATTCAAATGCCGCCGATCAGGTCGTGACCGACAATGCCGAAGGAATGAGCTATCTGAACCGCCTGCCGCGGCGGATCGTGATGCTCTACCTGCCGATGGCCGTCTTCGTCTTCGTGCTGCTCTTCCCGTTCTATTGGATGGCGATCACCGCGGTGAAACCGAACGACCAGCTGACCGACTATAGCAACTACAGCCCCTTCTGGGTGGTGAGACCGACACTCGAGCACATCAAATACCTGTTCCTCGAGACTTCCTATCCGGGCTGGCTGTGGAACACGATGCTGGTTGCGGTCTGCTCCACCTTTCTCTCACTGGTGGCCTCAGTCTTCGGCGCCTATGCCATCGAGCGCGTCCGCTTCACCGGCTCGCGTTCGGTCGGCCTGGTGATCTTCCTTGCCTATCTCGTGCCGCCGTCGATCCTCTTCATCCCGCTTGCCTTCATTGTCTTCAAGCTTGGGATTTACGATTCGCGTTTGGCGCTAATCTTCACATATCCCACTTTCCTCATTCCCTTCTGCACCTGGCTGCTGATGGGCTATTTCCGCTCGATCCCCTTCGAGCTGGAGGAAAGCGCTCTGGTGGACGGCGCCAACAGATGGCAGATTCTCACCAAGATCATCCTGCCGCTCGCTGTACCCGGGCTGATTTCCGCCGGGATCTTCGCTTTCACGCTGTCCTGGAATGAATTCATCTACGCGCTGACTTTCATTCAGTCTTCGGAAAACAAAACCATCCCGGTCGGCGTGCTAACGGAACTGGTGCGCGGCGACGTCTTCGAATGGGGATCGCTGATGGCGGGCGCACTGTTCGGCTCGCTCCCGGTGGTCATCCTCTACTCGTTCTTCGTGGACTACTACGTCTCATCGATGACCGGGGCGGTGAAGGAGTGAGTCTTCCGCGGACGCGCCGCTGCTGGTGCAGCAGTTGCGACGGCTTGACCGTGTGCAGGAGGAGTGTCCGCAAAATGGGATCAGGGGCCTTCCCATCATGTATCTATCGAAACCTCATCTTGCCGAGATCGAATAATTGTAAATCGCCGCGTAGCTCGTCGATACGAGCAGCGGAAATGCGATGGTCTTGAGTATTTCCGGCGTACCGCTCGCCGCATGGATTGCCACGAGAATGCTGGCAGAGCCGATACAGGCAATGAGAGGCGGCGCCCAAAATCGCATGGATCCGACGAAGCGCTTTGAAAGCCAGTCGATAACGGATTTCAGGAAAAGCGTCAGGCAGGCGGATATCGTACCCTGCACAAGGCCGGCATAGAGTGGCAATGGCATGGCGTGCGCGCGGTTGGCGAAAACCGCCCAGCTGCCCATTGCCAAAAAGGCGAAGAGAACATGTACGACGCTGCTGCGGAGGAGCCGGTGCAGTGCATTCGGCATCACAGCGGCCACCCGTAGCGGACAAGATGGTGCAACAGGGTTAGAGGCCGTTCTTCATCGCAGCGCGCAATATATCGTTGATACGATCCTGCCAGCCAGCGCCATTTTCCTGGAAAAAGGCAAGCACATCACTGTCGATCTTGAGCGAAACAAGCTCCTTGACATTCGGCAGTGCTGGCCGCTCAACAGCTTGTTCCGCCTTCTTCTTCGCGGGTTTGAATAATGCTTCTGCAGCATCGATTGGATTGACAGATCGGCGAGGCGGGTTTGCCATGGTAATGACTTTCTGTTGCCTGTCGGATCGACATATGAGCGGCATAAGGGATCTCGGCTGCTTCGTCGACTATTTAGCTTGTTTCCAGGGGTGATTCAGATTTACGCCGACTCGGCTTAAATCATCCTGTTCTAGGCCATATCGAAGACAGCCGCGTTGTCCTGAACCTCGCGTAGCCCCTTGTAGGACGCATGGCGGAGATTGCCGTCATCGGTCCAGCCGCGAAACTCGATCTCGGCGATTAGCGTCGGCTGCACGAGGACGAGACGCTTGCCCTTCAGGGGAATGGCAGGCCGGCTCGTTTTCAACCGGTCCAGTGTCTTTTTCAGGTAATTAGCATCCCGGGCATTGAAACCGGTTCCGACGGAGCCAACGTAAATCCAGTCGAAACCTCGTCTGCCGGCGAGCAGCAGGCTGCCGATGCCGCCGCGGCCGGATGCTGACTGCTCATAACCGACGATCATGAAGCTCTCGCTCTGGACGCACTTGATTTTCAGCCAGTCGCCGGTGCGGCCACTGCGATAGGGCCGATCGCGGTGCTTGGCAATGATGCCTTCCAGATCACGATGGCAGGCGTGCTCAAGGAGCTCTTCGGCCGGCAGATCTATCTCCTCGGAGATGCGGATCGTCTGATCGTCACCGTTTGGTATCAGGTCTTCAAGCAGGTGCCGGCGTACGTCAAGCTCGGTGGCTGTCAGATCGTGTCCATCGAGATAGAGAAGGTCGAAGGCAACGAGGATCGACTCTGTCGACACCCGCTTACCGCCCCGCCCGCCGAGCGAACGTTGCAGGGCGCCAAAATCCGATCGGCCAAGATCATCGAGTACAACGGCCTCGCCGTCGAGAATGGCGGTCGTTACCCCAAGCTCCTTTGCCGCGGCGGCAATGGTGGGGAAGCGATGGGTCCAGTCATGTCCGCCGCGGGTGATGACCCGCACGCCCTTCGGCTCAATATGGACTGCCAATCGATAGCCATCCAACTTCACCTCATAGAGCCAATCCGGCCCCACGGGCACGGTCGGCTTCAGCAGTGCGAGGCAAGGCTCGATGCGCGACGGCATTGGATCGAAGGGCAGACTGGGCTGGTCGGGATCGCGCTTGCGGATCGGACGAGACTGCAGCGTTGGGTGAGATTCGTCGAGCAAGGGCAGAATTGGGCGGCGCGGGCGCGTCATGATCAGGCCTAGCGCCTTCCGGGGCGGTTTTCCGCTTCGACCGACTTGCGCAGGGCATCCATGATGTTGATGACATTGCTTGGTGCCGGCTCTTGCTTTTCCTTGGACTTGGACGTTGTCCTGCTCGGCTTTTTCATCTGCTTCTTCTTCGCGTCGATGATATCGAGGAGCTTGTCCTGAACCGGATCGGAAACCATCTTCGGGCTCCAGTGCTGCGTCTGCTTTTTGATCAGCTGCTGGACAAGCGGCATCATTTCGCTGTCGGCAGGCTGGTCATCGACTTTCTCGAAATAGATCTCGGCATCGCGCACCTCATCCCCATAACGCAGCGTCCAAAGTACGATGCCCTTGCCGCGTGGCTCCAGCATGACGGCGCGTTCCCGCCTTGAGATTACAAGTCTTGATATGCCGACCATATTCTCGGCGGCCATGGCGTCGCGGATGACCGAAAATGCCTCCTGGCCGACCGGATCGTCCGGAGAAAGATAGTAGGGCGTATCGAGCCAGATCCAGTCGACGCCGTCGCGCGGTGCGAAAACTTCGATGTCGATCGTCTTGGTACTGTCGAGTGCAACGTTTTCGAGTTCCTCGTCTTCCAGAATGACATACTCGTTCTCGCCGCGTTGATAGCCCTTCACCTCGTCCTCGTCCTTCACCTCCTTGCCGGTGACGGAATCGACATAATGGCTGACGACGCGGTTCTGCGTCTCTCTGTTCAAAGTGTGGAAGCGGACCTTCTCATTTTCCGACGTCGCCGGCATCATCTGCACTGGGCAGGTGACGAGCGAGAGCTTGAGGTAGCCTTTCCAGTGGGGACGAAGGGCCATGGCATCCTCCAATCAGCTGGCGCGGCGGTGTTGAGCGGCGCCGGTGCCACGCGACTTCGCCGATGTCGCACGCGCTGATTTCTGGCGACCTTTTCCGGCATTGGCGTTAGCTGCAGTGCGCTTGCTCTTGGCGGGCGCGGACATTCCGGCACTTTCACGCAGCGCATGAAGCAGGTCGCTGGGCTTGGATGCCGGGGGCGTCTTCTTCTTCGGCAGCGTCCGGCCCTCAATCTTAGCTTTCACCAGCTCTGCCACCGCGGCCTCATAGCGGTCGTCGAACTGCTTGGGATCAAATTGGCCTTTTTTCGTGTTGATGATGTGTTTGGCGAGCTCCAGCATCTCACCTTGGATCTTCAGGTCCGGCATTTCCTCGAAAGCCTTTTGCGACGAGCGGACTTCATAGTCATAGTTCAAGGTGGAGCCGACCAAGCCGTTGCCGTGCGGCCGAATGAGAACGGTGCGCAGACGCCGGAACAACACCGTGCGAGCAATTGCAGCAACCCTGGCCTTTTTCATGCCGTCGCGCAGCAGCTTGTAGGCGTCGCCGCCTAACTTGTCGGGAGCAAGGTAATAGGGCTTGTCGAAATAGACATCGTCGACTTCATCGCAGGGAATGAACGCCTCGACCGTAAGTGTCTTGTCGCTGTTCGGAATCGCGGACGCGACTTCGTCGGGTTCAAGCACGACATATCGCCCGTCCTCGATCTCGAAACCTTTGACCTGATCCTCGCGCTCGACGGGATCGCCGGTTTGGCTGTCGACGAACTCACGCCGAACCCGATTGCCGGTCTTTCGGTTCAGGGTGTTGAAGGCGATCCGTTCGGAGGAGGATGCCGCAGTGTAGAGCGCGACAGGAAACGCGACTTCTCCAAACTTGATGTAACCTTTCCAATTCGCCCGCGGGGCAACCATCTGCGCGACTCCCTCACACAACCAACGCGATTCAACTGAATCACGTGGCAAATTGTTCCGAGTCGAAACGAATCTAAATTCAATGACTTAACACGTGGAGATCTCCCGTATTCCGAGTCTGGAGATGTTATTGTTTCGATGACTCTTTTTGTCGCGACGTGCGTTTGAACGAGGCGGCAACCGCCAGGATAATCCGGCTTCACCGCCAGCATTGCTCAACGGGCGCTGTACTTCGCGTCGAGATCATCCATGGCCTTGACGTTACCGGCAGAACGGCCGTTCTCGTCGAAGGTCTGGGCAAGAAACGCATCAGCGATAGACTTTGCAAGCTCCGTTCCGATGACGCGGGCTCCCATGGTGATGATCTGCGCATTGTTCGAAAGTGCTGCACGCTCGGCGGAATAGGTGTCGTGCGTCAGGGCGGCGCGGATGCCAGGAACCTTGTTGGCCGAGATGCAGACGCCGATGCCGGTGCCGCAAACGAGGATCGCCTTGTCGTAGGTGCCGTCGATGACGCCTGAGGCGACGCGATCCGAGAGGTTGGCGTAGAAAGGATCGGCACCGGCGCTGGTGCGCGAGACCTCGTAGACGTCAAAGCGGTCCTTCAGATGGTCGGCCAGAACCTTGGCGAGGCCTTCGCCGGCGCTGTCTCCTGCAATGGCAAGCTTCATTTTCCTTCTCCTCAGAGTTTGGCGGCGCATTTGGCCAGAATGTCGAGGTAGCCTTCGACATTCCAGGCCGAACGGCCGATGAAGAGCCCGTCGATATGCGGGCTCGAGATCAATTCTTCGCAGTTCTGCGGGTTGACCGACCCGCCATAAAGGCAGGGGATCTTCCGGCCTAGCACAGCTTCGGCAACGGCGATGATTTCAGACTGGCGGGCATCCGCATAATCCGCAGTCGCCGGGATGCCCTTCTCGCCAATCGCCCAGACCGGCTCGTAGGCCAGCAGGATTTCGGCGCCTTTCTGGTCGCCAGAAAGTTTCGAAAGCGCGCCGCGCACCTGGGTCGCGAGGATGTCGGCGGCCTTTCCGCTTTCGCGGTCGGAAAGCGTCTCGCCAATGCAGATCAGCGGAATGAGACCGTGGCGAACCGCTGCTTCGGTCTTCAGCCCCACTGTCTCGTCGGTCTCTCCAAAATGTTCGCGCCGCTCGGAATGGCCGAGTTCGACGAGATCGAGATTGCAGTCCTTCAGCATTACGGGCGAGACTTCGCCGGTCCAGGCGCCCTGGTCGGCCCAATGCATGTTCTGCGCGCCGACCTTCACCGAGGTCTTGGCAAGCATCGCCTTGATCTCGCGCACGGCCGTGAAAGACGGAATGACGAAGCGCTGGATACGCGGATCGCGTGCGGCATCGGCAGCTTCGAGACCGCGGGCGAAATGCTCGGCTTCAGCAAGCGTCTTGTTCATCTTCCAACTGGTGCCAATCCAGAAGCGCGGCTTTTCGGTCATGTCGGATCCTGCGTTGATGCGATGGTGAGCGTAATGCCCGCCTGCTCGAATTCCTCCAGGACAGCAGCATCGGGTGCGCTGTCGGTGATAACGGCGTCGAAGTCAGCCAGATCCGCCATGACATGCAGGGCGGTGTGGCCGATGCGCTGGTGATTGACGAGAAGGCAGGTCCTGGTCGACGACGCGATCATAGCCCGCTTGGCGCGCACGACATTATCGTCCATGTGATAGGCGCGCCCACCGCTGACGGCCGGCGTCGAAATGAAGGCGATGTCGGCCCTCAGCCGCGACAGTGCCTCCTCGGTGACGACGCCGAGATAGGCGTTGAATTTCGCCGAATAGATGCCACCAAGCGCGATCAGCGTGATGCCGGTTTGGCCTTTCAGCCGCTCCATGATCGCCGCATTGTTGGTGATTAACGTCAGAGGCCGTTTCTGCAGCAGCATTTCCCCGAGCACGGCCGCCATCGAGCCGTCATTTACCATCACCGTCATCCCCGGCTCGACCAGTTCCAGCGCGGTCTCGGCCATAGCCAGCTTGGCCTCGCTGCCCTGGCGCTCGCGAATGCGGAAGTCGCTTTCGAACTGCGTTCCGGCGTCGATGGTCGCGCCGCCGCGAACCTTGCGCAGGACACCCGCCTGCTCGAGATCATCGAGATCGCGATGGATCGTCATCTTTGACACGGTGAAGCGATCGGCAAGGTCGTCGAGATCGACGGTCTTGTTTTCGACGAGCAGGTTGACGATCAACTGCTGTCGCTCTTCTCGCCTCATCCCGCTCTCCCAGCCTCGTTGATGTTAAGATAACGGAGTATGCGTGATAATCAACACTTATTGTGTTATTTTGCGATCAACTGTTGTTGTCTTTCCTACTTCAGCAGCGCCTGCGCGGTTCGCTCGTCGGTGATCAGCCCGAAAAGGCGGCGGCTATTCAGAATTGCCCGGATGGCCGGCACTTTCGACTGTCCGCCCGCCAGCGCCACGAGCCGCTCTTTCTTGGTCTTGGGGAAAGACGCGGAGAGCGTGCGCGCCGTCAGCGCGGTGTCGAGGATATGGCCGTCGGCGTCGAAAAAATGTCCGAGGATTTCGCCGACGCCGCCTGCGGCAGCGATGTCGTCGATTTCACCGGGTTCGACCATGCCGGACAAAACCAGTTGCGCCTCGGCATCGACAGTTCCCAGGCCGACGAGCTTCAGATCGGCATTATTGGCAAGATCGAAGACCTCCTTGACGGCACGCTGCGCCTTCAGCACTTCGCGGTCCTCGCCGGTATTGGCGAAAAAGGGAACCGGCATGACATACGCATGGGCGCCGGTCTTTTCGGCGATGCGATGCATCACGTCATAGGGATTGGCGCCATAGTTTCGTGTCAGCCCGCCAAGCAACGAGACGAAGCGCAGGTTCTTCGCGCTCACCCTCGGCATATATTGGACGGCAGCGGAAAGCGTGCGGCCATGACCAAGGCCGATGACCGGGTTGTCGCCGCGCTCGATCTCGCGCTTGAGATAGCCGGCGCCGGCATGGCCGAGTGCGCGCAGCGGCAAGCCTTCTTCGCCGAGATCGGGTGCGACCTCGCAATATTGAAGTCCGAACCGTTCCGAAAGCCGCATCTCCAGCTCGACGCATTCGACGATATCCCCGTCGATGGTGACTTTGACGACGCCATCGGCGACCGCTCTGGCGATCAGGCGATGGGCCTTTACCGACGGTACGCCAAGGCGGCGAGCGACGTCGGACTGCGTCAGGCCACCGGCATAGTGAAGCCAGGCAGCACGCACGGCAAGCGTATCATCGGCGTCCGTCATCACGGCTCCTTTTTGAAGGTCATGCGGCGATTCCGCCGTATCGCAGTGCTGCCTTTTAAAGATCTCCGCCTCAGATGTTCAAGTCAGCGACGCCGGTGTCGATATGCGGCGCCCAGAAGGCGACGCTTTCGGCGATCTGCGGGATGACCTGGCGATCGTTCGGCTCGCGTTCCTTAAAGGAGAGTTCCAGACAGATTTCATTGTCCTTCGCCCCACCTTCGGCCAGTGAGTGGAGCAGAGGTGCCGGCTGTATGCGGCCCTTGGCGTTGAATTCGGCGGTGAAGGGCCGGTGCCCGCCCTTGTCCATCAAGCTCTGTTTGATGTGAATGATCGGCGATACAGGCGGGACGGCGCGTGCCCAGGCATAGGGGTCGTAGTCATCGGGATCGGCGGAGGTGATGTCGCCATGATCGATATCCGCCATCATCCACATCGGGACGGCCATTGCGGCTGATGTCAGCCGCTCCTGCAGCGACAGGCAGGCGCCGATCGTCTCGCCGAACTCGCGGCCGATGCTCATCGGTTCCCAGAACATGTAGGAGAGGCCTGCAGCCCGCGCGTGCTCGGCGACATCGGCCCAACAATCGATGGCGATCTCGATCAACTCCTCACGTCTGGCCGGATCGTCGAAGTCCTTGTAGGTGAAGATCGCAAATTGCGTGCCGACCGAATGGCCGCCAAGATCGGCGGTGATGTCGGCAAAGGTCTTGAACCAGTCGACGTAGTAGCGGCGCACATCGGCATCCGGATGTCCGAAATGGTTGAGGCGCCCATAGGGGCCTGTCATGCCCGAGGTAACACGCACGCCGGTGCGCTTCAGCGCAGCGCTCATCGTGCGCGTCAGACGGCTAATCACCGGCGCCTGCCAGCTCGGATTGATGAACTCGTGGGTCAGCTGGAGGTCGCGGATCCGCAAATCACGCGCAACCGTATCGATCAGATCGTCTGGGTCGGCGAAGCGGTTCACCAGCGGATTGGTGTTGAGCGAAAGGGTCAGCGGCATGGCGGCATCCTTCAGGCGGCGGCAAGGCGGGTTGAAGCAAACCACTCGCCAAAGGCCGCGCGCTCCGCTTCGTTCAGATGGAGGTAGTGTTTGGTGCGGCGATAGAGGATGTCGTCGGCCGTTTCGGCCCATTCCGTGGCGACGAGATAGCGGACCTCGGCCTCATAGAGCTGTCCGCCGAAGTGCCTCCCGAGCCCTTCCATGCCTGTCGCGCCGGCAACCACATTCCTGGCGCGGGCGCCATAGAGACGGCCGTAGTGATGCACGAGCTTGCGCGGCATCCAGGGATAGATATCGCGCAGGCTGTTGGCGAAGCTCTCGTAGTCGGCATTCGGAATTTCGCCGCCCGGCAGCGGCGCTTTCTCCGTCCAGTCGCCTCCCATGTTCGGGAAGATGTGCTTCAGGCGCTGCATGCCGCGTTCGGCAAGCTCGCGGAATGTGGTGATCTTGCCGCCGAAGACGTTGAGCAGCGGAGCGCCGCCGGTCTCGTCGAGATCGAAGACATAGTCGCGGGTAACGGCGGACGGATTACCCTTGCCGTCGTCAAACAGCGGGCGCACGCCGGAGAAGCTGTGCAGCACATCGTGGCGACGCAGCTTTTCCTTGAAATAGCGATTGACCGCCTGGAGCAGATACTCGATCTCCGTCTCGTCGGCGGCAACATCCTCGGCCCGGCCTTCGTACGCGATATCGGTCGTCCCGATCAGCGCCTTGTCACCCTCGTAGGGATTGATGAAAATGACGCGTTTGTCGTGGTTCTGCACCAGATAGGCATTGGCTCCGGGCCAGAACTTCGGGACGATGATGTGGCTGCCCTTGACGAGGCGGACATTGCGGCTGGAGTTCGAACCAGCGACGCGATTGATGATGTCCATCACCCAGGGGCCGGCGCAGTTCACCAGACATTTGGCACGGAAGGTTCGCGTCTCTCCCGTGGTGTTGCTTCTGGTGACCACGGTCCAACCGCCATTCTCGCGGCGGGCCGACACGGCGGGCGAGCGGGTCAACACCAAAGCGCCGTTTTCCGCTGCGCTGACCGCATTCAAGGTCACGAGGCGGGCGTCGTCGACCCAGCAATCGGAATATTCAAAGCCGCGTGTGTATTGATCGAGGATCGGTGTGCCTTCCGGGTCGCGGAGCAGGTTGAGCGTGCGGGTCCCGGGCAGCTTCTTGCGGCCGCCGAGATGATCATAGAGAAAGAGGCCGAGCCGCACGAGCCATGCTGGTCGATCCTCAGGGCTGTGCGGCAGGACGAAGCGCATCGGCCAGATGATATGCGGCGCGGCGTTGAGCAGCACTTCACGCTCGATCAGCGCCTCGCGCACCAGACGGAATTCGTAATATTCGAGGTAACGCAAACCGCCATGCACCAGCTTGCCCGAACGCGACGAGGTTCCCTGTGCCAGATCGTCCTTTTCGCACAGCACGACCTTCAGGCCGCGGCCGGCAGCATCGCGTGCTATCCCCGCGCCGTTGATGCCTCCGCCGATGACGAAGAGATCCAGGAGTTCGGGTTCGGTCATGTCATGCTCCTTCGATGCCTGCTGCATCAGATTTAGGCGCCCACCGGCGACGTCGCTGCGGCTTCGGCAAGCTTGTCCCAAGCAGGCGCCATTGCTTGGCGCACATCGGCATAGGCAGAAAAGAGCCGGTCGAACCGGTGAGCCTCGCTGGCATCCGGCGTCTCCGGATCGCCGAGCAGCGGCGTCACCCAGTCGGCAATGCAATCGTCCATGCTGGAATAGACGCCGACAGCCACCGCGGCCATCATCGCCACGCCGGCCGCCCCCGTCTCCTCGCGGCGCGACTGGCGGATCGGTGCGTTAACGGCGGCCGAGAGTGAGCGGCGAAGGGCGACGGAGCGTGTTGCCCCGCCCGTGACCCGCAGCTCTTCGGGCATCGCGCCCATCGCCGCGTAGCAGTCTCGGGTGGCAAGCCCCAACCCTTCGACCACGCCGCGCAGCAGATCGGGGAAGCGGTGACGCATCGAAAGCCCGGTGAAGCCCGCGCGCGCATTGGCGTTGACGAAAGGCCCACGTTCGCCCGCTTCGGAAATGTAGGGGTGGTAAAGCACCGCCCCCGGCCGGCTTTCTGCAAACCAGTCGTCGATGCGCGCAATGAGGTCTGCATGCGAAGCAGGCTTGCCGGCCTCGGCCAACAGATAGGCGGCAACGCCGAGGATCCAGTCGATGTTGATCGTGGCGCCCATATTGGTCTGGACCTGGGTGACGATGCCGGGGATGGGCAGGGCGATCACATAGCCGGTGCCCTCACGATTGAGCTGAACGTCGGCAACGGACTTGGCGCGCAAGTGCACGCCGGTGGAGCCGATCGTCGAGCAGGCGGCGTTGCGAGCGCCGCTGCGCACGCCTGCGCCAAGCGCCGTCATCACCATGTCGACATAGCCGAGGCAGACCGGCGTTCCGGCAAGAAGCTCACAGGCCTTCGCCGCCGCCAATGTCAGCGGGTGGCTGGTCTCGCTGCCGTCGATGATTTCGGGCAAGAGCCTGCGTCTGTGGTCAAGGCCGAGCGCGTCGATCACCACTGCATCATACTGGCGCGTTCTGAAATTGCCGAAGGTGAAACTCGCCTCGGACGGATCGGTCGCCCGCACGCCTGTGAGGTTGAGATAGAGCCAGTCCTTGCAGTGCAGCGCCACCTCCGCCCGATCGAGAAGATCCGGCGTGAAGCGGTCCATATGGGCAAGTTGCGCGCCCTGCTGGCAAGTGTTGAGGCCGGTGCCCGTTGCCTCGAAGCGGGCACGGTTCTGGGTTCCGCCGGCAAGTGCCGTAACCGTCGGCGCGGCGCGCGCGTCGAGCCACAGCCAGGCATCGGCAACCGGCCTATTGCCGCGGCCGACGAGCCAGGTGCCATCGCCCTGTCCGGTGACGGCGATGGCTGCGGTGCGGGATGCAAGATCAGGGACTTTTTCGCTAAGGCCACGCAACGCGCTGGCGCAATCGAGCCAGGTCTGATCGAGCGACTGCGTTGCCGAGCCATCGTCTCCGGTGGTGTATCTGTTGCGAACGGAGGCCGTGGCAATCTGGCGTCCGGACGGATCGAAGGCGACGGCCTTGATGACCGAGGTGCCGGCATCTATGCCAATGATGATCTTCTGGGTCGATGTCATCGCAGGCCTATCTCGCCACCATTGCAAGCGCCGCAGCGGGCAATACGCGCATCAAATTCATCTGAAGTCCTCCCGATCCCTAAACTCTCTGGGATGATGCATCCAGCTGCCAACCTCGGTCCTTTCACGGGTAACGGCAAGCGCGCTGCCTTTGGCAAATCCCAGATCTGGCGCGCAGCCGAAACCTCCCTAAGTTCGCTCGAAAACATAACATAAAGATACCACAATGCCAGTAAGATTTTTCTAGCGATGTAATTTTTTTCATCTAAAATAGAAGAACAAGGAGTTTGCTTCGGCGCCGCGGCGACAGCGGCGGGCGGCAGCAAAAGCGGCAGCGCGCGCAATGTTTTATCTGTCATATATTGCATTAAAAACAGATGGATGGTGCCATCATGCGGCTGAATGACAAATGTCAAAATGTCTGCATTTGCCGTCGCTTTTTGCTGCGCCGCAGCGAGATGAACAAGGTGTGAGGTTGTGCATTTCAGTCGAGTTGCCGTGAAAGCGCCGTTGACAGCTTATAAAATATATAACATCATTTGCGGCATAAGTAACATATTTCTATCACGGAAGTGCGCTTCCTGATGGAAAATTTGCAGGCCCAGGCGGTTGGAGGAGACAGCCGCCGGTCTTGTTGAGGAGGCTTCCAATGCGAATATTCGTCCAGAGTTGCGCTCTTGCGGGTGGCCCGCCGGTTTCTGTTCCGGTGCGACGCAATGCTTCAGCCCGCCTGCGATCATCATTGCGCTAGCCCTCTCCATCTTGCCATTCCAAGCCAAAGGCCGTCCGGACATGAGTACCTCGCCCGATCATGCAGCATCAAAGCCGAGCAGCGGCAATCGCGGGCTCCTTGTCAGCGCGGCGTTGGCGGTTATCGTCGTTGCAGCGATCGCCTTCGACACAACGGTCGTCAAGATCGGTTCCGAAAACGATGTCCGCCAGCAGGCATTCTCTCCGGAAACCTTCGGCGCCGAGCAGTTTCCGAAGATCAAGGCGAATGTCGAGGAGCGGGCCGTTGCGGCCGCCGATCTCGCGGCCGCCATTGCCGCCGACAAGAAGGCGGCGGCCGAGAAATACGGCACTGCGACGAGCACCGGACCGGTCATTCCTGTCACGCTGACCGGCGTTTTCGGCGCCCGCAAGTCGAACACCAACGAAATGAAGATCGATGGGCTGCCTCCCGAGACGGTGGTCCGTGTCCAGACCGGTCCTGCGGTCAACGGCACGGACCTCCGCGACGCAACCGGCACCATCGAATTCGGCCAGTTCACCAACCAGATCCAGTATCAGGATGCCGGCTCGGCCATCAATAACGAGATGAAGAAGGCGGTTTTTGCGGGCTTGGATGCTGACGCCCTGGACGGAAAGCAAGCGACCGTCGTCGGCGTCTTCAAACTTATCAACCCAAAGAACTGGCTCGTCACGCCGGTGAAGGTCGAGCTCAAATGAGCCAGCCGCAACGCAGCAACGGGGCAAATGGCGAAGTCGTCCTCGCAGCCCGCAACATCGCAAAATCCTACGGCAGCGTTCACGCCCTCAAGGGAGTGAACTTCGACATCCATCGCGGCCAGGTCACAACGCTATTCGGAGAGAATGGTGCGGGCAAGTCGACCTTGATGAAGATCCTTTCGGGTGTGGCGCAGCCAAGCTCCGGCGAGATCATTCTCGACGGCTCGCCGATCAGCTTTAGCTCGTCGACCCATGCGCGCGAGTGCGGGATCTCCATCATCCATCAGGAGCTCAGCCTGGCCCCTAATCTCAGCGTGCGCGACAATATTTTCATGGGCCGGGAGATCATCAAGGGCGGTGTCGTCGACTTCGCTGAAGAGGAACGTCAGACCCGGGCGCTGATGGAAGAGCTCGAGGAAGACATCGATCCGCAAACTCGCGTCGAGGATCTTCGTCTCGGCCAGCAGCAGATCGTTGAGATTGCACGGGCGCTGTCGGTCAATTCGCGCATCCTGATCATGGACGAACCGACCTCGGCGCTGAGCGCGACGGAGGTGGAAGTACTCTTCAAGGTCATCCACGACCTGACGAGCCGCGGCGTGTCGATCGTATACATCTCGCATCATCTGGAAGAGGCGCTGCAGATCACCAATCACGCCGTCGTTCTGCGCGACGGAAGCATGACGGCCTATGCCGAGCGCAAGGATATCGATCTCGAATGGATCGTCCGCAACATGGTCGGCGAGAACTTCGACCTCGGCAGCCCGCCGCAAGGTCATCAGTTCGGAAACGTGTCGCTTTCCATCGAAAACCTCAGTGTGCCCGGCCCCTCCGGCGCTGCGTATAATGCAGTCGATCGTCTGTCTCTCAAAGTACGTGCCGGCGAGATCGTCTGCATCTACGGGCTGATGGGCGCCGGGCGCACGGAACTGCTCGAGTGTATTGCCGGACGTCTGCGCGCAAGTGGCGGACAGGTTCTGCTTGAAGGACAGGACGTCATTAGGCTCAGCATTGCCGGGCGCATTGCCAGCGGTCTCGTGCTCGTGCCCGAAGATCGCCAGCGCGACGGTCTTGTCCAGACGATGACGGTCGGCTCCAATCTGTCGCTTGCAAGTATCCGCGCCTTCACCAAAGGGCTTTTCACCTCCGGCCATCGGGAGCGCGACCTCGTCAATGACGCGATCCGGCGGGTGCATGTGAAAACCGATGGCGGTGCGGCTTCGATCGGCTCGCTCTCCGGCGGCAACCAGCAGAAGGTCGTCATCGGCAAGGTGCTGGCAACCCAGCCGAAGGTCATCCTGCTCGACGAGCCAAGCCGCGGCATCGACATTGGCGCCAAGGCGGAAGTTTTCAAGTTGCTTGCGGAGCGCGCCAAGCAGGGATTGGCGGTCATCTATTCGACGTCCGAAGTCAATGAATGCCTGAGCATCGCGCACCGTATCATCGTCATGCATCGCGGCAGGATATCGGCCGAGTTCGGCTCGGATGTCACCAAGGAAAAGATCATGGCCGCGTCCGGCGAAGCCGTGATCGCGCACTAGCCTGGATTATGGAGCACTGATTATGTCAGTCACGAACGTCACCGAAAAGAAATCAGTTTCCAGCGGGCCGAAGCGCAATACCAATATCGTGCGTCTCATTCTGGAGGGCCGGGCCTTCTTCGCGCTGATCGTCATCATCGCGGTCTTCTCGTTCCTGTCGCCCTATTATTTTACGCTGAACAACTTCCTGATCATGGCGTCGCACGTCGCGATCTTCGGCATTCTGGCGATCGGCATGCTGCTCGTCATCCTGAATGGCGGCATCGATCTGTCGGTCGGCTCGACGCTTGGGCTTGCGGGCTGCATCGCCGGTTTCCTGATGCACGGGGTCACGCTCACCTATTTCGGCGTCATCCTCTATCCGCCGGTCTGGGCCGTCGTCGTCATCACATGTGCACTCGGCGCGCTGGTCGGTGCGGTGAACGGCGTGCTGATCGCCTATCTCAAGGTGCCGGCCTTCGTCGCCTCGCTCGGCGTGCTCTACGTCGCCCGCGGTATCGCGCTCTTGATGACCAACGGCCTGACCTACAACAATCTCGGTGGCCGTCCGGAACTCGGCAATACCGGTTTCGACTGGCTCGGCTTCAACCGGCTCGCAGGCATTCCGATCGGGGTCATCGTGCTTGCGGTTCTTGCCATCATTTGCGGCATCGTGCTGAGCCGCACCGCCTTCGGCCGCTGGCTCTACGCCTCAGGTGGGAACGAGCGCGCCGCCGACCTTTCCGGCGTCCCTGTCAAGCGCGTGAAGATCATCGTCTATGTGCTTTCGGGCGTCTGTGCCGCAATCGCCGGCCTGGTCCTCTCCTCCCAGCTGACCTCCGCCGGTCCGACGGCAGGCACGACCTACGAGTTGACGGCTATCGCAGCCGTGGTCATCGGCGGGGCGGCGCTGACCGGCGGCCGCGGTACGGTTCGCGGCACGATGCTTGGCGCTTTCGTCATCGGCTTTCTTTCGGACGGGCTCGTGATCATCGGTGTCTCGGCCTACTGGCAAACAGTATTTACCGGCGCTGTGATCGTTCTCGCCGTCCTTATGAACAGCATCCAATACGGCCGCCGGGTCAAATCGTCCTGACGGCTGAGACCGAAACTTATCCACGACGGCGGGCTGGAGTCCACGAAGCCGATTGGGGAAAGCACTGCCGGATCCCCGGCAATAACTGAACTCACGAATGGGAGAGAGACTATGTTTAAGAAAGGCATGCGCATACTTCTGGCCGCCGCGGCCGTAGCACCGCTTCTGGCAAGCTCGGCTTGGGCAGCGGGCATGATGACGATCATCGTCAACGATCCGTCGAATCCCTATTGGCTGACGGAAGGCAATGTCGCCAAGGCAACTGCCGAAAAGCTGGGCTACACGGCCTCGGTCAACGCCCACAAGGGTGACACCAATACCGAAAGCAACCTGATCGATACGGCGATCACCAACAAGTCGGTGGCGATCATCCTCGACCCGGCAAACGCCGACGGTTCCATCGGTGCGGTCAAGAAGGCTGTTGCTGCCGGCATCCCGGTCCTCCTCGTCAACGCCGAAATCAACCAGGAAGGCCTGGCGAAGGCGCAGCTTGTTTCCAACAACGCACAGGGTGCTGCCCTCGGCGCACAGCAATGGGTCGAAGCGATCGGCGACAAGGGCAACTATGCCGAACTCTTCGGCGCTCCGTCCGACAACAACGCGGCAACGCGGTCGAATGGCTACGAGACTGTCCTTTCACAGTATCCGGATCTGAAGAAGGTCGCCAAGGAAGTTGCCAACTGGGACCGCACCCAGGGCCACAACAAGATGCAGTCCATGCTGCAGGCCAACCCTGATATCGTCGGCGTCATCTCGGGCAATGACGAAATGGCGCTTGGTGCGATCGCAGCACTCAAGGAAGCCGGCAAGCTCGCCAATGTGAAGGTCGGCGGCTTCGACGGTTCGCCGGATGCCGTTGCCGCCATCAAGGCCGGCGAACTCCAATACACCGTCCTCCAACCGGTTGCCGTCTTCTCCGAAGAAGCCGTCAAGCAGGCCGACAATCTGATCAAGACGGGTAACACCGGTGCCAAGAGCGAGAAGCAGCTCTTCGATTGCCTGTTGATCACCAAGGACAACATCAACAAGTACACTGGCCCGTTCGTTCTGGCGCAGTAAACCGAAGAGGGCGCTCGCAAGAGCGCCCTCATTTTCATGCTGGAAGCGATGGCCGATGATCCAACCGCCGGTTGCGTATCGCCTTTTTGCCTTGGCGCGGCAATCACTGTACGAAGCTGGGATCCACAATTCAGCGACAGGGGTGACCCGTGACACAGAAGATCAGCCGGGACGACGATCTGTTGGACCAGCTCACCAGCGACAGCCGGCAGACGCGCCAGATCGCGCGCCGCCGTATGATTGCGGAGGCCGTGATGGGTGAAGGCTCGATGCGGATTGAAGACCTGACCGACCGCTTTGGGATCAGCCTGATGACGGCTCACCGCGACGTCGATGAACTCGTCAGCCGCGGCCTCTTCAGGAAGACGCGCGGTATCGTCACGGCGGCGGCGACCAATCTCATCGAATCCAGCGACGTCTACCGCTCGAACCGTCAGTCGGCCGAAAAGAAGCTGATCGCCGAGGCGGCCATGCAATTCGTCGAACCGGGACAGGCGATCTTTTTCGATGACTCGACCACGGTCCTTCAGATGGCGGCACATCTGCCTTCAAAGGCGCCGGTCACCGCAATTACCAATTCCCTGACGCTGATGAATGCGCTGACGGGCTTGCATGACGTGACGCTGCTCGCCCTCGGCGGCCAATATTACAATTGGTGCAATGCCTTCATGGGTCGTATGACGATCAACGAGATCAAGGGTCTCAGGGCCGATGTCGCGTTCATCTCGATGTCGGCGATCAGCGATGGCACGGTGCTGCACCAGTCTCCTGAGACGGTCGATACCAAGCGCGCCATGTTCGATTGTTCCGTAAAGCGCATCCTGCTTGCCGATCATACCAAGTTCGAACGGCGTGCACTCCACAGTTTCGCAGCACTGGATGAGTTCGACGTCGTTATCGTCGACGACAAGACCCAGCCGGTGCACATCGACCGCATGCGGTCCAGAGATATCAACGTGGTCATCGCCAAGGGCGCCGGAGGGCGCTCCTGACGGCGCGTGCCGGTTGTCCCTCGTGAGGTAAACGTGAATGCCGACACTGCTCGGGATCGATAGTGGTTTGACCGTCACCAAGGCGGTCATCTTCGATATCGACGGCACGCCGCTTGCAGCCGCGCTTCGCCGCGTCACGCAGTTCATTCCGAAGGCTCGCCATATCGAGCGCGACATGGATGAATTGTGGAACGCGACGGCCGATGCCATCCGCGAAGCGATTTCACTCAGCGGGCGGCCGGCAAGCGACATAGAGGCCATTGCTGCTACCGCGCATGGAGACGGCATCTACCTGCTCGATCACGCCCAAAAGCCGCTCGGCCGGGCCATTCTCTCGCTGGACAGCCGGGCAGGGGCGATCGTCGACCGGTGGACAGAGAGCGCCGTCGCCGACCTGGCGATCGAACTGACTGGGCAGATCCCGCACGTCTCCGCGCCATCGGCATTGCTTGCCTGGATCCGCGAAGTGGAGCCTGAGCGCTACAAGCGCATCGGCCATTTCATCAGCTGCAAGGACTGGCTGCGGTTCTGCCTGACCGGGACCGTTGGTACGGACCGCACCGAAGCGAGCACCTCCTTCACCAATGTCAAATCGCAGAACTACAGTGAGGACGCCCTGCGGCTGTTTGGCTTGCACGATCTCGTCCACGCCTTGCCACCAGCCTCGCGCTCCGACCAAATCGTCGGTCGCGTCACCCGTGAAGCCGCGCAGCTGACGGGCCTTGCAGAAGGAACGCCTGTCGTTGCCGGTCTGCACGACGTCACGGCCTCGGCGCTCGGGGCAGGGGGTTATGCCAAGGGCGTTGTCGCGGTCATTGCCGGGACCTATTCGATCAATGAGACGCTTTCGTCGGAACCGCGTGTCGATCGGCGCTGGTTTTGCCGCAACGGGATTGCGCCCGGCATCTGGAACAGCATGTCGATCTCTCCGGCATCGACAGCCAATTACGACTGGTTTCTGGACACGCTCTGCGCTGCCGAGCGGAAGAATGGCGAGGTGCAAGGCAACTCGATCCATAGCCTACTAGCGCCCGAGATCGCTGCCGCCTTCGAGCGCCCCTCGACCGCGCTCTTCCATCCCTATCTGTTCGGCTCGCCTTATGGCGCAGCCGCCAGCGCCGGCTTCTTCGGGCTCGGTGGATGGCACGACCGCGGCGACATGCTGCGCGCCGTGCTTGAGGGCATCGCTTTCAATCATCGCATTCATGTTGATGCGCTTCGCGACGGCTTTGCCTTCGATCAGGTGCGGCTCGCCGGTGGCGTCTCGCGCAATCCTGCCGTCGTCCAGATGTTTGCCGATGTGCTTGGCATGCCGGTGACGGTAACCGAGACGGATGAGGCGGCCGCCTGGGGTGCTGCGCTTTGTGCCGGGTCGGGCGTGGGTATCTTCGCCGATCCGCAGAGCGATCCGCGCGACACCGCCTCCATCGCAAAGACTTGCCGGCCGGATGCAGCGCGCAGCGCGGATTATGAAATGCGTTACCGGGTATTCCGCGATATTGCCGACGCGATGATCCCTCTTTGGCCTAGGATTGCCGCGCTTGCGCCGGAGCAATCGGCAAAGTGAAAAGACAGGTGCCTGCTGCGGCGGGCAATTTAGGACGATGAGCATGACCCCCGATTTGCAGCAGCGCTTCTCGAACCTCGGCGAGAACGATATCGACGTTTTGATCATCGGGGCAGGCATCAACGGCGCCGGCCTGTTCCGCGACCTCTCGCTACAGGGTGTCAATTGCCTGATCGTCGACAAGGCCGACTTTGGTTCCGGCACGAGCGCTACACCATCGCGGCTCATTCACGGCGGCCTGAAATATCTGGAGACGGGTGAGTTCGGGCTGGTGGCGCAGTCGACTCTTGAGCGCAATCTCCTGCTCAAGAACGCGCCGCATTGCGTCGAGCCGCTGCCGACCTTCATTCCGGTCTTTTCCTGGACGCGCGGCATCTGGGCCGCGATCCGGACGCTCTTTGGGTCGAAGACGGCGCCACGCAGCCGTGGCGCGGTTCTCATCAAGATCGGGCTTCGGCTCTACGACTTCTTCGGTTCGCGTGACCAAGTCATGCCGCGCCACCGGCTGATCCTGAAGAAACAGGCGCGCAGGGAGATGCCGCATATTACCCCCGCCATCGTCGCCGGCGGCATCTATTACGATGCCAAGATCAGCAGGCCGGAACGGCTCGTCTATGAGCTCGTGCGTGATGGTCTCGATGCGAATGCGAGGAGCCTCGCGGCAAATTTCGCGACACTGGCTGCCGTTTCAGAAGGGCGTTTGACCTTCCGTCAGCCCGATGGCCGCGAGTTCAGCGTCGCTCCCAAGCTGGTCGTCAATGCGGCAGGTCCCTGGATCGATCAGGTCAACACTTTGCTCGGCGCTCCATCGCGGCTGATCGGTGGCACCAAGGGATCCCATATCCTGCTTGACCATCCCGAATTGGTGCGAAGCCTCAACGGCCATATGATCTATTTCGAGGCCGACGACGGCCGCATCTGCCTGGTCTACGACTATCTCGGGCTGGCTCTGGTCGGGTCGACCGACATTCCGGCGAATGATCCGGACAATGTCTCCTGCGAGGAGCCGGAAACGGAGTATTTCCTCGAAAGCATCCGCTCGCTGCTGCCGACGCTCCGCTTCGATCGCGATCAGATCGTTTACAGCTATAGCGGCATCCGCCCGCTGCCGGCATCGGATGCGACCGCACCGGGGCTGATCAGCCGCGACCACTCCGCGCCGGTGAAGGAGCCAGAGAACGGCAGACCGTTTCCGACCATTTCGCTGGTCGGAGGCAAGTGGACGACGTTCCGCGGCTTTGCCGAAGAGGTCGCCGACACCGTTCTCTCCCGGCTGCAGCGCAGCCGCAGCCAGTCGACACGCTACCTGGCGATCGGCGGCGGCAAGGCCTTTCCGGCTGACGCCAAGCAGCGCAACGCCTGGATCATGGATACCGCATCGCGCAGCGGCGTTGTTGCCGAGCGAGCCGACGAGCTGCTCGGCCGCTACGGCACGATGGCCGCGGCGTTCCTTTCCTTTCCTTCAGGCTATTCCGACGAGCAGCGCCTGACGGGTGCGCCGCGTTACAGTTTCCGAGAGATCGACTGGATCGCCCGGAACGAACTCGTCGTCCATCTGTCGGACATCGTAATGCGCCGCACGACGCTCGCGATCGAGGGCCGGTTGACGCTGGAAGGCCTGCGGGAAATCGCCGGCGTTGCCGGGGCAGCGCTCGATTGGAATGCCGAACGAACGGCAAGCGAAATCGAGGACGTTGTCAGCCAGCTGAGCCGCTTCCACGGCCAAGCACTGACAGCTAAGGTTGCCGCCGAGCCGGAAAGGGCACCCCGCCCGGCCTCGGGCTAGAACAGGGTGATTTTAGGCCGGGTCGCCCTAAAATCTGAATCCTGTTCCACATTATGCGGTTAGAGCATGATGTCGTGCGAAAACCGCTTCACGCTTTTCGGCATCATACTCTAACCCAGTTTCAGGAGAAAGCCGGATCGAGAGAACCGGACTTGTAACGTTTCGCCATTTCCGAAACGGGAAGGGGCGTGATGCGGCCCGCCATACCGGCCGTGCCGAACTGTTCGAAGCGCTCCTTGCAGAGCTTGGTCAGCGCCGCCATCGCCGGCTTCAAATATTTGCGCGGGTCGAACTCGCTCGGGTCCTCCTGCAGCACGCGGCGAATCTGGCCGGTCATCGCCATTCTGCCGTCGGTATCGATGTTGACCTTGCGCACGCCGTTCTTGATGCCGCGCTGGATTTCCTCAACCGGCACTCCCCATGTCGGCTTCATCTGGCCGCCATATTTGTTGATGATCTCCTGCAGTTCGATCGGGACCGACGACGAGCCGTGCATGACGAGATGCGTGTTCGGCAGCTTACGGTGAATTTCTTCGATGACGTTCATCGCCAGCACCGAACCGTCCGGCTTGCGGGTGAATTTGTAGGCGCCATGCGATGTGCCCATCGCGATGGCGAGCGCGTCGACCTTGGTTTCGCGCACGAACTTCACGGCTTCGTCCGGATCAGTCAGCAGTTGGTCGTGCGAAAGCCTGCCCTCGGCGCCGTGGCCGTCCTCGGCCTCACCCATGCCGGTCTCCAGAGACCCGAGAACGCCGAGTTCGCCTTCCACCGAGATACCGCCGAAATGCGCCATATCCGTCACCATCTTGGTGACGCCAACATTATAGGCCCAGTCCGCGGGCGTCTTGGCGTCCGCTTTCAGTGAACCATCCATCATCACCGAGGTGAAGCCCGCCTGGATCGCCGTCATGCAGTTGGAGGGATCGTTGCCGTGATCGAGATGCACGCAGACAGGAATATGCGGATAGATTTCGACGACGGCATCCATCATGTGCTTCAGCATGATGTCATGGGCATAGGCGCGTGCTCCGCGCGACGCCTGCATGATAACCGGCGCCTGACACGCGTCCGCGGCCTCCATGATGGCGAGCGCCTGCTCCATGTTATTGATGTTGAAAGCGGGAACGCCGTAGCCTTCCTCCGCAGCATGGTCGAGCAGTTGCCTCAGCGTAATGCGTGCCATCCAAGATTCCCCCATATCGATGGTCGAACGATATGCCGCCATCTCCTCGAAACTAGAGCCCGGGCGCGAGCCGTTCAAGCGTCTAATTTGATAGGCAAAATGGCATAGGAGAAGGAATGTAACAAACAAAAATAACAATATCACAAACAGTATGATATTTTCTCAAGAGGTTCCGCATGCACGAGCCGAATGAAATTCAGTGCCTGTACTGAAGAAATGGGGCGTCATGCCCCTTGCCGGCGATCGCAAGAACTCCTCGGACAGACACCCTGCGGCCGCGAAATCCAGAATATTGGGTAAACCGGGTCAGATGAGACCGTATTGTTCCGCCTTATTGCGCAGGAACGGGAGGCCCTTGTCCATGACCTCTTCCATATCGCGCGCAACGGGGCGCCAGACGGCCAGGCCATAGGCGACCTCGGCCGGCATGTTGATGAAGCTTTCCATGGCAAGTCCGCCCTTGAAGCCGATTGCGGCGAGAGCGGCATAGATCGCATCCCACGGGATGTTGCCGTAGCCCGGCGTGCCACGGTCGCTTTCAGAGAGATGGATGTACTTCAGGTGATCGCGGGCGATCAGGATGCCGGTTGCCGCACCCTTTTCCTCGATATTCATATGGTAGGTATCTAGGTGGACGAAGATGTTATCCGCGCCGACATGCTCCACCATGTCGACGGCTTGCTGCGCCGAGTTGATCAGGTGATTCTCGTAGCGGTTCACCGCCTCGACGCCGAGCTGGATGCCGTGCTTCTTCGCATGCTTTGCCGCAGCGTCGAGCACCTTGGCGATGTTGTCGTATTCGCCTTGCGTCGGTGGCACGCCGGTGCGCTCGCCGATACCGCCGAAGATGACGCCCGAGAGCGCCTCGGCGCTCATTTCCGCGGTCTTTTCGATCGCCACCCTTAGGTGCTCGATCGCCGCATCCGGGCGGACGGAAGCCCAGGCATTTTCCGGCAGGCCGAGCGAGCAGACGGCGCGCAGCTTGTTTTTTTCAAGCAGGTCGCGGGTGTGTTTGGCATCGACGGCAGGCGCGTTGAGCAACGCGATCTCGATGAAATCCATCCTGTAGTGTACGGCTCCGGCAATCGCCTTCTCGGCGCCTGCGCGGTCCCAGTTCATGGTCCACATGCTGGTGTGAACGCCGAAACCTTCCATGGTCGTATCTCCTATTTCACGATTTTGATGAACTTGGCCGAGAGCCACCGCAGCACCATCACGACGATGAGCAGGATGCCCCAGACGGCGGTGGTGAGATGCTGGTTGGCGCCGAGCAGGTTGAGCCCCGAAGAAAGAAGCTGCAGCACGATGAGCGCCACGAAGACGGGCAGGACCCGGCCGAAGCCGCCGAAGGGATTGATGCCGCCGAGGAAGCAGGCGAGCACGGTGATGAGCAGGTAGGCCTCGCCGTGGCCGACGCGCACCGAATTGAATCGCGCAAGCATGATGATGCCGGCAACCGCTGCCATCACGCCGGAGAGCATGTAGACCAGCACCAGGACCTTGCGGGTGTTGATGCCGGAATAGCGGGCAGACTCGATATTGGAGCCGATCATATAGGTGGAAAAGCCGAGCTTGGAGCGCGAGAGCAGGACGTGGCTGGCGATCACGCAGGCGACCAGGATCAACAACGGTACCGGGATGCCGAGGATGCTGCCGTGGCCAATCGGAGCTATGAAGGTGGGGAAGCCTGAGATATCGCCGCCACGTGTCAAGAACTCGCCGAGGCCGCGCAGGAAGATCATCATCGACAGTGAAACGAGGATCGGATGGGCGCGGGAAAAGGCGATGACAAGGCCCATGACCAGGCCGCTTGCCGCGCCGACGGCGAGCGCCAGAGCCGAGCCGAGGAGGAAGGCGCCCGGGCCGGCATCGATGCCGCCATTGGCCTGCAGCGTCCAGGCGAGCGTCAGGCCGGCGATGTTGGCGGTGAAAGTGATCGCAAGGTTGAGGCCGCCGGTGAGGATCGGCATCAACATGGCAAGCGTCAGGACGCCAAGCTCGGGAAGCTGAAAGGCAACCGATCCGAAGGTCGCACCCGTCAGAAAATGCGGCGAGGCGAAACCGAAGACGATGAGCACGACTGCCAGCGCGGCGAGGGGACCGGCCATGTCGGCCCCGAAGAGGGCGTTGAAGCGGGCGGCGAGCGTGTTCATTAGCTCCCTCCGCTGTGTGCAGACCTGTCACCGGTCGATTTGCGGGTCGCAAACACCGGCACCAGATTGCCGATGCGGGCGCTCGACAAGGTGATCGCAACGAGGATGATCGCGCCGACGATCATCTTGAAGGCGAAGGGCGAGACGCCCATCAGGTTGAGGCCGTTCTGGGTGATCGAGACGAGCAGCACGCCCAGCACGCAACCGAGCACGGAGCCTTTGCCGCCGCCCAGCCGCGCCCCGCCGAGCACCACTGCAGCCAGGACGTCGAGTTCGCGGCCATAAAGTGCGTTCGGCACCACCTCCTGCGCATAATGCGCCTGCATGAGCCCGGCGATACCTGCCATTAGCCCAAGCCAGCCGAAGGCGGTGAACTGCATGGCGCCGATATTGATGCCGAAGCGGCGCGCCCCTTCCGGATTGTCGCCGAAGGCATAGAGCTGCCGGCCGGTCGTCGTGCGCGTAATGAAGAGCCAGGTGGCGAGCGCGCAGACGGCCATGACGACAACCGGCAACGTGATCTCAGCCCAGCTCCCATCGGCCATTTCGCGCTCATAGATGATGACGCGGCTCGTCAGCCAGTCCGGCAGATTGTAGATCGACACGCCCTTGGTGAAGAACATCAGCAGGCCGAAATAGACGTTGAAGGTGGCGATCGTCGCGACGATCGAGATGATGCGGAAGCGATGGATCAGGAAGGCGTTGATCATGCCGAGCACGATGCCGATGCCGGCCGCAATCAGGAAGCCGGATAGCCATCCACCCCCGCCGATCCGCTCGAGCGCAAGTGCGGTGACATATTGTACGATCGAGGCGGCGACGGCGAAGGAGATGTCGATCCCACCTGATATCAGCACCACGAGCAGGCCGACGGCAAAAATGATGTTGACCGCGCTGATATTGAGCAGGTCGAAGACATTGCCGAGCGTGAAGAAACGGTCGGTCGTAAAAGCCAGGACAAGGCTCATCGCGATGATGACGGCAAACAGCATGAATTCGGTCGTATGGGACAGGAACAGCTTACGCATAGACCGCCGCCTCCAGGTCCTTCAGTGTGGTCGCGCGCGGATCGTGCCAGCCGGCGATACGGCCCTTTTCCATATGGATGATCCGATCGGCGTTGAAATAGACCTCCGGCACCTCGTCTGAAATCAGCATGATCGCAAGCCCCGCCTCGGCAAGCCGGGCAACAATTTCGAAAATGCCGGCGCGCGCGCCGACATCGACGCCGACGGTGGGCGCATCGAGGATCAACACCTTGGGATCGGTGGCGAGCCATTTGGCGATCGCGACGCGCTGCTGGTTGCCGCCCGAAAGCGTCGAGATCGCATCGTCCTGCTTGCCGATCCTGACGCCGAGATCGGCGATCCAGCGCGCGACCAGCGAGCGCTTCTTTTCCATCGAAATGAGCCGACCGCTCAGGATGCGGTTGAGCGATGCCATGACCAGATTGTCGGCGATGGATTGCGGCTGGTTGAGACCGAGCGAAAGGCGGTCTTCGGAGAGATAGGCGACGCCTGCGGCAATCGCCTCGCGGTTGGAGGCAAAGCGCACCGGCCGCCCCTCCAGCATAATCGTGCCGGCTGCGGGCCGGCGCATGCCGAACAGCGTCAGCGCAAGTTCGGTGCGCCCGGAGCCGAGCAGGCCGGTGATCCCCAGCGTCTCCCCACGGCGCAGATCAAAGGAGATGTCCTCGAACTCGCCGGGCCGTGAAAGCTTGCTGACAGAAAGCAGGACCGGGTTCTGCGATAGGTCGCGGGCACGAACATTCTGGTCGAAGGTGCGCCCGGTCATCAGCTCGGTGATCTTAGACTGGGTCATGCCCTCCACCGGATAGACCCCTACCAGCGCGCCATCGCGCAGCACCGTGATGCGCGAGGAGATTTCCAGCACTTCCGCAAGACGATGGCTGACGAAGACCACGGCAACACCTGAAGCCGACAGCGTGCGCACGATCGCCAGGAGATGATCGGTCTCCGATTGGGTGAGCGAGGCGGTCGGCTCGTCCATGAAGACGATCCGGGCCTCTCCAATCAGCGCGCGGGCGATGGCGACGATCTGACGCTGCGCGATGGCGAAGTCCTTGAGAGGTCTGTCGACGTCGAGGGTGACGCCAAGTCGGGCGAGCGCGTCCTCGGCTGTCCTGCGGATCGCAGCATAGTTGACGAAGCGCGGGCGCGAACCGGAAAGGGTCTGGAAGGCAATATTCTCAGCCACGCTCATTTCCGGAAAGAGTGCGAGGTCCTGCCAGATGATCTGGATGCCGCGGGACTGGGCCATGGCAGGCGTCATGTGGGATATCGTCTCGCCGTCGAAGATGATCTCGGCGCCGTCTGCAGGCCGATAGACGCCGGAGATCACCTTGATAAGGGTGCTCTTGCCGGAACCATTCTCGCCGGCCAAGCAATGCACCTCGCCAGGCAAGACTTCGAAGGAGACGTTTTTCAGCGCCTTCACACCGCCGAACGTCATGTTGATGCCGTGAAGCGAAAGAAGCGGCTGGCCCTTCACACCATCATCCGTTGCCATGCTCATGCCGGTTGCCTGTCCAGTCGAATGCCATCAAAGGTCAATGGTCCAGCAATGGCCGGATACCTCTCGTTTTCCCGAACGTCGGGCCGGTCGACGTCGACCGGCCCGACACCCGGGGAGGGGGCCTCTTCAGAGGCCCATTGCGGCCAGGTCGTCGACCGTATCCTTGTTGATCGGCAGCAGTTGATCGACGATGATGTCGTTACCAACAGGCTTGATCACGCCGAGACCCGGAATGTCATCACCTTCCTTGATGCTTTCACCCTTGATCAGGCGATCGGCGAGCGTGACGAAGACTTCGCCGGCCTGCTTCGGATTCCACATAAAGCCGCCCGATATCGCGCCTGATTTGATCAGCTTCTGGCCCTGGCCTGGCGAGAACGGGCCGAGCACGAAGATCTTGCCCGTCTTGCGGCGTTCCTCGATAGCGCGCCCGGCGCCGATCGGACCTTGGCTGCCGAAGGCGAGGAAGCCTGTCAGATCCGGATGGGCAGCGATGAGATCAAGCGCCGTCGAGCGGCTTTTGTCGACATCTTCTGCAACACCATAACGGTCACCGACAAGTTTCATATCCGGATAATTCGCCTTGATGTAGGCGATTGCGGCGTCCGCCCAGGCATTGTGCAGGGGCACCGTGAGCGAGCCGACGAAGACGGCATATTCGCCCTTGCCGCCCATCTTTTCGGCGAGCAGCTTGCCGTGCGCCTCACCAAAACCGGTGGCCGATGCGAGTTCGAAATTCCAGTCGGCGCCCTTTTGCGAGGGCGATTCATGCGTAATGACCTTGATGCCGGCGGCCTGTGCTTTGGTGAGCACGGGCTCGAGAACCTTGGCATCGTTCGGAACCACACCGATGACCTTGACGCCCTGGGCGATCAGGTCTTCGATGGCGCGCACCTGCAGCGCCGGGTCGGCGCTGGTCGGGCCGATCATGAAGGCATCGACGCCGAGTTTTTTGCCCTGTTCCTTGATGCCAGCTTCCATCGCATTGAACCAGGGAATACCGCCGATCTTGACGACAATGCCGACCTTCGGCGCGTCCTCTGCAAACGCGACTACCGCCCCGGCAAGTGACAGCGATGCGGCAAATGCCGCTACGATAAGTCTCCTCATCTTCACTCCTCCTCAAGGTCGCTCATGGCGAACGACGACCACCGGCCGCTTTGCGGCAGGTTGTTCTTGGTTGCTTCACGGCGAGGGAATACCCTTGCCTCCCGTCCCGCCTCCTCCGGCGAACCATTTTTGCGCAATCGATCTTTCTTTTTTGCACAATCGATGGTGCAATAACTATCGATCAAGGTATGGCTTTCGTCAAGAGGGGTTTGTTTCTAAGGGAACGACAGCGGAAAAGGCGAGATATGGCAGACATCAGCAAGAAAAAGGCGACGATCTACGATCTCTCGATCTTATCGGGAGCGTCGGCTTCCACCGTAAGCGCCGTATTGAACGGAAGCTGGCGGAAGAGGCGTATCAAGGAGGCGACGGCCCAGCTCATTCAGAACCTCGCGAACGAGCACGGATATACGGCAAATCTGCAGGCCCGCGGCCTGCGTTCGTCCCGCTCCGGCCTCGTCGGTCTTCTGCTGCCGGTGCACGACAACCGCTATTTCTCCTCCATGGCGCAATCTTTCGAGGCACAGGTCAGAAGTCGCGGCCAGTGTCCCCTTGTCGTCAGTGCCTGTCGCGATCCGGAGGAGGAGCGCAAGGTCGTCGAGACGCTGATCTCCTATTCGATCGACGAGCTTTTCATCGCCGGCGCAACCGATCCGGATGGGGTGCACAAGGTTTGCGAAAAGGCAGGGCTGAAGCACGTCAACATCGATCTGCCGGGCACGCTGGCGCCGTCGATCATCAGCGACAATTATGAAGGCGCGCGCATGCTGACACAGGCGATCATCGAGCGCGCGCAGGAGGATGGCCCACTTTCACCCGACGATCTGTACCTGTTCGGCGGCCGCAACGACCATGCCAGCCATGAGCGAATTCGCGGTTTCCGCGACGTAAAGCGCGCATTGCTGGGCGCGGATCCCAACGTCTGCATACAGCCGACCGGCTATTCCCCCGCCACGACGGCACGTGCCTTCGAAGCCTTCTACGAAGGCCACGGAAAGCTGCCGCGCGCATTCTTCGTTAATTCCTCGATCAATCTCGAAGGGCTGATGCGCTTCCTCGCGCTGCACCCGCACGAGACCTTCGCCGATATCATCGTCGGCTGCTATGACTACGACCCGTTCGGCTCTTTCCTCCCTTTCCCCGTCTTCATGATCCGGCAGGACAGCGAGGCGATGATCACCAAGGGGTTTGCGATCCTCGATGCAGACCGCCGCCCGCCAATCACGCATCTGGTGCGGCCGACGCTCGTTCCACCCCGCACTGCACTGACCGGCCCGCTCGATGCGCTGAAAGATATCGAGTGATGCGTCCTGCCTCATCGGAAACGCAGGTCTGACGAAGCAGCGTGTCGACAACCGCCTTATCGGATCTAGCTTTCTGTGATGCGGCGATCCTCATCGGAGCCGACGGAAAGCTGCTTCCAGTCGAGGTCTTCCTGCAGCTCGAGATATTGCGTCGCGCCAATCTGGTCTGTGTCGCGCAATTCCTCGAGGCGCTGGCGCTGGGCGAGAACGGCAGCGATCGTCAGGTGACGGCGGCGATCGAGCGGCGAGGTCTTGTTTGCATCGTTTGATGCGGCCCAATGATCCTTGCAGATCGTCCGGATCGCTTCGGCCTCAGTACCGTCTTCCTTCTCAAGCCGCTGAAAGGCCGCTTCTGCGAGCGATCTTCGGGCAGCCCTAAGTTCATCGCGGACCTCTGCCTGCCGACCGAGCTTCAGGAAATGGATCATCGGTGCCAGGGTCGCCCCCTGAATGACCAGGGTTGCGAGCACCACCGTGAAGGCCGTGAGCACGACCAGGTCCCGTTCCGGAAAATCGGCAGGGAGAGCGAAAGCCGTCGCCAGCGTAACGAGGCCGCGCATACCGGCCCAACCCACCAGCAAGGTTTCTCCGGATGTGAAAGGCGCCAATTCATGGCCGCTTCGGTGGCGAGACGCGACGACGGCGTGAAGCAGGAACGCCATCGCCATTCGCGCCAGGATGACGCCGACCACCACGATGGCGGCAAATCCCATCGCCCGCTGAAGCTCTTCAGTCGACATCATCGCAAGGATGCGGCGCGCCTGCAGCCCCATCAGCAGGAAAGCCACCACATTCAGCAGGAAGACGACCGTCGTCCAGACCGCGAAGGAATGCACCCGCATCCGTGGCGAATCCTCGACCGAAGAGAGGGCGGCGATGGTCATTGCGCTCGCTACCGTGGCAAGGACAGCCGACAGGTGCAGATGCTCGGCGATCAGCCAGGTCGAAAAAGCGTAGACGAACTGAAGCAGGGTCCCACCAACCGTATTTTCGGTTATCGGTCGAAGCCGCGAGACGAAAAAGCCGAAGACGATGCCGAACAGGATCCCTCCAGGTGCGGCAAACCCCACCTGAAGCACCGTCCCGGCATCCAGCCCACCCCGCGCCTGGACCGTGAGCGCGGCCCCGAAAAGCAGCAGTGCGGTTGCATCGTTGAACAGGCTTTCCCCCTTGAGCAGGGCATCCACACGGCGCGCGATGGGCAAATTGGAAAGGACCGCCGTGGCGGCTGCGGCATCAGGCGGTGCAACGATTGCGCCGAGTGTGACCGCAACCGCAATCGGAAGCCCGACTGTCAGCATGCTGATCGACACCACCACGCCTGTCGTGACGAGAACCGCAACAACAGCATAGAAGAACAGCGGCACCAGCATGCGCCGGGCCGCACCCACCGGGAAATCATAAGCCGAGTCGACCAGGACGGGGGCGATGAATAGGGCAAGCGCCGTCGGCGGATCGATGGGGATCGTGGGTGCGCCGGGCAGCATCGCCACCGCGACGCCGGCGGCAGCTAGGATGCCGGGGTAGGGCAGGCGCGTGCGACGCGTCACCTGCAGCAACAAGATGGCAACCGCCAGCAATGCAACGAGTGTTTCGAAGAACGTCATTTCAGCATACTAGCAGGCTTTCGAGCACATTGAAGCGGGTGCGGCCCCGATGTAAAACTTGTGTCGTATCAAGCTGCTGATGCAGCGGCGGAGGGCGATCATGGACTACGAGGTTGCGATTGTCGGCGCTGGCGCGGCCGGCATAGCAGCAGCAAAAGGGCTGGCCGATTCCGGCCGCTCGGTCATCATCCTGGAGGCCAGCAATCGCGTTGGCGGACGAGCCTGGACAATCGAATTGGCCGGAATGCCGCTGGATATGGGGTGTGGCTGGCTGCATTCTGCTGAGCGCAATCCTCTCGTCGCTATCGGCCGTGCCGCCGGGTTCAACATCGAGCGCGGGCCGACGGCGTGGCAAAGCCAGTGGCGCGATCTCGGCTTCACGCAGGAGGAGCGCGCGGCCGCGGCGGCGGCATGGACCGCTCTTGAGGAGCGGATGCGGGCTAATCCCCCCGCCAGCGACAGGGCGTCGGACGCCCTGGAGCCAGATGGCAAATGGAACGCCTACTGCCAGTCCCTCAGCGGATATATGAACGGCGTGCCGCTCGATCTGCTGTCGGTCACCGACTTTCTTGCCTATGACGATACGGCGACCGATGCCAATTGGCGGGTGCATGAAGGCTATGGAAGTCTGATCAGCGCGGCCGTTCCGAACGTGGCCCTGCACCTTTCGACGCCCGTACGACGCGTGACATTGACCGCGAACGGCGTCCAGTTGGAGACCGACCGCGGTCCTGTCACGTCACGTACCGTGATCATCACCGCATCGACCACCGTTCTGGCCCGCGGAGCCATTATCTTCGACCCGGAGGCCGACGATCACCTCCATGCCGCAAGTCGGCTGCCGCTTGGCCTCGCAGACAAGCTGTTTTTGGAAGTCCATGGTAATCATGGCCTCGAGCCGGAAACCCATCTGCTTGGCGACCCGCAGAATGCCGAGACCGGCAGCTATTATATCCGGCCGTTCGGCCGGCCGATCATCGAAGGCTTCTTCGGCGGAAATGGCGCTGTCGTCATCGAGCGCGCGGGTTTGGTGGAGGCATTTGCCTTCGCACTCGACCAGCTGTCATCGCTGCTCGGCAGCAACATCCGCCGCCACCTGCGGCCCTTGGCAGCCTCTTCCTGGTGTCGTACCGATTGGATAGGCGGCTCCTATAGCCATGCGTTGCCCGGCCATGCCGACGCACGCGCAGTCCTGGCGCGCCCGGTCGGCGACCGGCTGTTTTTCGCCGGCGAGGCGACGCACCAGTCGGACTTTTCGACCGCGCATGGCGCATGGGAAAGCGGCTTGCGGGCCGCCGACCAGGCTGCAGCTGTTCTACCACCCTCGTGATATTCCGGCCACTGACCCCTTAAGGTCGAATTTCACCGCCTAATGCCAGGACGAGGTGAAATGGATGCCCTCGCTCCAAGGGAAGCGGTTAGCCTACAGCTTTATCATTGGCAGCTTGTGTGGTAGGAGCGGGTCATGACATCACTGATCGATTTCGATTGCCGAAGCTGCGGAGCCTGCTGCTCCTATTCGTCGAGCTGGCCCAGATTTTCCACCGAAACGGAAGCTGCTCTCGATTTGCTGCCGGCGCACCTCGTAGCCGCAAACGAGCAGGGAATGCGTTGCGACGGTGCGCGTTGCTCCGCTCTGGTCGGCCGGGTCGGTTCAGAGACATCCTGTCAAGTGTACGATCTTCGGCCCGACGTCTGCCGCGCCTGCGTCCCAGGCGATGGCGCTTGCTTGACCGCCCGCGAGTTCTTCGGGATCGGTCAGCCAAGTTTGCCGCCCGGTCACTTCGATGCGCGTTTGCCAGTCAACTGAGATGCCACCTCGACTCCGCGGGTTGGACACGGCCGCGCCGAGACAGAATGAGCGAGCTAAAAAGAGTCCGCCATCTCCAGCTCCATAAATCGGTGTTACGCCTCAAAAACTAGGTTTCGGAGCAGCTTGGGATGGCGGTCGCACAGGGGAGGGTGAAGGTTGCCGGTTCGTTTCCTCTCAAGGCGAACATGATTGCTAACGCCGCGCACCCGAGGTGCTGCGGGCCCAATTTAAATTCCGACGCTGGGCTTGTTGCCGATAGCGTTCCATCAAAGTGGGCCGTGATACAATCGAGATAAGACGTGACGGGAAAAGAGGTCGGCCTCGGCCATGTGCGGGTAGCCCGAGAGGATAAAAGCTTCGATACCTTCCGCCCGGTAGGCTCGCAGCTTTGCAAGAACCTGGTCCGGATCGCCGACGATCGCAGCACCACAGCCGGAACGAGCCCGGCCGATCCCTGTCCAGAGATTGTCCTCGACATAGCCCTCGTCGCCGGCCTGCTCGCGCAGTTCCGCCTGGCGCCGCACGCCCACCGATTGGCTGTCCAGCGATTTGGCGCGGACCGCCGCACCGGCCGAGTCGTCGAGCTTCGACAGCAGACGGTCCGCGGCAATTCGCGCCTCTGCTTCTGTTTCACGAACAATGACGTGTACGCGGTAACCGAACCGGAGCATCCGGCCGCGCCTTTCCGCACGGCTGCGAAGATCGGCGATCGTTTCGCGCACGACCTCCATGCGGTCCGGCCACATCAGATAGATATCGGCACCTACCGCAGCCGCCTCTCGAGCGTCCTCTGAGAGGCCGCCGAAATAGAATTGCGGGCAGCGACTCGACAGCGGAGCGATCCGCGGCGGATCGACTTTCAGCTTCCAGAACGCGCCGTCGTGATCGAGTGGCTTTCCGTCAAGCAGCGTGCGCAGGATCGACATGGCCTCGATTGTGCGGGCATAACGTGGGCCGCTCGCAAGAGTTTCGCCGGGCATTTCGCTGGAGATGATGTTGACCGACAGGCGGCCACCGGCCATGCGGTCGATGGTGGCAATCTGGCGGGCCAGTTGCGGCGGCCAGCTTTCGCCGATTCTGACAGCCATCAGCAGCTTGATGCGGCGTGTGAGCACGGCCATCGCTGAGGCAATGGCAGTGGTATCAATGCCCAGCGCATACCCCGAGGGAAGCAGGATATTGTCGAAGCCGCTGCTTTCAGCCTGCAGCACGATATCGCGACAGTGTTCGAAGCTCGATTGCAACTGCGGATCGGGGACGCCGAGAAACTCGTAGTCGTCATCACATAGAGCAGAAAACCAGCTGACTTCGCAGGCTTTGGTCATAAATGATGTCTCCCATGCTGTAGCGCCATGTGCGGCGCGGATTCTCTTGTTCTTGCGGCGCGGCCTTGCGCGTGCTCGCGAGTCGTAGCAGCCGTTCGAGAAATAGGGGAAGAAATGGTACTTTTGATCTTCCTCCGTTTGTAGATCATATTTTCGATCGTTGCGTTGTTTTACCGCTAGCTGCTTTGCCGATGAAGCAGGGTGAAACGGGTGTCGATCACCGTGGGGGTCCTCTCTCCGCCATGCGCGCTGCGCTCAAGGATCAGACGTGCCGCCTCGGTGCCGATCAGATCTCCAGGCGGGCGGATGGTGGTCAGGGACGGGTTGGAAGCGGCACTAAAGCTCAGATCTCCGAAGCCGACGACCGAGAGCTGCCCCGGAATGTCGATGCCAAGCCGCTGGCATTCGAAGATCACGCCGAGCGCCACATGGTCGTTGGAGCAGGCGATGCCGTCCACATCGGGAAACGTGCGCATGGTTTCACCAAGCAGCATTGCGCCCACTTCCGCACTCGACGGCGCCGGATGCTTGATGACTTCGGCAGTGACGCCTGCGGTCTTGCGGGCTTCCTCGACAAATCCTTCGGCCCGGTGCGCGGCTCTCTTGTCTTCCTGCAGGCGAGCCCCCAGAAAGACGAGCTTGCGACGGTTGCGCTGGACGAGATGAGCAGCGGCTGACCGGCCGACCTGTTCGTGGTGGAAGCCGACGGCCATATCGATCGGCTCCGAACCGAGTTCCCAGATTTCGACCACCGGCACGCTGCTTTCGCGCAAGAGCTTTCTGGTTGCGTTGCTGTGGCTGAGCCCCGTCAGCACGATCGCTGCCGGAGCCCAGGACAACGCCATGCGCACGAGGTTTTCCTCCTCGCGCTCGCTATATTCGGTATGGCCGAGCAGAACCTGCAGCCGCTCCTTACCCAGTTCCGCCTGCATGGTTGCAACTGTTTCGGCGAAGAAGGCATTTCGCACCGATGGCACAATGATGCTGACGGCGCGGGAAGAGGCGGCGGCGAGCCCTCCCGCCATCAGGTTCGGCACATAGTTGAGAGCTTCGATGGATTTTGCGATCGCTTCGCTGGCCGATGCTGATACGGCGTCCGGCTTGCGCAGATAGAGCGAGACGGTAGAGGGTGAAACCTCCGCCCGAGCCGCGACATCCATCATCGTGACACGCTGCATCTTGCGGCGTTTGCGTGTGGGCTTAACGGAGCGTCGAGTATCCACCATTCTTCCTGTCGATATGATAGCGCTATTATCTCGAGGCATGATAGCCCATGGATTTCTGCGGAACAATTCCCATTGGCAGAGAATAACTTAATTATCAGAGATAACTCGAGAAATCGCAAAATATGCCGCTTCCGCGTCGGTTTGCCAGCACCTCGCGAACCGATTTTGAGCACTCCCGCTTGCAAAACAAAAATCGTAGCGCTATTATTCGGTCACGAAGTAGCGATGGGCACGGGATGAGGTGCCATCTCCGGGAGGTTGAAATGGCGGGAGTGAGCCTGCGGGCGCTGGATAAGAGTTATGGCGCCCTTCGGATCGTTAGGGGTATCGACCTGGAGATCGCCGACGGCGAGTTCGTGGTCTTCGTTGGCCCCTCCGGCTGCGGCAAATCCACCACTCTGCGCATGGTGGCCGGCTTGGAATCGATCACCGGCGGCGAGGTCAGGATCGGCGATCGCGTCGTCAACAGGCTTGCGCCACGCGAGCGCGATATCGCCATGGTGTTTCAGGATTATGCGCTGTACCCGCACAAGACCGTGCGCGAGAATATGGGCTTCAGCCTAAAGGTGCGCGGCATCAATGCCGGTGAAGCTGCGGTGCGTGTCGGCGAGGCCGCTAGCATGCTTGGCATTGCCCACCTGCTCGACCGCCGACCTGGTCAGCTCTCCGGCGGCCAGCGTCAGCGTGTCGCCATGGGCCGCGCCATCGTCCGCCGTCCGCAGGTGTTTCTTTTCGATGAGCCGTTGTCCAATCTGGATGCAAAATTGCGCGGTCAGGTCCGCACCGAAATCAAGAAACTGCATCAGGCAATCGGCACAACGATCATCTACGTTACGCATGATCAGGTCGAGGCCATGACGCTCGCGGACCGGATCGTCATTCTGCGCGGCGGCGAGATCGAGCAGGTCGGAACGCCCGACGAGGTCTACAATCGCCCGGCGAGCGTGTTCGTCGGCGGTTTCGTCGGCTCGCCCGCGATGAATTTTGCGAGAGCCAAGGCGGATGTCGGCAGCCTGGTCTTTGCCAATGGCGACCGTCTGTCCCTGTCGTCGATCCGCGCCGCCGGTCATGCCGGGGCTGTCGATGGTCGCGAGTTCATTGTTGGTATCCGCCCGGAACACTTTAGCGCGAATGCGCTTGACGTTGCGCTCACCTGCCAAGTTCAGGTTGTTGAGCCGCTTGGCTCCGATACGCTGGTCCATTTTGCCGTGGGCAATGAGACATTGACGGCCCGCATGCCGCCGGAAACGCGGGTCAAGGCTGGCGAAATGCTCAAGATCGGCGTGGACCCCACGAAAATTCATCTTTTTGACGCCGCAACAGAACGCGCCGTCCATTGACGACCCGTGCGGGGAGAATGCCAAGACCGCGCGACCACAAACCAAACGGGAGGAAACCATGACTTTTTCGAAATTAACCGGTGCATTGATCTGCGGCACGATGCTGACCTTCGCGATGCCGGCGGCAGCCGAGACGGCGCTGACCATCTACATCTCCAGCCAGCACCAGCCGGACGTCTGGCGCAAGGCGCTCGACAAGTATGAAGCCGCCAATCCGGATGTGAAGGTCAAGATCGAGACAGGCGGCAACACGTCCGAAGCCCAGGCGCAGTATCTCAATACCGTGATGTCGGCCAAGGACACCTCGCTCGACGTCTTGATCCTCGACGTCATCCGCCCGGCGCAGTTTGCCGCTGCCGGCTGGACCAGCGATTTCCCCGGCAAGGACATGTCCTCTTACCTGCCGGCCTATGCGGGCGCCAATACGGTCGGTGGCAAGGTGATCGCGCTGCCGGCCTTCGCGGATTCGCAGTTCCTCTACTATCGCAAGGACCTTCTGGAGAAATACGGCATCGAGCCACCCAAGACCTGGGATGAGCTGAAGGTTGCTGCCAGGAAAATTGCCGAAGGCGAAGGAAATGCCAATCTCCAGGGCCTGTCGTTCCAGGGCAAGGCGATCGAGGGCGCCGTCTGCACCTTCCTCTTGCCGTATTGGAGCCAGGGCAAGGTGCTGACCGACAACGGTCGCCTGACCTTCGATCGCGATGCGGCGATCAAATCGCTCGGCCTCTGGAAGAGCTTTGCCGACGAGGGCGTTTCCAAGAAGAATATCGCCGAAGTCGGCACCGACGACACGCGCAAGGAGTTCCAGGCCGGCAATGTGATCTTTGCCGTCAACTGGTCCTATGCCTGGGCGCAGGCTCAGGGCAAAGAATCGGCCGTTGCCGGCAAAGTCGGCGTCGCCCGTCTACCGGCCATGACCGGCGGCGAACAGGCGACCTGCCTCGGCGGCTGGGAGTGGGGTGTGTCGGCCTATTCCGAACATCAGGATGAGGCGAAGAAGCTGGTTGAATACCTGTCTTCGCAAGACGTTTCGAAGTTCATGGCCATCAACGGCTCGCTCCTACCGACCTATGCCGGTCTCTACCAGGACGCTGAAGTGACAAAGAGCGCACCTTGGTTTGCAGATGCGCTGCAGGTGGTCGAGACCGCCAAGCCGCGTCCAGTGACGCCGCGCTACAACGAAGTGAGCGAAGTGATCCGCACGACGGTCAACGCCGTTCTTGCCGGTGTGACGACGCCGGAAGATGGCGCCGACCAGATCGAGGCACGTCTGAAGCGCATTCTGCGGTGAGGACCCCTTAAGCTCTCGCGGAATCCCCTCCCTGTCTTTCGGGAGGGGAGAGCTTCTCAAGGGGTGGGACGAGCGACCTTTCGGTTGCGAGGCAAAAAGCCTCGCTGTCCGACCCTCTCAATGTTTCGGAACGAAACCATGGCGACGACAACCACGTTCAAAGCGACAGACGCACAGGAAGCCCAACCTGCCAATTGGACGCGCTGGCTCGACCTCAGCGACCGTTCGCTGGCCGTACTGCTTCTATTTCCGGCCGCAATTCTCCTGGCGCTGATCATCGTCTACCCGGTCTGCCGGCTCGTCTATACCAGTTTTTTCAATCTGTCTCTGACCTCGGGCCTGCCGGCCGAGTTTGCCGGGCTGGACAATTACCGGTTGATGATCGATGACCCGGTCTTCTGGGAAACCACCTGGAACACGGTGTTGATCACGCTGATTACCGTTCCCGGCGCTCTGTTGGTCGGGCTTGGTCTGGCCCTGATGGCGAACCTCCCGTTTGCGATGCAGTGGCCGGTCCGTCTGTCGCTGCTCATCCCCTGGGCGCTGCCACTATCCTTCGCCGGCCTGATCTTCGCCTGGTTCTTCCATTCGGAATACGGTGTTGTCAATGACGTGCTGAACCGTCTCGGCTTCGAGGGGATCATCTGGTTTAACTCCCCGAACTGGGCCTTCGCCGCCATCTGCCTGACCATCATCTGGAAGACCTCGTCCTTCATGGCGCTGATCATTCTCGCCGGCCTGCAGACCATTCCGCGTTCGCTCTACGAAGCTGCGGATGTCGATGGCGCCGGGCGGCTGCGCCAATTCTTCGAGATCACGCTGCCGCTTCTGAAGCCGTCGATCGTCGTCGCGCTGATCTTCCGCACGATCACCGCGCTGCAGACCTTCGATATTCCCTACATGATGACAGGCGGCGGGCCTGGCACGTCCACCTCGACGCTCGCGATGTACATTCATCAAAACACCGTGTCCTTCCTCGATCTCGGCTACGGGTCGGCACTCGCCGTCGTCATGTTCGCGCTCTCCATGTGCGTAACGGCCGTTTACCTCCGTATGATCCGGACCAAGGAGTAATCGCCATGAGCATGACATTGGCTTCGGCTTCGACATCCTTCCTGTCCGGCAAGCCGCTGCGGTTGATCGCCGCCGGAATTCTTCTGATCAACGGCATGTTTCCAGCGCTCTGGATCCTGTTCACCTCGCTGAAGACGGAAGCCGAGCTGACGGCGAAGCCCATTAGCTGGATCCCGCATGCGCCGACCGTGCAGAACTTCGTGCAGGCCTTTTCCGACCAACCGTTGCACATCTTCCTGTTCAACAGTTTCATGGTGGCGCTGCTTTCGACCGCGCTGACGCTGCTGGTCTCGGTGCTGGCGGCCTACGCGCTCGCTCGGCTCAACCTTACTTATCGCGGGCTGATCCTGTCGCTGATCATCGCCGTTTCGACATTCCCGCTGGTGACGCTGCTGGTGCCGCTGTTCGAGATCATGCGGGCGCTCAATCTCCTGAACAGCTGGACAGCGCTCATCCTGCCCTACACGGTGCTCAGCCTCCCGGTCTGTACTTTGATGCTGGTGTCCTTTTTCGAAGGTATCCCTCGCGATCTGGAAAATGCCGCGATGATCGACGGCTGCACACGGATGGGGGCCTTGTTCAAGGTCGTGGTGCCGCTCTGCGCACCCGGTGTATTCACCGCCGGCATCCTTGCCTTCGTCAACGCATGGGATGAATTCCTGCTGGCGCTTTCGTTCAACTCAAACCCGTCGCTGCGCACACTGCCGGTCGGCATCCAGCTCTATCAGGGCGAGTTCGCCTTTCCCTGGCCCGTCATCTCGGCAGCACTCGTCGTCGGCATCGTGCCGGTCGCCATCCTGATCGTCATCTTCCAGGAGCGCGTTGTCTCCGGCCTGACAGCCGGCGGGATCAAGGGATGAGCGACGTGAAGAAAAAACGCGATCTCGCCGATCTGCGCAGTCAGCGCTGGTTTGCCTCCGACGACATGCGCGGTTTTGCCCATCGGCAGCGCACGCAGCAGATGGGCATGCGCCGCGACGAGTTCATGGGCCGGCCGGTGATCGGCATCATCAACACCTGGAGCGAGATGAGTCCTTGTCACGCGCATCTGCGGGACCGGGCCGAGGCGGTGAAGCGCGGTGTCTGGCAAGCAGGCGGCTATCCTGTCGAGATGCCGGCCCTCTCGGTCGGCGAGGTGATGGTGAAGCCGACGACCATGCTCTATCGCAATTTTTTAGCGATGGAATGCGAGGAGCTGCTGCGTTCCCATCCGGTCGATGGTGCCGTGCTGCTCGGCGGCTGCGACAAGTCCACGCCGGCACTGTTGATGGGCGCGATCTCCATGGATATTCCGGTAATCTATTGCCCGGCCGGGCCGATGTCGAACGGACAGTGGCGCGGCGTCAAGACCGGGGCAGGGACGCATACCAAGAAATACTGGGACGAACTTCGTGCTGGCAACATCACGCAGGATGACTGGGTCGATCTTGAAAGCCGGATGACCCGCTCCGCCGGTACCTGCAACACGATCGGCACGGCCTCGACCATGACCTCGATCGTCGATGCGATGGGGTTGACCTTGCCCGGCGCGTCCTCGATCCCGGCGAGCGATTCCGGCCATCCGCGCATGGCGTCAGCCTGCGGCGTGCGCATCGTCGAGATGGTCTGGGAAGATTTGAAGCCGTCCGACATTCTCGATAAGGCGAGTTTTCTCAACGGCCTCGTCGCCTATATGGCGCTCGGCGGCTCCACCAATGCGGCCGTCCATCTGGTCGCGATGGCGCGCCGCGCCGGTGTCGATCTGTCGCTGGACGACATGGCAGCGATGGCCGGCAAGGTACCGGTCGCGGCCAATGTCTTTCCATCGGGCGAATACCTGATGGAGGATTTTTATTTCGCCGGTGGTCTGCTGGCGCTGCTGAACAAATTTTCCCGTCACCTCGACCTCGCCCGGCTAACGGTCAACGGCCAAACGCTCGGCGAAAACATCGCCGGCGCGGACTGCTGGAACGACGATGTCATTCGCGGTGAGGACAATCCGGTGGTGCCGCTGTCGCGCGGCAAGACACTGGAAGTGCTGCGCGGCAATCTGGCGCCCAACGGCGCCGTCATGAAGTCCTCTGCGGCCAATCCGAAATTCCTCAAGCATCTCGGCCCGGCTATCGTCTTCGACAATCCCGGCGTCATGAACAAAACGCTCGACGATCCCGATCTGGATATCACCGAGAACACGGTCATCGTGTTGCGCAACGCCGGCCCGGTCGGCGCCCCCGGCATGCCGGAATGGGGCAATCTGCCGATCCCCAAAAAGCTTCTGAAGCAAGGCGTGCGCGACATGGTGCGTATCTGCGATGGCCGCATGAGCGGTACGCATTACGGCACCTGCATTCTGCATGTCTCTCCCGAGGCCGCCATCGGCGGACCGCTGGCGCTTTTGAAGACCGGCGACCTGATCGAACTCGACGTCGAGGCGGGGACGATCAACATGCAGGTCGACGAGGCGGAAATTACCCGCAGGCGCGCCGAGTGGAAGCCCGCGCCGCCGGCCTACCAGCGTTCTTTCGCGGCACTTTACCAGCAGCATGTCAGCCAGGCCGATCAGGGCTGCGATTTCGATTTCTTAAGTGGAACGGCCGCCGTGCCCGATCCTGCCATTTACTGAGGAGACGACCATGAGCCTGACCAACCATTTCAAGGCATGGCTTGCCGAAAAGGACCGGGCAGCCCCGCTCGGCACCTGGCTGATGGCAGCGGCACCCGCCACGGCCGAGGCCCTCGGCTATGCCGGCTTCGATTTCCTTGTGGTCGACATGGAGCATGTGCCGGTCGAAGTCTCCGATGTCGCGGGCATCCTGCGCGCCATCGGCTGCACGCCGGCCGAGGCCGTGGTGCGCCTTGCGTGGAACGATCAGGTGCTGGTCAAGCGCGTGCTCGATGCCGGCGCGCGCACCGTCATGCTGCCCTTCGTCCAAACGGCCGAGGAGGCGCGCGCGGCTGCATCCTACACGCGCTATCCACCGCAGGGCATTCGTGGTGTCGCTGCCGTTCATCGCGGCTCTAAATTCGGCACGATCCCTGACTATCTGAAGCGGGCGAACGGTGAGGTCTGCACCATCGTCCAACTCGAAACGCCGGAGGCGATCGAGCGCCTGCCGGAGATCGCTGCGGTCGACGGCGTCGATGCCCTGTTCGTCGGGCCTGGCGATCTGTCGGCTGCGATGGGCCACATCGGCAATATCTCCCATCCGGAGGTGCAGGCGCTGATCGAAAAGGCGGCAAAGGACGCACATTCGGCCGGCAAGCCGGTCGGCATCGTTGGTCCTAATCCCGATATGGTAAAGCAGTTCCTGGTCTATGGTTACGATTTTGCGGCGATAGCATCCGACATCGCCATGATGACCGGTCGCGCCAATGATTGGCTTGGCGTGTTGAAGGGGCAGGCGGCCCCCACGGCACCTGCCGCCGCCTACTGAGGATTTCGGCGTGCAAACGGGTTTCGAACTTGTTCTCGACCTCAAGGCGTCTCTCGGCGAATGCCCGTTGTGGTCGGTTGCCGAGCAGGTGCTCTATTTCGTCGATATCAAGCGCTGCTGGATACATCGGTTCGATCCGGAGTCCGGTGGCTTGAAGACGATCGAACTTCCCGAAGAAGTCGGCTGCATCGGCCTCGCCGCCGCTGGCGGTTTCATTGCCGGACTGCGCTCTGGCCTGTGGCTGGTCGGCACCGACGGGACACTTCTGCGCAAACTCGCAGACAATCCCGAGAATCAGGCGAGCAGCCGCTTTAATGACGGCATGGTCGATCCGAAAGGACGCTTCGTGGCCGGAACGGTGGATGAGACCCGCGAAAAAGGCATTGCCGGTCTTTACCGCTTCGACCGGAACGGTCTCGCCCAACTGGCCGATGGTCTTTTGACGTCGAACGGCGTCGCGTTCTCACCGGACGGGCAGAGGCTCTATCATGCGGACACGCTGCGCTACGCCCTCTATACTTACGACTATGCGCCGGAGACAGGTACGGCGTCCAACCGGCGGGCTTTTGCCCGGTTCGGAAGCGACACGGACAAGGGCCGCCCGGACGGTGGCGCCGTCGACGTCGATGGATGCTACTGGACCGCATTGTTCGAGGGCGGGCGCGTACAACGCTACAGTGCTGATGGAATTCTCCTCGCGGAATACTCAGTGCCGGCGAAGTGCCCGACAATGGTTACCTTCGGCGGCTCCGACATGCGAACTCTCTACTGCACAAGCGCCAGCATTGGCCGTTCTGCAGCCGAGATCGCCGCCTTTCCCCTGTCCGGCGCACTGTTTGCAATGCGCACCGATATGGCCGGTTTGCCAAAACCGCTTTTCAACCCGGAAGCCTGACCAATGCCATCCAACTATGACAGCGTTCGCTACACCTCCCTTGAAGGGCGCACCGTGCTTGTCACCGGCGGCGCCTCGGGTATCGGGGCAGAGATGGTCAAGGCTTTTGCCGCGCAGGGCGCGAATGTTGCGTTCATCGATATCGATGCCGAAGAGGGGGCAAAACTAGCTGCTTCGATCGGGGCGACGTTCGCCGCTTGCGACGTCACGGACATTCCAGCGCTGCGTAGGGCCATTGCCGAGGTCGAGCAGGCGCGCGGCGGCATCGATGTTCTGGTCAACAACGCCGGCAAGGACGATCGTCACATGATGGGCGATCTCGAACCGGAGTCCTGGCGGAGAGCCTTGTCGCTCAATCTCGACCACCAGTTTTTCGCAACCCAGGCCGTCAGCGCGCGCATGGCCGAAAAGGGGAGCGGGTCGATCATCATGCTGGGGTCAGTCTCCTGGATGCGCGGCCGTCCCGGCATGGTCGGCTATACCACGGCGAAGGCCGCCATCAACGGCATGACCAAGACGCTTGCCCGCGAACTCGGCCCCTCCGGCATCCGGGTCAACTGCATCGTCCCCGGCGCGATCGTCACAGAACGGCAATTGCAACTCTGGACATCGCCGGAACAGAACCAGCAGTTCATCGACTTGCAGGCGTTGAAGTTCCGCCTCGATGCAAGCCATGTGGCGCGCATGGGATTGTTCCTTGCCTCTGACGAAAGCGGCGGCTGTACCGGCGCGAACTTCGTCGTCGATGCCGGGCTGACGCAGAACTGAACATGCAGATTCGAAAGAAAGTTTCATGAAACTCGAACAGACAGAAACCGGCTTCATTCTCACTTTCGGGGGCCGGACGATTCTTGAGCACAGCGCAGCCGCGCCCGCGATCTTTGCCGGTCATGGCGAAGAGCGCATGGATATGTATCGCGGCAATTTCGAAATCGAGGACTATGTCATCGAGCGTCGTGCCTTTGCGCATACGGAGATCGAACACAATCGGGTTTTTCTGTCGGACGGACCGGGCAGGCCGGCACGCCTTGTCCTGAACATCGATGGAGGTACCATCGGCTTTGAGGCGCTCGATACGTCGCTGAACCGGCTATGGATGCGTGTCCCTGCCGATCACGACGAACATGTCTGGGGTGGCGGAGAGCAGATGTCCTATCTCGACATGCGCGGCCGGCGCTTTCCCCTTTGGACCTCTGAGCCGGGCGTCGGCCGCGACCGGACCAGCGAGATCACCTTCAAGTCGAACGTCAAGGATCGGGCGGGCGGCGATTATTTCAACACGAACTACCCACAACCGACCTATGTTTCCTCGGCGCGCTACGCGCTGCATGTCGAAACGACGGCCTATTCTGTTTTCGATTTCCGCCGCAAGACTTTTCACGAGATCGAGGTCTGGGCGATTCCAGCGCGGATCGAGCTTTTCGCCGCGCCGACCTTTGTCGAACTGGTCGAGGTGCTGTCGGATCGCTTCGGCCGACAGCCGCCGCTTCCCGACTGGGTATACAACGGCGCGATCATCGGGCTGAAGGATGGCGAAAATTCCTTTTCGCGGCTTCAGTCGATGCGCGATGCCGGAGTCGAGGTTTCCGCTCTATGGTGCGAGGACTGGGTGGGGCTGCGCCAGACCTCCTTCGGCGCGCGCCTCTTCTGGGACTGGCAGGCCAACGAGGATCGTTATCCCGGTCTACGCCAGAGGATTACCGAGCTGAACGGTGATGGCATCAGGTTCCTGGGTTACGTAAACCCCTATCTCTGCGTCGATGGCCCCTTGTTTGAAATCGCGGAAGCGGAGGGCTACTTCGCTACGGATGAAAGCGGAAAAACCGCGTTGGTCGATTTTGGCGAATTCGACTGCGGCGTCGTCGATTTCACAAATCCGGCCGCGGCCGAATGGTTTGCCGAGGACATCATTGGCAAGAAGATGCTGGACTATGGGCTTTCGGGATGGATGGCCGATTTCGGCGAATACCTGCCGATCGACGTGCACCTTGCAAACGGCATCGATGCCAAGCTGATGCACAACCAGTGGCCGACGCTTTGGGCGGAAGTCAATGCGAAGGCGGTTGCCAGTCGCGGTCAGACCGGCGAGGCGCTGTTTTTCATGCGCGCCGGCTTCACCGGCGTCCAGAAACATTGTCCTCTGCTGTGGGGCGGCGATCAGTCGGTCGATTTCTCCCGGCATGACGGGCTGGTCACAGTCATCTGTGCTGCCCTGTCTTCCGGCCTCCTCGGCAATGCCTATCACCACTCCGACATCGGAGGCTATACCAGCCTCTTCGGCAATGTCCGCACGCCCGAGCTTTTGATGCGCTGGGCCGAAATGGCGGCATTCACGCCCGTCATGCGCAGCCATGAGGGAAATCGCCCGCGCGAAAACGTGCAGATTGATCAGGATCCGCAGGTGCTGTCGCATTTCGCCCGGATGACGCGGATCTACAGGCATCTTGCTCCCTATCTCAAATCGCTGTCCAATGAGGCGGTTGCGCGAGGTCTGCCGGTACAGCGGCCGTTGTTCCTGCATCACCAGGACGATCGTGAGACCTATGCAATCCAGGACAGTTATCTCTACGGCGCCGACATGCTGGTCGCGCCGATCTGGCAGGCAGCGCAGGCGGATCGTGTGGTCTATCTGCCGCAGGACGCGCTTTGGGTTCACGCCTGGACGGGCGAAACATTCGCCGGCGGCGAAAAGGTTCGGATTGCCGCGCCGCTCGGACAGCCGCCCGTCTTCTACCGAGCCGGTTGCGCCGATGAAGCGCTGTTTGCCGGTCTTCGAGGTCTGTGACAGTGAGCGCTGCGGGTCTTGCGGGACTTCTGGTGTTGGCGGGCCTTGCCGCCTACATGCAAACCCTGACCGGTTTCGCCTTCGGGCTGATCATGATGGGTGGCATCGGCCTTTCCGGGCTGATGCCGCTGCCGGAGGCCGCCGTGCTCGTGAGCTGTATGGTGCTCGTCAACGCAGCCCAGGTTCTGGCGCGCGGCTGGCGCGATATCGCCTGGGCCGAGTTCTGGCCGGTTGTCATTTCCAGCATTTCAGCGCTTGCTGCCGGATACTGGCTGCTGGGCGAGATGGTTTCGGCGTCCATCCACTGGCTGAAGCTTGTGCTCGGGATCGTCATCATTGCCTCGAGCCTGCAGCTTGCGCTGAAGCCGCAGCCGCTGGCCGCGCGGTCATCGCGCGCTTCCTTCGCGTTTTTCGGTGCGGTTGCGGGTCTGATGGGTGGCCTGTTTTCCACCGCCGGCCCGCCGCTCGTCTATCACCTCTACCGGCAGCCGCTGCCGGCAGTCAGCATCCGCGAAACTCTGGTGGCAGCGTTTGCCGTCAATGCCGTAATCCGGCTGGCCATGGTCGCGGCTGCCGGCGACCTCCCGCATAGCAGCTTCTGGTGGGGTCTGCTCTGCATCCCGGTCGTGATGATCATGACCTTTGTCGCCAAGCGGTGGCCGCCACCCTTGTCCGCCCTATCGATCCGCCGCATGGCTTTCGGCCTGCTTCTCTTGTCCGGCCTATCGCTGACCGTTCCCGCTCTTTTGAAAATCATAGGAGATCCCGCATCATGACCGAGCGCCGCACGCTTGCCCTCAAGGACCCCACCCTACTCACGGACAAGGCTTTCGTCGCCGGCGCGTGGATCGCCGCACCCGACGGCAAGTCATTTGCGGTGACCGATCCCTTCGACGGTGCGCTGATTGCGAATGTACCGGATCTCGGCCAGGCGGTTGTCGCGAAGGCGATCGATGCCGCGGCAGAAGCGCAGAAGCTCTGGGCAAGGCGCACGGCCAAGGAGCGGGCGCAGGTGCTCAAGCGCTGGTACGAACTCATCGTCGAAAATGCCGACGATCTGGCGCTGATCCTGACGACCGAGCAGGGCAAGCCGCTGGCGGAGGCGAGGGGCGAGGTCGTCTCCAACGCGGCCTATCTCGAATGGTTTGCGGAAGAGGCAAAGCGCATCGATGGCGATATCATTCCCGGCCCCAATGCCGGCCAGCGCATCATGGTACTGAAGCAACCTGTTGGTGTCTGCGCGGCAATCACGCCGTGGAATTTCCCGAACGGCATGATCACCCGCAAGGCAGGCCCGGCCCTTGCCGCCGGCTGCAGCATGATCCTGAAACCGGCTTCGCAGACGCCGCTGTCGGCGCTGGCGCTCGCCGTGCTTGCCGAGCGCGCCGGCGTGCCGAAGGGCGTGTTTTCGGTCGTGACCGGCGAGGCGAAGCCGATCGGTCTGGAGTTCTGCCACAATCCGAGGATCGCCAAGATCACCTTCACCGGTTCCACCGGCGTCGGGCGCTGGCTGATGAAGGAGGCTGCCGGCGGCATCAAGCGCCTCTCGCTGGAATTGGGCGGCAACGCGCCCTTCATCGTCTTCGATGATGCCGATCTCGATGCCGCCGTCGATGGCGCGATGATCTCCAAATTCCGCAATGCCGGCCAGACCTGCGTTTGCGCCAACCGTATCTATGTGCAGGAGAGTGTTGCTGCAGACTTCACCGAAAGGCTGCTTGCCAAGGTTTCGGGTCTTTCGCTCGGTCGCGGTACAGACGCCGGCGTCAGCCAAGGGCCGCTGATCGATGAGAAGGCCGTTGCGAAGATGGAAGAGCATGTCGCCGATGCGATGGCCAATGGCGGGACAGTTCTCACTGGGGGCAAGCGCAGCGTACTTGGCGGCACTTTCTTCGAGCCGACAGTCGTGATCGGCGTGACGCAGACGATGAAGGTGGCCAAGGAGGAAACCTTTGCGCCGCTGGCACCGATCATTTCGTTCAAGGACGAGAACGACGTCATCGCCATGGCCAATGATAGTGAATTCGGTCTCGCCTCCTATTTCTATGCCAAGGATATGGCTCGCATTTGGCGTGTCGCGGAGGCGCTTGAAGCAGGGATGGTCGGCGTCAATACCGGCATGATCGCCAACGAAATGGCGCCCTTCGGCGGCATCAAACAGTCCGGTACCGGGCGCGAAGGATCGAAGTACGGCATAGAGGGCTTTCTTGAACTGAAATATGTGGCACTGGGGGGAATGTAATTGTCGCCACCAAGGGGGCCAATGACCCGATTGTCGCGTTGGTCGGCAGTCGCCCTGAAATAAGGGCTTGATGAAACCGGACACCGGCACACAGAAGGATAGGGTCAGTTCCATAAACTACGTTATGCCACACATGTATGTAGCCGCAAAGTTGAAGCGTCCTGTTTCTGCAAAGTTGGAATGTCACTCTCCCCGGGTTTGATGACCTGGGAGATTGCGGATGGGACTGATTACGATGAGCGAGCGTGATCTGCAGCGGATCGAGATTCTATCGAAAGTGATCGCCGGCCGGATGACGATGGTGTCGGCGTCACATGTGCTTGATCTGAGTACGCGCCAGGTGCGTCGTCTGCTGGAGCGGATCAACACGGGTGGTGCGGCGTCGATCCGGCACAAAGCGATCGGCCGGCCGTCGAACAATCGGATCAGTGACGGGGTTCGCGATTACGCCGTGACGTTGGTTCGCGAATGCTATGCCGACTTCGGTCCGACGCTGGCCGCCGAGAAGCTTGCCGAGCTCGATGGGCTGACGGTGTCGCGTGAGACGCTGCGGCAATGGATGACGGAGGCTGGGCTTTGGCTGTCGCGCAAGCAGCGCCGGACGTTTCATCAGCCGCGGCTGCGCCGCGAGGCTTATGGCGAACTCGTGCAGATCGACGGGTCCGAACATCGCTGGTTCGAGGATCGCGGCGACCCATGCTCGCTGCTGGTGTTCGTCGACGATGCGACGGGCAAGCTGATGCAGTTGCGCTTTGTGCGCTCGGAAAGCGCCTTCAGCTACTTTGAGGCGCTGGCGTTTTATCTGAAGCATCACGGCGCCCCAATCGCCTTCTATTCCGACAAGCATTCGGTGTTCCGGGTGGCGAAGAAGGATGCCAAGGGCGGCCAGGGCATGACCCAGTTCGGGCGGGCGCTTTGTGAGCTAAACATCGAGATTCTTTGCGCAAATTCGAGCCAGGCGAAAGGTCGCGTCGAGCGGATGAACCGGACGCTGCAGGATCGGCTGGTCAAAGAACTGCGGCTGGCGGGGATTTCCGGCATGGACGACGGCAACGCTTTCCTGTCCGGTTTCATCGAGCGCTACAATGCGCGATTTGCGATTGTCCCTACCCGGCCCGATAATCTGCATCGGCCGATGAATCTTGCGTCGGACCGGCTGAAGGACATTCTGTGCAAGCGTGAGCAGCGTTATGTCGGGGCGCAGTTGACGTTTTCGTTTGAACGCAAGCGGATCATGCTGGAGGAGACCGAGGTGACGCGTGGTTTGGCTGGTCGCTATGTCGAGACCTATGCCTATGCGGATGGTCGCTTGGATGTCCGGTGGAAGGGGCATTCCCTGCCCTACAGGACGTTCGACAAGGACCAGCGGGTGACGCATGCGGCGATCACCGAGAACAAGCGGCTCGGCGATGTGCTGGCCTACATCAAGGAGCGGCAGGATCAGTTGCCAACGCCGAAGGTGAAGACCAACAGCGAGAAGAACGGCTATGTGCCGCGTGCTCGTGGGCCCGGACGCCGGAAGGATTTCATGAACGATCCCGCCGTCATTGCCCGACGGCGACAAGCGCTCTCTGACCTCGATGCGGCGGAATGACTGGCTGCTCCAATTGTCAAAGCTAAAGCCCAAGGGAGCATCTCACCCGCCCCCTCCCTTCCCTTGCAACCCGGTCCAGCCGGTCCGGTCGGGGGCTGGTCGGCGGCGCTCGGCTGTCGCATTTCTAAATGGCTGACACCGCGCCCAAAGTGACATTTTAACTTTGCGCAACGGCGGACATTTCAATCCTGCCGCCACATGTATGTAGCGGCTATTTAGTAATGCGACAGTTGGGCCAGTTAGAGATGCGACAGTCTCGCCTCTCGACGCACTGGTCAAAGCCAACGTCGGGAGCAAGGATGACGATCTTCAGCCTGGTCGAGACCATGAGCGGTCGGAGCCGTCATGTCCTTTATGATCACCATGTCGCAGAAAGAGTTGCATCGCCTCGAAGTCATCCAGAAGATCCGTGACGAACGCCTGAGCGTTGTCCAGATGGAAAACGCACGGATATTCTAGTTGACGCCGAGAAACTGCTTCAGCTCCGCAGTCTGAGGATTGGCGAAGACTTCCTCCGGCAGGCCTATTTCGTGAACGCGGCCCTGGTGCATGAAGACGACGCGGCTGCAGACATCGCGGGCGAACTTCATCTCGTGGGTTACCATCAGGAGCGTCATTCCCTCGGCCGCAAGCTCGCGCACGACGGCGAGAACTTCGGCGACCAGTTCCGGATCGAGCGCCGAGGTGATCTCGTCGCAGAGAAGTGCTGTCGGCTGCATGGCCAGCGCGCGGGCGATGGCGACGCGCTGCTGCTGTCCGCCCGAGAGCTCGTCGGGATAGGCGTCGAACCTGTGGCCCAGCCCTACCCGCTCCAGCATCTTCCGGGCGGTGGCCTCGGCTTCGGCTTTCGGGGTCTTTTTGACCACGGTCTGCGACAGCATGACGTTACCGCCGACGGTCAGGTGCGGGAAGAGGTTGAACTGCTGAAAGATCATGCCGACCTTGAGGCGCAGTGCCTTCAGATGCACTTCGTCATCAAGGAGCTGCGCGCCGGCTACGGAGATGGAGCCATCGGTGATGGTCTCCAGGCCGTTGATGCAGCGAAGCAGGGTCGATTTGCCTGAACCGCTCTTGCCGATAATAGCGATGACTTCACCAGCCTCCACGTCGAGATTGATGCCTTTCAGCACCTCGGTGGTGCCGAAGCTCTTGCGGACTTCAGTGATTTCGATGAGCGACATTGAGCTTCCTTTCCAGGATCTGGCTGCTTTTCGACAAAGGCCAGCAAAGGGCGAAGTAGATGAGGGCGACGAGCCCGTAGACGGTGAAGGGCTGGAAGGTGGCATTGGTGACCACCGTGCCGGCTTTCGACAATTCAACGAAACCGATGATCGAGGTCAGCGCCGTACCCTTGACGATTTGAACGGAGAAGCCGACCGTGGGTGGTATCGCGACCCTCAGCGCCTGCGGAAGGATGACATAGCGCATCTGCTGCAACCGGCCCATGCCGAGGCTGGCGGAGGCTTCCCATTGACCCCGCGCGACCGCTTCGACGCAGCCTCGCCATATTTCGGCGAGGAAGGCGGCGCTCCATAGGGTGAGCGCCAATCCCGCAGCTAGCCAGGCCGGCACATCTATCCCGAAGAGGCCGAGACCGAAAAACGCAATGAAGAGCTGCATCAGCAGCGGTGTGCCTTGGAAGAGCTCGATATAGTATTTTGCGACCGTCCTGAATGACTTGCGCTTGCTGATGCGCAAGAAGAGCAACCCCAGTCCGACCGCGCCGCCGCCGATGAAGGAGACGAGCGAAAGCAGGATCGTCCAGCGGGTGGCGAGCAGCAGGTTGCGCAGGATGTCCCAGAGTGTGAACTCGATCATCGCGCCGCTCTCCTTGGGAAAATGAACCCGCCGACTACCGCCAGCACCTGCCGGAGCAGGATCGCCAGCACGAGATAGATTGATGTCGAGACGATGTAGGCCTCGAAGGCGCGGAAGGTTCGCGATTGTATGAAGTTCGCAGCAAAGGTCAGATCCTCTGCGGCGATCTGCGACACCACCGATGAGCCGAGCATGACGATGACGACTTGCGACGACAGCGCCGGCCAGATGCGTTGCAGCGACGGCACGAGAACGACATGCCGGAAGGTTTCGAAGCGCGTCATGGCAAGGCTCTCGCCCGCCTCGAACTGACCCTTCGGAGTTGCCTGGATGCCGGCGCGGGTAATCTCGCAGCTATAGGCGCCGAGGTTGACGACCATCGCGAGGTTAGCGGCCGTCAGTTCGGAAAGCTTGAGACCGAGCGACGGCAGACCGAAAAAGATGAAAAAGAGCTGGATCAGGAACGGCGTGTTGCGGATCAGCTCGACATAAGTCGCAATGACAGGCTTCAGCCAGGCCGGGCCGAGTGCACGCACCCAGGCACAGAAGATGCCGAGCAAAATGCCGAGCACTCCGCCGATAGCGATAAGCTCCAGGGTGATCAGTATGCCCTTGACGATCTCAGGATAATATTCAAGCAGCCAGCCGAATTCGAAATGGTAACTCAAGGAATTGTCCCCTCTTGCGGTGACGGATCGTCACGTCATCCCGCGCGCAGGCGCGGGATGACGTCCGTGAAACCGAGTCCCTTAGAGATCCGACGGGAGACCGGCGCCAAGCCACTTCTGTGATATGGCGTCCAGCGCGCCATCGGTTTTGGCCGCAGCGATAATGCCGTTCACCTTCTCCAGAAGAGCTGCCTGTTCCTTGTTGAGACCGATATAGCAGGGCGAGTTCTTGATGAGGAACTTCATCTCAGGCCGCTTCGGGGGATTTTTGGCGAGGATCGCAGCAGCCACAACGTTGCCGGTCGCGATGGTGTCGACCTGGCCGGAGAGGAAGGCCGAGATGGTGCCGTTGTTGTCCTCGTAGCGCTTGATCGTCGCGTCGGCCGGCGCGATCTTCGTCAACTCGAGATCTTCGACAGCGCCGCGCGTAACGCCGATGCTCTTTCCCGCGAGATCTTCCACCTTGGCGATCGAAAGATCGGCGGGCGCGAACACGCCATTGAAGAAGGGGGCATAGGCCGTGGTGAAATCGATCACCTTTTCGCGATCCGCATTCTTGCCGAGGCTTGATATGACCAGATCGACCTTATTCGTCTGCAGATAAGGAACGCGGTTGGCGCTGGTGACCGGCACGAGTTCGGTCTTGACGCCCAGTTTTTCGGCAATGAGATTGGCCACATCGATATCGTAACCCATCGGCGCCATATCGGTACCGACGCTGCCAAAGGGCGGGAAATCCTGCGGGACGGCGACACGCAGAGTGCCGCGCGCCGTGATGTCGGCGAGAGCATCGGCGTAAGACGCGGAGCTGAAACCGAAGGTTGCAGCCAGGGTCGCGATGGCGAAGAAGACTCGTCTTGTCAGCATGTTTTAATTGCTCCTTTGAAGTTGTGGTTTTTTGGGTCCGGGGGTTGGGGCACGGTCTTGGGAGGAAGTGACAGGGAACTGCGCAGTTCCGAGAGCGGGTCCGGGCGTGTGGTGAGGTCGAGCCCCATTTCCACTTCGTCCAGATGTTCGACAGAGAGCTCCGCAGCCCTGACGAAATCGCCCGCTTGCATGGCCTCGAAGATGCGGCAGTGCCCGTCATGAGACTGTGCTGCATGAAATTCAGACTGATAGAGCATCGAGATGAGGATCGTCCTCGCGGTGAGATCGCGGAGGATATCGACGATGATGGCGTTCCCACTCGATTCGGCGATGCGGATGTGGAAATCACCCATCAAATAGGTCAGGCGCTGTCGATCGCCCGCAGCCATTGCGCTTTTCTCCTCGTTCAAATGCAGGTCGAGAGCTTTGCGCCCCTCGTCTGTCAGAGCGCGCATGCTGCGCAGCAATCCGGCCTCGATGACGCGCCGTGCCTCATAGACCGCGATCGCCTCTTCTGCGGACGGCTCGACAACAAACCAGCCTCGTCTTGGACTGACATGGACGATGCCGCGTGTTTCCAGGCGCATCATGGCTTCACGAACGCGGGTTCGAGACACGCTGAAGAGCGTTGCCAACTGGTTTTCACCAAGACGCGTCCCAGGCCGAATTTTGGCTGAAAGAATCCCGGAGACGATCGTCTCCTCAATGGTCTTCTGCGTGCTCTCAGATGTGTGGCTATCTTGCATACAAGACAGGAAAGCAAAGCGCGTGCCAAAATACTGCGTTCAGGATTTCCAAGATGTCTCGGATCCCTCCCCTTGGAATTTGCACGCTGCGAATGCAGACTGAGCGTAAATTGAGCGCGTGCCTGCAACGCCTTGCAAACGCAGACCAGCGTCGAACCACTCGTGGCGGCTTGTTCTTACTGGCCGAACGACCTTATGCGGTCGAAGCCGCCCAGGGATTGATCACTTCAACACCTGCAGCGTCGAAAGCACTTGTATCGCGCGTGGCTACGGCGAACCCTTTCGATGCCGCGATAGCGGCGATATAGCCGTCCGGAGTGGGAAATCCTCTGCCAGCAGCTCGGGCCTTGACCGCGAGATCGGCATAGCGCCGTGCCGCTGTAATGTCGAAAGCCAAAATACGGCGTTCGAAGAGTTCCATCAGACCGTCCAACGCGTCGGAGAGCCTTTCCTTGCGTTTGCCAGCCGGGAGGGCGCCGATTCCAAACATCAGCTCGGCGATCGTGACGCTAGAAAGGAAGAGGGTTTCGGCTGCCTGCTCATCGAGCCAGGATTTCACGGTTTCGTCGGGCGCGGGTTTCATCGCCTCGGAAACGACGTTCGTATCAAGGATAATCATTCAAAGCTCAACGGCTTTGCAGGCAATGCGTCGCGAGCTTGGTCCAGAACGGCAAGGTCCTCATTTGTCAACCCGAGGCGACGACTCCGTTCGGCGAGCGCGCTGCCAAGATGCAGCCGCGTTTCCGGACGGACGGCAGCCTCGAGGATTTCGCGCATTTCCGCTTCGGCGCTGCGCCCGTGATGAGCCGCACGCACCTTGAGAGCACGGTGCGTCGCCTCGGACAGGTTTCTGATTGTGACTGCGGGCATGATGGCAACCTTGTGGAACATGATAGCGATGCTAGCAATATAATGGATTTGCCATCACATTCAATGTGCGCTTGCCATGCGATCGTAAGCCAAACAGTGGTTAGGGGAGCTGCGCCCACCGTAACTTGTGATCGTCATGGATTTCTTTTTTCGCCTAATTGAAACTCGAGGTTTTGAGGAATTCCGCCAGCCGCTCGGTCTTCGGATGCACGAACATGTCCTTCGGATCGCCCTCTTCGCAGATGACGCCTTGGTTCATGAAGATGACTCGTGACGAAACGTCGTAGGCAAATCGCATCTCGTGCGTAACCAGCAGCATGGTCATGCCGTCGGCCGCAAGCCCCTTGATGACCTGGAGCACTTCGCCCACCAGTTCCGGGTCGAGCGCAGAGGTCACTTCGTCGAACAGCATCAGCCTCGGCGACATGGCGATGGCGCGGGCAATCGCGACGCGCTGCTGCTGGCCGCCGGAAAGCTGTCCTGGATAATGGTTCGAGCGGGCGGAAAGGCCGACACGATCGAGCCATTTTTCCGCAATGGCGCGGGCGTCCGGCTTGGTCATCTTCTTCACCTTGACGAGGCCGAGCATGACGTTTTCAGCGGCACTCATATGCGGAAAAAGATTGAACTGCTGAAACGCCATGCCGGTCAACGCGCGTTGGCGTGCAATCTCTTTCTCGCTCTTGCGGCGCCGCGCTGTCCCTTCGACGCGATAGCCGATCTCCTCGCCGTCAAGGCTGATCGTGCCGCCCTGGAATTCCTCAAGCATGTTGATGCAGCGCAGCAAGGTGGTCTTCCCGGAACCGGACGAGCCGATGATGGAAATGACTTCGCCTTCCTGCACGGCGCAATCGACGCCCTTGAGGACTTCGTGAATGCCGTAAGTCTTGCGCAGACCCTGGATGTCGAGAATGGTCTTGGCCATTGGATGTCTCCTCAGGACGGCAGGGCGGTCTTGCGCTCGACATATTTGCCGAAGTGCTCAATGCCGTAGTTGACGATGAAGTAGAGACCGCCGGCCAAGAAATAGAACTGGAGGCTCATGAAATTGCGGGAGATGATTTCTTGCGTGCGCAGGAGAAGCTCCGCGACGCCGATAACGGAGAGCAGCGTCGAGGCTTTGACCATCTCGGCCGCCGTATTCACCCAGGCCGGCAGGCACTGGCGCATGGCCTGTGGCCACAGCACCGAGGTGAAGGTCTGGGTAAAGGTCAGGCCGATCGCCTTGGCGGCTTCGGTCTGCCCCTTCGGGATCGCCTGAAGTGCTCCGCGCACGATTTCGCCGACATGGGAAGAGCAGAAGATGGCAAGGGCAAGCACGCCGGCCGAGAACGGCCCGAGATTAAGGCCGACGGCGGCGGAGACGTAGTAGCTCGCCAGCACCAGCACGAGCACCGGCGTGCCGCGGATGATATCGGTGTAGGCGCGCACGGCCAGACGCAAAACAGCGCCGCCATAGACGAGCGCCAGGCCGACGAAAACGCCGAGTATGGAACCCGCGAGGATGGCGAGCAGAGAGATCGACACGGTCACGCCGATGCCGTTCATGATGACGTATCGGGCGATCCAGAGTTGTTCGAGAAAAGTGTGGGACATCAGGTCTATCTCGGCAGGGCCAGGCGGCGCTCGACGAAGCGCATCACGGCGGCGATGAGGAAACAGGTCGCGACATAGAGGGCTGATGTGACCATCCAGGTTTCTATAACGCGGAAGCTCTCGACATTGATCTTGCGAGCCGCGAAGGTCAGTTCCGGCACCGCGATGGCGGCGGCGAGCGAGGTGTCCTTGAAGAGCGAAATGATCGTCGAAGACAGCGACGGCAGCACGTTGCGCAGCATCAGCGGAGCGATGATGGAACTGCGGATCTGCATCCCCGTCAGGCCGATGGCAAGACCCGCTTCCGTCAGCCCTCTCGGAATTGACAGCAGCCCGGCGCGGAACACCTCGGCCAGATAGGCGCCGGAGTAAAGGGATAGAACCAGGACGAAGCTTTTTATCTTGTCGAGCCGCAAGCCCATCTGCGGCAACGCGAAAAAGGCAAAAAGCACCAGAACGAGAATTGGCAGGTTGCGAATGACAGTGACATAGACCCGCGCCGGCACGATCGCAAAGCGGCTTTTGGACGTCAGCGCGAAGGCGACGGCAAGGCCGATCGCCGCCCCGATCAGGATCGAGATCACCGCCAGGCCGAGGCTGAGCGCGAGCCCGCTCAAAAGAAAATCGAAATTGCGCCAGACGGCAGCGAAATTCAACGTGTAACCCATGCGGGCCGCCTTTCAGACCAGAGCATGATACCGAAAACTGTGAGCGGTTTCCGGACGGCATCATGCTCTCACTCTTTAAATGTGGAGCGGGAAACATGTCCCGCTCCACATGGCTGTTACTTGAACTCGACCGGGAAGCCGATCTGCGGCGGCGTCAGATCTTTGCCGAACCAGGTTTTGAAGGACTTGGCGTAGAAGTCGAACTCAACGCCGGTCATGGCCTCGTGCAGAGCGGTGTTGACGAAGTTCAGCCAATCCTGATCGCCGCGCTTGACGGCGCAGGCGTAAGTCTGCGGATTCCAGCCATAGCCGGCGTCTTTGTAACGGCCGGGATTCTGCGTCATGTACCAGGCGAGCGACGACTGGTCCGTGGCGACAGCATCGGCGCGTCCCGATTCTAGCGCCTGATAGATCAGGTCGACGGAATCGTACTGGTCGACGGTCGCCTCCGGCAGCGCCGCATGCACCATCGCCTCGGCATAGACGTTCTGGAGAACCGAGATGGTGACGGAGGAACCGGCCGCCTTCAGGGCGGCGTAGTCGGCATATTTTCCGTCCGCCTTGAGCATCAGGCCGACACCCTCGCGATAATAGGGAATGGTGAAGGCAACCTGCTGGGCGCGCTCGCCGGTAACGGTCATGAACTGGCAGGTGATGTCGACTTTGTCGGTGGTAATGTTCGGGATGCGGGCATCGGAGGACTGGTTCACATATTCGATCTTCTCAGGGTCGCCGAAGAGCGCCTTGGCGATGATATGGCCCATGTCGACGTCGAATCCCTGAAGCTTGTCGTCGGCGCTCTTGAAGTGCCAAGGCGCATTGGTGCTGCCCGTGCCGAGGACGAGATGGCCGCGGGCCAACACTTCATCGAGCTTGCTGCCTTCGGCCAGCACAGGCGTGGACAACAGAGCGGCGGCGACCAACGACATCACGCCGGTGCGAAAGGAAATGGTCATGGCGTTCCCCTTATGGATTGTTCCTATATTCCAGTATAATGGACGCATGTCTGTTTTACTGGAATAACGTTATCAAGTGCCATCAAGGATGAATTGTCAATGGGGTATGCCGAAAAAACGCGCAGTGGCGCGCGTGGCGATTTTTTCGGCAGCGCAGCATTTTCATCCCACTTCCGGACCGCCCGGCTGCGCTAGCCTTGGTAAATGGAATATGCAAGCGAGGCGTTGGCGCAGGCGGCGAATTAGGATCTCGGGAAACTGCCAACCTCAAGCCAACGGCCAACTTTCGCCAACCGGAAGCTTCCCGCTTCGTCCAGAGCATTTTCAGCAAAAATGCGCGGTGGATTTGCAGGGAATGTGTGAAAACGAAAATACAGCGCATTTCGGTAAGAGAAATCTAGGTATGCGCTGGGGGAGGCTTGTAGACTTCATGGATTCTAATGAACTTCCCGCTGCACGTCCGATCGCGCCGTCTTCGTCTCGCCGGCGAATTTGAAGGCGGCAGCCAACTCTGCATAGCGGGTGTCGCTCAAGCTGTGGGCGAAGCGCACTCTCCAGCACCTTCTTCATGAAGGCCTTGGCATAGCCATGTCTTCACGCCCGCAGGCCTGCATGGCATAAGATTAGAGCTTGTAATCGCTCATCGACGTCAAAAGCCGAGGGATCGCCGTCTTTCGGGGTCACGCGGCGCCGACGCCTGCGGCAAAGACTGCAATGCAGCGCTGGAGATGGGCAAGCAGTGTTGCCCGATTAGGCCAAGCCTTTGCTCGTCCTTCCGGCGGACCCATGGCGCCAAAGATCATATCCATCAGCATCCGGGCCCCGCTGTCCGGATCATCAAGCGACAACTTGCCTTCCACCCTGCGGTCCCTCAGCCAGTCTGCCAGATGCTGCCGGCTGGCAAGCATGCCTTCACGCTGCAGTATGTCGATAAGTTCGGGAAACTGCCCCGCTTCGCGAAAGACGAGCTGCAGGAAACCGGCACGATCCGCATCCTTGTCGTCATCCATATCGATCATGAAGATGCGTTCGAGGCTCTCGGCAATCGAGAGATCTTTCAGCAGGCCGCGGAAGGTCGAGCATCAGGCGCCGATGTGCTCCGACCACCGCGGCAAACAGCTCTTCCTTGCTCTGAAACAGCTTGTAAAGCGTCTGTTTTGAAACACTCGCCTCGGTAGCGACGACTGCGGTCGTGCTGCCAGCATAACCGTATTTTACAAAAACGCGGCGGGCAATTTCAACGATATGCGCCCGCTTGTCATCGTCACTGGAGACTTTCGGCCGGCCGCGCTTGCGCGGCTCATCTGCGGGCTCGACAACATCCATTATGGCCTAGACCCCCATCGAGGCACAAGCCGAAGGCCGCAGAAAGGAGACAAGGACTTCTGAGAGGCGATTCTTCAGCTGTGGCATTGGCAATTTCAATTTAGAGAACTCATCAGCTCTGCAATGCGTTGCATCTCTCACCGTCTACCGATGGAGCGCCTGTGACCGCCATTTCCGCCGCAACCTCTATCTTTTCCTATTCCTATTCCTATAGCAAGAGTTCGGCCGCAGCATCCCAGGGTATCCCATCCTCTAACGCAGTTTCGGCAACAAAATCAACCGCAAGCCTGTTTTTGCTGAAACGAGAAAATCAAAGTTCGATGCCCTTGTGTGCCTGTCTGTCCTCTTTGAGGACTGACTCAAGGTCGATATCCGTGCCACTTTGTTGCGAAAGCTGAGCATAAAAGGTCGTGGCCGCCTCGCGGCCGGTCTCCCGTATTTCATACGATTCGAGGGCCCGCTCAACGATGTCAGCTATTGATCGATTTTCGCGCCGAGCAAGCCGATGTGCAAGATCGCGTGCCTTCGCACTGCGCACGGAAAGTTGAGGTTCGGCCATGTCGGTCTCCTTTCATCTGCATGTAGCAGCAGTCGCTAACATCAAGATTGCAGATGATGGCTGGGTACTACAAGTAGTCCCGGTCCTGATTTTGTTCCGATGTCAAAAAGAATTAACCATATTTCAGTGTTCTATCGACATAGTACTTCACGAGGGATCAGGCATCTCAAGCAGAGAAGCCACATCATGTGGGAGACAGTCCTTGGCATTCACCATTGCCCGCAGTCTGGTTGCGTTCGGTGTCGCCGTTTCGGCAGGCCTTTTCATGTCGATCGGATTGCAGCAGTCGGCCCTTGAACGGCTGAAAGTCAACGGGCCGGTTTACGAGCAGGTTGTCTACGGCAAGGATTTGATTGCCGATATTCTGCCGCCGCCGCTGTTTGTGGTCGAATCCTATATGCTCTCCTTCGAGGCGAGCAAATTTCCCGAACTCACCGACACCAATCTTGCCAAGATCGCAAATCTGAAAACCGCTTACGATGACCGCCGCGCCTATTGGAAAACTACTCGGCTGCCGCAGGCTTTGAAGGACGAGCTTGAAAACGATGTCATCACCAAGGGCGATGCATTCTGGGGGGTGATGAACCGTGAGATCATCCCGGCCCTCAATGCCAGGGATGAAGACAAGGCGCACGGGGCGATCGAGCAGCTGCGCGTCGCCTTTCATTCGCATCAGGACGCGGTCGAGAAACTCGTGGCCAATTCCGACGCCTTCCTGAAGGGCGAGGAGCGTAATGCCGCCTCGGAGATCGTCACCTGGACGATCTATGCGGGTGCCGCAGGCTTCGGTTCGTTCGGGCTGTTGCTGGTGGGGCTCTATCTACTGAGTCGCCGCGCAATTGTGCCGCTCGACGGCATGAAGGCCTATATGGGCAACCTTGCTGAAGGTGATTTTTCGACCGAAGTCCCCTATGCCAACCGTTCCGACGAAATCGGCGCCATGTCCAGGGCCGTCGCGGTATTCCGCCGCAACGCGCTCGAGCGGCAGGACGCACAGAAGCGGGAGACCGCTCTTCGCGATGCAGAATTTGAGCGCGAACGCGGCCAACTGGCCGAAAGAGCCGTCGAGGAGCAGATCCGCGAAACGGTGATCGATCGGCTGACATACGGCCTTGAACAGCTGTCGACCGGCAATCTTAATTGCCGGATCAACACACCCTTCGCTGCAGCCTACGAGACCTTGCGTGCGAAGTTCAACGACAGTATGGACGCGCTTTGCGCTTCGATGGCGGAGATTGCCCAGACCTCCAAGCAAGTGGGCAGTTCCTCGGCCGGCATCACCGATGCAGCCGACAGCCTTGCGTCGCGCACGGAACAGCAGGCCGCTATGCTCGAAGAGGCCACAGCCGCACTCGATGAAATGAATATCAAAGCCAAAGACGCCTCCGACCATGCCGGCAGAGCCACCGGCATGATGGCCGAGACCCGCACCAGCGCCGAACATTCGGCAGCCGTCGTTCGCGAAGCCATCGCCGCAATGGAAAGGATCGAAGGCTCGTCCTCCCAGATTGGCGCCATCGTCAATGTCATCGATGAAATCGCCTTCCAGACCAATCTTCTCGCGCTCAATGCCGGGGTTGAAGCAGCGCGCGCCGGCGAAGCAGGCAAGGGTTTTGCGGTCGTTGCCCAGGAAGTACGTGAACTTGCCATGCGCTCGGCCAACGCCGCCAAGGAGATCAGAGCTCTGATCTCCACCTCCTCCGCCCAGGTCTCCACCGGTGTGGACCTCGTCAACCGCACCGGCAAGGCGCTCCTGGAAATCGAAGGACAGGTCGAGCAGGTCGCCGGCCTGATCGCCCGTATCGTTTCGGTGTCCTCCGAGCAGGCGGTGGCGATCGGCGAGATCAACGCCTCCGTCAACGCGCTCGATCAGGTGACGCAACGCAACGCCGCCATGGCCGTCGAAACCGCCACGGCCTGCCGGGCACTTGGCAGCCAGACGCAGACGCTGGAAGGGGTGGTAAACCGCTTTCAGATCGACGCGGCCGCCAGCGGGTCAAGACCGCAGAAAGCGGCTTGACGCCTGACCGTCGAAGCTCGTCCTGCCTCGACCTGTCCGATCGCCTAGAGCATGATGCCGAAAAGTGTGCGCGATTATTCGGAGGACATCATGCTCTAACCATTTAATTTGGAACAGGATTCAGATTTCAGGCCGACCTGGCCTAAAATCATCCTGTTCTAATCGTCAACAACCGCCACGACGGCAACGCAATCGCCTGATTTGACCAGCCCCGGGAAGTGCCGGGCACAGAGAATGCCGCTCATGGCGGCGCGGATCTCGCGGGGCACCACCCCGGTCCGCCCGGTCGGATAGATGCGAGCGATGACCGCATCGTCAGTGACGGCTTCACCGAGATCGATGACAGGTTCGATCAGCCCGCCCTCCTCTGCGAAGGAGAAGCAGCGACCGTCCGGCATATCGAGCCAGGTCGTCGGACCAGGATCGACGATGCCCGCGACGATCCCGGCGTGGCGCAGCACGTTCATGGTGCCGCGCTTGGCAATCGCCGCACTTTTGGCCGTGGCGGTGCCGCCGCCGCCGAGTTCCGTGGTGATGAAGATCTTGCCCATCTCCTCGGCCGCGGTGTCGTACATGCCGACCGCATCGATCTCCAGCATCTGCATCGAATAGGGTGCCGCAAACGCCCTCACGAATTCGAAAGCTTTTTCCTCCTGTTGCTTGTTCGGCAGGATGTGGGCCGCGCAGAACGGCAGAAAATCGAGCGTCTTGCCACCGGAATGAAAATCGAGGACGAGATCCGCCATCGGCAGCAGCACACGGCTGAAATAGTCGGCGATCTTCTCCGTCACCGTACCGTCGGGCCGGCCCGGGAAGCTGCGGTTCATGTTGCCCCTGTCGATCGGCGAGGTCCTGGTCCCCGCCAGGAAAGCCGGATAATTCATGGCCGGCACGATGATGACAGTGCCCCTCACCTCTTCGGCCTTCAGCGAGTTGGCAAGATCGAAGAGCGCGATCGGTCCTTCATACTCGTCGCCGTGATTGCCGCCGGTCAGCAGGGCCGTTGGCCCCTTGCCGTTTCGGATGACCGTTATCGGCACCATCACCGATCCCCAGGCGGAGTCGTCGCGGCTGTAAGGCAGGCGCAGGAATCCGTGCTGGATACCCTCGGCGGCGAAATTGACCGTCGCGCTGATCGGCGACGGCCGCAAGCCAATCTCTGTCATGACAGCCTCAATCCTTGACCATCAGTCTGCGCGGCACGTTGGCGAAGCACTCGACGCCGCTGTCGGTGATGAGGATGCTCTCGGTCGTCTCGAAACCCATGTCGTCGAGCCAGAGACCGGTCATGAAATGGAAGGTCATGCCGGGCTTCAGTTCCGTCCGGTCGCCCGGCCGCAGGCTCATGGTGCGCTCGCCCCAGTCCGGCGGATAGGAAAGGCCGATCGGGTAACCGGTGCGGTTGTCCTTGACGATCCCGTATTTCTTCAGCACGGCGAAGAAGGCGTTGGCGATATCCTCGCAGGTATTGCCGGGTCTGGCGACCGCAAGGCCGGCCTCCATGCCCTCCAAAGTCGCCTTTTCGGCATCGAGAAAGGCCTGCGTCGGCTTGCCGAGGAAGACAGTGCGCGACAGCGGCAGGTGATAGCGGTTGTAGCAGCCGGCGATCTCGAAGAAGGTGCCCTCGCCTTTCTTCATCGGCCGATCGTCCCAGGTCAGGTGGGGCGCGGATGCTTCGACGCCGGACGGCAGCAGCGGCACGATCGCCGGATAATCGCCGCCGATGCCGTCGACGCCGCGGGTGCCGGCATCATAGATTTCCGCAACCAGATCGCACTTGCGCATGCCGACCTCGATCTTGTCGAAGATGCGGGCGTGCATCGCCTCGACGATGCGGGCGGCATTGCGCATGTACCTGATTTCGATCTCGCTCTTGACCGCGCGCTGCCAGTTGACGAGAGCGGTCGCGTCAACGAAGCGGGCGTTCGGCAGGTGCTTCTGCAGCGCCGCAAAAGCCGCCGCCGAAAACCAGTAATTGTCCATCTCGACGCCGATCGTCAGCTTGCCGAAACCGCGTTCGGTCAGGATGCCCGAGAGATAGTCCATCGGGTGGCGCTCGGTCGACTGCACATAGTGATCGGGATAACCGACGATGTTGTCGTGTTTCAGATAGGCGGTGAACTTGGCGCCATTGGCGTCCTGGCCGCGGCCGAACCAGATCGGCTCGCCCTGCGGCGGCACGATCACCGCCTGATGCACATAGAAGGACCAGCCGTCATAGCCGGTCAGCCAGGCCATGTTCGACGGGTCGCTGACAACAAGCAGGTCTACGCCCTTCGCCTCCATGGCACGCCGTGTCTTTTCCAGCCGCGCGGCATATTCGCCGAGCGAGAATTTGAGATTGGGCTTTGTCATGTCTCTTCCCTTCTTTTCCGGCGCCGCGCCGGTCAGCTTTCGAATGCGGTCCCGGCCTTCGCCGCGCCGGCGCGGGCAAAGGCGAGTGTGGCGATGGCGGTGTCCTGGATCCCGGTTCCGGTGAGGTCCGCGATGGTGATCTGGTCGTTGCGCGTCCGCCCCGGCGTCCGGCCGGCGACGATCTGGCCGAGCTCGGCAAAAACCGCATCGCCTGCGACCAGGCCGGCATCGATGGCGTGATGCAACTCGCCGAGACGCCGCGTCTGCTTCAAGCTGTCGGCGACGTAGAGGTCGGCACCCGCAATGGCGGCCGGATCGATCTCGTTCTTGTGCTCCGCATCTGAGCCCATGGCCGTCAGATGCTGTCCTGGTTCCAGCCACCCGGCCTCGATGATCGGTATTTCCGACGGCGTGGTGGTGACGATGAGATCGGCGCCGGTCATTGCACCTCTGGCGTTCGGTGTCGCGGTGACGGGAAAGCCGAGCTTTCCGGCCAATTCCGCTGCCACGCTTTGCGCCTTGGCAGCATCGCGCGCCCATATCCTCGCTTCCCGGATCGGCCGGACCAGCGTCAGTGCTTCGAGCTGCAGCCGCGCCTGCATGCCTGCGCCGAAGATCGCGGCCACGGATGCATTTTCCCGCGACAGATGTTTTGCCGCGACGGCGCCCGCTGCTGCGGTGCGCACGTCGGTGAGATAGCCGTTGTCCAAGAGCAGCGCCTGCACCAGTCCGGTCCGGCTCGACAGCAGCACCATCATGCCGTTGGTGCTCGGCAGGCCGATCTTGGGGTTGTCGAAGAAGCCGGGGCTGATCTTGATTGCGAAGCCCTCGATGCCGGGCACATAGGCCGTCTTCACATCGACTTCGCCGCGATATTCCGGAATGTCGAGCCGCAGGATCGGCGGCATGGCGACAGCCTTGGTTGCAAGCGCTGCGAAAGCCTCCTCGATGCAGGCGGCCGCATCGCGATCAAGCCCGATGACTTTCCTCAGTTCCGCTTCCGTCAGAATGATCATCCGGCTCATGGTCCCTCCTCGCGGTAGAGCGGCTGTGTCCCGTTGATCACCCGCCGGTGCTGTTCCATGTCGACATTCGCCCCGGACAGGATCGCGACGATGGGACCGTTTGCCACAATTTTCCCGGCAAGAAGCGCTGCAATGCCGACCGCGCCCGCGCCTTCGACGATCTGGCGCTCGCAGGCATAGGCGTGGCGCATGCCGGCGGCGATTTCCGCTTCCGTCAGCAGGATGACCTCGTCGAGAAGTTCGCGGCACATAGCAAAGGTCACGCGATTGTCGAGACCTATGCCGCCGCCGAGCGAGTCGGCAAGGCTCGGCACTTCCTCGACCTGCACCGGCCGTCCGGCATCGAGGCTTGCCTTCATTGCAGCGCCCTTCTCCATCGTCAGGCCGATCACCTTGGTCTTCGGATTGATGCCTTTGACCGCAGCGGCAACGCCCGCCGCAAGGCCGCCGCCCGAGAGCGGCACCAGCACGATTGCCGCCTCCGGCAAGGCGCCGATGATTTCGAGCCCCAGTGTTCCCTGCCCGGCCACGATATCAGGATGGTCGAAGGGCGGGACCATCACCAGCCCCTCCTCGCGAACCAGCCGGTCGACCTCCTGCTGCGCCTCGTCCTGCGATAATCCGACGATGCGGACATCGGCCCCGAGGCGGCGGATTTCCGAAACCTTGTTCTCCGGCACCAGCCGCGACATGCAGATGGTCGCAACAGCACCTTCCGTCTTTGCCGCATAGGCAAGCGCCCGGCCGTGATTTCCGGTCGAGGCCGCGACGACGCCGCGCGAGCGCTCTGCCGGCGACAAGGAGAGCACCGCATTGGTCGCGCCGCGCAGCTTGAAACTGCCGGTCGTCTGGTGATGCTCAAGCTTGAGATGGACAGGAACGCCTGCCAATTCGCCAAGGGAAGCGGACTGCACCATCGGTGTACAGAGCACGCGGCCGGCGATCCGGCGCGTCGCCGCACGGATATCCTCCAGCGAAACGGGCAAGGTGTTCACCATGATCTCAGCCTTCCCGATAGGGCTTGGTCATCAATTGACCGAGTTCGGACCGCGCCCGATCATCGCCGCAGAGCCGCAGGCAGGCCCAGGCCGTCGCAAGATTGCTGGTGACGACAGGCTTGCCGATTTCAGCCTCGATCCGGTCCGCGACCTCGGCCGCCCGCACCGCCGTACAGGAGATAAACAGCGCGTCCGACTGCGGCGCCAGTGCTTGGCGTGCGAAGGCGACGATCTCGTCCGGTGCGATCCGCGCCATCTGACGGTCGTCGGTCAGTCCCAGGCAGGTGAACCGGTCGATCGCAAAGCCGAGCTCCCCGAAATAATCCGCCATCGGCCGGCTGGTCTCGATCGTATAGGGCGTCAGCACCGAAATCCGCCTGGCGCCCAGTGCCTTCAAGGCGGTCACGGCGGCCGCCGTCGGCGTCACGACAGGAACGCCGGGCTTTGCCGCGTGGATCGCCGCCTCGATGTTCCGGTCACCGATCGCCACCGAAGCGGAGGTGCAGGAATAGACGATGGCATCGAGTGCCTCGTCCGGCAGGATCAATGCCGCGCCTTCGGTCAGCGACGGCTGCATCTTCAGGAGGTTTTCCGGCGTGACCGGATTGGCATAGTGGATGCGGCTGACATAAACGCCGATGCGATCGCCGGCTACCATGCGCTGGAAGTCGACTTCCGTCGTGTGGTCGGTTGCGAGGATGATGAGGCCGATGCGCTTTTCCAGCGGCCGGTCGTCCAGTCGCGGCAGCCGGCCGGCGGGAATGATCTCAATCTCTACGGTCATGGTCAGTCGTCCATCCTGGCGTAGCGTTCCTCGAGCCAGCGCAAACCCAAGACCGAGATCAGGCTGATGACGAGAAAGAAGACGCCGACCAGCGTCATCGGCTCGATGTAGCGGTAATTGCTGTTGGCGATGCTCTTTGCCTGGTTCATCAGTTCGAGCACCGTGATTGCCGAAAGCAGCGGCGTCTCCTTGAACATGGCGATGAAATAATTGGCGAGCGCCGGGATCATCGGCGGGATCGCCTGCGGCAGGATCACGTGGATCCAGGCCTGGCGGGTCGACAGATTGGTGGCCTTGGCTGCCTCCCATTGTCCGCGCGGCACGTTCTCGATGCCGGCGCGATAGACCTCGGCGGTATAGGTTGCATAGTGAATGCCCATGCCGATGACGCCGGCGGTGAGCGGCGCCAGCCGGATGCCGATATCCGGCAGCACGTAGAAGATGAAGTAGAGCTGCACCAGCAATGGCGTACCGCGGATGAATTCCGAGACGAAAGCGACCGTCCTGGAAATGCCGGCGAGCGGTGAGCGCCGCGCAATGGCGAGCCCCAGGCCGACGATCATGGCGACGGCAGCGCCGAGGATGGTGGCGAGAAGAGTGATCTTGAACCCTTCGAGGAGGGTCGGCATGATCTGCCAGACGAAGTCCCAATCCCATTCCATCCGATCAGGTCCTTATGCCGTCGAGGCTGCGCGCCATCCGCCGCTCCAGCCAGCGCATCGTCGCGGAGATCGCCGAGGCCATGAGAAAATAGAGGATGAGGATCGTCGCGAAGGGCACCAGCGTACTGCCGGTCTGCGCCCGCACAACCTGCGCCTGGAAAGTCATATCCGTCAGCGAGATGAGCGACACGACGGCCGTGCCCTTCAAGAGTTCGATTGCATTGTTGCAGAAGGTCGGCAGCATCAGCGGCAGCGCCTGCGGCAGGATGACGTGACGCATGCGCTGGTATCGCGAAAGGTTGAGCGCGATGCAGGCTTCCGACTGTTCGCGCCCGACAGCCTTAACGGCGCCGCGCACCACTTCCGCCGCATAGGCGCCGACATTCAGCCCGAGCGCCAGCACGCCTGCCTGCAGCGGCGTCAGGGTCACGCCCGCAAAGGGCAGCACGAAATAGACCCAGAACAGCTGGACGAAGATCGAGGTGCCGCGAAAGAATTCGATATAGGCCGTCGCCAGAGCCCGCACGGCAAAGAATCGCGACAGGCGGCCGAGGCCCGCCAGGAACGCCATGACAAGCGCCAGAGCAGACCCCATGATCGTCAGCTGGAGCGTCACCAGGGCGCCCTCAAGGATCAATGTCAGATAGCCGGACCATCCCGACATCGGCAACTCGCTTCTCTGGAGATCGTTTGAGGATAACCCGGCCGTGCCGATGGCATGGCCGGGTGCTCACCTCGTTTACTTCGCCGCGGCGCAGAGCTTTTCGCGGCTCGTCGACATCGCCGCCTTGGCCGAGAAGCCGTAGGGCTCGATGATCTTGGCGAATTCGCCGGATTCCTTCAGCTTCTTCAGCTCGACATCGAAGGCGTCGCGGAGCGCAACATCCTGCTTGCGGAAGGCGGCACCATCGCAATAGACCGGCGCATTGACGACGGGAGCGACGGTTTCGAGGTTCGGATCGTTTGCCTTGGCCATCAGATCGTGGATCGACAGGACCGGCAGCGAGTAGACGTCGATGCGGCCGTCCTGCAGCATCTTGATGCCGCTTTGGCCATCCGGAACGACGATGACGCGATCACGCGGCACGCCGGCCTCGAGCGCCAGCTTCTCCTCGGTGCCGCCGCCCGGGGCGCCGATCTTGGCGTCCGGATTGTCGGCGATATCCTTGTAGCTCGTCAGCTTCAGCGGATTGCCCTTCTTGAGAGCGAAAGCTTCGGCGTCGCAGAGGATCGGTTCGGAATAGGCGACGGCGTTGCAGCGCTCGGGCTTCATGAAGAGGCCCGCGGTGATCGCGTCGTGGCGGCCGGCCTGCAGGCCGGGGATCATCGCGCCATATTCCGAGATCGAGGCGACCACTTCCTTGACGCCCAGCTTTTCGAAGATTGCGCGCGCCACATCGGGGGCCGCGCCGGACACCTTGCCGTCGGCGCCGACAGCGGTGAACGGTGGCTCGTTGGCGATGGCGATGCGCGCAAAGCCCTGCTCCTTCAGCTGCTCGAGCTTGTCATCGGCGGCGGAGGCAGGCGCAGCCGCTGTGATCAGAAGCACCGACAGGCTGGCGGCGCTCAAAAGATATCCTGTTTTCATCGTTCCCAACTCCTCTGATTTTCCTTGAGTTTTGTTCTTGCGGGCAATGTCTGAGGTCAGACGCGGTGCCCCGCCGCAATGATCTTGCGCAGGAAGGTCTGCGTCCTCTCCTGGGTCGGATTGCGAAAGATGTCGCCCGGCTTGCCTTCCTCGACGATCTTGCCGCGATCGAAGAACAGCACACGGTCGGCGAAATCATGGGCGAAGCCCATCTCATGGGTGACGAGAAGCATGGTCATGTCGGTTTCGGAGGCGAGCCGCCGCATGACGTTCAGCACCTCCTCGACCAGTTCCGGATCGAGCGCCGAGGTCACCTCGTCGAACAGCATGATCTTCGGCGATAGAGCCAGCGCCCGGGCAATGGCGACGCGCTGCTTCTGCCCGCCGGAAAGCTGCGCCGGAACGCTCTTTGCCTTGTCGGCCAGGCCGACCATGTCGAGAAGCTCCAGCGCCCGCTTTTCCGCCACGGGCCGCTTGATACCCTTGGTCAGCATCGGCGCCAACGTCACGTTGTCGAGCACGCATTTATGCGGGAACAGATTGAAATGCTGAAAGACCATGCCGATCTTTTCGCGCATGCGATGCAGATGCCGTTCGTCAGCCGGCACCAGCCCGCTGCTACCGGGCATATGGTAGAGCTGCTCGCCGTCGACCTCGATATGGCCGCCGCTGATCGTCTCCAGCGTCATCAGAATACGCAGGATCGTCGTCTTGCCGGAGCCGGATGGCCCGATCAGCGCCAACTTCTCGCCCGGCATGACATTCATCGACAGGCCGTCGAGCACGGTCAGCGGGCCGTATTTCTTGACGATGTTGTCGATGCGGATGATGGGCGGAAGCATTCATGTCTCTCCCTGTTGAGACAAGCAATGTCCTAACGATGACGGTCCATCAAAATCATGTCAATTCGTAAAATAATATCATGACAATTATTCTGCGCGCGCTCAAATACAAGGCATCGGCATCAGATCGCAAGCAGCAGCTCTTCCGGATTGCCTTGCGCCAGTGAGGCGACGATGCCGAGCCCCGTCCGCAACTCGCTTTCCGTCGTCGAACCAAGCGAAATGCGCACGGCCGGCGTCCAGCCCTGATCGGCAGTGTGGAACGCTTTGCCAGGCGCGATCGCCACACCGCGCAGCCTTGCCTGCGAAACAAACCCATCCTCGGTATGGTTGCCTGAGAGCGGCAGCCAGACGTGCAGGCTTTGCGGATGCGCCCGGTACGGCAGGCCCGCCAGCATCTCCGCCGCGATCGCGTGCCGGTTCGAAAGCGCACGGCGCTGCCAGTTGACCAGTTCCATCGCCGTGCCGTCGCTAACCCAGCGGGTGGCGATCTCCGCCATGGCAGGTGTCGCCATCCAGTTGGAGACGAGATGCCTGTTGGCGACGGCCGCGACATAGCGGTCGGGCGCGGTGAGATAGCCGATCCGCAGGCCCGGAACGGTAATTTTGGTGAAGCTCGTGACGTAGAGTGTCCGTTCCGGCGCAAACGCGGCCATCGGCGGCGCGCGGTTCTCGACCATCGGGCCGAGAATATCGTTTTCGATGATCGCGATATCATGCTTGGCCGCGACGGTGGCAAGCGCCTGCCTGCGGTTCGCGCTCATCAGCGCCGCCATCGGATTGATCACCGAGGGCTGCAGGAAAATGGCCCGGATCGGTCCCTTTCGACAGGCTTCGTCCAGCGCTTCGGGGATCATGCCCTCCTCGTCGATCGCCAGCCCTTCGAGGTGCAGACCGAGATAGGTGGAGAGCGGAACCAGCGTATGATGGCTGATCGCTTCGGTCGCAACCGTCGAACCGGGCGGGGCAACGCTCATCAGCGCCACCGTCATGCCCGATGTCGCACCGTTCGTCACGCTGATGTTCAGCGGCGATACCTCCAGCCCGCATCGCGCCAGCCATTCCGTAGCGACGGCGCGATGGCGTGGAAATACCATATTCGGCCTGAATGAAAGCGCCGAGCTGGAGGGCAGGTTTTCCGAAAGCCAGCCGAAGGCCTGCCGCAGCCTTTCCAAATGGATCTGCTCGCAGACCGGCTTCAGGATCGACAGATCGATCACCTCGCCCAGCCGTTCCGGCAGATAGGGCGGTTCTGGCTCGCGCGGTCTAGTCTGGACAAAGCTGCCGCGTCCGATCTCGCCTGATATCAGCCCCCGGCGGATCAATTCGTCATAGGCGCGGCTGACCGTCTGCACGGAAAGATGCAGATCATCGGCCATCTTGCGATGCGGCGGCAATTGCACGCCATCGGAGAGCTTGCCGTCCATGATCGCGTTTGCGATCTGCTCGGCAAGCGAGAGATAGGCCGGCCGGCGGAGTTGCGAGGGATCGGGGCGCCACTTTGTCATGATTTTAACACTGCTGAAAATCAGTTCAATTGACAATGCCAAAATGCGCTCCCATTGTCTTTTCGCTGCGTTTGAAATGATTTCTTTCTAAAGAAAGCACCATGAAGCTCGACGCCATCGACCTGCGCATTCTCGACGCCGTCCAGCGCGACGGCCGCATCACCAAGCTGGCGCTGGCCGAAAAGGCCGGGCTGTCGCCGACGCCGTGCTGGATGCGGCTGCGCAAGCTCGAAAAGGCCGGTGTTATCACCGGTTACCACGCGCGCGTCGCGCCACGGCGCATCGCGCCGGTCGCCAGCGTGATGATGGAAGTGACGCTCGCCAATCATCGCCAGGCGGATTTCGAACGCTTCGAGCGCGCCGTGACCGCAATCCCGGAGATCGTCGCCTGCTGGTCGGTCGGCGGCGGCGTCGATTACATCCTGAAAATCATCGCGCCCGACATCGACGCCTATCAGCGGCTGGTCGACGGGCTTCTCGACCGCGAACTCGGCATCGACCGCTACTTCACCTACATCGTCACCAAGACGGTGAAGGAGGACACTGTCCTTCCGATCTCTTCCTTCACTGCCGCCGGCGAAGACGAGACCGCGTCGTAGACAATCTCTCTGCCAGGCCGCCGTCCTTTAGACCATCTCTCTGTTTTCGCCTTCACCAACAGACAATCTCTCGCCCGCTCCCGTGGAAAACTTGCGTCAGCCACGAGGAGACTTGATATGACCGCCGCTTTTGCCCGCCCCGCCTATCATGACGCGCTGTCGCGGCTTGCCGACCGTCATCTCCTGCGCGATCTGGCCTATGTCGGCGGCCGGTGGATCGCCAGCAAATCAGGGAAAAGTTTCGAGGTCACCGATCCCGCCTCTTCGGCGACGCTGGCCTGGGTTGCAAGCCTTGGCGCGGATGAGACGGCGGTGGCGATCGATGCCGCGTCGGAGGCTTTCGCCGGCTGGCGCGCGATGCCGCCGCAGAGCCGCGCGGCGATCCTGCGCAAATGGTTTGAGCTGATGCTGGCTGCCAAAGAGGATCTGGCGCTGATCATGACGCTCGAACAGGGCAAGCCGATCGCGGAATCGCGCGGCGAGATCGATTACGCCGCCTCCTTCGTCGAATGGTATGCCGAGGAAGGCAAACGGCTGAACGCCGAGAGCGTCACCAGCCATCTGCCCGGCGCGGAAATGATCGTCCGGCGTGAGGCGCTCGGCGTCGTCGGCATCGTCACGCCCTGGAATTTCCCCTCTGCCATGCTTACCCGAAAGGCTGCCGCGGCGCTGGCCGGCGGCTGCACGGTCGTCGCCCACCCCTCCTCCGAGACGCCGCTTTCGGCACTGGCGCTTGCTGAGCTCGGCGAGCGGGCGGGCATTCCCGCCGGCGTCTTCAACGTGGCCACCGGCAATGCCGCTACGATCGTCGGGCGGATGTGCGCCGACAATCGCGTGCGCGCCATGAGTTTCACCGGCTCGACCGGGATCGGACGGCTGATCGCCGCCCAGTGCGCTCCGACACTGAAGCGGCTGGTGATGGAACTCGGCGGCCACGCCCCGCTGATCATCTTCGAAGACGCCAATATATCAAAGGCGGTCGAGATCGCCGTCAACGCCAAGTTTGCCACGTCAGGCCAGGATTGCCTCGCCGCCAATCGCATTTTCGTCCAGCGCCGGATCGCCGATGCCTTTGCCAAGGCCTTCGCAGACCGCATTGCCGAACTGAAGGTCGGCCCGGGGCTCGAGGATGGCGCCGAGATCGGGCCGCTGATGCATGAACGCGCCGTCAGCAAGGTCGAGGAGCACGTCTCCGACGCGCTGGCGCATGGCGCGCGGCTCGTTACCGGTGGCAAGCGCCACAGGGCCGGCCGGCTTTTCTACGAGCCGACGCTGCTGACCGATGTGCCGGCGGATGCGCTGATCATGCGCGAGGAGACCTTCGGGCCCGTTGCGGCGGTTACCACTTTCGACACCGAAGACGAGGTCATCGCCCGCGCTAACGATACCGAATACGGCCTCGTCGCCTATATCGTCACGGAGAACGGCGCCCGCCAGATGCGGCTCGGCCGTGCGCTGGAATACGGCATGGTGGCGGTCAACCGCGTGAAAATCACCGGCGCTCCCATTCCCTTCGGCGGCTGGAAGCAGTCCGGCCTCGGCCGCGAGGGTTCCCGCCATGGGCTCGAGGCCTTCACGGAGCTTAAATATCTCTGCATCGACACGGCCGCCTGAGCCGCTCCATTTTCAAGAAAGAGGCTACGACATGCTCGATAGAAGCAACGAACTCACCGCCTGGGACCGCGATCACTTCTTCCATCCCTCGACCCATATGGGCGGGCATGCCCGCGGCGAGACGCCGACCCGCGTCGTCGCTGGCGGCGAAGGCGTCTACATCACCGATACGACAGGCCGCAAAAGCCTCGACGCCTTTGCCGGCCTTTATTGCGTCAACGTCGGCTACGGCCGCCAGAAGATCGCCGACGCGATCGCCGAACAGGCGAAGAACCTCGCCTATTACCACGCCTATGTCGGCCACGGCACGGAAGCCTCGATTACGCTTTCGAAGATGATCATCGACCGCGCGCCCGACGGCATGAGCCGCGTCTATTTCGGTCTCTCCGGCTCGGACGCCAACGAGACCAACATCAAGCTCATCTGGTACTACAACAACATCCTCGGCCGCCCGGAAAAGAAGAAGATCATCTCGCGCTGGCGCGGTTATCACGGCTCCGGCGTCATGACCGGCAGCCTCACCGGCCTGGCGCTTTTTCACAACGCTTTCGACCTGCCGCGCGCACCGGTGCTGCACACCGAAGCACCCTATTATTTCCGCCGCCCCGACCGGTCGATGAGCGAGGAGCAGTTCTCGCAATATTGCGCCGACAAGCTCGAGGAGATGATCATTACCGAAGGCCCGGAAACGGTCGCCGCCTTCATCGGCGAACCCATCCTCGGCACCGGCGGTATCGTGCCGCCGCCGAAAACCTACTGGCAGAAGATCCAGGCCGTGCTCGACAAATATGGCATCCTGCTCGTCGCCGATGAAGTCGTCACCGGCTTCGGCCGTCTCGGCACCATGTTCGGCTCGAATCATTACGGCATGAAGCCGGACCTGATCACCATCGCCAAGGGCCTGACCTCGGCCTACGCTCCCCTTTCCGGCACGATCGTGTCGAACAAGATGTGGCAAGTCCTGGTTCGGGGTTCCGATCAGATGGGCGCGATCGGTCACGGCTGGACCTATTCCGCTCATCCGATCTGTGCTGCCGCAGGCATTGCCAATCTCGAGCTGATCGACGAACTCGGCATCGTCGAGAATGCGGGTGCGACCGGCGCCTACTTCCGCTCGGAACTGGAGAAAGCCATCGGCGGCCACCGCAACGTCGGCGAAGTCCGCGGCGACGGACTGATGGCGGCCGTCGAATTCGTCGAGGACAGGGACGACCGAAAATTCTTCGATGCCGGCCGCAAGATAGGCCCGCAGGTCGCCTCCGCCCTCCTCGAACGCGGCGTCATCGGCCGCGCCATGCCGCAGGGCGATATCCTCGGCTTCGCCCCGCCGCTCTGCCTGACCCGCGAAGAGGCCGATATCGTGGTCAAGGCCGCGGCGGATGCGATCGAAACCGTCTTCACGAACATCTGAGGAGAAGAACGGCATGACGATCCCGGAAAAGATGGCGGCCGTATTGCTCACCGGCCATGGCGGTCTGGACAAGCTCGTCTATGACAGGGACGTGCCCGTCCCGAGACCCGCGGACGGCGAGGTTCTGATCCGCGTGACGGCCTGCGGCATGAACAATACTGACGTCTGGGTCCGCCAAGGCGCCTATGGCACCGAGGACGATCCGTCCGCCGTCTCCACATGGCGCAGGCAAGGCAACACGCTGACATTCCCGCGCATCCAGGGCACCGATACGGTCGGCCATATCGTCAGCGTCGGCGCCGGCGTTAATCCGGCACGCGTCGGCGAACGCGTCATGGTCGACTTCTCGATCTATAACCGCGACGACGACAGCCTCGCGGACATCGATTACATGGGCCATGGCCGCGACGGCGGTTTTGCCGAATATATGGCACTGCCGGCCGAAAACGCCCATGTCGTCGCAACCGATCTGACCGACGTCGAACTCGCCACCTTCTGCTGCGCCTACCTGACCGGTGAGCGCATGCTGGAAAGGGCAAGGCTTGTCGCCGGCGAACGCGTTCTGGTGACCGGCGCTTCGGGCGGCGTCGGCTCGGCGATCATCCAACTCGCGCGGGCCCGCGGCGCCATCCCGATCGCGGTCGCCGGCCCCGGCAAGGAAGCGGCGATGCTCGATATCGGCGCCGAAGCGGTCGTGACCCGCGGCAAGGGCGATCTGGCCGAAGCCGTCCATTCCGCCAGCCGTGGGCAGCCGATCGATGTCGTCGCTGATCTCGTCGGCGGGCCGCTGTTCAACGATCTTCTGAAGATCCTGCGCCCCGAAGGCCGCTACACGACGGCCGGCGCCATCGCCGGCCCGGTCGTCCAGCTCGATTTGCGAACCCTGTACCTGAAGCAGCTGGAACTGCACGGCTCGAGCCAGGGAAGCCGCGCGGACTTTCGTCGGATCGTCGGCTATATCGAAAGCCGGAAAATCCGGCCGCTCGTCGGCGGCGTCTATCCGCTGTCGGAATTCCACCGTGCGCAGACCGACTTCATGGCGAAGAATATCGTGGGCAAATTGGTCGTGGTTCCCGACCAACGATAAGACCCGATCGCTGATCACGCCCCAGGCGAACTTTATGAGCCTTGCGGCGTTTCACGGCCATGGAAAATCATTGCAATGACATCGAGCGTTCGCTGTTGCGGAAGATCCAAGGCTTCCTTCTATCCATGAAGGAGACCGAACTGTCGTTCGCGCCAAGCGGCCGCTGATGCCAACCGGCAGCACGACATACCTCACCCCTGCCGAACTCGCAAGAATTCGGCGTGCCGTCGGCCTAGCCCGCCTGATGGATACCGCGGTCAGATTGCCCGTCATCGGCGTGCGGATCGGCGCGGACTCGGTTCTCGGCCTCATCCCGGCGGTCGGCGACATTGCCGGATCCCTCATCGGTCTTTTCATCATCGATGAAGCAAGACGTCTCGGCATTCCCACCCACAAGCTCGCCCGCATGGCTGTCAATCTCGGGATCGACGCCGCCGGCGGAACGGTTCCCCTCCTCGGCGATCTTTTCGACGTCTATTTCAAATCTCATCGCCGGAACGTCGGCATCATCCTCGACCACTTTGGGATCAGCGAAGACGAGCTGAACCGGCGCATTTGACGAAGCCGATCGTTTCGCTCAGCGATCACAATCCTTTGCAGTTCTTCCTCGTCAGGAACCTATGCGGGGTTTTGGCGTTCGCCCTGTTTCAATCACCAAGTGCGAGACCGGCCCGTTGGATCAGAGCTCTCCTCCCAAAAGCGACGAAACGAAACGCCTGCAGGATCAATCCGCGGAAGATAATGCACGGCAGAATGACGGTAAGGAGGAAGAGCGCCCTTCGCTGCTTCGCCGTCATCCATTCATGGTCCTCTCCGGCATCGCTGCCCTGTTGCTGCTGGCTGTCGCCGGCTATTTCATCTGGCTGGTCTATTTCCACCCCTACGAGACGACGGACGATGCCTTCGTCGATTCCCGCAGCTTCTCGGTTGCCGCAAAGGTTTCAGGTTATGTGTCGGACGTATCCGTGACGGATAATCAGCACGTGACGTCGGGCGATCCGATCCTGAGGATCGATCCTCGCGATTATCAGATTGCGCTTGATGCGGCGAAAGGCCAGGTTGGGGTCGCCGAGGCGGCCATTTCAAGCGCCGAGGCGCAGATCGCAGCGGGCGATGCCGCTATCGACGAAGCCAAGGCGCAGCAGAATTCGGCAGCAGCCGCACTTCAGTACGCGCAGGACGAGGCCGATCGGCAGCAGCAGCTGGTCAAATCGGGCGCCGGTTCCGAACAGGCTGCGCAGCAGGCGACCTCCACGCTCAGGCAAAGCCAGGCAAGCCTGGCGCAGGCGCAGGCAAGTGTCACCTCGGCGCTGAAGAACAAGACAGCCGCCGAAGCGCAGAAGGCGAGCGCGATTGCCAGCCTGCGTCAGGCCCAAGCCCAGGTCGAGGCCGCCGAACAGAACCTCGCCGACACGACCATCACCGCAGCGCAGCCCGGTCGCATCGTCCGCCTTTCCGGTTCCAGAGGGCAATATATCCAAGCCGGCCAGGCCGTGTCGATGTTCGTTCCCGACGAGATCTGGGTGACTGCCAATTTCAAGGAGACGCAACTGACGGATATGCGCCCCGGCCAGCCGGTCGAGCTGACGATCGACGCCTATCCGAACAGACCGCTGAAGGGCCACGTCGATTCGGTCCAGCCGGGATCGGGCACCGCCTTTTCGCTGCTTCCCGCCGAGAACGCGACCGGCAACTACGTCAAGGTCATCCAGCGCGTTCCCGTCAAGATCGCCGTCGACGACTGGCCTCAGGACGTGGCGATCGGACCTGGAATGTCGGTGGTTCCGACGGTAACGGTCCGCCCGAGGGATTGACGTGAGCGGCGCTGCGACCACCGCTGGCAGCCAGGCATCGCCGACACAAGCGGCAAACCCGTGGCTGATCGCTCTCGTCGTCTCGCTCGCCACCTTCATGGAGGTGCTCGACACGACGATCGCCAACGTTGCTCTTCGCTATATATCTGGTGGCCTCGCCGTAAGCGCCGACGAAGCCTCATGGGTCGTCACCACCTATCTCGTCTCGAATGCCATCATCCTCGTCGCCAGCAGCTTCATCGCGAAACGCTACGGCCGGCGGCGCTTCTATCTGCTTTGTCTTGCGACCTTCACCATTGCCTCGATCCTTTGCGGCATGGCCTGGAACCTGGAATCGCTGCTGATCTTCCGGATGATCCAGGGGTTTGCCGGCGGCGGCATGGTGCCAATCTCGCAATCGATCCTCGCCGATTCATTCCCACCCGAAAAGCGCGGGCAGGGATTTGCGCTGTTCGGCGTTGCCGTCGTGGTTGCGCCGGTGATCGGCCCGACGCTCGGCGGTTATCTCTCCGACAATTTCTCATGGCACTGGTGCTTCCTGATCAATGGCCCTGTCGGGCTCTTCGCCTTCGCGCTCGTCTATATGCTGGTGAAGGAGCCGGACTCGCTGAAGCGGGAGCGGGCGGAAATGCGCCGCACCGGTATTCGCATCGACATCGTCGGGTTCCTGCTCGTCGCCACCTTTCTCGGCGCCCTGGAAGTGGTGCTCGACCGGGGACAGATCGAGGATTGGCTCGATTCGAATTTCATCGTCGTCACGATTGCAATCTGCATCCTCGCCCTTGCGGCCGCCATTCCCTGGCTGATGACGAAATCGAATCCGATCATCGACATCCACCTGCTGGCAAGCCGGCAGTTCGGATCGTGCTTCATCGTCATGCTGGCAACGGGTGCGATCCTGATCGCAACGACACAATTCGTCCCTGAGGTCCTGCAGCAGAACTTCGGCTACACGGCCACCTGGGCCGGCCTCGCGCTATCGCCCGGCGGCCTCATGGCGATGGTCATGATGTTCGTGTCGGGCCGGCTCTCCGCCCGCATCCAGCCGAAATATCTGATCGCCATCGGTACGGCGATCATCGCGGCGGCCATGTGGGACATGACGAGGATCCATGCCGATCTCAACTTCGGCTTCTTCGTCTGGTCGCGCATCTTTCTCGGCCTCGGCCTGCCGCTGATCTTCATTCCCATCACCTCGGCATCGTATGACGGCCTGCGCCCCGACCAGACCGACCAGGCATCGGCGCTGATCAATGCCGCCCGCAACACCGGCGGCTCGATCGGCGTGTCGATCGCCTCGAACGTACTTGCCCATCGCGAGCAATGGCACCAAAGCCGGCTCGTCGAAAGCGTGGTGCCATCCGATCCCGCCTACCAACAGACACTGCAAACCGCCACGCAGCATTTCATGGACAGGGGTTCGACGATGGCGGACGCCCAAACGCAGGCAACCGCCTGGATCGGAGAGCAGGTTCAAACACAGGCGAGCTATCTTGCCTATATCGACGTCTTCCACACGCTCATGCTGATCTCCCTTTGCCTCATCCCTCTTGCCCTGATCCTGCGAAATATCGATCTGAAACAAGGCGGTGGCGGCTCGGGTCATGGCTGATGGCCAGATCGAGCATCTGTTCCATCAGCCGACATGGGCACCCCCGATTTTATTGATGATCGACCGCAGGGATCTTTCCCGTCAGAAACGCCAGAGCCGCTGCGCCGACGAGGCCCGAGTTCTGATCCAATGCCGCCAGCATCACTCTGACATCCTTGAATGCCGGCATCGCCCATTGCGTGATGTAGCCTTGAATGCCCGGTTGGAGCCGGTCGAACTCGTGGGAAAGCCCGCCCCCCATCACGATTATATCGGGACTGAAGATATGGATCAGGCTGGTGAAACCGCGACCGAGAATTTCCGCTTCCTCGTCAATCAGTTGATTTGCCAGGCGATCGCCATCTCTTGCGGCCGCAAAAACGCTGCGGCTGTCGATGGCGCCGCCGTCGCTGACGATCGTCGTCCCGCTGGATTCCATCGCCCTCATTTGGGCGCGGCGCGCAAAAGCCGTTCCGGATCCGTAGGCCTCGAAACAGCCTCTGTTGCCGCAGGGGCAAAGCTCTCCATTCGGCACGACCGACATGTGGCCGACATGGGCTGCCATGCCCTTGCGACCGCGCACGACCCGGCCATCCGACACAACGCCACCGCCGATGCCGGTGCTCACGGTGACATAGACTAGATTATCGAGCCCCTTGCCGGCTCCGAACTGCCACTCGCCGATGGCAGCGGCAATCGCGTCGTTCTCAAGGTCGACCGGAAATGGAAACCGCTTCTGCAATTCCGCCTTCAGCGGAAAGTCGACAAAGCCGGAGAGGGTCGGGATATGCGAGGCGACACCGGCGACGGTATCGAGCGGGCCTGGAGCGGATACGCCGACGCCCACCACAGAGGCAGGGTTCGATGCTGCAAGCAGTCCATCGGTCAGTCCGCAAATCTGGTCGAGCACGCGGGCGGGGCCTGCCAGCGCATCCGTTGATTCGGCTGCGCGCGCCAGAATCCTGCCCTGCTCGTCGACGAGGGCAGCGCGCACCTGCGTCCCGCCGAGGTCGATTCCAATGGCAACCTGCTGCTGCATGTGAAGACCATGAGTTAGAGTGCGCGCAGCCATGCCATCAGCTCGTCGAGCGATGGCGCATTGAAAGCTAGGGAACCGAGGACCACCGTTTCCGCGCCCGACTGGCGCAGAAGCGGCACAGTGTGTTCGCGAATGCCGCCGTCGGCCGCCAGCACGATCCGATGCGCCGCACCGCAGCCGGCAATGATTTGCTTTGCCTGTTGAAGCCGCGCTCCGGCTTTTTCGTCGAGACCCTGGCCCTTCACGCCGATCGCCGTGCCGAGCAGCGTCACAAAGCGCAGCCGGGAAGCGTATTTCTCGACGCGTTCGACAGGCGTCTCGACCTTGAGGACCATGCCGGCTGCGACACCGCGGCGATCGAGAAGATCGAGAGCGTCGTCGGCGACGCTGTCGTTTTCGACGTGAAGACTGATCAAATCGCTGCCCGCATCGGCGAACTGTTCGATCTGCGACAGGAGGATGCTATCGGCGACCATCAGGTGGACATGGATCGGGCGCGCGGACACTTTGCGCACGCCGGCAACAAGATCAGGGAAAAACAACATGGCCGGCGCGAAATGGCCATCGGCGACATCGATGTGGAGGATGTCGACGTGAGGATCGACACGTGCCAGATCGTCCGCCAGACGTACGAGATCGGCCGACCAGACCGAGAATTCGGCAATCAAGCGATCTTTCGGAAGATCGGCGATCCAGGTCTTGGAGGGGGTCGTCATTGTTTTCAGAGCTCCTTCAGAAAATTGCCCATGGCAAGCCGGAAGTCGGCGACGTATTGCGGGCGGCTCTCGGTCTTCGATGTGATCTGCACGAAACGCGCGCCGGCAATCCGCTCGGCAAGAGCACGCGCATGGCCAAGAGGATGAATACTGTCCCGATTATGGCCGATGATGAGCGTCGGTACGGCGATGTTGCCGACGTCCTCGTCGGTCACATCAGGACCGTCATTGGAAATCCTGGTGAGCAGTTCGGCGGTCACATCCAAAGGCGTGCGGGAGAAAAAGCCGGCAAGCGAGGCCAGATTGTCCGGCGCCTCGGCGGCGAGCCGCACGCCAACCGGCCCGGCGAGGAATGCGGTCTTTGCCGCACCCGGCGGCAGAGTTTTCAGGAGCCGCCCGACTTCGGCGTTGGGTGCCATATTCTCCGGCGCGGATGCCGTCAGCCAGGCCGGCCTTGCAATGATCAGAGCCTTGACAAGGTCGGGCCGCTTGACCGCGAGACGCAAGGCGATCGCCGCGCCCATCGAGATGCCGCCGATCACGATCGGTAGCGTAAGATTTTTCTCGATATAGGCGGCGATATCATCGCAGAAGGTCGCAATCGACAACCGCTCCAGATTGCCGGCTTGGGAACGGCCGTGGCCGCGCGCTTCGATCGTTACCCGGTGAAAAACCGCTTCGAGCGGAAAGACTTCATCGGTCTGCGCCGCGTCTCCGCACAGGCCGTGCTGGAATATGACGGACGCGCCCTCGCCCGACATATCGACATTGAGAATGGTCCCGTCGCTCGTTTCGAACGGTTGCGCCCATCTCATCTTCCTGCCCCCGCAGGTTCGCCGTCGAGACTGCTCTTCAGGAAGGCCGCCGCACCGGCCGCCTCCGAGGCCGAAAGACCATGCGTGACGAGACTGCCTTCGAAACCAATCGCTTTGAGACGGCCGAGATAATGCCCATAGTCGAGCACGCCCTTGCCGGCGGTCGCGAAACTGCCGTCCGGATTGCGATCTTTCGCGTGCGCCATGACGATCCGATCGGCCAGACGGTCGATGGCGGCAGACACAATGCTCCGCTGCTCATCCAGCGTCGCGACCTCGAAGAGATTGGCCGGATCGAGCACGATCTTGATGCGGGGGCTCTTCAGTGCCGCGATCAGCCGATAGGCTTTCTCAGCCGAGTTGACGACATTGGCAAGCTCGGGCTCGATGCCGAGATCCACGTCATAGCGCTCGGCGATCTCGATGGCCGCGCCCATCGCCTCGAGGAGATCCCGCCAGGCCTCCGGCGTGTCGTTGTCGGCATGCGCCTTCCACTGGTCGATGGGGTCGCGTGTGCCGGTGCAGAGCGTGATCAGGGTCGTCGACATGTCGGCGCAGCGTTCGGCCAGCGTTGCCAGTCTGCGAAGGCCGGCCTCGCGCACGGCGGGGTCTAGATGGATCATGTTGAAGGTGCCCGAAACGGCAACGATTTCGACGCCGCTGCTACGCGCCGCTTCGCCGACTGCGCGAGCCTCGGCTTCCGTAATCGTCTCCGGCATCGGCGCGAGGCCCGAGCAGGCCATATTGTATTGTGCGCAGGTGAACCCGGCCCCGGCGACCGCATTGAGAACGGTCAAGGGTTCCGTTCCCTCGAAGGTCTTTGCGAAGATGCCGAGCTTCATCACACGCCACCCGTGACGTCGGCCAGCGCAACCGCCTTGCCGCTTTCGACGGAGCGCGCAACCGCAACCATGGCCCGGACGGATGCCAGACCATCATCGATATCGGCGCCTTCCATCACGGCCCCATCCAGAATAGTGCAGGCGAAGCCTTCGACCTGACGGCGATAGAAATGGCCGTCGGCACCGAGGATGCGATGGGTCGCGCCGTCAGCTTCCCGGAAAATGTCCACCTCGCTGGTCTTGTAGTACCATGGGTTATAGGTCTTGCCCAAAATGCTGCCGTTCTTGCCGTAGATCTGAAAGCCTTCGTGCCAGTCCATGCGCACCTGGACGGTGAGATCGAGATGGCCGAGCGTGCCAGAGGCAAATTCCACGTCCACGAACCAGCACCAGATACCGGCGCGATCGGACAGGCGAGCGTTGACGGAGACGATGTCGCCGGCGAAATACCGTGCCGTGTCGATCAGATGGCAACCATGCGCAAGCATGTAGTAGCGCCGCAGGTCGGCTTTCGGATTGGTGGAGGGTTTCTTCGCCTCGGCGCTGGTGACGATCAGCGGCTGGACCGCATCGGTCATCGGATAGCGATGCGTGCTGTCGCAATACCATGCTTTGAGAGCGACCATCTCGCCCATTTCATCGCGGATGAAGGACTTGGCAGCCTGGAGCCCCGCATCGAAACGCTTCATGTGTCCGACCTGGAACACCTTTCCCGACGTGTCGACTGCGGTCTTCAGCTCAAGGCATTCCTCGATGGTGACACCGACCGGTTTTTCGCAGAGGACATGCTTGCCCGCCTGAAGGGCGCGAATACAAGCCGGGACGTGAAAGGCATCGGCGGTCGCGATGATCACGGCATCGAGGTCGGGATCGGCCAGCATCCTGTCGTAGTCGCCATAGGTTTTTTCCGCCCCGTGGGTGATGGCCATACGTTCGCGGAGATCTTCGGCAACGTCGCAAATCGCATAGAGCTCGGCATTGGCTGCCTTCGTGCAGCTCTCGAAGTGCGCGGCCTGGGCAATCTGGCCCGCTCCCAATACGCCGATGCGGAGACGTCGTTCCTGTTTTGATGGCATCGATAGGCCCTTTACGTCGGATACTGAAGATGAACGCTGGTTTCGGCGTCGGATGGAATGCTTTCAAGACATCGAACGTCGCCGACGGCTTCTGGCCGGACTGCCACCAGCGCCTGCCGGCTCCCCCCGTCACGTCACAGCGCCATATGCGTTTGAGGGTGGAAGAAGTGCAGTTTCGCCGGGTCGATGGCCAGATCGATCGATTGGCCTGTCTCGACCGCGCTGACCGCTTCGAACCGCGCGACGGCATTGGCGGCCCCGCTCAGATCCTCGACGGCATCGGGGTCGCCCGAGTCGATCCGGACCGCGTCGATCTTTAAATGCACGATCAACTCGGAGCCGAGCTCCTCGATCGACTTCACGACAACCGGGATCGTCGGATGGGAGGCGCCTGACGGCAACCGGCTGTCGTAGAGGTCCTCGGGCCTGACCCCAAAGATCACGTCCTTTCCCTCGAAAGCCGATAGACCGGGAGCGCGCTCGAAGGCGCCGCCGGACAAGGGAATGGAGAAGCCCGACAGATGGATGCGCCCGCCCTGCAGACGCCCTTCGAAAAGATTCATCGACGGCGAACCGATAAAGCCCGCAACGAACGCATTGACCGGGCGGTGATACAGAGCCTTGGGCGTATCCACCTGCTGAAGCACGCCGCCCTTCAGCACCGCGACCCGATCGCCCATGGTCAGCGCTTCGGTCTGGTCGTGCGTCACATAGATCGTCGTCACGCCCAGCTGTCTCTGCAGGCTGGCGATCTCTGCCCGCATCTGAACGCGCAGCTTCGCATCGAGGTTCGAGAGCGGTTCGTCCATGAGGAATGCCGCGGGCTCGCGGACCATGGCGCGGCCCATCGCGACACGCTGGCGCTGGCCGCCGGAGAGCTGCGCGGGCTTGTTGCCCAGCAGGGACTCCAGCTGCAGGATCTTGGCGATCTCATGCACGCGCTTGGTGCGTTCGGCCTTGTTCTTTCCGGCCAGCTTCATCGAAAAGGCGATGTTGTCGAATACGGTCATATGCGGATAAAGCGCATAGCTTTGAAAGACCATGGCAATGTCCCGGTCCTTGGGCGCGAGATCCACGACGTCCTGACCGCCGATGCTCAACGTTCCGCTGCTGATTTCCTCGAGCCCGGCAATCATCCGCAGAGCGGTCGACTTTCCGCATCCGGATGGGCCGACCAGAATCAGAAACTCGCCATCATGGATCGTCAGGCTCAGATCTTTGATCGCATGGTAGCTGTTTCCGTAGGTCTTGCAGATCTTGTCGAGTACAACCACAGCCACGTCTCGTCCTCCCGTACCTGTCCGGATCACATCGTCCAACGGCGCTCCCCGCCGTCTCCGATCCTTTCGACAAGAAAGCTCAGGCCTGAGCTTCAAAGTCAACCAAAGAATCGACGACAGTTCGCCGTAAACGGTCAGACGATCTTAATATCTATTTGAAATACATATATTTTTTACAGGCAATTGAAAATTATTTGCGGAACCATATTTTTTATCGCGCGCAACTTTTATGATTGGCGCATCGGGAGCGGCGCGGGCGCATTCTCTGCCGCCATCCATGCCAGACACGTCTGGTGATCCGGCAGGCCTCTTCGCCCTCCCCGTGCGGTCACGGAAATGGCGGCCGCCGCCGTGGCATAGGCAGTGCAATCAAGCGGGCTTTTACCCCTAGCGAGGGCAAGGGCGTAGGCACCGTGAAAACAATCACCGGCGCCGGTCGTATCGACCGCCTGAACCTGATAGGCCGGCACATGCCACCAGGTGGCATCGCTTTTCTGGCGGAGGTAGGTCCCTCGTTCGCCATCGGTGAGGACAACCGCGGACCGATCCTTTGACCAAAGCTTGTCCAGGATCATCGTTGGATCATCCTCGCCGGTGTACTCCCGCCCGAAGGCAAGCGGCAGCACTAGGTGATCGGCAAAAGCCAGGATTCGGTCGGTCGCGGCACCGACCGTCCATTCGATATCGGCAATCACGGCCAAGCCCAAGGCGCGTGCGCGCGCCACGACACTTTCCGAATGCGTGGCATAGCCATCGATCAGCAGGACCGGGGCCTGCATCAAAACCTCGTCGGGCAGCGCATCCGACGTGCCGTGCAGCACATCGTCGTCATAAGCGATGAACCGGTCGCCGTCCGGACCAACCGTGATCACGGAGCGGATCGGCGCGGCATCCGCGTGGCGGGGAGCCAGCGATATGTCGACGCCGTCGCGCTCGAGCTCGCTGCCCGCCACATCCGCCGCCCGCTCATCGCCGAGCCAGCCGATGAAGCCGGCGCGCCCGCCAAGTCTGGCGACGGCAACAAGGGCCGTCGCCACGTTGCCGCCATGGTCCGTGGCACGCTTCGTCACCCTCCCCTTGCCGGCCGTCAGCCCCCGATCGACATAGATGATGTCATCGACTGCCAGGGCGCCGAAGCCCAGAACCTGGAAAGGGCGCGGCACGTCTCAAGCACCGGCCGCCGCCAGCGCATCCTCCGGCGCCATGCCCTTATGAATAACGAGCTTGAAGGCGCGCGCGGCCATGGTCGTATCGCCGTGACCCCAAAGGTTGCGACCGACGACCGCGCCTTTGGCTCCGGCGCGCAATGCCTCCGAGGTCTGGACGAGCGCTCCGAGCAGCGTATCGGTCTTCGGGCCGCCGGCGATCACGACCGGGATCGGGCAGGTCGCAACGGTCTCGCGGAAGGACTCGAAATCGCCGGTGTAGCCGACCTTGATCACGTCGACGCCGGCCTCGAAGCCGATGCGCACGGCGTAAGCGATTTCATCCGGGGTGAAAACGATCTTGCCGCCGTCGGAGAAATCGCGGGGATAGACATGGGCGACGACCGGCATTTCGAAGCGGGCAGCGGCGTTGACCGTATCGGTGAGCCAGCGGATATACTCTCCTTCGGTGGCGCCGCGCACGGGAATGGCGACAGCCAGAGCGTCCGCGCCATAACGCACCGCGTCTTCCGGGGTCGCGATGAGCTGGCGAATGCGATCATCGGCGGTGAAGCAACCGCCCTGAATGACGAGCGCTGCCTTTCCGGCATATTCCGACCAGAGGTGCCGCGCCGCGCCAGGCTGGATGCTGATGTAGTCGGGGCCTCCCGCCATGACGCGTCTGAGCGCACCCGGCAGGTCGGCAAGCCCGCCCTCACGTACATTGCCATAACCGACAAAATGATCGACGGCACCTCCGAACAGATGACCCGATGGGTTCGAGAACAGGCGTGCGAGGCGGATTTTGGTTCCGAGACCCATAGCGATACTTCCTTTGTGATTGCCGGCTTTGTGATTGCAGACTTGCGATTGCCGGCACCGATGCTGGAAAAACCCTAACTCGAAAACAAACAAACATTCAATATTTCGATTTCTTTCGTTTCTAGGTGACTGGTGAATTTTTGACGTGCATTTTCGTCGTCAAACGGCTATTTCTACAGCAGAGACCGTAGGATGAGACGCCGAGCTTTCGTTTTTCAAAAGTCGCATTGTTGCAGATAACAGCAGTCGGGATCACATATGCTTGCAGAACAGAGGCGGCAGCAGATCATGCTGGAACTTCAACGGATCGGGCAGGCACGCACCCGCCAGCTCGCGGAATTTTTCGAGGTCTCGGAAGTGACGATCCGCTCCGATCTTGAAATCATGGACGCTAAGAAGCAGCTGATCAAAACGCATGGCGGGGCAATCGCCCTGCCGTCCGACTCGCCGGCAGCGGCCTTCGAGGAACGCATGCAACGCAATTTCGATGCGAAGCGACGCATCGCCCAGATGGCTGCGCGACAGATCATCGACAATCAGTCGATCGTCTTCGACAGCGGTTCGACGCTGCTGCAGGTGGCCATGCAGATGCCACCGGTCAACAACGTCGTGGTTGCGACAACGGCAATGAACATCGCCCAGCATCTGATGTACCGGCCAGGGCTCGACGTGCACATGATCGGCGGCCGCGTGTTTCCCAGCACCGTGAGCACGATCGTACAGGACTCCGACAAAGCGGTCGGCGGCCTCGTCGCCCACCAGGCCTTTGTCGGCGCCCACGCGATCGATCAGTCCTTCGACGTCGTCGATGTCTCCGAAGACATTGCGCGGACAAAGCGCAACCTGGTTCGCATGGCCCGGCGTGTCGTCCTGGTGGCGGATTCGAGCAAATTCGACATCGGCGCCTCCTCCAAAGCCTTCTCGCTATCGCGCGTCGATCTGATCATCACGGACAGCAACATGCCGCACAGCATTCGCCACCGGCTGGACAAGCTGGGCGTGGAGGTTCGCTACGCGTGACCTGCAGTCCACTTCTCCAATTTACAAGAGAGACAGGAGAGGCTTTGGCGTCGACGGATGGCTTTGGCCGACGCCACGGACTACGAGATGGGCTAAAACCCCAGACGTCGAAGCGTCTCGCGGTTCGCGCGAACGGCGCCGGCGGGATCGGTTCCGGCATGGTCCGATTCTTCTTCCACCACGATCCAGCCGATAAAGTTCGGCGCATCCCGAACGGCCGAAATCACCGTAGGCACGTCGCAGACGCCTTCGCCGAGCATCGCCCAGGTCCCGTCGGCGTCCACATCCTTCAGATGCACGTAGCGGATACGGTCGCGGTGGGCCGCCAGCGTATCGCCGATCTGCTGGCCGCCACGCAGGATATGGCCGGTATCCGGCACCCAACCCACTCCTGGATCCAAGAGAGCAAACAGGCGGTCATAGTCGTTCCGCGTGAACAGCAGCGTGTTGTGGTGCGAGGAAGGATGAACGGCAACGGTAACGCCAGCCGACTGTCCGATCTCGGTCGCACGATTGTAGCACTCGGCCGCAATGGCGAATTTCTCATCGCGCGGACCATCCGAGACGACCGTCGCCGATCCCATCGATATCATCGCGCCGGGAAAATTCGCCGCGAAATCGACCCATCGCCGTGCCGTGTCGAGATCGGAGGCAATCTTTTCCGCCACCGTGAAGCCGCTGGCGGAGCCGAAAGCAAAGGAAACCAGCGCCAAGCCGGCATCCGTCAGGGTGCGGGCAAAGTCGGCAGGCTTGAGCGCGTAGCGACCGATCATCGTGTCGGTGATTTCGACACCGGCATATCCGCCGTCGGCAATGGCGCGCACCAGATCGTCCGGACCGCCGCTCCAACCCGTACCCAGCATCTCCCAGGTGAATGTCTGGCAGCCGATCTGCAGCTCAGCATTTTTCATATCTTGGTCCTGACCCATCCGTTGACGACAGCCGAAGCGGCAGCGCGCACGCAATCCTCGGAAGCTTCGCCGGCCTTGCCGAATGCCCCTTCCGCGGGAGAGGCGGCCGAAATTGGTGCGGCAGGCTCGTCATCGGAGATTGCGACGACTCCCAGCGCCTTGTCATTACGTACGGTCAAATGTTACCGTGCGTCAATATAATTTATTGCTTGCGCTTAAAACACTAACATCCTCAACTCCCCCGCACCGCAACGGCAAAATCAGGTTCTTAGATGACACAGACCAATTGTAAGAAACTCAGCATCGGCGTTGTGGGATGCGGCAATATTTCGCTCGCCTATATGCGCAACGCGCCGCTGTTTTCCGGCGTCGAAATCATCGCCTGTGCAGACCTCAACGCAGACGCCGCCAAGCGTCGAGCGGCCGAGTTCGATCTGCGCGCGGCTGACGTCGACAGCCTCATCGACGACAGGAACATCGACCTCATCCTCAACCTGACGATCCCGGCTGCGCATTTTGACGTTTCGATGCGGGCGCTGTCGGCAGGCAAGCATGTCTTTACGGAGAAGCCGCTCGGTGTCACGGTCGCCGAAGGACGCCGCTTGGTGGATGCCGCCGCCGTAAAGGGCCTCATGCTCGGCTCGGCGCCAGACACGTTTCTGGGGGCGGCCGGACGGCATGCCCGGCGGCAGATGGAAGCCGGCGCCATCGGCAAGCCGGTGACCGGGACAGCCTTCATGATGGGGCGTGGCATGGAGCACTGGCATCCGGATCCCAGCTTTTATTACCAGGCCGGCGCAGGCCCGCTGATGGATATGGGGCCTTATTATCTGACGATGATGGTCAATCTGATGGGGCCGATCCGTCGTGTGCAGGCCGTCGCCACAAGCGGACAGGAAGAGCGGCTCATCACGGCGGACGGACCGAAACAGGGCACCACATTCAAGGTCGGCACGCCGACCAGTGTGCTGTCGCTGCTGGAATTCGATTGCGGTGCGACAGTCACCTTCGGCACCTCGTGGGACGTCTTCCGCCACTCCAATCACCCCATCGAACTCCACGGAAGCGAAGGTTCGCTGCGCCTGCCCGACCCCGACAATTTCGGCGGCTCCGTCGCGCTCTCCAGCCGTGGCGCGCCCTGGCAGGAAACGGATACATCAGGCGAACTCTTCGGCGCCGTCAACTGGCCGATCGCAGCACCGGATCGGGCCAACTATCGCATGCTTGGTCTTGCCGATCTCGCGCGCGCAATCATCGAAGGCCGTGCGCCACGCGCTTCGGGCGATCTGGCACTCCATGTGCTCGAAGTCATGGAAGCGATCCTGCGTGCAGGTGAAACCGGTGTCGCGCAGACCATTTCGGGTATCGTCGCGCAGCCAAAAGAATTGCGGGAAGACGAAGCGAGGAGTTTGCTGGCATGACAGAACTGGACGAATCCGCCAAACGCGCCCTAGCGTGGCCTGGCGACCCGCAAACGCCGGTCGAAAGCTGCACCCCGGCGCTGGCGCGGCAGCAGTATCTCGATAGTTTCGCAGACATCCAGCGGCCGCTCGAAGACGTGGCCGAGATCCTGGAAAGGCATGTAGGCGCCATCCGGTTGAAGATATGGCGCGGCCGCGCTGCGCCGCGCCAGGGCGCACCGGCCTTGCTTTATCTCCATGGCGGCGGCTTTGTCATCGGCGCGCCCGAAACTCATGAGGATATCTGCCGGACGCTGGCCAATATGGCGGGTGCCGTGGTGGTTTCGCCCGACTATCGCCTCGCCCCCGAACATCCCTTTCCGGCAGCGATCGATGATTGCGCCGCCGCACTCGTCTGGATGACGGAACAGGCGGATGCGCTCGGCATCGATCCCTTGCGGATTATCGTTGCCGGCGATAGCGCCGGCGGCAATTTGGCCGCCGTCGTCGCCCTGCTGGCGCGGGACGGACAGGTGCCTGATATCATCGGACAGGTGTTGATCTATCCAGTGACCGACCAGTTGCAGACAAGGGACAGCTACTCACGTTACGAAGAGGGTTTCGGCTTGACGGCCGCAGCGATGAAATGGTTCCGAGACCACTACTTGCCGGACGCCGAAAGCCGGTCGGATTGGCGCGCCTCGCCGCTGAGCGTGGCGTCGCTGACGGGCGTGGCGCCGGCCCTGGTGATCCTTGCCGGATATGACGTGCTGTTCGACGAAGGGGCCGCTTATGCCGAGCGGCTCAGCTCGGAAGCGCAGGCCACAAGCCGCACCTGGCCCGGACAGATCCATGGATTCGTGTCGAAGCGAGGGGCCATTCCGGAAGGGCAGGAGGCCCTCGAAGCCATTGCAATGGCATGGCGCACCATGGACCCTGGGCTTGCCCGTTGAAACGGGAACCCGCCCAGTCTCAAGCCGAATCGCGCATAATAAGCGTTGCCTCGAGGATCACCCTGTTCGTCACAGGGGTCGTTCCATCATCTTCGCTTTCGATGTGTGCCAACAAAAGCTCCACGGATTTCGCGGCGATCTCCGGCGCGTTCTGGGCCATGGTCGTCAGCGACGGACAGGTATATCGGCTTAGCGGGTGATCGTCGTGTCCGGCGATGCGCACGTCGCAGGTGTCGCTACGGCCTATTTTTAGCCCCGACGCAAAGGCGGCTGCCATCGCGCCGAAAGCGAAGCGGTCGTTGGCGCATAGCAGCGTTTTGCCGGGAAGACCGCCAGTGCCAAGAATTCTCTGCATCTGCTCGTATCCGAGACGCTCGAATTCCCAGGAAGGTGGCGCGTCGCAATCGATGACCAGCGGGGAATGCCCTTCCCTTGCCATGGTCGCGCGGTAGCTCTCCTGCCGCTCGCCGGCATTTTCGGTCATATGCGGAATTTCCAGGAAGATCGGCGGCTCACCGGACCGGCAGAGATATTGCACAATGGCTGCCATGCTTTGCGCGTTATCGTTGCCGACATAGGGAAGGTCGGCATCGGCAGGATTGTCGAAGCAGACGACGGGTATGGCATCCCTCAGCCTTTCCAGCGCGGAACGGCGCGAACCAGCTCCGAGCGGCGCCACGATCGCACCCGCGACCTTCAGCGAGAGTAAGGTCCGCACGGCCTCCGCCTCCAGCTCCGGCCGCGTGTGCGAAGAGATTTGGACGGGCCAGAATCCTCTTTCACGCAACTCCAACTCAATCAGCGACACCACCTGCACATAAAAGGGATCCGACATGGTCGGGACCAGAATGCCGATATTCCTGGTCCGCTTGCGATTGAGATGCCGCGCGAAAAGGTTCGGCTCGAAATGCGACTTCTTCAGAGCCGCCTCGATCCGCTTGCGGGTCACCTCCTTGATCTGCGAGGGGTCATCGAAATATTTCGACAAGGTCGGACGCGAAACGCCGGCGGCGCTCGCGAAGTCGTCCATCGATTTATAGTTTTTCTTGGCCATTCAATTCCTTACTGGCGGGACGACGACAACAATCGGCAATGATTCACGCAACGGCCGATCCTCTGGCGCGCCAAATCACGCATTGGCAATTTGTACAGGTGATCTTCGGATCCTGAATCGTCGAAAATCACCGCGTAAGCCGGCGTGATCCGTCGTTTTTGGTGCAGGCTCTGCCCTCCCTTTCGAAAATCGAAATATTCCCTTCACTGCGAATTGCACCGTCTGCGCCGCGTGGTTGCAAAAAGTGCTTGTTTCAGCACCCCAAATTCCCAAATTTGCCGTGAAGACGCCAGGTTCCACGCTTTTCATTCTGTTGGGTAAACTTTCATTTGTTTACGAAAGTAAAGAAAAAATGCATCACAAGCAACACAAATGCTGTAGAAAATTACTGCCGATGTCAATCACCTTTATTATTTCTTATCAATGATTTAACTCAACACGCACCGTGCATGCCGGCCTCCCATCTTTTCCCGATCGCAGTTCTTCATTGACAGCAAGGGGCTCCAGGGAACCTACTTTGCCTACGATCTTGAGGAGGATCGATTAACGGGACAATCTTTGGGAGGCACAGATGAATATCAGAAAATTCGGCGTGACCATGCGGGCGGCCGTAGCGGTATGGGCGCTCTGCGCCACATCCGCGTTTGCCGACACCACCATCGAGTTCATTCAATGGTGGGAACCCGAAATGCCGTCCGGCGCCCTGCGCGGCATTATGAACGATTTCGAGGCCAAAAATCCCGGCATTAAGGTGACGCTGGTTAGCGGTCCCTATGCCACGACGCGTGACCAGATCGTCGTCGGCGCAGCCTCCGGAACGCTGAGCGACGTGGTAGGGCTGGATGGCGCCTGGGTAAACGGGCTCTCCAAGCAGGGCGCGATCGCCTCGATGGACGAACTGATGGAGAAGGCGAAATACGACAAGAGCCAGATCACCGATATCGTCAAGGTCGATGGCAAGAGCGTGATGTTCCCGCTGGCATCCTTCGTCTACCCGGTCTTCGTCAATCTGGATATCTCCAAGGCCGCCGGCGTCGACAAGCTGCCGACCACGCGCACGGAATTCGCCGAAGCCGCAAAGAAGATGACCGACGCCTCGAAGAACCAGTACGGCTGGGTTCTGCCGCTGTCGCTGCAGTCTCCGAGTGGAATCCAGAACGACGTGATGTCCTGGGTCTGGGCCTCCGGCGCCTCGATGATGAAGGACGGCAAGCCTGACCTCGAAAATGCCGCCGTCGTCGGCACGCTCGACTATATCGCCTCCCTCAACAAGGAAGGCGTTATTTCTCCCGGCATCTTCGCCAAGAAGGAACAGGACAAGGTCGAGGAATTCGTCAACGGCCGCGTCGGCATGATGGTGGATTCCCTCGCCCATGTGAACCTCATCCGCGAGCGCAATCCGAAGCTCAATTTCGGCATCTCCGCCTTGCCGGCCACTGACGGCTACACAGGCAAGCGCGGCATGCCCTATGCGTCCTGGGGCATCGGCATCAGCGAGGGCAGCCAGCACAAGGAAGAGGCCTGGAAGCTCGTCGAATACCTGATGAGCCCTGACGTCAACGGCCGTCTGGTCTCGATTGCCAACGCCTTCCCCGGCAACGTCCATGCCAAGCCGGACTTCGTGGCCTCGGACCCGATCTTCGCGGAAGCCTTCAAAATCTTCCAGAGCGGTTATCCGGCGAACGAATTCGTCGGCCTTCCGGTTGCCGAAGAGCTGATGCGCGACATGAATGTCGAAGTTCAGAAGATGTTCGACGGCGGGCAGTCAGCCAAGGAGGCAGCTGCCAACACCGAGAAGGCTTGGCTGGCGAAGTTCTAAGCACGTCGCTTTCACGGATCACCGGCAGCGCAAACAGGCGCTGCCGGTGCAAGTCGTCAAATTTCGGCAGAATAGAAAGTCACAGCTCATGAACCATTCGGCTACGGCTCTGGTCGCTGCGCAATCCAAAGCGCGGAGAAAAGGATGGCTTCGTTACAGCACCTTGAGGAAGCTGGTGCCGTATTTCTACGTTTCGCCGGCGAGCCTGCTGCTTGTGCTGCTGATGCTGTTCCCCATGGTGATGGTCTTCAGATATTCGCTGATGGATGGCGCCATCATGAAAAAGGACGCTGCCTTCGCGGGCGTCCAGAATTATATGACCATCTTCGAAAATCCGGTCTTCTGGCAGTCGTTGGTACAGACGCTTTACTTCACGATCATGAGCGTCGTCTTCCACTTCATCATCGGCTTGGCATTCGCGCTGCTGTTGAACACCAACCGCGTCGATCCGCTTATTCGCAGCATCCTGCGTGTACTCTTCATCCTGCCCTGGCTGTTCACCGCCGTCATTATCGCCATCATCTGGCGCCTGCTGCTCGACCCGAACGGCGTCATCAACAGCGTGCTGATGGCGCTCCATATCATCAACTTCAAGGTCGAGTGGTTTTCGTCGACACGCACCGCCATCCACGCTTTGACCTTCGCAAACATCTGGGCAGGCTATCCGCTCTACATGGTCAGCCTGCTCGCCGGCCTCCAGGGCATTTCGAAGGAGCTTTACGAGGCAGCCGGTATCGACGGCGCGAACGAAGTGCAAAAGTTCTGGTACATCACCATTCCGCAGCTGATGCCGATCATCATCAGCATCGCGCTCCTCGATTTCATCTGGACGATGCAGGTTTTTCCGCTGGTGTGGATGACGACGGGCGGCGGCCCGATCTATTCGACGGAAGTGCTTTCCACCTTCACCTATAAGCTCGCCTTCTCCCAGTACGAATTCTCACTGGCTTCGGCGAGTGCGATGATCATCCTGATTATCTCGATGAGCGTTACCTATTTCTATATCAAACACCAGCAGCGCAGGTAACCGCCATGGCAAAGCGTTCCTTCAAGAGTTCGGCATTGCCGACCATCCTGACCTATCTCGGCCTGGCGATCGGTCTTGTCTTCTCCACCTTTCCGATCGTGTGGATGTTTTTCAGCTCACTGAAATCGAATACGGAAATCTTCGCCCTTCCGCCGCGGCTGTTGCCGGATGATTTTACGGTTGCCGCCTATCTGACGATTTTCAACGATCCGGTAAAAGTGCGGTTCTTCATCAACAGCTACTTCGTGGCCGGCGTCGTCACCTGCCTGACTCTGGTCGTCGCGATCGTGACCGCCTACGGTTTCAGCCGCTATCAGTTCCGGTTCAAGAACACCTTGAACATCTTCATCATCAGCACCCAGACCGTTCCGCCGATCACCCTTCTCATCCCGTATTTCGGCATGGTGGTCGCCTTCAGGATATTCGATACTTATCTGGCGCTGATCCTCACCTACATGGTCTTCACCCTGCCTTACGCCGTCCTGCTGATGACAGGCTATCTCAACACGCTGCCGAAAGAACTGGACGAGGCCGTCCTTGTCGACGGCGGCTCAAGCTGGACGGCGCTTTGGCGCGTCATCGTTCCCGTCTCCATCCCCGGGATCGTTGCCACGGCGGTCTACACGTTTCTGCTAGCCTGGAACGAATTCCTCTTTGCGCTGACGCTGACGAAATCGATGAACCTCAGGACGGTTCCGATCGGTATCCAGCTTCTGATGGGCCAGCACGCCTTCGAATGGAACGAGATGATGGCGATGAGCGTGCTCGGTTCCCTGCCCCTCTTGGTCCTTTATCTGGTTGCTCAACGCTACTTCCTGGCGGGCATGACCGCCGGCTCGGTCAAAAGCTGATGGGGCGCTGATCGCGTTTCGAATTTCATAACGGGAGCAAAGCGCTGCGGCTAACGCCGACGTCCCAATCCCGCAGGGCATCGCCGACCTCGGCTCGGTTAGGTGCCCCGGTGCGACCGCCAAACACCTGGCACTTGAGCGCCGCCGCCATGGATGCAAAGCGCATCGTCTCCTCGATCGGCATGCCTTCCGCAGTAGCCAGCGCAAAAGCGCCATGGAAGATATCGCCGGCTGCGAGCGTATCGACGGCCCTCACCTTCGGAGCGGCAAGATGGAAGACTTCGCCGGTCAGCTCATCGAACCAGAAGCAGCCGTTTTCGCCAGCGGTGACGCTGATGAAAGCATGCTCGAACTTTCGTTTCAAAAGGCCGACGACCTTCACCAGCTCGGCTGCTCCAGAAAGCCGTTCGGCCGCCGGCTGCGAGAACACGATGTGGCTGGCTGCCGGCGCCAGCATCTCGATCACGCCATCGCTTGCGACATCGCCATCGAGAATGGCCGGCCTGCCTGCCTTTCGGGCCCCCAACAGCGTCCGCAGTGCGAGCTTCGGCCACCGGACGTCAACCAGAACCGCGTCGAAAGAAGAAATGTCCTCTGCTGTGACCGGCTTGAGCGTCTCGTGCAGGCCCGCATCGTAGAAAGGCACAATGAGGCGCTCGCCCTGATCATCGACAAGGATGGTAGAGATCGCCGAGCGGGCGCCTTCCACACGCAGCATGCCGCTCGTATCTATACCGCTCTCGCTGAGATCGGCAATGATGCGATCGCCGGTGGCGTCATTGCCGACGGCACCCCAGAGGCTGGCATGGCCGCCCAGCCGGGCGACCGCAAAGGCGGCGCTCGACGCCATGCCCTCGGCGATCTGCAGCATGTCGTAGGGCAGAATTTTGCCCTGGCCGGTGGGTAGCGAGCGCACGCGAAACAGGGTGTCCATAACCGCCGCGCCGACACACAAAACGCGGCGCGCCTGACCGGGAGGCTGCTCGAAGGCAGTAGAAGTCGTCAAAACCGTTGTCTCACCCGCTCACTTGACGGCTCCGGCCGTCAGGCCCGCCACGATCTGCCGTTGCGCAAACACCGTCAAGATCAGCACAGGCAAGGTGACGATCAACGCCGCCGCCGCGAGCGGTCCCCAACTGACCTGCTCGAACGAGAGCATGTTGTAAACAGCAACAGGAAGCGTGCGCGTCTCGCGGCTGGCGAGCACGATGCCGAAGACGAAGTTGTTCCACGAGAAGATGACCGACAGGATGAAGGCGACAACGATGCCCGGCCTGGCAATAGGCAAGGCGACCAGGCGGAAAACCTGCCAGGGTGTTGCGCCGTCGATGCTTGCAGCCTCCTCCAGCTCCATCGGCGTCGTTTCGAAATAACCAATCATGATCCACACGACGATCGGCACGGTGACGACGAGATGGATGATGATCTGCGGCAGGAGCGTTCCAAGCACATTCAGCCACTGGAACAGCAGAAAGAGCGGGATCAGGAAGGAAAGGCCGGGCGTCATGCGCGCTATCATGATGACCATCGCGGACTTCTCCGCCTTCAGCCGTGCGATGCCATATCCGGCCGGTACGCCAATCAGCAGCGCCAGAAGTGTGGCCGCACCCGTCACAAGCACCGAATTCCAGAGATAGAGGAAGAAGTTGTTCTCTTCGAAGACCTTCAGATAATTCGACCAGGCCAACCGCTCTGGAATGAAGATCGGCGGGTAGGCGCCACTGTCGATCTCATATTTCAGCGACAGCGAGATCATCCAGAGGAAGAACAGGACAACCGGCGAGATCATCACCAGGGCAACAAACAGCAGTCCGATGCGATCGAGTGTCTTGCGCTTCATCAGCGTGCCTCCCCGTCGGACCAGTTCACGCGCTGCCGGAGCATCATAAGGACGAAGGAGAGCAGGACGATGAGGATGAAGAAGACAACCGCCATCGCCGAGCCATAGCCGATATCGTAATAGGCGAAAGCGGTGTTGTAGAGATAGATGTTGATCGTCTCCGACGCCGTGCCGGGACCGCCTTGGGTCATGGCATAGATGATGTCGAAACTTTTCACCGCATCGATGCTGCGGATGATCACGGCAATCATCAGGAACGGCGCGATCATCGGCAGCGTCAGATAGCGGAATTTCTGCCAGACATTGGCGCCGTCGATCTCAGCACTTTCATAGGGCTCGCGCGGAACCGCCGCCAGACCGCCGAGCACGATCAGCATGATAAGCGGCGTCCACTGCCAGGTCTCGACCAGCACCAGCGACGGGATGACGCTGCTCTGATTATAGATCCACTCCTGCGGGCCGATGCCGATGAAGGAGAGGAGATAGTTGAGGACGCCGAGCTGCGGATGGAACATCATCGTCCAGACGAGTGCGATGGCGACGGGTGTGGCCATCATCGGCATCACGAATATGCCGCGTATAAGACCGCGCAACGGAAATTGAGCATCGAAGATCAGCGCCGCGAGCGTCCCCAGAAACAGGGGAACCACCACGGAGAGCGTCGTATAGAGCACCGTATGCCACAGCGACTCCCAAAAACGCATGTCGGTGGCGAGGCGTACGTAATTGTCCAGCCCCGCAAAGACCTGCGATTGGCCGAGCGTCCAGCTGTTGACGCTCATCCATACCGTAAACACCCACGGAAAGACGATGACGGCGGCGATGACGATCAGCGCCGGGATGACGAAGGGCCAGTAGTTGGGAGCAAACCGATCCGGTTTGCTCCTTCCTTTCAACGTCTTGGCCACGGCAGCCGTTTCGATGCTTGTCGAGGCCATTATCCCTCGCTTTTTGCCAGGACGGGTTCGAACTGTGCCGTCGCTGCCTTCAGTTCTGTTTCGGGATCGGCGCCGCCGATCATGTTGGTGAGACCGACGCCATAAATGTCGCGGAACTCGGTGACCGGAATGATGACCGGCAGCGCGAGCTGCGAGATCTTGCCGGAACCGACGACGGCATCAAGCCATGCGCCCGGCATCTTGACGCCTTCGCGGACCTTCGCGTCCTCGAGGACGGACTGGCGGAAAGGAACGCCGGCACCGGCCTGCAGCAGACGTGCGCCCATTTCATGCGAAATCGCCCATTGGCAGAAGAGATAGCCTGCTTCCTTTTTCTGGCTTGCCGCGACGACGCCAAGCCCGTCGCCGAAGGTGCCTGCTGCCTGTGCCTTCGGACCTTTCGGCATGATGCCGTAACCGACCTGGCCAACGACACGCGATTTTTCCGGATTCTCGATCGGCGGCGCAAAACCAACGCCGTCCAGCCACATGCCGATCTTGCCCTGCAGGAAGGCCGACTGCGCCTCGGCCCAGTTGAAGCCGGAAACGCCGGGAGGGGCTGTCTTGGTCATCAGCCTTTGATAGAGCTTGGCCGCATCGATCGCTTCCTGCGATGTCGTGCGCAGCTTGCCATCAGGGCCGAGCGGGCTCGAACCATAGCCGAGCAGCAGCGACGTCCAGACCGGGGTATTGGCGTTCTTCAGGCCGCGGGCGACGAAGCCGTAGGTGTTGCTCGAAGGATCGGTGAGCGCCTCGGCAGCACTGGCGAGTTCTTCGAACGTCGTCGGGTAGGAAAGCCCCTTCTTCTCAAACAGCGCCTTGTTCCAATAGATGATCCAGTAATCGACCGAGAATGGAAGCGAACGCAGAACGCCGTCCGGATCTTTGGCAAAAGTCAGGCCGGCTTCGGCAAAGTCGGTTTCAACCAGAGACGGGTCGGTCAGAGAGGGGTCCTTGAGAAAACCGCCGATATCCGCAAGCCAGCCGCCCTTTTCGAACTGCCGCTTCTGGACATGATAGCTCATGTGCACGACGTCGAAGCTCGGCTTGCCGGAGCTCAGCTCGATGGTCGTCTTCTGGCGCTGCTGTTGTTCGGGCGTCGCTTCGGCATTGACCTTGATGCCGGTAAGCTCCTCGAATTCGGACAGGTACTTCAGAAGTATTTCGCTGCGCGGGCTCTTGACCAGGTTGACTTCGAGCGTCGTGCCGGCAAAGCGCTTCCAATCGACAGCAGCCGACGCCAACCGCACGCCGAGCATGCTGCTGGCGCCAAAAGCGGCCGTACCCGCCAGAAAGCCGCGCCTCGTCGGGTTCAAAAACGATGACATGTGGTACCTCCTCCTTTTGCCGGCGATCTCCTCACCCCCGGCTGTTTATTTCCGATTATATCCTGAGCGCACGATCTCTTGCGTGATTGATGTGTGCGACAAGGCTGTTGACGGCGTCCTCCGCCGATCGTCTTTCGATCGCCTCGAGCACTTTCAGATGCTCGCCCATGACAGGTCCGACGTGACCATCGATGCGAAAACGGTCCTGACTGATCAGGCGCATCTTGATCGAGTTCACCCGGTAGGCATTCGAGATGATGGTATTTCCAAGCGCATCGATAAAGGCATCGTGCATGCCCCAATCGACAGCTTGCGCGTGCACCTCCAACTCGTGCGATCCATCGCCGTTTCGAATGGCGTCGGCGATATCTCGATGCTGCTTCAGCAGCCCGGCGATCGTCTCGTCCGACGCAGAGCGGGTGAAAAGCGCGACTGCTTCCTTCTCCAGGAAGACGCGCAGCTGGAACGCCTCGCGAATAAGGTTCAGGTCGATATGCGCAATCTGCAACCCCCGCTGGGGCACCGTCTTGATCAGACCTTCGGCTTCGAGCCTCGGGATGAGTTCGCGGATGGCGCCAAGCGTCAACCCCGTCAGCTCAACGAGGCGGCGCTGCGAAACGAACTGGCCGGGGCGCACGTCACGCGCAAGAAGGTGGCGTGTGAAGCTCTCATACGCCTTTTCCCGCAGTGTCGGCTGCTCGTCCGTTCCGTCCATCGCCTCTCCCAGAAGCATGTCCAACCTATGCCGCTTTCGAGCGGAAAAGAGTGTCGAACGCAAGAGCGAGTTGCGCCTGCCCTTCGCCGCATATTGAAACGAGTGGCGGGCGAACCGCAAGCCAGATTTCATCCGACGTGAGGTGAGCGACCATCGCTTTCACAGCAGCGGTCACCGGAAATTTCAGCAGTTCGTCAACGAAATCCTCGATGCGGGAATCGTCCTTGCCGTCTTCTGCCATCAGCTTGACTTCGTGGGGTACGAAATTCGCCATGCCGGAGATCGCACCCTGGCCGCCAAGCCGCACGCCCTTCGCCAGATGACGTTCGTCCCCCACCAGGATGACAAGATCGCCATGCGCCTTCAACAGCGCTTCCGTGAACGGCCAGTCGCCGGAAGAATCCTTGACGCCCGTGACGATATTGGGAAAGGCGGTCCGCAGCCGGCCGATCAGCGATACGCTCAGCGGGACCATGGTGACCGAGGGAATGTTGTAGACGATAATATCTCGCGCCTTCTCGCCCAGGATGGCGAAAACAGCCGAAAACCACTGGAAGACGCCGTCGTCACTGACGTTTTTGAAGTAGGAAGGGGGAGCAAGAAGGATATTGCGGGCTCCCTCGGAAAGCGCATGCCCGGCCTGCATCGCCGCATCCTCGGCCGCGTCGACCAGCACGCCGACGATGATTTGCTTTGCTGCTATCCCATTATCAAGCATGGAAGTGAGAACACGTTCACGTTCCTTGGTTCCGATGGAAGAACCTTCACCCGTCGTCCCGAACAGCGTCACGCTCGAACATCCGGCAGCGAGGCTTCGCCGTGCCTGCTCGATCATCGCCTCGATCATGATGCCGCCGTGGCTGTCGAATGGTGTGGCGAGAGCGACTGAGAGCCCGAATTTTTGTGTCAAATATGCCTCCTCCCAATTACCGGCTCAGATGTAGCAGACTAACATGTTAGATGTAAAGAGGTGATTGCACACCGTCTCGTTACACGATTTGTCGCGGCCGCGGCTTCCCTCCGGTCAACTGGCACGCCTTGCTGTTGGCCCGTTCGCCCGCACGAGCGCCATCAGCATCGGGCCGATCGCAAACTCACCCCTCTCGGTCCTGCGGGTCAGATCTCTGAGATAGCCGCCGGGCGAGTTGATGTGGCCTCCCCTTTCCAGAATGCAGGCAATCACGGTGGCGGCATTTTCCGGCCCCATGCCGGAGCAGGCTTCCTCATAGGCCGAGGGACTGACGCCGAGCATCGAGCGCACGACGACAGCAGCCGACATCAAATCTCGCCAGTTGCCGATGGTTCCGCCAGGCCCGTAGTCGAGAATACCGGGGCAGGCTTGGAGGACGAGGCCGAGCGGGAAGGATTTCAGGTTATGCCCAGCCCCTGGATCGGCGGCGCCCCCCGTCCTGTTGCCGGAAAGCTTCGGTTGTTTCAGTCTTTGCTCGTCCGGCGGTCCGGCATTCGGTTCAAGATCGGCAACTGCCCTTTCGCCCTGCTTCGTCTCGAAGCTTGGTTCAAGTTCATGAGTGGAGTTGGGATTTGAATTCTGTTTGTGATGCTCAATCTGAGACTCATTGGCGTCTATTTTTTGTGTTTTTATCTGCTTTTCCAGCAAGTTGACGATTTCAGCCCGAAGCAACCCCATCTCATCGAGTAGCGGGGTCAATTGCTCAGTGGTCGCCACGCGCGGAATCCGGGCAAGGAGCGTTCGAAACATCGCTGCAATGCCTTCCCAATCACCGGGGACCTCTTCTTCGAGGGCCGTCGCAATCATCTTGGAGATGTCGCGCCGGCAGATGGTCAACCGTTCCCTGATCGCGCGCAGCAGTTCCCGGTCGGTAACCGCCTGGGCGGCCAGGGTTTCGATTTCGACTGCACGCGCCAGAAGCGGTGCTACGCTGAACCCGAAGGCCTCGCCGACGGTCCCTGCCCTGTCGCGTCGCGCATAGCGCTTTCCATTCGGGCTGTCCTTGCGCAGGATCAGGCCGGCCTCGACCAGAACGGCAAGATGCCGCCTGAGGGTCGCTGGCGTCATGCCGCGGGCGCGCAGCGAAAGCTGCGCATTCGACGGGAACACAATCAGGCCCTTCTCCTCGGAAATCTCGTCGTCTGGGTAGAAGGTCAGAAGCGCGTCGAGCACCGTCAGCGCTCGATCGGTAACGCCGAGCGCCGGCCGCGCTTCGCAGATCGCCCTGAACAGCTTCCACTTGCTGCGCTTCATCCCCGGCTCGATGGTCTCGGCCAGTTGCTGGCTTGCCAGCATGCCAAGCGACATCGGCCGCCGCCCAAAGGGCGTCGTCACATATCCACTCTCCATTTGCCTTTACCTTCGTTCAGGCAAAAGAAAACCATCCACCAATTTGGTGCCTAAGACGCTTGACTGTGATTCGTGGAAATGCGATTCTCGATGTGCTTAAGATCTGAGAAGGGCTTCCACGACGGCGTCGTTGGGGGCCTTTTTCTTTTGCGCGCTACGCTCCTCTGTCCTTGTTGAACTCCTGGAACAGGCCCTTCAGCCTTTCCTGGACGAATTGATCGAAACCGGGTGCGGTCTTGGCGTCGAAGACGAAGGTTGCACCGGACGCTGTCTTTTTGATCATGACAGGCACGCCACTAACCTGGGTTTTGGCCACCGCCGGTTTCGGCGCAGCCGTCTTCTTCGTTGCCAGAACGAGTGCCCGCTGAAACCGCTCGTCGCTCGAAATTTTGCGCGCGTCGTCCGCGGACAACTCCACGATGATCTTGTCGACATCGGCTTTCTCAAGCCGCTCGCCCAGTTCTAGCCATCGCCGGCGGCCGATATCGGGTGCTGCGCCAATGGCGTTGACGAGGTCCAGGGGAACCTGCCGGATGACGATCAGCATTCTCGACAGCGCCGCCTTGTCCACGCCGAGAGCCGCCATGATGACATCGCGGCCAAAGCTGCGTTCCTCGAGCCGCGATGCGAAGAGCGCGCGCTCGATATAGGAGAGATTGGTTCGAGCGCTGTTTTCCTGTCCCTGGCTGACGACCAGCTGACCGTCGGTGAGATCGCGGACGACCGCGCGCACCCGGATGCCGATTTCTCGGGCGGCAGCCAGGCGCCGATGGCCGTAGGCGACCTGATAGCGTCCCCTGGTTTCGGGATGCGGGCGGACGAGGATCGGAACCTGCTGGCCATGCTCGCGGATCTGCTCGACAAGCTGCGCAAGTTCGGCCGCGTCGATCGCCAATCGATCGCTGACGAAGGAAGCATCGATCAGTCCGGGATCGAGTTCGACGACGGTCTGGCCGGCAGCGAGCTGCCGTTCCAGCTCACTTGCCCGCTCCATCTTCTCGGTAATGTTGCCGAGCGTCTTGGTGATACCGCCGACCGGCGCTGCACTGCGCTCCTGTGGCACGAATCCGGCGATCGGACGATTGTCGCGCGGTGCGACTGCGTCCATCCTTTCCGGGTTCGGAGCGGAAATTTCGATGAGGTTCTTGCGCGCCATCTGCTATTTCCTCCCCCAGGTCGAGCGAATATGCGCCTCAATCTCGCCGTTCACGAGATTGAGGGACTCCAGAGCCCGATCGTAGGTTCCGCGTGTGAACTGCGACCGCTCGACCTCGTAGAGTGTCTGCTTGGTGACGCCGGCGTCGGCCACTGCCGTCGACTTCACCATGGCATTGTGGAGCATTCGATTGCCGAAGATCGCCCGCATGAAGCCGGTCATCTGGCTTTGCGGTCCGTCGTTCGGCTCGAACCGCGTCACCAGATAGCGCATCCAGTCATAGCTGGTACGCCCTCCGGCCTTTTCGACAACCGACATCAACTCACTCGTCATCGTCAGAAACTGCGACATCGACATGACATCCAGCATCTGCGGGTGAACCGTGATCAACACCGAGGTGGCCGCGCAGAGCGCCGACATCGTCAGGAACCCCAGCTGCGGCGGGCAGTCGATGACCACCACATCGTAAAGGCTTTCGATCTCCGTCAGGACTTCGCCGATGCGGGCAAAGAACATCGTCTCCGCCGTACCCGACGCCATCGCCTTCGGCGTCTCGTGCTCGAATTCCATCAGCTCGAGATTGCCCGGAATGAGATGCAGATTGGGCGTGTAGGTGGCGCGGACGATGTCGGCGATGGGGCGCGGCTCCTCATATCGGATCGCACCGTAGATCGTTTCGCCCTCTCCGACGTCGAACTCCGGCTGATGACCGAACAAGGCGGACAAGGAGGCCTGCGGATCGAGGTCGACGGCGAGCACGCGGTAGCCCCTGAGCGCCATGAACTGCGCCAGATGAGCCGCAGTGGTGGTCTTGCCCGAGCCACCCTTGAAATTCATGACGGAGATGATCTGGAGTTTTTCCCCCGGCCGGCGGGCCGGCACATATTTCGGTGTTCCGTTTCGCTCGTCGAGGACCCGGCGAATCCGGTCCATATCCGTTGCACTGTAAAGCCGCCGTCCGTTTGCGAGCGGATCGGGCCCATGGCCGTCGGCGGCTATCTGGCGGAGATAACCTTCGCCGATGCCGATAAAGGCTGCAGCTTCCGCCGGCGAAAATGTTCTGATGGTCTTTTGCGAGAGCGGGGGAAAGATTTTTGCCTGATGCTGCTGAAGTTGATAGGATAACTCCTTCGCATCTGTTGCCAGAAGCGATGGGAGGTGCTCTTGATCGTCTTGAAAAGCAAGACTCGGCTGCAT
>NZ_CP104138.1:4595000-4914092 GCF_025200775.1 Rhizobium sp. WSM1274 | reverse complement strand
AATGCCGCCTTTCAATTCCACCGGGCGGCATCCGCTAATACGGCCGCCCGATCATCCCCGCTTTGGCGGGCTGACGGATCCTCATGAGCCGCTCGCCTGCCGGTTCACTCAAACACTGCCCCATAAGGGACCGGCGCAGAACTCCGTTGCAGGTGGCGCGCTCATGCGGCAACCTTCATCGGCTTTCCGTGCCAGGCTGGCGGTCGAACCTCGTTTTCGGCCGACCAGCCCGAACGCAATATAACTTTAACCTTCTCCGCTGGCCTCGCCTTAAACGTGTGGCCAATGAAGGCACAAAACATCCCCGCTCCGTAACAGCCACGTTACGGCTCAAATCCGTCGAGTGCTTGAAAAAACGGAAGCGCAAGGCTCCGTAACAAAAGGCACAAACTCATCGCCCTGCCGACGTGGCAGTTAAAACCGAGCCTCTGCAGGTGATGTCCGCGCCCTTTGTTGGAAGCCATTTAGGCAGGATCAAACGGCAATATCAACGATGAATTTTACGCAAAATTAACAGGCGGGCATTGACTCCGCCTGCCCTTTTCGGGCGTCACACCAGCGTCAAAAAAGAATCGCAGTTGAATCAAAGAGATTCCCCCGTTCGGGCTATTTTGACACGCATTGAAAGAAAAAAAATAAAATCCTCTTGACTCCCCTGTGGTCCCGGAAGCTTGGGGCAGAGTCGCGCGGCGTGAAAGCATCCTTGCGCAAGCCATTGTTTTTAAAGATTATTTCCTGTCATGGCGCTGACACGAAACAGTCGTGAGATTAACCATGCAGGGCCGATCGGCGGAATCGAAAAAGCCCGGTAAAATTACCGGGCTAATCATAAAGAAGAAGTTGTTAATGGAAGATTACGCGGTCGTGGTGACCGAAAGAGCCTTCACACGAGCGGCCAGGCGCGAGACCTTGCGCGATGCCGTGTTGGCATGCAGCACACCCTTGCTGGCGGCGCGGGCAAGCTCGGGCTGAGCAGCCAGGAAAGCTTCCTTCGCCTTGGCGGCATCACCGGATGCGATGGCCTCTTCGACCTGGCGAACGAAAGTACGAACGCGCGAGCGACGAGCCTTATTGACGTCGGTACGGCGGGCGATCTTGCGGGTCGCTTTTTTCGCCGAAGTTGTATTGGCCATGGATGCCTCTCTCAAGAATTCGAACAAACTCCGCCATTACCGCGGGCCCTGCGGCCACAAAATCCAGCAATGCGGGAGCAATCGCGGAAAACCAAACCGGCTTTCCGAACCGTGGGCGGGCATATAACTCTAAAGCCGGCCCACGTCAACGCGGATTTTCAAGCTTTACCGCTGGCAACCGCCGAAAAGCATTCAACGGTGCGTAAAAGCCGGTTTGCGCTTCTCGACGAAGGCCGCCATACCTTCTTTCTGGTCGTCCGTGGCAAAGAGACTGTGAAACAGGCGGCGCTCGAAACGCAAGCCCTCCTCCAGCGTCGTCTCGAATGCGCGGTTGACCGCCTCCTTGGCCATCATCACCGAGGGACGCGAAAGCGAAGCGATCTTTTCGGCCGCGGCAAAAGCCTCGTCGAGCAGACGCTCGGGGGCCACCACACGCGAAACGAGTCCCGATCGTTCGGCTTCCGCCGCATTCATCATCCGGCCGGTCAGGATAAGATCCATCGCCTTCGCCTTGCCGACGGCGCGCGTCAGCCGCTGCGAACCGCCCATGCCGGGAATGACGCCCAGGGTAATTTCCGGCTGGCCGAATTTCGCCGTCTCCGAGGCGATGATGAAATCGCACATCATGGCGAGCTCACAGCCGCCGCCGAGCGCAAAACCGCTGACCGCAGCGATCACCGGCTTGCGCGCCTTGGCGACCTCATCCCAGCCGCTGATGAAATCACTCTTATAGATATCGGCGAACTCAAGCGGCTGCATCTCCTTGATATCGGCGCCGGCGGCAAAGGCGCGCTCGGAGCCGGTCAGCACGATCGCCCCGACCGTCTGGTCGGCGTGGAAGGCGGCATAGGCCTCTTTCAGCTCTTTCAGGACGGTGGAATTCAACGCGTTCAGCGCCTGGGGTCGGTTCAGCGTGACGAGGCCGACATTGCCTCGGGTTTCGACGATCAGGGTCTCATAGGCCATGCTCTTCTCCCGGTTTCTCACTCTTCTTCTGGCAGGCTTACTTCTGGCAGGTGGCGCAATAGAAAGTGGAGCGACCCGCCTGGACGATGCGGGCGACCGTAGCGCCGCAGCCGGGCGTGCGGCAAGCCTGACTTTCGCGATCATAGACGGAGAAGGAATGCTGGAAATAGCCGAGCGATCCGTCGGTCTGGATGTGATCACGCAGCGACGATCCGCCGGCGGCGATCGCATCGGCGATGACGTCGCGGATCGAGGCGACGAGCAGGTCGAGCTGCGCCTTCGGCCGGCCCCCTGCCGTCACCAGCGTGCCGGCGGCGCGGATCGGCGAAAGATGCGCGCGCCACAGCGCCTCGCAGACATATATATTGCCGAGACCGGCAATGTTCTTTTGATCAAGCAACGCGCTCTTCAGCGGCTGCGCCTTGTCCCGGAAGCGTTCGGCCAGATAGGCGGCGCTGAGCTCGTTTCCTGTCGGCTCCGGGCCGAGATCGCGGAAGAAGGGATGGGCTGCGAGATCGGCACGTCCCACCATATCCATGAAGCCGAAACGCCGCGGATCGTTGTAGATGACACGACGCGGGCCGCTTGCGGCTTGCAGATGGAAGACGACGTGATCGTGCTTCTCGTCCTTCGAGCGGGCATGGTGGAATTCGCCCGGCACGCCGGAGGCGGCTCCCTCCTCAATGCGGCCCTCCTCAATGCGAAAAGAACCGGACATGCCGAGATGCGAAATCAGCGTGTTGCCGTCGTCGAGATCGACCAGCAGATATTTGGCGCGGCGGCCAAGGCCAACGATGGTGCGGCCGGAAACTCTATCTGCGAAAGCGTCGGGAAAGGGGAAGCGCAGATCGCCGCGGCGCAGCTCCAGCCTGGTGATGCGGGTGGCCTCCATCGCCGGCGTCAGGCCGCGTTTCACCGTTTCGACTTCTGGCAATTCCGGCATCTTAACCCATCTATCTCTAACGTGTTTCAACCGGCGACGATGTGCGCTATAGCGCCAGTGTGCCGTGGAGAACGCGGCCCATAGATAACGTCGCGCGCGGTCTTTCGCTATGGCCGCGGCGCCCGAATCTTCAGGAACGGAGCAGTCTGATGTCAGAAAGCCGCACTTCCGCCGATGGCGGCATGGAGACCTCCTACGGCTTCCGCGAGGTGCCTGATGGCCAGAAGCAGGGCCTGGTCAACAAGGTATTCCACAAGGTCGCCAAGCGCTACGACATCATGAACGACGTCATGTCGATGGGCATGCACCGCGCCTGGAAGGACGCGATAATTTCGGCGCTGAACCCGCGCAAGGAGCCTGGCTACAAGGTGCTCGACGTTGCCGGCGGCACCGGCGACATAGCCTTCCGCATCGTCGAGGCTTCGGGCAGACAGGCGCATGCCACCGTGCTCGACATCAACGGCTCGATGCTCGGCGTCGGTGCCGAGCGGGCAGAAAAGAAGAAGCTCTCCAGCAATCTCACCTTCGTCGAGGCGAATGCCGAGGAACTGCCTTTCGATACAGGCAGCTTCGACGCCTATACGATCGCCTTCGGCATCCGCAACGTGCCGAGGATCGATGCGGCGCTGTCGGAGGCGTATCGCGTGTTGAAGCGCGGCGGGCGGCTGCTGGTGCTGGAGTTTTCCGAAGTCGATATGCCGCTTCTCGACAAGATCTACGATGCCTGGTCGTTCAATGCCATTCCGCAATTCGGCAAGGCGATCACCGGCGATGCCGAACCCTACCAATATCTGGTGGAATCGATCCGCAAGTTTCCGAACCAGGAGAATTTCGCGGCAATGATCCGCCAGGCCGGCTTTTCGCGCGTCACCTTCACCAATTATACCGGCGGCATCGCCGCACTCCATTCCGGCTGGAAGCTCTGACGCATGACGCCGAAAAGTGTAGAGCGGTTTTCGAATAGCGTCGCGCGAGAATCAAACAGAACATGAGTACTTTCGGCGCATATTTCCGCCTTTGGCGCGTCGGCTGGGTGCTCGTGCGTGAGGGTGTCGTGTCAGCCCTTCCTTCCGAAGGATTGCCGCCGCCGGTGGCGCTTGCCAAATCCTTCGTCACGATTTTCGAGCGAAGCAAGGCGCGGCATCAGAAGCGCAGCGACCGGTTGGCGAAGGCGGTCGAGCGGCTCGGCCCTTCCTATGTAAAGATCGGGCAGTTCCTGGCGACGCGGCCGGATGTCGTCGGCGTCGAATTCGCCAACGACCTGTCGCAGCTCCAGGACCGCATGGCCTTCTTTCCCTCGGCAGCCGCCAAGGCCAATATCGAAGGCTCGCTCGGGCGGCCGATCGGCGAACTCTATGCAAGCTTCGGCGATCCGATCGCCGCCGCCTCGATCGCGCAGGTGCATCCGGCCGAGGTCGACAGCGCCGAGGGCCGGAAGAAGGTCGCCGTCAAGATCGTGCGGCCCGGCGTGCGCCAGCGTTTTGCCCATGACATCGAGGCAATGTATCTCGTTGCTCATATGCAGGAGCGTTTCCTGGCGTCCAGCCGGCGGCTGCGGCCGGTCGAGGTGACGAAGACGCTGGAGCAGACGACGAAGGTGGAGATGGATCTTCGCCTGGAGGCGGCAGCCCTTTCCGAGATCGCCGAGAATACCGAAAAGGATCCCGGCTTCCGTGTGCCGAAGGTCGACTGGGAGCGTACCGGGCGCGACGTCATCACCATGGAGTGGATCGACGGCACGAGGATGTCCGATGTCGAGGGTCTGCGCGCGGCGGGCCACGATCTCAACCTGCTTGCCGATACGCTGATCCAGTCGTTCCTGCGTCATACGCTGCGCGACGGCTTCTTTCATGCCGACATGCATCCGGGCAATCTCTTCGTCGATGCGGGCGGCATGATCGTCGCTGTCGACATGGGCATCGTCGGGCGGCTGGGCAAGAAGGAACGGCGGTTCCTCGCCGAAATCCTCTATGGCTTCATCACCCGCGACTATATCCGCGTCGCCGAGGTGCATTTCGAGGCCGGCTATGTGCCCGGCCACCACAATGTCGAAAGCTTCGGCCAGGCGATCCGGGCGATCGGCGAGCCGATCCATGGACAGCCGGCCGAGACGATCTCGATGGGCAAGCTGCTGACGCTGCTGTTCGAGGTGACCGAGCTCTTCGACATGGCGACGCGTCCGGAACTGGTGATGTTGCAGAAGACCATGGTCGTGGTCGAGGGCGTATCGCGCATGCTCAATCCGCGCTTCAACATGTGGAAGGCCTCCGAGCCTGTCGTCGGTGACTGGATCCGTACCAATCTCGGACCGAAACGGATCGCCACCGATCTCAAGGACGGGCTGAAGGCGGCGGTCAAGCTCGCCGAAGCCGTGCCGGAAATTGCAGCGAAGACCGAAAAATTCCATCATCAGCTGCTGCATATGAGCGAGCACGGCTTACGTTTCGACGCTGAGACGGCGGAAGCGATCGGCAAGGCCGAGGCGCGGCACAACCGCTCGGCCAAGATTGCTTTGTGGGTTATCGCATTGACGCTTCTCTATATTGCCTGGATGCTGAGCTGACCGCCTGCCAAAAACATGCTGTGTTCGGGATTTGGGATATCCCATGTGACGGCGGGCTCGCTTAGTCTCGCAGTCAAAGCATGATGCCGAAAAGTATGAGCGGTTTTCGGGCGACGTCATGCTCTGACTCTTTAGAGCGGGATTGTTTTATGTCCGTTCATATCCGGCTTCCTTGAAGTAGTTTTGGCACTCTTTCGGCGAGACGGTTTGAAGGGTGGCTGCCAGCGCGTCGTCGATGGCCTGTCGGGTTCGAGCCTGCGCCTTGCGCAGCTCGTGCTTGATCTTGGCGAAGAGTTTTTCGATCGGATTGAGATCGGGGGAATACTGCGGCAGGAAGAACAATCTGGCGCCGGCCTTGCGGATGGCGGCACGGATAGCGCCGGCCTTGTGCGAGCCGAGATTATCCATGACGACGATGTCGCCGGGTTTGAGCTCCGGTACCAGCACCCTCTCGACATAGATGCGAAAGCGTTCGCCATTGATCGGGCCGTCGATGATCCACGGTGCGCTGACGCGGTCGGCCCTGAGGGCTGCGACAAAAGTCATGGTATTCCAGTGGCCGAAGGGCGCATGGCCCAACAGCCGTTCGCCGCGCGGCGCCCAGCCCCTGAGCGGCGTCATATTCGTCTTCGTCCAGGTTTCGTCGATAAAGACAAGGCGAGATGGATCGATGCGATGGCGATGCTTCAGCCAGCGCGCCCGCCGGGCGGCAACATCGGGCCGCTCGCGCTCGCTGGCGACCAACGTCTTTTTTATAACTCAGCCCTTCCTCATGCACGAAGGTCCGGACGGCGCTGTAATCCACTTTCAGGCCGCGCTCTCCGAGTTCCGCCACCAACCCGCGCAAGGTGAACGCCTGCATGTGGCAGCGATCGATCAACCAGACCCGATGTTTACCTGAGATCGCCCGTGGCTTGTGCCCGCCCATCTGGCCGGGAGCCGCGCTGCCCGTCTCACGCAAGCGCCGGACCCAGTCGATCGCGGTGCTGATGCCAATGCCGAAGCGCTTTGCCGCCGCTCGACACGACAGGCCCTCGCGCGTTACTGCGCCAACAACGCGTTCCCGAAGATCATCCGAAAAAGGTTTCGCCATCCAGACCGGCCTCCTGCACCGGCCAGAATGGTGAATCTGATTTGCACCAGAAAGGGAATCCCTGTTCCGATTCCGACTAAAACAATCCCGCTCTAATTGAGAACAGGATTCAGATTTTAGGCCGATCGGCCTAAAATCATCTTGTTCTAGGGAGACACAGCACATGAAGCACGAACGCCCTGGCATCGAACTTTCCGGACGACCGCTCGGTTTTGCCGAGATGGTGACGATCGGGGCGGGCAAGGCTGCGGTTTCGGCTTCGGCGACAGGCATGGCCCGCATCGCGATCGCCCGCGAGGTCGTCGAGGATGCGATTGCCTCCGGCATGCCCGTTTACGGCTCGACGACAGGCGTCGGAGCCATGAAGGACGTGGAGTGGTCGGCCGACGAACTCGACACCTTCAATCTCGGCCTGGTGCGGGCCCACCATTTCGGCACCGGCACTCCCTTTTCCTGCAATATCGTGCGCAATGCCATGGCGATCCGTATCAACACGGCGCTGACCGGCCAGGTCGGCTGCACGCCGGAATTGATCCAGGCCTATATCAGGATGCTCGAGGCCGATCTCATCCCGGTCGTGCGCCGTACCGGCTCGATCGGCTGTGCGGATATCGGTCTGATGGGACAGATCGGCGCTGTGCTGACCGGCGTCGGCGAAGCGATGTATCGCGGCAACCGGATGCAGGCGGCCGAGGCTTTCCGGGCGGCCGGGCTGGAACCGATGCGGATGGCGCCGCGCGACAGCCTCGCCTCGCTCAGCATCAATGCGGTGAGCTTTGCCTCGGCGGCGGAAACGACGCGCAATGCTGCTGCCTCGATCCGCGTCCTGCTGGCGACAGCGATGATGGCGGCCGGCGCGCTCGGTGCTTCCCGCGATCCCTGGAAGGCGGTCAGGCATGTCGGAACGGCGCGCGAGGCGTTGATCGGCGCCTGGCTTTGCAATGCCTCCGACGAATGGAACTGGCCCGTCGCAACGCATGTGCAGGATCCGCTCAGCCTGCGCATGATCGCGCAGGTGTTCGGCGCGGTGATCGAGAACCTTTTATCGACCGGCCACAAGATCCTTGCCGCCACCGGGCGCTCGGACGACAATCCCGTCGTGGTCGAAGGCCGTGTGATGACGTCGGGCGGTTCGCTTCCGCTCGATGTGACGATCCTGCTCGAATCGGCAGCACTCTGCATGGCGCATGCAGCGCGCAACGCCTTCAACCGTTGCGTCATTCTCGGCAACGGCCAGCGGCGCGACCTGCCGGTCAATCTCGTGCCGCCGGGGCGGATTGCCACCGGTTTCGGGCCGATCATCAAACTTGCCGGCGAGATCTTCTCGCGTGTGCTGTCGATGTCCAATCCCGTGTCGGCCCAGTCGCTGGTCGTTGCGGCCGGGCTGGAGGACGAAGCTGCCTTTTTGCCGCTCGTTATCGAGCGTTTCGACCGGCAGATGCGGGCGCTGAAGCGCCTTGCAGCCCTCGAGGCGCTGCTGTCTGCCCAGGCAATCGACATTCTCGGCGATGAGCCGAAGGGCGTCGCCGCCATGCTCTATGAGGTCGTGCGCAAACATGCGGATTTCTATACGGTCGACCGGCCGCTTTCGGCTGAGGTCGAGGCAATTGAGGAGGAACTTGGTTCGGACGACTTCGTTTCGAAGCTGACCGATCAGGTTCCGATCGCGTCCTTCGACGATTTCTTCGCCCTTGCGTCGCAGGAGCGTGTCGAGGAGCGGCTGACCAGCTAAATTAAAGAGTTAGAGCATGATGCCGTCCGAAAACCGCTCACACTTCTCGACATCATGCTCCAGCCGGCAGTCTGATCCAGTTTAGGGAGGAAGCGGCATGGATTTCGATCTCGTTTTGCAGGGCACGGTGGTGCTGCCGGACCGCATTCTCGACGAGGGTTATGTCGCCGTGCGCGACGGCAAAATCGCTGAAGTCGGCCTCGGCGTGCCGCCTGCGGGCCGCGAACGGCATCTGCTCGGAAAAGCGCTGATCCTGCCCGGTGCGATCGACGCCCAGGTGCATTCGCTTTCCCAAAAAGACCAGGAAGATTTCCTCTGGTCGACGCGATCGGCAGCGGCCGGCGGCGTGACGACGATTGTCGACATGCCCTATGACGAGGGCAATCTCGTCTGCTCGGCAGCGGCGGTGAAGCGGAAGATCGACCACGCCGGTCCGCAGGCGCGCGTCGATTTCGCGCTTTACGGCACCGTCGATCCGGAAGAAGGCCCCGCACGGATCCGTGAAATGGTGGAGGCAGGCGTTGCGGCCTTCAAATTCTCGACATTCGGTACCGACCCCAAGCGCTTTCCGCGCATTCCGCCGGCCCTGCTCGACGCCTGCTTTGCGGCAATCGCGCCAACGGGACTGACGGCGGGCGTGCATAATGAAGACGAGGAGGCGGTGCGCACTTACATAGAACAGGTGGAGGCGAGCGACATCTCTGATTGGCGGGCGCACGGCCTGTCACGACCGCCGATCACCGAGCTGCTGGCGATGCATACGATCTTCGAGACGGGCGCTCATACCGGCTGCCCGGCACATGTGGTGCATTGCTCGCTCGGGCGCGGCTACGATATTGCGCGCGCCTATCGCCGCGACGGCTTTGCGGCGACGGTGGAATGCTGCATCCACTATCTGACGCTCGACGAGGAAAACGACGTGAAGCGCCTTGGCGGCAAGGCGAAGATCAATCCGCCCGTGCGGTCGCGCGCCGAGGTGGAGACGCTCTGGCGGAAGGTGGCCGAGGGCGATGTCTGGCTGGTTTCGACCGATCACGTCAGCTGGTCGGAAAACCGCAAGACCAATCCCGACATGCTCGCCAATGCCTCCGGCGTTCCCGGTCTCGAGGTGATGGTGTCGCTTTTCGTCAAAGGTGCCACCGAACGCGGCATTCCGTTGACATGGGCAGCCAGGCTGATGGCGGAGAACCCGGCGAAGCATTTCCGGCTCGACCATATCAAGGGCGCGCTGACCCCGGGCAAGGATGCCGATATTGTCGTGCTCGAGCCGCGCGACAGCGTCTATGACGCCGCCGCGAGCGGCAACAATGTCGTCGGCTGGAGCCCCTATAACGGCATCCGCCTGCCCTGGACCGTCTCGGCCACCTACCTCAGCGGCGAAAAGATCGCCGAGGGTGCCAAGGTGCTGGCCAAGCCCGGCACCGGCAGGTTCGTGCGGCCGCTGCCGCGCCAAGTCATTGCGGGAGCTGAAGCATGAGCCGCAATCTACCCGTCAATGCGGGCCGGATCGCTGAAGATATCGAGGCGCTGGCCGGGATCACCGAGCCGGGGCATCCCTGGACGCGGCGGGCCTTCTCGCCGCTCTTCCTCGACGGCAGGGCCTATATCGAAGCGCGGATGAAGGCGGCGGGACTGGAAACGCGGATCGATGCCGCCGGCAATCTGGTCGGCCGGCGGACAGGCCGGAAGCCGTGGCTCGGCACGATCATGGCCGGCTCGCATTCCGACACGGTGCCGGACGGCGGCCGCTTTGACGGCATTGCCGGGGTAATTGCGGCGCTGGAGGTGGTGCGCGCGCTTCGCGATCAGAATATCGAGCTCGATCACCATCTCGAAATCGTCGACTTCCTTGCTGAGGAGGTCAGCATCTTCGGCGTGTCCTGCATCGGCAGCCGCGGCATGACCGGCCAACTGCCGGAGGCCTGGCTTTCGCGTGTCAGCGACGGGCGCGACCTGGCCGAGGGCATCGCCGAGGTCGGTGGCCGACCCGACGTGCTGATGCAGCAGAACAGACCCGATATAGCGGGCTTTCTCGAGCTTCATATCGAACAAGGCCCGGTGCTCGAAGCCGAAAAGGAGGATGTTGGGATCGTCACTGCGATATCGGGCATCACCCGCATCGAGATCACCGTCGAAGGGCGGGCCGACCACGCCGGCACGACGCCGATGGACCGCCGGGCGGACGCACTGGTGGCGGCGTCACAGCTGGTGCTCGACATCCGCAATGCCGCCGCCGAGCTTGCCAAAACGCCGGGGCATTTCGCAGCGACGGTTGGCGAATTCAGGATCGAGCCGAACGCCGCCAATGTCGTGCCTTCGAAGGTGGTGCTGCTGATCGATGGCCGTGCCGAAAGCCGCGCCGACATGCAGGCATTCTGCCGCTGGCTCGACGGCCATGTCGAAAAGCTGGCGGGGGCCTATGGCGTGACGATCAAAACGCCGAACCGGGTTTCCGACAATCAGCCGACACCTGGCGATGCCGGGCTGCTGTCGATCTTGGAGGCTGCCTGCGAACGGGTCGGCGCGAAACATCGGCGCATGGCCTCCGGCGCAGGGCATGATACGGCCTGGATCGCCAAGGTGGCGCCGGCGGCGATGATCTTCGTGCCCTGCCGGGACGGCCGCAGCCATTCGGCCGACGAGTGGGCAGACAATGACGATATCGCACTCGGCGCCGCCGTGCTTTTCGAGGCGGTGCGCGAGATGGACAAGGGCTTGATTGACGGGGGCTTGATTGACAGGGGCTTGATTGACAGGGGCTTGAATCAGGAGAAGGCGAATGGGACGCATACTCGTTGAGAAGGACGTGGAAGCTGCCGTCAAGGGCGGCTCCGTCTATGCCGCCGGCGGCGGCGGCTGGGCCGATCACGGGCGGATGCTTGGGCTTGCCGCCGTCAATGTCGGCAAGCCGGAGCTTGTCTCGATCGACGAATTGCAGGACGAGGACTGGATTGCGACCGCAGCCGCGATCGGCGCACCGGCCTCCACGACGCCCTGGGAAATGCAGGGCATCGACTATGTGAAGGCGGTGCAATTGCTGCAGGAGGCGCTCGGCGAAAAGCTTTCCGGGCTGATCATCGGCCAGAACGGCAAATCCTCGACGCTGAACGGCTGGTTGCCGTCGGCAATCCTCGGCACCAAGGTGGTCGACGCGGTCGGCGACATCCGCGCGCATCCGACAGGCGACATGGGGTCGATCGGCATGGCCGGTTCGCCCGAGCCGATGATCCAGACCGCTGTCGGCGGCAATCGCGCTGAGAACCGTTACATCGAGCTGGTGGTGAAAGGGGCGACGGCAAAGATCTCGCCGGTGCTGCGCGCCGCCGCCGACCAATCCGGCGGCTTCATCGCCAGCTGCCGCAATCCGCTCCGGGCCTCCTATGTCCGCAGCCATGCGGCGCTCGGCGGCATCTCGATGGCGCTTGCACTCGGCGAGGCGATCATCGCGGCGGAGAAGCGCGGCGGATCTGCCGTCATCGACGCGATCTGCAAGACGACGGGCGGACATATCCTTGCCGAGGGCGTCATTACCCGCAAGGACGTCGTCTACACCAAGGAAGCCTTCGACATCGGTACGATCACCGTCGGCGCGGGCGAAAAATCGGTGACGCTGCATGTGATGAACGAATATATGGCGGTGGACGATGCGGATGGCAAAAGGCTTGCGACCTTCCCCGCGGTGATCACCACGCTTTCACCGGAGGGCGAGCCGCTCAGCGTCGGCCAACTCAAGGAGGGCATGCATGTCTTCATCCTGCATGTGCCGATGGAGATCATTCCGCTATCGGCAAGCGTGCTCGATCCAACCGTCTATCCTGTCGTCGAAAAGGCGATGGGGATCGAGATCGCACGTTATGCACTGGCAACGAGGGCCTGAGCCGTGGCGCGTGATCCAGGCCTTGAAGAACTGATGCGTGAGGAACTCGGCGTGGCCGGGTCTTGCCGAAAAATCCATGTTCGGCGGCTGGGCCTTCATGCTGAACGGCAATCTTCTCTGCTGCGCGCGCCATGACGGCATGCTGATCCGTCTCGGCAAGGGCAATGACGGCTGGGCGCTGGCACTGCCAGGCGTGATCCAGATGCTGTCGGGCGAACGGGTGATGCATGGCTGGGTGCGAGGCGGTGCCGAAGTTTACGGCGACGATGCCCTGAGACGGCGTCTGCTCGATGCGGCGCTCGCCTATGTGGAATCGCTGCCGAGCAAGTAGCAAAACGAGGAACCCACGATGCCGAAGGCCAATCCACGTCATCCGAAATTTCCGATTCCCGGCGGACCGGAGCTGCGCGCCAAGGGCTGGCGGCAGGAAGCGCTGTTGCGGCTGCTCGAAAATGTGCTGTCCGTCGGCGAGGACCCCGACAATCTGATCGTCTATGCCGCGCTCGGCAAGGCGGCCCGCAACTGGGCGGCGCACAAGGGCATCGTCAAGACGCTGACCGAGATGGACGAGGACCAGACGCTGCTCATCCAGTCCGGCAAGCCGATCGGGCTGGTGCGCACCCATGCCAAGGCGCCGCTTGTTATCATGGCGAACTGCAATATTGTCGGGCAATGGGCAAAGGCCGAAGTGTTCTACGAGCTGCAGCGCAAGGGGCTGATCTGCTGGGGCGGGCTGACCGCCGGCGCCTGGCAATATATCGGCAGCCAAGGCGTCATCCAGGGCACCTACGAGATCTTCATGCGCATCGCCGAGCGGCGCTTCGGCGGCGATCTCCTCGGGCGGTTCGTGCTGACGGCCGGCCTCGGCGGCATGGGCGGGGCGCAGCCGCTCGCCGGCCGTATGGCAGGCGCTGCGATCCTCTGCGTGGACATAGACCCGGAACGCGCCCGCAAGCGCCAGCAGATCGGCTATCTCCAGGAAATCGCACCCGATCTCGATACCGCCCTTCAGTTGATCGATGCGGCGGTGAAGGACAGGCGGGCGCTGTCCGTCGGCCTCGTCGGCAATGCGGCGGAGGTCTATCCGGAAATCGCCCGGCGCGGCATCGTGCCTGATATCGTCACCGACCAGACCTCGGCGCATGACCTCGTCTACGGTTACGTGCCGAAGGGCATGAACCTCGATCAGGTCAAGGGCCTGCGCGACGATGGCCAGGGCCAGTTGATGGCGGCAAGCCGCGCCTCGATCGTCGAGCATGTGACGGCGATGCTGGAATTCCAGAAGCGCGGCTCGGAAGTCTTCGACAACGGCAATCTGATCCGCACGCAGGCCAAGGAGGGCGGCGTTGCGAATGCCTTCGATATTCCAATTTTCACCGAAGCCTATCTGAGGCCGCTGTTCGCCCGGGCGATCGGCCCATTCCGCTGGATGGCGCTATCGGGCGAGGAGAGCGATATCGCCCGGATCGACGATTTGCTGCTCGAGATGTTCCCTGACAACAAGATCATCACCAACTGGATCCGGCTGGCGCGCGAGCACGTGCCCTTCGAGGGGCTACCGGCACGGATCGCCTGGCTCGGCCATGGCGAACGCACGGCACTCGCAAGGCGTGTCAATGCGCTGGTTGCAAGCGGCGAACTCAAAGGCCCGGTTGCCTTCTCCCGTGACCATCTCGACGCCGGCGCCATGGCGCATCCGAATATCATGACCGAGCGAATGAAGGACGGCTCCGATGCGATCGCCGACTGGCCGCTGATCGATGCGATGATGCTCTGCTCGTCGATGGCCGATCTGGTCGTCGTCCATTCCGGCGGCGGCGGTTACGCCGGCTACATGACGAGCTGCGGTGTCACCGTCGTCGCCGACGGCACGGACCCCGCCGACGAACGGCTCGACCATGCGCTGACCAACGATACCGCGCTCGGCGTCATGCGTTACGCCGATGCCGGTTACGAGGAGGCGCTTGATGAGGTGGCAAAGAAGGACGTGCCCTATATCCGGCTTGGTTGATGTGCGGGAGGCGGACGTCAAGCGATCAGATTGGAGACTTCGAGGAGGTTGCCGTCGGGGTCCCTGAAATAGACCGAGCGCAAACGCCCAGTCGCACCGGTGCGTTCGACCGGGCCCTCTTCGATTGCAACGTCCGCGGCCTGTAGATCAGCGATGACATCGGCAAGCGGCGTCTCGGCGATGAAGCAGAGGTCGCCGGAGCCGGCTGTGGGATGTCTCGCCTTGGGATCGAATTCGCGGCCGGCCTGATGCAGGTTGATCTTCTGCCCGCCGAATTTCAGTGCCTTGCGGCCTTCCGCGAAGGTTTCGACCGACATGCCGAGGATGCGGGAATAGAAATCGCAGGTGATCGCGATATCGGCGACGGTCAGCACGAGATGGTCGAGGCGGTCTATGCGGATCATGCTTTTCTCCTCGCAAGGCGCTGGGCGACACAGGCGGAGATAAAGGCCAGCGCCAGCATGGCAAGGGTGAAGATAACGACGGCGGCCCAGCCTTCAATCGCGAAGAACCACCCGCCCGCCGAACCCATGAGGCTGGAGCCGACATAATAGGCGAGCATATAGAGCGACGAGGCGTGGCCTTTGGTGCCATGCGCCAACTTGCCGACAAGGCCACTGGCGATGGAATGGCTCATGAAGAAGCCGGTCGTGAGCACTATTATACCGAGGATGATGACCGGGAGCGAGGCAAAGAGCGTCAACGCGCTGCCGGCGGCAGTGAGCGCCAGACCGAAGAGAAGCACGGAAAAATGCCCGATCCGGTCTCCGAGCAGACCGCCGATCGAAGAGGCGCCGATGCCGAAGAGATAGACAGTGAAGATCAGGCCGAGTTCGGTCTGGTTGAGGCCGTAGGGCGGCGCCACCAGGCGGAAACCGGCATAGTTATAGATCGTCACGAAGGAGCCCATCGCCAGGAAAGCTATGGCGAAGATGAAGGGCAGCGCCGGATTGGTGAGATGGCCAAGCCAGGCTTTTGCATGAAAGCGCGGATCGAAGCCCGGCCTGCGGACGAAATTGCGTGACGGCGGCAAGAGGGCGATGAAGCCGATCGCGGCGGCAAGGCCAATGGCGCCGATGAGAAAAAGCGCCGGACGCCAGGTGAGATATTCGGCGAAGATACCGGTCAGCACGCGGCCGGACATGCCGCCGAAGGCCGTGCCGCCGACATTAAGGCCCATGGTGGCGCCAAGACCGCGCGGATCGATTTCCTCGGCGAGATAGGCCATGGCGACGGCCGGCACGCCGCCGAGAACGAGGCCTTGGAGAGCGCGGATGACGAGGAGCAAGTGCCAGTTCGGGGCAAAGGCGGTGGCAATGGTCAGCAATGCCGCCCCAACCAGCGATATCGACATCAGGCTGCGGCGGCCAAGGCCTTCCGAGACGGCGGCGGCGCAGACGATGGCAACCGCCAGGAAACCGGTGGAGAGCGACAGCGACAGCGAGCTTTCGGCCGGGCTGACGGCGAATTGCTGCGAGAAAATCGGCAGCAGCGGCTGGACGCAATAGAGCAGCGAAAAGGTGGAGAAGCCGGAGAGGAAGAGTGCCAGGCTGGCGCGGCGATAGGCGCCCGTTCCGTGGGTCAGGTATTGCTTCTGCCCTGGGATTGCGGCTGTCTCGGCGGTCTTCATTGCATGCGCTGACGTCGGCATATCTCATCCTTCCGACCTTCGATCTAGTCAACGCCACTCCATTTGTCCAATATATGAAACTGGCGATTTCGATAGGTTTTGGAGATGACGATCGAGCTGCGGCACTTGCGATATTTCCTGGTGGCGGAAGAAGGCAACTTCACCCGTGCCGCCGGCAAACTCGGCATCGGGCAGCCGCCGCTCAGCCAGTAGATCCGCGATCTGGAGAGGAAGACGATGTCGTGCTCGCTTGCCGCGGGCGGGGTTCGAGCTGGCCGTGGCGCAGGAGGCGCCGCAGATTTCCTTCTCGTGCCGCCGATCTCGACGTCTCGATCGTGCCGGCCGCCATTTCGCAGATGAAGCTCGAAGGTGCCGCCTACCGGCCGATCGAGGGGCCGCCGGCCGTGGCGGCCTGGCGCTGGCAATGCTGAAAACACATCGCTCGCCGGTCACCGAGAACCTGATCAGCTTGCTGAGCTAGCTAAAGCGCGTCGCGATCTTTCAGATTCGCTCTTCGCGCTTTAGGTCTTTGTTTTGCGCATGTCGTTTCCGCAAAACCGCTGCACACTTTTGCGCGACATGCTCTAACCCACCGGATCCCAATAGGGCGGATCACCAAAACTCTTCTTCAGATGATCGGCGATGGCGCGGAGCTTGGCGGAGGGATTTCGGCCTTCGGGATGGGCCATGTAGATGAATTCGGCCTCAGGCTTGTGGCCGACATCGATTTCGGCAAGCCGGCCCTCGCGGATGGCCGGGCCGGCGATGAAGGCCGGCAGCAGCGCGATGCCGAGCCCGGCAATCGCGGCGTCGCGGAGCATGTCGCCATTGTTGATGCCGAGCGCCGGTTTCGCGCGCACGACGATTGCGCCCTCTGGTGTCTGGAAGCGCCAGTCGGCAACGCCGCGATTGGTGTAGAAGATGCCGCGATGGCTGTTGAGATCATCAAGCGACGACGGAATTCCCTGGCGGGCGAGATAATCCGGCGAGGCGCAGAGAAGACGGCGGCTGCGCGTGAGTTTCCAGGCGACCAGCCGGCTGTCGGCGATCGCGCCGTTGCGGATGATGGCATCATAACCGTCCGAGGCGGCATCGACCCGCCGGTCATCGATGTCGAGGGTCAGTTCGATCTCGGGATGTTCGGCAAGAAAAGGATAGAGCGCCGGGCCGAGATGCATGCGGCCGAAGGTGACGGGGGCGGCGATGCGGATCGGGCCGGACAGCGTTCCGCGCCGCTCGGCCATATCTGCGGCGGCCTCCTCGATCTCGCGCACGATGCGCGCGGCGCGCTCCAGGAAGACCGCGCCATCCTCCGTCAAGGTGAGCTTGCGGGTCGTTCGGTGCAGCAGCATGCCGCCCAGCGACTTCTCCAGTTCGGTCAGCCTTTCGCTGACGACGGATTTGGACAGCCGCAGGCGCCGGGCCGCCTCGCTGACCGAGCCCGCCTCAACCACGGCGACGAAAGCCGCAATACCTTCGATCCTGATCATCGTTCGGCTTTTCCGAATTCGAGTTCCCCGATCTGGAGACTAATCCGAACGAAAGGAAAATGCCATCTTCCCTTCATCGAAAGGGACGGCAGGGGCCGCCTCACCTTAAACGCAGGAGATGGAACCATGAACCGCTTGAACAACAAGGTCGCGATCGTCACCGGCGCAAGCTCCGGTATCGGCCGCGCCACGGCAAAGCTCTTCGCCGCCGAAGGCGCCAAGATCGTCGTCGGCGCCCGCCGCGAGCGCGAACTCGACAGCCTTGTCGCGGAGATCAAGGCAGAGGGCGGCGACGCCATCGCCATTGCCGGCGACGTGCGCTCGGAAGACTATCACAAGGCGCTGGTCGCTGCCGCCGTGACGAATTACGGCAAGCTCGACATCGCCTTCAACAATGCCGGCACGCTCGGCGAAGCCGGTCCGAGCACCGCCGTTTCGGAAGCAGGCTTCAGCGAGGCGCTGGCGATCAATCTGGCGGCCTCCTTCCTCGCCGCCAAGCACCAGATCGGCACAATGGTGGAGAATGGCGGCGGCTCGGTGATCTTCACCTCGACCTTCGTCGGCTACAGCTTCGCTTTTCCGGGCGTTGCCGCCTATGCCGCCAGCAAATCCGGCCTGATCGGCCTGACGCAGGCGCTTGCCGCCGAATTCGGCCAGCAGGGCGTGCGCGTCAATGCCATCCTGCCGGGTGCTGTTGATACCGACATGTATCGGGACATGAACGACACGCCTGAGAAGCAGGCCTTCGTCACCAATCTGCATGCGCTGAAGCGTGTCGCGACACCCGAAGAACTTGCCCGCTCGGTTCTCTATCTCGCCTCCGACGATGCGAGCTTCGTCACCGGGACGGCCTCGCTGGTCGACGGCGGCGGTTCGATCACCCGCACCTGAGACGGCGCGGCGCGATTATCCGCTGCCGGTTGATGATCCTTCAACGCGCCGGCTTATCGCGCCGCCTTTTTCAGGGCATTCTCCCAACAACGGGCCGCGGCCCAAAATTCGATCAAAGGAACGTCATCATGTCACGCCTGCAAAACAAGACAGCCCTCATCACCGGCGGCACCAGCGGCATCGGTCTCGAGACCGCCCGCCAATTCATCGCCGAGGGCGCCCGCGTCGTCGTTACCGGCAGCAGCGCGGCAAGCGTCGAGGCGGCCCGCGCCGAACTTGGCGGCGAAGCCACCGTCATCCAGGCCGATGCCGGCAATGCGGTCGGCCAGAAGGCCGTCGCCGATAGCGTGAGAGAGGTTTTCGGCACGCTCGACATCCTCTTCGTCAACGCCGGGGTCGCCGAATTCGGGCCGCTGGAACAGTGGAGCGAAGCCGCCTTCGACAAGTCGGTTGATATCAACGTCAAAGGACCGTTCTTCCTGATTCAGGCGCTGCTGCCGATTTTTTCGAAGCAGGCCGCGATCGTGCTCAACACCTCGATCAACGCCCATATCGGCATGCCGAACTCCAGCGTCTATTCGCTGACGAAGGGCGCGCTGCTGACGCTTGCCAAAACATTGTCGGGCGAACTCATCGGCCGCGGCATCCGCGTCAACGCCGTCAGCCCCGGTCCGATCGCCACGCCGCTCTACAGCAAGCTCGGTGCTTCGGAAGCCCAATCCAAGGCGATGGCCGAGCAGATCCAGGCCCAGATCCCCGTCGGCCGCTTCGGAAATCCCGGCGAAGTCGCCAAGACGATCGTCTTCCTCGCCTCCGATGAGGCGGCCTATATCGTCGGCAGCGAACTCATCATCGACGGCGGGATGAGCAACCTCTGACCCGACGAAGATGACAGCTGACGTCATGAACGGGGCGGACCCGCCGGCTGCGGCCGATGGGTGCCGTCCCCGCGATTGCATGTTCAACGCCAAAGGCTTAGGGTCGAGGGTGGTCAGAAAAGGCAGCGGGAAGAAGGCCATGGCTCTCAGCGGCAAACGCATCCTCCTCATCATCTCCGGCGGCATCGCGGCCTATAAGAGCCTGGATCTGATCCGCCGGCTGCGCGAGCGCGGCGCGAGCGTGCGCCCCGTCATGACCAAAGGCGCGCAGGAATTCGTCACGCCGCTTGCCGTTGGTGCACTGGCGGCGGACCATGTCTTCCTCGATCTGTTTTCGCGCCAGGACGAACAGGATATCGGTCATGTAAGGCTGGCGCGCGACTGCGACCTCGTGCTAATCGCCCCTGCCACCGCCGATCTGATGGCGAAGATGGCGAACGGGCTTGCCGACGATCTCGCTTCGACCGTGCTTCTGGCGACGAACAGGCCGGTGCTTGCCGCACCGGCGATGAACCCCGCCATGTGGGCGCACCCGGCGACGCGGCGGAATGCGGCGATGCTCCGAGCCGACGGCATCCGCTTCGTCGGGCCGATGGCCGGCGAGATGGCGGAAAGCCGGGAGGCCGGGCTTGGCCGGATGGCGGAACCGCTTGACATTGTCGCTGCGGTCGAAACGATGCTCGACGATGGAGAAAAGCCGCTCAAGGGACGCAAAGCGATCGTCACGTCAGGACCGACGCACGAACCGATCGATCCGGTGCGCTATATCGCCAACCGCTCCTCCGGCCGGCAGGGGCATGCGATCGCCGCAGCCCTTGCAAAGCTCGGGGCTGATGTGACGCTCGTATCGGGGCCGGTGGCGATCGCCGACCCCGTCGGCGTTGGCACCGTGCATGTCGAACGGGCGGAGGAAATGCGCGATGCCGTGCTTGCGGCGCTGCCGGCCGACATCGCGGTGATGGTCGCGGCGGTTGCGGACTGGCGCGTCGCCTCGGCCGCCGACCAGAAGCTGAAGAAACATCCCGGCGAATCCATTCCGACGCTGGCGCTGACCGAGAACCCGGACATCCTGAAAACCGTCGGCCATCATACGATGCGGCCGAGGCTGGTGATCGGCTTTGCCGCCGAGACGCAGGACGTCGAAAGCAATGCGAAGGCGAAACTCGAAAGGAAAGGCGCCGACCTGATCGTCGCCAATGACGTTTCCCCTGCGACAGGTATCATGGGCGGCAGCCGCAACAGCGTCAAACTCATTCGCCACAGCAGTGTCGAGCAATGGCCTGACCTGACGAAGGAAGAGGTTGCCGAAAGGCTCGCGGCGCTGATCGCCAAGCAGATCGGCTAACGCCGAGCGGCTCAGCTGATCGCAAGCGGCTCAGGCTGGAATAGCGACCCGTAGCGGCTTGGACGCGCTCCGCTTCTCCGGCCGGAAGTCGGCGACATCGATGCCGCCTTTACCGACGGTGACGGCGCTGCCGTTCGGGATCTCGGCCCAGGCATCGCCATCGTCGTTCAGCGGCTCGGACACAAGGCAATAGCCCGCGCCGACGGGAGAAGCATAGAGCGTCGGGGCCCTGCGATCTGTGGCATAACGGATCGCATAGAGCGTGTTGCCATCGGAGAAGGCAGCGGTAAAACGCAGCAAGATCGAGCCGATGGTGTTTTCCGCCAGGTCCTCGATGAAGCCGATCATTTCCGCCATCGCGGCGACCGGCGCTTCGCGCAGGCCGAACTGCAGCGCCAACAGGAACATCAGCTCGGAATCGGTCGTGCCGCCGCGGGCATTGAACAATTCATCGTCGAGCATCGCCTCCATCGGCCGGCGCAGGCGCTCGAAGCCGGAGATCTGGCCGTTGTGCATGAAGGACCAGGTGCCATTGGTGAAGGGATGGCAGTTGTCGCGGCGCGTGCCGCCGCCTGTGGCAGCGCGGACATGGGCGAGGAAGAGCGGCGAACGGATCTGCCGTGCCAGGCTCTTCAAATTGCAATCCGACCAGGCCGGCAGGATATCGCGGTAGCGGCCGGGCTCGGGCCTGTCACCATACCAGGCAATGCCGAAACCATCGCCATTCGTCGCCGTCTTGGCGCGGGTGGCGCAATGCGACTGCTCGATCAGGGAATGGGCGGGCGAGGATACCAGATCTTCGAGATAGAGAGGGTCTCCGCGATAGGCTGCCCAGCGACACATGGCTCTTTGCTCCGGAACCCGCCGCATCGGCGGGAAATGCTGAAACTCAACTGAATTGTCGAATGTCGTCGCTAATAACAGCTTAACGCCCGGCCGGTTTGCAAGTGAAACATGACGATTCCTTGACGCCTGACCTCTTCAAATTCGGCGAAACGCTGTGTTCTTTTGTGAACACTGCGTTGTCTGCCCCGCAGACTTCGCGCCCGGCAGCCGGGCGGCTATAGTCGCCGCCAAGTTGAACCCCTAGGAGGACGCCATGTCGATCCGCCCCGTCAAGCATGAAAGTACTGCCACACCGACCATGGAAGGCGCCGGCGTAAAGCTGCACCGCGTCTTCGGCTTCGGCGATCCCGCGATGACCGATCCCTTCCTGATGATGGATGATTTCCGCAACGACAATCCAGCGGAATATATCCGCGGTTTTCCCTGGCATCCGCATCGCGGCATCGAGACGATCACCTATGTGCTCGCCGGCACCGTCGAGCACGGCGACAGCTTGGGCAATAGCGGCCTGCTCGGCGCCGGCGACATCCAGTGGATGACAGCCGGCAGCGGCATCATGCACCAGGAAATGCCGAAGGGCGATTTTGCTGGCCGAATGCACGGCTTCCAGCTCTGGGCGAACTTGCCCTCCTCGCTGAAGATGACGGCGCCGCGCTACCAGGACGTCAAATCCACCGATATTCCTGTCGTCGTCGATGATGACGGCACGGCGGTGCGGGTGATCTGCGGCGATTTCTGGGGCAAGGCCGGTCCGGTCGATGGCGTCGCCGCCGAGCCGATCTATCTCGACGTGTCAGTGCCGCCCGGCCGGAAGAAGCGCCTGCGGGTCGATACCTACCGCAATGCCTTCGCCTATATCTTCGCCGGCTCCGGCACCTTCCGCGATGCATCGAAACCCTTCGGCGTGCGCGTCGAGAAGGAAGTCGACGGCGAGGAATTGAATATCCGCGACATGTCCGGCAACCGCACGCTCGTGGTCTTCGACAGCGGCGACGAAGTGACGGTGCAGGCAGGCGACCAGGGCATCCGTTTCCTGCTTGTCTCCGGCAAGCCGATCGAGGAGCCGGTTGCCTGGCACGGCCCGATCGTGATGAATTCGCGCGAGGAAATCATGCAGGCGATGCGCGAACTGCAGAACGGCACCTTCATCAAAGCTGCGCATTGAACGGATTTCTCTCTTGCATCTGCGAAGAATCAGCCTAACTTTAAGTCATCAGCAACAGAACGAAAGGAAGGTGATCCAATGTCTAATGAGATTTCGGACCTCGTAACGGGCATGGAAGAGGTGACGAAGGCGAGGCAGCCCTCGCTCTAATCCCCGCCTTCCTAGGGCTGCATAGACAGTCCAGGCCAGTTAGAGGCCAAACTCATGGAAAGGGTCGCTGAGGCGGCCCTTTTTTACTGTCTTGATGTCTTTATTGTCTTGATGCCAGGCGTTGACGAAAGATCGAAATTTCACTACTCATAAAGTCATCTGATGACTTTATGAGTAGTGAAATGCGAGCGCTCAGCAAAACCAATCTCGCCGATGAGGCGATCGAGGCGATCCGCGGCGACATTCTCGGCAAACGCTGGGCGGTCGGCGAAAAATTGCCGAATGAAGCCTCGCTCTCGGCCATGCTGTCCGTCAGCCGCGGCACGGTGCGCGAGGCGGTGCGCGTTCTCGCCTCTCAGGGTTATCTCGAAACAAGGCAGGGTTCGGGAACCTATGTCCGCGCGACCAGCGACGCCGGACGGCCGCTGACGATGGCGCGGCGCGCCAGCCTGCGCGACCAGTTCGAGGCGCGCCTGGCGCTCGACGTCGAGGCCGCCCGGCTGACGGCGATGCGCAAGACGCTGGAGACGATTGCCGGGCTTCGCAGGCTGCTTGCCGAACGCGGCAATTACGATGGCGGCAATCAGGCCGCCTTCATCGAACGCGACCTCGCCTTCCACAAGGCTGTCATCGCCGCTTCCGGCAACCGGGCGATGATCGAGATCTATGATTTCTTCTCGGCCTCGATCGCCGATACCATCGCGGCGACGCTCGGCAAGGATATTCCGGAACCCGATATGCAGGCGCATGCCGATATCGTCGACGCCATCGAGACCGGCGACCCCGATAGTGCGGATGCGGCGGTGCGCCGCTTCATGGCGCCGGTTCTTGCCGCACTCGACCGGATGATCCTGTCATGAACACGCCTGCCAACCATGCCGCCAGCGCGCTTGAGCCTGCCGACGATCTGCTTGTTGATGCCGAGGCCGGCAGCCTTCCACCGCCGCAGGCAACGCCGGTACGGGGAGTTGCGGATCGGTTTCTGCTGGGCGCAAGCCTGGTGCTGATCGCCTTCAACCTGCGCCCGGTCTTCTCCAGCGCCTCGGCGCTGCTGCCGGAAATCCGCTCCGAACTCGGCCTGAGTGCGCTGGGCGCCAGCCTGCTGACGACGCTTCCGGTCGTCTGCCTTGGCGCCTTCTCGCCGCTTGCCCCTCGTCTTGCTCAGCGCTTCGGGACTGAACGCACGCTGTTCGGCGTTCTCCTGCTTCTGGCTCTCGGCACCGCATTGCGCGGGCTTTCCTCCATACCGCTGCTCTTCATCGGCACGGCCCTTGCGGGCGCCTGCATTGCCGTCGGCAATGTGCTGCTGCCGGGGCTGGTGAAGCGGGATTTCGCCGGGCGCGCCGCGCTGATGACCGGCTTCTACACGATGGCGCTTTGCGCCGGGGCGGCCAGTGCCGCCGGGCTGACGCTGCCGATCGAGCACGCACTCGGCGGCTCTCTCGCGGGCGCGCTCGCCATCTGGGCGCTACCCGCCCTCGCCGTCAGCCTGCTCTGGCTGCCTGAGGTTCTTCGCAGCGGCACCCAGGCAAGACGAAACGGCTTCCACCTCAAAAGCCTCTGGCGTGACCGGCTCGCCTGGCAGGTGACGCTGTTCATGGGGCTGCAATCGGCGCTTGCCTATTGCGTCTTCAGCTGGCTGGTTCCGATCTTGCGCGAACGCGGGCTCGACGGGGTCACTGCCGGGGCAATCGTTTCCCTGTCGGTGATGGTGCAGGCGGCATCCTGCCTGATCGTGCCGCATATCGCCGTGCGCGGCCGCGACCAGCGGCTGATCAATGCGAGCCTCTGTGGCGTTGCCGTCATCGCCCTGCTCGGCCTGCTCTTTGCGCCGCTTTCGACGGTCTGGCTGTGGGCGGTACTGCAGGGCATCGGCCAGGGTGGGCTGATCGCGGCGGCCATGACGACGATCGTGCTGCGCTCGCGCGATCCCGATGTCGCCGCCCATCTTTCCGGCATGGCGCAATGCGTCGGTTACCTGCTCGCCGCCATCGGTCCGCTCATCGTCGGCCTCATCCGCGGCTGGACCGGAAGTTTTTCCTGGTGCGCGGCTCTCTTCATTGCGCTCGGGCTTGGAGCGGCGATCAATGGCTGGAAGGCCGGGCGGGCGGTCGAGATCAATGTCCATGCGGTCGAAAAGGACGGCTGAGCCCTTCGCTCACCTGTCCATCACCATCTCTTGATGCCCGTCGTCGGCCGCGGATGCTACGCTATCTCAGCCTCTCATTCCCCACCGCCGGAGGAGACATCTTGCGCATACGAACCCTGTTTCTGCTGGCTGCGTTTACGGCGTCGCTGGCACCTGCCCTTTCCCATGCGCAGGAAAGCGATCCGCCGAGGGCGAATGTCCAGAGCGGCACGCGCGACGGCGTATTGAAGTTGCTGCCGGCCGATTCCGTCACAGAGCACGCGCTGACGATCGGCGACCGGAAGCTCGCCTATACTGCAACCGCCGGCACGCTGGATCTCTTCGGCCAGGACGGCGCCCAGACCGGCGCGATCTTCTACACCGCCTATGTCGCGCGGGATGGCGGGCCGAATCGGCCTCTGACCTTTGCCTTCAACGGCGGGCCGGGTGCTGCTTCCGCCTTCCTGCACCTCGGGCTGGTCGGGCCGAAGGTACTCGATTTCGGGCCGGACGGACGCGACGGCGCCAATGCGAAACTCGTCGATAACGAGCAAAGCTGGCTCGATTTCACCGATCTCGTGCTGATCGACCCGATCGGCACCGGCTGGAGCCGGACGGCGAAGGCCGACGACGCCTCCAATTATTATAACGTCAACTCAGATGCTGAGAGCATCGCCAAGGCGATCGCGCTCTATGTCGCGCACAACAACCGTTCCAACTCGCCGAAATATCTTCTCGGCGAGAGTTATGGCGGCTTCCGTGCGGCCAAGGTCGCCTCGGTGCTGCAGGAAAGCCAGGGCATCATCGTCGCCGGGGCGGTGATGCTTTCCCCCCTGCTCGAGGGCCAGTTGATGTTCAATGCCGATCAGTTTGCGCTCGGCGCGGCGCTGGAGCTGCCGTCACTGGCGGCAGCCGAACTCGACCGGCACAAGGCCTTCGACGAAGAGAAGCAGAAGGCGGCCGAGACCTTCGCGCTTGGCGACTATCTGACGACGCTCGCCGGGCCGCCGCCGACGGGTGCCGACGCCGCCGCCTTCTATGGCAAGATTGCCGGGCTGACGGGCATTCCCGAGGATATCGTCACCCGCAACCGCGGCTTCCTCGGCAATTCCTACGTCAAACATTCGGACGCCGGCAGCGGCGAGGTGATGAGCGCCTACGACGCCTCCTTTGCAGCACCCGATCCCTATCCGGAATCGGATTACGATCGCGGCGACGACGCCATCCTCGACGGCTTCGCCCGCGCCTATGGCGGCGCCTTTGCCGATTACGCCCGCAACGAGCTCGGCTTCAAGACCGAGATGACCTATTCGCTGCTCGACGGCGATATCAGCCGACGCTGGGAATGGGGTGGAGGACGCGGCGGCGGATCGCGCTTCCAGGCCAGCGCCACCGACAACATCCGGCAGCTGCTCGCCTCGAACTCGGCCTTCCATCTGCTGATTGCGCATGGCTACAGCGATCTGGTAACGCCCTATGGCGTCAGCCGCTACGTGGTCGACCACCTGCCGCCCTCGCTCGCCGGCGGCCGCGTCGGGCTGAAGCTTTATCGCGGCGGGCATATGTTCTATACGAAAGCCGATCAGCGGGCGGCCTTTACGGCGAATGCGAAGGCCTTCTACGCCACACACCCGGCCGCTCCGCCGGCAGACTGAGGAATCGCCGATGCATATCACCGGAGGATGCCACTGCGGGGCGATCCGCTATCAGGCGGAGATCGACCCGGAGCGGGTCTCGATCTGCCATTGCACCGATTGCCAGCGGTTGACGGGTTCCGCCTATCGCATCACAGCACCCGCGCGGCCGGGAAGTTTCACGCTCACGTCAGGTGAGCCAAAAGGCTACGCAAAATATGGCGACAGCGGCGGTCTCAGCCGGCAATTCTTCTGCCCGAATTGCGGATCGCCGCTCTACCGCACAGACGGCGAAGGCGGCGCCATCGGCATCCGCGTCGGCGGCATCGACCAGCGGCGGGAATTGGTGCCGAAAAAGCAGATATGGTGCCGCTCGGCTTTGCCTGGGCTGGCGAATATCGAAAAGCTGCCACGCTTCGAGAGAGAGGATTAGGCTCAGGCCGGCTTACCATCGCGCCTTTATTCCGGCAGAGGCATACCAGGCCAGCTGTCGGTCACGCCGGCCTGGACCGGACGCTCCAGATAGGTGGATAGGGCGATATAGCTGCGGGTGCCGGTGACGCCGGGGACGGCATGGATCTGGGCGAGAAAAGCCTCCAAGGCCTGCGGACTGGCGGTGCGGACCTTGAAGAGAACGCTGGTATCGCCGGCGACCGAATGCATCTCCTCGACCTCGGGAAACTGCAGGAGCTGCATCAGCCGCTCACTCTTGCCCCAGCCGGCCGCCTCCACATGCACGAAGGCAAGCAGCGGTTTGCCAAGCGCTGCGCCATCCAGCGCAGCGTGCACGCCCTTGATGGCGCCGGATTGTCTCAGTCGGCGCACACGCTCATGCACGGCGGCGCCGAGAGGCCGACCGCTTCGCCAAGCCTGGCATAACTCTGGCTGCTGTCGGCGGCGAGCGCGGCTAATATCCTTCGGTCGAAGGCATCGATGACCGGCTGCTGGGGCCGTCTCTGCCGAAGATCGTCTGTATTTTTCGCCATTCCGCAAACTCCCCTTTCAGCCGAAGAATAATCGCCGATATTGCCATTCTTCAATAGAATATTCGAAGGAGGAGAAATCTCATGGAGATGATCGCGCACAATCCAGCAAACGGGATCTATGCGGCCAGCCCTGATTACATCCATGCGCTGGAGGTCAGGCATCCATCCCGGCTGCTCTTCGTCAGCGGCACCATGGGTCTCGATCAACAGGGAATGGCGGCGGCCGATCTGGAAGGCCAGTTGGATCTCATCTGGTCCAATCTGCGCGCCATCCTCACCTCCGCTGATATGACGGTGGACAATATCGTGCGGCTGACGAGCTATCTCAGCGACGGCGCCTTTATCGAGGCGAACCAGAATGCCCGTCTTCGGGCGCTTGGCGGCCGCGCCGTGCCGACCACGGCGATCATCGTCGAAACGCTCCGCGACGACTGGCTCGTCGAGATCGAAATCATCGCCGCCGGCTGACGGCAGATTGGCCGTCGCATCCGCAGGGATGCGACGGCTGCGGCAATCAGGCCGCCTGTTTCAACAGGCCGAGCGCCTCGGCCAGGTCGACCTCACCGCGGAAACCGCCGCTGCTTTTCGCCTCCTGCCGATGCTCGATCGCATGGGCAAAATGCACGGCCGGCTCCTGCTGCATGCGCTCATAGAGGCGATGCAGGCCGGGAAACTGTCGGCGGTCGACGACCTGGTGAAAGTCGTTCCAGCGGGCGATCCCGATGAAATAGGCATCCGCCAGGCCCGGCCCGTTGCCGAGAAGCCATTCGCGGCCGTCGAGCAGACGCTCCAGCGTCTGGTGCGCCTTTTCGACCGCGGCGATGCCATAGGCTGTGAGGACCTGCTTCTCCTCGGGTTTCATCGGATGCTCGATCGCATACCAGAGCGGGCCGAAGGCCTTGAAGAAGGTGGTGTTGAGAAAGGCGAGCATCTGGTTCAGGCGATCGAAATCCGCCGACCCCTGCACAAAACCCAGACCGTTGCCGACTGCGTGGGCGCCGATATGGTGGAGGATCGCCATGCTTTCGCTGATCGCCCTGCCATCTTCGAGCAGCAGCGACGGCGTTTCGCCGACTGCGTTGATCCGTTTGTATTCTTCGCTGGAGACTATTTCCGGCATCTCAACGCGGCAGAGCCGATAAGGCAGGCCGGACCATTCCAGCGCGACGATCGAGCCGAAGGAGCAGCCTTCGGGGACGCCGTAAAACAATATGGGTGACATCAATCGTTCCTTTCAGAATTGAACCCGTTTGGACGCGATGAATGTGAAGACGTGGACGATCATGCGGTAGAGGCTAAAAATGCATCGCAATGTCCACATATCTGGAAGCTGGCGATGACGCTCTTCAACCTCAACGACCTCCATCTCTTCGTGCAGGCAGTCGACAGCGGCAGCTTCACCGCCGCCGCCAGACATCTCGCCATTCCGAAATCGACCGTGAGCAAGCGGGTTGCGGAGTTGGAGAGGCGGCTTGGCGTGCGGCTGATCCAGCGAACGTCGCGAAGCTTCGCGCTGACCGAACTCGGCCGAGAGTTCTTTCAGCATGCCCAGGCCTCGATCATCGAGGCGGAGATGGCCGAGGGCATCGTGCGGCGGCATCTGGCCGAACCTGCCGGCAGCGTTCGCCTGACCGCCTCGGTGCCGACGGCGCAGTTTACCTTGACGGAACATCTGCCGACGCTAGCGGCACGCTATCCGAAGCTCCGGCTCTCCGTGCATGTGACGGACCGTTTCGTCGATATCGTCCAGGAAGGTTTCGACATCGCGCTGCGCAGCCACCGGACGCCGCTGCCGGATTCGGCGCTGGTGCAGCGGAAGCTCGCCAGCCATCCTTTCTTCATCCTCGCCTCGCCGGATTATATCAGTGCCCATGGCGAGCCGCGCCGGCCGGAGGAACTGGCACAGCATGCGACGATCATGACCAGCCTGACGGAGGACCAGTGGCGGCTTTATTCGGGCGGCGATGAGGCTCTCGTCACGCTGCATTCGGTCATGGCCGCGGATGAGCCCTATGTCTTGATGGAAATGGCCATGGCGGGGCTCGGCATCACCTGCCTGCCGACATCCGTCTGCCGCAAGGCGCTGGCGGACGGGCGGCTGGTGCGGGTACTGCCGGAATGGACGGCGGGAAGTATCGAAACGACTATCCTGATGCCGCATCGGCGTGGCCAACTGCCGGCAGTGCGCGCCGTCGTCGACTTTCTGGCCGAACGGCTTGCTGGGTAGAGCCGCTTCGTACTTCCTGGAGTTTAGCTATCACGCCGCCTTGGCGGCGTGATATTCCTTGATCGCGACCATCTTGATCGCCGGATGGCGCTCGGACTCGTAACGCAGCGAAAAACCGTCCTGGGCGAGGAAGACCGGATCGCCGTCGAGATCGCGGGCGATATCGCCGCGCTTGACGGTGAGGAACTTTTCCAGATCGGCCGGCAGATCGGCCGAAATCCAGCGGCAGACGGAGAAACGCGACATTTCGAAGGAGACCGGCAGGCCGTATTCGGCCATCAACCGCTCCTTCAAGACGTCGAGCTGCAGGGCACCGACGACGCCGACGATCGCCGGCGAACCGTCTTCCGGCGAAAACAGCTGGACGACGCCTTCCTCGGCCATCTGCTGCAGGGCTTCCTTCAGCTTCTTCGCCTTCATCGCGTCTTCCAGGCGCACGCGGCGCAGGATTTCCGGCGAGAAGTTCGGCACGCCCTGGAAGACCAGCGATTCACCCTCGGTCAGCGTATCGCCGATCCGGAGCGTGCCGTGGTTCGGAATGCCGACGACGTCACCGGCATAGGCGGTGTCGGCGAGCTGGCGCTGCGAGGCGAAGAAGAATTGCGGCGCCGTCAGGCCGAGCTGCTTGCCGGTGCGGGCGAGCCTTGCCTTCATGCCACGCTCGAGCTTGCCGGAGCAGATGCGGGCAAAGGCGATGCGGTCGCGGTGGTTGGGGTCCATGTTGGCCTGGATCTTGAAGACGAAGGCCGTCATCTTGTCGTCGGTCGCATGCACGGTCCTGGTATCGGCGACCTGGTCACGCGGCGGCGGCGCAAAATCGCCGAGCGCGTTGATGAGGTCGCGAACGCCGTAATTGCGCAGCGCCGAGCCGAAAAAGACCGGCGTCATATGGCCTTCCAGGAAGGCTTCGCGGTCGAAGGGACGGCAGGCCTCAATCGCCAGCTCGGTCTCCTCGATGAAGACCTGGCGCTCGTTTTCCGGCAGCCTGTTGGCGACGCTTTGCGGGCCGTTGACCGGTGTTCCCTCGATTTCGGTATCCGAACCGCGCACCGTGTTGGCGGCGATATTGTAGGAGCCGCAAAAGGTCTTCGAGCGGCCGATCGGCCAGGTGATGGGCGCCGTATCCAGCGCCAGCTTCTCTTCCACCTCGTCGAGGATCTCGAAGGGATCGCGGCTTTCGCGGTCCATCTTGTTGATGAAGGTAATGATCGGGATATCGCGCATGCGGCAGACTTCGAAAAGCTTCAGCGTGCGCGGCTCGATGCCCTTGGCGGCATCGATCACCATGACGGCGGCGTCGACGGCGGTCAGCGTGCGATAGGTGTCGTCGGCGAAATCCTCGTGACCCGGCGTGTCGAGGATGTTGAAGACATTGTCGTTATATTCGAAGGTCATCACCGAGGTGACGACGGAGATGCCGCGTTCGCGCTCGATCTTCATCCAGTCGGAGCGCGTCTGCATGCGATCCTTCTTCGCCTTGACTTCGCCGGCAAGCTGAATGGCGCCGCCGAACAGCAGCAGCTTTTCGGTGAGCGTCGTCTTGCCCGCGTCCGGGTGGGCGATAATAGCGAATGTGCGGCGGCGGGAGACCGCCTCGGCGAGACTTTCGGCCATGCTTGTGAATCCTGTGGAATTGTCGCGTATCTAGCGATTAAAGCCCGGCAATGCAATTGACCTCGGGCCTTCGGGCACAAAGTAATGGGCCATGACCATTCATCACGATCTCAGCCCGACGCTGAACCTGATCCGCTTAGCCAATGGCGAAGGCCTCGACCTGCCCGCCTACGAAAGCAAGGGAGCGGCCGGCATGGACCTGCGTGCTGCCGTCGACGAGGCAGCGCCGCTGACGCTTCTGCCCGGCAAACGGGCGCTGGTGCCGACAGGCTTCATCTTCGAGATTCCCGAAGGATTCGAGGGACAGGTGCGGCCACGCTCCGGCCTAGCCTTCAAAAACGGCATCACCTGCCTGAATTCGCCGGGCACCGTCGACAGCGACTATCGCGGCGAGGTGAAGGTGCTGCTGGTCAATCTCGGCGAGGAGTCCTTCGTCATCTCGCGCGGCATGCGCATCGCCCAGATGGTGATCGCACCGGTGACTCAGGCACGGGTGGCGGAGATTACCGCGGCAAGTGAAACGATGCGCGGCGGAGGAGGCTTCGGCTCCACCGGCGTGTGATGGCACAGTGCCTCGACAGCGCGGGCCTCGTGATCTTCAGCACGTACTTCAACTTGATTGTTAAGGGGAAAGACGGAAATACTCCTGCGATGCGCTTGGGCCTCGCCAAGGGCGCGATGCGCTTTTGATGACATTTTGTATTTCGAATAATCGCTCCGCCCAAGGAAATGCGGGAACTGCCAGCGGACATGAAGTCACCCGACTATGGCCATCCCCACGATTCGGCTTGGCTGGCGAGCAAAATAAGCAAGACGAAAAGCGCCATAAGCGGAAGTATCACCTTGGCTTGCCTTGCATGGAATGACGGAGGCGATCTCATGATATCGGTTTTTTTCGCGATCTCGGTCAGCATAACGCAAAAAACCGCTCCAAATGTCAAAGTTGCCGCAATCACCAATATCAATTTTATCATCGCTACAACTTAAATGATTGTCTGGATTGCACAAGAACTTCCGTTGTTTGAAAACATTACGACCGCCTTTGGGTCCGTCGGCGGTCATGGCTACAAATGTGGAGCCGCAAAATTCTAGCGATTGCATATTTACGCTATTCGCCGCGCCCTATTTCCGGCGTGAAAGCGGTGGCAGGCGGCGTTTGACGGGAGAGGCTTTGATCATCGCGGTGTTGGTCTCCGCCCTTTCGGCGACCTTATCGAGGATGCCGTCGAGGTCGGCCATCGAGCGGATGACCAGGCGGGCGATAAAACAATCCTCGCCCGTCACCTTGTCGCATTCAATGATTTCGGGAATGTCCTGGATGATCCGCTCGACGATGTGCAGCTGTCCCGGCAGCGGACGCACGCGCACGATCGCCTGCAGGGGATAACCGACGGCGGCGGGATCGAGATCGATGGTGAAGGCCTTTATGACGCCGCGCTCCTCCAGCCGGCGCAGGCGCTCGGCGGCACTCGGTGAGGACAGGCCGACCTGCTGCGCCAGCTCCTTCAGCGAGATCCGCGCATTGCCGGCCAGCGCCTCCAGAATGGCTTGATCGATTTCGTCAAGCGATTGCACATCATTAGCCACGGCGATATATTTTCCTATTATGATTAGGCCAACTCGGTCATTTTCTTTCTTATCCTTATATTAAATCGCCTCTCGCCGCAATATTCTTATGCCACCAAAATGGAGGCAATTATGGGCAGCGACATTAGACGAGGCACGGCGGAAATGACGGCAGCGATGCTGATCTCGGGAACGATCGGCTGGTTCGTCGTCATGTCGGGTCAGCCGGTCAGTGGGGTGGTCTTCTGGCGCTGCCTGTTCGGCGCGGTCACTTTGCTGGTCATCTGCGGCGCTCTCGGGCTGCTGCGGCCCGGCATCATCACGCTGCGCGCCTTCGGCATCGCCATATCAGGCGGCATCGCCATCGTCTTGAACTGGCTGCTGCTGTTTGCCTCCTATTCACATGCGACGATCTCGATCGCGACGACCGTCTACAACACCCAGCCTTTCATGCTGCTGGTGCTCGGCGCGCTCTTTCTCGGCGAGAAGATCACCGCCACCAAGCTGTTCTGGCTGACACTCGCCTTCGCCGGCATGATTGCCATCGTCGAGGCAAAACCGGGGACAGGCGGGGCGGCCTCTGACAGTTACGGCCTCGGCATCCTGATGGCGCTGGGGGCGGCCTTCTTCTACGCGCTCGCCGCCCTTGCCACGAAATGGCTGAAAGGCACGCCGCCGCATCTGATCGCGCTCATCCAGGTCGCCACCGGCATGCTGATGCTGGCGCCGATCACGGACTTTTCAAATCCGCCGCAAGATGCAGGAGGCTGGGCAATCCTGGTGACCGTCGGCGTCGTCCATACCGGGCTGATGTATGTGCTGCTCTATGGCGCAATCCAGAGGCTGCCGACGCATCTCACAGGCGCCCTGTCCTTTATTTATCCGATCGCGGCGATCCTCGTCGACCGGTTGGCCTTCGGCCATGCGCTGCAGCCGATGCAGATCGCCGGTGCAGCGATCATTCTCCTTGCCGCCGCCGGCATGAATCTCGGCTGGACGCCGCGGTGGCTGCGGCCGCGGGCGCTAGAGAGCTGAGAACCGGACACATGTCCCGGACATGGCAAGCACGCCTGGACACGCCGATATTACTTCTGCCCACGCGTGGTTTCGAACAGGAACCAGGTGCGGCGCTCGCCCTCGTCGATCCAGTTCTCGATCAGGCTCGCGGTCGCGACATCATTATGCTCGTCGCAGAGGCCATGCACCTCGCGCAGCAGCGAAACCAGCTGAGCGTTGTCCTCGCGCAGTTCCGACAACATGTCCTCGGGCGTGACGAAATCCGCGTCATTGTCCGAAAGGCGCTGCTGGCGAGCGATCTGGCCGATGGAGCGCAGTGTCGTGCCGCCGATCTTGCGGGCACGCTCGGCAATGTCGTCGGTCATGGCGAAAATCTGTTCCGCCTGTTCGTCGAGCAGCAGATGATAGTCGCGAAAATGCGGGCCGGACATGTGCCAATGGAAATTCTTGGTCTTCACATAAAGCGTAAAGACATCGGCGAGCAGTGCGGTCAGCGCTGCCGAAATATCGGTAATGGCGTTGGTCGACAGGCTGGACGGCGTCTTGAGTGGCGAAAGTCTGCGGGTTTCGGCCGGCGTATGGGACATTTAATCTCTCCTTGGTGATGAAAATCTCCAGCGCCACCGGCCGGGAAACCGCGGCGGGCCGCGCTGATCGCGCATTTGCAGAGAGAGAAATAGCAAGGCCTGGTCGCTTTCCAAGTAGATCATGGTCCAGCAGACCTATTCCTTATGCTTATGGACCGATCAGCGCCAATGCATTGATGAGGAAGCGGCGCTTGCCTATAGATGGGCGGCTGAACCCTGAGGGTTAAGAAGATGAGCCTCACCGTCCTGATCACCTATGCCGGAGCGCTGTTCATCGCCGCGGCCATTCCGGGACCCGGGATCACCGCGATCGTTGCGCGTGCGCTCGGCTCGAATTTCCGCGAGACCTTCTTCATGGGTCTCGGCCTAGTGCTCGGCGACATGACCTATCTCACGGCGGTCATTCTCGGCCTTGCCTTCGTGGCGCAGACCTTCACCGAGGTTTTCATCGTCATTAAGATCGCCGGCGCCCTCTATCTCGGCTACATTGCCTGGAAACTCTGGACAGCGGGGCTGCTGCCGCAGGATATCGCGGCACGCAAATCCACCAATATCGGCCTATCCTTCCTCTCCGGCCTGCTGGTGACGCTCGGCAATCCGAAGACGATGCTCTTCTATGTCGCCCTGGTGCCGACGCTGATCGATATCGGCAATATCGGCCTGCGAGACTATGCGATCCTGCTCGCCGTCACCTTCGTCGTGCTGATCGTCGTGCTCGTGCCCTATATGCTGCTTGCCTCGCGGGCTCGCACGATGCTGAAGCAGCCGCGCGCCCTGCAGGCGCTGAACCGGGTTGCCGCCGGCATCCTCGCCGGCACGGCCGCCTTTATCGCCACGCGGGCGGCCTGAAATAAACATTCGGCAAGAAACGGTTTTCAAAGGTTTTTTTCTCTCCTGATCGCTCCTCCAGGTCGAACGCGGTCTGGCCTAGACGGGCCTTTGACCCTATTCTCCCCTCGATTTTAGGAGCAGGATTTCAAAGGGAGAGCACCCATGTCGCACAAGCCCGGCCGCGGCCGCATCTATTCCTCGATCACCGAGACCATCGGCGACACGCCGCTCGTGCGCTTCGACAAGCTGGCGCGGGAAAAAGGCGTCGTCGCGAACCTGATCGGCAAGCTCGAATTCTTCAATCCGATCGCCTCGGTCAAAGACCGCATCGGCGTCGCGATGATCGAAAGCCTCGAAGCCCAGGGCAAGATCACGCCCGGCAAGACGGTGCTGATCGAGCCGACCTCCGGCAACACCGGCATCGCGCTTGCCTTTGCCGCCGCCGCCAAGGGTTACCGGCTGATCCTCACCATGCCGGAGACGATGTCCGTCGAGCGCCGCAAGATGCTGGCGCTGCTCGGCGCCGAGCTGGTGCTGACCGAGGGACCGAAGGGTATGAAGGGTGCCATTGCTAAGGCCGAGGAACTGGCGTCCTCGCTTCCCGATGCCGTCATCCCGCAGCAATTCGAAAACCCGGCCAATCCCGAGATCCACCGCAAGACGACGGCCGAGGAAATCTGGAATGATACCGAAGGCACGGTCGACATCGTCATCTCCGGCATCGGCACCGGCGGTACGATCACCGGCGTCGGACAGGTTCTGAAAAGCCGCAAGCCCGAGATCAAGATCATCGCCGTCGAGCCGGCCGATTCGCCGATCCTCTCCGGCGGCAATCCCGGCCCGCACAAAATCCAGGGCATCGGCGCCGGCTTCGCGCCGAAGATCCTCGATACCGGCATCTATGACGAGGTCGTCACCGTAACCAATGACGAGGCCTTCGAACAGGCGCGCCTCGTCGCCCGGCTCGAAGGCGTGCCGGTCGGCATCTCCTCGGGTGCGGCGCTGACCGCCGCCATCAAGGTCGGCATCCGTCCGGAGAACGCCGGCAAGAACATCGTCATCATCATCCCGTCCTTCGCAGAGCGTTATCTGTCGACGGCGCTGTTTGAAGGGCTGGGGAGCTAACGGTGGCTGTGCCTGGGCCTTTCCTGCGGCCATTTATCTTGCAAAATAGCGGGCGCTTCGGCGCCCCTTCTTTTATGCCGTCACCTGCATCCCAATCGAAGTCCGACGAAAGTTCTGTGGAAATCCGGAATAACGATTGTCGATGTCCCACTTGAGCTAGTTGAATCCAAATGATTGCGAACCTTTGCCATGACTTCCGCCATTGTCGCGTGCAAACGATTCAGCTCAGTGTGCTCTTTCGTCCGCTCCGGAGCATAGCGCGAGATGAGGTACTCACGCTTTGCTGTCATTGCTTCCAGATGCAGGGCAGTCTTTTTTCTCAGTTTAAGTTTAGCAACGAACATTGGCTCAGCGAGATTGTGCATCCGTTTTCGTATTTCCTCCGGAGTAACGCCCTCATGACGCAGGAAGGCGTTTAAGTAGAGTTCAATGGCGTGAATGGCGCACATTCGAGCTGGTGCGATGGATAGTGCAACTTGCTTCTGACCCTCGCTGAATAGGAGGATCGAAGCGCGAGAGTAGGCATTCGCCAAGTTTAGGACTTCCCAGGGTTTGGCGTTTGAGCCCGGAAATTCATTACTCATGGGCATCCCCGGCGACAGGCTTTCTCATCCTTCACTTCCGATCGACTATGTCGAACAGACCGACATCCTTCTTAAGATTTTTTCAGCCGAAGCTAATATTGTAAAGAGCAACGAAGTGAGGAGAGGCTCTTGCCCCTAATGGATTAAGCGACATGGAGGATGCCTAAATCGGCGTCCTAGGCAGCTTCGGCACCGCCTTCGGCAGATCATCCCCTTGCCACGGCATTCGCGCCGATCGCGGCTGGCAACGCGCCCGTTTTGGCAGCGATCAGCGCAAACGCGATTGACGGATCGACGGAGGTAGGCGGCCTGACGACTAATACTTCAAAATATCTGCGCGCATCCACCCTTCTTCTTAGGCCGCAGCCGTTAACCTCTCTCCGGCAATGCGATAGGAAATCGCTTCGGCGAGATGGATGCGGCCGACGGTCGGTTTGCCGTCGAGATCGGCGAGCGTGCGGGCGACCTTGAGCACGCGGTGGTAACCGCGGGCGGAGAATTTCATCTTTTCGGCGGCGTCTCGCAGCAGCTGCAGGCCGCTGGCATCGGGTTCGGCCAGTTTCTCGATCATCGCGGTGGAGCAGCGGGCATTGGTGCCGATGCCTTTTGCGCCGGTGCTTTCGAAGCGCTCCTGCTGGATTTCACGGGCGCGGGCGACACGGCGGGCAACGTCCGCGCTGGTTTCAGCCGCCATCGGCCGGATCAGATCGGCGGCGGAGACGGCCGGCACGTCGATGCGGATATCGATGCGATCCATCAGCGGGCCGGAGATGCGGGCCTGGTAATCGCTCATGCAGCGCGGGCCGCGGGCGCAGCTATGGCCGGGCTCGCCGGCCATGCCGCAGCGGCAGGGGTTCATTGCCGCGATCAGCTGGAATTTCGCCGGATAGGAGACGCGGTGATTGGCCCGCGCGATGACACATTCGCCGCCTTCGAGCGGCTGGCGCAGCGCATCCAGCGCCTGCGGCGTGAATTCGGGAAACTCGTCGAGAAACAGCACCCCGTGATGGGCAAGCGAGGCTTCGCCCGGGCGGGCGCGTATCCCGCCGCCGACGAGAGCCGCCATGGTGGCGGAATGATGCGGGGTGCGGAAGGGCCTTCGATCGGAAAGCTTGCCGCCGGAGAGCTGACCGGCGATCGAATGGACCATCGAGACCTCCAGCAGCTCGGCGGCCGAAAGCGGCGGCAGGATCGACGGCAGCCTTGCCGCCAGCATCGATTTGCCGGAGCCCGGAGGACCGACCATCAAAAGATTATGACCGCCGGCAGCAGCCACTTCGAGCGCGCGCTTGGCGCTTTCCTGGCCCTTGATCTCGGCGAGATCCGGCAGGTTTGCGGCATTGGCGCGGATCGACGCTTCCGGCCTGGACAGGACCTGCGTGCCGCGGAAATGATTGGCAAGGGCAATCAGGCTGCGCGGGGCGAGGATATCGACCTCGGCGCCTGCCCAGGCGGCTTCGGCGCCGCTTTCGGCCGGGCAGATCAGCCCCTTGCCGAGCGCATTGGCGCCGATCGCCGCCGGCAGCGCGCCTGAGATGGCGGCGATCGTTCCGTCGAGATTGAGTTCGCCGACGACGACAAAATCCGACAGTGCATCGGCGGGAATGGCGCCGAGCGCCGCCATCAGGGCAAGCGCGATCGGCAGGTCGAAATGCGAACCTTCCTTCGGCAGGTCGGCCGGCGCCAGATTGACGGTCACGCGCTTTGCCGGCAGGGCCAGGCCGGAGGCGTGGAGGGCTGCCTGCACGCGCTCGCGGCTTTCGGCCACCGCTTTGTCGGGCAGACCGACGATCTGCATGCCGACCTTGCCGGGCGCGACCATGACCTGAACCTCGACCGGCACACCTTCGATGCCCTGAAATGCCACCGTACTGACACGCGCGACCATATGCCCATCCCCTTGCCGCAAACTCTTATACCGCCCCCGGCCGTTCAGGGCCAGCGGTTGCAATCTGGCATGGAATCTGGAATAAAACAAGAACAATCAAAGAACGTAGTCAGGCATCCGCTGTGACCTTGGTTTGTGCTTGGGGTGCGGGACCAGAACGGTCATGGGCGGCTGGCTCAGCCGCGCTTGCGCTCGATCGCATCCCAAAGCAGGCTGGCGATATCGGCGCCGCCGAATTTCTTGACCTCGCGGATGCCGGTGGGCGAGGTGACGTTGATTTCGGTCATGTAATCGCCGATCACATCGATGCCGACGAGTAGGAAGCCGCGCTCCCTCAGCGCCGGGCCGATGCGGGTGCAGATTTCCTGTTCGCGCGGCGTCAGTTCGGTCGCCTCGGCGCGGCCACCGACATGCATGTTGGAGCGGCTGTCATGCTCGGCCGGCACGCGGTTGATGGCGCCGGCGAATTCGCCGTCGACTAGGATGATGCGTTTGTCGCCCTTGCGCACGTCAGGCAAATATTGCTGGGCGATGAAGGGCTCGCGGAAAAGCTGGCCGAACATTTCGAGCAGCGAAGAGAGGTTGCGATCGTCGCGGGTCGAATGGAAGACGCCGGCGCCGCCATTGCCGTAAAGCGGCTTCAGGATGATATCGCCCATCTCGTCGCGGAAGCGGCGGATCTCGTCGGCATCCTTGGTGATCAGCGTCTTCGGCATCAGGTCGGCGAATTCGGTGACGAAGATCTTTTCCGGCGAATTGCGCACCCAGGCCGGATCGTTGACGACGAGCGTCTTCGGATGGATGCGCTCGAGCAGATGCGTCGAGGTGATATAGGCCATGTCGAAGGGCGGGTCCTGGCGCAACAGCACGACATCCATGGTCGCGAGATCGACGCGCTCCGGCGCGCCAAGTTCAAAATGATCGCCCTTGACGTCGCGCAGCACCATCGGCTCGACGCTGGCATAGAGCTTGCCGTCGCGAAAGCTCAGGCGTTCGGGGGTGTAATGGAAGAGCTTGTAGCCGCGTACCTGGGCTTCCAGGCTCATGGCGAAGGTGGAATCGCCTGCGATATTGATGCCTGCGACATGGTCCATCTGGACCGCTACATTGGTGATCTTGGCCATTTCCATCCCTCGCTGAATGCCGGACAGATGTAGGTCGGCCAGATACCAAACGCAACGGGCAATCAGGGGCTTCCGGTCGCAGTTTTCAGGCAGCGATGCCCTGGTTGCCGCTGTTGCGCAGCATGTTGCGGAGGCGGTAGGCGATCGCCAAGGGCTTCGGGAAGGGTTTGCGCAGGAACGCGACCTTGCGGACGTAATTGTCGACCCGCCAGCTTGCCCAGGTTCCACCGGCAAAGAAGGCGACGTCGCCGGCACGCAGGGTTCGTTCGGTGCCGTCCTCGGCGGTGATATGCACCTCGCCTTCGAGGATCATCACCGTCTCGTCCCAGCCGAAATACCAGCGGAATTCGCCCGCCGTGCAATCCCAGATCGCCGTTAGTGACGCCTCGTCATGGCCGCGCGAATGTTCGGCGGTGCGGGCCTGCGGATAGCCGCTGACGATCCAGTCCGGATTGATCGGCGTGGATTTCAGCGGCAACAGATCGCTCGCATGCGCGACGAAGGATTTTCCGGCCGGCTTCGTTACGGCATACGGCACCGAGCGCGCGGCCGTGGCGACCGCACTTGCAAGCATCAGCTTCCAGGCCATGAAACAACCCCCAATTGTTATCCCTACCGAGATTTGGGGTAGCAGAGAGTCGTAAGAACCTGGTTCACGCGGGGACTAAAAGTTTAACGATCCGGAAATCCGATAGGTCGGAAGGAGGTCAGAAGGCATCAATAAAGTGCCGCGGCAATCGGCCGGGCATGATCGCCACAATGTCATAACGCTGGGAAAGGCGGGCCTGATCCGCCTGGCGGGCGAGCCAGAGATCGCTTGCCGCCCTTATGCGCTTCTGTGCGGCGGTAGAGACGGCATCGACCGCCGCGGCCTCGCCACGGCGGGCCTTGACCTCGACGAAGACGGCGAGATCGCCCTTGCGGGCGATGATATCGATCTCGCCGAGCCGGGTGCGATGGCGCAGCGCCAGGATGCGATAGCCCTTCAGCATCAGGAAAGCGGCCGCGACATATTCCGACATGCGGCCCCGGCGCAGCGCCTTCCTTCTGATCGCGGTGAGATCATTATCGCCCATCGGCGTTCTTGATCTCCAGCAGGCGCTGGTAGAGCACCTTGCGCGGCAGGCCGGTGAGGCGGGCGGCCTCGGTCGCGGCGCTGGCCGTCGGCATCGACTTCGACAGGTCGGCCAGCATGGCTTCGACATCGGCCGCATCCGTTTCGACCGGCTCCGGCGGACCGATCACGAGGACGATCTCGCCTTTGACGTTTTCCACCTGCTGATAATGCGCCGCAAGGTCGGCAAGCGTGCCGCGGCGGAACTCCTCATAGGTCTTGGTCATCTCACGGCAGACGGAGGCGGGCCGGGCGGCGCCCAGCACATCGGCGGCGGCGAGAAGCGTTGCGCCGATGCGATGCGGCGATTCAAAGAAGATCAGCGTCGCGGGTACTGCGGCAAGTTCACCGAGGCGGTCGCGGCGGGCCTTGTCCTTGGCCGGCAGGAAACCGGCGAAAAGAAAGGCATCGTTCGGCAGGCCGGAGCCGACAAGGGCTGCGAGCGGGGCTGAGGCGCCGGGAATGGGGATGACGCGGTAACCTGCCGTTATCGCCTGTTGCGCCAGCCGATAGCCGGGATCAGAGACGAGCGGCGTGCCGGCATCGGAAACCAGCGCCACCGAGCGCCCGGCTTCGAGCGCCTGCAGCAGCCTGGGACCGGCCTCGTCGGCATTATGCTCGTGATAGGCGAAAGGGCGGTTCTGGATGCCGTAGCGGTCGAGCAGCACGCGGGTGACGCGCGTATCTTCGCAGGCAAGCACATCGGCGCCAGCCAGCGTTTCCAGCGCCCGCAGGGTGATGTCGCCGAGATTGCCGATGGGAGTGGCGACGAGATAGAGCGCCGGCTCCAGCGGCCGTGCCGGCACCGCCATATTGTGCAGGCGGAAGCTTCGCCGGCTGGCGGCGTCCGCTGTCGTTTCCTCATTCATGCCATTTGCTTTCGTCCCGCCGGCTCGTCGCCGGCACCGAACCCTTATGGGCGAGCCGCATCGCTTCGGCAAGGGTTCGGATTTCTGTGAGCATCGATCTGGAAAACCGCAAATGCAGGAGTGCCGACGTCCATGCCTCTTGCAAAGCAATGCTGAAGTCTGCCATTTTGCCCGTCCACTCCCCCGGCCTCAGGCCGGGACAGCATTCTTCGGGTGCTCGACGCGCCCGGACAGTCACGGTCGAAAGCGGTAGCATCCCATGCGTATTACTATTGAGCGGTCAAACCTGTTGAAATCGCTGAACCACGTCCACCGCGTGGTCGAACGTCGCAACACGATCCCGATCCTGTCCAACGTATTGCTCAAGGCGGACGGCCAGAAGCTCGACATGAAGGCGACCGACCTCGACCTCGAAATCACCGAGGCGACCCCGGCAAGCGTCGAGCAGCCCGGCGCCACCACCGTTCCCGCCCATCTCCTCTACGACATCGTGCGCAAACTTCCCGACGGCTCGGAAGTGCTGCTTGCCACCAGCACCGATGGCGGCGCGATGACCGTGCAATCCGGCCGCTCGAAATTCTCGCTGCAGTGCCTGCCGGAATCGGATTTCCCGGATTTGACCGCCGGCACCTTCACGCATTCCTTCAAGCTGAAGGCGACCGATCTGAAGATGCTGATCGACCGCACCCAGTTTGCGATCTCGACGGAAGAGACACGTTATTATCTGAACGGCATCTTCTTCCACACGATCGAGAGCAACGGCCAGCTGAAACTCAGGGCGGTAGCGACCGACGGCCACCGGCTGGCGCGCGCCGATGTCGATGCGCCCTCCGGCTCCGAGGGCATGCCCGGCATCATCATCCCGCGCAAGACGGTCGGCGAATTGCAGAAGCTGGTCGATAATCCCGAGGTGATGGTCACCGTCGAGGTTTCCGACGCCAAGATCCGAATGACGATCGGCTCGATCGTCATGACCTCGAAACTGATCGACGGCACCTTCCCGGATTATCAGCGGGTCATCCCGACGGGCAACGACAAGGAAATGCGGGTCGACTGCACGAGTTTCGCACAGGCCGTCGACCGCGTCTCGACCATCTCCTCCGAGCGTGGCCGCGCCGTCAAGCTGGCGCTTTCCGAGGGGCAGTTGATGTTGACCGTCAACAATCCCGATTCCGGTAGTGCGACCGAGGAAGTCGCCGTCGGCTACGACACGGATGCGATGGAAATCGGCTTCAACGCCAAGTACCTGCTCGACATCACCGCCCAGCTTTCCGGCGAGGAAGCGATCTTCCTGCTTGCCGATGCCGGCTCGCCGACGCTGATCCGCGACACGGCGGGCGACGATGCGCTCTACGTACTGATGCCGATGCGCGTCTGACGGGAACGAAGGCCGCCCATTGCCGTTTTTCCTCCTGTCAAAACGGAGGATCCCATGGTGAAAAAGACGGGAACGGTGCGCATCGGCATATCCGGCTGGACCTATGCGCCCTGGCGCGGCCAATTCTACCCGAAGGACCTGCCGCAGAAGCAGGAACTTTCCTACGCCGCCCGGCACTTCCGGTCGATCGAGATCAACGGCACCTTCTACGGATTACAGCGGCCCGAAAGCTTCGGCCGCTGGCGCGACGAGACACCGGAGGATTTCGTCTTCGCCGTCAAGGGACCGCGCTTCATCACCCATATGCTGCGGCTGCAGGATATCCAGACGGCGCTCGCCAATTTCCTCGCCTCCGGCGTTTTGCGGCTTGGCCCCAAGCTCGGGCCGATCCTCTGGCAATTCCCACCGAACATGGTCTTCGACCCATCCCTGTTCGAAAGTTTTTTGTCGCTGCTGCCGCACGACCGCGACGCAGCGATAGCGCTTGCCAAGCGGCACGACTGGCATATCAAGGCACCGGCCTGGCTTACATGCGACGGACATCAGCCGATCCGGCATGCGCTGGAGATTCGCCACGAAAGCTTCCGCGCACCCGCCTTCATCGAGATGCTCAGGCGCCACAAGGTCGCCCTCGTCTGCGCCGATACGGTGCAATGGCCGCTGCTGATGGATATCACCGCCGATTTCATCTACTGCCGCCTGCATGGTTCCGAAAAGCTCTATATCAGCGGCTATGAGGACGAAGCGCTCGACATGTGGGCACAACGCATCCGCGCCTGGGCCACGGGCGAAGAACCTGACGATGCGACGCGGGTGCTGGCGCCCGTACCAGCGCGCAACAAGGGCCGCGACGTCTATCTCTATTTCGACAATACCGACGTGAAGCTGCGCGCACCCGTCGACGCCGATCATTTGAGCGAAAGGCTTGCCGATCTCATGCCGGGTTCGGCGCCGAAAGCCGCATGAGCTGTTGATGTCGATGTCCTTGTTGCGAAAATCCTTGTCCCTTAAGCGACAAGCGGCATATTAAGGCATTCGATCAACATGCGGACGGGTGGAGAATGCGCTTACGGGTCAAGGTGAAGGAACGGCTGGGCAAGAGGTTCGACGACGAGATCCGCTTCTTCCGGGGCATGATGCAGGGGCCGAAGACGGTGGGCTCGATCGTGCCGACCTCCTCGATCACGGCGAAGCGCATGGCAAGCGTCGTCGACCTCCACTCGGGGCTGCCGGTGCTCGAACTGGGGCCCGGCACCGGCGCCATCACCAAGGCCATCCTCGGCCGCGGCGTCCGGCCGGAAAATCTCGTGGCGATCGAATATTCGACGGATTTCCACGAACATCTCAAGCGGACCTATCCCGGCGTGCACTTCATCAACGGCGACGCCTTCGATCTGCAGAAGACGCTCGGCGATTTCAGCGATCAGATGTTCGATTCCGTCGTCTCGGGCATTCCGCTTTTGAATTTCCCGATGGCGAAGCGCATCTCGCTGCTTGAAAGCCTGCTCGATCGCCTGCCGGCCGGCCGGCCGATGGTGCAGATTTCCTACGGCGCGATCTCGCCGATCGCGGCCAATCCCGACCGCTACCATATCCAGCATTTCGACTTCGTCATGCGCAACATTCCGCCGGCGCAGCTTTGGATCTACAGGCGCGGCTGAGATGTTCGGGATCTATATCACCCATCCGCAGGTCAGGATCGATGCGAACGTGCCCGTGCCGAAATGGGGGCTTTCCGATGTCGGCGCGGCGCGCGCCCGCAAAGCGGCCGAGAGCGGCTGGGCGAGGCAATTGCGGCGCATCGTCTCCAGCGACGAGACGAAGGCGATCGAGACGGCCGAAATCCTGGCGGAAGCCTCCGGCGTGACAGTCGAGATCGTCCACGGCATGCATGAGAACGACCGCTCGGCCACCGGCTTCCTGCCGCCGCCGCAGTTCGAAGAGGCCGCCAACTGGTTCTTCGCCCATCCGGAACAAAGCTTCAGGGGCTGGGAGCGCGCCGTCGATGCGCAACGCCGCATCGTCGAGGCCGTGAACGCCGTTCTTGCGACGCATGAAGCCAGGGCGCCGATCGCCTTCGTCGGCCATGGCGGCGTCGGCACGCTGCTCAAATGCCATCTGGCGGGCAGACCGATTTCCCGCGACCGCGACCAGCCGGGCGGCGGCGGCAATCTCTATGCTTTCGGCCTTGCGGATCGCCGCTTATCATGCGACTGGACACCCATCGAAGACTGGCAAGGGTGACTTCAGATGGACGCACGCGAGCGGTTGATCGTCGGCCTGGATGTTCCAACGATCGGCGAGGCGGAAAGACTGGTTTCCACGCTCGGCGACGACATTCTGTTCTACAAGATCGGCTATCAGCTGGTCTTTGCCGGCGGCCTGGAATTCGCCCGCGATCTTGCCGCCGGCGGCAAGAAGATCTTCCTCGACATGAAGCTGCTCGACATCGACAACACTGTCGCCTCCGGCGTCGAGAACATCGCCAAGATGGGCATGTCGATGCTGACGCTGCACGCCTATCCGAAAGCAATGAAGGCGGCGGTCGAGGCCGCGGCCGGCTCCGGGCTCTGTCTGCTCGGCGTCACCGTGCTGACCTCGATGGATGCCGATGACCTTGCCGAGGCCGGCTACAGCCAAGATCCGCACAGCCTGGTGCTGCGCCGCGCCAAACAGGCGCGCGCAGCCGGAATGGGCGGTATCGTCTGCTCGGCGGAGGAAGCGGCTGCCGTGCGCGAGATCGTCGGTCCCGACCTGGCGATCGTCACCCCCGGCATTCGCCCGACCGGAAGCGACAGAGGCGACCAGAAGCGGGTGATGACGCCTTTCGACGCGCTGAAGGCGGGAGCGACGCATCTCGTCGTCGGCCGGCCTGTCGTAAAGGCGCCGGATCCCCGAGATGCCGCCCGCGCGATCCTCAGCGAGATGGTGAGCGCACTCTGGCCGGCAAACCGCTAAATTAAAGGGAGAAGACCATGGCCAAAGGATACTGGATCGCCCGCGTCGACGTTCGCGATGCCGAGCGCTACAAGGATTACGTGGCGGCGGCCAAGCCGGCCTTCGAAAAATATGGGGCGAATTTCTTGGCGCGCGGCGGCGCCTTCACCGAACTCGAGGGCAAGGCGCGCGCCCGCAACGTGGTGATCGAATTCCCCTCGATGCAGCATGCGGTCGACTGCTACAATTCGCCGGAATACCAGATCGCCGCCAAAATCCGCCAGGAAGTCGCGGATGCGGAAATGGTCGTCGTCGAAGGCGTCTGAGCGGCTTCGCATGCGCAAAAAACTGACTGCGTGATGGGCCTTCCCGTCGCGCCGGGATTCGTCTAAGACGAGAGCCAATTCAGCATCCCGCAAAGCCTTTCGAGGAGCCTGCCATGACCCTTGCCAACCTGCCGCCGCTCGTTACCGTGTTCGGAGGGTCCGGCTTCGTGGGCAGGCACGTGGTTCGGGCGCTGGCCAAGCGCGGCTATCGCATCCGCGTCGCGGTGCGCCGTCCCGATCTCGCCGGCTTCCTGCAGCCGCTCGGCAATGTCGGCCAGATCTCCTTCGTCCAGGCGAACCTGCGCTACCGCAGCTCGATTGACCGCGCCGTCGACGGTGCGAGCCACGTCGTCAACTGCGTCGGCATTCTGCACGAAACCGGCCGCAACACTTTCGACGCCGTGCAGGAATTCGGCGGTCGTGCGGTTGCCGAAGCCGCGCGCGGCGCAGGTGCGACGCTGACGCATATTTCGGCGATCGGCGCCGACGCGAAATCCGATTCCGCCTATGGCCGCACCAAGGGTCGCGCCGAAACGGCCATCCTCTCGGTCAAGCCCGATGCAGTGATCTTCCGTCCGTCGATCGTCTTCGGACCGGAGGACAGTTTCTTCAACAAGTTTGCCGAGATGGCACGCATGTCGCCGATCCTGCCGCTCGTCGGCGGCGGCAAGACGAAATTCCAGCCTGTCTATGTCGGGGATGTCGCCGAGGCCGTCGCCCGCGCCGTCGACGGCAAGGTCGCCGGCGGCAAGGTCTACGAACTTGGCGGGCCTGAGGTGCTGAGCTTCCGCGAATGTCTCGAGACGATGCTGAAGGTAACGTGCCGCAAGAACCGGCTGATATCCCTGCCCTTCGGCATCGCTTCGATGATCGGCAGCATCGCCTCGCTGATCCCCTTCATAACGCCGCCGATCACGCCGGATCAGGTGCGCCTGCTGAAGCGCGACAATGTCGTCTCCCGGGAAGCCGAGGCGGAAGGCCGCACGCTGAAGGGCCTCGGCATTACGCCCACCATGGTGGCATCGGTGCTCGGCTCCTATCTCGTGCACTATCGTCCGCACGGCCAATATACCGGCACCGGCAAGGCCGCCTGAGTATCTTTTCCAGACGACGAGATTGGCCGTCTGCGGATCCTGCGGGCGGCCTTTTGGCGTTGCCGTGTCCCGCAAAGCCCGGCGCAAGTTCGAAGTGTTCTGGTTCTCGGCATATTCAGCGGCGTTGCATAAAAGACGCATCGGAAATTTTGTGGAATTAACGCCAAATTTAGCAGGAACGTTTATTGCTATTTGCCATTCCACTGACTACCAAACCCGCGCGTCTTCCAACGGACTCAACGCCAGCGGTCGCGCGCGGCAATCACTGTGAAAGGCAATTCTCGATGGGCAAGTCAATCGCGCTCCTGTTTGCGTGTGCGGCGCTGGTTATCCTTGCAGGCTCTTTCGTTGCGCCCGGTTCGGTCGCGGCGGTGAAGGGCGATTGCTCGCCGGCCTACGGCGTCGATCCTTGCTCGACGGCTTCGATCATCCATTGACGAAAAGCCTGGCCCCTGCGCCGGCATCCTGCTCCAACCAAGCAGTCGATCGGAACGCCTGAAACAGGGCGCTCGACAGTGAACGTCATGTCTCGCCTGCCCCTCAATGACTAACTGAGAGATCGGCACATTGCCGGTAATCGGGTGCCTGTTTGTGCGGTCCGACGGGGCATTTGCATTCGCGCCGGGAGTTGCGCGAATGCAATGCGGGATGGATGTCTCAGGCAATCAAGCCGGTCGCGGCCATGCCGAGCAGCAAGACACCGAGAATGATGCGGTAGATGGCAAACAGGGTAAATCGGTTGCTTCTGATATAGGCCAGCAGCCATTTGACCGCGATGAAGGCGACGACCGTGGAAACGACGAAGGCGATGGCGAGCGCCGTCCAGTCTTCGCCTGCCGCTCCGCCGTCCTTGAAGGTCTTCAGCAATTCATAGCCGCTGGCGGCATACATTGTGGGTATGCCGACGAGAAAGGCGAATTCGGTCGCCGCGGCGCGGTTACCGGTACCCGCCAGCATGGCGACGAAAATCGTGGCGCCGGAGCGCGAGGTTCCCGGGAAAATGCCGGCAACGATCTGGGCGATGCCGACCAGGATGGCGACAAGCCAGGTGATCTCTTTATGCGGCGGCCTGCGCGCGGCGGCCCATTCGGCAAAGATCATCCAGATACCGCCGATGATGAGCGCCCAGGCGATCGGTGTTGCGGTCTCCGGAAGTTCAAAGCCGAGCTTCTTGACGATCAGTCCGAGAATCGCGGTGATGAGAAAGGCGACGATCAGCTTGGCGGCATAATCGCGGTTGGCGGGGTCGCGCCAGCCAAGCACCAGATCCACCAGGCGGCGCCAGTAGATGATGGTGACGGCGAGGATGGCGCCCGCCTGAATGACGATGTTGAACATATCCGACCGATGTCCGAGCCATTGCTCGGCAATGATCAGATGGCCGGTGCTCGAGATCGGCAGGAACTCGGTGATCCCCTCTATGACACCGAGTATTGCAGCATTTATATAATCCATACATTGTCTCCGGTTTAAAGTTCGGTCGGGCCTGAGCGCTTGGGTCGATCAGGCTGCCGCTTCCATTCGTTCGTTAGACCGTGTTTCGCCATTATCAGATGGCCCGAAAAATCCGATTCGCTTGTATTGGCGGGGCCAAACTCCTATAGCTTCAACCAATGAGTCATGACTAGGGCGCTATAATCGAGCTGCCACACAGTCCTGTAACAGCAATCACAACGCCCGAGTATCGATGCCCACGCTTTATCATCATCCCATGTCATCCGCATCTCGCTTCGTTCGGCTGATCCTGGCGGAATACGGCTATCAGGCGGATCTGATCGAGGAGCAGACATGGGAGAAGCGCCGGGATTTCCTGGCGCTCAATCCGGCCGGCACGCTGCCGGTCTATGTCGACGACAGCATGCGCGCGCTTTGCGGCACGAGCGTCATTTCCGAATATCTGGACGAGACGCACGGCGTCTTGAAACGCGACCGGCGGCTGCTCGCCGAAGACCCTTTCCAGCGGGCCGAAATCCGCCGGCTGACCGAATGGTTCATGCAGAAGATGGAAAACGACGTGACCAAGCCGCTCGCCCGCGAGCGTGTCTATAAGTTGCAGATGAGCGCCGATCAGGGCGGCGGAGCGCCGGATTCGAAGGTTTTGCGCACGGCGCGCGCGAATATCCGCCAGCATATGCGCTACCTGACCTGGCTTGCCGGCTCGCGTCAATGGCTGGCTGGCGAGCGAATGAGCTATGCCGACCTTGCCGCCGCGGCCTCGATCTCGATCCTCGATTATCTCGGCGAGATCGAGTGGGCGGATTCGCCAGTCGTCAAGGACTGGTACCAGCGGCTGAAGTCGCGTCCGTCCTTCCGGCCGATGCTGACCGAGCGCGTGCGCGGACTGACACCGGTTTCCCACTATGCCGATCTGGATTTCTGACGAGGGCTCTTCATGCCCGAACCTGACAATGACAAAGAACGCCGCCGCCGCGACAATTTGACCGAGTTCGTCCGGGCGGAATCTGCCGCCAAGGGCTTCGATCTCTGCCGTATCACGCGCCCGGATGCGATCCCCGAAGCCAAGGAGCGTCTCGGCCAGTTCATCGATGCCGGGCGCCACGGGACGATGGAATGGATGGCGGAGACGCGCGACCGGCGCGGCGATCCGCGCAAACTGTGGAGCGAGGTGCGCTCCGTCGTCGTCTTCGGCCTCAACTACGCCCCGGAGGAAGATCCGCGCGGCATTCTCGACAAGCCTGATAAGGCGGCGATTTCGGTCTATGCCCGCAACCGCGATTATCACGACGTCATCAAGGGCCGGCTGAAGGAGATCGCCACGCGCTTTGCAGCGCGGGCGGGCGCCGATGTGAAAGTGTTCGTCGATACGGCGCCTGTCATGGAAAAACCGCTGGCGGAGGCAGCCGGGCTCGGCTGGCAGGGCAAACACACCAATCTCGTCAGCCGCGTTCATGGCTCCTGGCTGTTCCTCGGCACGATGTTCACGACCGCCGATCTTGTGGTCGACGCAGCCGAGACCGATCATTGCGGTTCCTGCCGCGCCTGTCTCGATATCTGCCCGACGGCTGCCTTCCCGGCGCCTTACCAGATCGATGCGCGGCGTTGCATCTCCTATCTCACCATCGAGCACAAGGGACCGATCGACCCCGATCTGCGCGGGCTGATCGGCAACCGCATCTATGGCTGCGACGACTGTCTTGCCGTCTGTCCCTGGAACAAGTTCGCAAGCTCCGCCTCCGAGATGAAGCTACAGGCCCGGGACGATCTCAAGGAGCCGTCGATCGCCTTTCTGCTGACGCTCGACGATGCCGCCTTCCGTGCCTTTTTCAGCGGCTCGCCGGTGAAGCGGATCGGCCGCGACCGCTTTATCCGCAACGTGCTGATCGCCGCCGGCAATTCCGGCGAGACGGCGCTCATCGGGCCATGTCGCGAACTTACGGAGGATCCCTCGCCCGTGGTGCGCGGCATGGCGGTCTGGGCGCTTTTGCGGCTGATGGAGGCTGGCGAATTTGCGGCCTTTGCCGCACAAAGGGCGGATGAGAGAGATGACGACGTCCTGAACGAATGGCGATTGGCGGGAGTGGGCTGATGCATGTGATGATCTTTGGCTGCGGTTATTCCGGCACGGCGATCGCCAAGGCCTTTGCCGGCGACGGCGTTCGGGTTTCCGGCACCACGCGCTCACCTGACAAAGTGGACGCGCTCCGTCAGAACGGCATCGAAGCTTTCCTTTTCGATGGAGAGAGTATCGAAGGGGGGCTGCGCCAGGCTTTGGACGGCGTCACTCATCTGGTGCAGTCGATCGCCCCTGGCAAGGCCGACCCACTGCTGCGGTTGCTCGGTAAAGACGGCGCATACCTGCTGCCGAAGCTCGAATGGATCGGTTATCTCTCGACCGTCGGCGTCTATGGCGATCACCAGGGCGCCTGGGTGAACGAGGAAACGCCGTGCCTGCCCGTTTCCGGCCGGTCGAAGGAGCGGCTCGAGGCGGAAGAGGGCTGGCTGGCGATGGGCCGGGAGCGCGGCCTGCCGGCGGCGGTGTTGCGCCTTTCCGGCATCTATGGGCCGGGACGCAACGCCTTCTGCAATCTGGAAAAGGGCACGGCGCGACGGCTGATCAAGAAGGACCAGGTGTTCAACCGCATCCGCGTCGAGGATATCGGCGCGGCGACGCGTTTCCTGTCGGAGCGCGGCCTCGGCGGCATCTATAATGTCACCGACGACCGACCCGGCCCGCCGCAGGATGTGATCGTCGAGGCAGCCCGCCTGATGGGGGTAGAATCGCCGCCGGAGCAGGCGTTCGAGACCGCCGAATTGACGCCGATGGCGCGCACTTTCTACGGCGAGAACAAACGGGTTTCGAATGCCAAACTGAAGGCCGCCGGCTTCGCATTTTCCTTCCCGAACTATCCTATGTCGCTTGCGCAATTGTGGCGGGACGGATGTTGGCGCGGTTAGAACGCAGTCTTGTTTGCGACGGACGCATTCACCCAGAATGAGTAGGAAATTCCTACTTTCCCGCTTTGGCCGGACAATTTTCGCCGCATCTTATGGTTAACGGCCTTTGAATTTGCCCAAATGTGGCAGTAAATATGGCGAAATCGGAAAAATATTTTCGCGATTTTCGTGAACGCCGAGGCGTTAACTATCCCTTCGGAAAATTCGTTCGGATTTTAGCTGATTTTATTAGGTTTTTTCCACGCTTGGGCGCGGCGTGCATTCCCGGAATCCCGACGTCACACTCACGAATGTTACAGATTGTAATATTCCGTGAAGCTGCGCGGCACTTTTTCGCCACTTTTTCACAGATTTAAGCCCCGCCGCCTGCAAGGGCGCGAGTTCAATAGTTGAGGGATACTCTGTTTTGAAGAAAATACGTCGTTCTATTGTCGCCGCTGTAACTATTGCAGCCTGTTCTTCCATGCTTCCGGCGGAAGGTTTTGCTGGCAATGGCTGTGGCGGTGCTTCATGGTACGCACTTCGCTCCAAAACTGCTTCCGGGGAACGTATGAACCCTGCCATCTTGACTGCCGCACATCGTTCGCTTGCTTTCGGCACCAAGGTGAAGGTCACCAACAGCAACAATGGCCGCACCGTCGTCGTTCGCATCAACGATCGTGGTCCGTTCATCCGCGGTCGTGTGCTCGACCTGTCGCGCGCCGCCGCACAGAATATCGGCATGGTGAGCTCCGGCACTGCGAAGGTCTGCTACCAGATCATCAGCTGAGGCCAGCACTGACTGCGCCGGAAGCGGCGCTTGCTCTTGCCGTCAATCGCGGTTACCACGCGGTTGAGACTTGTGAACAATTGACTGCGTGACACTCACGTTTGCGCTGGTCGTTCCCACGCCACGGCAACAGGAGACATGTGAATGCGTCTGGGCGGCCGCCTCGAAGGGGCGATTTCTGTGCTCGCGGACATCGATGCCCGCAAGCGGCCCGTCGCCGACGCGCTGAAGGACTGGGGCCTCGCGCACCGCTTCGCCGGCTCCGGCGATCGTGCAGCGATCGGCAACATCGTCTATGACGCACTGCGCATGCGGCTTTCCCACGCCTGGCTGATGGATGACGAGAGTGCCGCGGCCATTGCCCATGCCGTCATGTTCCGCCAATGGGGTTTCACGCCAGACAGTCTTGCCACTGAGCTGGCAGATGACAAGTTCGCGCCGGCGCCGCTTTCAGCCGACGCCGTCTCGGCCTTTCAAAGCCGCTCGCTCGACGATGCGCCGCCGCATATCCGCGGCGATATTCCCGAATGGGTCCAACCCTCCTTCGAGCGGGCCTTCGGCGCCGGCTGGCTCGCCGAGGCACAGGCACTCGCAGCGCGCCCGACGCTCGATCTGCGCGCCAACCTGCTCAAAGCCTCCCGCGACAAGGTCGTCAAGGCGCTCGAAAGAGCCAACGCGCATGCAGCGAAGATCGCCCGCCACGGCATCCGGATTGCCGCCGGCGAAGGCGCCTCGCGTCTTCCCAACGTGACAGCCGAGCTATCGTTCCAGAAAGGCTGGTTCGAAGTTCAGGACGAGGGATCGCAGATCGTCGCCGACCTAGTGCTCGCCCACGACGGCGAACAGGTTCTCGACTATTGCGCCGGCGGCGGCGGCAAGACGCTCGCCATGGCGGCGGCCATGCAGAACAAGGGACAGGTTCACGCCTATGACGCCGACCGCAAACGGCTGGCGCCGATCATCGAGCGGCTGAAGCGGGCGGGCACACGCAATGTCCAGGTGCATGACGACGCCAGGGCGCTCTCCGGCCTTGCCGGACGCTGCGACAAGGTGCTGGTCGACGCACCCTGCACCGGCACCGGCACGTGGCGCCGCCGCCCCGATACGAAGTGGCGGCTGACGGCGAAGAACCTCGACGAGCGCACCGCCCAGCAGCAGGACGCGCTGGCGCAGGCGAGCAGCTTCGTCAAATCAGGCGGCGACCTGATCTATGTGACCTGCTCGGTCCTGCCTCGGGAAAACGAGGAACAGGCGCGCCGCTTCACGGCTGACAATCCTGATTTTCAGATCGTCAGTGCCCTGCCTGCCTGGGATCAGCTCTTCGGCAAGGACGCCCCGCGTCCGCACTCTTCCGACGGCCTGTCGGTGACTTTGACCCCCGCCTCCACCGATACCGACGGCTTCTTCTTCTGCCGCATGCAGCGGAAGGGTTGACGCGGTTTAGCGGAGGCATACGCAGCTGCCGGTTTTTCAAGCAAATGCCGTTCAAAATGACCGGTTAGCCGCGCCTGTCCATTCTTAAAATCATTCCAAACTAGAGTGTTTGACACCAGTTTGCTTTTGCGCGAAGAGACGAAGCCCGATGACAGCGCCGCGCGTCTTATCAGACGCGCAAAGGACGCTGTAACACTTTGAATCGACGCATCGCGCTTTCCGAAAATCGATTCCGATTTTCGGGCCGGTGCCGTAGACGGAAAATCCGTCACAGGAGAGGATCATGAAGCTCAACCGCAAATTCCGTGCAGCCGTGCTGGCGATCGCCCCCGCCGCCCTGCTCGCCCTTCCCGCGCATGCCGAGACCGATGCCGCTAGCGTGGTGAAACACTATGCCGATGTGGCGCATGCGAAATACGAGGACTCGCTGACGACGGCCAAGGCGCTCGACGCTGCGATCGACGCCTTTCTGAAGGCGCCGACCGATGCGACGCTCAAGGCCGCCCGGGAGGCATGGATCAAGGCGCGCGTTCCCTACCAGCAGACGGAAGTCTATCGCTTCGGCAATCCGATTGTCGACGACTGGGAAGGCAGGGTCAATGCATGGCCGCTCGATGAAGGCCTGGTCGACTATGTCGATGCCTCCTACGGCACCGAGAGCGACGAAAATTCTCTCTATGTGGCCAATGTCATTGCCAACAAGACGATCAAGATCGACGGCAAGGATGTCGACGCCTCCAAGCTGACGCCGGAATTCCTCTCCGGCACGCTGGCCGAGGCCGGCGGCATCGAAGCCAATGTCGCGACCGGCTACCACGCCATCGAATTCCTGCTCTGGGGACAGGATCTGAACGGCACGGGCCCTGGCGCCGGCGACCGCCCGGCAACCGATTACGACCTCAAGAATTGCACGCACGGCAATTGCGACCGGCGCGCCGAATATCTGAAGTCCGCCTCCACCCTGCTGGTTTCCGACCTGCAGGAAATGACCGACAACTGGACGCCGGACGGTGCGGCGACCAAGAACATCGAAGCCGATCCGAAGGCCGGCCTCGTGGCGATTCTGACGGGCATGGGTTCGCTTTCCTACGGCGAGCTTGCCGGCGAGCGCATGAAGCTCGGCCTCTTGCTGCACGATCCGGAAGAAGAACATGATTGCTTCTCGGACAATACCTACAACTCGCATCTCAACGACGCGATCGGTATCGCTGCCGCCTATACCGGCAACTATATCCGCGCCGACGGCACCACGCTCACCGGCCCGTCGCTGCACGATCTGGTGGCCGCCAAGGACAAGGCGCTCGATACCGAAGTGGAAGCCAAGCTCAACAAGACGCTCGATGCGATGAATGCCATGGCAAAGCGCGGCGAGACCGTCGAGAAATACGACCAGATGATCGGCGAGGGCAACAAGGACGGCAACGCCGTCGTCCAGGCCGCCATCGACGGGCTGATCGACCAGACGAAATCGGTGCAGCGCGTTATTGCCGCACTCGATCTCGGCACGGTTCAGCTTGAAGGTTCCGACAGCTTGGATAATCCTAACGCCGTCTTCAAATAAGCAAAAAGGCGGGCCGCTTCGAAAGCCGGAGCGGCCCGGACCCTGAAATGTCGCATGCCCCGGCCCGCCGATTGATCGCCAGCGCAGCGCTCTGCGCCACACTTGCCGGTTATTCCGTCAGCATCGCAGCCGGTTTCGATCTGCCGACGAAACGCACCGACCTTTCCGAAGCCGATCTGCAACGTGTCGCCGGCGTCACCCGGCCGACGACGGATTTTTCCAAGGCCGAACAATACGAAGCGATGCAGGCAGGGGCGACGACCTCGATCGACCCTGTCACCGAGGACAGCTTCTCGCATATTTCGGCCAATATCCCCTTCGAGGAAGAGCAGAATTTCAAGCTCGGCAACGCGCTCTTCCGCAAGCTCTGGATATCCGCTCCCTCCTCGACGCAGGCCTCCGATGGTCTCGGGCCGCTGTTCAACGCCCGCTCATGCATGAGCTGCCATCTCAATGACGGCCGCGGCAGGCCGCCGGAGGGAGGCCCAAGCGCCACCTCGATGTTGCTGCGGCTTTCCCGTGCGGCCACGACGCCGGAGGAAGAAAAGGCAGTTGCGCGTGCTGATGTCGTCAATTTTCCCGATCCGGTCTACGGCCATCAGCTGCAGGACCTCGCCGTTCCCGGCCTTGCTGCCGAGGGGAAGATGGCGATCAGCTACCGCGAAGAGAGGGTGACGCTCGGCGACGGCGAGATCGCGTCGCTGCGCCGGCCGAGCTATGCGGTTGTCAATCCCGCCTATGGACCGCTCGATCCCGCGACGACAATTTCGCCGCGTGTCGCCTCGGCGATGATCGGCCTCGGACTGATCGAGGCCATTCCCGAAGCCGATATCCTCGCCCATGCCGATCCGGACGATGCCGATGGCGACGGCATTTCGGGGAAGGCTGCGGTTGTGCGCGACCGCCGCAGCGGCAAGATCGTCCTCGGCCGATTCGGCTGGAAGGCGCAGAACGCCACGGTGCGCGACCAGAGTGCCGATGCCTTCGCCAATGATATCGGCATCTCGACGCCCGATCAGCCGGATGCGCAGGGCGACTGCACCAAGGCGGAAGAAAAATGCCTTGATATGCCGACCGGCGTGCAGAAACGGCTGGGCGCAGAAGAAGCGCCGGGTCCCATTCTCGACCTCGTCACCTTCTATTCCGGAAACCTTGCCGTTCCGGCACGGCGCAAGGCGAGCTTCGCCGAAACGCTGCAGGGCAAGCGGATCTTCTACGAAAGCGGCTGCATTTCCTGCCATGTGCCGAAATTCGTCACTCGGCGGGATACGCCCGAGAAAGCGCAGTCCTTCCAGCTGATCTGGCCCTATTCCGACTTTCTTCTGCACGACATGGGCGACGGGCTTGCCGACGGACAGCAGGTCGGCCTTGCAAGCGGACGTGAATGGCGCACGCCGCCACTATGGGGTATAGGACTGACCCGGACTGTCAGCGGACACAGCTTTTTCCTGCATGACGGCCGTGCGCGGAGCCTCACCGAAGCGATCCTTTGGCATGGCGGTGAAGCTGAAAAGGCCCGCAACGCTTTCTCCTCCCTGCCGAAAGACGACAGGGCGGCCCTGATTACATTCCTGGAGTCACTTTGATGCGCCTTTGGCACCCCCTGCTCTGCCTTACTCTGATCGGCCTCGCCACATCAGCAGCCGCCCAGACCGTAGCTCCCCCGGCAGGGCTGAACGAGGATGCCGTTCCCGCCGTCATGCAGCGCGCCGTCGACGAGGTGATCCGTCCCGGCTATCGCAACATGCAGCAATCGGCCGCCCGGCTGACGACGGCGATGAAGGATCTTTGCAGCGACGGCACGCAGCAGACGCTCGACAAGGCGAAATCGGCCTTCGACGATACGATCCGCTATTGGTCGATCATCGAAATCGTCCAGACCGGACCGGTTATCCAGGACAATCTCTTCGAGCACATCCTGTTTTATCCCGACCGCAAGGGCGTCGGCCTCAAGCAGGTGCAGGCGCTGATCGCCAAGGCCGATCCGAAGGATGCAACGGTCGATGCGATCGCCGGCAAGAGTGTTGCGCTGCAAGGCCTGACGGCGCTGGAATACGTGCTCTACGGCAATGGCTCCAACGATCTCGTCGGGAAGAAAAACGGCTTCCGCTGCCTTTACGGCCAGGCGGTCGCCGGCAATATCCAGCGTGAAGCCGGCGAAGTCGTCGCCGCCTGGGAAAAGCCCGACGGCGTGCAGGCGAGCTGGAAACATACAGGCCCGCAGAGCAACGATTTCATGGACAACAAGGAAGCAGTGACGGCGCTGCTCGGCATTCTCGTCCATGGTGCGGAGAATGTCCGCGACCAGCGGCTGGAGCAGTTCTACAAGGGCAAGGACGCTGCGCCACGGCCGCGCATGGCGATCTACTGGCGCTCCAAGAATACCTGGAAATCGATGGCCGCCAATCTGGAAGGCCTGCGCACGCTCTGGCAGAAGGCCGGCATGGCCGAGCTTCTGCCGCCGGACAAGCAACCGATTGCCGCCTCGATCGACGAGGACTTCAAATCGCTGCTCGACAGCGTACCGAAGCTCAATCCCGACATCGACGTCGCCACGAGCGATGCAGAGAAGGCCAAGCTCGATACGCTGCTTGCCGACAGCCGCAACCTGATCACCCGGATCAGCGACGAATATGGCGCAGCGATCGGCCTTTCGGCCGGCTTTTCCTTTTCGGACGGAGATTGAGACGATGATGCGAAGTGCCGCAATCAACCGACGCAGCTTCGTCAAGGCGGCCGGCCTCGGCTTCCTTGCCACCTTGACACCAAGGTCGCTGATGGCGCTGGAGCAGACTGATGCGGTCTATGCCTCGGGCATTCGGGCAGCCGACGGCTCCTTTGCCATTGCGACCGTGACCGAGCGCGGCGAGATCGTCGATCAGATGACGCTTCCCGCCCGCGCCCACGGCATGGCCTTCAGCGCCAGCACCGGCAAGACGGTCGCCTTCGCGCGCCGGCCGGGCACCTTTGCGATGATCTTCGATCCCCGGAACAAGGGCGAGCCGGTCGCCATCAGTTCGCCAGAGGGCCGGCATTTCTACGGTCATGGCGCTTTCTCTCCCGATGGTCGTCTGCTCTATGCCAGCGAGAACGACTTCGACGGCAATCGCGGCATGATCGGTCTCTACGACGCCACGAACCGCTTCACCCGCATGGGCGAATTCGAGACCTACGGCATCGGCCCGCACGACATGACGGTTTCCGACGACGGACGCCTGCTCATCGTCGCCAATGGCGGCATAGAGACGCATCCGGATTTCGGCCGCACCAAGCTCAATCTCGGCGAGATGCAGCCGTCGCTGGCGCTGATCGATGCGGCGACCGGAGCGCTGATCGAAAAACATATGCTGCCGGCGGAATGGGCGGAACTCTCCACTCGCCACGTCGATCTCGGCGGCGAGGGCCGCATCTGGTTCGCCTGCCAGTACGAAGGTCACCGCAAGGATTTGCCGCCGCTTGTCGGCCATTTCGCCAAAGGCGAGAATCTCTCCTTCATCGACCTGCCGGAGGAGACGACGCGCCGGCTAGCCAATTACGTCGGAGCGATCGCGGTCAATCGCAGCGAAGGTCTCGTCGGCATCACCTCACCGAAGGGCGGCGCCTCGGTGACGATCGACGCAAGGACGGGCAAGGTGCTGGCCGAAGCGACCATTCCGGATGCAGCGGGCATCGCGCCGGCAAAGAGCGGCTTTGCCGTCTCCTCCTATGACGGCGATTTCCTGTCGACCCGCAGCGACGTCGCCTGGGATCAGCACATCGTGCGGATCTAAATGAGAGAAGCAGAGCTCTAGCCGGAACGCGAATAGGCTTTCTGCTCGGCGCTGACGCTCGATGCCGCGGCTCTTGCCGCCTCGTGCAGCCATTCGTTTCCCCGCACCGCCAGATCCTTCAGGATCGCCGCAACCGCTGCCGCATCGTCGGAATGGCAATTGGCGATCTCAAAGCCCATCAGTTCGAGCATTGTCGGCGAAAGCAGGATCTCGGGACGCCGGTCGATTTCGATCTTGCAGCTGTTCGGCGAGAGCCGGCGCACGAGGATGCGGCCGGAAACCCGGTAGTGCGGATCGGCTGAGCGCGCCCGCCCATTGGCGATCTCGCTTGCATGGATCGCCACGTCCTGTGGCCTGTGGCGAAGCGACCAGGCCGACGGCAGCAGCGCCTTTGCCTCACGCAGCACCGGCCCGCCCTGCCATTCGGCATAGGCGACGAAACGCGGCCGGCCGAGACTGCCGGTGCCGCCGCTGCGCGGCTTCGGCACGAAGGGCGCCGTTCCGGACGGCAGCGCGGCGGCGAGCGCCTTGGCGTAGGCTGGCGGCGGCGGCTTACTGCCGGGAAGCAACATTTCGTATTTCTCCCAGAATTCCCTGCGTCCGGAATTCGGCAGCATCAACGCCTTGCGCAGCCATTTGTGGTCGCGCTCGAGGATGACGGGCAGCGGATTTTCAAGGCCCCTGCGATAGCCGCTCAAGATCAATTCGCCGATCATGCGAACCGAGGGACCGTCGTCACCGCGCGCCAAGACGGCGCTTGTTGCAAGGCGAACGAGATCAAATGCATAGGGCATCACCGCCGCGTCGTCGAAATCATTGACGCCCCAGACAAGCCGGCCCTCGATATCGCGCCAGGTGCCGAAATTCTCCAGATGCGTATCGCCGATCGCCAGCACCTCGGGTGCGCCTGTCAGTTCCGGACAGATATCGAGGATGATCTCGCACCAGCGCCAATAGGTGGCGCGCAGGAAGACGAAATCGCCGCTTCGCATCTTCTCGTGCTTCTCCCGCAGATCGTCCTTGACGAGATCGTCGCCGAGTTCGCCGGCCAGCCAAGTCTCGAAATTCCGCACCGATTGCGATATCGTCGTCATGCCGGCGCTCCATCATTTCGCGACCCGATGCGAAGAATACGCGCACCGCGCGAAGCTGCAATCGTCTTCGCATCGGATCGCCATAATCAAGCGGTACTGGCCAGCGGTATTGGCCAGCGGTACCGGCTTGCCCGGCGACGGAAAGTGAAAGGTTGCCCCGGCGACACGGTCCCGGGTTTCCATCGGCGCCCGGACCGATTTCAGCGATGTCCAGCTTGTCGAATGCGGCGCGCCATGCCACTTTCGCGGCTGTAAGAGGGGCAGACATGAGCGAGACTGACAGGGGCGATTTCCGCGCGCGAATCCGCCGTAATTTTGCGCGGCAGGCGGCGATGGAGACGATCGGCGCGGAGCTGACGCGCGTCGAGCACGGCGTCGTCGAGATCGAGCTGCCCTTCGACGTCAAACTGACACAGCAGCACGGCATCCTGCATGCGGGCATCATTTCCGCAGCGCTCGATTCGGCCTGCGGCTTTGCCGCCTACAGCGTCATCGACCCGGAGGCCTCGATCCTGACGATCGAGTTCAAGGTCAATCTCATGTCGCCGGGGCGTGGCGATCGTTTCCTGTTTCGCGGGGAAATCACCAAACCCGGCTCCACCATCATCGTCGCCGACGGACGAGGCTACGCGATCGGCGACGGGCCGGCGAAACTCATCGCCTCCATGACCGGAACGATGATGGTGATCCGCGGTAGAGAGGGCATTACGGGATGAAGTTCGAACTGAAATCGGTCGCGGGGAAATCCATTCTTTTCGTCATGGCGGCGGAGGCCGAATACGGTCCCTTCCTGCGTTCACGCATCGAACCTTTGATGACCGGCGTCGGCCCGGTCGAGGCAGCCATCGCGCTGAGCAAGACATTGGCGCGGCTGGATGCCGTCGACGACCTGCCCGATCTCGTCGTGTCCCTCGGCTCGGCCGGCTCGGCGAAACTGGAGCAGACCGAAATCTATCAGGTGACCTCGGTTTCCTACCGCGACATGGACGCCTCGCCGCTCGGCTTCGAAAAGGGCAAGACACCCTTTCTCGACCTGCCGGCAACGCTCGAGCTGCCGTTGCGCATTCCCGGCATTGCCGAAGCAAGCCTTTCCACCGGCGGCAACATCATCTCAGGCGCCGCCTATACGGGCGTCGACGCCGACATGGTCGATATGGAGACCTATGCGGTACTGCGCGCCTGCCAGGGCTACAAGCTGCCGCTGATCGGCCTTCGCGGCATTTCCGACGGCGCCGTCGAACTGCAGCATATTTCGGGCTGGACCGAATATCTGCACATCGTCGACCGCAAGCTCTCTTACGGCGTCGATAGTCTGTTCACGGCGCTGGAGGACGGGGTTTTCTGGTTCTGAGCCCTTCAGCGCCCCGCGCCTTGTCAGACGCGCGGGGGACAATTGCAACAATAAAAACCTGATGCCGCCGATTTCCCGGATTGCCAGGCGAAGCGCTTTTCATTAAAGCCTCGCCATGACCCAGACAGCACATCCCGACTCCGTTCTCATCGTCGATTTCGGCAGCCAGGTGACCCAGCTCATCGCACGACGCGTGCGCGAGGCCGGCGTCTATTGCGAGATCGTCCCCTTCCAATCGGCCGAAGAAGGCTTCCACCGCCTGCAGCCGAAGGCCGTGATCCTGTCCGGCAGCCCGGCTTCCACGGTGGACGAGGGATCGCCGCGAGCGCCTCAGATCATCTTCGACAGCGGTCTGCCGGTGTTCGGCATCTGCTATGGCCAGCAGACAATGTGCATGCAGCTCGGCGGCAAGGTCGAGAGCGGCCATCACCGCGAATTCGGCCGCGCCTTCCTCGATGTCGACAGGGACTGCCAGCTGTTCGAGGGCCTCTGGTCCTCCGGCTCGCGCCACCAGGTCTGGATGAGCCATGGCGACCGCGTCACCGCGCTGCCGGATGGTTTCGAGGTGATCGCCACCTCTTCCAACGCGCCCTATGCCTTCATCGCCGACGAGAAGCGCAAATATTACGGCGTGCAGTTCCACCCGGAAGTCGTGCATACGCCTGACGGCGCCAAGTTGATCGGCAATTTCATTCACAATATCGCCGGCATCAAGGGCGACTGGTCGATGTCGGCCTACCGCCAGAAGGCCGTCGAGCAGATCCGCGCGCAGGTGGGCGACAAACGCGTCATCTGCGCGCTTTCGGGCGGCGTCGACAGTTCCGTCGCAGCGCTCTTGATCCACGAGGCCGTCGGCGACCAGCTGACCTGCATCCTCGTCGACCACGGGTTGATGCGCAAGGACGAGGCAGCCGGCGTCGTCGCCATGTTCCGCGAGCACTACAATCTGCATCTGTTGCACGTCGATGCCGCCGATCGCTTCATTGGCGAACTCGAAGGCGTCAGCGATCCGGAAACCAAGCGCAAGATCATCGGCCGGTTGTTCATCGAGACGTTCGAAGAAGAAGCGAAGAAACTCGGCGGCGCCGACTTCCTCGGCCAGGGCACGCTCTATCCCGACGTGATTGAGAGCGTTTCCTTCACCGGCGGCCCGTCGGTGACGATCAAATCGCACCACAATGTCGGCGGTCTGCCGGAGCGCATGAAAATGCAGCTCGTGGAACCCTTGCGCGAGCTCTTCAAGGACGAAGTGCGCGCGCTCGGCCGCGAGCTCGGGCTGCCCGACAGCTTCATCGGCCGCCACCCCTTCCCAGGCCCCGGCCTTGCGATCCGTTGCCCGGGCGGCATCACCCGCGAAAAGCTGGAGATCCTGCGCGAGGCCGATGCGATCTATCTCGACGAAATCCGCAAAGCCGGCCTCTACGACGCCATCTGGCAGGCCTTTGCCGTGCTGCTCCCCGTCCAGACCGTCGGCGTCATGGGCGACGGGCGCACCTATGAATTCGTCTGCGCGCTGCGCGCCGTCACCTCCGTCGACGGCATGACGGCGGACTTCTACCACTACGACATGGAATTCCTCGGCCGCGCCGCGACCCGCATCATCAACGAGGTGCGTGGCATCAACCGCGTCGTTTATGACGTGACGAGTAAGCCGCCTGGTACGATCGAGTGGGAGTAGGGAATAGCGCAGCCTGGCGTAGGAAGTCGAATTCTGTCGTTGACAATACAACGATTTTCGAACTGTGCCGCGCACTATCCGATGCATCATCAACTGAACCGCCGATGTACTTAAGCGACTGATTTGGCTAGAGTTGTCCGGCGCGGTCACGGGCGGCGAAAGTGTGGCGGATCTGTCTGACGGTACTTTTGAAGGTAGTCGTCGTGTGCGGCCAAACGTCTAAGAAAAGTGCCGTCAGTCCGTTTTCCGCCTGACGATACTTTTTTTGCAATCAAGGCCTTTGAGACCCAATCTGAAAACTGCCCTTCACGTGGCTCTTCCGCGCGAACGGTGCTTTAGCTGGAGCCCTGCAAACCACCCATGATCAGTTTCCCGACCGCGAACTCGCTCGCGAAATAGCCGCTGTACTTGGGTAAACTGTCTGCCATGTCCATCACACGACGGTGATAGAAGATGTCCATCCGTACCGGCGGCAGCCGGGTTTGCGGGCCGAAGTTGCTGGTCGGAATGAACATCACCTTGAGTCGCCCCGCCCCCATAACCTCTACGACCGGATTGCCGCAAGTGCGGCAGAGCCCGCGATCGAAGTTCGGCGGTGAACGATACTTCTTGAACGAGATATTATCGGCACCTTTCAGTGCCACATCCTTGGCGCGAATAGCGACAACATCGGCGAACGGTTTGCCGTTGAACGCCTGGCAGATCAGGCAGTGGCACCGAAACCTGGCTTTCGGTGAGGTATGCACCTCGAACGAGCAAGCGCCGCATTCGCATGCGCCGCGTAGCGGCAACGACGTGTCGGTGGTCATGTGCGGACTCTCCTTGAATTCATGGGGAAGGAAGGCCGGTCATCGAAGTATCATTTTAAGGATCGCATCGATGGGCTGCTTGAACGGGGCATGCAGCAGGCTGGAGAGGTTCCATCGACCCTGCTCATAGATGCCCTTGGCATGGCTGAGGCTGCGGAAGCCCTCAATGCCGTGGTAAGCGCCCATGCCGCTCGGCCCAACGCCACCGAAGGGCAGGTCGTCCTGGGCAATGTGCATGATCGTGCCGTTGATTGTGACGTTGCCTGAGGTTGTTCGACTCAGCACGTTGCGTCGATCTTCGTTATCGGCTCCGAAATAGTAGAGCGCGAGCGGCCGGGGCCGCGCGTTGACATAGGCGATTGCGTCACCGATGTCGCGGTAGGGAAAGATCGGCAGGATTGGACCGAAGATTTCTTCATGAGCGATGCGCATGTCGTCGGTCACGCCGAGCATCACGGTTGGGGCCAGCGTATTGGAACGGTTGGACGCATCGCCGGGCCGGTTGCCGGCCTCGATGATCCGGGCTCCCTTGGCTCTGGCATCTTCGATCAGGCCCCGGATCCGGACATATTGCCGCTCGTTTACGATGGAAGTGTAGTGCTCACTTGTCGGGCCAGCCGGGTAGAAAGACGCTACCTGTCGGCCATACGCGGCAACGAACGCGTCAAGATCGTCTTCGTGGACGAGAGCGTAGTCCGGGGCGATGCACGTTTGACCAGCGTTGACCAGCTTACCGAACACCACGGCCGCGGCCGCTCGGTCGAGAGAGAGCCCCTTGGCGATGATAGTCGGTGATTTACCCCCCAGCTCCAGCGTAACCGGGACGAGGTTGTCGCTGGCGGCCTTCATCACCGCCCGCCCCACGGCGGTGCTGCCGGTGAAGACGAGATGGTCGAACGGCAGAGCCGTGAACGCCGCTCCCACCGCCGCATCACCAGTGACGATCGCGAACTGGTCCTCAGGGAAGATCTCGCCGAGCATCTTGGCGAGCAGTGCATTGGTGACGGGCGTGAACTCCGAAGGTTTCAGCATCACCCGGTTTCCGGCGGCAATGGCCGTGGCAACCGGCATAAGGGCAAGGTTGATCGGGTAGTTCCAGGGAGACATTACGCCGACGACGCCGAGCGGTTGATATTCGATGCGCGCGTTACCCATTCGCATCGTCATAGCGACATGGCGGCGGGTCGGAGCCATGAATCTACGAAGATTGCGGATCAGATACTTCACACCTTCGGCAACGACCACGATCTCCATGATCGCAGTTTCATACCGTGAGCGATGGCCGAAATCGGTATTGATGGCGTCTTCGATCGCTTTGCGGTGGCTGATGATCGCCGCCCTCAGTTTTGTCAGATCGGCGCGTCGCTGCGCCAAGGCGCACCGTCAAGCAGGAAGGCGGCACGCTGGGCGGCAAGGAGACCACTTAGCCGATCAGCGTCGGTGATGTTTGCGGTTGCGTTCATGGCCCACTCCGATGTAGACAGGAGAAACTTCGGCCCTGACATAAGCACTTATGTATTCACTGTCAACAATGTAATCACAAGAAACTTTGAGGCATCATGCAGGACGCACCCAACCGCCCCTATCACCACGGTGATCTCCGTCGTGCGATTATCGAGACGGCATTGGATATGCTTGCCGAGGAAAAGGGCTGGCAGTTCACGCTGCGGGAAGTCGCGCGCCGGGCTGGCGTCAGCCACGCGGCACCCTACAAGCATTTTCCCGATAAAGCCGCGCTGCTCGCGGAACTCGCCATGATTGGCTTCGACCGGCTGCGGCAGTCGCTATCGGCCGCGAAGCCGAAGGCGCCCAAATCTCTGCGCGACGAAATTACTCCGGTCGCTCACGCCTACGTCGAGTTCGGAACGAACAACCCGGCTCTCTACCGCCTGATGTTCAGCGGGGGGGAGGAGAAAGTCGCAGGGCTGCATCTCAATGAGCGGGCGCTCGCGGTGTTTGATGTTGCGCTCGAAATCCTCCGGCGCGGCCAAGCCGCGGGGAGCATTCGCAAGCGGCCGATAGAAGGTCAGGCGGTAGCCTGGTGGGGGCTCATCCACGGTATGACCATGCTTGCGATCGATGGTCTCCTAGTGCCCGAGAAGGTCGGATCGGCCCCCTTGGGTGCGGCCTTGAATACGCTGGTGGAAGGGCTGGAGAACCCGGCAACGTGACACTAGCTGCGCGTGGTTGACCTCTTCTTCGTGAAGGTGAGCCCGGCGTCGCAAGTAGTCCCAATCGTTGCTCATCTAATCGTCCACTGCAGAGCCGTCCAAATCACCGAAAATTCGCTGGTAGGCGCAGTGACGATCTGCTCGTTATTCGCGCTTATCGCGAAGCTCCTTGGAAAATGGACAAGTAGTTGGAGCAGGGCCGCTTTCGTTCCGCTGCCCCAGATGCGGTGACTTATTTGCCCCAGAACTGGTCCTCTTCTTCCGGATCGGAGGAGAACAGCCAGACTTCGACGATCTTGCCATCCTGCACGCGCAGCAGATCGATACCGGGCTGGTCGACTTTGGCGCCTTCGCGTTGACCGGCGAACTGGATTTCGATGGCAACCAGGTCGCCGTTGGCGAGATAGCGATGGGCATGGGTGATGGCGAAACTACCACCAGACTTTGCCATCATGGCACCAAACTCGACAATGCCGTTCTTGGTGCCCGAGAACTGGTTATTGCCCGGCTGATGCCAAATGACCTGGGGCGAAAGCAGTTCGCCGAGCGTGGCCTGATCGCCGGTCTGGACGGCTTTGATATAGGCTTTTCCGATGTCGATAGTCGTCATTTCGGTCTCTCATTTGCAGATGTTGAAACCTGCTGCGAAGTGCCCTTCGCAGTTAGAGTGATAATAATGGGTAGCATCCCATTCCGTCGTGGTTCGTAGTCGCCGAAATATGATACTTATCGGACATGTTCGACCGGAATTGGCGCAACGCGAATGACAAAGAGCCGAGCGAAGCTGGATCAACTCAATTACCGTCCGAGCGGGCGCGATCTGGATGTTGAGGTATTTCATTTTTCGGACTTGCGCCGCCGCGTGACCTCCGAACATATCCTGGCGCTGTACCATTATTCCTTCCACACGCTGATCTGCGTGACCGAGGGTGCGGTGACCCAGGTCGTGGACTTCCAGCCGGTCGATTGTGCGGCCGGATCCCTCCTCTTGTTGAGGCCCGGGCAGGTTCACAGTTTCGGTAGTGATAAAGGCTGGGACGGGTGGATGGTCCTGTTCCGCGCAGAATTCCTCCCATCGGAGATGCAAACGACTGCCGATCTGCTGCCTGTCCTGGGTCTGGATCGGCTGCCGGATCACCTATCCCTACTCACTGCCGATTTCGGCGCTGTGAATGAGGCGATCGCCAGGATGCAGCAGGACGCCACGAGCCCCGCCCCGCCCAAGGATGTACACGCGCTCTTGCGATACGAACTTTGTGCGCTGCTTCTGCGCCTTGCCATCCTGCAGGATCAGCACATGGGCATTGACGTCGCACAAAGCCCGGGTGTGCAGCGTTATGCCAGGTTTCGCAGGCTAGTCGAACAAAACTATGCTGGCTGGCATCAGGTATCCGCCTATGCGGCAGCTCTAGGCTGTACCGAGAAAAGCCTGACGCGAGCGGCGTTGGAAGCGACCGGGCAAAGCGCCAAAAACGCCATCACGGCTCGCATCGCCTTGGAAGCCAAACGGCTCCTGGTCCATACCAACGGGCCCATCTACCTCATCGCAGAGGACCTCGGTTTCGCGGAGGCAACCAATTTCGCTAAGTTTTTCAGCCGCGAAACCGGTTTCACCCCGATTAAGTTTCGCAAGCAATACAAGAACTGAACGCCTTAGGAATAGCACCTTGACCGCCACGGCTAGCTTGGGGATGGATTCTATCCTGCCAAGGGCGCGGCATCATGTCTCGAAACGGCGTCCTTATTCGGAGGGGCAAACCTACGATCTGAATAAAAACCCTGCGGAATACACCGGCATCGGTGTAGCCGCTTGGCTAGTCAACCTCATCGATCGGTCTTGAACTGAGCTGAGGCATTTCGCGATCCCTTGTTCATGCGGATCTGTTGCGGGTAGTTCGTGGTCGTCATGCCGGTTCGGACGGTGCCCAGACGCCGTCAGGCCATCGCAACCTTCGCGCTACTTTGTGGCCTTAAATATTCGGTCGCGCGCTGCTCGAAGAGGTTTGCGCGCGCGACCAGTTCTCGGCGATATCACACGATCATAGATCGATTACTGTTCCTTCTTGAACAAATCCTGGAAGATGAGCTGGCCCCAAGTGCGGCCGCGTGCGTGCACCAGCGCGCCACCCTCGTCGAACTTTCCCAGCTTGACGGGTGCGAAGCCGAGTTGTTTGGCCAAGGCCGCCACGGGAGCGATCGCGTCCTCGTCGTCGCTCGACAGAAAGACGACCCGGTGGCCGCCCTCGACGATCGGATCGGCAGCCAGGGTGGCCGCAATCAGGTGATTGAAGCCTTTCACCAGTTTGGCACCGGTGAACGACTTCGCGACGAAGGCGGAGGACGGGAGGCCGTCCAGCTCTTCAGGGGGAACTCCAAACGTGTTCGTCGCGTCGATGACTGTCTTGCCTTCCCAGCTCGGCAGGGCCTTCGCAACCTCGCGATGCTCGCCGAACGGGACCGCCAGGATGATCGTGTCGGCCTCGAGCGCATCCCGCAGCGACTTGGCAACGATTGTGGGTCCAATCGCGTGAGCCTGCGGCGCCAACGCCTCGGGCGGACGGCGGCCCGCGACGGCCACCTCGATGTTTTTACGGGCGAAGGCGTGGGCAAGGGCCTGGCCTATCTTGCCGAATCCCACAATTGCATAGCTCATAATGCTTCTCCGATATTGTGATGATATTGATTTCCCGGCCCTGAACGGCTGGGTTATCTGACGAGCCCTATGGCGCTCCGAATAATCAAATGGAGCGTCTGGCCGGGTGCAGCGCGTCAGAGTTGCGCAAGGCCGCCGTCAACCGCGACTTCGCTGGCGGTCATGAAGCTGCTGTCGGACGACGCGAGAAAGGCGGCCACGGCCCCGATCTCCGCCGGATCGGCCATGCGTTGGAGCGGGGTCATCGCGCCGTAGGCCTTCTGGCCCTCCTCGCCCAGCGCTTCCTTCGCGAGTTCGGTCGCCGTCGCCCCGGGCGACAGCACGTTTACGCGGATGCCGGTGCCCTTCAGATCCTCCGCCCAGGTCCGCGCGAGGTTGCGCACGGCCGCCTTGCTCGCGCTGTAGGCGGTGAATGCCGGGGCGCCCGTGGTGCCGGCGCTCGATCCGGTCAGGATGATCGAACCGCCCTTGCCCATTAGCGGCAGCGCCTTCTGGACCGTAAAAATCGTACCCTTGACATTGGTGTCGAAGGTTTCGTCGATGTGCTTGGCGGTGATCTGGCCGAGCGGAATCGGGCTTCCGGCCCCGGCATTTGCGAAGACGATGTCGAGCGTCTTGCGCTCTGCCTTCACCACCGCGTAGAGGCGATCAAGGTCAGCCTCATCCGAGACCGAGCCCTTCACCGCGCGAGCATTGGGTCCGAGGTCGGCCACAGCCGCGTCGAGCGCTTCCTGCCGGCGGCCGAAGATGAAGACGAAGGCGCCCTCCTCGATGAAGCGCTTTGCTGCGGCGCGGCCGATGCCGGTAGCGCCACCGGTGATCACGGCGGTCTTTCCATTCAGTCTGTTCATGTCATGCATCCTTTGATCGTTCGGGTACGCCCCGAGACCGTCGAAATGGGTCCGCCGGCATCAGTTGTTGAGTGCGGAAGCGCGCACATCGGTGGTGCAAAATCGATCCACCGGACGACTGATGCCAGCCGCGACGATCGGTGTCCTCCGTTTGGAATCGGGCCGTGCTTGCCCACATAGGCTATGATGACCGCCAGTACTGCTGTACGACGCGTTAGATACTGGCTTGGGAAGGCGCACCGTGCGGTGCCGGATTGCACCATGATCGACTGGGATGACATTCGCTACTTTCTTGCCGTGGCGCGCGGAGGCTCAGTGCGGGCTGCCGCCGGGCGTCTCGGGGTCAATCACGCGACCGTGCTGCGACGCATCGCGCAGCTCGAGGAACGCCTCGGGGCGCAGATGTTCGAAAAGCTGCCTTCGGGCTACCGCCTGACGGCTGCGGGTGAGGAGGTGCTCGAGCTCGCGAACCAGATGGAAGCGTCGTCGCACCAGCTGGAGACGCGTGTCTTTGGGCGCGACCAGAGCGTGCGCGGGCTTCTGCGGGTGACGTTAGCTCCGCCCCTGGCGACACACCTGCTCATGCCGGATTTCGCCGATTTCGCGCGGCTGCATCCGGATATCGAGATGGAAATCGTGTCGTCCGGCGAGCTCGCAAATCTGACCAACCGAGAGGCCGACGTGGCGATCCGCGTCGTCTACGACCGCAAAACCCTGCCGCTCAATCTGCACGGCCTGAAGGGACCGGAGCTGTTCGGCGGCGTCTACATGTCCTGCGATCGACTAGCCGCATGGCGTGCGGGCGCGCTTGATCCCATCCGGTGGATCGTCATAAGCATTCATGGAATTCCGGATTGGGCCAGCGAGGGTGAGGTTCGCACCACGGGGGTTCCATTCAGGATCACGGACGCCGAGGCGCAGATCGTTGCTGTACGGCAAGGGCTTGGGATCACGACACTGCCGTGCTTCGTCGGAGACGCCGACCCCCACCTGGTTAGGGTGCCGGGCACCGACCTGCACATGTACGGAACGCTCTGGCTTCTCACACAGGGGGAGACACGCAAAACGAAGCGCGTGCGGCTCTTCACGGAGTTCGTATCCCACAGGCTCGCCGCGTACGCTCCGCTTCTCGCGGGGCTGTCCATATCGCGCGACTGACACCCGGCAGGTCGCCGGCGACGCTTGCCGTCATCCGGTCAGAAGCCGAGCCGCGATTTTCATCTGGCGAGTCGCGTGATCAAGCCGGAACGTAGGTCAACCTGATCACATCCTCGGCAATCCGGTCATGAGCCATCAGGCGGAGCGGCGGCCGGGGTCCGGCGAAATATGGCTTGCCGTGACCGAGCACCACGGGGTGTCGGGCGAAATGAAAAACTGACCCCCTAACGAAGCGAAGAACTGACCCCTCGTATCAACACGAGGAGTGATGGATGACGATCGAGATTTCGTTGCATCCTGCATTGTCGCGAACGATGCAGGGCGGGGATATGCTTCAGGCTGATGAGGTGGTGGCAATGTTGCGGCTACATGAGCTCGGTTGGGGTGCCAAACGTTTATCGAAGGAATTTGGATGCGCGCGCAACACGGTTCGCCGATACCTTCGAGAGGGCGGAGCTGCACCGTTTAAAAAGCCTGATCGGCGCAGTGCGTTCGACGGGCTCGATGATTGGCTTCGCGAGCGTTTTTTCCGGCATGACGGCAATGCGGATGTGATCCGCCAAGAGTTGGCGAGCGAGCACGGCATTATCATCGGTCTGCGTTCTGTGGAGCTTCGAGTACGGCAGTGGCGGCGAGAGCTAAAGGCACAAAAGCGGGCGACGGTCCGCTTCGAGACAGCACCCGGCCATCAGATGCAGATCGACTTCGGCGACACGAAGGTGTGGATCGGCGGCGAGCGGGTTCGGATCCACTTGTTCGTAGGAACGCTTGGTTATTCGCGGCGGATGCATACTCGCGCGTCGCTCAGAGAGAGGCAGGCAGATTGGTTTGAAGGCATGGAAGGTGCTTTCCTTCGGTTTGGCGGGGTTCCGGCGGAAGTCTTGATCGACAACGCAAAGGCACTCGTTGAGCATCATGATGCGGTAACGCGGGAAGTGAGGTTCAACGCGCGACTGCATGCCTTTGCCCGATATTGGAGCTTCACGCCGCGGGCCTGCGCACCGTATCGGGCCCGCACGAAAGGAAAGGACGAGCGCGGGGTCGGCTACGTCAAGAAGAACGCGATCGCCGGCCGGCGCTTCGAGAGCTGGGCCGAGTTCGAAGCGCACCTGGATCGATGGACACGCGAAGTTGCCGATCAGCGTGAACACGGCACCACCGGTGTCAAACCGGCGGAACGTTTTGCCGACGAAGCCAAGGCGCTCCGCCCGCTGGCCGGACGGGCACCCTTCGGACAATTGCGGGATCTTGTTCGCAAGGTTCAAGCCGATTGCGCGATTGACCTCGACACCAACAGCTACTCCGTCCCTTGGCGCCTGATCGGCGAAAGCGTTCAGGTCGTGGTGCTGGCCGGCCGCGTGATTATCCGTCACGCCGGCCAGGTCGTCGCCGACCATCCCCTTTGCCGCGGGCGGCGACAACGGATCGAGGATCGGGCGCATTTTGTTGGCGTGGCCGGCTTCGAGGGGCCGGTCCGTAAAGAATCCATCGAGATCGCTCCCGCTGTCTTGCTGCGGCCGCTTGCCGAATATGAGGCGGTGGTCGGAGGAGGCTGGTGATGACGAACGTGGATCATGATTTACTGATCGCAACGCTTGACCGGCTGAAGTTGACGGCAATTCGCGACCAGCTCGACACCTTGCTGGACGAGGCAGCGCGTTCGAAGATGACATTACGTGAGGCTCTCGCCTTCCTGGTGTCGCGCGAGATCGCCCGGCGCGACGAGCGGCGCATCTCCATGTCAAGCAAGCTGGCGCAGTTCCCGTTCGTGCGCGAGCTCGACGGCTTCGACTTCGAGGCGCAGCCGTCGCTGGATCGGGGGCAGATACGAGAATTGGCAACTTGCCGCTGGATCGCTCACGGCGACACGGTCCTGTTCCTCGGCCCGCCCGGAACGGGTAAAACCCATCTGGCCGTAAGTCTGGGACGTGAAGCGATCCGGCAGAATTACAACGTCCAGTTCGTCACGGCGGCCACCCTGGTGGCGATGCTGGCGAAGGCTCACAACGACGGCTCGCTCGACAAGCAGTTGACGATCTTGTCGCGACCAAAACTGCTGATTATTGACGAGTTGGGCTATCTGCCATTCGAGGCCAACGCCGCCCATCTGTTCTTCCAATTGGTCTCGCGGCGTTACGAGAAGGGATCAATCCTGATCACCTCAAATCGCTCCGTGGGCGAATGGGGAAGTGTTTTTGGGGATCCCGTGGTCGCCACGGCGATATTGGACCGCCTGCTTCACCACTCGACGGTGATCACCATCCGGGGCGACAGCTACCGGCTTCGCGAAAAGCGCCGCTCCGGCCTTCTGCAGAAGGCCGGAGCGGCGCTTGAAACCAACGAAACCGCAAACCAATGAAGGGGGTCAGTTCTTCAATTCGGCAAAGGGGTCAATTCTTCGATTCGCTTGACACGGGGTGCAGGTAGATCCGATACTCATCGATCAGGCCAAGTTGAGTGAGGCTTTGCGCCAAATTGGGGCCGGCAACTTCGATCTCCCCGTCGCGTTCCGCCTTCAGTTCGCGGATTGCGGCCTCAAGATCTTCCCCAACGAGCCGGGCATTAGATCCGACCGACTTCAACGAGCGCGAGACGACCCATTTCGGTTGGTTCCGCCACGCCGCCGCGAAGGCCTGTTGCTCTGCATCCCATTCAGGATGTTCGTCGTCCCAGTAACGCATGACCTCATACATCTGGCGACCGTACACACTGCCCGCCTGCCGCTCCGCCTCCTCGATGAAGTGGCGGAAGAGCGTGGGGCTTGGCGCAAACCCCATATGATCGACGTAGCCGTCCAGGGACTGGTTCATTCCGAACACAAGCTTAGCCATCCTCACTTCCTTTCCTTAACCGGCATATCCGCGCATGTCTGATTGCATAATGCAATCGGCTATAGTTAGCTCAACTGGTTTTATATCGCAATTGGTTTTTGAGTGCGCATAAGTCCGCGACCTGATGGTCGCCAACCGGCCGGCCTGGCGTGACAACGGCCTCTCCGCTTCCGGCGATCAGAATGGACAAGCCGCCGTCAGAGGGCGCTATTTCAGCGGCAGAAACAGTTCCGCCACCGCCTCATGCTCCGCCACCTCCGGGAAGAGGCTCAGCCGCTGGCAATAGAACGGAAAGTCGCGTGCTTCCTCGCCGCTGGCCGGAAGCCAGTCGCGATAAAGGTAGAGCGCGGCGGGCTCCAGATTGTCGGTGTTGCCGACGACGCGCAGCACCGCGCAGCGTCCGCCAGGGATCTCGCCGGCTTTGATTTCTTCGCCGTTCGCCTCGATCGGTTGGTCGGTCTCGACACAAAGGTCTACGCTATAGCAGGCGGGCGACTGAGGACGCCGCTCGGAACGCCAGACGTTGAAGGTCGGACTTGTCCTGGGGTGCAGGCCAGCGGCCTTGCGCCAGGCGATGAACCGCTGGATGGTGGCGCCGAGCGTCGCCGGGTCGCCCCGGTGCTCCATGATCGCCACCGGCGTGGTGGGTACATTGCGAATTATCACGTCGTCAGTGGTAAAGGTCTTCTGCATGAGCTTGCTCCTTGCATTGTCGAGAGGCCCGAAGGCGGCAAGCCACGGCTCCCAATCGGGAGACTTCCGAAACGACGAAGGCGATTGCCCGAACCGTTGCCGAAAGGCGCGGGCAAAGGCATCCGGTGCGTTGTAACCGGCATCCATCGCTATCTCAGTGACGCGTTCTTCGTCCCTGTAGGCCAGCCGGTATGAAGCGCGCTTCATGCGGGCAAGCCCGATATAGCGATGCACTGACAATCCGAAGGTCGCCGTGAACTGCCGGTGGAAATGAAACTTCGAGAAGGCCGCGACACTACTCAGAATGTCAAGATCGAGATCGTCATCGAGGTGCTGATCGATATAATCCAGCACTCGCTGCATCCGCTCATGATAGTTCCGAAGCGCTGCGGTCATTCGTCTTGGTCCCCGTGGCAGCTCAAACTAGTTGCCTTCAGCAACGCAGCGCTCGACCGATCTTGCGGTTTGGCATGGATCACCCGGCGTGCCGCCCGATCGGAGCATCTTGCGATCCTCGCCCGGCACTGTTATTCGCATTTCCATCTTAGAGGAGAATGCCTTTGTTTGCCGTCGCAACGATCCAGAACTCACCGGCTGCGGCGCTAGGGGTAAAGATGCTCGGCATCGTCACTGAGAGCTGATCCTCACTCTTATCGCTCGGCCTTAGCGCGCCCATGCTGGCGCATGTCCAATGTCGGGAAAACTATGATCATCGAACTCATTTCCAGTGATTTTGACGCGCTGCTGAAGGGCACCGCGCCTCGCAATCTGCGCCGTGTCCAAGACAGCGCCATTGCGCCTCCTGAAGTACTGGCGATGTTGAATCGCCTCGCGGCCGACATCGGCGCCGAATTTTCGCCGTCGGCCTGGATGATCGTGGAGGATGGCGAGATCGTCGGCCTCTGCTCCATCGTTCGGGTTCCACATGATGGAAACATCCATATAGGTTATGGGGTTGCGCCTTCACGCCAGGGCCGCGGATGCACCACGCGGGCCATAAGGCAGTTGCTGGAGTGGGGGCGAAACGATCCTCGCGTGGCCCTGATCTCTGCAGAGACCGGGGTCGACAACATCGCGTCCCAGCGTGTCCTTGAACGCAATGGCTTTGTCCAAATCGGCGAGCGGATCGATGCTGAAGACGGTCCGTTGATCTGCTGGCAAGCAATGACTGTCTAGGTTTACAGCTAGAGAAGCCCGCACAGGAAACGGTCGGCCGAGGTTCAGTCACCTCGGCCGACCGTTGTCATAAAGGGAATGACGACTACGATCCGAAGCCGGCTTCAGCGCCCGTAGGTAACCTCGACGGAGGCCTTGTCGAGCGTGTTTGCCTTGACATAGAAGCCGACCATGGCGCCCGGCGCGGTCTCGGGAAGCGGAAGCTTGTCGACCTTGAGCGCGTAGACGGTGAACTGGTAGCGGTGCGGCTTATCGCCGGCCGGCGGGCAGGCGCCGCCATATCCCGACGTGCCAAAATCGGTATGGCCTTCCACGGCGCCTGCGGGTAGCTTCTTGTCACCGCTTGCGCCGGTGGCAATCTGCGAGACGTCTGCGGGGATATTGAACACCGACCAATGCCACCAGCCGGAACCTGTGGGCGCATCCGGATCGTACGCCATGACGGCGAAGCTCTTGGTACCTTCGGGAGCGCCCGACCAGGTCAGTTCCGGCGAAATGTTCCTGCCCGAGCAGCCGAAACCGTTGAAGACCTGCGCGTCGGCCATGGCCTTGCCGGCGACCAGGTCCTTAGAGGTGAGCTTCATTTCGGCGTGGGCGGCCGTGGCGCCGAAGAATGAGGCGGCCATAAGTGCTGCTGTGATCAAACGCATTGCTGTTCTCCTGTGGTTGACGATGCCGGGAAACTACCGTCACCGCGCAAGCGCATCTGCCCCGCTCTGCGCAATTTCTGCCCCGATCCGCTCAAAGTGCTCGGTGCCGCTGCGTACATGGCGCGGGCTGACGCCAAACCGCTCCTTGAAACGTGCGGAAAATTGCGAAGGTGAGTCATAGCCGACCTCCAGCGCAACCTGGGCCATCGGCAATGTCGTGGTCTGAATGAGTGCAAGAGCGCGGTTCATTCGGGTATCGCTCAATATCTCGCTGAAGGCGGTATTCTCTGCGGAGAGCCTGCGCCTCAGCGTCGCCTCGCTCATGTTGAACAAGCGCGCAGCTTGCGCCAACGTCCAGGCGGAGGCGGGATCAGCTTCGATCATCTGCCTCAGCCGGTCCTCAAGCCGGGAGCTTTCGCATCGACCGAGCACCGCCCCGTGGAGCGCGAACCAGGTGACGAGTTCCATCAGACGAGCCTTGGCGATAGCGCCAGGAAGGCGCGCCAGATTGCCCGGCTGGCAGCAATACTCAAACAATGCCGCAGCTTCCTCCGGCAGGCATGAGGTGCCTGCCGGCACAGGCCTCGATGGAGCGGCAATCGATCCCATCCTGGTATAGGCCTCCTCGAACAGCGGTCGCGGAACGGGAAGCGCCAGGGTCTGATACTTCTGCGGCGCCTTGGGAATGTTCTCCATCGTCAACGGTCTGTAGTCGGGCAGCAAGCCATAGGCGCCCGCCTCGAAGCGCAAAGGCTTGTCATCCGACATGACGATCTTCGTTCCCGATTGGACCTGGATCAACAGGGGAGTGGTATTGACGAGGCGGTAGAAGCAGGCCCGCCCGCCCTGGCGGATCAAGGCCCTGGCCGGAATGGGAAAGACCTCGTCGAGCATATGTTCTCCGGCAAAAGGATGAATGATCGTGGGGCTCCGGCTGCCGGGCCGTGAGACTGCAGCCATGATCGGTAGAACCGGCATGAAGACGTCCGCCTCGCCACACCGATCCCTGGAGGATCGGGAATACCAAAATCGCGTGTGATGGGTAATCGTGAGCGTCATTTAGTCATCGATGTGAATTCGGGTTTTGTCGGCGGCATCCGCTCGGCCTTTCACGTGATCGATGAAGGCCCGCAGCTTCGGCATCATCTGATGACGGCTGGGATGATAGAGGAACACACCCGGCGCCACCGGTGCGAACGCCTCCAGGACGCGGACGAGTTTTCCCGCTTTCGCGAGTCCGGCGGCGATTGGCTCCGGCACTTGCGCAAGCCCCATACCTTCGACAGCGGCTCCCAGCATGGTGGGAAAGTCGTGGGCGATCAGCGGCCCGGAGACAACAGCCTCGATCGGCTTTTTGCCGCTGACAAACGACCACGGCGCGATTGCGCCGTGCGAGCGGCGCATGCGGATGCAGGCATGTTGACGGAGATCGTCGATACGCTCGGGCCGCCCTCTCCGGCGCAGATATTCGGGGCTGCCGACGACCACCAGCGGGAAGGACGGCGTCAGCCGGACCGCGACCATGTCGGCTGCGATGAACTGGCCGAGCCGGATACCGGCGTCAAATCCCTCGGCGGCGATGTCGACCAGTTCTTCATTCGCGGCGACCTCGACCTCGATCTCGGGAAAGGCCTGGCAGAAGGATGCGATCAGTGGCTCCAGCAGGATCGGCACCACTGCCGGCGGCACCGTGAGACGCAATAGTCCAGCCGGCCTCTGCCCGAGTTCACGCGCCACTTCGCTTGCGGCGACCAGTTCCTCGAAGGCGGGCTTTGCACGCATAAGGAACCGCTCACCGGCCTCCGTCAGGCCGACACTGCGCGTCGTGCGGATGAAGAGTACTGCGCCGACACGCTCCTCGAGAGCGCGTACGGCCTGGCTGATTGCCGATGGGGTCACCCCGAGCTCCGCAGCCGCCCTGCGAAAACTGCGGTGCCGGGCAACGCTCAGAAACGCCTCAACGCCATCGAGCGCGCCTTGCCTGACTGTGAAGTTCTGCTTCATACCGCATTGATATTATCGCGAATAGTCGATCGCGGGAAGCGGCCGTATATCTGGATCCCACAAATCAGGAGTACCCCGATGTCGACGGAATCCATCTTCCAAACCCATCTCGTCCTAGGCTATGTCGCGTGGCTGCTTTGCTTCGGCGCGTATATTCTGCCCTGGCTCATGTCGATGGACAGGGTCAGGGCGCACCGCGCCATCGCCACTCTGCACAGCTTCCGCTTCTTCGGGCTCGTCTTCCTTCTCCCAGGCGTCGTCGGCCCCAACCTGCCCGCCAGCTTCGCCACCTTCGCTGCCTATGGCGATCTCGCGGCCGGGCTGCTTGCCATGCTGGCGCTCATCACGATCAGGATACCTCAGATCTTCTGGCTATTCGTCATCGCCTTCAATCTCGTGGGAATGGGCGACCTCATCCTCGACTACTATCACGCGATCCAGGCCGGCCTTCCCGCGCGGGCGGGAGATTTGGGCGCCGCATATGCGATCCCGATCATTTACGTGCCGCTGCTGATGATCAGCCATGTCTTCGCATTCTATTTGCTGCTGCGTCCTCGGCCTAAGGCAATGCAGTCGCTCGCCGCCGAGGTACCAGTATCTTAAACTCCGCCATCTCGTGCGTCGCACCTTGCGATCGAAGATCGCAACTCTAGCGCCCGTCAAATCTGCGCACGTAATCGACCAATTCGCGCAGCTTCAGCGGCTGCCTCTGGCGCCTGGGATAGTAGAGATAGAAGCCCGGGAAGGGCGGACAGAAATCCTCCAGCAGCGGCACGAGTTCGCCCCGTTCGATATAGGACTGGAAGGTCTCCACCATGCCGAAGGTGATGCCTGCTCCGGCGCAGGCCATGCGGATCATCATTCCCATGTCGTTGGTCGTAACAGTGGGATCGACGGAGACGTCGAAGTCGCGGTCGTTTTCGGTGAATTCCCAACGATAGGGCGCCGTGTCGGGGCGTGGCCGCCATCCGATGCAGGCGTGGTTCTGCAACTCGCCGGGATGACGGGGATGGCCGCGGCGCTCGAGATAGCTGCGGGAGGCGGCCGCGCATTGTCGCTGCTCTTCGGAGACGGAGATCGCGATCATGTCCTTTTCGATCACCTCACCCAGCCGGACACCCGCGTCGAACCCGGCCTCGACGATATCGAATTCATCATCGGTGATGGTGATATCGAGTTTGATGTCAGGGCAGGCTTCCATGAAGCCGGCCAGCAAGGTGCCGGATAGAAAACTCTCCGCGATTGAGGAAACGGTGATCCGCAGCAGGCCGCTCGGGCGCGCCTGCATTTCCCTTACCGTCTGCATCGCATCCTTGACCTGGCGGAGCGATGGACGAACCGCGTCGAAGAACACTTCACCGGCTTCGGTCAGGCTGACGCTGCGCGTCGTGCGCTGGACCAGGGCAACGCCGACCCGATCCTCGAGGCGCTGCAGCGCCTGGCTGACGGCGGAGCGGGTGACGCCAAGCCGCTCGCCGGCGAGCCGGAAGTTCCGCGCCTCCGCCACCGCAAGAAAGACTGAAATGCCTTCGAGATCGTCGCCCATTGGTTAGCATTTCTAACCAAGGCATCTCGAATTGGCAACTTAATCACTCAGGTTCTCCGTACTATCTTTCAGTCGAGGTCAACGAAGGCTTCGAAAGGCAAGGCAATGCGAAAGATTTTCAAAAGCCCGGTTCTGCAATTTTTCACGACGCCCACCCTGGCCGGCGCGGCGACCGGTTCGTTCGGAGCCGATACCGTGAACGACCGAGAAACTCAGCAGCAACAAACAAGCGAGAACACAATGCAACAACATCCCTATGTCGGCATGTGGGTTACGGTTGATGGCCGCGTCCGCCACGAACTTCTGCCCAATGGCCGTTACGACGAAGCCCGCGGCAACCGGGAAAGCGCCTATCGAGGACGCTACGACGTCACCGGAAGCCACATCGAATATTGGGATGACACGGGCTTCACGGCCGATGGCGATTTCGTCGACGGCAATACCCTCCATCACGGCGGCATGGTGCTTCGGCGCAAATGACGTGCCGCCCGACAGGCAACATCACACAGGAGAAGGCCGCATTTGCCGGCCGGAAAGGATGACGATCATGTCTTCCCCAACCCCCATCTGGTTCATCACCGGCGCATCGTCCGGCCTCGGCCGGGCACTCGCCGAAGCCGTTCTGGCCCGTGGCTGGCGCGCCGCCATGACGGCGCGCAGACCCGAGACCCTGGCAGATCTCACGGCAGAGCACGGGGACCGCGCGCTTGCCCTTGCACTCGATGTGACGGACAGCCGCTCCATTGCCGGTGCTGTTCATGACGCCGAAGCGCATTTCGGTGCGATCGACGTCCTCGTCAACAATGCCGGCTACGGCTACCTCTCGGCGATCGAAGAGGGCGACGACACTGAGATACGCGCCCAGTTCGAGACCAATGTGTTCGGTTTGATCGCCGTCACCAAGCAGGTTCTGCCGGGCATGCGCCGACGCCGGCGGGGGCATATCTTCAACGTCTCCTCACTTGGCGGGCTCGTCGCTTTTGCTGCAACCGGCTACTACCACGCCACCAAGTTTGCGGTCGAAGCCTTGTCGGAATCGCTTTCCCATGAGGTCAGGCCGCTTGGCATCTATGTGACGATCCTCGAACCCGGCGCCTTCCGCACGGATTGGGCCGGTCGGTCGATGGTCGAATCCAGCACGATCATCGACGACTATGCGGAAACATCCGGCAAGCGGCGCCGGGCCACCCGCTCGATCTCCGGCAACCAGCCGGGCGATCCCGCGCGCGCTGCAACCGCGATCATATCGGCGTTCGAAGCGGACGAACCGCCGCTGCGCCTGCTGCTCGGCGCACCCGCCCTGAAGATCGCCCGCGAACGGCTGGACGCGCTGCGAGCAAACTTCGACGCCTGGGCGAAGACGACGCTCAGCGCCGATTTCCCGAGCTGAATACCAAGAAACCTCAGCCGCCTCGCCAGACGAGCGGCGCACACATGGAGCTTGAAATGCCTGATATCGAAGGAAAAGTCATTGCCATCACCGGAGCCAGCAGCGGCATTGGAGAGGCGGCGGCAAAGGTGCTGGCTGCCGCAGGCGCCCATATCGTGATCGGCGCCCGCCGCACCGAGCGCCTGGCGGAACTTGCCGACGACATCGCGGAAAAGGGCGGGTCGGTGCGCCTGCAAAAGCTTGACGTCACCGACCGTGCGGACGTGGAAGCCTTTGCAGGCTTTGCCAGGTCCGAATTCGGCCGGCTCGACGTCATCGTCAACAATGCCGGCGTCATGCCGCTGTCGCCGCTGGATGCCCTCAAGGTCGACGAATGGGACCGGATGGTCGACGTCAACATCAAGGGCGTTCTCTACGGCATCGCGGCCGCACTTCCGATCATGAAGGCGCAGGGATCAGGTCAGATCATCAACCTGTCTTCGATCGGCGGCCACAGCGTCTCGCCGACGGCCGCCGTCTATTGCGCGACGAAATTCGCGGTGCGGGCGATCTCGGACGGATTGCGGCAGGAGACCGATCGTATCCGCGTCACCGTCATCTCGCCCGGCACGACGAAATCGGAACTGGCCGACACCATTACCGATCCGACGGCGCGGGATGCCATGAAGGCTTTCAGGGCGATCACCATCAGCCCCGAGGCCATCGCCAATTCGATCCTCTACGCCGTCAGCCAGCCTGACGACGTCGATGTCAGCGAGATCATCATCCGGCCTACGGCCAGCCCGTATTGAGTGCCTGAGACTCTATCAAAGCAATTCCAGCAAAAGTGCGGTTTTGCCAGGCAAAGCGCGAAGCGATTTTGCCGGGAATTGCGGAAAACGAAAAAGCTCCGCCGCCTAAAACCCCAGCGACTGCTGGGCAGGCGGCAGTGGGGCGAGGTTGACGCCTTCGAGCTCCAGCATCCGCGCCTTCGATGACGAACCGCCGGGCGCGGAAAAGCCGCCGATCTTGCCGCCGGCCGCGAGCACCCGGTGGCACGGGATGATCAAAGCGACAGGGTTCTTCGCCATCGCCTGGCCGACGTCGCGGGCGGCTTCCGGCCCGACGCCGAGCTCCTTGGCCAGCGCGCCGTAAGTCGTGGTGCGGCCCCAGCCGACACGCCTTGCCGCCACATAAATATCCCGGAAGAAGGCATCCTGGCCGGCAAGATCGAGTTCGACACCGGAAAAATCGGTCTCTTCACCCTGGAAGTAGCGCTTCACCGCAGCGACCGTCTCGCGCACAGCAGGCGTCGGCGCACCGGGTTCGGCATCCGGCAGGCGGCGCAACAGCAGCCGTTCGGTCGCTTCCGCTGATTTGGTCGGCAGTTGGAAGCGGGTGATGCCGGCGTCGCTCCAGGCGATGCCGCAGAAACCGCCCGCGGTTTCGAAGATGAGATAGTGGTGGGTTGTCTCAGCCATGACACAGCCTCCGCGTTTTCGATGACCCTCAAAATCGTATGGGACGGCCGCGGTTTCAACCCGCTTCTTGCGCGCGCCGGGCTTTCAGGAAAGATTGCGATGCGCCCCTGCACTGTTGCCCGAACCTCCACGTCAGCCCTCCTGCGGCGACGGCTCGGATGAGTGTGACGCCGAGCCTATCAGGCAAGTATGTTCTCTTTTTGTTCTTGATATCACCTTCTTTCGGAGTATCCTTCGGCGCGTTTTGGAAACGACGAGGCGGGTCATGACGACCGGAAATTCCATGAACCAAATGCCCCTCGACTTCGGAGACGACAAAATGATCGCGGACAGCGGAACGAAAGCTACGCCAGCGGACACCGGCTTTTCTTTGCGCTCTGTCCTCCTGATGCCATCGAGCAGCAGGCGGCCGCAATCGCCGATGACTATCGTCGAGCCTTCTCCCTTTCCGGCAGGCCGCGCTTGACGACATTGCATGTGTCGATCATCGGGGTCGGAGACTATCCGAAGCTGCCGGAGGATGTGGTCTTCGCGGCACGGCAGGCCGGCGCCACGGTCGAAAGTGCGCCGATCGCAGTGACCTTTGACCGGATCATGCGATTCCCGCAGGCGCGAGCGCTTGTGCTTTGCGGCGAGGGCGGACGGAAACCGCTCACCCGAGTGCATGTCCAACTGGGCGTCGGCATGCACAATGCCGGATTGCGGCATAATATCAGGCGGGATTTCACGCCGCATATGACGCTGCTCTACGACCGCAAGGCCGTGCCGCCGACGACTCTCGACACACCCGTTTCATGGACGGCGTCCGAATTCCTGCTCATCCACAGTGTTCTCGGAAAAACCGAACATCGGATTATCGATCGCTGGCCACTGCTGGGCTAAGGGCAAAGTGTTCGCGGATCTCGGCTTGCGCTTGCCTGATTTCCGCGCATAAAGCTCCGAAAGCCTGTTCCGGCATTGGTGCAAACGGGGAGCGAAATCAGCATGGACGTTTCAGAGATCATCATCCCGGGCGATACGCCGGGAGCGGAGTGGCGGCTGCCGGTGCTGCGCTTTACGGGCGGCGATCCGAAGGCGCCGAAGTCCTATATCCAGGCGGCACTGCATGCCGGCGAACTGCCGGGAACGGTGCTGTTGCATTTCCTCTGCGAGAGGCTGCGGCAGGCGGAAAGCCAAGGCGGGATCGCCGGCGACATCACCATCGTGCCGCAGGCCAATCCGATCGGTGCGGCGCAATCGCATTTCGGCGAATTGCAGGGCCGTTTCGACCTGGGCTCGCGCACCAATTTCAACCGGGACTTTCCGCGGATCTCCGTGGCCGATCGCCCGACGCTGATCGAAGACCTCGACGATTATCCGGCTACCGACAGATTGAAGCGACAGTTGCTGCATTTGGCGCTCGGGGCCGATCTCGTGCTCGACCTGCATTGCGACGATGAATCGCTGCAATATGCCTATATCGACGAGGCCTTCTGGCCGGAGGCGGCCGATCTTGCCGCTGCACTCGACATGGAAGCCGTGCTGCTTTCGGATGGAGAAAGCTCGGCCTTCGAGGAGGCCGTCGGCTTTGCATGGAAATATGAAATTCCCGGCGAACGCCTATTCGAGCTGCCCGGCAGACTTTCCGTCACCGTCGAGCTGCGCGGCAAACGCGACGTCGATCCGGTATTGGCGAAAAAGGACGCCGACGGGCTCTGGCGTTTCCTCGCGGCACGGGGGATCGTCGCCGACGAAAAGCCGGCGGCAACGGCATTTTCCGGTCCGGCCGTGCCGCTCGACAATGTCGAAATCATCCGCGCTCTGGAAGGCGGAGCCGTGCTCTTTCATCGCAATATCGGCGAGAGGATTGCGGAAGGCGACCGCCTAGTGACGATCGTTACCCGGCCAGGGCAGCCGGGCGGCAGCATCGAGCTCACCGCGCCACAGGATGGGCTGATCCTGACACGAACATCCGACCGGCTGGTGCGGCGGCGCGGCGACCTGATGAAGATCGCCTGCGACGAACCCAGCAAGGCTTCGCGCAAGGCCGGCACGCTGGAGAATTGAGCCACAGGCCGGCTTTGTCTGCCTCGATCGTCGACGCGCTCGGGGGATAAAACGTCGCACGGCGTTTGCGCCGGCCCTCGTGCATGTTATCTCGCGCCATCACAGGGAGATCGATCGGGCATGGCCGTCACCATCTATGGCATCAAGAATTGCGACACGATGAAGAAGGCGCGCAGCTGGCTGGAAGAACACCGCGTCGCCTATGAGTTTCATGATTACAAGGCGCTGGGCATCGACCGCACCCATCTCGAAGCCTGGATCGACCAGGCCGGGCTCGACACCGTGCTCAACCGCGCCGGCACCACCTTCCGCAAATTGCCCGATGCGGAGCGCGAGAACCTGACCCGGGAGAAAGCGATCGCCCTGATGCTCGACCAGCCGTCGATGATCAAGCGGCCGGTGCTGGAGGCGAAGGGGAAATTGCTGATCGGCTTCAAGCCGGAGATTTACGCCGGTGCATTCGGCGGCTGACAGGCGACCGGGTGAACTCACGAGGGAAAGAGATGTCCAAGACCACGCGCGCGACACAGGTTCTTTCGCAGGCGGGCATCGCCTTCACGATCCATACCTATGACTACGACCCCAATGCCGAGCGTGTCGGGCTGCAGGCGGCCGAAGCGCTCGGCGAGGCGCCGCATCGAGTGCTGAAGACGCTGATGGCGGAGGTGGACGGCAAACCGGTCTGCGTCGTCGTACCGTCGGACCGCGAGGTCAGCATGAAGAAGCTGGCGAGCGCCTTTCACGGCAAATCGGCCAGCATGATGAAGCCTGCGGATGCCGAACGGCTGACGGGCTATCATGTCGGCGGCATCAGCCCTTTCGGCCAGAAGAAGACCGTGCCGACGGCGATCGAGGAAGCAGCCCTTGGCGAACCGCTCGTCTATATCAATGGCGGGCAGCGCGGCCTGCAGGTGCGGCTCGATCCGAGGGATGCATTGAAGGCGCTGAAGGCTGTCGCCGCGCCGCTGATTGCCTGATCGGAGGATGATGCCGAAAAGCGTAAGCGCTTTTCGGACGAATCATGCTGTTGAATCTAGAGGAAGCGGTCGAGCAGGCCGGCGATCGCCTTCGCCTCGTTTTCAGCAAGCTTGCAGCCGATATGGGTCTCGATCGATCTGGCATAGACGGTCCACATGCGCTCGCGAAGCTTTCGGCCGGCATCCGTCATCACCACCCAGCGGCCGCGTCCATCCTTGGCGAAGACCTCGCGCCGGACCAGGCCCTCTTTTTCCAGCCGGTCGAGCAGGCGAGAAAGATTATACTGGGCCAGCAATGTCCGCTCCTCGATCTCGTAGGGGCGCAGCTTGCCGTCTTGCGAGCGCGCCAATTCCCACAGCACGTCATACCAGGCAAGAGGCGGCATGCCGGCCGTTTTCAGGTCGGCTTCGATGGCAGCGAGCAGCCGCTCGCGGGCGCGCATGATGCTCGTCCAGGCAGAGGTGACCGCTTCGCTCGGATTCGACGGTTTTTCAAACATAAATGCAATTACATCTATCTTGAATTCCGCCGCAAGCGATATTAGATGTATTTGCATCTATCGCCGTAAAGTGGAGACCGCCATGAGTAAACTTACCCTCGTCAGCCATCATCTCTGCCCCTATGTGCAACGCGCCGCGATCGCGCTGCTTGAAAAGGGTGTGCCCTTCGAGCGCATCAGTATCGATCTTGCCGACAAGCCCGACTGGTTCCTGAAGATCTCGCCGCTCGGCAAGGTGCCGCTGCTGCGGATCGAGGAGGAGGATGGCAGCGAGGCGGTGCTGTTCGAAAGCAGCGTCATCTGCGAATATCTGGAGGAAACACAGCCAGGTGTGGCGCTGCATCCCAAGGACGCGCTGACGCGTGCCCGTCACCGCGGCTGGATGGAATTCGGTTCGTCCGTGCTTTCCGATCTCTGGGGTTACGAGACGGCGCAGGATACCGCGCAGTTGGAGGCCAAGCGCACGGCGCTCATCGCCAAATTCGCAACGCTCGAGAAGGTGCTGACGGGCTGGCCGTATTTCGCCGGCAACGACTTCAGCCTCGTCGACGCTGTCTTTGCACCGGTCTTTCGGTATTTCGATGTCTTCGACACGCTTGGCGCCAGCGGCATCTTCGAAGGGCTTGAGCGGGTGACGCGCTGGCGCAAGGCGCTCTCCGAGCGGGCGAGCGTCCAGGCCGCCGTTGGCGAAGACTACCCGCAGCGGCTGATGGGATTCCTCGACAAGCATAACTCGATCCTGCTCAGGTTGCCTGCCGCAGCTTAAAGCCCCGCGAGCGGCCGGACATATAATCCGGCCGCTGCAATTCGGCAGCGGCGCGCTTCATTTTCGCCGCAAACGGGTCTAAGTCTTCCAGCCTCACACCGTCGATGACAGAAGGCAGGTTGAACGATGACTTTCATGCCCCAGAGCCAGAACGCCGTTGATCCCGTCAAGCTGGAAAAGCTTGCGGAAGTTGCCGTCAAGGTCGGCCTTCAGTTGCAAAAAGGTCAGGACCTGGTGATCACCGCGCCTGTCGTGGCGCTGCCGCTCGTCCGCCTGATCACCAAACATGCCTATCTGGCCGGCGCCGGACTGGTCTCCGCCTTCTATTCCGATGAGGAAACGACGCTGGCGCGCTATCAATATGGCAGCGACGAGAGCTTCGACCGCGCCTCCGACTGGCTCTACGATGGCATGGCCAAGGCCTATGCCAACGGGGCGGCCCGTCTTGCGCTTGCCGGCGACAATCCGATGCTATTGTCCGAGCAGGATGCCGGCAAAGTCGGCCGCGCCAATCGCGCCAACTCGACCGCCTACAAGCCGGCGCTGGAGAAGATCTCGAATTTCGACATCAACTGGAACATCGTCTCCTATCCGAACCCATCCTGGGCCAAGGTGGTCTTCCCCGACGATCCGGAACCGATCGCCATTGCCAAGCTCGCCAAGGCGATCTTTGCCGCCTCGCGCGTCGATGTCAGCGATCCTGTCGCCGCCTGGGCCGAGCACAATGCCAATCTCGCCAAGCGCTCCGCCTGGCTGAACGGCGAGCGCTTCGCCTCGCTGCATTTCAAGGGACCGGGCACCGACCTGACGATCGGCCTTGCCGACGGACATGAATGGCACGGCGGCGCGTCCACTGCCAAGAACGGCATCACCTGCAATCCGAATATCCCGACCGAGGAAGTCTTCACCACGCCGCATGCGCTGCGCGTCGAAGGCCATGTGTCGAGCACCAAGCCGCTTTCCCACCAGGGCACGCTGATCGACAATATCCAGGTGCGGTTCGAAGGCGGGCGCATCGTCGAGGCCAAGGCCTCGCGTGGTGAAGAGGTCTTGAACAAGGTGCTCGATACCGACGATGGCGCCCGCCGGCTCGGCGAAGTGGCGCTCGTGCCGCATTCCTCGCCGATCTCGGCCAGCGGCATCCTGTTCTACAACACGCTGTTCGACGAAAACGCCTCGTGCCACATCGCGCTCGGCCAGTGCTATTCCAAGTGTTTCCTCGATGGCGCGACACTGAGCCAGGAGCAGATCAAGGCGCAGGGCGGCAATTCCAGCCTGATCCATATCGACTGGATGATCGGCTCCGATAAGGTCGATATCGACGGCCTCAAGCCGGATGGTTCACGGGTTCCGGTGATGCGGCAGGGCGAATGGGCCTGAGCGGCTTCATTATGTGCTGACTGAACCAGACACTGGCAAGCACCATGGCGAAACCGCCGATCTGCGCCGGCGTCAGGCTCTGGCCGAGCGCCAGCCAGCCGAGCATTGTCGCGACCAGCGGGCTCAGAAAGCCGAGCGAGGCGACCGCCGAGGGCTCGATGCGTGACAAGCCGCGAAACCAGAGCAGATAGGTAAAGGCTGCGCCGATCAGCCCGAGATAGGCGATGCCGGCGATGTTTGCAGCGGTCGGGATCGGCGGCGTCGGTTCGAGGAAAAGGGCGAAAGGCACCAGCAGCATGCCGCCCGCCGTCAATTGCCAAGCGGTGAAGGTGAGGTTTGAGACCGGCGGCGCCCAGCGCCGCGTCAGCACCGTGCCGAAGGCCATCGAGACGGCGCCGGCGAGACCGGCAGCGACACCTATCGGATCGAGCCCCGCCTTCGGCGTCAGCACCAGCAATCCGACGCCGGCCATGCCGGCGAGACCGGCCAGCACGGCAAGCGGCCGGATCGGCTTGCCGAGAAAAAGCCGTGACAAAGCGATGACGATCAGCGGCTGCACGGCGCCGACCGTTGCGGCAACGCCGCCCGGCAGCCTGTAGGCCGAGACGAAGAGCATCGCCCAGAAGAACGAGAAGTTCAGCGCGCCGAGAACGAAAGCCCTTCCCCACCAGATGCCGAAAGGCAGCTTTCTGACCAGGAAGAGAAGCAGCAGACCGGCTGGCAGGGCGCGCAGCATCGCCACCGTCAGCGGATATCCGGCCGGTAGGAAAGCGGTGGTGACGATATAGGTGCTTCCCCAGATGGCGGGTGCGAGCGCGGTTGCCATAAGATCGGCGACGTAGCGTGAATTTGCCTTCATATCAAGAATCTCTATTTCAAGATAAATTCATCCTACACCTTCTTATCTTGACGTCAAGATAATGGATGATATCGATGGAGCATGAGCGGAGACCGCAAGTTGGACCATGTCGACAAGATCCTGGCGCAATGGCGACGGGAGCGGCCGGATCTCGACGTCGAACCGATGGGCATCCTCGGGCGCCTGAAACGCCTGAGTACCCATCTCGGCCGCGAAGTGGAGACCGTACTCATGAAGCAGGGGCTTTCGTCCTCCGCTTTCGACGTGTTGGCGACGCTGCGCCGCGCCGGCGCGCCTCACCGGCTTTCGCCGGGGGAGCTTCTGGAGATGACCATGGTCAGCTCCGGCACGATGACGAACCGCATCGACCAGCTGGAGAAGGCGGGCTACGTCGAACGTATCCTCAATCCGGAGGATCGCAGGAGCGTGCTCATCGCGCTGACGGAAAAAGGGCTTGCGACGGTGGAGCACGCCGTCGATGCGCATGTCGCCAATCAGCACCGGCTGTCGAAAAATCTGAGCGCGGCCGACAAGGCGGAGCTCGACAGGCTGCTGCGTAAGTTTCTTGCTGACTTCGAATAGCGCCTATCGAATTGCCGATAGCAGCTTACGCACGCGATCGAGATGCGCCCTGCGCTTTGCATCGGTGGCCCGGTCCATGTCGTGCAGGCTGAGCATGCGGAAATTCAATCCCTTCGAGCAGAAGGCGGCGATGCCGCGCTTCAAGAGCCGGCGCACCGGATCGCCCATATAGAGACGTACCAGCCACCACGGCGAGCCTGTCGTCGTCAGCGCATAAAGCAGCCTGATATGGGTCAACTGCGGCACGATACGGCCGCCGGCCGCATCATGGCTGAAGGCAACGCCGGGGGCGAAAACACGGTCGAAGAAACCCTTCAGGATCGCCGGAAAATTGAACCACCATTGCGGAAAGACGAAGATCAGACCATCGGCCGCCTTCAGGCGGGCAACGATATCGGCAACGGCTGACGTGTCATAAGGCACGTCGAAATAGCCGCCGCGCTCGGCCTTCGAAAGGCGTGGATCGAAATTCTCGGCATAGAGATCAAGCAGATCGACGGTATGGCCTGCCGCTTCCAGCGCTTCGCGCGCGGTCCTTGCCACGGCGGCGGCGAAACTGTCCTCCAACGGATGGGTAAGCACCAGCAGGATCCGCATAGTCAGAACAGGCTTCCCTGCTTCGGCGGGTCTGCGGGTCTTACGCTGCGCTTCCTGGCGCCGGCCGGCGGCGTTCCGCCTTCCGTGGTCATGGCGCCGACACGGCCGTCGGCGAATTCGATGGCGATGCCCATGCCGGCGGAGAGTTGAGCAGCCTGCGAGACCGGCCTGTTATCTTCATCGCGAATGACGGCGTAGCCGCGCTTCAGCACATTCTTATAGGAAAGCGACTGCAGCACGCGGTCCTGCGCGGAAAGCTCGGCGCGCGCGCGGGTCAGCTGGTGGCGGATTGCCGTATCGGCATGGCGCGAAAGATTGCCAAGGCGTTCGCGACCGCGGTCGGTCTGGGTCTTCAGCCGGGCAGGCAGCGACGAGAGAATTGCCTCGGCGCGGTCGACGCGCGATTTCGAGCGGTCGAACAGCCGCTCGACCATGCGCTCGGCCCGCACTATCCGCTCGTTCAGCGTCTGGCGGCGCTCGGCGATGCGATTGGACAGCACATCAGGACGCAGATGCGCGGCGACGCGCTCGAAGCCGCGGCGCTTGTTGATGGTGTTCAGCTCCAGCCCGCGGCCGAGGCCGGCTGCCGCCTCGTCGAAACGGCGGCGCGGCAAGGCGAGAAGCTGATCGAGCGACGGCAATGCCCGCATCAGGGCCCGCACCGACTGGAGGCGCTGATCCATCTGCCGGTTCATGCAACCCTGCAGGCGCGCGGCAAGCGCGGCGGCCTGCGCCTCGAGCTCCGCCTTGACGGGGACCGCCATTTCCGCGGCCCCGGTCGGCGTCGGCGCACGGACATCGGCGGCATAGTCGATCAGCGTCCAGTCGGTTTCGTGCCCGACGGCCGAGATCAGCGGTATTTCGCTTTCGGCCGCAGCACGCACGACGATCTCGTCGTTGAAGCTCCAGAGATCTTCCAGACTGCCGCCGCCGCGTGCGACGATCAGCACATCCGGTCGCGGGATAGCGCCTGAAGGTTCCAGCGCATTAAAGCCGCGGATGGCGTTTGCCACCTCCTCGCCGGCCCCCTCGCCCTGGACCTTCACCGGCCAGACGAGGACATGCACGGGAAAACGATCGGAGATGCGGTGAAGAATATCGCGGATCACGGCGCCGGTCGGCGAGGTGACGACGCCGATCACGCTGGGCATGAAGGGCAGCCGCTTCTTACGAGCGGGATCGAACAGGCCCTCGGCGCCGAGCTTGCGCTTGCGCTCCTCGATCAGCGCCATCAGCGCGCCGGCACCGGCCGGCTCCAGGGTCTCGATGACGATCTGATATTTCGAAGAGCCCGGAAAGGTGGTGACCTTGCCGGTGGCGATGACTTCCATGCCCTCTTCCGGACGGAACTTCAGCCGCGAGAAGGTGCCCTTCCAGATGACGGCGTCGATGCGGGCGCGATCGTCCTTCAGCGCGAAATAGGCATGGCCCGAGGAGTGCGGCCCACGATAGCCTGATATTTCGCCGCGCACACGAACCTGGTCGAAGGCGGTTTCGACGGTGCGCTTGATCGAGCCGGAAAGTTCCGAAACAGAATATTCGGCGAGGTTGGTCGGCGAATCGCCGTCGAAGACGTTGCTCATCCCCTCTTTCTATGTCCAACGGCGGCAAACGGAAAGATCGGCACTGGCATTGGGATCGGTTTTCCCGGTCATTGCGATCGGTCGCGCGAGGGGTTCGTCGTCATTGCATCAAGCATGCTCATCTCCTGGGATCCTGCACATGCACTCGTTGCAGCCGGGCGAATAACAACAAGATCGAGTAAATATGTTTTGTTGCGGAACGGATAGTTAGAATATGCGTTTTACCCGAAAGGGATTGCTAACCACCGCAATATAAAGGCTTTTCGGCGAGGACCGCCGGTAAATCTTTGTTAGTTGGCGCTTCTTATGCTTCCCCTCGTTATCTCTGGGAAGGTGCTGAAATGATTTTTCTCACAGCAGCAGCATTGGGCGTCAGCGCCGGGCAGATGCGTTCGGCAGGCGTGATCGCGTTGGTCGCGGCGCTGATCGGAATGACATTCGCGCTAGCGGCGATAACCTCGCCCGGCCCGGTGTCCATTCTGGCATTCGTCTACGCCGTGCTCGGCTATAATGGCGGCCTTATGCTTTTCGTGATCGGGCTCTATGCCAATCAGCGCCTTCGTCGCGCCACGCGCGTTTCGCACTGACAAGCGCGTCGCGATCTTTCAGATACGCTTCCCGCGATTGCTTTGTTTTTACGCATGTCGTTGTCGCGACATGCTTTATCCCATCTGAAGATTGCCGGCGTCAATTCGTCGCCGGCCGATAGCGAAAGAACTGCACGCCCACGTCCGCCGCCTTCGGAAGCGGTTCCAGATAGGGCGGGATATTGCCCTTGCCGAGCTCAGCATAGAGCCCGTCCGGCTTCAGCTTGGCGATCTCGCGCGTCTGCAGGTCGCCGGGGCAGAAGGCAAGCGCCGTCACGCCAGTCCCCTTCAGGAAGGCTTCCGCCTCCTGCGGCTCCGCCATGCCGATATGCAGCTCCGTCAGCATGCCGCCCTGATTGCGATGATAGGGCGCAGAGAGAACACGGTTGCTGGTGAAGCGCAGGATCGGCACCCCCATTTCCGAGGGCGCGGAGACCAGTCCGGTCGGAAGCCCGGCGAGCGGCGTCAGCGCCGCTTGGGACGTGCAGGAAATTTCCTTTGCCGGCTTCACCGCCTTCTTCTGGGCAGCATTCTCCATCTGCAGCGAGATAAACCCGCCACCGACAGCCCAGGCGGCTGGAGCACTGGCGAGCACGGTGACGATATAGACGAAGGCGGCGGCGACATTCTCGCTGTCGCCGTTGGAAATGCGGCGCACATCTATAATCAACAGGGCAAGCGGCAGGATCGAGATCAGGTTCGAGAAGGTCGAACCGCGCACCTGGACCAGCGCGATTGCCCAGCTCGTCATCAGCAGGAAAAGCAGGATCAGGTGGATCTGCACACGGTCACGCTGAACGACGCGGAAGATGCAGACGGCGATGCCGAACAAGCCGGCCGCATAAAAACCACCGATCGAGAAGGGATCGGTGCGCCCGAGAACGAAAACCGACTGCGCTTCCGAAACATTCCTCAGCCAGAGCTCGACCAGCATCGGATCGAGACCGGCCAGCGGATCGCTCAGGCATTGCGGTGCGATCACCACCGCCGAACCGAGAACGCCGGCGCCGACGACGGCCAGCGCGGCAAAGCGCAAGGGCCGGCGCAGGCGGCTCGCGAAAACCGCCGAAAACAACAGCAGTCCGCCGCCGATCGCCGCCAGGCTGTAATAGCCAAGCGAGAGATTGTCGCAGGTGACCATCGAATAAAGCCGGGGCGGCACCGTTGCGAAGAAGAGGATGCTGATCGCAATGGCCAGCGCCAGCCCGAAGGCCTTCGCGGCGGCAGCGAAATCTTCGCCCTCCCATGCCCAGAGCAGGGCGATGGTCAGGCAGACGGCGGCAACGAAAGGTGTCGTCTCGGCGCCGATGGCGATGGCGATGGCTGCCGCGATGCCGGCAACCGCATAGCTCCAGGCGCGACGCTCGGGATCCAGCAGCATCGCGATCATCGTCGCGACCAACGCCAGCTGCGCGTTGTGATGATCGATGGCGCCCGGCGCGAAACGGTTTCCGGTGTAGATCGCAAGACCGGTCAAGCCGAGACTGATGTGCATGGCGGCAACGCCGCCGATGCGCCGACCGGCAACCGCCATGGCGAGCATGGCGGGCAGGATGAGCGATACCGGCCAGACGCCGAGCGCCAGCGCCTCTGCCGTCTCATGCGGTACAAACAGGCTGAAGAACCAGATTAGCGAGGCAATCGGCAGATCGATCAGCCGTGACCAGTGCATCAGCGTGCCGCCGTCGAGGCCGAGACGGTATTGCATCAGGTCGAACCAGCCCTGCCCGGTCAGAAAATCGCGAACTTCGACGAGACGCATTCCGTCGTCATTGTCGGGGCCGACGTAATCGGTGGCACCGGAAAGCTTGGTGATGAGGATGGCGGCGGCAAGGATGACGCTATAGGCGATGACAACAGGCCAGAGACGCGTCAGCAGGTCGCGTAGCCCGACCCGAGAGGCGTCGATTGCGGATGATGCTTGGGAGATCGGCTGCACAGCGTTCATCGTGGTTAGCGGTTCGTTTCCGGATGGCGAAGCTTAGCCGCCGCCGATCAAGAAAGTGTAAAGCCGTTTGTGGCAGCCGCTGATTTTGCCTGCGTCATAGGGTCTTATTAACGGCGCATGATTTAGGCTGAGCGCGGCTTTCAAGTGTAACGAGTAGAGTCATGGCCCGATCGCGCACCGACAATTGGAATATTGCCGTTCTGCTTCCCTGCTATAATGAAGCGGCGACGATCGGCGCTGTCGTTCAGGGTTTTCGGGCGACGCTGCCCGATGCTGCGATCCATGTCTACGACAATAATTCCACCGACGGCACCGCGCTGCAGGCAATGCTTGCCGGCGCGCATGTCGTGCGCGAGCGGCGTCAGGGCAAGGGCCATGTCGTGCGCCGGATGTTCGCCGATATCGACGCCGACATCTACATCATCGCCGACGGCGACGGCACCTACGCGCCTGGTGATGCCGAGGAACTGGTGCGCACGCTGCTGACCGAGCGCGCCGACATGGTGGTTGGCACCAGGCGCGGCGTGCACGCCGATGCCGGCCGTCAGGGCCATGCGCTCGGCAACCGGCTTTTCAACCTGCTTTACCGGATGATCTTCGGCCCCGATTTCACCGATATCTTTTCCGGCTACCGCGCGTTTTCGCGCCGCTTCGTCAAGAGCTTCCCGGCGGTATCGGGCGGCTTCGAGATCGAAACCGAGATGTCTGTGCATGCCTCGCGGCTGAAGCTGCCGGTCAGCGAGCTGGAGCTCGACTACGGCCGCCGGCCGGAAGGCTCGCATTCCAAGCTTTCGACATTCCGCGACGGCGCCAAGATCCTCTGGATGTTCGCGATGCTGATGAAGGAAACCCGGCCCTTCGCCTTCTTCAGCGCGATCAGCGCCACCTTCATGCTGGCGAGCCTCGGTTTCATGGCGCCGGTGCTGGCGGAATATTTCGAAACGGGACTCGTCAGCCGCATGCCGACCTGGGTGCTGTCGACGGCGCTGATGATGATCTCCTTCATGCTGTTCACCGCCGGCGTCATCCTGGATTCCGTCGCACGCGCCCGCGCCGAACAACTCCGTATCCATTATATGGGCCTGGAAAGGCCGAGCGCGTTGAAGGCACCGCTCAGCGACGCAGGCCCGGTATCGCGCGCGCCTCCCGGCAAGGCGGATGCGGCATGAGAAAGCTCATCCGCTTCGCCATTGCCGGCGGCATCGGCTTCCTCGTCGATGCCGGCATCCTGTCGGCGCTCCTCCATCTGACACCGCTCGGGCCGTTTCTGGCGCGGCTCTTCGCAATCGCCTTCGCCATGGCGGCAACCTGGGCTTTCAACCGGAGCTTCACCTTCGATCGCACCGGCCGTTCGCTGGCCGCCGAAGGCTTCCGCTATGGCTCGGTCGGGGTGACGGCAGCGCTCGTCAATTACGGCCTCTATTCCGCGCTTCTGCTGTCGCTGCCGGCGCTTCAGCCGCTGGCGGCCATGGTGATCGCCAGCGTCGCCTCGATGATCTTCAGCTTCTTCGGCTATTCGCGCTTCGTCTTCCGCGCCGAGTGAGTAGAGCGCCGCGCGTCCAATAGGACGCGCTAAGGACGCTCTAACCCTCTGAAGTGGCGCATAATCCTTTCCGAAAATCGATTCCGATTTTCGGGTTTATGCGCTAGACTGCTTCCCAGCCGTCCTTCTCGCTGGCCCGGTAGATCGCATCGATCACCTTCTGGTTCAGCTTCGAATTTTCGAGCGTGACGATCTCTTCCTTGCCGTTCTTCACCGCTCTGGCAAAAGCCTCGACCTGCCGCTTGTACTGGCGGCTGTCCTGGAAGCGGAAGATGCGCGATTGAGTGTGGCTGCGGTCGGCAAGCTCGATCTCCTCAGGTCCCCAGCGATTGGCGTTGAACGGCGACTTGACCTCGATGTAACCTTCGGTGCCGTGAAAAACCATGACCTGGCGGTTGGCCATCTGCGTCGAGATATAGAAGCTCAGCTCGAAATCGCCGAAATCGGCCTTGACGCTCGAATAGATATCCGTGCCGAAATCCGCGTCGCGCTCGGTGATCGCCTGGATCCAGAGCGGCTCCTTGCCGGTGGAAAAACGCGTACCCATGACGGGATAGACGCCGATATCGGGAAGGCCGCCGCCGCCGAGCTCGGGGACGTTGCGCATGTTGGCGGGGTCGCGGTTGAAATAGGTGAAGGCGCCCTGCACATGCCGGAGCGAACCGATGGCGCCCTCGTCGATCAACGAGCGCACTTTCTGCCAGACCGGGGAATAGGTGATCATATAGGCTTCGCTGACCACCACCCGGTTGCGGTCGCGGGCGGCGATCACGTCGTCGATATCGTCTGCCTTCAGCGCCAACGGCTTCTCGCAGAGCACGTGCTTGCCGGCATCCGCCGCCTTGATCGACCATTCGATATGCTGCGAGGTCGGCAGCGGGATGTAGACGGCGTCGATGAGGTCGGAGGCTAGCATCTCCTCATAGGAGCCGAAGGCATGCGGTACCGAGAAGCGGTCGGCCATCTCCCTTGCGCGGTTGAGATCGCGGCTGGCAATCGCCGTGACGACACAATTTTCCGCATCCTGGATCGCCGGAACGACATTGTCGCGACCGATCTTCGCCGTTGAAATGATACCGAAACGCAACATGATCCAAGCCTCCCGAACTGATTTCCGCGAACCATATTCAGGCCCTAGCTGCGGCGCAATGGCGGGACATGAAATCACGGAAGTTTGCCTTCCCGGATGCGCGGATCGCACTAAGTTGGTCAGGGCGGCGTTCTGCCGTATCCGCGATTTCAATTTATTCACACTTCTGGAGAGCGTCATGGAAATGCGCCGGCTTGGAAAAACAGGTCTATCGGTCGCGCCGATCGTCATCGGCGGCAATGTCTTCGGCTGGACGGCCGACGAAAAAACATCCTTCGCCATTCTCGACGCCTTCTTCGACGCGGGCCTGAACACGATCGATACGGCCGATGTCTATTCCTCCTGGGTCCCGGGCAACAAGGGCGGCGATTCCGAAGAGATCATCGGGCGCTGGCTAAGCCAGGCAAAGATCTCCCGCGACAAGGCCGTTATCGTCACCAAAGTCGGCTCCGACATGGGACAGGGAAAGACGCTGAAGGAGACCTATATCCTGAAGGCGGTCGAGGATTCGTTGCGCCGGCTGCAGACGGATTATATCGACCTCTATCTCTCGCACTGGCCGGATGAAGATACGCCGCATGAGGAAACGCTCGGGGCCTTTGCCAAGCTGAAGCAGCAGGGCAAGATCCGCGCCATCGGCTGCTCGAACTATGATGCGAAACTGCTTCAGGCATCCTTCGACGCTGCCGAGAGGGCCGGCCTGCCGCGTTACGATGTGCTGCAGCCGGAATATAATCTCTACGAGCGCTCGAGCTTCGAGGGGCCGCTTGCCGATCTCTGCGTCGAAGAAGACATCGGCGTCATCACCTATTTCAGCCTTGCCGCCGGCTTCCTCACCGGCAAATACCGCAGCAAGGCCGATACGGAAGGCCGCGCACGCGAGGGCCGGGTTTCGAAATATCTCGATGATAAAGGCCTGCGCATTCTGGCCGCCCTCGACAAGGTTTCGGCCGAGACCGGTGCAGCGCCCGCAGAAATTTCGCTCGCCTGGCTGCTGCGCAAGAAGGGCGTCACGGCGCCGATTGCCAGTGCAACCAGCCTTTCGCAGCTTGAAAGCCTGACGAAATCGGCGACACTTGCGCTTTCCGATGACGCGATGGCGCTGCTCGACGAAGCCGGCGCCTGAAAGAAAGAGATGCCATGACCGTGACGATACGCGATGCCCGCCCCGAAGATGAAGCCCGCTGGCGCGAGCTTTGGGCCGCCTACCTCGCCTTTTACGAAGTTACGGTCGATGCCGATATCAGCGATTCCACGTGGCGCCGGGTCTTCGATCCGGCGTCGGCGATTGCGATGCGCGTCGCCGAGGTCGATGGCCGGATCATGGGTTTTGCGCTCTATCTCACGCATGAGGGCACGTGGATCCGTGGCAGGGACTGCTATCTCGAAGACCTGTTCGTCGATGCCAATGCGCGCGGCAAGGGCGTCGGGCGGGCACTGATGGACGATCTCGTTTCGACCTGCAAAGCCCAGGGCTGGTCGCGGCTCTACTGGCATACCAGCGAGCAGAACAGAACCGCGCGTGCGCTGTACGACAGCTATGTCGAGAGCGACGGCCATATCCGCTATCGCATCAGGTTCACTGCATAATTTCTTAAATCGGAAATCGATTTAAAGTGTTACAGCGTCCTTTGCGCGTCTGAGAAGACGCGCGGCGCTGTAAGAGATGGAAAACCAGCATACCACTCGGAATGATCGCCTGCCCAATTGGCCATGCCGGGTTTGGTCAGGATGCCGCGCGGGCTGACATAACTCTGGATCACCCGCTTCGGCCGTTCGTGCCACTGGATATTGAAGGCCCAGAGCTTGGGAAAAAAGCAGAGCGAGGCATAAGGCAGGTGGTCGTGAATCCACCAGGCGAGCCGCTGCCAGTCGCTTTCATCGTGGTAGTGGTCGACCATCCACGGCACGGCAATGCAGACGGCAGCACCCATGCAGCCGTCAAAGTCCCTCATATCCCAGATGTGATGCGCTGATGTGGACGCATTGGTCGAACAGTTCAGATTGTTCTCGTTGCCGAACCTGTTGACTGCGGGCGAACGATAGCCGGATCGGATATGCAGGCGTCCGAACGTTGCCTCCAGCGGCTCCAGCAATTCCTCGCAGAGCCTCTTGCCCGCCTCGATCGCCAGATCGGGATCTTCGGGGATATTGGGAATGCGGTAGAAATCGGCGATTTCGGAATGCAGGAAATCGCGGAGGAAGAAGTTTTGCGACAGCCGCACACGGCCAAGATCCTCCAGACCCTTCATCGAATTCGGCTTTCGCATGACTTTACCCTCCCACATCGACGGCAGGAATCATCGCCCGGCACCGATTTCCAGTCCACCCGAAATCGATCGGGAACAATTAACGCGATCTTCTCTTCTTAATGTGTCGCCGCGTTCGCGGTTTTCCCCAGAACAAGGATCGAGAAAATGGCCAAGGAAAAGACGCTGGAAGATCTCTTCTATGACACGCTGAAGGACATCTACTTTGCCGAACGGCAGATATTGCGCGCCCTGCCGAAGATGGCGCGGGCCGCCCAATCCTCCGAACTGAAGAAGGGCTTCGAAAAACACCGTGAGGAAACCGAAGGCCAGGTCGAGCGCCTGCAGCAGGTTTTCGAACTGATCGATAAACGCGCCCAGGGCAAGACCTGCGAGGCGATCCAGGGCATCATCGCCGAGGGCGAGGACATCATGGAGGAATTCAAGGGCACGGCGGCCCTCGATGCCGGCCTGATTTCGGCTGCCCAGGCCGTCGAGCATTACGAAATCGCCCGTTACGGCACGCTGAAGACCTGGGCCGCGACGCTCGGTCTCAAGGAGGTCGTCGGCCTGCTCGACCAGACGCTGCAACAGGAAACGGCCACCGACAAGACCCTCTCCCAGCTCGCCACCACGGCGGCAAACCAGAAGGCAAAGGCTGCCTGATGGAAACGGCGCCCTAATAAGAACGGGCGGCCCGGCTCCAGCGCATCGGCCCGAAAAGTCGGAATCGATTTTCGGAAAGCACGATGCGCAGATTTAAAGTGCTACAGCGTCCTTTGCGCGTCTGAAAGGACGCGCGGCGCTGTAATCCTTACCGGCCGCCCGTATCCTGCCCGCTGTATCTGAAAAAATCGATGAAGGCGCGCAGCGCCGGGCGCATCTGCCGCCGGGTGGGATAATAAAGAAACGGCCCGGCATAGGGCGGGCACCAATCCTCCAGCACCCGCACAAGCTTGCCGCTCGCCAGTTCGGCATTGACCCGCATGTCGAAGAGATAGGCAAGGCCAGCACCGTTCAGCGCCGCAAGCAGGGCAAGTCGATCCTCGCTGACAACAAGCGGCCCGTCGACCGAAACGACGAGTTCCTGCCCGTCCTTTTCGAATTCCCAGCGATAGATCGAGCCGTTGGTGAAGCGCCGCTTGATGCAGCGATGACGGACGAGATCGCGCGGATGCTCCGGCTTCGGATGGTGCTCGAAATATTCGGGCGAAGCGGCGATTACCGTCGTCAGATCGGGCGAGACCCTGGCCGCGATCATATCAGCCTCCAGGCTCTCCTCCAGCCGGATGCCGGCATCGAAACCTTCCTTGACGATATCCGTGAAACCGTCCTCATTGGCGATCTCCAGGGTGATATCGGGATAGAGGTTGAGAAAGTCGCCGAGCCGCGGAGCGAGCAGCAGATCGGAGGCGAAGCGCGGCGCGGTGATACGCAGATTTCCAGCCGGTTTGGCGCGCGTATCTCGGACGGCCTCCAAGGCAATGTCGATCTCATCGAGCGCGGGACGAAGTCTTTCAAGCAGCAGCCGGCCCTCTTCCGTAGGCGCGACGCTGCGGGTGGTGCGCGCCAGAAGCCGCACCCCCAGGCTTTCCTCGATGCTCGATATCGCATGGCTGATCGCCGAGGGCGCGACGAGGAGTTCCTTCGCCGCGGCCCGGAAGCTGCGATGCTCCGAGACGGCGGCGAGAACGGCGAGTTGCGAGAGCTGTGTTCTGTTCATTGATCGAAATGATAGAACAACCTGTTAGAAACTGCATGTATTTTCTGATTGATGCGGCAGCGATATGGTCTGCCCGTACCGCAACCAGTCAGAACAGAATGATTTCAGGCCGGGCGGCCTAAAATCTGAATCCTGTTCTGAATTAAATAGTTAGAGCATGACGTCGTCCGAAAACCACTCACACTTTTCGGCATCATGCTCTGGCGGCTCAAAATCAGCTCAAAGGAGCACATCATGAAAAACCGGAAACTCGGAAACGATCTGACCGTCTCGGCCGTCGGACTTGGCTGCATGGGCATGAGCTTTGCCTATGGCGCCAGCGACGATGCGGAATCGATCAAGACACTGCATCGCGCCATCGATCTCGGTGTGACCTTCTTCGACACCGCCGAAGTCTATGGTCCCTTTACCAACGAGGTTCTTCTCGGCAAAGCGCTGAAGCCGTTCCGCGACCGCGTGGTGATCGCCACCAAATTCGGCTTCAAGATCGATGCCAGCAAGCCGGGTACTGCCGCCATCACCGGCGTCGACAGCCGCCCCGAGCATGTGCGGGCGGTGGCCGAAGCCTCGATGAAACGCCTCGGCATCGAGACCATCGACCTCTTCTACCAGCACCGGGTCGATCCCAACGTGCCGATCGAAGAGACGGTCGGCGTCATGGCAGAGCTGGTGAAGGAAGGGAAAGTCCGCGCCCTCGGGCTTTCGGAAGCCGGCAGCGCCACTATTCGTCGCGCGCATGCGGTCCATCCGATCGCAGCCCTGCAGAGTGAATATTCGCTCTGGACGCGCGACCCCGAAGAAGAGGTTCTTGCCACCTGCCGCGAACTCGGCATCGGCTTCGTGCCTTACAGCCCGCTCGGGCGCGGCTTCCTGACCGGAGCGATCCGCAAGGCGGAGGATCTCGACGCGGACGATTTCCGCCGGCAGGTGCCACGTTTCCAGGCGGAAAATTTCGACGCCAATGCCGCCCTCGTCGCAATGCTCGAGCGGCTGGCAGCCGAGAAGGGCGTGACGGCAGCACAGCTGGCGCTCGCCTGGGTGTTGAACCAGGGCGACGACATCGTGCCGATACCGGGCGCCCGCAAGCTTCATCATCTCGAACAGAACGCCGCTGCCGCCGATATCGTGCTGAGCCCCGCGGAACTCGCGAGGCTTGAAGAGGTCATCCCGGCCGGGCAGGTGGCCGGGAAACGTTACTCGGATGCCTCGCTTGCGATGACCAACATCTGAACCTGAAAAAGCCCGGTCGGCGCAACCGGCCGGGCTTGCCTTCGGGGCTGGCGAAACTATTTAACGCCATCTCGAAGAACGGGATGAAAATATGTCGGACAGGCAGGCAGTCGAACAGACGGTTCATCTCTATGTCGAAGGCATGGCCTTCGCCAATGAGGCAGCCTTGAAAAAGGCCTTTCATCCAAAAAGCTCGATCATCGGCCATTACGAAAATGCGGTCGAATGGCTGACGCGGGACGAATTCATCGCCGCGATCCTGCAGGAGGAGCCGGCGCCGCCCGGCACGCAGCCCTACATGGACATCCAGAGCGTCGATGTCGAAGGCGATGCGGCAAGCGTCAAGGTCACCGACGATTTCGCCGGCATGCGCTTTACCGACTATCTCTCGCTGCTGAAGATCGACGGCCGCTGGACCATCGTCAGCAAACTCTACCATCTGCATCGGTGAAAAGACCGGCCGCTATTTGCGACCGGTCCATTAATGGCGACGCTGAATGGAGCTCAGCTTCTGAGGACACCGCCGGTGAATTTCATGACGCTGGCGACGATCTTCTGCGTCAGCGCCTCGAAATCCTCGTCCGTCAGCGTGCGCTCGACCGGCTGGATCTGCACCTCGATTGCCACCGACTTCTTGCCGTCGCCAACCGATGCGCCCTCGAAGATGTCGAAGACGTTGACGCCGGTCACCAGCTTGCGGTCGGCGCCGGTGGCGGCCTTGACGATGGCGCCTGCTTCCACCGTTTTGTCGACGACGAAGGCAAAGTCGCGCCGCACCACCTGGAAGGGCGACAATTCGAGCGCCGGCTTGGTGCGCGTCGCCTTGCGCTTGGCCTCCGGCATGGCGTCGACATAGACCTCGAAGCCGCAGAGAGCGCCGGAGACATCGAGCGCTTCCAGCGTCAGCGGATGGAATTCGCCGAAATAACCGAGCACGACCTTCGGCCCCATCTTGATCGTGCCGGAGCGGCCGGGATGATACCATTCCGGCCCGCCCTGCTCGATCTGGATATTGCCCATCGGCAGGCCGCAGGCTTCGATGACGGCGAGCGCGTCGGCCTTCGCGTCGAAGACGTCGACCGGCTTGCCGCCGCCCTTGGCGGGGTTCGACCAGGCGCGACCGGCGCCGGCAAGCGAGGCCGTGCCGCGGCGAATGCCGCCGGCCACGCGGCGCTGACCCTCAGGTCTGTCATTCTCATAGGTGCCGGAGACCTCGAAGAGGGCGACATCGCCGTAACCCTTGTCGGCATTGCGCTGGGCTGCGGTCAGCAGGCCCGGCAGAAGCGAGGGACGCATATCCGACATTTCGGCGGCGATCGGGTTGGCAAGCTTGAGGGTGGGCGAACCGCCGCCGAACAGCTTTGCCTGGTCTTCCGGAATGAAGGACCAGGTGACGGCTTCGAGCATGCCGCGCGCGGCCAGCGCCCGCTTGGCGAGGCGGGTGCGGATCTGCAGCGTCGTCAGGATCTTGCCATTGACGGCCGCATGGCTTTCGAGCGGCGCCGGCTTAATATTGTCGACGCCGTGGATGCGCATGACCTCTTCGACGAGATCGGCCTTGCCGTCGACATCGGGACGCCAGGAGGGAACGGCGACGGAGACGCGCTCGCCGGAACCGGAGACCTTGAAGCCAAGACGCGTCAGAATCGTGTCGCTCTCCTCATTCGAGACGTCGAGGCCCGTCAGGCGCTTGACCTCCGAATAGGGGAAATCGACGATCTTCGGTTCGTAACCCTTGTAGCCGACGACCTCGGCCTTGGCGGCCTTGCCGCCGCAAAGTTCCAGCACCAGTTCCGTCGTGCGTTCGAGACCGGGGACCATATAGTTCGGATCGACGCCGCGTTCGAAGCGGTAGCGAGCGTCAGTGATGATGCCGAGGCTGCGGCCTGATTTGGCGATGTTCATCGGGTCCCAGAGGGCAGATTCGATCAGCACGTCGACGGTGTTTTCGTCGCAGCCGGAATGTTCGCCGCCCATGATGCCGCCGATCGATTCGATACCGTTTTCATCTGATATGACGACGTTGTTCGGCGACAGTTTGTATTCGCGCTGGTCGAGCGCCAGCACCGTCTCGCCTTCGGCGGCGCGGCGGACGGTCAGGTTGCCATTGATCTTGGCGGCATCGAAGACATGGATCGGCCGTCCCTGATCGAAGGTCATGTAATTGGTGACATCGACAAGCGCATTGATGGGGCGCAGGCCGATGGCGATCAGCCGCTGCTGAATCCAGCGCGGGCTCGGGCCGTTCCGGACGCCGCGTACGAGGCGCAGCGCAAAGCCCGGGCAGAGCTTCGGATCGTCGAGATCGAGCGTCAGCTTCACCGGCGTCTCGCCTTCGACGGCGAAGGACGGGGCGGGCCGCGTCTTCAGCGTGCCGAGACCGGAGGCGGCGAGATCGCGGGCGATGCCGTGGATCGAGGTGCAGTCCGGCCGGTTAGGCGTCAGGTTGATCTCGATAACCGGATCATCGAGATGAGCGTAGGCGGCATAGCTCGTGCCGACAGGCGCGTCGTCCGGCAGGTCGATAATGCCGTCGTGACTGTCGGAGATCTGCAGCTCCTTTTCGGAGCACATCATGCCATGGCTTTCGACGCCGCGGATATTGCCGACGGCAAGCGTCACATCGATACCGGGAACATAGGTTCCGGGCGCTGCGAAGGCGCCGACGAGACCGGCGCGCGCATTCGGGGCACCGCAGACGACCTGGACCGGCGCGCCAGAACCGGTATCGACCATCAGCACCTTCAGCCGATCGGCCTGCGGGTGTTTTTCGGCCGAGACGACCCTGGCGATAACGAAGGGCTTGAAGGCCGCCTTGTCGTCGACATCCTCGACCTCCAGCCCGATCTCGGTGAGGCGCGTGCAGATTTCATCGAGGCCGGCATCCGTTTCCAGATGCTCTTTCAGCCAGGAGAGCGTGAATTTCATCGTCCCAATTCTCCGTTCAAGCGCTGAGGCCGCCGAACAGCGTCGGCATGTCGAGCGGGCGGAAGCCGTAATGCGTCATCCAGCGGACGTCGGCGTTGAAGAAGTCGCGCAGGTCGGGCATGCCGTATTTCAGCATGGCGATGCGGTCGAGGCCCATGCCCCAGGCAAAACCCTGATATTCGTCCGGATCGAGCCCGCCGTAGCGCAGCACGTTCGGGTGGACCATGCCGCAGCCGAGGATCTCCATCCAATCGGTGCCTTCGCCGAACTTGACGATCGGGCCGGAGCGATCGCACTGGATATCGACCTCGAAAGAGGGCTCGGTGAAGGGGAAGAAGGACGGGCGGAAACGCATCGTCACGCTATCGACCTCGAAGAAGGTCTTGCAGAATTCTTCCAGCACCCAGCGGAGGTTGGCGACATTGGCCTTCTTGTCGACCACCAGGCCTTCGACCTGATGGAACATCGGCGAATGCGTGGCGTCCGAGTCCTGGCGGTAGGTCTTGCCGGGAATGATGATGCGGATCGGCGGCGTCTGCGCCTCCATGGTGCGCACCTGCACCGGCGAGGTATGGGTGCGCAGGACCTTGCGCTCGCCATTTTCATCCGGGTTGAAGAAGAAAGTGTCGTGCATCTCGCGGGCCGGATGGCCTTCGGGGAAATTCAGCGCGGTGAAATTGTAATAATCGGTCTCGATGTCGGGACCTTCGGCGATCGAGAAGCCCATGTCGGCGAAGATCGCGGTGATCTCATCGACGATCTGGCTGATCGGATGGATACGGCCGCGCTCGGCCGGCGAAGAGCGCACCGGCAGGCTGACATCGACCGTTTCGGCCTTCAACCGAGCATCGATCGCCGCTTGCCGCAGCGTCGCCTTGCGGGCGGTGAGCGCCTCGGTCACCGCGTTCTTCAGAACGTTTATCGCAGCACCCTTGCTCTGGCGCTCCTCCGTCGTCATGGCGCCGAGCGTCTTCAACAGTTCGGAGACGGAGCCCTTCTTGCCAAGGGCGGAAACACGCACGGCTTCCAGCGCCGTTTCGTCATCGGCAGCGGCGATTTCTGCGAGCAGCGATGTGTTGAGCTGGTCGATATCTGACATTGTCACTTCTTTCCGTCCAGTATCAGGCGGGCGATCGGGAGGCAGGCGGCGCCGGCCGGCGCCAGGAATATAAAGAAAGAAAAACCCGCGCTAGCCCAAACCAGCGCGGGTTTCCCAAAATCATAAATTCAAAAGCTTGGGAAGCGCTAGTTACTTGATCGCGCCTTCAAACTCGTTCGCCGTGCCGGCTTCCTTGAGGTATTCAAGAGCCTTCTTGGCAGCGCTGACCAGCGCGCCGAATGCTTCCGGCTCGTGGATCGCCATGTCGGAGAGAACCTTGCGGTCGACTTCGATGCCAGCCTTGTTCAGGCCGTCGATGAAGCGGCCGTAGGTCAGGCCGAATTCACGCACGGCGGCGTTGATGCGCTGGATCCAAAGCGCACGGAAGTTGCGCTTGTTGACCTTGCGGTCGCGGTAGGCGTACTGCTTCGAACGATCGACAGCAGCCTTGGCGGTACGGATGGTGTTCTTGCGGCGGCCGTAAAAGCCCTTTGCTGCCTTCAGAACCTTCTTGTGCTTGGCATGAGAGGTGACGCCTCTTTTTACACGTGCCATATCATGATCTCCTTAAATCTAGCGTTCGCGGACGAGTCTCAGAGACCGTTCGGCAGGTAATTCTTGATAACCTTGCGGCCATCCGGTTCTGCGAGAACCATGGTGCCACGTGCATCGCGAATGAACTTGTTGGTACGCTTGATCATGCCATGGCGCTTGCCAGCAGCGGCAGCCTTGACCTTGCCGGTTGCGGTGATCTTGAACCGCTTCTTGGCAGAGGACTTCGTCTTCATCTTGGGCATTTTGCTACTCCTTCTGTCCTCCCTGCGCGCTTTATCAAAAAAGCCCTTCTCGCGAAGTCCGGTTCTCCGGCCGTCGCAACAAGGTGCGGGAGCGTTTGTTGTTGATCTACGGCATCGGCGACGAACCGTTCCGCAAGCATTCGAAACTGCCACGGCATGCCCTGCCGGTCAGTTCGGACGCGCGCTTATAACCGCAGCGTCATGAAAGTGCAACGGGGCGGCGGAGGAATCTTCGCTGCTCCCAAAATACAGTGGCAGAAAGCACAAAAGCCGCCCTTACGGACGGCCTTGGGCGAAAAACTGCCTGGCGCTTACTTCGGCGCCAGCACCATCATCATCTGGCGGCCTTCGAGCTTCGGTTCGGCTTCGACCTTGGCGAACTCGATCGTATCGGCCTTGACCTGCTGCAGAAGCTTCATGCCGAGTTCCTGGTGGGCCATTTCACGGCCGCGGAACTTCAGCGTCACCTTGACCTTGTCGCCTTCGTCGAAGAAGCGACCCATCGCCTTCATCTTCACCTCGTAATCATGGGTGTCGATGTTCGGGCGCATCTTGATTTCTTTGACTTCGACGATCTTCTGCTTCTTGCGCGCCTCGGCAGCCTTCTTCTGGTTGGCATATTTCAGCTTGCCCAGATCGAGGATCTTGCACACAGGCGGTTCGACATTGGGGGAAATTTCGACGAGATCGAGTCCGGCTTCTTCCGCCATTCTCAAGGCCTGGTCGGTAGGCACGACGCCCATATTCTCTCCGTCAGCCCCGATCAGCTGAACTTTGGGAATGCGGATTTCACGGTTCGAGCGCGGTCCGTCCTTCACGGGCGCGTCGGTTTTAAAAGGTCTGCGAATGGTCGTATTCTCCTCGCGTTGTTTCGGAACGTTGCAGCATCGCGCTCCCAATCAGGGGTGCACAAACGTGTCGCGTCATCGCTGCAACGGAGTCAATATCATCCTTTAGCGGAAAAATCACCCGCTGTCAGCCTGCCAAGAATCTGTTTTATAGACCAAAACAACAGGAGTTTCGCCGATGTCCGATCAGATGTCCAATGCCCAGCCGCAGTTCCTGACGGTCGGCGAGGGCGAGGCAGCGCGTGACATCGCCATGCTCGTCCGCCCGGCGCAGGCGGGCAACGGCGCACCGGCGCTCGTCTGGCTGTCCGGCTACCGCTCCGACATGAGCGGCACCAAGGCGGTGGAACTCGACGGGCTGGCGGCGGAGCTTGGGCTCGCCTGCATCCGTCTCGACTATTCCGGCCACGGACTTTCCGGAGGCAGCTTCGGCGACGGCACGATCTCGCGCTGGCTGGAGGAAGCGCTTGCCGTCATCCGTCATGTCGCGCCCGACCGGGTGATCCTCGTCGGTTCGTCGATGGGCGGCTGGATCGCGCTCAGGCTGGCGCAGGAACTTGCGCGACAGGGCGGCGGAACGCTCGAAGGCCCAAAGCTCGCAGGGCCAAAGCTCGCAGGGATGGTGCTGATCGCGCCGGCACCCGATTTCACCTCGGAGCTGATCGAGCCGAACCTGAAGGCCAAGGAGCGCAAGTCGCTTGCGGAGCGCGGCTATTTCGAAGAGCGCTCGCAATATAGCCCGGAACCCAACATCTATACGCGGGCGCTGATCGAGGACGGCCGAAGGAACCGGGTGCTCGACGGCATCATCGAAACGGGCTGCCCGGTGCATATCCTCCAAGGCATGAAAGATCCCGACGTGCCGCATGCGCATGCGATGAAACTGGTCGAACATCTTCCCGCCGACGACGTGGTGCTGACCTTCGTCCGCGACGGCGATCACCGCCTTTCCCGCCCCGGCGATATCGCGCTTCTTTTGAGTGCCGTCAAAGACATCATCCGTTCATCAACAAATAGGCAGATGCCCGCTTGAACGGCAGAGGCGGATAAATTCGCCTGATGCAAGCTCCCCAAGCCGTTGCATTTTAACCATACCGGCGAGTCGCAAGGTCCTCCCAAGAAGTAACGATTGACTCTTTCCGGCCCTCTCCATTAACACTTTGTTAATAAATAAGGGCGATGCAAGGAAAGAGCGGGCGTGCGGATCAAGGGTATCTTTGTGGCCATGATGGCCATGTTTGCGATGGCGACGGCCGCCATACCAGCCCCCAGCAGAAATGCTTCCATGGTGACAGGCAATGCCACCTCACAGCCGATCGGGCACTACGATTTCTGTCAGATCCACCGCAGCGAATGCGGCGCAAACCGCAACGCAGGCCCGGTTGCCATGAACCCGGAGAAGTGGTCGCTGGTGCGTTCGGTCAACGCCACGGTCAACCGCACGATCACGCCGATGACCGACAAGGAAATCTACGGCAAGGATGAGGTCTGGGCCTATCCGACCACTGCCGGCGACTGCGAAGATTTCGCGCTGCTGAAGCGCCGCATGCTGATCCAGCGCGGCTTTTCGGCTGCCGATCTGCTGATGACGGTCGTGCGCAAGCCGGATGGCGAAGGCCATGCCGTGCTGACGCTGCGCGCCGCCGAGGGCGATTTTGTGCTCGACAACCTCGCCTCCGACGTCAAGCCGTGGTTTGGTACGCCCTATTCCTTCGTCAAGCGCCAGTCGAGCTACAATGCCGGCCGCTGGGTCACCATCGAAAACGACCGCGACGTCCTGGTCGGCGCGCTGCGGTAAGGGTCGCAATAGAAAATGTGGAAAGGCCGGCGGTTTGCCGGCCTTTTTTTGTTTTGTGGGTGGTTCTTTATAAAGGGGGGCTGCCTTTCGCTTGCGCTCCTCACCCCCCTCATCTGCCCTACGGGCATCTTCTCCCCGCTGGGGAGAAGGGGGAGCAAGACGCGCCATCGCTTCTACAAAAGATGCTTCAAGAAGGGCGAGACGTCGCCATACATCCCTTCTCCCCAGCGGGGAGAAGATGCCGGCAGGCAGATGAGGGGGTGAGCGACGATAGGAGCGAATGCACGGAGCGCAAGCGATGGGCAAGAGCCGGCTTGATGCCGAGTGTGACGCACCGTCTCCGGCCCTTCGCTTGAGCTCAGGGCGTTCGTCGCTGCAATCGATTCACCGGATCGATTGCTCGGGCTTCGCCCGACCGCTCCTCACCCATTCCCGATCAGGATACCGGCGCCGAGTACCAGGCTGCCGCCGAGCACCACCTGGAAGGCGGCGCGCAGGAAGGGGGTTTCCATGTAGCGGTTCTGGATGAAGGCGATGGCCCAGAGTTCGAAGAAGACGACGATGGCGGCGGTGATGGTCGCCGTCCAGAAATGCGGGATCAGATAGGGCAGTGCATGGCCGAGGCCGCCGAGCGCGGTCATGATGCCGCAGGCAAGGCCGCGTTTGACCGGCGAGCCTCTGCCGGAGATCTTGCCGTCGTCATGGGCGGCCTCGGTGAAGCCCATCGAAATGCCGGCGCCGACGGAGGCTGAAAGGCCGACGAGGAAGGTCTGCCAAGTATCCTGCGTGGCGAAGGCGGCGGCGAAGATGGGCGCCAGCGTCGAGACCGAGCCGTCCATCAGCCCGGCAAGGCCCGGCTGCACATAGGTCAGCACGAATTGCCGGCGCACCGTCTCGTCCTCGTCATGCTTGACGTCTTGGGGCGTATGTTTGTCTCCGAGCATGCGGGCGATATCTTCATGCCCTTGTTCAGCAAGCGCGAGATCACCGAGAAGCTGGCGCGTCGAGGCGTCCGAGGTCCGCTTTGCCGCCTCGACATAGAAACGATAGGCCTGCTCCTCCATCGCCTCGGTTTCCCTGCGCATCGCATCCAGCGAAAGGTTTGCCCTGAGCCAGTCCGGCTTGCGTTCGTAGAATCCCTCCACATGCTCGCGCCGGATCAACGGAATGCGCTCACCGAAACGCTGGCGATGCATCTCGATCAACGATTTGCGATGGGTATCCTCGACCTCGGCCATGTCCTCGAAGACCTTGGCCGAGGCCGGAAATTCGTGGCGAAGCCTGTCGGCATAAGCGAGATAGATGCGGGCATCGTCTTCCTCGGAAGCGATCCCAAGGGCGAGAATCTCCTGCTCGGACAGCGACTCGAAAGATCGTTTCGGGGATCTGAAAAACCGCGCCAGCATGACTCTCTCCAATTTTTAGAATAATTCTAAACCTAAAGAAGGAGGTGGTGACGGTCAAGGGCATGGAGCAGGCCAGCTGACAGATTGCCGCAAGCGGCACGGACGACTTTGGCTCATCGCCATAAACACCTATATGAGAGGGCGCCGCATCACGCGGCACCGGGGTTTTGAAATGGACAATGACATTCAGGGCCGCCCTGCTCATGTCGCGGCGATCCGCGAAAGGGCGGAGGCCGAAATGCGGGACATGGGCGTCGACGAGGCTTTCATCGACAGGCTGGTCGAGACCTTTTACGGGCGCGTGCTAACGCATCCCGATCTCGGCCCGGTGTTCGACGCCAGGCTATCCGGCCGCTGGCCGGCGCATATGGAAAAGATGAAGAGCTTCTGGTCGGCCGTCGCCTTCCGCAGCGGCGCCTATGGCGGCAAACCGGTGCAAGCGCATACCGGCGTTGCGAACCTCACACCCGATCTCTTTCCGAAGTGGCTGTCGCTGTTTGCCGCAACGCTCGACGATATCGCCCCATCGCCGGAGGCCAAGGCCTGGTTTATGGCGACGGCCGAGCGGATCGCCAAGAGCCTGACGCTGTCGCTGTTCTACAATCCGGCACTTGACGATCCCACGCGCAAACCCGCCCGAACTATCGTGTAGAGACGATATTCCCGGAAAAACGCTGACACTTTTCTAGAACAGGATGATTTTAGGCCGGGTCGGCCTAAAATCTGAATCCTGTTCTACATTATATAGTTAGAGCATGATGTCGTCCGAAAACCGCTCAACACTTTTCGGCATCATGCTCTAGGTCTTCGCCGCCGAGGCGGTGGCGCCGGCGCTGGCCGCCACGACGAGCGCCGTTCCCAGCATCTGCAGCGCGGTCATCGGCTGGGCGAGGATCAGAAAACCGGCAAGGGCGCCGATCGCCGGTTCGAGGCTCATCAGGATACCGAAGGAAGCCGCCGGCATGCGCCGCAGCGCCACCATCTCCAGCGCATAGGGCAGGAGCGGCACGAGGATGGCAAGGCCGAGAACCTCGGCCAGTCCCTTCAGCGTGAAGGCACCCGCCGTCTCCACCAGACCGAAGGGTGTCGCGACAAGACCTGCGACGATCAGCGACATGGAGAGACCTTCCAGCCCCTTGAAGGCAGCGCCGACCTTCTTCGTCAGCAGGATATAGACCGCCCATCCCACCGCCGAGCCGAGGGCTAAGAGGACACCTGAGGGATTGCCGACCCAACCTTCGCCGTCATGGGCAAGGAAGAGGATGCCGGCCGCAGCGATCAACGGCCAGACGAGCCGCCAGGTCAGGCCGTAGCCGAAGACGGCAACCGAGAGCGGCCCAAGGAAATCGATGGCGATCGCCAGTCCGAGCGGCAGCCGCTGGATCGCCGCGAAGAAGCAGAGCGTCATGGCGGCCGTCGTTGTGCCGAGCAGCAATATCGCCCGCCATTGGGCGCCGCTATAACGCAGCACCGAAGGCCTGACGACGACGGCAAGGATGATCGCCGCGAAAGCAAGCCGCAACCAGGTGGCGCCGGCAACGCCATAGGTCGCAATGGCTGACGAAGACAGTGCCGCGCCGAACTGGATCGAAGACATCGACATCAGGCACATCGCGACCCCGGCCGCCAAGCCGCCCGAAACCGTCGATACGCCCGGCTGCGCCATCAAAGCTGCGCCATCCGTCCCGGTCTCGATATTCTTGATGTCCATGTGGCCCCCGATCCTGGCGCGGTTCTAGGCCGAAGACGGGTGAGAGCCAAATTCAAACTTTTCATGCCGGGATCAAGAGCGCTGATGCTGATGCGCCGTAGATCGGCCGGCGGTGCGGGATCGATCCCGCGCCTTGGCCCAGGAGATCGCCGATTAGTGCCCCTCACCCTAACCCTCTCCCCGTAAACGGGGCGAGGGGACGTGCCCTGCGAGAGCGAAGTGGGACGGAGAGGTCGCGGCTATCCCCCTTCGCCCCGCGAGCGGGGAGAAGGTGGCGGCAGCCGGATGAGGGGCCGGTATCGGCGATCTCCCCGGCCGCGGCGATGCAATATCAGCGACGGCCAGCAAGGATGACCTCTTCGGCGTCTTCGACGCTCATCTCGAAGACCCTCCTGCCGATGTCGAAGCTGAAGCCGTTGCGGGCAAAAGCCGAAAGCTCTTTGGCCTTTCGCTTTTCGTCGAGCTCGACCCGGCGGAAGGGGCCGAAGGCGCGTTTGCGGGCAAATATCGCTGCCGCATAGAGATCGTCAGCCTCTTCAAGTGCCGCCTCGACCTTGTCGCTGGAGACGCCCTTGGCAGCAAGCTTCTGGGCGATCGCGCGCTTCGATTTGCCGCCGCGCACGGCCGAGCGCGTGCTGATTTCCGCATAGGCGTGATCGTCGAGCACCTTGTTGTCATAGGCAAATTTGACGGCGAAATCGGCAACGGCCTTAAGTTGTGCCGCGCTGATATCTTCGAATGTCTCCTTCGCCTTGCGGGTGATGGCGTCAAACAGCTGCTTTTCCGTCATCATCCGCCGCTCGAGGCGATAGACGGTGGAATTGCGCGCCCAGCTCAGCATGCGGGCTGTCGGGAGGGATGGAACGGTTTCGTCGGTCATCGGCTGGGTTCAGGCTTCCAGACCCTTGAGAACATTGGCGACGTTAAGGCCGATCTCCGGCACGCCGTAACCGCCCTCCATGCAGGCGAGCACCGGCAGGCCGGCGGAAGCGATCATCGCGCCCATGCGGGTGAAATCGTCGGAGGTGAGGCTGAAGAAAGAGATCGGGTCGCGCTCGAAGGTGTCGACGCCGAGCGCCACGACGATCGCCTCGGCGCCGAACGTCTTGATGCGGGTGAGCGCATCAGCAAGGGCCGAAGACCAGACATCCCAAGGCGTGCCCGGCGGCATCGGATAGTTGCGATTGGCGCCGGCGCCCTCCCCCTCGCCTTCCTCGTTGGCATGGCCGAGGAAATAGGGAAAGGCGTGCATGGGATCGCCGTGCAGCGAGGCGGTGAAGACGTCGCCTCTGTGATAAAAGAGATCCTGCGTGCCGTTGCCATGGTGGAAATCGACATCCAGCACCGCGACTTTCCTGGCACCGCGATCGAGCAGCCGCTGCGCGGCGACGCCCGAATTGTTGATGAAGCAGTAGCCGCCGAAGAGATCGATGCCGGCATGGTGGCCGGGCGGGCGGCAGAGCGCGAAGGCGAAGCGATTGCCGGCATTCAGCCAGTCGACGCCTGATATAGCGCATCGCATCGAAGCGATCGCTGCCTCGTAGGACCCCTTGGTGATCGAGGTATCGGCGGCATTGGCGTAATGGCCGATCGCGCCAACGATATTGTCGGGCACGCTCTGACTAGTGCGGCGAACGGCGAAGGAATTGGCGATCGCCTCGCCGGTGAAACCGGCCGATACCCAGCGGTCCCAGACGGTGGCGAGAAAATCCAGATAGGCGGGATCATGCACCTTTCGGGCCGTTTCCAGCCCGTGCGCATCGGGCGCCACGACATCGGTAAAGCCCGCCTCCTTGACCGCCGCCAGGATCCATTCGGCGCGAAACGGCGCCTCGAAGGGCGTCACCAGCTGGCCGGCGTGCAGCTCCGTCCTGGCATCGCGCAGCCTGTGATCCTCGGAATAGATGACGCGCATTTCAGATCCTGCCCTTGATTGACAATGGAGATTTACACGGCTCGCCCCTGACAAAAAAGCGGCGCGGGCTCTTGATCGTCTGGAATAATGACGCCACCTTCGCCGGGGTTTTGAGAACGAGGAAATTTTCCGCATGAAAGTGCTGATGGTCGATGTCGACGGCGTGCTCGTTCATGGTCGTCCCGCCGATGGCCTGCCTCTCTTCACCTATCTGGAGCGCGATCTCGGCCTGCGTATCGACCTGCTGCAGGAGGAATTCTTTCAGACCCACTGGCGCGATATCATCATCGGCCGCGAGGCGCTGGAACCGCGGCTCGCCGGCGTGCTCGCAAAGATCGCACCCCATCTCAGCGCTAAAACACTGATCGACTACTGGTTCGAAAACGATTCCCGCCTCGATCTCAATCTGCTGGAAGAGCTCGCCGCTCTCAGGCAAAGCGGCATCACCCTCTTGCTGGCGACCAACCAGGAACATAGGAGGGCACGCTACCTGATGGAGCAGATCGGCCTTAAAGCGCATTTCGACGACATCATCTATTCCGCAGCACTCGGACACAGCAAGCCTTCGCCCGATTTCTTCCGGCTGGCGACCGAGCGTGCCGGCGTGCTTCCCGGCGAGATCGCCTTCATCGACGATCTGGCCGAAAATATCGAAGCGGCGCGACAGTTCGGCTGGAATGCCGCGCAATGGACGGCGGGCGCGACACTCGGTGGCACGCTTCCTGTCTTCGCCAGGCCGGCATGAGCGGGGCCGGCGCAATCAGGCGAGCCGCTTGTAGAACAGGGTGGTGGCGCAAAAGCCGCCTTCCGGCCACAGCGCATAATCGGGAATGACGCCGACGCGCTGCCAGCCCAGGCGCGGATAGATCGCCTCGGCATCGCTGCCGGTTGCCGTGTCGAGCACGAGCAGGGTCTTGCCACGGCTTGCCGCCTCGCACTCGGCGGCATCCATCAGCAGCCGGGCGAGTCCCTTGCCGCGGGCCGAGCGGTGCACCAACAGCTTCTTCAGGTCGCCGCGATGCGGCTGGTTCGGCATCTGTGCGGCACCCACCTGCACCGTGCCGACGATCCTGCCGCCGAGTTCGGCGACCAGCAGCAGATTGGCGCCGGTGGCAACGGCATCGGCGACATCGCGCCAATAGGACTCGGCATCCTCAAGCCCATAGGGCTGCATGAAGCCGACGGAGGCGCCGCCAGCGACGCAATCGATAAGTATTTCCGAAAGAGCCGGAATGGCCGCGCGGGCTTCCTCGGCGGAAAGGCTGCGAATAGCAGGCATGCTGTTCTCCTGAAATGAATGCTGTTATCGGCCGCCGCGATCGAGCACGACGCAATAGCGTGCCGGCGCGTTGCCCGGATTGTGGAAGACATGGCCCTCGCCGACCGGCATGAAGAGGCAATCGCCCGGGCGCAGCCGGTAGACGGTCTCGCCCGCCGTCATCTCCAGCTCGCCGTCGAACAGCCAGATATGCTGCGTCATGCCATGGGCGCTCGCATGCGGGGGGAAGCTGACGTGGGCACCGGCGGGGAACTCGACCTCGACGATATCGACATCGGAAGCCGTGCCCGGGGGTGAAACAGACCGCCTGATATAACCGGTCTCCGGATCGCGCCAGACCTGTTGCTCCTGCCTCCGGGCAAGCGGCGAGGCCTGCCCCTCTTCCGCAAAGAAGGCCGACAGCGACAGGCCGAGCGCGGCGCAGATCCTTGCCAGCAGCGAGGCGGTCGGGCTCGCCTCCGCCCGCTCGATGCGCGAGATCATCGCCCGGCTGACGCCGGAGGCGGCAGCAAGATCATCGAGCGTCAGAGCCTTTTCCTGCCGCAGCGTGCGGATGCGGATGCCGATCGCCTGTTCGAGTTCCGGTTCCATTTTCAGGTCTCATGATTCCACTATAAGAGAAATACATTATCCGATGATGGAATCAAGTGCCTATGAAAAGCGGCAAAACGCGCCTTGCTTTCGCCGCTGCGCCGTCCATATATGGCGGCGTAATCCGAGGAGAGAACAATGGACGCCAGCACGCAGAGCACGGAACTGACGCGAAGCTTCACGGCTGCCGCCTGGGACAGGATCGCTCCGATCATGGCTGAAATCGAGGCCTTGCCGCTGCTGCAGCGCCTTTCGGACGGCACATTGCCGCCTGAGATTTTTCGGCATTACATCCTGCAGGATGCGCTCTACCTGAAGCATTATGCGCGATGCCTTGCGATCGTCGCGGCCAAGGCGCCCGACAATGCGCAGGTCCTGCGCTTCCTCGGTTCGGCGCAGAAGGCGATCACCGTCGAGCAGGGCCTGCATGCAGGCTTCCTCACCCAATTCGGCATCACCTCCGCCGACGTCACATCCGCCGAACCCTCGCCTGCCGGCTTTGCCTATACGAACTTCCTGCTCGCCACCGCCTATCACAGCTCCTACGCGGTGGCGCTGTCCTCGATCCTTCCCTGCTTCTGGATCTACTGGCATGTCGGCGAAGCGATCAAGAACCGGCCTGTTATCGAGGGCAATGCCTTCCAGGCCTGGATCAACACCTATGGCGATCCGCAATTTGCCGCCGGTGCCCGCGAAGTGATCGCGTTGGCCGACATCGCCGCCCGCGCCGCATCGCCGGTTGAGCGGGCTCAAATGACCGATGTCTTCGTGCGCGCCTCGCAATATGAATGGATGTTCTGGGATTCGGCCTGGCGGCAGGAGACGTGGCCGGTCTGATAGGGCTCGGCACAGGACGTCATAGCGTAAACAGCGGGATAATTACCGCTTTGCGGCAGGGGGCGGCGCTGCTATATGGCGCGCATGAGCACCAATTCCACCACTCCGCTGTCCCATATCCGCAACTTTTCGATCGTGGCCCATATCGACCACGGCAAATCGACGCTGGCCGACCGGCTGATCCAGACGACGGGCGGCCTTGCCGAGCGCGAAATGTCCGAGCAGGTGCTCGACAATATGGATATCGAGCGCGAGCGCGGCATCACCATCAAGGCGCAGACCGTGCGCCTGCACTACCAGGCTAATAACGGCGAGAAATACATTCTCAACCTGATCGACACGCCCGGCCACGTCGACTTCGCCTATGAAGTCTCGCGGTCGCTGTCGGCCTGCGAGGGTTCGCTGCTTGTCGTCGACGCTAGCCAAGGCGTCGAAGCGCAGACGCTCGCCAACGTCTATCAGGCCATCGACAACAACCACGAGATCGTCACCGTCCTCAACAAGATCGACCTGCCGGCGGCCGAACCCGACCGCATCAAGGAACAGATCGAGGAAGTGATCGGCATCGATGCATCGGAAGCGGTGCTGATTTCGGCAAAGACCGGCCTCGGCATTCCCGACGTGCTGGAGGCGATCGTCCACAAGCTGCCGGCGCCGAAGAGCCCCGGCGGCGAGAAGGCGCCGCTGAAGGCGCTGCTCGTCGACAGCTGGTACGACGCCTATCTCGGCGTCATGGTTTTGGTGCGCGTCATCGACGGCGTGCTGACCAAGGGCCAGACGGTGCGGATGATGGGCACCGATGCGAAATACCAGGTGGAGCGCGTCGGCGTGCTGACGCCGAAGATGGTCAATATCGACAGCCTCGGCCCCGGCGAGATCGGCTTCATCACCGCCTCGATCAAGGAAGTGGCCGATACCCGCGTCGGCGATACGATCACCGAGGACAAGCGGCCGACGGCCCAGGCGTTGCCGGGCTTCAAGCCGGCCCAGCCGGTGGTGTTCTGCGGTCTCTTCCCGGTCGATGCCGCCGATTTCGAGGATCTGCGCGCCGCCATGGGCAAGCTTCGCCTCAACGACGCCTCCTTCTCCTTCGAAATGGAATCGTCCGCCGCTCTCGGCTTCGGTTTCCGCTGCGGCTTCCTCGGCCTGCTGCATCTCGAAATCATCCAGGAACGGCTGGAGCGCGAGTTCGACCTCGACCTCATCGCCACCGCGCCCTCGGTCGTCTACAAGATGTACATGACCGACGGCACGGAGCGCGAGCTGCACAACCCGGCCGACATGCCCGATGTCGTCAAGATCTCGGAAATCCACGAGCCGTGGATCCGCGCGACGATCCTGACGCCCGACGACTATCTCGGCGGCATCCTGAAGCTCTGCCAGGACCGGCGCGGCATCCAGATCGAACTTACCTATGTCGGCACGCGCGCGATGCTGACCTACGACCTGCCGCTCAACGAAGTCGTGTTCGATTTCTATGACCGGTTGAAGTCGATCTCGAAGGGCTATGCCTCCTTCGACTATACGTTGACCGACCATCGCGAGGGCAACCTCGTGAAGATGTCGATCCTCGTCAACGGCGAGCCGGTCGACGCGCTGTCGATGATGGTGCACCGGACGGCGGCCGAAAAGCGCGGGCGCGACATGTGCGAGAAGCTCAAGGAGCTGATCCCGAAGCACATGTTCAAGATCCCGATCCAGGCGGCGATCGGCGGCAACGTCATTGCCCGCGAGACGATCTCGGCGCTGCGCAAGGACGTGACCGCGAAATGCTACGGCGGCGACGCCACCCGCAAGCGCAAGCTGCTCGACAAGCAGAAGGCCGGCAAGAAGCGCATGCGCCAGTTCGGCAAGGTGGAAATTCCCCAGGAAGCCTTCATCGCAGCGCTGAAGATGGGCGACGAATAACGCTTCTCAACGTCATCTTATGCGCATACAATGTGCGCATAAGACTGAGGAGATCGTTATGGCCCAGCAGCCAAGAAAAGCAGCGAACCTGTCTCTTGACGAAGGACTCGTCTCGCAGGCGCGCGAGCTCCAGATCAACATTTCCCGGGCGGCGGAAGAAGGTATCGCAAAGGCCATAAAGGCGGAGCGCGAGCGGCTTTGGCGTATCGAGAACGCCGAGGCTATCCGTCTGGAAAACGAATATGTTGAAAAGCACGGCTTGCCCTTCGCGAAATACCGTCAGTTTTAATGGTACGCTTTCACGTTTATCGCCTTAAAAGCGGAAATCTCCTGGCCATCGATCTTCAGGCCAATCTGCTTGACGATCTGCCTTCGCGCGTCATGGTTCCGCTGCATCCCGTGCAAGAACTGAGCTGGTCGATCTCGCGACTGAACCCACGCTTTCCTATTGAGGGTGAAACCTATGTCATGGCCACCCAGCGCATGGCATCGGTCCCGACCGTGGAAATTGGAAAAGTGGTGGCGGATCTTACCGCCGACAGCGATCGCATTATCGCTGCCGTCGATTTTGTCTTCCAGGGCTTCTGAGATCAACTCCCCGCCATATACTCCTTTACCAGCCCCTCATAGGCGTCCATCTCGGGCAGCGCCTCGTAGCTGTACACCGCGCCGGTGTCGGCGAAGGACAGCTTCTCGCTTGTCCATGTCTCGATGAAGGGCGTGAACCAGCTGGGGTCGTCGAGCATGGTCACGCGCAGATTGACGAACCAGTCCATGCCTTCCGGCCGGGTGAACATCCAGCTCATGCAATGCGGGCAGAAGTAATGCTTCGTGGCGCCATGCAGACCGCCGATCACCGGCTCGCCTTGCGTCACCTCGAAGCCTTCGCTCGGGATGGCCGCACTCAGCGAATAGGCGCTTGATGTCATCTTCTGGCACCCCGTGCAATGACAGGCCATGGTGAGCAGCGGCGGGGCACTGATCTTCAACCGCACCCGACCGCAACGGCAGCCGCCTTCCATCGGTAAATTCAGTTCGCTCATGATGTCCTCCCGTTTTGCCTTCTGATCTAGCGGAGCTTTCTTCGCTGTCGAGGTGGCGAGGTCATCGCGGAATGGACGGCCTTGCCGGCGTTAGAGCATTTCCGTTTTCTCCCAATCACGGAAATGCTCTATCTCTTTGTTTTCCGGACGCAAAACCGCTACGCACTTTTGCTGGAATTGCTCTAGCGGATGCGGGCTGGATTGCCGACCACGGTTGCGCCGGCCGGCACATCCCTTGTCACCACCGCACCGGCGCCGACGATCGCACCGTCGCCGATGGTGATGCCGCCGAGAATGATGGCGCTGCCGCCGATCCAGACATCGCCGCCGATCGTGACCGGCCGGGCGATCTCGATGCCCGTGCTGCGCAATGCCGGGTCCTTGTGATGCTCGGCGCAATAGATCTGCACACCGGGGCCGAACATGCTGCGATCGCCGATCGTCACGCGGCCGGAATCGAGGATGGTGCAGCCTGCATTGAAATAGACGCGCTCGCCGAGAGTGATATTGATGCCATAGGAGCAGTGAAACGGTGCTTCGATGAAGATATCGGGCGCGGCCAGCGCAAAGAGCGCTCGCAGGGCCGGCGCGGCGGCGCCACGCTCATCCGGCGGCAACGTGTTATGCGCGTGGACGGCTAAGCGCGCCTGCCGGCGCAGGAGATCGAGCTCATCATCGAGGCAGCAATACCATTCGCCTGCCGCCATCTTTTCGCGTTCGCTCGCCGGCATCGCATCGCCTCTCACGCCGAGGCCTGCGACAGCATTTCGACCTCTTGCTGCTCGATCAGGCTGACCCAGGCACGCGCGATAGCAAGGCCTGCAGCATCGGCGGCTCCGGCATGTCTTGCCGCCAGTTCGGCACGGTTCTCCAGCCAGCCCGGCGCGATGCGCGCAATCGTATCGGGGAATTCGGCCGTCCATTGCGCGACGACCGCTGCATTGGCCTCGAAATGGAACTGGGTGCCATAGACGGCGCGGCCGATTCGGAAGGCCTGGTTTTCGGCGACAGGGCTCGAGGCGAGACACACCGCGCCTTCGGGCAACGAAAACGTATCGGCATGCCATTCGAAGATGGTGAATTCGCCGCCGAGCGCCGACAGCAGCGGATCGGCCCGGCCCTCGGCGGTGACGGCGATCTTGTGCCAGCCGAATTCGCGGGCGATTCCTAAGTGATTGTCGGCGCCATAGGCGCGGGCGAGGATCTGGCTACCGAGGCAGATGCCGAGCACCGCCTTGCCGGCATCGCCGAAGCGGCGCGTGAGCTGGACGAGTTCCGGCAGATAAGGGTGGGTTTCGTCGTCCAGCGCGCTCTGCTCGCCGCCGAGGACGACCAGCGCGTCATGGCCGGATATATCTTTCGGCAGCATGCCATCCTGCCAGACCCGGAACCACTCGATCTCCGCTCCCGCCTCGTCGAGGGCTGCTGCAAGCGCGCCGAGGCCGGTATTCCGCATATTTTCGATCACTGCGACGCGCATAGGCTCTTCCTGGTATGGCCGACCACCGGAAGAGACCATGCGGAAGAGCGGCGCGCAAGACGCCAGAACGGGATTCAGGCTTTAGGCCGGTTCGGCCCAAAATCTGAATCCTGTTCCTAATTAATTAGAGCATGATGTCGCCCGAAAACCGCTCACACTTTTCGGCATCATGCTCTGGCGAGGCAATTGCGCCGGCGCGCGACAGGGCTTAAATCTCGGCAAACGAAAGGACATCGCCATGACCGAAAAAGCCCGCGTCACGATCCTCTACTGCACCCAGTGCAACTGGCTGCTGCGCGCCAGCTGGATGGCGCAGGAGCTGCTGCATACTTTTTCCGACAGTCTTGGCGAAGTGGCGCTGATTCCCGCCACCGGCGGCAATTTCGAGATCCGCGTCAATGGCGATCTGATCTGGGAGCGCAAGCGCGACGGCGGCTTTCCCGGGCCGAGGGAGCTGAAACAGCGGGTCCGCGACATCGTCGAGCCCGGTCGCGATCTCGGCCATGTCGACCGCGCCTCGCTCGAAAGTTGACCACGCGGCTCAGCGGTAGGGCGATCGGCAGGTCTTGTAGATGCCCTCATAAGTGAGGAAACGATCCGTCCGCGGATTGTAGGAGCGGTACTCGTTGCTGCACCAAGCGGCATGGCTATTCATGTCGCGCGGCTTCGGCTGCACCCTTTGCACCGGCGGCGGATCATAGGTCAGCTGCGGCGGCCCGGCAGCGCCCGGCCGATAATAGGTCGGCCCCGAGCCCCGCGGACGATAGTTCGGCTTGACATAGGCGGGGCGATGCCATTGCTGCGGCCCGAACCCGAAGCAGCCGCGAAAATCGCAGAGCGTCGATCCCGTATTAAGCGGCCCGATGCCCGGCTTGCCCAGCTTCAGCGAATCGGCCCCGGCGATGGCGGGTGACAAAACGGCCAAGAGACCGGCGAGCAGAAGCGTATGGGGAGCAAGCATGAGGCATTCCTTTCGGTATTTCCTCTATATAGGGCGTGCCAACGGGAGCGCTATGCCCACCCTTCGGCGCTCCCTTGCATGTGATTGGCTGCTTTTTCGCCAACTGTCAGAAAAACTTCAAAAACCCAGTTGACAGTCAGGGGCCACCCCCTTACATCGCTCTCCGTCGCCCAGATGGCGGAATTGGTAGACGCGCCAGCTTCAGGTGCTGGTACCCGAAAGGGTGTGGAGGTTCGAGTCCTCTTCTGGGCACCATTCCATTCTTGATCGCTACCAAGATCAAGGAGTTAAGCCTTTCCAAACTAAAGTTGCGCAGGTGCCTTGCAACAAAGGCCAGTCATGATGCGCGCAAAGGCTTGTTCGCTCGGTAGCTCCCAAGGTCCTCATTTCTGGACGCTTATTCCCGCCGCTCTTGATAGCTGGCCTGCATTGACTCACCCATCTCCAAATGCGAACATAAAGAGAACGCAATGGAGTCTTGCAATGATCCGATTCGCCACATCCGCAGCCAGCAAACCCGAGCCGTCAAAGGCACGCGAGGTGTCGGCCACCGAGCCGGCCATTGAAATGTCTCGCCCGAAGTCGGTCATTGAGCTAGCCGCTGCGGCGCCTACGGCTGGCCTGCTGCTGCCCAGCTCCGAGGCAGGCGAGCTCGGCTCCGATACTCTGCCGAAGACCGCCAAGCCACCACGCCGTGCGGCAACAAAACGTAAGCCTAAGGTCGCCGAGGCAGACGACACTCCACTCCAGCTTAGTCTGGAGGCTTAGCCGCAACCATCCGGCCAAGGTGTGGCGGCAGGGAATTCCCACCATGATCTATATAGCACTTCGGAATTCCGAGATTGGCTGCGGCCTGGGCGGGCGTCATCGGACGGCGTCGACCCGAAGCGTTTACCGCACCGGCTGATAGTGGCCGCGGAGCGGAACTTTGCCACCCGTGGTAATCAAGCCATCGCGTTCGCAGACATAGATCAGCGTCGGCATGCCGCCGGAACGGAAGATTTCGTCATAACGGCGGCGGATCTGCACGGTTTCGGTGCGGCAGTTGTAAGATTCCTCCTCTTTCTTATCCGGCTGCGCCTTGACGCCGGGAAGACCCTTGTAGGGATAGAGGGGCCGAACGCCCGAATCGACGGATTTCGTCCAGTCGACGGCAAAGGCGAACGCCGGGGCGAGGCTCGACACGGCTACGAGCGATATCAGAAGCATCATCAACAGCCGCATGGGAACTCTCCTGCCGGCAATAACCCGTCCTTCCGATGTAGGAAAACCGACGACCGTCATCAAGCGGCTGCAGCGGGGGACTTCCTAAAATAACTTCTGATGACGGGATGGCTGAAGAGGCCGGCGAGGATCGCAAAGCCGGCGCCGAGGACGAAACCGGCGAGAAAACCGCCGATGACGCCGGCAATCAATAGAATCGTCTTTCCGGGACCGTCTCCCTTGACCGGCGGCTCGGCCGGCGAAATGACGCGAATGTTACTCTGATTGAAGTTCTGCTCCTCGCTCGTCTGGCTGGAGCGTTTCAGCACCGTCTCGTAGATATCGCGCGCCGCCGTCGCCTTGCGCTGCAATTCGTTCAATTCCACCTGCTTGTCCGACGAACTCGCCTGTAGCGCCTTCTGCACGGCAAGCTCCTTGGCGATGCTGTCCTCGGCGGCCTTTGCCTGCTCGTATTCGCCCCTTGCCGAGGTGGCGAGACGCTGCAATTCGCCCTTGATTTCGCCTGATATGCTCTGCAGCGAGGAGCGGGCCGCCTGCAGGCGCGGATGACGCGTGCCCATCTGGCTTTCGAGGCTGCCGACGGCGGCGGCCTGGGTGGCATATTGCTGACGCAGGCTGACGAGCGGCGAGGTGACGCCGCCTTCCGCCTGGTTGCCGGCGACGATGTCTTCGACGCGGAGATTGGCGACGGCATCGGCGCGGGCCTTCGCCTGGATGGTCTTTTCCTGTGCCGTCACCAGCATCGTGTTCAGCGAGACGAGCCGTTGGTCGGAGATCAGGTTCCCCTCGGTCGCGGCCATGTCGTTGTCGGCGCGGAAGGTTTCGACAGCCTGCTCGGCTTCCAGCACCTTCTGGCGCAGGTCGTTGAGCCGTCCGTCAAGTGTCGACGAGGTGTTTTCGTAGATGCCGTTCGAAGCGCTGTCCTCCTCCTCGGTGAAGGAGGTGACGACCTGGTTGGCAAGCCTTGCGGATTTTTCGGGATCGTTGGTCGTGGCAGCAAGCGAGACGACATAGGTGCTGGCCTCGCGGGTGATCACCAGCGCCTTCTGCAGAGTGCCGATTACGGCAGCGCCATCCGTCCGGCCGCCGGTGAATTCGGGATCCTGGTCGAGCTTCATGGCTTCGGCAACGCGGCGCAGCACATTGCCCGAAGTCAGGATCTGCACCTGGCTGTCGATCAGCGCCGAGATCATTTCCGGCGAGGGACCCGAAGATTGCGCGCTGGCATCGGCAAGGCCGATCTGGCGTGGGTCGAAATAGAGGCTGCTGACGGCGGTGAATTTCTGGGCGATGCGCGGCGCCACCGCCCCGCCGGCCACAGCTCCGAGAAGGGCCAGGCCCAGCACGACCAACCGCCGGCTCCAGATCGCGGCGATACTGGAGCGGAGGTCGAGAAGCGGGGCGCCAGGTGCCGACGCAGCATTCGACGGCGCGTCGACGACAGGCTGTTTTGGAGGAGGAGGCGCCAGCCGCTCATATTGGCGGGTTTCGGCAATGCTTGCCGGCGGCACGAAGGGTGGCGGCGCGGGTTCGGGCGATGGCCGGACGAAATCATCCGGACGGACGACAGGACTGCGCATGCGCACGCCTTCCGGCGCAGTCTGAGACGGCTCAAAACTGCGCCAGCCAGGGAGCCGGCTTACCCTGTTCCTGTCATACTGGTTCATACGCGCACTCGTGTCCCGCCCAGCGTGAAAGACTGAAGCCGAGGTGCCGATACTTTAGAAATTCTTAGCTAACGGACCGTTAAAATAACGTCAGCGACGCCGATGTTGCGATTTGCCGCGATAACGAGGATGGCCATGAGGACGATACGACATCTGACAGCGCTGCTGCTTGCGGCCGCTCTGATCCCGTCGCCGGCCTTTGCGACCGAGGCTCCCTGTTATCGCGGCGTCAATTTGTCCGGCGGCGAATATGGCGAGCGCGGCGGCATCTACGGCACCAACTACACCTATCCCGGCGAAGACACTATCGGCTATTTCGCCAAGAAGGGCATGACGATCATCCGGCTGCCCTTCCGCTGGGAGCGGCTGCAGCCGGCGCTCGGCGGACGGCTCGACGAGGACGAGCTCAAGCGGATCAAAGATACCATCGGCCTGATCCGCAAGCACGGCATGGCGGTTCTGCTCGACCCGCATAATTTCGGCTATTACGACAAGACCCAGGTCGGCACGGCGCCGGCGACGGATGCCGCCTTCGGTGATTTCTGGGCAAGGCTTGCCGTCGAATTCGCCAATCAGGACGGCGTTCTCTTCGGCCTGATGAACGAACCGCACGACATCAAGGCAACGGACTGGCTGGATGCCGCCAATGCCGCGATCCGCAGCATCCGCGCCGTTGGCGCGCGCAACCTCATCCTGGTGCCGGGCACGGCATGGAGCGGCGCGGGCAGCTGGGAAAAGGATGTGATCGGCGGCGCCAACGGCACGGTGATGCTCGGCGTGCGCGATCCGCTCGACTTCTACGCCTATGAGGTCCACCAGTATCTCGACGCCGATTCCTCCGGAACCCATCCGACCTGCGAAGGTGCAGGCGCCGCGGTCGACGCAATCGCCAGCGTTACCGCCTGGCTGAAGCAGCACCACAAGCGCGGCTTCCTCGGCGAATTCGGCGCCTCCACCGACAAGGACTGCATGAGCGGATTGACCGAAATCTACGCCACCATGTCCGGAAATAGCGACGTCTGGCTCGGCTGGTCCTATTGGGCGGCGGGCGAATGGTGGCCGGCGGACGAGCCGTTCAACGTCCAGCCGCGCAAAGGCCCCGAGCGCCCGCAGATGCGGCTTCTTGCCGAGGCGGCAAAAGCCGATACCGGCACTTGCTCAGCCGTCAAGCCGGCGGGGAAATGAAAATGGCGGTCGTCGATCACAGGACAGCAACATTCGCTGTAGGCGCCACTGTAGCGGGCAACCGGTTCGATGCCGCCGGCAGGGCATCGCGCACCGATCATCTGGTGCTCTGGCTCGGCCTGCTCTCCGTGCTCTACAACGGCATTCTCGCCTTCATCAACCACAACGTCGTGCCGCTGTCGATGACGCATGTCGCCGCCAGCGAAGGCCTGATCATGGCGAGCGCCATCATCTATATCCTGCACAAGGGGATCTACGAGACCGACCTGCCGGCCTTCCTGTTCCTGCTGTTCACGCTCATCGTGACCATCTATGTCAGCGTGCTCAACCGCATGCTGTTCATCGATCACTTCCGCAACGTGCTGATCATCTTCTGCTTTACCGGGCTCGGCGGCTGGAGCAACGAGAAAACGATGAAGCTCGCCTTTCGCTGGGCAAGCCTTGCCGTCATGATCTTCCTGATCTTCGAGATCGTCAGCGTGCCGTTCTACGTCAGCATCGTCCACCCGTCCGATTATTTCGCCAACACGCGCGGGCTGCTGCCGCTGAGCTACAACACGACGGGCCTCTTTCAGAACGCGCTCGGCTTTCCCGAGCGCTTCTCCTTCGGCATCATCGACCATCGTTCCTCGTCGATCTTCCTCGAACAGGTGTCGCTCGCCAATTTCTGCGGCGTGATCGCGGTCTACCTGATTTCGATGTGGGAAAGACTCGGCCGCTGGGACCGGCTGCTGATGATCGGCACGGCCGTGCTGATCCTGGTGACGAACGACACGCGCACGATGCTGATCTTCTGCTTTGCCTGCATCGTCGGCTACTTCGTCTTTCCGAAGATCCCGAAGAATTTCAATCTGGCGCTGATGCCGCTGATCGTCGCCGCCGGCTTCCTCGTCTACGTGCTGAAACCCAATGCGACCGGCGACAATTTCACCGGCCGCATCAACCTAACGATGAAGAAAATCATGGAGCTCGATCCGCTCGCCATTCTTGGGCTTTCGGTCGACCGGGTCGCCGAATTCGCCGACAGCGGCTATGTCTACCTGATCTACGCGGCGACGATCTTCGGCGTCATCGCCTTATGGCTGTTCGTCTGCCTCTTTCCCGCCGGGCGGACGGCGGCGCAGCGGCGTTGCGCCCATTCACTTTCTCTTTTCATTTTTCTGAATATGATGATCGGGGGAACTGCGGTCTTCTCGATGAAGATCGCCGGTCTCCTGTGGTTCGTCGTCGGACATATGCGCTTCCACGACAGCCCGCGCATCCGGCAGGGTCGTCCGGCAGATGTATTGAGTTGACCGCAGCGGCGCCTGTTCGCGCGAGCCCGAGGGAGCAAAACGCTCGATGCTTGTCCAGCTTCAATATCTGCGCGCCATCGCGGCGCTGATGGTCGTCTATTTCCACGCGATATTGCAGCTTGCCAAGGTCAATCCCGCCGTCGACGCCACCGCCTTCATCTATGGCGAAACCGGCGTCGACATCTTCTTCGTCTTGAGCGGCTTCGTGATGTGGCTGACAACGAGCGGACGCGCCATGAGCCCGGTCGATTTCGCCCGCCGGCGCATCAGGAGGATCGTGCCGCTCTACTGGCTGGCGACGCTGTTTTCGGCGACGGTGGCGCTGGTGGCCCCGTCATTGCTGAAATCGACGGTGTTCGACCTGCCGCATCTCGCAGCCTCGCTGTTCTTCCTGCCGTGGAGCAACCCCGCCGATCCCAGCACGATCACGCCGGTGGTCGTTCCGGGCTGGACGCTGAATTACGAGATGTTCTTCTACTTCGTCTTTGCGCTGCTATTGCCGCTACAGGAAGTTCGGCGCATCCCGGCGATGTTTGCCGTCTTTGCCGTCATCCTGATCGCCTGCCGGCTGCTGCCGGAAACGACTGTGACCCGGTTCTACCGCGAACCGATCATGCTGGAATTCCTCGCCGGTGTCGTGCTCGGCTGGCTCTACGGGCAGAAGATCCTGCTGCCGAGCCGCTGGGCTTGGGCGGCCCTTGCCATGGGCTTTGCCTTTCTCTTCATCAACGAGGCGCTGATGCCGCCGGAAAGCCGGTTCTATGCCTGGGGAATCCCGGCGATCTTCATCGTCTACGGCGCGATCTCCATCGATTTTTCCAGGCTGCCGGTTGTCGGATGGCTGAACTATCTCGGCGACTGCTCCTACAGCATCTATATCACCCACGCCTTCGCGCTGGCCCTTCTCAGGGTCGCCGCCGACCGCCTGCCAATCGGCATGCTGCAGCAGCCGGTGCTCTTCGTGATCCTCTCGCTGGTGCTCTCGTCGATCGGCGGCGCGATCATCCATGAGGTCACCACGCCGCGCCGCAAGGTTGCGGTGGCGAGCCGGCCGCCGGCCTAAAACGCTCGAAGGCGAGATTACGCATCCAAGCGGCGCTGACGGTACAGTTTTTCGCGCAACTTCTCCTAAGCTTCAGACTGAGCAATGAGAGAACTTGCGCAAACGTGATGGTTTCTCTTGCAATTTGTCGCATGAATGAAAGTGCGCCGGCCTATTCGCGGCCCGGGCTTTGATCTAAGCACAGCGGCGGCCTTGGAGAGGGAAGAGGGAAAGACATGACAAGTTACGTATTGACGGTATCCTGCAAGTCGACGCGCGGCATCGTGGCGGCGATTTCGAGCTATCTGGCCGACAAGGGCTGCAACATCGTCGACAGCTCGCAGTTCGACGATCTCGACACCGGCAGGTTCTTCACACGGGTGAGCTTCATCTCCGAGGAAGGCGTGCCGCTTGCCGAACTCAAGGAAGGCTTCGAGCCGATCTGCAAGCGGTTTGCCATGGATGCCGAGATCCATGACGGCAACGCCCGCATGAAGGTGCTGCTGATGGTGTCGCGCTTCGGCCATTGCCTCAACGACCTGCTCTACCGCTGGAAGATCGGCGCCCTGCCGATCGACATCGTCGGCGTCGTCTCCAACCATTTCGACTACCAGAAGGTCGTGGTCAACCACGACATCCCCTTCCACCACATCAAGGTGACGAAGGAGAACAAGCTGCAGGCCGAAGGCCAGATCATGGATATCGTCGAACAGACCGGCACGGAGCTGATCGTACTGGCGCGCTACATGCAGGTGCTTTCGGATGCGATGTGCCAAAAGATGTCTGGTCGGATCATCAATATCCATCATTCCTTCCTGCCGAGCTTCAAGGGCGCCAACCCCTACAAGCAGGCCTATCAACGCGGCGTGAAGCTGATCGGCGCGACGGCGCATTACGTCACCGCCGATCTCGACGAAGGCCCGATCATCGAGCAGGACACGGCGCGCATCACCCATGCGCAGTCGCCCGATGATTACGTCTCGATCGGCCGCGACGTCGAAAGCCAGGTGCTGGCGCGCGCCATCCATGCCCATATCCACCACCGCACCTTCCTGAACGGCAACCGTACCGTGGTCTTCCCGGCAAGCCCCGGCGGTTACGCCTCCGAACGCATGGGTTGAGCGTCGCCTAGACCCTGCATCTCTTTTGCTGGCGAACGACAATCTCCCGTTGCCTGCCAGCGGCAAGTACTCGATTATCTCCTTCAATAGGTAATCGAATCATGCAGCGGAGGGGTGTCATGACCGACGAGGCGCTTGTTGATCGCATGGCGCTGCCGCGTCCCGACGTCACCGCCAGCGACGCGGAAGAGATCCTCCTTGCTCATTACAGCCTCTCCGGCACGCTTACCGAACTCGGCAGCCAGCAGGATCGAAACTATCGCGTCGATAGCGATCGTGGCCGCTACGTCCTGAAGATCTGCCATGCAGCCTACGAGATCCGCGAGCTCGAAGCGCAGAATGCGGCGATCCATCACCTCAAAAGCAGGCAAGATGCCCCGCGCGTTCCACAGGTGATCCGCAGCAATGAAGGGCGGGAGATCGTTGTCCTTACCGTGCGTGGGCAGGGCTATCAGGTCCGGCTGCTGGAATATCTGGAAGGCCAGGGGCTGACGGAGCTGACCTATCTGGCGCCGGCATCCGTTGCAGCCCTCGGCGCGCTCTGCGCCAGGCTGGCGCAGGCGCTTGCCGATTTCGACCATCCCGGTCTCGACCGCAGCCTGCAATGGGATCTCAGGCGCGCCGGGCCGGTCGCAGTGCAGCTGCTGTCCGCGATCACCGATAGTGCGGCGCGCGACCGGATCGCCAAGACCATGGTGATGGCCATTCGCCGCATCCAGCCGTTGGCCCCATCGCTTCGGCTGCAGGCCGTGCATCATGACGTCACCGGCGACAATGTCGTCGGCCACCGCGACGCCCGTGGCCATACCATTCCCGACGGGGTGATCGATTTCGGCGATATCATCCGCGGCTGGCTGGTCGGCGACCTCGCCGTCACATGCGCTTCGCTGCTTCATCAGGCGGATGGCGACCCTTTTCATATCCTGCCAGCCGTCACCGCCTATCAGGCGATCTATCCGCTGACCGGCGATGAGCTGAAGGCGCTCTGGCCGTTGACCGTCGCACGCGCGGTCATTCTCGTCGCCAGCAGCGAGCAACAGATTTCAGTCGATCCCGATAATGACTATGTCCGCGGCAATCTCGAGCACGAGCGGGCGATCTTCGATACGGCGATGTCCGTTCCCTTCGAACTTATGGAAGCCGCGATCCTCAGGGCGGCCGGTGCAAATGTCGCCGCCCCGGAAGCATCGGGATGGCTGTCGTTGCTGCCGGACATCGATCCGGCCGGGATCGCCTATGTCGATCTTGGGGTGCGGAGCCCGCATTTTTCCGCCGGCAACTGGCTAAATGCCGACATGGACTGGCGGCTGCTTGCCCGTGTAGCAACCGAAAACGGCACGGCAGCGACGCGCTACGGCGAATATCGGCTTTCCCGTGCGGGAACCGCGAAGGGACAGGCGACCTGCGCCCTGCATGTCGACATATGCCTTGCCGCAGGCAGCGCGATTGCAGCGCCCTTTGCCGGCCGTATCGGCTGGAAGGACCAGCATCTGACGCTCGCCAGCGGCAGCATGACCCTGCATCTCGATGGGCTCGACCTCTCGGTCGAGGATGGAGCTGCGATTGCCGCCGGCGATCCGCTTGGCACGGTTACCGGAGAGGCTTCGTCGCTCGGCGGGCTGCGTGTCCAGCTTTGCAACGTCGCGGGTCTTGAACCACCGTTGTTTTCCACACCCCGCGCGGCGGCGGCCTGGTCGGTGCTCTGCCCTTCACCCTCGCTGCTTCTCAGCCCGCAAGCGGATGCGCCGCAACCTGATACCGCCGCGCTCTTCGCCAGGCGGCGGGCGCATCTCGCAAGGCCGCAGAAGAACTATTACGCGGCGGCGCCGCAGATCGAGCGCGGCTGGAAGGAGCATTTGTTCGATGTCGAAGGCCGCGCCTATCTCGACATGGTCAACAACGTCACCATTCTCGGCCATGGCCATCCCAGGTTCGCGGCAGCAATCCACGCCCAATGGCTGCGGCTCAACACGAATTCGCGCTTCCACTATGCCGCGATCACCGAATTTTCCGAACGCCTCGCCGCCCTTTCGCCGGACGGGCTCGACGCGGTCTTCCTGGTCAACAGCGGCTCGGAGGCGAACGATCTGGCGCTTCGGCTGGCGCAAGCCCATAGCGGCGCGCGCAACATGCTCTGCCTGCTCGAAGCCTATCATGGCTGGTCGGCGGCAAGCGACGCCGTCTCCACCTCGATCGCCGACAATCCGCAGGCACCGACCACCCGGCCGGACTGGGTGCATACCGTCGTTTCGCCGAACACCTATCGCGGCGACTTCCGTGGTCCCGATACGGCAGCGGATTATCTCGGCATGGCGACGCCGGTGCTGGAGGCAATAGATGCTGCGGGCGAAGGCCTTGCGGGCTTCATCTGCGAATCGGTCTACGGCAATGCCGGTGGCATCCCGCTGCCGGACGGTTATCTCAGGGAAATCTATGCGCAGGTCCGCGCTCGCGGCGGCCTCTGCATCGCCGATGAGGTGCAGGTCGGCTATGCCAGGCTCGGGCATTATTTCTGGGGCTTCGAGCAGCAAGGGGTCGTGCCTGATATCATTACCGTCGCCAAGGGCATGGGTAACGGCCATCCGCTCGGCGCCGTCATCACCACGCGGGAGATTGCGCAATCGCTGGAGAAGGAGGGCCCTTTCTTTTCCTCCACCGGCGGCAGCCCGGTCAGTTGCATCGCCGGCATGACGGTGCTCGACGTTATGGCCGAGGAAAAGCTGCAGGAAAATGCCCGGACGGTCGGCGATCATCTGAAGGCGCGGCTAGCCGCGCTGATCGACCGCCATCCGATTGCGGGCGCCGTGCACGGCATGGGCCTCTATCTCGGCCTCGAATTCGTCCGCGACAGAACGACGCTGGAGCCGGCGACCGAAGAGACGGCTGCCATCTGCGACCGGCTTCTCGAACTCGGCGTCATCATGCAGCCGACCGGCGATCACCAGAATGTGCTGAAGATCAAACCGCCACTCTGCATCAGCATCGACAGCGCGGATTTCTTCGCGGACATGCTGGAGAAGGTACTCGAAGAGGGCTGGTGACACAGGGCTTCCGGCATTAACCAAATCGGTCATTTCGAGGCATGTCGATTTTTAATGAAACAGGCCATTGCTTGATACGGCAAGGCTTCCTATGTCTGCCGCGGTGATCGATCGAACTTCCGATTCTGTCATGCGAATTTAACGAAAGACTGATATGTTTCTTTCTGTAAGTTCGGACTGCGACGGAATGAATTTTTTCGGATCGTCGATATTTTGACACGTTTCGGAATATGTTTCTGACAGGCTATAGCGTAATCTCTACCAAGTTAGTAGATTATCGAAGACAGCCTTCACCGATTCCGGGCTCTACCCGGGACCTTTCAAGTGCAACGCCAACATAAGGAACGAGCATGATAGACATCGATATTCTCGCCGATCTCCTTGGGCGATCTGTGCTTGGCAATGACCGTCCGGGCGCCCTCTCCCGCCCGAACTGTCGAATGTGACGTTCGTCCTCCTTTCAACGGTACCAGACAAGTCAATTCGCCATGGCTGCGCATGTTGCGCGGCAGGAGTTCTATCTATGAAGAAGCAAGTTATCGAATACGCAGGCGTTCCCGTCGGGATCGTCATTCCCGATGAAGATCGGCTGAAGTTCATCGCCGTGAAATTTCATGTCCACGACCTCGACGAGCAGCGCTTCGGCTCGCCGGACGAGGTGCGGCTGGCTATCCATGACCTGATGACCCGCCGTCATCCGAAGCCGCTTCATGCCTGAGGACAAGAGGCCGCAATCAGCATTCACGGCTTTTCGTAATGTCCGACCGGTCCCGCCAAATGGGGCCGGTCTTGTTTTTTGAGGGCATTACAGCGCCGCGCGTCTTTATCAGACGCGCAAAGGACGCTGTAACGCTTTGAATTTCTGCATAATTTTATCCTTAAATCGATTCCGATTTAAGGAATTATGCAGTACAGTCCTACCGGCCGCCTTTCCGTGATAAGGATCCGCCCTTGCCCGATCTTCTGAACCTCATTACCGACATCGAAGGCGTTTCCGTCGGCCATGCGACCGACCTTGCGCTCGGTTCCGGTGTCACGGTCATCGTCTTCGACGAACCGGCCGTCGCATCCGGCACCGTGCTCGGCGGCGCGCCCGGCGGGCGCGACACCGCCCTGCTCGATCCGTCGATGACCGTCAATGCCGTGGATGCCTTCGTGCTCTCCGGCGGCTCTGCCTTCGGGCTGGATGCCGCCGGCGGCGTGCAGGCGGGCCTGCGCGAACTCGGCCGCGGCTTTGCAGTCGGGTCGGTGCGTATTCCGATTGTGCCGCAGGCAATCCTGATGGACCTGCTGAACGGCGGCGACAAGGATTGGGGCCTTCACTCGCCTTATCGCGACATGGGCTATGCGGCGTTGAAGGCGGCCGCCAAGGGCGCATTCGCGCTCGGCACGACAGGCGCCGGCACAGGGGCGACGACGGCCACCGTCAAGGGCGGGCTTGGCTCAGCCAGCGCCGTCAGCAGCGCCGGGCACCGCATCGCGGCAATCGTCGCCGTCAATGCGCTCGGCTCGGCGACGATCGGCGACGGGCCACATTTCTGGGCGGCGCCTTTCGAGAAAGACGCGGAATTCGGCGGGCTCGGCATGCCTGATGTGACCGACCACCGGATGCGGCTCAAGGGCATGAACACCCCGGCGACGACGATCGGCGCTGTCGTGACCGATGCGCAGCTGACGAAGGCCGAAGCGCATCGGCTTTCGCTCGCCGGCCATGACGGCCTCGCCCGGGCACTGCTGCCGGCGCACCTGCCGCTCGACGGCGACACCGTCTTTGCCGCTTCGACGGCCAAGCATCGAAGAGACGATATGGCGAGCCTGATGGAGCTTTGCCATCTCGCGACTATCGTCATGGCGCGGGCGATCGCCCGAGGGGTCTACGCGGCGACCGCGCTGCCGGTCGAGGGCGCGCAAAAGGCCTGGCGCGACCGCTATGCGAGTAGCGGTTGATTGAATAGGGTCGGACTCTCTACAGATCCAATATGCCGAATGGCGGAGAGACGTGAATGCAGATCCGGGCGCTGATGTATTTCGACGAACTGGTCAGGACCAATTCGATGCGCCAGGCGGCCGAGAATCTCAATGTCGCGCCAACGGCGATCAGCCGGCAGATCGAGAACCTCGAATATCATTTCGGTGCGCCGCTCGTCGAACGCAGCGCCCGCGGCGTCAAGCTGACGGCCGCCGGCGAACTGCTTGCCGCCCGCGCCGGCCGGACGCTGCGCGAGCTCGATCACGTCCAGCAGCTGATCGAAGACCTGAAGGGCCTGCAGCGGGGCCGCGTCAGCATCTATGCCAATGGCGCGACTGTCGCCAATCTGCTGGCGCCGGCGCTCGCCGAATTCAGCCTGAAATATCCGAAGCTGCGCTTTGCCGTGACGATCACCAGCGCGCGGCAGGCGGTCGACGCCGTCAACAGCGCCGAGGCGGATATTGCGGTGACGCTGTTTGCGCCTCCTATGTCCGGCACCAAGGTACGGCTGCGCTCCGAGATCGCCTATGATCTCATCGCCACGCCGCAGCATCCGGCCGCTGCGCATGCCGAGATCCCGCTGAGGACGCTCGCCGACTACGCCTTGGCGCTGCCGGATCAATCCTTCGGCTTCCGCCAGGCCTTCGATGCGTTGTTCGAGAAGGAGGGGCTAAGCCTCGATCCCGTCTTCGTCACCAGCTCGCTCGAAATGCTGAAGGAACTGGTGCTCAGCGGGGCTGCCGCCACGCTGCTGCCGGCGCTGACTGTCCGCCGCGAGATCGAAGCGGGTCAGCTCCTTGCCATTCCGCTCGCCGGCAAGGCCGGCATCCGCACCCATGTCGATCTCTGCGTCGCGCCGGACCGGCAGCTGTCCTTCGCCGCGACGAAACTGCTCGACTTCATCGAGAGGTTCATGCGCGAGCGCACGAACCGCCGGGCCGGGACGAAAGACTGACGCTTCGAGCTTGCATCGCCTGCGGATTTGCGGTGTAGCTTTTTCGGCTACACTGAGCACACAAAATCGTCATTGTGTGTGCACCGGCATAGTGTCACTCTCCTCGCAAAAGGTCTTCGTCATCGACGCGCGGCCAGACAAGGGAACATGATGATCAAGCTTTCGTTTGCGCCTTCAGCCCGTTTCTTCAGGCGGCTTTCCCTGGGTGCCGCACTTTCGGCCGGGCTGGTGATGACGGCGATGACGCCGGCCGAGGCGGCGAAGACCACCCTCAATCTCGGCATGAGCGTCGAGCCGACCGGTCTCGACCCGACGATCGCAGCACCGGTCGCGATCGGCCAGGTGACCTGGCAAAACGTGTTCGAGGGCTTGGTGACGATCGACCAGGCCGGTAAGATCCAGCCGCAGCTGGCGAAAAGCTGGGAAATCTCGCTCGATGGCCTGACCTATACGTTCAAGCTGCAGACCGGCGTCAAATTCCATGACGGCGAGGCCTTCGATGCCGCGGGCGCCAAGTTTTCGCTGGACCGCGCCCGCGGCGCCGATTCGGTCAATCCGCAGAAGCGCTTCTTCGCCTCGATCGCCTCGATCGATACGCCCGATGCCGAAACGCTGGTGCTGCATCTCTCGGCACCGACCGGCAGCCTGATCTACTGGCTCGGCTGGCCGGCCTCGGTGATAGTCGCACCGAAGACGGCGGCCGACGACAAGACGACGCCGATCGGCACCGGTCCGTTCAAATTCGCCAGCTGGGCGAAGGGCGACAAAGTCGAACTCGCCAGGAATGCCGATTATTGGAACAAGGATGCGGCCGCCAAACTCGACACGGTGACCTTCCGCTTCATCGCCGATCCGCAGGCGCAGGCGGCTGCGCTGAAATCCGGCGATCTCGATGCGTTTCCGGAATTTGCCGCACCCGAGCTGATGAGTTCTTTCGATGGCGACGCGAGGCTCGTCACCAGGATCGGCAATACCGAACTCAAGGTCGTTGCCGGCATGAACACGGCCAAGAAGCCGTTCGACGACAAACGCGTCCGCCGGGCGCTGATGATGGCGATCGACCGCAAGACGGTGATTGACGGCGCCTGGTCGGGCTTGGGCATGCCGATTGGCAGCCACTACACGCCGAACGATCCGGGCTATCAGGACATGACCAATGTGCTGCCCTACGACGTCGAGAAGGCGAAGGCGCTGCTCGCCGAAGCCGGCTATCCCAACGGCTTCACCTTCACGATCAAATCGCCGCAGATGGCCTATGCGCCGCGCAGCGCCCAGGTGATACAGGCGATGTTTGCCGAGATCGGCGTGACGATGAATATCGAGCCGACGGAATTTCCGGCGAAATGGGTCCAGGACATTATGAAGGATCGCAACTTCGACATGACGATCATCGCCCATGCGGAGCCGCTCGACATCGACATCTATGGGCGCGATCCCTATTATTTCAACTACAAGAACCCCGCTTTCAACGCGCTGATGAAGAAGGTCCAGGAGACGGCCGATCCTGCCGCGCAGAATGCGATCTACGGCGAAGCGCAGAAGATCCTCGCCGAGGACGTGCCGGCGCTCTACCTCTTCGTCATGCCGAAACTCGGCGTCTGGGATAGCAAGCTGAAGGGCCTGTGGGAGAACGAGCCGATCCCTTCCAACGTGCTGTCTGGTGTTTCCTGGGACGAGTAACAAAGGTAGGCCGGGCCGAATGGTTGGCACGCCGTGGGCCTTGGAGGGAACCGACATGCATTTGATCGATGTAGTGCGCAGCCCTCTCCATTCCTCACCAAGTCAGTTCAGCCGGGGCCGACATTGTTTGGTTTCGCTGGCGGGTAGCATTCCTGCCGCGAGCGCCTGCACAGTGAATGGCTCCTTCCGCCCGCCCCGTTCTCCGTCATGCTCGGCCTTGAGCCGAGCATCCACACCCCATCCACCAGCAGCCGCGGCATGGATCCTCGGCTCAAGGCCGAGCATGACGGAGAGTGAGGTCGGCGTTCTAGCCAAACTCACCGTCGGCGCGTCGGGTGGGATCCGCCGTTCCACGTCGAAAGCGTGGCACGCATGATCCCACTCCTCGCCCGTCGCTTCGCCGGTCTCCTGGTCACGCTCGTCGTCGTCTCGCTGTTGATCTTCACCATCATGGACCTTCTGCCCGGCGATCCCGCCTCGATCCTGCTCGGCACCTCGGCGACACCGGAAACGCTTGCCGCGCTACGCCACGATCTCGGGCTCGATCAGCCGCTGCTGCTGCGTTATGGGCAATGGCTGACCGGTGTGCTATCCGGCAATCTCGGCAATTCGCTAACCTATGGCGTACCGGTCGCAGGATTGATCGTCGAGCGGCTGACAGTGACGCTGCCGCTGGCGCTGATGGCAATTATGCTTTCGGTGGCGATTGCCTTGCCGCTCGGCGTGCTGGCCGCCTCGCGCCGCGGCGGCATCTTCGATCTCATCGCAACGCTGTTTTCGCAGATCAGCATTGCAGTGCCCGCCTTCTGGGTGGCGCTGCTGTTGATCATCCTGTTTTCGACGATGCTCGGGCTGATGCCGGCCGGCGGTTTCCCGGGCTGGAGTGCCGGCCTGATGCCGGCGCTGCAGGCGCTGGTTATGCCCGCTGTCGCGCTGGCAATGCCGCAGGCGGGCGTGTTAACCCGGGTGGCGCGCTCGGCCGTGCTCGACACGATGCATGAGGATTTTGCCCGCACCGCGGTCGCCAAGGGGCTGTCGCGCAGTGCGGTGCTGTGGCGCCATATCGTGCCTAATGCGTCGATCCCGATCCTGACGATGATCGGGTTGCAATTCACCTTTCTCGTCGCCGGCGCGGTGCTGGTGGAAAACGTCTTCAACCTGCCCGGCCTCGGACGGCTCGCCCTTCAGGCGCTCTCCCAGCGCGACATCATCGTCATGCAGGATGTCGTGCTATTCTTCGCAGGCCTGGTCATCGTGATGAATTTCATTGTCGATCTCTCCTACCTGGCGATCGATCCCAGGATGAGAAAGGCGGCCTGACGCATGGCACCGATCGTGTCCACCGCCATCACCAGCCGCCGCCGGGTCTTTAGACTTAGCCGGCGAATGAACCTGATTTCGGGGGTCGTCATCATCGGCCTGCTGGTCGCCGTGGCACTGCTGTCGCTCGTTTGGACGCCGCTGCCGCCGGCGAAAATGCAGATCATCCACAAATTGCAGCCGCCGCTTGCCTTCGGCCTGCTCGGCACGGACCAGTTCGGCCGCGACGTGCTTTCGATGCTGATGGCAGGCTGCTGGAATTCGCTGTCGATCGCCATCACAGCGGTCATGATCGGCGGGACGCTGGGCTCGATCGCCGGCATTTCGGCGGCGGCAATCCGCGGTCCGTTCGAAGCACTGCTGATGCGCATCTGCGACGTCATCTTCGCCTTGCCGCCGATCCTGTCGGCCATGGTTCTCGGCGCCTTTCTCGGGCCAGGGCGGTTCACCGCGATCACCGCGATTGCCGTCTTCATGATCCCGGTCTTTGCCCGGGTGACGCTTGCGACCTCGCTGCAGGCCTGGAGCCGCGACTATGTGACGGCGGCGCGCGCCATCGGCAATACGCGCCTGACCATTTCGCTGCGCCATGTGCTGCCGAATATCACGAGCCAGATCATCGTGCATGGCGCGATCCAGCTGGGGCTGGCGATCCTCACCGAAGCGGGTCTCAGCTTCCTCGGGCTTGGCATGCCGCCGCCGGCGCCGACCTGGGGCCGGATGCTTGCCGATGCGCAAACCTATCTGGCGCTCGCCCCCTGGCTGGCGATCCTGCCCGGCCTTGCCATCGCGCTCACCGTCTTCGGCTTCAACATGCTCGGCGACGGTTTGCGCGATCTGCTCGACCCGCGCGAGGCAAGCCGCTGATGTCCTCCCCAGTCGAAAAGCCCGAAAGACCATGCCATGACCGATACCGACTTTACCATTCGCGAACTCAGGCAGCGCTTCGCCGATAAAAGCCTCTCCCCTCTCGAATACTGGCTTTCACTCGAAGACCATATTGCGGCCTGGGAGCCTTCGATTTCGGCACTCTACCTCTACGATCCTGAATCGGCGCGCGCCCAGGCGAAAGCATCGACGGAGCGCTGGGCGAAGGGAGAAACGCTCGGCGCCCTGGACGGCATCCCGGTGACGCTGAAAGAGTTGATCGCCACGAAGGGCCAGCCGGTTCCGCTCGGCACGAGGGCAGTGGAACTGAAGCCGGCAGAGGCCGACGCACCGGCCGCCGCCCGACTGCGGGAAGACGGCGCGGTGATCTTCGCCAAGACCACCTGCCCCGATTACGGCATGCTTTCCTCCGGGCTTTCGAGCTTTCATCCCCTCAGCCGCAATCCCTGGAACACCACGCAAAATCCCGGCGGATCGAGCGCCGGGGCTTCCGCAGCGGCGGCCGCCGGCTACGGACCGCTGCATATCGGCACCGATATCGGCGGCTCAGTGCGCCTTCCCGCCGGTTGGACCGGCATCTTCGGCTTCAAGCCGAGCCATGGGCGCATTCCAGCCGATCCCTATTATGTCGGGCGCTGCGTCGGGCCGATGGCGCGCACGGTCGAGGATGCGGCCTTTTCAATGGCGACGCTGTCACGCCCGGACTGGCGCGACGGCACCAGCCTGCCGCCGAACGATTTCAACTGGATGGATCTCGACATCGACGTGTCGGGCATGAAGATCGGGCTGATGCTCGATGCCGGCTGCGGGCTTGCGTTGGAGGACGAGATCAGGGTCGCGGTCGAAGCGGCGGCGCAACATTTCGAGAAGGCCGGCGCGACCATTGTATCCGTCCAACCGGTGCTGACGCGCGCGATGCTGGATGGGCTCGACAACTTCTGGCGATCCCGGTTTTGGGGCGATATCGCGGACCTCGACGAAGAACGGCGCGACAGCATCCTGCCTTATATCAGGGATTGGGCGATGGCCGGCGCCAACATCAGCGGTGTCGATGCGGTCAAGGGCTTCAATCAGACGATCGAGATGCGCAGGAGCTGCGGACGGCTGTTCACCGAGGTCGACGCCGTGCTTTCGCCGACCAATCCGATCATCTCCTATCCGGCCGAATGGGCATCGCCGACCAACGATCCGGCCCTGCCGTTCGAGCATATCGGTTTCACGGTGCCATGGAACATGTCGGAGCAGCCGGCCGCTTCGATCAATTGCGGCTTCTCCCAATCGGGCATGCCGATCGGCCTGCAGATCGTCGGGCCGCGTTTCGACGACCTGCGGGTGCTGAGACTGTCGAAAGCCTTCGAGGACTGGACGGGCGGGGTAAGATCCTGGCCGCGGCCGACTACAGCGCCGCGCGTCTTTTCGAACGCGCAAAGGACGCTGTAGCACTTTGAATGGCTGCATAATTTTGTCCTTAAATCGTTTCCGATTTAAGGAATTATGCAGTCGGCTGATCAACCGAACGGGCGGCGATAGCCGGTCGGCTGCTCGTAGAGCCAGCCGATGCGCTCGACCGCGGCCGCGAAATTCTCGCGCGCCACCGTCATGCTGTGGCCATTGGCATGGAGAATGGTTTCCGGATCTTCGAAGACGGCGACATGGCCCTTCCAGAATACCAGGTCGCCACGGCGGATTTCGGATCGGTCGATCGGCTGGCCGAGGCCTGCCGCCTGCAGGTCGGTATCGCGCGGCGCAGCTCTGCCCGTCATCAGCATCGCCAGCTGGACGAGGCCGGAGCAATCGATGCCGAGGCCGGAACGCCCGCCCCAGAGATAGGGCGTCTCCAGGAAACGGGCTGCGATGCCAACGTAATCGGCGCCATCGAGGGCACCGATCGGCTGCACGTGCTTGGCGAAGATCGCAGTTCCGTCCTCAAGCACGACATAGCGATTGCCGCGCGCTTCCGCCTCGCCGGCGACATGAACGCGGCTTCCCATCGACACGATGGCCTGGTGGGGCTTGCGCAGTTCCGGCTCGGGATAGAGGAAGGTGCGCTGGACGGTGACGATATGAGTCGGCGTCGGCCGGCCATCCAAGAGCGCGTCTGCCTTGACATAACCGACATAGCCGTCAGAGGCGGCTTTCACCCAGCACCAGCCGTCGGCGCGATCGAATACCGTCAGGTCCTCACCGAGAAGCAGCTCGGTATCGATGCCGCGGGCAAGATCCGGTTCAGGGCGCAAACCCACGACGGGAACGGCGACACGGGCCGGCGCGCCTTCCACAAAGCGCGACGCCTCGACCTTGCCTTCAAGCCTCGCTTCCGCGAGATCAGGTCTGTAGGCATGCAGGCGGCGGTCGAGCATCGTCATTCGCATTCCTTTCAGATCGGCAGCCGGCGGGCCTGATCTCGGATGAGATCGCCGAGCTTTTCCAGGTAGAGCGCGCCGCCGACGGTACGCTTGATGATCACGTTGCGCCGGTCGGCATCGTCACGCACACGATCGACCAGGCCCATCTCGCCCATCGTATCCAAGGCGCGGGTAATGACCGGCTTGGTGACTTCAAGCGTGGCGGCAAGCCCGCGCACGGTGTGCGGCGGCGGCACCAGATAAATATGCAGCAGGATGGCCATCTGGCGCAACGTCAAATCGCGGTCATCGTGGCGGACCTGATCGAGCGCCGCGCCATGCCAGAGCCCCAGCGCCTGCGAGGCGGTCAGTTCGATCGGCACGGCCCCTCCGGAAGATCGTTACGCTAACGTTTCATTTTCCGGTAGTTGCCATGCACATGCAAGGGGCGCTGGGAATTGCCGCCCGGCAGGGTGAATAAAATTTTAACGATCGAGGCGCAACGCGCAACACGCGGCGCGCCTCAACGCTTTTTGCGTATGGGCTCAGCGAAGGCTTTCGCGGATATGGTGAAAGAGCGCGCGGATCGCCTGTGCCTCGCCGCCGCCCGGCGAATGCGGCCGTTCGGACGGAGCCCAGCCGAAAATATCGATATGTACCCAGCTCTTCGCCCTGCTGACGAAACGCTTGAGGAAGAGGGCCGCAGTGATCGCACCGGCCATGCCGCCGGCCGGCGCATTGGTGAGGTCGGCGAACTTGGCGCGGATATCCTTTTCGTAGCCGGAATAGAGCGGCAGGCGCCAGAGCGGATCGTCGGTTTCTAGGCTCGCCTCAGTGAGGTCATGCGCCAGATTGGCGTCATCGGTGAAGAAGGGCGGGAGATCCGGGCCGAGCGCAACGCGGGCAGCGCCGGTCAGCGTCGCCATGTCGATCAAGAGCTCAGGCTCTTCCTCATCGGCGTAGGCAAGCGCATCGGCAAGGATCAGACGGCCTTCGGCGTCGGTATTGTCGATCTGGACGGTCAGGCCTTTGCGGCTGCGGTAGATGTCGCCGGGCCGAAAAGCGTTGGACGAGATCGCGTTTTCGACAACGGGCAAGATAACACGCAGGTCGACCTTCAGCTTGGCGTCCATGATCATCAGGGCAAGCCCCATGACATTCGCCGCGCCGCCCATGTCTTTCTTCATCAGCAGCATGGAGGCGGCAGGCTTGATGTCGAGACCGCCAGTATCGAAGCAGACGCCCTTGCCGACCAGTGTCACCTTGCGATGGCCCTTCTTGCCCCAGCGCAGCTCGAGAAGGCGCGGCGCATCGGCGCTGGCGCGGCCGACAGTATGGACCAGCGGGAAGTTCTGCGTGAGCAGGTCGTCGCCCGCAATCACCGATATCTCCGCCTTGTAATGTTCGGCCAGGCCACGGAAAACGGCCTCGAGTTGGTTCGGGCCCATGTCGTTCGTCGGCGTATTAATCAGGTCGCGGGCAAGAAAGACGCCAGCGAGTTGGCGCTTGATGTCGGCGGCGTCGGCATCGCGGGGGATCATCAGCGTCGCCGCCGCCGATTTTTCGGATTTGTAACGGTCGAAACGGTAGCTGCCGAGCCCGAAGCCGAGCGCCAGGCGATTTGCCGTCAGCGGCGCGGTCTCGATGTGCCAGTCGCCGGCCGGCAACGCGCGGGCGAGCCTGCCGGTGATGTAAGGCTGCTCGGATGGATTGGTGCCGAGGCCGTAAAGCGCGCCGCCGAGATGGCCTTCAGCCGTCGGGATCAGCAGCAGCGACCCGCTTTCGGCCTTGTAGCCTGCCCTGCGCGCCCAATCGAGCGCGATCGGATCGATCGTGCCGGTGTCGATATGGGCAGGCGTGACGGCAAAGATCGGCAGCGTCGAACCGCCCTTCGTGTTGAAAGGAGTCGGTCTCTCGATGAACTGATAGGGGGCCATGATTGTCCTTCGGCGGTCGTAAGGAATCGTTCCTTAACGGTCTGTTAGGGTTAACAGACTATTGCTGGAGCGAAGATTACGCGTCAAACCTTTCCCTGTTCCGCTTCGAGGTCAGGCGCCGATTTCGGAATCCAGGAACGCGCCATGCCTGCCTCGCTCACCACCATATTCACGAATCGTATCCTGCAGGGCGCTGCGGCCTCGCTGCTCGTCCTGGCGCTTGCCGGCTGCTCGACGACCAAGGACCGGATGACAACGGGCTCGGTGCCGAAACTCACCAAGCCGGTTGACGAGATGGACGCGATTGAGCTGCGCTCGGCGACGGACCGGCTCGGCCAGGCCTACGAAAAGAACCCACGCGATCCCGTCACCGGCGTCAATTATGCCAATCTGCTGCGCATGAACGGCCGTGACACGCAGGCGCTCGCCGTCATGCAGCAGGTGGCGATCGCCAATCCCGGCGACCGCAACGTGCTGGCCGCCTACGGCAAGGCGCAGGCGGCGGCCGGCCAGTTCCAGCAGGCGCTCGACACGATCGGCCGCGCCCAGACACCGGATCGTCCGGACTGGAAGCTGGTCTCGGCCCAAGGCGCGATCCTCGACCAGATGGGCCGGGCAAGCGAGGCCCGGCAGCGCTACCGCGACGCGCTCGATATCCAGCCGAACGAGCCCTCCATCCTTTCCAACCTCGGCATGTCCTACGTGCTGACCGGCGATCTGCGCACGGCCGAAACCTATCTGCGCTCCGCCGCCAGCCAACCGACGGCCGACAGCCGCGTCAGGCAGAACCTTGCCCTCGTCGTCGGTCTGCAAGGACGTTTCCCGGAAGCCGAGCAAATCGCCCGGCGCGAACTTTCGCCGCAACAGGCCGATGCCAATGTCGCCTATCTCAGAGGCATGCTCTCGCAGCCAAATTCCTGGCAGAAACTCGCCGCCAAGGACAAGACGCCGGGCGCAGCGAACGTCAGCAATACCTACTGACCGGACTTCCTCTGCGCTTGAGAGCGTCCGAAGTCACATGCGACAGCCTATCGATCACTTACGCCCGCGAGAATGAGCCGGAGCCCGAGGCCGGCCATGACGACACCCGCGCTGCAGTCGATCCAGCTCTTGGCTGCAAGATAGAGCCGCCGCGGGTGGCGGGCCGAAAAAGCGAGGGCCACGATCGAATACCACCCCGCCTCCAAGACGAAGACGCCGAGGGGCAGCGCGACGATGAGACTGAGCGGCACCGTCCTCGGTAAAAGTGCGGCAAAGATGCTGGCATAGACGATGATGGTCTTCGGGTTGCTGAGTTGGGTCAGCAGCGCGGTCATGAAGCTCAGCCTCGGCGCAGGATTTCCGTTGACGGTGTCGGAGACCTCGAGCGGCTGACCGGCGCTCCTCCAGATATTGACGGCGATATAGACGAGATAGGCGCCGCCTGCGACCTTCAGCAGGACATAGAGCCATTCGAACTGAGACAGCAGCGCCGTCAGCCCAGCAAGCGCCAGCACGGCAAAAACAACACCGCCGACGCCCATGCCGAGTGCGGCCGCAAGGCCATCCAGCCTCGAGCGCGAGATGGCGATCCTGGAGACGACGACGAAGCTCGGGCCGGGGCTCATCGCGCCGACGGCCAAGGCTGCCATGATGCTGATGAAAATGCGCCCAGAAGACATCGGAAACCTCTCTTTTGGATTGAACGAACATCAGGGGCGCCGCGGGGCGCCAGCACTTGCCGATGGTCGTCCATCCAATTTACCAGCTCAGTCGGCGGCGGTCACCCGCGTTTTCTGGTAGCCGATCGGACCGATGGTCCTTGATGCACATCGTCTTCAGCCGAAAGCGGTCGCCGCTTTCCGGCGTCGGCGCAAACGTCAGAACTTGTCGGACACCTGGATGCCAGCCGGACCGAGAATGACGGCGATCAGCACCGGCAGAAAGAACAGGATCATCGGCACCGTCAGTTTCGGCGGCAGGGCGGCCGCCTTCTTTTCCGCCTCGTTCATCCGTTCGTCGCGTCCTTCCTGGGCGAGAACGCGCAGTGCCTGCGCGACCGGCGTGCCGTAGCGATCGGCCTGGATCAGCGCCTGTGTCACCGAACGCACCAACTCGATCTGGGTGCGAGTGGCGAGATTGTCGAGCGCCACGCGGCGATCCGGCAGGAAGGAGAGCTCGGCCGTGGTCAGCACCATCTCCTCGGCGAGCGCCGGCGACTGCTCGCCGAGCTCTTCCGACACGCGACGCATCGCAGCCTCGATCGAGATGCCGGATTCGACGCAGATCAGCATCAGGTCCAGCGCATCCGGCCAGGCGCGCTTGATCGAGTGCTGGCGCTTGCCCATGCGGTTCGAGATATAGATGTTCGGGGCGTAGAAGCCGAGATAGCCGACGCCGATGACGGCGAAGAGACGGATCGGCATGCCTCTTCCGGCGAGATTGCCGAGGCCGAAGACCCAGACGGCGGCAAGCGTCAGAAAAAGGAAGGGCAACAGGAAACGCGCCACCAGGAAGGTATTCAGCGCATTCTCCGAACGGAAACCGGCGGCACGCAGCTTGTTGACCGTGTTTTCGTCGACCAGCGCCTTGCGCAGGTTGAAGCGCTCGACGATCTGACGGACCGAGCGGTTGTTCTGGTTTCTGAGCGAGGCCTTGCCGGCGCCGGTTTCGGTGTTCATGCGGGCGCGTTCGCGGGCACGGATCTGCTCGCGTTCGGTCGAAACCGCCTTCATGCGCTTGTTCAGATCGCCTCGTTCGAAGAAGGGGATGGCGATCGTATAAAAGGTGGCGAAGACGGCGATCGCGACGAAGAGCGCGATCAGCATGCTCGGATTGGTCAGCGTTGCGGCAAAGTCCTGCGACATGATGCTTCCTTCCGGCTAGATGTCAAAATTGACCATGTTGCGCATGACGAAGATGCCGATCGACATCCAGATCGCCGAGGCACCCATGATGAGATGGCCGCGCGGATCGGTGAAAAGGATCATCATGTAGTTCGGCGACGTCATGTAGACGAGGGTCGCAACGATGAAGGGCAGAGCCCCGATGATGACGGCCGACGCCTTGGCTTCCATCGAGAGCGCCTGGACCTTGGCCTTCATCTTCCTGCGTTCGCGCAGCACCTTGGAGAGATTGCCGATCGCTTCCGACAGATTGCCGCCGGCCTGCGACTGGATGGCAATGACGATGGCGAAGAAATTGACTTCCTGGAGCGGCATGTGGATCGTCATGCGGGCGCAGGCGTCGGGAATGCTGAGGCCCACCTGCTGCGCCTCGATCACCCGCAGGAACTCGCTCTTGACCGGCTCGGTGCCTTCGGTGGCGATAAGACGGATGGCATCGTTGAGCGGCAGGCCCGATTTGATCGAGCGGGTGATAACGTCAAGCGCATTGGGGAGTTCGTTCAAAAACTTGGTCTGGCGGCGCTTGATCAGAAAGCCGAGGACCCAGCGCGGCAAGCCGAGACCAGCGACGACGGCGATACCGACCATGACCATCAACGACGCACCGACGACGAAGGCCACGAGCAGCAGCACCAAGGCGAAGATGGCGCTGAAGAGATAGAATTTCGCCGGTGTGATCGTCAGGCCGGCCTGCACCAGCCGGGATTTCATCGACAGGGTCTTTTTGGTCTTTTCGTGCTGGCGCTTTTCCAGATCCTTCAAGTTGTCCTGCACCGATTTGCGGCGCTTCGACAACTCCTGCACCCGGTCACGGGCAGCCTTGACATTGACCCGGTCGCTTTCGGCCGATTTGACGCGATTGATGCGGCTTGCCGATTTCTTGTCGGCTTCGATCTTCGAAAACAACAGGGCATAGGCAACCGCCGCCGCCGAGACGGCGGCGAGGGCGACGATTGCCAGCACTATGGGATCGAATCCGAACATCTCGCCTATTCCTTCGTTTTCGCTTCCATCGCGTCGAGGGCGGCGGCAAGACGCTTTTCCTCGTTGAAGTAGCGGGCGCGATCCCAGAAATGCGGCTTTCCGACGCCGGTCGACATGTGCCGGCCGACCAGGCGGCCGTTCGCATCCTCGCCTTCGATCTCGTAGCGCATCAGGTCCTGGGTGATGATGACGTCGCCTTCCATGCCGATCACCTCGGTGATCTGGGTAATGCGGCGCGAACCGTCGCGAAGGCGCGCCGCCTGAATGACGACGTCGACCGAGCTGGAAATGATCTCGCGCACCGTTTTTGCCGGTAGAGTGAAGCCGCCCATGGCGATCATCGATTCGATACGGCTCAAGCATTCGCGCGGCGTATTGGCGTGGATCGTGCCCATCGAACCGTCGTGACCGGTGTTCATCGCCTGCAGCAGGTCGAAAACTTCAGGTCCGCGCACTTCGCCGACGATGATGCGCTCGGGACGCATGCGCAGGCAGTTCTTGACGAGATCGCGCATGGTGATCTCGCCCTCGCCTTCGATATTCGGCGGGCGCGTTTCGAGACGGACGACATGCGGCTGCTGCAGCTGCAGTTCGGCCGTATCCTCGCAGGTGATGACGCGCTCGTCCCTGTCGATATAATTGGTGAGGCAGTTCAGAAGCGTCGTCTTGCCCGAGCCGGTGCCGCCTGAAATGACGACATTGCAGCGCACACGCCCGATGATCTGCAGCACGGTTGCGCCTTCCGGCGTGATCGCGCCGAATCGGACGAGCTGATCGAGGGTTAGCTTGTCCTTCTTGAACTTGCGGATGGTGAGCGCCGGCCCGTCGATCGACAGCGGCGGCGCGATGACGTTGACGCGCGAGCCATCGGGCAGGCGGGCATCGCAGATCGGGCTCGATTCGTCGACACGGCGGCCAACCTGGCTGACGATGCGCTGGCAGATCGAGAGAAGCTGCGCATTGTCGCGGAAGCGGATCTCCGATTCGATCGTCTTGCCGCCGACTTCGATGAACGTCTGGCCGGCGCCGTTGACCATGATGTCGGCAATATCGTCGCGCGCGAGCAGCGGCTCTAGCGGGCCGTAACCGAGGACGTCGTTGCAGATATCCTCGAGCAGCTCTTCCTGCTCGGAGATCGACATCGCAAAGTTCTTGATGGTGATGATGTCGTTGACGATGTCGCGGATTTCCTCGCGGGCGCTTTCGCCGTCGAGCTTCGAAAGCTGCGAGAGATCGATGGTGTCGATCAGCGCGGAAAAGACCTGCGCCTTGGTGTCGTAATATTCATCCGTGCGGGCCGGGCGCTTGCGCTGCGGCGTCTGCAGCGGCGTCACCTGCTGGCGTGCGGGCTCACGCGAGGGTTCGACCAGAATGGAGGGGGAAGAGGCCGCAGGGGCGGCGGCCAGAGCCGGCGGCGGTGGAGCAATCGCTCCTCCGACCTTTCCGGAACCTTCGTTTCCGCGTTTTCCAAACATGCCACTCGATCCAATCTGCTCGTTCTAGAGCATTTCCCGATCTCTTCGAGTCACGGAAATGCGCTATCTCATTGTTTTCACGCAATTGCGAACGCAAACCGCTGCACAGTTTTGCTGGAATTGCTCATCGTCTACTTGCGCTTCAGGAGGCCCAGCAGACCGCCCTTCTTCGCCTTCCTGATCGCGACACGGCCGGTGACGATGTGCGATATCTGCGAAAAGGTTTCCGCCGTCGGCGACTTCGGGTCGACTTCAGAAATCATCCGGCCGCTATTGGCGGCGTTGCCGAAAAGATTGATGTCGAAGGGAATGATCGCGATCGGCTCAATCTCGAGCGGCTCGCAGAAATCCGACGGCGAAATTTCCGGCCGTTTCGGCATGCCGACCTGATTGAGGATGAGATGCGGCGGCCGGTCGTTCGGCCGCATCTTGCGCAGCGCGTCCAGCATGTTCTTGGCGTTGCGCAGATTGGCGAGATCGGGAACTGCTGCGATGACCACCTCGTCGACGCTCGACAGCACCGAGCGCGTCCATTCCGACCATACATGCGGAACATCGAGCACAGTGACGGGCGCGCTGCGCTGCAGAACATCGAGCACCGGCTGGAAAGCCTGGCCATCGAAATCATAGGCACGGTCGAGCAGCGAGGGTGCCGCAAGCAAAGACAGATGCTCGGAACATTTCGTCAGCAGGCGGTCGAGGAAAACCTCGTCGAGACGATCGGGCGCGAAGACCGCTTCGGCGATGCCCTGGGCCGGATCCTGGTCGAAATCGATGTTCGCCGTACCATAGGGCAGGTCGAGATCGGCGAGGATCGTCTCGGTGGAGAAGAGATTGGAAATGCCGAAAGCGCAATTATGCGCGATGGTCGAGGCGCCGGTGCCGCCCTTCGAGCCGATGAAGGCGATGCTGCGACCGAGCGGCTCGGCGTCCGGATCGACGAAGATCGAAGCCATCGCCGCAAGGATATCGGGCATGGCGACGGGCTGAACCATATATTCGGAAATGCCATTGCGGATGAGCTCGCGATAAAGCCCGATATCGTTGTAATATCCGACAATGACAACTTTGGTCGTCGGATCGCAGACCGCGGCGAGCGGCGCAAGTTCGGCGAGCAGGTTTGCGGCATTCGCCTTGGTCTCGAGGATGATGAGGTTCGGTGTCGGGGCGCCGGAAAACATATTGGCGGCAGCGGCGGTGCCGCCGCTGGTGATGCGCATGCTGACCTTCGCCACGCGCCGATCATTGGCGCAGCGTTCCATGACATGCTGCAGGGCTTCGCTCTCGCAGAAGGCATGGACGGAGATGCGCGGCAGCGGCCGCATGTTTTCCAGATCCGCCATGCGCACCGCCTCGTCGGCGTTGCGAAGCTCGCTGGGATTCCTGATTTCGTATTCGATCGCGCTCATCGTGCCGTTCCGCCTTAGAAGCTACTGTCGCTGCCGGCGACATCTTCGATCGTCGATGTCGTCGTGCGGTATTCCTGGATGGCGTTGTTGCGCCGCTGCGCGTCGATCGGGGTCATGCCGCGGGGTGCCACCAGATCCTCAGGATTGGCGATCTGGGCGGCAAGGTTGTTTTGCGAGGCGCAGCCGAAATTATAGTAATTCTGGTTGGTCAAATCGTTCGAGATGTCCTTCGGCCACTGGCCGCATTGCGTGGTGATCGCGGTGGTGCCGGTAAAGCTCAGCCGGATCGGCGCCGCATCGCCGGGCCCGGCGGCGGCATAGGAGGTATTGACGATTTTCGAGCTTGCGATCCCCCGCGACACCAGCTCGGCACGGACCTGATTGCGCAGTTGATAGGCTGCTGCCGAATTGGGCGACCCTTGCGGCGACAGCACGTAAACGGGGCCTGAGGCGCGCGAGATGTAGTTTGCGGCAAAACCGCGGATGAGGTCTCGCTGGGCGATGGTCAGGCGGCGATCGGTGGAGGCGACGGGTATATCAACCGTCTGCTCCGCCTCCGTCACGATGATCGGATGACGGGCGCGGTAATCGTCCGGAATACCGCCGGTCGTCAGCTGGTCATGCGGGCCGGCGCATCCAGAAAGGACGGTCATCGACATGGCGGCCATCGCAAAAAGCGCCTTCGAGATTCCGAAGCGGGTTATAGTCGCAATCATATGGGCCATCGCCTGATCTCTGTTTTCTGCCATTGCTGCCGATCGTGCCCCGCTCATTTGTAGATGAACCCGATCGAGCCGTGGAACTGCGCGTCGGCGACGGGCGCCTCGCGGCGGCCATAGACCTTGTTGACACGGTTGAGGAAGAAGGTTGCGCCATCGTTCTCAGGACTGAAATTGTCGTCCGGCCGGTTGAGCTGATTGCGCGCCACCGGACGCACCAGATAGGGCGTTGCGATGATGACGAGCTCGGTTTCCTGACGCTCGAAACCCTTCTGGCGGAAGAGCGTGCCGAGCAGCGGGATCTTCGAGACGCCGGGCGTGCCGCCCATCGTCTGGGAAACGTTGTCGCGGATCAGGCCGGCGAGCGCGATCGAACCGCCCGAGGGCAGCTCCACCGAGGTCTCCGCGGAACGGCGCTGATAGGTGGCGTTGCCGCTGCCGGCCACCGGTTCGGAGACATTGGTCTTGATCTGCAGGCTGATGCGTCCCGATGACAGCACGACCGGCTTGAAGGCGAGGTTGATACCATAGTTAAACGGCACGACAGTGACGTTGCCGTTGCTGTCGGTCGTCGAATAGAGCTGCTGGCCGCCGGAATTGAAGGTCGCGGCCTGACCCGATATCGCCGTCAGCGTCGGCTCGGCGAGCGTCTTGACGACCTTGGCCTGCTCCAGCGCGTTAAGGTAGGTTGAAATGTCATATTTGCCGATCGAGCTCTTGAAGAGCGCCGCCAGACCGCCGCCAATCGTCGATGTGGCACTGTCGGCACTGGGACTGCCGAGCTGAGCGACCGTTATGCCGGAGGAATTGGAAACGAGGTTGTCGAAGCCAAGCTGCTTCAGCACTTCGCGGCGGACCTCGGCGATCGTCACCTTGAGAGTGACCTGGTCCTCGCCCTCAATCTGCAGAAGATTGACGACCTGCGAGGCCTGACGGTTTTCGGCAAAGAGCGCCACCGAGCTATCGCCGCCGGTGCCGGATGCGGTCTCGGTTCTGGTCGTCGCCTCGCCGCCCTTCAGGAAGACCTGCGCCAGATCGGCCGCCTGCGTGGCATCCTGCGGCGTGCGCACGGTGCCGGTCAGCACGATGTTGTCGGAGACGATTTCGACCTTGATGTTGGAGTCCGGAATGAAGCGGCGGAGATTGACTTCCAGGCCGGAGACGTCGCGCTCGATCTCGATGTCGAGATTGACGATCTCCTGTCCACCGGCACCGAAGACGAAGATATTGGTCTGGCCGACCTTCTTGCCAAACAGGTAGATGCGCCGCGAGGTACGGGTCACGGCATCGGCCATAGTCGGATCGGAGACGAGGATATCGTGCGCATCGTCCGGCAGATCGACGACGACGGCCTTGTTGAGCCCAAGCTTCAACCGGCGATGGGCATTGGGGCCAGTCTGAGAGATCCGGACCAGGCTATCGGAATCGGCGTGCGCCTCGCCTGCGCCGAGAAGCGGGGAGAAAGAGGTCGGAACTATACCGGAGACGCCGATTGCCAGCCAAAGGCAGCCTGTCAGGAGAGGTCCGGCGCGCCGCGTTGAATTGCCCATTTGCACGTTCTCTTACTCCGCCTTCGGTGCTGCGCTGGCATCCGTGACGATGGCGCCCGATTTGATGACCTGGATGATCGCACTGCCGTTGTCACCGCTCAGCAGATAGTCGGCGGCACTTGTATCCTGCTCCTGCGCATCGGCGACCGAGCGCAGCGCGAGCGACAGCCGGTCGGCCATCTGCTGGGCGACAGCGAGAACCTTCGTTTGATCAGGGGTGAGCTCGAGCGTCGCGGTCGTGCCGACCACCGATTTCGAGCCGTCGTCCTTTTCCTGGATCTGTTGGTCGATGGCGAGAACGCGAACATTGCTCAGCACGGTTTCGGTAATGAGCTTGGCGGCTTCGGTGCCCTTGCGGACCATGATGACATCGACACGGTCATTCGGCAGGATGAAACCGCCGGCACCTGTTGCCACCGATATCTCGGTCGCGACGGCACGCTTGCCGGCCGGCAACAGCGAGGACAGGATGCGGCTGCTGGAATCGGCGAGCTTTTCCGGCCGGATCGGTTCACCTTCGAAGATCGGCAGACGCACGACCGCGCCCTGCAGATCCTTGATCGCATCCGGCTTGTCGGCTTCGGTGATGAGACCCTGGACGACGCCGCCCTGCGGCCAGGCCATCCAGTGCACCAATTTGTCGTCCAGCCTTGCGCCGACCGGCAGATTGGCGCTCGAAACGAGCACGTTGACGGTCGGTTCCTTCTCGACGACCGAGCGGACCTGGGTGACGACACCGCCGCTGCCCGCCATGCGCATTGCCAGGAGGCCGGCGAGGCCGGCTGCCACCACGGCGACAGCTAGGATTATAAGGCGGGCCGGTTTCATCGATCATTCCTCAGGGCATGATATGTTCGCCCTGTAGAATGCTCAGCAATTGGTATAATTATGGTTAATAGAATGCTTACATTTTAAGTTAACGGGCATTTAAAATGCCGTTATTTCAGGCTTTCCAGCGCGACGAGAAAAAGCGGCGAGGAAGGGAAGGCCATGAAACCGCCGATCGCGATCGCGATGCCATAGGGGATCTTCTTGGCGAGCAGCAAAGAGATCGGCACCGGCAGCCCGATGGCGAGGATCGTGTTCGCTTGCGTTCTCACCAGCAGGATCAACAAGGTGACGAGGCCGCCGACCGCTGCGACGTCGGTCATCAGGAACGCAAGGGATTGGTTCAGACCGAACCAGAGCGCTGTGGCGCTCAGCAGCTTGGCGTCTCCGCCGCCCATCACGTTGAAGGCAAAAAGGGCAAAGCAGGCGCCAAAGACGATGGCGGCAGCAACAAGATGCATGCCGATCGCCTCCAGGCTAAGGCCGGAGAGCGGCGCAAGCAGGAGGAAAGAGGCAACAAGGATCAGGGAAACGCGGTTCGGGATCGTCATGGTGAACAGATCCGAGAAAGCCGCGATGGCGAGGCAGAGTGGCAGTATTAGGAAAACTGCAGCTGCGATCATGCTTATACCCGATCGTGACTTGATGCGAAAAGGCTCACGGCCGTTCAGCCTGTGAGCCCGCTCAATAGCTTGGCCGGAGCAAATCCGGCCGGCATTATGCGGACGCCGTTTGGCGGCGCCTATATTAGTTGGCCGGTGCGGCCGGGGCGGCGGTTGCGGTGACCGCGCTATCCATCTTGGTGCTCAAGTTGGAGAACGTGTCGCCGATCTTGCCGCCGAGGCTCGTTGCGCCGGTGATGAGCGCTACGGAAATGAGGGCGGCGATCAGGCCGTATTCGATTGCGGTCGCGCCGGATTCGTCCTTCAGAAAACGGCTAAAAAGCTTGGTCATGGTATCTCCTAACTCCAGTTGATGTTCAGCACGTCCGCCAACTGTTTGCCGTTGATCGGATGACTGCAACCTAGCGAATGGCCGTTTCCATCGGCTTAAGGAAAAGAGTTAACTAGACGTGAACGAGACAACAGGCCTTTGTAGAGTCAGTATTTCCTTACGCACTCACCTCAATATTTAACAACATTCTTGGAATAACTGCTGAATTCATCCGGAAATAGCACAAATTTCGCCTCCAACCGGGGCGTGCGCCGTCCGGAACCGTGCCAAATCGGAGCATTACGCTTCATCCTGGAACAGAGCGGCGGGCTTAAGGCTTCGTTCACCATTTTTTTCCATTCTATGTGCATATTGCGCTGTGATCGTGAAAGAGGACCAAATGTCATCAAGCGGCAAAACCATTTTCTTTGCCGGCATGATCGCCGCTTTCGGTGTTTCGGGAGTTTCCGCGGCCGCAGACGATGACATGCTGCGGGTCTATATGGATCACGCGCGCGTGCTGAAGCTCGATCGTCCCGTCAGCAAGGTGATCGTCGGCAACGCCAAGGTCGCCGATGCGACGGTCGCCGACGCCAAGACCATCGTGCTGACAGGCCGCAGCTTCGGCACCACCAATCTGGTGCTTCTCGATGCCGACGGCAATGCGATCCTCGACGAACGCATCCTGGTGTCGATCGACGAAGGCAATACGGTGCGTGTCTACCGGCAGACCGAGCGCTCCGTACTGTCCTGCACGCCGAATTGCGAGCAGCATGCGCAGCAAGCAGCCACCGCGACCGCCTCACCCTGAGCATATCTCGGAGCTTTCTCGACTATTCGTTAAAATCGTCGTGTCAGGCTGAAACGGAAAATCAACGAACGGATCCTAGTGTGACGGACGAAGAATGTCGCTTAGGTCCAGGCAATGACGGTAATTGATCAGAAGACGGATAAGGGGCGCGCCTTTACGCCATTCCGTTTCTTACGGTTTCGCGCTCTCGCCCGCTCGCGCGAGGGTGCTGCGGCGATCGAATTCGCCCTGCTTGCCATTCCCTATTTCCTGGTGGTTTTCGCAATCCTCGAAACTTTCGTCGCCTTCGCGGCCGAGGAACTCGTCTCCAACGGCGTTGATACGATGAGCCGCCGGATGCGAACCGGGCAGATTACCTATAATCTCGGCCGCACGACCGATATGAACCGGGCGCAATTCCGCCAGGCTTTCTGCAATGAGATCTCGATCCTGATCCGTTGCTCGGCAAGCGAAGTCGCCACGCCGAGTAAGCTTTACGTGGATGTGCAGACGTTCAGCACGTTTTCGGCCATTCCGACGACGATCCCCAAGCTTTCCACCGACAAATATGCCGACATCAATACAGCCGCCTTCAAATATGCGCCGGGCGGCGCCGGCACGATCAACATGGTCCGTGCCTATTACCGCTGGGAAATCATCACGGATCTGGTCAGGCCCTATATCAGCACGATACGTCCCTCCGACGGTTCGATGCCGAGCCAATATCTGATCGTCGCGACCGCGGCCTTCCAGAACGAGCAGTATCCATAATGGCGTTGCGCAACCCGTTCACCAGACTGGTCCTGATGGCGCGGCGGCTCATCCGAGACCGCAAGGGCGCCGGAGCGATCGAATTCGCGATCCTCTTTCCCGTGCTCATCATGCTCTATATCGGCGCTTTCGAAATCACGATCGGCCTCAGCGTCAGCAAGCGCGTGACACGCGCCGCAGGAACGGTGGCCGACCTCATCACCCAGCAGCAATCCGTCACGAAGAGCGCGCTCGCGCAGATGCCGTCGGTCGCAACGGCGATCTTCGTGCCCTACAATTCGACGGCGCTGACGCTGAAGATCACGGGGATTACCATCGATGCCAGCGCCAATGCGAAGGTGCTCTGGTCCTGGGCAAAGGACGGGACGGTGCCCTATGCCAAGAACTCCACAGTGAGCAACGTGCCAGCGGACATGAAGACGGCGAACAGCTTCCTGGTCCGCACCGAACTCAGCATCCCCTATACGATGTTCCTGTTTGCGCCGAACTTCATGCCGGACGGCATGCGCACGATCACCATCAGCCGCAGTTACTTCTACCGCCAGCGTCAGGGCGACTCGATTCCCTGCGGCGACTGCTGACGGCCCCTTCCCGCTCTTGTCTGGTGCATAACTCCTTAGATCGAAATCGACTTAGGAGTTAGGCAGCAATCACAGTGTTACAGCGTCCTTTGCGCGCCTGAAAAGACGCGCGCGCTGTAATTTGCCAAGCCGGCCGTGGCATTATATGGCTGGATCTCAGCCGCCTCCGACATTCCAGAGGCCGGCGATCGGCTTTCTCGGGTGTAAAATGGCGCGTGCCTTTCTTTTCGTTCTGGATTCCTTCGGCATTGGCGGAGCGCCGGATGCGGCGGCCTATGGCGACGAAGGCGCTGATACGCTCGGCCATATCGCCGAGTTCTGCGCAGCCGGAGCCGGGGACCGCGCCGGGTTGCGCGAAGGGCCGCTTTCCCTGCCCAACATGTCGGAACTCGGGCTGATGCATATCGCCCGGTCCGCTTCCGGCCGGTTTCCGGCCGGCATGTCCGTCCCGGAAAAGGTCTACGGTATTTATGGCGCCGCCACCGAAATCTCCCGTGGCAAGGATACGCCATCAGGTCATTGGGAGATCGCGGGAACACCTGTCAGTTTCGATTGGGGTTATTTCCCGACGGAGGGCGACGCCTTTCCTTCAGAATTCATCGAGACATTGTGCAGGGAGGCTGATGTGCCCGGCATCCTCGGCAATTGCCATGCCTCGGGAACGGAGATCATCGCCCGGCTCGGCGAGGAGCATATCCGCACCGGCAAGCCGATCTGCTACACCTCATCGGATTCGGTCTTCCAGGTCGCGGCGCATGAGGTGCATTTCGGCCTCGATCGTCTGTTCGCCTTCTGCGGTTTGGCCCGGGGACTGCTCGATCCCTACAATATCGGCCGCGTCATCGCCCGGCCCTTTATCGGCCAGTCTACCTCTTCCTTCCAGCGCACCGGAAACCGGCGCGACTTTTCCGTGCTGCCGCCGGAACCGACGCTGCTCGACCGGCTGATCGAGCAGGGGCGGCGCGTGCATGCTGTCGGAAAGATCGGCGACATCTTCGCGCATCAGGGCATTTCCAGGGTCATCAAGGCGAACGGCAATGAGGCGCTGATGGATGCGTCGCTCTCGGCGATCGACGAGGCTGAGGATGGCGATCTCGTCTTCACCAATTTCGTCGATTTCGACATGATCTACGGCCATCGCCGCGATGTGCCGGGTTATGCCGCGGCACTCGAAGCCTTCGATGCGCGTTTGCCCGAAGTCCACAAGAAACTGAAGCCCGGCGATCTCGTCGTGCTCACCGCCGATCATGGCTGCGATCCGACCTGGCGCGGCACGGATCATACGCGCGAGCGCGTGCCTGTTATCGCCTATGGCCCCGGCATCCGGTCGCGTTCGATCGGCGTGCGCCGCAGCTATGCAGATATCGGCGAGAGCATCGCCCGGCATCTCGGCATCGCGGCCGGACCGCACGGAAGGAGTTTTCTGTGACATCGCATCTGAAGAAGGTCGAGCTGCACTGCCATCTGGAGGGTGCGGCCCCTCCAGCCCTGACCGCAGCGCAGGCGCGGAAATACGGCGTCGACATCAGCGCCGCGCTTCGCGGCGGAGCCTATGTCTGGCATGATTTCGCAAGCTTCCTCGAATGTTACGACAAGGTTTCCGAGGTCTACAGGACCGAAGAGGACTACGCGCTTCTGACCGAAACCTATCTCGACGAACTGGCCGGCATCAATACGATCTACAGCGAGCTCATCGTTTCGCCCGATCACGGCAAGCGCATCGGGCTGGGCGCCGATGCCTATATATCAGGTATCTGCGAAGGCATCCGGCGGGCCAAGGAAAAGAGCGGCATCGAGGCTCGGCTGATCGTTACCGGCGAGCGGCATTTCGGTCCGGAGAGTGTGATCGGTGCTGCCGAATATGCGGCAAAGGCCGGCAATCCCTTGATTACCGGCTTCAACCTTGCCGGCGAGGAACGCATGGGGCGCGTCGCCGACTATATCAGAGCCTTCGATATCGCCCGCGATGCAGGCCTCGGTCTGACCATCCATGCCGGCGAGGTCTGTGGCGCCTTCAGCGTCGCCGACGCGCTCGACGCGGTGCGCCCCTCGCGCATCGGCCATGGGGTGCGCGCCATCGAGGATCTCGATCTGGTGAAGCGGCTTGCCGATCTCGGCACCGTGCTCGAGATCTGCCCAGGCTCCAATATCGCGCTCGGGGTCTTTCCCGATTTCGCCTCCCATCCGCTGCGCCGGCTGAAGGAAGCAGGTGTCAGGGTGACGATCAGTTCAGACGATCCGCCCTTCTTCCGTACCTCGCTCAAGCGAGAATACGAGCTTGCCGCCGGGGCTTTCGGCTTCGGCGACGCCGAGATCGATGCCATGACGCGCACTGCGATCGAGGCGGCCTTCGTCGACGATGAGACACGAAAGACCTTGCTCGCCCGGCTTTAAAAGACTCGAGAGACTGGGGAAGATCGACGCAAATTGACCGCCACTCTTGCGGTCGGGACGATTTCCGTGAAAGAAACATTCGATAGAAAGAATGAAAGGCTTCCCCATGGACGGCGTCACGGTCATCGATCATCCGCTTGTACAGCACAAGCTCACCATCATGCGGCGCAAGGAGACATCGACGGGAAGTTTCCGGCGCTTGCTGCGCGAAATCTCGACCCTGCTCTGCTACGAGGTGACCCGCGATCTCGAATTGACGATGGAAACGATCGAGACGCCGCTGCAGACGATGGAGTCGCCGATCCTCGAGGGCAAGAAGCTGGTCTTCGCCTCGATCCTGCGCGCCGGCAACGGGCTGCTCGAAGGCATGCTCGATCTCGTGCCTTCCGCCCGAGTCTCACATATCGGCGTCTACCGCGACCACGAGACGCTGCAGCCGGTCGAATATTATTTCAAGGCGCCGGAGGACGTGGCCGAGCGCCTGATCATCGTCGTCGACCCGATGCTTGCGACCGGCAATTCCTCGATCGCAGCGATCGACAAGCTCAAAGAGCGAGGCGCCCACAATATCCGCTTCCTCTGCCTGCTTGCCGCACCGGAAGGCATCCGCAACTTCCGCGCCGCGCATCCCGATGTTCCAGTTTTCACCGCATCGATCGACAGTCATCTCAACGAGAAGGGCTACATCATGCCCGGCCTCGGCGATGCCGGCGACCGCATGTACGGCACCAAGTAATTTCAGCCTTCCATTACCAAATCGAAAGACCTTGAGGCCCGGAGGTTCGTTCCGGGCCTTTTGTCGTCGATATTAGCAACTTGTCAGCACTTAAGGTTTAGCAAGCTTGAAGCATGAGGCCCTGCATGAAGCCGGGTTTATACAGGAAGGATTTCTGTTTCATGCTCGTGCGCACCGTCCTATTCGCCAGCATCGCCGCGGTGCTCGCCACACAGGTGCCTTCCTTCTTCGGAAGCACCAGCCAGCAACCTGCTGACGCTCTCTCCGCCAATTACGTATCGACCGAAAGCAATGAGCCCGCAGTACCCGCGCCCGTATCCGGCAGCAATGCAATCCGCCTGCAGGCCGATGCGCAGGGCCATTATACCGGCAGCTTCAAGATCAACGGCAAGCCGGTGCAGGGCCTGATCGATACCGGCGCCACTTATGTGGCGCTCAACGAGACGCTCGCCCGCCGACTGGGCTTCACGGCCAACCAGCTCGATTTCCGCTATGGGGTGAACACCGCGAACGGCCAGACGAAGGCCGCGCATGTGACACTCGACCGGGTCGAAATCGGCGGTATTCGCGTGCGCGATGTCGAAGCCTTCGTCCTGAGGGACGATGCGCTGACGACGACGCTGGTCGGCATGAGCTTCCTGCAGAAGCTCGCCTCCTATTCCGTCGCCGACGGTTCGCTCAGCCTCAAGCAGTAAACCGCTTCAGACCAGCCCCGCAATCACCGGTGTCAGCTCCGGCTTGTCGTCGGTGATGCGGTAGTGCGTGGCAAGTGCTGTCGCCGCCCTCTCCGCTGCGGTCTCGTCAGCGGCGTGAACGAGAGCGATCGGTTCGCCCGCATTCACGCGTGTGCCGAGCGGCAGGAGTTCGGAGAAGCCGACGCGATGGTCGATCCGGTCCGCCGGATGGCGTCTTCCGCCGCCGAGATCGATGACACTGACGCCGATACCGCGGGCATCGCAGGCGGCAAGCCAGCCGGACCGGGCGGCCGGCACAGGTTTTTCGACAGGTGCCCTGGCCAGATATCGGTCGGGGTTTTCGATCAGATCGGCCGGACCGCCGAGCATCGATACCATGCGCGCGAAGACCTCTGCCGCCTTTCCCGATGACAGCGCTCGCCGCGCCATCGTCTCGGCTTCATCAGACGAAGCGGCAATGCCGGATTTCACCAGCATTTCGGCGGCGAAAGCGAGAACGACGGTCTCAAGCCGCGTGTCCTTTTTCCTGCTCGCCAGGAAATCCAGGCAATTGCGCAGCTCGACGGCGTTGCCGGCACTATCGGCGAGCGGCTGGTTCATGTCGGTGATCAGGGCCGAGGTCTTCACGCCTGCGCCATTGGCCACCTCGACCAGCGACTGCGCCAGGATCTCCGCCTGGCCGCGGTCGGCCATGAAAGCACCGTTGCCGACCTTGACGTCGAGCACCAGCGTCTCGAGCCCGGCCGCAAGTTTCTTCGAGAGGATAGAGGCGGTGATGAGGGGGATGGAATCGACCGTGGCGGTCACGTCGCGCACGGCATAGAGCCTGCCATCGGCGGGCGCCAAGGTCCCGGTCTGACCGATGATGGCGCATCCCACCTCCTTCACGACTTTGTGGAACAAGTCAGCATCCGGGGTGATCATATAGCCGGGAATGGATTCGAGCTTATCCAGAGTGCCGCCGGTGTGGCCGAGGCCGCGCCCGGAGATCATCGGAACGGCAAGGCTGCAGGCAGCGACGATCGGCGCCAGCATCAGCGAAACATTGTCGCCGACGCCGCCGGTCGAATGTTTGTCGGCGATCGGGCGGTCGATATCGGTCCATTGCAGCCTGTCGCCGGAATCGGCCATCGCCAGCGTCAAGGCCACGATTTCGGCCCGCGACATGCCCTTGAACCAGACGGCCATGGCGAAGGCGCCGATCTGGCCTTCCGACAATTGGCCGGCAGCCAACGCCGCGATGAAGGAGCTGATATCGGCGGCATCGAGTTCGTCGCCATCGCGCTTGCGCCGGATGATCTCCTGCGGGATCATTTCAATAGCTCGACGCCGCAGCCGGTGCCGACTGTGTTCCGCTCAGAACCGCCAGGATATCGTCGAGCAGGCCGGAAGCGCCGAAGCGGAACGTCGACGGCATCGCCCAGTCCGGCGTCATGATGGTTTCGGCAAGGCTCAGATAGAGGGCGGCATCCGCCACCGAGCCGATGCCGCCGGCCGGCTTGAAGCCGACCTTGCGCCCACTTTCACGAATAGTCCGGATCATGATGTCGGCGGCTTCGAGCGTGGCGTTGACGGCGACCTTGCCGGTGGAGGTCTTGATGAAATCTGCGCCGGCCTCGATGGCGAGTTCAGAGGCACGGCGGATCAATGCCGCATCCTTCAACTCGCCGGCCTCGATGATGACCTTCAGGACGACGGGGCCGGTGCATTCGGCGCGCACGGCCTTGACCATGTCGGTCACCGCCTTCTCATTGCCGGCGAGCAGCTTGCGGTAGGGGATGACCAGATCGATCTCATCGGCGCCATCGGCAATTGCCTCACGCGCTTCGGCGGCGACATCGGCCACTTCCATATCGCCCGAGGGGAAGTTGACGACGGTTGCGATGCGCACCGCATGGCCGGTGCCGAGGATGTTGCGCGCCTGGGCGACGAACCGCGGCCAGATGCAGATCGCAGCGCTGTTGCCGTAGGGCGTCTGGGCGCGGGCGCACAGCGCATCGATCTGCGCCTCGGTGCAATCGTCCTTCAAATTGGTGAGATCGAGAAGGGAAAGGGCGACAGCCGCAGTCTCCCGGTTGGAATGGCTATTCATCTTCGCTTCCTCTCGAGCATGATGTCGAAAAGTGTGGGCGGTTTTCAGACGACATCATGCTTTAACTATTTAACTTAGAACAGGATTCAGATTTTAGGCCGACCCGGCCCAAAATCATCCTGTTCCAGCCGCAATCATGTCTTTCAAGATGGCGGCGAGACGGGCGCCGCCGATGGGCGCCATGTCCTTGGTTTCTTCATGGCTTAGCTCATTGCCGGTCATGCCTGCGCCATAGTTGGTGATAACGGAGGCGGCTGCAACCCTCAGGCCCAGCATTCTTGCGATGATCACCTCGGGCACTGTCGACATGCCGACGGCATCGGCGCCGAGGATGCGCGCCATGCGGATTTCGGCCGGGGTTTCGAAGCTTGGACCGGAGAACCACATATAGACACCCTTCGCCAGCTCGATTTCAAGCTTTGCCGCTGCCCTCTGCATCGCCGCGGCAAGGCCCGCATCATAGGCATTGGTCATGCCGACGAAACGGTGATCGCTTTCCTCGCCGATCAGCGGGTTCATGCCGGAATAGTTGATGTGATCGGTGATCTGCATCACCGAACCGGGCGGCATGTCGTCACGCAGCGATCCCGCCGAATTGGTCAGGATCAGCGCTTCGACGCCGAGCGCCTTCAGCACCTCGATCGGCAGGCGCATGGCGTTGGCATCGCCCTTCTCGTAATAATGCACGCGGCCGGAGAGCATGATAACGGGCACGCCGCCGAGGCGGCCGGCGACGACTTCGCCTGCATGGCCGGAGACGGCGCTGACGGGAAAGCCCGGCAGGTCGCGATAGGGAACACGAACGGCGCCATCGAGCTCACCGACGAGGGAGCCGAGACCGGAGCCGAGCACGATGCCGTGGCGCGGCTTGATGCCCCCGAGCAATGCGGCGAGCAGGCTGACCGTCGCCTTCATCCGAGTTCCGTTTCGAAGCTGAAGGGAAGAAGCTCTTCCATCGTCATGGTCTTCTTCACGCCCGCCTCATCGCAGAGGTAGATCTTCGTCTCCTTGGAGGCAAATTCGGAGATCTTCTGACGGCAGCCGCCGCAGGGCGGGCAGAGCGGCAGTTTTTCGGCAATGACGGCCATTTCGACGATCGTCTTTGCGCCGCCCATGATCATGGCGCCGATCGCCGTCGGCTCGGCACACCATCCTTGCGGAAAGGAGAGATTTTCGATGTTGGCGCCGATATAGACCTTACCGTCCTCGGCGCGGATCGCCGCACCGACCGGGAATTTCGAATAGGGCGCATGCGCAAAAGCCATGGCGCCGCGGGCGGCTTCGAACAGGTCGTGAGACATATCAACGCTCCTTCGTATAAGGCACGCCGCCGGCTTTCGGCGGGGTCGCGACGCCGATGAAGCCGGCAAGCAGGACGCAGGTGAGAACATAGGGCAGCGCCTGGAAGACCTGAACCGGCACTTCGCCGATCAGCGGCACCTGCTTGCCCTGCATGAAATTTGCCAGCGCATCGAGGAAGCCGAAGAGCAGGCAGGCAAACATGACGGGCACCGGCTTCCACTTGGCAAAGACCAGAGCGGCAAGCGCGATATAGCCCTTGCCGGCCGACATGTCCTTGATGAAGGCGGCGGACTGGGCAATCGCCAGATAGGTGCCGGCAAAGCCGCAGAGAATGCCGGCGCACATGACGGCGCGGTAACGCAGCCAGGCAACCGAGATGCCGGCAGTATCGACCGCGCCAGGGTTTTCGCCGACGGCGCGCAGCCTGAGGCCAAAGCGTGTGCGGTAAAGCACCCACCAGGAAAACGGCACGGCGAGAAAGGCGAGATAGGTGAGGACATTGTTGCCCGATATGACATTGGCATAGATCGGGCCGATGATCGGTATGTCGTGAGCGGCATCGGCGCCCGGCAGGATGATCGGCGCGAAGCGCGATTCCGGCGACAGCTGCGGCGTGCGTCCGCCCTGGCCGAACCAGGCCTGGCCGAGCACGATGGTGATGCCGGCGATGAAGAAGTTGATGGCGACGCCTGACACAATCTGGTTGCCGCGATTGGTGATCGAGGCGAAACCGTGCACCAGGCTCAGCGCCACCGAGCAGAGGATGCCTGCACCGAGGCCGAGCCAGGCCGAATCGGTAAGATAGGCAACGCAGGCGGCGGCAAAGGCCGATCCCAGCATCTTGCCCTCGAGACCGATATCGAAGATGCCGGCACGTTCCGAAAACAGACCGGCAAGGGCGGTGAAGATCAGCGGGATCGACAGGCGGATGGTCGAGCTCAGAACGCTGATGAAGATGTCATAATAATCCATCACTCGCTCCTTAACCGCGCTTGAATTGTTGGTAGAGGCGCACCATCGCCGGCCGGAACATATATTCCAGCGCGCCGGCAAAGAGGATCACCAGACCCTGGATGACGAGGATCATCTCACGGGTGATATTCGGCATTTCGAAGGAAATCCAGTCGCCGCCCTGGTAGAGAATACCGAAGAGGATCGCTGCCACGATGATGCCAAGCGGATGATTGCGGCCCATCAGCGAGACGGCGATGCCGACGAAGCCGGCACCACCGACGAATTCCACCTGCAGACGGGCCGACGAGCCCATGACCGGGTTCAGCGCCATCATGCCGGCGAGCGCGCCGGAGAGCAGCATGGCGATGATCACCGTGCGGGCATAGGGGATGCCGGCATAGGCCGCCGCCGTCGGGCTGACGCCCAGCGTGCGCATCTCGAAACCGAGCTTGGTGCGCCAGACAAGCAACCAGACGAGGTAGCTGACGACGAGCGCAATGATGAAGGAGACGTTGAACGGGGCAGCCCCCAGCTTGGCGCCGAACAGCTGCATGACCCAGCCGAGCTTCGGCAATTGGCCGCCTTCCAGGAAGGTGCGGGTTTCCGGCGCCATTTTACCGGGCACGATCAGCACATGCACCAGGAGATACACCATGAGCGCTGCACCGATGTAATTGAACATGATCGTCGTGATGACGATGTGGCTGCCGCGTTTTGCCTGCAGGAAGGCCGGGATGAAGGCCCAGGCTGCGCCGAACAGGCCGGCGCCGACGACGGCGATCGGCATCGTTACATACCACGGCACGTAGCGATCGAGCGACAGTGCCACCAGCGCGCAGCCGAGGCCGCCGACATAGGCCTGGCCTTCCGAGCCGATGTTGAAAAGGCCGGCATGGATCGCCACCGCGACGGAGAGGCCGGTGAAGATGAAGCTCGTCGCGTAATACAGCGTGAAGCCGATGCCTTCGCCATTGCCGAGCGCGCCCTGGATCAGCAGCGACAGCGCATCGAGCGGGCTCTCGCCGATCAACCAGACGACGAAGCCGGAGATCAGGAAGGCGACGATGAGATTCAAAATCGGGATGAGGCCGTAATTGATCCAGTTTGGTAGCGGAACGGAAGCAGTGCTCATAAAGGCCTCATGCGGCAATGCCGGCCATCATCAGGCCGAGGGTCTGTTCACCGGCATCGGGCGTCTTCTCGCCGACGACATGGCCGGCAAACATGACAAGGATACGGTCTGAAAGGGAGCGGATCTCATCGAGTTCGACGGAGACGAGCAGGATCGCCTTGCCTGCGTCACGCATCTCGATGATCCGGCGGTGGATGAATTCGATGGCGCCGATATCGACACCGCGTGTCGGCTGGCCGATGATCAGCATCTTCGGATCGCGTTCGATCTCACGGGCGACGACGATCTTCTGCTGGTTGCCGCCGGAGAAATTCGCCGTCTTCAGCCACGGGTTCGGCGGACGGATGTCGTATTTCTCAATCTTCTCCATCGCATCCTTGCGGATCGCTTCGAGATCGAGCAGCGGGCCTTTGCTGTAGGCCGGGCGGCGGTGGTAACCGAGCACGGAATTTTCATATTCCTCGAATTTCAGCACCAGGCCCATATGGTGGCGGTCCTCGGGAATATGAGCGAGGCCGAGATCACGCAGGCGGGCCGGATCGGCCTTGTCGATCGTCTGGCCGTCGAGCAGGATTTCCCCGGAGGTCGGCTTGCGGATGCCGGCAATCGCCTCCAGTAATTCGGACTGGCCATTGCCGGCGACACCGGCGATGCCGACGATCTCTCCGGCGCGCACGTCGAAAGAGACGTTGTCGACCATGGTGACGCCGCGATTGTCCTTGACCGTGAGGTTGCGGACGGACAGCACGGCGGCTTGCGGGTTCGCCTCCCCCTTCTGCACACGCAGCAGCACGCGGCGGCCGACCATCAGTTCGGCGAGTTCCTCCACCGTCGTCTCCGCGGTTTTGCGGGTCGCGACCATTTCGCCGCGGCGCATGACCGAGACCGTATCGGTGATCGCCATGATCTCGCGCAGCTTATGGGTGATGAGGATGATCGTCTTTCCCTGGTCGCGCAGCACCTTGAGAATGCGGAAGAGGTGATCGGCCTCCGCCGGCGTCAGCACGCCGGTGGGCTCGTCGAGGATCAGGATCTCGGCGCCGCGATACATGGCTTTCAAAATCTCGACACGCTGCTGCAGGCCGACCGGCAGCTCCTCGATCAGCGCGTCGGGATCGACCTCCAGGCCATATTCCGTTTCCAGCCGCTTGAGCTCGGCACGGGCCGAGGCGACGCCCCTCGCAAGCAGCATGCCGGCTTCGGCGCCGAGCATGATGTTTTCGAGCACCGTGAAATTATCGACCAGCATGAAATGCTGGTGCACCATGCCGATGCCGGTGGCGATCGCCGCCTGGCTGTCGCGGATGGTGACGGGGCTGCCGTTGACGCGGATCTCGCCGCTGTCGGCATGATAGAAACCGTAGATGATCGACATCAATGTCGATTTGCCGGCGCCGTTTTCGCCGATGATGCCGTGGATCGTCCCCCTGGCAACGGTAAGGTTGATGTCCTTGTTGGCATGGACGGCACCGAACTTCTTGTCGATGCCGACAAGCTCGATAGCGGGCTTATCTGTCACTGCAGGCTCCAAATAAGAAAAGGGCGTATGGCGAAAATCCCCTCCGCCATACGCCCGATCTCAATCGTCGATCACATTCGGGCGCGGATCACTTCGGGCAAGCGCTGTCCGAGGTGTAATCGTGAACCTTGATGGTTCCCGCGATGATGTCGGCCCTGGCCTTGTCGACGGCAGCCTGCATTTCCGGCGTGATCAGCGACTTGTTGTGCTCATCGATCGCAGCGCCAACGCCATCTTCCTTGACACCGAGCGCCTGGACGCCGCCGGTGAACTTGTCGTTCTTGGTGTCGTTGTAGGCGTTGTAGACGGCGAGGTCGACGCGCTTGACCATCGAGGTCAGGACCGAGCCCGGATGCAGATAATTCTGGTTGGAGTCGACGCCGATCGACAGCTTCTTGTTGTCGGCAGCCGTCTGCAGAACGCCGAGACCGGTGGCACCGGCTGCCGCATAGACGACGTCAGCGCCCTGGTCGATCTGGTTCTTGGTGAGTTCGCCGCCGCGGACCGGGTCGTTCCAGGCCGCACCCGTCGTGCCGGTCATGTTCTGGAAGACTTCGATATCGGCCTTGACGGAGCGTGCGCCCTGCTCGTAGCCGCATTCGAACTTGCGGATTAGCGGAATGTCCATGCCGCCGACGAAGCCGACTTTGCCTGACTTCGACGCCATGCCGGCGAGAACGCCGACGAGGTAGGAGCCTTCTTCTTCCTTGTAGACAACCGAGCGGACGTTCGGCTTGTCGACGACGGAGTCAACGATGATGAACTTGGTATCCGGGAATTCGGCTGCAACCTTCTCGATGGCCGAGGTCCAGGCGAAGGAAACTGCAACCACCGGATTGAAACCACGGCTTGCGAAGTTGCGGATGGCCTGTTCGCCCTGGGTGTCGCCCGTCGGCTCGAAGTCGCGATAGGCAATGCCGGTCTCGGCCTTGAACTTCTCGGCACCGTTATAGGCCGCCTCGTTGAAGGACTTATCGAACTTCCCGCCGGTGCCGTAAACCAACGCCGGCTTGACATCGGCGGCAAGCGCCGTCGTCGACATGGCAGCCACGGCAAAGAGAGTGAGAAGGGATTTTTTCATTGTGCAGCCCTGTTGTTGCTATTCGTTAGGGGTCCTCCCGCAAGCCCTTTTCGGGCATGTCTGCGGAACCACCGACCTCCCCCCGGAGGCCTGGCTGCGCGCATCCTTGCATGGCTCACGGAAAAATTCACCAGAAATTTTTCAGCTGGTAAAGATTTGCAGCGATTGCCGAAAATCAGCTCTTCGGGGCTGATTTTTGGACATTCCTTGCCTCAAAATGCGGATTTTCTAGCCAATTCGAGCGGCAAATACCGAGTAGAAGAGCGGACGATGCCCACCCGGATTTCTCGCCGGATCGTGTTGGCGGAACCACCTTGCTATGCGGTGAAGCGACCCGCCACCGGCGGCTTCTTGTAGCCGATCATCCACAGAAGCAGCGCGATCACCAGGAAAACGGCAAAGGCCGGCTGGAGCATCAGCCACTGGAAGATGAAGGTGTAGAAACGCGGGTGGATATAATAGGAAAGGGAGGATTGCAGCGACGTCAGGGTTGTCGGGCTGACATCCTGCCAGGCATCGGAGATCGGCGTCATTACCACGGAAGACGCCGCAACCGATTGGATCGAATCGATGGTCCCGGCAATCACGGCCGCCGCAAGCGCGACAAGACTCGCCAGACGCAACAGGAAACGCATCAATTCCTCCGACGCTCGATATGCCGGACAATTCCGGCCGGCCGCGCCATTCTCCACCTTGAGAATTACATAGTCATCGATGAGGTGAAGCACAATGGAGGGGCCGAGGCGAGTTTTATCTGAAGAAGTCAAAAAACTGTTAGATTTCGGTTGATCGACAAAAATTCATCGGTATATATCGCGCCGTTCCGACGATTTGCTCCTATCCTAGGCGCGAACGCCCAATGGACAGGTGGCCGAGTGGTTTAAGGCGCACGCCTGGAACGCGTGTGTACGTGAAAGCGTACCGTGGGTTCGAATCCCACCCTGTCCGCCATACCCTCATTTTCAATATTGATTCAAACCGCATTTCGCGCGGGACGCGGAAGCTTTGTTATTCTCAAGGGCGCTGCAGCAGGGCGCGTCCGATCTGCTTCGGGTTCTCGCTGCGCAACACCAGAGATGTCGTCACAGCCCCAAATCGCGCGATCGTGTCAACGATCGTTTCCAGCTCTCCCGGCGACGGGACCAGCACCTTCAAGAGAAAACAGTCCTCTCCGGTGAGGCGCAATACTTCCATGACTTGCGGCATCTGCGCGAACTGTTTCAGACAGGGTTTGATATGCTCATGCGTCGTGCGCAAGCGAAGCACAGCCGTCATTCCAATTCCCAAAGCGGTCGGGTCTATCCGGGCGGTGTAACCGACAATGATGCCGCGGTCTTCCAGCCGCTTGACGCGTTCCGATGCTGCCGGCTGAGAGAGCCCGACCCGCCGACCGAGTTCGGAGATCGCAATGCGTCCATTTTCCTGCATCGCTTCGATGATGGCGATATCGGTCGGATCGAGCAATACCCGATTGTTTTCCTGAAAAGCCATGGGATCACCTTAAAATCATCGGAGAACGGCGTGGTTTTCCGATGATCATTCATTCCGAAGCAAAAGAAAATGCATCATTTTCACCTGCGCGGATGATCAAAGGAAAAGACATGAAGGACATCATCATATTGCCGGGAATTGGCGGTTCGGGTGAGACTCATTGGCAAACACGTTGGGAAAGGTCGAACCCGGACATGCGGCGTTTCCAACCGGCTAATTGGGAAAAGCCCGACTTGGCGGACTGGATTTCAGCTCTGGAGCGCGCCGTTGGCGCATCGGCGACCCCTCCCCTGCTGGTCGCGCATAGCCTTGCCTGTCTGCTGGTTGCTCATTGGCAGCAGGTTTCTTCGCTTGCCGTTGCCGGAGCGTTTCTTGTGGCAGTCCCGGATCCGCAGTCCGCGTCATTCCCTGAGGAGGCGGCCGGATTCGCCGATCCGCCGTCGCAAAAAATACGCTTCCCCACTCTGATTATCGCAAGCGCCGATGATCCCTTCGGCACGCTCGACCATGCCCATGCGCGCGCGGATCTGTGGGGCAGCGGCCTTGTCGCGATTGGTCCTTTCGGCCATATCAACGGGCAAAGCGGTCTTGAGGACTGGGGCCAGGGAAAGGCGTTGCTGACGGCCTTCTCTGCCGGATTGGCGAAATCTGATCGGGCTTGAACTTATTTCGAGTTCCCGACCAAATAGCGGAAACAGGCCTTTGCTGCGGCGGACGCGTGCGAGACGGAGCGACGAAATGCGCCGCTCGCAAACGTACGTTCGAGGCTCTCGAACCCGTCGCTCCGATGACGCTACGAGGTTTAAAACGTCGAAAGATTCCTGAATTTTTACCATGCGGCTTCACCGCGTCTTTGCACGTTTGGGTTTAGGTTCAGCCAAACTCAAAAACAGAGGTAAAACAGATGGAAGAACTTTCGGTAAAGTCGAAGATCATCAAATCCGTCTATTTCAGCCAGGAAGACGGACGGCTCAGGATTTGTTTCAAGAATGGCGAGGAACGTCTGTTCCAAGGCGTTCCCTCCTCGGAAGCCCACGCGATGACGGTGGCGCCGTCTCCCGGCCATTATTATCTCGACCGGATCAGAACCCGGTTTCGCAGATTGGCAGCCTGAAAACCCGCGCGGATAGCGACAGCACGCATTGCGGGGTTGCGTGGAATCGGGACGCGGCCGGTGGATATTGACCGGCTGTTAGCCTTCGATATCATCTGGGTTGGATCGCCGCGGTCGGAAAGCGGCAACGTGTCGGCGCTGCCGGCTTAAAGGTCGGCCAGCCGGGAGGCTCGGCGGCGAACCCCAGCCAGGAAGCCGAGCCTCCCCGTCACGGGACGCTCGTGGAGCGCCATGCCGAAATGCATATCGTTTTCGAACGCCACATGCCCCGCTTGTTTGCTTGAGATCGTATGATCCCGCGCCAGTTTGGGTCCCCATCATCCCACCGCGCTAGCGAATTGGGGCTAATCCTGTGAAAAACTCGAGATATCGCATCCGGACTCGACAATGCTTTATTAGCATGATTGCATAAAGCTATCGGATAAAGACCGGAGAGTGATGATGTTCGAGAAGCTGCTTGAGATGCAGGAGCGTGGCGCACGGGACCGTGCCCGTGGCCGCAGCCTAGCCGACAATCCGATGTCGAAGCCGGATATCCTGCCGATCACCGACTTCCAGGAATGGTACTCGATGTTCGACGCCTGGCGCTTCGGTTGGTCGATCGAGGATGCGATGGCGGGGCACATCAATATGCCCCGGGATGGCGGCACATTGGCCCAGACCTACACCAGAACGGTCTGATCGACCCTGTCCTCGGCGCCGAAGAATTTCAGGTAGCGTTCGACCTCGGCCGGTTCGCCGGTCGCCTTCTGCGGGTTGTCGGAGAGTTTCACCGCCGGACGGCCGTTGGCGTCGCTGACCTTGCAGACGATGGAGATCGGGTTGAGGCCGGAGATCTCGATCGGCGCGCAGCCGGAAAAATCATTCGTCAGGTTCGTGCCCCAGCCGAAGCTCATGCGCACGCGGCCTTCGAAATGCCGGTAGGTATCGATGATAGCGTCGACGTCGAGACCGTCGGAGAAGATCAGCAGCTTCTGGCGCGGATCGCGGCCCATCTTTTTCCACCAGTCGATAATCTTCTCGCCGCCTTCGATCGGCGGGGCACTGTCCGGGCGGAAACCGGTCCAGTCGGCGACCCATTCCGGCGCGTCGCGCAGGAAGGCGGCGGTGCCGAAGGCATCCGGCAGGACGATCAGAAGGTTGCCGCCATAGAGTTTGTTCCAGTCGCGCAGGATCTTGTAGGGCGCGTTGCGCAACTGCTCGTCGGTTTCGGCCAGGGCGGCGGCGACCATCGGTAGCTCGTGAGCATTGGTGCCGACGGCCTCAAGATCGGAATCCATCGCCAGCAATACGTTGCTGGTACCGGCAAAGGCCGGGCCGATGCCTTCCTTCAGCGCCTCGACGCACCAGCGCTGCCAGAGGAAACTGTGACGGCGGCGGGTGCCGAAATCGGAGATGCGCAGGCCCGGCAGTTCCTTCAGCCGTTCGACCTTCGACCACATCTTCGCCTTGGCGCGGGCATAGAGCACATCGAGAGTGAAGGGACCGAGCGCCTTCATCGCCGAGCGCGACCTAAGCTCGTTGACGATGGCGAGCGCCGGGATTTCCCACATGGTGGTTTCCTTCCACGATCCGTGGAAATCCAGCACATATTGCCCGTCCTTCTTCGACAGCTCGTATTCGGGCAGCTGGAAATTGGAAAGCCAAGCGAGGAATTCCGGTTCAAAGATCTGCGCGCGACCATAGAAGCTGTTACCCGCAAGCCAGATCATCTCCTTCTTGGAGAGCCTCAGCGTGCGGGCATGATCGAGCTGCTCGCGCAATTCGCCTTCATCGAGTTCTTCGGCCAGACGCACCCGCTTGGTGCGGTTAATCAGGGTGAAGGAAGCGTTCACGTCCGGATAGAGCTTCCAGATCATCTGCAGCATCAAAAGCTTGTAGAAATCGGTATCGATCAGGCTGCGGATGATCGGATCGAGTTTCCAGGCGTGATTGTAGACGCGTCTTGCGATATCGGTCCTGGCCATGAAACTCCCGCCCTGTCCACTCCGGTCAGGTGCTGCCAAATTCCCGGGTACTGCCAAGTTCCCAGCCGGCGCACGAAACCGGCTCGTGTGCCTTCTTATCGAAAAATCGGCGGCTAAAGTCCAGACAAAACAATAAACGCCCCGCCGCAGTGTGGCGGCGGGGCGTGAAGGTGGTTTTGCTGAAGATTATTGGGCCGGAGTTGCGGGCGCGACATTCGGAGCGGCCGGCGTGTTGTTCGGCGTTTCGGTTGGAACGGCAGTACCGTTCTGCAGTGCCGGCGCGGGGGCCGGAGCAGGCTGCTGCGACTGAAGCTGCTGGCCTGGCTGGTGCGGTGCCACCTCTTTCGCCTCGCGCCTGCCCCAAATCTCGACCGGTATCCAGACCACGAAGGCAAGCACCAGCGCAACGATCAGCACTGTCAGAATGCGATAACCGGTGCGTCCCTGCCTTGCCTTCACCGGCGGGATCAGCTGTTCCTTGTGAAGCTTGCGATCGGATTTTTCCCAGCGTGTTTCCCTCTGATGCGCCATCATCATCTCCTTCCGCTGTCTTGACCGGCCGATCCGGCTGCGAAGAATTTCCGCAAAGGAAACGGGCGGCTGTCTGGAAGGTTCCGAAAGCTCAATAGCCGGCGGCGCGGTCGACCACGAATTGCAGCGGCTCGCCGCGCTCGAAACGGGCGATCTGCGTCTCGACATGCCGGAACAGCGCGTTTTCTTCGGAGACCGCCGCATCGTGCGGCGTAAGGAAGACGTTCTGCAAGTCCCACAATGGGCTGTCTGATGCAAGCGGTTCCGCCTCGAAGACATCGAGGGAAGCGCCGCCGAGGGTACCATTTCGGATGGCGGAGGCGATATCGGCCTCGACCTGGCTCTTACCGCGGCCGGCATTGATGAAAACCGGCTGCCCGAGCGCGCCGTTACGACGCAGCTTCGCAAACAGAGCGGCGTTATAAAATCCCGATGTTTCAGGCGTCAGCGGCAGCAGGCCGACGAGGATGTCGGTCCTTGCGAGAAAGCTGTCCAGTGCGCTGGCGTCGAAGGTTTCGATACCGTCGATCTGCTTGCGGGTGCGCGACCAGCCGATGACATTGAAACCCATCACCCTCAGCTTGGCGACCGCGTCCTGCCCGAGAATGCCGAGACCCATGACACCGACCGTCACTTCCGCCGCCTCCGGCGCGATCAATTTTGCCCATTGGCGCTGGCGCTGGTGGCTGTCATGGGCGTATTGCCCGCGCAGATGCATCAAGCACTGCATGACCACCCATTCGCTCATGCGTGTCGTCAAGCTGCGGTCGACGAAGCGAACAATCGGGATCTCGGGCAGGCCGGCCATGCCGATGATATGGTCAACGCCGGCGCCGCCCGAAAAGATCACTTTCAGGTTCGGCGCCCGCGCGAAAAGATCGGCATCCGGCTTCCACAGAAGCGCGTATTCGACCGCGCTGAGATCGCGTGCCTGATTGGCCGGATCGGCGAGATTGATGCTGCCGCGGTCGGCAAAGGCCGTCTTCAGCACGCGCGCGACGCCTTCGGCATTAAACTTGATATCGACGAGAACGGGAGGACGGGCGGACATGAGCTTCTTTATTGCTGCACGGCGGGCGTCGGCACCGCCTCGATGTTGAAAGCGGCGGCCATGAGGGCCTTGGTGTAATCGTCCTTCGGCGCGCGGAAGATGTCGGCTGACGGACCCTGTTCCACCACCTTGCCGAACCGCATGACGATGACGTCGTTGGCGAGCGCCTTCACCACTTTCAGGTCGTGGCTGATGAAGAGATAGGCGAGGTCGTGTTTCTTCTGCAGATCGCGCAGCAAATCGACCACCTGGGCCTGGACGCTCATATCGAGGGCGGAGGTCGGCTCGTCGAGCATGACGAAGCGCGGTTTCAGCACCATGGCGCGGGCAATGGCAATGCGCTGGCGCTGGCCGCCGGAGAATTCGTGCGGATAACGCCAGCGGGTCAGCGGATCAAGACCCACCTCCTCAAGCGCCCAGCAGACGCGCTGGTCGCGTTCTTCAGCGGTCAGGGAGCGCTCATGCACCTTCAGCCCCTCGGCGACGATATCGCCGACCGACATGCGGGGGCTGAGCGATCCATACGGATCCTGGAAGACGACCTGCAGCTGATTGCGCAGCGGCCGCATTTCGCTGAACGAATAGCCGGCTATATCGTTGCCGACAAAGGCGATCCGCCCTTCTGAGGAAATCAGCCGGGTGAGCGCCAGGCCGAGCGTGGTCTTGCCGGAGCCGGACTCGCCGACGACGCCGAGCGTCTGGCCGGCGCGTAGCGAAAGATCGATGCCGTCGACCGCCTTCACGTGATCGACGACACGGCGCATCAGCCCGGCCTTGATCGGGAACCAGACACGGATATCCGAACCTTCCATCACCATCGGTTTCGACGGATCGGCCAATGGCGGCTCGCCACGCGGCTCGGAGGCCAGAAGGTGCCGGGTATAGTCGTGCTTCGGATTGGAAAAGACGTCCTCGACGGCTCCGGTTTCGACAATCCTGCCCTTGGTCATGACGCAGACGCGATCGGCGAATTTGCGCACGATGCCGAGATCATGGGTGATGAACAGCAGCGACATGCCGTGGACGGCCTTCAACTGCCGGAGCAATTCGAGGATCTGCGCCTGCACCGTGACGTCGAGGGCGGTGGTCGGCTCGTCGGCAATCAGCAATTCCGGCCGGTTGGCGAGCGCCATGGCGATCATGACGCGCTGGCGCTGGCCACCGGAGAGTTCGTGCGGATAGGCCTTCAACCGCTTCTCCGGCTCACGGATGCCGACCTGGTTCAACAATTCCAGTACGCGCTGGCGCGCCGACTGGCCGGTCATGCCCTGGTGCAGGGCAAGGATCTCGGCGATCTGCTTCTCGATCGTATGAAGCGGATTGAGCGAGGTCATCGGCTCCTGGAAGATCATGGTGATGTCGTTGCCGCGCACGTCGCGCAGTTCCCGCTCCGACGCCTTCAAGAGATCCTTACCCTTGAACAGGATTTCGCCGGAGGGATGGCTTGCCGACGGATAGGGCAAAAGCCGAAGGATCGAGTTGGCCGAGACCGATTTGCCGGAGCCGGATTCGCCGACGAGCGCCACGACCTCGCCTTTGGCGATATCGAAGGAGATATGATCGACGGCGAGCGAGGTTTCTCCGCCCTGATGAAAGGCAACCGAGAGATCACGGACGGAAAGCAGCGGTTCTGTCATGTCACTCATTGAAACGTCTTCCTCGGATCGAAGGCATCGCGCACGGCTTCGCCGATGAAGATCAGCAAGGAAAGCATGATCGACATGGCGAAGAAGGCCGTCAGGCCGAGCCATGGCGCCTGCAGATTGGTCTTGCCCTGCGCGATCATCTCACCGAGCGAGGGGGAGCCCGGCGGCATGCCGAAGCCGAGGAAATCGAGCGAGGTCAGCGTCGTGATCGAACCGGAGAGGATGAAAGGCAGGAAGGTCAGCGTCGCGACCATCGCGTTCGGCAGCAGGTGGCGCCACATGATGGTGCGATTGTTGACGCCGAGCGCACGGGCGGCGCGGACATATTCGAAATTGCGGGCGCGCAGGAATTCGGCCCGCACGATGCCGACGAAGCCGACCCAGGAGAAGAGCAGCATGATGCCGAGCAACACGAAGAAGCCGGGCGGCAGCAGTGCGGCGATGATCAGCAGAATGTAGAGTACCGGCATCGACGACCAGATCTCGATGAAGCGCTGCAGCAGCAGATCGGTCCAGCCGCCGAAATAACCCTGCACCGCACCCGCCGTCACGCCGATAACAGCCGAGCAGATGGTCAGCACCAGGCCGAAAAGCACCGATATGCGGAAACCGTAGATGACGCGCGCCAACACGTCGCGCGCCTGGTCGTCGGTGCCGAGCCAGTTGAGATTGCCGGGAGTGCAATCCGGATCGTTCACCCCTTGCGGATAGCCGGCGCAACGCTCCTCCTTAGTCATCAACCAGAAGGGAGCGGTCGGCGCCGAATGCGGAATGTTGGAATTGACCGAGCGATAAGAATAGCGGATCGGCGGCCAGATCATCCAGCCGTTGGCATTGATTTCGTCTGTTATCACCGAGGAACGATAGTCGGTTTCGGCCAGGAAGCCACCGAACTTTTCCTCGGGATAATCAACGAGGACTGGGAACAGGACCTCGCCTTTGTAGGAGGCGATGATCGGCCGGTCGTTGGCGATGAATTCGGCAAACAGGCTGAGGATAAACAACAGCATGAACAGCCACAGCGACCAGTAACCGCGGCCGTTCGCCCGGAAATTATGCCAGCGGCGGATGTTGGTTGGTGAGAGCAAGCCTTTGCGCGGCGGCTTGACGGGTGTCGTGACAGCGGGGTTTGCGGCGGCGTCCATCAGACATCCCTCCGCTCGAAATCGATGCGCGGATCGATCCAGGTGTAGATCAGGTCGGAAATCAAGCTGACGAACAGACCGAGCAGCGAGAAGATGTAAAGTGTGGCGAAGACGATCGGATAATCCCGGTTGACCACAGAGAGGTAGCCGAGACGGCCGAGGCCATCGAGCGAGAAGATATTTTCGATCAGCAGCGATCCGGTGAAGAAGGCGGAGATGAAGGCGCCGGGGAAACCGGCAATGATGATCAGCATGGCATTGCGGAAAACATGGCCATAGAGCACCTGCCGCTGGTTCAGGCCCTTGGCGCGGGCGGTGACGACATATTGCTTCTTGATTTCCTCGATGAAGGAATTCTTGGTCAAAAGCGTCGTCGTCGCGAAAGCGGAAAGGGAAAGCGAGATCAGCGGCAAGGTCAGGTGCCAGAAATAGTCGAGCGGCTTCTGCCACCAGGCCAGCTGATCGAAATTGTCGGAGACCAGGCCGCGCAACGGAAACCAGTCGTAGAACGAGCCGCCGGCGAAAAGCACGATCAGGAGAATGCCGAACAGGAAGCTCGGTACGGCATAGCCGACGACGATGACGCCCGAGGTCCAGACGTCGAAGGTCGATCCATCCTTGATTGCCTTGCGGATGCCGAGCGGGATGGAGATGGCATAGGAGAAGATCAGGATCCAGATGCCGAGCGAGATCGACACCGGCAACTTCTCCTTGATGAGTTCGAGCACGGAGGTGTTGCGGAAGAAGCTCTCGCCGAAATCGAAGCGGCTGTAATTCCACATCATCTCGCCAAAACGGGTCAGCGGCGGCTTGTCGAAGCCGAACTGTTTTTCGAGCTTGGCGATCAGTTCCGGGTCGAGCCCTTGGGCACCGCGATATTTCGAGCCTTCATCGCTGCCGGTGCCGCCGAGAAGATCGCCACCGCCGGATAGGCGCTGGTCGGCACTGTCAGCCTGACCGGTCAATTGGGCGATCACCTGCTCGACGGGACCGCCGGGCGCGAACTGGATGACGATGAAGGAAATCGCCATGATGCCGACGATGGTCGGGATCATTAGAAGCAGGCGGCGAATGACATAGGCGCCCATCAGCCTTCAGCCTCCGGGAATGTTTTTCCTGTCTGCCTGCCGTCCAGTCTCATGCCGCTCAATCCGCCAGCCTTCCCTTGCCGGCCCTGCCGGCTTGTCGTGATTCGCTCGTGCCATTTGGAGCCGAGGGCCCCTGCATTGCAAGCCCGCTCATTTTGCCGAGGTCGACCACCAAGCTTCCGGGAAACCCAGACCATAGGCGGGAAACTCGGCCGGCCGGGTGATCGTGTTCCAATAGGCAAGGCGAGATGTCCTGGAGTAAAACAATGGCACGACATAGTGATTGGCCAGCAAGACGCGATCCATGGCCTTGATCGACGCGACCTGCTCGTCCCGGTTCGGCGCGAAAATGATCATGCGGATTAAGGCATCGACGGCCGGATCAGCGATGCCGGCATAGTTGCGCGAGCCAGGCTGCTTTGCCGCCTCGGAACCCCAGTAGTCGGCCTGCTCGTTGCCGGGATTCATCGTCTCGCCCCAGATGCCCCAGATCATGTCGTAATCGAAGCTTCTGACGCGGTTCGTATATTGCGAGGCATCGACGGTGCGCAGACGGGCATCAATCCCGATCTTCTTGAGGTTGTTCGCATAGGGAAGGACCGAGCGCTCGAAGGACGGGTTGGACAAGAGGATTTCGAAGCTCATCGGCTGGCCGGTCTTCGCGTTGACCATGCGATTGCCCTTGAGCTCCCAGCCCGCCTCTTTGAAAAGAGCGATGGCCTTGCGCAGATTGTCGCGGATCTTCTGCGGATCACCGGCAACGGGATTGGTGTATGGCGTTGTGAACACCTCCGGCGGAACCTTGTCCTTCAGACCTTGCAGTATTTCCAGCTCCCGTCCCTGCGGCAGGCCGGATGAGGCGAGTTCGGTGTTCCAGAAATAGCTGTCGATCCGCTCGAAGGCATTGAAGGCGAGGTTGCGGTTGAGGTCCTCGAAGTCGAATGCATAGTTCAATGCCTCGCGCACCTTGATGTCTTTGAAGAGGTCGCGCCGCATATTGGGTACAAAAGCCTGCATGATGCCCGTTGCGCGTAGCGCGTTCGGCGGCTCCTCGCGCTTGACACGGCCATCCTTCACCGCAGGAAAGTCGTAAGCTGTCGCCCACCGGCTTGCCTGGTTTTCCTGGCGATAGTCCACATTGGCGGCACGGAAGGCCTCGAATTCGACATCCCGATCGCCGAAATAGGTGTAGATGATGTTGCGGAAATTGTTCTGGCCGACATTCACATTGAGATCCTTGCCCCAATAGTCATCGCGCAATTCGAAACGAGTGCGCGCGCCGGGAGAGAAATCGGCGATCTTGTAGGGACCCGAGCCCATGACGGGCTCCAGCGTCGTCTTGGAAATGTCTCGCGGCTTGCCATCCGGTCCCGGCGCCTCCCACCAATGCTTCGGCACAATCGTCAATTGGCCGAGAATATTCGGAAGCTCGCGGTTGTTCTTCTCGTCAAAAGTGAAGGTGACGTCGCGATCGCCGGTCTTTTCGGCTTTCACCACATGGCTGTAATAATTGAAGTTGAGCGGATTGAGCTCCTTGGATTTGTCGAAGCTGAAGACCACGTCATCAGGCGTCACGGGCTGGCCGTCCGCCCATTTCGCCTCCTTGCGCAGGCGGAAGGTCGCGCTGGAGACATCAGGGGGAAAGGAGAGCCCTTCGGCAAGCAGACCATAAGAAGCGAGAACCTCGTCATCGGCAGGTTTCATGAGAGTGTCGTAGACCAGCGCCACGCCTGTCGCCACTTCGCCCTTTTCCAGCAGCGGATTGAACGTATCGAAGGTGCCTGTTGTCGAAAGGCGCAGGTCGCCGCCCTTTGGGGCGTTGGTATTGACGTAGTCGAAATGGGTGAAGCCTGGCTGGTATTTCAGTTCATTAATGACCGAACTTCCGATGCGGAATTCCTGGTCCTCAGCCTTGGACGAGAGGGGAACGAGAGCACCCGCAAGCGATAAAAACAAACCGATCTTCGACCACAGAACCGCCATTCACGCTTTCCCCTGATTATTGGTGGGTTCGACAATACGAAAAATACGGGCGAAAAACAGGAGAGAGTTTGGTTTTTGCCGGGCGCGCCAAATTTTGACCCATCGGGTCCGTGTCAAGGCGCCGCCTCTTCGAGCCGCCTTCGCAACATGCGGCGCAACTCTGTTACAAGGCGCGGGTCGCCGGCGCTGTCGGGATCATAGGCGGCGGCAACGACGATGCGCAGAAGCTCCAATATGAGGGCCGCAAGCAGATCGACATCGGGCTCCACCGAAGGGTTGGCCTTTTTCAGCAAGGCGACGATGCTTGCCCGCATTTCGGCGCGCGAGCGTGCCTTGCGTTCCTTGGGAATGTCGCGTCTGGCCGCCAGAACAGGAAATTCCGGGAAATCCTCGATGTAGCGTCCGAGCCGCGTGAAGACCGCATCGCCGATCTCGGCTGCAGTCCTTCCCGCGGATTCGTCCTCGAGCGCGGCCAATGCCGCATTGAAATGCTGCAGCCGGTCGATATGCAGCGCCTCGGCAAGAAGCAGCTTCGTCGGGAAGAACTGATAGAGCGAGCCGATAGAAGAGTTGGCGGCGGCGGCGATCTCGGTCATCGTCGCGGCATCGTAGCCCTTTTCGAGGAAGACCTTTGCCGCGGCTTCGAGCAGGACGGCTACGCGCTCATGGCCGCGCTGGCGCTTCGGGACACGGGTCTGCGGCTCGGGGCTTGATTTTTGTGAGGTATCCCTCATATTACTCATTGTGAGGATATCCTCATATTTTATGGAGCCCTTTCATGCCGCTTTACGATCCCAAAACCACCGCGCTCATTTCCATCGATCTGCAAGGCCTCGTCCTTGGCCGGGCGCTGGCGCCCCATTCCGGCCAGCAGGTGGTCGAAAATACCGCCGCCATCGCCACCAGCCTGAAGGCGGCCGGCGGAACGATCATCCTCGTCACCGTCGGATTCTCCCCGGACTATGCCGATGCTGTCAACCAACCGGCCGATGAGACGCTGCACTTTCCGGAAGGCGGCCTGCCGGCCGCTGCCCTTGCCGTGCCGCCGGAGATTGCGGCCCTTACCGCCGATGTCCATATCGTCAAGCATCACTGGAGCGCCTTCTACGGCACCGAGATGGATCTGCAGCTGCGCCGCCGCGGTATCAGGACGGTGATTCTTGCCGGCGTCGCCACCAATTTCGGCGTCGAATCGACCATACGCGATGCCTTCGCGCATAACTATGCCGTCATCGCCGCCGAGGATGCGATGACCAGCTTTGCGCCTGAAATGCATGATTTTTCCTGCCGGTATATCCTGCCGCGGCTGGCGCGCATCCGGAAAACCGCGGAGGTCGTCACCAATAGCTGAGCCGCTGCGGCGATCCGTCACCGCCTTCTTCTCCCACCGCCAGTCAAATCATCGATTCACCAAAATCGCTTTTCACGATAGGTTCGATCGCAAATCACTTCGGCAGCGCTTCAAGGGAACAGTATGGCTTTCGGCTTCACTCAGGCTTTCAGGACATTCGGCAAACTGACGCTTGCCGGCGCAATCGGCGCGAGCCTTGCCGCCGGTGACGTCGGCGCGGAGCAGAAGACGCCGAGTCCGGGCAGTGCCAAGGGGCAGTTCGGCGCCGTCAGCCTGCCGACGCAGGGACCGGCGCAGCCGATCGGCTTTTACGCGAAGGGCTGCATGACGGGTGCGGTGGCGCTGCCGACCGACGGGCCGACCTGGGAGGCGATGCGGCTGTCGCGCAATCGCCGCTGGGGCAATCCGGCCACGATCGCGCTATTGGAACGATTTTCACAGGACGCCGCCAGACATGCCGGCTGGCCGGGCATTCTCGTCGGCGACATCGCCCAGCCGCGCGGCGGACCGATGCCCAGCGGTCATGCCTCCCACCAGATCGGCCTCGATGCGGACATCTGGTTCACGCCGATGCCCGCGCGCCGGATGACGGCCGAGGAGCGCGAGGATCTTCCCTTCACCTCGATGCTGGAGAAGAACAAGTTTCTGACGATCGATCCCAAGGTCTGGACGGAATCGCACGCGCGGCTGTTGATGCTGGCCGCGAGCTATCCCCAAGTGGAGCGGATTTTCGTCAATCCGGCGATCAAGAAGAAGATGTGCGACACCTGGACGGGCGACCGCACCAATCTCGGCAAGCTCCGGCCGGAATACGGCCACGACTCGCATTTCCACATGCGCATCAAGTGCCCGCCCGGTGCTGCGGGATGTACACCGCAGGCCCCCGTCGCTGCCGGCGACGGCTGCGACAAGTCGCTCGCCTGGTGGTTCACGCCGGCGCCCTGGGCACCGCCGAAACCGCCGAAGCCCGGCGCCAAGCCGCCGAAGCCGCCGCGCGAGATGATGGTCTCCAACCTGCCGAAAGCTTGCGCCGCCGTGCTTGATGCTGCTTCCGTGGCCTCGATGCAGGCCGCCACCTATGGCGGAGCTTCCGCCGCAAGCGTGCTGGCCGCCGCTCCGGCCGCAGCGCCCGCCACCGACGCCGATGGCGCTTTACCCGATGTCGGCCCGGTTCCGAACGACAAGCCGGCGATACAATGATCCAGGTTCTGGGATCCCGCCCTGAGACCAAACCCGCGGACGGAGACCCGGGGTGCGCTGCCTTTCAAATCGCAAACTCTTGGTATAAAGCGGTCAAATCGATTGAATTGTTCGGGCGGAGGGGTTGATGGCCGGCGGCAAATGCCTTGCATTGATTGCGCATGACCAGAAGAAGGACGACATGGCGGATTTCGCCCGCGCCAACAGGGACATTCTCTCCCGTTGGAAGATCGTCGCCACCGGCACCACTGGCGGCCGCGTGCTCGACGCCGCCCCCGACCTCCACGTCACCAGGTTGAAAAGCGGACCGCTCGGCGGCGACCAGCAGATCGGCGCGCTGATTTCGACCGGCGAGGTCGGCGCCCTGATTTTCTTCGTCGACCCTTTGACGCCGATGCCGCACGATGTCGACGTGAAGGCATTGATGCGGCTGGCGATCGTTTACGATATTCCGATGGCGCTCAATCACGCGACCGCTATAAAACTTCTTCCGACACTTAAAGCCTGATCAGCACGGAACCGGCCATGCCAAAACCGAACAACAGCACCGCTCCGCTGCCTTTCCCGATCCTGATCGGCGATATCGGCGGCACAAATGCCCGCTTCTCCATCCTCACCGATGCCTATGCCGAGCCGAAACAGTTCCCGAACGTGCGCACGGCGGATTTCGCCACGATCGACGAAGCGATCCAGCACGGCGTTCTCGACAAGACCGCCGTGCGGCCGCGCTCGGCGATCCTCGCCGTCGCCGGCCCGATCAACGACGACGAGATCCCGCTGACCAATTGCGACTGGGTGGTGCGGCCAAAGACGATGATCGAGGGCCTCGGCATGGAGGATGTGCTCGTCGTCAACGATTTCGAGGCGCAGGCGCTGGCAATCGCCGCGCTTTCGGATGAAAACCGCGAACGCATCGGCGACGCCACCGGCGACATGATCGCCTCCCGCGTCGTGCTCGGACCGGGCACCGGCCTCGGCGTCGGCGGGCTCGTGCATGCCCAGCACAGCTGGATCCCGGTTCCCGGCGAAGGCGGCCATGTCGATCTCGGGCCGCGCAGCAAGCGCGACTATGAAATCTTCCCGCATATCGAGACGATCGAAGGCCGCGTTTCGGCCGAGCAGATCCTCTGCGGGCGCGGCCTCGTCAATCTCTACCATGCCATCTGCATTGTCGACGGCATCCAGCCGACGATGAAGGATCCCGCCGACATCACTTCGCACGCGCTTGCCGGCAGCGACAAGGCAGCCATAGAGACCATCTCGCTGTTTGCCACCTATCTCGGCCGCGTGGCGGGCGACATGGCGATGGTGTTCATGGCGCGCGGCGGCGTCTATCTCTCCGGCGGCATCTCGCAGAAGATCATCCCGGCGCTGAAGAAGCCGGAATTCCGGATTGCCTTCGAGGACAAGGCGCCGCATACGGCGCTGCTTCGCACCATCCCGACCTATGTGGTGACACATCCGCTGGCAGCGCTTGCCGGGCTTTCCTCCTATGCGCGCATGCCGGCGAATTTCGGCGTCTCGACAGAAGGCCGCCGCTGGCGGCGTTAAGCCTGGCGCGCAAAGAAATACAGCGTTCTTGGCGCGTCCTGGCGGACGCGCGGCGCTCTAGCCAAACCAGTCCCAACTCTTTATAGACCCCGGCAAAAGTGCGCGTCGTCATCGCGGGGCGCTTGGTCCGAGACAGGAAACCCTATTTGGAAGCGGCGGAAAGCAGAACGCAGGGCGTCAGCAGCGATACCGTAACCGGCATCCTGAAGCGCATCATCGCTGAAAACGGCCGCGATCATCTGTGGGGCTATGTCTTTGCGATCGCCTGCCTCATCGTGGTGGCGGTTTCGACGGCGTTCACCGCCTGGATCATGCGGGCGATCATCGACGAGGCCTTCGCCAATCGCCGCGCCGACGTCGTCTGGATCATCTGTCTTTCGATCTTCATCGCCTTCGTGCTGCGCGGCTTTGCGAGCTACGGTCAGGCGGTGGCGCTTTCCAAGGTCGGCAACGATATCGTCGCCCGCTACCAGCGCCGGCTCTATGCGCATCTGATGACGCTTTCAGTCGGCTTCTTCAGCGAGGCGCGCTCTGCCCATATCGCTGCGCAGGTGAGCCAAAACGTCAGCGGCATTCGCGACGTGCTCAACCTGACGATCACCTCGACAGTGCGCGACCTGCTGACCTTCGTTTCGCTGCTCGCCGTGATGATCCTCCAGGATCCGCTGCTCAGCCTTGCGGTGTTCATCATGGCGCCGCCGCTGCTTTATGCACTGCGTTATGTTTCCAAGCGGCTGCGCTCGGCGACCCGCGAGGCCGTGCATCTGAACAGCCACGTTCTCGGCGCCATGCAGGAGACGATCCAGGGCATCGCCATCGTGAAAGCCTTCACGATGGAAGAAGAGCTGGAGCGCAAGGTCAACAAGCTCATCAAAGGCGCCGAAAGCCGGGCGAACCGGATTGCCCGGCTTTCCGAGCGCACCTCTCCTCTGACGGAAAGTTTCGCGGGCTTTGCCGTCGCCAGCGTGCTTGCCTATGCCGCCTACCGCTCGATCTACTTCAATGTGCCACCCGGCGCCTTCTTCTCCTTCGTCACGGCGCTGCTGCTTGCCTATGACCCGGCCCGCCGGCTTGCCCGCCTGCAGGTGCAGATGGAGCGCGCCGTCGTCAATGCGCGGATGATCTATGAATTGCTCGACATGGAACCGCGCCAGCGCGACCTGCCGGATGCCCGGCCGCTGACGGTGACGCAGGCAAGAATCGAATTCCGCAATGTGTCCTTCGCTTACGGCAATGAGAGCGTGCTCAGCGGCGTCAGTTTCACCGCCGAGGGCGGTGCGACCACAGCACTTGTCGGGCCCTCCGGCGCCGGCAAATCCACCGTCATCAGCCTCATTCCGCGCTTCTACGATCCGCGCGAGGGCGAAATTCTGATCGACGGGCAGGATATCGCCCACATCACCAAGAAGTCGCTGCGCCAGCAGCTCGCCTATGTCTCGCAGCAGCCCTATCTGTTCGAGGGCACGATCCGCGACAATATCCGCTATGGCCGGCCGGAAGCGACCGATGCCGAGGTGGAAGAGGCGGCGCGGCTTGCCTATGCGCATGATTTCATCTCAGCACAGCCGCAAGGTTACGAGACGCCGGTCGGCGAAAACGGCGTGACGCTTTCCGGCGGCCAGCGCCAGCGGCTATCGATCGCGCGCGCCCTGGTGCGCAATGCGCCGATCCTGCTTCTCGACGAGGCGACCTCGGCCCTCGACACCGAATCCGAAGCCGCCGTGCAGAAGGCGCTCGACGAAGCGATGAGCGGACGCACCGTCGTCGTCATCGCCCATCGGCTGTCGACCGTGGTGCGCGCCGACAAGATCGTCGTCATGCAGCAGGGCCGTGTCGTCGAGGAAGGCAATCACGAGACGCTTGCGAAGGTCAGCGACGGTCTTTACGCTCGCCTCAACAACCTGCAGAGGCCTTCGGCCTCCGATTCAAACTGACCTGGTGAGACTGATATGAGCGATGCTGCGATGAAACTGGTGGTGGTTGGCGCAGCCGGACGCATGGGTCAGACGCTGATCCGGCTCATCCATTCCATCGAAGGTGTCACGCTGCATGCCGCGGTCGAGCGTGCCGGCTCGCCCTTCGTCGGCAAGGATGCCGGCGAGATCGCCGGTCTCGGCCCGACAGGGGTCATCATCGGCGACGATCCGCTCAACGCTTTTCTCGACGCCGAAGGCGTGCTCGACTTTACCTCGCCTGCTGCAACAGTGGAATTCGCAGGCCTCGCCGCGCAGGCCCGCATCGTCCATGTCATCGGCACGACGGGCTGTTCGGACGACGACAATGCGAGGACCGCCGCCGCCGCCCGCCATGCCCGCATCGTCAAGTCGGGCAATATGAGCCTCGGGGTCAATCTGCTCAGCGTGCTCGCAGAGCAGGCAGCACGTGCGCTCGATCCTGATGATTGGGACATCGAGATCCTGGAAATGCACCACAAGCACAAGGTAGATGCGCCGTCCGGCACCGCCCTTCTTTTCGGCGAGGCTGCGGCAAAGGGGCGCGGCATCGATCTTGCCGCGAAATCGGTCCGGGTGCGCGACGGCCATACCGGCGCCCGCGAAGCGGGCACGATCGGCTTTGCGACGCTGCGCGGCGGCTCGGTCATCGGCGAGCATTCCGTGCTTTTCGCCGGCGAAGGTGAAATCGTCACCCTGTCGCACAGTGCGGCCGACCGCTCGATCTTTGCGCGCGGCGCCATCAAGGCGGCGCTCTGGGCGCGCGACAAGAAGCCGGGTCTCTATTCCATGCTCGACGTGCTCGGGCTTTCTTCCTCATAACGATACTACGGAGGCATATTCATGAGCGGTACCCTCGTCCTCGTTCGCCACGGCCAGAGTGACTGGAACCTGAAGAATCTCTTCACCGGCTGGAAGGATCCCGATCTGACCGAGCTCGGCATCCAGGAAGCCAATGCCGGCGGGGCGGCGCTCGCCGAATACGGCATCAAATTCGACGTCGCCTACACCTCCGTGCTGGTGCGCGCGCAGCACACGCTGAAGCTCATCCTCGACAAGGTCGGCCAGCCCGATCTCCTGACGATCCGCGACCAGGCGCTGAACGAGCGCGATTACGGCGATCTCTCCGGCCTCAACAAGGATGATGCGCGCGCCAAATGGGGCGAGGAACAGGTGCATATCTGGCGCCGCTCCTATGACGTGCCGCCGCCCGGCGGTGAAAGCCTGCGCGACACCGGCGCCCGCGTCTGGCCCTACTACCTCACCGAAATTCTGCCGCGCGTGCTCAGAGGCGAGAAGGTGCTGGTTGCCGCGCACGGCAATTCGCTGCGCTCGCTGGTGATGGTGCTCGACAAGCTCACCCGCGAAGGCGTGCTCGCCCTCAACCTCGCGACCGGCGTGCCGATGGTCTACAAGCTGAAGGCGGATTCCACCGTCGCTTCCAAGGAAGTGCTCGGCGACATGTCGGGCGCGCATTAATCTTGGCTGATCTTTCCCCCTTAGACCATTTCCGTTTTTCTACGAATCACGGAGATGCTCTATCTCTTTGTTTTCACGCAATTCCGGACGCAAAACCGCTACGCACTTTTGCTGGAATTGCTCTAGGCGGGGAAAGGCGCTCAATTCTCGATGGTGAACTGTACCCGGTCGGCTGCGAAACGGCTGATCGAATATTGCACCGGCACACCCTCAAGATCGGTATTCATCGCCTTGGCGATCAGCAGGATGGCGCCGGGGGTGAGTTCGAGGTCGGCCATGTCGGCCGCACTCGCATGGGCGGCCGTCACTTCGGTCGTCGCCCGGACATAATCCGGCAGGCCGAGTTCGGCGAAAGCCTTGGTAATCGATTCTCCCGTCCGGTAGGCCTCACCGATACCGGCAAAGCGCTTGGCGGGAAACCAGCTCGTCGCCCTTGAAACCGGCCGCTTGTCCGCCTGACGCAATGTTTCCAGGCGGATCACCTCTTCTCCCGGCTTCAGGCCCAGCCAGCGGGCAATCTCGGCACTCGCTTCTTCCTTTGCCTCATCGAGCAGAAGGCCGCGCATCTCTCGGGCTTGATCGGCGATGCCGGCGGTAAAACGGGTACGCCGCGTGATCGGGAAGTTCAGTCGCTCCTTACGCTCGATCAGCGTGCCGCGACCCTGTACCGCACGGACGATACCCTCCTGCGCCAATGCCGCCAGCGCGCTACGCACCGTATGTCGGTTGACGCCGAATTGCAGCGCCAGCATGGTTTCCGGCGGCACCATGCCCGTTTCGTCATAGGCTCCCGTGCTGATCGCCTCGCGAATCCGATCGGCGATCTGGCGCCAGAGCGCCACGCCGGTTTGCCTTTGCACCTGCTTCAATCCCGCCATTCCACCCCTGCTCGTCCATTTAACTCTCGATGTCACACGCTTGTCACGACATCGATTTAGAGCTAAGTATAGCTTGTATGGTTGTCTATATCAATAGATATTTAGAGGGAAGCGGCGATGATATCAGCGGACAGGACAGACGCTGCGTCACAGACGGCATCCGGGCGCAAACGCGCCGCCGATCTGCTGGCGCGCGCGGAGCGCAGCGAACTCCAGGCGGTCTTCGATGCGCTGCCGGAAAAGCCTGTGGCCCATCCGGTGCGCGGACCGGAAACCGGGCTGGTGATGGTGCGCGGACGCATCGGCGGCGGCGGCGCTCCTTTCAACCTGGGAGAAGTGACTGTGACGCGAGCGACCGTCCGGCTTGGCTCCGGCTCGGTCGGCCATGCGCAGGCGCTCGGCACCGACCGCGAGAAGGCCAGGCTTGCGGCGATCTTCGATGCGCTCTGGCAGGAGGAGGCGACGAAGGACTTCGTCGAACAGGCCCTGCTTTTGCCGATCACTGAGCGGATCGCCGATGCCGAACGCCGCAAGGCGGACGAGACGGCGGCAACCCGCGTCGATTTCTTCACCATGGTGCGGGGAGACAACTGATGGGCCTGAAGACAGAAGCTTTGACCGGCGGCTTTGCCGAGCCGGTCTTCCATGCCCAAAGCGTCTTTAAGATGCTGATGGACGGCATGGCCCGCCCCGGCACGATCCAGACCGCTCAGCCGGATGTCGCGCCGCCGGCACCGCTCGGCATTGCCGCCGGCACGATCGCGCTGACGCTTTGCGACCACGACACATCAGTCTGGCTTTCCCAGGGACTGGCGAGATCCGCCGTGCCGGAGTGGCTCGGCTTCCATACCGGCGCGCCGCTGACGACCGAAAAGGCCGAGGCGCGCTTTGCCTTCACCGAGGGCGGCACCGCGCTTTCCTCCTTCGGCCTCTTTGCATCAGGCACGCAAGAATATCCCGACCGCTCGACGACCCTCATCATCGAGCTCGCCAATCTCGAGGGTGGCCGCAGGCTGGCGCTGATGGGTCCCGGCATCCAGAGCGTGACGGAGATCGCGCCGATCGGCCTGCCGGAGACCTTCCTGCGGCTCTGGACCGAGAACCGCGCGCTCTTTCCGCGCGGCGTCGACATCGTGCTGACGGCGGGCAAGCGTTTCCTCTGCCTGCCGCGCACCACCAAGATCACAGCAACGGAGATCTGAGCTCATGTATGTTGCCGTCAAGGGTGGCGAGACCGCCATCGCCAATGCCCACCGGCTGCTGGCCGACCGCCGCCGCGGCGACCGTTCGCTGCCGGCGATCGGCATCGAACAGATCGTGGCGCAGCTGGCGCTCGCCGTCGATCGCGTCATGGCCGAGGCTTCGCTTTTCGACCGCACACTCGCTGCCCTCGCCATCCGCCAATCGCGCGGTGACATGATCGAGGCGATCTTCCTGCTGCGCGCTTACCGCACGACGCTGCCGCGTTTCGGCTATTCCAAGCCGCTCGACACGGCTGATATGACGATCGAACGCCGCATCTCGGCGACCTACAAGGATCTGCCGGGCGGCCAGCTTCTTGGGCCCACCTTCGACTATACCCATCGGCTGCTCGATCCCTCGCTGCTTTCGGACGAGGCGGTGGAGACGCCCGCTCAGCGCGCCGCCGAGACCGGCCGTGTCATGCGCGTCTCCGAGATCCTCGGCGAGGAAGGCCTGATCGAGGCCGACGGCGACATGCCGGAAGATCACGAGATCGGCGACCTGACCCGCGAACCGATGGAATTCCCGATGACCCGGGATCTCCGCCTGCAGGCGCTTGCCCGCGGCGACGAGGGCTTCCTGCTGGCGCTCGGTTATTCGACCCAGCGCGGCTATGGCCGCAACCACCCCTTCACCGGTGAAATCCGCATCGGCGACGTCGAGGTGGAATTCGACGTGCCGGAACTTGGTTTCGCCGTCTCGCTCGGCACGATCCAGATCACCGAATGCCAGATGGTCAACCAGTTCAAGGGGTCGGCCAAGGCGCCGCCGCAATTTACCCGCGGCTACGGCCTGGTCTTCGGCCAGAGCGAACGAAAGGCGATGGCGATGTCGCTGGTTGATCGTGCGCTTCGCGCCGAAGAGCTCGGCGAGGATATCACCGCACCGGCACAGGACGAGGAATTCGTCATCTCGCACTCCGACAACGTCCAGGCGACGGGCTTCGTCGAGCATCTGAAGCTTCCGCATTATGTGGACTTCCAGGCCGAACTCGATCTCGTCCGCCGCATGCGCCGCGAATTCGAAGCCGCCCGCAACGGTGGCGAAGACATGAAGGAAGCCGCCGAATGACCGATCTGGCCAGCTACAACTTCGCCTATCTCGACGAACAGACCAAGCGGATGATCCGCCGCGCCATCCTCAAGGCGATCGCCATTCCGGGTTACCAGGTGCCCTTCGCCTCGCGCGAAATGCCGATGCCCTATGGCTGGGGCACCGGCGGCGTGCAGGTGACGGCCTCGATTATCGGACCTGATGACGTGCTGAAGGTCATCGACCAGGGTGCCGACGACACGACCAACGCCGTTTCCATTCGCGCCTTCTTCCAGAAGGTCGCCAATGTCGCGGTGACGACGCATACAAAGGATGCAACGATCATCCAGACGCGCCACCGCATTCCCGAGGAAAAGCTCGAGGCCGGCCAGGTGCTCGTCTACCAGGTGCCGATCCCGGAGCCGCTGCGCTTCCTCGAGCCGCGCGAGACCGAGACGCGCAAGATGCACGCGCTCGAAGAATACGGCCTCATGCATGTGAAGCTCTACGAGGATATCGCTCATAACGGCCGCATCTCGCGGACTTACGCCTATCCGGTGAAGGTCCACGGCCGCTATGTCATGGACCCGTCGCCGACGCCGAAATTCGACAATCCGAAGATGCATATGTCGGATGCGCTGCAGCTCTTCGGCGCCGGACGCGAGAAACGCATCTATGCGGTTCCGCCCTATACCGACGTCGTCAGCCTGGATTTCGAGGATTACCCCTTCGATATCCAGCGCTTCGACAAGCCCTGCGCCCTTTGCGGCGCCGAGGACGTCTATCTCGACGAAGTGGTTCTCGACGATAAGGGCGGGCGGATGTTCGTCTGCTCCGACACCGATCATTGCGAAGACCGCCGCGCGCATGGACATGCCGGCGAGATGCTGGCCCGGGAGGCTGCAGAATGAGCGATACCCCCCTCCTCAAGGTTCACGACGTTTCGAAATTCTACGGCAACCGCATCGGCTGCCGCGACGTCTCGTTCGAGCTCTGGCCCGGCGAAGTGCTCGCCATCGTCGGTGAATCCGGCTCTGGCAAGACGACGCTGCTCAACTGCCTCTCCACCCGGCTGCTGCCGAGCACCGGCAGCGTCGAATATCACATGCGCGACGGCAGCTACCGCGACCTTTATCGTATGAACGAAGCCGAGCGGCGTTTCCTGATGCGCACCGATTGGGGCTTCGTGCATCAGAACCCGGCCGATGGCCTGCGCATGACCGTTTCTGCCGGCGCCAATGTCGGCGAACGGTTGATGGCGATCGGCGACCGGCACTACGGCAAGATCCGCGCTTCGGCGATCGACTGGCTCGAACGCGTCGAGATCGACGCCGACCGCATCGACGACCAGCCGCGCGCCTTTTCTGGCGGCATGCGCCAGCGATTGCAGATCGCCCGCAACCTCGTCACCGGCCCGCGCCTCGTCTTCATGGATGAACCCACAGGCGGCCTCGACGTCTCGGTGCAGGCGCGGCTGCTCGATCTCGTGCGCGGCCTCGTCAACGATCTCGGTCTCTCGGCCATCATCGTCACCCACGATCTCGCCGTCGCCCGTCTGCTCTCGCACCGGATGATGGTGATGAAGGACGGTTACGTCATCGAACACGGGCTGACCGACCGCGTGCTCGACGACCCGCGCGAACCCTATACGCAGCTGCTCGTCTCCTCGATCCTGCAGGTCTGAGGTCCTAAACCAAGGAAGAAGAAATCATGGCAACGCCCCTCGTCGTTTCCGAAGTCTCGAAGAGCTTCACCATGCATCTGCGCGACGGCATCAAGCTGCCCGTCGTCTCCGATGTCGCCTTCTCGGTCGCATCGGGCGAATGTGTCGTGCTCGGCGGCCCATCGGGCATCGGCAAGAGCTCGCTGCTCAAGATGATCTACGGCAATTATGCCGTCGACACCGGCCAGATCCTCATCCGCCACGACGGACGCATCGTCGATCTCGCCTCCACCGATCCGCGCACCGTGCTCAACGTCCGCCGCAATACACTCGGCTATGTCAGCCAATTCCTGCGCACCGTGCCGCGCGTCGCGGCGATCGACGTGGTTGCCGAACCGCTGGTGGCGCGCGGCGAGGACGCCGCCACGGCGCGGCAAAAGGCGGGCGCCCTGCTTGCCAGGCTCAATCTGCCGGAAACGCTCTGGCAGCTTCCGCCCGCCACCTTCTCCGGCGGCGAGCAGCAACGCGTCAACATCGCGCGCGGCTTCATCACCGAGCATACGATTCTGCTTCTCGACGAACCCACAGCCTCGCTCGATGCCAGGAACCGTGCCGTCGTCGTCGGCATGATCGCGGAAAAGAAGAAGGCGGGGGTGGCCCTTCTCGGCATCTTCCACGACGAGGAAGTGCGCGAAGCCGTCGCCGACCGCATTCTCGACGTCCAGCAGTTCTCACCCGGAAAGATCGCTGCATGAGCCGCAAGCTTGATATCGAGCCCTATTTTCATGAAACGGCATCCGTCAGCGATTCCACCTTCGGGCGCTATACCGAGGTCTCGGAACGCTGCCGCATCAGCGAGGCCACGTTCGGCGACTATTCCTACATCATGCAGGATGGCTCCGTCTGGTGTGCGACGATCGGCAAGTTCGTCAATATCGCCGCCGCCGTGCGCATCAATGCCACCAACCATCCGACCTGGCGCGCGACACTGCATCATTTCACCTATCGCGCCGCCGACTACTGGCCGGACGGCGACATGGAGACGGACTTCTTTGCCTGGCGGCGCGCAAACCGCGTGACCATCGGCAACGACGTCTGGATCGGCCACGGCGCGACGATCCTGCCCGGCGTCAACGTCGGCAACGGCGCGGTGATCGGAGCCGGCGCCGTCGTGTCGAAGGACGTCGCGCCCTATACGATCGTCGGCGGCGTGCCGGCCAAGTTCATCCGCGAGCGCTTTCCAAGAGAGGTCGGCGAACGGATGGACAGGCTTTCCTGGTGGGACTGGGATCATGACCGGCTGCGCCAGGCGCTCCAGGATTTCCGCAACCTGGGCGCGGAAGATTTCCTGTGCCGCTACGGCGGTTAAAACCCCCGATATAGGGGCGAAGAATTGTGACAGGACTTACACAAATATGACATGTGAGGTTCATCAAGCGGGACTAATGCGATGCTGATCAAGGCCTGGATCGCAAGGGAAGAGCATGATGTTCGAGCTGAAGAATGTCACACGTCGTTTCGGAAAAAAGCTCGCTGTCGATTCCGTCACGCTCGCCATTCCCCAAGGCCAGATGGTCGGCATCATCGGCCGCTCCGGCGCCGGCAAGTCGACGCTGCTGCGCATGATCAACCGCCTGCAGGAGCCGAGCTCCGGCTCCGTTCATTTCGCCGGCGTCGAGGTCTCCGGGCTTCGCGGCCAGGCGCTGCGCAACTGGCAGCGCGACTGCGCGATGATCTTCCAGCAGTTCAACCTGTTGCCGCGCCTCGACGTTCTCACCAATGTCATGCTCGGCCGCCTCAATCACCGCTCGACGCTTATGAGCCTGCTCAACATCTTCACCCGCGAGGAACGCGTGCATGCCATCGCGGCACTGGAACGCCTCGGCATCGAGCAGACGGCGCTGCAGGCAGCCGGCACGCTTTCCGGCGGCCAGCAGCAGCGCGTGGCGATCGCTCGCGCGCTGATGCAGAACCCGAAGATGGTGCTCGCCGACGAGCCGATCGCCTCGCTCGATCCGTTGAACGCCAAGATCGTCATGGATGCGCTGCGCGACATCAACGAGCGCGAGGGCATCACCGTCATCACCAACCTTCATACGCTCGACACCGCCCGCAACTATTGTGAGCGCATCGTCGGCATGGCCGGCGGCCGCGTCGTCTTCGAGGGCAAGCCCTCGGAGCTGACCGCCGCAGCGGTGAAGGAAATCTACGGGACGGACAAGGACGGCGCCGGCATCGACGAAACGGTGACCTCGACATCGATCAATACAGCCCCCGAGCGGGCAGACAATCAATCCGCCGGCACCCAACCGCTGGCGCTGGCCGGCCTTTGAGAGGCAGCCGCGATCGAGCGCCCGCGTCAAGGGCACACTTCTTCGTAACGGGAAGGCCGGAGACACCGGTCAATAGGAGAGAACATGTTGAAGAAAGCACTCTTTGCGGCAACGGCGCTCTTCGCGCTCGCCGGCGCTGCCCATGCTGCAGACCTCAAGGAATTCCGCATCGGCATCCTCGGCGGCGAAAACGAAACCGACCGCCTGCGCAACTATGCCTGCCTTGCCGACCACCTGAAGCAGGAATTCGGCTTCGAGAAGGTTTCGCTCTTCCCGGCCGCCGACTATGACGGCGTGATCCAGGGTCTGCTCGGCGGCACGCTCGACTTCGCCGAACTCGGCGCCTCCGGCTACGCAGCCGTCTACATCAAGGATCCAAAGGCTGTCACGCCGATCCTGACGACGCAGCAGAAGGACGGCTCGACGGGTTACCACTCGATCGGCCTCGCTCTGAAATCATCGGGCATCAAGACCATCCAGGACGCCAAGGGCAAGAAGCTCGGCTACGCCGACCCGGATTCCACCTCCGGCTACCTCGTTCCGCTGACGCAGATCCCGAAGGACACGGGCATGCCGAACGATAAGTTCTTCGCTTCGACCCAGTTCAACGGCGGCCACGAGAACAACCTTCTCGCCGCCTATGACGGTAAGGTCGACGTCGCCGTCGACGATAGCTCGGGCATCGGCGATTTCAAGGACGGCTACACCTCCGGCACCTTCCGCAAGGAAGTCGACAAGGGCGCCGTCGATCCGAACAAGCTGGTCGAAGTATGGCGTTCGCCGCTGATTCCGAACGGCCCGCTCGTCGTTCGCAACGCTCTCGGCGAAGAATGGCAGACGAAGCTTGCAGGCTTCTTCACGGCTCTGCCGGAAAAGGATCACAAGTGCTTCGCGGCTATCGAAGGCGGCGATTACAAGGGCTACTCGCCCGTCAAGCACGACTTCTACAACACTGTCGTTGAAGTCCGCAAAGCTGCCATCGGCGGCTGATCGGCCTCTTGAATGCGGGGCGGCCGGAAACGGCCGCCCTTTATCTTTGACTACAGCGCCGCGCGTCTTAGACGCGCAAAGGACGCTGTAGCACTTTGAATTGCTGCATAATTTTATCCTCAAATCGATTCCGATTTGAGGATAGAATTATGAAGTAGGCGAGGCGTTGATGACTATTGCCGATACACAGCCGCACATGCAGAGCACGAAGGAGATCGGCACCGCCTGGGAGCGGATGGTCGCCAAGCGCCGCTTCTACACCATCCTCGGCCTGGTTATCCTCATTGCGGCTTTCATCAGTTCGGTCCGCTTCGCCGACGAGAGCAATGCCGGCCATTTCTTCGACCGCCTGCCGCATCTCTTCGACTTCCTGAGCTGGCTCATCCCCAAGGATTGGCACGATGTCTGGCGCGCGCTGTTCGACATAGCGAGCGTCAACGACAAGGGCGGCGAGGAATTCAATTTCGACAAGGGACGCGTCTATGTCTGGGGCGACTTCTACATTCCCGAATATTTCGAGCTGATGATCGTCACCATCAACGTGGCGCTGATCTCGACGATCATCGCCTTCGTCATTGCCGTTCCCTTGAGCTTCTTTGCCGCGCGCAACCTGACGAATTCATGGCCGTTGCGCATCTTCACCAAGCGGCTGATGGAGTTTCTGCGCGCCTTCCCTGAAATCGTCATTGCCGGGCTGTTTTCGGCGATCCTGTCGATCGGGCCGGTCGCCGCCATCATCGCCATCACCCTGCACACGATCGGCGCGCTCGGCAAACTCTTCTACGAAGTGGCCGAAAATATCGACATGAAGCCTCACGAGGGCATGAAGGCCGTCGGCGCCAACTGGTGGGAACGCGTGCGCTTTGCCGCCCTGCCGCAAGTGCTGCCGAATTTCACCTCCTATGCGCTGCTGCGCCTCGAGGTCAATGTGCGTGCCTCGACCATCATCGGCGCCGTCGGCGGCGGTGGCATCGGCGAGGAGCTGAAGCTTTCGATCTCGCGCGGTTTCGGCGCCAAGACCATGGCGCTCGTTCTGCTGCTGTTCGTGACGATCGTCGCCGTCGACCAGTTCTCCGCATGGCTGCGCCGCCGTCTTGTCGGTGAACACGCCTTCCTCCTGCAACATTGAGGCCGCCATGACGGTGATCGACGCAAACCGCATGCACGAGATAGAAACCCGCTACCCCGAATATTTCCACCGATCGCTCCGCCAGCGTTTCGGCGGGCTGATGATCCTCATCGCAACGCTGCTCTACAGCCTCTATGCCGTCTGGTTCTTCGACCTGCCCAAGCTCTTCGCCGAGGCCCATTGGGAGCGCGTCGGCATCTATCTCAGCCAATGGGTGAGCTACGACGTCCAGCCGGAATTCCGCATTGGGGACGACGGCTCGATCGACATCCGTTATCCGCGTTTCTCGCCGCTCGGCGACAATCCGCATCCGGACTGGCTGGTCAACAACCCCGACGGCAGCATCACCGTTTCGATCAGCGGCACCAGCCGCACCGTCACCGTCTCGAAGAGCGAGACAATCGTCACCGCGCATGGCGTCAGCGTCCCGGTGGACGTTTCGAGCGGTGCGCCCGAGGTCGTCGGGCCGGTGCCCGGCTGGATAACGGTCTATGACGACAACGTGCTGGCCGATCTCGGCTTTGCCGGCAATGTCAGCATCTCCGTCGACCGGGTGAAGATCCGCAAACGTTTCATCGGCTGGGCAAATTTCATCTTCGACACGCAATCATCCTTCTTCGACAAGCCGGTCGGCGAGGTCGTCAGCCTCATCGTCTCCGGCCCCCGCATCAAGTCCGACCAATCCAATCTGTCGCTCGCCTTCGACGACATCTGGAACAACAGCGAATGGCAGCACGGTGACGTCTGGACCAAGCTTTTCCAGACGATCGTCATGGCTTTCCTCGGCACGCTGCTCGGCGCGCTTACCGCCTTTCCGCTGGCCTTCCTGGCAGCCCGCAACATTACGCCGAACCGCCTGCTGAACCAGGTCCTGAAGCGCTTCTTCGATTTCCTGCGCTCGGTCGACATGCTGATCTGGGCGCTGTTCCTGACGCGCGCCTTCGGGCCTGGACCGCTTGCCGGCAGCGGTGCGATCTTCCTCACCGAGACCGGCACGCTCGGCAAGCTCTATTCCGAAGGCCTCGAGAATATCGACAACAAGCCGCGGGAAGGCGTCAAATCAACAGGCGCCCAGACCGTGCTCGTTCATCGTTACGGCATTATGCCGCAGATCGTTCCCGTCTTCGTCAGCCAGACGCTCTACCAATGGGAATCGAACGTGCGCGGCGCGACCATCATCGGCGCCGTCGGCGCCGGCGGAATCGGCCTCAAGCTGTGGGAGGCCATGCGCACCAATGCCAATTGGGAAAACGTCGCCTACATGGTCATTCTGATCCTGATCGTCGTCTTCATTTTCGACACCGCCTCGAACGCCCTGCGCCACCGGCTAATGGGCACGAAAGCCCACTGATCCGTCCGTCAAAGCAGTGGCGGCGCTGCCGCCATCATCATTCTGTCACGGAAATCTTTTAGCCGGGAGCCTGCTTGCGGTTCGCCGTCAAATCACTGCACAGTGCCCTCCCCGTTTGGACGATCTCCAGGATAAAAGCCTTGCGCTACGCTCTCTATTTCTCGCCGCCGAAGGATGATCCCCTGACCGGCGCGGCCTCGCTCTGGCTCGGTCGCAATGCTTTCACCGGCGAGACTTATCCGGCACCGGAATATGAGCAACTGAGTGCGGCAGAGCAATTCGAGCTGACCGCCGACCCGCGCCGCTACGGCTTTCACGCCACGATCAAGGCGCCCTTTTCGCTCGCCTCTTCGGTCACCGAGAAGGATCTCATGACCGTCGCCGAGGATTTTGCTAAGCGCACGCAAGCCTTCGAGATTCCTGAACTCGTGCTCGGCCAGCTCGGCCGTTTTTTTGCTCTCGTTCCCGGTTCTGTTCATCAACCTCTTCAGGATTTCGCCGCGAAGGTGGTAAGGTCGTTCGAACCGTTTCGCGCAGCGCTTTCCGAGGCCGATATGGCGCGGCGCAGTCCGGAGAAGCTCAGCGACAGCCAGCGTGCCCATCTGCAGCGCTGGGGTTATCCTTACGTCATGGAGGATTTCGGCTTTCACATGACGCTGACCGGCCAGGTGCCCGAGACACGCGCCGAGGTGATGAAAGCGATTCTGACCGAGCGTTTTGCCGGTTTCACCGGCCGGCCGCTTTCGATTTCCGGCCTTGCCGTCTTCATCGAAGAGACGCGCGGTGCCCCGTTCAAAATTCATTCCTGGCTGCCGCTTGCCGGCGCCAAAAGCTGAAAGACCTGACGCCATGAGCAAAGAGACCGTGTTTTCCAACGCCCGCATCGTTCTCGAGGACGACATCCTCTCGGGCTCGATCCTCATCCGCGACGGGAAGATCGCCGACATCTCCGGGGGCAACTCGGTAGCCGGCGAAGATTTCGAAGGCGACTACGTCATTCCCGGTCTCGTCGAGCTGCACACCGATCATCTCGAAGGCCACTATCAGCCGCGCCCCGGCATTCGCTGGAACAAGATAGCGGCCATCCAGGCGCATGACGCCCAGATCGTCACCTCAGGCATTACCACGGTGTTCGACTGCCTGCGCATGGGTGCGGACGAGGACGGTGGCTTCGAACATGGCGAGATGCGCGAGATGGCCGACGCCATCCAGTCGGCGGAGACGGAAGGCAGGCTGCGTGCCGAGCACCTCATCCATTTGCGCTGCGAGGTCTCGGCCGACAATGTCCTCGAACATTTCGCCGATTTCGAAAACGACCGGCATGTGCGGCTCGTCTCGCTGATGGATCATGCGCCCGGCCAGCGTCAGTTTCAGACGATGGATCAATATATCTTCTACTACCAGAAGAAGCGGGGCCTGAGCGACGAGGCCTTCGCCCATTTCGTCGCCAAGCGCCAGGCAGAATCGGCGCGCAATTCGACGCCGCACCGCAACGCCATCGCCAAGGTCTGCGCCGAGCGCGGCATTACCGTGGCAAGCCATGACGATGCGACGCTCTCGCATGTCGACGAGGCGATCGACAACGGCGTGCGCCTGGCCGAATTCCCGACCAGCTTCGATGCCGCCCGGGCGTCGCACGGACATGGCATGAGCGTACTGATGGGCGCGCCGAACATCGTGCGCGGCAAATCCCATTCCGGCAACATCGCCGCCCGCGACCTTGCCGAGATGGGCGTGCTCGACGTGCTTTCCTCCGACTACGTGCCGCTCAGCCTGCTGCATGCGCCGTTCATCCTCGCCGATGAGGTGAAGAGCATCAGCCTGCCGAAGGCGATCGCCATGGTGACGTCGACGCCCGCCCGCACCGTCAGCCTCGATGATCGCGGACGGATCGCGACGGGGCTGCGCGCCGATCTCGTCCGCGTTCATCGTTCGCATGGTGTGCCGGTGACACGCTCGGTCTGGCGCCAAGGACGCCGTGTCGCATGATGTCACACGAACCCCACGCGGGAGCCGGAGCCGAGCGCGGCATCATGGTCGTCGTCGTCGGCCCGAGCGGTGCCGGCAAGGACACGCTGATGAACCTCGCGGCTCGGCGTTTCAAGGGCCGCGACGATGTGCATTTCGTCCGCCGCGTCATCACCCGTCACCGTGACGCCGGCGGCGAAGATCATCTTTCCGTCTCCCTCCAAGGTTTTGCCGCCATGGAGCAATCAGGCTCCTTCGCCGTCTGGTGGGAAGCGCACGGGCTGAAATACGGCATTCCGGCCGAGGTTTCGGTAGCGCTGTCGAAAGGCCACGTCGTCGTCGCCAACGGCTCGCGCTCGGCGCTTCATCGCTTCCAGGCCGCCTTCCCGCGTCTGAAAGTCATCAACGTCACCGCCCGCCCCGAAGTGCTCGCCGGCCGGCTGGAGGCGCGCGGCCGCGAGACGCATGAGGATATCATGGCCCGGCTTGCCCGCGGACCGCTGACGGTGCGCGGCGAATACGACGTGACGGAGCTCGACAATAGCGGCTCGCTCGAAGAGGCCGAGCAGAAGATGATCGAGATCCTGGACGGGTTGCTGACCAAGACGCACTGAACAGATCGAGAGGAAGGGCATGCGCGCCATCAAGGTGGTCGACTACGATCCTTCCTGGCCGCGGCTCTTTGCCGAGATCAGCACCGAGGTCTCCGCCTTGCTCGGCGACCGCCTGCTTTCCATCGACCATATCGGCAGCACCTCCGTGCCTGGCCTGGCGGCCAAGGCGAAGATCGACCTTGCTGCCGTGATGATATCCGACGCCTTCCTGCCGGCGGCGATCGAGGTGGTGCGCGCTGCCGATTTCGTCTTCCACGGTGACACAGGAGAGCAACGATGGGCCTTCACCCGTGATCATGAAGGTCATGGTTTCAAGCTCTATCTTTGCGGACCCGATAATCGCTCACATCGGGAGCGCATTCTGTTTCGCGATTATCTCCGGGATCATCCCGAGAGGGCCAAAGCCTATGCCGAGCTGAAACGCCGGCTGGCTGCGGAGGCAGGCGGCGATTGGGATTTTTACACCGGCGGAAAGACCGAGTTTGTCAGCGAGACGGTTCGGCTGGGCTGCCTTGAGGACATGAAATGGAGTGCCCCTGCACTCCATGCCACTATCGATTAATCGCTGTCGCCCCGTCCCGAGACGATCTCGCGCTTGCCGACGTGATTGGCCGGACCGACCAGACCTTCTTTTTCCATGCGTTCCACCAACGAAGCAGCGCGGTTATAGCCGATGCCAAGGCGGCGCTGGATGTAGGAGGTCGAGCATTTCTTGTCGCGCATGACGACCTTGACCGCCTGCTCGTAGAGTTCGTTGCCATCCTCCGAGGCCATGGCGCTCTTGTCGAAGACGGCGCCAGCTTCTTCCTCCTCCGTCTCGTCCTCCTCGTCGGCGGTGACGGTATCGAGATATTCGGGGCGACCCTGAGTCTTTAGATGGGCAACGACCTTTTCGACCTCGACATCCGAGACGAAGGGGCCGTGAACGCGGGAAATCCGCCCGCCGCCCTGCATGTGCAGCATGTCTCCCTGACCGAGCAGCTGTTCAGCACCCTGTTCACCGAGAATGGTGCGGCTGTCGATCTTCGAGGTCACCTGGAAGGAAATGCGGGTCGGGAAGTTCGCCTTGATCGTGCCGGTGATGACGTCGACCGACGGACGCTGTGTCGCCATGATCAGATGGATGCCGGCAGCGCGCGCCATCTGGGCGAGGCGTTGGATCGCGCCTTCGATGTCCTTGCCGGCGACCATCATCAGGTCGGCCATCTCATCGACGATGACGACGATATAGGGCATCGGCGTCAGGTCCAGCTCCTGGCTTTCCTCGATCGGAGTGCCGGTGCCCTTGTCGAAGCCGACCTGGACCATGACATGGATGGTCTCGCCCTTTTCACGGGCCTGGGCGACGCGGTCGTTGTAACCGTCGATGTTGCGGACACCGAGGCGCGACATCTTGCGATAGCGCTCTTCCATTTCGCGCACGGCCCATTTCAGCGCCATAACCGCCTTCTTCGGATCGGTGACGACGGGCGTCAGCAGATGCGGGATGCCGTCATAGACGGAGAGTTCGAGCATCTTCGGGTCGACCATGATCAGGCGGCACTGTTCCGGCGTCATGCGGTAGAGCAGAGACAGGATCATCGTATTGATGGCGACCGACTTGCCGGAACCGGTGGTGCCGGCGACAAGCAGATGTGGCATCTTCGCGAGCTCGGCGATGACAGGCTCGCCGCCGATGGTCTTGCCGAGGCCGAGCGCCAGCTTGTAGCCGCTCTTCTCGAAATCCTGGCTTTCGATCATCTCGCGGAAATAGACGGTCTCACGTGTCACATTCGGCAATTCGATGCCGATGACGTTACGGCCGGGGACGACGGCGACACGGGCCGAGAGCGCCGACATCGAGCGGGCGATATCGTCGGCAAGACCGATGACGCGCGAGGATTTCACGCCCGGCGCCGGCTCGAATTCATAGAGGGTGACGACAGGACCGGGACGGACATGGATGATCTCGCCCTTGATGCCGAAATCTTCCAGCACGCTTTCCAGAAGCCCGGCATTCTGCTCCAGCGTCTCCTGCGACATGATCTCGCCGAGGCGTTCCGGCGGTTCCTGCAGAAGGGCGCGCGGCGGGAATTCATAGCCGGATGCGTCGATCCTTTCGGGCCTCGCAACTAGGCGCGGCGACGGCAGAACCGCGGCGACAGGCGGCGTGCGTTGCGGCGCCGGCGCGGCCGGGGGTGCTGATGCAATTTGAGGGGCTGGCGCGACCCGAGAGGTTGCTACCGCCTGAGGTGCCAGTACGACCGGCGCCTCGACAGCAATACGCCTCGGCCTTTCCAGGGGTGGGGCGGCCGGAAGGCGCACGGCCACCTTTGCGGAGACCGCGGCGGGCGGAAGGGCTGGGCGGGAGACGACGGGAGCAGGGGCCGGCCGGCCGGGGCGCCATTCCATGATCCGGAACAGCGACGTGATCGACTCGGGCGAGGTCTCGGTCTTCGGGAACGAGATCAAGGAAGCCGCGCGCACCGGCGCCTCTTCGAAGGCCATGACTTCCCAGAAGGCGAAATCGGAAATGGACGAAAGCTCGGCGCTGGCGCGGAAGGCGGGCGCGCCGGGCTCGTCAGGCAAAGGTGACTGCTGCAATTCGATCCTTTGCGGTGCTGCGGAAATTTCGTCCGGCTCCGGCAGATAAATATCGAACGGTACGTCGACGGCAACCGGCTCTATCCGTATCGCCTGCTGTCCAATCTGCGAATCATCGCGAACGGGCTCATTCGGGGCGCGCCGCTTGCTGATCAGCGTTTCCGGTGTGCGGGTGAAACGGACATTCGGCGCGAGGGAAAAGTTGCTCTGCCAGATGGGCGCCGCCGGCTTCTCCCCTGGGTTTTCCTCCGGAAGGTCCGTTTCAATCTCGCTGGAAAAATCTCCGGCATCCGTCAAATTGGTTCTGGGAAAACGCATGCGTCCACTACTCACTCATGCTTTGCAAATTACGACCCTACCGGGATAGAAAAGGAAGGTTAATAAGTTCCTTCCTGCCGTATCGTACCGATACGACTCCCGGAGATAAATCTCTGCACTTTCAATGAGTTCTGGCAGTGAGAAAAATCTTTGCCGATTTTGCCGAGGCGCTCTGAAGCGCGTCGCAATCTTTCAGATCGCTCCTGGGGCTTTAGGCTTCATTCCACGCATGTCGTTGCCGCAAAACCGCCGCACAGTTTTGCGCGACATGCTTTTAATGCGCCTCGTCCCAATTGGTGGCGGCGCGTGCATCGACCCTCAGCGGCACACGCATTTCCAGCGCCGGCATGGTGGCGTTTTCCATGACCGAGACGATGACCGGCATCGCCTTTTCGACATCCCCGTCCTCGACCTCGAAGATGAGTTCGTCATGCACCTGCAGCAGCATTCTGACGCGATCGGCGAGGCCAACTTCAACAAGCGCTGGCTCTATCTTGATCATCGCCCGGCGGATGACGTCGGCAGCCGAACCCTGGATCGGCGCATTGATCGCCGCACGCTCGTTGAAGGCGCGCACGGATGGATTGGACGAGCGGATTTCGGGATAGTTGATGCGGCGGCCGAAGATCGTTTCGACATAACCCTTGTCGCGCGCCATGGCCTTTCGGCTTTCCATATAGTCGCGGATGCCGGGGAAACGCTCGAAATACTTCTTGATGTAGTCGCCGGCTTCCGAACGCTCGATCGAAAGCTGATTGGCAAGGCCGAAGGCCGAGATGCCGTAGATGATGCCGAAATTGATGGCCTTGGCGCGGCGGCGCACCTCGCCCGGCATGCCTTCCACCGGCACGCCGAACATTTCCGAGGCCGTCATAGCGTGGATATCGACGCCATCTTCGAAGGCCTTGGTGAGTTGCGGGATCTCGGCCACATGGGCAAGCACGCGCAGTTCGATCTGGCTGTAGTCGGCGGAGATCAGCTTGTGGCCAGGCGTCGAGATGAAGGCGGTGCGAATCTTGCGGCCTTCGGCGGTGCGCACCGGAATGTTCTGCAGGTTCGGCTCGGACGAGGACAGGCGCCCCGTGGTCGTCGATGCCAGCGAATAGGAGGTGTGGACCCGCTTTGTCTCGGGGTGAACGTAACCCGGAAGCGCGTCGGTATAGGTGGATTTCAGCTTGGTGACCTGGCGCCAGTCGACGATCTTGCGCGGCAATTCGAAACCGGCGGCGGCCAGATCCTCGAGCACCTGGGCGGAGGTGGACCATTGGCCTGTCTTCGTCTTGTTGCCGCCGCCAAGGCCCATCTTGCCGAACAGGATATCGCCCAGCTGCTTCGGCGAGCCAATGTTGAAACGTTCGCCGGCCAGCACGTAGATCTCGTCCTCCAGCCTTGCTGCACTTTGGGCCAGCTCGCCGGAGAGCCGCGACAGGATCTGCCGGTCCACGGTGATGCCGCGCGCTTCCATGCGCGCCAGCACCGGTAACAGCGGCCGCTCCAGCCGTTCATAGACACTGGTCAGCCCTGCCGCCGCCAGCCGCGGCTTCAGCACCAGCCAGAGGCGCAGCGTGACGTCGGCATCTTCGGCGGCATAGTGGGTGGCGCGGTCGATGTCGACCAGATCGAAGGTGACATTCGCCCTGCCGCTGCCCGCCACGTCCTTATAGGGGATCGGGGTATGGCCGAGGAATTTTTCCGAGAGCGGGTCCATGCCATGCGCACCGGTGCCGGCGTCGAGCACGTAGGAGATCAGCATCGTGTCGTCGAAACTCCTGGTCTCGATGCCGTAGCGCTTCATCAGCAGGTAGTCGTATTTCAGGTTCTGGGCGACCTTGAGAACCGATTCGTCTTCCAGCAATGCCTTCAGCCGCGGCAGGGCATCGCCCATCGGGATCTGGTTTTCGGCAAGGCCGCCGCCGAGCAGATCGCCGACGCCGTTCTTGTGGACGAGCGGCACATAGGCGGCACGGATCTTCGTGCCGGTGGGATCGGCCGTATTGTCGGCGATCGCCATCGAGAAGCCGACAAGCTCGGCCTGCATCGCATCCAGCGACGTGGTCTCGGTATCGAAAGCAACGAGGCCGGTGGCACGCGCATCGGCGATCCAGCGGTCGAGCGTCGCCAGATCGCGGATCGTGACATAGGCCGAATGATCGAAGGGCAGCGTCGCAAAGGCCTCGGCCCGCGCCTTGGCAAGATCGGCGGGCGAAAAGGCGCCTTCGACGGCGGCTTTCGCCTTCACCCGCGGCGGCACCGGCACGGATTCGCCCGAGACTTCAGGGATGCCGCCGGCAACGGGCTCGGGCTCGGCCGCATCGAGATCCGGGCCGCGGGCCGTCTCACCCCATTCGATGCGGACGATCGCCGGTTCGATGGCGCTCGCATCGCAATCGCAGGCTTCGGCGACACGGCGCGTCAGCGTGGTGAATTCCATCGTCTTCAGGAAGCCGATCAGCTTCGGGCCGTTCTGCGGTTCCAGCACCAGCGCGTCGAGATCGAGATCGAGCGGCACATCGGTGCGCAGCCGCACGAGATCTCGCGAGAGCCTGGCCATGTCGAGATTGGCGAGGATCGTCTCACGGCGCTTGACCTGCTTGATCTCGGTGGCGCGTTCGAGCAGGGTGTCGAGATCGCCGTATTCTTCGAGGAGCTGGGCGGCGGTTTTCGGGCCGATGCCGGGAATGCCGGGAACATTATCGACCGAATCGCCGGTCATCGCCTGCAGGTCGATCATCTTTTCCGGCGGCACGCCCCATTTCTCGATGACATCGGGAATGCCGATCTGCTTGTCCTTCATGCTGTCATACATGTGGACATTGGGGCTGACGAGCTGCATCAGATCCTTGTCGGAGGAGACGATGGTGACATCGCCGCCGGTCGCTTCGGCTTGGCGGGCATAGGTGGCGATGATGTCGTCGGCCTCGAAGCCTTCGGTCTCGATGCAGGGCAGATTAAAGGCGCGGGTCGCCTCTCTTATAAGGCCGAATTGCGGGATGAGCTCTTCCGGCGGCGCGGAGCGGTTCGCCTTGTAGGCGTTGTAGAGATCCTTGCGAAACGTCTTGGCGGAATAATCGAAGATGACGGCAAGATGTGTCGGCGTCACGCCGACATCGGTATTGCGCGCGTCCTTCAGCAGCTTCCACAGCATGTTGCAGAAACCGGACACGGCGCCGATCGGCAGGCCATCGGTCTTGCGCGTCAGCGGCGGCAGTGCATGAAACGCCCGGAAGATGAATCCGGAACCATCGACTAGGAAGAGGTGATCGCCTTTTTTCATGCGTGCATGGATAGCGCGGGCATGGGACGAGGTCCATATAGAGTTCGGCATAAAGTTCGACGCGCGAAAAGGATTATGGCGTTCGGACCGCTATGTCGCCGCGCGCATTGTCGGACGCGCAAAGGACGCTGAGTACTGGGCGTTGCTGCATAATTTTGTCCTTCGATCGATTCCGATTCCCGAAATCCTGCAGCAGGGATTCCGGCTCACCAAACTGTTACCGATTTGTAACCATGGCCCTCCCTTGAAAAACCACATTCTAAGGCACAAATCCATGTCACCGGCACTTGATTGCGCCGCGGGTCTGATTACCGGCTTGTCCCCCGCCGCGTCAGGCTTGGACAAAGGCCTTATCCCCCTCTCCGGGCCTTTGTCCCCACTTTAAAGTCGCCATGGCCAACCTCCAGGCCATGGCGACTTTTGTTTTTTCGAGACACTCGAAATTATCATCGCAGCTTGCATGTTATGGAGCATCATATGCGAATTGCTGCATTGTCTCCGGCATGGTTTTGAGCCTAACTTGCAATGATGGGATTTAACCGCATGGATTCGGGAGCCTACCTTGCCAGTCAGCTGGCGAAGGGTTTTGCCCGCTCGCTCCACCAGCGCGCGGTCGGGCTCGGTTTTTCTCCGGGCCAGTTCCCCATTCTGCTGGAACTCTGGGCCGAGGACGGACTGACCCAGAAACAGCTTCTCGAGCGGGTCGATATCGAGCAGGCGACCATGGCCAATACGCTTTCGCGCATGGTCCGCGACGGGTTGATCGAACGCCGGCCGCATCCGTCCGACAAGCGGGCGCAACTGCTCTTCCTGACGCCGCGCGCCCGCGCCATGGAGGCCGAAGCGATCGAGACCGCGCGTGAGGCCGACCTGTCGCTGTTTAAAGGTTTCCGGGTTTTCGAGCGTGAACTGACGCTTGAATATATCCGCCGGCTTCTGGAAAACGCCAAGGCGCTCTGACCACTGCAGTCCAAAAGCGCTACAGTGTCCTTTGCGCGTCTGAAAAGACGCGCGGCGCTGTAAGATCACTCACCGGCACCATGTCCGCGCCGCAACAAGGACAGGCCGGTTTCGATCTGCGCGATCAGGACGTTTTCGTGAGCGGCAAGCTTGATGCTCGGCTCGATATCCGGCTTGCCGAGTAAAAGGCCCTGCACTTGCGCGCAGCCTTCCTCGACGACGATCCGGCGCTGCATCTCGGTTTCCACGCCCTCCGTCACGACAGGCATGCCGAGGCTATGACCAAGGCCGATGATGGCGCGCACGATCGAGCGCGCCGCCGCATCATGTTCCAGCACGCCGGTGAAACTGCGGTCGACCTTGATCTTGTCGAAAGGGAATGAACGCAGGTTCGAAAGCGAGGAAAAACCGGTGCCGAAATCATCCATGACGATGTGCACGCCGAGCTTGTGCAGCCGCAGCAGCGTCGTCATCACGCGGTCGCGATCGCGAATAAGGGCCGCCTCGGTGATCTCAAGCTCCAGCCGGCTGGGCGCAAGCCCGGTTTCGGCGAGGATCGCCTCGATCCGCTCGCAGAGGTTCGGCAACATGAATTGCACCGGCGAGAGATTGACGGCGATCATCAGCGGCAGCGGCCAGCGCACAGCCTCCCTGCAGGCCTGCTGCAACACCCATTCGCCGAGTTGGACGATCGAGCCGCTTTCCTCAGCGATCGGGATGAAGATATCGGGCTCTGTCAAGCCGTGACCTGGCCGGTTCCAGCGCATCAGGGCCTCGTAGCCGCCGATCTCGCCGCTCAGCGCATCGAGGATCGGCTGATAGCTGACATGGATCTGGTTGCGGATGATCGCATGACGCAGTTCGCTTTCGATCTGGCGGCGGTTCCGTGCCGCCCTATCCATTTCCGCGTCGAAGAAACAGACCTTGCCGCGACCGTCATGCTTGACGCGATAGAGTGCAGTATCGGCATTGTTGCAGAGTTCTTCGGCAGCAGCCCCATCCGCGGGATAGAGTGCGATGCCGACGCTGACGCCGACGGCGGTCGGGTCGCGCGCCGTGTCCATCTCGGCGGCGAATTCGTCGAGGATATCGGCCGCAAGCTTTTGCGCCGCCGCCGGCTGCTGCCCGGCCGGCTGGATGATGGCGAATTCATCGCCGCCGAAGCGGGCGACCGTATCGCTCTCACCGGCCACGCGGCGCAGGATCGAGGCGACCTTGCGGAGAATGCGGTCGCCTTCGGCATGACCAAAGATATCGTTGACGGCTTTGAAGCGATCGAGGTCGAGATAGAAGAGGGCAACTTCGCTGTTCTTTCGTTCGGCCATCTGCAGTGCCTGCCGGATGCGGGTATCGAACAGCGACCTGTTCGGCAGATCGGTGAGCACGTCGTGGTGGGCGAGATGCTCGATCATCTCCTCGGCCTGCCTGCGCTCGGTGAGATCACGCACCGCCAGCACCTCGCAATTGTGCCCGCGATAGACGATCCTGCTCGCGGTCACGTCGACGGCGATCTCCCTGCCGTTCCTGGTGTTGAGCAGCGTCTCGCTGGGTCTGTTCTGCCCAGTCCCCTGAATAGCGGTCAAAACAGCCGAGGGCGCCTTGCCGGCAAGACCGGCGAGCTTCCAGCCGGAAAGCTCCTGGAAGCGTTCATTGGCATCGATGATCCGGCCTTCCCGCAGGATCAGCAGCCCTTCCTGCGAGGCATTCGCGAGCCCCCTCAGATCCGTCAGGTGGCTTTCGATAAAGACCACCGCGAGGGCAATCAGAATGAGCGTCGTCGCCGCCACCACGACGATCGCAGCAAGGAGGTTGGCGTCGAGCACCGTTGCCGGAACCTCTTTGCCGGGATCCGGCACGAGCGTGATGCTGGCCATCGAGATGAAATGGAGAGCGCAGATCGCGAGGACGAAAGTGATTGACGAGGCGAGGAGCCGCCTCGGTCCCTTCAATTGGAAAAAGGCGTGGAAGGCGGCGCTCGATAACAGCGCTCCTGCGAGAACCGCACTCAGCGTCATCAAGGGATCATAAAGGATGACCGCCTGCGTTTCGATCGCCTGCATGCCGGTCAGGTGCATGGAGGCGATGCCGAACGCCATCAGGACGCCGCCGCGGATGCTGGAAAACCTGCCGCGGCTTTCCGAAGCGACGACGATCGCTGCCCACGAACCGACAACCGACAGGAGGAAAGAAAGCGTCGTCAGGCCCAGTTGGTAGCCGATCGGCATGCCGCCGTCATAGGCCAGCATCGCGATGAAGTGCGTTGCCCATACGCCGGTGCCGAAAGCGAAAGCCGAGGCGCCGATCCAGAGCTTGCGCCGCCCGGCATCGCATTCCTGGGCGCGGGAAAGCAGCAGCATGGCCGCCATCGCGCCGACCAGGCAGACGGCGGCGGCAGCAAGCACCAGCCGCCAATCGTGGTTGTCCCGAATACAGGTAATGACCGAAAACATCCGAACCTCGCACAGCTGAATTCGGTCAGGCTAGTTAGGTTGTACTAAATAACTGTAAATTGAATTAGACTTCTCTTTTATATTATCCAGCAAATCTCCTTGATATTAATCTATGCCTCGCCTGCATTTCGCGCCGCCGATTTTTTGTTTTTCCGCCTCGCCTGTATTTCTGGTTTGGTCTATCGTCCGGCCGAATTTCAAAAAGGAGTCGAAAATGACCGATGTAAGCCAGGTGCTTGCGCGCGCGGACCAGAACCTTCCATCGAGCCTCGACAAGCTGTTCGAGCTTCTGCGCATCCAGTCGATTTCCACCGATCCGGCCTATAAGGCCGAATGCCGAAAGGCTGCAGAATGGCTCGTCGGCTATCTCGGGACGCTCGGCTTTACGGGCTCGGTCCGCGATACACCCGGCCATCCGATGGTGGTCGCGCACCATGCCGGCGCTTCCGCCGATGCGCCGCATGTTCTCTTCTACGGCCATTACGACGTTCAGCCGGTCGACCCGATCGAGCTCTGGGAAAACGACCCCTTCGAGCCGTCGATCAAGGATGTCGGCGAAGGCCGCAAGATCTTGACCGGCCGCGGCACCTCCGACGACAAGGGTCAGCTGATGACCTTCGTCGAGGCTTGCCGCGCCTTTAAGGAGATCAATGGCGCACTTCCTTGCCGCGTCACCATTCTGTTCGAGGGCGAGGAAGAATCCGGCTCGCCATCATTGAAGCCCTTCCTCGAAGCCAATGCCGCCGAGCTCAAGGCCGATTATGCGCTGGTCTGCGATACCGGCATGTGGGACCGCGACACGCCGGCGATCGCTGCAGCGCTGCGCGGCCTTGTCGGCGAGGAAGTAATCGTGACAGCCGCCGACCGCGACCTGCATTCCGGTCTCTTCGGCGGCGCGGCGGCCAATCCGATCCATATTCTCGTCGAGGCTCTTGCCGGTCTGCATGACGAGACGGGCCGCATTACGCTTGACGGCTTCTATGACGGCGTCGAGGAAACGCCCGACAACATCAAGGCGTCATGGGAGACGCTCGGCAAGACGGCGGAGAGCTTCCTCGGCGAAGTCGGCCTTTCCATCCCATCCGGCGAAAAGGGCCGGTCGGTGCTGGAACTCACCTGGGCTCGGCCGACCGCCGAAATCAACGGCATCTGGGGCGGCTATACCGGCGAAGGCTTCAAGACGGTGATCGCCGCCAAGGCTTCGGCCAAGGTCTCTTTCCGGCTTGTCGGCACGCAGGATCCGGCCGCCATCCGCGAGGCTTTCCGCAGCTATATCAGCTCGAAAATTCCCGCCGATTGCTCGGTCGAATTCCATCCGCATGGCGGCTCGCCGGCGATCCACCTCTCCTATGATTCGCCTGTTCTGACCAAGGCGAAGAACGCGCTTTCCGACGAGTGGCCGAAACCGGCCATCGTCATCGGCATGGGCGGGTCGATCCCGATCGTCGGGGATTTCCAGAAGATGCTCGGCATGGAATCGCTGCTCGTCGGCTTCGGCCTCAGCGATGATCGCATCCACTCGCCGAACGAGAAATACGAGCTCGTCTCCTACCACAAGGGTATCCGCTCCTGGGTGCGGATTCTTCAGGCGCTGGCCACCTGAACGGCGTGCCAAGCAGAATCGCAAATAACAAAAAGGCCGGTTCGACCCGGCCTTTCGTCATCCGCTCATCTCAGTGCCAGTTCATCCGTGGTCAAGGAGCAAGCGGGTATTGCAACTAGACTGCCGCCGAAAGGTTAACCAACCGTTAACAGCACCACCTTGCCGGAAGCACCGCTTGCGGCTCCAAGGGCGCTGACAGATATTTCGCCGTTCAAGCTGCGTTCATCGCCGGCAATATATAAGCCATTGAAAGATAAGACGAATAGCAACACCCTAACACCCGGGGGCGATCGCTCTATCTTTTGTTTCAATGGCATATGCCAAGGAAACGCGGCCAAGCGCTGCCTGAAAAACGTGCCAACAAGGACTGAGAAGCGTGAAAAATCTCTTTGTTAAAATCGCAGCGGTCGGCCTGCTTATGCTGGCGCCTGCCATAGCACAGGCTGCCCAGGGCTACTCGACGGCGAACGTCAACATGCGTGCCGGTCCGAGCACCCGTTATCCTGCCGTCGCCGTCATACCCGCCGGTTCCTCCGTCGAGATCCGCGGATGCCTTTCCGACGTCAACTGGTGCGACGTCGAGTTCTACGGCGGCCGCGGCTGGGTTTCCGGCCAGTACGTGCAGGCCCCCTACCAGCAGCGCCGCGTCTATGTCGGCCCGCAATATTACCGTCCGCTCGGCATTCCGATGATTCGCTTCAGCGTCGACAATTATTGGGACCGTTATTACCGCAACCGCGATTTCTATCGCGACCGTGACCGCTGGAGCCGCGGCCCGGATTATTACTACCGCGACCGCGACAATCGGGATCGCGACCGCGATCGGGATAACCGGGATCGCGACCGTAACTGGCGCGAGCGGGATGGCGACCGATATGGGCGCGACCGCGATCGTGACTGGCGCGACGACAATCAAAGGGACGATCGGCAAAGGGACGATCGGCAAAGAGGTGAACGGCAGAGGGACGACCGGAGAGGCGATGATCGCAGGCCGATCCGCAGGGACTTTGATTGCCGCCCCGGCGATCCCTCGTGCGACGAATGAAACAGAAGGGGGGACGGCAGCGCCGTCCTCTTTTGAGGTTTGCCAAGCTAAGGGCAAACAGCCAAGAAAAAGCCCGGCGCTCCCATGAGGGTGCACCGGGCCTGATGTCGATCGGCACGTGTTGAGGGGAGACGGCCGATCATTCGCGGGACTTGAGGGGTTGTCCCGCTTCTCCATAAACAAACGCGAAGCCTATTGGTTCCGCCTCCTGCATAATTCCTCAAATCGGAATCGAGTTTAAGGACAAAATTATCCAGCAATTCAAAGTTTTACAGCGTCACTTGCGCCTCTCGAAAAGACGCGCGCCGCGGTGAACTACGTCGTATCGCACGTAGCTCACGCCACAGACTTCGGGCCTTTGTTTTCACGACGCGCGCCGCATCGCCGGCGAGCGCAAGAGAGGAAACGCGGTGGAAGCATCGATCCTCGGATACGGTCAGCGACAATTTGATGTGAAGCCATCGCGAGGCTCTTGTTTTGCAGGATTCTTTATTGCAGTTTTGTGAAGTTGCGGATTGATTTTAATCCGTTCGAGGCTGGACCCTGATGACGCAAGACTACCTGGCTTTCTTCGGGCTTTTCGCCCCTCGGGCAGCCACTACCGATGTTACCGTTTGGCATAAACATAACCCACTCCTGCCTGTGCGCCTCACCGATGGGGCGAACCTCAACCCTTCCGGCCAGATCTGGCGCCGCTTTCATCTGGGCGAGTGGGAGTATAAGCAGGACCCGGAAACGCTCGACGATTACGAGGCCCGGCAGTTCTGAAGGCAATGCTGTCAGCCGACGCGGTCTGCCTTACTTTGCATTATTAATACCCCGTTAAATCGCCGCATTTACAGTTCAGTCGGATGATCACGGCGGCACTCAAAGTGCTCCAGCGTCCTTTGTGCGTCTGAAAAGACACACGGCGCTGGAGAAGAGCACCGTTATGCGAAGCTGGCTTCGCGATCGAACATGGGGTGTGACCGGTCGGCGATGGCAGGCAGAGGCAGATCAGGCGACAGAATAGAACCGTTCTTCAGCGGCCGCCCGGCACGCGACGATGACGAATTCTCGCTCGATGCCGACGATCGCGTTGCCGGAGGCCGATCCCAGCGCCGCGGCGGCTCGAAACCCCCGCCGCAACGTGCCGCCCCCCGGCGGAAGCGCGAGCCGCGGGAGCGCGAAGGCGGCGGCTTTTTCGGCTTCCTGCGCCGCGTGATCTACTGGTGCGTCGTGCTTTTCATCTGGGCCGGCATCGGCGTTGCCGGGCTTGTGGTCTATTATGGCTCGCGCATGCCGAGCGCCAGCACATGGGCGATCCCGGAGCGGCCGCCGAACGTGAAGATCACTGCCGTCGACGGCAGCGTCATCGCCAATCGCGGCGCCACCGGCGGCGAGGCGTTGTCGCTCGAAAACATGTCGCCCTATATTCCGGAAGCCGTCATCGCCATCGAAGATCGGCGTTTCTATTCGCATTTCGGCGTCGATCCGCTCGGCCTCGGCCGGGCTGTCGTGACCAATCTGACGGCTGGTCACATGGTGCAGGGTGGCTCGACGCTGACGCAGCAGCTTGCCAAGAACCTCTTCCTCTCCCCTGAGAGAACGCTTGAACGCAAAGTGCAGGAGGTGCTGCTCTCGCTCTGGCTGGAGCAGAAATACACCAAGGACCAGATCCTTGCCATGTATCTCAATCGGGTGTTCTTCGGATCGAACGCCTATGGCGTCGAGGCGGCCTCACGCCGCTACTTCAACAAATCGGCGCGTGACGTGAACCTCGGCGAGGCGGCGGTGCTGGCCGGCCTGCTGAAAGCGCCGTCGCGGCTTTCGCCGGCCCGCGATGCGGATGCGGCGAATGCCCGCGCCCAACTGGTGCTCGCGGCAATGCGCGAGCAGGGTTTCATCACCGATTCCGAAGTCAAGACGGCGATGTCGCAGACCCCGGCTTCGGCCAAGAGCTACTGGTCGGGCGCCGGGCACTATGTCGCCGACATGGTGATGGACGAGCTGCCGGGTCTGATCGGCGACGTCAAGGAAGACGTCATCGTCGACACGACGGTCGACAAGTCGCTGGAAAAGAAGGCCGAGCAATCGCTGGTCGACGTGCTCGACAAGGAGGGCGGCAAGCTCGACGCCTCGCAGGCGGCCCTGGTCTCGATCGACGGCACCGGCGCGATCCGGGCGCTGGTCGGCGGCAGGGACTATGCGACAAGCCAGTTCAACCGCGCCGTCAAGGCCAAACGCCAGCCGGGTTCGTCGTTCAAGCCCTTCGTCTATGCTGCCGCACTCGAGAAGGGGCTGACGCCCTATTCGGTGTTCAACGACGCGCCGATCCGGATCGGCGACTGGACGCCCGAAAATTACGAGAAGAAATACAATGGCGAGGTGACGCTGGCGACCGCGCTTGCCAAATCGCTGAACACGGTGGCCGCCCAGCTGGTGATGTATGACGGGCCGGACCAGGTGATCAAGCTTGCCCACCGGCTCGGCATTGAAAGCGAGCTGCAGCCGAATGCCTCGATCGCACTCGGCACCTCGGAAGTGTCGCTGATGGAACTCACCGCCTCCTATGCCGCCTTCATGAATGGCGGCTACAAGGCGACGCCGCACGTCATCCGCCGGGTGACGACTGCCGAAGGCAAGGTTCTCTACGAAAATACCTATGACAGCCCGCCGCGCGTGCTGTCCGAGCAGATCGCCGCCGAGATGGATACGATGATGATGGGCGTCATCGAGAGCGGCACCGGCAAGAGCGCCAAGATCCCCGGCTGGCAGGCGGCGGGAAAGACCGGCACCACACAGAATTCGCGCGACGCGCTCTTCGTCGGTTTCACCAGCAACCTCACCACCGGGGTCTGGTTCGGCAATGACGACGGCAAGCCGATGAAGAAGGTGACCGGTGGCGGCTTGCCCGCCAAGGCCTGGAAGGAATTCATGATCGCCGCCCACAAGGGTCTTTCGCCGGCGCCGCTTTTCGGCAACGGCCAGTTGATCGCCGATCCGAACAACGGTCAGCCGATGGCCGAGGCACCGGGCAACGGGCAGCTGGGCAGCGGGCAACCGATGACGGCGGAGGCGCCGCCATCGACGATCGGCGGTATCATTTCCGGCGTCTTCGGCGGCAATGACAATGCAAACCGCTATCCGCAAGCGCCTGCCCGGCAGCAGGCGGCGACCTCCGGCAATGGCCCGGTTCCGCCCGCAGACATTGCCGAAGGTGGCGGTTCTGGCTATGAGGGCATGGTGCCGCCCGGCGATGTCGGGGGCGCGCAGGCCACCTCTTCCGTCCAGCCGCGGCGCACGACGCTGCTCGATCTGATCATGGGCCAGTGAGATCTTTGCTGCATACCCCGCACAAGCCCGATGATCTTAAGCGCGTCGCGATCTTTCAGATTCGCTCCACGCGCTTCAGGTCTTTGTTTTACGCCTGCGGTTGTCGCAAAACCGCTCTGCAGTTTTGCGCGACATGCCGCAAAAATCGGCCGCTTTCCGGGCAAGGGGTGACCTCCGTCCCGGCGACTGTAAAAATTGAAGGCAACACATTCGTTTTGCTGGATTCCGGGGCATTTCTCGCCTTGCAGTCCAGAAAACCGCTCCTTATATACGCCGCATCACCGCAATCACGATTGCGTAATCTCAAGTAGACCCATCCCGTAAGGGGCTGTCAGGGAAATGCCTTCTCGGGGTTCCGACAGCTTGCTTCAAGGAGAGAATGACATGGCAAAAGTAATTGGTATCGACCTTGGAACGACGAATTCCTGCGTCGCAGTCATGGACGGCAAGGACGCGAAGGTCATCGAGAATGCGGAAGGTGCGCGTACGACGCCTTCCATGGTGGCATTTTCCGATGATGGCGAACGCCTCGTCGGCCAGCCGGCCAAGCGCCAGGCAGTCACCAACCCGACGAACACACTCTTTGCCGTCAAGCGCCTGATCGGCCGCCGCTACGAAGATCCGACCGTCGAAAAGGACAAGCACCTCGTTCCCTTCACCATCGTCAAGGGCGACAATGGCGACGCTTGGGTCGAAGCCAATGGCAAGGGCTACTCGCCCGCACAGATTTCCGCGATGATCCTTCAGAAGATGAAGGAAACCGCCGAATCCTATCTCGGCGAAAAGGTCGAGAAGGCCGTCATCACCGTTCCCGCCTATTTCAACGACGCGCAGCGCCAGGCAACCAAGGATGCCGGCCGCATCGCCGGTCTTGAAGTTCTGCGCATCATCAACGAGCCGACCGCAGCCGCGCTTGCCTACGGCCTCGACAAGAAAGAAGGCAAGACGATTGCCGTCTACGACCTTGGCGGCGGCACCTTCGATATTTCGATCCTCGAGATCGGCGACGGCGTCTTCGAAGTGAAGTCCACCAACGGCGATACCTTCCTCGGCGGTGAAGACTTCGACATGCGCCTCGTCGAATATCTCGTTACCGAGTTCAAGAGGGACAACGGCATCGACCTGAAGAACGACAAGCTTGCCCTGCAGCGCCTCAAGGAAGCTGCGGAAAAGGCAAAGATCGAGCTTTCGTCTTCGCAGCAGACCGAAATCAACCTGCCGTTCATCACGGCCGACGCCTCCGGCCCGAAGCATCTGACGCTGAAGCTGACCCGCGCCAAGCTCGAAAGCCTGGTCGACGATCTCGTCCAGCGCACGATCGCGCCGTGCAAGGCAGCGCTCAAGGATGCCGGTGTTACCGCTTCCGAAATCGACGAAGTGGTTCTCGTCGGCGGCATGAGCCGCATGCCGAAGGTGCAGGAAGTCGTCAAGCAGCTGTTCGGCAAGGAGCCGCACAAGGGCGTCAACCCGGATGAAGTGGTGGCGCTTGGCGCCGCCATCCAGGCCGGCGTTCTGCAGGGCGACGTCAAGGATGTCCTGCTCCTCGACGTGACGCCGCTGTCGCTCGGCATCGAGACGCTGGGTGGTGTCTTCACCCGCCTGATCGAGCGCAACACGACGATCCCGACGAAGAAGAGCCAGACCTTCTCGACCGCCGAAGACAACCAGCAGGCCGTGACCATCCGCGTTTCGCAGGGCGAGCGTGAAATGGCTGCCGACAACAAGCTGCTCGGCCAGTTCGACCTCGTCGGGTTGCCGCCGTCGCCGCGCGGCATGCCGCAGATCGAAGTCACCTTCGACATCGACGCCAACGGCATCGTCCAGGTTTCGGCCAAGGACAAGGGCACCGGCAAGGAACAGCAGATCCGCATCCAGGCTTCCGGCGGTCTGTCCGACGCTGACATCGAGAAGATGGTAAAGGATGCCGAAGCCCATGCCAGCGAAGACAAGAAGCGCCGCGAGGCCGTCGAGGCCCGCAACCAGGCTGAAAGCCTGATCCATTCCTCGGAAAAGTCGCTGAAGGATTACGGTGACAAGGTCTCCGAGGCCGACCGCACCGCGATCTCGGATGCGATCGCTGCACTGAAGACGGCGTCGGAAGCATCCGAGCCCGATGCCGACGACATCAAGGCCAAGACCCAGACGCTGATGGAAGTGTCGATGAAGCTCGGCCAGGCGATCTATGAAGCACAGCAGGCCGAAAGCGGCGCTGCTGGCGATGCCTCCGCGGAAGGCGGCGACAATGTCGTCGATGCCGACTACGAGGAAATCAAGGACGACGACCGCAAGAAGTCCGCGTAATCCGCGACGGCGTGGTTATGCTTCAACACCTGATCCGGCTGCTCACCATGGCAGCCGGAAATCCATTTCCGGGGTTTAATCCTTAATGGCAAAAGCGGACTTTTACGAAACTCTGGGGGTAGCCAAGTCGGCGGACGAGAAAGAGCTGAAAAGCGCCTTTCGCAAACTGGCGATGAAGTACCATCCGGACAAGAACCCGGATGACAAGGACGCCGAACGGAAGTTCAAGGAAATCAACGAAGCCTACGAGATGCTCAAGGACCCGCAGAAGCGGGCGGCCTATGATCGTTATGGCCATGCGGCCTTCGAGCATGGCGGCATGGGCGGCGGTGGCGGCGGATTTGCCGGCGGCGGTTTCTCCGACATCTTCGAGGATATCTTCGGCGAAATGATGGGTGGTGGGCGTGCGCGCCAGCGCTCGTCGGGCGGCCGCGAACGCGGCGCCGATCTTCGTTACAACATGGAAATAACGCTGGAAGAAGCTTTCTCCGGCAAGACGGCGCAGATCCGCGTTCCAACGTCGATCACCTGCGACGTCTGTTCGGGTTCAGGCGCCAAGCCCGGCACGCAGCCGAAGAACTGCGGCACTTGCCAGGGAACGGGACGCGTGCGCGCGGCACAGGGCTTCTTCTCGATCGAGCGGACCTGCCCGACCTGCCACGGCCGCGGCCAGATCATTCCCGATCCCTGCCCGAAGTGCCACGGCCAGGGCCGGGTGACGGAAGAGCGTTCGCTCTCGGTCAATATTCCCGCCGGCATCGAGGACGGCACGCGCATCCGCCTGCAGGGCGAAGGCGAAGCCGGCGCCCGCGGCGGTCCGGCTGGTGACCTCTATATCTTCCTGTCTGTCAAACCGCATGAATTCTACCAGCGCGACGGAGCCGATCTCTATTGCGCCGTTCCGATCTCGATGACGACGGCCGCGCTCGGCGGAACGTTCGACGTGGCGACGCTCGACGGCACCAAGTCGCGCGTCACCGTGCCCGAGGGCACGCAGGTCGGCAAACAGTTCCGCCTCAAAGGCAAGGGCATGCCCGTGCTGCGTTCGGTGCAGACGGGCGACCTCTACATCCAGATCCAGATCGAGACGCCGCAAAAGCTCACCAAGCGCCAACGCGAACTGCTTCAGGAATTCGAGCAGCTTTCCTCCAAGGAGAACAACCCGGAATCGACGGGCTTCTTTGCCCGGATGAAAGAATTTTTCGAAGGCTGAACCGCAATCGACACGCCCATTTCGAGAGCCGGGGACGGAAACGTCTCCGGTTTTTTTGTCCCAAGAATCCTAACGAACGGCGCGATCTTTCAGATTCGCTCGTTGCGCTTCAAGTCTTTGTTTTTATGGATGTCGTCATCACAAAACGGCTGCAGACTTTTGCGCGACATGTCTCAATTTGCGACATTCGCCGTCCACGCCGGCCAATCTGTCCCGGATCGAAACGGCGGCGGGCGGGAAGACGACTTGCGTTAACGCAGCCAGATGATGCCGCTTGCAAGTTTTCCAAATGAATTCAGTCTCTGCGTCAGTGCATGACCCCAAGAATTGGAATCAATTTCGGGGCATGCACCAAATCAAAGTGATAGAGCGTCCTTAGCGCTAGCGGGAACAAACAAACCAAGGGTATCAGCCATGGCGCCAGCCTTTTCATCTCAGTCCGAAGACGTCGACGTTCTCGCCGGCGCCATCTACACATGGTGCGCCGAGCGCAACATCAAGCTTCGCAGCCAGCAGGGTCTTTCGATCGCCAGCATCGCGATCGACCTTTACCATGCCGGGCACCAGACACAGGACGATCTGCTGATGGCGCTGCACGAACGCGAGATTCACTGAAGCGCGCGGCATCGAACCTTATTCAGATGACCTGCCCCGGTCCTTGTGTTGATGGACGCCGCCCCAAGACGCTGCACAGCAGTAAGCATCTGGACATCGTCCAGACCCGGAACAGGTCGCGCTTTTTCGTGGTAAAGCTGATGGCTCAGTGGAATCAGGCGGCGGTTTCGGCCGCTTCGCGGGTCATGAGGGTGAGGATGGTCTTGACCGCTTCTTTGCCTGCCGGTGAATTCAGCTTGTCGTAGCTCAACGCAAGCGCATAGGCGTCGGGGCTGAGTTCGATACGACTGCCGAATGGAGACACGCCGGCTCCCTCGAAAAGGGCAGAGATATCGACATTGAGAAAAACCGCGATCTGATGCAACTTGCTGGCGGAAACGCGGTTCGTCCCCTTTTCGTATTTCTGGATCTGCTGGAAAGTCAGTCCGAGTGCTTCGCCAAGCTCGAGTTGTGAAACACGGCGAAGGGCGCGAAACTGTCTGACGTTGCGACCGACGATAATATCAACCGGATCTGGCACTTCATCACTCTCTCATACGTAAACGGTTCGTTTACCATATCGCCTTCACGGAATAACTCAACCCAACAGTTGCAAAATTCAACCGACTTTTTCTGGGCATCACGTTACGTCAGTAGCCTCAAAGGATCGCGGCAAAGCCGGAATATCCGGATCTCCGAGGCACTGACGGTGACCGTCGACGGTATCGGCCTGGCGATGTCGGAGCCTCCCCGCCGGTTGTATTTTGTAGAATTTAGAACGCGCGATGCCTACCCCCTACATCGGCAGAATGTCGGACACCAGCACCGCGGTCAGGTGTCTTGAAAATATGTCCCGCGCGGTATATCGCCGCTTCGCGCTTATCCCTTATGCTCAACTGCCGCGTCCCTGATTTGCGGCGGCATCGGAGGTTCGCGATCCGCGGCCAAGACGCTGCCAGCCTTGCCATCAACGCCGCTAAGGCTTAGCTGTCACGCTTCACGATTCCGGACATTCGATGCCGCACAAGGTTTCTCTTTCTCGTCTGAAGCTGACAGACTTCCGCAACTATGCTGCAGCGGCCCTTACCCTTGACGGTCGGCACGCCGTGCTGACGGGAGACAACGGTGCCGGCAAGACCAATCTCATGGAAGCCGTCTCGCTGCTTTCGCCTGGCCGCGGTTTGCGTCGCGCGGCCTATGGCGACATTACCCGCGTCGGCGCGGCCGGCGGTTTTTCGATCTTCGCCGCGCTCGATGGCATGGAGGGCGAGGTCGAGATCGGCACCGGCATCGAAACGGGCGAGGAGACCACCGCCCGCAGGCTGCGCATCAATGGCACAACGGCAAAGACTGCCGTCGAACTGACCGACCATCTGCGCCTTCTCTGGCTGACGCCGGCGATGGACGGCCTGTTTACCGGCGCCTCCTCCGACCGGCGCCGCTTTCTCGACCGGCTGGTGCTGTCGCTCGATCCCGCCCATGGCCGCCGCGCCAGCGATTTCGAGCGCGCCATGCGCAGCCGCAACAAATTGCTGGACGAAGGCCGCTTCGATCCCTCCTGGCTTGCCGGCATCGAGGAGCAGATGGCAAGCCTCGGCATCGCCATGGCGCTCGCCCGGCAGGAGATGCTCGGCCTGCTGACCCGGCTGATCGAGGAAACACGGGAGAGCTCGCCCTTCCCTTCGGCATCGCTGCAGCTCTCGGGCTTCATGGACGGTCAGTTCTCGCGCCCCTCTGTCGACCTCGAAGACGACTACGCGGCGATGCTGGCGGAGAGCCGCTACCGCGATGCCGGCGCCGGGCGCACGCTCGAGGGGCCGCACCGGGCCGATCTCATCGTGCATCACCGCGAGAAGGCGATGGAGGCGGAGCGTTGCTCCACCGGCGAGCAGAAAGCGCTGCTTGTCGGCCTGGTGCTTGCGCATGCGCGGCTCGTCGGCAATCTCACCGGTCATGCGCCGATCCTGCTGCTCGACGAGATCGCGGCGCATCTCGACGAGGGCCGCCGCGCCGCGCTATTCGACCTTATCGACGGGCTCGGCGGCCAGGCCTTCATGACCGGAACGGATCGGGCGATGTTTTCAGCACTTGGCGACAGGGCGCAGTTTTTCACGGTTTCCGACGGAAGGGTGTTCGAATGACGGAGGCGGCTTTTCCCGGCGTCGGGGGTCATGATAACATCGGCGCCATGGAACCGCTCAGCCCGGACGAAATCGCGCGCTATCACCGCCACATCCTGCTTCCCGAGATCGGCGGCACCGGCCAGCAGAAACTGAAAGCCGCCCGTGTGCTGGTGATCGGTGCCGGCGGCCTCGGTGCACCGGTCCTGCAATATCTGGCCGCTGCCGGCGTCGGCACGCTCGGTATCCTTGACGACGACCGGGTTTCCCTCTCTAACCTGCAGCGCCAGGTGATCCATGATTCCGGCACGATCGGCGAATTGAAGACCGAGAGCGCCGCCTTCGCCATCGCCAGGCTCAATCCGCATGTCCGACTGATCCGCTTCGAGGAACGCTTTTCGCCGGAGGCCGCCCGCCGTCAGCTCTCCGGGTTCGATCTGCTGATCGACGGCTCCGACAATTTCGACACGCGTTATGCCGCCGCCGATGCAGCTGATGAAGCGCGCATTCCGCTCGTCAGCGGCGCCGTCGGGCGTTTCGATGGTTCGCTGACGGTTCTCAAGCCCTATGAGACAGCTGAGGACGGAACCGCCAACCCCAGATATCGCGACCTGTTTCCGGAACCGCCGCCGGCGGGGCTGATTCCCGCCTGCGCCGAAGCCGGCATCATCGGTGCACTCACAGGCGTCATCGGCACAATGATGGCGATGGAGGCGATCAAGCTCGTCACCGGCACCGGCGAACCGCTGGTCGGACGGTTGCTGCTTTACGACGCGCTCTCGGCCCGCTTCGACACCATCCGCTACAAACGGCGCCGTACCACACAGAGGCAGGCGGGATGAGGGTTGTTCCGCTTGATCAGACTTTCACGCGCTGGGATGAATTGCTGGCGCTCATCGTCGCCTCCTTCGCCTCGATGAACGGCAGGATCGATCCGCCATCTTCAGCGCTCAAGCTGACGGCGGAGTCGCTGGCCGAAAAGTCCAGGGCCGAGATCGGCCATGTCGCCATCGACGGCGAAAAGCTGGCCGGCTGCCTCTTCCTGCGGCCGGAGGCCGATTGCCTCTATGTCGGCAAGCTCGCCGTTCTGCCTGAGGCGCAGGGCAAGGGCCTCGGCAGGCGGCTGCTGGCGATTGCCGAGGAAACGGCCGCAGCGCTCGGTCTTCCTGCTTTGCGGCTGGAAACGCGCATCGAACTCACCGACAATCACGCCGTCTTTGCCGCCTGGGGATTTTCCAGAACCGCCGAAAAGGCGCATCCCGGCTTTGCCAGGACGACTTTCGTCGAGATGCGCAAGGTCCTTGCGCCTCCGATCTGCGTCGCCTGATTTACAGCGTTCTTCAACGCCCCGGCAGCACGCGATTCGGCGGCCTATGACCGTCGATGAAGGTGCGGATGTTGATGATGACCTTGTCGCCCATGTCGATGCGGCCTTCGATCGTCGCCGAACTCATATGCGGCAGCAGCACGACCTTGCCCTCATTGGCGAGCTTGATGAGCCTCGGGTTGACGGCAGGCTCGTTCTCGAAGACGTCGAGGCCGGCGCCGGCAATCCGGCCCTCCCTCAGGCACTTGATCAGCGCCGCTTCGTCGACCACGTCGCCGCGCGCTGTGTTGACGAGATAGGCTGTCGGCTGCAGCAGCGCCAGACGGCGGGCCGAGACCAGGTGGAAGGTCGCCGGCGTCGACGGGCAATTGATCGAAACGATATCGACGCGGGCGAGCATCTGGTCGAGGCTTTCCCAATAGGTCGCCTCCAGTTCGTCCTCGACGGCCGGATTGACGCGCTTGCGGTTGTGATAGTGGATCGATAGGCCGAAAGCCTTGGCGCGGCGGGCCACCGCCGTGCCGATGCGGCCCATGCCGACGATGCCGATGCGCTTGCCGTGAATGCGCCGGCCGAGCATCCAGGTGGGAGACCAGCCTGCCCATTCGCCCGGCTTGTCGGTCAGCACGCGCGCACCTTCGCCGAGCCGTCTCGGAACCGCGAGAATCAGCGCCATGGTCATATCGGCGGTGTCCTCGGTCAGGACGTTCGGCGTGTTGGTGACGGTGATGCCCTTGCGCGCCGCCGCCTCGACGTCGATGTGGTCGGTGCCGTTGGAGAAGCTCGCAATCAGCTTCATCTGCGGTCCCGCCTGTTCGATCAGCGCCGCGTCGATACGATCGGTGACGGTCGGCACCAGCACGTCGGCGGTCTTGACCGCGGCGATCAACTCGGGAACCGAACGCGGCGCGTCGTCGATGTTCAGCTCTGCGTCGAAGAGTTCGCGCATGCGGGTTTCGACGGCATCCGGCAGCTTGCGGGTGATGTAGACCTTCGGTTTTTTCTTCGCTGTCATGGCTGCCTGTGGTGCCTTGTTCAGAGGTCTTTAACCAAGAGGGGTGATAATTTTCCCATTCCGGGCATTTTCTACCAGACCCGCACGCGAAGACAAACAAAACTCGCGGTGCAGCCGGGGAATGTCAAAGCCCGGACCGCGAGCAGGCCTGCCCTGCCCGCGAATTCGAGCAACCGGAAACTTCCATGCGCAGCAAAGTCCTGAAGTCCTGCCTCGCCCTTGCCATCGCTCTGGCCGCATCCATGGGAAGCGTCGAATTCGCCCATGCGCAAGCGGCCAAGGGGCCAAGCGGACTGCCATTGCCGCGTTTCGTCACGCTGAAATCCAAGCGCGTCAACCTGCGCATCGGTCCGGGAACGGATTACGCCGTTTCTTGGATGTACTTGAAATCCGGCCTGCCGGTGGAGATCATCCAGGAATACGACAACTGGCGCCGCATCCGCGATGCCGACGGCACCGAAGGCTGGGTCAACCAGTCGCTGCTATCAGGCCAGCGCGCGGCGATTGCCGCCCCCTGGATGAAGACCAAGGGCAAAGGCGTCTATGTCAATCTGCGCCGTGAGGCGCTCCCCTCTGCATCGATCGTTGCCAAGCTGGAACCCGGCGTGATGGTGACGATCGGCGAATGCAACGGCGACTGGTGCCGCGCCGAAACCGACGGCGCCTCGGGCTGGGTGGCGCAGTCGGAGATCTGGGGCGCCTATCCCGGCGAAGCCTTCAAATAAGCCCTGCCCGTTTTGCAGCCTCGGAAAGCGAGGTCATCGGGCGGGGGCCGATCTGCTGGATGACGATGCCGGCGGCCAGGCAGCCGAGCTTGCCGCAATCCTCGAGAGACCGTCCCTGCGTGTAGCCGTAGAGGAAGCCGGAGGCGAAGAGATCGCCGGCACCCGTCGTATCCACAACTTCCTTGATCCGGATCGCGCCGACGTAAAAACGCTCACGGCCCTTCAGGATGACGGCACCATTCTCGCTCATCGTCACGGCAGCGATCTTGCAATCGGCGGCGATCCTGTTCAGCGCCTCCTCGAAATCGTCGGTCTCGTAGAGCGACAGCGCTTCCTGGCGATTGGCGAAGACGATATCGACCTTGCCGGAGCGCATCAGATCGAGGAATTCGCCGCGATAGCGGTCGACGCAGAAGCTGTCGGACAGCGTCATCGACACTTCGCGGCCGTTTTCATGGGCGATGCGGGCACAATCGAGGATGGCTTCCTTGGCGCGCGGCGGATCCCAGAGATAACCTTCGAAATAGGTGACCTTGGCGTCGGCCACGACGTCGACCTCGACGTCTTCCGGGCCGAGTTCGACGCAAGCGCCGAGATAGGTGTTCATCGAGCGCTCGCCATCCTCGGTGACGAAGATCATCGAACGTGCCGTCGGCGGGAAGGTGCCCTTGGGCCGGGTCTCGTAGTGAACGCCTTGGGCGCGGATGTCGTGCGCGAAGATATCACCGAGCTGATCTTGGGCAACATTGCCGAAATACGCAGCCTTGCCGCCGAGGTTAGCCACGCCTGCCGCCGTGTTGCCGGCGCTGCCGCCGGAGGCTTCGAGCGCCGGTCCCATGCGCGAATACAAGAGTTCGGCGCGTTCGGCATCGATGAGGTTCATCGCCGCCTTGGTGATCTGGTTGTCAATGAGGAACTGGTCGTCGCAACGGGCAATGATGTCCACGATTGCGTTGCCGACTGTCAGAACATCGAATCTTGTCATGAAATGGGGGGTCCCGGAGTTTGTGATAGCCGGGGTTTGGTCTTAGCGAAATTTCCGCGGTTTGGAAGGATAAATGGTGGATGGCGCATCTATTTCTTCGCAAAAGTGCCGCCTATTCGTCACGTCCCTGTCATTTTCCAAATCTAGAAATACTCGCAAGAAGACCGGCATGAGCAGCTTTCAGTTGCAGCCGGGCGCACGAGGGATGATCCCCTCGATCTTACCGGCGCGATGCTGACCACGGATGAACTGGCAGCTTCGTGATCCGGGTTTCCGGCAAGACCGGAGCGGAAAAGCGGGCTGTGCCCGCTTTTTTTGTTTTGCAGATGCGCCTGATTGGACGGCGACTGCCTTTTCAACCCAAGCGGTTTGCTGCTACTGCATAATTCCTTAAATCGGAATCGATTTAAGGATAAAATTATTCAGCAATTCAAAGTGCTACAGCGTCCTTTGTGCGTCTCAAAAGACACGCGGCGCTGTAGACGTCGAATACTCCCCCGCGCAGAGCAGCCTCCCTATGTCAGCCATCATTCTCGACGTCCTTCCCATCTTCATCCTGATTCTCATCGGCTGGGTGATCGTCCGCAGCGGATTGATGGCCTCGAATGTTGGCGAAGCGCTCAGCGAATTCGTCTTCAAGATCGCCGTGCCGCTTCTGCTCTTTCGCACCATCGCCGAGGCGGATTTTCATGGCGCCTCGCCTTTTCGCCTCTGGATCGTCTATTTTTCCGGCGTTGCCATCACCTGGACGGCCGGCCATATCGCCGCCACACGCCTCTTCGGCCGTGACGAACGAATCGGCGTGCTGGCCGGCGTTTCCTCGGCCTTCGCCAACAATATCTTCATCGGTCTGCCGCTCGTCGAGCGGACCGTCGGCGACGAAGGGCTGGTGGCGCTGTCGATCCTGCTTGCCGTGCATCTGCCCGTGATGATGGTCGCCGGCACGGTCCTGATGGAGCATGCCGAGCGCAAGATCGCCGGCAAAAGCGATCGCAGCATGGTACTCGTGCTTCGCCAGATCGCGGTCAATCTCGTGCGCAACCCGCTGGTGATCGGGCTTGCGGCCGGCATGGCCATGCACCTTTCCGGCCTCACCATGCCGACGACGGTGGCAACGGTCGTCGGGCAGATCGCCGGCATTGCCGGTCCGGCGGCACTGATATCGCTCGGCATGGCGCTGGAGAAATACGGCGTCTCCGGCAATCTCGGCATCGCCAGCGTCACCTCGACCCTGAAGCTGCTGATGCTGCCAGGCTGCGTCTGGGCGGCGAGCCACCTCCTCGGTCTCAGCCCCGAATGGAGGGCAGCGATCGTCCTGACCTCCTCCGTCCCGACAGGCGTCAATGCCTGGCTGATCGCAAATCGCTTCGGCGTCGGTCACAGCCTCGCCGCCTCGACGATCACGGTGACGACGGCGCTCGGCGCCATCACGGTCTCGCTCTGGGCCTATTTCCTCGGTGCCTGAACCGGTCCTTGCACCAAGAAAAGCCCGGCTTGCGGCCGGGCTCGATTGTCATGAAAGATGTTGCCCGCCCTATTGCGTCGCCGTCTTTGGGTCCGGCAGCGGCACCGGTGAATCGGCCAACGTGTGGAGGTAGAGGATGACGTTGGCGCGGTCCTGATCTTTCGGCAGACCGGCGAAGCCCATTGCGGTGCCGGGAACGTCCTTCTTCGGTGCCGTCAGGAACTTGTTAAGATTTTCGAAGGTCCACTTCTCGCTGCTGCCCTTGGAGAAATCCTTCATGGCAGCGGAATAGGCGAAGCCTTCATGCGAGGCGATCGGGCGATCTACGACACCAAAGAGGTTGGGACCGACCTTGTTCGGTCCCCCTTTGGTGCCGTCATGACAGGCCTGACACTTCTTGAAGACCGCTTCACCGGCCTTGGCATCTGCAGAAGCGAGCAATTGCGCGATCGGAACGGCAACGGCAGGCGCAGCCTCGCCACCAGCGGCGGGCGCCTCTTCGGCAACGATCGCGAAACCTTCCTTTTCCGGTGCTTCGGAATGGAAGATCCCTTCGGACGCGATGGAGACAGACATCAGAACGAATATCGTTCCGAGCAGCGCCCCCACGGCCGTATTGACGTATGAATTCATCTGCAATGCTCCCCTTGCAGCCGGCAGACCATAAACCGGACCATCTTGAAATCGCGCGGAACCTATGTCTTTTGGTTGTTCGTTGCAACTGTCTAAATGCTCTTGTGCGTGAGACTTTTTGACACTTTCCAGCCCGGAATAGAAGGCCCGAACAATGAGTGATTCAAATTTAGACGGCGTGCTCGTATTGATCCCGGCGCGCATGGCCTCCACACGGCTTCCGGGCAAGCCACTGGCCGATATTTGCGGCCTGCCGATGATCGTCCAGGTGGCGCTGCGCGCCAGGGAGGCAGCCATCGGCCGCGTCGTCGTCGCCGTCGACGACGCCCGAGTATTCGATGCGGTAGCCGCCGCCGGCTTCGAAGTCGTCATGACCCGCACGGATCACCAATCGGGTTCCGATCGGATCTTTGAGGCGCTGACGAAAGTCGATCCGGACGGAAAGGCGAAGTTCATCGTCAACGTCCAGGGCGATCTGCCGACGATCGATCCGGAAACGGTGCGCGCGGCGTTGCGCCCTCTCGAGAACGAGGCGGTCGATATCGGGACGCTGACGACCGAAATCGACAATGAGGAGGACAGGACGGCGCCGCATATCGTCAAGATCGTCGGTTCGCCGATTTCCGACACCCGACTGCATGCGCTCTACTTCACGCGCGCAACCGCCCCTTACGGCAAGGGACCGCTCTACCACCATATCGGCCTTTATGCCTATCGGCGGGCGGCCCTCGAACGGTTCGTCTCGCTCGGCCCCTCGACGCTCGAAAAGCGCGAATCGCTGGAGCAATTGCGGGCGCTGGAGGCCGGTATGCGCATCGACGCCGAGATCGTTGACACGGTTCCGCTCGGTGTCGATACTCCCGCCGACCTCGAAAAAGCGCGGCGCATCCTCTCCGCAAAGTCGAACTGACGGAACCATCATGAACATCAAGACCAACAGGATCGCCTTCCAGGGCGAATTCGGCGCCAATTCCGACATGGCCAGCCGCGACATGTTTCCGACCATGGAGCCGCTGCCCTGCCAGACCTTCGAGGATGCGTTCACCGCGGTCGACAACGGCGACGCCGATATCGCGATGATCCCGATCGAGAACACGATTGCCGGGCGCGTCGCCGATATCCACCATCTGCTGCCGGAGTCGCGGCTGCATATCATCGGCGAATATTTCATGCCGATCCGCTTCCAGCTGATGGTGCTGCCCGGTGTCACCAAGGACGAGATCCGCACGGTGCACAGCCATATCCACGCGCTCGGCCAATGCCGCAAGATCGTTCGCGCCAATGGCTGGAAGCCGGTGATCGCCGGCGATACGGCAGGGGCAGCAAAGCTGGTGAAGGAAACCGGCGACCGCTCGATGGCCGCCTTGGCGCCGCGTCTTGCCGCCGATCTCTACGGGCTCGAGATCATCGCCGAAAATGTCGAGGATTCGGAAAACAATGTGACCCGTTTCGTCGTCCTGTCCCGCGACGAAGAATGGGCGCAACGGAATTCGGCGGAAGAAAAGCTCGTCACCACCTTCGTCTTCAACGTCCGTAACATCCCGGCCGCTCTTTACAAAGCGCTCGGCGGTTTTGCCACCAACAACATCAACATGACGAAGCTGGAAAGCTACCAGCTCGGCGGAAAATTCGTGGCGACGCAGTTTTATGCCGATATCGAAGGCCATCCGAACGACCCGAACGTGCGCCGGGCGTTGGAGGAACTGCGGTTCTTCTCCGAGAAAGTCCGCATCCTCGGCGTCTACAAGGGGCATGCGATGCGAGGCCTCCTTTAGAACAGAATGAAGTCATCCTGTTCTAAATTAAATAGTTAGAGCATGATGTTGTCCGAAAACCGCTGACACTTTTCGGCATCATGCTCCAAGGCAAGCCCCGCCTGAATTATTTATCCGGCTCACAGACACGCAGCCGATGCCCGTCCGGATCGAGCACGACGAAGGTCGGGCCAAAATCCAGGTCGGTCAGTTCCTGGGCGATCGGCAGACCACGCTGGCGCCAGTCTTCATAATGTTTGGCGACGGCATTTTCTCCTTCGACCATGAAGGCCATTTCGCCGCGATTGCCGATGGCGGAGGGCTGCGGCTCGACCTTGCTGCGCCGCCAGAGACCGAGGGTGAAGCCGCCTTCAAGCGGAAAAGCGACGAAATTCGGCGCCTCCACGGCCGGCTCGCGATTGAGCAGGTTCCGGTAGAAACTGGCGCTTTCACCCGGGTCCTTGACGTAAAGAATGATGAGATTGGGGCTGGTCATTTCGGTTCTCCCGTTGTTGCAAAATGGGTCCGGACGAGATCAGCTGCTGACAGTTAATGGCAGCAGGGTGCGAAGGGCGCAGCGATCGCAGCGCCCCGTTCTCGTCGGGCGGAATGTTGATAAGGATAGTGGCGGCCTAGAGCGGGAAACGGTCCTCGCAATGCGGGTCGCTTCCATCCATGAAGCCGAGATCGCGCTTCAAGTAGTCCGGGGTTGCTTCAAGGTCGAGGCTCGTGCGGTTTCCCCTGGGAAAGCGGAAAACACCCATGATCAGGAGCAGCAGGCCGGAGCGTGCCGACTGGCGGACATCGGCAAAAGTCTCGGCCGAAATGACATCGGCAAAGGACTCGCCCGTAAAACGGTCGTTCGCGAAATGAATGGCTGGAGGCGTTACCATGATCAGTACTCCTTTCCTGTTGGATTGGTACTGACAATAACACTTGCTGCTGACAGTTTATGGCAGCAGTGTTCAGCTCTCGATCGGCACGTCCTGCGTCTCGCGCCACTCCTTGAGGAGCACCGTGCGGCGGCGCGGATAACGCCCCTCATGCAACGCCATGTCGATGATGCGGTCGGTACGGAAATGGCGAAAATCCTGGCGCAGTTCGCACCAGGCCATGACGACCCGCACATGTTCGAAATAACCGAGCGCGAAGGGCCAGACGCGGCGGCGCGAGATACGACCCTGCTCGTCACCATAATGCAGCTCGAGGATACGCTCCAGGCGGATTGCCCTGCGGATGGCCGAGACATCTGCGCTGTCCTCGTCCCGGCGTTTGGGGCCGACGAATAGAGCGGCCGAATCGATCATCTCGCGCATATCGGCCGGCAGCACGGCGGCAATCTTGGCCAGTGCGTCGGCGCCGGCGCCGGCAAGGCGCGGCTCGGCGGCGCGGGCCACCCAACGCGAGCCAAGCACCAATGCCTCGAGCTCTTCTTCGGAAAACATCATCGGCGGCAGCATGAAGCCGGGCTTCAGCACGTAGCCGATGCCGGCTTCGCCTTCGATCATCGCGCCCTGGGCCTGCAGGCTGGCAATATCGCGATAGAGCGTACGCAGGCTGACGCCGGTCTCCTGGGCGAGTACGGTTCCAGTCACCGGCCGCCGGTAACGCCGGAGCGTCTGGAGCAGCGTCAGCAGCCGTTCGGAGCGGGCGACCGGCATGACGCTACCGCTTCCACTCCACCCAGTCGCGCATCAGGCGGTGGGCGATCGCCCCTTTCGGCGGCGAGGCCTTGCCTGTCGCGCTCGGGCGCTCCAGCATCTCGATCGTTTCCTCGCGGGTGAACCAGCGGCAATCCTCGAGCTCCGTCTCGTCGCGGCTGATCTCGGTCGATTTCGCCTCGGCGTAACAACCGATCATCAAGGAATGCGGCATCGGCCAGGGCTGCGAGGCATGATAGCGGATGCGGCCGGTGCGGATGCCCGATTCCTCCAGCGTTTCGCGGCGCACGGCGTTCTCGATGGTCTCGCCGGGCTCGACGAAGCCGGCCAGACAGGAATACATGCCGGGCGCGAAATGCGGACTGCGGCCGAGCAGGCAGAGGTCGCGCTGCTCGTCAACCGTCAGCATGATGACGACGGGGTCGGTGCGGGGGAAGATCACATGTTCGCAGGCGGTGCAGACGCGCTTATAGCCGCCGATGTGGATCTCCATCGCCGAGCCGCAGCGGCCGCAGAAGCGGTTATCGCCGTTCCAGCGGATGAGGCTTGCGGCCTGGGCGAATTCACCGAGCAACACCTCGTCGATCAGCATTTCGCGAAACAGGGTGCGGCCGTCTTCAGGCTTGTAATGGCTGGTGAGATCGTCGGCGTCGATGCCGACGGGAACGGCAAGGCGCGGCTCGCCGGTCTTGCGGTAGCCAAGAAGTATGGTCTCGTCCCAATCCGGCTGCAATTCCTGCAGTTCATAGCGGGCAAAGAGCGGATCGAGCACTTGGCCGTCGTGCTTCAGCACGAGCTTACCCCCCGCGAAGGCGAAGATATGGGTACCTTCCTTGGCCAGCGCCTTTTCGACGGATCGTTCATCGCGATGCTCGGAATCGCGATTGAGGTCGTTGGCGGCAAAGGCCGTGAGATTGCTGGGTTCCGGATGCGGCACATCCGAATCGAAAAGCGAATGACTCATGATGAAAGGGCTTCCCGCAGCTTCGCTGTAAATTCGTCTCTCTTTCCGTCCTCGTAGGGCTCCGCGCGCCCGAAGCCCCAGACGGGACCCGGCCAATTCGCATCGCCTTCGAAGCGGGCAATGACATGAACATGAAGCTGGCGGACGATATTGCCAAGAGCCCCGACATTGATTTTTGTCGCGCCGGTGATCTCCTTCAGCGCCTTGGCGACCAGCTCCGTCTCAAAGGCCAGCAGCACCTGGTCGAGCGGCGTCAGCTCGAAGATTTCGGTGATATCGGCCCGGCGCGGCACGAGTATGAGCCACGGCCAGCGGGCATCCCTCGACAATCTCAGATCGCAGAGACCGGTGACCATGATGCTGACGCTGTCGTTTTCCAGCCGAGGGTCGAGCGCGAAACCTTTCAAAGGGCATTCTCCTCATGTTTTCCAACGACTAGCAGTTTTTTTGCATGTTGGCTTGCTTTTGATGACGATATTGCCGATATGTGCATCCGGGAGGTTGGTGGTGGACGAGCCACTCGCCAACCGGGTCAGGTCCGGAAGGAAGCAGCCCTAACGAGCCCGGCACGGGTCATCGTGCCAGCCTCCCACCTTCTCTCCACGAAGTGCCCGACGATCCGGGCGACAAGCAGGGCGATGAGCGACACCGAGCGACAATCAAAAGATGCCGCCTCGACAGGCACCGGATACCGAGTGCTGGCTCGCAAATACCGCCCCAAGGATTTCACGGACCTGATGGTCGGCCAGGAGCCGATGGTCCGCACCCTCACCAACGCCTTCGAGACCGGCCGCATCGCGCAAGCCTACATGCTGACCGGCGTGCGCGGCGTCGGCAAGACGACGACGGCGCGTATCCTGGCGCGGGCGTTGAACTACAAAACATCAGAAATCGACAAGCCGACGATCGACCTTCGCACGCCCGGCGAGCACTGCCAGGCGATCATGGAAGGCCGGCATGTCGACGTGATCGAGATGGATGCCGCCTCACATACCGGTATCGACGATATCCGCGAGATCATCGAGCAGGTGCGCTACCGGCCGGTTTCGGCGCGCTACAAAGTCTATATCATCGACGAAGTGCACATGCTGTCGACGCAGGCCTTCAACGGCCTGTTGAAGACGTTGGAAGAGCCGCCGGAGCATGTGAAATTCATCTTCGCCACGACCGAAATCCGCAAGGTGCCGATCACCGTGCTGTCGCGCTGCCAGCGCTTCGACCTGCGCCGCATCAGCGCCTCAGATCTGGTCGGGCTGTTCACGACGATCGCAGCCAAGGAAGGCATCGAAGCGGAGCCGGACGCGCTGGCGATGATTGCGCGCGCTGCCGAAGGCTCGGCGCGCGACGGCCTGTCGCTGCTCGACCAGGCGATCGCCCATGGCGCGGGCGCCGTGCAGGCGGAAGCCGTGCGCGGCATGCTCGGCCTTGCCGATCGCGCCCGGATCGTCGATCTCTTCCAGCATATCGTCAAGGGCGATGTGGCCTCAGCCCTCGGCGAGTTCCAGAACCAGTACGAAGCCGGCGCCAACCCGGTGGTGGTGCTGACCGATCTTGCCGATTTCACCCATCTGGTGACGCGGCTGAAATATGTGCCGGATGCGGCAAACGATCCTTCGCTGAGCGAGGTCGAGCGCACCAAGGCGGCGGAATTTGCCAAGGGCGTTGCAGTGACGACGCTGTCGCGCATCTGGCAGATGCTGCTTAAGGGCATTCCGGAAACGGAAGGCTCGTCGCGAACGGCAGGGGCGGCCGAAATGGTGCTGATCCGGCTTGCGCATGCTGCGCATCTGCCCGCGCCCGAAGATGCGGCACGGCGGCTTGCCGAATTTTCCGACAATGCCGGCTCGCGGCCTTCCTCTCCGCCGTCCGGAAACGGCGGCGGCAACGGAACACGGGTTCCCTATCAGAGCAGTGTCGCAGCGCGCGCAGCCGAAACCGCGCCGAGCCAGCCACAGCCTTCCGCACCGGTGGCGATGCTGCGCGCCGTGCCGAGCAGCCAGCCCGAGACGATGCCTGTCGGCCGGATCGACCCGAAACCGGCGGTAACACCGAAGCCGCTCGTCCCGGTCAATTCGGTCAATGATATCGTCAACCTCGCCACCGAGAAACGCGATCCGAAGCTGAAGGCGATGGTGCGGGCCTTCGTGCGCCCTGTGCGGATCGAGCCCGGCCGGCTCGACGTCAGCCTGGCCCCCGGTGCGCCGACGACGCTGCTCAACGAGCTTGCCGTCAAATTGAAGGAATGGACGGACATCCATTGGATCGTCAGTCTCAGCCGCGACGAGGGCCAGCCGACGCTTGTCGAAGCGGAGGCCAGGACCCGGGAACAGAATGTGATCGACGCGCGCCAGGACCCTGACGTGGCGGCAATCCTGGCACATTTTCCCGGTGCTAAGATCATCGACGTGCGTGTGCGGGCGCCCGAGCCGGAGGAGGAAGGCGAGGCGACGCCGCCGGCCGCCGCCGAATCCGAGGAAGGCGACATCCTGCCGGGCGACGACATAGAATTCTGAGGTTTCAACAAGGAGCGAGACGATGCGCGACATCATGGGCATGATGGGCAAAGTCAAGGAAATGCAGGCCAAGATGGAGCAGATGCAGGCGGAGATCGCCGAGCTCACGGCCGAAGGCAAGGCGGGCGGCGGCCTCGTCGCCGTCGTCATTACGGGCAAAGGCGAGTTGAAGAGCCTGAAGATCGATCCGTCGCTGTTCAAGGAAGACGATGTCGAGATCCTCGAGGACCTGATCGTCGCCGCCCACAAGGACGCCAAGGACAAAGCCGAGGCGCTGGCCGCCGAAAAGACCAAGGCCCTGACCGCAGGCCTGCCGATCCCACCGGGCTTCAAGCTGCCATTCTGAGCAATCGCCGCGTATACTCAGGGCAGTCAATGCCCGGCTTGCAGCAAAGCTCGCAGCTTGTAGTGGATCGGTGAGGCGAGATACCGCGATTGGTCCGCCTCCGACAGTCGCCGGCCGAACGTTTTTATCAGCTCCGGCATCGTGACTTTCTCTCCCGCAAAGGGTCGATGATCCACAGGCATTCCAGCCTCGGCCACGCCGCCTCGGATGACGCGGCAGTAGATGCCGGGACGAGCGGCGGCAGTATAGCGTTTGACGAATTTCGGATCGGCCATCCTGGCTGCGAAGGTGGCGCAGGGAATGCGGCATGACGTGACTTCGAGGATGAGATCGCCGGCGACGAAGCGGTCACCGACAGCGACGTCGCGATTGTCGAGATCCGATATCACCATGTTCTCGCCGAAAGTACCGGGTTCATAAGGCCTGCCAAACTCGCTGCTCCACCAGTCGAGCGTCAGCGATCCCTCGATATAGACAGCCTGGTCGACGCCGCCATGATGTTTGCGGTTGCAGATCGCATCGCCGACCAGACCTTCGGCGTCGATCATGACCGCGCCGTTGACGGCGTGTTTGAAGATGCCGGTCTTGTCGCTCTTGCCCGGCAGTCTTTCCGGATTGCCGGTGCACAGCGCCAGGATTTTCATCGGATGGGCGATCCTTCCGCGATTCCGTTTTCGGTCCATATCAGTTAAGAACGGCGCATGGCAAAACGAGTCACCGGCCCCGAAATCGAAAAACTCATCCAGCTTCTGGCGAAGGTGCCGGGCCTTGGGCCGCGCTCGGCGCGCCGGGCGGCACTGCATCTGATCAAGAAGAAGGATCAGCTGCTCGGCCCGCTGTCGAATGCAATGGGCGAGGCCTATGACAAGGTGAAGATCTGCTCGCGCTGCGGCAATGTCGACACCGTCGATCCCTGCACCGTCTGCACCGACACGCAGCGCGATCAATCGATCATCATCGTCGTCGAGGACGTATCGGACCTCTGGGCGCTGGAGCGGGCAGGCGCGATGAACGCCGCCTATCACGTGCTCGGCGGCACGCTGTCGCCGCTCGACGGCATCGGGCCCGACGATCTCAACATTCGCGGCCTGATCGACCGGATCGGCGAAGGCGGCATCCGGGAACTGATTATCGCGGTCAATGCCACCGTCGAGGGACAGACGACCGCGCATTACATCACCGACCAGCTGCAGGGGCTGGACGTAAAGATCACCCGGCTGGCGCATGGCGTACCGGTCGGCGGCGAGCTCGACTATCTCGACGAGGGCACGCTCGCAGCGGCACTTCGGGCGCGGACGGTGATATAGGGAGGCTTGCGTATGTTGCACCACACCCCCCTCTGCCCTGCCGGACATCTCCCCCACAAGGGGGGAGATCAGCAAGTTGGACCGGCTTCGCGAAATTTTGACCGCTTGCCAGGCGACGGCGATCTGCAGCGTTTCATTAGGACGAGAGGCTGCTTTCAGCCGATCTCCCCCCTTGTGGGGGAGATGTCCGGCAGGACAGAGGGGGGTGTTCCACGACGGCTGCGGATACTCGCACTCGTGATAGCGACCGCCCTCCTCCCCCTCTCCGCCCACGCAGCCCCTTCGAAAGCCGATGTCGAGGCGCAGTTCGGAAAATGGGTGCAGAGCGACCTCTGGCCAGAAGCGAAGGCGAACGGCATTTCGGAAAAGGTCTTTCAAGCCGCTTTCTCCGGCATCACGCTGAACTGGAACTTGCCCGATCTCGCTCCGCCGGGTTTCCCGCCGCCGAAGGAGCAGAAGCAGACGCAGGCCGAATTTTCCTCGCCCGCTCCCTATTTCAACGAGGACCATCTGAAGCGACTTGCCGCAACCGGGCGCGGCTTTGCCGCCCAATACGGCTCGACGCTGAAACGGATCGAGAAGACCTATGGCGTGCCGGGTTCGATCGTGCTGGCCATCTGGGGCCGGGAGACCGGATTCGGTGCGGCGAAGATCCCGAATTCGGCGATCGAGGTGCTGGCGACCAAGGCCTTCATGTCGACGCGCAAGGAGATGTTCCGCACCGAACTGGTGGCCGCACTCCATATTCTCGACGGCGGCGACGTGACACCGGCCGATTTCAAGGGGTCGTGGGCCGGCGCGCTCGGGCAGCCGCAATTCATGCCGACGAGTTATCTGAAATATGCCGTCGATTTCGACGGCGACGGCCACCGCAATATCTGGACGTCAGTGCCCGATACGCTCGCCTCGATCGCCAATTTTCTGGTCAAGAAAGGCTGGCAGCGCGACCGCGACTGGGGCTTCGAGGTGTCGATACCGGAGGCGGTTTCCTGCGCGCAGGAGGGACCCGATCTGGCAAAGCCGCTGTCGCACTGGGCCTCGCTCGGCATCGACCGCATCTCCGGCAAGGGCTTTCCCTCAGGCGAGATGAAGGCTGAGGGCATGATGCTGGTGCCCGCCGGCCGCGACGGGCCGGAATTCATCGTCACGCCGAATTTCTACATCATCAAGGAATACAATAATTCCGATCTCTACGCGCTCTATATCGGCAATCTCGCCGACCGGATCGCCTATAATGGCGGCGCCTTCCAGGGCAGATGGGGCGATGTCGGCAAGATGCTGCGCTCGGACGTCGCCGCCATGCAGAAGACGCTGGAACGGCAGGGCTATGATGTCGGCGGCTCCGACGGTCTGCCGGGCTACAAGACCCGGCGTTCGATCGGCCAGTGGCAGGCAAAGAACGGCATGAAACCGACATGTTTTCCCGAGGCTGCGATGAAGGGCAAGCTGAAGTAACCGGCTTCAGAGAGTGCGTTTCAAACCCTCATGGCTGGCGACGAAACCGAGCCTCTGGTAGAAGCGGATCGCATCCCCACGCGTCTTGTCCGATGTCAGCTGCACGAGGCCGCAGCCACGCTCGGCGCATTGGGCGATCGCCCATTCGATGAATTGCGCGCCGAGGCCAGAGCCGCGAAGATCGCTTGCGACACGCACGCTTTCGATCTGGCCGCGCCACATGCCCGTCCTCGAAAGGCCGGGAACAAAGCTCAGCTGCAAACAGCCGACGACCCGATCGTCCGCATCGGTTGCGACGGCCAGAAGCTGATTGGCATCAGCCTCGATCGCCGCAAAGGCCGAGAGATAACGCGCGTCGACAGGATCCGAAACGACCTCCCTGCTGCCGCCGAGATCGTCATCGGCCAGAAGCCGGACGATGGCGGCAAGATCGGATTGGCGGGCGAGCCTGAATCTACACATGCTTGATCTCTGCATAGTGGTCTCAATGATGCAGGTCGATCGGCGCCTTGTGGAAGACGTCGTCGCCCCGTGGAATGGCCTGGCGTTCGATCATGCGGTGGACATGCAGCGGACCCTCGCCGCGGTGAAGCGCACGCAGCCTGTCGGTGTTTTCGGCATCGGCCTGCGTGCGCCGCTGGTTGTGTCTGATATATTCGACCCAGGTCGGCGTGTGGTAGCTTTCGGTCCACATGCTGGGATATTCGAGATCACGCATCAGCGCCCAGTTGCGGGCGCCGTCGCGGATGCGGATACGGCGGCGTTCGCCCATCAACTCCATGAACTCGGCCAGGTCGTCATCTCCGATCTCGTAATCGACCTGGATGACGATCGGGCCGCTGCGCGGTGTGATGTCGAGACTGAGGGCCGGTTCGGTGAAGCGGTTCAGCGGGTCGAGATTGAGCGAGGCGAAGGCCGGCATCGAAAAACGCAGGCCGATGGCGATGCCGAGCAGCATGACGACGGATGACATCAGCAGCGCATCGGCGACGCCGTAGCGATCGGCGGCGACGCCCCACAGCCAGCTGCCGCCGGCAATGCCGCCGAAGGTGACGGTCTGGTAGAGAGACAGTGCCCGGCCGACCACCCAGCGCGGCGTCGAAAGCTGGACGATGGTGTTGAACAGCGAAAGTGCGGAGACCCAGCAGGCGCCGGAGACGAGCAGCCCGGCGGAGGTCAGGACGGCACTCGGGCTGAAGGCTGCGATGACCGCGCTCAGCGCGAAGCCGGCAAAGGACAGGCGGACGATCATCTCGCTGGAAAGCACCTGGCGGAGCCTGGCATTCAGCACGGCACCGCCGATCGCGCCGATGCCGAAGGCGCCGAGCATGAAACCATAGGTCAGCGGGCCGCCGGCAACCAGATCGAGGGCGACAACAGGCAGCAGCGCCAGGATCGAGCTGGCGCCGATGCCGAAGAGCAGCCCCCTGACGAGGACCTTTTCGAGATTGGGCGACATCGAGACGTAACGCAGGCCGGCGAAGATGGCGCTGCCGAGCGCCTCCCGCGGCAGGGTCGAGACGGGCGCGGCTGGCCGCCAGCGCAACAGGGCATAGATCAAGGCGAGGTAACTCAGCGTGTTAACCGCGAAAGCCGCGGCCGCACCGGCAGCGGCGACGATGACGCCGCCGATTGCCGGGCCGACGCTGCGGGTGATGTTGAAACCCATGCTGTTCAACGTGACCGCACCCGGCAGGTCGGCACGCGGCACCATGTCGCCGACCGAGGCCTGCCAGGAGGGATTGTTGAGCGCGGTGCCGCAGCCGATCAGGAAGGTGAAGAAGAGCAGCAGCCAGGGCGTGATCCAGCCGAGCAGTGCCGAGGCCGTCAGCAGCGCCGAGACGGTGAGCATCATGCACTGCGCCGTCAGCATCACCCGGCGGCGGTCATAATTGTCGGCCAGCGCACCCGATATCAGCGAAAACAACATGATCGGCAGCGCCGTCGAGGTCTGTACCAGCGCAACCATGTCCTCCGACGCGGTGATCGTCGTCATCATCCAGGCGGCGCCGACCGCCTGGATCAGGCCGCCGAAATTCGAGGAAAGGCTCGCGAACCAGATGGTGCGGTAGGTATCGTGCCGCAAAGGCGCCAATGTCGACGAAGTGTAGGCCACGATTTCTCCGCTTTTGTTATTGCGCGCCAACGGCAATATATGCGCAAGACCGGCGCTGGCCATAGGCCTGGTCACGTCACCGGAGCGAATCGGCCGAATCTGTCGCAGACCTTGCAATTTCGGAAAAACCCGACTATATGCCTCTCAAATTCTTGATCGCTTGATGAAGAGTGGGCCGCAAGGACCCGCTCTTTTTTATTACCGTGATCGCTTAAACAGCATGAAATTGCGAGGAGCGCACCGCTTGTCGGACATGACAAACGCAGACAACGAACTTGAGCCGCGGCTGATTACTGAAACCGGGCTCGACCAGCGTCTTGCCGATATCATCGAACCCGTTCTCGTCGGCATTGGCTTTAGGCTTATCCGCGTCCGGATGCTGAACCAGAACGGCGCGACGATGCAGGTTATGGCCGAACGCAACGACGGCACGATGTCGGTTCAGGATTGCGAAGAAGTCTCGATGGCGATTTCTCCCGTCCTCGATGTGGAAGATCCGATCGATAAAGAGTATCATCTGGAGGTGTCTTCGCCCGGCATCGACCGTCCGATGGTGCGGAAATCCGATTTCGTCCGCTGGCAGGGCCACCTTGTGAAATGCGAGACGTCGATCTTGATCGACAATCGCAAGCGCTTCCGCGGCAAGATCGTCGAAGCAGGCGCAGATGGTTTCACGCTCGAGCGTGACCAGGTTGCCTATGGGGAAGAGCAGAAGGTCACCATTCCCTTCACGGCGCTTAGCGATGCGAAGCTCATTCTGACCGACGACCTGATCCGCGATGCGTTGCGGGCCGACAAGCTGGCGAAAGCCCAGGCCGCCAACCAGAACGAAGCGGACGACCAGGAATAACCGATCAACAGACCGCTCCAGGGACGGGAACCCTGGAGTAAAGACGGAGAAACAAGACAATGGCAGTCAGTGCGAACCGGCTCGAACTTCTGCAGATCGCAGATGCAGTGGCGCGCGAAAAAGTCATCGACCGCGAGATCGTGCTGGCCGCAATGGCCGATGCCATCCAGAAGGCGGCACGCTCCCGTTACGGCACCGAGTCGAACATCCGGGCCGACATCAACCCGAAGACCGGCGAAATCCGCCTGCAGCGCCTGCTCGAAGTCGTCGAGAAGGCCGAGGATTATTCGACGCAGATCCCGCTGGAGCTGGCCCGCGACCGCAACCCGGACGCCGCACTCGGCGATTTCATCGCCGACCCGCTGCCGCCGATGGATTTCGGCCGCATCGCCGCACAGTCGGCCAAGCAGGTGATCGTCCAGAAGGTCCGCGAAGCCGAGCGTGACCGCCAGTTCGACGAATTCAAGGATCGCGTCGGCGAAATCGTCAACGGTACCGTCAAGCGCGTCGAATACGGCAACGTCATCGTCGATCTCGGCCGTGGCGAAGGCATCATCCGCCGCGACGAAATGATCCCGCGCGAAAACGTCCGCTATGGCGATCGCGTCCGTGCATACGTCTATGATGTCCGTCGCGAGCAGCGCGGCCCGCAGATCTTCCTGTCGCGCACGCATCCGCAGTTCATGGTGAAGCTGTTCACCATGGAAGTGCCGGAGATTTACGACGGCATCATCCAGGTGAAGTCGGTCGCCCGCGATCCGGGTTCGCGCGCCAAGATCGCGGTGATCTCGAACGACAGCTCGATCGATCCGGTCGGCGCCTGCGTCGGTATGCGCGGTTCGCGCGTCCAGGCCGTCGTCGGCGAACTCCAGGGCGAGAAGATCGACATCATCCCGTGGAGCCAAGACCCGGCGACCTTCGTCGTCAACGCCCTGCAGCCGGCCGAAGTCGCCAAGGTCGTTCTCGACGAGGATGCCGAGCGTATCGAAGTCGTCGTTCCCGACGAGCAGCTGTCGCTTGCGATTGGCCGCCGCGGCCAGAACGTCCGCCTCGCCTCGCAGCTGACCGGCTGGGATATCGACATCATGACGGAGGCCGAGGAATCGGAGCGCCGCCAGAAGGAATTCAACGAGCGCACCAACCTGTTCATGGATTCGCTCGATGTCGACGAGATGGTCGGCCAAGTTCTGGCTTCGGAAGGTTTTGCCGCGGTTGAAGAACTGGCTTATGTCGATCTCGACGAAATCTCTTCGATCGACGGTTTCGACGAGGAGACGGCGCAGGAAATCCAGCAGCGTGCCCGCGAATTCCTCGAGCGTCTCGAAGCCGAGATGGACGAGAAGCGCAAGGCGCTCGGTGTTCAGGACGAACTGCGTGAGATCAACGGCATGACCGCCCAGATGATGGTGGCGCTCGGCGAAGATGGCATCAAGACGATCGAGGACTTTGCCGGCTGCGCTGCCGACGATCTCGTCGGCTGGTCGGAACGCAAGAACGGTGAAACGAAGAAGTTCGAAGGGCTGTTCTCGAAGTTTGACGTCTCGCGCGTCGAAGCAGAACAGATGATCGTCCAGGCCCGCCTTTCGGCCGGCTGGATCACGCAAGAGGACCTGGCGAAGGGGACCGAAGAAGAGGTCACCGAAGCCGAACAAGAAGCATGATGACCGCGCATGAACCGGACGCTCCTCTCGAGGACGACGATCTTGCAGGTTATGACGTGAACGGACGCATGTGCATCGTGACGCGCGAAAGCGGATCGCCGGAAGAGCTGATCCGCTTCGTCGCCGCTCCCGATGGAACAGTTGTCGCCGATCTGAAGCGCGAGCTTCCGGGACGCGGATGCTGGGTGAAGATCGACCGGTCGCTGGTCGACAGGGCGGTGGCAAAGAAGCTCTTTGCCCGCGCGCTGAAGACGGATGTAAAGGCGGCGGACGATCTCGGCGCCAATGTCGACCGGCTGCTGGCGGCGCAATTGATGCAGATGATGAACATGGCGCGGAAAGCCGGCCAGTTCGTCAGCGGGTCCTCGAAAGTGGATGCCGCGGTCAGAAGTGGAGCAGCCCTTGCGGTGTTCCACGCGACTGGTGCAGCGGACGACGGCGTCCGGAAAATCGACCAGGCCCGCAAGGCCTGGCACCTCGGAATGGAGACCGAGGAGGAGATACCTTCCTTCCGTCTCTTCTCGGAGAGCGAAATGGAAGGCCTGATGGGCCAGAATGCTTTTATCCATGCCGCAGTGCTTGCAGGGCAGGCGGGTGAAGGTGTAGTGAAGCGCGCAAAGATGCTCGAACAGTACCGTAATGGCGGTCAGTCCCGGGCAGCGGGCGGCGCTGGCCGGCAAAAACAATGAGACGGTCACCGGCATCGGCCGGTCCCATTCTCATTGATCGACAGTATTGAACGACAGGGTCTGATCTAGTCATCGCTCCCTGTCCGAAGGAACGGGAACGAATGACCGATAGTAACGACGACAAGACAATCAGCGTAGCGGGCAAAAAGACACTCACCCTGAAACCATCGGGGATGAGCCAGGGTACCGTTCGCCAGGATATGGGTCGAGGCCGCACCAAGGCGGTCGTCGTCGAGACCCGTAAGCGGCGCCCGATGCGCCCGGAAGATGAAAAGCCGATCACACCCGTCGCTCCGGCGGCCCCCGTCCGCGCAGCCGAACCGGCGCCCGCACCCGTGCAGGCACGTCCGCAGCAGCCGGCTCCGCGGGTTCAGCAGGGCAACAACAACCAGACGAACCAGCGTCCGCAGCCGCCGCGCCAGAACGATCGTCCGCGCCCGGTGGTGCTGAACCATCTGTCGCCGGAAGAGATGGACGCCCGCCGCCGCGCGCTTGCCGACTCCCAGGCGCGTGACGCCCAGGATGCGATCCGCCGCGCCGAGGAAGAAAAGCGCCGTGCCGCCGAAGAGGTTGTCCGCAAGGCAGCCGAAGCGGAGGAAGCTGCCCGCCGGGCTGCTGAAGAGGCTATCCGGCAGGCTGAAGCACCCACTGTTGCCGAACCGGCAGCCGCAGAACCGGCTGCGGCCGAAGCACGCTCCGACGCGCCACGGCCGCAGCAGCCCGCATCGTCGGCACCGGCCGCACGCCGGCCCGATGCGGCTGGAGCACCTGTTGCCCGTCCGGCACCCGGCGCTGCCGTCCCCGGCGCCGTTCGCGGCCGTCGCGACGAAAAGGAAGAAGACGATCGTGGCGCAGCGCGCAGCGGCCCGGTCCGTGGCCGCGTCGTGCGCCCGGAACCGGCAAAGCCGGTCACGACTCGTCCGAAGACGGATGAAGAGCGCCGTCGCGGCAAGTTGACGATCACCACCGCCAACGTCGACGGCGAGGACAATGCCCGCGGTCGTTCGCTCTCCGCGATGCGTCGCCGGCAGGAGAAGTTCCGCCGCGGTCAGATGCAGGAAACCCGCGAGAAGATCTCCCGCGAAGTGGTTCTGCCCGAGACCATCACCATTCAGGAACTGTCGCAGCGCATGTCCGAACGCGCCGTCGACGTCATCAAGTACCTGATGAAGGAAGGCCAGATGATGAAGCCGGGCGACGTCATCGACGCCGACCTTGCCGAACTCATCGCCGGCGAATTCGGCCATACGGTCAGGCGCGTGTCGGAATCCGACGTCGAACTCGGCATCTTCAACGTGTCCGACGACGATGGCGAACTGGTTTCGCGCCCGCCCGTCGTTACCATCATGGGCCATGTCGACCACGGCAAGACCTCGCTGCTCGACGCCATCCGCCATGCCAACGTGGTCTCCGGCGAAGCCGGCGGCATCACCCAGCATATCGGTGCCTACCAGGTGGAGCAGAACGGCCAGAAGATCACCTTCATCGATACGCCCGGCCACGCCGCCTTCACGGCAATGCGTGCCCGCGGTGCGCAGGCGACCGACATCGCGATCCTGGTCGTCGCAGCCGACGACAGCGTGATGCCGCAGACGATCGAATCGATCAACCACGCCAAGGCGGCCGGTGTTCCGATCATCGTGGCGATCAACAAGGTCGACAAGCACGAGGCCGATCCGCAGAAGGTCCGCAACCAGCTGCTGCAGCACGAAGTCTTCGTGGAATCCATGGGCGGCGAAGTGCTTGACGTCGAGGTTTCGGCCAAGACCGGCAAGAACCTCGACAAGCTGCTCGAGGCGATCCTCCTGCAGGCGGAAATTCTCGATCTCAAGGCCAATGCGAACCGGACCGCGGAAGGCACTGTCATCGAAGCCCAACTCGATCGTGGCCGTGGTTCGGTCGCGACCGTGCTCGTCCAGAAGGGCACACTGCGTCCGGGCCAGATCATCGTCGCCGGCGACGTCTGGGGCCGCGTGCGCGCTCTCGTTACCGACAAGGGTGACCATGTGAAGGAGGCTGGTCCGGCAACGCCGGTCGAGGTTCTCGGTCTGTCCGGCACGCCGCAGGCCGGCGACAAGTTCGCCGTCGTCGAAAGCGAAAGCCGCGCCCGCGAAATCTCGGAATATCGTCAGCGTCTGGCCCGCGACAAGGCGGCCGCCCGCCAGTCGGGACAGCGCGGTTCGCTGGAACAGATGATGATGCAGCGCCAGAGCGTCGGCATCAAGGAGTTCCCGCTGGTCATCAAGGGTGACGTGCAGGGCTCGATCGAAGCGATTGCCGGCGCACTGGAGAAGCTCGGCACCGACGAGGTTCGCGCCCGCATCGTCCATTCGGGCGCCGGCGGCATCACCGAGTCGGATATCTCGCTCGCCGAAGCCTCGAACGCGGCCATCATCGGCTTCAATGTTCGTGCGAATACGCAGGCACGCCAGTTCGCCGAGCGCGAAGGCATCGAAATCCGCTACTACAACATCATCTACGACCTCGTGGATGACGTGAAGGCAGCGATGTCGGGTCTCTTGTCTCCGGAACGGCGCGAAACCTTCATCGGCAACGCCGAGATCCTCGAGGTGTTCAACATCACCAAGGTCGGCAAGGTCGCAGGCTGCCGTGTCGTCGAAGGCAAGGTCGAACGTGGTGCAGGCGTCCGCCTCATCCGCAACGACGTTGTCGTTCACGAAGGCAAGCTCAAGACGCTCAAGCGCTTCAAGGACGAAGTGTCCGAAGTGCCGATGGGTCAGGAATGCGGCATGGCCTTCGAAAACTACGAAGACATGCGCGCCGGCGACGTCATCGAGTGCTTCCGCGTCGAGCATATCACGCGCACGCTCTAAACTGCTGCGCCTGAACTTTTTCGAACGCCATCCGCCAGCCGGCGGATGGCGTTCGAGCATCTGGCGACTTGACCTTTTGGAACAAAAGAGTCATGGACGCTCTTCTTTGACGGGTTCGATTCCCAGCCGCATCGGCAAATAGAGATAACAATGACCAGAGCAACTTCTTCCGCGCCTTCGCAGCGCATGCTGCGCGTTGGCGAACAGGTTCGCGCCGCTATCACCCAGGTGCTGCAGCGCGGCGAGGTGCGCGACGACGTCATCGAGGCGACCGTGATCTCGATCTCGGAAGTGCGCATGTCGCCGGACCTCAAGATCGCCACCGCCTATGTGACGCCGCTCGGCGTTTCAGATCACAGCATCGTCATCGAAGCATTGAACCGCAATGCGAGGTTTATCCGCGGCCGGCTCGGGCAGCAGCTTCGGCAGATGAAATACATGCCGGAGGTGCGCTTCCGCGACGATACCAGCTTCGACAATTACAAGAAGATCGACGAGCTGCTGCGTTCGCCCGAGGTGAGCCGCGACCTCGACGGCGACAATGACGAACAATAAACAGAAGAGACGCATGTCCAAACCACGCAAACCCAAGGGCCGGCCGATTTCCGGCTGGCTGATCCTCGACAAGCCGGTGGATTTCGGCTCGACGGAAGCCGTTTCCAAGATCAAGTGGCTCTATAAGGCTGAGAAGGTCGGTCACGCCGGCACGCTCGATCCGCTCGCCTCCGGCATGCTGCCGATCGCGCTCGGCGACGCGACGAAGACCGTTCCCTACGTGATGGACGGCCGCAAGATCTATGAGTTCACGGTGAGCTGGGGCGAGCAGCGGGCGACCGACGATCTCGAGGGTGAAGTGACTGAGAGCTCGGACAAGCGCCCGAGCGAACAGCAGATCCGCGATATTCTGCCTGGATATATCGGCACCATCAGCCAGGTGCCGCCGCAGTTTTCCGCGATCAAGATAGCGGGCGAACGTGCCTATGATCTGGCGCGCGAAGGCGAGACCGTCGAAATCCCCTCGCGTGAGGTCGATATCTTCCGGCTGACCTTGATTGCCTGCCCGGACGCCAATACCGCGCATTTCGAAGTGGAATGCGGCAAGGGCACCTATGTCAGGGCGCTGGCGCGCGATTTCGGCCGCGAGCTCGGCTGCTACGGCCACGTGTCCGGGCTGCGGCGCATCTTCGTCGCGCCCTTCGCGGAAGAGGCCATGGTGCCGCTCGCAGATCTCGTGTCACTGGAGGCGATCGAGGACATGGACGAGCGGCTGGCGGCCCTCGACGCGCTGCTGATCGACACCTGCGAGGCGCTTTCGTCCCTGCCCCATCTCGTCATCAACGACGACCAGGCGCACCGGCTGAAGATGGGCAACCCGATCCTGGTGCGTGGCCGCGATGCGCCGATTGCCGAAAGCGAAGCCTATGCGACGGCCCGCGGCAGGCTGATCGCGATCGGCGAGATCGGCCAGGGCGAGTTTCGCCCGAAGCGGGTTTTCGCCTGAACCTGTTTGGGTTTGTGACAACGACAGAGATTGTCAGCCGCCAGCAATGAGATATTTTCCCTGTCGGGCCATGGCGGCCCGACAGGGGGAACACTATGCGCGGAAATGTTATCGCAATCCTGATGTTCTTTTCGATGTTGCTTGCCGCCGCCGGCGCTCAATCCGCCGAGCGCTGGGCCGAGCTTCCGGCCTTTCCTTCGATGCCGGTGGCAAAGACGAGCGGCATGGCCGATGTGAACGACATCAAGATGTATTACGCCGAATATGGCGAAGGCGAGCCGATTCTCTTCATCCATGGCGGTCTTGGAAATGCAGACGTCTGGGGTCACCAGGTCGCCGATTTTGCGAGGGATCATCGGGTCATCGTTGCCGACAGCCGCGGACATGGGCGCTCGACGCGCAGCCAGCAGCCCTTCGGTTACGACCTGATGACGTCTGACTACGTCGCGCTTCTCGATTATCTGAAGATCGACAAGGTGACGCTTGTGGGATGGTCGGACGGCGGCATCATCGGCATCGACATGGCGATGAAACATCCGGAGAAGCTGACGCGCGTCATTGCCCAGGCGGCCAACGTCACGACCGACGGCGTCAAGGCTGACGTCTTGAACAACAAGACCTTCAACGACTACATCAACGTCGCTGGCGAATATTACAGGAAGCTGTCGCCGACGCCGAACGAATACGACGCCTTCGTCACCCAGATCTCCGAGATGTGGGCGACCCAGCCGGCCTGGACGGCGGCGGATCTTGGAAAGATCTCGGTGCCGGTCACGCTTGCCATCGGCGACCATGATGAGGCCGTAAAGCTCGACCATACGGAGATGATGGCGAAAGTCATTCCGGGCGCCAAGCTGGTGATCCTGAAAGACGCCAGCCATTTCGCCATGTTGCAGGATCCCATGGGTTACGATGCGATGATCCGGGACGCCATGGCGGGCCGCTGAAAACCGCTGCAGGAGCTCCCCTCTTTCCATCGCGGCTTATTTGGTTTATAGGCAGCGCCAGCGTCAGGTTTGCCTGCTCGCATTCACGGCCAAAGCTGGACGACATCCCGGCTTTTGGCGACTTTATCTCCTCCTCTTAGAAAGGATCACCCGATGTCGATCACTGCTGAGCGCAAGTCTGCGCTGATCAAGGAATATGCGACCGTTGAAGGCGATACCGGTTCTCCGGAAGTCCAGGTCGCGATCCTGACCGAACGCATCAACAACCTGACCGAACACTTCAAGGACCACAAGAAGGATAACCATTCCCGCCGTGGCCTGCTGACGATGGTTTCGAGCCGCCGCTCGCTTCTTGATTATCTCAAGAAGAAGGATGAAGGCCGCTATTCCAAGCTGATCACCAGCCTGGGTATCCGCCGCTAAGATTGTCCGGCGGGCGCTTTCCAAGCGCCCGCCGGATGTGTTTCGGGACGACGTTCCCGATGGAATATTCCAGCCGCGCCCTATCTTCTAAGCGGTGGAAAGACCGGCAGACCCGGATGGGCCGGATCTGCCAAACCAACCGTTGACCTGTCATGGGGCAGGATTGCCGGATGCTTTCGGCCAAGGCTTGTCAACGAGCTTTGGCCCGGTTTCTCAGGAATGCCTGAGGAAACCGAGGATGAAAAGCCTCCCGTTGTCTTGCCCGTGATACGTCACATTGATTGCGGTCGACTGTGCGCTGCGCCTTGATATCGGCGATGGCGCGTGCTCCCGCATTGAAGGACAAGACATGTTTGATACACACACAGTCGAAATCGAGTGGGCCGGCCGCCCGCTGAAGCTCGAAACCGGCAAGATCGCCCGTCAGGCCGACGGCGCGGTTCTCGCCACCTACGGCGAAACCGTCGTCCTCGCCACTGTCGTCTCGGCCAAGGCGCCGAAGGCCGGCCAGGACTTCTTTCCGCTCACCGTCAACTACCAGGAAAAGACCTATGCGGCCGGCAAGATTCCCGGCGGCTATTTCAAGCGCGAAGGCCGTCCGAGCGAAAAGGAAACCCTGGTTTCCCGCCTGATCGACCGCCCGATCCGCCCGCTCTTCCCGGAAGGCTACAAGAACGACACGCAGGTCGTCGTTACCGTTATCCAGCATGACCTCGAAAACGACCCGGACATCTTGTCGATGGTCGCGACCTCGGCTGCGCTGACGCTCTCCGGCGTTCCCTTCATGGGCCCGGTCGGCGGTGCACGCGTCGGTTACATCAACGGCGAATACGTTCTTAACCCGCATCTCGACGAGATGGACGAATCGAGCCTCGACCTCGTCGTCGCCGGCACCTACGACGCCGTGCTGATGGTGGAATCCGAAGCCAAGGAACTCAACGAAGACGTCATGCTCGGCGCCGTCATGTTCGGCCACAGGGGCTTCCAGCCGGTTCTCGATGCGATCATCAAGCTCGCCGAAGTGGCCGCCAAGGAGCCGCGCGACTTCCAGCCGGCAGACTACTCCGCTCTCGAAACCGAGATGCTCGGCCTTGCCGAAGGTGAACTTCGCGAAGCCTACAAGATCACCCAGAAGGCCGACCGCTACGCCGCCGTCGACGCCGTCAAGGCGAAGGTGAAGGCACACTTCCTCCCCGAGGAAGGCGAAGCCCGGTACACGGCCGAAGAAGTCGGCGCGATCTTCAAGCATCTGCAGGCGAAGATCGTCCGCTGGAACATCCTCGACACCAAGAGCCGTATCGACGGCCGCAACCTCGAAACCGTCCGTCCGATCGTTTCAGAAGTCGGTCTTCTGCCGCGCACCCACGGTTCGGCGCTGTTCACCCGCGGCGAAACCCAGGCGATCGTCGTTGCGACCCTCGGCACCGGCGAAGACGAGCAGTATGTCGACAGCCTGACGGGCATGTACAAGGAGCGCTTCCTGCTCCATTACAACTTCCCTCCCTACTCGGTTGGTGAAACCGGCCGCATGGGCTCCCCGGGTCGCCGCGAAATCGGCCACGGCAAGCTCGCATGGCGCGCGATCCGTCCGATGCTGCCGACCGTTGAGCAGTTCCCCTACACGCTGCGCGTCGTCTCCGAGATCACCGAGTCGAATGGCTCGTCCTCGATGGCGACCGTCTGCGGTACCTCACTCGCTCTGATGGACGCCGGCGTTCCGCTGGCAAAGCCGGTTGCCGGTATCGCCATGGGTCTGATCCTGGAAGGCGATCGCTTCGCTGTCCTTTCCGACATTCTCGGTGATGAAGACCACCTCGGCGACATGGACTTCAAGGTCGCCGGTACCGCCGACGGCATCACCTCGCTGCAGATGGACATCAAGATCACCGGTATCACCGAAGAGATCATGAAGGTCGCCCTTGGCCAGGCCCAGGGCGGTCGCGTCCACATCCTCGGTGAAATGTCCAAGGCCATCACCGAAAGCCGCGGCCAGCTCGGCGAATTCGCTCCGCGCATCGAAGTCATGAACATCCCGGTCGACAAGATCCGTGAAGTCATCGGCTCCGGCGGCAAGGTCATTCGCGAAATCGTCGAAAAGACCGGCGCGAAGATCAACATCGAAGACGACGGCACCGTCAAGATCGCCTCGTCCTCCGGCAAAGAGATCGAAGCGGCCCGCAAGTGGATCCACTCGATCGTCGCCGAACCTGAGATCGGCCAGATCTACGAAGGCACGGTCGTCAAGACCGCCGACTTCGGCGCCTTCGTCAACTTCTTCGGCGCCCGCGACGGTCTTGTCCACATCTCGCAGCTCGCTTCCGAGCGTGTTGCCAAGACCCAGGACGTCGTCAAGGAAGGCGACAAGGTCTGGGTCAAGCTGCTCGGCTTCGACGAACGCGGCAAGGTTCGCCTGTCGATGAAGGTCGTAGACCAGGCCACCGGCCAGGAAATTGCGAACGAGAAGAAGAAGGAAGAAGCGGCCGAATAAGCCGCCTTCCAGATTCAAGACCGGGCGCGGGAATGCTTCCGCGCCCTTTTTGTATCCTAAAGCGCGGCGCGATCTTTCAGATCGCAGATTCAAAGTGATAGAGCGTCCTTAGCGCGTCTGAAAAGACGCGTGGCGCTCTAGCCGCACTTCAGGCCTTTGGTTTTGCGCATGTCGTGCTCGCAAAACCGCTGAACACTTTTGCGCGACATGCTTTAAGACGAGACGAGACCATGAGCAGCGAGACGCTGAAGACCCTGTTCCATCCCTTTGCCAGCGGCACAGTCGCGGCGCCCGGCGAAGGCGAGCGCGTGCTCTTCCTCGGCGCCGAGGCAGGCTTTGCGCTGCCGGAAGGCTTTGCCGCCTCGCTCAGCGCCGTCCAGGGCTTCCGGCCGCTCTACCGGCAGCTGCTGGCGCAGCGAATCGAAGCGAAGCCGGAGATCGACGGCGAGGACTACGATGCGGCTCTAGTGCTCTGCACCAAGCACAAGGGCGAGAACGAGGCCAATCTCGCCGCCGCTATCGCCCGCACGCGGCTCGGCGGCCTGATCGTCGTTGCCGGCGCCAAGGAAGACGGCATCCAGCCGTTGCGCAAGCGGATGGAAGGTTTCAATCTCGCAGTCGACCATATGCCGAAATATCACGGCGTTGCCTTCTGGTTCGGCCGGCCGGCGGATGCAGACGAGATCATTTCCAAGCTGGCAAAGGCGCCGGTACGCGTCGACGGCCGCTTCAATGCAACCGCCGGCATGTTCTCGCATGACCGCATCGATGCCGGATCGGAGCTGCTCGCCTCGCGCCTGCCTGAGGATTTCACCGGCGATGTTGCGGATTTCGGCGCCGGCTGGGGCTATCTTTCCGTCGAGATGGCGCAGAAGTCGCGTGGACTGACCCGCCTCGACCTCTACGAGGCCGATCACGCGGCTCTGGAGGCTGCCAAGGGTAATCTGGCCAAGAACTGCCCGAACGCGCCTGCACGCTTCTTCTGGCACGATCTGGCTGGCGAGCCGGTCAAGGACAAATACGACCTCGTCATCATGAACCCGCCCTTCCATGAGGGCCACGCAGCCGAGCCGGCGCTCGGCCAGGCAATGATCAAGACTGCCGCATCCGCCCTTCGCGGCGGCGGCCGCCTGATGCTCGTCGCCAATCGCGGCCTGCCCTACGAGCCGGTTCTGGCGGCGAATTTCAGGGAAAGCGGCGAAACCTGCCGTAACGCACGCTTCAAGGTTCTCTGGGCGAAGAAATAGGCTTACGCGGCTTCGACGCCGATCCTATCATCGAACAACAAAAAGGCCGTGCGCATCATCTGCGCACGGCCTTTGAGTTTCAATCGAATAGCGTTTACTCGATGTCAGCCCTGCGCAGCGTTTCCAGTGTCGGCATCGAGGTGACGTTGAAGCCGGCGTCGACGAAGTGGATTTCGCCGGTGACGCCGGAGGAAAGGTCGGAGAGCAGGTAGAGAGCCGAGCTGCCGACCTGATCGATGGTGACGGCCTTGCGCAGCGGCGCATTGCGCTGGTTCCAAGAGAGGATCGCGCGTGCATCGGAGATGCCGGCGCCGGCAAGCGTGCGGATCGGGCCGGCGGAAATGGCATTGACGCGGATGCCGCGCGGGCCGTAGTCGGCGGCGAGATAGCGCACCGAAGCCTCGAGCGCTGCCTTGGCAACCCCCATGACGTTGTAGTTCGGGATGACGCGCGTCGAGCCATTGTAGGTCAGCGTCAGCATCGAACCACCATCTTCCATCAACGGAGCGCAGCGCTTGGCGATCTCGGTGAAGGAGAAACAGGAAATGACCATGGTCCGGCTGAAATTCTCACGCGTCGTATCGGCGTAGAGACCCTTCAGCTCGTTCTTGTCGGAAAAGCCGATGGCATGAACGATGAAATCGAGCTTGCCCCAGCGCTCGCTTATCGCGTCGACCACGGCATCGACCGAGGCGACGTCCTCGACGTCGCAGGGCAGGACGAAATCCGAGCCGACCTCGGCAGCAAGCGGCCTGACGCGCTTGCCGAGCGCATCGCCCTGATAGGTGAAGGCGAGTTCCGCACCCTGTGCGGCGAGAGCTTTTGAAATCCCCCAGGCGATCGAGTGGTTGTTGGCGACGCCCATGACGAGCCCGCGCTTACCCTGCATGATTCCCGTCATATTATTATCCGTTATAGCGCTGGAAGACCAGCGTGGCGTTGGTTCCGCCGAAGCCAAAGGAATTGGAGAGGGCAATGTCGATCTTCGCGTCGTCGATGCGCTTGCGCACAATCGGGACACCTTCGAATTCGGGATCGAGCTCGGTGATATGGGCGCTTTCGCCGATGAAGCCTTGCTGCATCATCAGCAGGGAATAGATCGATTCCTGCACGCCGGCAGCGCCAAGCGAATGGCCGGTCAGCGACTTAGTCGACTGGATATGCGGGATCTTCGAGCCGAATACCTCACGGATCGCACCGATTTCCTTGCTGTCGCCGACCGGCGTCGATGTGCCGTGGGTGTTGACATAATCGACATCGCCTTTGACGGTGGCGAGCGCCTGGCGCATGCAGCGGATAGCGCCTTCGCCCGACGGAGCGACCATGTCGTAGCCGTCCGAGGTTGCGCCGTAGCCGACGATCTCGGCATAGATCTTGGCACCGCGGGCCTTGGCGCGCTCCAGTTCCTCGAGCACCAGCACGCCGGCGCCGCCGGCGATGACGAAACCGTCGCGGTTGACGTCATAGGCGCGCGAGGCGCTGTCCGGTGTGTCGTTATATTTGGAGGACATGGCGCCCATGGCGTCGAAGAGGTTGGACATCGTCCAGTCGAGATCCTCGTGGCCGCCGGCGAACATCACGTCCTGCTTGCCCCACTGGATCATCTCGGCGGCGTTGCCGATGCAATGCGCCGAGGTCGAGCAGGCCGACGAGATCGAATAATTGACGCCGTGGATCTTGAACCAGGTGGCGAGCGTGGCCGATGCGGTCGAGGACATCGCCTTCGGCACGGCGAAGGGGCCGATGCGCTTCGGGCTGTTGTTCTTCACGGTGATCTCGGCAGCTTCGATCAGGGTGCGGGTGGACGGACCGCCGGAGCCCATGATGATGCCGGTACGCTCGTTCTGAGCGTAGTCTTTCTCTTCCAGGCCGGAATCGGCAAGTGCCTGTTTCATGGCCACATGGTTCCAGGCGCCGCCCTGCGACAGGAAACGCATGGCGCGGCGGTCGACCAGTTCGGCAAGTTCCGCCGAACCGAGCTTCGGACTGCCCCAGACCTGGCACTTGAACCCGTGTTCGGCGAAATCGCTCGAAAAGGAGATACCCGACTTTGCCAGCCGCAAGGATTCGGTGACTTCGGCCGCGTCGTTTCCGATCGAGGACACGACACCCAGACCCGTGACAACTACCCGTCTCATCTGATCAAACCTTTGTTGTTTTCGTCAGCCGCTCGAAATGCGGTTTCAGGCCGTCTTGTCTTTCGATAGACCGACGCGAAGGTCGGCCGCCTGGTATATGGTCTCGCCGTCCGCCTTTAGCCAGCCGTCGGCCGTGCCGAGGACCAGACGGCCGCGCATGACACGCTTGAAGTCGATGCCATATTCGATCAGCTTCGTCTGCGGCCGGACCATGCCCTTGAATTTCACTTCGCCTGTTGAAAGCGCCATGCCGCGGCCTTGCTCGCCGAGCCAACCCAGATAAAAACCGGTCAGCTGCCACATGCCGTCGAGACCGAGGCAGCCCGGCATGATCGGATTGCCTTCGAAATGACAGGGAAAATACCAGTCGTCGGGGCGCACGTCATATTCCGCCCGGAGGTAGCCCTTATCGAAGGTGCCACCCGTTTCGGAAATCTCCGTTATGCGGTGAACCATCAGCATGGGCGGCAGGGGCAGCTGCGCATTGCCGGGGCCGAACAGCTCGCCGTGCGCGCAAGCGATGAGTTCGTCATACGAGAAGCTGGACTGTCTGGTCGTCATGAAGTTTCTTTTTCCCCCCGCGTCAAGCCGATGGATGTGAACGTGTAGTCCAGGTTCTTCAGAAAATGAAGCACAAGCAAGGCAGCTTCATTCATCGCCCCGGACCAGGCTTGCACCATTATTTGGTGGTCGCATACAGGAAGGCTAGAGCCGGGACCAGACCTATTTGCGTCAAAAGCCCGTTTTTGCCGCGTTTATCAGGCTCCCGTCGCCATTGAACTATTGAAAGGCTCCGATGCAAAAGTTATACCGCTTAAAGAAACATGATTGCTTTATGCCAGAATAACCGGAGTTGGTTTTGATGACGGGTGCACTCCCGATCGCAATAGAGGTAAGGCTGCGCGGTGCGGGCCTGCGCCCCACCCGCCAGCGCGTCGCCCTCGGCGACCTCCTGTTTGCCAAGGGCGACCGGCATTTGACCGTCGAGGAACTGCATGAAGAGGCGGTTGCCGCCGGCGTGCCGGTGTCCTTGGCAACGGTCTACAACACGCTGCACCAGTTCACGGAAGCCGGTCTCATCCGCGTTCTCGCCGTCGAGAGCGCCAAGACCTATTTCGACACCAATATTTCAGACCATCACCATTTCTTCGTCGAAGGCGAGAACGAGGTTCTCGACATTCCCGTCAGCAACCTGACGATCGCCAATCTGCCGGAACCACCCGAAGGCATGGAGATCGCCCATGTCGACGTGGTGATCCGCCTGCGGGCAAAGCAGGGCTGACGATCCCGCTTCACATGACATCGTCGGGGTGCCGGCCAGGCTGATGCTTGTAGGTCGGGAAGGTCCAGCCGAACCACAGGGCTCCGCCGCGCACGGCAAAGGCTGCGACAACGCCGCAGGCCGACGCCAGATAGAGCTGCATTCCCAGCGCATTCGCGGCGGTAAACACGCCGGCGCCAATGAGTGCGGCGGTGACATAGATTTCCGGCCTCAACAGCACGGAGGGCTCGTTTGCCATCAGATCGCGCAGGATGCCGCCGAAAGTCGCCGTCAGCGTGCCGGTGACGATCGCAATTGTGGGCGAACCGGTGGCGGCGAGGCCCTTGGCAGCGCCGAGCACGCAATAGGCGGCCAGGCCGATCGCATCGAGCCAGATCAGCAGTCGATAGCGCGATTCCAGCAGGTGGGCGGTGAAGAAAACGATGATCCCCATGATACAGCAGACGAGGATATAGGCGGGGTTCAGCACCCAGAAGACCGGCACGCGGCCGAGCACGATGTCGCGCACGGTACCGCCGCCCGTTCCCGTCACCATGGCGAAAAACAAAAAGCCGATCAGGTCCAGTTGCTTGCGCGAGGCGGCGAGCGCGCCTGTCGCGGCAAACAGCGCGATGCCGGCATAATCGAGATAGACGAGCAGAGACATGCGAGCCCCGGGACCGGCGGAAAGTCAGAGCATGATGCCGAAAAGTGTGAGCGGTTTTCGGACGACATCATGCTCTTACTCTTGAATTGAGAACAGGATTCAGATTTTAGGCCAACTAGGCCTAAAATCATCCTGTTCTCGGGAATCAATCACGGCGGCAAGGGCGGCGCAAGGCGGCGCGGCCATAAAGCTGATGTCTTTGATTTAATGCATGTCGCCCAAAACCGCTGCACAGTTTTGGGCGACATGCATTGGGAGCCTTTATCCAAAGAGGAAAGCCGTGAAAACGCTGGTGCTCGCCGTTCTGAATATCGTCCTGCTGCTTGCCATGCCGGCCGTCGCCCTCAGTCAGCAATCGCTGATATCCGACCCTGAGATCTACGAGAAGAAACATTTCCAGCAGCAGTGCAAGACGGCCGAATTTGCCGACGGCTTCATCATCCGGCAGGACATCAACAATGACGGCCTGATTGATGCGGTGGTCAACGAGGGCCAGTTGACCTGCGACGGGCAGAAGGGGCCGCAATGCAATGACGACGGCTGTACCTATAATTTCTACCTGCAGGTTGCCGAAGGCGGTTATTTCATGATCGCAACGGCACAGATCTATGGCTACGATTTCGTCCAGCGCTTCGGCAACATGGTGCTGGCGATGAAGATGCATCCGCGCTTCTGCGACCGCACCGAAGGTGATCCCTGCACCGTGACGGCACGCGTCCGCGGCACGAAATTCGTCACCATCTCGAAGAAATAGCTCTTAGCTCGGATAGAGTTCGGACGTCCGGCCGGCGAGGTAATATCCCACCAGGCCGCACCATTCGCGGATCGCCGTCGCCATGTTCTGCGCATTGAGGCTCGGCTGGGTGAAATCAAACCCAGGCCTCACCTGGCCGTCGGTGCGATAATCGGTCGGCCAGGGCACGATATCGATGCCGAGCTTGCGGAAGATGCCGACGGATCGCGGCATGTGAAAACCCGAGGTGATCAGCAGGCAATTGGAAAGGCCCTGGCTTGCCAGGAATTTCTTGGTATTGACGGCGTTTTCGAAGGTCGTTCGCGATTGCCTCTCTTCGATCAGGCGATCCCTGCCAACGCCGAAGAGCGGGAAGAAACGCTCGGAGGCGGCCGCATCGCCTTCATAGATGCCTGAGATGGAGCCATCGCCGCCCGATACCAGGATACGTGACTGCGGAAATTTCTGCGCGAGCCGCAAGGCTTCGACAAAGCGATCGGCTCCGTCGTTGAATTCTATGCCGTGGCGCGCCGTGTTCACCTCGTTTTCGAAGCCGCCGCCGAGCACGATCATGCATTGCAGGCTATCAGGATCGGCAGCGGGCTTGGCGAAGCGCTCCTCGAGGCCCTGCATCAAGAGGTTTCCGGTGGTGGTGTAAAGCGTCACGAAAAGGATGAGGGCCGAACCAGCTGCGCCGAGAATACTTAGGGTACGCCAGCGCAGGAGGCCGGCAATCAGGGCAAGCAAGATGAGGAAGAATGCCAGCGACAGCGGCTGAGCGAAAATCCAGACAAGCTTCGAAAACAGGAACAAGACCTACTCCTTTGAGGATAAACGGCGGTCCTTCCTATCCGATTCGACGGTAACAGGAATGCGACGGTTTTATTTCGCGTGCGTGATGGCCGATCCGCTCGGCGCGATCTTCTGATTGAAGCGCCGCTGAAGCGGGCGCGGGATGAGCATTGCGACCAGTGAAAGCATCATGGCGAAGAGGGAGACCAGCCACAGCGCATGCGCTCCGGTCAGTCGCGTCAGGACGGCGCCGACGATCGCGCCGAGCACCATGCCGCCCCAGGGCACGATCTGGATCGTCCATTCGACACGACGATCGCCGATGATCCAGCGGCCGATGCCGCGGCCGAAGCGCGACAGAGCGCCGGTCACATAGGTCAGGCCGATCGGCAGGCCTTCGATGTGCTCGATTGCGGCGTTCACCATGCCCATGGAAAAAACGATCATGTAGAACCGCACGAACAGCATGTTCTGCACTGTCATCACCGAGGCGAGCGCCAGAACCAGGGCGACGCAGCCAAGCACCACAAAAATGCGGCGCTGCGAAACATGGGAGATGACGATACCTGCCGCATTGCCAAGCACGAAGACGATGATGGCAGAGATCAGGACAGCCGCGTGATAAAGATTGCCCTCGCTCAAGGCGAGTGCGGCACGCGTCGTATTGCCTGTCATGAAGGAAACGAAATCGCCGGTGAGCAGAAGACCGGTCGCATCGGTCATGCCGGCCAGAAACGAAATCGAGCCGACGAGGGCGAGCCCGGTCAGGGTTCGGCGGGTACGGATGATGCGGCGTCGTCTTGATCTGGTCATTGGCTGAAGGTCCCGGAGCCGAATCGCTGAGATTCCAGCAACAAGCATACATCCTCGCATTGAGGAATTGGCAAAGGCGATCGGAAGGGGTGGGCGATTTGAACGGCAAGAGACATTTTCGGCCATAGAGGCAGCGTTGCTTCAGATCGAAGCTCCGTAAGCGTTTACGTCAATCAACGCGCAACCCGTCGATCGGTGCTGCGCAATTGTCTGATCGGCACCTTAGGGAGATCAAAAGGCCCAAAGGCAAACTCCCCAAACGTTACAATACGATCGTCATGTCACTCATCCTCTCGCTGCTGATGACATCCGTCGTCTCGGCGATCCGCATCGTGAGGGCACAGGGCCTGACCGCGCCTGCACTTGCCATGTGGCCCTCCACATGGGCGCTCTCCTGGGCGATCGGCTTTCCCGTGCTGCTGTTGGTTCTGCCAGTGGTCACGCCAGAACCAAGCCGGCAATTCCGGCAAAAGTCGCGACAATGCCGGCGATCGCGAAACGAACTGCATAGGCGATGCTCCCCATGCTTGCTGCAAGAACAGCTTTCGCAAGCAGATTGGCGAACGCGGCGACCGCTATGGCGCGAGCGGCCGCATCCGCCGGCACCTGGATGGATGACAATTTAGCCACGGCAAGTGTAATCGCATCGAGATCGCCCAGTCCCGTGATGAACGCAAGGGCGAGCAGCGACTGGTTTCCGAAGACGTTCAGGGTCACGCGCGTCAGGACTATCACGACGGCGAGAACAAGCGCGAAACGCAGCACAACCATCACCTCAAGTGGGTTTCGCGGCAAGAAATCAGTGCTGTCATCCGGGCGCCGCCACGATGCGGCGAGGCCGCCTGCCATGGCGAAGATCACAGCAGCTGGAGCGAGCGATGGAACCAGTTCCTTGAAAACAGCCGGTGCAACGACGCCGCAAATCAAAAGCACCCGGGCGAGGGAAACGGCGCCCGCCAGCATCGCTCCCGCTGAAAGCAATGGTGAGAGGGCAGGCATCTGTGTCGACTGGCGGGCAAAGGAAAGCGTCAAGGCCGTCGACGAGACAATGCCGCCGCTTGCCCCGGTCAACAGGATGCCGGCGCGGGCGCCGCTGAGCCTGATCAGGATATAGCCGGCAAAGGAAACAGTTCCCACCAGGATCGTCAGCATCCAAAGCTCAAAGGGGTTGATCGCCTGCCAGGGGTCAACCGGCTGATTGGGAAGGATCGGGAGGATGACGACCGTCATCGTCAGGAGGATCAGGGCGGCCCTGAGCTCGAGCCAAGTCAATTGACGAAGAAATCCATGCAATGGTTCGCGCGCGGCGAGGAGCGCTGTTATTGCAACAGCGCTTGCCGCCGTTGCCGTCATATCCGCAACGACTGCGCCGAAGCCCAGCGCGAAGACCGTTATTGCCGCAATGGCACCGGTTGCGCTGTAGTCTTTGTCATGTGTTGCCTGCATGCGGCTGAAAAGGAGAATTGTGACGCAAAAGGAAGCAAAGATGGCCGTCGGCAGAATTGGCCCCGTCACGGGCTGTAGGAAGCCGCAGAAGCCGCCCAGGAAACTGGACAGGCCATAGGTGCGGATCCCCGCTACCCTTTTGCCCGACGCGGCCTCACGATCCTGCCAGCCGCGCTCGATGCCGACCAGAATACCAATCGCAAGCGCGAGACTGAGGCGCTGGAAGGCTTCTTCGGTCGTTACCATGACGTGATCATCCGATGGGTCCAGACGTTGCCGGCCCATCCAATCGTGAAGGCACCTGCGCCGTATATGTCATTTCGTCATCCGCAAGCCGTCGTTCAGCGGCGTTCAGATAGGTTTGCTCCGCGAAGTGCCCATACGCCGAGAACAACGAGGAGAATGCCTGAGATGAAAGCATTCCAAACGAGGAGCGGCTCTTGAACGTACTGGAGGATCCATGGCGAGGCGACAAGCCAGACACCGATCAGAAGATTGACCCATTCTTCCCAAAAACGGTACGATGCCAGAGCAGCCAAGCCTAGGATAGCGATAGCGGTTCCGCAGACAAGGAAATTCCAGGCGGCCGACCCCATAGGCATGGAGTCCGGACTAAATCTTCCGAATACCCAAGGAGAACTGATGAGCCATATTCCCACGATAAAGGCGATGTGGTCTTGCCAACGGCGACGGTTCATTGCTGATCTCCTTGCTCTCCAAGAGCCATTCACAGTCATGCAGCTCAGTTCATGGCGTCGGATCGACATTCCTTGCAGCTGAGGAAATTCCCTGGCTGCCGCTTTGGACACCGGCGATATCAGAGCCGGCCCAGCGCGTCGTCCGTGGACGCCTCTCCGAACTGGTCGAGCGCCTCTTCGAGATAATCCGGCAGAAGGGGCAGACCGAGAAGATAAGCCGCCGTGCGCGTATTGTGCGCATCGGCAGCCAGGCTGCGCAGTTCATCCCAATCATCGACATTCCCATCGCCTCGGCCGAGCCATGCCAAGGCGACCAGGTCGATCTGTTCGTCTTCGTTGAGAGCCCAGATTGCACTCCTGAGCTCCGTCTCGACGGGATCGTCGTCATGGTCCTCCAGCACTTCGATCATCCCGTCGTCACTCGGATTCGAGCCCGGATCGGGTTCAGTGACAACATCCTTGACGTCGAACTGCTTGCCCTTGAGGATGAGAAAGCGGACGGTCTCCGGCGAAATGCTCGGCCTCCATGCCTCGTTCACAGCGTCATTCATGAAGTGGCCTCCGCGCACGTTATTTCATTTGAACTATACCACGATGTGACATGGAATGCCGATGCATTGAGAAGGTCAATCTGGGCCGTCGTCACGTAACGAAAACGGCAAACGAGAATGGGCAGGACGTATCCTTGACGCGCGTTCATGCCGATTGACGCGTTTTCAAAAGGGTGCCGGTTTGCGAGGTGAGGAGAAGCTGATGCAAGCAATGATTTTGGAAAGGATCGCGACCCCCTTGCGTCTGGTAGAGCGCGCTAATCCCGTGCCTGGAACGGGCCAGTTGACGTTGAGGATCGAAGCTTGCGCCGTCTGCAGGACGGATCTTCACGTCTGTGACGGCGACCTTCCGAACCCGAAGCTTCCACTCGTTCCCGGCCATGAGATCGTCGGCATCGTCGAGGCCGTTGGGGAAGGTGTCGCGCCATCACGCATAGGGCAAAGGGTTGGTGTGCCCTGGCTCGGCCACACATGCGGCTGCTGCTCGTTCTGCCGCACCGGAGATGAAAATCTCTGCGACGAGCCGCAATTTACCGGCTATACGCGCGACGGAGGTTTTGCCACCCATGTGGTTGCCGACGCAGATTATGCATTTGCACTTGACGGCGAGGCCGATCCGGTCGCTCTTGCGCCGCTGCTATGCGCGGGTCTCATTGGCTGGCGTTCGCTGAAAAAGGCTGGTGACGGTGCCCGGATCGGTCTTTACGGATTCGGTGCAGCCGCCCATATCATCGCGCAAATATGCCGCTGGCAGGGCCGTCAGGTCTATGCTTTCTCACGCACCGGCGATGAGGCAGCGCAACGTTTCGCGCTCAGCCTTGGCGCTTCGTGGGCGGGAAGCTCGGATGAACCTTCGCCCGTCATGCTCGACGCGGCAATCATCTTCGCTCCGGTCGGCGAACTCGTGCCGGCAGCGCTGAAGGCGGTGCGCAAGGGCGGCAGGGTCGTCTGCGGAGGCATCCACATGAGTGATCTTCCGGCTATGCCCTATGCGCTGATTTGGGGGGAGAGAAGCGTTGTTTCGGTCGCAAATCTCACGCGCAAGGATGCGGAGGAATTCTTCCCCATCGCCCGCCAGGCAGGCATCAGAACCCATACGATTGTCTATCCGCTTACCGAAGCCAATAGGGCGCTTGACGACTTGCGTGCCGGCCGATTGAGTGGAGCGGCCGTCTTGAAGCCTTGAGCCACGGCCTATTGCTGGGGCGTTGCAGCGCGACCAGGAGCGCTTCGGTCCGGGGATCGAGATGAGAGCGGCTGACAAGCGCGATCGGATGACGCCGTGGAGCGGAAGGGCGGGGCAGGCTGCGGCGCTGACTGCCGGCTGTTTGCTCGAATGCAAGTCCGGCGCCGTAGGAGAAGAAAAGCCGGTCACGGGCGGGTGCATAGGGCGATATTGACAGCAAACTCGTCTCGGCCTTTTATGAATTCCTTCGTGCCGTCGAGCGGATCGATTACGAGAGCGGAATCTGAGTCCTTGCGGGCCTCGAAGACATGGCTGTCTTCTTCGCCGGGGCAGGCATTGCCGGAAAGACCGCCAGGCATGCTGCGCGCAGGATGTCATTGCTGGCAAGATCGGCGGCGGTGACGGGTGAACCGTCCTGTTTGGCTCTTACCGCAACGTCGTCGTCCTGCAACGCGAGCGCGGCATCGCCGGCTTTCCGGATCACCGCGATCAGCGCTTCGACAAGCTGCCTTCTCGAAGACAGGTTGATTTTCACCCCGCGACCCCGGTCTCGCTTTCGTTCTGAGATGTGGCGGCGGTCCGAGCATTGATACGGGTCAATGTATTGTCGCGGAGGCAGGGCGATGCTTTCGATAGTGCGGCATGTCAGCTGAAAGTTTGCAGATGATCACGGAAGACCAGTCGGCAACCGTTTCCTTTCTCAACGACGCATTGCCCCAGGATGGGCAGCCGGTCGAAGTGCTCGAGACGCATATCTCGCGCATTTTTCTTGCCGGGGACCGCGCCTACAAGATGAAGCGCGCCGTGAAGCTGCCCTATGCCGATTTCTCCTCGGCGGAGAAAAGGCTGGCGACATGCCGGAAAGAGGTGGAATTGAACGCGCCCACGGCGCCCGGCATCTATCTCGGAGTCAGGACGATCACGCTGGAAAAGGACGGTGGCCTTGCGCTTGATGGTCAAGGGACCCTGCATGATGCTCTGGTGGAAATGCGGCGTTTCGATCAGTCGCTGCTACTCGATCATATCGCCACCTCCGGCGGATTGACGTCGTCGATGATGACATCCCTTGCAAGGGCGATCGTCGGCTTTCATCGTCTCGCGCCGGTCATGAGTGCCAACGGCGGGGCGGCGAGCATGGCTGCGGTGCTGAAGGTCAATAAGGCCGGCTTTGCGACTAGCCATATCTTTTCCGCCAAGGAGATCGAGGAACTGACCGGGGCCTTCGAGAGGCACCTCGCGCGGCTCGCCCAACTCCTGGACCGGCGGGGGCTGGCCGGCAAGGTCCGGCGTTGCCATGGCGACTTGCATCTCCGCAATATATTCTTGCTTGATGGCGAACCATGCCTGTTCGATTGCATCGAGTTCAACGATCAGATTGCCACCACCGACATTCTCTACGACCTAGCCTTCCTGCTGATGGATCTCTGGCATCGAGGGCATCCCGAGTTCGCGAACCTCGTGATGAACCGTTATCTCGACGAGACGGACGAGGACGACGGTTTTGCAGCACTGCCGTTCTTCATTGCCGTACGCGCTGCCGTGCGGGCTCATGTGATCGCCACTCAGGCGGAGGATGCAGGTGATCGTGCGGCGATGTTGACCGATGAGGCGCGCTCCTATTTCCAGCTCGCCCGGTCTCTCCTGCATCAGGTGCCGGGACAACTCGTCGCGCTCGGCGGCCTCAGCGGATCGGGAAAGACGACGCTTGCAGAAGTGCTGGCGCCGCGGATCGGCCTCGCGCCGGGAGCACGTATCATCGAAAGCGACCGCATCCGCAAGGCAATGCACGGCGTTCCGGCAGAGACGAGGCTGCCGAAGGCCGCGTACCGGCCAGAGGTCTCGGCAAAGGTCTATCAGGAGATGGCCTGGCGCGCCCGTCTCATCCTTGCGGAAGGCAGTTCGGCGGTGGCCGATGCGGTTTTCGACAAGCCGGTCCACCGGCGGATGATCGAGGAAGCGGCGGAAGAAGGCCACCATCCCTTTTCGGCCTTCTGGCTCGAAGCCGATCCGGCACTGCTGTGGCAGCGCGTTGCGGCACGGGCTGGCAGCCCCTCCGACGCGACGGTCGATATCCTGGCGCAGCAGTTCGCGCATGAGACGGGCGCCATCGCATGGCCGCGCCTCGACGCCACGCAGCCCGCCGAAAGGCTCGCCGAGGAGATCATGCTGCGCACTAAGGCAAAAGTCATCGAGCCCGTCCCCTGTCAGCCGGCAGACCGCTCGTCCTGAGCCGCATCAGCCGTCCGCTGGCGCGACCGCATGATGCCGTCAGGCGAAATGACTGGCATAGTCAAGCTGAAGCCAACGCCCTGCTTTCGTCGCCGGACGATTACGGATCGAACAGCGTTCCGTTTTCACCACGGGCCGTGCTGACCTTCAGCGCGTTTTGACGCGGCCTTCTCACCATTGCGATTTGCGTTAGGTCAATGAGCAAATCTCGCCCGCCGCTAATGTACATTTCGTGTTCAGAGGAGGCACGCCATGATCGTAAATGACCGTGAGCTGGCGGACTATTTTTCCGCGCTCGCCAACGTCAGCCGTTTAGCCGTGCTGCGCACGCTGGCCAAGGGTGAGATCTCAGCCACGGAACTCGCCACAAGTGTCGGGCTCAGCCAGTCGGCGCTATCGCACCATCTGAACGTGCTGAAACGTCAGCAGGTCGTCAAGGCGCGCCGCGAAGCTCAGACAATCTATTATTCGCTCGCCAGCCATCGAAGCGAGAAAGCCGTCTCCCTTCTCAACGGCATATTGTTTCCCGACGGACTCCAGATGTCGATGTTCGGCTTCCCGGACTTCAGCCCCGAGGCCGCGTGAAGATCGCGATCGGCCGGCGCATCGATCCTGCCAAAGCAGCCAGCCGCAGCCTAGCTGTCAGATCCCACAGTGCGATGGTCCGATCAATTCAGCCGGATGGGAGGAACCACTATGGGCCAGGTTTCGCGTAGCAGACCGGTTGGCAAAAGGAGTTTGGTGGAGCTAAGCGGGATCGAACCGCTGACCTCTTGCATGCCATGCAAGCGCTCTCCCAGCTGAGCTATAGCCCCATCAAGGCGGTCCGGCTCGGGGCCGGTCCTGGGATACTCGTAAGGCACGTGCCCTGCGGAGTGGCGGCTTATTACTTCCGGTTTCCGGAGATAGCAAGCCTAAAAAAATGCGGCCCGGAGAATTTTTTCCTCGCCGGGCCGAAATGCGGTCTCAGACTTCGTCTTCGTCGCCGGTCACGCCGATGATATCGCTCATGTCGTCATCATCGTCATCTTCGTCGGGTGTGAGGAAGGTATCGTCGTCGTCATCGCCTTCGATTTCGACATCGTCATCGCCGATATCGGGGATGTCGTCGCCGCCGGCGGCGTCATCGGCATCTTCCAGCGAAACCAATTCGACTTCGGTGTTTTCAGTATCGACTTCCGCGACCTCGTCTTCCTCGGCAACTTCGGCGATCGCCGAGGTTTCTTCGAAGAAGGACAGAGGGTAGGACTTGCCGGTATAAGGAGAAACGATCGGATCCCGGTTCAGATCATAAAACTTCTTGCCGGTTTCCGGATCGGTACGCTTGGTTCCAAGTTCCGCTTTCGCCACTATAAGCCTCGTGTGAATAGCCGAATATGAGATTCGGCAGATGCCGTTCAAGCCGGCGTTCCATCGGAATTTATAAGCCGGTCCCCTTAATCGCTGTGGCTTCCCATGTCAAAGCCAAACTTTGCGATCGGAGCGCCGGGTTTTTGGCAAGCCGACGGATGACCGCCCGGCACGTTTATGTTAACGAGCCGCAACAGCTGCAGAAGCGGACGGGAATTGCGACCGGCCAAGCCTGCCTTGCAGCAAAAATAGACTGCGTTTGCAAAGGATTACGCCATGCTGCACGGCTCTGCGCCCAGGCCCGCCATCGCCCGCAAATCCGCCAGTCTTACAGGCAGCGTCCGCATTCCGGGCGACAAGTCGATCTCGCATCGTTCCTTCATGTTCGGCGGGCTTGCTTCCGGCGAAACGCGGATCACCGGCCTGCTCGAGGGTGAGGACGTGATCAATACCGGCCGGGCAATGCAGGCGTTGGGCGCCAGGATCCGCAAGGAGGGTGCGCAATGGGTGATCGACGGCACCGGCAATGGGGCGCTGCTTGCGCCTGACGCGCCGCTCGATTTTGGCAATGCCGGCACCGGCGTGCGGCTGACCATGGGCCTCGTCGGCACCTACGACTTTCACTCCACCTTCACAGGCGACGCCTCGCTTTCGAAACGGCCGATGGGCCGTGTGCTCGCTCCGCTGCGCGAAATGGGCGTGCAGGTCAGCGCATCCGAAGGCGATAGGCTGCCGGTGACGCTCAGAGGCCCGGGAACGCCGAGCCCGATCCGCTATCGGGTGCCGATGGCATCCGCCCAGGTGAAATCCGCTGTGCTGCTTGCCGGCCTCAATACGCCTGGAGTCACCACGGTCATCGAGCCGGTGATGACGCGCGACCATACCGAAAAGATGCTGCAGGGTTTTGGCGCCGCCCTTTCCGTCGAGACGAACGGGGATGGCGTCCGCACGATCCGGCTCGAAGGCCGCGGCAAGCTTAAGGGCCAGGTGATCGACATTCCCGGCGATCCTTCCTCCACCGCCTTCCCGCTGGTTGCGGCGCTGATTGTTCCCGGCTCCGACATCACCATCGTCAACGTGCTGATGAACCCGACCCGCACGGGGCTGATCCTGACGCTGCAGGAAATGGGCGCTGATATCGAGGTGGTGAATGCACGTCTTGCCGGCGGCGAGGACGTGGCGGATCTGCGCGTGCGCCATTCCGAGCTCAAGGGCGTCACCGTTCCCGAAGATCGGGCGCCGTCGATGATCGACGAATATCCTATTCTGGCCATCGCTGCCTGTTTCGCCGAGGGCGCGACGGTCATGAAGGGGCTGGAGGAACTGCGCGTCAAGGAGTCCGACCGTCTTTCCGCCGTCGCCGACGGGCTGAAGCTGAATGGCGTCGACTGCGACGAGGGCGAGGATTTTCTCATCGTGCGCGGCCGGCCAGACGGCAGGGGCATCGGCAACGCCGCCGGCGGCCAAGTCCGGACGCATCTCGACCATCGCATCGCCATGAGTTTCCTTGTCCTGGGGCTTGCCTCGGAGCATGCTGTGACGATCGACGACGCGGCAATGATCGCGACCAGCTTTCCGGAATTCATGCAGCTGATGACCGGCCTTGGAGCGACGATCGAGCTGGTGGCGGAATGATGTGCCAGCCACCATTCCGCGAAGACAACCTCATTCGCCGTTTCGGCGCGCTGCCGCAGGATTGATCATATGACAAACGAGACCTTCACCATCGCCATCGATGGCCCGGCGGCGGCCGGCAAGGGCACGCTTTCACGCCGCATCGCCGACCAATACGGCTTCCATCATCTGGATACCGGCCTGACCTATCGCGCCACGGCCAAGGCGCTGCTCGATGCCGGCCTGCCGCTCGACGATGAGGCGGTGGCGGAAAAGATCGCAAGAGAGGTTGAGCTCGCTGGATTGAATCGTGATATACTTTCTAAACATGAGATCGGCGAAGCCGCATCGAAGATTGCCGTCATGCCGGCGGTGCGTCGGGCGCTGGTCGAGGCGCAGCGACGGTTTTCGACGAAAGCGCCGGGAACGGTGCTCGATGGGCGCGATATCGGCACGGTCGTCTGCCCGAATGCGGCGGTGAAATTCTATGTAACGGCGTCGCCGGAAGTCCGCGCAAGACGCCGTTATGACGAGATCCTCTGCAAAGGCCTGACGGCGGATTTCGATGCGATCTTCGAGGAGGTCAAGCGGCGCGACGAACGCGACATGGGACGGGCCGACAGCCCTTTAAAACCAGCTGATGATGCGCACTTGCTTGATACGTCGGAAATGAGTATAGAAGCCGCGTTTCAAGCTGCTCAATCGATCATCGATGCGGTCTTGAGCCGAAATGCCTAAATTCAAGCGATTTTGCGTGCTCTGAGCATGGATCGCTTCTCATACAGCAAGCCTGAAATTCCGTCCAAGCGCCGGATTGCCTTCGTAGAGAGGGCGGACTGGGTTCAGGCCCGTTCAACGCAAACCAACCGGCGCATACGTGTCCGCTTCCGTTTTAGGACACGCAGGAGATTTTATGTCAGTAGCTACCCCCTCCCGCGAGGATTTCGCGGCTCTTCTCGAAGAGTCCTTTGCCAAGAACGACCTGGCCGAAGGCTATGTCACCAAGGGCATCGTCACGGGCATCGAGAAGGACGTCGCCGTTGTCGACGTCGGCCTGAAGGTTGAAGGCCGCATCGCGCTCAAGGAATTCGGCGCGCGCGCCAAGGACGGCCTGTTGAAGGTCGGCGACGAAGTCGAAGTCTATGTCGAGCGCATCGAAAACGCGCTTGGCGAAGCCGTTCTGTCGCGCGAGAAGGCTCGCCGCGAAGAAAGCTGGGTCAAGCTCGAAGCCAAGTTCGAAGCTGGCGAGCGCGTCGAAGGCGTGATCTTCAACCAGGTCAAGGGCGGCTTCACGGTCGACCTCGACGGTGCGATCGCCTTCCTGCCGCGTTCTCAGGTCGATATTCGTCCGATCCGCGACGTGACTCCGCTGATGCACAATCCGCAGCCCTTCGAAATCCTCAAGATGGACAAGCGCCGCGGCAACATCGTGGTTTCGCGCCGTACGGTTCTGGAAGAATCCCGTGCCGAGCAGCGTTCTGAAATCGTTCAGAACCTCGAAGAAGGCCAGGTTGTTGACGGCGTCGTCAAGAACATCACCGATTACGGTGCGTTCGTTGACCTCGGCGGCATCGACGGCCTGCTGCACGTCACCGACATGGCATGGCGCCGTGTGAACCATCCGTCGGAAATCCTGAACATCGGCCAGCAGGTCAAGGTTCAGATCATCCGCATCAACCAGGAAACCCACCGTATCTCGCTCGGCATGAAGCAGCTCGAGAGCGATCCGTGGGATGGCATTCAGGCCAAGTATCCGGAAGGCAAGAAGATTTCCGGTACCGTCACGAATATCACCGACTACGGTGCATTCGTCGAGCTGGAGCCGGGCATCGAAGGCCTGATCCACATCTCGGAAATGTCCTGGACCAAGAAGAACGTTCACCCCGGCAAGATCCTGTCCACGAGCCAGGAAGTCGAAGTCGTCGTTCTCGAAGTCGATCCGTCCAAGCGCCGTATTTCGCTCGGCCTCAAGCAGACGCTGGAAAATCCGTGGGCAGCATTCGCCCGCAGCCATCCGGCCGGCACTGAAGTCGAAGGCGAAGTCAAGAACAAGACCGAATTCGGCCTGTTCATCGGCCTCGACGGCGATGTCGACGGCATGGTGCACCTCTCCGACCTCGACTGGAACCGTCCAGGCGAACAGGTCATCGAGGAGTTCAACAAGGGTGATGTCGTCAAGGCCGTCGTTCTCGACGTCGATGTCGAGAAGGAACGCATCTCGCTCGGCATCAAGCAGCTCGGCAAGGATGCAGTCGGCGACGCCGCTGCTTCTGGCGACCTACGCAAGAATGCAGTCGTTTCCTGCGAAGTCATCGCGGTCAACGACGGTGGTGTCGAAGTGAAGCTCGTCAACCACGAGGACATCACTTCGTTCATCCGCCGTGCCGACCTCGCCCGCGACCGCGACGAGCAGCGCCCCGAGCGTTTCTCGGTCGGCCAGGTGTTCGACGCCCGCGTCACCAACTTCTCCAAGAAGGACCGCAAGATCATGCTGTCCATCAAGGCTCTGGAGATTGCGGAAGAGAAGGAAGCCGTTGCCCAGTTCGGTTCGTCCGACAGCGGCGCTTCGCTCGGCGACATCTTGGGCGCAGCCCTGAAGAACCGCGGCGGCGAATAAGCCTCGCATCCGCCTTTGAATTGAAGAACCCGCCGGAGCGATCCGGCGGGTTCTTCATTTTCAGGCGATGAAAAGTGCTAGAGCGGTTCAGCTTTTAACGGAGCCCAGAACCGCTCTATCCTCTTGTTTTTACGCAATCCCGGACGGAAAACCGCTTCGCACTTTTCCTGGAATTGCTCTATTCCCAGCCGACCATGCGCTGATAGAGCGCATAGACCGGGTCGTCGGCCACTCCTGGCTGATAGACCGATGGTTCGGCATCGATCATCCTTGGCGTCCTCCGCTCGGGTGCGGCGGCGGTTTCTTCAGCGTCGGGCTCGGCATCGCCGCCGTCGGACTGCGCCTGCTGCTGATCCTCGGACGCGTCGTCACGGTGGTGCTGATGCTGGTGGTGCGTTTCGCCTGCCTTCTCGTTCGACGGCGTATCCTTGGCGAACTGGTAGGGCAGCTGGCTATAGGCAAATCCCTCCGGCATCCTTGCCGCCAACGGCACATAGGAAGCCTCGGCCATCTCGGGAACCGGCCTCATCTGCGGTTGCGCGGAGATTTCTTTCGGCTGACGGGCGGCAGCAGCCGCGGCCTCGATATCCATCTGCGATGGGCGGAGTGCTGCGGATTGGCGAGGATCGGGTGCGGTGAATTCGGCCGGCTGCCTGGTCAGGGTTTCGGTCGCATCGCTGATGACGGCGTCGTCGAGGATCGTATCGATCTCCACCGCCGCCTCGACGGGAACATCCTCCAACACGGTCTGGACGTCTTGTTCGCGGATGATGGTGACGATCATCTCGGAGACTTCTTCGGTCATCGAGGCGACAATTCCTGCCCAGTTCCTGGGAATGACAGGATCGACCTTTTCCGACATCGCACTGGTTTGGATGGCACCCGGCTCTGGCGGTGCCAGCGTATCGTCGGCCGCTGCTGCTTCCGTCGGCAACGGTTGCCCGGCTTCGATCTCCCGCGGCGCAGATTTTTCCGGGGCGATCTCCCTTGCCGTGACAGGGGCGGATTGAGCCCGGTTCTCAGCCTTCGGCGATTCCAGATCGGCAGCTTCCACGGCTTCGGCGATGATCGCTTCTTCGACGGTCGCCGAAGCTGCGGCCTCGATCAGCGAATCGGCCGACGCGGGCGCCGTGTCTGCCGGCTGGCGCATGGCGGCAGGCAGGCTGTCCTCATGCAGGCTTATCTCGGGCAGCCGGATCTCGGGGCGAGCTTCGGCGCGCATCGGCGATGCATCGTTCTGGCCATAGGAGCGGACGACGGCGCGGGCGGCGAGATCGCGATCCTTATAGCGGACGATCTCCAGATAGGCGACGACGCGGGCGGCTTCAGGGCCTGTCGGGTTCTTCAGGGCCTCGGCGATCGTCCGGAGCGGCACGCTATGCCCATTCTCGGTGAGCTGGCGCTCGACCTCGTCGATCCTGGCGGTTGGCAGCCGCCGGATGGCATCGGCGAGCCGAGAGGCGAAGGCAAGATTGCTCTCGTCCTCGCCACGCTCCAGCGAGATCGAGCGGCCTGCCGCATCGATGACATCGAAAAGGGCTTCGACCATGCGCTCGCGCGCCGCAAGGAGCAGAATATTGAGCTTGCCGGCAATGGCGGAATTGAGGTCTGCGGCTTCGACGGCGTTGACAGGCGCGGGGGCAATCACCGATTGGCCGAGACCACTGGCGACGATCGCCGCTGTCTGACCCTGGGACGAAAAGCTTGCATTGGACGCTGCACGAACGGGAGTCAACATGGCATGCTCCTTTCGTAAAGTGACGATGAAAGCAGGCTCTAGAAAAGGACCGCGCTCATCCGGTCCCCTTGCATCCCAGCAGATCCTCCTATCCGCATGACGCAGTTCCGGCGTCATCGAAATGCATAAAAATTAACAGGAATATTAATGAACAGGCGTTAACGAATCGCTAACGGCCGCCGGCAAGCCTGCCGCACGGCTATTGGCAAACGCAGAATGAAAGCAATTCGCTCAGCTATGGGCGAAGATATCGGCATCTTCCCAGCCGAGCAGGTCGAGCTTGGCGCGGGTCGGCAGGAATTCGAAGCAGGCCGTCGCATGATCGTAGCGGCCATCGCGGATCAGGCGTTCGGTCAGCTTATCGCGCAATGCATGCAGATAAAGCACGTCGGAGGCGGCATATTCGAGCTGAGCCGGGGACAGCGTCTCGGCCGCCCAATCGGAAGATTGCTGCGCCTTGGAGACATCGACGTCGAGCATCTCCTTGAGATTGTCCTTGAGGCCGTGGCGATCCGTATAGGTCCGGATCAGGCGCGAGGCGATCTTGGTGCAGAAAACTCGGGTCGTCGTGACACCGAAGGTATGGAAGAGCACGGCAATATCGAAGCGGCCGTAATGAAAGATCTTCTGATGGGTGGGGTCTTCGAGCAGGGCGACGAGATTGGGCGCCTCTTTCTGACCGGCGGCGATGCGGATGATATCGGCGGTGCCGTCACCCGGCGAAAGCTGGACGACACAGAGCCGATCGCGGCGCGGCACAAGGCCGAGCGTTTCGGTGTCGATTGCAATCGCGCCGGTGTAGCGGGCGGCATCGGCCGCGGAAATATCGCCTTCGTGATAACGTATGGTCGCTGCCATGAGATTGTCTTTCGTTCGAATGCATCCCCTACAGCGCCGCGCGTCTTTTATGACGCGCAAAGGACGCTGTAGCACTTTGAATGGCTGCTTAATTTTATCCTGAAATCGATTCCGATTTAAGAATTTATCCAGCAGCCCTATAGCGCAATGGCGCAGAGTGCGAAACCGCTTTCCAGCCGCTGGAGCGCCGTGCGTCCTCCTGGACGCACAAAGGACGCTCTACCTCGTTTCGTCTCCGCATCGTGTTAGCCGTTCAGAATGTCGGCGGGGTGTTGATCCAGAGAAGCACGGTTTCGCCATCGTGGCGGTTGCGCCAGGAATGGTCGCGGCGGCTTTCGAAATAAAGTGAATCGCCGGGACCGAGATCGAAGAACTGATCGCTGTCGAGCACCAGTTCGAGCCGGCCGGACAGAACATGCATGAATTCCTCGCCCTCGTGGCGATAGGCACCTTCGCTGGCAGCCCCCGGCGCCAGCACGAAACGGTGGCAGTCCATCATCCTGCGACCTTCGGCAAGGAGTTGCACCGCGACACCCGGGGTTGTTTCCGGCCACTTGCGCCATTCGCCGGCGCGCACCAGCGCCGGCACGTCCCCGCTTTCTTCACCGGAGAGGCGGGAGACGGTGGTGCCGTAATATTCGGCGAGATCGTGCAGCGTCTTGAAACTGACGCCCTGCGAGGTGCGCTCCAGCGTCGAGAGCGTCGAAGAGCTGACGCCGATGTCGCCGGCCACCTGATCGAGCGTCTTGCCGCTCGCATGGCGCAGGCTGCGCAGTTTGCGGCCGAGGCCGCCATCCTGGCTTGTCTCAGCGCCATCGGCGGAAGGCTCCTCGCTCTCCAGCGCCTCGCGGATTGCCGCGGGATTGAGGCCGCGCTCGACACGATACCAGGAGATGCGCTTCAACCGCGCTACATCGTCGGCGCTGTATTGCCGATGACCGGTTTGCGAACGGCCGGGAACCACCAGACCCTGGCTTTCCCAGAGGCGTAGCGTCGAGGCCGAAACGCCCGCCAGCCGCGCGGCTTCCGCCACCTTGTAGCGCACAGGCCCGTTATCGTTCATCCGCCAATATCCCTGATTCCAATCGCCCCAGAGCTTTCATCAAAAAACGTGATGTTTGAAGCAAAAAATGCCGCTTGTTTTCTTGCAGGAAAAATGTAGGTGTTTTGTATTCACCTTGCAGAAGATATGCAAGATAGTTTTCAAACTTTTCAGCGGAGGAGCCATCGATGAACACGACAAGCCTTACGGACCGGAAGAACGCCGCTATTTCACGCGGCGTCGGCATGACGACCCAGATCTATGCGGATCGTGCTGAGAATGCCGAGATCTGGGACAAGGAAGGCCGCCGTTACATCGATTTCGCCGCCGGCATCGCCGTTCTCAATACCGGCCACCGTCATCCCCGAGTCATCGCGGCGGTCAAGGATCAGCTCGATCGCTTCACCCATACCTGCCATCAGGTGGTGCCCTACGAAAGCTACGTACACCTTGCCGAGCGGCTGAACGCGCTGCTGCCTGGTGATTTCGAGAAGAAGACGATCTTTGTCACGACGGGCGCCGAAGCGGTTGAGAACGCCGTCAAGATCGCGCGTGCCGCAACCGGCCGCTCGGCCGTCATCGCGTTTGGCGGCGGCTTCCATGGCCGCACCTTCATGGGCATGGCGCTGACCGGCAAAGTCGTGCCCTACAAGGTCGGCTTCGGCGCGATGCCGGGCGACGTGTTCCACGTTCCCTTCCCGGTCGAGCTGCACGGCGTTACCGCCGACCAGTCGCTGGCGGCACTGAAGAAGCTCTTCGCCGCCGATGTCGATCCGCAGCGCGTCGCCGCCATCATCATCGAGCCGGTGCAGGGAGAAGGCGGGTTCTACGCCGCACCTGCCGCCTTCATGAAGGCGCTGCGCGAACTCTGCGACCAGCACGGCATCCTGCTGATCGCCGACGAGGTGCAGACCGGTTTCGCCCGCACCGGCAGGATGTTCGCAATGGACCACCACGAAGTGGCGCCCGACCTGACGACGATGGCAAAGAGCCTGGCCGGCGGCTTTCCGCTCGCCGCCGTCACCGGCCGCGCCGAAATCATGGATGCGCCGGGACCGGGCGGGCTCGGCGGCACCTATGGCGGCAATCCGCTCGGTATCGCCGCCGCCCATGCTGTGCTTGACGTCATTGTCGAGGAAGATCTCTGCAACCGGGCCAACCAGCTTGGCGGACGGCTGAAGCAGCGGCTGGAATCGTTGCGCGAGACGGTGCCGGAGATCGTTGATATCCGCGGGCCGGGCTTCATGAACGCCGTCGAATTCAACGACCGGACGACGGGACTGCCGAGTGCAGACTTCGCCAACCGGGTGCGTCTGATCGCGCTCGACAAGGGCCTGATCCTGCTGACCTGCGGCGTCCACGGAAACGTCATCCGCTTCCTGGCGCCAATCACCATCCAGGACGAGATCCTCGGCGAGGCGCTCGATATTCTCGAAGCCTCGATGCTGGAAGCGAGCGCGGACAAGTGATCGCACCGGAACTGGATTTCAATGGCTGCCGGCAACCGGCAGCCGCACTCCCACGGAGGTTATGACATGGCTTTCACGACCGCACTGACCAAGCACGTTCCCTTCTCCTCGCCCCTGCTGCGCGATGCCGGCTATATCGACGGGGTCTGGACATCAGGCGATGCCACTCGGACTTTTGACGTGCTGAACCCGGCAAACGGCGAGCTGCTCGCCTCATTGCCCGATATGGGCGCTGCCGAGACGCGGACGGCAATCGATGCGGCGCATGCCGCCCAGCCGGCCTGGGCGGCCCGTACGGCCAAGGAGCGAAGCGCGATCCTGCGCAAATGGTTCGACCTGATGGTTGCCAATGCCGACGAACTCGCCGCGATCCTGACTGCCGAAATGGGCAAGCCGTTCCCGGAAGCGCGCGGCGAGATCCTTTATGCCGCCGCCTATATCGAATGGTATGCGGAAGAGGCCAAACGCATTTACGGCGAGACGATCCCTGCGCCTTCCCAAGATAAACGGATGATCGTCATCCGACAGCCGGTCGGCGTCGTCGGCACGATCACGCCGTGGAACTTCCCGGCGGCGATGATCACCCGCAAGATCGCCCCGGCGCTAGCCGTCGGCTGCACCGTGGTGTCGAAGCCCGCCGAACAGACGCCGCTGACGGCGATCGCCCTTGCCGTGCTCGCCGAGCAGGCCGGCATTCCGGCCGGCGTCTTCAACGTCATCGTCGGGGTCGACGGTCCGGCGATCGGCCGCGAGCTCTGCGGCAACGAAAAGGTGCGCAAGATCAGCTTCACCGGCTCGACCGAGGTCGGCCGCATCCTGATGCGGCAGTGCGCCGACCAGATCAAGAAGGTGAGCCTGGAGCTCGGCGGCAATGCGCCCTTCATCGTCTTCGACGATGCCGATCTCGACGCTGCCGTCGAAGGCGCGATCGCCTCCAAATACCGCAATGCCGGCCAGACTTGCGTCTGCGCCAACCGCCTCTACGTCCAGTCGAACGTCTATGACACCTTCGCCGCCAAGCTTGCCGCCAAGGTCGCCGAGATGTCGGTCGGCGACGGCTTCAAGCCGGGTGTCGTGATCGGGCCGCTAATCGACGCGCAAGGCCTTGCCAAGGTGGAAGACCATGTCAGCGACGCGCTTGCCAAGGGCGCCAAGGTGCTGACCGGCGGCAAGCGCATCGACGGCGCCGGCACCTTCTTCACACCGACGGTGCTGACCGGCGTTGCGCGCGGCATGAAAGTGGCGCGCGAGGAGACCTTCGGGCCGGTGGCGCCGCTCTTTCGCTTCGAGACCATCGAGGATGTCATCGCCCAAGCCAATGATACGGAATTCGGCCTCGCCGCCTATTTCTACGCCGGCGACCTGAAGAAGGTCTGGCGGGTGGCGGAAGCGCTGGAGTACGGGATGATCGGCATCAATACCGGCATCATGTCGTCCGAGACGGCACCCTTCGGCGGCATCAAGCAATCCGGCCTCGGCCGCGAAGGCTCGCGCCACGGCGCCGACGACTATCTGGAAATGAAATATCTCTGCATCGGCGGCGTCTGATCCGCCGTCTCACGGCGCACGACACCCCAACGGGCACGCGGCATTGCGCCGCGTGTCGTCAATAGTGCGGCGGGCGGGTGATCGCCGGCGCGTCCAGCGACTGCTCCTCCAGCGACAGGAAGCGTTCGGTCAGCCGGTCGAGCTTGGTGCGCATCTGCTCCACGATCTTCCATTGATCGGCGAGCTGATCGGAAAGCTCTTCGATCGTCTTTGCCTGGTGGGCCAACATTTCTTCCAGCTGGGTGATACGGTTCGTCTCGTCGGACATCGATGCTCCTTTGCCGAAACCGGCAGAACAGATGGTTCTCCCAAAGCGGAAATAGGCCGCCTCGTCAATGCTTTCCATGCCCGGCGCGGCCACGCGTAAACTGTACCGTTTGGTTACTAAAAGACCTTGCCGTGCCTGATGTTGTGGGGTAGGCCGTTATCCATCAGGGAGGAATACTGATGGATGCAGGAAACGGCTTTCTTCATCCGGACCGGCTTTTTCCGGCTGATCCGGCAACACGGACCATCGCGCGAGACCTTTACGAGACGGTGCGCAATCTTCCGATCGTCAGCCCGCACGGGCATACCGAACCCTCCTGGTTTGCCGACGACAAGCCCTTCGAAGACGCGGCCTCGCTGCTGGTCATTCCCGATCACTATCTCTTCCGCATGCTGCACAGCGTCGGCGTCACCTTGGATGAGCTCGGCGTGCCGCGGCTCGACGGCAAACCGGTGGCTGAGGGACGGGCGATCTGGCGGACCTTTGCCGCGCACTACCACCTTTTCCGAGGGACGCCATCGAGCCTCTGGGTCGACCACGCCATGTCGGCCGTGCTCGGCTGCACCGAGCCGCTGACATCTGACAATGCCGATGCGCTGTACGACCATATCAATGCCCAGCTTGCCCTTGCGGAATTCCGCCCGCGGGCGCTGCATCAGCGATTCGGCATCGAAACGATCGCGACAACGGATGGGGCGCTCGACCCGCTGGCGCATCACCAGAAGTTGGCGGCGGACGGCTGGATCGGCAAGGTGCGCACCACCTACAGGCCGGACAGCGTCACCGATCCCGACGCCGTCGGCTTCCGCGACAATCTCATCAAGTTCGGAGAAATCACCGGCACTGAGGTGACGCGCTGGGAGGGCCTGATCGAAGCGCACCGGCGCCAGCGCGCCTATTTCCGCCAGTTCGGCGCCACCGCGACCGATCACGGCGTGCCGACAGCCTTTACATCAGATCTGCCGCCTGCAGAAAAACAGGCGCTGCTCGACAAGGCGCTGAAGGGTCCGCTTTCGCCTGAAGAGGCCGAGCTCTTCCGCGGCCAGATGATGACCGAGATGGCCGGGCTTTCGGCCGAAGACGGCATGATGATGCAGATCCACGCCGGCTCCAGGCGCAATACCGACCGCGGGCTCTTTGCGACGCGCGGCGCCAATATGGGCGCCGATATCCCGACACGCACGGACTGGGTCGGCGGCCTGAATGCGCTGCTATCAAAATATGGCCACGCACCGGGTTTGCGTGTGCTGCTCTTCACGCTCGACGAGACGACCTATGCACGCGAGCTGGCGCCGATGGCTGGCCACTGGCCCTGCCTGATGATCGGCCCGCCCTGGTGGTTCTACGACAGCCCGAACGGCATCCGGCGCTATCTCGACCAGGTTGCGGAAACGGCAGGTTTTGCCAATATGGCAGGTTTCAACGACGATACGCGCGCGCTGCTTTCGATCCCGGCCCGGCATGACGTCTGGCGCCGCGAAGTCTGTCGCTTCCTCGCCCAGCTTGCCGCCGAGCACCGGATTTCCAAGCGGGAAGCCGAGATCGTCGCGGGCGAGCTCTCCTATGGCAATGCAAAGAAGGCCTACAAGCTGTGACCGAACGACTGCAGACCCTTTCCGGCCTCGCCCCGACGGCGAAGCTTCCCGCCTATGACCGCGACCAGCTGAAAAGCGGCATCCTGCATCTCGGGCCGGGCGCCTTTTTCCGCGCGCATTTCGCGCCGTTTACGGATGGTGCGCTCGCGGCAAGCGGCGGAGACTGGGGCATCGAGGTGGCGAGCCTGCGAACGCCCGATGTCGCCGACAATCTGAGCGCTCAGAACGGGCTTTATACGACGCTGATCCGCGACAGCTCGGGCACGACGGCTGAGGTGATCGGTTCGATCCTGAAGGCGCATGTGGCGCCGCGCGATCCGGCCGGTCTGCTGGCGCGGCTCGAAGATCCCGCTATCCGCATCGTCAGCATGACGGTGACGGAAAAGGCCTATGGTTTCGATCCGGCAACCGGCGGCCTCGACCTGAAGCACCCCGATATCGTCGCCGATCTCGCCAGCCCGCATGCGCCGCGCGGCGTCATCGGCTACCTCGTGGAAGGCCTTGCGCTCCGCCGGCAGAAGGGGATCGCGGCCTTCACGGCGCTCAGCTGCGACAACCTGCCGAGCAACGGCGCGGTTCTGAAACGCCTCGTGCTTGAATTCACCTCGCGCATCGATCCCGACCTGCATCGATGGATCGAAGCGAATGTGCCCTTCCCTTCGACGATGGTCGACCGCATCACGCCGGCAAGCACCGAAGCGACCTATGCCGATGCCGAGCGGCTGACGGGCCGCACCGACATGGCGGCGGTCGAGACAGAGCCTTTTACGCAGTGGGTCATCGAAGATCATTTCGCCAATGGCCGGCCGGCCTGGGAAAAGGTCCGCGGCGCGCTGATGGTCGAGGAAGTCTCGGCCTACGAAAAGATGAAGCTGAGGATGCTGAACGGCGCCCATTCGCTGCTCGCCTATCTCGGTTATATCGGCGGCTATGAATTCATCCGAGACGTGATGGACGATGCAGCCCTGGCAGCACTTGCCTACCGCCACATGCATGCAGCGGCGAGAACGCTCGATGCAGTTCCCGGCATCGACCTCGATGAATATGCCAGCGAATTGATAGCGCGCTTTGCAAACAAGGCGATCGCCCATCGCACCTATCAGATCGCCATGGACGGCACGCAGAAACTGCCGCAGCGGCTGCTGGAACCGGCAACCGAGGCACTGGCGCATGGCGACAAGGCGGAGACCTATGCGATCGCCGTTGCGGCATGGATGCGCTATGCGATCGGCGAGCGCGGCAATGGCGAGCGCTACGAACTGCGCGATCCCCGTGCTGGCGAAATCGCCGCACTCATCGCCGATGTCCCGCGCACCGGCCTGGCGATTTCGGCGGCTCTTTTCACACTTCCGGGACTCTTCCCGGCAGCTTTGACAGGAAATCGGGCGTGGACGCAGGATGTGTCAGACAAGCTGGAGATCCTGATCCAGGACGACCGGCTGCCGCTGTTTTGAGACTTGGAGTCTCAGGCGCAGGCTCTGCTTCAGCCCAGGAGAGTTGTTTTCCGCAAATATAGTAAGTCACGCCAACGCGGGGTGGCTGGGTTCTTGCAATGAGAGGGCGTGCCGTGGTCGCCCCCCTCTGCCCTGCCGGGCATCTCCCCCACAGGTGGGGAGATTGGCTGGGCGCACCGGCTTCCACAAACAATCGGCGTCCAGCACGGCGAAACGATAGATGGGTAGGATGGTTCAAGCCACTTGTGATCTCCCCACCTGTGGGGGAGATGCCCGGCAGGGCAGAGGGGGGCTCACACGGCGTGCCCTCTCCTCGTCATCTCTGTCCTCAAAGCTTCGGTCGAAGGCAAAGAATCAGGTCGAGTTCGTCAAACCTTCACCCGCGCCATATCGGGATCGTAGAGCGGCAACAGCGATACCTTGCAGGGGATGCGCTGCCGCGCGACGTCAAGCTCATAGGTGCCGGAGAGGACGAAATCCTCGGTCACGCCGTCGGGATTGCGGACGTAGCCGTAGCCGATCGGCTTGCCAAGTGTGTAGCCGAAGCCACCGCTCGACAGCCAGCCGACGCGCTTGCCGTCGCGATAGATCGTTTCGCGGCCGAGCAGCACAGCATCCGCATTCTCCGGAATGAAGCAGGCGAGGCGTTTCTTGACGCCGCCCGCAAGCTGCCGTTCGATCGCCACACGGCCGCGGAACGAAATATTCTTCCGCATCTTCACCGCCCAGCCAAGACCGGCTTCAATAGGCGTATGGTCGGGACCGATATCCGACCCCCAGGCCCGATAACCCTTTTCCAGGCGGCAGCTCTCAATGGCGCGGTAGCCGGCATTGACGAGGCCGAGTTCACCGCCAGCGGCCATCAGCACGTCATAGACCGTGGTCGCATATTCAATGGGAATATGCAGTTCGTAGCCGAGCTCGCCGACATAGGTGATGCGCAGCGCCCGCACCGGGCAGCCTGCAATGCCGATGGTCCTGACCTTGCCGAAGGGGAAGGCCGCATTCGAGACGTCGCTGCCCGTTACCTTTTCCAGCACGGCGCGGGAATTCGGTCCCATCAGCGACAGCACGGAAAAGGCGGATGTGACGTCGACCAGCTCGGCATGCATCTCCGCCGGGATATTGCGGGCGATCCAATTGAAGTCATGGGTGGCGAAACCGGTACCGGTGACGATGTAATATTCATTCTCGGCGATGCGGGCGACCGTCACGTCGCATTCGATGCCGCCCTTGTCGTTCAGCATCTGGGTGTAAACAAGCGATCCCACAGGCCTTGCGACATCGTTGGAGGCGATCCAGGACAAGGCTGCCTCGGCATCCCTGCCCTTCAGCACGAATTTGGCAAAGGAGGTCTGGTCGAAGATGACGGCCGCCTCGCGCACCGCCTTGTGCTCGCGGCCGACGGCGTCGAACCAGTTCTGCCTGGTGTAGCTGTAGATATCCTTCGGCTCCTCGTTGGCGAAGAGATCGGCAAACCAGTTCGGCCGCTCCCAGCCGAGTTTTTCGCCGAAACAGGCGCCCTGCGCCTTCAGCCGGTCATAGAGCGGCGATTTGCGGCAGGGGCGGCCGCTCGAATGTTCCTCGAACGGCCAGGCCATGGTGTAATGTTTGCCGTAGGCTTCGAGCGTGCGTGTCCGCACCCAATCGGTATCGAAATGCGGACGTCCGAAACGGCGGATATCGACTGGCCAGAGATCATAGGGCGGTTCGCCCTTCGTCACCCATTCGGCAAGCGCCATACCGGCGCCGCCGGCCGAAGCGATGCCGAAGGCGTTGAAACCGGCGCCGACGAAGAAATTCTTCAGCTCCGGCGCTTCGCCGAGAATGAAGTTGCCATCCGGTGTGAAGCTTTCCGGGCCGTTCAGCAGCTGCTTGACGCCGACATTCTCCAGCGCCGGAACGCGGCCGAGCGCCTGTTCCATGATATGCTCGAAATGGTCGAAATTGCTGTCGAGCAGTGTGTAGTGAAAACCGTCGGGTATGCCCTCTTTCGCCCAGGCAATGGGGTTCGGCTCGTAGCCGCCCATGACGATGCCGCCGACCTCTTCCTTGTAGTAGGTCAGGCGATCGGGATCGCGCAGGGTCGGCAGGTTGGAGGGCACGCCGAAGGATTCGGTGATGATGTATTGATGCTCGACGGAGACCAGCGGCACGTTGACGCCGAAGCGGGCCGCAAAGGCGCGCGTCCATTGGCCGGCACAGATGACGACGCGCTCGCATTCGATGCACCCTTGCGCGGTGACGACGGCACGAATCCTCCCCTTGTCGATTTCGAGGTCGAGGACTTCGGTATCCTCGAAGATCGAAACGCCTGACATGCGGGCGCCCTTTGCCAGCGCCTGGGTGATGTCGGAGGGATTGGCCTGGCCGTCGGTCGGGAGGAAAGCAGCGCCGACGAGATCGTCCACCGTCATCAGCGGCCAGAGATCGAAGGCTTCCTGCGGAGTCAGCAATTGCATTTCGAGGCCGAAGGACTGGGCGGTGGTCGCCTGGCGCCTGACCTCGGTCCAGCGTTCCTCATTGCAGGCAAGGCGCAGGCCGCCATTCATCTTCCAGCCGGTGCCGAGCCCCGTTTCCGCCTCCAGCCGCTTGTAGAGATCGACGGAATAGCCGAGGAGCTGGGTGATATTGGCGCTGGTGCGCAGCTGACCGACAAGGCCGGCGGCGTGGAAGGTGGTGCCCGAGGTAAGCTTCTTGCGCTCCAGCAGCACGGTATCGGTCCAGCCAAGTTTGCCGAGATGATAGGCCGTCGAGCAGCCGATAATGCCGCCGCCGATGACCACGGCTTTCGCCGTCTTCGGTAATTCCTTCGTCATTTATTGGTCCTGTTCAAAGGCTTGATAGGCGCGCTCGAAGCGCGCGAGATTTTCGGCCGTGTAGCCGGCGTAATCGAAATCGATGCTGGAATGAATTTCCGAAATCATGCTCCAGAGCGTCTCGCGCAGCAGCGAGGCGCATTTCATTGCGGCATAGCGCCTGCTGAGATCATCGGTCAGCGGCCGGTCGAAATAGATCTCCAGCATCGTGCGCTCGACCGCTTCCGGGAGCTCGTTGTTGGAGGCCAATCCGCCAAGATCGAAAAGCGGCGTGTTGAAACCGGCATAGTCCCAGTCGATCAGCCAGAGCCGCTTGCCGTCATCGAGAAAGTTGGCGGCCAGCAGGTCGTTGTGGCCGAAAGCGATCTCGAAAGGCCCTGCCGCTTCTTCCAGCGTCTCAGCCCTGCCGACGAGCCCCGGCAGCAGAGGAAGATAGCTGCTCTGCGACGCCTTCAGATTGGCAGCGTAATCCCGGATAACGTGAAAGACCCAGAAGATCATCGCCTGGCCGCGGAAATGCCGGGCGATGTCGCGATGGCAGGCGCGCACCAGGGGCAAGACCCGGGCGAGCATATCAGGCGTCCTGATATCCTCCGGCGAAAGCGCCCGCGCCTCGATATATTCGAGCACCAGCACGCCCGGCGAATGGTGGATGACGGCAGGCGATATGCCGGCGGCATGGGCGGCACGGCTTGCGGCAAGCTCGTTCTGACGGCTGATGTGATGGATCGGAATATCGGTGCCGAGCCTGACCACGCAACGCGCGACGGCATCGCTGACCAGATAGTTTCTGTTGGTGATGCCGCCTGCTATCGGCGAGATTGCGATCGGGCCTTGCCAGATGCCAAGCGCATGAATCCTATCTTCAGGCGTCATGCTTGATCCCCCAGAGCATGATGCCGAAAAGTGTGAGCGGTTTTCGGACGACATCATGCTCTAACTATATAATGTAGAACAGGATTCAGATTTTAGGCCGACCCGGCCTAAAATCATCCTGTTCTAGCGGCCCCTCCGGAAATGATGGGCCAGAGCAGGATCTGATGTCAAGCGGCGCCGCGCTTAGATCGTCTTGCCGGCGGCGTCGAATACGTGGCAGCGGGCCGGGTCGAAGGACGCCTTCACATTGGCGCCGCGCTCGACCTTCTGCTGGCCGTCAAGCGCAACGGTCAGGAGCTGGTTATCCGGCGTCGTGGTGTAGAGCATGGTGGCGCCGCCGAGATTTTCGACGAGATCGACATTGATGGTCGAGAGCGTGATGGCGCCTTCGGCCAGGGAAAGATGCTCGGGTCGGATGCCGAAGGTGACCTCCTCTTCCGCCTTGCCTTTCAGGCGGCGCGGCAGGCGGACCGAATTGCCGCAGACATGGATGCTGGTTTCGGCCTCGCTGACCTGCTCGATGCGGGCCTTCAAAAAATTCATCTTCGGGCTGCCGATGAAACCGGCGACGAAGCGATTGGCCGGGTTGTTGTAGAGATCGAGCGGCGCGCCGACCTGCTCGATACGGCCGGAATTCAACACCACGATCTTGTCTGCCATCGTCATGGCTTCGACCTGGTCATGGGTGACATAGATCATCGTATTGCCGAGGCTGCGGTGCAGGCGGGAGATCTCGACGCGCATCTGCACGCGCAATTCGGCATCGAGATTCGACAACGGCTCGTCGAACAGGAAGATCCGCGGCTCGCGCACGATGGCACGGCCGATCGCGACACGCTGGCGCTGGCCGCCGGAGAGCGCCTTCGGCTTGCGCTCCAACAGCTTCTCGATCTGCAGGATCTCGGCGGCGCGCTTCACCTTCGGCTGGATATCGGCCTTCTTGTAACCTGCCGTCTCCAGGCCGAAGGCGAGGTTCTTGTAGACCGACATATGGGGATAGAGCGCATAGGACTGGAAGACCATGGCGATGCCGCGCTTGGCAGGCGCCACCTCGTTCATGCGCTCGTTGTCGAGCAGCAGCCCGCCGCCGGTGATCTCCTCGAGACCGGCGATCATGCGCAGCAGGGTCGATTTTCCGCAGCCCGAGGGGCCGACGAAAACGACGAATTCGCCGGGATCGATGGTCAGGTCGATGCCATGGATCACATCCAGCGAGCCGTAGCGCTTCTCGACCTTCTGAAGAACGACACTGGTTGCCATCTTCTCAAACCCTCTCTTTTTATCTTGTCGGTTACTTCGTTCTTGCGCGCCAATCGGCGTATTTCGGGCTGTCGGGACCGACCGGCAGCGGCACGTCGGCGCCGCTATCGGAAGACTGGTAGATGGCGGTGACGAGTTCCAGCGCGCGGCGGGCGTCCTTTGTCGACACAGGCAGCGACGCATGACCGCTGAGGAAAGCGTGGAACTGGCCCATCTGCGTGGTGAAACGCGGCGCGACCGGCTGCCAGTCGCCAACCACCCTGTCGATCTGCTCCTGCACGTCGTCATTCGCAGCGATGATCTTCCAGGGGTCCTTGCCGGGGGTATAGGGCTCGTGGCTGCTTTCGAAAGTGACATTCTCGAAGTGCAGCCTGAGCCGGCTAATCTGTTCCTGCGAACCAAGCGTGCAGGACAGCGAGACAAAGGCGCCGCTTTCCATCAGCAGGCTGGCGGAGGCACAATCCTCGACCTCGATATCGTTGACGCGGGTGGCGACGCGGCCGAAGACCCTTGCCGCCGGACCCATCAGATGCATCAGCATGTCGTGCAGATGCAGCGCATGGGTGACGAGCACGCCGCCAAGTTCCGTCGCCCATTTGCCGCGCCAGGGCACGGCGTAATATTCGGGCTTGCGCAGCCAGAAGGTTTCGACCGAAGCGGTATAGGGCTTGCCGGCAATACCGGCGTCGATGATCCGTTTGGCCTTCTGGATGCCGTCGCCGTAACGATATTGGAAGATCGGCATCAGCACGCCTTTGGCGGTCTTTTCCGCTTCCATGATGACATCGACAGCGGCAAGCGAGCCCGTCAGCGGCTTTTCGCAGACGACATGTTTACCGGCGGCAAGGGCCGCGATCACCTGTTCCAGATGGGTGCCGGGAGGGGTGCAGATATCGATGATGTCGATCGTGTCGTCGGCCAACAGCTCCGCAAAGGAAGTGGTGCGCCGTTCGATGCCGAACTCGTCGCCAACCGCCGCCATGCGCAGCTCGTTCAGGTCGCAGATCGCCACGACCTTGAACTTGTCGGAATGCGGCAAGTAGCCTTCGACGATGTGGGAGCGGCCGATACCGCAGCCGACGATCGCAACCGTCCTGATGCTCATGTCGCTCTTTCCCGTTATCGCCATCAACGCTTCATGCCCGTCGTGGCGATGCCCTCGATCAGCAGGCGCTGGAAGAACAGGAAGAAGAAGAACACCGGCACGAGCGTCAGGGTCGACATGGCGAACAAACCGCCCCAATCCGATGCACTGGTCGAATCCACGAAAGTGCGCAGGCCGAGCTGGATCGTATAGGTGTTCATGTCGTTCAGATAAATCAGCGGGCCGAAGAAATCGTCCCAGGTCCAGATAAAGGAGAAGATCGCGGCCGTTGCCAGCACCGGCAGCGACAGCGGCAGCATGATCTTCCAGTAGATGCGCCAAGCGCTGCAGCCATCCATCATCGCCGCCTCATCGAGTTCGCGCGGGATACCGCGGAAGAACTGCACCATGAGGAAGATGAAGAAGGCATCGCTAGCCAGGAACTTCGGCACAACCAGCGGCAGGATTGTGTTCACCCAGCCGAGGTTGAGGAAAAGCACATATTGCGGGATCAGCGTCACATGGTAGGGGATCATCAGCGTGCCGAGCATGATCGCGAACCAGAAGTTCCGGCCGACAAAACGCAGCCGCGCAAAGGCGAAGGCTGTCAGCGAACAGGCGATGACATTGCCCGTCACCACCAGCAGCGAGATGACCAGCGAATTCCAGAAAAACCGGCCGAAACTGACATCAAGGCCAACCCAACCGCGCGCATAGGAAGCGAAATCGATCGACGACGGGATGAGCGAGGTCGACGAGAAGATCTCGTTCTCCGGCCTGACCGACGCCGAAACCATCCACAACAGCGGATAGAGCATCAAAAGTGAAGCGGCGATCAGCAGGGCGTGGATGATGAGCGACGTCGGCAAGCTGCGTTTGGTGATGTCGGATGGCGGCCTGGCCGCAGTGACGGAAGCGGTCATCTCAGTCATCGTAGTGCACCCAATAACGCGAGGTCAGGAAGGAGAAGGCGGTGAAGATCGCGATGATCAACACTAGGATCCAGGCGAGCGCCGAGGCATAGCCCATGCGGAAATTGCCGAAGGCTTCCTGATAGAGGTAAAGCGTGTAGAACAGGGTCGAATTGATCGGACCGCCGGTGCCGCCTGAGATGATAAAGGCCGGCGTGAAGGCTTTGAAAGCATCGATCGTCTGGACGACGGCATTGAAAAAGATCACCGGCGTCAGAAGTGGCAGCGTGATCTTGTAGAATTGCCGGAATTTCGAGGCGCCGTCGAGGCTTGCCGCCTCATACATATCCTGCGGGATCTGGCGCAGGCCGGCCAGGAAAATAATCATCGGCGAGCCGAACTGCCAGACGGACAGAGCCACCAGCGTGTAGATCGAATAGTTCGGATGCGAGATCCAGCTCGGACCTTCGACGCCGAAATGCGAGAGCGCGGCATTGACCAGGCCATCGCTGGCGAAAAGCTGACGCCAGAGCACGGCGATCGCCACGCTACCGCCCAGCAGTGACGGCAGATAGAAGATGGCACGATAGATCGACAGCCCGCGCAGGCCTCGGTTCAGGGCCATGGCGACCAGCAAGGCGAAGGTCAGCTTGAACGGCACCGAGAAGACGACATAGGTCAGGGTGACATGCATGGCAGCCGAGAATTTCGGATCCGCCGTGGCGATGCGCACGTAATTCGCCATTCCCACCCACCGCGGCGACTGAAGCATGTCGAAGTCGGTGAAGGAGAGGTAGAGCGAAATCAGGGCCGGCCCGAGCGTCAGCCCGAAAAAGCCGATGAGCCATGGAAGAAGGAAGAGATAACCGGGAGCATTGGCATTCCAGAGACGCCTGAAGCGTCCTTCGGCCACGGCCCCCTGATATCTTTCCACATTTATGGCCCCTGCGGGCGTGCGCATCGCATTGCTCATACGGGATCAGCCTCGTGCGAGAATCTGCGTAATTTCAGCGACAAGCTGTTTGCCGCCGTCTGAGGGAGACAGCTGTCCAAAGCCGACCTGTTCGGCGATGTTGCGTAACATCAGCTCACCTTCACCGGCGCCGGCCGGCGGCGGCGGCGGCAATTTGCCGGCGAGATCGCCAAGGCCACTGACATAGGCTAGCGCAACCTTGCCGTTCTCATCAAGCTTCGCCGCCACGACTTCGCGCATGGCCTTCGATTCCGGAATTCCGCGTTCGACATCCAGAAGCAGCGCTGCCTCGGGGTTCTTGACGAAGAAATTGACGTAGTCCACGGCCAGGTCCACGGATTTCGACTGGGCGGAGACCGAGAAGAACATCGAAGGCTTGCGATAATGGCCGCCCTTCGAATCCGCCTTGACGCGCATGTAGTTGGTCAGCGCCAGCTTGTCCTTGTTCATTGCCTGATAGGCGACGAATTGGTTGGAATGGGCAAAACCGGCGGCCGACTTGCCGAGCGAAACCGTGTTGGTGTCGATATCGTTCTTGTCGAGGGCCTGGACATCGGCAGGAACGCAGGCGCCCGCCGCACGGAACTTGGCCCACATGTCGTACCATTCGGAGGCATCGTCCACGTCGAAGGCGATCTTGCCGTCGGCGGTATAAAGCGCCTTGCCGCGCTGACGCAGCCAGTTTTCGAACAGCGGTTCGCCGCCGCTGCCGTCGGCCATGCCGAACATGCCTTTGCGTTTGCCTGCCTTGGTGATCTCAGCCCCCATGCGGGCGAATTCTTCCCAGGTGGTCGCCTGGGTCGGCAGATCGACGCCGGCTTCCTTGAAGGCGGTGGTGTTCAGGACCGTGGCGGCCGAATTCGCCCCAAGGCTGACGCCGTAGAGATGGCCGTCGACGCTGCCGCCTTCGATCTGCGCCTTGTCGAAATCGTCGAGGTTCAGCTTGGCCGGCATATAGGATTCGAGTGGGGCGAGCGCGCCGCGCCGCGCATACTGGACAATATAGCGATAGTCCATCTGGATGACGTCGGGCGCATTGCGGCCGGCGACCTGGGTCGCAAGGCGCGGCCAGTAGTCGCCCCAGCCGAGGAATTCGCCGGTGATCGACGTGCCCGGATTTTTCGTCTGATAGAGCTGCGATACCTTGTTGGTTCGGTCGGCGCGCGGCTGCGAACCCCACCACAGGAGACGCAGGCGCTTTTCCTGTGCCAAAGCGCTGGTTCCCAGCGCTGAGAGTGAGAGAAGCGTGGCGCCTCCCGCGACGAAATTGCGTCTGCTTACACGGAATGTCATTTCTTTCCTCCTCTAAAGGGAAGCGCCTCCACACGCTTCCGAACCTAGTTACCCTTGCATAAATAACTAATTGGTTACAAGCTACGGGCAAAGCGGCGCACGTGTCAAGCGGTGTCGCTCGCAGGCCCTTCAAATTCGGTTTTTACAATTTCGCACCGAAGGCTTATGAGCGCAACATGTGAAGACGGAGGTGGAGAGATGAACGACAGCGGGGAGAATGGGGGAAAGAAAAGGTCTCGACGCCCATCGGCAGAACGGACGACCCAACGCGATCCGGAACGGACACGCGCTGCTATCCTTGATGCCGCAACTCGGGAATTTGCCGAAAACGGCATAGGTGGAGCTCGCGTCGATGCGATCGCCGAGCGCGCCGGCACCAATAAGCGCATGCTCTATCATTATTTCGGCGACAAGGAGCAGCTCTACCTCAGAGTGCTCGAGGAAGCCTATGTCAGCATCCGCACCGCAGAGCGCGCGCTGCATATCGGCGACCGCAGCCCCGAGGAAGGCATCGGCGAATTGGCACTCTTCACCTGGCGTTATTTTCTCCAGCATCCGGAATTCCTCAGCCTGCTCGGCACGGAAAATCTGCATCGGGCCCGCTGGCTACGCCAGTCCGTCCGGCTCAAGGAATTGCATTCGCATCTGATCGGTGAGCTTTCGGACGTGCTCAAGCAAGGAAAGAAGCAGGGCGTCTTCATCGAGACCGCCGATCCCCTGCATGTCTACCTGACGATCGCCTCGCTCGGTTATTTCTACCTCTCCAACCAATACACGCTGTCGACGATCTTCGGCCGCGACCTGATCGAGCCGACCCATCTCAACGCCTGGGAAAGACATATCGTCCACGTCACGCTCGCCTCGATCAAGCGCTGAATTTCTAAAATCGGATTTGACTATTGACAGCCACGTCGCTCTTCTGCCATCAAGTAACTGTTTAGTTACCGGCTTGGGAGGGTCGGGCCAGGACGCCCGCTCCCGCCGCAAAAATCTGCTGGGAGGAAAACATGGCACGCTTGGGGATCATCTTGCACGGCGTCACCGGCCGCATGGGTTACAATCAACATCTGGTGCGTTCTATCCTCGCGTTCCGCGACCAGGGCGGCATCACGCTGAAATCGGGCGAGAGACTTGAAATCGACCCGATCATTATCGGCCGCAACGGCGCCAAGATGGAAGAGCTGGCGAAGAAGCATGGCATCAAGCGCTGGTCGACCGATCTTGATGCCGCTCTCGCCAATCCCGACGACACGATCTTCTTCGACGCCGGCACGACGCTGATGCGGGCCGAGCTGCTGTCCAAGGCGCTCGACGCCGGCAAACATGTCTATTGCGAAAAGCCGATTTCCGACGATCTGCAGGTGGCACTCGACCTTGCCCGCAAGGCGCGCCGCTCCGGCCTCAAGCACGGCGTCGTGCAGGACAAGCTCTTCCTGCCCGGCCTGCGCAAGCTGGCCCTGCTCAGGGATTCCGGCTTCTTCGGCAAGATCCTCTCGGTGCGCGGCGAATTCGGCTACTGGGTTTTCGAAGGCGATTGGGGCGTGCCCGCCCAGCGCCCCTCCTGGAATTATCGCAAGGGCGACGGCGGTGGCATCATCCTCGATATGCTCTGCCACTGGCGCTACGTGCTCGACAATCTGTTCGGCGAAGTCAAAGCCGTATCCTGCCTCGGTGCCACGCATATTCCGCGCCGCATCGACGAGCAGGGCAAGGCTTATGACTGCGACACCGACGATGCCGCCTATGCGACCTTCGAGCTCGAAGGCGGCGCCATCGCGCAGATCAATTCCTCCTGGGCCGTCCGCGTCCGCCGCGACGACCTCGTCACATTCCAGGTCGACGGCACGCATGGTTCAGCCGTCGCCGGCTTGACGAAATGCTGGAGCCAGCACCGCGTCAACACGCCGAAGCCGGTGTGGAATCCGGACCAGCCGCAAACGATCGACTTTTACAAGACCTGGGACGAGGTTCCCGACACACAGGCCTTCGACAACGGCTTCAAGGCGCAGTGGGAAATGTTCATCCGCCATGTCGTCGAAGACGCGCCGTGGCCCTATGGCCTGGAGGCCGGTGCCAAGGGTGTGCAGCTTGCCGAACTCGGCTTGAAATCCTGGGCCGACCGCCGCTGGCTCGATGTTCCCGCACTGGAGTTCTGAGCCGTGACGACGATCAATCTCCCTCTTGACGGCAAGATCGTTCCCTACACGCTGACCGGCACGCCGATCGCGCTCGCCAAGCGCGACGCCAAGGCCTTTCCGCGCATCGCCTTTGCCGCCGCCCATGTGGTCGCCGATCCGCTCGCCGACAACGATCCGTGGCTGACGCCGGCGATCGACTGGGAGCGGACACTTGCCTTTCGCCATCGGCTCTGGGATCTCGGCCTCGGCGTTGCCGAAGCGATGGATACGGCGCAGCGCGGCATGGGCCTCGGCTGGCCGGAAGCGCGCGACCTCATCCGCCGGGCGCTCGGTGAGGCGGCCGGTCGCAAGGACGCGCTGATCGCCTGCGGCGCCGGCACCGACCATCTGACGCCGGGACCTGATGTCACTATCGACACGATCCTCAGGGCCTATGAGGAGCAGATCGAAACGGTGGAGGCGGCCGGCGGCCGGATCATCCTGATGGCGAGCCGGGCGCTTGCCGCCGCCGCCAAAGGGCCGGACGACTATGTAAGCGTCTATGACCGCATTCTCCGCCAGGTCAAGGAACCTGTCATCATCCATTGGCTCGGCGAAATGTTCGATCCGGCGCTTCAGGGTTATTGGGGCAATGGTGATCATATCGAAGCCATGTCCACCTGCCTCGAGGTGATCGAGGCGCATGCCGACAAGGTCGATGGCATCAAGATCTCGCTGCTCTCCAAGGAGAAGGAGGTGGCGATGCGCCGCCGGCTGCCGAAAGGCGTGCGCATGTATACCGGCGACGATTTCAACTATGCCGAACTGATCGCCGGCGACGAAGAGGGCCATTCCAACGCGCTGCTCGGCATTTTCGATGCCATCGCGCCGGCTGCCTCGGCAGCCCTCGAGGCGCTCGGCCGCAAGAGCAATCTTGAATTCTTCGACCTGCTGGAGCCGACGGTGCCGCTGTCGCGCCACATCTTCAAGGCGCCCACCCGCTTCTACAAGACCGGCGTTGTCTTCCTCGCCTATCTCAACGGCCTGCAGGACCATTTCGTCATGGTCGGCGGCCAGCAGAGCACGCGCTCGCTGACGCATCTGGCCGAACTCTTCCGCCTGGCCGACAAGGCCCGGGTTCTAGCCGATCCCGAACTTGCCGCAAGCCGCATGCGCCACGTGCTCGCCGTCCACGGCGTCAATTGAGGCGCTGAGGTGATGGGAGGAGAATGACATGCAGGTCGAAGGACTTTCGATCAATCTGGCGACGATCCGCGAACAATGCGGATTTGCAGAAGCCGTGGACATCTGCTTGAAACACGGCATCACCGCGATCGCGCCCTGGCGCGACCAAGTCGCCAAGGTCGGCCTCGACGAGGCGGTGCGTATCGTCAAATCGAACGGCATCAAACTGACCGGGCTGTGCCGCGGCGGCTTCTTTCCGGCGGCAAACGAGGCCGACTGGCAGAAGAACCTCGACGACAACAGGCGTGCGATCGACGAGGCGGCGGCATTTTCGGCCGATTGCCTCGTGCTCGTCGTCGGCGGTCTGCCGGGCGCGTCGAAGGACATCGTCGCCGCGCGCCAGATGGTGTTCGACGGCATCGCCGCCGTTCTGCCGCATGCGCAGGCTGCCGGCGTGAAGCTCGCCATCGAGCCGCTGCATCCGATGTATGCCGCCGACCGTGCCTGCGTGAACACACTCGGTCAGGCGCTCGATATGTGCGAGCAGCTCGGAGAGGATGTCGGCGTTGCGGTCGATGTCTACCATGTCTGGTGGGACCCCGATCTTGCCAACCAGATTGCCCGCGCCGGGCGCATGAAACGCATCTTTGCCCATCACATCTGCGACTGGCTGGTGCCGACAAAGGACATGCTGCTCGACCGCGGCATGATGGGCGATGGCGTGATCGACCTCAAAGGCATAAGGCGAATGGTGGAGACCGCTGGGTTCTTCGGCGCGCAGGAGGTGGAGATCTTTTCGGCCGAGAACTGGTGGAAACGCCCGGCCGACGAAGTGATCGCCACCTGCGTCGAGCGCTTCAGGAGCTGCTGCTAAGGCATGTCGCGCAAAAGTGTACAGCGGTTTTGGACCATGACATGCGAAAATCAAGAAACCTAGAGCGCCGGCCAAGCGAATCTGAAAGATCGCGACGCGCTTTAGGCCTCATTTCAGTATTTGTTTCATCACGCATGCAGGAGGATCATTCGATGGAGAAACGCCGTTTTGCCCTGATCGGGACGGGAAACCGCGGCACCACCATGTGGGGCAAGGATCTGCTTGCCGGCTGGCGCGAGCATGTCGAGCTGACCGCGATCGTCGAGAAGAATTCGCTACGCGGCGAACGCGCCCGCAACATGATCGGCAGCAATGCGCCGCTCTACGAAAACATCGATTCGATGCTTACCGAGCAGAAGCCGGATCTGGTCATCGTCTGTACGCCCGATCATACGCATGACGATATCGTCGTGCGGGCGCTGGAGTCCGGTATCGACGTCATTACCGAAAAGCCAATGACGACCTCGGTCGAGAAGATTCGCCGGATTCTGGATGCCGAAAAGCGCACTGGTCGCCGGGTCGACGTGTCCTTCAACTATCGCTATGCGCCGACGGCGGCGAAGATCAAGGAATTGCTGAATGCCGGCGAGATCGGCCAGGTGACGTCAGTCGATTTTCATTGGTATCTGAACACCAAGCACGGCGCGGATTATTTTCGCCGCTGGCATGCCTATACGGAGAATTCCGGCAGCCTGTTCGTCCACAAGGCGACGCATCATTTCGACCTGCTGAACTGGTACCTCGACAGCGATCCCGATGCCGTCACCTCCTTCGCCGACCTGCAGAATTACGGCCGCAAGGGCCCGTTCCGCGGCCCGCGCTGCAAGCTCTGTCCGCACGCGCATGAATGCGACTACTACCTCGATCTCGCGACCGATCCTTTCCTCGATTCGCTCTACGAGGATCCCTCGAAGATCGACGGCTACTTCCGAGACGGCTGCGTCTTCCGCGAGGACATCGACATTCCCGACACGATGGTGGTGTCGCTGCGTTACCGCAACAATGTCCATGTCTCCTATTCGCTGAACACCTTCCAGCCGATCGAAGGCCATCACCTTGCCTTCAACGGCACCAAAGGGCGCATCGAGCTTCGCCAATACGAGGCCCAGCCCTGGGAAGAGCCGAAGCAGGACACGATCCTCCTCATCCGCAATTTCCCTGATGGTAAGGAGGCTGTGGAGCGCATCGTCGTTCCGCATTTCACCGGCGGCCATTACGGCGGCGACGATCGGATGCGCAACATGATCTTCAAGCCCTATTCGGAAGACAGGCTCGCCCAGCGCGCCGGCACGCGGGCGGGTGCCATGTCGGTGCTCTGCGGCATTGCCGCGCTGGAGAGCTCGCGCACCGGCAAGGTGGTCAACATTGCCGATCTCATGCCTGAACTTGCCAATGACGGTTCGCCAAATTCGCTGAGGACGTCGCGCTGATACCCTTCGCCTGAGCCGCTCGACGCCTCAGGCGATGTTTTCGAGATTTGCCTGGTGGATTTGGTAGAGCAGTGGCTGGCCGGTCACGAAGCGCTCTATCTCGTCCACCGCCATCTCGCCGAGGCGCGCCCGTTCCAGGCCGATGGCGCCGGCGATATGCGGTGTCAGAAAGACATTCGGCAGATCGTAGAAAGCAGAGCCCGCCTCCGGGATCTCCGGATCGGTGACATCGAGGACCGCGTCGATGCGGCCGGTCTTCAGCACCGAAAGCAGGGCGGCCTCATCGATGAGAATGCCACGCGCCGTGTTGATGAGCGTGGCGCCGTCCTTCATCAGCGACAGCCTTCGCGCATCGATCATATGCTGTGTCGACGGCAGCGACGGCGCATGCAGGGAAATGATGTCCGCCTGCCGCATCAACTCATCGAGATCGACCTTTTCCGTTCCGAGGCCGGCTACCTCAGCGGCATCAAGCGTCGGGTCGGCGAGCAGCAGTCTATAGTCAAAGGGTTTCAGGAGCTCGATGACGCGCCGGCCAATGCGCGACGCGCCGACGATGCCGACGGTGCGGCGGTAATTTCCGATCGCTTCGCGCTGCATCGGATGGGTCCGATTGCGATTGCGATCGGCGACGTAGAGATCGCGAAAACGGAAGACGCGCTTTCCTGCGAAAATGATCGCCGCCAGCGTGAACTCGGCCACTGGCACTGCATTGGCCTCAGCCGAATGGCTGACCGGGATACCGGCTTCGAAGATGGCGTCGTCGATGACGCCCTTTACCGTGCCCGCCGCATGGACGATGAGCTTCAGATGCGGCGCCGCGGCGGGGATTTCAGGCCCGACATAGGGGGCGCCCCAGCCGGTGATCAGGATTTCGGCTTCGGCCAGCAGACGCCTCGCGCGCTCGTCGTCGAAGCGCTGCAGCGGCTTGGAATCCAGCAGGCGACCGATGCCGCTCAGCCGGCGCAGGACCTCATCCGGCAGGACATATTCGGTGCGCGACGGTTGCATGGCAAGGACAATGGCCGGCTGGCTCATGGCATGTGTCCCGGCGCCTCAATGGCGCTGACCGTCACGCCCTTTTCCCTCACCAGGGACTCCAGCGCTGCGATGTCAGGCGCTTTCGGCGGGATCTGCCAGACAGACGAGACAGCAGCGGGATCGTCAAGCGCGAGCACCGCCGTCACCAGGATTGTTTCACCGGCCGGAATCTGCCCGCGCAGTTGCGGCACGAGGGTTTTCGCGACAATCACGTTGGTGTTGGGCATTGCCTTCTGGACGAGCCCCGAACGCTTGACCGAAGAGCCGAGATCGAGAATGCCGGTGAAATCGGCTTCGCCGATCGCATAGGCAACCCCATCCGAAGCGGACAGCGTATCCAGCTCGAAATCCCGGCGGCCGATGGCAAACCCGCCTTCGGCAATCCGCAGCGGCCGGCTTGTCCTGATCCGGTGGAGGCGGATATGCCAGGGAGCGGCGGGCACGAGCCAGGTTTCGACGTCGACATCGGCAAAAGGCGACCATTTCGCATACAGCACGTCGCCTGCGAGCTTGGCTTCCTCGTTCGTTTCGCGCACCCGGTAGTGCAGCCCGTCATCGCTGAAGGCGAGTGCTGAATCGAAGGCGGCAAGCGCAAAGGCACGCTCATCGGCCTCGACGCTGAAGCCGTAGCGAGCGGAATAAGCGAACTTCGCGTATTTTTCCGTGCCGCACCGCATCTGCAGGTTTTCCTGGCCGGAAGACAGCGCCACGACATCGCCGCCCGCCCGCATGATCACCATGCCGGGATGGCGCTGGGAAATTATGTTAGGCGCCTGCTCCGGCTCCTTTTCCGCAGCGGTCCAGAACGGATGATCATCGGGGATCGCCAGCGGCAGAAAGGCCTTGAAGGCCCAGTAGGGCGAGCCGGCGGAATTGTAGCTCTCCGACATCAGCAGGTTCGGATAGCCGAAGCCGATCGAAAGCACGCCGTCGCGATCGGCAATCGGCTTGTCCTTCCACCAGCGCAGATGTTGCAGGCAGAGATGCTTGATCTCCCCCCAAGGAAGAGCCTCGACATCGGCAAAGGCGAGCGCCGACCAGAAGCCGGCGCAGGCAAAGCGATAGGTCAGGCTGCGGCCGAAAGGGATCGTCGCCCCGTCAGCGGCAAACCAGTGGCGGAAATCCCGGGCGAAGAGGACCGCCCGCTCGCGGTAGCGTTTTGCATAATCGTCGTCGACTAGCTTCGAATAGATCAGGCCATAAAAATGCATGGCAAAGGGAATGTAGTGGTCGATGCGGCGCACGTTTCCGTCGCGGTACCAGCCGTCACCGATATAGAAGCCTTCGAGCTCTTGCAGATATTGCCGCGTCAGGCTGCGGTCGAAATCGGCGCCGAGACGATCGAGCGCGATATCGACGAAGATCCGGAAGAATTTCCAGTTGTTGTCGGCATAGTCGAACTGCCTGGCATGCTTGAGGTAGGCGACGACATTGCCGCGAGCCCGCGCATCGAGCGGCTCCCAGATCTTTTCCGGCACCAGCGCCAGCGCAAAACCGAGAGCGGCAAGCTCGACCATCCGCTGATCGCGGCCATTGACCGTTCCCCAATATTCGGGATGGGCGGGATCGGTGCCGTTTGCCAGACCCTCGGCAAACCGATGCCAATGAAGAAAGTCTCCACCGCCGGCGCCGAGCGGCGCCAATCCCCAGAGCGGGCGAGCGAATCCTTCGAGATCGGCCGCTGCACGGTCGAAATGAGCAGCGGCGCCATTGAGCCTGACGCGGGCATTGCCCTTCGAAAAGCAGGCAAGCAGCGGATCGAAGAGCGCAAGCAGGGCATGGCTCATATCGGCGCGGGTTTCCAGCGGATTGCCGGCAAGCGGGTTGGCGCTGGCGGGATCATAGGTCATCGCATCTCTCACGGGTTTTCGGCATTCGGATTCGGAACAGTTCCGCCCGGAACGGGAATGACCGCCTGGCAGATGTGGCGCGCCGGTGCCGTCCTGTTGCGGAAACGGGCGAGCATCAGCGACACGGCCTCGCGCCCGAGGGCGGAGCGATCGACGCGCATGGTGGACAGCCGCGGATTGGTCATCAGCGCGCAGGGCAGATCGTCGAAACCGACAATCGCGAAATCCTCCGGCACGCGCAGGCCGGCCTCGGTGACAGCCTCGAGCACGCCGACGGCGATGAAATCATTCATGCAGAAGGCGGCGGTAAAACCGGCATTCTCGGCAAGTGCTTCTGCCGTGCGTTCATGTGCCTCGCGGATGGCGCTGCCTTGAAGTGTCAAGGACACCAGACGGCCCTCGGCGCCGGGGACGGCGGCGATCGCCGCCTCGAAACCGCGCACGCGCTCGCGGATCGTGTGGCGGTGGGAGCCGCTCAGATGCAGGATGCGACGATGCCCGGCTTCGGTCAGCCGACGGGTGGCCTCGTACGCACCAAAGAAATTAGCCGGCGAAACACCGTCAAACTGCATCGTTGGATCAGTGCCATTGACAAGAACGGTCGGTGTCATGCTGGCTTGCAGCCAGCCACGCAGCATCTCGTTCGGATCGATGCCGACGAGAAAGAGACCTTCAGCGCCTGCCGTCTGCATATAGTCGCGCACGGCATCCGGGGTGGTTCGATCCTCGCGGACCAGCCGGACGTCGAAGGGCATGCCGGCTTCGGCAGCGCCGGCGCGCAGGCCGTCGACGATGGCTTCATAGAAGACGCTGAGAGTGCCGGTGACGCCGTCGCTGGCAATCAAAGCCAGCCCGCCGGCAACGGCTTCGGAAGCCGGTTTGACGGGATAGCCGTGCTCGGCTGCCACCTTCAATATCTGGCGGCGGACGGTTTCGCTGATGCCAGGTTCGTTGGCGAGCACGCGCGACACCGTGGAGACGGAGACGCCGGCCAATGTAGCGATATCGGCCTGCCGCGGCCGTCTGATCTTTTGGTCATTCATATGGCAAACATTATGCAAGTAATGCAAATTTGCAAGAAAATGGTTGCTTCTTGCAATAAATTTTTTTTTGCGTAATCTGTTTACCGAAGTGCCCGATAACGCCATTGGAGGATGGCAGCGGGCAATTGGGACAAGGAGGATTAGCATGCAGGTCAATCGCCGTTCATTTCTGATGGGTTCAGCCGGTGCGGCCGCCGGCCTCGCTCTCGGCGCCGGAAGCGCCATTCCGGCCTTTGCCGAAGGGGCTCAACTGCGCGCCATGTGGTGGGGATCCAACGATCGCGCCAAGCGCACGATCGAGGTTGCCAAGCTCTATCAGTCGAAAACGCCTGGCGTCACTATCGTCGGTGAATCGCTTTCGGGCGACGGCTACTGGACGAAGCTCGCAACGCAGATGGCTGGCCGCTCGATCGCCGACATCTTCCAACTCGAGCCGGGAACGATCTCAGACTATTCGAAGCGCGGCGCCTGCCTGCCGCTCGATGAATTCGTCCCCTCCACGCTGGACGTTCAGTCCTTTGGCGCCGACATGCTGAAACTGACCACCATAGACGGTAAGCTCTATGGTGTTGGCCTCGGCCTCAACTCCTTCTCGATGTTCTTCGACACGGTCGAATTCGAAAAGGCAGGCATCCCGTTGCCGACGCCCGACCTCACCTGGGATGAGTACGCCAAGCTCGCCGTCGAACTCGCCAAGTCTTCCGGCAAGGGCGGCGGCCCCTATGCGGCGCGCTACGCCTATGTGTTCGATGCCTGGCTGCGCCAGCGCGGCAAAAGCCTCTTTGCGAGAGAAAGTGTTGGGCTGGGCTTCGCGGCCGACGATGCCAGGGAATGGTTCGACTACTGGGAGAAACTGCGCAAGGCGGGCGGCACCGTTGCTGCCGACGTGCAGACGCTCGATCAGAACACGATCGACACCAATTGCCTTGGTCTCGGCAAATCGGTGATCGGCATGGCCTATTCCAACCAGATGATCGGCTATCAGCTGATCATCAAGAACAAGCTCGGCATCACAATGCTGCCGCGCGAAAAGAAGGGCGGTCCATCCGGCCATTATTACCGTCCGGCACTGATCTGGAGTGTGGGCGCCACGACCAAGCAGGGCGAAGCTGCTGCGAAATTCATCAGCTTCTTTGTCAACGATCCCGAAGCCGGCAAGATTCTGGGTGTCGAACGCGGTGTGCCAATGTCGCCTGCCGTACGCGAAGCCATCCTGCCGCAACTCAACCCGACAGAGCAGGAAACGGTCAAATACGTGAACCTGCTCAAGGATCAGGTCGGTGAGTATCCGCCGCCGGTGCCGATGGGAGCAACCCAATTCGACCAGCGCGTGCTGCGCCCGATTTGCGACGAACTCGCCTTCGAACGGATTTCGCCCGCCGATGCGGCGACCCGGCTCATCGAAGAGGGTAAGGCAACGATCAAGGGATGATCGGTCGCCCGACATGAGGAGAGGCCCGCAACACCCCGGCGGGCCTCTCTGTTTTTCAGGCCTCTGTTTTCCAGACTATCAGTTGCTGCCCAGGTTTTCGACCACGCGCCAATCCGGCCGGCCGAGATCGAACGGCCATGCTTGCACATCCCGGTCGTTGAAATAGACGACTTCCTGCAGATTCGGGAAGGCGCTCTGCTTCAACGTGGCAGTTTCGATCCACGGCCTGATATAGGCGTCGCCGCCTTCATAGCCGAGCTCCGCCACCCAGATCGGCTTTCCGTAGCCGGCGACGAGATCATAGCCCTGCTTCAGCGCTTCCGAGAACGTCCGGTGCTCCTTGTAGGCAAGCTCGTCGTAGCGCTGCAGGCCGAAGACAGAGAGCCCGACGAGATCGACATAATCGTCGCCGGGATAGTAGGCCTGAAGGCCAGGCTCTCCCTTCGGCGACCACATGAGCTCTGTGCCGGGCGCCTCCTTGCGAACGATGTCCATCATCCGCTTGTAGGCCGCGATATAGTCTTGCGGGCTCCAGCCGGACCAGGAAAACCGCCCTGACTTGTCCTCCATCTCCTGTCCCCAGCGGACGATCACCGGGCTTTTCAGCTCGGATATCATATGCCCGATCGAACGCATGTTGACATCGTAATCACCGCGCAGGACCTTGGCGCGAAGCTGAGCGGAGCTTAGCCGCCAGTCGACGTCCCAGGACCACGGCTCCACAGTGATCAGCAGGTTGCGGCCTCTCGCCAGCGCATAGGCATCGGCGACCCGCAAGGTTTCCAGGTCGACGTCCTCCCACGGCAGGAACAGGGCTTCGGTCGCGACATTCACCTGCGCGCCGAAATCGCCGTGCGGATCGTAGGCCCCGAACTTGATGCCGGCGGCATGAACGACGGGGCGCTTGTCGATGATCGTCTGCACGGCCGCCGCCGGATTTGGCGCAATGCCCGCATATTGCACTTCGCTTCGGCCCGGCAGTTCCGCGACACACAACAACAGCAACGCGATCGCGGTGGTCGAGAGGTTGTTTTTCATTAGCTTCTTCATGGCTTCACCCTCCTTTTCGGGCTATTTCCTGGCTCAGCAGGACCTGCTTCAGTTCACGCGCCTTCGCGCTCACCGTATCCATGGGAACGAGCTTGCGGAACTCGTCATCCGGGAGCACCGATGCATGGCGGAAGACGTACCAATTGCCGTCTGGCTGGCGCCGCTGGTAGATCGTGTTGCCGATCTTGCGGTGACCGAAACAGGTGCTGGCGCGGGCCGCACCCTCGGCATTCGTCCAGGTGGCACGCATGCAGAGCTGGCCGAGATCGTCGACCACCCATCTGCCTTCGGCGAAGGACGGCTTCCCCTTGTCATTGCTCCAGGCGACGAACCGCCGGCCATCGTCGAAGAAACGGCCGCCGCCGGTGTTCCAGGTCCAGGTCTTGTCGCCGTAGATACGATAGAGCTCATAGGCGCTGACCGGCGTTGGCGCTTTCGTTTTGGCGACCTCTGCGCCGTGTGCCGCCATTGGCAGGCACAGGCTCAAAGCGAGCGCCGCTCCGTATAATTTCGATCCGATACTCATTACATCCTCCTAATCGATACTTGCCGGTTCCGCCGGCTCAGACACCTTGTTCGTCCCGTCCCGTGCTTCCGAACCCATTCCATCTGAGGCGGAACTTCACGATCCTGGTCTTGCCGCCGCCGAGGCCCGCGCCGGCCACGGCAAATTGCGTTTCGGTGAAACTGACGAACGTCTGGCCGTGCGAAAGAGCTTCGAGGCCGCGCAGGCCGTGGCTCCCCGCCTGCGTGCCGCCGGCGACGAAAATCGCAAGCCCGGTGGCTGTCGCAAGCCACAGCCCGCGCGATTGCGGCAGCAGCGGCAGATCGTTTTCGACTGCATGGCGAACGACGATCAGCACCGTCAGCGACAGGTAGACCGAGAGGTTCATCATGGCGAAAACATAAAAACCTTGGGCGGCCGCGGCATCGGTCGCAAACATCATTGCGACGGCGGAAAGGCCGGCGAGCCCGATATAGGGCGCGATAACGCGCAGCGGCAAAAACCGCTGCTGCTGCCTTCCCTTCGGCGTGATGCGGAAATCGACGAAAGAGCCACTGATATAGTCGCGAAGCGCTGCGAGGCTGCCGGCAAGCGACCATGGCCAGCGCAGGAAGATGAAGGCAAGCCCCTCCCAGCCGAACAGTTTCGCGTCGTGCGGCCTGAAGGTTGCCGTGGCCCGCCAGAAGAAGGCAAACAGCGTCAGCACGATCGATATCGGCCCAAAATGCAGCAGGAAATCCGGATAGGTGACATTGACGAAGACCTGGCCCGTCAGCAAGGCGGCAACCGGCAGCAGGAACATCACGGCCATGAAGGCGGAGAAGAGCGGATACCACAGCTGCGAGAACACGAACTGAAATCTCAGTTGCCAGGGCAGGTCCATGATGTAGCGGCGGGAATGTTGCAGCAGGATCGTGACGAGGCTGCGCGACCACTGGAATTCCTGGACGACGAGATCAGTGAAGTTCGCTGGTCCGTCGCCATGGGCGATCGCATCGACGGCGTGCACGCCGCGCCAGCCGCCGGCATTCATCATCAGCGTCGTCGAATGGTCTTCGGCAAGTTCGGGGCCGAGGCCGCCGATCTGGCGAAGGGCTGATGTGCGGACCGCATAATGGGAACCGATGCATAGGGGCGCCCAGCCATTGTTGTAACCGATCTGCAGCGAACCGTGCAGGTTTGCCTCGGCATAGAGCCTGCCGCGCGCCGCCCAGCTTGCGCCGGCATTGGCATCGCAGATGCTGGGAGCGGAGACATAACCGATGTCGGGATCGGCAAAGGGGCGCAGGACTTCACGGAGGTAGGTCGGCGTCGGCACATGGTCGGCATCGAACTGGGCGACGAAATCATAGCGTGCATAGCCGAAATGGTCGTAGAAATAGGCGAGGTTGCCTTCCTTGCAACGCGTCCGACGCGGCCACGCGGTGCGATGATACTCCGCCACACCCTTTCGGGTGGAGATCAGCACGCCGTGCTCCGCACACCAGCGCGTGGTTTCGTCCGAAGGGTCCTCGTCGGCCAGCCAGACATCGAAATCGACGCCGATCTGGTCGAGCATCGCCTGAAGCGTAGCGCGAACGACGGCAAAGGGCTCGGACGGTGCCTTGGTGACGACCATTGCCACCCGCCCTTCCGGCAGCCCTGCCCGAGCGCTGACCGTTCTCGCGTCGAGGAAGATCAGGATAAAATAGGCCGGTACCAGCGTGATCCAGGCAAGCACGAGGGTAATGAGCACGAAGGCCGCCGAGGAAATAATATGGGCGGACTGGCACCACCAGATCCAGAAATAACCGAGTGCTGCCAGCCAGCAGAGGATGCCGAAGGCATAGGCGACGCGGTTCCAGCCGGTGAAAACAGGATCGAATGCATCAGCTGTGGCGGCCTTCGCCGTCCTGGCGCTGTGACCGACTTGCAGTGCGTCGCTCATGCCCTCATCTCCAGTCCGAAGGTGGGGCCGGCGGTGCGGATGATCGTATCGATATCCGACAAGACCGGCGCGAAGCCGAGTTCCGCTTTCGCCCTTGCGGTATTGGCAAAGAGGATCGGCGGATCGCCAGCGCGGCGAGCGCGATAATTCACGGGGACTTCACGGCCGCTCGCGCGATAGATCGCCTCGAGAATTTCGCGTACCGAAGTGCCCCGGCCGGAGCCGAGATTGACGCTGAGCGAGCCGCCTCCCGCCATCAGATGATTGACGGCGGCGAGATGCGCCTGGGCGAGATCGCTGACATGAACATAATCGCGAACACAGGTTCCATCCGCGGTCGCATAATCGGTGCCGAAGATATCGAGCCGCTCCAACCTGCCGGCAGCGGCAAGAAGGGCACGAGGGATGAGATGGGTCTCGGGGTGATGGCGCTCGGCAAGCTCGCCATCTGGATCGGCGCCGGCCGCATTGAAATAACGCAGCGCGGCAAAGCGGATACGGTAGGCAGCGGCAAAATCCTCAAGCGCCATCTCGAAGATCAACTTGGTGCGCCCATAGGGATTGACCGGGTGCTGCGGGCTTTCCTCCCGAATCGGCAGCGAGGCGGGAACGCCATAGGTGGCGCAGCTGCTCGAAAAAACGATCCGCTCGATATCCTGATCGAGGCAGGCCTCGAGCAGCGTCAGGCTGCCGACGACATTGTTCCGGTAGTATTTCCTGGGCATGTCGACGGATTCGCCGACATAGGCATTGGCGCCACAATGGATGACGCAATCGGGCGAAAACTCTGTAAGGATCCGGCGCAGCGTGGCGGCGTCGGCAAGCTCTGCCCGGATGAGCGGGCCCCAGCGGACGCTGTCGGCATGTCCCGTTGAGAGATTGTCGTAGGTGACGGGGATCATGCCGGCGCGCGACAAGGCTTTGCAGATATGACTGCCTATGAAACCGGCGCCGCCGGTAACGAGAATGTAGCGGGGCATCTCATACGACCTCCGCCTTCTCTGTGCCGGCGAGCAGTCCGTCGAAATATTCGACGGTGCGAGCCAGGCCGGCTTCGAGCCCGACGCGGGGCTTCCAGCCAAGATCGGCCATGGCCCGGGAAATATCCGGCCGCCGCTGACGAGGGTCGTCGGTGACCGCCGGCAGGTGGACGATCCGGGAACGCGAGTTCGTCAGGTCTCGAATGATTTCCGCCAGACGCCGAACGGTCATTTCGGCTGGGTTGCCGAGGTTGATCGGACCGTTGCAGGCGCTGCCGGCAGCCGAAAAACGTAGGAAACCCTCAATGAGGTCGTCGACATAGCAGAAAGAACGGGTCTGCTGACCGTCACCATAGATCGTCAGGTCGGCATTGCGCAGGGCCTGAACGATAAAATTGGAAACCACCCGCCCGTCGTCCAGGCGCATGCGCGGTCCGTAGGTATTGAAGATGCGGCCGACCTTGATGTCGACACCGTAAGTCCTGTGGTAATCGAAGAACAGCGTTTCGGCGCTGCGCTTGCCTTCGTCGTAACAGCCGCGCGGTCCGATCGGGTTGACATTGCCGCAATAGGATTCGTGCTGCGGGCTCTGGGTCGGATCGCCATAGACCTCCGACGTCGACGACTGGACGACGATCGCACCGGTCTTTCGCGCGCAATCAAGGGTATTGACGGCGCCAAGCACGTTGGTGAGCAGCGTTCCCACAGGATCCCGCTGATAATCGGGCGGAGAGGCGGGGGAGGCGAAATTGAAGATGAGCGACGCGTCGACATCGAAGGGCTGCCTAACATCGTGCTCGACGATGCGGAAGCGGTTGTTCGCTGCAAGATGAGCGACATTCGCACGGCGGCCGGTCGAAAAATTATCGAGGCATGTGACGCTGTGGCCGCGCTGCAGGAGCCTTTCGCAGAGATGTGAACCGAGGAAGCCGCCCCCGCCATTCACAAGAACGGTGCGTCGCCCTTGGAGCGCCGGTATGCCTGATACTTTAGAAGTGCCTTCGTTGGGAACGAAACTACGCATTACAAACCCCTTCCCAGGTATTTAGTCTTTTGTTTTATTCATGCACTGCATGCCTGCGTTACCCGCTATGGATATTCATCAAACTGAGCGTCCATACATGAATAACTTTGTAGTTACTCTTCGGAAACCGAATTACTAGTAAAATAATACAACGACTGTTAGCGGGGTCAACTTGAAAAACTCCAGTTATCCGAAATAGTTACGAAAGTATACTTAAAAATAACAAATGATTAATCACTTCAATGTTTTACCGCCAATACACCTCTCATCCACCTCTCAAGCTTCACTCAATGCCGCTAATATACGAGGGAAGTCGGGAGATCGGCGGAGCTCAACGGCACGGCCGGTCTTGCATCCGGAAGTGCCATATGCGAGGGGTTTGGGCTATGTTGAAAAAACAAGGTGCAGCGCAGCTAAAAGGCTGGTGTCTTCGCTTGGCGATGTTCGTCGGAGGAACGACGCTTATGGCGATCGGACAAACGGCTTGCACGCTCGTTGATGACGATATCGCTGTCGTCGCGAAGAAGAATATCGTCGTGGCCGACGCTCCGCGCGTCTCGAGGGCCTACGCCTATCCGGAAAATCACGCCGAGCGCCCGGCCGGAGTAACGGCCCGCGCTGTCGCCTATCACGGCTCAGCGCCTTATATCTGCTCTCCAAGCGGCTTCGGACAGAAGTCGCGCTGCTTTGCGCGTCCTTCTATCTGAAACAAAAGCGTTATATCAATTGCGCCACCGGCCGGACATGTCGTCTTCGCCCGCGGGATGCTCATTGAAGAAGCGGGATGCCGCTTCCGTGCGATTCCGGACGTTCATCTTCTTGTAGATGTTGCGGACGTGAACCTTCACGGTGTTTTCGGAAAGATGCAGCTTGTCGGCGATGATCTTGTTCTGCGTCCCCTTGCAGATGAGATCCAGGATCTGAACCTCCCGGGTGGTCAAAGCAGAGATGCTGTCGCGTCTCAGCTTGAGCGCATTGTTGCGGGCCGCATCGACCGATTTTGCCTGATAGAGCGAAGGTTCCAGCTGGGCGTTCTTGTTGTTGAGACGGTTGAGAAGTGCTGACGGAAAATGTTCGCCGCCCTTCATCAGTAAATCCACAGCGGCCATGAAGACGTCGAGCCGCAGGTTGAGCGGCAGGACACCATCGATGATCCTTGCCTCCACCAGCCGGCTGACGTAGGGCTCGAGCATGTCGATCGCTTCGACAACAAGCCCGATCGAGGTTTCAGGGTGGTTTTCGCGCGCAGCCTGCAACGCCTCATGAAGCTCGGGGCCGGGTATATGATAGAATAAAACAAGCTTAATCTCGCTGGTATCTTTTTCCAGCATTGGCTTTATGCTCGTTATGCTTGCTACTTCACAATTCGGAAATTTCTTTGCCAGTGCTTCCACCATGCACTCCGAAAATAAATCCGCTTTTGCCACTACTAGTATAGTATCTCCAGACGTATTCAACTTCCTCCCCTGGTCAGTATTCTCCATTCCAGAGCCTGTCATGAACATATACGCCTCCCCTAGCGTTACACTTTACTCAAACGTGGAGCGATGGCGGGTATTAGATAGTATGAAATGTCGGTCCCGGATGTCATCGCCTTATTTTTTAGACATTTCTTAATTATGTTAATACGGATTGAGAAGGAAGGAAATGGCCCAAAGTGATTAGTTTTAGCAGACGAAAAACCATATAATACAAAGCTTTGGTTGCATTTTCACTCGGTAGATACTTGAAGGCTATATTTGCTCTGACTATAGACGATCAGCTTAATGTAATATTTCAGTACAAATTGTCATACTTTCGTCATGCAGCGTGGCCGAGGCAAGCTGACAGGGTCCTTGACTGCCAAGGCCTCACTGAGCCAGCGGGCCCGATCCTACACCGATCCAGATGCGGCTTGGCGACACGCAGCTTGCCCTGCAATATCAGCGAGCTGTAGAGACTGTCCGCCGGGTCGGCGAGATCGGGCCGCATCTTATCCAGGCGCGTTACTTGGCATCGCTCTTGCAACCAGCAAACGGCTGGCGGAAGGGGCCGTCTTGCCGCAAATCCAGGACCTGTATTCGGACGATCCGGCCGCGCTTGATTATGCCGGCGGTGCTCGATCGCCGAGCCCGCCGCTGGCAAGACGGATGTCGTGACGGCGACCATGGCTTTGCTGGAACCGGGGACGGCGCTCGGCGAGCGACGCCGATCGCGTCTGCATTGACGCGGTTTTGCCATGTGCGGAAATGCGTTCGGGGCGCGCAGTCGCCATGGACTTTGATTTCGAGCTGCGATCGTTGCTAAAACAAGCGCGAGCCTATTTTTGCAACGCCTCAGTGAGAACTCATGCAGATGAATGCAGACGGCGCCGAAAGAGAACGGCTTCTCGCCATTCTGGATTTCTGGCACAAAATCGAGTTCTTCATTCCTTACGATCTCTCCAGTCGTATTGCCTCCAATGAAGGCCGAAGCGTTTTTTGGCTGCATGCGAAAACGCTCGAGGATGACGGCGCCGCACTCAACCGCCCAGCGATACCCGAAGAGAAGCAGATCACGGGCTTCACCCTGTTCCTCGGCGTTTTCAGCAAATCCGAAATTGCCGATATCCGCAGGCACTTCGATTGCGTTGCGGCCGATAGCAACGAGTATGAGGATGCCGAACGCGGCGATCTCGATGGCGATACCTGCTTTGCCAGCCTGCAGCTCTCCCCCTTTGGGCAGCCGTTGTTCGAAACATTTTCCGTTTCCACGCTTCCCTGGGCTCTGGGGCGGGTGCGGAAATCCGGCCTCTCCTCACTCAGCCACGAGGCATTTGCCGACGGCAAGAGGCAGCTTTCGGAATTGCTTCAAAACTTTCGGGCACAACGGCATCTGAGATCTTCGTCCGACGAGGATCCCGACGGTCAGCCGATCGATGCCGCCGAAATCCTGACGCTGCATGAATTGCTCTGCGATTGGGCCGGCTTTTCCTCGAAGCAAGAGAAACCCATCGCTGCTGTTGAAATACGCTACCGAGACAGGGTGGTGAAACCTGAAATCATCTCCTTGCCGCCACCGCAGGAGAGCAATGCGCTCGATGCCGGCGACGAGGAGGAGGAGAGTGCAAACGTTGAAGAAGACATCGGGATCCTGAACAGTTTCTTCATAGAGGATATCGAACGGGTGATGACGTGCGTCAAACACGGCGATATTCCCGAGCCGCTCAGGCAATATCTCACGCCGCCTGCGCAAGAGAAGCGGATCGACCTCTACTCGGAGGATGGACGCCGGGCGATCGTTCAAGCCCTGCATCCAGGAAATCTCAACCGCGGACGCTGGCTCAGCGAACCTCACCAGGCGATGAGCCTCATGCAGTAGTTCGCGATCAATTCGGCCATCGGCGACCTTTCGGAAACGGGACTGTTCTCGGTCAACGGCCCACCAGGGACGGGAAAGACGACCCTGCTTCGCGACATGTTCGCGGATAATATCGTTCGGCGCGCCCGCGTCCTGGCCTTCTTGAAGACGGCGCGCGATGCCTTCGACGGCTCGCCGCGCCGAGCCATCTTCACGGACCGGAGCACCGCCTCGATATCGGCGCTGATCCCGGCTATTTCGGGATTCGAAATGGTCGTCGCTTCGTCCAACAACGCCGCCGTGGAGAATATCTCGCGCGACCTTCCCAAACGAAGTTCGATTGGGAAGACATCTTCATTCCAATATCTGCAGACGGTCGCGCACAAGATCGCTTGCCAGAAGGACAATGGAGCTGCCGTCAAGCTCTCCGACGGCGACCGCCCATGGGGGTTGATCGCCTGTGCGCTCGGCAACGCCCGGAACCGTCGAGCCTTCAAGGAACGTTTCGCCTTCATGGAGATCGCCGAAAGGCCAAAACCTGGCTGGTCCGGCGCCGATAAGCCACAGACCATCTGGGAATGGCTAAAAGGCTATGAGGGACCAACCTTCGCCGAGGCAGCGGCGGCATTTCATGCCGCCGATGAGGTGGTTCGCGACAAGATCGGCCAGTATGCGCGCTATGCCGATCTCTGTGATGAAATCGCGCTGGTTTCGCCAGATGTATTCTGCCGCGAGGCGCTTGAAGGGGTTAGGGCGGCCGCGGCGGAACTTCGGCGCGCACAAGATCGCTGCGACATGGTCGCGGCCGAAATGCTCGGTATCAGGGAAGGATTGTCTCATCTGAAGGAGGAGGAACAGCTGCTAGAGCGCAGCGCTCCTGCGTGGTGGGAGAAAGTGCTGCCGGCCAATCCTGCCCGGCAGCATCGGCAAGATGTCGTTGCCAACGCGCGCAAGCAGCTGGAACTGCGCAAGGCCCTGGCGGAATGCGAGCGTCGTCTTGCGAAAGTCCATGGACCTGCGCTGAAGCGAGCGTTGCGGGGACATCAACGGGCCGAGCGGGCGCTAGGATCGCAACGGGAAATCTGGTCTAGGAAGAGAGAGGAATTCGATCGTCTCGGGACGATTCTCGATCATCCCACCGTACCCAGGCATCTCTCCGATCTCGAGGCCGACCGTTTCCAGATTGATGGTCTGTGGCATCGAGACGAGTTGGCAGGTCTGCGTTCTGCATTGCTGGAAGCGGCTTTGACGCTGCATGAAGCGTGGCTGGCGGAGGTCGGCAGGAAGGGCGGGGGTTTTGGGGGAAATATCGTCGCCATCAGCAAACTGCTTTCCGACAACAGTCCCGTCGATGGCGAGCACATTGCCTTGATCTGGCAGAGCCTTTTCATGATCGTTCCGATCGTGTCGACGACGTTTGCGTCCTTCGCCCGGCAGTTCCGCGGTCTCGAAGCCGGCTCGATCGGCTGGGTTTTCATCGATGAAGCCGGTCAGGCGGTGCCGGAGGCGGCCGTCGGGGCCTTGTTGCGGGCGCGCCGTGTCATGGTGATCGGCGATCCCCAGCAAATCGAGCCGGTCTTCACGCTACCCAGCGTGCTGATCACCGCCACCTCGGCTCTCTCGCCCCACACCGCCGCAGGACAATATTCGCCGAACAGGGCGTCGGTGCAGATGCTGGCGGATGCCGCCAATCGCTATGGAACGACCGTTCCGGGCGAGGAGGCGGACGGGCTCTGGATCGGCAGCCCTCTCAGGGTGCATCGGCGCTGCATCGATCCGATGTTCGGCCTTGCCAACCAGATCGCCTATCAGAACAAGATGGTCTTCGGACTGCAGGAGCGCCGGCCCGCCGGCGATGCTCCACCGTTTTATGGCGACAGTGCCTGGATCGACGTCAAGGGAAGGGTAGCCGGCAAACAGGCCGTTCCAGAACAGACGGACTTCATCGTCGATCTCCTCACCGCCACCTGTCGCCGGGACGGCGTATTGCCTGATCTCTATATCATTTCGCCGTTCAAGGAGGTCAAGAACAGTCTGAAGCAGGCTCTGGCCCATGCAGCCTGGGTCGATTGGAACGGAAATACGCGCTCGCCTCCACCGAAACTGTCGAGGTGGCTGCGGGATCGGATAGGCACGGTGCATACCTTCCAGGGCAAGGAAGAAGACATCGTTTTCATGGTGCTCGGCGCCGATGCCGACCATAGCGGAGCGGCCAGCTGGGCCGCCTCGAAGCCGAACCTCTTGAACGTTGCCCTGACGCGCGCCAAGCGCCGATTCTATATCGTCGGCGATCGCAACCTCTGGGAAGGCCTGCCTTATTTCCGGGCGACAGCGAGCGCCCTGGAGACAATTCAGGCGGCCGAATTCCTGGCCCGGAATGAATTGAACTGAAGCATCGGATCCAATTGCTGCCCGACGGATGCCTGCCTCGACCCAGCGGTAAGCAGAAACGCAAAAGGCCCGCAGGAGGCGGGCTTTTGCGTATGTGTATTTGGGAAGGTTTGGTTGCGGGGGCAGGATTTGTAGTTTTCTGTCCCGCTGCGTCGGCTTTGCCTTCTTGCGGGCCGCTGATTAGGCATTAAACCCTCGACCCGTTACCAAACAAAAAGCCGCCCTGAAGGCGGCTATTTGTTTGGTTGCGGGGGCAGGATTTGAACCTGCGGCCTTCAGGTTATGAGCCTGACGAGCTACCGGGCTGCTCCACCCCGCGCCATTTTATTTTGCCTATGGCAAATATGGTATTTCTTGTCTGTCTGTTCAACGCAGAAGGGCCGCTTGTGAGCGGCCCTTTTGCGACGGCATGGGCCGTTTGTTTTGTTTAGAGAAGATTGTTTTATCAAAGTTGCGTTTTGCAGACCTGGCAGCGACCTACTCTCCCGCGTCTTAAGACGAAGTACCATGGGCGCAGGGGCGTTTCACGGCCGTGTTCGGAAAGGGAACGGGTGCAGCCACCCCGCCATAACCACCAGGTCGGCAAAGCGCAACTTTGTTGTTTTGAGAAGCTGGATTTGGAGCGAATAGGGAGTAGCCAATAGCGAATAGCGCTATTTGGTTCTCTTTCGCTGGTTTTGAACACGTCTTTTGGAACCTCTTCCGGCTGCGGGTGCTTGTGGCACCGATACAGGCCAGAGGCCGTCGCCAATCGTTTGGCGGGCCGTCCGCAGCGCCATGGCGCGTCAGGACAAAGGTCTGGCACATCGAACTTTGTTCGATGAGCATAGTCAATGAGAACGATCAAGCCGATCGAGCTATTAGTACCGGTAAGCTTCATGCGTTGCCGCACTTCCACACCCGGCCTATCAACGTGGTCGTCTTCCACGGCTCTGATAGGGAATACTCGTTTTCAGGTGGGTTTCCCGCTTAGATGCCTTCAGCGGTTATCCCGTCCATATGTAGCTACCCTGCTATGCCCTTGGCAGGACAACAGGTCCACCAGAGATATGTCCATCCCGGTCCTCTCGTACTAGGGACAGATCCTGTCAATATTCCTACACCCACGGCAGATAGGGACCGAACTGTCTCACGACGTTCTGAACCCAGCTCACGTACCGCTTTAATTGGCGAACAGCCAAACCCTTGGGACCTGCTCCAGCCCCAGGATGCGATGAGCCGACATCGAGGTGCCAAACAACCCCGTCGATATGGACTCTTGGGGGTCATCAGCCTGTTATCCCCGGCGTACCTTTTATCCGTTGAGCGATGGCCCTTCCACGCGGGACCACCGGATCACTATGACCGACTTTCGTCTCTGCTCGACTTGTCAGTCTCGCAGTCAGGCGGGCTTATGCCATTGCACTCGACGACCGATTTCCGACCGGTCTGAGCCCACCATCGCGCGCCTCCGTTACTCTTTCGGAGGCGACCGCCCCAGTCAAACTACCCACCATACACTGTCCCGGACCCGGATGACGGGCCGCGGTTAGACATCCATGACGATAAGGGTGGTATTTCAAGGATGGCTCCACGGAAACTGGCGTCCCCGCTTCAAAGCCTACCACCTATCCTACACATGCCGACACGAATGCCAGTGTAAAGCTATAGTAAAGGTGCACGGGGTCTTTCCGTCTGACCGCAGGAACCCCGCATCTTCACGGGGAATTCAATTTCACTGAGTCTATGTTGGAGACAGCGGGGAAGTCGTTACGCCATTCGTGCAGGTCGGAACTTACCCGACAAGGAATTTCGCTACCTTAGGACCGTTATAGTTACGGCCGCCGTTTACTGGGGCTTCGATTCAAAGCTTGCACCTCTCCTCTTAACCTTCCAGCACCGGGCAGGCGTCAGACCCTATACGTCGTCTTGCGACTTCGCAGAGCCCTGTGTTTTTGATAAACAGTCGCTACCCCCTGGTCTGTGCCACCCCATAATAGTTGCCTACCATGGGGTCACGCTTCTTCCGAAGTTACGCGTGCAATTTGCCGAGTTCCTTCAACATAGTTCTCTCAAGCGCCTTGGTATACTCTACCTGACCACCTGTGTCGGTTTCGGGTACGGTCTATACGGTGGAGCTATTTCCTGGAACCGCTCCGCTGCCCTGATAATCCAATAAACCAGAACAACTTGTGCAATCCGTCACTACCACCAGGCCCACGAATATTAACGTGGTTCCCATCGACTACGCATTTCTGCCTCGCCTTAGGGGCCGGCTAACCCTGCTCAGATTAACTTTAAGCAGGAACCCTTGGTCTTTCGGCGAGAGGGTCTCTCACCCTCTTTATCGTTACTCATGTCAACATTCGCACTTCCGATACCTCCAGGAGCCCTCACGGGTCTCCCTTCATCAGCTTACGGAACGCTCCGCTACCACGTGTATTGCTACACATCCTCAGCTTCGGTGCATGGCTTCAGCCCCGTTACATTTTCGGCGCAAAGACCCTTATTTAGACCAGTGAGCTGTTACGCTTTCTTTAAATGATGGCTGCTTCTAAGCCAACATCCTGGTTGTTTTGGGATCCTCACATCCTTTCCCACTTAGCCATGACTTGGGGACCTTAGCTGGAGGTTAGGGTTGTTGCCCTTTTCACGACGGACGTTAGCACCCGCCGTGTGTCTGCCGAGTAGTACTCCCCGGTATTCGGAGTTTGGTTAGGATCAGTAAGACGGTGAGTCCCCATAGCCCATCCAGTGCTCTACCCCCGGGGGTATTCGCTCGACGCTCTACCTAAATAGATTTCGCGGAGAACCAGCTATTTCCGAGTTTGATTGGCCTTTCACCCCTAGCCACAAGTCATCCCAATCTATTGCAACAGATGCGGGTTCGGTCCTCCAGTTGGTGTTACCCAACCTTCAACCTGCTCATGGCTAGATCACTCGGTTTCGGGTCTAATGCAACAAACTAAATCGCCCTATTCAGACTCGCTTTCGCTTCGCCTACACCTACCGGCTTAAGCTTGCTTGTTACACTAAGTCGTTGACCCATTATACAAAAGGTACGCCGTCACCCTTTCGGGCTCCGACTGTTTGTAGGCATCCGGTTTCAGGTTCTATTTCACTCCCCTTGTCGGGGTGCTTTTCACCTTTCCCTCACGGTACTTGTTCGCTATCGGTCATGCACGAGTACTTAGGCTTGGAGAGTGGTCTCCCCATGTTCAGACAGGATTTCTCGTGTCCCGCCCTACTCTAGGACAATCATGATATCTACGCGTACGGGGCTGTCACCCACTACGGCCGCACTTTCCAGAGCGTTCCACTTTAATCACAATTGCCACTGGCCTGGTCCGCGTTCGCTCGCCACTACTTGCGGAGTCTCGGTTGATGTCCTTTCCTGCAGGTACTTAGATGTTTCAGTTCCCTGCGTTCGCTTCTTACACCCTATGTATTCAGGTGCAGATACCTTATCACAATGCTTGGAACCTGGCGTCGCCTTGCGACGCAGCGAATAGTTGTTAGCGAATAGCGAATAGAATTTAAAAACTATTCGCTACTCACTATTCGCGGCGCCTGCGGCGCCAGATTCCCAAGCATTTAAGGTGGGTTGCCCCATTCGGAGATCCATGGATCAAAGCTCATTCGCAGCTCCCCACGGCTTTTCGCAGCGTATCACGTCCTTCATCGCCTGTGCATGCCAAGGCATCCACCAAATGCCCTTACGACACTTAATCGTTCTCATTGCCAATGCTCATCGTCTCGTTGCCCGTTCCAAAGGAACGGCAACAGACCGGGTTACCTTTTACAACCCAGTCAATCCAACAATGCCATTAACGTGTTCGACAGGTCTGCTTTATTGGAGCTACGCCGAGCAGCTCGCTTGCAGCCTGTCTTAAGACCAGCTTCTCGAGATATGATCCGATACCGCGCGGTCAGGCAACGGTAATCCGATCGTTCATCAGACGAAGCCCAAAGGCAACGAACAACAAACGATCCAGAGTGACAAGCTTCCTCCTACCTCCAGTCCTTCACCCATATCCGGCCGGCTAGGCCATTCATGGGATCATCAGAACTGGGCTCGGACGCCTTGGGTAAAACCCAAAACACCTGGAAGCCTCCAGATCAATCTTCTCTTCACAATGTATGCAGAACACGCAGCAGCCATAAGCCGATGCAAAACTTTTATTTCTTCAAAGGATATCTTTTTCGCCGCCAGCAACGATCCAAATACAGGCCAGAGGCCGTCGGCCATCATTGGCCGGCCCGTC